>NZ_PQCC01000001.1 GCF_002964785.1 Pseudoalteromonas sp. T1lg48
TGCCCACACAGATGATTGCTTCATATTTTTAAAGAACGTTGCGACTCGTTGTCGCTGCGGCTTTCACCGCGTTAGGGCTGCGCATTCTACGCTTTCCTAATTTATTGTCAACACTTAATTTTGAGAAAGTTTAAAGTTTCTTAAAACCCAGTTTTACTTGACTCCCTGAGTCGCTAGCGCCTCGCTATGCGTTGCTGCCTGCCGTCTCAGTGGGGTCGCATTATAGGGAGATTCGATTTCGACGCAAGCCCTTTTTTGAAGAAAATTGCAAAAAATAGATCGTTTGCGCAAATTACACACAAAAGGCATTAAAAAAGGCCATTAAATATCCTTTAAATGGCCTTTTATGCTGTTTTAAGTGTTTTTGTGCTTATAAAACACCCACTACATATTGATAGATACTGACGCCCCAAACCAAAGCTGCGATTAATAAAGTTAAAGACACTGCGGCAGAACCCATGTCCTTGGCTCGCCCGGATAGTATATGCATATCTGTAGAGACTCTATCCGTTAGGGCCTCTATCGCCGAGTTGATTAACTCAACGACCAATACCAGTAATAGCACTGCAACCAGTGCCACCCAATGTAAGGGGTCGTTGGCAATAACAAAGGATAAAGGAAATAAGATCAGAACCAGGGCCAGTTCTTGACGAAAAGCGGCTTCTTCTTTTATAGCAGCGCTTAAACCGAGATAAGTACAACGTAACGCTTTAAATAGTCGCCCTATGCCCTGACCATTAGGTTTATTGGAGTTTACTTGCATTGCATACTCTTTTCTTCAGCCAAAAAAAAGCCCCAATGAAGGGGCTCTTAATATATGTTAGGCAACACCGTACTGGTCGCGGTACGCTTTTACCGCCTGCAGGTGCTCGTCCATATCACCTTGCTGTTCCAAATAGGTAATCAGGTCGGCCAGCTTTACGATAGAGACAACCTGCGTATTAAAGTCGCGCTCTACTTCTTGAATCGCCGATAATTCAGCCTTGCCCTTTTCCTGACGGTCTAGTGCAATTAGGACGCCGGACAGATCCGCACCATTAGCCGCAATGATTTCCATGGACTCACGAATCGCGGTACCCGCGGTAATCACATCGTCCACCAGCATTACTTTACCTTTAAGCTCAGAGCCGACCAAGCTACCGCCTTCACCGTGGTCTTTCTTCTCTTTGCGATTAAAGCAATAAGGCACGTCTTTATCGTAATGATCCGCCAAAGCAACCGCCGTGGTAGTCGCAATTGGAATACCTTTATAGGCAGGACCAAATAATAAGTCGTACTCGATACCCGCATCTTCCAGGGCTGCGGCATAAAAACGGCCTAATTTGGCCAGGTCTTTGCCCGTATTAAATAAGCCAGCATTAAAGAAATACGGGCTCGTGCGTCCAGACTTCAAGGTGAACTCACCAAACTTAAGGACCTGTTTGGCTAGTGCGAATTCAATAAACTGCTTTTGATATTCTTTCATTACTCTACTCGTCAAGCTGTTAGGGGTTAAGCCAAGGTTTGCTTTTGGATATCGATGATTTCACGAATAGAATGCTTCGCCAGGCTTAGCATTTGCTCAAGCTCATCGAATGAGAATGGTTCACCCTCTGCGGTGCCCTGTACTTCGATGATTTTACCGGTTTCGGTCAGAATCACGTTCATATCGGTTTCCGCCGCAGAATCTTCTAAGTATTCCAAGTCACTGATTGGCTCACCGTTATAGATACCCACGGAAATAGCCGCAATCATGTGCTTGAGCGGATTGGTGTTGATCATACCCTTGCTACGCATATAAGTTAGGGCATCAACAAGCGCAACACAGGCACCGCTAATTGACGCGGTACGCGTACCGCCATCGGCTTGAATCACGTCGCAATCTATGGTGATAGTGTTTTCACCCAAGGCTTTCAAATCAACCGCCGCACGTAACGCGCGCGCGATCAGGCGTTGAATTTCCATGGTACGTCCACCTTGTTTACCACGCGCCGCTTCACGGTTATTACGAGTATGGGTAGAACGTGGCAACATGCCGTATTCTGCGGTAACCCAACCCTTACCCTGGCCCTTCATAAAGCGCGGTACACCAGCTTCAACACTCGCCGTACATAAAACCTTGGTATTACCAAACTCAACCAACACCGAACCTTCGGCATGCATGGTGTATTGGCGTGTAAAGGTCACTGGGCGAATTTGATTAGGTGTTCTTTCACTTGGACGCATTCACTATCCCCTTCAATAAAAAATTTCGTTCATTATATGTGTTCACCCGCGGCTATGCCACGGCACTTTTATGAAAATGACCATTTTTGCCTGAAAATTCTGCTAGAGCTCACATTTTGTTAAGGTATAATCATAGCGATACTGCTATTCAAAATTAGGAAATCATTCATGATCCACAGCATGACTGCGTATGCTCGCCAAGAAGTGAAAGGCGAATGGGGTACCGGAACTTGGGAAATCCGCTCCGTAAACCAACGTTACTTGGAAACTTTTATTCGCGCCCCAGAGCAATTTCGTGGTTTAGAGCCTGTGATCCGTGAACGCCTGCGAAAGAACCTGCAAAGGGGCAAGGTAGAGGTCTTCCTAAAATTTGCCGCCAACCCAGCCCATGTCGGTGAGCTCAACATCAATGAATCATTGGCCTCACAACTGGTAAAGAGTGCTCAATGGGTACAAGCGCAAAGTAAAGGCGATATTAACCCAGTGGATATTCTACGCTGGCCCGGTGTAATGGAAGCCGAAGAAATGGATATGGATGTGGTGCAAGGTGAATTAGTTGCCGGCCTAGACAGCGCCATCGAAGAATTTAAAGCCGCCCGTGGCAGCGAAGGCGAAAACCTGGAGCAGATGATCAGCACCCGCTTAGATGCCATCCTTGAGCAAGTGGCCATAGTTGAAACGCACATGCCGGAAGTGATCAAATGGCAACGCGAGAAGCTGTCGCAAAAGCTTGAAGAACTGCAGGCCGAGATCGATGAAAACCGCCTAGAGCAAGAACTTATCTACTTAGCACAAAAGCAAGACGTAGCCGAAGAGCTCGACCGCCTGAAATCACACGTAAAGGAAACCCATAAGATTCTGAAAAAAGGCGGTGCCTGTGGTCGACGTCTTGATTTTATGATGCAAGAGTTTAACCGTGAAGCGAACACCCTTGCTTCAAAGTCGATTAACACCGAAGTCACCAACGCCGCCGTTGAATTAAAGGTCTTAATTGAGCAAATGCGTGAGCAAATTCAGAATATTGAATAAGCCCTCCGCTCGAAATTAAACGTTTTAACCAGCCTCGCATCATGCGGGGTTTTTTTTTGCCTGTTTTGCTCAAGCAAACGAGTTTTTACAAGCACATGTTTTTAATGCTTATTTATCTTCATTATCTCGTTAATTCATATTAAAAACAAAAAATATAATTAAATGAAATATAAAACTTTAGAATTAAAAACAGCCTTAAAATTTAAATGAAAATAAATATCTAAAAACCAAAAAAACTGAACAAATACTCTATCATTAATTTACCCAGGTCAAAGACCAAATTGTAACCCACTGTTTAAAAAGAAAATAAAATAAAAAATGACAATCAAAAAAAACAACCAACACAATTCAACACAATTTAAACACAAAATGGTACACATAATAAATTGACCACCAACGCCGATTATTAAATAACTAAAAGCCACCGAAAATATAATAACAATCTCGGTGAATAATAAAAAATCATCAACGGAGAATGTCCAATGAGAGCCAAATCCATGCTCAAGAAGGCTTCAGTTGCGCTAACGGTTGCGGCGGGTTTATCGCTTGCTACTTCGGCTAATGCTATGAAGCTGAAAAAACAAAACCTAGAAGAACTCACTTCCGCGTCACAAAACATCATCGCCGGCGAAGTCATTAAAGTCACCGATGGCTTCGATAACAAACGCCCTTATACCGAGGTCACCATCGCGGTCAACAGTGATGCCAAAGGCAAACTAAAGGACGACTCAACCTACACTTTTCGCCAGTTTGGCTTGCTAAAGCCACGCTCAATGGGCAACGGCAAGGTGTATTTAGGCGTTACACCGGACGGTTTCGCCAAATGGAACGAAGGTGAAAACGTGATTGCCTTTATGTACAAACCGGCTTCTATTACCGGCTTCCAAACGACCGCGGGCATGGCACAAGGTAAGTTTGTTGTGCGCGATGGCAAAGTTGTAAACCAATTTGCGAACACGGGCTTATTTGAAGACATGGATACATCAAAATTTTCTGATGAAGAGCGTAATATGCTCACTAATCCTGGCGCCGTGAAAGTTGATGTCTTTATGAATTTGATCGGTAAATTAGCGGGAGGACAGCAGTAATGAAATTTTCAAAACTTGCAGCAGGTATTGCTTTAGCCACACTGTCTGCCGGAGCACTTGCCGGTGGCCCTCTATATATCCACGAAAAGACAATGCAACCATACAAGTGGAATACCGCAAACGGAACCATCCCTGTATGGACCGACGGTGGTCAACTCATTAAAGACAAAGATGGTAACGATGTTCAAGCATTCACCATTTTAGAGAAAGGCACTAAGTTCAACGTTGATATCACGCTGCCTGATGGTGAGGTCCTGCCTAAGAACATAACCCTAGATCGCGATTACACCTTCCTGACGATTGCTCAAGCTAACGCCGTAACTGCCGACGCCGTTGCCCAATGGTCAAATGTTGAAACGTCAACCTTGGATATGGCCGTTGCAGGCACCATTGAAAGCCAAACTGGCATCAGTGACGTTAATGCATCTAATGTAGACCAGATCTATGGTGCGGAAAATGGTTATGGCTTCTGGGTTAACTACGACAGTGATGGCGCAATTCTGGAAGAATATTTTGGTATCCCTCGTAACCAGGTACTGGGGATTGCCTTCCCTGAGTGGGCCGATGAAGAAACCGGTGAAATCACCGAAGCAACGGCACTGATGAATGGTTGGTACATAGATATCAACGACACCGAAGGCAAGATGGTTCAGGGTGTATTTACCCATGAATTCGGTCACGCTATGAATATGTCTCACTCGCAAGCAAATGGCCATTTAACCTATATAGCCTCCCCTTGGAGCCCTCAGTACGATGGTGTACCTGGCTGCAGCACGACTAACGAATACACACGTCGAGGCCAAGCTCCAGCCGATGGCATTGAAACCATGTTCCCATTTATCAACGTGCGCAGCGCTGAAGGTGCGGAGCAAGGTACTGTCAACGTACGTGATGACATTGTTAATATTTCCGACCTCTACCCAACTGCGGATTACAAAACCAAATACGGTACCATCAAGGGTAAACTGCTTACCAAAGATGGGGTTGAGTACTCGGGCATGAACATGATCGCCCGTAACCTGGATAACCCCATGTACGACGTGATCACTCAGCAAACGGGTAACATGACACAAGGTCGTATCGGCCCCGATGGCTCGTTCACCATCAATGGCTTAACACCTGGCGGCCGTTATGCGCTATATATGGAGCCAATTCGTGCCGGTGGCTACCCAACCACCCCATCCGCGCTTATTTCCGAGTCTGAGTATTGGAACAGCAACGAAAACTCATCACCAGCAACAGACAATGCCTGTGATATGACTGAGATCGTTGTTGCCGGCGGTGAGACTAAAGAAATTGAAATGCATTTCAACGGCTACAATGACGGTATTCAGTACACCCCTCTCGTACAAGCCTTTGTTACCGAGCACGCCAAAAATGGTAAAAAGGCGCTCGGCACCACGTATGGTGGCGTGCCTTTCGTATACGATAGCGTTCACAATACCTTTGACCTGATGTTTGCTGAAAACGGCGCGCCACTGCTGAGCTCAACAACCGCGGCAATGAACAAAACTGCCACCAAGGCAGCGGTGGTTGCAGATCTCGATGGCAATGGCATTGGCCAGGGCGCGGTGTGGGACATTCGCTCCGGCAAGTTAACTGTATTGGAAGACCTAACTAACAACACTTGTTACCTTTCAAGCCAGCAAGGTGTCAGCTCTCATTCTATCTGGGACATTGATGATGAAGGCAAGCAGATAGTTGGTGTTACACGTAAGCCCAATTCAGGTGGAGACGAGTGTGCAACAGGACAAGGCGCCAGCTCATACGCAGTCCCTACGGTATGGGATGTCAACACAGGCAAAGCGACCCTGCTGCTTAATGGTCTAGAGTTTGTAAAAGCTTCTTATGGCTCGCGCATGTACGCGCAAATCAATGGCGGTCGCACAGAAGCGTGGATCCGCGCCGATGCCATTTCGGGCAATGGTGAAGTGATCACCGGTACTGGCAACAGCCAGGGCCTAGTGGCCTGGGTTGACGGTGAACTGCATGATATCAACACCATGTATGGTGCCCGTGACACAGCCGTAATGAGTACCGATGGCGAGCAAGTTGCCTTTAATACGCTGATTGGTGAAGGCCGAAATCGTAAATATGATGGCATCAAAGTCTGGAACACCAAAACTGATGAAATTAAGAGCTTAGGCAGCTTACGCTGGTGTGACGATATTCCCTATATTCAACGCTGGACCAACTACTGCGAAGCGCCGTATAACCTAGATCATGAGTACATCTCATCGGTATTGGGTGTACCTAGCATGCTTCCGCTCGACGCCAATGAGGATCTGTCCGTGATCACTGCCCGCTACAATGGCGGCAGCGCCATCTACATGGAAGGTCTGGGCTGGATGAAAGCATCTGAGTTTTTTGCTCGTCAGGGTGTGGTAGAAGCCAAGAACCTACTAACCGACAACTGGTTTGCGATGAGCGCCAACGGCTCGGAGATGATGGCTGGCTTGGCGGGTGTGCCAATGAGTATTGAAATCGATGCAAACAAAGCCTTTGTTTGTAAAGATGGCACTAACCAGGAGCTGAGCTTCCCTAAGCAGGTGATAGCCGCAGTTAAAAGTGGCGCTGAATTCGGTCGCTGTGAGCACCTAGACGACACCTATTAATCTTTATGTTGTGACCCCAAGTAATGGCCCTTAACCGGGCCATTTTTCTATTCCACCTTAGACTTTTCGATCTTGTTTTTTTATCGTGATTAGCTGCATAAATATAAAAATACAGTTATACAAACTTACTTATTAATAACCATATGTTATTAAAAACCCTCCCCCCAAGATTTCCACTAAATAGAAACAATTAAGTTAACAAAATCTTCTACTTACCTCGTCTCGAAATAAGGTAAGGACACAGTTATAGACAGGCCTCAAAACCGGGATAGAAACAACATCAAGCAATTGATATTTATATCAATTTAAACATAAAACCGAATTACATCAGGCACAGCTAAAAAGTTTACACCTGTACAAAAGTGTACATAAATTGCGTTGAATACTCACCCACAATGTTCAATAAATGTTCACCACCGAAACATGTTATTAACAGCTCGATGATTACTACACATTCATCAATGGAGAGTGTCCAATGAAAACAAAATCATTACTTAAAAAGGCTTCGATCGCATTGACTGTCGCTGCAGGTTTATCACTTGCTACGTCAGCTAATGCAATGAAGCTTAAGAAGCAAAACTTGCAAGAGCTCACCGTGGCTTCGCAAAACATCATCGCTGGCGAGGTTATCAAAGTAACCGATGGCTTTGATAATAAGCGCCCCTACACCGAAGTCACCATTGCGGTAAACAGTGACGCCAAGGGTAAGTTGCAGGACGACTCAACCTATACCTTCCGCCAATTCGGTCTGCTTAAGCCGCGCTCTTTGGGCAATGGCAAGGTGTACCTGGGTGTGACTCCTGAAGGCTTTGCAAAATGGCATGAAGGCGAAACCGTCATTGCCTTTATGTACAAACCAGCCTCTATCACCGGCTTCCAAACCACCGCAGGCATGGCTCAAGGTAAGTTTGTGGTCACTAATGGCAAAGCCGTTAATCAGTTCGCAAACAGCGGCTTGTTTGAAGATATGGACACATCCAAATTTACCGATGAAGAGCGCAACCTTATTACCACCCCAGGGGCGCTAGACGTAGATACCTTTATGGGCCTAGTTGGTCGACTTGCAGGAGTACAGCAGTAATGAAATTCTCAAAAATTGCAGCAGGCATCGCCCTTGCTACCATCTCGATGGGCTCAATTGCAGGCGGCCCACTTTATGTTCATGAAAAAACCATGCAGCCTTATAAGTGGGATACCTCTAAAGGCACAATCCCAGTGTGGACAGATGGCGGTCAACTTATCAAAGATAAAGACGGTAACGACGTCGAAAGCTTTACCGTGCTTGAAAAGGGCTCTACCTTCAACGTAGATATCACCCTGCCCGATGGCACAGTGCTGGAAAAAAACGTCCCGCTTGACCGCGATTATACTTTTCTTACCATCGCCCAGGCCAATGCCGTAACCGCCGATGCGGTTGCTCAATGGTCCAACGTTGAAACCTCAACCCTGTCAATGGCCATCGCCGGAACAATTGAGAGTAAAACGGGTATTAGCGATGTGAATGCCAGCAATGTAGATCAGATTTACAGCGCGGAAAATGGCTACGGCTTTTGGGTTAACTATGACACCGATGGCGCTATTTTAGAGAATTACTTTGGTATTCCTCGTGACCAGGTATTGGGTATCGCCTTTCCAGAAATCGCCAACGAAGAAACCGGTGAGATTCTCGAAGCGACGGCGCTGATGAATGGCTGGTATATCGATATCAATGACACCGAGGGCAAAATGGTACAAGGCGTATTCACGCATGAGTTTGGTCATGCCATGAACATGTCACACTCTCAAGCAAACGGCCATTTTACCTACGTAGCTAAACCTTGGTTCCCGCTCCATGATGGTGTCGCCGGTTGTACAGGCACAACGACTTACACTAACCGTGGTCAAGCGCCAACCGACAGCATCGAAACCATGTACCCCTTCATTAACGTGCGCGGTGTCGAAGGCCTAGAGCAAGGTACGGTCAATGTGCGTGATGATATCGTCAACATTTCCGACCTTTACCCAACTGCGGATTATAAATCCAAGTACGGCACCATTAAGGGTAAGTTATACACCAAAGACGGTGTTGAATACTCGGGTATGAACATGGTTGCGCGTAACCTGGATAACCCACTGTACGACGTGATCACCCAGCAAAGTGGTAACATGACCCAAGGCCTGGTTGGTCCTGACGGCTCTTTCACTATCAGCGGTCTAACCCCGGGCGGTCGCTACGCTCTGTATATGGATCCCATTATTGCCGGTGGTTACCCAACCACGCCAACGAGCATCATCTCAGAGAATGAATACTGGAATGAGAATGAAGGTACGTCTCCAGCGCTAGATCAAGCCTGTGATATGACTGAAATCATAGTGTCTGGCGGTGAGACCAAAGAAGTAGAAATGTACTTCAATGGTTATCACAGCGGGATTCAATACACGCCACTTATTTCTGCGTTTGTCGTTGATCACTCGAAGAATGGTAAGAAGGCACTGGGCACGACCCTAACGGGCATTCCTTTTATCTATGACAGCGTGCAAAACTCTTTTGAGACAGTGGTCACCCCCGAAGGCTTTGCCCCATTGAAAGCAACCAATGCAGCAATGAATAAAACGGCAACAAAAGCCGCAGTGCTGGCCGATATGGATGGCAACGGCATTGCTCAAGGTGCGATTTGGGACCTTCGTTCGAATCAATTAACCGAGTTAGAAGACCCGAGCAACAACACCTGTGCGCTAGGCAGCCAGACAAGCGTGAGCTCTCATGCTATTTGGGATATGGATGACACAGGTCACATTGTAGTGGGTAACTCACGTAAACCGACTGCCGGCGGCAATGAGTGTGCGCCTGGCGAGGCTTCTCAGTCATACGGTGTGCCCACGATTTGGGATACCAAAACAGGTAAAGCAACCCTGCTTACGGATGGCTTAGAGTTTATCCCTAGCAGATGGGGTAATGGTTATGAGGTGCTTATCAACGGTGAGCGCACAGAAGCCTGGGTTCGCGCCGACAAAGTGTCTGGCAATGGTAAAACCATTACCGGTTCGGGCAACAATAACAATTCGCAACTGGCTTGGGTCGATGGCAAATTACGCGATTTGTTTAAAGACTTTGGAGCCCTCAATGCCTCGGTTATTTCTCAAGATGGTGAGCGCATCGCCTTCGGTTCACAACGTGGCTTTGGTCGCAGAGCCTTCGGTCAGGGTGTGAAAGTATGGCATGCCGGTACCGACGAAATCACCGAACTAGGTGGCCTGCGTTGGTGTGACGATGTACCTTTTGTTAACTTCGGCATGAACATGTGTGCATCGCCATTCAACCTAACCCATGAAGACATTGCCGCAAATTCAGGCCTGCCTTTGATGATGGTAATGGATGCCAACGACGATTTATCGCTTATCACAGGTCGTACTCTAATCGGTGGTATGCCAGCGGGTTCAACCATCTATCTAGAAGGTATTGGCTGGATGACGGGTGAAGAGTTCTTCGCTAAGCAAGGTGTGATTGAAGCTAAGAACCTGATGACTAACGGTATCTTTGGTGTCAGCGCCAATGGCTCAGAAATGATGGCTGGTCTGGTTGGAGCTTCTACGCCAATCACCATTGAGATTGACGCCAACAAAGCCTTTGTATGTCAAGGCGGTGTAAACCAAGAACTAAGCTTCCCTAAACAAGTTATAGAAGCAGTTAAAGGCGGTGCCGAATTTGGTCGCTGTGAACACCTAGACGACAGATATTAATCTCTGTGTTGTGAGTCCTAAACAATGGCCCTTAACCGGGCCATTTTTCTATTTCTAACCTACCAACTCGGCTCCTTGTTAGTCGCCTTACTGGTCGCTGCTACTGCTAGCCTTTATGGTCACGACATTGCTCCTCGGGGTATTCAAATTCCAAGGTCGTGTGCGCCAAGTCGAAGTCGGCAAGAAGCTTTGCTAAACGCCGCTTCAAATCCATTACCTCTGCGGCGTCGAGCTGCTCACGCAAACACAAATGAGCGGTAAGCACATGATGTTCACCGTCCAAGGACCAATAATGTACATGATGAGCTGTACTGATTTCCTTGGGCTCCACAAGCAACGCCGCCAACCTCAGCTGGGTTTGCTGATCCGGCGTACCTTGCAGGAATAACCTGATTGTTTGCACTAAGTTGCGGGCCACGTTAACGAGAATAAACAGGGTAAACAGGATGGATAAGATGGGGTCGAGTATCGGCCAGTCGACAAACGTCAGTACCACGGCCACCAACAACACAGCCACCCAACCGAGCACATCTTCAAGTAGATGCCAATTAAGCACCTTTTCATTTAAGGATTTACCCTTACTCAGTTTGAACGCCGCATAGCCATTGACAACAATGCCAAGCACCGCCAACAACAGCATGCCCTCGGTCATGGGCATAACCGGGTTAAAAAGCCGAGGTATGGAGAGCACCATCACCCAGCTTGAACCAATAATCAACACCAGGGAATTCAGCAAGGCACCGAGCAAGCTTAACCGACGATAACCATAGGTAAAGCGCGCATTGGCATGCTTGTTACTTAGTTTGTTAAGCAACCAGGCGCTGCCAATAGCCAGACTATCCCCTAAATCGTGTACCGCATCGGCCATGATCGCCGTACTATTAGTGAGCCATCCGCCGATAAACTCTATCAGGGTGAAACCAAGGTTTAGAAAGAATGCCCAGCCGATGCGCTCCGAGGCTATATCGTGGTGATGATGGTGATTGTGTGAATGCACCTGCTTCCCCTGCTCACGGTCAATATCATCAAGTTAGTGTAAAAAGACCATTAAAGGCAATGTGCGAACGTTAAGTTTTGTCCACAGGTGCTGCTGTTATTGCTGCCCACCTAATTTTGTTGCTTAACCAGCCGTAGGAATCACCCTCTTTGAGCGCCCTCTCAAAGGGCATCCCCTGTAGCCTTAGGGCTATTAACCTTCATTATTAACCCAGGAGCAGAAATCCGTTATACTAGTGAGCTATTTTTAGTCGTCCTGTTATGAATTAGAGAGACATCATGAGCCAAGTTCGTGGTAATTTGTTTATTCTATCTGCGCCATCCGGTGCAGGTAAATCAAGCCTGATCAATGCCTTGTTAGAGCGTCATGCCAATATGCAGGTGTCGGTATCGCACACCACCCGCGCCCCGCGTCCAGGCGAAGAAAACGGCGTACATTACCACTTCGTCGATCAAGCTCAATTCAAGGAGCTGATCGACAATAATGATTTCTTCGAATGGGCCCAGGTGTTCGACAACTACTATGGCACCTCAAAGGCAGCCATCGAACAGCAACTGGAAAACGGCATCGATGTATTCCTAGACATCGACTGGCAAGGCGCACGTCAGGTGCGTGAATTGGCCCCAGATGTCACCACCATCTTTATTTTGCCGCCATCGAAGCAGGAGCTGCAAAGCCGCCTCACCAATCGCGGTCAGGACTCAGCCGAAGTGATCGCCGCACGCATGGAAAAAGCGCAATCGGAAACCTCACATTACGACGAATACGACTATGTCGTCGTCAATGATGACTTCGATACCGCCCGCGATGAAATCGCCACCATAGTGGCCGCCACCCGTTTACGCTTGAGCACACAAAAGCACAAACACGGTGCCCTAATCGACGAACTATTAAAATAAAACCCGCCTAAGTATTGGCCTGGAGTGGGTGTTGCAGTAAACTAGGCGTTTACAGAATTAATTTTTGGAGTGAAGCATGGCTCGCGTAACTGTTGAAGATGCAGTAGATAAAATTGGCAACCGTTTTGACTTGATCCTTGTCGCGGCGCGTCGTGCGCGCCAGATTGCGGTAGGTGGTAAAGACCCTATGGTTGATGCGGAAAACGATAAACCTACGGTTATCGCTTTACGTGAAATCGAAAACGGTCACATTACCCCGGATACCCTAGACGCAATTGAGCGCCAGGAGCAGCAGAACCAAGAAGCTGCCGAAATGGCTGCCGTTGCTGCTATCGTTGGTGGTAATCAATAAGCGCATATAATGCTTTGTAAACGGCTGCATTTTCCTTGCAGCCGTTGGCTTTCCTCGCTTTTCATCGTATATTCACTTAATCATCAATTTCGCCTCGTTGTGCCTGGAGCGTGAATGTATCTCTTTGAAGGCCTCAAGAAAAAAATATCAGAATACCTAGCCCCCGATGACGTGGCGCTAGTGCAAAAAGCCTATGTCGTGGCCAGAGAAGCGCACGAAGGACAATTTCGCTCGAGCGGCGAACCATATATCACCCACCCCGTAGAAGTAACGCAAATCCTCGCCAACATGAAGTTGGACCATGAAACCCTGATGGCGGCCTTAATGCACGATGTCATCGAGGATACGGATTTTTCACAACAAGACCTGGCAGAAATCTTCGGTGAAACCGTCGCCGATTTGGTCGAAGGGGTGAGTAAGCTCGACAAACTGGGCTTCAAAGATAAAAGAGAATTCCAAGCGGAAAACTACCGCAAAATGATCATGGCGATGACCCAAGATATTCGCGTTATCCTGATCAAACTGGCGGACCGCACCCATAATATGCGTACTTTGGGCGCCCTACGCCCGGACAAACGCCGCCGCATCGCCCGCGAAACCTTGGATATCTTTGCCCCTATCGCCAACCGCCTGGGTATTCACGATATCAAGAACGAGCTTGAAGATCTGGGCTTTCAGGCCCTGTATCCGATGCGCTACCGCGCCTTAAAATCAGAAGTCGCCAAGGCTCGCGGCAACCGTAAGGAAGTGATCTCTAACATTCAGGGCGAGATCGAATCGCGTCTAAGCGAGTGGGGTATTCAAGCCCAGGTATCAGGACGGGAAAAGCACCTGTACAGCATTTATCGTAAAATGCTGAACAAGGAATTGATGTTTAACGAGGTCATGGACATCTATGCCTTTCGCATAGTGGTCGACAGCATGGACACCTGCTATCGGGTGCTCGGCGTTACCCATAACCTGTATAAGCCCATTGAAACCCGCTTTAAAGATTATATTGCGGTACCAAAAACCAATGGCTATCAATCGTTACACACCTCGCTGGTCGGCCCGCACGGTATTCCCGTAGAAATCCAAATCCGCACCCTGGATATGGATCATATGGCTGACAAAGGGGTCGCGGCCCACTGGATGTATAAGAAGGCCGGCGAAAACTCTGGTCACACCGCACAGCAAAGGGCGCGCCAGTGGATGCAAAGCCTGCTGGAGCTGCAACAAAGCGCCGGCTCATCATTCGAATTCGTGGAAAACGTAAAAACCGATCTGTTCCCGGAAGAAATTTATGTGTTCACCCCGGATGGTCGTATCGTCGAGCTGCCCATGGGCGCCACTGCGGTGGATTTCGCCTATGCGGTACACACGGACGTGGGTAACACCTGTGTCGGCGCCCGCGTTAACCGCAAGCCGCACCCACTTAGTAAGCCTCTGGATACCGGGCAAACCGTGGAAGTGATCACCAGTTCAGGGGCGCATCCAAATGCCACCTGGCTGAACTTTATCGTGACCGCCAAGGCACGTTTATGCGTGCGCAACTATCTTAAAAATCAGCGCCACGAAGAAGCGCTGCAACTGGGTCGCCGACTCCTGGACTCGGCCCTTGGCGAGTACTCACTGGACAACATTAGTAGCGAAACCATTAACCGGGTGCTTGAAGAATATCAGGTCAACTCGGTGCTGGAGCTGATGGTGGAAATCGGCTGTGGCAATATTATGAGCGTACTGGTCGCCAAACGCCTGTTACAGAGCGATGAAGCGGACCTGGATAAGCTCGCAACCTCGACCAAGGCGGCGATCATAGGCACCGAAGGCATGTTGGTAAACTACTCCAAATGCTGCCGTCCGGTGCCCGGTGACGATATTGTCGCCTACGTCAGCCAAGGTAAGGGACTAACCGTACACCGTCAGGAATGTAAAAATATTCGTGGCTGGCGCAACGAGTTATCAAAGTATTTCGTGGTTAAGTGGGAAGACAATTCGGAGAAAGAATACATCGCCACGCTACGGGTGGAAATTATTAACCACCAGGGTGCCCTGGCTAAGCTCACCAGCTTAGTGGCCTCTACCGGAGCGAATATTGTCGAACTGCAAACCGATGAAAAAGAAAGTAACCTCTACGTAATAGACCTCGGCGTGACGGTGAAAGACCGAATTCACGTCGCCAATATTATGCGTCGCATCCGGGTAATGCCGGATGTGCAAAAGGTTTATAGAAAAAAATAAAGGAAAATCATGAACAAAATTATCATTTCTACCGAAAATGCTCCTTCGGCTATCGGTACTTACAACCAAGCCGTTAAAGTTGGCACCGCCGTTTATCTATCGGGCCAAATTCCTCTAGTGCCAAGCACTATGGAAATGGTGTCTGACGACTTTGCCGAGCAAACTCACCAGGTATTTAAAAACCTAATTGCCGTATGTGAAGCCGCTGGTGGCGAGCTACAGGACATGGTTAAAGTAAATATCTTTTTGACCGACCTGAGCAACTTTGCCATCGTCAACGAGATCATGAGCCAATACTTTAAGACTCCGTACCCTGCTCGCGCTGCAATTGGCGTAAAAGAGCTACCTAAAGGCTCTCAGGTTGAGATTGATGGCATCATGGAATTACCGTCAACCAACTAAATCTCTTCAACCATGAAATAACCCCAGGGTTATTTCATGGTCTCCCCCTCCTACATCTTCCAATCTCCTTGTAAATTGCATACAGTAGAATCACGCCCATCTAAGTCTGGCGCTAGCAAGGAATTATTTGTGTTTGAATTAGCCGACAATGGCCAGGTAATAGTTAATATCAACGCCGACAGCGCCCCGCCGCCGTCGAAAGCCTTATTGCTTGAAGCCTTGGCAAATTCACCCTTTGGTAATTGCTATATTGCCAGCGCCGAAATTGATAAATTTTATGCCGGTGAGCACGACACCAACCACCTTTTAGTCGCCAAACAAGTAGACGCCCAACTCGAAGTGAGCATTAGTGATGATAAAATGAGTGCCATTGGCCGACTCACCACGGCACAGGGCGGCAAAATGCTCACCCTGGATGAGGGTAAGCGCGCCATCGTCTCAGCCGGTGTACGCCGTGGCTATCAACAGGTGCTATTGGAAAAGCTGTTGCAGCAACAATTGCGCCTAGGCGCCGGCACCGCGGTTAAGGGCACCCTGGCCAAAGGGCGCTTACCCACAGATGGTAAAGACAGCACCCTGATCAAAGAAACCGCCACCCTAAAAGATCGCATCAATAGACCGCAACACCGCGACGATGGCACCGTCGATATGCGTGACTTTGGTAAACTGGCCAGCGTTGAACCCGGCGCCTTACTGATGACACAACAGCCCGCGACCCCGGGTAAAGAAGGCTATACGGTCACTGGTGACATCTTGGCCCCCAAACCAGGTAAACAATCGAAACTGATCCCGGGGGAAGGTGCCAAGCTCAACCCCAATAACCCTTTAGAACTTATCGCCACCATCAGCGGCGTGCCGGTTGAAACCAATCAGGGCATGCGTGTCGATGACATTTTCACCATAGGCGAAGTCAATGTTAAAAGCGGCCATATCGACTTTAATGGCTCTGTGCTGATCACCCAAGGAGTCGCCCCAGGCATGCGTGTCACCGCCAAGGGGGACATAACCGTACTCGGCACGGTGGAGTCGGCCATACTCAGCGCCAGTGGCGATATCTGCATTAAACAAGGGGCGTTTGGTCACCCCAACCATCAGCAGGATGAGCAACAGCTGACCTGCCAAATCAGCGCCGCTAATGGCGTTTATCTTAGCCATGCCCAGTACGCCTATATCGAAGGCAATGATATACATATCGAACGTCAGGCCAGTCATTGTCAACTAAAGGCCATGGCCAGCATTATCGTCGGCGCTCTCGATAACCCCAATGGCAAACTGTTCGGCGGCGAAGTCCTGGATGCCTGTCGCTTGGAGGCTGGGGAAATCGGCAATGAGTCGGGAGCCAAGATGCGCATTAACCTGCTTGCCCGCGGCACCGATATTACCGCCGAGCATGACACCCACGTGCAACACTTAAACGAAAACGACACCAAGCTGCGTACCTTGCAGGAGGCGCTAGAAAAAGCCGAAGCCCTCAAAGATAAAGACAAGAAAAAACAGTTAATCGAAAAAATCGGTGCCACGCAACTGGCTCTGGTGCAACAGGCCGATGAACTAGAAACCAGACTTAGCGCCCTGGATAACGCGCTTAACACGCTGGTAAATAACGCCCAGCTTATCGCCCATCATAAGCTAAACCCAGGGGTTGCCATTCAGATTTTTGATAAGGCATTGAAAACGGCGCGGCAATATCCACCCTGTGTGCTAAAGATAGCAAAGAGTAAAATAGAGATTGAGTTTAAAACCAGTTAATCCTGCCTCCATTTATACAGAAGAGCGTTCAATAACTTAGAAACTTACTTCAAAACGGAATTATAAAAATGAAGAAACTTGCATTAATGGCGGTACTATCTGCCCTGGCTGGCTGCTCGGCCAGTACGCAATTTGAAGCCCTACAAAATGACGTGACCCTTAGCATAGATACGAATTCAAGCTTTGTAGTTGATGCCGATGAACAACACACTTTTAGCACCACCAGTTTCGGCCAATATGAATTTAAGGCGGAACAAAAAGGAAAAGAACCATTTTACGGTATCCTACCCCTAAAATTTAATGGCGGTTACTTAGCCGCTGATATCATTTTCTTTGCGCCAGCTATGTTCTTTAACCTCAGGGAAGTATTC
The DNA here is from genome assembly GCF_002964785.1 of Pseudoalteromonas sp. T1lg48. Lineage (GTDB taxonomy): Bacteria > Pseudomonadota > Gammaproteobacteria > Enterobacterales > Alteromonadaceae > Pseudoalteromonas. Next base: position 17,648 of record NZ_PQCC01000001.1, read on the forward strand.
CCTTATTACCAGTTTGACATTGAAAACTCGGTTCTGCGCTACAAAAAAGATGCTGAAGGACCTTGGATTCTTTACAAACCAAAGCAATCTGAGATGCACCGTGCCAAAGAGTTTTTTGAAAACTCGGCTCCATAATGATGGTCACGCCAGCACGTAGGTCGTTGCTGGCGTGACCTGTTAGGGAGAAATTACAGCAGTGCCTCGCGTTGCTTCACCTCCTGTGGCCACACACCTACTTGTACCTGACCTATATGGCTTTTTTGTAAGAGCAACATGGCTAGTCGCGATTGGCCTATACCGCCGCCTATGGTTTGCGGCAGCTTCTTCGCCAATAACGCCTGATGCCAAGGCATGGTGCTTTTGTGGCTTTGTCCGCTGAGCTCAAGCTGAGTTAATAAAGACTCGGGACACACACGAATACCCATGGAAGAAATCTCAAAGGCGTCTTCAAGCACCTTGTTCCATACCAGGATGTCACCGTTTAACCCCGGCAATCCTTCATCAGCGCTAGTCGACCAATCATCATAATCCGGCGCCCGCACATCATGGCGTTGACCATCGGCCAGTTGACCACCGATACCAATCAAAAATACCGCCCCCAAACGCTGGCAAATAGCGCGTTCGCGCTCTTTAGCACTGAGGTCCGGGTATTCCTGGCGCAGCTTTTCGGCATGCACAAAGTGGATCTGCTGTGGTAGTTGCGGCGCGATGCCAAATTCGCGACCGACATATTCCTCGGTGGCCTTAATGGCGCCATAGATGCTTCTCACTGTCTCTTTTAGTGAGGCCAGACTTCGCTCGGTGCGCTCACAAATGACCTTTTCCCAATCCCATTGATCCACATATACGGAATGGATGGGGCTGAGACGATCTTCATCGGGGCGCAGCGCCTTCATATGAGTGTAAATACCGGTACCGACGCTAAAGCCGTAGTCCCCTAAAGTCTTGCGCTTCCACTTGGCCAGGGAGTGCACCACTTCGTAGCTTTGTTGCGGCAGGCTTTTCACTTGCACCGCGACCGCTTTTTCATGGCCGCTCAGTTCATCCTGCAGGCCATCACCGACCTCAGCCAAAATAGGCGCCTGCACCTCGACCAGGTTTAAGACGGTGGCCAGTTGTTGTGAAAAAATCTGTTTAACCGCACTAATTCTTTGTTGATGTTGAATAAATTCTTGGCTCATGGTCCTCGTTCCCATTGCTACAGTTGCTTCGTTAGTAAAAACAATACTCCAACCAAACAAACATTCAATACCATCTAAAAGAAATAGCTTTACTTAAAAATAAAAATCAATTTAACTTAAAAATATTAGATTTCATTCAAATAAAGGCGTTTTTTACCATGACAAATTATCGATTCGATAATCTCGATAGATCCATACTTGGCGCCCTAATGACCAACGCCCGTACTCCCTATGCGGAATTGGCAAAACAGTGTGGGGTGAGCGCCGGCACCATTCATGTGCGCATCGAGAAAATGCGTCAGGCCGGGGTGATCACCGGTACTCAAGTCAGCGTCGACGCCAAACGTTTGGGCTACGATGTCTGCTGTTTTATCGGCATTAATCTCAATAACGCCCGCGATTACCCGCAAACGCTGGAACGCCTGCGCGAGCTCGAAGAAGTGGTCGAGGCCTATTACACTACGGGCAACTACAGCATTTTTATAAAGGTGATGGCCCGCTCTATCGAGCACCTGCAAGACGTGCTGATCAATAAGATCCAGGCCATTGAGGCGATTCAGTCCACGGAAACCCTGATCTCCTTACAAAACCCCATTAATCGCAGCGTCGCCCCCTAGGGCCCATTGATGCTGCTGGATTGCACTTGCCAGATTAGCGTATAATCCCGTCACTTTTTTATTGCAGTCGAATTGGGCCATGACCAACAAGCGTTACCACCGAGTAAAACAGGTATTAGACAGACGACAAACCGATCTCACCGTGTGTTTAGACGAGGTGCATAAGCACCATAATCTTTCTGCCATTGTGCGCACCGCAGATGCCGTGGGTTGTCATCATGTTCACGCGGTCTGGCCAAGAGAGCAGCGTCGTCTTACCAACAATACCTCCGGCGGAAGTAAAAACTGGGTGGAAACGCATATGCACGATGATATCGACACCGCGGTGGCGAACATTCGCGCGCAAATCCCTGGAGTACAGTTGCTGGCGACCAACTTAAGTGATGACGCCGTCGACTACCGCGATATCGATTACACCTTGCCCACCGCTTTTATTGTCGGTCAGGAGCGCGATGGCATCTCGGATAAAGCCCTGGCCCATGCCGATAAGCACATAGTGATCCCCATGCGCGGCATGGTGCAATCCCTGAATGTATCAGTGGCCGCGGCGCTGATCCTGTATGAAGCGCAGCGTCAACGCGAAGCCAAAAATTGCTACGAGCGCGATATGCTCGACCCCAGCATTAAACACCGCTTGTTGTTTGAAGGCTGCCACCCCATCATAGCCCAGCAATGTAAGGAAAAGGGTCTCGCCTACCCCATGCTGGACGACGAGGGCGAAATCATCGCCGATGACACCTTTTGGAATACTTTACGTTACAAGCGAAAAGGGTAACTACTTGAAAGGCAGCCCCTTGGATCAGTACACTTAGGTCATTACCGATTCAAGGACGTGCCCATTGTCGAGCCTCAATACCTACCCGATCACCGAGCTTAAGGGCGTGGGCCCGAAAATGGCCGAGCGCCTCAATAAGCTCGGCATCAAAACCGTGCAGGATTTGCTGCTGCACCTGCCACTGCGCTATGAAGACAGAACCCGTGTGGTTCCTATCAATGAGCTCTTGCCTCACACTCATGTATGTATTGTGGCCACGATAGAAAACGCCAGTATCACCTTCGGCCGACGACGCATGTTAATCTGTCAGCTAAACGATGGCACCGGTCGCATCACCCTGCGCTTTTTCAATTTTTCGGCGGCACAAAAGAATGCCATGCAAAGCGGTAAGATCATGCGCTGCTTTGGCGAGGTGCGTCGTGGCAAGGCGGGGCTGGAAATGGCTCACCCGGAATACAGCATTAGCGACAGTGCCCACTCTTTACCCACACAAAGCCACCTCAGCGCCGTTTATCCAACCACAGAGGGGCTTAAACAGTTATCCTTACGCAACCTGGTCGAGCAGGCGTTGCAGGTCTTGGCCCGCGCGCCCATAGAAGAACTACTGCCGGAAAATTACCGCCCCGCTGGCTGGGCCCTGAATGATGCGGTGCGTTATCTCCATGAGCCTCCCATAGACGCGGATATTCAGGCACTGGATCTCGGTTCGCATCCGGCGCAGCAGCGCCTCGCCTTTGAAGAGCTGCTCGCCCATAACCTGAGCTTGCTGGCGTTAAGGCAAAAAGCACAAGCGCACAAGGCCGTCACCCTGGCGCCCTGCCATGCGCTGGAGCAAGCCTTTTTGGCCTCCCTGGGTTTTACTCCTACGGGTGCCCAACAACGGGTGGTCGCCGAGATAAAAACCGATTTGCAGCAGCCCTACCCCATGATGCGCCTGGTCCAAGGCGATGTAGGCTCGGGTAAAACCCTGGTAGCGGCACTCTCCGCCTTATGCGCCATCGCCGCCGGATATCAGGTGGCACTGATGGCCCCGACCGAGATCCTGGCCGAGCAGCATGCCCTCAACTTTGGTCGCTGGTTTAACGAGCTTGGCCTGACGGTTACCCTGCTCGGCGGCAAAACCAAGGGTAAGGCGCGGGAGCAAATTCTCGCGGATATCGCAAGTGGTCAAGCGCAAATGATTATCGGCACCCATGCCCTGTTTCAGGAGCAGGTGCAATTTAACAATCTCGCGCTGATTATTATCGATGAGCAGCACAGATTTGGTGTGCATCAGCGCCTGGCGCTGCGAGAAAAAGGCAAATTTGGCGACTGTTACCCGCACCAGCTGGTCATGACCGCCACCCCCATCCCGCGTACCCTGGCGATGACCGCTTATGCCGATCTGGAAACCTCCATTATCGACGAATTACCGCCGGGTCGCACACCTGTGACCACGGTAGCTGTGCCCGACAGCCGCCGTGACGATGTTATCGAGCGCGTGCGCCACGCGGTGCAAGAGCATGGCCGCCAGGTGTATTGGGTCTGTACCCTGATTGAAGAGTCCGACGCTTTGCAATGCCAAGCGGCGCAACTCAGTGCCGAAGAGCTGAGCGAGCGCCTGCCGCAATTGCGCATCGGCCTGGTACATGGCCGTTTAAAGGCGGATGAAAAGCAGAATATTATGGCGCGTTTTAAAAATGGCGAGCTGGATGTATTGGTTGCGACCACGGTAATAGAGGTGGGTGTCGATGTGCCCAACGCCAGCCTGATCATTATTGAAAACCCGGAACGCTTAGGCTTGGCCCAGTTACATCAGCTACGAGGTCGGGTCGGCCGAGGTGCCGCCGCATCTCACTGCTTGCTGCTGTATCATGCGCCCCTGTCACACACGGCACAACAGCGCCTAGGGGTGCTGCGTGACAGCAATGACGGTTTTGTGATTGCCGAGCGCGATCTGGAAATCCGCGGTCCCGGCGAGGTGTTGGGCACCAAGCAAACCGGCATGACCGACTTTAAAATTGCCGATTTAGAGCGCGATAAAGCCCTCATTGGGCAATTGCGCCCCTTGGCCAAGCGACTACTGCACGAACACCCGCAAGCCGCCATGGCATTAAGCCAACGTTGGCTAGCCGGCCGTTCCAGCTACGCCCAGGCATAAAAAAGCCCCGGCAACCAAGGTTGTCGGGGCTTATCAATTTTAAGTTCGGCTTAGAACTTGTATTCGATACCTAGGCCTAGGTAATCTTCATCGTTTTCCGACGCATCGTCTTCAAACTTGGTGTAGAAACCGAATAGCTTAGTGTTTTTGTTGAACTTGTAGTCCACACCCGCAGTGATACCATTGCGATCTAGACCATCGAAGTCCATGGTTTGGTACTGAGCTTTAAGCACAGTTTTATCGATTGCGTAAGCCGCGCTTACTAGGAAACCATCTGCGTCTTCACCGCCTTCGGCAGGCTCTTGAGTTTGGTACATGGCACCTAGTTTAAAACCAGCTAGCTTAGTTTGTACCGTAGCACGAACAATGTCATAACCTTTAACGTCACTATCGGCTGCAATAGAGGCAAACAACTTAGTTTCTTTAAGACCTTGGTCGCCGTAAGTAAGCGCTACAGAGTAACCGTCCTCAGCATCCAGGTCATCTTCAGCGATGTAGCTGGCGATTAGCTTAACGCCACCGTAACTGTTTGAAGTATAAGTAACCGAGTTACCTAGACGATTTTCACCTTTAAAGATGTTTTTGATATCGGCTTCAAGGTCGCTGAACAGGTCAACTTTACCCTGAGATTGCTTTAGCGCCGTGTCGTTACGACCAACGACTACCTGACCGAAGTTGCCTTTCAAACCAACATATTGGTTACGAGCAGTAATGTTGTCATCGTCGCCTTTTGAGTCGGCATCAGAAACATCTACCTGAAATTCAAACTTATAAACTACATCCAGGCCATCGCTTAGGTTCTCAGTACCTTTGAAGCCTAGGCGTGACGCATTACTTTTGATTTCAGTGAATGAACCTTCACCTTCGTCAGATGACTGCATGGTTACATTGGCTTTACCATAGATATTTACATCGGCAAGCGCGTTGAATGATAGACCTGATAGTACCGCTACTACTAAAGCAGAAGGAGCAAATCGCATAGTTGTTTCCTCAATTAAAAATCGCAACATGTGTTTCAATGCGTGCAGTCTGCCAGCGGTAAATTACAAAAATATGACAGCTGAAACTTAATGTTCAATAAATCATCACGAGGATGAAACTAAAGCGTCATGCTTTTGTCTTAAATTGCTCTTTTTTAAGTGACTTCTTCGCCCAATAGTTGCAGTTGCAGCTGCAATTTTTCAATGAGATCTTTTTGTTCATTATCTTTATGAAAGGCAATAAAAATATCCCGAGATGTCTGGGGGACACCTTCAACTAAAAACAGTTCACCGGACTCCAAATACTGCTGCGCCTGCACCCTGGGCACAAAGGCACTGCCACCACAGCGAAGGATCAGCTCCAGGGCGATACGCCCGGTACTGGTACGAAAATAGGGGGGCGCCGAGTTGGCAAAGTTACGTGCATGCCACAGTGAGAAGGCCGTGCCCCAATCCACAAACACATATTGGTTATTAAAAAACGTCTCTGCGGTGGCATCCGGGTAACTCGACAGTGGAATAATATCCAAGGTACAAATGGGCTCCACGCAGAGCTCGTCCACCTTAGGCAGGTCGAACAACACCGCCAAATCCAGGGTGCGCTCGAGTAGCAATCGCGTGCTTTCTTGTTGGTTTTTCACCTCTGCCACCAGAGAGATCCCCGGCATGGCCGAGACCACATGGGCAATACCAAATTGCAAAAACGCATCCCAAATATTGGCGGTACCGCTGAGCGCTAGCTGGCGGCGCATATTGTCGGCCAAAGCCACATCCAGCTTAGCCCGCTGCACCCCGGTGACGATCAGTTTGGCGTGTGGCAATAGGCGCTCTCCCGGCGGCGTCAGTTGAATATTATTACGCTGGCGCAAGAACAGGTTAACCCCTAGGCTTTGCTCCAATTGGCGGATGCGAAAGCTCACCGCAGACTGGGTAATATAGAGGTTTTCCGCGGCCCGGCCAAAATGGCGGGTGCGCGCTACTTCGATAAAGGTTTTAAGTAAATCGATATCCACTCGTTTTTATCCTCACGATAAAAATTTTTTGTTTAATAAAACCAAGCTTCTGTACCATACTCCAGCCGAAATCTCTTGTAAAAAGGAGTCTGCTATGACGGCCAATCAACTTGTCGAGTTACGCAAAGCGTTCCCTTGTGATCATAAATTTTATAACGACGAAAAGTTTCCTCGTGGCTTTAGTCGCAGTGGTAACTTCACCTTGCTCGAGTCAGAAATCCTCGAACAGCATGGTCGTTTATTAAAAGCGTTGCAAGAAAAAACCATCGAACCTAGCAACGATACCCAAGCGCATTTCGTCGCGGCGACGACCGGGCTATCCACCCCGATCAACCCGATTGAAAAAGCCTGGATTAAATACCTTAAGCTCACCACCAGCAAAGCAAGATTCTTTACCTTGTTTGGTCGCAAGCGCAGCTATGATGCGCCTGAGGTGGAAGTTGAGACCGATGCGGATGACCTGGATTAATTCCAGGTTTTTTTTGCTCGAAACTCACGGTTAAGGAACACAGCCTCGCGATGTGTGCCAGGGCGCTGATTGCATGCCCTGGCCGTTGCGTCGGGGTCTTATACGGCTAAACGACGGCGGCTAAAACGCCATGAATCATAGCTGAAAATCGCCAGCGCAACCCAGATGCAGGCAAAGGTAACGATGCGTTCCATATCAAACACTTCACCATAGAATAGCACCGCTAACATAAACATCAGGCTCGGACCTATATATTGAAAAAAGCCTATGGTGGTGTATTGCAGACGCTTGGCGGCGGCGGTAAAGCACAACAGCGGCAGGGTTGTAACCACGCCGGCACTGATCAGCAGTAGATTCAGCGACCAGTCGTTACTGGTCATATCCGAGCTCGCAGTCGGGGTCATTAAATACCAATAGATCAGTGCCGCCGGTAATAAGATCAGCGCCTCCAACAGCAAACCGGGCAAGGATTCCACCGGCATCTTTTTACGGATCAAGCCATAGATGGCAAACGAACCCGCCAACGCAAAAGCCACCACGGGGAAGGAACCGAAGCTCAGCACCTGGATCAACACACCGGAAACCGCCAGTGCTACGGCGACCAATTGCCAACGGCGTAAACGCTCGCCTAAAAACGTCACCCCAAGCAGCACATTGAGTAAGGGGTTAATATAGTAGCCCAGGCTGGCATCGAGCATATGGTCATTGTTGACCGCCCAGATAAACAGCCACCAGTTGAATCCCAATAGCGAGGCGCTGAGCAGCAGCATGCCCAGGTATTTAGGCCGAGCTATGATTGCCTGCACCTTGTGCCACTTCTTTACCAGTGCGACGATCACCATCAAAAACAGCACAGACCAAATGATGCGATGCGCTAATATTTCCAGCGCCGGCACCTCTAACAACTGTTTAAAATAGACCGGGGCAAAACCCCACATAACAAAGGCTAATGCGGCAAAGAGCATGCCCTTTTTTTGTTCGGGATCGGATGACATAGGGGGACCATACTGACTAAAAAGGGTATTTTACGCCCCCACTCGGCGCAGAGCTAGCACTATCCGACTAAATAAGTACCGGTACCATAAGCAATTTGTACCCCCGCTTCGTTGTGCAATTCCATCCGACAGACGCACACCTTGTTGCCGGAGCGGATCAACACGGCGCTGGCGCTAAAGTGCTCGCCCTTGCCCGGGCGTAAATAGTCGCTGCGCAGATCTATGGTACCCAAGGTGGCCAATCGGTTTTTCAAACTAGCTATTGGCTCACCATCAAGCTTATCCACCACGGATGCAGCCGCCAGCAACCCGCCGACCGTGTCTAACAAGCTGGAGATCACGCCGCCGTGTAAGATACGCTGATGGGGATTACCAATAAGTTCATCTCGCCATGGCATATGGATGCGTGCCGACTCGCTATCAAGGTGAGTGATCTCTATGCCCAGTAACTGGTTAAATGGCATTTGCGAAAAAAGCAGGGCTAATTGTTTATAGGCAAAGGATTTATCCATGACATTCTCTAAGTAGACCATACTGGTAAGATGAGCTCATCCTAGCGCGAGATTAGTTTTTAAGCAAAGTTATCGGCTTTCATACGGCGGCTACAGACAAGGTCAATAAAACGCTCTAAAATAGCTCGCCATGAGCACTGTATCCGCATTATTCAACGAGCCAACACCCGAGCAAATTCTGCAGCAGGTCTTTGGTTATAGCCAATTCCGTGATGGTCAGCAGCAGGTGATAAACGCCGTGCTGGCGGCCCAGGACGCGTTAGTTCTGATGCCCACTGGCGGTGGCAAATCCCTCTGTTATCAAGTACCGGCCATGTTATTGCCGGGGCTCACCCTGGTGATCTCGCCCTTGATTTCACTGATGCAGGATCAGGTGACTCAGCTCAACACCCAGGGCGTTAAGGCCGCGTATATTAATAACTCCCTAAGCCGTGAAGAGCAGCAGTTGGTTTACCAACAACTCCATGATGGCGAGCTAAAGCTTTTGTATGTGGCACCGGAAAAGGCGCTGCAATACGAGTTTCTCGAGCGCTTGAGTTATTTGCAATTAAGCTTAATCGCCGTCGATGAGGCCCACTGTGTCTCCCATTGGGGTCATGATTTTCGCCCTCACTATTTCCGCTTAAGCGAGCTGAAGCAGCGCTTCGCCCAGGTGCCCATGATGGCGCTGACGGCCACCGCCGACAGCGCTACCCGGGTTGATATCGTTAATCAGTTGGGGCTGGCCTCTCCCTATATCCATATCGGCAGTTTCGACAGACCCAACATTCGCTACACCCTGGAAGAAAAGTTTAAGCCTTTTGCCCAGTTATTGCGTTATCTGCGCACCCAAAGCGGGCAAAGTGGCATTATTTATTGCACCAGCCGCAAACGGGTCGATGACCTGGCGCAAAAGCTCAGCGAGTCGGGCCTTAACGTTGCCGCCTACCATGCCGGCATGAGTAACGAATCCCGCCATTTTGTGCATAACGCCTTTGCTAAGGACGATATTCAAATCGTGGTCGCTACTGTCGCCTTCGGCATGGGCATCAATAAACTCAATGTGCGCTTTGTGGTGCATTACGATATCCCTAAGAATATCGAGTCCTACTACCAGGAAACCGGTCGTGCCGGCCGTGACGGTTTAGCCGCCGAAGCCATTATGTACTTCGACCCCGCCGATGTCCCAAGGGTACGACGCTTTTTCGAGGATATCGAAGACGAACAAAGACGCCGGGTCGAAGAGCAGCGCTTTAATGCCATGGCCAGCTTTGCTCAGGCGCAAACCTGTCGCCGACAAATTCTGCTTAATTACTTTAGCGAGTATCAACGCGAAGCCTGTGGCAACTGCGATATTTGCCTCAATCCGCCACAACGCTTCGACGGCACCTTAGTCGCACAGCAGGCGCTGTCCTGCGTCTATCGGGCCGGTCAGAAATTTGGCTTAGGCTATATTGTCGAATTACTGCGCGGCGCCAATACCCAGCGCATTCGCGATTTAAATCATCACACCTTGAGCACCTATGGCATTGGTAAGGAACACAGTAGTGAATACTGGCTCAGTATCTTGCGTCAGTTGGTGCACCAAGGCTTATTGCATCAGGATATTAGTCAGGGCTCGGTGCTCTGCCTGACCGAGGCAGCGCGGCCGGTACTCAAAGGCGAGTATCAGTTGCAGCTGGCAGAGCCGCGTTTACAGGCTAAACACGTGTACCAGGATAAGTTGGCGCAGTTTAACTATGACAAGAAGCTGTTCGCCAAATTGCGCGCCTTACGTAAACAGCTCGCCGATGAAGACGATGTGCCGCCCTATGTGGTTTTTAACGATAAAACGCTGGCGGAAATGGCCCAGTTGATGCCCACCAATGACACCGAGTTTTTAAAGGTTTCCGGAGTTGGTTTTAGCAAGTTAACTAAATATGGTGGCGCCTTTATGACCTTAATTCGCAACTATTTATCGGCTGAATAGTCCGCTTGTTGCGCGCCCTGAGTATGAGGCTGGCCGTAAAACTTGGCCAGCTTATCTATTTGCTGCTCGGTTAACGATGCGGCCATGGCCGACATCAGTGCGTGACGGCGCTTGCGCGCTCGATAATCCAGTAACTGCTGGCGTAAATAAGCAATATTCTGACCCTTCAAGTGCGGCGTTGAGGCATTACGGGCGATACCGTCGAGGCCATGACAACCTTGGCAACGGGCCGCTAAAGACTCGGCATTGACCTCAAAGGCCAGCAATAAAATAATGATGAAGTAATTATATTTCATATACATAGAGAGTAAGAAAGTGACCACTCTAAGTCTAGACCGAGATCACCTGGTGATCATCATTAATCCCGACGTAATGCCTGAAGCCGATGAATTCGATTTTTGGGGACGTATTTTCCTGCATCAGGACGAGATTAGCATAGGTGAATTTTCTCAGGGTGCGGACCGTCATATGCTGCGTTTTCATTATTGCAATTGCCCTTTTGAACTGCACTTTGAGCATTATGGCGATAGTCTGTGGATCGCCGCCAGCGGCGCCGAGTCTGAGCTGCTCCTTGAAAAATTAACACATTATTTAAGCGCAAGTTGACACATTGTGCAGTAGACTAAAATGACGGGAAATAAAAAATAGTGTGTTAAATGAAGCGGCTGGTAGTGACTTTAGGGATCTTGTTGGCGGCGCAAGGGCAGGCTCTGGCGCAGTGCAACAGCGAGCATCTAGAGAATGATCCAGACCAGTTGCTATCGCGACAACTCGCCGATAAGCAGCCACTCCCCAAAGCCGACGGCACACGCCAGATAGGCCATATTCGCTTTATCCAAAACAATATTTTCAACACCGATCTACCCAGCGAAGACAACTGGCTGTTTCGCCTTGCCAATACCATGCACATCATGACCGAGCCTCAGGTAATGAAAAACATTCTGCTGTTTAGCGAAGGCGACCCATATGACCCAGAGTTACTAAAGGAGTCAGAGCGCCTGCTGCGCCAGCAAGGCTATTTGTACGATGCCCAAATCAGTGCGAGCGAGCGCTGTGAAGACTATATCGATGTGGTGATCACCACCCGCGAACTTTGGACCTTACTGCCGGAGATCAGCTTTAGCCGCAGTGGCGGTGAAAACCGCTCCACCTTCGGCTTTCGCGACGGCAACTTTTTAGGCTGGGGTAAACACCTATCCTTGGTTCGCACCAATGATGATGACCGCAGCGGCTACGAGTTTACCTATGCCGATCCCAATGTCTTCGGCAGCCGTTATCGGGGTCGTCTCGAATACGCTGACAACAGCGATGGCGAGCGCCATTGGCTGGCCCTGAGTTACCCTTTCTACTCTCTCGACACGCCCTATAGCTACGGCTTTGCTAACGGCGGTAATCGCCGCGATGAAAAGCTCTATAACAAGGGGGAAACGATCAGCGAGTTTTCTCAGGATACCAGTATCAGTGAGGTATTTTTCGGTATCGCCCGGCGCCCGGCGGAGCATTGGACCCAGCGCATCCGCCTGGGCTACCGTTACCAAAACGAGCGCTTTTACGAGCTTCCACAAACCAATTTACCCATTGCCAAAGAGCGCACCCTGTCTTACCCCTATATCGACATCACCTGGCTGGAGGACGATTTTGTGAAAGTCCATAATATCGACACCATTAGCCGCACCGAAGACCTTAATCTGGGCTGGCAGATCCATGCTCAATTCGGCTACTCGCCGAGTACCTTAAGCGACGATGCCAGTCGTTATATACTTAAGCTCAATGTCCACCGTAGCCACTATATCAGCCAACGAAGCTTATGGCGTTGGTCGCTAGGCATAGATGGCACTATCCACGAGCAAGATTTTGAGGCGGAAAATCTCTTCTTCGGCGCTCACGCCGAATACCTGTATAACAGTGACGATGCCCAGTCCTGGTATGTGAAGGGACAGGTAGACGCCGCCGAAGGGTTGACCGCAGATCAGCAGCTTCCCCTTGGCGGCGACACCGGCCTGCGCGGCTATCCGCATCATTACCAACTCGGCGACAGGCGCGCGCTGTTTAGTGTCGAAAAACGCTATTACTGGCAATATAACCTTTGGCAATTATTTAGCGTCGGTGGCGCCTTGTTTTATGATGCCGGTCAGGCCTGGTTCCATGACAACCAGGAAAATGCCCATTTTCATCATAACATTGGCTTTGGCTTACGCCTGGCCCCTAGTCGCGCCAATGCCGGCGCTGTGATCCACCTGGATGTGGCCCGCCCTATCAACCGCAGCGATGATGTTGACCCGTTACAGTGGCTGGTCAGCGTAAAAAAATCTTTCTAACATCCTTTGTTGTGCCGATATTCCATGCTATATAGCTGCTTTTATTGCTTCCTTTATTTTGTAGGAAAAAACGGTGTCGCTACTGGAATTAGTCAGCCAAAACTATAAATGGATCATCACCCTGGGAGTGCTGCTGCTCTTCCCCCTCTTGGTACGTTTACAGCAAAAAATATTCGAAAAAACCATCCATGGGCGCGTCGATCCGCATCGCAAACAGCGGGCGCAATTGCTGCTTAAAGTCTTGCTGGCCATAGTGTTGAGCTGTGTGCTACTGGTCTTTTGGGGCATAGAATTACGCGGCCTGCTGGTATTGGGTTCCAGCCTATTTGCCATGCTTGGCGTTGCCTTGTTTGCCGGTTGGTCTCTGCTGTCTAACCTAACCTCATTCTTATTAATGTTTGCGCAAAACGACTGCCGCGTAGGCTACTGGGTCAAGGTGATCGACGGCGCCAATTTTGTCGAAGGCCGCATTATCGAAATGGGGTTCATGAATGTGGTGCTTGAGCATGTCGACGGCCATAAGGTGCTCTACCCTAATAACCTTTTTGTTACCCGTCCGGTCATGGTGCTGAACAAGCCGCCACAAAAAGCCAAGCCGATACGTAAAATACTTGGACCAAAAAAATAAGCGCCCATAGGCGCTTATTTTTATGCGGTTATTAGTTATTGAGCTCCGCGGTTTTAAGCTCGTCGTCCATGTAGCTTATCTCATCGATAAACGTTTCCAGTTGCTGCTCAACGATGGAGTTAGCATGGGCAAAATAGGCCAAATGAAACACCGCATCCCCTTCGTTCACCAGTGGCAGGGTTTGCTGGCCAATAACGATACCGCTGCGCGGAGCCACTACGGCACACTCGGTATCGCCGAGCGGGCTATTGATATAGGCCAATACCTGACCCTGACGCACACGCTCACCCAAAGAGACCTGGGCACGAATAATGCCATCGGTTTCCGCACGGATCCAACTAGTGGCCGAAGCAATAACCGGCTCGGCCTGTTTGCGCACCCGCTTGCCACGCATCATACGCAGTTTACGCATAACGTTTTCCACCCCTTGCACGCCGGCGGCAATGGCAATGGGGTCAAAGCGCAGCGCCTCGCCGGCTTCATAGGTGATCACTGGAATCCCGCGTGCCGCCGCTTCGGAGCGCAGCGAACCATTACGCAAAGAGGCATTGATCACCGCTGGCGTACCAAAGGCGTTGGCTATCTTCGCGGTTTCATCATTGCTCAAGTCGGCACGAATTTGCGGCAAATTGGTACGGTGAATGGCACCGGTATGCAGATCGATAATATGACTGCAGTGCACTGCCACCTCGTTAAAAAAGGTGTTGGCCATGCGCCCGGCTACCGAGCCTCGTATCGAGCCGGGAAAGCTGCGATTTAAATCACGCCTGTCCGGCAAATAACGGGACTTATGAATAAAGCCAAACACATTAACCACGGGCACAGCGATCAGGGTGCCACGCAACTTAGCGGCATCCACCTTGGCCAGGGTTTGCCGCACGATTTCCACACCATTGAGCTCATCGCCGTGAATGGCAGCACAAACCAACAGCGTGGGCCCAGGTTCAACGCCGTTGACCACCTCAAGACTAATGGTCAGGGGCGAGTGGGTGTACAACTTGGCCGCCTCTAGTTCAAAGACGCGGCGCTCTCCGGGAGCAACCTGCTCCCCTAACATGGTAAATGGCGTATTTTTCTTAGCCCTTGCCACGGGTTCTGGTCCTTTTCTCTTTCGCGTTCTTTTCAATAAATTGAATGATCATACTGGCAATGTCCTTGCCGGTCGCAACTTCGATGCCTTCTAAACCCGGAGAAGAGTTTACTTCCATCACCAAGGGGCCGCGCTCCGAGCGCAGCAGGTCAACACCGGCGACGTTCAAGCCCATGGCCTTGGCCGCCGCCACCGCGGTTTTACGCTCTTCCGGGGTAATGCGAACTAGGCTGGCACTGCCGCCACGATGCAGGTTAGAGCGGAATTCGCCTTCTTGCGCCTGACGCTTCATGGCCGCAATAACTCTATCGCCAATCACGAAACAACGAATATCGGCGCCACCGGCTTCCTTAATGTATTCCTGTACCATGATGTTGGCTTTTAAGCCCATAAAGGCCTCGATCACGCTCTCCGCCGCCTTACGGGTTTCCGCAAGCACCACGCCATGCCCTGGGTGCCCTCAAGCAACTTGATCACCACGGGAGCACCGCCAACCATTTCCAACAGGTCTTTTACATCATCGGGCTTTGACGCAAACCCGGTGACCGGCATGCCGATGCCTTTACGTGACAGTAGTTGCAATGACCGCAACTTATCGCGCGAACGGGTGATGGCAACCGACTCATTGACCGGATACACGCCCATCATTTCAAACTGACGTAACACCGAGCAACCATAAAAGGTCACCGAGGCGCCAATTCGCGGGATAATGGCGTTAAAGCCCTCAAGCTTTTCGCCCTTATAATGAATTTCTGGCTCCTGCGAGTTAATGTTCATATAACAACGCAGCGCATCCAACACCTGCACCTCATGACCACGCTTCTCTGCCGCTTCGATTAGACGGCGAGTGGAGTACAGGTTTTTGTTGCGCGATAAAATACCAATTTTCATAGTTATCCTTATAACTTTGTTTGGTGTGAGAGCTCAGGGTCAACCACAATGCGGCCCACCATAGCGGTGCGCCCTAGTAGCATGCGAAACTTCATGGTATCGCGGTTGGTCAGTGTTGCCTCCATCGGCCATTGTTGGCCATCGATACTCAACAAGGTTTCAATCACATAACGCATTTCGCTATGACCACCAGAATCGGTGACGGTACGCTCATCTTTTACTTTAGCTTGGCATTGAATTTCGGTTTCGACATCATCTTGATTCGGGTGCACCCAAAAACGCACCCATTTTTCGCCATCCTGCATATAAGGTTCAACCTTAAACGCGTGAATACAAGATGTGCGGGCTCCGGTATCTACCTTGGCTTTGATCTGCTTGATCCCTAACTCAGGCAACGCAACCCACTCGCGCCAACCGACTAAAATTCTGTTTTCCATAATGGCTACCAGCTCAGTGCTCCGACGGGAGCAAGTTGTTAAAGATCCGCTTTATACGGCAATTCACCTTAAAGAACAGTGAATTAATTTACTCGCGTCGATTAATATAATTAATTGATCTTCACGATGTTGTAGTCAAGGATAGAAGAAAATGGCGACAACAAAAAGCGAATTCTCAATGAGTGCATTAATCCATGCCCTAGTGCTCGACGGCCAAGGCGGTGTCAGTAAGGAATTGACAAATAAAGAACAAATTAGCGCTTGGCAAAAAACCGACGGCTTACTGTGGCTGCACCTCGACTATTGCTTTGATGAAGCCCGCGATTATCTTGAGCGCGTTAATTTAAGCGAGTTTGCCTACCAATCCTTGCTGGCCGAGGAGACTCGTCCACGCCTGGTGACCGACGGCCAAGGCACGCTGATGTTTTTACGTGGGGTGAATCTGAACCCGGCACAAACGCCGGACGACATGGTGTCGATTCGCCTTTATGTTAGCGACCAACTGATCGTTTCCACCCGTCACCGCCGCCTGCTTTCGGTGGGCGCCTTAGCCGACTCACTGCGCGCTGGCGATGGACCCAAGGATGCGTCATCACTTATTTGCCAACTCAGCGAAAACCTCACATCGCGGATGCAGGACGTCATCGACGAGCTTGAAGACAAGCTCGACCAGTTTGAGGAGCAGGTCGATAGCAGCCAGCCTTATGACCATAATGCCTTGTCTCAGGTGCGCAGGCAGACAATAGGTCTAAAGCGTTATATTCGCCCACAAAAAGACGCTCTGCGCGGCCTGTTAACACAACCGCCAAGCTGGTTAGAAGATGAGGATCGCTCGCGCATTAGCGAGACCATCAACCACCTGGTGCGTTATTTAGAAGAGCTGGATATGAATATTGAGCGGGCGCAGATCATTCAACAAGAGGTCGCCAGTCAGGTTTCCGACCAGCTCAATAAACGCATGTATGTAATGTCCGTGGTGGCCGCGCTGTTCTTGCCTTTGGGCTTTTTAACCGGCCTGTTAGGGGTCAATATCGGCGGTATCCCGGGTACCGAGTCCGATGCCGCTTTTGCCATTTTCGTCATCGCCCTGGTGGCTCTGACCGCCTTGATAGCCGTATATTTTAAGCTAAAGAAATGGCTTTGATCTGATCCAGGCGCACACTGGCGTGGTTGCTAAAATGCAGCCACTCCCCTTGGCCACTGACGATACCCACATCTTCGGCTCGAGCACAAAACTGCTCACCGCTGTGCAAGGTCACCGACACTTCATTATGGCGCATGCAATAAATCTCAATTTGATCATGCTGCTCACAGGAAATTGGCATATAGGCCATCGGCTTCTCCTTCTTTCACACCAGCGAACTCTTTTCTTATAGCACAGCGGCTAATAAAAGGGGCTCATTGAGCCCCTTAATAATGCACTAAAAACTGTAGGTGATATTACCGTAGATAAAGCGCCCATCCAGGCTGTATGGTGCAAAAGGCGTGTACGGGAAAATCTGGTTAAAATCAGACTGGCCCACATTGTCCACCGTCGCCTGCGGGTATTGATCGAACAGGTTATTGGCGCCGATGGCCAGCTTCCAACTGGCATCGGGATGATACGCCACTTCCAGGTCGGTCAGCCATTTAGCATCCAGGTATTCGTCACGCTCTGGTTGTGAGGAAATATCCGCCACCTCGCCGTAACGGGTCACTCGCACCGTGGTTTGCCACTTGCCCAGGTTCCAAATCGCCGTCAGGTTTAGCTTGCTATCCGGTGTACCCTGTTCAAAACGACCGATTTCACGACGAGCAAACAACTGATAGCTCTCGCCCAATGAATCCAACTCCGCCGGGTTATCTTTAACGGCGGTGATCTCGGTGTCGTTAAGGTTGCCGGCGGCGCTTAAGCGCATATCGCCCCAGGTGGCTAAATCAAGCTGGTAGGTGGCAACAATATCCACGCCCTGAGTGCGCGAATCTATGGCGTTGGTGAAATAACGTACGCTCTCGACATGGGCCTCTCCGGCCGCCGCGAGAATCGCCGCCACTTCGTCGCCCTCTAAGTTTTCCGACAGCACGATGCGGTCGTCGATATCGATGCGGTAGGCATCCAGGGTCAGGCTGAAAGCACCACTATTATAGATAAAGCCGGCGGTGATATTGACTGACTCTTCGGCCTCCAGTGGCTCAGCTCCCAAAGCCTGTGCCGCGGCGGTATCGGCAGGGAATAGACCGACCTCAAATGGCTGATTGTTTTCCAACACGGTAGAGATCTGGCGGTACGAGCTTTGTGCCAAAGATGGCGCACGGAAACCGCTGCTGATGGCACCGCGCAGGCTCAGATTTTCACTGACGCTGTAACGGCTTGCCAGTTTCGCCGTAAAGGTGCTGCCGAAATCACTGTAGTCTTCCAGACGCCCGGCCAAAACCAGGTTCCAATCCTCGTTGAGATAGGTATCGAATTCCGCAAACAGCGCCATATTGTAGCGACTTTCATCGGTGACACTGGCAGGGCTAAAACCAGACAATACCTGGGCACCACCGGCTCCTAACGGAGCGCCATTACTATCGACGGCGGTAATATAGGAGGCCTCTTCACCAGGCTCGATTTGATAGCCCTCACGACGGTACTCGGCACCGATAGTGAAAAACACATCATCGTTTAAACCCAGGTCAAGCACGGTGCTGGCATCGGCGTTGACCAACCATTGGTCATATACCAGGGCGCCATTATCGAACTCGCGCGGGCTATTAACACCTAGCGAGGTATTTAGGCTGTTACTGACACCGAAGGCAAAATCATTGCGGCCATAGTTGGTGCTGATATCCCAGTTCCAGTCGCCGCTTTCCCCTTCCACCCCAAGGGCTAAGGCATAGTCCTCTACCTGGGTATCAATTTGCGGCAAGAAACCATCGGGATAAAGCGCGATCACATTACGGCTGTCTTTGGCTCGGCGATAAAAACCGCCGGAGTTACCTTCACGCTCGGAGTAGCTGCCGAAGGCATACAAGCGATAACCCTGACCCAACTCATAACCGCTATTGATAAACAGGGCGACATCTTCCAGCGCTGCCTTACCGAAGCGGTGGTTATAACGGTCAATGGTAAATTCGCGCGGATCCAGGCTGCCATCGTCAAGGCGGGCATATTGTTCGCGGGGATCAAAGCCGGAGCGCAGGGTTGGCTCATGGTCACGGTACTCCAGGGCGATGTTAACAAAGCCCTCATCGCCCAAGGCTAAACCCGTATTGGCACTGAAGGTACGGTTGGCGCCGTCGTTGATACGACGGTCATCACCGGTTTCAAAGGCCAGGTCGCCATTGTTGTCGGCATAAGCACGCTTCAGCTGAGGTGCACCGGCCATTTGCGTATCGTACTCGCCGTAAGTGGCGCTGATGCTACCGCCTTCATCGGCGTCCTTTAGCACTATATTGATCACCCCGGCTATGGCGTCTGAGCCGTATTGGGCGGCGGCACCATCACGCAGCACTTCCACGCGCTTAATAGCGGCAACGGGGATCATATTCAAATCCACCGCGGTCGAGCCACGACCCACTACGCCACCTAGACTTAACAGGGCACCGGCATGACGGCGCTTACCATTTACCAATACCAGGGTGTGATCCGGTGCCAAACCGCGCAATACAGCAGGGCGGGCATGATCTGTGCCATCGGCTAGGGTAGCGCTGGGGTAATTAAAACTCGGCACTTGGGCGGCCAACACCTGGCTGATCTCTAACTGACCGGTGCTGGTCATATCAGCACTGGTGATCACATCGACGGGCACCGTGCTCTCTCCCAGGCTACGTAGGCTGCGGCGAGTACCGGTCACGGCAATCACTTCCATATCTTGCTCCGCCGCGCTGTCGTTTTGCGCCGTAGCAGCAAGACTTGGCGCACTGCCCAATGCCGATGCGATAGCCAGGCTTAAAGCCAGGTAATTGGTTGTAATTGTCATGAAGACCCCCTGAATACTGGAACTAGGTGATAAAAAAGGGGGCAATCATACGTAGCCATTTTAGTAACAGCAAATAGCAAAATAAACTAACTTATTCACCGAAATGAGTACTCAATAACAGACTGTTTCAGACGTAAACAAGGTGCTAACCCGGCGCTAAAATCGTGCAAGGAAACACATCTTACTGCCTGTTTTATAGACACATTCAGGGCGAGGATAGGAAAATATTTTTAAGGGATTAACGACAACACAGCCCACTAGGCGTTAACGTCTAGCCGGAGGGAGGCAATGTATAGACGGCAAAAATAGCCAGATAAAGAGTAGAGCGAGATAAAGGAATAAAAGTATAACTTACTGATTGGCCAGTAATGGCGCTCTCGCTAGGGATCGAACCTAGAACTTGGCCTCCGGAGGGCCACGTGATATCCATTTCACCACGAGAGCAGCTGAGTCAGCAGCATGGGATAGCGCCAACTGCGCCTATAGTAATGGCATCCCTTGGGAAATACCAGCCCCCGCTAATCGGATGGCGATAATTTATTCAGTGACAAAGAGTCGACTCGTCCAGTTTATCGGCGGAAATTTCAGACTTATACAAGGGGAGCCCCCCGCCTTGCTTTTTGCGCGCTGTCCTGTTGTTCAAAACCCGGGATAAAAAGCGTAGACAAAAAGCATTATTGCCACAAAAACAACAAGTTATTCATGATGCAGCAACGCACTTCCAGCATTTTTATGCACCAGACCAGAGCAGCTACAAAAAAACAACAAAATAACCACAATATATTGACTACAAAAACCTATAAATTGAATTTAAATTCCCTATAATTGCATTTAAATTCAATTTATCTTTATTTTCGAGTCAAAAAGCCCGGCTGGATGGAAAATGTAGAAATTCCTCTGGTACATGGTAAGCCCGCATTTAGAGCAATATCACGCAAAAAAATAGCGAATATTTTTGCACAAAAATGCACGCAACTTGGCAAATAGAGAATAAAAAAGCGCAATGACTGAATATTAATTTCCGTCCCTCTTTTAGGGGGTTGTTTAATTATTGTTAACGTGCTTTTTATTGAATGGCAGATTGCATTGCTATATCAAATTCACAGGGTAATACAACATGGGTAAATTTAAGCCAACATTACTGGCTACGGCCATTGCCGGCTGCTTATGTGGCTACGCCAACGCCGAGCAAGCCAACAGCGAAATCAAGCAAGAAAAGGCATTGGAAGTCATTCAAATTACCGCGACTCGTCGCAGCGGTTCGGCGCAAGAAGCGCCGCTCAACATCACCGCCATGGATGCCGACGTGATGAAAGATCAAAATATTGCTCAGCTCGAAGACGTCGCGCGCTGGGTACCGGGCCTGACCATTACCGATCAGGGCGGACGTGAAGGCTCGCCGATTATCGTGCGCGGTTTGAACACCAACTCGTCGGAGCGTGCATCCGACAGCGGCACCGTGGCCACTTATTTGGGTGAGATCCCCCTTAATATCAATTTACGCCTCACCGACGTTGAGCGCGTCGAGGTGCTGATCGGCCCACAAGGCACCCTGTACGGTGCCGGTACGCTAGGCGGCGCCATTCGATATATGCTTAAGGCGCCGGTACTGGATATCACTGAAGGGCAAATCAGCGGCGACCTGTTCACTCTGTCACAAAGCGATGGCACCGGCGGCGAAGCGGGTTTTGTATTTAATACCCCTATCATCGAGGACGAACTGGCGGTCCGTGCCAGCGTAAACTATTACCACAACCCGGGTTATATGGATTACAACTTTGTCGTGCGTGAGCCGGGCGTATCCCTGCCCGACCCGGACTGGAACAATGCCGACGAGGTGAAGGCCAACCTTAAGCAGGTCAAAGATGCCAATGATGAAGACATTACCACGGCGCGCCTGTCACTGCGCTGGGCACCCAATGATGTCTTTGAGGGCACCCTCAACTACTTCTATCAAAAGCAGGAACACGGCGGCAATTCGATCACCCAGTACGGCAGCATCAGCCCGGATAACCCCATTCACGACTTGGTCGGCAAATACGACTCAGCCTACCGTGTTGAAGAGCCCAATGAGCAAGAAGATGAATTGCTTAGCCTGGAGCTAAAAGCCGATTTAGGCTTTGCCGAGCTGGTTTCGGCCTCGGGCTGGTCGAGCTATGAACAAGAAGGTCAGCGCGATCAAACCGATCTGCTTTACGATATCTGGACCGGCTACGCCAACTTCCCGGCCTTTGTCGATTACACCAAGGACACCAGTGAGCAAGACAGCTTTACCCAGGAGCTGCGCCTGGTTTCCAGCCATGATGGACCCTGGAACTGGATTGTTGGCGCTTACTACAACAAGTTTGAAAGCAAATCGGACGACAGGGAATATGCCCCGGGCTTCGATAACTTCGACTATGGCAGCGACATTCCCAATATCGAACCGGACTTAGAGTACATTGCTATCACCGAGTCAGATACCACGGAAAAAGCCTTGTTTGGTGAGGTGGGCTATGCCTTTACCGATCAGTTTAACATCACCCTGGGCGCACGTTTTTACGAGTATGAAATCGACTCCAAATCCGGTTCGGCCACGCCCTTATTCGATGCCTGGGATGATGTATTCTATGCCTCGCGAGCGGATGTCGACCTGGAACCAAGCAGTGCCGAAGATGACGGCAGCCTGTTTAAGTTCAACGCCAACTACACCTTTGACAATGGTTTGGTCACCTATTTCACCATCAGCGAAGGTTTTCGTATCGGCGGCAGTAATGGCCTGGAGTCTTGCCCGGAGCAATTGCCAGATCAGCAAATCATCTGTGCCCTGCCCAATGAAATGGCCTATAAGCCGGACACCACCACCAACTATGAGCTAGGTATTAAATCAACCTGGTTACGTAACAAGCTGCACTTCAATGCCGCGCTCTTTAGTGTTGATTGGGACGATGCACAAATTCAGTCGACCACGGTCAATGGTCAGGAGATCATCACTGCCAACGCTGGCTCCGCCCGCTCTCAAGGCGTCGAGTTATCGACTCGCGCTCTTTTAGGCGACAACTGGACGGTCTATGCCACCTACGCCTATGCCAAGGCCGAACTGACCGAAGATGCCCCTATGCTGTTTGATGTGTATGAGCCGGACCAGGCTTATTACGACGGGGCTGACGGCGACCGCCTCCCCGGCTCGCCTGAGCATCAGGCATCACTTGGGGTCAGCTACGAAAATGAAGTGTTTGGCGACAAGTTGTTGAACATTAACTATGGCCTGACCGCACAAAGCGATGTCTATACCAAGGTAGGTCTTAAGGCCGACGGTGAGGTACTGCCGGGCTATGCGCTGAGCAATCTGTCCGCGAAAATATCGGGAGACATGTGGTCGGCGACCCTGTATGTCGACAACCTGTTCGACAAGTACGCCTTCACCTCGACTCGTCGTGATAAATCCTGGGCGGGGATGGGCCGCTACGCAGACCAAAACCATGAATTGCCTGAGTTGCAACGGGTGTATGGTCACTACATCACCACCCCACGGACCATAGGCATGAAGTTTACCTATAACTTCGAGCTGTAATACACTAGGGGCAACCAAGGTTGCCCCTTTTTTTTATTGATATGACCCACTCCACTTTGCGCCACCACATTCAACACCTGTTACGCCAGCAGCAGCTCACCCGGGCTCATAATGACTTAGTCACTCGGTTACAGCAAAACCCAGAAGATCACCTTGCCTGGTCACTGATGGCCGAGGTCAACGCCCAGGCCGGCGACCTGACCAAGGCGGTTAAACTCCTGGACAAGGCACTGACGATTTCGGCGCAGCCGGAGTATGTCCTAAACCGCGGCAAATTTTTATACCTGCTTGGACGCAGCGATGAATGCCAGCAGGCGCTGCAAACCCTGGATAAAGCGTCACTCACCGATGCCGGTCAACTGGACACCCTGGCCAACCTCTATAGTCGTCTCGGCGATTACCACAACGCCCATGACTATCATCTGCGCGCCGCTCAATGCGCACCGGATAACGCCGATATTCTGGTCAACGCCGCCATCAGCCATAACATTATGGCCCACAACAGCGAGGCGAAAGAGCTGCTGCAAAGGGCGTTGCAGCTCGCCCCCAATCATTATCGTGGCCATTATGCCCTTGCCGAGCAGAGCACCAGGAGCGAAGCCAAGGCTCATTTACAACAACTAAACACTGTGCTGGCACAAGAGCAAAATGCCATCGCCCGCCAACACCTGTTCCATGCCCAGGCCATAGAGCATGAACAACTGGGAGACTATGCTCAGGCCTTTAACGCCTTTTCAAACAGCAAGGAAGCGGTGGCCAAACGTATTCATTTTGATGCCGCTAAACACAGCGCTTTTTGCCAGCAACTGATCTCGACACCGCCTAAACTGATAGCGCAGCGAGATAATGATGCTAAGGCCGTATTTGTGGCCGGTATGCCACGTTCGGGCACCACCTTGGCGGCCCAGCTATTGTGCCAAAGTCCACACTTAGCGTCTTTAGGTGAGTTGCAGGACTTCCCTCAGGCGGTAAAACGCCTAAGCGGGCAAAGGAGCGCCGCTGTTCTGACGCCCGAGGTCATAAGCCAAGCGAGCAAAGGGGATCTGGCTGCCTTGACACAGGATTATTTGGGCCGTTATGCGGGCTTAAAGAGGAATACGGAGCGCGGTTGCGACAAACTGCCGTTTAACTTTTACTACATCGACTTTATCGTCCATGCCCTGCCTCAGGCGAAAATCGTGCTGATGTTGCGCGCCAAGGAAGACACCTGTGTCGCCAATTTTCGTCAGGCCTACCAGGTACATAGCCCGTTCCATCATTATGCCTTTAAACTTTCCCATATCGCCGCGTTTTATGATGATTATGAGCGCTTAGCGCTGCACTTTGCCGCTAAGTATCCGGAGAATGTTATTTTGCAAGGCTATGAGCAATTGGTCAGTGAGGGAGAGCCGGCGCTGCGCCGTTTATATGAATTTTGCCAGTTACCCTGGCAGGACGACTGTTTGCAGTTTTATACCAAGCCCAGCGCCTGTGCCACCGCCAGCAAGTTACAAATTCGCCGCCCACTCAATAAGGCGTCCATTGGCTTTTGGCGCCATTATCAGCGCCAATATGAGGCCTTGGTAGATAAGAGTTAGGCCATGAGCGCATCCAGGCTTAACTTGGCTTCATCGATACGGTGGCACACCTTGTGGCGCACGTACCAAAAGTAGTTCAAGGCCGCCACCAGCTTTTGCATGGCCTTAAATTTCTGCCAATTACCCTGTAGCTTCACCGTGCGAAAATAATTGCTAAACAGCCACTGTTGTTGAGCGGCCGAGAGCTTAAAACTCAGGGTCAACATGGCTAAATCGAAGTAGCGGTCACCATGCTGGGCATATTCAAAGTCGATGCACTGCCACTGCCCACGGTGGCTAATAATATTCTCTTTGATCAGATCGTTATGGCAAAAGCAATAATCTTCGGCTACAGCCTGCGTCAGTGCTATTACCTTTTGCAGCGCCTGGGCGTAGGGGCGATAGCAGGGATCATTGGCGTAACCGGCCAGCTCGGCATGCAAGTCTAACGCCGCGCCACCGCTTGGCAGACCATGAATTTGCACCAGCCGTAACAGAGCCTGTTCGCCATCGAAATCTCCGGGCATCTGCCCCGGTGCATAAGCGAAAATGGCACAGCGATGGTCGTTATCCACATGCACAGGTGCGGGACAAACGCCTTGTTGAGCCAAAGCACGTTGGGCGTCGATGGCGGCACCGGGGACCGGCTTGCCATAGAGCTTCACCAGCCAGGTACCCTGCTCGGTATCGACGCGATAGTTTTCGTTGCTTACCCCTTGCGGCAAAAAAGTAATTTGGTCAATCACCGCATCGGCTTTAAACGCCGTGACCAAAGCATGGACGCGCCCCACCGACTCAGGCATAGGCCGGCACTCCTTGCTCCCTCTGCTGATATTGCTGGCGCCAACGCAGATAGCCGGCAACGGCCATCAGGGTATAAAACACAAACAACACCACGGTCGGATAATAACCTTTGGCCAGGTACAAATAGATGGAAGCGGCATCGATCACCACCCAATATAGCCAGTTTTCCAGCACCTTTTTCGCAACAAAATAAGTGGTCAACACCGCAAAGCAAGTGGTTAAACTATCGAGATAGGCGTAATCGGCATGGGTGTAATTGTCCATAACGTAACCAATGCCTACGGCGATAAGCGCGGTGGCAATAATGAGCCAGGCATGGGTGCTCAGGCTATAGCTGACGATGCCCTGACTTTGACTACGCTCTTTGCCGTAGCGCCATGCCCACCAGCCGTAAATAGCCATGCCCATGTAATAAAAGTGCAGCAGGGATTCCATCAATAAGGCGCCCTGCCAATACATCAGGGTGTAGATCAGGGTGCTGAAAAAGGCTGCGGGCCAGCACCACAGGCTTTCGCGCATGGCCAACAACAAATAGGCCACGGAGAGTGCCACTGCCGCGTATTCCCAGGCGGACATGGCGGCAAAGCCAGATAAGGTGCTATTTAAGGCGTCCATAAGGTGTTCCTAAAGGCGTTCCTAAGTGCTAGTCTTGAGGCGACAGGTCGCCGTGCAAAAACTTACAAACAAAGATGGCCTTGCCAAATTGCTCGTATGAACGCTTGATCTCGGCGCTCAGTACCGCCATCACGGTATCATAGTCACCAAAAACCTGGGTTGAGAGCGTATTGGTGATCACCTTTAGCTCCTTGTGCTCATTGAGGCGATCGATAAAATCTTTAATAAAGGGAATATAGTCTTGATGCAGCGGGTACTTACTGATTTCAACGGTCAGTTTCATGGTCATGTCACTAGTAATAAAGAATGCCGTTATTGTAACCTGAACCCGGGCGTTGCCAAAATTTCGCCGTGAATTTTAACCTACTCGCCCTCTTTCTCACTCATTTAGCCACTGAAAAACAAAAAAAGCCCCTAAAAAGGGGCTTTATCTTGCTGTGAAAACACAGCTAACTGAGAGACAATTTCTTTAGCCGCGAGCTCGACGTGCGCCGAACAGGGCCAGTAGTGACATCAGCATAAAGATGCCGGTGCTACCGCCAGAAGATTTCTTAACCTCAGGCTCTGGTGTCACAGTCACAGGGTACTCACAGCTGCCGTCATCGGTATCGGCACTTTCGTCATAGTTGGTCGCTGTCGCATCAGTACAGCCATATACAGGCTCTGGCTCAGGCTCTGGCTCTGGATACTGACAACTACCATCATCGGTGTTGGCATTGGCATCGTAGTTGGTTGCTGTAGCATCAGTACAACCATATTCGATGCCATCGGATGCAACGCTTAACAGGAATGTCTGTGCTACGCTGTCATTGATGTTTGCCTTATCACGCACGGTTACCGTTACTTCTGTGTCACCGTGGAAGTTCGCATTCGGGATAAGGTTAAACGACATGCCATCGATTTCAGCGCTGATGTTATCGCCGCTCACCAAGAGTTCGTTTGGTGATTGGTCCGCATCAAGTACCACCACTTCGATACCATCGATACGGCCGTTTTCTTCTACTGCCATATCATCAAGGGCTGACATTTTCAGGTTACCTTTAACGCCAATGGTATGAGTTAAGGTTTTCGCTTCGCCACCGAGCTCATAGGCCAAGGTGATATCTTTATCGGTTCCTGCCGACTCTGGATTGATGGTTGCTTTGAAAGAGAATTCAACTTCACTTTGCTCAGGACCCACATAGTCGAAACAGATCACCAGGTCGTCTTTAAGCACCTTACCTAGGTCATTGTAACCAACAAAATTGTACAGAGCACCCTCTTTAAACCCAGCGCGTGTTGAGTAAGTACTGTCACCGCCTTCGATGAAGATAGCACCCTCATCAACATTGGCGCCAAGGTTGTCATAGGCGTAAATAACCTCGAACTTATCTTTATGGTCATCAATACCGCTGCGCAGGATCACCTCATAGTCATAGGTTTCACCGGTACGCTTGTCGGTTACGTTATCGAATTCCATAAACAACAGGTCACCTAGGTCAGGACGCTCTTCGGCATACTGTGACGCAATGGTTAGACCGGTAGGGTCGTAAGGGTCGCGCTTGTTAGCGATTTCGAACGAACCACGCCAGAATGGAGCCAGGGCTTCAACTAAGAAACCAGGACCACGGTGTTGGCTCATCATCCACCACAGCGGTGTAAACTGCATGGCACCGGTTGGGTGTAAACGCACTTCGTTGTTGTTAGGCTGGTTGTAAACTTCGAACTTCGCGCCTTGCTTATAGAACAACCAATCAATTGGTACATCAAAGTACACGTTAGATCCACCTTCATACCAAGGTGTCACAGGCTGTAGACGGAACTCGCCCTGAAGGTCGATGTAACCACCGGTAGAGAACTCGTCGATCATCGGTGTCTTACAGCTGGCATCGGTAATGTTATTAGTCACTTTGTAGTCACGCTTAACATTACGAGTCGCCTGCTGAGTGCCCGCGATAGTCAACTTATTACCTTCAACCTTAATCATCTCGGCAACTTGCTCGTTGTTCGAGGTCATGGTTTCTTCCCACAGCTGCATGCCTTCAGGAATAGTCAACTCAAAGTTGTAATCACGCTCTTGAGACTCGTAGTTAGCCTTCAGTTTCACGTTTACATCAACCACATCCATGGCACGAGCGGCATCCTGACTCACATTTAAGGTCAGTGCTTCACTGTCGTGGTTAAAGTTCAAAGAGGTAAAGCCCAGTGTGCCTTCGGCACCCGGTGCGTTGCCTAAGGCAAAACCGCCGTAGTACACATCACCCATTTGTGATTCAGGTAGATCCCAGTTAATGGCGATTTCATAGTTGCCGTTGCCACTGTGTTGCTCTGGCGCAGACACATCAAAGCCACCATTGTATTCATTGCCGATTACTGCATAGTGCGTTTTGGTGCGATATTCATAATCACGCGGCGCAGCTAAAGCAGCAGTAGCAAACCAGTACTGGCCTGGCTCAGGGTCAATAATGTTACAGTAGTTGTCTTCAACACTGCTTGATGAATAACAGATCATTTCCGCATTAAGCGCCTTGATCAGGGCTTGCGGATCTTCTGCAATCTCTTCATCGCTGACCATGAAAGAACCGCTGTTGTTGGCATCAAAACCAACGATTAGGTGGGCTTTCTTGGTCTGCCAGCGTGGCTCGATAACATCACCTAAGTTTGATGTTTGCTCCGTAGAGGCCACCTTTACCATTAAGCGTTTAGTGCCTTCAGGAACGGTAATTGACTGAACGTCCCAAGCACGCTCAACACGATCCTTAGTCACATAAGGGCCAACACCGATTACGTCTGCTTCAATGGTAGTCGGCTTAACCAAACCATAATAGGTTGGTGTCAGCTGGCTGTAGCTGTCGGTGTTAACAACAATAGACTCAGAAGCCTTATTGCGGGCCATATCGATATCCACGGCTTGCGGCAACTCATCCAAGGTGTTTTTTGCTACCAAGGTGAAGTGTGCATCCGGCGAGTGGCCATCAACATTGTTAAACACAACCTTGCCGTTAAACCAGGTGTCTTTGTTTAGAGTATTTGCCCATGGCGCACCAGGCTCTTGTGGATCTATCTTGTGCTCGATGATGTTTGGCAACTTCATGGTTACCATCACGTCTTGAGTTTCACCGGCTTTCAGTGTGAAGCTGCTTGGTGATACTTCCACCTCAACGCCAGCGCTTTGGTCTTCACCTTGTACGCCCCAGCCGAAGCCGCTTGCCTGCCATGAGCCATCTTTAGTGGCTTTGACGGTACGCATCCATGAACATTCAAGCTCACAGTCTTGATTAACCAAAGATGGTAGGTTTAACCATTCAACCAAACCGCCATTGCGCGGGTTAGCCTCTTGGTAGTTCTCAATGGTTTCGTCCATCACCAGACCGGCATTAGCCGCCTGTGCCACGTCAATGGCACCGCCACCGGCCATAAAGTTGAAATAGGGGTCGAGAGTTACGTAACCATTAAAGATTTTCACCTTGTTGGCCGTCATCATCAATGCCGATTGGATCTCTGCCGGTGTCCATGTTGGGTGCATTTGCATCAACAAGGTCATCGCCCCAGTTACATGCGGAGTCGCCATTGAGGTACCGCTCATAAAGGTCCAATCCGATGCGGTCGGGTTGGCGGTAAACGGCTGATCATCGGCATTGGCCGCGTAAATATCAACGCCCGGAGCAGTTACATCCGGTACCAGGTTGTTAATATAACGACTTGGACCCATTGAACTGAAAGTAGCCAGTTGATTGCCCTTCTCAGGGTCAAACTCGTAGGTATTAACCGGCTCACCTATGGTGGCGATCGCTTCGCCTACCGGGTTGGCGTTAACCCAGTTACGAATGGCAAAGCGGGCTTGAGAAGGCAGGTGGATCCCCGGAATAACATAGTTATCGGCCACCACATTATCGCCATAACTGATATTTTGCAGGATAAAACCACCGGCACCACCGGCTGCTACGTTTTCGGCTTTCGCTACACGGGCAATGTCACCGCGCTCACAGACAACGATTTGATCTGAGGTGAAGGTACCCGCAGGGAAAGGTACATTACAGCTGGCCGCTGTGTAACTGTCGTTAGGGTTCGGGTCTGGGAAGTTTTCCGCCAACACCACGGGGCCTGTGATACCACCCGCGTAGCTTTTACCCGCATACTCGCCATTAAATGGTGCACGAGCACCCTGGAAGTTATTGATAACCTTGTCACCCAATGACATAACACGGTCATGCGTTGACGCACCTACGGTGGTTACCCAAGGTGAGGTATGGTCCGCGGAAAAATAATAAGGGCCCGAGTTACCGGCCGCAGCAGCAACCGAGATACCCGCCTTACGAGCGCTTAAGAATGCCAGCTCCATGGGATCTTCCCAAGGGAAGGATTCACCGCCACCGATTGAGAAGTTAATCGTATCTACACCATCTGCAATGGCATCTTCAAAGGCAGATAGAATCGCAGATTCTGGACAACCGGCATACGGATCACCTGCACCGCCCGGCCAACATACCTGATAAGAGATGATATGGGCACGAGGCGCAACACCGCTGGTCTTATCGAAAGTGAACGGCAGATCGATACCATCGCTGGTCACTGAGCCATCGATAGTTTGCAGTGGTGTATCCACTAGCTCATTACCCGCAGTGGTGCTGGCAGTGTGAGAGCCGTGGCCATTGTAGTCTTCGCCGTTTTCTGGACGACGATTTTTATAACCAAAAATATAATCACTGTTAGCTACAGTGACCTCCGGATAAGAGCGCACACCGATTAACTTATCGTTACACAACTCAGGTGATTCAACACAATCACCGACAAAATTGCCTGCACCGAATGGGTTGGTTTTGGCGTATTCTTCGTCACTAGCGAAGGCAATGTGGTCGGTATTGATACCAGTATCAATAATACCCACAACCATGCCTTCACCCTTAACGCTTAGCGATGAGGCCGGAACCTGACCCTGCCAGAGTTTATCGGCACCGATAAATTCTGGGCCACGGTCGGTACGCAGCTCGAAAATACGGTTTTCGGTAATACGCTTAACGCCACTTTGCTTGGCCAGCACCATGGCGTCTTCCTGTGTCATGGACACGATCATGGCGTTGTTAGCCAGCGTCAATTGCTGCTTCATTTCGATATTAGCGCCATTGGATTGTGCGCGGCTAAGTACCTTATTTTGCTGATCTTTCAAATAACGACGGTAGCTTTTCACCTCAGGTGAACGCACATTCAGCGTTGAGCGGCCCACCATGGTACGAGTGGTCGTCAGAGCCGTGGCCTCAAGACCTTGAATATCGCCTTGATAGTTAACCACGGCATCGTTTTGTAGCTGCACTATGTAGGTACGCTTGCCAGTCACCCCTTCTTTAGGTGTGAAGACATTTTTAGGCGAATTATCCTGATAATGTCTATTTAGCTGACCCACTGAACCAAATAAGGTTTGCGCTTCTTTTGACTCTTTGTAATTCGCTAGGTCTTCAGCGGTGAATACCGGGGTGTAAAAAGAGCCCGCAGGCGCTTTTTCAAAGCCCGGTTGTGCGGACGCAGCTCCCCCAGCCACGTACATAGCGGTTAGCATCGCAATGGTACTTTTGCGACCCAACCCCTTTAGATTTCTATTCTTGTTGGACATGTTGTATTCCTTGATGAAAATTTTTCGCGCATGCTGCGCTAGCGCAGTAGGGTACGTTGCGCCGGACAAAGAAAACAATATGTAAACAGAGCCCCAAAACACCTAAGAACAAGTTATGAGCAAACCACCGCTCCACACCCCTTGTTATATAAGGCCAGAATGAATATGTACCAAAGTGTGCATTAAGGTACCATTTTGTACTCATGCAGCTTATCGCAACAATAAATAAACTTTTGTAATAATAATGTAATCTTTACAGGTACAGATTTGGGGAATTATGATCAATTATGGCAATTGCCGCTTCGTTCATCACAGGGCTAGCAAATCAAGGTATAGTGTTAACAAAATCACCTTGTTAGCCCTAGATTATCGGGAAGATGAAACGAATAGCCATTATTGAAGACGAAGCCGCCATTCGCGACAACTATGTAGAGATGCTGCAAGGACAAGGCTATGAGGTCCAGGGTTTTGCAGACAGACCCAGTGCCGAGTTAGCGCTGAGCGAACGCTTGCCGGACCTAGCCATCGTCGATATAGGTTTGGGCAACGAAATCGACGGCGGCTTTCTGCTTTGTCAGAGCCTTCGCGCGCGCTCACAAACCCTACCGATTATTTTTCTCACCGCCCGCGACAGTGAAATCGATACCGTGTGCGGGCTGCGCATGGGCGCCGATGATTATCTCACCAAAGACATCAGCATGGCCCATTTGGCGGCACGCATCGGTGCTTTGTTTCGTCGCGTCGAAGCACAAGGCTCACCAAACGAGCAAGACGACACCCTGGTACAGGACAAGCTGGAACTGAACCTCAATCGCTTACGTGCCAGCTGGCTGGGCCAGGCCGTGGATTTAACCGTCACCGAATTTTGGATGGTGCACTCCTTAGCCAAGCGCCCCGGTCATGTAAAGAGCCGGGATGAGCTTATGAGCGACGCCAAAATTTACGTCGACGACAGCACCATCACCTCCCATGTAAAACGTATTCGCCGTAAATTTCAGGCGCTCGATGCCCAATTCGATTGCATCGACACCGTCTATGGCATGGGCTATCGCTGGGAAAGCAAATAAATGGCACGTTTGGGTTTGGGACTACGCAGCAAGGTTGTTTTGCTGTCTTGCTTTTTACTGGTGCTGCCCTGGCTCGGCTATGAATATGTCTGGGAAATGGAAAAGTATCTGCGCAAGGGCCAGGAAAAAACCCTGGTCGGAACCACCCGAGCGCTGGCGACCGCCCTGCACGAGCGTCCGGCCCTGTTTGAAAATGCCAGTGAATTCACCGCCAAGGTGGAAAAGGGTCGCGACCTTTACGCCTACCAAATCAATAATGCCATCCGTCTCGATGGTGAACTGGGCGACTGGGCGCCCTATCAAAGCCTGATGTGGCAATACCATGGGGCTTACCTGCAATCCCCTAATCCAGAGCATGATGACAGCGACCTGTCCTTCGAGCACATGGTCGGCAAATATGGCCAACACCTATATGCGGTGTTTGCGGTGCAAGATAACCAGGTTCGCCTGCGGCCGAAAAATGCCCTTAGCCTAGAACGTAACGACCATTTAAAAATCGCCATTAAATCGCCCGATGGTGAGCTGAAAAATTACATAGTCGCAACCCGCGAGGATGGCTGGGTGAATGCCTTTAGCCTCCCCGAGCTGACTCCCTACAAGGATATTCAGGGTTATTTCCGCCAGACCGAACAAGGTTATAACATAGAACTGCGTATGCCGCTGTCCATGCTTGGCAACAAGCTCGGCTTTGCCATCAGCGACTGGGACGATGGCCAGCAACAGCGTCATTTAATGGCGACCTCGAATATTGACGATGCCAATACCCTGGGCACGGTGCTGCTGCCCTCACCTGAGATAAAACGTATTATCAAGGGCATGGGCCACAGTGGCAGTCGCATCTGGGTGGTCGACAAACACCACAGGGTGCTGGCGCAGTCGGGTACCATTCAACATGCCGACGGAGTCTGGTCCAGCTCTTTACAAGAGCAAACTCAGGAGGGCATGTGGCAGCGCTTCGAACGGCGATTTTTGCACCCACTGTATTACCAAATCCTGACCAGGCCACCCAGTGAATTTCTTGATATTTTGCATGATGTAGCGGCGCTGCAAGGCAGTCATATCGCCAGCGCCCTGCGCGGTGAGCCCGCCTCCAACTGGCGCCTGACGCCGGACAATAAAGCGGTGATCCTCTCCGCCGCCTACCCCATTTGGGGCAACGATCAGGTGTTGGGGGCGGTTATCGCAGAAGAAACCACCAATGGCGTGCGTACCTTACGCAACAAGGCGCTGGAGAAACTTTTTAACGTGATTATCGCGGTGATGTTGGTGGGCACCATCTCGCTATTTTTCTTTGCCTCTCGCATTTCCTCGCGCATTCGCCGCCTGCGCGACAGTGCCGAGCAAGCCATCGATGAACAGGGCCGAGTGCGCGCGCAACTAAGCGTGAGTAACGACAGCGACGAAATCGGCGACCTTTCACGTAGCTTCGCCAATATAGTTAATCGCCTTGGCGGCTATACCCATTATTTGGAAAATATGTCGTCGCGGCTTTCCCACGAGCTACGTACTCCGGTGGCCGTGGTGCGCAGCTCGCTGGAAAATCTGCAGTTGATCGCCCATGAACCGCAGCAACAAAAATACCTTCTCCGCGCTCAGGAGGGGGTCGCCCGCCTGAATAAGCTGATCACCACCATGAGCGAGGCCACCCGATTGGAACAAAGCATTAACACCTCGGCGCGAGAGCATTATGATCTGACCCAGGTGCTGCAAGGCTGCATGCAGGGCTACCAGTTGGCCTACCCACAGGCGCGCTTCGCTGTGGACATCACATCGGCATCGCTCCCGGTGCAAGGCGCCGCCGACTTTTTCGCGCAGTTGCTTGATAAGCTGATCAACAACGCCCTGGAATTTGCCGAGCCCGATAGCGAGATTGAGGTCACCTTGGCACAAGAGAACAATCAGGCCCAACTCAGCATTAGCAACCTGGGGCCGCAGCTGCCCAAGGACATAGGTGAACATATTTTCGATTCCATGGTCTCGGTGCGCGAGCAGGACAAGCAACAACAGCCACACCTGGGGTTGGGCCTGTACATTGCTCGTCTGATTGTTGATTTTCATCATGGACAGATACGTGCCAGCAATCGCGAGGATGGTCGCGGCGTCACCCTACGCGTTGATATTCCCTTGTGCTGATTCAGAATCGATTAACCAAAGGGGGTGTAACCTTAGTGGTAAGTTAGTCATTACTCACGGATTGCATATGCAAGGCCAAGTCCTATTACCTGAAGAGCTTGAATATATTATGGCGCTGTTTCGCGAGCACGACAGCGGCACCGAGGAAGGTGGCTCGGCATCGATAAAGCTTGAATCTCAGGACGAGGCTTAATTACAATAACGCTCTTTATCCGCACGTGAAGTCGCTTGTGAAAAAACATCAGGCCAAAAAAGAGCTCGCCCTGCTGCCCATTTTATTTATCGCCATCGCCCTGTGCGTCGGCGGGCATTTCGTTTTACAGCCCAATTATCAAGATAGCAACCTGGTGGAATATGCACTGGCAGCCTTGCCGTTTGCATTGTTCGCCTTGGTGATCCTCGCCATCCGCATCGCTATCAAGCAAGAGCAAAGCGACGACTAAAGTACATGGTAGCCGAACCAGTCCGGATGCATGGCTTGTGCCTGATTGCTGGGGGTAAGGTGAATATGATACTGGCCGTCGAGCAGATCCAGGGCAAAGCAATCATCCACCTCGTGTAAATCATCTTTATGCTGATGACTCATGTCGGTGAGCAAACGCTGTTTTACTCGTTGCTTTGCCTGCTCGGCGCTGGACGCCACGGTCAGGGTAAAGGCATGTTGCTCGGCCATGTCATCGGCACGATAACCACCTAAATTTACGAAATAGAGGCGCTCACTGCGCTGTTGCGGCGCATCACCCAGGCTCACCGCGTAACCGTCGATATGGCTCACCGCCATATAGCTGTCCATATGCACGCTGTTTTTATTGCCGACCCACTGAGCTTTGAGCTTACCGTAGCAATCTTCTATGCGCTCGCCAACGACAAAGCGCACGTCGTGCATCTCGATATGGCAGCCCTCAATGCGCCCGCCAAGATAAACCATAAACAATTGCATCACTCACTCCTTTTGAATTGTGCTGGCGGCATTATAACGGCTAATCACTCGCGGCTGAATTGCTCCACATCGATCTCATGCTTTTTGATCAGCTTATAAAAGTCGCTGCGATTACGTTTGGCCAATTTTGCCGCCTGGGCCACGTTACCATCCACCATTTTCAGGACATTGATCAAATACTGACGTTCAAACTGGCGTTTAGCCTCGTTTAAGGCGATGGGAGAGCTGGCCTCAAGCTCACACTGCAAGGCCATGGCCACCTGCTGGGCGCTGATCAACACCCCAGGACTCAGCGCCACGACTTGTTCTATCACGTTTTGCAGTTGGCGAATATTACCGGGCCAGTCGTGGCGTAATAGTAAGTCCATGGCATCGTCGCTGAAGCGCTTCACTGCTTGTTGCTGACGAGCGGCGATTTGCTCACAAAAGTGATGCGCCAATAGGGAGATATCCTCGCGGCGTTCGCTCAGCGGTGGCAAACGCAGGTTCACCACGTTTAAACGATAATAGAGATCCTCACGAAAGCTGTTTTCGCGGATCGCCGCCGGCAAATCCTTGTGGGTGGCCGACACCACTCTGACATTAACCGGAATTTCCTCGCTATGACCGACTGGACGAATCTTTTTCTCTTGCAGCACGCGAAGCAATTTAACCTGCAAGTTCAATGGCATATCCCCTATTTCATCCAGAAACAGGGTGCCATTTTGGGCCTCGGAAAACAGCCCCACATGATCGGCGGTGGCCCCGGTAAAGGCCCCTTTTTTATGGCCGAATAACTGGGATTCCAAGAGCTCGGCGGGCACAGCGCCGCAGTTAATGGCGACAAAGGGGCCATTGCTGACCGCACTGCTCTCATGCACGGCTCTGGCCAAGAGCTCTTTACCCGTACCACTGGCACCCGAAATCAATACATTCACGTCTGTGGCGCCCACCATACGTACCTGCTCCAACAGGTGGTACATAGTGGCACTGCGGGTCACTATATAAGGATGACTTGCTTGCTGTGATTGACCATGCCCCTGGCCGTGCAGACGCACCGCTTTTGCCAGGGTATCGATCAGCTCATCCTTGTCGATGGGTTTAGTCAAAAACGCAAAAATGCCTTGTTTGGTCGCACGCACCGCATCGGGAATGGAACCGTGAGCTGTCATCATCACCACAGGCAGACTGGGATAAAGCTGTTGTATTTGTTCGGCCAACTGCATGCCGTCCATGTCATCCATGCGCAAATCGGTCAGCACCACATCAAAGGTTTGCTGTTGCAGCTCACTCAATGCTTGGGGGGCGCTATTGGCGGTAGTCACGTCATAGCCATTGGCCATCAGCCTTATAGTCAGTAATTTTAATAAACTGACATCATCGTCAACGAGTAAAACCCGTGCTTTAGAACTCATTGTTATCCTCCTGCTGGGACGCACGTTGCAGCAATTGCTGCTCGATGGCCGCCAGCGACGACAGGGTCTTTTGCATTTTTTCCTGCATTTGCTGCTGCTCTTGGCGCAGCTTAGCAAGTTGTTGCTGTTGTTGGGTATTGGCCTGAAGCTGCTGCTTCAGCAGCCAAAAGTAACGGGCGCTGGACTCAGGCCAGTAATACTGACCGCTGATCACCTCGAGCTCGCTCAGCAGCTCATCCGGATTACTTTGGCCACGTAAACACAGGCGGGCGAAAAATTGCTTCAACCTGGGCGCAGCAACGTATTCCTGTAACTCGGTGGCCGAGGTAAATCCCCCGCACTGCTGTGCATGCCACTGCACCAGTTGCTCCGCACTGGGATAGATGGGTTGTTGCTTGGGTCTGGGTTTAGGGTTGGGAGCCTGCCTTTCCAGCTCACCTAACTGGCCACCGGCCTCCGTCGCTCTTGGGCCCGGAAGTTGACAGCCCACACTCAATAAAGGTATCAGTAGCACGACAACACACTTGGCAAATTTCAACATTTCGACTCCACTAGCAACTAAACTTAAGCCTAAAACAACTGCCCTGAGGTGAGCCTGAATGGATCTCTACCTCGCCATTGAGCTGATTGACGCATTCCTTGACGATGGATAAGCCCAAACCACTGCCTGCGACGCTACTTCCCTTGGCCGCCTGCCCCTGATAAAAGGCATCGAACAAACGTTCGCGTTCGGCCTCTTTTATACCCGGGCCCTGATCGACCACGGCTATTTCCAACTCCTGTTTATAACGCTCTATATGAACCTCAATTTGCGCCCCAGTCGGTGAAAACTTAATGGCATTGGAAACCAGTTGTACCAAAATCATTTGCAACAATTCGCCATCAAGCGGTAATTCTTTTAGCTCAGCCGGAAAACGCCAAATCAGGGTTTGCTTAGCCAGCCGCAGACGCTCGGCAAAATGCTCCTGCACCTGAGAGCGCAAGGCATCGAGTTGGCAGCCCTTGGTACTCAAGGTTCGGGCCTTGATGGCATTGTAATTAAGCAGGTTTTTGATCATCTCATGAAGACGCTCGGTACTTTGGCTAATAAGCCTTAATACATCTTGCTGCTGCTCGTTAATAGGGCCTACCAGTTGTTCTTGCAATAAATCACAGCCTTCAACCATGGAGGCTAAGGGCGTTTTTAGTTCATGAGTCACATGCCGCAAAAAGGTGTCTTTTTGCTGCTCTAAGTTTTGCAGTTGTTGCTGCATCCAATTGAGCTTTTGTCCCAACTCTCGCAGCTCTTTGGCACCGGTCAATTGAATATCCACACCCCATTCTCCCTTACCTAATTGGCTTATTACTCTGGATAAATAGCCGAGATTGCTACTTAAACGCCACAAATAGCCACCACCGAGCAGCAGCACAATGGGCACCAGGGCCACCAGCCAATTGATAAAGCTCTGCTGCAGATCCGTAAGCGCCTGCTGCGCCTGATCAATTTGCTCCTTGGTATGGCTGTGTAGCCAATTGCCATGGCTGTTGAGTTGTTGGCGCAGCGGGGCGAATAACTCGGCATTGGCCTGTTCCTGCTGCTCTATATTTTCTCTGGTGGCAACAAAGGTAGACTGCAACTGCTGCCAGCGTGCCAACTCACCAGAAGAGGTGGCCGCCTCGGCCTGTTGTGCCAAGAGCGCGTCGGCCTTGTGCCATTGCTCGCTCACCGCCTTGCTAAGCTGCTCGCTTTTTAATACCCAGTTTTGCAACGTAGCCCGCTCCAAGGATTGAAACAGCTGCTTAAACTCATTGAATTGCTCATTCTTTTGATAGCTGCTTAATACCATCTGTTGAGTATTAACCATATGCTCGTCTAGGGCCTGCAAAAACACCACCACCACCAATGCCAAAGGCACCAAGAGAATGGCTACGCCGATAAAAAATTGGGCGAACAGACTTGGGCGCCAGTGCAGCATGCGAAAAATCACCGAGACTCCTTGTTGCCAAAAAGCGAAAGAATAACCATTTGAAATTTAGTAAAAAAAGCTTAAGACACCATGAACTGTTGCAAAATAGCTACAACCTGTCCGAATCATTCTCTCTCTAAAAAACATAACCAATTGAAATATATGGATTTAAAAACTGGCATTAAATTTGTTAGGAAAGCGCCCCTGCGGTCTAAAGACCTTACATATGCATTTATAAATGAGTTTCAATTAAGCCACTATGAATTGGAGAATGTCGTGCGACGCGTAGTAATAGTCGTAGCTTTAATCTTGTGTGTTACCCTAGTAAGCGCTAAACAACCACCGAAGTCGAGCTCGGGGAAGAGTCTAGTGGCTAATCCGACAAAAACAATGCCAGACAATTCGCAACCGACACCGAGGCAGCTAGATACTAAGGACCAGCTTGGTCTCAACAATTAGGCAATTAATCTTATTCTCCTTGGACAAGGTGATAAACTTGGTTAGGCTAAAAACATAAGATGCGTAACCTGTACGCTAGGATTTTTACATGAACAAAATTGCAGTACTGATTTTAAGCCCCCTGTTACTTGTCTGCTTCACCACCACGGTGCAGGCCGGCAGTATTGAGTCGCGCTTTAAAGAATTAGACAGAAACCGTGACGGGGCTATCAGTAAGTCGGAGGCGGCCCAAGAGCCAGCCTTGTGGTCACGCTTTAGCAGCTATGATCAAGATAAAGATGGCAAACTGTCGATACGCGAATTTACCAATTACGCTCGTCAGTAAGGCGTGCCGCTGAGCGGTGACCTGCAATTAGACAATAAAAAAGCGCCCTAGGCGCTTTTTTATTGTTCGGGCATTCTTAGCCCTGCTCTTCACGCAAAAATACCGGCTCGTTTTCCTTCGCCGTTGCTTCGGCACTAAAGTAATAGCCGGCGCTGGAGAACTGCTTTAATTGCTCCAGGCTCTCAACCTTATTTTCCATGATATAACGGGCCATCATGCCGCGCGCTTTCTTCGCGTAGAAGCTGATCACCTTGTATTGACCGTTTTTACAGTCTTTAAATACCGGCGTAATGATTTCGGCGTTCAATGCTTTCTTGTCCACCGCCTTGAAATATTCGTTAGAGGCAAGGTTAATGAGTTGCTTTGCACCGCTCTGAGCCAGAGTCTCATTGAGCTTTTCGGCAATAATACTACCCCAGAACTGATACAGGTTAGTGCCTCGTGGGTTTTCCAGTTTCGTGCCCATTTCCAAACGATAGGCCTGCATTAAGTCAAGTGGCTTAAGCACCCCATACAGACCCGACAGAATGCGCAAATGCCCTTGCGCATAATCAAGCGCGTCATCACTTAGGCTGCTTGCTTTCAACCCAGTGTACACATCGCCGTTAAAGGCAAAAATGGCTTGCTTGGCATTGTCGTGAGTAAAAGGCTGCGACCATTCACTAAAGCGAGCGGCGTTTAAGCCGGCAAGCTTATCACTTATCTTCATCAGGCTGCCGATTTGCTGCGGTGTCAAATCACGGCACACCGAAATCAACTCTTCGCTGTGGGCGAGTAACTCGGGTTGGCTATGTGTTGCAACCGGGGCTGCGGTGTCGTAATCAAGGTTTTTTGCCGGGGAAATAACTGTGATCATAATTGCTGTTGACTTGGCTCTGGAATAGTGTCAATTTCAACATTAAATAAAGCAAAAATCACGCTTTATTCTAAATCGGTCTGCGTGCCATACGCTCTCGCCTAAGCGGCGGCGACCGGTTCACTTTGATGTTATTTAAGTAACACCAATCCCCTGGCACGGACAATTGACCTCCCCATGGTTGTCACTAAGGTGCAACATTAACTACATAACCTATAAGTGTTTATCTATTTGCTATAGGCACAGACGATAAACTCCGTAGACGCTATATGCTTGGAATGAGGAAAGCACATGACTACAGCACTACAAGAGTTGAAACAGCATTCAACGATTGTTGCCGACACCGGCGATATTGAAGCAATACGTAAGCATCAACCCCAGGATGCGACCACCAATCCATCACTGTTACTTAAGGCCAGCGAAATCCCAGCCTATCAGCCCTATCTAGATAAGGCCTGGCAATATGCTCGCAGCCAAAGTGATGACACCGGCGCCCAATTGGCACTGGCCTGTGATTACTTCGCCGTATTGATTGGCAAGGAAATCGCCGAGATTGTTCCCGGTTATATTTCTACCGAAGTCGATGCGCGTCTGTCATTCGATACCCAGGCAACCATAGCGAAAGCGAAACAACTTCTAAGTTTGTATGAACTTGAGGGCGTGGGTCGAGAAAAGATTTTAATTAAGATAGCGTCGACCTGGGAAGGGATTAAAGCCGCCGAGCAATTGGAAAAGGAAGGCATTCGTTGCAACCTGACACTGCTCTTTAGTGAAGCCCAGGCCCGCGCCTGTGCCGATGCTAACGTCTATTTAATCTCCCCCTTTGTTGGCCGTATTCTCGACTGGCATGTTGCTAATGGCATGGAAAAGCCGAGCGATCCGCTGGCAGATCCCGGCGTGCAATCGGTACGCAGCATTTATGAATTCTACAAAGGCCACGGTTATGAAACCATAGTCATGGGCGCCAGTTTCAGAAACACCGGCGAAATCCTAGCATTGACCGGCTGCGACCGCCTAACCATCAGCCCGGCGTTACTCGAAGAGCTGGATGACTTACCGGCGAACACACAGTATAAGCTTACACCACCGGCAGCTGTAGCCCCAAAGCCAAGCGCCCTAAGCGAAAGCGAATTCCGCTGGTTACAGAATCAGGATGCCATGGCCACCGAAAAACTGGCTGAGGGCATACGCGCCTTCGCAGAGGCGCAAGTGGCGCTCGAACGCCGCTTCTCTTCCCTCTAATTTTCTTCCAAAATATAACGCCAGCAAGATGCTGGCGTTGACGGTAATAAAAACATCACCTTCCTGTAACTTAAAATAAACAATTTCGTTTTATTTTTGCACTTTCTATGGTATAGATTGATTGCGTTAGTTATACAGGAGAGTGTCATGGATAGTCTGAATGAACTAATAAAAATACTAGAAGGTCCTGAGGCCAAAAAGACTTCCGGTCGTAATAAAAAACGTAAGTGGCGCGAGATAGAAGCACTAAAAGATAAACAACGTCTACGCAAAGAACTACAAGAACTAGACTTGTTTAGCGATGACATCGCGTTAGAAGAACTCGATTTCTAAGTTAAAAAGGAGCAATTTATTGCTCCTTTTTTTATGCTTCTGGTTTAGCTAGGTAAGGTCCAGTCAATCGGTTTTTTTCCCTGCTCGACGAGCAGGCTATTGGCCTTTGAAAAGTGACGACAACCAAAAAAGCCTCGGTGTGCGGACAGAGGAGATGGGTGCGGCGCCTTGAGCACAAAATGCTTATTGGTGTCGATATGCTTGCCCTTCTTTTGCGCATGCGCGCCCCAGAGCAAAAAGACAATGCCTTCACCTTGCTCGTTCAGTGCCGCGATAACCTGATCGGTAAAATGCTCCCAACCCAAGTGCTTATGGGAATGGGCCTGGCCCTGCTCCACCGTAAGCACGGTATTGAGCAATAATACCCCCTGCTCGGCCCAGGACTGCAAATAGCCGTGCTCAGGAATTTGAAAACCGCTAATGTCCTGCGCCAATTCCTTGTACATATTAGCCAATGACGGTGGCGGCTTGACCCCTGGCAACACAGAAAAACATAAGCCATGAGCCTGGTTTGGACCATGGTATGGATCCTGGCCTAAAATCACCACTTTAACGTCGTCAAACTCGGTGGCATGAAATGCCTCAAAGACCTTTTCTTTAGGCGGATACACGGCAACGCCCTCGGCGCGGCGTTGCTGCACATAATCTAATGTCTCTTGAAAATAGGCTTGCTGCTTTTGTGCTGCCAGTAAATCAGACCAGGATGTCATATAGGCTCTCGAATAAAAAAGACGGCCTCAAGGCCGTCTCGTTAATGCTAAAGCAAGCTTACCAAATTAACCGAGTTTGGCCAGCATTGCCTCGCGCAGCTGCTGATAGTCGGCATCCATGGGCTGGGCCAGGCAGGGTTTGGCAAGAGCCTCCGCCAGCGCCTTGGGCATATTCAATGAGATCCCCAAGATTTCTTCCACGCTATCTTTAAACTTAGCCGGGTGGGCGGTGGCCAAAAAGATCCCCTGCTCACCGGGAGCCAAATCCGTCTTGAGGCCTTGGTAGGCAATTGCGGTATGGGGCTCGGCGGTATAACCGAGCTGCTGCAACTCGCGCATCGCCGCCGCCGTGGTGGCTTCGTCCACACCGTGAGAGAAAAAGTCATTATAGCTAAACTGCCCACTCTCTAGCATCACCTGCACTCGCGGCCAGTTGTTTGGTCTACTCACATCCATGGCGTTCGACAAAGACTCTAGTGTTTGATTAGGCTGCCACTGCTTGGACTCAAGGTAACGCGGCACCGTATCGTTTTGATTGGTGGTGGCCGACAGCTTGCTGACAGGTAAACCTATGACCGCCGCTATCATGGCCGCACATACATTACCAAAGTTACCGCTGGGCACGGAAATATGTGCCTGCGTTCTTTGCTCTTGTGGTAGTTGCGCCACCGCCTCAAAGTAATAACAAACCTGTGCCAAAAGACGGCTGATATTAATGGAATTAGCCGAATTGAGGCCAAGTCGTGATTTCAGTTCCTCGTCCAAAAAGCCCTGTTTCACCATGGCCTGGCAATCATCAAACGAACCTTTGACGCTATAACAATGAATATTGCCGCCGAGCGTAGTAAACAGCTTTTGCTGAGCCTCGGAGATTTTACCTTCGGGGTAGAGGATCACCACATCAACATTCTCTTTGCCATAAAAGGCATGAGCGACCGCGGCCCCAGTGTCACCACTGGTGGCCGTTAAAATAGTGACCTTTTCACCCTGACTAAACTGAGCCAGGCACTGGGCCATAAAACGCCCACCAAAATCTTTAAAGGCCAGAGTCGGGCCATGAAACAGCTCTAAACAATGAAGGTTGTCTGCCACCTTGACCAGAGGCGCCGGAAAGGTAAACGCCCCTGCAACCATCTGCGCCAGGGTTTCATCGCT
Source organism: Pseudoalteromonas sp. T1lg48 (assembly GCF_002964785.1). GTDB lineage: Bacteria > Pseudomonadota > Gammaproteobacteria > Enterobacterales > Alteromonadaceae > Pseudoalteromonas. The sequence continues at coordinate 62,261 of NZ_PQCC01000001.1, forward strand.
CAGCTCATCACCCAAAAGGTGACGCAACACCTTGGCACTGCGGGTAACAAAATCAAGCTCGAGCAAAGCGTCGACGTCCTCTAACTGAGTAAGTTGCTGAGGGAAAAACACCCCTTGATTGCGCCCCAGACCGATTTTCACCGCCTCAACAAACGACACCACCTGCTCATTATCTTTCAAGTTATATAACTGCATTACCCTAGTTCCTCATTCAAATCTCTGGTGCCGGCCCAATCGAGTTGGCAAATATGGCTAAAGCCTTGTTCATTAATATAGTGCTGACTGAGCCATTGCTGACACAGCTGGGCGCTGGTGAGGTTGTCACACAGCGCAAAAAGTGTCGGCCCGGCTCCGGAGATACTGACCGCTTTGGCGCCCAGTTCTAACAAGGCCCCTTGCGCCGCACTAAACCCCTCAATTAGTTGCGCCCTATGCGGCTCGGCGACTGTGTCTATCATGATCGACAGCGCCTCGTTACTGCGCTGTTGCAACATCAAGGTACAAAAGGCGCTAAGGCGCTGAGCAAACTCGACGCTTTGATGCATAGTGAGCTGCTTTGGTAACACGGCACGCGCCTTGGCGGTGTTAAGCGTAAACCCGGGAAAGGCCACCACCGGATACCAATTATCCGGAGTAGGAATGGCCAATGACTTACCGGGGATAAGCTCCGCCGTCAGTTGCAAGCCACCTAAATAGCAGGGGGTGATATTGTCATAATGACGACCGCCGCTGACCTTGGCTTCAAAGTCGGCCATCAGCTCGATCAGCGCTTCATCACTGAGTTCAGTACCGGCAAACTTATCTAACGCGGCGATGGTTGCCACCACGGAGCAGGCACTGGAGCCCAGACCCGAGCCTACGGGCAGGTTTTTTACCAGTTCCAAGCGCACATCTGGCATATCCGGCGCCACTGCTTGTTTAAAATGCAACAAACACATATAGGCGAGGTTTTGCTGTGCCTGCGCCGGTAGCTTATGGGCATAGGGCCCTGAGCATACAAACTCTGTGGTGCTGCTGGCACTGACCTTGACCACATCACCGAGTAAACTGCCATCGACAGGCGCAATGGCGGCGCCTAGCGCATCAAAACCCACGGCAAAATTACCTATGGAAGCCGGAGCATATACTTGAATCATCAGATTTCCTTATCGTGGTAGCGTTTTTAGAATATCGGCAAAGACCCCCGCCGCCGTGACTTCTGCGCCGGCACCATAACCGCGGATCACAAAGGGTTTGGGCTGATAATACTGACTTAAAATGGCCAGCGCATTTTCGCCATCGCGAATATCAAATAAGGCGTGATCGCTATCGACCGCTTCAATACCCACCTTGCAGCGCCCCTGGTCTATGCTGCCAACATAACGCAACACCTTGCCTTCGGCCTTGGCCGAGGACACCTTATCGGCAAAATCACTGTCGAGCTCGGGCAACTTGGCCATAAACTCATCGACACTTAAGCCCTCGGCAAACCCGGGCGGCAGAACCGACTCCACTTCAATATCTTCAAGCTCGAGTTCCAACCCGGCCTCACGGGCAATGATCAATAACTTGCGGGCAACATCGGTGCCGGACAGGTCGTCACGCGGGTCCGGTTCGGTAAAGCCACTTTCCTTGGCCTTGATGGTCGCCTCTGACAAGCTTAAACCATCGCTCAACACCCCGAACATATAAGACAAGGAGCCGGAAAGGATGCCGCTGAAGTGTAATAACTCATCGCCGGCGCCAAATAGCGACTGCAGATTATCGAGTACCGGCAAGCCGGCGCCTACGTTGGTTTCATACAGGAAGCGTCGGTTGTTGCGCTGCGCCGCCTCTTTTAGCTGCCAGTAATAGGCTTGCGAGCTGGTATTGGCCTTTTTATTGGCGGCCACCACATGGAAGCCGGCATTTAAGAAGTTAACGTACTGATCCGCCAGCGCCGCGGCGGAGCTGCAATCGACGATCACTGGGTTGATCAGATGGTGCTGTTTTACAAATTGCTCCAGGTATTGCAGATCAAATTCCTGTGCCGTTTGCTGCAGCTGGCCAGGCCATTGCTGCAAATCAATCCCATCGCCGTTTAGCAGCATCTGCCGCGAGTTGGCGATGCCGCGCACCTTCAACTTGATATTGCGGGCCTTGAGCCAGGCTTGTTGTTTCTCCACCTGGCTGAGCAATTCGCTGCCCACCAGGCCACAACCCAAGAGGAAAACGTCGATGGATGGCATATGGGTAAAGAAATTTTCATGACACACCTTCACCGCATCGTTGCACAGCTCGCCATCGATCACCGCAGAAATGGAGCTTTCGGTGGAGTCCTGGGCAATGGCTACTATATTCACCTGGGCCTGTGCCAGGGAAGCAAAGAACTTCGCCGCTAGGCCCTTGTGGGCACGCATATTGTCACCAACCAGGGTCACAATAGCGAGGTGACGCTGCACCTGCACCGGCTCTATCAACCCGGCTTTGGCCTCAAGTTCAAAGGCTTGCTCAAGGGCATGCAGCGCCAATGCAAGATCTTGCTGATAAACACAAAAACTAATGCTGAACTCACAGCTGGATTGGGTGATAAGCACGATAGAGACATTGTCGGTAGCCAGCGCGGTAAACACCTTGGCCGCCATACCGACCTTGCCCTTCATGCCCGGCCCCGACACCGTTAGCATGGCCAAATCCTGCAAACTGGAAATGGCTTTCACCGGCTGTGAGGATCTGGCCTCATCGCTGATCAGCGAACCAGGTAACATGGGATCATGGGTATTTTTTATCTCACAGGGCACGCCCGCTTTTGCGCAAGGCATGATGGTCTTAGGGTGCAACACCTTGGCACCAAAATAAGACAGCTCCATGGCTTCTTTATAGGAAAGGTGATCAACCTTGGTCGCGCCCTTTATGTAACGGGGGTCGGCGCTATACACACCATCCACGTCGGTCCAAATTTGGCAGAGCTCGGCTTCTAAACAGGCGGCCGCCACCGCGGCGGAGTAATCGGAGCCATTGCGCCCCAGGGTCGTCAAATTGCCCTGGGCATCGGCACCGGTAAAACCGGCCATGATATATACTTTTGCCGGGTTAGCATGCAAATACTCCCGCAGCAGTTGTTTTGACACATCAAGATCGACTTCGGCGTCCATAAAGCCTCCATGCGAGCGTACCACCTGCTCGGCAGGCACATTGTGCGCACCCAAGTCGGCCAATAAGGCCTGCATCAAGGCCACGCTGATGCGTTCTCCAAAGCTAATGATGTAGCTGTACACCGCATCTGGGCACTGGCCAAGCAGGCTACGCCGTCGAGACGACGCTTCAGCTCCTGAAAGTCGGGCCAGGAACTGGGCGCCTGGGCCTGCGCCGTAATTTCTGATTTTAACCCCTCGGCACGGGCGCATAACGCCTGCCAGGGAATACTGTAATCCCGTCCCGTTTTAGCCAGCTCACTCAAGGCCACCAAGGCATCGGTCATGCCCCCCGGTGCCGACAATACCAGTAACATTTGCTCTTTAAGCTCGGCGCGCACTATGGCACTCACCCGTGCTAAGCAATCCGCATCGGCCAGTGATGAACCGCCAAATTTCAATACCTGCATAATTTCCTCATTCCCGTTTTGATCGCAATTATTCCGCTGCGTGGTGGCGTCCAATTAGGCCAAAAAAAAGGCCCATGCAATAAAGCATAGGCCTTTTTTTCTTCGCGCACCGACCCATGCCACTATCCGCTAAGGATGGTGGTGGTAATAATGGTGATCAGTGTTGCGTAATTTGTATTCATGCTTTTAGACTGCCCGAAAATGACTATTTCTGTCAACAGCAAAATTTAACAAATAATATGCTTTTTTCTTCTATCTGAAACAATACGTAGAAATACTTATGCAAATTGAAAAATTGGACTAGAGTGGGCCTGGACGAATCATTGCAATGCCAAAACGCGCTAACCTGCTAAGTTTTAATATATTAAATGGCAAGTTAGTCGGTAAACGAGACGCAATGTGCCTCTAGGAATAAATATTAGCTTTTGTTAAACGCCGGTCAATAAGCTATTATTTTGTGTGGTTTTTTAAAATTCTTAGCGCTATTTCTGCCTAATGGCAAAAATATAAACTCAAACTCGGAGTTTTCTCACCGCCTTTTTTAGTTGCACAGGGCCAAGTACATACATGTTGCATAATAGTTTATCGAAAAAACTCCTTACTAGTGTTTTATCCGTGTACTTTGTGCTGACCTTTGTGGTGACCTGCGCGCAAATATTTGCCGAATATTTCAATACAAAAAGCTATATTCGCAATGAATTGCAAACCCTGCAACAAACCTTTAGCGGTAGCCTGACCCGCGCCATCTGGGAACTGAATACCGATCAAAGCATCACCATTGCCGAAGGCCTACTCGCCATTCCCATGGTTGAGGGCATCATAGTGCGCGACGACAGCGGTGAGGTGATCTCGCAGCTTGGACGCTCGTTAGATATCCGCGAGCTCTACTCAAAGCAACTGGTGCAAGACGCAGCCATGATTGAAGACACTCCGTCGGGCCTGTTTGGTTATACCTTTCCGCTTATTTTCGAATTTTCTGGCCGTGAAACCCAGGTGGGCGATGTCACCCTATTTTCCAGTCGCGATGTAGTCGTCAGCCGCATTATCGTCTCCATTTATCTGCTCGTGGGTAACGCCATGATCAAGACCACGTTTTTGATCCTGTTGTTTTTACTGGCCTTTAGAAAACACCTGACTCGGCCATTGCAGCAATTAACGGAGCAAATCGAGACCGTTGAGCCGGACGCCATCGAAGACACGCGAATTAGGCTCGACAATCAAGAGCAAAATGAGCTCAACGTCATGGCCCAGGCCTTCAATAATTTGATTGCCAAGGTAGTCGAATACAGAGACAAGCTTAGGCGCACACAAAGAGAGTTACTCAAAAGTAATGAAAAACTCGACCAACAAAATATAGAGCTGGAACAGGAAGTCGCTCGTAAGACCTCCAACCTAAGCCAGGCCATGATGGACCTGCAACAACAAAAGTATGAGTTGGAAAAGCAAAAACTAAGTCTTACCGAAGAAATTGAGCTTAGACGCCAAACCGAACAGGAGCTACTCGCTAAGCAAAGAGAAATGCAGCGCTATATGGACGAGCTGAATACCACTCAGGAGCGCTTATTGGGCTCGGAGAAAATGGCAGCTCTTGGTGGACTGGTTGCCGGTATCACTCATGATATCAATACCCCAGTGGGCATCAGCGTTACCGCTACCTCATTTTTACAAGAGCGTCTGGCAGAACTTGAACAAGCACACAGCAATCAAACACTCACCCCTGCAGAGTTGGCGCAATTTATTAGTGAAGCAAAACAAAGCACCGAGCTGCTAAGCAGTAACCTGACCCGTGCCAGCGAACTGGTTGCCAGCTTTAAGCAAATCGCCGTTGATCAGGCCAGCGAAGCGGTGCGCACCATTAACTTTAAAGAATACCTGGGCGAAGTGATCCGCTCCTTACATCCTAAGCTGAAGCACACCGAACATGAAATTAATATTCAATGCCCGGATGATCTGGTGCTTAATTTACCCGCGGGCGCCATTAGCCAGATTTTTACCAATTTAATTATGAACTCGCTGATCCACGGTTTTGAGGGAGTAAAGCACGGTCATATCGACATCCTCGTTCGCGACCAAGATAATCGGGTATTAATCGAATACAGTGACGATGGTTGCGGCGTCAACGCGGCACAATTGGAACAGCTCTTTAATCCCTATTTCACTACTAAACGGGACCAGGGAGGCAGCGGCCTCGGCACCCATATTACCTTTAACCTGGTAAAACAAACCCTGGGCGGTGAAATAGCAGTCAGCAGCAAGCCCAATCAGGGATTGCAGTATTTCATCTCGCTTCCGAAAGACCTGCCAAAACCCATGCAAATGTTTAATTAGCGGCGCCACTCCGTTATGATGACGGCACTATAAATTTGCGCCCAAGGCGCTCCATGGAAGTATATTTATGTGGTTTAGTAACCTAATTTGCTATCGTTTTAAGCAAGAGATCAGCTATCAGCAAGAAGACTTTGACAAGGCCCTGGAGCAGGACCTATTTCGTCCCTGCGGCAGCCAGGATCTGCATACCTTTGGTTGGACCAAGGCCCTGGGCAAACACGGCCAAACATTAAGCCACTTTTCAAAAAACTCGATTCTGGTGTGCGCCAAGCGCGAAGAGAAAGTACTGCCGGCGGCGGTCGTTAACGACATGCTGCAAGAAAAGGTAGAGCAACTGGAAGTGCAGGAAAACCGCCGAGTAAACAAAAAGGAAAAGGATGAGCTCAAAGAGAATATCCTAAACACCCTGCTGCCTCAGGCCTTTAAAAAATCGAGCCTGCAATATGCCTTTATCGATATGGAAAATGGCTGGGTGGTTGTTAATAGCGCCAGCTTTAACAAGGCCGAAGAATTGCTGGCACTGCTGCGCAAGTCTCTAGGCACCCTGCCCGTGGTTCCCGCCTTTGCCAATTATGATCTAGGCCTGTTCCTGACCTCTTGGTTAAAGGACTTTAATGCCCCTGAAGGCTTTGCCATTGGCCTAGACGCCGAATTGCAAGAGCCGGATGACAATGGTGCCCAGGTTAAGCTTAAAGGCCATGACTTAGCCAGTGACGAGGTTAAAAACCATTTAGACAATGGCAAAGAGGTGACCAAGCTTGCCTTGGAATACCATGAGCGCGTGAAGGTTTATGCTGCAAAACGACGGCTCAATTAAACGCGTAAACTACGCCGATGTATTAAAGGAAGAAAATGCCGATATTCCAAAAGAAGACATGGCGGTAAAACTGGACGCCGACTTTATTCTGGCATCGGAAGAAATCAAGGAATTACTGGAGGCCCTAACCAGCGAGCTAGGTGACACCGAAGACCTGTAACAGGAAAATTCCGGTCGACCTTTTCCGCCAGGGATGGCGGTAGCAGAGCAATGCAGGAGCACATTGCCTAAGGCCGACCTTTAATGCCGCTTTGCTTAGCTGAACACCCCATGGGTATCTTTTACCAGATTCTGATAATCGTCCTCAGCAAATAGCGCCAACGCTGGAATAATCCCCTTATCCACATAAACCTGCAGTGCCGCGGCCTTATCCGAAACCTGGAGAATACCCTCTAAAATTGCCCCCATGCGAATAAAGTCAACAAACTCAATATCCTCAGGGCGGTAGCTAGGATCGGACCACGACTTGGCAACCTGGACGAATTCCTCGGAAAAATCCCACGCGGTTAAAATGGCTGCACCGATGCGTCCGGCCAGCTTTTGAATGGCATGGGCTAAAAAGCTTGGATTCGCGAACACCTCAGGGTGCTTTTCCGCCTCGGTTAGTATAGGCAAAATACCTATGTTATAGGTTAATGCCGCCAGGGTAATGGTTTCGGTGTTAATGGTATCGTGGCGCTGCTGCTCACGAAACTGCTGCACCAGCACCATGGCATGACAAGCGACGTTAATGGTCTTCTGCCAGGCCTTATCCATATACCCTTTAATCACGTCATTTTGCGATACAAACAGCTGCTCCATGGCCATGGCCGTGGCAATATTCTTAATTTGTCTTAGACCTATGCGTGTCACCGCCTGATTGACCGTCGTGACCTTCACCGAGCGACTCAACAAGGCACTGTTGGCGACCTTGATCATCCGTGCTGCCAGCGCCGGATCGGTGGCTATCACTTCGGCCATGGTATGCAAGGTGATGTCCGGGTCATCGGCACAGCTGCGTACTTTTAAGGCCACTTCTGGCAGGGTTGGCAGTACCAGGGTATCGCTCTTGATGCGATCGACTAAGATAGTGAGCAAAGCATTTTCGGTAGACATTATCGCGGTATCCTTTTTCAGCAACGCGAGCGTTCTTCTTGTTTCTGCCTATAAGTTACCGATAAAGTTTCGAAAGTGATAGCGCAAAAAACCATTAATTTTATAAATTTATCGACCCTATCCTCTTTTTTACCGTTGTCAGCACAGCACTGAATTGGTTAAATTAGATGACTAACAATGGGTGCCTATGGCCGCCAACGGCGCGCCTGTCAGGTACCGTCCGCCAACATAAGGCACGCTCGGCACGGACTACTCTCCCAAGCCGACATTCACTCATTTTGTGAGTCTTATCCGGCACAACAAGACTCATGATAAATCAACGAGGACACCCATGCGTAAACTGTCGAAAATCTCTCACGCCATCATGCTCAGTGGTTTAGTGGCCCTTAGTGGCTGTTCAAAACAGCCTCAAAGCAACAGCGAAACCGTTACCGAACAGGCTCCTAGCAATGCTGCGGTAGAGTTAATCAATATCGCTCCAAGCCGTTTGGATATTTACACCGACTTCGAGCTAAACACAGATCTATCGCACCTAAGCGGCAACCAGAAAAAAATGCTGGCTAAGTTGATCGACGCCTCAAAGATTATGGATGAGCTGTTCTGGCGCCAGGCCTTCGGCGGTGACAGAACCGAGTTTCTCAATGCCCTAAGCGACGAAAAAGTGCGTCACTTTGCAAAAATCAACTATGGCCCCTGGGATCGCCTTAATGGTGACCAGGTATTCCTGTCCGGTTTCGAGGCAAAATCTGCTGGTGCCCAGTTCTACCCTGCGGATATGAGCAAAGAAGAGCTTGAAAACGCTGAACTAGCCGATAAGACCGGCCTGTACTCGGTGATCAAACGCGATGCCGAAGGCAAACTCTATAGCGTTGCCTATTCACAGGAATATGCCAGTGAGCTGCAGGCCGCCGCCAAACTGCTGCGTGAAGCCAGCGAGCTGGCCGAGGACAAGGAGTTCGCCAACTACCTGAGCATGCGTGCCGATGCGTTATTAAGCGATGACTACCAGGCCTCTGATTTCGCCTGGATGGATATGAAAAACAACCCTATCGATGTGGTAATTGGCCCAATTGAAACCTATGAAGACCAGCTCTTCGGTTACCGCGCAGCGTTCGAAGCCTATGTATTGGTAAAAGACATGGCCTGGAGTGAGCGTCTGGCCAAGTTCGCCCAGTTCCTGCCTGAACTGCAAAAAGGCTTACCTGTTGCCGACGAGTACAAGCAAGAAGTACCGGGTTCGGATGCCGACCTGAACGCCTACGATGTGATCTACTACGCGGGCCACTCAAACGCCGGCAGTAAAACCATCGCCATCAACCTGCCGAACGATGAGCAGGTCCAGTTGGAAAAAGGCACCCGTCGCCTGCAACTGAAAAACGCCATGCGTGCCAAGTTCGATAAGATTTTGATGCCGATCGCCGCCGAGCTTATCGTCCCAGATCAGCGTAAGCACATTACCTTCGATGCCTTCTTTGCCAACACCATGTTCCACGAAGTGGCGCACGGCCTGGGCATTAAGAATACCATTAACGGTAAAGGCACGGTACGACAGTCACTGCAAGAGCATGCCAGCGCCCTGGAAGAAGGCAAAGCCGATATTCTTGGCCTGTACATGGTTGAGCAGCTGCTGAACAAGGGTGAGATCACCGAAGGCACGCTGGAAGATTACTATGTAACCTTTATGGCCGGTATTTTCCGCTCGGTGCGCTTCGGTGCTTCCAGCGCCCATGGTAAAGCGAACATGATCCGCTTTAACTTCTTTAAGCAAGAAGGCGCCTTCTCTAAAGACGCTAACGGCCTTTACCGCGTTAATATGGATAAGATGGGTGCAGCCATGGCCAAGCTCTCTAACCTGATCCTCACCCTGCAGGGCAACGGCGATTACCAAAAGGTTGACCAACTGGTTGCCTCCATGGGCGACATCAAGCCAGAGCTTGCCGCCGATCTGGAAAAACTGAGTCAGGCCAATATACCGGTAGACGTAGACTTTACTCAGGGTAAAAAGGTACTGGGCCTGGAATAAGCCAGAGTTTAGCCTCAGAAATAGCGCCTAAGGGCGCTATTTTTTTTGTCTTTATCATGACAAGAACAAAGCCCTTTATTGACACAAGATCACAAAAAACAGAGACTAGCCTTCAACGTTTGTTACTAAAAATTAACAGCCAAAATTTTTCAATAAAAAGCGCGAGCAAGGAGCCAAATTTGCGTATTGCCACCTATGTAATCAATCTTGATCGCTGTACCGAGCGCCGACAGCGCATAAGCGAACACCTAAGCAAGTTAGGTTTGGACTTTGAGATAATAAAAGCGGTCGATGGTGCAGAAATTGATACAGCACAGCACAGCACAGAACAGCACAGAACAGCACAGAACAGCACAGCAGAATATGATCAACTGCGAAACAAAAAGCTTTATTACAAACCTTTAAGCAATGGCGAAATTGCCTGCGTTTTGTCGCACAAGAAAGCCCTGCAGAAATTTTTACTTTCAGATGCTGATTTTTTATTCTTATTAGAGGACGATGCTGAACTCGACCCCACAATTCATTCCTTTCTTAAGGCCGTATGCAGTAAATCGCATTGGCACCTTATCAAGCTATACAAAGGAAAAAAGCCCAAGCCAGCTCTAAAAACAGCTTGGTTAGATAAGCAACATGCCCTTTGTTACGCAAAGAAAGTACCTAACTCAACATTGGCGCAATTAGTAACGAAAGCCGGCGCGCAAAAGATGCTCTGTATGTATGAAGGCTTTTATATGCCCGCTGATATTAGCCTTCAACCTTGGTGGCTGCATAATCTGAATATTTTAGTAAGTAAGAATAACCTAGTTACTCCTTATGACTGTGACAGTGAGATAGATAAGCTAGCTCCTCGCAAATCAATGCACTACAGCACCAGCAAACGATTGCGCCATCGTACACGATTTGAATGGCAGCGACTAATGGCCAAACCGGACTTTAGTGTACTAGAGAATTTTACCAAATAGGCTTAGCGCGACTTTTCAACCTACACAAAAAAGCGCTCAATGAGCGCCTTTTGCTAGCAGGGAGAAGAACTTACTTACCCTTACTCTCCTGGCCAATCTTTCTGATACGACGACGCTGCGACAGGGTCATCTTATTGCTGCGACCGGCATAAGGGTTATCCCCTTCACGGAACTCGATTTTAATCGGCGTGCCCATAATATCCAGGGCCTTACGATAATAGTTCATCAGGTAACGCTTATAGCTGTCCGGCAGCTCGTGTACCTGGTTACCGTGGATAACGATACGCGGCGGGTTATAACCACCGGCGTGAGCATATTTCAGCTTCACACGACGGCCACGCACCAGCGGCGGCTGGTGATCGGCCTGGGCCATATCCATAATACGACGCAACATGGCGGTACTGATACGTTTGGTGGCCGAGTCATAGGCTTCTTCAACCGACTCGAACAGGTGGCCTACCCCGGTGCCATGCAAGGCTGAGATAAAGTGAATACGGGCAAAGTCGACAAAGCCTAAACGACGGTCAAGCTCCGACTTAATGCGGTCCTTTACATCGCTGTCCAGACCATCCCACTTGTTTACCGCCAATACCAGAGAACGACCGGCATTGAGGGCAAAGCCCAGTAGGCTGAGATCCTGATCCGAAATACCGGTACGGGCATCGATCACCAGCAGCACCACATTGGCATCTTCAATGGCTTTCAAGGTCTTGATCACCGAGAACTTCTCAACCACATCGCTGACCTTTTTACGCTTACGTACACCGGCGGTGTCGATCAACACATACTCGCGGTCATTACGGGTCATAGGTATGTAAATCGAGTCTCGGGTGGTGCCCGGCATATCGTACACAATCACCCGCTCTTCGCCGAGAATTCGGTTAGTCAGCGTCGACTTACCCACATTAGGACGGCCGATAATGGCCAGCTTTATGGCCTTATCGGCAAGCTCTTCATGCTCACCTTCTTCATCCCCTTCGCCCTGAGAGCCATGCTCGTCATCATAAGCTGCGAACGGGTCTTCTTCGAGTAGTTGTTGACGCTCTTTGGCAATTTGCTCGATCACCGGCTGCAAGGCGCTGCTTAGCAGGCCGGTAATGCCACGGCCATGCGCGGCTGCAATCTGATACACCTCGCCCATGGCTAATTGATAGAACTCGGCACAGTTGGAATCGGCGTCGATGCCATCGGTTTTATTGGCAACCAAAAACACCTTTTTCTCTTGCTTACGCAAATGCTGAGCAATGGCCTGATCGGCCACCGTCATACCGGCACGGGCATCAACAAGGAATAGCACCACATCCGCTTCTTCGATCGCCAGCAGAGACTGCTCAGCCATTTCGGTTTCGATACCCTCTTCGGAGCCATCGATACCGCCGGTATCAACAACGATAAAGTCAAAACCATCATAACTCGCCTGGCCATATTTACGATCACGAGTCAGGCCCGGGAAGTCCGCAACAAGTGCGTCACGGGTACGAGTTAAACGGTTAAACAATGTCGATTTACCGACATTAGGTCGCCCAACTAAGGCGATCACAGGAAGCATAATGTACCTCTTCAAATAACAAAAAAGCTCCGCCGCAGCCATAGGGCCTAAAGCGAAGCCTATTTCTGGGCCAGGCCCATAAACTAATTACGGCGCTTTGATCGCGCTAACTTCACCGTCGCGGGTGATAACAATCAGGCGGTCATCGGCCACGATAGGCTCAACATAGAAGCCCGAGCCATCAAACTCATGACGCGCTACCAAGTCACCACTATTACGGTCGATCCAGTGGAGGTTTCCTTCTTGATCACCCACCGCCAGGTAGCTGCCTAATACCGCAGGACCGGTAATATACCAACCGCGTAAAGCCGCTTGTGACCAACGCTCAATACCCGAACTCTTATCCAAAGCATAGATAACACCGTCGCTATCGACCACATAAATGGTGTCGCCAACAATGCTAAATTCGCGATAGCTGCTGTATTCACGTTTCCACACCACGTTGCCGGAGCGAATGTCCACCGCCGCCAGGTTACCATTGTAGGCCAGGGTATAAACCATGGCACCACTCACCTTAGGCTCGGTATCAACATCGACCAAACGTTCAAACTCGGAGGCACCTTTAGGCTGAGCCACTTCGGCCTGCCACGCGGAGAAACCACTGTCGGCGATCAACACGGTCAACTTACCGGTTTCTTCACCTACCAGCACACCACCATTAGCAACCGTTGGTGAACTTAAACCACGCAACGTTAGTGGGGGTACTTCTTGTTCATAGCGCCAGCGCTCTTCACCAGTATCAGGATGTAATGCCAACAGCTGACCTGAGCCGAGGTTGACATAAATTAAGCCATCGCCGGCCGCCGGTCGAGATAAGGCTTCGCCCGGTACGCTTTTACGCCAAACCAGCTCGCCGGTTTCGCGATCCAACGCCACCACTTGACCATGCTCTGAACCAATAAAGATCTTGCCATAGGCTTGCAGGATACCACCAGAAAGCTTGGCGCTTTCTACCTTGCTCCACGGCCAAAAGCCGGAGTCATCACGCACATCGGTCTGCCACAGGGTCTCGCCATCGGCTAGTGATAAGGCTTCAACCTCACCATCGCGCGCGGCAACAAACACTCGGTCTTTATAAAACGCCGGCTGCAAACGCGAGAAATAATGCTCAACGCCATCGCCTACCGTTTCTTGCCACAAAACCTGGGTCTCGAACTGGTTATTAATTTCCGGTAATACCAGCTCATCTTCGTCGTTTGACGAACAACCCACCAAGGTCGCCATACATAAGGCAATCCCTGCAAGAGTAACCTTTTTCATCGTACCCGCTCCCTACGCAGCTGGTGTTTGTGCTGCCAAATCGTCCAATTTAACTTGTAATAGCGGGTTGCTCTCTAAGCCACCTTTATCCGCAGCGCTCTGATAGGCGCTGCGTGCTTGCTCTTTATCACCTTGAGCAAGGTAAATATCGCCCTTTAATTCGGCAACAGCGGCTTCATAGCTTGCCGGTAACTCTGAAGTCAAAGTTGCCAAGGCGGCATCATAATTTTGTTGTGCCAGCTGCACTCGCGCCAAACGCGTGATGGCAATGGCTTTAAGTTCCTTGGTGGCAGCGTGCTGCTGTGCCCAAGTCAGCTTTTCAGCGGCTACGTCTAGTTGCTCGTTTTCTACCGCTTCTTTAGCGGCAACAAAAGCGGCTAGCACAGCATAACTTGAGTCTTCGTACTGCTGCATCAGGGTTTCGCTTTTAGCGATAATATCGGCGCTTTCACCCTCGGTGCTTTGCGCTACCTGATTGAATGCATCAGAGGCCGCTTCGGCACTGCTGATCTGGTGTTGGTTATAGGCTTTCCAACCATATAAACCGCCAAGACCTATAACAATACCAAGACCAATTGATACGCCGTGTTCTTTAAAAAAGCCTTTAATCGCTTCTGCTTGTTGTTCTTCTGTTGAATAAATTTCCATCATTACCTCTTAGACTTGGGTCTAAATCATGTCAGCCAACAGCTGGGTAATTTCATCCAGGGTCAATGTTAACTGTGGTTTTTCTTCGCGTAGGTATTTCACCGTTACCACACCCTGGTTGAGTTCATCTTCGCCTAAAATCAATGCCACTTCGGCACCGCTTTTATCAGCACGTTTTAATTGTTTCTTAAAGTTGCCGCCACCGGCGTGTACCAGTACACGTAGACCAGGCACGTCGGCACGCAGCTTAGAGGCGATAACAGGGGCTTGAATACTTGCCTGCTCACCCATGGCCGCCACATACACATCGGCATTACGGCGCACCTCGCCAACACAGTCGAGCGCTTGCAGTAGCAACACCAAACGCTCCATACCCATGGCAAAACCTACAGCGGGGGTAGCCTTACCACCTAACTGCTCGACCAGGCCGTCATAACGGCCACCGGCACATACGGTTCCCTGAGCGCCAAGGCTCTCGGTGACCCATTCAAACACGGTACGGTTATAATAATCCAGGCCACGAACCAACTTTTCGTTAACCTGGTATTCGATACCCGCAGCGTCTAATCGTTCACACAAATTAGCGAAATGGGCGCGTGATTCTTCATCCAGGTGCTCGGAAAGCTTAGGCGCATCCACCAGGATGGCTTGTACGTCCGGGTTTTTGCTGTCTAACACGCGCAGCGGATTTGAATGCATACGACGCTTGGAGTCTTCGTCCAGCTTGTCTTCATGCTGCTCAAGGTATGCAACCAGGGCATCGCGATAGGCGGCGCGCGCCTCATTAGAACCCAAAGAGTTCAGCTCAAGACGCACATGTTCGCTAATACCAAACTGCTGCCATAGCTGCGCCGTCAGCATGATCACTTCGGCATCGATATCCGCACTGGCAATACCGAATACTTCCAGACCAAACTGGTGGAACTGACGATAGCGCCCCTTTTGCGGACGCTCGTGGCGGAACATAGGACCCATATACCACAGACGCTGTTCCTGGTTATACAGCAGGCCGTTTTCGTTACCGGCACGCACACACACGGCCGTACCTTCCGGGCGCAAAGTCAGGCTGTCGCCGTTGCGATCCTCAAAGGTATACATTTCTTTTTCAACGATATCGGTGACTTCACCGATAGAGCGCTTAAACAGGTCGGTCGACTCAACAATGGGGAAACGGATTTCTTGATAACCAAATGAAGCCACACACTGACGCAAAGTATCTTCCACTTTTTGCCATACTTGCGTGTCGCCCGGTAGGATGTCGTTCATGCCGCGAACTGCTTGAATTTGTTTTGCCACTGATAATCCCAAAATTCTGTTATAGGCTGCGCTGAGCCCGTGAAAAAGCGTCGATAAAGCGCGCTATTATAGCCTTTTGCGCCGCTTCCACCAAGTACCGGCGCCGGCCTTAATCAACTAATTTGATGTCGATTGGCTGCTGTTGCTCTTGCTTAGCCAGGTAGTCGCGAACATGCTGCTCCAGCTGGTCAACGATTTTGTCGTTATCAACACGGGTCTTTTGACGCTCACCGTTGATATACAAACCGGAACGGCGGTTAGCACCGGCCAAGCCGATATCACTGACCAGAGCCTCACCCGGGCCGTTAACGACACAACCGATCACCGACACCGTCATCGGCGTGATCACGTCTTCCAAGCGCTCTTCCAGCTGATTCATGGTGCTGACCACGTCAAACTCCTGGCGTGAACAGCTCGGACAGGCAATAAAGTTAATTCCGCGCGAACGAATACGCAGGGATTTTAGAATATCGAAACCCACCTTGATCTCTTGCACCGGATCGGCGGCGAGCGACACCCGCAAAGTATCGCCTATGCCCTCGGCCAGCAACATACCCAAGCCAACCGCGGATTTAACCGAACCGGAGCGGAAACCGCCGGCCTCGGTGATACCCAGGTGCAGGGGTTGATCGATTTCTTTAGCCAGCAGACGGTAAGCGCCCACCGCAAGGAATACATCGGAGGCCTTCACCGAAACCTTAAACTGGTCGAAGTTAAGGCGCTGTAGGATCTCCACATGGCGCATGGCCGATTCCAGCAGTGCCTCAGGAGTAGGCTCGCCATACTTTTCCTGCAAGTCACGCTCTAATGAGCCACCGTTTACACCAATGCGAATAGGGATATTGCGCGCACCGGCGGCATCGACCACGGCACGAATGCGATCTTCACTACCGATATTGCCCGGGTTGATGCGTAAACAATCGGCGCCGTACTCCGCGACTTTAAGAGCGATACGGTAGTCGAAGTGGATATCGGTGACCAGGGGGACGTCGACCTGCTCTTTAATACTTTTAAATGCTTCAGCGGCCGCCATAGTGGGTACCGAGACGCGCACGATATCGGCACCGGCCTGGGCGATATCCTGAATTTGCTTCACCGTGGCATCTATATCCATGGTGTCGGTATTGGTCATGGATTGCACGGCGATGGGAGCGCCATCGCCAATCGGCACATCGCCAACATAAATACGCGTAGACTTGCGGCGCTTGATTGGTGACTCTGAAAACATACTACTTACTCTGTTAACGGTAATGAAAATTTAGCTAAACGGTTTTTTGGAAATTGCGAAATATCCACGGCCTGCCCATTAACACTGATGCTTACCACATCGTGTTTACCCAGGGTTACCGCAAAGGGGGCCAAACCTACTAGCTCTAACTCCTGCCCCGCTTGTTTAATGTCATAGGCCAAACGCTGGCCCTTGGCGTCATGCACTTCAACCCAGCATTCGCCGCTAAAGCGCATCACCACTCTTTGCTCACCTTCAGCTAGGGGCGCTTCAGCTAGGGGCGCTTTAGCTTGGGGCTCAGCTTCGGCAGCTGCAGCAGGCTCAGCTTGTGCAACCTCCCGACCAGAGGCGGCCTTCTCGGCAACCTCTGTCTCTTCTGAGCGCGCCTCGATAACACTTTGCTGCGATATCGGTTGTTGAGATAAGTCGGGCTCTTGCAAACTTCCTGAGTCTTCATCAACAGGAGTTTGCAACTCGCTCTCCAGTGCAGGCGCCGGAACTATATCCGCGTTCAACGGTGTTGTTTCCACAACCGGCTCGTCGCTACTATCTTGCCACCACCAGAATAGGGATGAGCCTATGATAATGGCGAGGATGAGATAACTAAAAAGCATCAAGCGATTATCATGCGCTTCTTTTTCGGTGCGCCGCGAGAAGCTCTGCATGCTGGCCTGCTCCTGCGCCTGAGGTTCGGGCTCGAAGGTGGCCAACAAGGGAGCCGGATCCAAAGCCACTACCTTGCAGTAGGCCTTGATATAGCCGCGTACAAAAATAGCGGCTCCCAGCTGTGCAAAACGCCCATGCTCTAAATCATCAAGCTTGCGCACCGTAAGGTTGAGCTTGCGCGCCAGTTGTTCCTGGCTTAAACCCTGTTGTTCCCTAGCACCGGCTAACTGCTTGCCTATGGCAATGGATGCTGATTCCTCTTCAGCCTGCTGTGCTACTTCACCAGTGTCACTCATAATCGATAGTTCTTAGGATCTGCTATATAAATTTTATCGCCTGGAACAAGTTTGCTGTCTTCTTCAATCTCGTTCCACTCCATAAGCTTTTGCATAAGGACATTGTATTTCTTAGAAATCTCAAACAAGGTATCGCCCTCAGCAACGGTATGATAATTGTACGGTCGCTGTAAGTAAATCTTACGACCAATTTGCACATGATCGGCACTGGCGAGGTTATTCCATTTACGCAGCGTGCTTAGACGAATATTGTAACGTGTCGAAACATTAAACAGGTTTTCACCCTTTTGCATCACATGGTAAGGAATTTCCTTTTTACCCGCTGTATCGGCAATGGCCATTTGCTCAATCACCTTGGTGTTTGACGCCACCACCTCGGCTGTGCGGCTCAGATCTTCACCCAGCGCATTAAGGTCGGCTGCATCTTCCAGCTGCTCGGTAGTGTCCTCGGTTCCCGGCTGGTCTTCTGTAGTAACATCTGAGGCCAGTTGCAAAGACGCAAACTCTCGGGCCAACTCAGACTGCAATTCATTCTTTTGCTCAGCCACGGTGTTAACCGCCGCACTTGCACCCGCACTTGCACCCGCACTTGCAGCCGCACTTTCAGCTACATTATCGCTAGGCTCAGATTTAGCTGCCTTCTCTGTGGAAGACTTGGTCGATGACTCAGTCGATGACTCAGTCTTAGCTTTTTCTTCAGGCTTGCTCTTGGGCTTGACCGAAGGTTCGACCGAAGGTTTGACTGAATCCTTGGTCTCTGATAGCAATTCTTTAGCCTCGCTCGTAACCGCAACGGTCGGCTCGGCTGAAGGCTCGGTTGAAGGCTCGGTTGAAGACTCGGTTGACAACTCGGTTGACGACTCATTTGCCGCCTCTGACGCCTTTTCAACAAAGGTAGCTTGCTCTTCAGCCTGACTTTCAAGTCCGCCAGTAAGTTCAGTTGCAGGCTCGGCTGAAAGCTCCGCTGAAGGCTCGCTTGTTAAATCATTTGCAGCTTCAGGCATGGCTTCAGCCTGCTCTGCTGGCTTCTCGGTAGATTCCCCGACCGATGGTTTGGCTGCAAGCTCGGCTGACAAGTCATTAGCAGACTCAACCGAGCTCTGTTTTTGCGACTCGGGCTGAGTATCGGCCTTAACGTCGGCGGTATCAACCGCCTCGGCAGTCGCCTTGGCAGCAGCCTCGGAAGCAGCCTCGACAACCGAGGTCTCAACTAATTCAGCCGCCGGTACGGCCGCAGCCAACACCAGGGCGCTGGCCTCTGACTCGGTGCTCGCCTTTTTCTTCACTACCTTAATCTTGGGTTTGGCAACGATAACGTTGCCATCCATACTGTCTTGCAACTCATTGAGCTGATGACGGCGATACTTCTCACGTAATTGTTCAAATTCACTGGCGCTATAGCGTTGTTCACGAATAATACGCGCCTCCAGCGAAGAGGGGTAGGTTACGGTAATGGTCTCTGCCAGCTTGCGGGCATCTTCAATATGGCCCATGCGTTCCTGGATCAAATAACCCAGTAGCAAGGAACGGGACGATACCCGGCCGGTACGCTCATATCGATTGAGCACCTGCTGGGCATTGTAAAAATCACTTTTGGCGTATTTCACTGCAGCCAGGTTGATTAGGCTGGAAGCTCGTAACGAGCTATGCTGCAGTGAGTCTTCTAAAAAGGTTTCGGCAGCATCAAACTTGTTATATTCCAACGCACACAGCGCCAGGTTTTCATAGCTTTCAGCTACTCGTAAATAACTTGGAATCTCGATTGCGGACATAAATTTATCGACCGCATTTTGATACTCGCCGATATCACATAAGAACACCCCATAGTTGTTTAGGGTGTTGGGATCATGGGGCTCAATACTAAGGGCCTTCTCATAGGCTGCCTTAGCGCGCTTATCCTCACCAACCTGCTGGTAGTAATAAGCAATTGAATAATGCACCTCTGGCAGTTCCGGGGCGAATTTAGCGGCACGTTCTAGGTTATATTTTGCTTGCGTGCTCTCGCCTTGGGAAAGGTAATTTAAGGCAAGGGAGATACGGGTGCGGGCGGCTTCTACGTTATTGATTTTCTTTTCAACAACGGGCTTGTCACTGCCCACATATGTACTTTCTGTTACACACCCACCAAGGGCGAGTAAGCTTATACTGGTCACTAACAGCTTGCGCATGGCTTAGCCTCGTTTATTCCGTTATTGCACCTATCATTACTGAAAAGCCCTTTTGTTTCATCAATTATTTGAAAAAAGGGCTTATTTTTATGTTACTGAGAGACATTTACCGCGATTGCGTTCTTTTCTCGCTCCTGACGCTTGGCAAGTCGCTTGGTCCTATCGACCACATCACCCACCAACTGACCGCAGGCGGCATCGATATCATCACCACGGGTACGTCTAACTATTGTCGTAATTCCCGCGGCTTGAAGCACCTTGGAGAAGCGGTCGATGCGTGAGTTGCTGGAACGACCATATTCATTGCCCGGGAAAGGGTTGAATGGGATCAGGTTTACCTTAGAAGGCGTGCCTTTTAAGGTTTGCACCAACTCATGGGCATGATCCGTACTGTCGTTTACTTCTTGCAGCATCACGTATTCTACCGTCACTTCCTTGTTTGCCTTGGAGCCATCGATATAACGGCGACAAGCGGCTAGGAACTCTTCGATAGGATACTTCTTGTTGATCGGTACCAGCTCGTCACGCAATGGATTGTTCGGGGCGTGCAGCGAAATAGCCAAAGCCACATCAATTTGCTCTTTGAGCAAATCCAGAGCAGGAACCACACCCGAAGTACTTAGGGTAACGCGACGTTTCGACAGGCCAAAGGCCCAATCGTCCATCATCAGTTCCATCGCAGGCACTACGTTTTTAAGGTTTAGCAAAGGCTCACCCATACCCATCATGACCACATTGGTAATAGGGCGACGGGTACTATCACCATGCAGGCCGATATCTTTAGCGACACGCCATACCTGACCGATGATTTCCGAAACCTTAAGGTTACGGTTAAAGCCCTGCTGCGCCGTTGAGCAGAAAGTACATTCAAGGGCACATCCTACTTGCGAGGATACACACAAGGTAGCGCGGTCTTTTTCCGGGATCCACACGGTTTCAACTTCCTGGCCGCCATCAAGGATAAGTGCATACTTGATGGTACCATCACTAGAAGGTTGTTTAACCGAAATCTCTGGCGCACGAATTTCACATTCAGCTTCCAGGCGAGCCTTCAGCTTCTTGTTTAGGTTGCTCATTTCTTCGAAGTTATCGACGCCAAAGTGATAGATCCACTTCATAACCTGATCGGCACGAAACGGCTTTTCACCAATGGATGCAAAGTAGTCGCGCATACCTTGGCGATTAAAATCGAGTAAATTGATTTTTTTCTCAGTCGTGGCCATGAATAAACCTCTATCAGGTGACGGATAAAATGAAGGCGGCAATTGTACACAATTTAACCATTATAGCAATTCCTTAGTTTACTCACCGACGGTAGGAATAAACTAAGGAATTACAGGGACAAGAAAAGGGCCTGAAGGCCCTTCCCTGGATCTGCGTAAGACTCGAAATTAACGAGTACGTGGGCAGATTTCTTCTTCAGCGAAGAAGTAAGCGATTTCGCGAGCAGCCGACTCAGGAGCGTCTGAACCGTGTACCGCGTTCTCGTCGATGCTGTCAGCGTAGTCAGCACGTAGAGTACCGGCAGCCGCTTCAGCTGGGTTAGTAGCACCCATGATTTCGCGGTTTTTACGAACTGCATCTTCACCTTCAAGAACCTGAACCATTACTGGGCCAGAAGTCATGAAAGAAACAAGGGCACCAAAGAAAGGACGCTCTTTGTGCTCAGCGTAGAAGCCTTCAGCTTGCTCTTGTGAAAGGTGAACCATTTTAGATGCTACGATCTTAAGACCAGCAGTTTCGAAACGGTTGTAGATTGCACCGATGTGGTTTTTAGCTACCGCATCAGGCTTAACGATAGAGAAAGTGCGCTCTAAAGCCATGTGTTGCTCCAAATAACGTTAAATTTTAAGTGTTAAACTTTACCGGGCGCGAATTATACGCGCTTTAGCGTGAAAATCCTACTACATTGTGACCCAGGCAAGGCTAACAAATTTTTGTGACGCTTTGACTAATGGGCCTCAAGGAGCCTGGGCCATAGGTCGGATGCTGCTCCACCAGCTCACCCAAACCCTGATCCAAATCAAAACCAGTGTTACAGACACGCGCTAGAATCCGCCGCTATTTTTTACCTCAGTTGACTCGGACTCAGCCAAGGATTTGATATGTCGATATTCACCCCAGAATTACTTAGCCCGGCGGGCAGCTTAAAAAACATGCGCTATGCCTTTGCCTATGGCGCCGATGCGGTTTATGCCGGACAACCCCGTTACAGTTTACGGGTGCGCAACAACGAATTTAATCTCGCCAATTTAGAGCTGGGTATCAATGAAGCCCATGCCCAAAACAAAAAGCTCTACGTGGTGTCTAACATCGCTCCGCATAATGCCAAGGTGAAAACCTATTTGCGTGACATCGAACCGGTTATCGCCATGAAGCCAGATGCGCTGATCATGTCCGATCCGGGTCTTATCATGCTGGTAAAGGAAAAGTGGCCGGATATGCCCATTCACTTGAGCGTACAAGCCAATGCGGTGAACTATGCCAGCGTGCTTTTTTGGGCCAAACAAGGCATTGAGCGGGTCATTTTATCCCGCGAATTGTCACTGGAAGAAATTGCTGAAATCCGCGAACTCTGCCCCAACACAGAACTGGAAGTGTTTGTGCATGGTGCCCTGTGCATGGCTTACTCGGGACGCTGCCTGCTCAGCGGTTATATCAATAAGCGCGACCCGAACCAGGGCACCTGCACCAACGCCTGCCGCTGGAGTTACGATGTAAAACCCGGCGAAGAAACCGAAACAGGTGATGTGGTGCACAAGATCGACCCGACCCTGGGTTTGGGTGAGCCCACCAAAGAAGTCTTTATGCTCGAAGAGCAAGGTCGTCCGGGGGAATACATGCCGGCGTTTGAAGACGAGCACGGCACCTATATTATGAACTCCAAGGACCTGCGCGCGGTGCAATATGTGGATGCACTGACACGCATGGGTGTGCACAGCTTAAAAATCGAGGGCCGTACCAAGTCCTTCTATTACGTGGCGCGCACCGCCCAGGTTTATCGCCGCGCCATTGATGATGCGGTAGCCGGCAAGCCGTTCGATCCAAGCCTGATGAAGAGCCTTGAGCACCTGGCACACCGGGGCTACACCGAAGGTTTCTTAAAACGTCATGCGCATCAGGATTATCAAAACTATGACTATGGCCATTCGGTATCCGACTCCCAGCAGTTTGTCGGTGAGGTTTTAGGACGCACCAACAATGGCCTGGTAGAAATCGACGTAAAAAACAAATTCTGTACCGGCCACTCGCTGGAGCTGATGACGCCACAGGGCAATATCAACTTCAACCTAGCACACATGGAGAATAAAAAGGGTGAGCGCATCAATGATGCCAAGGGCTCGGGGCATATAGTCCGTATTCCACTGCCGGAAGACCTGGACCTGGATAAAGCCATCCTGCTGCGCAACCTGGCGCCGGGTCAGGACACCCGTAATCCCTTCCCTACCCAAGGGTGAGACTACAAGGCGTTATGATAGGCGGTTATACGACGCTCTACATCCAGCTCCAGCACCACCTGAGTGCGGTGCGGGAGCTGGCTTAGAGCATGGCGGGTCAGGCGTTCGAAGTAACCGATAAAATCGGCGACTTGCGCCTTGTTCATGGTGTGGGAGGTATGGCCCACACGGGCAATCAACTTTTTCTCTTGCTGCCAACGCCAGGCCAGCACTGCATCGAAGCTTGGTGCCTTCAACATAATACCTATGTCGGCCTGGGCGAATAATGGCTGATAATCTTGTTCCAAGCGGGTATTAACATAGCGCCGCCAGCGCCCATCCGCATCGTGCTCTTGTTCTAACTGATTGATGGGCACCCGCAAGGCTTCTTCACTTTGTGGTGGTGTACCCACACACCAGCCCTCGACGATTAACACATCTAGGGGCTGGGTAAATTGCTGCCAGTCGCTGGAAGCACAGGGTTCGTCCATCGCCTTATCGAAACGCGGCACGCTCAATGGGGCTTGCCCCTGGCGCACCTCATCCACCAGCCGTTGCAAACGGGCGATATCATGTGTCCCGGGCACGCCCCGCGTAGCCAATAAGGGGTGCACCCGCTGCGCCAACTCATTGCGCTGGGCCTGGGAGTAATAAAAGTCATCCAACGAACAGGCACAGACATTAAGTCCGCCCTCCTCGCGCAGGTAGCACGCCAGATAATCGGCCAGGGTACTTTTACCCGAGCCTTGCGCGCCGTTGATAGTCACAACCAGCGGCTGCTCCGGCTTTTTGGCGGCTATCAGCTGTTGCGCCAAAGGAGTAAAGTAGTCATTGATTTGCCGTGCATACTGCTGTGTAAGGCCATGACGGGATAAAAATACCGCTGTGTCCATCTTTGCGCTCTACCTTAGGGTCACCTGACCCTTGTGTTACCATGTTTAGCCTCAGTGCATACCCTGGGCCAATATATAAGTACATTATAAAACAGTGAGTTATTAACTCCACCATGGCAAGTGGCACAAGTTTGGTGCAAGCTAAAGCACATCCGAGTGGCATTTAACGCCAGTCATTCCTTGTCCTAGATCAAACCAAGACGAAATAACCTAAACCTCGGTAGTGAGTCGCGAGGCAATTTTATGTACCATCGCGCACCTGCGTTTATGGGGTAAAAATATGGCATTGCTGATCAACGACAAATGCATTAACTGCGATATGTGCGAACCTGAGTGTCCAAATGGTGCCATTTATATGGGGGCGGAAATTTATCAGATAGAGCCGAGTAAATGCACCGAATGCGTCGGCCATTACGATAACCCAACCTGCGTCAGTGTATGCCCCATCGACTGTATTAAGCCGGATCCTGAGCATCAGGAAACACTCGCTGAGCTCGCCGATAAGTATGTACTGCTGACACAAGGCGACGAGCCCAGATAAACTCCACACACTACTCCTGCACTGGCTTTGCAGAATCTTGTTTGCTGCTTGGTAGCGCCTTATTGGGCTGCAACAACATGTCGGTCACAGACTCTTGAATGGCCTTTTTCTGCGCCGCGACTAACTGAGCCAGGGCTTCTTGCGTGGCCTGCTTAATGGCCAGCTCTACTTCCTGTACCAGAGTATTGGCATGGGTCAATGAACTCATTAACAGTAAGCTGGAAACGATGGCTGCATGTAGGTATTTCATAATGGTATCCTTGGTTTGATCTAGTAAGTAAATGTCCCTGATTTACTTTCAACGACCGTGCCAAAATAAAATACATCCAATATTCAATAAGTTACCATGAATCTTTTATTTTCACCGCAAAATTAGCGTCCGCGAACGGACACTCCTGTGTCCCAGGCCGGACACTTTATGGCTAAGCGCTTTGTGCCGAAAATCGGCGATCACGCATAAAAAAAGCGTGACCGCCAATGCTGCGCTCACGCTTTTATTCGTTATTCCTATTTAGGCACCCACTATGCCCAGGGGTGTGGCGGTGCGCCAGGCACCGCGGGTAAAGTCTGGAATAGTGATGGACTCACTGCGATTGGCTACCGATTGCGCCGACAGGGGAGAAATCACCGACCAGGCGGCGCCGTCATACACATCCTGATCCAAAGGCTCACCATTTCGTAAACAATAGATCATGCGCCAGAACATCAAGAAATCCATGCCGCCGTGGCCACCATTGCGCTCAGCTTCTGCACCCATTTTCTGCCACAGGGGGTGATCGTATTTATCGTACCAGGGCTGCATATCGTATTCCCATTCGTGGAAACTCTTGTTGCCGCCATGCTCCAGGGCAATACGATTGGGGAAACCGGCAAAGACACCATTGGTGCCCTGGATCAGGTTGTGACGACTATAGGGGCGCGGCGTGGTGGTATCATGTTGCACCATGATACTGCGCCCGTTAACGGTTTTTATCAGCGTGGTATTCATGTCCCCGGCAATATATTTCAGTTGATTACGCTCATGCTCCGCCGGGAATTCACGCTGCGCATAGGCGGCGCGACCCAGGGCAGGCGAGCTCATGGAGGTGAGGTAATCAAAGCGATCGCCGCGGTTAATATTCATGTATTGCGAAACCGGGCCCAAACCGTGCGTGGGGTAAAGGTTGCCGTCGCGACGAGCATGCCAGGCGGTACGCCACGAGCCGGTCTTGTGCTCTATTTCCTTCATCTGCCAGCGCAGCTCGTGAATATAGGCCGCCTCACCATGCAGCAATTCACCAAATACGCCCTGACGCACCATGTTTAGCACCATCAACTCGTCGCGGCCGTAGTTGACGTTTTCCATCATCATACAGTTTTTCTGGGTGCGCTCGGCGGTGTCGACTATGTCCCACATTTCTTCGACCGTCAGTGCCAACGGCACCTCGACAAAGGCGTGCTTGCCACTGTTCATGGTGTCGATGGCCATGGGCGCATGCCAGCGCCAGGGCGTGGAAATAATCACGATATCAATATCATCGCGGGCCAACATGTCTTTATAGGCCAGCTCGCTGTCACCGTAGGCGGTGGGTTTTTCCTTGCCTTCTTTAACCAGGAAGTCGACGGCGCGATCCAGCACCTCTTGGTGGGTATCACAAATGGCTCTGATTTCGGCGCCCTCAATGTAGCTCATGCGTTTTACATGGCCATAGCCACGCTGACCCACACCGATAAAGCCGACTCGCACCACATCCATTTTTGGGGCGATTAATCCGATCACCGACTGGCCCTGAGCCTTTGGTGTAGCCGCAGTACCAGCGGCAGTTCCGGCGCAGCCCGCCATCGACGCTGTGGCGGCGGCACCGGCCACCGCGCCCGCCGCCTTTAAAAAATCGCGTCTGTTGAATTGTTTCATTGCTTGTTCCTCAGTCATGCCTTTCCAGCCTTTTTAGCACGCTAGCGTAAAGCACCAAGGCAGGCAAAAGGAACGAGATTAATGGCAAATGAAAGCGATAAAAAACCCAGCTATTTGCTGGGTCTGTAGTTTAAGCATTATTGATCAGGCTCTTAAGCCTTTCTTGTTGCGCCAGCACGCTGCGATACAGGGCAAACTGATTATTGGCTCTGTCGAGATTATGGCGGCCATGCTTAATGCTGAAATAATGGTCGCCGTCGATATAGTCGGTAAGAAAACGCACCCCGATCATAAAGGGCATCACCCTGGCGCCAAGCCAGAAGCTGGCCTTTTCCTCGGCGGTAATGTGCGCCTTTAAAGGCTCAATATAGCCCTTGACCAGGGCGGCAAAGATTTCTTCACGCACCCGCACATTCGCCAGGTTAATACTGTCTTCTTCTTCCGGTGAGCAGAAGGTGCGCACCATGTCGCCAAAATCGAATAACCAATAACCGGGCATGCAGGTGTCCAGATCGATCACCGCTTTGGCCGCGGGTGCAGCCGCGGGCGCAGCCTTTGGCTCTGACGTACCCTGCTTGTCGCTAAACAGCATATTGTTGATTTTGGTGTCGTTATGACAAGGACGCAAAGGTATTTGCGCGCTAACCGCCGCCACTTCATCTATTAGGAAAGCTTGCTCGCGACAAAAATCCAACTGCTGCTGTACGTCCTTAACACGACCGAGTTTATCGGCTTGCACAGCCTGCTCCAGCATGTCCATGCGCATGGCGAGATTATGAAAATCCTTGATCACCGGATACAAGGACTCGGCGTCGAAATCCTGCAGCGCGGCGGCAAAGCGACCAAAGGCACTGGCAGCAACCTGAGCCTGCAAGGGCGACTGCACCACCTCTTCACTGCGGCTGTTACCTATAAATTCCAAGGCTCGCCAATGCTCACCATCAATGCTCAGCAAATAGCCCCCCTCCAGGGTGGGCACATGCTTGATCACTTCAAGATCATACTGGCTTGCCTGATGCTTTTGCATCAGGTGCTGCTCAATTTTACGGGCATTGGCGACTAGTTTTTCGGGCTCTGGAAAGACTTGGGTATTGAGTTTCTGCACCACCACACTGCCATCGCGGTGCC
Organism: Pseudoalteromonas sp. T1lg48; assembly: GCF_002964785.1. Taxonomy (GTDB): domain Bacteria; phylum Pseudomonadota; class Gammaproteobacteria; order Enterobacterales; family Alteromonadaceae; genus Pseudoalteromonas. Next base: position 90,052 of record NZ_PQCC01000001.1, read on the forward strand.
CTAACAACATGGTGGTATTGATATGGCCGTTGCCTATGGCCTTTAAGCTCAGTGGTGGCGCAAAGCCGTATTGCTGCGCTAACAGCTGCGCATAATAATCTGTATTCATAGGTGTATGTTTGGCAGCCCCGTTACTTATGGCTTAATCCCTTAAGCGCGGCGATATTCCGAGCCAGTAGGGGCAATTCATCTTTATAGGTCATCCCCATCCAAGCCTGCTTGGCGGCGTAAACATCGACCACTGCTAAGTGCTGGTCAATGCCGTATTGGATTTGATCGGGAAGATAATACTCCTTTGCGTTGCCCTTGTCATGGTGACCAAGGAAGTCAGCAAAGTTTTCTGCCAAAATCGTAAAGAGTCGCTTATCTATTCCCCAGCAGGTCATGGACGCAAGGGCATCCAAGGCCAAAGTCCTCGCCTGCCCCTTATCGTCGAGGCCAAGCAAAGAGCCATCATCCTGGTATTGGATATTGAGCACTTCATCCACGCGCACAAGCTGCTGGTGTTCGTTAAGGGCACAAATACCACGATTCACACCGCCCTGCTCCGACAAGGTTTGTTGCAGCGGATAGGCCACACAGGCCCAGTTGTCGCTGTGCTTAAAGTGTTGCACCAGCTGTTGATAGGCCTGGCTGCCGTAATAATCATCGGCGGTGATCACTATGGCCTTATCGACAACCGCCTCTTTCGCGCATAACAGTGCATGGCCGGTACCCCAGGGCTTTTGCCGCTCGGCTGCAAGCTGTGCTGCTAGCTGTGCGTACTCGGTGGGGACATCCTCAAGACGCTGCTCAACCAGGGTGACTTCCAGATCCTCGGGAAGCTTAGGCAATATCTCTTGCTCGATATAAGCGCGCACGGCAGCGTTAATCACCAGCACCAGATGGCGAATACCCGCGTTATAAGCATCTTCAATGCTCAGCTCCATAATGGTGCGATTGACGCCGGGCAGGGGCGCAATTTGCTTGGCGCCGCCAAAACGACTGCCCAATCCACCCGCCAGCACGACTAAACTAATATGAGGATTCACAGACACTGATCCATTACTGCAAAAAGCTAGAGTGTACCGACAAGCCTCCCGGCACTGCAAATATCTGGGTTAGGCTCCCCCCGTTTAAAATGTCGCTAACCGATATTTAAACACAGGTACTTTTCTTCCAGATACTCGTCCAGTCCCTGATGACCGCCTTCGCGTCCCAGGCCCGATTGCTTTACTCCACCAAAGGGAGCAACCGGGTTGGAAATCAGTCCCTCGTTAATCCCTACCATGCCATATTCCAGCGCTTCGCTGACACGATAAATCTGGCCTATGTCCTGGCTGTAAAAATAGGCGGCCAGACCATAGGGCACAGCATTGGCCTGAGCAATAGCATCAACCTCATCGCTAAAGGTGGCGACGGTGAGCACGGGGCCAAAGATCTCTTCCTGACTAATACGCATCTCGGCAGTAACCTGGGTTAACAAGAGCGGCGCCACATAGTTGCCGCCCAAGGTAGCGGCCTGATTGACCTGTTTTGCCCCCTGCTCAAGTGCCTCTTTAACCAGTTGCAACACCTTGTCTTTGGCGGCGGGATAGATCAGTGGGCCGATATCAACACCGGCACTAAAACCATCCCCCACTTTTAAGGCCTGAACTCGCTCCGCCAACTTAGCGGTCAATGCCTCGGCCACTCGCTCATCGACCAAAACCCGGTTAACACAGACGCAGGTTTGTCCGGCATTACGAAACTTACTGGCAATAATGCCATCGGCGGCCTTATCCAGGTCGGCGCTGGCAAACACCAGCAGCGGCGCATTACCGCCGAGTTCCATGGAGGTGCGCTTTACGGTTGCCGCACACTGGGCCAATAGTTGCCTGCCCACGGCGGTGGAGCCGGTAAAGGTGAATTTGCGCACCACCTCAGATTCGCTTAACTGCTCCCCAACGTCCTTGGCACGGTCGCTCAGTAACACATTAAAGGCACCGGGCTCAAAACCCGCTTCATGGGCCAGATGCGCCAGGGCAAGTGCAGATAGGGGCGTATGCTCGGAAGGTTTAAGAATAAAACTACATCCGGCAGCATAAGCCGGGGCCACCTTGCGGGTGATCATGGCGACAGGAAAATTCCACGGAGTAATGCCCGCCACCACGCCCACACCCTGCTTTATGACCGAGATTCTATGCTTGTCATTGCTGGCAGGGATAAGCTCACCATAACTGCGCCTGGCCTGCTCCGCGTACCATTTGATATAGTCGGCCCCGTATTTAACCTCCCCAAGCGCTTCCGCTAGGGGCTTTCCCTGCTCCATGGTCATGAGCTCGGCCAGTGCCTGCTGGTTGGCCATAACCAGATCATACCAACGCTCAAGCACCTGGGCGCGATGCTCACAAGTGCTGTCTTTAAGGCGGATAAAGGCCCGCTCGGCGGCACTAAGGGCCAGCTCTACCTGGGCCGCTGTAACACGGGATACGCTCGTTAAAACACTGTTGTCGGCTGGATTAGTGACATCAAACTCACCCTCTCCCTCTAGCCACTGGCCGTCGATAAAAGACTGGGTAAATAACAAGGTCGTACTCATAAAACTCTCCCAATAAAAAAGCCGCTGGATATAGGATACAGCGGCTTTTTCTGATTTACATGTGTGGAAGCTTAATGCTCTTCATTTACTATATTGAGGTTGTATTTGGGGATCTCAACCACCAAATCCTCATCGGCAATCTTGGCCTGACAACCCAGACGTGACTCAGGCTCAAGACCCCAGGCCTTATCCAGCATATCATCTTCAAGCTCATCGCTTTCTTCCAAGGAGTCGAACCCCTCGCGAATAACCACATGACAGGTGGTACAGGCACAGGACTTTTCACAGGCATGAGGAATGCTGATGCCATTCTTTAGCGCCACATCCAATACCGTCTCACCGGCCTTAGCTTCGATAGCCGCGCCCTCGGGGCACAACTCTTCATTGGGTAAAAAGATAATTTGTGGCATTGCTTATACCTCATCTACTGATTGGCCGGTCAGGGCCTTTTTAATTGATGCATCCATACGGCGGGCGGCAAATTCACTGCTCGCCGCATCCACCTTTTCGATGGCGTCTTTAATCTTTTGTGGATCCGTGGCGCTGGCGCTCATCGCCTGCATTTGTGCCATAGCATCGCGCAGCGTCGCCAGCTCCTGCTCATCAAGCAAGTGGCTGTCGGTTGCCAGCGATGCTTCTAATGCTTCGTGTACGCGTAAGGCTTCAACCTGCTGCTCTTTAAGCATACGCGCCTGCATATCTTCTTTGGCGTTGCTCATCGATGACTTAAGCATCTCGGCCACCTGGTCATCGGATAGGCCAAATGACGGTTTCACCTGAATTTCCGCCTGTACGCCGGTGGATTTTTCCATTGCCGTTACGCTTAATAGACCGTCGGCATCCACATTAAAGGTCACGCGAATATGCGCCGCACCGGCGGCCATCGGCGGAATACCCTTAAGGCTGAATTTTGCCAAAGAACGGCAATCATCAACCAGTTCACGCTCACCTTGTAGCACATGCAGTGCCATGGCCGTTTGTCCGTCTTTAAAGGTGGTAAATTCCTGCGCCCGCGCCACCGGGATGGTGGTGTTGCGAGGAATGATCTTCTCAACCAGGCCACCCATGGTTTCCAAACCAAGCGACAGTGGCAATACGTCCAAAAGCAACATATCCGCTTCCGGCTTGTTGCCTACCAGGATATCGGCCTGAATGGCGGCACCTATGGCGACTACGCGATCCGGGTCTATGCTGGTTAACGGCTCTTTGGCAAAGAACTCACCCACCTGCTCACGGACGATAGGCATGCGGGTTGAACCGCCGACCATAACCACCTCAAGCACCTCATCCGTATTTATACCGGCATCTTTTAAGGCGCGACGACAGCTGCGTAGGGTTTTCTTCACCAAGGGCATGGCCAGTTCGGCAAACAACTCGCGGGTCACTTCTACCATGTGCGTTTGTCCGTCGAACTCCAAACCGACATTCACCTTAGCATAGTTTGTGAGTGCTTCCTTACAGGCTTTCGCTTTATTTATAAATAAGCGTAAGGTATTAGCCGACAGGCTGTGCGTGCCCGTTTGTTGCTTAAAGTACTCAACCAGCAGGGCATCGAAATCATCCCCCCCCAGAGCAGAGTCCCCTCCGGTCGCCAGTACTTCGAATACCCCTTTGTTAAGACGCAGGATTGAAATATCAAAGGTACCGCCGCCCAAATCGTACACGGCGATCACCCCTTCCTGACCCGAGTCCAAACCATAGGCTACCGCTGCGGCAGTTGGCTCGTTCAGTAAGCGTAGCACCTTAATGCCGGCCAGTTGCGCCGCATCTTTTGTGCTGTGACGTTGAGCGTCATCAAAATAGGCCGGAACCGTGATAACCGCTCCGGTAATGGTGTCGCCACCAAAGCTTTGCTCAGCGCGCTCACGCAAGGCGTTCAAAATATCGCCTGAAGCCTGTACCGGGCTGATATCGCCCTGGCGGGTACGAATATGCAGGCTGCCGTTGTCCTCGCTGAACTCATAAGGCAATTGCCCATAGCTGGCTTCTATTTCTGCCTGGGTTTTACCTAGGAAGCGCTTAACCGAAATCAGGGTATTGTGCGGATCGTCTGCCGCATGGGCGGCCGCTTCTTGGCCGACCACATGGTCCTGCTCAAGATAACGTACCACGGAGGGTAGCATAGCGTTACCCTGCTCATCGGTCAGGGTTTTCGCCTCGCCGCTTTGAACCGTGGCCACCAGGGAGTTGGTGGTACCTAGGTCGATACCTACCGCGAGTTTATGTTCATGAGGTGCCGTGCTTTGCCCCGGCTCAGCGATTTGCAGTAATGCCATGTGTAATATAAAACCTTTTTACTCAACTAGGGTTTGTTGGCCTTGTCTACTCGTCAAATAATTCATCTTCGATGCGTTCAAGTTCATCTTTTAATTTATAAACGAACTTGAGTTTACGCACGTTATCCGCCGCTTTTTGCCAGTCATTTTCATCACTACTGGCCAGCAAGCCTTGCAACTCGTTGCTATATTCGCCATCAAGCTCTTTAATGTGGCGTTCAAACCGCGCAATGGCGCTATCAACATCGCCGCTGGCACTGCCGCAGGCGCGTATGTCTTCAAGCTCTTCACGCAGTTCCATTTGTTGCATTAAGAACATAGGGTCTTGCAAGGTCTGCTGCTCACCGCGAATTTCCACGCCCAGCTCGGCCAACATATATTCAGCACGCTTAAGCGGGTGCTTAAGGGTTTGCAGGGCGTCATTAATTTCCGCCGTTTTTTGCACCGCCAGCAGTTTTTCTCGCTCACTGCCGCCGCTGTGTCGGTCCGGATGCGCCGCCCGTTGCAATTCTAAATAGCGCACGCCGATCTCTTGCAAGTCAACGTCATAATTCACGGGGATCGAAAACAATTCAAAATAACGCATGAAAAACCTTTATAACGAAAAGCCCTACATAAGGTAGGGCTTAAGCGAATACAATACCTGATCCTGAGCAACGCCTTGCCCAATAAGTGCCGTTATACGGTAAAGCTCTCGCCGCAACCACATTCACCATTTTGGTTCGGGTTATTGAATTTAAACCCTTCGTTTAAACCTTCTTTAGTGAAATCCAGCTCGGTGCCATCTATGTATACCAGGCTTTTGGCATCAACAACGACCGTTACGCCCTTTTGCTCGAAGGTTTCATCACCTTCGCTCAGTTCATCTACGAACTCAAGAACGTAGGCAAGCCCCGAACAGCCTGTGGTTTTAATACCCACACGCAGACCTAATCCTTTACCACGATTGTCTAGAAAGGATTTTACGCGCTCCGCCGCTGCATCTGTTAAGGTGATTGCCATACTACTGCCTTATTTGTCGTGTTTACTCTTGTAATCTTTAATCGCTGCTTGGATCGCATCTTCTGCCAGAATTGAGCAGTGGATTTTCACCGGCGGCAACTCCAGCTCGGCGCTGATGTCGGTGTTTTTGATTTCCGCAGCTTCATCAAGAGTCTTGCCCTTAACCCATTCGGTTACCAATGACGATGATGCAATGGCACTACCACAACCGTAAGTTTTAAACTTCGCGTCTTCAATAACGCCTTGCTCAGAAACCTTGATTTGTAGCTTCATTACGTCACCACACGCCGGTGCACCAACCATGCCCGTCGCTACGCTTGGATCATTTTTATCAAGAGAGCCAACGTTACGTGGATTCTCTACGTGATCGATTACTTTATCACTGTATGCCATAACTTTTACCTCGCTACCTTAGTCACTGCCAAGGCTTAATGATGTGCCCACTCAACCGACTCTAAATCAATCCCTTCCTGATGCATCTCCCAAAGTGGAGACATCTCACGAAGTCGGCTAATAGACTCTTTAATAAGTTTTACGGTGTAGTCGATTTCTTCTTCGGTGGTAAAACGACCGATGCTAAAACGAATTGAGCTGTGTGCTAGCTCGTCGTTACGACCCAACGCACGCAATACGTATGAAGGCTCAAGGCTGGCCGATGTACAGGCTGAACCCGAAGAAACCGCAATGTCTTTAACTGCCATTAGCAGCGACTCACCTTCAACGAAGTTGAAGCTGATATTGACTATGCCAGGCACTGAGTGCTCTGGTGCACCGTTGAAGTATACTTCGTCCATATCGTTCATAATGCCGTCGATCAAACGGGTGCGTAAGGCACTGATATGGGCATGATCTTTATCGAAATCTTGTTTGGCGATGCGGAACGCCGCACCCATGCCTACGATTTGGTGTGTCGCCAGGGTGCCCGAACGCATACCACGCTCATGACCACCGCCGTGCATTTGCGCTTCCAGGCGAGCACGAGGCTTACGACGCACGTAAAGGGCACCAATGCCTTTAGGACCATAGACCTTGTGGCCAGAGAAAGACATGAAATCAACTTTCAGCTCCTGCAGGTCAATTTTCACCTTGCCGGCGCTTTGTGCGGCATCAACGTGGAACATGATCTTGCGCTCACGACACATGTCACCGATAGTGGCGATATCTTGAATAACACCTAGCTCGTTGTTTACGTGCATTACGCTCACAAGAATAGTGTCGTCGCGCATCGCAGCTTCAAGCTTTTTCAGATCAAGCAGGCCGTTTTCTTCAACGTCCATATAAGTTACTTCAAAGCCTTGGCGCTCAAGCTCACGACAGGTATCGATAACCGCTTTGTGTTCGGTACGCACGGTAATAATGTGCTGGCCTTTCTTCTTGTAGAAGTTAGCAGCACCTTTAATGGCCAAGTTATTTGACTCTGTGGCACCCGAAGTGAATACGATCTCACGGGCATCGGCATTGATCAGATCGGCGATATCGTGACGCGCTTGATCAACGGCCTCTTCGGCCTGCCAACCAAAGCGGTGAGAACGCGATGCTGGGTTACCAAAATTACCTTCCATTGTCAGGCATTGCATCATTTCTTCGGCAACGCGCGGGTCCACCGGCGTTGTAGCTGCATAATCTAAATAAATTGGTAACTTCATACTTTCTCCGCTCACGGCAACCCTTAGGTTGCTCACAATTGACAGCTGACTTCTATATTCTCTAACTGGCTTAGGGCATCGCTTAGGCTTTTGTCCTGGCGCAAGGCCACTTCTTTAATGTCGGACTTGTTGACCAACTCGGCTAAGCTAATGCCGTGTAAAAACTCTTCAATACGCTGACTTAACTCGGACCACAGGGTGTGGGTAAGGCAGCGCATACCACTTTGGCAGCCGCCTTCTGCACCATGACAACGAGTGGCATCCACCGATTCGTTTACGGCACTGATCACATCACCCACGGAAATGGCACTGGCCTCTTTGCCGAGCAAATAACCGCCGCCGGGACCCCGTACCGAGGTCACCAGGCCTTGCTTACGCAGGCGCGCGAATAATTGCTCAAGATAAGACAACGAAATTTCTTGCCGCTCGGAAATGTCGGCAAGGGGAACGGGCCCAACATCTGTGTGTAGCGCAACATCGAGCATTGCGGTCACCGCATATCTGCCTTTAGATGTTAACTTCATAACGCCCCCATACTCATCAAGAGTGTGAATTTTAATTACCTGAGTATTAGAGTCAAGTATTTACTAGTACTTGAGTGAAATACTCGGGTATTCATTCACATTGTAAATACCTGAGTAATTTAGTCAAGTATTTATGCGCCTTGAAAGTGATGGATTAAGCCCTTTATTTAGGGCCCTTCATTTGTTTATCGACCGAGGTCAGCATACCGCGCAGAATGTCAATTCCTGCTGCTCTGGACGAGCTCGGTTGAACAGGCGCTTGAGCTTGGTCATAACCTGTCCCGGATGTTGCTTAATGATAAAACCGGTATCGCCAAAGGTTTTCTCCAGATGCTCATAAAAACGCTGCATCTGTTCGTTGCTCGGGTATTCGGCTTCATCTTCTTCAACCACTTTGTCCTGACGGTCTAAGAACTGCATGCGGGTTTCATAGCACAAGGTTTGCACCGCCATGGCCAGGTTCAACGAACTGTATTCTGGGTTAGCCGGTATGCAGACATGGAAATTACACAACTGCAGCTCGTCATTGCTTAAACCGCTGTTTTCACGACCAAAGACCAGGGCCACTGGGCCTTGCGCAGACTCGCTAACCAGTTTTTCGCCACAGCCACGGGGATCAACCATGGGCCAGCTCAGGGTACGTGAGCGGGCACTGGTGCCAATCGCCAGGCTACAACCTTCCAGCGCTTCTTCCAAGGTGGAGACCTGGGTGGCGGTGCCGAGAATATCAGTGGCGCCGGCCGCCAAGGCACTGGCATGACTGTCGATTTCACACGCTGGGTCAACCAGATATAGGCTGCTAAAGCCCATGGTTTTCATGGCTCGCGCAGCGGAGCCGATATTACCCGAATGCGAGGTGTTAACTAATACAATGCGAATATTCTCTAACGCCATAGTAAAGTGCTTGTTCTATCAATAACCAATTTGCGCGCTAGTTTACCATAAGCCTCGGCGCTGCGAGTTGAAATTTCGTCCATCTTTAATAGCAAATTGCTACCCAGCTCAAAAAACCACCAATTATTTTTGAGAACTTTATTTACTTTGGCAGTAAAACCGTTAGAATACGCCGGCTCAAAATATTGTTCTTTTACAACCCAAAGGTAATGCTATGCATCCAATGTTAAACATTGCGATTCGCGCTGCGCGAAACGCAGGTAAGGTGATTTTGCGCGCCTGTGAAGATTTATCAAAAGTTGAAGCCACTCAAAAAGGCACCAACGACTTTGTGACTAACGTCGACAAAGAGGCGGAAGCCGTTATTCGCGAAACCATCTTAAAAGCGTACCCAAACCACTGCATCGTGGGTGAAGAACTAGGTCAACACGAAGGTTCAGACGCAGATTACCTATGGGTTGTCGATCCACTCGACGGCACCACTAACTTTATCCAAGATATCCCGCATTTCGCTGTTTCTATTGCCCTTAAGGTAAAAGGCCGCATCGAACAGGCCGTGGTGTACGATCCAATCCGTGGTGAGCTTTTCACCGCCAGCCGTGGTCAAGGCGCCCAGCTAAACAGCAAGCGTATTCGTGTAAGCAATGCCAAAGATCTCTCAGGCACAGTACTAGCAACGGGCTTCCCGTTTAAGCAAAAGCACCATATGGATGCCTACCTTGAAGCATTCAAAGCACTATTCGTACATACCTCGGATATTCGTCGCGCTGGCTCAGCTGCACTGGATATGGCCTATGTGGCCGCTGGTCGTGTCGATGGCTTCTTCGAAATTGGTCTAAAGCCGTGGGATACCGCTGCCGGTCAACTGCTAGTTAAAGAAGCGGGTGGTTTGGTGATGGACTTTGCCGGTGGTGCTAATCACGATAAGAGCGGCAATATTGTCTGTGGTTCTCCTAAGCTGGCCCAAGCCCTTGTAAGAGAAATTCGCCCGGTACTTACAGAGTCATTATTGAAATAATTACTCCTGTTTCGGACACAAAAAACGCGAGCCTCAGCTCGCGTTTTTTGTGCCTACTAAACACTAAGGCTTACAATTCATAGGTAAAACTTACCCCTGCCACACGCGGCTCACCGTACTGAACATAGGTTTGCGTGGCATATTCATTTACCGGGTTATTACCAAACTCAAAGCCGCGAGTATAAGTATCCTCATCCAGGGCATTACGCACCCAGAAGTTTAAGCCCCAGTAATCCGCCTGATAACCAATGCTGGCATTTACCAGATTAACGTTAGGTGCTTGCGAGTCATGGCTGTTAGAGAAGTAATATTCGTCCTTGCCTTCCATGCCCACATTCACAAACAAGGCATCGGTGATATTGAAGCGAGCATTTACCGCATACTGATAATTAGGTGCTTGAGCCTGTTCACGATCCGTTTGGTCAACGCCATCGGCTGTCACAAAACCATCGATTTCACTTTCTAGCAAACCGACACTGCCACTAAGGGTTAAGCGCGGTGAGTAAACGTATTCGCCCTCAATTTCAAGGCCATAGTTTTCACCACTGCTCCCATTGTCATAGTAGCCAGCAAATTTCTGCCCTTCGGTTTTCCATGCCTTTAATTGAATATTATCGCGGTACATGTAAAACGCTGTGAGACGCAGATTTAAGCGCTGATCTGCTGATTTTCCTTTAACACCAAACTCGGCATTCCACAGGTATTCAGGATCAAAGGTACGGTGATTCAGGAAGAATTCTGCATCCTGGCTTAACCCTTCATCGTTGGCTTTGGCGATGGCTTCGGCATTGATACCACCGGCCTTATAGCCACGGCTGACACTGGTGTAGATCATGGTGCGTGGTACCACTTGGTATTCAAGGGCAAGCTTACCACCAACCATGGTATCGTCGACGGTTTCGCTTACACCATGGGTATCCATATAGTCGGCCTCGTTGCGCTCAACGCGCAGGCCGGTGACTAAACGGGTTTTATCGCTAATCGGCGTTTCGATCTGCCCATATACGGCGAGGTTATCGCTGTCGTAGTTAGAGGTGAAATCGCCCTCATTCCAGGTGTACTGACGCAGCAAATCAACATCACGCGACTGGTAATACAGACCGCCCACCCAGTTGCCCGCCTTTGAGGTAAAACGCAGCTCGGCACTGTGATCTTGGCGCTCACGCTCGTAGCTGTCGGTCGAGCTATAGCCCCAAGGGTGTAATCCCGCCTGACACAGCCCTGGCTGCTCCGGATCGTTACAAACCCAATCTTCGTCATAGCTATAGAGCATATCCGCATCTAAGGCGGTAAGATTCAGGGCAATATCGGCAAAATTAAAGCCAGTGTAGATATTGCTCAGACCGAAGGCATTGCTTTGTTGGGTATCTTTACCCGGCTGATCCGCCACACTGGTGCGGCTATTATCCAGGGTAAAGGCGTCATAGCCGTTATCTATATCCATAAAGTGCGCCACAAACTCGGCGCGCCAGTGCTCGGTAAGTTGCGAGTGTAACTTGATGCGCCCTACCTGCTCGTCGATATTCTGGGTATCGTCACGATCCAGGTAGGCATTTTTCATATAACCATCGGATTTATTTTGATAGAAGCTGGCGCGTACACTGCTTTTATCACCCAACCCAGTTGCCGCCGCAACACCGGCGTCCCATGAGTTGTAGTTACCGGCGCCCAGTTTCACCTTAAGGCTGGGCTCCACGGTCGGATCGGCACTTTCCATATGGATCATCCCGGCCAGAGCATCGGCACCAAAACGCGTGCCTTGAGGACCGCGGTAGATTTCCACCTGATCGATATCGAACAGCATGGCCGCACCACCCAAGCCAGAATAGTTGATGCCATCGATGATCATGCCCACGGAAGGGTTAATGGGATCAACAAACTGTGAGCGCAGGCCTATGCCGCGCACCTGCACAAAGCGACCACGAGATGCTCCAGCGGTAAAGTTGACGTTAGCCGCCTGGTTTAGCAGCTCATCAAGGTATTTGGCGTCGCGAGTGGCAATTTCGGCCTCGGAAAAGAGACTGGCGCTGGCGCTTAGCTCTTGAATAGATTCGCTTTTAAAGTCACCGGTGACAATAATTCGTTCAATTTCGCTTTCGTCGGCAAAGGCGCTAACACTCAGGCTTTGAGCGACGGCACAGGCTAATAAACATAAACGTGCATTCATGCTGGGGAGGCATCCCTACTGGATTCAAAAGGAACACAGAGTCTAGCAAAATCAAGCCACTAAATGAACAGTTTAGGTACTTAAGCTGAGCGCAAAACCAGCGGCTTATGTAGCCACCTGGCTAATCGGACAACTTAGAACGCTTGCCCTTCAGATAGGCGCTGCGAAAGGCGACAAAATGCTGTTCTAATTTTTCTGCGGCCTCGGTCTCACCGGCGAGCAGCAACACCATGATGGCCACCTCGGCTGTCCCTAACTGGTGCGCATGGGGAGCCACACGCAGACGATAATCCGATAGCTTCTCTGGACTGATGGAAAGAATGGGCAGCTCATCAAGGTACGGCGACTTGCGCACCATCTTTTTGGCCTCGCGCCAGGTGCCATCAAGGAAGATAAACAGGGGCTTTTTATCCCCCTGACGCTGAACCTGGGTACAGACCCGCTCAGGTGTTATACCTTCGCTTGGGAATACCACAAAGGCTTGATATTGAGGATCTTTAATAAGCGCCAAAAAGGCCGGATCCGGATCGGTTCTATCCCAACGGAAGGCATGATTATCGGGGACGATATCGGCGATTAAACGCCCTGTATTGGAAGGCTTAAAGCTCTCGTTGTGGTACATCAACATACACACGGCGACGTCACAAGGCACCTGCTCGACCCCGGCACAAATACACAAAGGCTGGGCCAGCAGGCAAGACTCACAACGGCTGAGCTTGCTGCCGCGAGCTTTAAACTCGCGCTTTGCCATTGCTATTTGTTGGGTCCGCAGTTTTAATACAGAATTGGTCACCTGGTTCCGCCTTGGGTTTACGCCTTGGTTTGATTCGGGCGCGTATTGTAGAGCAAACATGGAGTAAATAACATGATCAAGATCCCCGACAGTGAACGTCTCAGCTATCGCCTAATGACCTTGGATGATGGCGACTTGCTCTTTGAGCTCGACCAGGATCCGGCGGTGATGAGATACATTAATGGTGGCAAACCCAGCACCCGGGAAGACATAGATGAAATCGCCCTGCCCCGCCTGGCGAAATACCTGAATCCGGAAAAAGGTTGGGGCCTGTGGCAGGTCACAGAAAAAACCGAGCAGCACTTTCTCGGCTGGATCTTAGTGCGTCCCTACCAATTTTTTAACGAGCAGCCCCAATGGCATAACCTAGAGCTCGGCTGGCGGTTTAAACAAATTAGCTGGGGTAAGGGCTACGCCAGTGAAGCCGCGGCGGCCGTGGTGCACGCTTTGCGTGAGCAGAGTGAGGTCAGCCACTTTTGCGCCATTGCGGAGCAAGACAACCTGGGCTCGGTGGCGATTATGAAAAAGCTGGGAATGGAGTATGTTCGCAATTATGTGCATCATGATCCCCTCGGCGACTGGGATGTGGTCTACTATGAAATGGCGGCGCGTTAAGTGCCGCTGAAAAATAATTACTAAGATGTGTGCCCTTTCTTCCCCCCTTACTCGCACTCTTTGATTAAAAAAGCCATACAGTATCAGACCCATAGGCGAATAATAGAGGGGATTAGCCAACTTCTAACCCGGATTAAAAGACGATAAACCGCTCACTTTGCAATCAACTGTAATGACACCCAGGCAAAAAAGCGACTATATTTTTAAGTCTCTAGTATGAGCGCTTACACAGGTATGGTGAGCATATGGATAAACTAAATAGCTTTATAGCCCTGAGCTGCACCTTAGTAGCATGTCAGGGGAATCAGCCAATTGGCGCACTCGATGGCGCCAAGGTACGACACGAATATATGCCGGTATGGCTCGCTCACATCGAGCAGTACCGAAAAGGGCTCGCCGACAGGGTGTTGGACACCTTCGAAGCGCTGCAAGAAGTAACGCCAAAACTCTCGCGTGAACAGCTCACGAATGCCATGCTTGCAGAGCGCAACGGCCGTGATTTTGTTCAAGCATGCCAGCAACTGGTTTATCTGTGCCAAAAGGGCAGTTGGCCAGGGCCGAGCATGTGAACTAGCAGTTTAATTCGCAATCATAGCGAAGCATAAAAACAAAAAACCCGGCTTAGGCCGGGTTTTTTATTAGTTGGAAAAAGTGATTACTTCTTCTTAACTGCTTTTTTGTTTGGTAGGTCAGTGATTGAACCTTCAAAGATTTCCGCAGCTAGACCGATAGACTCGTTTAGAGTTGGGTGAGCGTGGATAGTTAGCGCCAGGTCTTCACCGTCTGCACCCATCTCAACCGCCAGGCCAATTTCACCCAGCATTTCACCGGCGTTGATACCAACCATGGCACCACCGATGATACGGCCGTTGTCTTTATCGAAGATAAGCTTAGTTTGACCTTCGGTACGTGCAGAAGCGATGGCACGACCCGATGCAGCCCACGGGAATACCGCAGTTTCGATGTTAAGGCCTTGCTCTTTGGCTTCTTTCTCGGTTACACCCACCCATGCAATTTCTGGGTCTGTGTAGGCGATTGAAGGAATACATTTAGGATCGAAGAAGTGCTTCTGACCAGAGATAACCTCTGCAGCAACGTGACCTTCATGAACCGCTTTGTGCGCAAGCATAGGCTGACCTACGATGTCACCGATTGCATAGATGTGGTCAACGTTGGTCTTCATTTGCTTGTCAGTGTTGATGAAGCCACGCTCGTCAACATTAACGCCCGCTTTGTCAGCATCAAGCAGCTTACCGTTAGGAGTACGGCCAACAGCAACAAGTACTTTGTCGTAACGTACTGGTTCAGCCGGTGCGTTCTTACCTTCGAACGATACGTAAAGACCATCGTCTTTCGCTTCAACGCCCACTACCTTAGTAGAAAGCATTACGTTGAACTTGTCTTTTACGTAGCGCGTGTAGATCTTGATAACGTCTTTATCAGCCGCAGGCACTAGTTGATCAGCAAATTCAACAACGTCGATTTGTGAACCTAGTGCACGGTAAACTGTACCCATCTCAAGACCAATGATACCACCACCTAGAACAAGTAGTTTCTCAGGTACGTCTTTAAGCTCAAGGGCACCGGTTGAATCGATTACACGGTCATCTTCAGGGATGAAAGGTAGGTTAACAGGCTGAGAACCCGCAGCGATAATAGCATTGTCGAACGTGATAGTAGTACCATCAACGTCGATGGTGTTGCTGCCAGTGAATTTACCGTAGCCGTTAACTACTTTCACTTTACGCATTTTCGCCATGCCGTCTAGACCACCAGTTAGCTGGCCGATTACCGAGTCTTTCCAACCACGGATTTTGTCCAGGTCGATTTCAGGCTTGCCGAAAGAAACACCGTGAGACGCCATTTCGCTTGCGTCATCAATTACTTTAGCAACGTGAAGTAGTGCTTTAGAAGGAATACAACCAACGTTCAAGCACACACCACCTAGGGTGCTGCGTGACTCAACTAGAGTTACTTCTAAACCTAAGTCTGCGGCACGGAAAGCTGCAGAATAACCACCAGGACCACCGCCTAGTACAACGACTTGTGTTTTGATTTCGTTGCTCATGCTATTACCTTATTTTGTCGAACGGGAAGCAATAACGAATAATTTCATTTAACTGTCATTGCCCACAAAAATTGTGCAAAGATTGTATCATTGCAAAGTAAAAAAATCCCAGTAAAAACCGTTTACTGGGATTAAAGTTCTATATCTATTTAGCTTACATTACCAAGTTGCGAATATCGCTTAGGTAATTTGCCAGCGTCACAGTAAAGCGTGCTGCCAAGGCACCGTCAATTACACGGTGGTCGTATGAGCAGCTTAGCGGCACCATTAGGCGCGGCTCGAACTCTTTACCATTCCACTTCGGCTTAAAGTCAGACTTAGATACACCCAAGATAGCCACTTCTGGCGCATTCACGATAGGTGTAAATGCCGTACCACCGATGCCACCAAGGCTGGAGATGGTGAAACAACCGCCTTGCATGTCTGAAGATGTCAGCTTGCCATCACGGGCTTTAGCAGAAATTTCCATTAGCTCGCGTGATAGTTCGATGATGCCTTTTTTATTTACATCACGCACTACCGGCACAACCAGGCCATTTGGTGTGTCTACGGCAATACCAATGTGTACGTATTTCTTCAGGATCAGGCTTTCACCGTCTTCTGAAAGGGATGAGTTAAAGGTTGGGAATTCTTCCAACGCTTTCGCTGCAGCCTTCATTACGAACACAAGTGGGGTGATCTTAACGCCCAGCTTTTTCTTCTCCGCAAGGGCATTTTGCTCTTTACGGAACGCTTCTAGGCTGGTGATGTCCGCTTCATCATACTGGGTAACGTGCGGGATATGTACCCAGTTACGATGCAGGTTTGCACCGGATAGTTTCTGGATACGTGAAAGCTTCTTCTCTTCCACTTCACCGAACTTGCTGAAGTCCACTTTTGGCCATGGGATCAGATCTACACCTGCGCCATTGCCGCCTTTACCGGCATTACCAGACTCAACCTGCTTCACTAGTTCTTTCACGTAGTTCTGCACGTCTTCTTTTATAACGCGGTTCTTACGGCCAGTCCCTTTCACTTTCGCCAGATTGATGCCGAACTCACGGGCTAAACGGCGAACCACAGGTGATGCATGTGCGTAGTCACTGTTTTCAACGAAGTCTTCACGCTTCGCCGGCGCCGGGCCACCTGCTTTTTGTGCAGGAGCTGGCGCAGCGGCTGGCGTTGCTGTAGCAGCAGGAGCTGCACTTGCAGCCGCTGGCGCTGAGCCTTGCACTTCGAAGGTGAAGATAAGAGAGCCTGTGCTCACCTTGTCGCCCACGTTCACTTTAACTTCTTTGACGGTACCCGCAAAAGGAGCAGGCACTTCCATAGAGGCTTTGTCGCCTTCAACGCTCAGAATTGATTGCTCTTCTGAGACGCTGTCACCGGCGCTTACCATGACTTCGGTCACTTCAACTTCGTCACCACCGATATCAGGCACAATCACTTCTTTGATTTCAACACCACCACTTTGTGCAGGTGCGGCCGCTGCCGCAGGAGCTGCTTCAGCAGGCGCTGAGCCGGCGGTTTCAAAAACAAACACTAGCGAGCCGGTTTTCACCTTGTCGCCCACGTTGACCTTGATTTCTTTTACCACACCCGCTTGTGGTGCGGGCACTTCCATCGAAGCCTTGTCGCCTTCAACGCTCAGGATTGATTGCTCTTCTGCTACCGTGTCACCCACGCTGACCATGATTTCAGTGACTTCCACTTCATCGTCACCGATATCAGGTACATTAATATCAACGCTCTCGCTCGCAGCCGCGCTGCCAGCCGCAGAGGCGGCAGGTGCACTTTCTTGTGCAGGCGCTGCTTCGGCTGTCGCCGACTCACCTTCGAAGATCATGATCAAGGTGCCGGTTGAAACCGTATCGCCTTCGGCGATTTTAATCTCTTTAACCACACCCGCTTCGCTTGCAGGTACTTCCATAGAAGCCTTGTCGCCTTCTACGGTGATAAGCGATTGTTCAACTTCAACCTTGTCGCCAACGGCAACAAGAATCTCGGTAACTTCAACCTCATCACCGCCGATGTCTGGAACTTTAATTTCAATAGTCATTGCTAACCTCTTAAGCGTACAGCGGGTTAATCTTGTCGGCGTCGATGTTGAATTTCTTAATTGCTTCAGCAATTACAGACTTCTCAACATCACCACGTTTAGCCAGCTCAGTCAGTGCGGCAACTACCACGTAACCTGCGTTCACTTCGAAGTGACGACGTAGGTTTTCACGGCTATCCGAACGACCGTAACCGTCGGTACCTAGTACGCGGTAAGACTCAGCCGGGATAAAGGCACGAATTTGCTCTGCATAGTTCTTCATATAGTCGGTCGCGGCAATCGCAGGAGCATCACCTAGTACAGAAGTTACATAAGGCACTTTTGCCTCTGCTTCTGGGTGCAGCATGTTGTAACGATCTGTGTCCTGCGCATCACGGGTAATTTCATTGAATGAGGTTACCGAGAATACGTCTGAGGCAATGCCGTACTCGTCGCTTAGGATTTGCGCCGCTTTACGTACTTCGTTCATGATCGTACCTGAGCTTAGCAGCTGTACCTGGCCTTTGCTGCCGGTATAACTTTCTAGCTTGTAGATACCTTTACGAATACCCTCTTCGGCGCCTTCTGGCATGGCCGGCTGATGGTAGTTTTCGTTCATCAGGGTCAGGTAGTAGAACACGTTCTCTTGGTTCTCGCCGTACATGCGGCGGATACCATCTTCGATGATTACTGCTACTTCATAACCGAATGTGGGGTCGTAAGAAATACAGTTAGGTACTGTGTTTGCAAGAATGTGGCTGTGACCATCTTCGTGCTGTAGACCTTCACCATTAAGCGTTGTACGACCTGCAGTTGCGCCCAGTAGGAAACCACGTGCTTGTTGGTCACCGGCCATCCACGCCATATCACCTACACGTTGGAAACCAAACATTGAGTAGTAGATGTAGAACGGGATCATAGGTAGATCGTTGGTGCTGTAAGATGTCGCCGCAGCAACCCATGATGACATTGCGCCTAGCTCGTTGATACCTTCTTGCAGTACCTGACCACCTTGATCTTCTTTGTAGTAAGAAACGATGTCACGGTCTTCTGGGTTGTAGTTCTGGCCGCGCGGGTTATAAATACCGATTTGACGGAACAGGCCTTCCATACCGAAAGTACGCGCTTCATCGGCAATGATTGGCACGATGTTTTTGCCAATGCCTTTGTCTTTTAGCAATACGTTTAGTGTACGCACGAACGACATGGTTGTTGATACTTCACGCTTTTGCTCTTCAAGCAACGGCTTAAATGCGTCTAACTGAGGTAATGCCAGCTCTTCGCTGAAGTTAGGAAGACGCTGTGGCGTGTAACCGTGCAGCGCCTTACGACGTGCGTGCAGGTATTCGTATTCTTTCGAACCTTCTTCTAGCGTTAGGTACGGAAGATTTGCTAAATCATCTTCAGATACCAAGTCATCAAGACCAAGACGACTGCGTAGATGCGCTACGTGGGTCATGTCCATTTTCTTAACTTGGTGCGCGATGTTTTTACCTTCAGCCGCATCACCCATGCCGTAACCTTTAACGGTTTTTGCAAGGATTACAGTTGGACGACCTTTGGTTTCTTGTGCTGATTTAAACGCTGCGAATAGTTTCGAAGGCTCATGACCACCGCGCTTCAGCGCGAAGATCTCTTCGTCAGTCATATCAGCAACAAGGGCTGCTGTTTCAGGGTAGCGACCGAAGAAGTGCTCACGGACGTATGCACCGTCTTTGGCTTTGTATGTTTGGTAGTCACCGTCAACCGTTTCATTCATCAGCTGCAGTAGTTTACCTGTTGTGTCCTTAGCCAGTAGCTTGTCCCAACCACTGCCCCACACAACCTTGATTACGTTCCAGCCTGCACCTCTGAATAAACCTTCAAGCTCTTGAATGATCTTGCCGTTACCCATTACCGGACCGTCTAGACGCTGTAGGTTACAGTTTACTAGGTAACATAGATTGTCTAATCCTTCACGGGCGGCAAAAGAGATAGCACCACGTGATTCTGGCTCATCCATCTCACCGTCACCCAGGAATGCATATACGCGCTGGTTAGACGTGTCTTTAAGACCACGACCGTCAAGGTATTTCAGGAAACGTGCTTGATAGATAGATGCAATTGGACCAAGACCCATGGATACCGTTGGGAACTGCCAGAATTCAGGCATCAATTTCGGGTGCGGGTAAGAAGGAAGACCCTTGCCATCCACTTCTTGACGGAAGTTGTCTAGTTGCTCAGCGGTTAGACGGCCTTCAACGAAGGCACGGGCATAGATACCGGGTGAAATATGGCCCTGATAATAAACCAAATCACCGCCATCTTGTTCGTTTGGAGCGCGGAAGAAGTGGTTAAAGCATACTTCGTAGAATGCCGCTGACGACTGGAAAGACGCCATGTGTCCACCTAAGTCAAGATCCTTCTTAGACGCACGCAGAACAATCATGATCGCGTTCCAACGGATGATAGAGCGGATACGACGCTCGATATTTACATCACCCGGGTATGCAGGTTCTTGATCTGCTGGGATGGTATTAACGTAGTTGGTGGTGGTGCCGGTTGGCATATCAACACCGTCTAAACGCGCCTGCTCTAGCACTTGCTCAAGAATGAATTGCGCTCGCTCAACGCCCTCTTCACGCACTACCGACTCAAGGGCTTGTAACCACTCTTGGGTTTCTAATGCGTCTACGTCAACTTTATTGACTTCAGACATATGGAGTTTTCCTTATGTTTAAAATACGAATTTAAAATGCCAAAAAGCCCCCGTGCGAGCATGGCTCCACAGGGGCTTATAGCGAATTTTATTGTGTGCGGGTACGTCGCAATGAGCGCTCGATGCGCGAGTGCTCTTTGGTGGCTTCCAATAATGCTTCTTCAATAAAGGCTAAGTGGGCATTACTGGCTAGACGTGCCTGCTCCGGACGCCCTTCAATCACGGCATCCATTAACACTTGACGGTGCTCAGCAAGTTGCTGCGACACCTCTGTTTTCTTCATCAGTACCTGCAGGTTTTGCAGAACATTTTGCTCCAGCAAGGCCTGCATGCCGCGCACCAGGTGCAGCAGCACCACATTGTGTGATGCTTCAGCAATACAAAAATGAAAGGCATTGATGGCTTTGGCCTTCGCCGCCAGATCATCGCTTGCTTGGGCGATTTTTTCGAAGCTTTCTTTGACCTTGTCAAAATCATTTTGGGTACCACGCAGGGCCGCATAATACGCCGCAATTCCTTCAAGGGCATGACGAAACTCGAGTAAGTCAAATTGCGATTCCGGGTGTTTGCTGATCAGCTCAAACAGCGGATCGCTTAACCCTTCCTCCAACTGGTTTTTGACAAAGGTGCCCCCACCTTGACGGCGAGTGACTAAGCCTTTGGCTTCCAGTTTTTGGATAGCTTCGCGCAGCGACGGACGAGAGACTTCGAATTGCTTGGCGAGCTCACGCTCCGGCGGTAATTTTTCACCCGGCGCCAGCGAGCCCTCGAGAATCATGTTCTCAAGTTGCGCTAGGATCACATCCGAAAGTTTCGCTGCTTTGACTTTTAATGACATGGTTATTTTTAGCTTCGGGTAAATTGGTCATACCAAATAGTTTGAATAAGGTATCAGATTCCCCCTAGACTGTCAAAATTGCCGCTATGCTCCGCCATTTTTATTCACTTCAGTATGTAAGATATGAATAAAAGTGAAAGTATTTTGCGCTCACCAAGAAATGGTCATACCAGTAAGGTGTATGTGAAAAGGTATAAAAAAAGCCCCTACAAAAAATGTGTAGAGGCTTTAGCATCCGCAGAGTCACGCTCCATGGATGCCGCTAACGGCACAGAGGCGTCAGCTTATTTATTCATGAAGTCGACACCTTCTTGGATGTCTTTGTTCAGAGTCGCAAGCATATCGTCTTTTGCTTTTTGCTCAAACGCGCTTAGCTCACCGTAAGAAAGAAGCTCTTCAACACCGTTCTTACCAAGACGTACTGGCTGTGCGAAGAATTGTGCATCTTCACCGTTACCTTCGACGTAGGCGTATTCGATAACGTCTTCACCCTGTAGGCCTTTTACTAGCGATAGGCAGAAACGAGCTGCTGCTGCACCCATTGAAAGTGTTGCACTACCGCCACCCGCTTTAGCTTCAACAACCTCAGTACCCGCGTTTTGGATACGCGTAGTTAGTGAGGCAATTTCCTCGTCAGAGAAAGTAGCGCCCTCAACTTGTGAAAGAAGAGGAAGAATAGTAGTACCCGAGTGACCACCGATTACCGGTACTTTCACTTCGCTTACGTCTAAGCCTTTAAGCTCGGCAACGAAAGTTTCTGCACGGATAACGTCAAGTGTTGTTACACCAAATACGCGAGCCGGATCGTACGTGCCTGCTTTTTTGAATACTTCAGCAACGATTGGCACAGTGCCGTTTACCGGGTTAGTGATCACACCCACCATGGCTTTAGGACAGTTTTTAACGATGCCTTCAGCAAGCGTCTGAATGATGCTCGCGTTTACGTTGAATAGGTCAGCACGGTCCATGCCTGGCTTACGCGGCATACCTGCAGGAATCAAAACAACGTCACAACCGCTTAGTGCTGCATCAAGGTCGTCTTTACCAAAACCTTTTACTGCTACCGCAGTAGGGATGTGTGATAGGTCTACGGCAACACCAGGAACAACAGGTGCTACGTCGTATAGAGACAGTTCAGAACCAGCAGGAAGGCTATTTTTTAGTAGTAAAGATAGCGCTTGACCGATACCACCGGCAGCACCTAAAACGGCAACTTTCATTTTAATTCTCCGTAAATAACGAGACTAGGTTATGTGAGATTTGGGTCATCAGACCTAAAGATGGCCTAAAGATAATGAAAATAGGCCATAAAGACAAATTAATCCGCGTTATTTTGAGGATAATCTCGACCATAGTCGTAAACTTATGTGTAAAGATTTCTGTCGAGATGAAATAGCGGCGGTTCTTGGGTAGAATATATAAACTAATAGCCAAAAAGAATGACATTATGCAAGCGCAAGAAAAACAAGAAGCTCTGGTCAAGGCCTTTAAGGCGTTATTAAAAGAAGAAAACTTCGGTTCTCAAGGAGAGATAGTCGACGCCCTGAAAGAGCAAGGCTTTGACAATATCAGTCAAAGCAAGGTCTCGCGCATGCTCAGTAAATTTGGTGCGGTACGGACCCGCAATGCCAAGCAGGAAATGGTGTACTGTTTGCCGGCGGAACTTGCCGTACCAACGGCCAAGTCGCCACTACGCCAACTGGTGATCGATATAGTGCACAACGAAATGATGATTATCATTAATACCAGCCCGGGCGCGGCGCAATTAATTGCTCGCCTGCTCGACTCTTTGGGTAAGGCCGATGGCGTCTTGGGCACCATAGCCGGTGACGACACCATCTTTATCGCCCCCGCCAAGGTGTCGGAAATTGATGTTACCTTGGAGCGCGTCCGTAAACTGTTCGACAACGTTTAGCGTGCCAAACCTTTAAGAAACTCTACCGAGGGCGCAAAGAATGCCGCGCCCATATCCGCCTGGGTAAAGTCGAGCCAGGCATCATAATGCAAATAATTACCCAGCTGGCTATTGAGCATCTGCGCAAAGGCGGTGCCGCTGGCGGCGCAGGTGACCGACAGCAACCCCTGTTTATTCATGCTCGCAAAGGGCATGCCCTGGTGTAATAACAGCGGCTGACCTTTTTCATCCTTGAGTTCGGTGCACACCGCATGGCTATTGGCATTAAGCGGCATCAGCAGCTCACTGTCGAGGCGAGTACGCCCCATAACCAACTCCTGCTCCTCTTGGCTCAGCGCCTGCCAGGCCACCAGGTTATGGGTAAAGCGCTGCACATGGATATAGCTGCCATGAGCAAAATAGTCTTCATCACCGACTAAGGCGGTAAGCATTTTTTGCCTTCCATGGGGCGTATCCGGAGCATAAACAAAACCGTTAAAGTCACGGCCATCTAGAAAACGAAAACAACTTATTTCCTCTACCAATTCCACATCGGGGGCCAGCAACTGCAAGACTTTCTGTCCAAAGAGGTGATTTACGTCTTCTCGGTCAGAGCGTATTTGCACAAATAAATCGAACGGCTGGACACCGACACTATGATCGTTGTGACTAATTCGCGGAAAGCTCGTGAGTGTAGCCGGTGTACGTTGGGGGTGCAAAAGCGGCCAATACTGAGCACCAATGGCGACAAAACTGGCCACCATGGCCTCGGAGAAACGCTCGTCAAACTCCGCCTGCACATCGAGCAGGCGAACCAGCTTACCTTTTAGCGTTTCATCGTGACCATCAAGGACATTAAAAAACAAATGCAAGCCATGTAAATTAGCTTGCGCGCACACGCCAGATTGCGCTTTGGCCATCTAAGTTCCTATGTTTTTTATTCTTGTAGTGTGCCCGCCAGCGGTGCGGGCCTGGGCGCTTAGGCGGTAAAAAAGTTCACCGCATGTGATGTAATTGTAATCGATAGCTTTTGTCCCGGCAAAAACTCTTGTTCAGGTTGATTGACCGGCACTTCGAGTTCTTGACCAAAAACCCGCACTCGATATACATACTCGGTACCAACAAATCGCTTCGACAGCACGGTCACCGGGCCACTTTCATCGGCGATAAGCTGCAGATCATGGGGACGCACATACAACTGTCCGCTTTTCTCACTTCCCTCAACCGCTTGCTGCGATTTAACCACCCCAAACTGGGTGTCGAAGTGATAGTCATCCTGCTTTTGTGCGTCTATGTATAAGCCGGTGCCTAAAAACTCGGCCACCACCTTAGAGCGTGGATGGTGGAACAGCTGTTGCGGCGTGCCTTGCTGAGCAATTTTCCCTTGATGCATAACCGCCAGGGTATCGGCAAAGGCAAAGGCCTCTTCCTTGGAGTGGGTAACGAAAATCGCCGACACCCGCTGATCTTTGATAATACGACGAATATCGGCGATCAATTGAAAACGTACTTGGTGGTCGATATTGGAAAAAGGCTCGTCCAGTAACAGCAGGCTGGGTTTATAGGCCAGTGCTCGGGCGATGGCCACCCGCTGCTGTTGACCACCGGATAATTGGTGAGGATAACGGTGGGCGCAATCTTCGAGATGGACCAGCGCCAGCATTTCCTTGACCCTATTAGTCTTGTTGACCCGGGTCATGGCTTTGAGGCCAAAGGCAATGTTGTCGGCCACGCTCAAATGTGGAAACAAGGCATAATCCTGAAACATCATGCCCATATTGCGATGCTGAGGAGCAACGAACTGGTTGTCGTCGCATAAAATGGTCTCGCCGAGGCGGATGACTCCTTGATGCGGGCGCAGCAAACCGGCAATGGCCTTAAGAGTGGTGGTTTTACCACAGCCACTGGCTCCCAATAAACAAAGGATTTCGTTATCGCCTAAATGTAGGCTCAGGTTATCCACCACGGCACGCTCGCCATAGTTAAAACTGATCTTATCTAAGTGAAGCTGTGCCGTCATCAGTGTTTTTGCTCCATCGAGCGGTTAATAAAATAGAGCGGAATAAGACCCACGACAACAATAAACAAGGCCGCCACCGAAGCCAGCTCGAGCTGCTCATCACTCACATATTGAAATACATGGGTTGCCAGGGTTTCGAAGTTAAAGGGTCTAAGCAGCAAGGCCGCCGGTAATTCTTTCATGCATTCAATAAACACCAACAGTGCGGCGGTCAAGATGCCCCGTTTAAGAATAGGAATATGAACGCTGGTGAGGGTTTGTCTAGCACTGCGGCCCATGGACTGACTGGCCATATCCAGACTCGGGCTAATGCGACTAAAGCTAGATTCTATGCTGCCATGGGCAATGGCATAAAAGCGCACCACGTAAGCAAAAATAATCGCAAACAGGGTGCCACTTAAAAACAACCCCGGCGCCTTATCATAGGGTTCCAGCCACTGATTGACGCCCTCTTCCAAGGTAGTCAGCGGCAGTAACACGGCAATGGCTAAAACCGTGCCCGGCAGCGCATAGCCGGTGCTTGCCAGACGCCCAGGCCATAGACTGGCCGGCGATGGCGTCAGGCGCTGGAAGTAAACCACCAGCAGGCTCAAGACAATGGCCAAGGCACTGACCAAAGCGGAAATTTTCAGGCTTTGCCAGGCATAAAGGAAGAACTCACTATTCCAGGCCTGCTCAAAGTAATCGATAGCATAGCCGCCAAGCACCAATACAGGCACCAAAAACGCGACCAATAACACCAGGCTGGCAAAGGCGCTGGCGGCGAAGGCTTTAGTGCCCGTCAGTACGTATAAAGACTCATCGCTGAGTTGGGTTTGCCGCTCAAATACCGCCTGATTGCGACGGGAATAGCGCTCGATAATAATGGCCACAAACAAGATCAGCAGCATGATGCCGGAAATTTTCGCCGCTGCGGTCAAAGAATAATAGCCGAACCAGGTATCGTATACCGCCGTGGTCAGGGTGCTAACGGCAAAGTAGCTGACGGTGGCAAAGTCGGCCATGGCTTCCATGCTGATCAGCGCCACCGCCGCGGCAATCGCTCCCTGACTGAGAGGCAAGCTGATCTTAAAAAAGCTTTGCACCGGTGTATTGCCCATGATCTCGGCGGCCTGCACCAACTTATGGGACTGCTCTTTTAGCGCCGTTTTAAAGATCAAAAACAAATAGGGGTACAATACCAGGGCAAGCATAACGATGGCACCACCCAGGGTGCGAATATCGAAAAACCAATAGTCGTCGGGAGATTGCCAGCCAAAGGCATCGCGCAACGCGATTTGCACCGGTCCGGCGTAGTCAAACAGGTCGGTATACACGTAGGCAATCAGATAAGTGGGCATGGCCAGGGGCAACATCAGCGCCCAAGAAAAGAGTTTTTTGCCGGGAAAATCACAGTAGGCCACCAACCATCCCAGCGGCAGCGCAATCACGCAGCTCAATAAGGCCACACCAAGGATCAAGAGGATGGTGTTGCCAATATAATCCCACAGCACGGTATTCCACAGATGTGTAAACACCTGAGGATCGCTTTGCAGAGATTCAAAAATAAGGAAGCCTAACGGCAACGACAGGCCTAAGCCTGTCGTCCACGCTATCAGCTGCCACGATGACAGCGAAAATTTAAACTGCATTGAAACTAATCAGTTAAAGGTCGAATTTAACCTCGTCAAGGAGTCGCAGCGCGGCGCTACGGTGCTTGCTAATTTCTGCTAACGGCAGCGTGTCTTCTTTAAACTTACCCCAAGACGCAACCAGTTCGGACAGGGGCACACCCGGCTTAACCGGATATTCCATATTGACGGAGGCATACATATTTTGCGCCGTATTGTCGGTCATAAACTCGATCAGTTTCAAGGCATTTTCCTTGTTTTTCGAGTGCTTGGTTAATACCACGCCGGACACATTCACATGGGCGCCACGATCTTGCTGATTAGGGAAGTTGATGTAGACTGCATCCGCCCAGGCTTTTTGCTGCTCGTCCTGCATCATTTTGCCAAAGTAATAACTATTGCCTAGGGCTACATCACACAGGCCTTCTTTCACCGCTTTCACCTGGGCACGGTCATTGCCTTGTGGCTTGCGGGCCAGGTTTGCCTTTAGGCCTTCCAACCACTTCTTCGTCTCAGCCTCGCCATGGTGCGCTATCATCGACGCTACCAGGCCTAGATTATAAGGATGCTTACCCGGGCGCATACAGACCTTGTTAGCATAGGCCTCCGTGGCTAGGTCTTCGTAACGTAAGGTATCGAGTTTACCAACGCGATCTTTCGCAGAATATACATTACGTACTCGTTTAGTTAGCGCCACCCACTGACCATTAGGGTCACGAAAACCGGCAGGAATGTTGGCGTCAACCTGTTCGCTACTGATGGTTTGCGTTAGCGCCATATCTTCTAATTGCATCAGTGCACTGAAGTTTGACGTCAACACCAAGTCTGCTTGGGTGTGTTTGCCTTCACGCTTTAAGCGCTCGATTAAACCTTTTTTGGCAAACACTACCTTGGTTTCAATACCGGTTTGCGCCGTGAATTTTTCTAAAATAGGTTCAATTAAAAAAGGTTGGCGAAATGAATAAATATTAACGGTTTCTGCCGCCAGGGCTGGCGCCGCAGACAAAACAGAAACAACCGATGCCAATGCAAATCCTAGTGCTTTTTTCACCAAAGGCTCCTAATTCAAATAAAAATAATTCTCAAAAGCATCATACTGTTTAAGATGTAAAAGTACAGAGCTAAACCAGCAAGCCATAAGAATAATTTCCCGGTTAGCCCAAAGCCTTGTAAGACATATCGCACAGTTCACCGGGTTATCACCGCAATTGCTGCAAAAAAAGCGAACAACAATAACGGTAACATTATGTTTATTAAGATAATTATTAATTATTACTATGGTTTTACAGAATTTAGTATGAGTTTATCAGGCTGACCTAGGTTAAAACTTTCCCTTATACTAACTTCATCGCTTGTAAGGGCATATGAGCGTAAAAGTTAAGGAAACCACAGCAGGGATTGCCGGGATTTGAGTATAGGATGTGCTCAAGAACCAGGAAGGTTAGCGGCAGGGAGCACGGCGCAAAGGACTGTAACCAAGAGCAAGGACGAAGAGCAGGATGCTCAGGCACGGGATGTGCAAGGGGACGAAGGCATTGGTTCGCCTAAGGAACGCCAGCTGGAAGCAGGCAACACAGGATGTGGGGGAGAGAACCAAAGCGGCTCAGTAATTCAAAATGCTAACTACATGCGAAGCACTGTGCCGTATGACAGGTTGTCACAGGGAAAAGGGGACAAGGACGACACCGCAACAGCCATGTTGCGGCTTAATCACCACCGTGATTACAGGGAATTGAACTTGCTTCAATACCGGCAGGAGGCTGGAAAATTCCGTCAGCGCGACCTATATGGTCGCGTCTTTTTTATCTGCTACTCACGCTTTATCTCTGCTGTGCTCTCACACAAGTTCACTCTTAATCTATTACAACCCGCTTTTAAGCTGCTCATTCGGCAAAGAAAAGGGAGAAAACTCCCCCTTGATTAATGCTACGCAGAGAGACGCTGCGGTTAAGACTTGAGTGAGCCTTCTTATTTGTCGCCGTCGCGTTTATGTCCACGGCGCTCTTTATGCTTTTCCTTTACCTGTGCCCACTTCTGTTGCTGCTCTTCGGTGAGAATATTCCATACCTGATGCCTGGTTTTTAGATGCGCAACTTTGCGCTCCATTTGCTTGCTTTGCTGCGTTTGAATGATTTCACGGGCCGTCTGCTCATCAAAGCTCTCGCTGGTATGAGTAAGCGCTTGTAAGGCTTGGTGGCTCTCGTGGCGAGAGCCCCGCTGCGGCTTAAGCTGTTTGTTAGCTTCCATAATGGCTTTAATTTGCGTTTGCTGCTGCTCACTCAGTTGTAGATGTGCAATCATGCGCTCGCTAAGCGTACCGCGCTCACCATGCTTGTGGTGGCCCCCTTGCCCGGCCATCGCGGCGGTTGATGCTAAACAGATAGAAATAACGGCGACTGTAAGTAACTTATTTAATTTCATAACGGACTCCTAAATTGCCCTTGGTTGTGAACTGAATCTGTTATTTACTCTAGCAAGTGCAACGCAAAGCTATGTCAGAGGCACGTAAAGGTTGTGTAAAGGTGTCGCACTGTAAAGAGTCGATCAGTTAGTATGAGCTAAGAAAAGTTGTTTTTGAGATAGGCGATGAAGGTTTTATTAATAGACGACGACATTGAACTGGCATCCATGCTCAGTGAATATATTCACTCGCAAGGCTTTGATGTAGAGTGTGCCCATGATGGCGAACAAGGCCTGGCTCTGGCCTTGGAAAACAAACACGACCTTATTCTGCTCGATGTAATGCTGCCAATACTGGACGGCTTTGAAGTACTAAAACAACTGCGTGCCACTTCCTTGGTGCCGGTGATCATGCTAACCGCCAAAGGTGATGATTTTGATCGCATCTTCGGCCTTGAGCTTGGCGCCGACGACTATATTCCTAAACCCTTTAATCATCGCGAACTGATCGCACGGATCAAGGCGATCACCCGACGCATAGAGCATATAAACCATAGCCAACCGAAACAAGAGCTGGAGTTTGCCAACCTTACTATCTGTATGCAAAGTCGCAGCGCCAGCGCTCAAGGGCACCCCCTCAGCCTGACCGGTACCGAGTTTGCTATTTTACATCTGTTGTTACAAGAGCCCGGCGCGGTGATCAGTAAAGAGCAGATCAGCGAACAGGTTTTAGGCCGCCGTCTCGCCCCCTATGATCGCTCCATCGATATGCATGTCAGCAATCTGCGCAAAAAAATAGCCGAGCACATAGAGAACGAGCGCATTCGCACCATTCGCGGTGCCGGTTATGTCCTGATCGGAGACGCCTAAGTGAGCAATCCCTTTAACAAGCTCTATGTAAAAATTTTCCTGTGGTTTTGGCTAACCTTCGCCGCCACCATAGTGCTGATGGCCGCATTAAGCTCGGTCAGCTTCAGCAATCTCAGCTATGAACCCTTACAGGGCAGTGATGCCCACTATTTTAAGCGTTTGGGGCACGCGGTTGAGCGTTCGGCAAAAAAGCATCAGCATTCGGCAGCGGAGGTGATCAACCTGGGACGTTTAAAAAAACGTAAGCTGTATCTGTATTCACCGGAAAAAGACCTGGCTTACAGTAACTTTAACGCCAGCGAAGAGGTGGATTTAAGTCTATTGAATTTTCGTCCGGACATGGCGCCGCAAATGATTTTTAATGAGCACTTTCACGCCCTGGGGCCTTTGCTAATTAACCTGCCCGATGGTCAGTACCAGATGTATGAATTGCGCCCGGGTCGAACCCTGCCCTGGTTTGTACGCCTCAAGCTACTCCCTCACTGGCTGAAGATTACGGTCGCCATTGGTGCCTCCTTGCTGCTGAGCTTTTTCTTTACCCGCACCCTTATCGGGCCGCTTAATTCCCTGCGCTTTAGCGCTCGAGCGATTGCCGAAGGGCAACTCGACAGCCGCGAGCATCTGGCCGCCAAACGCAATGATGAAATAGGTATTCTCGCTCGTGAATTCAACGCCATGGCGCAGCGCCTGGAAACCCTGGTCAATACACAAAGAACCTTACTCGGAGATATTTCCCACGAGCTGCGCTCGCCGTTAACGCGTTTGTCTCTCGCTTGTGCCATCGCTCAGGATAAGGCCGATAAGGATACTCAGGTGCAGCTGCAACGTATTGGAAAAGAGGCGCAATTATTAGACTTGATGATCGAGCGCATCCTCACGCTGTCACGGCTGGAGAATCGTCAGCAAAGCCTGCAAACCGAACTCATGTCACCGGCGCAACTCTTAGCCCCGGTATTTACCGACGCCGAATTTGAGGCTAAATCGCAACACAAGACCCTGAGCTTACCTCAACTTCCCGAGCAACCCTTGCTGCGGGTCGATGCCATGCTGCTGGCCAGCGCCTGTGAAAACCTGCTGCGCAACGCCATTAAGTACGCCAACAGCCATATTGAGGTGAGTATCAAGCATGAACAGCAACAATGGCAACTGAACATTCGCGATGACGGCCCCGGCGTTGCCGAGCAAGAACTGGCCCATATTACCGAGCCCTTCTACCGCGTCGGCAGTGCCCGAGCCCGCAACAGCGGCGGCACGGGTCTGGGTTTGGCTATCGCCGCCAAGGCCATCGCCGCGCATCAAGGGGAACTGGTATTGCAAAATCATCCACAAGGTGGTTTAGTAGCCACCATAAAGCTACCTACGACTTAATACTGAATGTTTTATTCCAGCGAAGCCCTGCTCCATAAAAATGATGATGCCATTACCCACTTTTGGCACCAGGAGATGACCTCAGGCTTTTTGGAAACCAAGCACGGTAAGTTGTTTTATGCTTATCACCTGCCCTATCGCGCCGATTACGCCATAGTGATCAGCTCGGGGCGCATCGAGGCGGCACAAAAGTATCAAGAGTTATTGTGGGAACTGGCGCGTAACAATGTTGCCGTTTTTATTGTCGATCATCAGGGGCAGGGGCGCTCGTACCGCCATCTAGCCGATGTGCATAAGGGTTATGTGGGCCACTTTGATGACTATAAATCGGATCTGCACCAATTTATCACTCAGATCGTTAATCCCCAGTGGCAGGGCAAAAAGATCCTGCTCGGTCATTCCATGGGCGGCGCCATTGCTCTGGATTATGCCTGCACTCACCCCGAGCAGTTCGCCGGGCTCTTTTTAAGTGCCCCCATGCTGCAAATCAACACGGGCTCAACGGCGCCTTGGCTGGCCAAGTTATGGGCCAGTTCGGTGTGCACCTTTAGTAAGGGTGAAGGGTATGTGCCCGGACACGGTCCCTATGCGGAAGCGCCTTTTAGCAAGAATGAGTTAACCCATAGCGAAGAGCGCTATCGCCGTTTTCGCGCCTTGTATCAGCAAAGCCCGGAGTTACAGCTCGGTGGTGTGACGTATAAGTGGCTGGACGCGGCCTTTAAAGCCATAGCTAAGCTCAGAAAGAGTTTGTGCCCTGTTCCCTTATTTATTGCCGCGGCGCAGGAGGATAGCGTGGTCGATACCTCACCCTATCGGGACTATGTTCATGCGCAGCACCAGGCGGTGCTAAAAATATACGCTGGCGCCAGGCATGAACTTTTGTGTGAACAGGACACCATACGCAAGGCCCTGCTGCGAGATTTACTCAACTTCTGCGAGCAATTATAGGTATTTCACCAAATACTTCTTATACATGGGATCGGACAACGCCAATTCCCGCTGCTCCGCCAAGATATCTTGAAGTATCTCTTTCGAGGTCAATGGGTTAGCCAACACCACGCGAAATACCACGGTAGGCTGATAACCGTATTCGGGAGGCGTTAAGCGTGTCCGCGAGACAAACGAGCGACCGGCCTCACGCTGACGCTTCTGCATACTGGCGGTAAAACGGTTAAGGGCGGCGTATATGTCCAACTTGGTTTGCTCATCGGCGGTTTTTAATCGCTCCCTAATGGCCTCTGGTACGTAGCGATAGGTCAACAAACACAGCTCGGGCTCGGAGATCAGTTCAAAGTCCGGCTCCGCCTTGATCAAATCGGCAAAGTAACGGGCCTTATCCAAACTCTTATCGATCAGCATTTCATAGCCCTTGCGGCCAATAATGCGTAAACAGGCATGCACCAGCATCGCCATCCCCGGACGACTGCCCTCCAGGGTGTGGCTGCCTAAGTCTTTCGAGCCTTTACGCAGAATATACTCGGCATGGTGCTCGATGGCATCGGTGGCGCTGGGGTCTTTAAACAGCACGATACCGGCCCCCATGGGCACATACATTTGCTTATGTGCATCTATGGTGATGGAGTCGGCACGCTCAATGCCAGTCAACAGGTGACGGGCATTTTGCGACAATAAAGTCGCCCCGCCCCAGGCTGCATCGACATGGAAGTGACAGTCAATTTCCGCGGCCAAATCGGCCATCTCGTTGAGCGGGTCGATATTACCGGTTTCCGTCGTTCCCGCTACACCCACTATGGCCATCACCTTAATACCCTGTGCTTGCAGCGCCTGCGCTTCTTTGCGCATGGCCTCAACATCCACCTTGTTGTCTTTGTCGGTAGGAATGGAAATGAAGTTATCGCGACCAATGCCAAGCAAGTCCGCCGACTTACCCAGTGAATAGTGGCCTCGCTCGGATACCAGCACCGCCAGGCCTTTATAACCATAGTGGAACATGGCCGCCACCAGGCCTTGTGCACCTATGCCTTTAAAGTCACCCTCGGGTTTGAGCAAGCGGTTTCGGGCAATCCACAGCGCTGTGATATTGGCGACCGTACCGCCGGAGCAGAAGGCTCCCAGCGAGGTTTTCGCGCTATGCATCCACTTATCGTAGAACGCTTGCTTGCGGTCATAAGCCATATGATGCAGCATACCGATAACCTGGCGCTCCAAAGGCGTAAACGCTTTTGAGGTCTCAATTTTTACCAGGTTCTGGTTTAAGCCCACCATGAGCTTCGACAGTGGCAACACAAAGTGCGGCAGGGCCGAGGTCATATGACCGATAAAACTAGGGGCGGCGGTGTGCACCGAATGCGCGACCAGCTTCTCCATGATATCCTGGGCATGAGCGCTGACAAACATAGGCTCTTCGGGGATTTGCGCCGATTCAAAATCGCGCTCGATCTCATGCAACGGTTTTTCCACCGCGGCAATATTCTCATTCAGGAAGCCCGCCAGATTACTGGATATTTCGGCTTCTATTTTGCTGAGCGTTGAGTCCGGGGCCTCTGGCACCGTAAAGACGCGCATCAAGCTGTGCTCTGATGCTACGGCAAAACGCTTATCACTCATGACATACCTAACTGGGTTGGCTTGGATACCAATTCACGAAACTGGTATAACGCGATGACGGATCGCTTCAAGCAGTCGATTTACTTGCGCTCACTTTATAGCAATCACCTTAGAAAGTCTTGCGGCTTTAGGCAATTTTAAGAAAGTTGCATGAACTTTTTGCGACATTTTCACTATAAATGGCAATGATATGGGCGCCTTAAACCAAGTCTTGACTAAGCCAGGCTGAGCCTAAAACGCCCTTTGTAACTAAAGTTGCACCACCAGGCGATAGCTTTGTTGACCACTGGCCCAATACTTGCGCTCGAACGGGGTAATGGCGGTATCACTGGCGTATTCACTGACCTGAGTAGGGTGACCGGCCAACTGCAAGGCTCGGGCAAACTCGCGCACGTAAATATCCCAGTTGCTGCGCACTTCAAGCTGACCACCTAACTGCACTATGCTTGGAAATACCGCGGCGCCATGCCAGCGCCGTTGCAAGTGCTTGGCCTTGGGCCAGGGGTTTGGATACAGCAAATAATGGTGCGTTGGCTGCCACTTGGCCTTTACGGCCAAACGCCAAAAGTCGTTTAAATCCGCTTGCACCAGCATGTATTGAGCATCTTCGTCCTGGCGATATTGCACATCATGCTTATCCAAACGATGCGCCGACTTGTCGATGCCTATCACCAGGGCTTGTGGGTGCAGCTTAGCCAAATTGGCGGTGCTTTCTCCGACGCCACAACAGGAGTCGAGAATGATGGGCCCGTTAAAGGCCTGCACCTTGGCATTGACCTCATCAAAGGCCGCTTGCGTATGCGCGGCAATAGGTTTTTTAAACTCCGCCTTGAGGTGCTTGTTAACCACTTCATCAAGCTTTTCATGCAGACTCGGCTGGTTAGAGACTATGGCTCTTGAATTTGCTTCGTTCATCAGTGACGCAGCCCCACGCCCTTGCGAATTAGCGTTAATGCCACGGTGAACAACACAGTGATAAAAACCAGAAGCACACTAAAGGCGAACCAGATGTTCACATCCGACACCCCTAAAAAGCCGAAGCGGAAGGCGTTAACCATATAGATAATGGGATTGATCTGTGACACCCCTTGCCAGAATTCAGGCAATAGGCTGATGGAGTAAAACACCCCGCCTAAATAGGTCAGCGGCGTCAGCACAAAGGTCGGAATAATGCTGATATCGTCAAAGCTGTTGGCATACACGGCGTTGATCAAACCACCAAGGGCAAACACCGCCGAGGTTAAAATCACCGTGGCGACAATCACAAAGATATTGTGAATTTGTATATCCACAAAGAACAGCGATACCAGGGTCACGATCAGGCCTACCAGCATGCCGCGGGCCATGCCGCCGCCCATGTAACCCAACACAATAATGTAATTGGGCACGGGAGCCACCAGCAGCTCTTCGATGCTCTTTTGGAACTTGGTGGAATAGAAGCTTGAGGCAACATTAGAGTAGGAGTTAGTGATCACCGACATCATAATAAGACCCGGAACGATAAACTCCATATAACTAAAACCGCCCATCTCGCCGATACGCGAGCCGATCAAGCTGCCAAAAATAACGAAATACAAGGTCATGGTGATTGCCGGGGGTACCAGGGTTTGCACCCAAATTCGCAAGAACCGAATACACTCTTTGATCCAAATACTTTTTAGCGCAACGCCATATTTCAACATGCTTACTCCCCTCGCCCTTGATTTAACAAGCCAACGAACAACTCTTCTAAACGGTTTGCCTTGTTACGCATGCTTAGCACCGTATTCCCCTGCTCACTCAAGGCACTAAATACGCCATTAAGGCCCTGTGACTTGGCGACTTCAACCTCCAAGGTATGCTCGTCGGTCAGGGCAAACTGATAGCCGTCCAGACTCACCGGTTGCACCGGTTGTTTTAAATCGAGCACAAAGGTTTCCTTATCCAGCTTGGCCAGCAGGGCTTTGATGGTGGTGTGCTCCACTATGGTGCCATGGTCGATAATGGCGATGTTTTTACACAGCAACTCGGCTTCTTCAAGGTAGTGCGTGGTCAGGATAATGGTCACGCCTTGCTTGTTGATTTCACGTAAGAAATCCCACATGGAGCGGCGCAATTCGATATCGACACCGGCGGTTGGCTCGTCGAGGATCAACAACTTGGGCTCGTGCATCAGGGCACGGGCGATCATCAGGCGACGCTTCATCCCCCCGGAAAGGGTGCGCGCGGCCTTGTCTTTTTTGTCTAACAGACCAAGCTGTGCCAGGTACTTATCGGCGCGTTTATGGGCTTCGGCACGAGGCACGCCATAATAGCCCGCCTGGTTGACTAAAATCTGTTGCAGGGTTTCAAACTGGCTAAAGTTAAACTCCTGCGGGACCAAGCCCAGTTCCGACTTAGCCGCTTCCAGGTCGGTATCGATATCATGACCGAAGACCTCCACCTTGCCCGCGGTTTTATTCACCAGGGATGAGATCACCCCTATGGTGGTGGACTTGCCCGCCCCATTGGGGCCTAGCAGGGCAAAGAAGTCGCCCTGCTGAACTTGTAAATCAATGCCTTTGACGGCTTCAACGCCGTTTTTATAGGTCTTTTTTAACCCTTGAATATTCAATGCAATGGTCATTTATTTTTGCTCTCCATAACCCCAACGCGAGGTAAGTGTTTGCGCTATCCCGAGATGATCGAGAATACGGGCTACCATAAAGTCGACCAGATCGGCTATCGACTCGGGTTGATGATAAAAGCCCGGAGCCGCCGGCATAATGGTGACGCCCATGCGCGCCAGTTTAAGCATGTTTTCCAGGTGAATTTCGCTAAAAGGGGTTTCTCTGGGTACTAAAATCAGCTGTCCGCGTTCTTTAATCACCACATCAGCGGCGCGCTCCATCAGGTTATCCGAGGCGCCGGTAGCGATGGCCGAGACGGTGCCGGCACTGCACGGGCAGACCACCATTTTTTTCGGCGCGGCGGAGCCCGACGCCACCGGGCTGAACCAGTTGTCCTTACCGAATACTTTAAGTTGACCGTCTTGGGCATGAACCAGCTCGCTCAGCTGCTGCGTGGCTTTCTCTTCATTACCCGACAGCTTAATGCCGGATTCGGTGTCAAACACCACCCGGGCAGCGCTGGAGATCAACACAAACACCTGGTGACCCTGCTCAATCAACACCTGCAATAATCGCAGACCGTATGGGGCGCCGGAGGCGCCGCTAAAGGCAAGAGTGATAGGTTCTTTGAATGTACTCATGATGTTTCCTTTTGTGCCAAGGCATCGAGTAGCTTCTGATGAATGCCGCCAAAGCCACCATTACTCATAATCAGTATATGACTCCCCTTGGCGGCGGCAGCCACTATCTCGCCCACCAGGGCGTCCATATCTGCCAAACAACGGGCACCAGCCTGCTCGGCACGCGCTTGCAATGACCAGCCCAGCTCGGGAGGCTCGAATAAAAACACCTGATCGGCCTCGGCCAGGGAGTCCAGTAAGGTATCCTGATGCACGCCCATCTTCATGGTGTTCGAACGCGGCTCAAGCACCGCAATAATTGATTCATCACCCACCTTGGCACGCAAACCCGCTAAGGTGGTGGCAATGGCCGTGGGGTGATGGGCAAAGTCGTCATAGACGTTGACACCCGCCACCTCACCCTTGTGCTCCATACGGCGCTTTGGCGAGATAAACTCCGCCAGCGCAGCGATGCTGGTTGCCACCGGAATACCCACATGGCGTGCGGCGGCTATGGTCATCAGGGCGTTCTTAACATTATGCTCGCCAATGGCCTGCCAACGCACCACGCCTTGTGGCTCACCGGCAAGCAATACGGTGAATTCACTGCCATCGGCCTTAAGTAGCTGATAATCCCATTGCGCGGCGCCTAAGACTTCTTGTTCACTCCAAAAGCCCTTATTGATCACCTCGACCAGAGCCTGATCATTGCTGGGGTAAATCGCCTTGCCTGTGCCCGGCAGGGTACGCAGTAAATGGTGGAACTGAGTCTGTATGGCTCCTAAATCGGCAAAAATATCCGCATGATCAAATTCCAGGTTATTTAGGATCAGCGTTCTTGGCAGGTAATGGACAAACTTGCTGCGCTTGTCAAAAAACGCCGTGTCGTATTCATCGGCTTCGATAACAAAAAACGGGGTTTCACCCACTCTTGCCGAGATCCCAAAATTCTGTACGACACCGCCAATTAAGAAGCCCGGTTTAAGGCCGGCGTATTCCAACACCCAGGCCAGCATGCTGGCGGTGGTGGTTTTACCATGGGTCCCTGCCACCGCTAATACCCAACTATCACGCAAGATATGCTCTTTTAGCCATTCAGGTCCCGAGGTATAGCGCAGGCCTTTTTCCAGCACATACTCAACACAGGGGTTGCCGCGGCTCATGGCATTACCAATCACCACCACGTCGGGAGCCGGCTCTAACTGCGCCGGGTCGTATCCCTGCACCAGCTCAATGCCCAACTCTTCCAGCTGCGTGCTCATCGGCGGATACACGTTTTGATCCGAGCCGGTGACATGGTGGCCCAATGCCTTGGCAATCGCCGCAATGCCACCCATAAAGGTGCCGCAAATGCCGAGAATATGTATGTGCATAATGACTTCCTAAATAGCCCGAACCTGGGCTGCTATCTGGCTAGACATATCAGTCTTGAGCGAATTATATGTGTCGTGGTAGCTAATTTCTTAACCCGCGCTCGGGTTAAATAATAAGGCCGCGCAATAGGCGAGTATTGCGCGGCCTTATATGATGCCAAATTTAGCCTGACCAATCTACCTAGATGGGCGAGCCCGGCGGTAAAGGCAATGGCTTAAAGCTTTGTTGCCACTGACCGTTTTCTAGGAAATGATTTATGGCATCGGCCAAATGTTGTTTAAAGGCGCTTTCCCCAGAGCTGACGCTTCCTAGCAGCTTGTTTTGTCTGTAATCCTCCGCCACACGCTGCAGGTAAAATTTAAACTGAGCCTGCACCTCCGGCGCCACCTTGTCGCTGGCAACCAGGGTTGCGAAGTGCTGCGCCGTCAACCATTGAATACGGTGTTGCACTTTTGCCTCCATGGCATTGCCATGGTTGTTATCGAATACCCGCTTAACTAGGGTATCGAGTAATGCGTCCAGGTTGTAGGCCTGCTCTGAGCGGGCGCCCTGTTGCGCCAGACGATTAACGCGCTCTGGGTGCAATAACAAGCTGAGGCTGTGATTTGCCGCCACCTCGGGCAGGGCCATGGCATCCAGAGTCAAACCGGTGCGACCGACAATGCTTTCACGGGTGCTGTATTCACCATAGGCTTTAGGCGGGATCAGCGCCAAAATAGACTCAGGGATCACCAGCTCTTTGGCGTCTAAGGTGAGCAAAAGCGAATCCAAAGCACGGCGCTGCACCTCGGCATCGACCACTTGCGCACCCTGTACTTGACCTTGACCACGTACCTCGTAGCTGTAATCCACACCGGCTATCAGCTTGACGGCGGCTTCCACCTGATAGCGGTGGAACAAATACAGAGGCACCAGGACTTCTTCAAGCTGGGATAAGGAGGTGCCGGATTTGATATTTTCAATACCAAAACGGGCCAGGGCTTTTGCTCGCACCGCCATTACCCGCGCTAACTCGGCACTGGGGTTATCGCCGTTATCCCACAAATGGCCGCTAGGATGAGCCCCCCCCTGAGCACGGGCGTCTTTATCGGAGATAAACTCAAGGCCTAGCTCTTTATTTTCGGCAAGGATCTTGGCCAGGGCTTGTACCTCGTTTTGTCGGCTGAAGTCGCCATAACCATATTTGATCACCTGCTCATCCCATACGCCCATCCCCTTGGCATAGCCTTTGGATGTATCCAGCACTCCCTGCTCGTCCAGGCTGACTAACGGGTGAGGGTAATCCATCACCGAGGCCCGCGCTTGAGGCGAGGCGGCAAAGTTATGAGCGATACCCAGGGTATGGCCAATTTCATGGGCGCTGAGCTGGCGAATTCGATCCAGAGCCATGGCCTGCAACTCGGCGGTGACTTCATCCCCCTTTTTATACGGGGCCGCCAGGGCTTCGGCAATCAGGATATCCTGGCGTACACGCAGCGAACCCAAGGTCACATGGCCCTTGATGATCTCGCCGGTGCGCGGGTCTATCACCGAACTGCCGTATGACCAGCCGCGGGTAGCGCGATGCACCCATTGAATGACGTTAAAGCGCACGTCCATGGGGTCGGCATGCTCTGGGAGCATTTTGACCTGAAAGGCGTTTTTATAACCGGCTTTTTCAAACGCGCTATTCCACCATTTGGCACCATCGAGCAGAGCGGTGCGCACCGGCTCCGGCACGCCCGGGTCAAGGTAGTAAATAATGGGTTTAACCGGCTCACTTAGCGCCTGATTAGGATGCTTTTTGGCCAGGCGGTGACGGGGAATATAACGCACCAACATGCTCTCGCCCAGAGGTGCCGAGTAGTCCTTGTGTTCTACGCTCCAATAACCGGACTGCGGATGGAATACCCGCGGCTGATACTTATCATCCGGTAAGGCAATTAAGGAGTGGTGCATATTTACGCTAATTGCGTAAGGGTCGGCGCTCACCTGTTTCAGATACTCGCCGGGCTTGGTGCCGGTAAAGGTGAGCACCGCTTCCAGTTCGGTATTTTTCACAAATGACTTACTGCGCGGCATAAACACCGCACTGCGGCTGGTGTCGACACTAAAGTTGCCCTGTTTGCGTGCCGCAAGGGTACGGCTTACGCCATGTACATCGCTCAACAAGTAAGGGGTGTAATCCACCAGCACTCGGGTATCCGTGCTCGCCTGCACCTCAAAACCGTACAAAATACTCGAGGCAAAGGCCTCACTCACGCTTTGCTGCTCTGCACTGTTACTGCTTGAGGCACGGTAATAGGTGTTCAAGGCTCGCAGCATCACCTTGTTGCCCATGCGCTCGAACTGTGCCAAATAGGTGTTGCCTAATTGGCCTCTGTCTAACCCGATATCGTTGGAGCCCAGACCATAGGGCAGGCTTTGCTGTAACAAGAACGGCGCCTTCAGCTTATCTACCTCGAGATAAAGTTTGCCCTCGTCATTGGCGTAATAAAAGGTGAAATAGCCAGGATATTTGCTCATATTTTGAGTAAATTGGCTGATAGACTTAATTGCTGCCTGCGCTTGGGTTATCTAGGCAAGAACAAAAGAAACAGTGCTATTCGTATTATCTGCGTACTTGGCATAATTCTCACTTTTGTTGTTATTGGTATCGTAGGTTGACTGTGGAATTTATAAGCCTTGAGTATATCTCTATGCTTAGAGTCTACAACCACAAAGCGATAAATAGACAGCGTAATCTAGACGACACTCTCTCACTTTAAAATGTCGTATAGACCCCATAAAACTTAGGAACAATTAAGATGCGACGACTCCCCCCAGTCTTGCTTGAAGATGGTTGCTCACATGACCTTATTTCACTTATCCGTACTATTTTAGCGGCCTGTAAAGAAATCTCTTTCCGTGTTGGCCAAGGCGCCCTATCTGGCGTGCTAGGTTCAACATTGGATGAAAACATCCAGGGCGAAACGCAAAAGAAACTGGATGTACTTTCCAACCAGCTGTTGAAAGACATCCTTTTAGAGTCCGGTTATGTTAAGGCCATCGCCTCGGAAGAAGAGCCGGGCACGGTTGCGGGTAACCCAGACGCGGAATACATAGTCGCATTTGACCCTCTTGATGGCTCATCAAACATTGATATCAATTCATTGGTTGGCACCATTTTCTCTGTTATGCGCGCTCCAAAGGATGCAGATCCGGCTGATCCTAATATCTTTTTGCAAAAGGGTGACCAGCAGGTAGCCGCAGGTTATGTGCTCTACGGCCCATCGACCATGCTGGCGCTTACCACGGGCCAAGGCACACGTATTTTCACCTTGGATAAAACCCAAGGTACCTTCCTGTTGACTCAGGACTTTGCCAAGGTGCCGGAGCAAACCAAGGAATTCGCTATTAATACATCGAACCAGCGCCACTGGCAGCCGGCGATGCAAAACTATATTGCCGACTTATTGGCCGGTGAAACCGGACCGCGCGGTCGCAACTTCAATATGCGCTGGATTGCCGCTATGGTAGGCGATGTTCACCGTGTGCTTAGCCGCGGCGGTTTATTTACCTATCCGGAAGACACCAAAAACCCAGAAAAGCCGTATAAATTACGCCTGCTTTATGAAGCCAACCCTATGGCCATGCTGATAGAGCAAGCCGGTGGTCTGGCTTCAACTGGCTATGAGCGCATCATGGATATCGAGCCAGAGCAAATTCACCAGCGCGTGGCGGTGATTTTGGGCTCAAAAGAAGAAGTGGAAGCCTGCTTAAGCTACCACAAATAAAAATGAAAAAAGGGCAGTCACCACTGCCCTTTTTTATTTAACCCGATTTCGAGTGAGTTCCCTATTTCTCCAGCGGTAATTCATGCCGAGCGCCCCACTCGCTCCAAGAGCCATCATAAACCTGCAAATCCCTATAGCCGCACTCATAAGCCGCCAAAGCCAAAATACAGGCGGTAATGCCCGAGCCACAACTAAACTGCAAGCGCTGAGTGTCTTGATCAAGCACGTGCGCCAATGCTTGCTGTAACCGCTCCTGTGACAGCAGCTCACCATCGACAATTAACTCGGCATAGGGCAGGCTCTTGGCGTTAGGGATATGGCCGGCACGCATGCCTTCACGGGGCTCGGCCATCTCGCCAGTGAACCGCTTAGCCGGGCGGGCATCAAGCAACAAGGTCGAGGTATCGTCAATCGCCGCCAGCACCTGATCGGTAGTAATAAAGAAATCACGCCGCGGCGAAGCCTTGAAATTGCCAACAGCTTCGGCGCGCTGCCAACCTTGCTGCACCGGCAACTCGGCCATACGCCACGCCGGCAGACCACCACGCAGCACCTTAACCTTATCGAATCCAAAGGCCTTGAACATCCACCAGGCTCGGGCAGCGCTAAATAAGCCCTGGTCGTCATACACCACCACTTCCGAGTCCTGATTTACCCCGGCGGATTGCATCTGTTGCTCGAATTGTTCGGCGCAGCACAGTGTGTGAGGCCATGGGCTGGCGCTATCGGCCAAGGCGGTTTTAATATCAAAACGCAACGCCCCTTTAATGACCGCCGCCGGCGCATATTCGCCTGACTTACCCGGCAGGACCATGCCGGCATCAAAAATTTTTAGCTTAGGGTCATGCAGCTGCGCATTAAGCTGTGCCGCACTGATTTGCTGGCTCATACGTCACCTTGTCACTGACTATTCATTGCCACGATACAATGGACGTTAGCAGAACTGCGGCTGTCGCACCACTTCGATTATTTCTGTGGTAGAGATACTTGGAGTACGTGGTAAGTAAATCACTTCACAAATGTCGTTAAATTCATCGAACTTACCGCGCCAATCATCCCCCATAACCAGAATATCGGCACCATGCTTTTGGATATATTGGCGTTTAAGGGCTAATGATTCTTCCACAAACACACGCGCGACATCCGACATGGCGGCAATGATGCGCATCCGATCCTGTTGCGAATAAACAGGCGCTCGCCCCTTTTTCTCTATATTTAAGGCATCGGAGGATACACCGACGATTAACTCGTCACCCAGTTTTGCGGCGCGTTGCAACAGATTTACATGGCCGACATGGAACACATCAAATGTGCCAAACGTAATTACTTTAATTGTCATATAAGAAGCTTACTACTCGCTGAGAACTTAACCCATCAAGCTTCCCTGCCAGTTTTGTTATTGTTCTTATGTTTTCTTGATCATGCTTTGCATGAGGTTGCGATAAAGCCTGCTCAATCGCACCGGGCAATTGCTTAACCTTATCGACTTTGAAGGTTAATGCTGAAAAATAGTCGATATCTGAGTCTAACCTTGCCTTGAATCGGTAGGCAAATGGACCTCGGTATGACCATCTTAATTTATAAAAGTTGCACCAGATAACGGGCTTTTCAAGGGCAAAAAACTCGAAAATCGCCGAAGATGCATCCGATATCAGCACATCGGCCAAGGCCATAAAGGGCACTAAGTTATAATCGGTTACGCCCGCTAGATAGACATTTTCCCGTTTTGCCCATAGAGACAGTCGTTGCTGCTGTTTTTTGTATTTCTTTTTCGTGAGTGAAAAGAAGTGCGGCTTAATAATGATGTTACAGTGAGCATATTCATCCACCCAATTCTTATGCATCATTTCTATGGAGCTAGGATAAAATGTTGGCGCGTAGAGTAAGGTTGGTTTAGTTGGGTCTAACCCCAAACCTTCTAGGCTGTACTGCGATGCCAAAGCTTGATCTTGCAAGAGAGGATCAAGTTTAGCGTAACCGGTATCAACAAACCTGTCATTTGGGTACAGGCTTTCAAGGCGCTGCAAACGATGTTCACCTTCAACGAAACGCACGCTAGCAGCATTATGTGAGGCATCGTAATAACAGGCTTTAGGGCCTATGCCATGCTGCATTAACGCCGTTTTTTTGCTTTGGTTAAGCAGTTGCATTTGTGCAAAGGCTTTACCAAAGATGATCCAATCGCCGTCACATTGGCGATAAAAATCGAGGGCATCTTTCTCACTATTGAGCCAATGCACCGGCAATTGTTCGGTGTCGATCGCCTTTTGTGATGCCTTAACCAGTGCTTTATCCTGATCGGCATAAAACACAAAGCACACCGCCGCCCCTTTATCTACCAAGTGCTTATAGACAGGCAAATATTGTGGCAGATAGTACAGGTGTAAAACATCAAAGAAGACTTTCATCAAA
Source organism: Pseudoalteromonas sp. T1lg48 (assembly GCF_002964785.1). Lineage (GTDB taxonomy): Bacteria > Pseudomonadota > Gammaproteobacteria > Enterobacterales > Alteromonadaceae > Pseudoalteromonas. The sequence continues at coordinate 134,647 of NZ_PQCC01000001.1, forward strand.
TACATCACACAGTGTTAACAACAGCAGAGCATCATACTAGAAATGACAATAAAATTTCTAGCCAGGCGCTGAAATACAGGAAATAAGTGCTAGTGCTTTTTTGCGTGTTGGGTCGCAGACCCATCTGACATTATTGAGGGGGGGATATAAAAATACCGCTGCACCAAGGTGAGCGGTATTTTTGAAAATGGAGGGAAATTAGTCGATTAACTGATATTCGTTATCGAGAATGGCAATGATTTCACCGCGCGGATCACTTGGTATTTGAATGTCTGCACCAATAATCTTACTGGCAATCCCCACATAGGTTTGCGATACCTGCATCATTACCTCTACCGGCAGCTTATACGCTTTAGCCAGGGCTTCACGCTCATCCATGCGATCTTTATTTAGCAACACATCGCTGTCCGGCACGTTATTGATCAACAACTGACGGAAACCTTCTTTTGAGTTTTCAATGATCTTGCCGTCGCGGTATGCCGGGCCATCCCAAATACGCGAAGAGTCAGGTGTGCCCACCTCGTCGATATAGATAAGCTGTTCGTTGCCGTCCATATCTTCCACATAACCAAACTCAAACTTGGTATCAACGAAGATCTGATCCAACTTAGCCAACTCGGCACTGATCAGCTCAAATCCTTGAGTCAGCAGGTGCTCATACTTGGCAACATCGGCTTCGCTGCTGAAGTTAAAGGCATCGAGGTTATCCGTGATGTTCTTACGAGTGATGTTTACATCATCCACCGCCGGCACATCGTCAAGACCTTCGATAATGCCCTTGGTTGACGGCGTGATCAGCACTTCATCCAGCTTCTGGTTGGCTTCCAGACCTTCCGGTAGGTCGATACCACAGAAGGTACGAATGCCCTTGGCGTAGTCGCGCCACATGCTGCCGGTAATATATTGACGCGCAATGGCTTCAACCTTGACGGTTTTCGCTTTACGGACGATCCACACATAAGGGTGAGGAATATCAACAATATGGTTGCCCGCCAGGCCGGCCGCATCAAATTGTTTAAACCAGTGCGCCGCTACCGCGTTAAGTGCAATGCCCTTACCAGGGACGCCATTAAGGCCCTCTTCACCCTGCCAGATGCAGTCGAATGCAGAAATACGGTCGGAGATAACCATGATCGCCAGCTCGGTGCCTTTAGGCACGGCATAACCTTTCTCAGCAATTAAGCGCGCGCTGTCTTGCTCGGTTAACCAATATACCGAGCGAACCTTGCCACTGTGCACGGGTCCTTTGGTACGAATAGGTAAATCGTCATTAATGTCTAAGACTTTATAATTGCTCATGGCTACTCCAACAAGGGCTTGAGAGGCTAATGCTTGGCCTTGGCGGCGCTCACGGCAACCAAGACTTTAGGCGCGATATAATAAGCTAGCTGGGCACGAAGATAAAGAAAAACGCCGACGATAGCGGACTTTTGTCCTATCTTTTTTCACCCCTTCCTAAAACCCCTGCTTACCCCCTGTCAATCAATCTTCATCTTGTTGTAAACTAAAAAACATCTTAATCGCTTAAGGGCCTCAAAGTGGATTTAGCAAGCAGCACTCAGGGTAAACGTTATTTAATGTATATCGCGCAAAATTACTCCTATGCGATTTTGCGCCCATTGCAGCAAGAGATCCTGAATAACGGGGGTGAAGTAAAATGGTTCCTAGAGGGCGATGAAGTTAATCCGGACTACCTGCATAAGGACGAGCAACGCTTACTTAGCATCAATGAAGTACGCACATGGCAACCCCATGCCAGTTTTGTGCCCGGTAATGTCATTCCCAATTTTATTCCAGGTAAAAAAATCGCCGTTTTTCACGGCTTTGATGCGGGCAAACGAAATCGTCGAGGACAATTAGATCACTTCAATATTCGTGGTTGTTTTGATGCCTATTGCACACAAGGCCCGAGCACCACGTTACCTTTCCAACAGCTTGCTGCGAAGCATAAACATTTCCGTGTTGTCCAAACCGGCTGGCCAGCCCTGGATACACTTTTTAGACCCACTAACAGTAACCCCTATGTTGTTGAGGATGATACACGCAAGACCATACTTATCTGCTCCACCTTTTCACGAAATTTATCCCTAGCCCCCATACTTGTGGATACGATAAAGCAACTCAGAGACAGTGGGAAATACCGTATTCTCGTGCAATTTCACCCGAAAATGGCAGCGGATATTGTCGACCAATATAAGGCCCTGCAAAATAACGACCTCACCTTCATAGAAACCGACAATGTCATTCCATTGTTACAGGCCGCCGATGTGATGCTCTGCGATACCTCATCTATTTTACTGATGTTTTTATTATTACGCCGCCCTGTGGTGACCTTTAACAATCAAGCCCCCGGTCCGCACTTACTCAATGTCACGGATGCCAGTGAGGTTGAATCTGCGATCGATCACGCGCTTACCCACCCAGAGCCATTAATGAAAGAAGTTGAAGCATTCTGTCAGCAGCTCCACCCCTATCAAGATGGCAACTCTAGCCAGCGTGTGCTTGCAGCAACCAATGACCTCATTGAGACGGATGGCACAGAACTCAAACGCAAGCCGCTTAACCTCATTCGCCAATTCAAAATGCGTAAAAAACTCGGCTATTGGCGCTTTTAATCGCAACGTACTGAACGCGCCACGGCAGTGTGATACAGTCACGCCTATGAGTGGCGCAAACCTGTAAAACACATGATTGAAATCGATAAGTTGTGGTTCTCTTGGCAAGGAAAAACTGCCGATCCCACCCTCAAGATTGACGCTTTGCATGTAAAACAAGGTGAACATCTTTTTTTACACGGCCCAAGTGGCTCGGGTAAATCGACCTTATTGTCCTTACTGGCGGGAATTCAAGTGCCGCAACAGGGTGCAATTACCTTGAATAATACCCAACTTAATCGTCTCAGCAGTTCCCAGCGAGACCAGTTTCGCGCCGATCATATTGGCTATATTTTTCAAAGCTTTAATTTGTTGCCTTATCTAAACCCCATTGACAACGTGACGATCGCATGTGAGTTCTCTCGGCTTCGCAAACAGCGCGCTTTATCTCACGGTGATTCATTAACACACTTGGCAAAAAACCTGCTGGTGCAACTGGGTCTCGACGAACAGCATCACCACAAAGCAGTAAACACGCTCAGTATTGGCCAACAACAGCGCGTCGCCGCGGCGCGTGCGGTGATCGGCGACCCGGAAATCATCATTGCCGATGAACCTACCTCGGCACTGGATGAAGCCAACCGCAAGGCCTTTATCGAACTGCTATTCGCACAAACGGATAAAACCGGCGCCACCGTGGTCTTTGTCAGCCATGAGCAAAGCCTTGCCCCGCTGTTCTCCAAGGTGGTGCACCTAGATGAATTGCAAGGAGGGGCCGATGATCTTGCTTAAATTGGCAACCAAAAGCCTACTCAATCGCCGTGCCAGCGTGCTGTTAAGCCTGTTGACCATCGCCATTAGCGTGATGCTGCTGCTCACCATAGAACGAGTGCGTATGCAGGCCAAGGAAAGCTTTGCCGCCACCGTGTCGGGTACGGATCTGATCGTTGGTGCCCGTACCGGAGATATTCAATTACTGCTGGCGTCGGTGTTTCGTATCGGGCATATGAACAACGGTGTTAGCTGGCAAAGCTATCAAGATATCAGTACTAAACGAGGCATAAAATGGGCCCTGCCACTGTCTTTAGGAGATACCCACAAGGGCTATGCGGTGCTTGGTACCACCGGCGATTACTTTACCCACTTTCAATACGGTAAAAAGCAGCACCTAAGCTTTAGTGCCGGCGTCCCCTTTGCCAATAATAATGACGTGGTGCTTGGTGCCGAAGTAGCCAAACGCCTGGGATACGACTTAGGCGATAATATTGTCGTCGCCCACGGCATGGGCAAAACCAGCTTTCATCACCATGACGACAAGCCGCTGACCGTGGTGGGTATCCTTGCCGCCACCGGCACACCTGTGGATAAAACCCTGCATGTACCTTTAATTGCCATCGACCAATTACACGGTGCAGAGACGCAGCAAGCCGAGCATCTTCACGCCGAGCATCATGACGATGAGCACGACCAAGAGCATCTTGTAGACCTGGTCGGTGAGCCAAAACAGATCAGTGCCTTTTTACTGGGTTTCGACAGCCCCCTCTATACCCTGCAGGTCCGCCGCAACATTAATAATTATAAGCCTGAGCCGCTGATGGCCATTATGCCTGGTGTCACCTTGCGGGAGTTATGGGGCATGTTGGCCATGGTCGAAAAGCTGCTGCTGTTGTTTTCCGTGGTGGTGCTGGTTGTCAGCCTGCTAGGCATGCTCACCACCTTGCTAGCCAACCTGTCGCAGCGACGCCGCGAGCTGGCGATTTTACGCTCGGTGGGCGCTAAACCCTGGCATATTTTCTCCTTGATGAGCATGGAATCCTTGTTGATCAGCCTGCTTGGCACCACCTTTGGGGTCGCCCTCTGTTATCTTTTGCTGACGCTGGCGCAGCCACAGTTACAGGCCCAGGCCGGTATCAATATCGATCTTCAAGGCATCTCAAGCTATGAACTTATGCTGATCGCCGTTATTATGGCGGCAGCCTGGATAGTAGGGTTAATCCCCGCCATTCGTGCCTATTTTTACTCCCTGCATGATGGGATGAGTGTTAAGACCTAGGATTATTATGAGTCTATTTAATCGTTTTCTAGCCGTACTATTCACCTGTGTGAGTGTGGCTTCTTTCGCCAATGAACCCGTGGAAATTTTCTGGGAAGATTTAGTGCCCGAGGGGCATGTGACCGTCGACACCCGCAACTCCGCCGCCAGTCACGAAGGCGCCGATCAAAACTGGGTGCAACCAAATTTAGACGCACCCGTGGTGCAAAAATACAATGGTAAAACAGTAAGCTTGCCGGGCTTTGTGGTTCCCCTTGAAGGCGACAGTGAGGTGATCACCGAGTTTCTGCTGGTGCCTTATTTCGGTGCCTGTATTCATGTGCCGCCACCGCCACCGAATCAAATTGTGCACGTCACCATGGCCGACGGCGTGCCTATCGAGAGCCTGTATGATGCCATCGTCGTGACCGGAGTCATGAGTGCCGAAAGCTGGAGCGGTGATATCGCCAAAACCGGCTATAAAATTAAAGGTATTGGTGTGGCACCATTTGAGCTGTAAAGGCTAGCTCTACCGCAACTGCAACAGGCCCGCAATCGCGGGCCTTGTTTTAAATCGACTTGGCTAACCTAAAACTAAGACGATTAACGTTGGCAGCGCTTACAATACACTGTGCTGCGCCCGCCCAAACGGATTTCCGTCAATTCGCTTTGACATTCGACACAAGGCTGGCCCTTACGGCCATAAACCAACAATTGCTGAGCAAAATAACCCGGTTTGCCATCGCTTTGAGCAAAATCCTTTAAGGTGGTACCGCCTTGCTCTATGGCTGCCGCCAAGGTTTCCTTGATGATCGGCGTCAATTTTTGATAGCGCGCTAAACTCACCTTCCCAGCTTCACGCTTGGGGTTAATTCCGGCCTTAAACAGGGACTCGTTGGCGTAAATATTACCGACCCCAACCACCACATGATTATCCATCAGAAACTGCTTAATAGGCTGCTTCTTATTACGCGACTTGGTAAACAACCAGTTGGCATCAAAGTCTTCGGTCAGCGGCTCGGGACCAAGTTTACTAAACACCGAATGCAGGCTGTCGAGCTCCTGCCACAGACAGGCACCAAAGCGGCGGGAATCGTTCAACCTTAAACTCAGGCCATTATCGAACTCAAACACCACATGGTCATGCTTTTTAAGCGGTTCGTTTATGGGCACCACCCGTAAATGGCCAGACATGCCTAAATGCAGGATCACCGCCCCTTCGTCTGTGTGCAGCAACAGATATTTGGCACGACGGGTCACGGATTCAATGATTTTGCCGCCCAGTTCATACACTTGCTCACTTACCGGCCAGCGCAACTGCCCTTGGTGAACACTTACTTTAGTTATGGTGTGGCCTTCAACATGAGGCGCTATGCCCAAACGGCTTACCTCGACCTCTGGAAGTTCAGGCATACTAATTTACCCTTTTAAATGTAAAAATAACCGTTGCGCTTGTGCCTGTGTAAGCCTAAGCCAACGCTGTTGATGTTTATCAAAAAGCTGATACTGCTGGGCATCCTTATAGAGCACAAAAACCCAGGGCTGAGTCTCTCCGGCAAGACTCAGGGTTGCCACTAATAACGGCTCGGCGTTACTTTGCGCTCCTATTTCGGCCTGCATACTCTGCCAGGCCTGAATCCGCGTTGCCAGCTCCGCGACATTAGCATTTTCAGCGTCAGCCTCGGGCATCCCCTGAATGCGCCAGCCGCTACCGATGCGCTCAATACGCACGCCAGGGTATTCCAAAGCGAGAATATAGCTTTGCTCGGGCAGCAGGGGTTGTGGCCCTTCGGGCTCGCTATTGCCGCCAAGTTTATGATGCAACCCATTGAATACAAAGATCATTATCAACATGGAAAAAATAAGTAGATTATTCCATGCCTTGCGCGATAACTTGATAACCGCCATTGCAGGTCCCTAGTTAATATCTTGGCCCTCAGTGTAACCAAAAAGTCGCCTTCAATCAGCCCATTTGCCGCTACCCCAGTGCGGTTAATTATTGTTACAATAGGGGCAAAGTATTTTGGAGAGTCACAATGGCCATGTATGTAGTGGGACACAAGATCCCTGATTCTGATTCTATCTGCGGTGCAATTGCACTGGCGTACCTTAAAAACCAAATCGGTGAAGAAGCGATCCCGACCCGTTTAGGTGAAGTATCACCGGAAACTCAGTTTATCCTTGACCGTTTCGGCTTCGAAGCCCCAGAGCTAAAAATGAGCTATGCCGGTGAAGATGTGTATATCGTTGACCACACTGAAAAAACTCAGGCTCCTGATGATATCGACCAGGCTCGCGTCGTTGGTGTGGTAGACCACCATAAACTTGGCGATCTGACTACTTCAACTCCTCTTGAGTGCTGGATCCGCCCGGTTGGTTGTTCAAACACCATTATCAAAATGATGTATGACTTCTACAACGTCGAAATCCCTAAAGGCATCGCCGGTTTGATGATGTGCGCCATCCTGAGCGACACGGTGATTTTCAAGTCGCCAACCTGTACCACGGCCGATATCAAATGCGTTGAAGCCCTGGCAGAAATCGCTGGTATCGACGATGCCAAAGAGCTGGGCATGGAAATGTTCAAGGTAAAATCTGCCGTTGAAGGCACTCCGGCACGCGACCTGGTTATGCGTGATTTCAAAGACTTCAATATGAATGGTAACCTGGTTGGTATCGGTCAGTTGGAAGTGATCGACCTGGCCGTATTCGACGATATCAAGGCCGATCTGGAAGCGGATATCGCCAAGCTGAAAGAAGAAGGCAATCGTCACAGCGTATTATTGCTACTAACCGACATCATGAAGGAAGGCTCACAAATGCTGATCGCCTCCGATGATGAGGGCTTAGTGGCCAAAGCCTATGGCGCCGAGATCAGCGACTCAAAAGTATGGCTAGACGGCGTATTGAGTCGTAAAAAGCAAGTCGTGCCGCCACTGCAAGAAGCATTCGCAGGCTAAAGCCCGACCTAGATTGCTCTAATACCGCCTTTCTGGGCGGCAAAAAAGCCAAGCATCGCTTGGCTTTTTTATTTTCCACAGCAGTCACAGTCCGGGTCTTTAGGCAGTTTAAACTGTTTTTGCCCTAGGGTATGAGCATTATAACTGTGCACTACTCCCGTCTCACCGGTCCCAAGAATACACTGAATAGCCAGCAAGGCCTGCTGCGCCCCAATAATGCCAAGTAAAGGCGCTATCACCCCCTGAGTCGCGCAATTATCACTGGGGTTATCTTCGCGCTCGGGAAAGACACATTCATAGCAAGGGGATGCCGCGCGGCGAAAGTCAAAATAGGCCAGATGCGCATTAAAGCCAGAAGCCGCGGCACTTACCAATGGCTTCTTCTGAGCATAGCAGCTGCGATTAACTGCGTAGCGGGTGGCAAAATTATCGCTGCAGTCCAACACCAGATCGCTGTCGTTTACCAGCTCATCCAAATTGTTGGCATCGGCGCGTGTCACGATCGCTTCTACTGCAATCTCATTGTTTAGGCTCGCCAGTACCTTGGCCGCCGCTTTGGCCTTGGGCTGACCTAGATGATTGACCTTAAAAAGGACCTGACGCTGCAGATTACTGAGCTCTACCAGATCATCATCCATCAGCCGTAGGCGACCAATACCGCTGCTGGCCAGATACATCAGCGCCGGGCTGCCCAAACCGCCACAGCCGACTACCAGCAGAGTGGCGTTTTTTAGCCGCAACTGGGCATCCATGCCAAAACCATCCAACATCAGCTGGCGAGAGTAGCGGATCTGCTCTTTAGCGCTTAACTCTTCAACACTCACCAGGTGCTCCACTCATAACCTGCTGCAGTTCTTCAATGGCCGCTTGCGGGTCCGCCGCTTCGGTAATGGCGCGCACTACGGCAATGCTGCCAACGCCGGTTTCCACCACCTCGGCCATGCGCATCAGATCAATGCCACCTATCGCCACACAGGGATAATGCGGCTGCATCAGGGGCACAAAATGGCGCAGCTTTTCCAGGCCCTGTATTTGCCCGCTCATATCCTTAGTGGTAGTCGGGTAGATGGCACCAAAGGCCATATAGCTGGGACGATAATTGTGCGCCAGCAGCATTTCATAGAAGCCATGGGTGGATAAGCCCAACCGCATGCCGGCATCTTGAATAGCCTTTAGGTTGGCGGTGTGTAAGTCTTCCTGGCCCAGGTGCACGCCATAGGCGCCATGTTTAAGCGCCAACCGCCAGTGGTCATTAATAAAGACCTGTGCCCGATGGACTTTGCCTAACTCAATGGCGCGGAGAATATCCTGCTCCAGATTGCTGGCGTGAACGTCTTTGATACGCAGTTGCACGGTTTTAATGCCGTTTTGCAAACACAGTTCCAACCAATCCAAGGAATCCACCACGGCATAGAGCCCAAGACGCTCAGGGCAAGGAGCGAAGCCGGCGGCATAATTAAAATCACTGTCACAATCGAAATCCAAGGCATCGCCCAACCAACTACCCGGCTCGATCACCTGGGGGAAGTCGGCCAAATTCACCGGGAACTGGGTATGAGCAACCGGGCCAACGCCCTCGCCATAACGCCCAGCAGCTTTTAACCCTGCATTGATATAGGCCTTACCAAGGATAAAGGCATCTTTAAGGGGATACCCCTTGGCCAGGCAGGATGCCAGCACCGAGGACAAAGTACAGCCGGTGCCATGGGTATGGGGCGTGACAACGCTCTCATTTCCCAGCCAGTACTCCTGCTCGCCGTGGCGGCAAAAATCAACGCAGTAACCTTGCGGATAATCCCAGTGTCCGCCCTTAATAATCACCGCTTTAACGCCCCACTCTTGCAGGCGTTTGGCGGCATCACGCAGGGCATCCGGCCCTATCAGGTACACCCCGGTAAGCATTTGCGTTTCGTGCACATTGGGGGTGATCACATCCACCAGCGGTAACAGATGCGTTTTTATGGCGTCGGCAATCTCGCTTTGCGCGTCTTCCTCAATCAGACTATCGCCGCTGCTGGCAATGGCCACCGGGTCGTAGACAACCTGGGGCGGCGTCTCCCAATTGTCGCGGTAATACTGTAAGTGCTCGGCAACCAACTGAATTTGCTGGACATTGGCAAGCATGCCTATTTTTATCGCCCGAGGGCGCAGGTCATGGGCCAGGGCCTGTAATTGTGACTCGATAACCGCCAAATCCACCGGGTTCAGTGCCTCAACGGCAACGCTGTTTTGCGCCGTCAGCGCCGTGACAACGCTACAGCCATGTACGCCAAAGCTGCGCATGGCCTGTAAATCGGCTTGAATACCGGCACCGCCGCCGCTATCCGAACCGGCAATTGTCCAAACTATTTCGCTCATACTGCTCTCACTCGTTAAACTGGTGCCATACTGGCATACCCAGGGTCGGTGTTGAAGGCACGGCGGTGGATTTTACTGCCATGGGACCGGCCAAATAGCTTTGTCTGCCGGCCAAGGTGGCATTGGCAAAGGCCTTAGCCATCAAGACCGGATCATTGGCCCCGGCGATGGCTGAGTTTAACAACACCGCATCGGCACCCAGCTCCATGGCCTGACAGGCATGCGACGGCACACCCAGCCCGGCATCGACAATCAAGGTGACATGGGGCAGGCGCTCGCGAATACTTTGCAAGGCATAAGGGTTAAGAATCCCCTTGCCCGTGCCTATGGGCGCCGCCCAGGGCATGATCACTTCACAGCCCAGAGCCGCCAAGCGCTGGCAAATCACCAGATCATCGGTGCAATAGGGCAAGACCTTAAAGCCCCTGGCCAGCAATTGCTCGGCGGCATCAAGCAAGGCCACCGGATCCGGCTGCAGGTTATAGTCATCGCCAATAAGCTCGAGCTTAATCCAGTCGGTGGCGAAGACCTCACGACACATCTGTGCCAGGGTCAGGACCTCTTGCACGCTGTGGCAGCCCGCGGTGTTGGGCAACACGGTCAAGCCAGTGTCCTTAATGAGCTGCCAAAAATCATCACCACCAGCACGAGAGTTTTGCCTCCTAAGCGACACAGTAACTATTTCACTGTCACTGGCAAGAATCGCCTCATGCATGCACTTGGGTGACGGATAAAGTGCCGAGCCTATGAGTAAACGGCTACTAAACTCCTGGCCGTAAATAGTCAGTTTATCGCTCATCTAACCCCCTTGTATGGGTGACAGAATATCCAGCCGGTCGCCGTCTTGCAGCGCAAGGTGCTGATATTGCCCCTGGGCCACAAATTGGCCATTGACGGCCAAGGCAAAGGGAGGCTTGGCACCAAAGGTAACCAGGGCCTGCTCTGCGCTGGCCTTTTCCGGCACCTCAAAGGCGCTGTCATTAATAAAAATCTGCATAATTCATTACCTTAAAATGCGGTATTAAACTCGGTCAAAGCCGAGCGCACCACGGCGGGAGCCAGCATATAACCGTGGCGGTACAAGCCGTTGATACTGATCACCTTGCCCTGACGACTGACGCTGGGGCGGTTATCCATCAGTGCTGGACGCAAGCCCACCTGCAAGGCCTCAATATGAGCCTCGGCAAAACCACTGTGTACGCTAAACGCGGCACTCAATAGCTCCAAACCACTGCGCACCGTGACTGGGCGCTGATCCTGAGATTCGATTTCCGTGGCACCTATGACATAACGATTGCCCGGTTTCGGAGCAATATAAATGGGGTAACGCGGATGCATCAGGCGCACCGGGCGCTGCAGGAAAACCTCGGGAGCCACTACCCGAGCCACCTCGCCTCGGACACCACGCAAGGGCAGATCGCCCTTGGCGCCCATGCCGCGACAATCAAGCACCGCCAGATAGTCCTGCTGGGCCAGCTCCAGCGGCTGCACCTGGGTATGAAAGTGAAAACGCACTCCGGCATTTTTTAAACGCGCATAGCTATGGTGGAAAAAGCCGAGGTTATCTAACTGCCCCTCACTGGGCAGGTAAAGCCCGCCGCCAAAACGCCCCGCCAGCTCCGGCTCCAACTGGCGCAGGCGCGCCGCGCTTAACTGCTCCGGCGCATAACCGGCCAAGGGCTTCAGCTGCTTTTGAAAATGCGCCATCGCACCCTGATCCTGGGCATGGGCGACAACCACAGTGCCTTGGCGCTGAAAATGCACCTGAGTGTCGAGCAGCGCCAGCAATTGCGGCCATATCGCCAGAGACTCCAGCCCCTGCTCGGCCAAATCCTGCTCGCACAGCACCGACTCGGCCAAGGGCGCGAGCATGGCGGCGGCCACCGGACCCGCACTGCCACTGCCCTCGGCGTCACCACTGTCAAAGACTTCGAGCTGATAATGCTTGGCCAGCAAGAGTGCGGCCACCCGACCGCACAAGCCAAAGCCCACTATGGCTATTTTTCTACCCATTAATAGGCCTTGTGGTAAAGCTCGCTGCCGGCGGCCTTAAACTCCGCAGACTTGGCCTTCATCTCAGACTCCACATCAACCATGCGAATGCTGATTTCCTCGCCCAAATTATTCGGGTCTATGCCCTTGGCTTCTAAGTCTTTGGCATAGTCACGCACTTCCTGGGTGATCTTCATGGAGCAGAATTTAGGTCCGCACATGGAGCAAAAATGCGCCACCTTGCCCGATTCCTGCGGCAGGGTTTCGTCGTGGTATTCACGGGCACGATCCGGGTCGAGACCCAGGTTGAATTGATCCAACCAGCGGAACTCAAAGCGCGCCTTAGACAGGGCGTTATCGCGTTCTTGGGCGCCAGGATGCCCCTTGGCCAAGTCCGCCGCGTGGGCGGCTATCTTGTAAGTGATCAACCCTTCTTTTACGTCTTCCTTATTGGGCAGGCCCAGATGCTCTTTTGGCGTCACGTAGCAAAGCATGGCACAGCCGTACCAGGCGATTTGCGCCGCACCGATACCCGAGGTGAAATGGTCATAACCTGGGGCGATATCCGTGGTCAGCGGCCCCAAAGTATAGAATGGCGCCTCGCCACAATGTTCCAGCTGCTCGTCCATATTGGCCTTGATCATATGCATGGGTACATGACCCGGGCCCTCAATAAACACCTGCACATCGTGCTTCCAGGCAATTTTTGTCAGCTCGCCCAGAGTGCGCAACTCGCTAAATTGAGCTTCGTCATTGGCATCGGCGATCGAGCCTGGACGCAGACCATCGCCCAGGGAGAAGCAAATATCGTACTGCTTGAGGATTTCACAGATCTCTTCGAAGTGGGTGTAGAGGAAGTTTTCCTTATGATGCGCCAGACACCATTTCGCCATAATAGAGCCACCGCGCGAGACGATGCCGGTTACCCGCTTGGCGGTCATGGGCACATAACGCAGCAGCACACCGGCATGGATGGTGAAGTAATCCACCCCCTGCTCCGCTTGCTCAATTAGGGTATCGCGGAAGATTTCCCAGGTCAGGTCCTCGGCCACCCCGTTGACCTTTTCCAGCGCCTGATAAATGGGCACTGTGCCTACCGGTACCGGTGAATTACGAATCACCCACTCGCGGGTTTCGTGAATATAACGACCGGTGGATAGATCCATTATTGTGTCAGCACCCCAGCGCGTCGACCATACGGTTTTTTCTACCTCTTCCTCGATGGACGAGGTCACCGAGGAATTACCGATATTGGCGTTGACCTTTACCAGGAAGTTACGGCCAATGATCATCGGCTCGGATTCCGGGTGGTTTATATTGTTAGGGATCACCGCGCGGCCACGGGCAACCTCGTCGCGTACAAACTCAGGCGTAATAAACTCGGGAATGCTGGCACCAAAAGACTGGCCTGGGTGCTGTTCCTTAAGTAACTGCTCACGTACCTCGGCACGACCCATGTTTTCGCGAATGGCGATGTATTCCATTTCCGGGGTAATAATGCCCTGACGCGCATAATGCATTTGCGTCACATTTTGACCCGCTTTGGCACGGCGGATCTGGGGCAAGTGCTCAAAGCGAATATGATCCAGGCCTTCATCGGCCATACGTTGCTGGGCAAACTGTGAACTTTTGCTCTCTAGCAACTCGGTGTCGTCACGCCCTTCTATCCAGGCCTGACGAAACTTAGGCAGACCCTTGCGTACATTAAGCTCAAAGTCGGGATCCGTGTATGGGCCCGAGGTGTCGTAGACGCGGATAGGGGCATTTTTTTCATAGACGGGGTTGTCTTCGGTGCCACCGACAAAGCTGTCGCTCAGGGCAATCTCGCGCATGCCCACGCGCACGCCGGGCAAGGTGCCTTCAACATAGACTTTTTGCGAATTTGGAAAGGGTTGACCGGTAAGGTTATGAATATAGTGCGACGCCGCTTCGCGGTTTTGACGACGACTTGGTTTGTTCGATTCTGACATGACGCTTCTCATTAATTGGTTGAGTGTGTCTTGTCTGGAGGTGCAAAGACCTTGCAGGTCTGTGCCTTTGGTCCGTGCGCGTACGCGCCGCTTAGGCTGGGCCGAACTTGTGCCAAGTTAGCACAAGCGTGCCGAGGCAAGCTTGTTCCCTACGCAGGTATGAGCCTGATCAGGTTAACGGATCCCGCAATTGCGATCTCAGCCCCTTGATACCTAATGGTAAGTTAGGGCACTCCGACAAGTGTTCGCCGCGCAGTCTAGCCCAGAAACTCACTGCTGCGCAAGCCAGCGATCGAGATGATTGGCAAATTGTTGTTTATCCTGGGCACTCAACGGCGCCTGACCACCGGTTTGAATACCGCTGCTGCGCAGGGTATCCATAAAGTCGCGCATATTCAGCCGTGACTTGATGTTTTCCTTGGTGTAGAGCTCGCCGCGGGTATTCAGTGCCAGTGCGCCCTTATCGATTACTTCCGAAGCCAAGGGAATATCACTGGTGATCACCAGCTCACCGCTTTGCACCTGCTTCACAATTTCGTTATCGGCCACATCAAAGCCCGGCATCACCTGCTGCATGCGTAAATATTCCGAAGCCGGTAGGCGAATATATTGATTAGCAACAAATACCGTCTTGGTTTTGGTGCGCATAGCGGCGCGGCAGATTATCTCGCGAATGGCCACGGGGCAGGCATCGGCATCAACCCAAATACTCATAGTCTTTAATCTAGAAAGTGAAAACGCCAGTATACGCGGGGTTAGACCGAAGAAAAACCGCCAAGGTGCGATTCAACGGCAATAACGGACGGCTTATCGAATTTAGTCGCGCTGCAAATTTAAGCGCTTACAATGGGCAAAAAACGATACAGGAATGACATGTTATGAAACCTGCACTGACGGTACTTAGCGCTGCGCTGCTAGCGACGCTTGGCACCCAAGTTTATGCCCAAGAGGCACTCGAGTTTAGCGATGTCTTTGACTTTAAATACCCCAAAGCCACAGTGTTGGGTGAGCAAGGCAAAGTCCTGGCCTTTAGCGCTACCCCCTATCGCGGCGACGCCCAGGGTCTGGTGTATGACCTTGAGAGCAACACCTTGCTTGCCAGCGTTGAGCGCGGCACCCAGGCCAGCATCAATAAAAACAGCCAGTGGGCGGCGTTTTTACAAGCTCCTTCCCTGTTAGAGAAAGAAACCGCCGATAAAAAAGCCAAGAAAAAACTAAAAAACACACTCGTACTGGTCAATACCCAAAGCGGTGAGCAACAAGAGTTTGCCGCCGTTAAAGACTATCAAATCTCCGATGATGGTCGCTGGCTCGCTTATCGTCATGAGCAAGAAGAAAACAAAGCAGACGATAAAGGCGAAGAAACTGAGGCGGCAGCAAACGGTGCCGAGAGCTCAGGCAAGACCGAAGAAGCCATTAAGGCCGATAAAAAAGACAAAGTACTAGAACTGGTTGTGGTGGACTTGAGCTCGGGTGCCAGCAGCAGCTATGACGCGGTGTTGAAATTTGCCTTTAGCCACACAGGCGCTGGCTTGCTGTTTAACACGCAAAGCAAAGACGGCAGCGAAAACGAGATCAGTTACCTCGACTTAAACAGCGGCCAACGCCATGTGCTTATCGATGAGCCGGGTGTGACCTTAAGCACCATCGACTGGCATCCAATACAAAATCTGGTGGCCTTTAACGTCGGCAACTATGTGAATGATGACCAGCGTCGCCGCGACTATCGCACCATGCTTTGGCATGTTGAGCAAAACAAATTACAGGACCTGGATAGCCAATGGCAGGCGGGTAAAAAAGGCACGTTGAGCTGGTCTGAAGATGGCGAGCGCTTGTATTTCACCGCCCGTCCTACCCTTGCCGCCAAACCCAAAGAGCTAAAATACCAGGACGCCGAGTCACTGCGTGATTACGACACCATCATGGCGCAGGCCAAGCTCAACCTATGGCACCATCAAGACGATGAAATCAAACCTCGTGAAGAGCAACAATGGGGTGAAGAGAACAAACACCGTCATTATCAGGCGGTGTATCACCTTGATGGCAATAAGGTGGTGCAGCTCGCGGATGCCCAGGTTCCCGAGCTCAACCTGAATAAAAAGGCCGATCACCTGCTTGGATACAACAATCAGGATTACCTCGCACAAATCACCTACAAGGGCTTTTACAGCGACTACTATGCGGTCGATGTGTTAACCGGTAACAAGCAACTGATCGTGGCCGAGCACCCCCATCGCCCCAGCCTGTCACCCTCGGGCAAGCATGCGGTCTTCTTTGACAAGGGCGTCTGGCAATTAAAAGACCTGGGCAGCAACAAGGTTCGCCCCTTAAGCAAGGCCATTAATGCCATCTTTGCCGATGACCAACACGACTACCCGTCTCCCGTCAGCGATTATGGTGTCGCCGGCTGGTACCGGGACGGCACCAAGGTGTTAATTAACTCCAAGCATGATATTTGGGCGTTTGATACCCGCAGCGGGGAAGCCCAGGCACTGACCCAGGGCAAGGCCAACAACAAACAATATCGCGTGATTAACCTCGACAGTGACAAGCTCGGGTTTAATCCAGATGAAAGCCTGTTGCTGCGCGTATTTGATTTAAAAGACAAGCAAGCGGGTGTGGCCCAGCTCAACCTGGCGGATAAGTCTTTAGTTACCTTGCTCGACGGCGAAGCCCGTTATGATCTGGTGAAAAAAGCCAAATATGCGGATAAGTATTTATTTACGCAACAAAGCTACTCGCAATTTCCGGATTTTTGGCAGGCGGATAAAAACCTGACTAACGCCAGGCAAGTCACAGACCTTAACCCGCAAATCGACCAGTTTAAATGGGGCCAAAAACCCGAACTGGTAAGTTATAAGGGTTATGATGGTGAAGATCTTCAGGGTGTACTGATTAAGCCGGCCGACTATGTCGAGGGCCAAAAAGTACCGGTAGTGATCTACTTCTACCGCTATATGAGTCAGCGCCGCTTCGACTTCCCGAAGATGGAGCTGAATCACAGACCCAACTTCCCCATGTTTACCTCGAATGGTTATGCCATCTTCTTGCCGGATATTCGCTTTGAAGTGGGTCACCCGGGACCCTCGTCGACTCAAACCATGATCAACGCGGCACAAAAGCTTATTGATATGGGCGTTGCCGACCCGGATGCCATCGGCTTGCAGGGCCACTCCTGGGCCGGCTATCAGAGTGCCTTTATGGTCACGCAAACGGATATGTTTAAGGCCGTGGTGTCCGGCGCTCCGGTTTCCAACATGACCTCGGCCTACAGCGGCATACGTTTGAAATCGGGTCTGGCTCGCCAGTTCCAGTATGAAACGGGTCAAAGCCGTATCGGCAAGCCCTTGTATGAAGCCCCTGAGCTTTACATTGAGAACTCACCGGTGTTTTTCGCCGACAAGGTGAACACCCCTATTATGGTGATGTTTGGTAATAAAGACGGTGCCGTGCCCTGGCAGGAAGGCATTCAGTACTACCTGGCACTGCGCCGTGCAGGTAAGGATGTGATCTTCTTGGAATACGAAGGTGAGCCTCATCACCTCAAGCAATTCCCGAATCAGGTCGACTTCTCGATTCGCATGATGCAGTACTTTGACCACCACCTTAAAGGTGCAGCGGCGCCACAGTGGATGCAAGAAGGGATTCCTTTTAGTGAGGAGTAACAACGACAAAAGGCAAACCTAAGGTTTGCCTTTTGTCTTTTAAGCACATTAAATAACGGCTAGCCTTTTTTATTGAGGGTATGTTTTGCGCGTTTAATACCGGCCTCTAAAAACATGGTATAGGCCCGTTGTTGTAATTCATCACCTTGAGGCTGATAGTGCTTGGGAAACTCCGCAACCAAGGTAGCCACATCGGCACTTGGGTTGGCCTTAACATGAGCCACTATGGCCTCAAGCCAAACCTTAGGCTTTGTTAAATCGGACGTTACAAGGACACTGCCATGACCCGGCAGCACCTGAGTCACGGGTAATTGTGATAACTCCTCCAAGGCCATCAGCCAGGCCTGATAATTGGCCTCGCCCGGATAGGGCAGAGTATCGACCATATCAGCGCCAACCAGCAACTTATCGGCCCATACCAATACGGCAATATCACCCTGGGTGTGCGCGGCAAAAGGCAGTAGCTCGACTTTCAACTTACCAAGGTCCAGCTCGGTTGGTTGGCTTATCGCCTTGCCGGGGGATGAAAAGCGCAGCGCCTGCCACTGTTTAAAGCGCGTCTGGGCCCGCGCTATCTTTTCCCGCCAGGGTTGTTGCTCCAGCTCTGACAAGCTTTCCATGCGCTGTTGGCTCAAGGCCAGACTTTTGGCAAAGCCATCCAAACGCTCGTTTAACTGCTCATGGGCCAGGTGGAAATTCTCACCAAGGGATTGGTGCACTATAAGCTGCGCATCGGGAAAATGCTTTTGTACCATGGCTAAACCAAGCAAGTGGTCATCATGGGCATGGGAGGCCAGCATATAACACAAGGGGACGCGCAGTTGCTCTTTTAGGTGTGCAATAAATACTTCCGTTTGCGTAAACTCCCCCGGAGCATCGACCAGCAGCGCACACTGCTCCCCTTGGATCAGCACCTGGTTGGAATCATAAAAGCGCAACTTAGCGGGCTGCTCAATAAAGTCCACATGCTCGCTGACCGTTTGCCAGCTCTGCTGAGCTTGCAGGCCGGTCGCACTCAGACATAAAACAAGGGCACTTAGGCATTGACGGTATTGACGCATAATTGAGTCTCCGTAAAAAAGGCGCTTTAGGGCGCCTTAATCTTCTTGCTGCAAGGCAGCCTCAAGCTTATTGCATAGGGCGTGCTGCTGCACAGACTGCTGATGTAACTGCGCCTTCGCCTCGAGCAGTTCATGCGACAAGGTCAGCGCCACTAGCAGCAGGGCCTTGTCATCATTTCTTATTGACGAGCGCGCACGCACTCGCTCTACGTTAGCATTTAAGTTTTCGGCCGCAGCAAGCAGCGCCTGCTCTTGCCCCTCGGGACAAGCAAACTGATGCTCTTTACCGAGCAGGTTTACCTTTACGCTGTGCCCTTTGTCACTCATTAGCTCGCCGCTTGCAGTTTCTCTAGTAGCGACGTTAATGTGGTGCTGGTTTCTTTTTGTTTTTCTTCGCTTTCAAGTACTTCCAGCTGCAAGGTTTCATTTTCATCTTGTAGCTTGGCATTACTGTCGCGCAACGCCGTTACCTCTTGGTTGAGCTCAGCATTGCGGGCAATTAGTTTATCGACCAGTTGTTCGAGTTGGGAAAGGGTTTCTTGATTCATAAATGCGCTCTTTAAACTGTTGATTAGAGTGTGCAAATGTAAAGCAATATGCCCAGGGATGCTAGGGGTTACACGCTAATTCCTGTAAATTTTTCCAGTGTTAACAGCGGGTTCATTTTCAGGCGCCTTAAGTTCAGCATTCGTTTAAGTTGTTAGCATGTTTTTTGTACACAGCGGCCTTGAGGGCAGCGTAAATGACAGTCGGCTGTTTATCGCCGGCAATAAAGAGTAAAATAGCGCCGCAACTTTTTGGTCTGGATTATTTATGCTCAGTTATCGTCACTCCTTCCACGCTGGCAACCCGGCGGATGTCATTAAGCACCTGGTGCTGGCTCAAACCCTTATGCACATGGTGAAAAAAGACAAACCCTTTGATTATATCGACACCCATTCGGGAGCGGGCTTTTTTGCCCTCGATAATGCCGATATGCAGAAAACCAAGGAGTACGCCGACGGTATTGCCAAGCTCTGGAACTATCAGGGTGAAGTAGAAGCGCTAAACGACTATGTGGCTTTAATTAAGAGCATGAACCAAAGCGCGGCGTTAGCGCACTACCCCGGCTCACCCAAGGTGGCCGAGCATTACCTACGCAAACAAGATAAGGGCTGGTTTTTTGAGTTGCATCCACAAGACTTGGCCCTGCTTGAGAAAAATATGGCCGGTAAGCGCTCACTGCGGGTTAAAGGTGAAGATGGCTTTAAGGGTCTGCAAGGGCTGGTGCCGCCCGTTTCTCGTCGCGCCTGCGTGCTGATGGATCCACCTTACGAAATCAAAAGCGACTATGACAAGGCCGTCGACAGCCTCATAAAGGCCCATAAACGCTTTAGCACCGGCACCTACCTGCTTTGGTACCCTGTGGTAGAGCGCGAGCGCATCGAACGTATCGAGCAACGCTTAACACAAAGCGGCATTAAGAATATTCAGCTGTTTGAGTTGGCTACCAGTGCAGATACCGACACCCATGGCATGACCGCCTCGGGCATGATAGCGATCAACCCGCCTTACACCCTGATGCAGACCATGGAGCAGGTTTTGCCAGAGCTGGTTAGCCTGTTGAGCGACAGCAGCGGCTTTTACCGCGCTATCCAACTAGTAGAGGAATAGCGACAGGTTCAAACAGCAGTCCTTAACCTCAGTCTACAAGTAGCGGGAATTCCAGAAGGGGTATTCCCCAAGGCTGGGGGCTAGGTGTTTTCGCAGCGGGTTAGCGGCGATGTAACGGGCTATTTGCAAACGGTCGTCTTTAGCCGTTAGCTGACGTTCAAAATAACCAGGTTGCCACACTTTTCCTTTGCGCATTAAAAGTCGGTTTATATCTGCGGCAACGGCTCCCTTTAACCGCCCAATCGCCTCATGCAGGTTATCCTTTTCTAACCGTAATAAACCATGGAAATGATCCGGCATTAACACCCAGGTAAGCCACTCACAGCGACAGCCCAACTCATGCTGTTGTAAGTGCCAACAAAATAACGTTGCCAGTTCAAAACGCTGAAAGAATGGAATGCGTTGATAACAATTGATGGTAATAAAGTACTCGCCACTACGGCGACTGCCTTTTCCTTGGTGCAGGTCATTTACACTCATATCCAACTCCTTTGCATATAAGATTATTAAATGTAGTACACAACTAAGCCCGTTGAAGCCAATAAGGGTTAAAGGCCGAGATTGGTCGCCCCAGCTTAAATTGATAACATCTTAGAAAGGTGATTATTACTGAGCCGGTGTTTCGGGCTTTTGCCGGTCAGCGCTCATCACCAACCGGAAAAAAGGGCGTCATTCTTGAGGGTTTTTGGCTACCGCAGAAACTGGATCTTGGTGGATCAACACATCCACCTCACCGCCGAATTCGGGGTGCTTTTGCAGGCTAAAGGCATCTTTTACCATCAGCTCAACTTCATCGGCTATGCGGTGGGCCTGAACTAATGGAATATGGTCATCCAGCTCTAAATGAAACTCGATAAAGCGCACCTTACCGCCTTGGCGGGTGCGCAAAGCATGCACACCATGGACCGCATCATGAGAGCAAGCCACCGCCACTATATGCTCCTTTTCTTCATCGGGAAGTTCCTTATCCATTAGGTGGCCAGCGCTTTCGGTGGCGATCTGCCAGGCGTTATACAACAAGTAGGCAGCAACCAGAATGGCGAAGTAAGGATCGGCTCCTGACATTCCATAATAGGCTAACAACAGAGCCGCCAATACCGCCAGGTTAAGAAACAAGTCCCCCTTGTAATGCAAGGAATCGGCTTTTAGGGCCACCGATTCGGTGCGCTGCAACGCCTGATATTGCACAAACACCACCACCAAGGTACAAAAGATGGCAAACACGCTTACCCAAACCCCGAGCAGGGAATGAGTAATGGGTACCGGATTAAAAATCCGTTCTATGGCATGAAACGCCAGTAAACAACCGCTGCCGGCAATAAATGCCGATTGCCCGAGACCGGCCAAGGCCTCGGCCTTGCCATGACCAAAACGGTGATCATCGTCGGCGGGTTTGAGGGCATAACTGAGCACAAAAAAGTTCATCAAGGTGGCACTGATATCCAACAGTGAATCGGTCAATGAACCCAACATGGCCGCCGATCCTGAGGCCAACCAGGCCCACGCCTTGGCTGCAATCATCACGCTCACCATAACCAGGGTGCTGACGCTGGCAAAGCGCACCCAAAAATTATATCCTTTTCCTGCCTTTGGTGTCGGTGCTGCACTGGCCAATGTTTTTACTCACTCTGATTCACTCGCTTTGATGTGCGTTATTGTAACCAAGTTTGATATACTTAGGCCAATTTTGGCTTAGCACCTTAGATTGTCGATAAACACCATGCTAGACATCATCTTATTTCAACCAGAAATTCCACCTAATACCGGCAACATTATTCGCCTTTGCGCCAATACCGGCTATCGCTTACATTTAATCGAGCCGCTGGGCTTTGAGTGGGACGATAAACGCATTAAAAGAGCCGGATTGGATTACCATGAATTCTCTCAGGTGCAGCGCCATAGCGATTTACAAAGCTATATCGACTCACAGCAACCGAAACGAATCTTTGCCTGTACCACCAAGGGTAAGAAATATCACCATGAAGTGAGCTATCAGGCCGGCGATGCCCTGCTTTTTGGCCCGGAAACCCGAGGCTTACCGGATGACATTATTGCCGCTCTACCAGAGCAGCAGCGCGTACGCATTCCCATGCAGGCCAATAGCCGAAGTATGAACCTATCCAATGCGGTCGCGGTGTTTGTGTTTGAATCCTGGCGCCAACTCGATTTCGCCGGTGCTGTTTAACTCTTCCAATAGGTATTAATTTATGAACCCAACTCCAGAACTTATCACCCGCCTGGTGGCGCAAGCACTTGCGGAAGATTTAGACGGACAAAGCGCCGCCGAGGGCGATATCACCGCACAACTGATCCCGGCCGAGCAGCAGGCGAATGCCAAGGTGATCACCCGTGAAAACGGAGTGTTTTGTGGCAAGGACTTAGTAATCGAAGTATTTCAACAGGTTGACCCAAGCGTAGAGCTGACCTTTTACGTCGCCGACGGCGAACAAATGAGCCCGGACCAGCTTTTATTTACCGCCCAAGGTAATGCCAGAGCCATACTTACCGCCGAGCGTACCGCCTTAAACTTTGTACAAACGCTCAGTGCCACCGCAACTGCGGCTCACAGCTATGCCCAGGTACTGGCCGGTTCCAACACAGAGATTCTTGATACCCGTAAAACCATTCCAGGCCTGCGCGCGCTGCAAAAGTATGCGGTAAAATGCGGCGGAGGGCGTAATCACCGTATCGGCTTATTCGATGCCTTTCTAATTAAAGAAAACCACATCAGTGCCTGTGGCGGTATCAGTGCGGCCATTGCTCAAGCGCGCAAAAACCATCCAGACAAAGCAGTGGAAGTGGAAGTAGAAAACCTCAGCGAATTAGATGAAGCGCTGGCCGCGGGCAGCGATATCATTATGCTCGACAACTTTTCCCTGGCAGATGTGCGCACCGCGGTAGAGCGCACATCAGGCCGCGCCAAGCTGGAAGTATCCGGTAATATCACCTTCGAAACTTTGCAACAATATGCTAACGTAGGCGTCGATTTTGTATCCAGCGGTGCCCTCACTAAGCATGTCAAAGCCATTGATTTATCAATGCGTTTCCAAAATAGAAACAGCTGAATTTTGCACCGATACAAATGTTACACAATGTTATAAAAAGGGCTACCCAAAACAAAATCTCCGTGATAGCATCTAGTTTCAAAGAATGAGGTTTATAAAATAAAGTAATACTTTGTTATAAATCAATGAAACTGTAACATCGGCAGCGTACACTTTTAAGAAATGCAGGTTAAGTTAGTAGCTCCTTAAAATTAGGCTACAATTTAACCTAGCATTACCGGTGCCGGTATTTTTTGTGTTAATGACTTTTAAAATTATTTAAAGCCATTAACATTGAAAACCAACCGGCGCTAAACTAGATTGAAAGCAGTAGCTCTGGTTACCTTAACTTTGCCCAAAAAATCCTTTAGGAGAGGAACATGGAAAAAATGACTCACAATAAACAACAGGGTTTCACCCTAATCGAATTAATGATCGTAGTTGCGATCATCGGTATTCTTGCAGCTATCGCGTTGCCAGCGTATCAAGATTACACTATTCGCGCCCAAGTTTCTGAAGGTGTAGTGCAAGCTTCAGGTGCTAAAGCCACTATATCTGAAAACTTTGCCTCTAACGTCGCAGCCAGATGTGCCGGTGTAAGCGTTGGCGTGCAAGTTGGTGACACGACCATTACCTGTGATGATACTAATGGCGTTGTAACAGCAACTGTTGTTACTTCTGTCGGTAACGTTGTGATGCTACTAACACCTACTTACACTACTGACGGTATTGATTGGAACTGTTCAACTCCTGATGCTGCTCAATATAAATACGTACCTGCAGAGTGTCGTTCAGCTACCTAATCTCAAAATAGCTAACTATTTAAGGGCTGCAGATGCAGCCTTTTTAATAAGCATACTGGAATCTATTGGTGAGTAGTTTAACCGTTTATGATACGTACAGGGTAATTGAGGTATTCTTCCTAATTACAGCTTTAACCCTTCTCAATTTACCAAACCATAAACAACTTAATCGTGCTTTTAGTGTTTTCGTCTTCCTAGGGCTTTTAACGCTATTTATCTCACCAGAGAAATACGTCCTTCATAGCGCATTTGCAATTGCCCTAACTCTTGGCCTCTATCTATTCGCCCTACAAAGTAGCGACTCCAAGTTACCAGCTTTAGTGGTCGGGGTATCAACGTTAGTTTATACACAATTAATTGTGGTTGTCGTTATCATAGTTGGCCTAACTAGCCTGCTCTTAAACAGTACTTTTGTCATCGACCCTTTTAGTCACTTTAACAATATTCGCTATCTCAATCATATGCAGGTTGCGACCTTGCCAATATTACTAGCCTCTTTAACTTTTTGTTCGAGCAGCTATAGGAAATACTTATATCTGTTAATAGCCCTCAACTTTATCGTAGCAATTTTTAGTGGAGCGAGAGGTGCGCTCTTAGCGTTTTTTTTAACCATCGCTCTGTTTTCGCTTATAGATAAAAAAAACAGTCTAAAAGTAGTAGGCTTATTAATAGTGATCGCCTTATTAAATCTGCTAGCTTCTGCTGATAGTGGAGAATATTTAACACGCACCACTTCATCAGGAAGAATACACCTATGGCTTAGCACCATCCAGGAGCTAAAATTAGAAAACCTTGTTATTGGGATCACTCCTGGGATATTTGACTCTAGTATCGCTAACTTAAAACTAAACCACCCTCACAATTCGATACTTCAGTTGACTTACAGTTATGGATTCATTGCTGCTATGTGTGTTGTCGGAGCTTATTTATACCCAATTTGGAAGCATCGTCACCTGGTAAAGAAAAGCCTCAAAATAAATCTACTTTCATCAATTCTTTTATCATCGGGCCTTTTATCTTTATTCAGCGGTGTTTTCGTAAATCCTTTGTCTCAGCTCTACTTAGCCGCAATATGGGGATTACTAATGAGCCAAACGCTTCCCCCACAAGATAACAAGCTCAAAATAGAATTTAGAGTCATAAAAACCTTATTTGCATTCGTGTTGGCTATAACTTGCTGGCTCAGTTTTGATATGATGCAAAAACACGCCATGGGAATAATTCGCCCAGGGCTATGGCTTGATCTAACAATAAAATGAGTAACAGATATGAATTTTAGTTCACCCTTAGCTCGCCGTTTAGCAGCACTTGGAGCATTCGACCTAAATGAACTAGCCAGACAAAAATCAGAGCAACAAATGAGCCTCGCGGAAGCGATTTGCAGCGTCGCAAAGATGAAGCCTGAAGTTTTGCAAGCCAGAGCCAGTCAAATGTTCCATGTTTCCATGTTAGATCTGTCGCTTTTTGACCCTTCGACTATCCCTGTTGATTGTGTAAATGAAAGTTTAGTTAGAAAACATCGTCTACTTCCCATCGCCGTAAAAGGTAAAACGCTATTTATAGCAACAGCCGATCCAACAGATTTTAATGCGTTTGAGGATTATGAGTTTAATACAGGGATGCAAACCGAAGCCGTTGTGGCTCGATATGATCTACTTGATAAAGCCATAGATTCACTCTTTGACAGCAGCTCCAGCTTAGGCCTGACCGAAGGTGACATGAAGGATCTCGAAGGAGTAGAATCCGATGAGAGCAATAATAAGAAAAGCCTGACCACAGACGTAAATAGCAAGGAAGACGACGCCCCCATTATTGTCTATATCAATAAGATATTAATGGATGCCATTAAGCGCGGTGCTTCCGATTTGCACTTTGAGCCCTATGAAAAACGCTACCGTATTCGCTTTCGCGTCGATGGCGTACTTCATGAAATCGCCTCACCACCGGTCAACTTGGAAAGCCGTATTGCCGCTCGTATTAAGGTTATGTCCCACATGGACTTGGCGGAAAAACGTAAACCCCAAGATGGTCGTATTAAGCTAAAAATAAACGCAAAGAAAAGCATCGACTTCCGGGTCAGTACGCTACCTACCCTATGGGGTGAAAAAATAGTAATGCGTATTCTCGACAGCTCCAGCGCCATGCTGGGTATTGATGTACTGGGTTACGAGCCTGAGCAGAAAAAGCTTTATCTCGATGCATTAGCACAACCTCAAGGCATGATACTGGTAACCGGCCCTACCGGCTCGGGTAAAACCGTCTCCCTATATACAGGCTTAAACATTCTTAATACCGCTGAACGCAATATTTCCACCGCCGAAGACCCGGTGGAAATTAACTTAGAAGGCATCAACCAGGTTCAAATCAGTGCGCGCGCAGATATGACCTTCGCTAATGCCTTACGTGCCTTCCTGCGTCAGGACCCTGACATTGTGATGGTGGGTGAGATCCGGGATTTAGAAACAGCAGAAATCGCCATTAAGGCGGCACAAACCGGTCACTTGGTACTTTCAACCCTGCATACCAACTCTGCACCGGAAACCCTAACTCGCTTAATGAATATGGGCGTACCTTCTTATAATATCGCCAGTTCGGTCAGCCTGATTATTGCTCAGCGTCTAGCTCGACGCCTCTGCCCCCACTGTAAAGAACCGGAGCAATTACCTCAGGAAGAATTACTTAAACAAGGCTTCAATTATGAGCAATTGGCTGAACTTACTATTTTTAAAGCTAAGGGCTGTGATGAATGTACCGAAGGCTACAAAGGCCGTGTAGGTATCTATGAGGTGATGCCTATTACCTCGAAAATAGCGGAAATTATTATGCGTGGTGGTAACTCATTGGAAATTGCCCAGGTAGCGACGCAAGAGGGCGTTAATAACCTTCGTGCCTCTGGCTTAAAGAAGGTCGCCCAAGGGGTGACCAGCCTAGTAGAAGTAAACCGTGTTACCAATGCGTAGATAACGAACTTTAACCTTAATGCTCTACACTAAAAGTAAGCGAAACGTAACCACCGTGTTACTATTAGTCTAGTTCAACAGGATTGTGGATAGAACAATGGCAAAACAACTAAAAAGTCAACAAGACACCTTCCAATGGGTGGGAGTCAGCTCCCGAGGTAAAAAGCTAGAGGGTGAACTCAATAGCACAAGTATCGCCTTGGTAAAAGCGCAACTTAGAAAACAAGGTATCACACCTTCTAAGGTCAAGCGTAAGCCCAAATCGCTATTTGGCGGTGGTCAAAAAAGGATTACGCCAAAGGATATAGCTGTTTTAACACGACAGTTAGCCACCATGCTATTGGCGGGTGTTTCGCTGGTACAAGCCATAGATATGATTGCCGACGGCTCGGAAAACCCCAGCGTTAAAAATTTACTTAACAATATAGGTGAAGAGGTTAAGGCTGGTCACCCACTGAGCTCTGCATTGCGCAAGCACCCTAAATATTTTGATGATCTCTATTGTGACCTCGTAGCCTCAGGTGAGCAATCAGGCGCCCTGGATAGAATCTTCGATCGTATTGCCCTTTACAAAGAAAAAGCCGAAGCACTGAAGTCTAAGATTAAAAAGGCACTGTTTTATCCCATAGCCGTTATTATTGTCGCCATCATTGTAACTTCAATTTTGCTGATTTTTGTTGTTCCCCAATTTCAGAGTATCTTTGAGGGCTTTGGTGCAGAATTACCGGCATTTACCCTTATGGTCATCGGCATCTCGGAGTTTCTCCAGGAGTACTGGTGGGTCGCGCTTCTAATTATTGGGGTCGCGGGCTATCTCTTCGCCCAAGCGCGAAGACGCAATAAAGACTTTAGCGATAAGGTCGATGCTTATATCTTAAAAATTCCTGTTATCGGCATGATCTTGAATAAGGCCGCGGTCGCCCGATATGCCCGTACCTTATCAACTACCTTTGCCGCAGGTGTGCCCTTGGTTGATGCCCTAGACTCTGCAGCGGGCGCTTCAGGTAATGCTGTATATCGTGATGCCATTCTAGAGATTAAAGCGGAAGTTAGCTCGGGTAACCCAATGAACTGGGCTATGCGTAACTCTAACATCTTCCCGGATATGGTGATTCAAATGGTCGCCATAGGTGAAGAATCGGGTGCATTAGACGACATGCTTGCCAAGGTGGCCACCATTTATGAGCAAGAAGTAGATGATGCAGTTGACGGTCTTTCCAGTCTGTTGGAACCCATCATCATGGCAGTATTAGGCGTCTTGATCGGTGGCTTAATCATTGCCATGTACCTTCCAATATTCCAATTAGGTGCAGTAGTATAAATGTTTTCAGAAGTACAAAGCTTAATGCAAGCGCAGCCGTGGTTTTTTTATACCACGGCTTTTTTCGTGTCCTTAGCCATTGGCAGTTTTTTAAATGTAGTCATCTACCGACTGCCAAAAATGATGCAAACCCAGTGGCAGGGTGAATGTCGGCTCTTATTAGCCGATGAGTTAACTCAGGGTGATGTTCAGGGGAATCAAGGCACTTTTAACCTGATCACCCCAAGCTCCACTTGCCCCAAGTGTAAGAGTAAGATTAAACCTTGGCACAATATCCCAGTGCTGAGTTGGCTCCTGCTCGGCGGAAAATGTGCCAATTGTAAAACTCCTATTTCGGTGCGCTACCCTGCCATAGAGCTACTGACTGCCTTATTAGGTACGATTGTGGCCTGGCAACTTGGCGCCAGCGAGTTAGCACTCCTCTATATTGCCGTGACCTGGTGTCTGGTAGCGCTGACCTTTATCGATATCGACCATATGCTGCTGCCGGATCAAATGACCTTACCGCTGCTCTGGTTAGCGTTATTGGCGAGTGTACTTGGTATCACCATTCCTCCTAGCGAGGCCATTATCGGTGCTGCTGCTGGCTACTTAAGCCTCTGGAGCGTTTACTGGTTGTTTAAACTGGTAACCGGCAAGGAAGGCATGGGATATGGCGACTTTAAATTGATGGCTGTATTTGGCGCTTTGCTAGGTTGGCAGGCTCTCCCTATGATTATCCTCCTTTCCAGCGTTGCGGTGCTGTGCTCGGCATTATCCTGCTAACAATTCAAGGACGCGATAAGGCCACCCCAATTCCCTTCGGTCCCTATATTGCCATCGCCGGCTGGATAGCCATGCTTTGGGGCGAACAATTGCAGTCAAGTTATATGAGTTTGATTCTTGGCTAACGCACACCCATGGATCCTGGGGCTGACCGGTGGTATCGGCAGCGGCAAATCCAGCGCCAGTAAATTTTTTGCCGAGCTCGGCATCGAGGTTGTCGATGCCGACCAGGTAGCCCGTCAGGTTGTCGAGCCGGGCAGTCCGGCCTTAACCGCCATAGTTAAACGTCACGGCGGCTCCATACTCGATAGCAAGGATGCCCTTGATAGAGCCAAGCTGCGGCAAATCATCTTTAATGATAGTAACGAAAAACTGTGGCTCAATAACCTACTCCACCCGTTGATCCGCACCGAGATGCTAGCTCAACTAGCTAGGGCGCAAAGCCCATACGTAATTTTAGAAGCACCGCTTTTGTTTGAAAATGGGCTGGAGAAGTACTGTCAACGCACATTGTTGATTGATGTACAATTAGAATTGCAATTAACGCGCACCTGCGAACGTGATAAGCTGTCATCAGAAGCGGCACGGGCCATAGTCGCCGCACAAATGAGTCGTAGCAACAAAGTGAAAAAAGCCGATGATATTATTAGTAATTCCGGCACATTAGCGGCGCTTAAAAACAAGGTGAAGCGCTATCATTACAGTTATTTAAATCGAGTTAAGTTGCAATCTCCTGCAGATAGGCAACAATAACGATATAACCTGTAATAGCTTAGTTTGTTTAAAGCTTATTATAATTACATCTAGCTTGCGTTATATCGGTAATTTATGAACATTAACTCCCCTCTGATCCGAAAGTTTATAACCTTGGGCCGCCTTGATAATGACAAGGTTAGGCTTGAGCAGGACCGCTGCCGTAGTGCCGCCGAGCTGATCGTGCGTTGCAGCAACATGAGTCAAAATGAACTTTTAACTCAGTGTGTCGAACTTTTTCGTGTTCCCTATTTCGATCTCAGCCAGTTTGATGAGCAAAGCATAGATAAAAATCTGCTTAAAGAGCGTTTGATCCGCCGCCATCATGTTATTCCCCTAGCGCAAAAGGGTAATAGGCTGATGCTGGCCGTGTCCGATCCTACCGATTACGGCGCGCTGGAAAACTACGAGTTTAGTACCGGTATGCAATGTGACGTGGTGCTCTGTGACTATCAGCAAATTGATAAGATCATTGAAAACCTCTTTGATGCTACCCACGCCTTAAAAATTTCCGAGGAAGACGCAAAAGATCTCGGCCAAATTCACCATGAAGATGACGACCATTCAGCCGATGAGCATGAAACCCGAGATGATGACGCCCCTATTATTGTCTACATCAATAAAATCCTTCGCGATGCCATTCATCGCGAAGCCTCGGATCTGCACTTTGAACCCTATGATGGTGAATACCGTATTCGCTTTCGTATCGACGGCGTCTTGCATGAGATGGCCCATCCGCCGTTTAATTTATCGAACCGCCTCGCTGCGCGCATTAAGGTTATGGCCAAGCTGGATATCTCCGAAAAGCGTAAACCTCAGGATGGACGCATTAAGCTGAGCCTATCTCAGCATCGTAAGATAGATTTCCGTGTGAGTACCCTGCCGACACTCTGGGGTGAAAAAATCGTCATGCGGGTGCTCGATGCCTCGGATATCACCCTAGGGATCGATACTCTAGGTTTTGAAGAGCAGCAAAAGCAACTATATTTGCAGGCCCTTGCCCAGCCCTATGGCATGATACTCGCAACTGGCCCAACCGGCTCGGGTAAGACCGTGTCCTTGTATACCGGCCTCAGCATTTTAAATACCGCCGAGCGTAATATTTCCACCGCGGAAGACCCAGTGGAAATCAACGTCAAAGGAATTAACCAGGTACAGATTAACCCTAAGGCAGATCTAACCTTTGCCAACGCCCTACGCGCATTCTTACGCCAAGACCCAGACGTAGTGATGGTCGGTGAGGTACGTGACCTGGAAACCGCTGAGATAGCCATTAAGGCCTCTCAAACGGGTCACTTAGTCTTATCCACCCTGCATACCAACTCGGCACCGGAAACCATCACCCGACTGCTCAACATGGGCGTGCCCGCCTATAATGTCGCGAGCTCTGTGACTCTAGTTATCGCCCAGCGCTTGGCCAGAAGACTGTGCAAGCATTGTAAAGCGCCTGAGCAGTTGCCGGTAGATGAATTACTTAACCAGGGCTACCATGAGTCAGAGATAGCAAACCTGACCCTGTATAAAGCCGTTGGATGCGATGAATGCACCGAGGGGTATAAAGGCAGGATTGGTCTGTACGAGTTGCTGCCGATCAGCCCGAAGATTTCCCAGGCAATCATGAATGGTGCCACCTCGATGGAGATAAAGGCCATTGCCACAAAAGATGGTTTCACCACGCTTAGGGAGTCAGGACTGCACAAGGCCGCCGCTGGCATTACTTCATTAACCGAAATCAACCGGGTTACCCTGATGTAACTTTCAATTGTCGCTGTGCTTAGCTACACTTGCCCGCATCCTAGAATATGTGGAGCAAGTGTAGATGCCTGCGAAAGTAAACTGCCCTACCTGTCAGAACGAAGTCACCTGGGGCGACCAGAGCCCTTACCGGCCGTTTTGTAGCAAACGATGCCAACTCATTGATTTAGGCGAATGGTCGTCTGAATCAAACACCATTTCCACACCCATGAGCAACGAGCTACAAGGTGCCGACGCCGATGCTTTTATTGAAGAAGTAGAAGCCATGTTGGCAAAAAGTGGAGAGAGTTTCTTTAAAGAGTAAGAACTGGGTTTCTAGATGCGATGCAGACCGGTTTTTAGGTCTGCCATCTCTGATAAAGCCCGGTGTTAGCTGTCGGACTTAATTTTTACCAGGTCGAAATCGGCTAACTCGGGAACCATTTTTTGTAACTTAGACTCTGTATTATTAAGCATATTCAAGCAGTTACAATATTCTTCCGACTTCAATGCCAACTGCTCTGCTTTCTTTTGCAGGGATTTATCGATTTCCGCGGTAATAATTTCCATGCGCGCTCCAACATCACTGATACGCTCCTCGATATTGCCCTCACGCGACTCCAGCGCATCGCCTAACGCCACCAGCATAGCTCCGAGTGAGCCTTGAATAGCGGTATGGATCTTTTTTGATACTTCCTGGGCAAAAAAATCGTCAAGCTTAGACAAGGATTGGGGTGCTATATAAAAGAAATCATCGCCCCGTTTAAATTTATTACGCAGCGCCTGCTCCACGTACTGTAGCTGCGCTTTGAGTACCTCGGGCTCTTTGTCGGAAAGGCCGCTTACTACGTTTTCAATTGCATTTAGGCTGATATTAACGCCGTCTGTGGCCAGCTCCACTAATTCAGGGACTGTGTCGCGGATCATTTGATTGTATTGCTCAAGAATTTCCGTTTCTTCTGCATCGAGCTCAATCCACTGACCTCTAACTAGTAATTGATTACCCTGATTTATCTGTACCCGAGTCTGATTGTTATCGACAATGCGAATGGTATCCTGAGTGATGATCAGGCCATGGGTCAGTTCGACATCACAATGCCCACGCGTAACGCCTTGCTCACTCGCAACCTGAGCACTAACATCCATGGACGCGACCATTAGCCCGACTGTAAACCCCAAAAAGCGCAGCTTCATAACAATCCTCAATTCAACTGCGGCACAGATTATCAAACGGCGGCTAATAAGCAAATAGCTAAATTTATGTACTAGGGCCTGTTTATCTTTGCGGTTGACGTTAGGTCCAATCTAAACGCCTTCTGATGAACATAATCACTGATCCAGGTGATCAAACCCATCCATAAGGCTTGGTTACGTCGCGCCTCTATGCGCCCACCTAGCTAAGCTGCCAAACCTTGCTTCGGTCTTGCTCGCCTAACCTCCCAGGCTATGACGCTGAGCGCCGGCTTCCCCCTGGTGTAGCCGATACAAAGGCGCTGCGGGCTTACGGCGTTGACAACAAAACACATGACTGCCGAGCTGGCGCTTGGCTTCCTTTTTCGCGTCGGCGGCTAAGGTCGCGACCTGGTGTGCATTGAGGCAGTATTTTACATCCGGGGAAACTACACCCACCGCTAAAGAAAGCAAGGGAACAAACTGACGCCGCCCCTGCCTATCGCAGCTCCAATATCCCTTGGCACTGGCATGCTCTGCGCTGAAATAACTGACGATCTGACGGTCAAAGTCAGCGATAATTGCGGCACAGATTGCCTGAGCCTGAGCATCATCGAACACAACCAGAAAGTCATCACCACCGATATGACCGACAAAACAGGGAACCGCTTGGGTATGGCGACGTATTAACTCGGCCACCAGCTTGATCACCCCATCACCATTGGCATAGCCATAAAGGTCGTTAAAAGACTTAAAATGGTTTAGGTCAAAATAAGCCAGAGTAAAGGAACTGCCA
The DNA here is from genome assembly GCF_002964785.1 of Pseudoalteromonas sp. T1lg48. GTDB lineage: Bacteria > Pseudomonadota > Gammaproteobacteria > Enterobacterales > Alteromonadaceae > Pseudoalteromonas. The sequence goes on from NZ_PQCC01000001.1 coordinate 168,278, forward strand.
GTGTGCAAGCGCTGCTCAATGGCCTCATTAATGGCAATATTGCCGGGTAACATGGTCAGCGGATTGGCATGCTGAGCATGGCGCACCTTTTCCTCGGTCATATGCTTAAGAATAAGCCGCAGCGGCACCACTCCAAGGTACTCCCCCGCACGAGTAACTACAATATGTCGACGAATATCAAGGTCGCCATCGGTGATCTGCTGACTGACGCTATCCAGCGTATCATTTTCATCGACAACCAGAGGCAAACAATCCATCACGGTGCTGATTGGTCGTTTATCGTAAAGTGCATGTCCATAGGGGTTCGCAAAGACCTCTGACAGCTGTTCCTTATAAAGCAGTCCCACGGGGCGACGATCGGCGTCGATCACCACCACAACGCTGTTGTCCTCGACAAAAACCTGCAGCGCCTCACGACAGCTGGTATGCTGACACAACACCCGTTTTGCCGTTGCCAGCCAACCTATAGTTAAAGACTGATCGCACCGAACTTTACCTGCCTGCCATGACTCATGCATATGTTGATGCCGGTAGTGACGCTCCGGTTGATCACTTGGGCAGGCCAAAAAGTAACCCTGAACATTTCCTATCCCCAACCGAGTCACCAGTTGGAATTCTTCATAGCGCTCAATGCCTTCTGCAATCACTTGCGTATTGGTGGCCTTGGCCAAATCGATAATGGATTTTAAAAACTCCCGTTTGACCGGACTAAAATCACAATGGTCAATAAAGTATCTATCTATTTTGACAATATCGGGCTGAATTTCAGACCACTGTTTTAGCCCCGAATAACCGGCTCCCAAATCATCAATGGCGATATGAAACCCAAGTTCGCGATAATGCGCTACCGCCACGCGCAAGAGGTCTGCGTCTTCGACCTTGTCTTGTTCGGTGAGCTCTATGACTACCTGCTGGGGCCCCAGGCCGTATTTTCGCAATAGCTGCAGCGTTTGTCCTTTGGGGTGTGCGGGGTCAAGCAAGGTATTGGGGCTAACATTTAAAAACAACTTACCGCCGAGTTGCAGCTCGGCAAAGGTAGCAATGGCCTTATCACGGCACAGCAATTCCAACTCAGAGAGTCTCTGTGCCTGTTGGGCACAGGAAAACAACACGGCAGGAGCGTGTAAGGGGCTGTCTTGCGGACCTCTACTTAGGGCCTCATAACCTATTATTCGTTGTTTCGTCACATCGAAAATAGGCTGAAATACGGTTGTGATCGACCGCTGCCGTAATATCAAGGTTAATTCTGCTATCAAGTCCGTATTCACCGGCCTACTACACCAAAAGCACAAACGGTGGCATAGGCTAACAGTCAAATATGACAACTGTATGAAAAGGTTGATTTTTCCACACTTTCATCAAATCAGAGTGAGACTCCGCCATTTTTAAAAGTACGTCGTGAGCTGCCGTTCCTTTAACGGAGCAGCCCTGTTTACAGGCAAAAAAAATGCCGCTAAAAAGCGGCATTTTTTGGAATTATCGCGGTAAAGGCGATTAAGGCATGGCGTCTAAGTCCGCACCTTCTTTCTCTATCTCTACCGGGATCAAGTCTTCTTTACTCACGCCTAGCGCCACCGCTACCGAGCTGGCAACGTACACTGAAGAGTAAGTACCGATGAACACACCGAATAGCAAGGCCGTAGCAAAACCGTGAATGGTCTGACCGCCCCATACAAACAAGGCAATCAATACCAAGATGGTGGTGATCGATGTTACCAAGGTACGGTTCAGGGTTTGCGTCAGTGAAATATCGATAATTTCTAAGGTATCGTCGATACGCACTTTACGGAAGTTTTCACGAATACGGTCGGATACAACTATAGTATCGTTGAGTGAGTAACCTATTACCGCCAATATGGCCGCTAAGATGGTTAAGTCAAACTCAAGACCGAGCAGTGAGAACAAGCCCATGGTTAAGACCACATCGTGGAATAGCGCGAACACCGCCCCCAGTGCGAAACGCCATTCGAAGCGCAGCGCCACATAAAGCAGGATACAGATAAGCGCGGTAAGCATGGCCAAACCGCCCTGCTCTTTGAGGTCTTCACCGACACTCGGGCCAACAAACTCGATACGACGCATTTGCGCATCGGCATCGGCTTGTTTTAGTGCCGTCATCACCTGGTTACCAATCACCTCAGCCTTTACGCCTTCACCCTGGGGTGGAAGGCGCACAAGTACGTCTTTACTGGAACCGAATAACTGCACCGAAGCCTCGGCAAAGCCATTTTCAGCAAGTACTTTACGTACCGTGCTTAATTCGGCCGGTTGCGAGAAGCCGACTTCAACGGCGGTACCGCCGGTGAAATCCAGACCGAAGTTTAGACCTTTAACGAAAAACGACGCAACAGAAGCAAAGATCAGCAAGATGGAGAAACCCATCGCCAATTTGCGTGCTTTCATAAATGGCAAGGTGCCTTTTACTTTTAATAATTGCATGCTTAATTGCTCCTATATCGACAGCTTTTCAATGCGCTTGCCGCCAACGATCAAGTTGATCACCGCTCGGGTACCGACAATAGCCGTAAACATTGAGGTCAAAATACCAATCGCCAAGGTCACCGCGAAGCCTGCAATTGGGCCTGTACCCACTGCAAACAGAATAATTGCGGCAATAAGGGTGGTGATATTGGCATCAAAAATGGTGCTAAAGGCGCTGTCGTAACCAAAGTGAATCGCCTGTTGCGGACTGCGGCCATCGGCCAGCTCTTCACGGATACGCTCAAAAATAAGTACGTTGGCATCAACCGCCATACCGACAGTAAGTACGATACCGGCAATACCAGGTAAAGTCAGGGCTGCGCCTGGGATCATCGACATAACACCGACAATCATAATCAGGTTGGCGGCAAGTGCCAGGTTGGCAACCATGCCGAAACCCTTGTAGTACAGCAGCATGAAAGCAAGCACAAAGGCAAAACCAAGGACAACGGCGGTCATACCCGCTTCGATATTTTCCTGACCCAGGCTCGGACCTACGGTACGCTCCTCAACGATTTGAATCGGCGCTACCAGGGCACCGGCACGAAGCAGTAGACTTAGGTTATGTGCTTCAGCCGGGCTATCCAGACCGGTAATACGGAAGCTGCGGTTTAGACGGGCCTGAATGGTCGCCACGTTAATTACCTCTTCCACCTTGATCGGCGGCAGGGCTTTACCGTTGGCATCCACTTCACCGGATGGCTTGTACTCGATAAATACCGTGGCCATCGGCTTGCCAATAGCACGCTTGGTGAAAGCGTCCATCTTGGCGCCACCTTTAGAATCAAGCGAGATATTTACCTGCGGACGCTGGTATTCATCTAGGCTCGATTGTGCACCGGTAATGTGACTACCTTCAAGGATCACGCGCTTTTTAAGCACCACGGGACGACCCGTACGGTCCATGATGATCTCTGTGCCTGGCGGCACGCGCCCCTGCATGGCCAAACCCGGATCGGCATCTTGATCCACTTCGCGGAACTCTAGGGTTGCCGTAGCACCCAGGATTTCTTTGGCTCGTGCCGTGTCCTGTACACCCGGAAGCTGCACGATAATACGCTCAGCACCCTGACGTTGTACGTTTGGCTCGGCCACACCAATTTGGTTAATACGGTTACGAATAATGGTTTCGTTTTGCTTGATGGCGTAATCTCGCAGCTCTTTGATGCGCAGCTCGCTCATGGTCACGACAAAGCCACTGTCGTTGTTACTATCGTCGCTAAACACATAGCCAGGATAACGGCCTTGCAGGAACTTCTCCGCGGCGCCTTTATCCTCTTCGCTGCGCATAACAACCTGCACTGAATCGCTGCCGGCAACTCGGCGTATGGTGCGATAACGTAGCTTTTCTTCACGTAAATCCGCGCGGAAGTCCTGCTCCATCTGGTTCAGTGCATTGTCCATTGCGGTCACCATGTCTACTTCCATGGTGAAATGCACACCACCACTTAAGTCAAGACCCAGCTTCATCGGATTACCGCCAATCGACTTCAACCACTCAGGTTGCGCCGGGGCCATGTTAATGGCTGAGATGTAGTCTTCACTTAAATTGTCGCGCAAGATGTCCTGAGCTTTTAGTTGTTGTTCTACGTTCTTAAAGCGAACCAGGATTTGCCCGTCTTCGAGCTTGCTCGATTTGGTTTCAATTTTATTTTCGCTAAGGATGGTATTTACCGAATCCAATGCGCTTAGTGTTGCGTCGGCACCTTTGGCGCCCGTTACCTGAATAGCAGGGTCACGGCCATAGATGTTAGGGGTGGCATAAAGCACCCCTACCGCAAGCACTAAAAGCACGAGTAAATACTTCCATAAAGGATACTTATTTAACACGTATCTTTCCTTTTTATAGTGACTTCATGGTGCCTTTAGGTAGCACTGCAGAAATTGAGGCTTTCTGTACAGTCACTTCAGCTTGATCATTTAAGGCGATGGTTACGAAGTCTTTGTCTTCGGTTACCTTAGTGATTTTACCCACTAAACCACCCTGCGTAAGTACTTCGTCACCCTTGGCCAGGGCGCTCATCAGGTTTTTGTGCTCTTTTACACGCTTGGCCTGTGGACGGTAGATTAGGAAATAAAATACCAAGCCGAAAATAGCCAGCATGATTAGCATTTCATAACCGCCACCAGCAGGTGCGGCACCAGCTGTGCTGGCATGAGCGTTTGCAATAAATAAACTCATCAGGTGTTCCCCTTCAGTATGTAACTATTAATTTTAATGTCTTAATTTACACGCAAGCCCGCTCAAAGGCGGGCTGGCAGTTATTCTGTTTCAGCGAGTTCTGGAACCGGCATATTACGGCGAGCATAAAAGTCCGCCACGAATGCGTCAAGTTCTCCCGCTGCAATGGCCTCACGCAATCCTTCCATCAGGCGTTGGTAATAACGCAGGTTATGGATGGTATTAAGGCGCGCTCCGAGGATCTCATTACACTTATCCAGGTGGTGCAAATACGCGCGTGAGAAATTAGTACAGGTATGGCAATCACATTCGCTATCCAGCGGCGCGGTATCGGTTTTATGCACGGCGTTACGAATTTTCACCACGCCATCGGTAATAAACAAGTGGCCGTTACGAGCATTACGGGTTGGCATGACACAGTCAAACATATCTATGCCACGGCGCACCGCCTCAACGATGTCTTCCGGCTTACCCACCCCCATTAGATAACGAGGCTTTTGCTCTGGCATCTTGTAGGCACAGTGATCAAGGATGTTGATCATGTCTTCTTTTGGCTCACCTACGGATAAACCACCCAAGGCATAACCGTCAAAGCCAATTTCTTCCAGGCCTGCTTGCGATTGTGCACGAAGCTCTGGATACATGCCGCCTTGAATGATACCGAATAAGGCCGACGGGTTATCGCCATGCCCTTCTTTAGAACGTTTTGCCCAGCGCAGCGATAGCTCCATGGAGTCTTTCGCCTGCTTTTCGGTTGCAGGATACGGTGTACACTCGTCGAAGATCATCACTATGTCGGAACCCAGGTCGCGCTGCACTTGCATCGCCTTTTCCGGGCTTAGCATAATTTTCTCACCGTTCACTGGTGAGCTGAACAACACTCCTTCTTCGGAGATTTTACGCATTGCACCCAGGCTGAATACCTGGAAACCGCCTGAGTCGGTCAGAATCGGCTTATCCCAGCCCATAAAGTCATGCAAATCACCGTGTTGCTTGATGATTTCTGTGCCCGGACGCAGCATCAGGTGGAAGGTGTTGCCCAAACAGATATGCGCTCCCGTGCCTTTTAGCTCTTCAGGAGTCATGCCTTTAACCGTGCCGTACGTGCCCACGGGCATAAATGCAGGTGTTTCCACTACACCACGGTCAAAAATCAAGCGACCACGACGGGCTTTGCCATCGGTTGTATCTAATTCAAATTTCATGTGATCCTCAATCGGTCGGAAAAACAGTCCAACTCTACTTAACTGTTGCGAACTTAGGCGCAATTTAACCGCCCGATTCTACCTTTTTTGACACGGCAATACTATGAATTGGGGCAAATCGAAAAAATAAAAGGGGGAGAAATACCAGCGAGTCACCGGCCTTTGCATAGTGGGTAATTCTTGGTGTACGCCTGGCCTTACTTTTGGGTAATAAAAAACCGCTCTTAAGAAGCGGTTTTTTTAGTTAAGAACATGGCATCGCCATAACTAAAGAAGCGATAACGCTCTTTTATGGCCTCATGGTAGGCATTCATAATATGCTCTTGCCCCGAGAACGCACTGACCAGCATGATCAGGGTAGACTCAGGCAAGTGGAAGTTGGTGATCATGGCATCGACCACATTGAAATGGTAGCCGGGGAAAATAAAGATATCGGTGTCGCCAAAATAGCTTTTAAGCTCACCGCCGCCCATTTTCGCCGCTGACTCCAAAGAGCGCACCGAAGTTGTCCCCACGGCAATAACTCGACCACCACGAGCCTTGGTTGCCTGCACCGCTGCCACCACCTCTTCTGGCACTTCAATGTATTCCGAATGCATATGGTGGTCGCTAACGCTCTCCACACGCACCGGTTGAAAGGTACCGGCTCCCACATGCAGGGTAACAAAGGCCATTTCAATGCCTTTGTCTTTAAGCTGCTGCATGAGCGCTTCATCAAAGTGTAAGCCGGCGGTCGGTGCCGCCACTGCACCGGGCTTTTCACCGTAAACGGTCTGGTAACGCTGCTTATCTTCATCATTATCGGGACGGTCGATATACGGCGGTAAAGGCATATGGCCAATTTGCTCCAGGGTCTCCAGCACCGAGCCCTGGTCTTTCAATTCCAACTCGAAAAGCTCCCCCTGACGGCCGAGCATTTCCATTTCCGCTTTCCCTTCTAGCAGCAACATGGTGCCTGGCTTGGGCGACTTGCTTGAGCGCACATGGGCCAGCACCCGCTTGTCATCTAATACCCGTTCGACCAGTACTTCCACCTTGCCACCGGAGGCCTTATTGCCGTGCATACGCGCTGGGATCACCTTGGTATTGTTAAAAACCAACAGGTCGCCGGGTTCGATAAAGTCGATAATGTCTTTGAAAATATGGTGAGAGGTTGTCCCGCTGTTACCATCCACCTTAAGTAATCGGCTTTGGCTACGCTCCTTTTGTGGATAACGGGCAATTAACTCTTCGGGTAAATCAAAACTAAAATCGGCCACTCGCATGTCGGGCTCTCCAGGGTGCTGAAAATCGCGCCAAGTCTAGTGATTCCCCAATCCGAAATCAAGCGCACTAACTTGTCTGGGCTTTTGATTCACTATAACCTACAGTTCTTACATATATTTAAGTCTCTTAGGTAGTATCCATGGCGACGCCTCTCAGTTTAATGATCATCAATGCCAATGCCGCCGAGCGCGAGGTGGTTAAGCGCACATTAGGGCGCTTAGATGTCTTTGAGGTGATTGAACAAAGTGACTCGCAACAAGCCTTACAACTACTGAAAGAGCGCCCCGTCAGCTTAGTGATCACCGGCCTTGATGTGGGCAAAATTGATGGCTGGCGCTTTTCCCGCATGGTGCGCTCCGGGCTGTTAAAAACCCCCAAGCATACCCCCATAGTGTTAACGCCCCCTTTTTACTGCGAGCGTATCGCCGAAACCACGGCGCGCAGTTATGGCATCGATGCCGTGGTGCCCATAGAGCGTCAGGACTTACTACCGCAAACCCTTGCCAATGTGCTCTCGACGCAACTGGAAAAATCAAGCCGGTTAAAACTTTTACTGTTAGAGCCCGACGCCGCCAAAGCCCAACAGGTGAGCGATGCCTTGGCTCTCAACTTTGCGGTACAGGTGTGCGATAGCGCCACTGACACGCTCGATACCTATCTTCAGGGGCTCTATGCAATTGTGCTGCTCGACGCCAGTGTCGCCAATGCTGCCAGCGCCAACACCCTGGTGCAGAACATTCTTGCGCGAAACCCAAGTCAGGCCATAGTGACCATTATCGACAGCCAGGATGCGGATTATGCCGAGCAGCTGCTTTTAAGTGGCGTCACCGACTTCGTCCGTCGCCCCTACGATAACGCTTTATTGATGAAGGTCTGCGATCATGCCGCCCGTCGTGAAGACTTTATCGCCAGCTATGGTGAATTTGAAAAGAAGGTGGCGCAACTCAGCCAAAGCCAGCAAAAGTACAAAGAACTCTACTCGGCACACCAGCGGATCCTGATGCACCTTAATACCGTGGTAATGGAGCTCGACGAGCACGGGCGCATCAGCTTTCTCAACCCGGCCTGGGAGGCTAACACCGGCTTCGGCCTTAAGCACAGCATTGGCACACGCCTGGAGGACTACTGCTATGAGGCTCATAGGCCCAGACTGAATACCGCCTTGGGCGCCGTCTTTAAGGCGCAAGCAAAACGGCGTAAGGTTGAGCTACAGCTACAGGCCAGTAATGGCCAACTGATTTGGTTTGAGTGCCGTTTTCAGCATGTCAGTGATCATAATCACAGCGCCGTGATCACCGCCTCTATCGACAATATCGAAGAACGCAAACAAGCGGAGCTCAAGCTGCAACATTTAGCGCTTCACGACACCCTCACCGGGCTGCATAACCGCTATTACTTCGACTTGCAGCTCAGTGCCCTGTGCCAAGCAACCACCGGCGACGACCTTCATGCGCTGATCTATATTGATCTGGACCACTTTAAGATTATCAACGACAGCAAGGGGCACCAGGAAGGCGACACCGTGCTTAAGGAAGTAGCAGAGCTGTTTTTACAACATATCGAAGAACAGTACCTGATCTTTCGCATCGGCGGCGATGAATTTGCCATCTTATTGCCCGATACTGCGCTACTCGATGCCCATATGGTCGCCGAAAGCATCTGTGTCGCCATCGATGGTCACCAGTTTCAATGTCAGGAGCAAATATACTCCATCAGTTGCTCCATTGGCGTAACCCAGATCTCGGCACAAAACAACGATGCCAATGAATGTTTAAAGCAGGCCGACATCGCCTTGTATATCGCCAAGAGTCAGGGTCGCAACCTGGTACACTGCTACGACGCCAGCGATTCACACAGTAACGCCATGCAATCCGGGCTGGAGTGGGGCCATAATGTGCGCTCTGCATTGCAACAGGATAATATTGAACTGCACTATCAGCCGGTTTGGGATATCAAGCGCTCACGCATCGCCTACTATGAGGTCTTGCTGCGTCTGCGTATTAACGGTGAGCTTATCTACCCCAACCACTTTATTCCTGCTTTGGAAATGCTTAACGACAGCTATTTGATGGATCAATGTGTGGTGCGCTCGGCCATTCGCGATTTAAGCGAACATCCAGAAATTCAGCGCGTTGCTATCAACCTTTCGGCGCAATCTCTGCTCGACGACCGCCTGCTGCCACATATTAAAACCATGCTTTATGACCACGGCGTTGACCCCAAACGCGTGATCTTTGAAATTACCGAAAGCGCCAGCGTTGGCAACCTGGAAGCAACGCGTGAGATGATCCTCGCCCTGAACGCCTTGGGCTGTGATTTCTCTATCGACGACTTTGGTACCGGCTTTAGTACCTTCGACTATCTCAAACGCCTACCGGCACAGCATGTTAAAATTGATGGCTCTTTTGTCCGCGACATGCAACGTGATCCCATAGACTACGCCTTGGTTAAGGCCATTAATGATATCGCCGCCTCCCTCAATAAGGGCTCGGTTGCCGAATATGTGGAAAACAAAGAAATCTACCGCATGCTTAAGGAGATAGGCGTAGATTATGCCCAGGGTTACTTTATTGCCAAGCCGGCTCCCCTCCATGCCCTCGAAAACAACCAAAAAATAATCACTGCAAAAACATCAGACTAAGTGCTAACTGGCTATTTTTTAGCTAGTACTCCTATTGCTCTGCACACGCTTGTCTATACTGAGTAGTTCATGGTCTGTCTGAGCTCATTGCGGCAATCGCCGAGGTGTAAGTAAAACGACCATAAATGCGCTAACCGTGCCAAAGGCAAAGCAGCCAAGGTGGTGCGGTGTATACAACTAATAATGGCCCAACAATGGAATGTGGCAAAACCAGTCTACTGGTTCAGGAACTCCGCGTCGCCGCCTGTACTCAGGGGTGTGGAAGACTACAAATAAAGGAAATCGGCATGTTTTTTTTAGTTACTCTACTTTTGTGCGTCAACCTGTTTATAGCCGGGCAATGCTATATGCATGCCAAACGTAAAGGCTATCCGGTGAAGCTCTTTCTCGCTTTGGGTCTAGTGCCCTACTTTAATTTAGTGGTATGGGTGTACCTACTGTTTCTACCGGCCCTGGAAAAACACCAATTTGGCTCAAAAACAACCCTGTAGTTTTCACTACAGGGTGTTAGGTTGGGTGTATGGTTTAGGAATCAAGGTCTGGGGCATATAGTCTGGACTTATGCTCCGAATGGGGCTCACACTTAGTGCGCGCAACCCACCTACAGCCGCTTGCACGGCCGTCCGCTATAATGCGTATTGCTTGGCTCTGCTTAGCAAACCTTTATGGTCCAGCTTGCCACTTACACAACGGTTGATATCAGCCTTTTTAAATACCACCATATGCTGATTACGCGACTGATTAAATTGTACATTTACAAACTGCTCATCATTGATGTCGCGCATCCCCACACCATAATCACAGAGGCTACGGGCGACGCTGGTAAGCGCTTTTTGTAATTGCTCCTGCTGCTTTTTCTCTTGTTTTTCCTTATGTTTTAAGCGCTTCTCTTTCACTTCTTTTACCAGCACCTTATTTTTAGCATCAAGGGCATCTTTCTTTTCGCGCAACTTAACGACTTCACGTTCTATTTCCTGCAACTGCTCGGTAAGCTCCTTATCGTTATCCTGCAGCTTGGACTGAATTTTGAGCTCCCGCTGCTCACGGTTCAATTCACGAATGCGAAAGCTCAGCTCTCTTTGCGCTTCGGCAGCAGCGCGCATTTGTTCCGATTGCTCGCGGATATCATCTAACGAAATAATGATCTCTTTCGTCTCGGTACCAACGACTTCTCCATTAACGAATTCCATATGACCGTCATTCATGGTCACAGAATCGGCGGTGATCACCGCCTCGGGCGGCAGTGGCGGTAACGGCATATCCTCGAACTCACTGACAAACACAAAGTGGTTATCCAAACGAATCCGGTATAACACTCCCTGCTCGGCCAAATAGGTGCTGGAGACCTGCACCGAGTGCTGGTCTAAATCCTGTTTCAACGCCGTGCCAAGGATATTTTCCACTATGCCAATTTGACGTTGCACCTGGTCAAACTCACCGGCTTGCGCCACGCCAGCAAAAGCACTTACACCGAGCGCAACGGCGCTTGCTATTATGTATTTTTTCATCATTTACTCTCTGTGTTGTAAGCCGTGCTATAAGGCGGCTGTTGTTCAATTTGTTCTGCAATATCATTGAGCTGCATACGCAAATAGGCGTTATCTTGGGCGCGCTGGGTGTTGATGTAATCAACCAGGGTCGCCATGGCGTTTTGTCGCTCGCTGCGGGCAATATCTACGGTTTGAGTGGCTATATCCGCTAGGGCTTGCTTTTGCCACTGCGACTGTGCCATAAGGGCCTCACTTAACTGCTGCATCTGCTGTTTTTGTACCGCCAGCGTTTGCCGTTGCTGTTGAATTTGCGCCACCAACTGCTGGTTCGTGCCATATACCTGGTAACCACCAAAGAGCATGGCAAGGCTCATGACGCCAGCGGCTACCCAGGGTAAATACTGACTTGAGGTCGGTGTCGATGGAAAGACCAGCTCAGGCAGCCAATGCGTTGGAACCGCTTGTTCTTCAAGCCGTTCGACAGCCCCCTGCCAATACTCGGCCTGTTTAAGCAAGGATCCAAACATAGGGTCGTGAGTCAGTGCCGCCATTTCATCCGCGCTCAACACCTCACCTTCCAAATATCGGGCAAAAATCGCTTCAAGATCATTTTGCTTAGCCATCATTAACCTCCAATTGCGGCTTTAAACGACCTAACGCCGCGTACAAACGTGTTTTTACCGTATTGGTCGATAAATCCAACTGCTGGGCAATGTCGTCAAAGGTACAGTGTTGGAAAAACTTCATCTCAACCACGACCCTTTGCTCGAACGGTAATTTGGCGAGCTCCGCTAACAGCTGTTGATTTTGTTGTGCCTGCATCAGCGGGCGCTCCATATGCAGTACGTTACTGCAGGGCTCAACCACCTCGTCCATATTTTGATGCTGTCGATGGCGGCGAAAATGCTCCGCTGACTTGTTATAGGCAATGCGAAACAACCAGGTATGCAGCTGGCTATGACCGTTAAACTGGCTCAACCCTTGATATGCACTGATAAAGGTTTCCTGCATAACATCAAGGGCATCGTCGGGATGTTGAAGCAACCTGAGACACTGGTTATACAGCCTTTTCTCGTGGCGCTTCACCAGAGCAAGCCAGGCTTTACTGCTACCGCTTTGCGCTTTTTTTATTAGCCGTTGTTCTGAGTTAAATATCACGTAATTAGGCAATCAATTGATTGTGTTATTAGGTTAGTTGCAAGGCAGCTGGAAAAAGTTTGGAAAAATTTAATTTATTTATAAAAAAAGCGGCCTAAGCCGCTTTCAAAATACTGTTATTCACTACCCACGGTGCAGCAGGTGCGAAGAAATTCGCCCACCTTATCACTGAATAGACGAAAGTCGCCGATACGTCCCGTGGTCTTACGCCAAATCAAACCAACGTCACGGTGCGCATCGGAGCCCGAGCTCACCGCCAACAAAGGCTTGGAGTCTAAAATTCCGGCATTCAGCGCCATTTGCGGTAAGAAGGTTACGCCAAGCTTGTACTCCACCATGGAAAGCAGGGTATGCAGATTGCTGGCCTCAAAAGGATTAATGCAACTGGCGCGCTCTAAATTACAGGCACTCAGGGCATGACCCGTCATACAGTGTTCGCGTTCCAGCAAAAACACGCTGTGCTCCGGAAGCAGGTTGTAATCCAGTTCCGAATCAATGTGATAGTCCTTATGATGCACCAGGTAAAATTTATCCTTGGCGAGAACCTGGGTATGAAAACGACCTGTTTCATATGGCAAGGCCAGTAAGGCGATATCGATATGGCCATGCTCGAGCTTATCAAGCAGGTTATCACTGGTGTCTTCTACCAGCACCAAGTCCAGATCTTTAAAGGTTGCCTTACAATAACAATGCAGCGGCGCAGCAATAAAACTGGCGATGGTGGGAATAATGCCGATAGTGAGCGAGCCGCTCAACGGATGCAAATGGCTGCGAGTAAGCTCTTTAACGCTCATGGTATCGTCAATGATCTTCTTCGCCTTTTCTACCACTTCCTCGCCAATAGCGGTAAACATCAGGCTACGATTTTCCCGCTCGATCAACTGCACCCCAAGGTTTTCTTCGAGGTTTTGAATGGCACTACTCAGGGTCGACTGACCTATATAGCAAGCGGCGGCGGCGCGGCCAAAATGCTGATGCTGGTGTACGGCTAAGAGATACTGAAGCTGCTTAATACTGGGTAGGTTCGTCATATTTATGCTCACAAATAAAAAGACCCCAACACCTAGGGCGTTGAGATCTTTTCAAGCTAAAAGACTGTTTAGTCGTGGTAGGCGATTGACGCCTACGCTTTATACGCCAAATGCTGTTCGTAATATGTAGAAGATTACAATAGCAAGTGCGGCACCAACAGGCAACGTAATTACCCAAGAAACAACGATATTTCTTATTACGCTCATATTAAGTGCAGCAATACCGCGGGCCATACCTACACCCAATACCGCACCAACCAAGGTTTGCGTGGTAGAAATAGGCAGACCCGTACCCGAGGCGATAACAACGGTAGAGGCAGCGGCAAGCTCGGCAGCAAAACCACGGCTAGGCGTTAGGTGAGTGATGCCTTCACCAATGGTTTTAATTACCTTCTTACCTAGTAGCGCAAGACCAACAACGATACCAATACCACCAAGAGGTAGAATCCACCAGGCAAGGGCTGCTTTCTTAGCGATTTCACCATTGTTTTCAACAATGTTAACTACCGCAGCAAGTGGACCAATAGCGTTAGCTACGTCGTTTGAACCGTGTGCAAAGGCCATACAACAGGCGGTCAGAACCATTAATACCGCAAACACTTTTTCAACGTTGTTGAACTGCATTTTCTTGTCAGCTTTCGGGTCCATCTTCAAGCGTTGGATAACGATTTTACCGATAATGGCAATAACAACGGCAATGCCGATAGAAAGCAGATAACCTTCCACTGCGCCCATGTTAATACCTATGTGCTTTAAGCCTTTTTTGATCGTTACCAGCGACATAACAAAACCGGCCAGACCCATATACAGAGGTACAAAACGCTTGGCGTTCTCAAGCGGTTTTTCGGTATCGAAGATCAGCTTTTGTGCACTCATAAAGATAAGGTAGGCGATAAAGCCAGAGATTGCCGGGGTGACAATCCAGCTACCTACTATGCCTGCAACCTTAGTCCACTGAATCGCTTCACTGCCCACGGCAACAAGGGCGAAACCAATGATGGCACCAATGATTGAGTGAGTAGTCGATACAGGCCAGCCTAGGAAAGAGGCGATCAATAACCAGCTACCCGCTGCAAAGAGCGCGGCAATCATACCCAGAACCATGAGCTCAGGGATATCAGCAAATGGGGCGGCATCAATAATACCTTTACGGATCGTTGATGTTACTTCACCGCCAGCCAAGTAGGCACCGGCAAATTCAAAAATCATCGCAACGATGATTGCTTGTTTGATCGTTAGAGCTTTAGAGCCCACAGAAGTACCCATGGCGTTGGCAACATCGTTTGCACCGATACCATAAGCCATGAAGAAACCTACCGCTGCGGCTACAAGCACTAACACGGTACCGTAGGACGAAATAATATCCATCAGAAAAACCTTATTTTTTTAACTTTGTGTGATTTAACACCGAGCCTTTCACTGGGTTAAATCCTGGCAATGTTAACGGGCTAACAGTACTTCTAAACGAGCACCTACTCGTTCAGCGATATCTGCTAAATCACCCACCCATTCGATGATCTTGTATAAGAACATCACGTCAACGGGATTCATTGTGTCTTCGATGCGACGTAATTCATGACGCAATCTGATTTGCATGTCGTCAGTGTCTTGCTCAATAGCATCAAGCTCGACAAGCATTTTTTCCACCAGTGTTACTTCGCGACCACGAAAACCGGTTTCCAACAACTCGTCAAGTTCATTGATAGCTTTTGATGCTTGTTTTGTTGCATCCACACAACGAGATAAGTATTGCAAGAAGTCTTTTTGGATGGTCTCTGGGATTGTCATCTCACGACCGACAACACGACCGGCAATATCTTTTGCTTTGTTAGCAATCTTATCTTGATGAGTGATCAGCTCGAGGAGATCGGTACGCTCAACTGGAAGGAACAAACCACGTGGCAAGTTAAGACGGATTTCACGTTTTAACTCGTCCGCTTCACGTTCTAGTGAGCGAATTTTAAGGCGCAATTCTTCCGCTTCATGCCACTGTTTTTCAAATACACATTCAAAAAACGGAATAAGCATGGCGCTGGCTTTATGCACCTTTTTAATATGATCTTCGATTGGTTTAATAGGCGATTTTGCAAAAACCCCTAAAAACGCATTACTAGGCATAACTGACCCTTTGAATCTTAGTTTGCAATAAAATCGTCATAAATAAGTCATAGAAACGTCTTAGGATTACTCCTATAGTCGCGGCTAATCTAAATTTATTTTCGATTTGCATCTTTATGCTTCGGGCGTAATTTTACCTTATTAATCACCCAAACGCATGAATTTTCATGCTCAATTCATCATTGTTTTGCCAACTCAAAGGCAATGAGAAATATAAGCATGAAAAAGGGCAAAAATCCTTTCTGCCCTGGCATTTTTACTACCCGTTAGATGGTTTTCGCAATCGTGTCCTGTGACACGTGGCGAATGTCTTTACCCTTAACAAAGTAGATTACATATTCGGAAATATTCTGGCAGCGATCGCCAATACGCTCCAATGAACGTACCGACCAGATCAGCTCCATTACACGAGGAATAGAGCGTGGGTCTTCCATCATGTAGGTCATGATCTGACGCGTCAGCGCTTCGTATTCACGGTCGACCTTTTCATCGGCCTTGTGTACTTCAAACGCTTTTTGCGCGTCCATACGAGCAAAGGCATCGAGCACATCGTGCAGCATTTTTGACACCAGGCGACCCATGTTTTCCATGTTCACCAACAAGCCCTGCTGATCCTTGGTAAAGGAGTCCAGCGCAACCTTGGCGATGCGCTCGGCTTCGTCGCCGATACGCTCTAAATCGGCAATGGTTTTTGCAATGGCAACAACCAGGCGTAAATCGCTCGCCGCCGGTTGGCGCTTGGCGATAATGCGTGTGCATTCTTCGTCAATATTGACTTCCATCGCATTCACACGGTAATCGTTTTCTTTGACCTTCTTAGCCAATTCAGTATCGCCTTTGGCGACAGCGTCAAGCGCACTATTTAGTTGCTGTTCAACCAAACCACCCATGCTCAATACATGGTTACGCACATTTTCCAGCTCTTCGTTGAACTTACCAGAGATGTGCTTATTAATATTGTGTTCCATAATGGCCTTCTTAATTCTTACCTAATAATGATAGCAAGCATTGCTACGCCCATCACAGCTTAACCATAACGACCAGTGATATAGTCTTCGGTTTTCTTTTTACTCGGGGTGGTGAACAGGGTATTGGTATCGGCGTACTCAATCAATTCACCCATATACATAAACGCGGTTTGATCCGATACACGTGCCGCCTGTTGCATGTTGTGAGTAACGATCACCACGGTAAACTTGTTCTTTAATTCGCTGATCAGCTCTTCGATAACCAAGGTTGAAATTGGATCAAGTGCAGAGGTCGGCTCATCCAGAAGCAGTACTTCAGGCTCGATGGCGATTGAACGGGCAATCACCAGACGCTGCTGCTGACCACCGGAAAGGCCAAATGCGCTGTCGTGCAGTCGATCTTTTACTTCATCCCAAAGAGCTGCGCCGCGCAGTGATCTTTCTACCACTTCGTCCAGCTTGCGCTTGTCTTTGATGCCTTGTAACCGCAGGCCATAAACCACATTCTCATAAATCGACTTAGGGAACGGGTTCGGACGCTGGAATACCATGCCGACATTACGGCGCAGTGCCGCCACATCGACGCGCTTGTCGTAAATGTTCTCACCGTGCAGCAGGATTTGACCCTCGATACGACAGGTATCAACCAGATCGTTCATGCGGTTAATACAACGTAAAAGTGTCGATTTACCACAACCCGATGGACCGATAAAGGCGGTTACCTGGCCCTTAGGGATATCCATGCTGACATCGCTAAGCGCTTGCTTGTCGCCGTAGTAAAGATCGAGGTTTTTAATCTGTAATGCAGTTTGCTCTGGCGTCAGATTAGTTAAGTCCAACTTTTGCGTGTTCGCTGCGTTTACTTCGGGTGCAACTGTAATCATAACGTTTTTACCTATCTCAATTCTTTACATTAGTTGTCTAGCGCGCGGAACTTTTCACGCAAATGGTTACGAATACCAATTGCCGTGATGTTCAGAGCAATAATCACTGTTACCAACAAGAATGCGGTGGCATATACCAGTGGGCGCGCAGCTTCTACGTTCGGGCTCTGGAAGCCAACATCATAAATATGGAAACCCAGGTGCATAAATTTACGGTCTAAGTGCACATAAGGGAAGTTACCATCAAGCGGTAAGGTCGGTGCCATTTTTACTACACCCACCAGCATCAGTGGTGCTACCTCACCAGCCGCTCGGGCAACCGCCAGGATCAGACCCGTCATAATGGCCGGGCTGGCCATGGGCACCACAATGCGCCATAGCGTTTCCGCCTTGGTCGCGCCTAGCGCCAAGGAGCCCTGACGTACCTGACTTGGAATACGTGATAAACCTTCTTCGGTAGAAACAATCACCACCGGCAAGGTCAGGATGGCCAAGGTTAAGGCCGACCAGATCACGCCCGGAGTACCGAATACCGGGCTTGGCGAGGCCTCTGGGTAGAACAATTGGTCGATGCTGCCACCTAGCATGTAAACGAAGAAACCTAGACCAAATACACCGTATACAATCGAAGGCACACCGGCCAAGTTAATAACCGCGATACGGATCATCTTGGTCACCGCGTTCTTCGCCGCATATTCGTGCAGATAAATGGCCGCAACCACGCCGAATGGCGTCACAATCACCGCCATCAGCATAACCATAAATACGGTACCGAAGATGGCTGGGAACACCCCGCCCTCGGTGTTTGCTTCACGGGGGTCGTCGGCAATAAACTTGCCTAATTGACCAAAGTAATGGCCGACCTTAGCGAAAAAGCCCATGTCGTTTGGTAGCCAGAAATCCAGCACCTGATAAAGAGGCAAAGTGACCATTTCGCCGCGCATGTCTTTGACCACAACCTGGTCGCGCTTGGCGTCATCACGTAGTTGGAATAAGGTTTTTTCCAGCTCTTTGTATTGATCACGCAACGCCTGGCGTTGGGCTTCCAGTTCTGCCGCGCGTTCGTGAGTCAGCTCGTTATCAAGTTCATAGGCGCGCTCTTTTAGACGTAAGCGCTCGAGCTCGTAGTTAATATGACCAATGTCGCCATTTTGCAGATCAAGGGCTTGTTCATTAAGCTCCACCGCACGTTCAACCAGCTCTTCAAGCTTTTCGACCTTGTCGCCCCGTACCGGCTGACCGTTTTCGATCACCTGCTCGATATAGCCGTAGAAGTTACCGTTTTTAGAACGCTCGAATACCGCCAAATTGTGAGGCGTCGATTGACTTTGGATATCGGTTTCCAAAATCCAACGGAAATCCAACTCCACATATTCACGGTTACCAGTTTTGATCAGGTAACGAGTTAGCTCTTCACCCTGAAAGTCGCCCAGGTCAACGCCGGACTGACGTACACGACTGGCCGGCACCACTTCACGGTCATAGATTTCACCTATTACCGTATGCTGCTCTACCGAGCCCTGAATATGAAATTCGTGTACCGGTGAGGCCCAGAAGAAGCCTAAACCGCGCCATGCTATCAAAGCCAACAGGCCGATTACCGAAATTAAACTGATGCTTACCGCACCACCGGTCATCCAAATCCAAGGAGAACCAGACTTAAACCACTGTCTTATCATGTCGTTTCTCCTCTAATTACAGTGAGCTGTACTTTTCACGCAGGCGCTGACGAACAAACTCAGCAAGCGTGTTAAAGACAAAGGTGAAAATAAACAGCACAAAGGCGGCAAGGAAAAGAATACGGTAGTGCGAACTACCTACTTCTGACTCCGGCATTTCTACCGCGATGTTGGCCGCCAAGGTACGCATACCCTGGAAAATGCTCCAATCCATAATTGGCGTGTTACCCGTGGCCATCAATACGATCATGGTTTCACCCACGGCACGACCAAGGCCCATCATAATCGCCGAGAAGATACCCGGGCTGGCGGTCAGCAGTACAACGCGAACAAGGGTTTGCCACTGGGTAGCACCCAGTGCCAATGAGCCGTTCGACAGGTGCTTAGGCACGCTGAATACCGCGTCTTCGGCAATAGAGAAAATAGTTGGAATAACCGCAAAGCCCATGGCGATACCTACAACCAGTGAATTACGTTGGTCGAAGGTCATGCCCAGCTCATTGGTGATGTACTGACGCACGTTACCGCCGAACAACCAGGCTTCGATGCTGCCGCTCATGGCAAATGACAACCAACCTATAAACAACACTACAGGGATAAGGATAATCGAGTGCGCCCCTTCTGGAATACGGTGGCGAATATGCTCTGGCAGCTTGGTCCAGGCCAGGGCCGTGGTCAGAATACCAATTGGCAACAACACCAAGAGGGCAATAATGGCCGGGAGGTTTTCCTCGATTAACGGCGCCAACCAAAGACCGGCTAAGAAACCTAAGATAACCGTTGGCAGAGCCTCCATAATTTCAACCGTTGGCTTAACCACCTTACGTAGCTCGCTCGACATAAAGTAGGCGGTGTAAATGGCCGCAGACAAGGCGATTGGCACGGCAAACAGCATGGCGTACATGGCCGCTTTTAAAGTACCGAATGAAATAGGTACCAAAGAGAATTTAGATTCAAAGTCATCGCTGGCCGAAGTTGACTGCCAGATGTAATCCGGCTCAGGGTAGCCTTCATACCAGACTTCCTGCCATAGACCCGACCAGGTTACTTCCGGGTGCTCGTTTTCAATTTCCAGCACGCTTACCTTGTTATCGGCAAGAATGAGCGCGGCATTGGCGCGCGGAGCAACGGCAAAGTTCTTAATAGCTCCTTCGGCCACTTTTCCTTGCCATAGCTTGGCTTCACTGGTGGTGTAATACAGGCCTAACTCACCGTTGGCACCTGTGGTGAAGAAGGTGCGACGGTAAAATTCAGAGTGAATATTAATGGCTTTTTGCTTTGAGGTTTCGAAGGCACGGATTTTCTTAAATTCCTTGCCGTCTTCGGTATTCACCTCAAACCACTGCGACACTTCGCCGTTGTCGTTGGCCAACATCAAGGAGTTAGCGCCGGCAAGTAGCTGCGCAGAAACAATATTAGCGTTTTCTTCGTTCGCCGCCAGAACCTGGGTTAGTTGCACGTCGTCGGCGTAGCGGCTGTCGAAAATGTAAATCTGGTTGGCGGAACGCACAAAGACACGGCTGCCATCGGGAGAAATCAACAGCTCATCAATACGACCATCGATATCAAGTTCGGTTTGCTCGGCAACCCACTCAACCTCACCGGTCATAAAGTTTTCTTCACCCACATAGGCGCTAAATACCACACGCTTGTCGGCGGTCAGTGCCACCACGACCACCTTGTCTTCACTCTTGGAAAAGGCAAAACGCTTGATGGCTGCGCCCTGCTCGTCGGCCGTTAACGGCTTGCTACCCAAGGGGTAGTTAAGCACTGGCGTAAGCTGACGCTGGTTATTAGGGAAGCTGACCTGGAAGCTTGGCTTTACAATCATCACCTCACCGTTGTCCAAACCATAAGCATACAAGCCCAGGTGTGGAGCGCTGGTCGCAAAGCTGGATACCGCGGCCGGTAGTTCCGTCGTAAGCTCGGCAATCTGTGCACCAAAGCCTTGCTCTTGAATGTTGTAAAAATCAACATCGCCGCTGCGCTTCAGCAAATACGCAATCTCGGTTTGCTCCTCAAGGCCAAGACCAACAATCTCTTGTTGATCTACTGCGAAGCTTGAACGCTCTTGTACATGAGCCGATTCAAAAATAGGCTGTACCACGTAGAGGAGATAGAAAAATATCAGCAACAGCGCAACGAGTACCATTACCCCGCCAGAGGTAATACTAAACTGAGCTATTTTGTCTTTAAACAGACGGCTTCTATCCGTGCTAAATGACAGTTTTTGCGGATTGGAAGTCATCAACTTACCCTTAGATCTTGACGATGCGCGGATTATATTTCATCAAAATGACAGTTTTGTTACATGGCGCCAAAACTGCTACGAAAAGCTTAATTTTCATTCCCCATCACACATAGTGTTCAGGATTTGACCAACCTGTTGCAAACAATTGGACAAACTCAAAAATGGGGTCAATACTTGCTGATGAAAGATTTGAATAAATATTCAAACCGTTAAAAAAATTCATAATAAACATTACCTTAACGATTTCACTGAGGTTTTTATATGCTCCCTTAAACGGGCTTTTCATTCACAATAATAAAGAGACAGTAACCTATGCAGCAGTTAGTTTTAACCGTAATTGGCCAAGACCGTCCCGGCCTGTTAGAAGAGCTTTCTTCCGTTATCCTTAGTCACCATGGTAACTGGCTGGCCAGTAACCTTTCTCATCTTGCCGGTAAGTTTGCCGGTATCGTCCAGGTCGAAGTGGCCGAAGAGCATCTGCGCGAGTTACAGGATGCGTTACACAGCATTGCTCATTTGGAAATTCGCGTGGAATCAGGCGAGCTCACCGATGCCACAACGGGCGAACAGATTAATCTGGTGATCACTGGAAATGATCGCCCGGGCATAGTGCAAGAGTTGGCCACGGTGATCCGCCATAAGGGCGCCAATATCACCCATTTAACATCAAAGCAGCAAAGCGCACCGAACTGGGGCGTGCCAATTTTCAGTGCCATGGCCACGGTATCCTTGCCGGCGGGAATGAGCCGTGACGTGGTCGTAGAGGCCTTAGAGTCTATAACCTCGGATGTCATAGTCGATATCGAAAACTAGGTCTAAACACTTGCGACCGGAATAGCTCATAGGCGACCGCCGATGTCATATTCCGGTCACATTTCCGCAATAAATTAACGCACTTAGCCTGCCTCCAATCTGAGTGTGTTATGAACATGGAACAAGTCGACCTGCACGTCACCAGCTATTATCCCAAGGAGCTGAGTTGGCTATCGTTTAACGAGCGGGTTTTGCAAGAAGCCAGGGATATCAATAACCCCATTATCGAGCGCATTCGCTTTTTAGGAATTTTCTCTAATAATCTCGATGAATTCTTCCAGGTACGGGTTGCCGATGTAAAGCGCCGCATTCTTCTTAATAAGCTCCCAGACGCCAATTTCGACGAAGATGAAGCCTTAATGCAGCAAATTCAGGACAAGGTGTTAACTCTGGGCCATGATTTTAATGTCGCCTATGATGCTATTCTCAACACCCTGACCGAGCACAATATTCATGTAAAACGTCCGGAACAACTCAGCCCCTTTCATCAACAATGGCTCGGCGACTATTTTAAGGCCGAGGTACTTGAGCATTTGTCGCCCATTCTAGTGGACCAAAACAAGAATTACGCCGGCCATCTCAACGACACCATGACCTATTTGTTTGTGGAAATGCATAATGATAAAAATCATTATGCGCTGCTGGAGGTACCTACCAACCGCCTGCCCCGCTTCGTGGTGCTGCCCGCGGAAAAGACCCGGCGACAAAAAACCATAGTGTTGCTCGATGATATTATTCTCTATTTTCTCAAAGACGTGTTCGGCAACTTTTTTACCTTCGACACCATTCGCGGCTACGCCATAAAACTTACCCGCGACGCCGAGTACAACCTGGATGATGAAATCGAAGAGGGCCTATTGGATAAGATGTCCAAGGGCCTAAAACAGCGCTTGCGCTCCGAGCCGGTGCGCCTGGTTTATGACCACACCATGCCCAGCGAAATGCACAAGGCGCTGCGCAAACGCTTGGGCATAAACCGCTTCGACGCCCTTATTCCCGGCGGTCGTTACCGTAACTTCCGCGACTTTCTGGCCTTTCCCAATGTGGGTCGTCGCTATTTAGAAAACAGTCCACTGCCGAGCCTGCGCTCCCATGCCTTTGAGCGCTTTAGCAGCGTCTTTGATGCCATCAGTCACGAAGACATCATACTTTACTACCCCTATCACACCTTTAATCACTTTTTGAACTATGTGCGCCAAGCCTCGTTTGATCCGGATGTGGTGCATATCAAGGTCAATATTTATCGTGTGGCCAGCCAGTCGCGCTTGATCGGTGCCCTGGTCAATGCCGCCAAAAACGGCAAGAAGGTGACTGTGATGGTTGAGCTCAAGGCCAGATTCGATGAGCAGAACAATATTCAGTGGGCCAAATCACTTGATGAGGCCGGGATCAAGGTTATCTTTGGTATTCCGTCTTTAAAGGTGCACTCCAAACTGTGCGTTATCCACCGTAAGGAGCAGGGACAAATTGTTTCTTATGCCCATATAGGCACGGGTAACTTCCACGAGAAAACTGCAAAGATCTATACCGACTTTAGCCTGTTTACCAAAAACCCTGACATTTGCGATGAATGCGACAATGTTTTTAAGTTTATCGAGCACAGTTACAAACCATTTAGCTTCGAGCACCTGATGGTGTCACCGGTCAATGCCCGTGAACGTATCTACAGCCTGATTGAAGAGCAGTGCCAACTTAAACGCAATGGCAGTATTCTTATTAAGATCAATAACCTGGTTGATAAGGAATTGATCGATAGGCTCTATATAGCGTCACAACAAGGTGTAAAGATACGGCTGATTATTCGCGGCATGTGCTCCCTGGTACCCGGCATTAAAGGCTTAAGCGACAATATTAAGGTGATCAGCATAGTGGATCGCTTTTTAGAGCACCCACGGGTAATGGTATTCGGCAAGTATGAGCAAAGTAAGGTGTATATATCCTCCGCCGACTGGATGACCCGCAACCTCGACCATCGTGTCGAAGTGGGCGTGCCCATCTACAGCCCGGCGCTACAACAGATGATAGTCGACATTCTTGAGCTGCAATGGCGCGACCGCAGCAAAGCCCGTATTATTGATGCACAACAGCAGAACCAGTATGTACGCCGCGGTAATAAGAAGAAGATTCGCTCGCAAATCGCCATACATGACTATCTCAAAAAATGGGAAAGCAGCCGTGCAGAGCAATGAGCCCACGACTTACGCCGCCGTTGACTTAGGTTCGAACAGCTTTCATTTGCTGTTGGCCCGTGAAGTCGATGGCCGTTTCGAGGTATTACACAAGGAAAAACAACGGGTTTACCTCGCCGCGGGGCTAGATCAGCGCGCCTGCCTGAGCGACGAAGCCATAGACAGGGCGGTGGCTGTGCTCAAACAGTTTGCCCATACTCTGGCGGACTTTCCCGCCGCCAACGTCAAGGTGGTGGCCACTTATACTCTGCGCCGGGCCCGCAATGTAAAACGCTTCATGCAACGTGCGCGAGCCATTTTCCCTTTTCATATCGATGTGATCTCCGGTCAGGAAGAAGCGCGGCTGATTTATCAGGGAGTGGCTCAACACCTGCACCATGACGGCCGTCGTTTGGTTATCGACATAGGTGGTGGCAGCACCGAGCTGGTGATCGGCGAGCACCATCAGCACCTGGCATTAAGCAGCAGAAACATGGGCTGCGTCAGTTACTCACAGCAGTTTTTCGGCGACGGGCGGATCACCAAAAAACGTTTTCAACGCGCTATCTTGCGTGCCGAACAGGAGCTGGAGTCGATCACCAATACTTATGGCCAGTTAGGCTG
Organism: Pseudoalteromonas sp. T1lg48; assembly: GCF_002964785.1. Taxonomy (GTDB): domain Bacteria; phylum Pseudomonadota; class Gammaproteobacteria; order Enterobacterales; family Alteromonadaceae; genus Pseudoalteromonas. Next base: position 193,237 of record NZ_PQCC01000001.1, read on the forward strand.
GCAACATGTGCTTGCCACCTCGGGCACAGCCAAAGTCCTCACCGCCATATGCCATGAGGGTGACCTGAATCAGGCTTTGACCCTGAACGATTTACTGCAACTGATGAACGGTAGCTGTGCAGCCGGTCATATCGACCATCTCCCCTCTAGCGAGCTGATACCCGAGCGCCGCGCCACATTTTGCGGTGGCCTGGCCATACTGCTCGCAGTCATGCGTTCGCTGGGCATAGATAAACTCAATTATTGTGATTACTCGCTACGTGAGGGCCTGCTGCATGAGCTGCATGAAAAGCTCAGTGCCAAGGATATTCGCGTGACCACCATAGCAAACCTGAGCGCCCGCTATGTTATCGATACCGAGCACGCAGCCAATGTATGTGATTCCCTGCAATGGCTCTTCCCCCATGTTGCCGAGCCATGGCGGCTATGCGACGAGGATTTAGTCACCCTCAATTGGGCCGCGCAACTACATGAGGTAGGTTTGAGCATCAATTCCTCGGGATTGCATAAGCATAGCGCCTATATCATAGCTAACAGCCAATTGCCTGGCTTTACCCAGGAACAACAGCGGCTGCTGGCGACGTTAACGCGCTTCTATCGGAAAAAAATCAAGCTTAGAGAAATGCCCGACTTTATCCACCTGCAGCAAGCCACGCTGTATAGGCTAATAGCGCTGTTTCGTCTGGCGGTGCTGCTTAATCGTAAGCGCCAGGCGCTGAGTAAACCTCAGTTTGCCATCACAGTGGATGGTCACTCGTTAAGCTTGGAGTTTAAGGATCAATGGCTCAAGGAGCACAGCTTGTTTGCCGCCGATCTGGAGGCCGAACAAAGGCAATGGCAAAAGCTGGGCTTAAAGCTGCAGATATTTTAGGCCCGGCTCCATATTTGCCGTTGATGATGTAACAATATACTGGTGATAATCGACACCAGACAATAGCCAAGGAATAACCAGAAGCCCTGATGCAACTGTGCCTGCATGATCACCAACTGACCAAAGTGGCCATCGGCATTGCCGCCCAGGTAGGTGATGATCAGCGCCAGTACAAACACATCGGCCATGCTCCACTTACTCAGCATCGCACTAAGCCCTTGCATACGTTCTGCTATAGGCCTTGGCCCGAGCAGCAAGATGGCAAATTGCAGGGTCGATTTAAACAGGGGCACCACCACAGAAAACATCGCCACCAGCACGGCAACCAAGACATTATTATGTTGATACAGCTCCACCACTGTGCCCCAGATGCTGCGCGTCTTGCCGTAGGCCTCAATATGCCCTTCAAGACGGTCCAGGCCGAGCATTTGTGCCAAGGTATGAAGCATATAACGACTTTGGCCGTCACTGTCCTCGGTGATGGCTTCAACGGCACTCTTAGCCAGTTCAGATTTGGCAATTTTCGCTTCTATAGTCAGCGCCGGCTCGGTGACCGCGAAGGCCAGCAACACCAAAGATAAAATAAGCAGTAGACTAATCAATAAACGACGCACGGCATTCCTCCAACCAAGTCAAAAGTGCAACACGCGTGGCCGCGCCACCTCGCAACATCTTGTTATTATGGCTGTTTCTGAAGCGCAAAAAAGCTTTTTTGTACATTTATGTACACAAATTACCTAGAGCCCGCTTGTCCTAAGGGTTACTTTAGAGCGAACAGTTCCTAAAACAATACCTTTTGTGTGGGTATATTGGTTATAATTGAGCTTTCTTCTACTCTTTAAGTACTGATTTTTATGAGCATAGAGCAAACATTACGAGATCGTAGCAACAACCAATGTGAATTATGTGCCAGCAGCGACAACCTAAGTGTTTACGCTGTACCACCAGAAGGTGAAGCCCATTCCGACAAATCCATTCTGGTGTGTGGTTTTTGTGCCGAGCAATTACAAAATCAAGACCAGTTAAGCGACACCCATTGGCACTGTCTTAATGACAGCATGTGGAGCCAGGTGCCGGCGGTACAGGTTGTGGCTTGGCGACTACTCAATAAATTAAGCGCCGAACACAGTTGGGCCGGCGATATGCTCGATATGCTATACCTTGATGAGCAAACTCAACAATGGGCCGAGGCCGCCATTGCCGAAGACGAAGATGTGGTGCATCTCGATTCCAACGGTGTACGCCTTGCAGCGGGTGACACTGTTACCCTGATCAAAGATTTAGATGTTAAAGGCAGTAGCTTAGTTGCCAAGCGTGGCACAGCGGTACGCAATATAGGCCTAACGTCAAACCCGGAGCATATCGAGGGGCGCGTTGAAGGTCAGCGAATAGTCATTCTTACTAAGTTCGTAAAAAAATAGCGACCAGCGCATGATAAGCGTGAGGGTCGCAGTATAAGTCCATGTATTAAGGTGTAATTAATACATATTTACTTAAAGTACTGGCAGTATTAAAGGAGTTAATAATATGAGCAAAAAGATCACTTTTTCGGCCCTAGCCCTTACCAGTGTATTATTGGGTGCCTGTAGCAATACCCCGGAGCAAAGCGCCGAAACCGCCGCCGAGCAACAAATGAAATCCATGCAAGTGCAAGTCTTATACAAAGACCGCAGTCTGCAACCTCCCGGCTCACAATTAACCGTAACCCTTTCCGATGTGTCTAAAATGGATGCGCCGGCTGAGGTGATTGCCAGCGAAACCATCACCCTAGATGGCGCACCGCCCTATGATCTAACCTTGACCTACGCTGCCGATGCTCTGCAAGAGCGCATGCGCTACAGTGTCAGCGCCAAAATAACCCTGGATGGCGAACTGCGGTATATTACCACGCAAAATAACGACCCCTTTGGCACCACGCAAACACAAAGCCCAATTAAGGTGATGATGGAACGCGTTGCCAAACCAGATGAGAGCCTGGTGAATACCTACTGGAAAGCGGTCAAGGTAGGTGGTAATGACGTGGTTGTGAAAAAGCGTGAGCCACACATTACCCTGCATCAAGATGGTCGCATGAGCGGCTTCTTAAGCTGCAACCAGACCATGGGCCAGTACGTTAAAGGCCAACACTTTGGCCTGCGCTTTAAGTCGTTAGCCAGCACCCAAAAAATGTGTATGGAATTGATGGAGCAAGAACAGCAGCTTAGCAAAGCGCTTGCTGACACCTTTTCATATCTCATTCAAGGTGACACCTTAACGCTGAAAAGCGAGCAAGGTGATGCCCTGGCAAGCTTTAAGGCCGTGCACCTAAAATAACCCGGATGTTGCGGTGCCCCCGGTGCCGCCTTCCCCCTTCCCTGTTAGACCCTTCCTTTTGCCCTTGGGCAATGCTTAAATGTTCCCAATTCATAAACGCCAGGCATGGTAAATTCCCTACGAACAGGATATTCAATTCTTTATAGTTACCTGTAACTCACAGTAAGAGGCCATATAGCGTGCTGACAGCCTTAGAAAAACTGATAAAAATCCTGGTGCTTATCATACTTGTCATCATCTTTTTTGGCCTGGTACTGCCCCCCGGCTATCAGGTTCAACGCAGTGTCGATATCAATCGCTCCACCACACAGGTGGCCCCTTGGTTGCAGGATTTAAACAACTGGCAAAAATGGCTGGCCGTGAAACAAATTGAAGATCAGGCCCAACTGCAGGTCTATGGTAAGACGCAAGGCGTGGGTGCACACATTAACTGGCTGGGTGAGAATTCTGGCGGCGAGCTCAGCATCACTCACAGCAACGCCGAACGTTTGGAGTTTCAAGTGTTGGTCAACAACGAATACCTTTCCCGAGGCGTAATTCGTATTGAAGGATATGCTCAGGGCAGTCGGGTGACCTGGGAACAGCAAGGGGAAATCGCCATTCCCGTGCTGGGCCCATATCTTGCCTGGTTTGCCGAACATCAACTGCAAAACACCATCACCCATAGCCTGAACAACTTAAAAACACTGGCCGAACTGCCTGACATTAAGGTCAACGACGAGCAGCCCATCGACGCCTAGCCTGGCTTTCAACAAACACAAAAAAAGCGCCAAAAGGCGCTTTTTTATGCACTCAAATGCTTAGAAGTGCACCTGCAAACCTGCGAAAGGTCCGGATACGTCGATATCCGTGTTGATATCGTCGATATCATCCAGCTCAATCAACATGCTGCGGTAACCGGCACGTACGGCCACGTCAACGGCCATGTTATCGATCACTTCCCATTCCACACCAACCTGGTAGTCATGTACCGAGCTGTCATCCAGGGCGAACATGCTGCCTTCGGCGAATACGCTCAGACCGGTGAATGGCAGGCCTACTTGAGCACGACCATAGGCCAGAGGTACAAAGCCAGAGAAATCGGTGCGAACCATGGTGTCACTGTTGGTATCAGTGATGTAAAAATCACCATCGAACTGCTTGGCGCTAAGACCCAAGTCGATCGACAAGGTATCGTTATCGAAGATTTCGTAATACAGCACGTAGTCGATATGAGTTAGGTCGGTTTCGGTATACAACTGGGTACCGGCGCCAAAGTTAATGTCCTGGAACTCAAAGCCGTCGACTAGGGTGGTGTCGCCGGTTACATCCATTTCCGTGTAACGTAGCTTCACGTTAGGGATAAGTGGTACTGGGTGCTCTAGGGCCACGTAGTAACTGGTTAAGGTTTCATCTTCGAACGAGAAATCTTGTTGGGCATTGCCTTTACTACCAAAGCTGCCTTCCGGCTCTGCCTGCCAGCCTTCGGCACCTACGTATAAACCTAATAACGTATCGGCCTGGGCCACTGGTGCCATGGTTGCTAACGATACTGCTGCCGCTAGAACGTACTTTTTCATTTTATCCCCTATTATCCTTGTGCGAGTAACTCGCTTAGTTCAATCAGTGCCGCATTGGCACGCGAAATATAATTAGCCATCACCAAAGAGTGATTGGCCACAAAACCAAAGCCACTGCCGTTTAAGACCATGGGACTCCATACCGGCTCCTGAGTTGCCTCGAGTTCACGGATGATCTGCTGCACACTCACCTTGGCGTTTTTCTTTTCCAACACGTCGGCAAAGTCATGTTCAATGGCACTTAAAAAATGCAGCAACGCCCAAGTGGCGCCACGGGCTTCATAAAAGGTGTCGTCTATTTTCCACCAGGAGGTGCGCACCATTTGCTCATGAGGGGCATAGGTGGCTTGATGGGCTTCACGATCTCCGGCTAAATCCGTGTTTAAGCGCTCCTGACCGACACTGGCACTGAGGCGCTGACTTAAGCTGCCTAGACGTTTTTCCGCCTCTTTTACCCAGGCGCGCAGGTTATCGGCGCGGGCATAAAACTGGCTTTGGCGATCATTGCTGTCGGCAATTTGCGAGCGGTACTCGATCAGCAGCTCAATGCCTTTTTGGTACTCACCCTCGGCGCTTGGCCACATCCAGGCGGTATTGCTGATATTAAATTGCGGCTGGGCTTTTTTCAGCGAGGGGTGCTCGGTCGATTGAGATTGCGAGCGGCTGAAGTCCTTACGCATGGATAAGGCCATATCCCGGGCCATTTCCAGCGCGCCATATTCCCAGGCCGGCATATTGTCCATCATGACGCTTGGCGGCATCATATCATTGCTGAGGTAACCACCTGGTTTGTCGAGTAAAGATTGAGTCACGGTGATCAGCGTCGAGGTGGTCACATAGCCCGTCACCAGTTGCTCGTTGCGTTCACTGGCCTGCTGTTTGGCATTTTCAAGCACATCAAAGCGGTCTGGCTCTATGCTCCAATACACGGCAATTAAATAGAATAACAATAGTACAGCGGCGATGGCGGCTGCGATCTTTCCTTTATGCTGTGACATATCAACTCCTAGTTGTGGTGGTGCTCACTGCCATTGTCGCGCTTTTGCTCGATTAAACTGAAAACGCGCGCCTGGCCATGTACACGTTCGCCATCGGCGAAGATCAATGTCATTTTCAGTGTCTGATCGACGCTAAGGGCTTGCTGTGGCAAAAATAACATTAAGTGTAGCCCACCCGGTTGCAACACTACGCGGCTATTTGCGCCGATAGTGAGGCTGTCTAATTGACGCATTTTCATCATGCCATCGCTGTGTTCATGGGTATGAATTTCCACACGCCCGAGCGATTCCAGTTCAACGGCTTTAAGGGTGCGCTCGCGCTGAGAGTCATTCTTCAGCGTAAAATAGCCCACCGAGCTGCTGGCCGCTGGCAAGAACTGGCGAACTTTCGCATCACTGAGCGTCAGCCCATCCTGGGCGTAACTAAAGGCACAAGCACAAAGGGCCGTTGCCGTAAGCAAGGCCCGATTGAAAATACGCAACATAATGCTTCCTTGAATTTATTCCCCTGAAGGTATCCTAATATAACTTAATGACACCTGAGTGTCTTCAGTAAAATCAGCAACCTAAACCCCATCGGGATGGGATTAAATCATGATCTGCTCTTCAAAGAGCAGGTGGCAAACAAGATAAACCGCCGCCATGATGATGGGGGCATTGAGGAAGATGATGATCACCGCCAAGCGCACCAGCCAGGTTGGCAAATGGTGGTGTTTAGCAAAACCGGCGCAGACGCCGGAGATTTTCTTATCCAGGGCATCGCGATAATAAGTGCTGCTTGATTTAGCCATGGTGTACTCCTAAGTAGTGGAACTACTCCATGGCTCTCAAGTTATATGCCAAAAAATAACCATTTGAATTTAAAGGGTTATCTTTTATGGTTGACGAGGTTTAATTAGCCTTAAAGACTAATTTATGGTGTTTTTGCCTACTTCTAGCTGACAAAGGCCAGGGCCTGTACCAGGGTTTGCGCCGTGGCCTCACGCTTATGGCCATTCTCAGAGAGGTGGCGACGATAACCGCGCGCCCCCGGCATGCCCTGGAAAAGCCCCAGCATATGGCGCGCCACATGCCAAAACCGTGCGCCCTGGCGCATTTCATCATCGATATAACCCAGCATTTGCTCGGCTATCTGATGACGAGTCAGGGTGCAGCCTGGCTGGCCGTAGAGCTCGGCATCCACCTGCGCTAGCAAATAAGGGTTGCTGTAGGCTTCACGGCCTATCATTACACCATCAACATGCTGCAAATGGTGCTGACACTCGGCAATGGTTTTAATACCGCCATTAATGCTGATATGCAGGTGCGGATAGTCTTTTTTAAGCTGATATACACGGGGATAATCGAGCGGCGGGATCTCGCGGTTTTCTTTCGGGCTCAAGCCCTGCAACCAGGCCTTACGGGCATGAATAATAAAGTCGTCGCAGCCAATCTTATGGTTGGCATCGATTAACGCCAGCAGAAACTCGTAGCTGTCTTGCTCGTCGATACCGATACGGGTTTTGACCGTAACCGGAATATCGGTCACCGCCTTCATCGCCGCAATACCCTCGGCCACCAGTTCCGGCTCCGCCATCAGACAGGCACCAAAGCGGCCATTTTGCACCCGGTCAGAAGGACAACCTACGTTTAAGTTAATTTCCGCATAACCGCGCTGGGCTGCCAGCTTGGCGCAATGGGCCAGCTCCTCGGGGTTTGAACCACCCAGCTGCAGGGCAACCGGTTGCTCGTGCTGGTTAAAATGCAGGTAATCACCCTTACCGTGAATAATGGCACCGGTAGTGATCATCTCGGTGTAAAGCACAGCCTCTTTAGTCATTAAGCGATGAAAGGTACGGCAATGACGGTCGGTCCAATCCAGCATGGGCGCGACGCTAAAGCGACGGAAAGTGTCTTGCTGCCAAGTTGGGGTCGGCGTGTGGATGATTGTGTCTGTCATGGCTGATTACCTATCTATGCACTGCTTCTGAGCAATAAGGGCGCGAATTATACGCAACTCCAGCATAAATTTCACGCCATCAAAGCATCCTCATACTAAAGCGCAAAATAATCTTTAATACCACCAAGGATATTGGCCACCGCCACCGAGCTTAAGATCAGGCCCATTACCCGGGAAATAATACTGGCACCGCTATCGCCGATAAAGTTATGCACATAACGGGCAAGCAGCAAGAGCATAAGCACCAATATCAGCACACCCAGCATCACAGAAGAAGTGATCGCCTGTTCCACCCAGGTAAACTCTTCATTTCGGGTCATCAGTACTGCCCCCAACATGGCTCCAGGGCTGGCAATGGAAGGGATCGCCAAAGGGAAAATGGCGGTCTCGGTGGAGTCGCGCATGCTTTTAATCTCGGACTCCGGCTTACCCTCACCAAAGATCATGGTCAAAGCAAATAACAACAGAACGATACCGCCAGCAATTTGAAACGCGGCCAGGGGAATACGGATGGCGTTCAGTAGCAGCTCGCCGACCACCACAAAAAATAGCAACACCAGGGCTGAGACGGCGACGGCCTTATAGGCTACCTTGCGCTTGAAGGCGGCGTCTTCGCCGCGGGTGACGGCGATAAATACCGGAATGGTGCCCACCGGGTCGATGACCGCAAAAAAGAAGATAAAGGTGGCAATTAACTCGTTCACGCTAACTCCCAGTTATGAAAACAAAATTATACCGTTGGCGACAATTCAGAGATAGTAATTTTTCGCTACCATAGTATGCTATTAGGGGTGGCAAGAAGATCAAAAAGGTAACCTATGAACGTCGATGCGCTGGTCAATAAAGCGAAAAGAATGTGTGATAGCAAAGGTGCGCGCTTCACACCCATTAGAGAAAAGGTTTTTCGCTTACTGGCGAGCACCGAAAGCGGTGTGGGTGCCTACGACTTGTTAGAGCAGCTCAAGGTCACCGAGAGCAGCGCCAAACCGGCCACCATCTACCGCGCCTTAGACTTTTTGGCGGAGCAGGGATTTATCCATAAAATCGAAAGCACCAATGCCTTTATGTTGTGTCATCACTTTGAGTCAATTCATCCGGTGCAATTGCTGATCTGCGACCAGTGCGGTCATGTGGCCGAGCTGCATTCTAGTGTGCTGTCCCACGAATTAAGTGCCCTCGCCCTGGAGAACGGCTTTAGCGTCAGCTCACAAACCATAGAAGCCCATGGCATTTGCAAAAACTGCCAATCTTAATCTCCAGCAGCAGTACGCCGAGTCTAGTCATCTTTATGAATGTCGAATTTATTAACCCTTTTCTTTCGTCCCTGTTAAACGTGTTGGCCACCATGGCCAATACCAAGCTTGAGCCGGGGAAGCCTAGTATTAAAAACGGCGAAATGGCGCTGGGCGATGTTTCCGGGATGATTGGCATGCTTGGCCCACAAACCAAGGGCTCGATGTCGATCACCTTCGACGAAGCGTTAGCCTTGGACATTATGCAACGCATGCTCGGCGAGCGCCCCGCCAGCGTGAATGAGGAAGTAACCGACATGGTTGGCGAGATCACTAACATGGTCACCGGTGGCGCCAAAAACCTGCTCGGCGATAAGGGCTATGATTTTGATATGGCCACCCCTGTGGTGGTAGCTGGTAAGGGTCATCATCTCAGTCATAAATGCCAGGGTAAAACCCTGCTTGTACCCTTTAGCTCTCCCGCGGGCAAAGCCCATATAGAAGTGAGCTTTGATACCTTATGAGCTGGCAACAACAACAGATCACCCTCAGCGCCAAAGCGCGCGGTTTTCACCTTATCGATGATGAACTAGCGCAACTCTTGCCACAAATCGGCCAGTATCAGGTGGGGTTAGTACACTTACTGCTGCTGCATACCTCGGCCAGTTTAACCATTAATGAAAATGCCGATCCCACGGTACGTCAGGATATGGAGGCGCACTTTAACTGGGCCGCCCCCGAACGCCAGCCTTTTTATCGCCATACCTATGAAGGCGATGACGATATGCCCGCGCATATCAAGGCCAGCACCCTGGGCTGTGAGCTTACCCTGCCGATACGTGACGGACGTCTGGTACTTGGCACCTGGCAGGGCATTTATTTAGGTGAGCACCGTGATGCCGGTGGTAAACGTCGCATCCTTGCCACTTTTCAGGGTCAAATGTACCCCTAATAAAAACAAAAAAGCCCTTTTCTTACAATAAATTACAACTATTCCTTATTTACTAAAACTGCGGCTATAGTTAATAGGCCTCTGAACTAATAAGGAACAATAATGCTAACACCCAATAATAACACCCTGATCGTTCCCTGCGAGCCCAACGACTATACAGCGCAACAAAGCTTTATGCTCACCCCCAGCACCTCACAGCGCTGGATAACCCAGCTTAGCGAAAGCGGCGAAAGCCTCGGCGGCCCCAACAACGACGACTTTAACGTCAACTTCACCAACAACCCCAGCGATCCCAGTCTAGAAAAGCTCCAGGAGGCAAGGTTTGTCGTTCATATTGAAGACCCGGATTGGGAGTTTTTCGGTAATGGTGTCGAATACGTTAAAAATAACAGCAATTGTAATTATAACGTCGACTCAGAGTTGAGCGACGATAAGAAGCAGCTAACCATAGTGCTGCGCCAGGTAGAGCCCACCATTAACTATGCCGGAAGTGATAATAGCCCGTTGGATAAGGTGATTGAGGTCACGCCTTCGCCTTCGGCCCAGCCATTAACCATTGGCTTTCGTTATACCGCCAAGCAACTAAGTAGCGGGCGTTATTACATGTCGCAGGATCCGCGCATTATTGTCGAACGTCCTAAAGAGCAATAACCCAACCCTATTTACAAAGCCGTTGTGGCTGGCTTAACCGCGCCGTAAATTGCGGATAAGCACATAACGGCTTGAACCAGGGTAGGACAAACCAATTGCCGCTGTAGCCCGCCTGCATCGCCTTTTGCACATAGTACAACGCCGAGTGTTCATCTCCGGTTGCGGCGTAAACAATAGCCGCGGCGTAGTGAATATCGGCCAGCTCCTGCCCCAGTTCCAAACTGGTCTTTATGGCGGTAGTTGCCCGTTGATAATCCCCTAGATGAGCATAGGCCTGGGCCCTATCCGACCAAGAGTAGGCCGACTGTTCGCCATTATTTACATCGATCACCTGCTGATAATATTTACGCCCCGACGCCAGTTGCCCCGCCAGGGTTAGTGCATCCGCATAATTTAAGGTAATGGCCGAGTTATTTGGCGCCAGGTTGTGCGCTTGGGCGGCCATGGTTTGCGCCTGCTGATATTGTTGCGAGTACAGATAGGCCAGGGCAAGATTCGCCAGTATGGTGGTGTTGGCGACATCCTTGGGGTCTAAGGATTCCTTAATGATCGCCTCATAGCGTTGAATAACGGTAGCAAAATCACCGCGGGTAAGCGCCAGCGCAGCCAATAACTTCTGTGCATCCCCGTCCAACGGCAGCTTATTGACTACATCGTCGAGCAAGGATTGCGCCGAGTCGCTGTCCCCCATGCTATAGAGCAAGGTGGCCAGCTTCTTCTGCACATTCAGATTCGGACGCATCATCAAGGAGCGCTCCAAAGCCTCGCGCCCTTTCTCTCGCTCCCCTTGTGCCAGATACCAGGAGGCTTGCAGGTTTAAAAACTCCGCCTCAACTCCGCCTAACTGACGTAATTGCGCCAGGTAATGGGACGCCTCTTCGATTTCGCCCTGAGCCAAGGACAATAAAATACGATTGCTATAATAACTGGGGCGGCGCTGATATTGCCCCGGCGCCTGATTGAGTAAACCCAGTACCTGGTCAACATATTCATCCCTACCGGTAATATTATCAAGCTGCAACGCCAGCTCCCGCGCCAGTGTGTAGCCCACATCAAAGTGCGGCTGCGTGCTCAGCAGCGCCATAATATCGCTAAACAGCTGCTCGCTGATCTCGCCATTCTGATAATAGCGGTTGTAATAATTAAAGAACTGCTCTTGCAGTGCTTGCTTGTCCTGCTCATCAAAAGTCGCTTCATGGGCAAACAGGCTGGCACCATAAAAGCGTGCCGATTCATGCACATTGCGGGTATCGACCAGATCCGTTTGCCACTGCCTGGTTGCCACTAGCTGCCAGTCTGGCGCTTCCAGGCGGCTGATTTCAATGCTGCAGTAGCGCTGCTGGCAAACCGCCGAACTGGTGATAAAAACGCTTGCCCCAGTGTAATCGGCGAGCATTTGAAAATAGGTTTTCGGGTCTTGTAAGCGCGTTGCCTCGACCCCTTTAGCCAACATCAACAACTCCGTATGGCTAACCAGGTGTTCATTTTGCGACGCCAATTGCTGCCACAAAGCACTTTGAATAGAACCGCTGAGCGTCCCCTGATAGTAAGCAAACTCGGGGGCTTGGATCTGCACCTGGGTCGGTAGGATAGCCACCACCGGCGCCTTAATTAGGTAGTCACGAAACAGGTAAAGGGCCACCAGCAAGGCGGTGATCAGGGTGAGGGTTATGCCATAATACCAAGCCTGCTGAGCGCGTTTTGAGTCCGATTGAGCCCGGCCTGTAGGCGTGTCTGAGGATGAAGTATCGGGTGCAACCGGGTCATTAGGCTCCCCCAAAAATGACGTCTCTAGCGGCTCTGTTTGCTGTGCCAAAATGGCCTGCTGTACCTGCAGCTGCAATATTTGTTCAAGCTGGGTGCTCAGCGCCCCGCGGCGTAAATTAACGCGCTCTGCAGGCTCTACCGCTAAACCTTGAGCGAGGATATGGAGCAGCGGCTGCGGCAGATAGTCGGAAAACGCGTTGAGATCAACAAAGCGTCCAGCACAGATGGCCTGAGCCAGGTCTTGTTCACTGCCATTGCCTTGCCCGATATAAGGATGCTGCCCCGTCAGTAACTCAATGGCAAGCACGCAAAAAGAAAACCAGTCGCTGTTATTGCTCAGCGCCTGAGAACGGATCTGCTCCGGAGCCATATAGCCCTGGGTACCGGCGCTGGCACTGGCCGTGGCATTTGCACCAATGAATTCGGCAATGCCGAAATCGGCGACTTTCACCGCCCCCGACTCACTGATCAGAATATTGCTGGGTTTTAAATCTCGATGAATGATGCCATTGCGGTGGGCATGTTCCAAGCCTTTGGCGATATCGATCAACAGGGAGAGCTTTTGTTCAAGACTGAGTAAATGCTGCTTTTGATACTGCAACAGGTTTTTGCCTCGGCAAAATTCCATAACCAGGAAGTGTGTGCCCTGATCTTCTGCACAATCAAATACTTGAATAATGTTGGGATGATTTAATCGGGCTAAAAATCGCGCCTCGCTCAGGGCGTCGGCTGTGTCTACGGCGCTCAGCTCGGTCTGCGCCAACACCTTCAACGCGACCGTACGCTCCAGCTTGGTATCGAAGGCCTCATAAACGGTACCCATGGCACCTTGGTATACCCGCTGCTTGATCTCGTAGTGTGCTAACTTCTGCATTACCGCTAGCCCTACTAGTTAGAAGCGCTGTTGATTGCGCCCTCGAGTTGGTGACCCTTGTAAATCTCGAAGTTACTGGCGTTAAAGCGCACCTTGCGCAGCTTACGTTCAATAACATGATCCGCCCCTTCCACATGAGCCAGGGCATCGCTAAATTGTTTGCGGGCGCGATGAATTTGAATATTAAGATAGCGGGAATCTATGCCTAAGTCTTTGGCGATCACTTCGGTATCAACCCATCCCTGGCTTAGCTCATGCACGCCCTTAGCCGCGTCCTGCGCCCTATAGCGCGCCAAGTTCAGAGTAAGATAATGATGGCAACGCTCACCCAGGTCGACCTCTTCATTAGGGCCTTTAATCACCAGCTCCGCCGACTCTTCATCTAAAGTAAGGTTGAAAATAAAGTTAAGATCCGCCAGTTTCACGCTGGCCACATCACGCATGGCGGTTGCCGCCTCGCTATGGCTTAAGTGCAATTGATAGGTATGGCGACTGTCGCTCACCCTGTCATGCTCTATGATAATGGTGTGCTCAAGCAGCGGTCCGTCGAGGCGTTCAAAACACCAAAAGCCGCTCTCACGCTGAATAAATACGGCAATTTCCGGCTGCTCATCTGGGATCAGATTATAGCTGCTAAGGGGTATATGTTGCTCGGTAGGCCGTTGCAATGAGTTGAGAATAATCAGCATATCTTCGGGCTTATCGAGATTGGCAACCCGATAACCGCTGCAGCTATTGCCGGGAAAGGTAAGCAGATCATTGCAATGCAATATCTCTGGGCGATCTTTTTCCAAGCGTTTCGAGTTCAACCAGGTGCCATTACGACTTAGATCGCGGATCTGCCAATGACTCCCCTGCCACTCGATAATACAGTGAATTTTCGACACGCTGGGCTCAACAACTAGGGTATCGACGCTATATTGAAAGCGACCAAAACTATGGTGGGCATGCAGGTAGATCACATTGTCCGTATCTAGTTCGATAAGGTAAGCCATATCCGCTCCCAGCACCTGTCCCTATAAGAATTGTTGTAACTGACATTTTGGGCTTTTTTTTAGAAAAAAGAAACAACTGCTTTACAAGTCGGCCACAACCCCACTGGGATAATTAGCTTTTCACTTATAAATCAAATTGATAGCTTATTTTTCATTGCGCAGGGCGGGAAAATAACAACAAAGGCGGCTTCTCACCGCCTAGTTTAGATACTGGTAGGTAACCCGTGGAGTGATATTGCACAGCAATTCATAGGGGATAGTGCTGGCGCAGGTGGCAATTTCTTCGATGCCGAGCTCGGCGCCCCACATGATGGCGTCATCACCCACCGCCACGCTCTGGTTATCGGCGCCTATATCTACGCTGATCATGTCCATGGAAACCCGTCCCACCAAGGGATAACGACGACCGTTGATAAGCACCGGGGTGCCGTTTTCGGCATGGCGCGGGTAGCCGTCACCATAGCCAATGGCGACCACCGCTAACCGGGTATCGGCACTGGCATGCCAATGACCGCCATAGCCCACCGGCTCGCCTTTCTTAACTCGGCGCACGGCGATGACTTCGCTGGTCAGGCTCATAACCGGCTTTAGCCCCAGCTCGGAGGACGTTTTCCCCTGCACCGGCGATACCCCGTACAGCATTAACCCTGGGCGTACCCAGTGGCCATGACTTTGCGGATAATTGATAATGGCGGCAGAGTTAGCCAGACATAGGGGGTTCTGCTTATCGCTGACCAGGGTGGTAAAAGTGGCCAGCTGAGTTTGGTTATAGCTGTTATCCAGCTCATCGGCACAGGCGAAGTGGGTCATCAGATGAAGCTGTTCATGCACATTCTCACAGCCCTTAAGACGTTGATAAAACTGCTCGAATTGCTCAGGCTCAATACCGAGGCGATGCATACCGGTGTCGACCTTTAGCCACACCTTGATCTGCCCATTTAACTGCGCCTGCTCCAGCGCCGCTAACTGGTATTCATCATGAACTATGGTTTGAAAATTGTTGGCCAGCATGATGTCGATATCACTGGCCTTAAAAAAGCCCTCAAGCAGCACGATGGGCTTGGTTATACCGCCGGTACGCAGTGCCAAGGCCTCTTCAATGCGGGCCACGGCAAAGGCATCTGCCCCGGCCAGTTGCTGGGCTATAGGCACCAGACCATGGCCATAGGCATTGGCCTTCAGTACGGCCATCACCTGGCTGTTGGGAGCCAGTTCTTTAACCCGGGCGAGATTGGCTCGCAGCGCAGAAAAATCAATTGTTGCCGTAGCCAACGCCATAAATATTAGTACTCATCATCCATTGCCGGTCCGGCATAATTGTCGAAACGTGAGTATTGCCCCTGGAAGGTTAACCTGACCTTACCGATAGGGCCGTTACGCTGCTTACCGATAATGATCTCTGCGGTGCCCTTATCATTACTGTCTTCGTTATACACTTCGTCACGATAGATAAACATGATCAAGTCGGCATCCTGCTCGATTGAGCCCGATTCACGTAAGTCAGAGTTTACCGGACGCTTATCGGCCCGCTGCTCCAGCGTACGGTTAAGCTGCGATAAGGCGACCACAGGGCATTCCAGCTCTTTGGCCAAGGCCTTTAGAGAGCGTGAAATTTCGGCGATCTCTAGTGTCCGGTTATCCGACAGGCTAGGAACACGCATCAACTGCAGGTAGTCGACCATGATCATACTGATACCGCCGTGATCGCGGGCGATGCGACGAGCGCGTGAGCGTACATCGGTAGGCGTTAACCCTGAGGCATCATCGACGTACATCTTGCCCTTTTCAATCAGCAGACCCATGGTGGATGACAGGCGCGCCCAATCATCATCGTCCAGCTGACCGGTACGTACCTTGGTTTGGTTAATACGCCCTAATGAGGCCAACATACGCATCATGATCTGTTCCGAGGGCATCTCCAAGGAGAAGATCACCACCGGCTTATCGCGCGTCATGGCGGCATGCTCGGCCAGGTTCATGGCAAAGGTGGTTTTACCCATTGATGGACGGGCGGCAACGATAATCAGATCCGAAGGCTGCAAACCAGCGGTCATCTTATCGAGGTCGGAATACCCGGTGCTCACCCCGGTCACGCCGTCTTGTGGCGACTGATACAGTTCTTCAATCTTATCGACGGTTTTTTCCAAAATAGTATGGATATTCTGCGGACCTTCGGTGCTCTTGGTACGCTGCTCGGCGATTTTAAACACCTTACTCTCGGCGAGGTCGAGCAGTTCGTGGCTGCCACGCCCTTCCGGGTTAAAGCCCGCCTCGGCAATTTCATTAGCCACACCGATCATTTCACGTATCACGGCACGTTCGCGCACGATCTGCGCATAGGCAGTGATATTCGCCGCGCTTGGCGTGTTTTTGGCAATTTCCCCCAGGTAAGCAAAGCCACCGATCCCCTCAAGCTGATTATTTTTCTCCAGGGATTCCGAGATGGTAATAAGATCGATGGGCTGCCCAGCTTCCACCAAGCGTTCCATGGCTTCGAAAATAAACCTGTGGGTGCGGGTATAGAAATCCTGAGATACCACTATCTCAGCCACACGGTCAAAGGCTTCAT
The DNA here is from genome assembly GCF_002964785.1 of Pseudoalteromonas sp. T1lg48. Taxonomy (GTDB): domain Bacteria; phylum Pseudomonadota; class Gammaproteobacteria; order Enterobacterales; family Alteromonadaceae; genus Pseudoalteromonas. The sequence goes on from NZ_PQCC01000001.1 coordinate 209,957, forward strand.
TATCAAGCATTAGGCCACCAAGCACGGATTGCTCGGCTTCAATGGAATGCGGGGGTACTTTTAGGCTATCAACCTGTTTATCTATCTTTGCCATAGTGACTCAAAAGGGGAGCGAATTGCCTTATTTTATCGGCTTAGTATGGCAGTGCAACAACTGCGTGGTATTTTTAAAAAAGAAGCGGGCTAAGTGCCCGCCAAGTTGGGAGTTGTTTTTTTGCTAGTCGCGTTAATTAGTCGTTTTTACGTAGGTTGGTGTTACCACTGATGGTGGTCACTTCCACTTCCGCCTCGCCCTGACCCAGAGTGAAGCTTAGGCTCTCGCCCGGACCATATTTGGCTTCAACCGCCTTGTCTTTACTTAGCTCATTGCGAATATCGCCACCGGCATGGGCGTCTAAGTCAAAACGTGCCGACACGTTCGTTGGCAGGTATAAATCGAAGTCACCACTGACGCTTTCGGCGCGGATTTGCGCATTGGCTTTAAGCTCTTTTACGTAGACTTCCAACTCACCATTAACGGTATTAAGCTTTAGGCTACCGAGCGTGTGAGCACGCAGCGTTAAATCACCGTTGACGTTCTCAAAGCGAATGTCCTCTGACTTGGTGGTGCTGGTCACATCGCCGTTGACCAGCGTCATGCGCAGCTGGCCCTGCGAATCAACATCATTGATATCACCATTGACCGTTTGATAACGAATATCACCGTTTAAGTTGGTGCCACTGACATCACCATTAACGGTTTCAAAAATAAGCTTGCCCGAGAGATCCTTGGCATCGATATCACCGTTGACGGTTTCAATGCGACTGTCGCTGTTAAGCTCGCTCACATCCACATCGACACTGATGCCTTCCAGGTTTAGGGCGCTTTGCATCGGCATATATATGGTCAACTTTGAGCCCTCGCCGCTCTCATCATTGTTGTTGCCCCAGCCCCACCCCTTGTTGTAGTTCTTAGGCATTTTGACAATAAAATCGGTGCGTTGGCCGCGCGTCTCTAAGGTATAGCCTTCTGCTCTATCGTCCAGCTCGCCCTTGATTTGCAGACTGGCCTTTTCCCAGCCCTTGATAATGATGTCGCCGCGCTGGTTGTCTATAAAGATGCGACCGTCGGCCGGCACGCTGATTTGCTCGTCAATTTTTTCACCTGCCAATGCTAAACAAGGCACCAATGCTAGGGTATATGCTAATGCTTTCATGTCGTTCTCCTAAATATGCTGTAATACAGTGCTTTGTTTGGGTGAATGCACTTTATTAATTAAATCAAGTTGTTGTTGGTATACTTGCGCTAACATGCCAAGCAGTGCGCGATTATTCGGGTCGTCTTCCAGCGCGGTTTTTATTGCCTTTTCCGCCTGCTCAAGTTCGGCCAGTTGTTGTTGCCAGTTATCGGTTAACGCCGGTTGCGACTGGTACTGCACCAGCAAGCTCTGCTTCTGCTGCTCAAACACATCGCTGATCAGCGCAAACTGGGTTTGCTCTGCGCCTTGTTGCATGGGCATATTTAAGCCCACAACGGCCACCAGGATCGCCGCGGCGGCACTACCAAATGCGGGCATTACCCAGTTACGTTTTGCGGCACTGGGTTGTGCGTTACTTTGCAAATTAATGGCATGCTCAATACCGGGCCACAGGTCGCGACTTGGGCTCAACTCCTTCTCTTGCGACTGCAGTTGCTCATTTAAAAATTGGTCGAAGTCTGGTTTATTCATTTTCATACCACTCCTGTAACAACCCTCGAGCGCGGTGATACTGGGATTTTGACGATCCCACCGCCATATTCATCATCTTTGCTATCTCTTCGTGGCGATAGCCTTCCACCGCGTGCAGTACGAATACCTGCCTGGCTCGCTCGGGCAAGCGTACTATCAGTTTGTCGAGACCGTTAAGCTCCTGACATTGCGCGGCTTGCTCGTGCTCCATACCCGTCTCTTCACTGCTGACGACGCGCTGTAGCCAATTTTTTTGCTTGCGCAGATAACTGATGGCTATATTGCTGGCGACCCGGTGTAACCAGGTACTGAATTGCGACTTGCCATCAAAGCTGTTTATTTTTTGCCACAACTGCACAAACACTTCCTGGGTCACATCTTCCGCTTGAGCCTGATCGGCCACCAAGCGAAGACAGAGCGCATACACTCGCCTCACGTGGCATTGGTACAGGACATAAAAAGCATCTTGGTCACCCTGCTGGGCTTTCTCGATGGTTTGTTGTTCCTGTTGCGCCGTTTGTGTTTGTGAGAATGCCTGTTCGGCATTAACCAACATCCGCGTCATCCTGTTGTTGTTTATTTGCTTTGTTACTGTATTAGACGCACCCAAAAGTACAAAGGGTTTAAACGGTTTTAAAAAATTTTTTAATTTATTTTTCAAAGGGTCACAAAGGTGCCTTTGGCGTGGGGCTGAAAAGTTGGGTGATCGTGGTGACGATGGTACTTTGAATTGAGATCTTGTCGGGTCGCCGACTACGACTTAGAAGAAATGCTTGGTTCAGTTCGGTGCTAATTAAGGAAATGCAAACGCTAGACTTTCTATGCTGAAAAGTTAATCTAGCCAACATGGGATGTGGTCTAAAAGTCATAATCACGAACGGCTTTAAGCAAGGATTGAGCATTTGGAAATTTTCTTTTCGCTACTATTTTTGATGTTGTTGGTTAATCTTGTTGTTATCAGCAAACTTAAATGCAAATACCCAAACGAAATAAAGTGTTGGGACTCTCCATCTGGCTTGATGAGCAACATCACCAACGCATCATTTCTATATGGCTATATTGGCACTAGACAGTTTCGGCGTATCAAGTTGGATACAAACACAAAGATATGGTGTGAGGTTTTGTTTGTCATTGTTTGGGGTTTTCTTAGCTACTTCGGGTATATCCTGCTTCACGAACTTTACCTGTGGTAGCGAGTCAAGTATTAGGAAATAACGATGAACTTCCTCGCGGTAATTTTTATACGCTTCTATCAGCGCTTTATTTCTCCCTACAAAGGGTTTCGCTGTGCGCATGCCTGCCTGCACAAAGGAACGTCCTGTTCTACCGCAGTGTTAGACATCGTCAAAAAAGATGGTGTCTGGCATGGATACCAAAAAATCAGAACACGAATGCATGCGTGCAAAAGTGCCTATGTCGCGCTACAACTAAACGCCCAAAAAAAAGATAAGAATAAACGCAAAAAGAAAGACAACGGCTATGACTGCTGCGATCCATCCGCGGCATGCGATGTCGCCAGCTGCGCGGGTAGAGGAAAAAATTGCGACCTACCCGACCTCCCCTGCGACTGCTGGCCATAAACATTTAACTCAGGAATAGCATGAAACCCGTTACTACCGAAAATACAGAGCACTACACCTGGGGCGATAACTGCGATGGTTGGCATTTAGTGAAATCTGCCAACCTCAGCGTTATTCAAGAATGCGTGCCACCAGGTTGCGAAGAAGTTTCTCACTATCATGAACATGCCGAACAGTTCTTCTTTGTCCTCAGCGGCATCGCCACCATCGAAGTAGACGGTAAAGAGTATGAATTACACCCTCAACAAGGCATCCACATCCCCGCCCAAACACCGCACCAACTCAAAAATAAACACGGTGAACACCTCTCCTTCATCGTCACCTCAACACCCCCAAGCCATGGAGATAGAGTGTTAGTTTGAATCGACTAGTCTTCACATCAGCTTAGTGTCTGCACTGAGCGAGGAGAAGACGCTCGAAGCATCTCATATTATCTATTTAAACGGTAATTACCGTCCATAACGGCTTTCCAACATCAATAACTCTGGCCCCATCACTTTTTCCCATTGTCTTTTAATACATTACCTTTGTGGCTAGGATGGTCGCTCTTGATGCAAATTCTTAAGAAAGCAACCTTGCCTGCTCGCTCCAAAATTTTCCAGATCGTGACGCTTCGACTACATTATTTTCAGTACCCACATGAAATTAATCACAAAAGTATGGAAACATCAGTGAGACACGCATATACAGGAAACCAATTTTACAAAGGGATGGGCGTGTTATAACTGTCCTAGTAAGTACAAATATACTTTGGAGTAACATTTACGCTATCTATACTCGACTCGGAGAAAGTAATGAAAAAATCGAAACTTAATGGCGCAATTTTGTTGATGTTGGGCATAACGGGTAATGCCGTCGCACAGAATGACTTCTACGCGGGGGCGAGCATCGGGCAAGCTACCATCGATGCGTGCAGCGGTATCACCAGTTGCGACGATGAGGACACCGGCAGGAAGATCTTCGGTGGTTGGGAGTTCTATTCGAACCTCGCGTTTGAGGCCGCTTGGGTGGATTTTGGTGAGATCGATGGTTCCATAGACGGTTCGAAAGTCAGCGCCGCAGTAGACGGGTGGTCACTCGCTGCGAAGGGCAAGCTACCACTCAATGAGCATTTTGGCCTGTTCGGCAAGTTTGGCATGATCACTTGGGATCTCGAAGGAGGCGGAGCTGCTTCCGGAATTGATGACGATGGCAGCGATCTTTTGTATGGCCTCGGCGCTGAATACATGTTCAATGACCAATTCAGTATTGTCGCTGAGTGGGAGTGGTATGATATTGACGAAGACGTTGATCTGTTTTCTGCCGGTGTACTGTTCAGGTTCTAATCTGAGCGAAACAATCAATCTAAATAATGCCCTTGTATGGCTTCGCGAGTCTGCATAGCGGGATTGATCGCTCAGGAACACTCTGCTCAATTGGGCGGAGTTGATGATTGCTCTACTTCCGAGTTTGGCACTTAGAGGCCTATAGGAAATCTCAAAACTAACAGGTATCGATCTCCCGTTTGAATTCGCGCTGTAGAAATCAGGTTTTGTTGTGGAGTGTGTCATTGAGAGCGAGGGCGACGGGTGACCGAAGCCTTGCTTCGCAGCTCACGGAGGTGGAGGCATGGATGCCGACAGGAGCCCAGCTTCATGGATGAATCACTTGCACCTAAGGTGATTTGTATCTCAAGTTGCCGTCCCCGGCCTCTCTCTGGCTCAAGGCGTTCGCTTGTTAAAAATAGTCCACCGGACTATTTTCTTAACGCGCTCACCCAACGCGACAAGATCTATCCAAAGACACCTTTGTCGGCGCAAAGCACCAACCTACAACCGCATTGTCGGCGGCCCAACGACATTGTCAGGATGCTAGGTAACTGCTCCTGCGTTACCCTAGTACCGCCGTCCTTGGCGGCAAAGCCTGCGCTAAAAACAGGCATAAAAAAACCGCGCCTTGGCGCGGTTTTTCACATAAAGCTAATCGACGATTAAGCTTCAGCAATAACGATCACTTTGATAGTTGCAGTAACTTCTGAGTGAACCTGGATTGCTACGTCGAATTCACCTGTTTCACGGATAGTACCGGTAGGTAGGCGAACTTCTGATTTAGCTACTTCGATACCAGTTGCAGAGATCGCGTCAGCGATGTCACGAGTACCGATTGAACCAAATAGTTTACCTTCGTCACCTGCTTTAGAAACAAGAGTCACTTCTGCAAGTGCTTCAAGCTTCTCAGCGCGTGCTTGTGAAGCAGCTAGCTCTTCAGCGATTTTCGCTTCAAGCTCAGCACGACGTGCTTCGAAAGTTTCGATGTTAACTTTAGTTGCAGGAACTGCCTTACCTTTCGGGAAAAGGAAGTTACGTGCGAAACCAGATTTAACTGAAACCTGGTCACCTAGGCCACCTAGGTTTGCGATCTTGTCTAGTAGAATAACTTGCATGTCTCTACACCTTTTAAAAACTGTTAATCCGCTGCTTACTTGTGTAAGTCAGTGTATGGAAGAAGGGCTAGGTAGCGAGCACGCTTGATAGCGGTTGCTAGCTGACGCTGATACTTAGCGCTAGTACCTGTGATACGGCTAGGTACGATTTTGCCACTTTCTGTAACGTAGTTTTTAAGAGTAGCTAGATCTTTATAATCGATTTGTTGTACGCCTTCCGCTTTGAAGCGGCAGAACTTACGACGTCTGAAGTAACGTGCCATGAGTATTTTCCTCAATTAATTCTTTCAATTTGCTGAGCGTGCAGTACCAGTTGACTAAGGCCATTTCGGCCTTGGTGGCGATTTAAAAATCCCCTGACTCGTACCTGTTGCTCAACTTGCAAATATTGTGTTGCAGGTTGAAGCTCTTTGCCGCTTGCGACCACTTGAATGCGAACATAACTTTGTCGGTTAAGTTGTGCTTCTAACTGTATTGAACGATGCTCAAGCACGAAAATACAGTGTGGTACACCGGCCGGGCTTTGACTGAATTTTGGGGCCTTACAAATAATGCCACCAAGTTCGACTAAGTTGAGCGCTTGCTCACTAGGCGTATCAGCCATTACAACCACGCAGAACGATTAAGCTTCAGCAGCTTCTTTTTTCTCTTCTTTAGCAAGAGGAGAAGCTTCAGTTACTGCATCTTTAGTGCGCATAACTAGGTTACGTAGCACTGCATCGTTGTAGCGGAAAGAAGTTTCAAGCTCGTTGATTACTTCAGTTGGTGCTTCAACGTTCATTAGAACATAGTGTGCTTTGTGAAGCTTTTCGATTGGGTAAGCCAGTTGACGACGGCCCCAGTCTTCTAGACGGTGAATTTTACCGCCAGCTTCAGTGATAGAACCAGTATAACGCTCGATCATACCAGCTACTTGTTCACTTTGATCTGGATGAACCATGAATACGATTTCGTAATGACGCATGGGTATTCCTTACGGTTAATATAGCCTTCCACCGTTTCGACCACTCGGTTTAAGGCAAGGAATTAATGTTAAACGGTCGAAATGAGCGCGTATTCTACGCATTGTTGGCAAATTAAGCAACTTAAAGCCATGCAAAAAGCGCGGAAAAAAGGTGAGATTTTTAGCTTTTATTGGGGCCGCCTGACAGGCCTGCCGGGAGGTGGGTAACAAGCCCTACGGCGAGGCGGCCTATTGCAGGCCAACCGCACCTCCGGGCTTTCGCACAGCCTTATGAATTGCGTTGACGCAGCACTTCAAACAAGCTGATACCGGTAGCCACCGATACATTGAGACTGGAAACCGTGCCCACCATGGGAATTTTCACTAACACATCGCAGTGCTCACGGGTTAATCGGCGCATACCATCGCCTTCGGCCCCCATCACCACGGCAATCGGGCCAGCGAGGTTTGCTTCAAACAAGGTGGTATCCGTTTCACCGGCGGTGCCCACTACCCATACGCCCGCGTCTTTAATTTCACGCAGGGTACGAGCCAGGTTAGTGACCTGGACTAATGGCACGGTTTCCGCAGCACCACAGGCCACCTTGCGAGCCGTGGCATTGAGCTTGGCTGATTTATCTTTTGGCACGACTACCGCATGTACACCGGCGGCATCGGCGCTACGCAAACAGGCCCCCAGGTTATGCGGATCGGTAATGCCATCGAGCACCAACAAAAACGGCGTTTGTTCGCGCTTGATGATATCGTCCAGATCCTTTTCGCTATACTGTTTACCAGCACGTACACGGGCAATGATGCCCTGGTGCTGCTCGCCTTTAGCCTTGTCATCCAGAGCCTTACGCTGCATAAACTGGATTGAGATACCAAACTTACGCGCCTGGTTAATCACGTCATTGAGGCGCTTATCTTCGCGGCCTTTAAGCGCATAAATCTCTAAAAAGCGCTCCGGCTCTTTGCTTAAAATGGCTTCAACGCTGTGAAAGCCAAAAATTAGTTCGTTACTCACAAACACTCTCTACTATTTTGCTTTTTTGCGCGCGCCCTTGCCTGCCCGCTGCTTTTTCTTTGCCTTATTGGCCTTGGCTTTTCTCGCCACGGCCCCCTTTTTGTCTTTTTCACCGCCCTTTTTAGGCTTGCCTTTGCCCGCCGCCTTGGAGCCGGATTTGGCTGTCGCCTTGCTCCCGGGCTTTGGCTTCTTGCCGTTGCTGGGGATCTCCCCTGATTTTAGCTGTTCGCGCACCGAAGGCTTGGCGCGACGGCGACTGTATCTGTCTTCGCCTTCGCTGGCTAACACCAGATTAATACGACGCTCTTCAAGGGATACCGATGCCACTTGTACGCGCACCTTATCGCCCATACGATAAACCTTGTTGGTATGCTCGCCCACCAAGCAGTGTTTGGCACCGTCATAATGGAAGAACTCGTCGCCTAAACTGGCAATGTGCACCAGGCCGTCAATCTGCAGGTGATCCAGGCGTACAAACACACCAAAATTGGTGACCGAGGAAATGACCCCCCCGAACTGCATGCCCACATGATCTTGCATGTATTCACATTTTAGCCAATCCGCCACTTCGCGGGTGGCATCATCGGCACGACGCTCGGTCATGGAGCATTGCTCACCAAGCTTGTCCGCTTCATCGGCGGTGTAAATATGCTCACCGCTGGTTTGCTGACCCTGAGACTTTAAAATTGCCTTAATGGCACGGTGCACAACCAAGTCAGGATAACGACGTATCGGTGAAGTAAAGTGTGCATAGGCAGGCAAGGCTAAACCAAAGTGACCAATATTATCGGCTTGATATACCGCCTGCTTCATAGCCCGCAACAGCATGGTTTGCACCAGCTCGATTTCCGGACGCTCGGCCAGCTTATTGATAACCGCGGTGATCTCTCCAGGCTCCGGCGATTCGCCGAAAGGATGCTCGACACCCAGCTCGCCTAAAAACTCCCGGAAATGACCCAGTTTCTCACTGTCCGGTTCATCGTGCACCCGATAAAGGGCGCTGGCTTCATGCTTTTCTAACAACCGCGCCGCGGCGACGTTCGCGAGGATCATACACTCTTCGATCAGCATATGCGCATCGTTGCGCACCACGGGCACAATGGAGTCTATTTTGCGATGGGCATTAAAAACAAAACGGGTTTCCAGGGTATCAAACTCGATGGCACCACGCTGCTGACGAGCCGCCTTTAATGCCATATACATTTGCTGTAGGTCTTTTAAATAACCTACCAAAGGCGCGTATTCTTCGCACAGGCGTTCATCGCCCTCTAAAATACCGTGTACCTTGGTATAGGTTAGACGTGCGTGGGAGTTCATCACCGCTTCGTAAAAACGATAGCCGGAAAGCTTACCCGCATCTGAAACCGTCATTTCCGCCACCATACAGAGGCGATCAACTTTAGGGTTTAAGGAACACAAGCCGTTGGAAAGCACTTTCGGCAACATGGGGATCACCTGCTCGGGGAAATACACCGAGTTACCACGATTGATTGCTTCCAAATCCAGTGGTGAGCCTTTTCGCACATAGTGAGACACATCGGCAATGGCCACCCAGAGGCGCCAGCCCCCGGATTTATTGCGCTCACAATACACGGCATCATCGAAATCGCGAGCATCTTCACCGTCTATGGTAACCAGCGGCAGATGACGTAAGTCGATGCGCCCTTGCTTATCTTTTTCGTCAACAAACTCACCCAGAGGCGCAACCTGCTGCTCAACGGCCTCAGGCCATTGATGAGGAATTTCATAATTGCGCAGCGCCACTTCAATTTCCATACCCGGCGCCAGGTGATCGCCCAGCACTTCGGTGACCTTGCCCACCGCATTCATATGACGCGTGGGGTTTTGGGTGATCTCGATTTGCACCATTTGATTATGACGGGCGCCCTTTTCCGCCCCCGGCAAAACGATAATGTCTTGCGTCAGGCGGGGATCTTCGGGTACCACCACGGCCATACCGTGCTCAACAAAATAACGACCTATAATCGGCGCCCGTTCATTTTCCAGCACTCGGACGATACGCGCTTCTACTTTGCCCCCCTGACCGCGCGAGCTGGCCTTAGCCAGCACCACGTCACCATGGAGCACTAGATTCATTTGATGGCGCGGAATAAACCAGTCTTTGGGCTCACCCTTTACCTGTAAAAAGCCAAAGCCGTCACGGTGACCGATCACCTTGCCTTTAACTAGGCCGCTATCATCGGGGATGACATAACACTTATGCTTATTAAAATGCACCTGGCCTTCACGTTCCATTGCGCGTAAGCGACGTTTAAAAGCGATTTGACGATCACTTTCGAAAACATCAAGTTCACTACAAAGTTGGCTAAAGGTGGCGGGTTTAGAGCGTTTTTTTATGTGGTCGAGAATAAACTCTCGGCTGGGGACGGGATTGTCGTATTTTTGCTGTTCTCTATCGAGGTATGGATCCTGTTTGGTCATTCATTAACTTATACTATGATTTATGCTGTTATTTTAACCCATATAAGAAAAAGGCAACAGGGAATTACTGTTAAAGTTTTGGGTCGATTAGACTTTTACAGCAAATTGATGCTCTTACCCGCAGCAAAGACACTAGTTATCCACGGGTAAACGCGCTCTGGCAACCACAGAGTCCGGCATTTTTTTAGCAAGCAGAGCCAATTGCTGCGTGATTTTTTTATGCTGCCCCCTATCCGCCACGGAAGCATGGAAGAGCCAGCGATAGGCATCCTCATAATCGTGTGGGCTGCCATAGCCTTGATTATAAAGTTTCACCAAACGCATTTTTGCCCGCAAATTACCCTGAGCGGCGGCTTCACGTAAATAGATAATGGCCGTGGCCTTGTCCGCTTGCACCAGGCGGCCGATATCATAATAGCGCCCCAGTTGCTCCAGCGCCTCGGCCAGACCCTGCTCGGCGGCCTGACGCATATAGTACACCCCTAACTCCACATCCCGCTCAACACAGACGTTATAGGCGAGCATGTCACCATAGAGGAATTGATAGGTCGGTAGCTGCATCTTGCTGGCCCGGGCGGCAATATCTTGCACCAGTTGGCAATCATCGTCTTTGATACGTTTTAAATGTGCATTTTTACGAATGAGCTTTACCAGTTCATCCTGGGTATAAAGCTGTACCGCTTCCAAAGGCTCTGCGGCACGGGCCACACCTAAGGTCATGGCTATTAGAACACAACTGATAAGTAAAAAACGCATAACGCTCCTTTGACAATTTCTCGCATAGTCGCCATTTTACAGCAAAAGCGGTGCCATAATTTTAGCCTTAGACACAAAAAAAGCTGCCGAAGCAGCTTTTTCTTAACGCATTTGGTAATTACTCACCGAATGGGTTGCGTACGATCATGGTCTCAACACGGTCAGGACCAGTTGAGATGATATCTACAGGTACACCTGTGATTTCTTCGATACGCTTGATGTAATCGATCGCCGCTTTTGGCAGATCTTCAACGCGAGTCACACCAAAGGTGTTGTCGCTCCAGCCTGGCATTTCTTCGTAGACCGGCGTTACCTTCTCGTAGCCTTCGGCGGCGAGTGGAGTCACATTAGTAACCGTGCCATCTTCAAGCTGGTAGCCAGTACAGATCTTAATGGTTTCTAGGCCATCAAGTACGTCAAGCTTGGTCATACAGAAACCTGAGATGCTGTTGATTTGTACCGCACGGCGCATAGCCACGGCATCGAACCAACCAGTACGACGTAGACGACCCGTTGTCGCGCCAAACTCGTGACCTTTCTCACCAAGGTGCTTACCAACAGGGTCTTGCTTATCAAGGCCATCGTATAGCTCGGTAGGGAATGGACCTGAACCTACACGTGTGGTGTACGCTTTCACGATACCCAATACGTAGTCTAGGTTTAGTGGGCCAAAACCGGCACCGGTCGCCACACCACCGGCAGTGGTGTTTGAAGAAGTAACATACGGGTAAGTACCGTGGTCGATATCAAGCAGGGTACCCTGTGCACCTTCAAACAAGATGTGCTCGCCGTTGTTACGTGCTTGGTCTAGCATTTCCGTAACATCAACAACCATAGACTTAAGGATTTCAGCCACAGCCATGGCATCGTCGTAGGTCTTTTGGAAGTCGACAGGCTCAACCTTGTAATAATTTTCTAAAGTGAAGTTGTGGTACTCAAGAATCTCGCGCAGCTTGTTAGCAAATTGCTCTGGGTTGAACAAATCACCTACACGTAAACCACGACGTGCTACCTTGTCCTCATAGGCAGGACCGATACCACGACCGGTAGTACCAATGGCTTTATCGCCACGTGCTTTTTCACGCGCAACATCAAGTGCTACGTGATAAGGCAAAATTAGCGGACAAGCTTCAGAAATAAGAAGACGCTCACGCACTGGTACGCCACGCTCTTCAAGCATGCCGATCTCTCGCATTAAAGCGTCAGGAGCAAGTACTACACCGTTACCGATGATACATTTAACGTTGTCACGCAGTACACCCGATGGGATCAAGTGCAGTACGGTTTTCTCACCATTAATCACTAGCGTGTGACCAGCATTGTGACCACCCTGGTAGCGTACTACTAAAGATGCTTTATCTGTAAGAAGGTCAACAACCTTCCCTTTCCCTTCGTCACCCCACTGGGTGCCTAATACAACGACGTTTTTACCCATTGCAAATTCACTTAGAAAAAATTAGGCGCAGATTTTATCAGAAAAGAGGGCCATAGATCACCCCGTTTTGGCTATTTTTTCCGCTAATAGTATTTTTACTTTTAGCTCAGGGGGCTAGTCCGATTGGACAAAGTGAAATAACAGCGCACCAACAAGGATTAAAATGATGCCGGTCACCTTTAGGGTACGCTCATCACTTTGAACAATCTGTAATAGATAAGCTCGCCATTTTCTTGGAAATAACGCCGGACCCAAGCCTTCAAATATCAGCATCAATGCCACCGCGCTTAAAAATAATTGCCAATTCATATGTCCTCCCGAGGCAAAAAAAAGCCCCAAGACAAGGTCTCAGGGCTTTTCTAACAAGAGCGATTATTGCGCCGATGCATTCTTCATATATTTGAAGAATTCGCTGTTCGGCTCGATAACCATCACGTCTTGCTTATCTTTAAAGGTGTTTTTATACGCATCAAGGCTACGCACGAATCCGAAAAACTCAGGATCTTTATTGTAGGCTTCGGCGTAAATTTTTGCCGCCTGGGCATCACCCTGACCGCGCACAGAACGGGCATTACGCTCGGCATCCGCCAGCATGACCGTTACACGACGATCGACTTCGGCGCGCAGCTCTTCGGCTTTTTCCTGACCCTGTGAGCGGTGTTCTTTAGCTACCGCGGTACGCTCGGCGCGCATACGCTGGTAAATTGAACTGCTCACTTCGTCCGGCAGGTTGATTTGCTTAACGCGTACATCAAGCACTTCAATACCCAACTCTTTCGCGCTTTCAGAGGCTTGCACCAGGGCATCGGCCATTAACTCGCTACGCTCACCAGAGACAATTTCGCGAATGGTGCGGGCACCAAAGTTGGTACGAAGACCGTTATTCACCTTCTGCTTAAGCAGGGTTTCGGCATAGTTCTTATCACCGCGCGTACGCAGGTAATAATCACTGAAGTCCTGAACACGCCACTTCACATAAGAATCAACGATCAAGTCTTTTTTCTCACTGGTTACGAAGCGATCCGGCGTACCATCCAAAGTCTGAATACGGGCATCCAACTTACGCACCTGGGCAACAAAAGGCACCTTAAAGTGTAGGCCAGGCTCGTAAACCACGGCATTGTCACTGTCGTCTTTTTGCACCTTGCTAAACAGCAAAACAATGGCTCTTTGTCCTTCCGGTACCACAAATACCGAAGAGAAAGACAAGAGCACTGCGGCAATAATGAGGATTAAACTAAAATTTCTCACTTATCGTCCTCCATTAAAGCGGTCTTTAGCAAAACGGTCGTTGGCAGAATTTACCTGGCTGTTTTGCGATGAATTAGTGCCTAGCTTGTTACGTAAATCCTGGATGGTATTGGAATTTGGTAAAGTTACTTTTTTACCTGACGAATGCTGCTCCATGATTTTATCCAAAGGCAGATACATCATGTTGTTGCCGCCTTCAACGTCAACCAAGACTTTAGAGCTGTTGCCTAGCACCTGCTCCATGGCATCAATATACAAACGCTGGCGTGTTACCTGCTTAGCGCTTTGATACTCAGGTAACAGCTTTTCAAAACGCGCTACCTCACCCTGAGCTTCCAGGGTTACACGCTCACGATAGGCTTCTGCTTCCTGGGTCATACGCGTAACGCGACCGCGGGCACGAGGTTCAATCTCACGGGCATAAGCTTCCGCTTCACGAATAAAACGCTCTTCGTCTTCCTGCGCGGCAATGGCGTCATCGAAAGCATCTTTTACTTCCGCTGGCGGACGTGAATCCTTAAAGTTCACATCGGTAACCACTAAACCTAGGTTGTAAGGCTCGATAATACCGTTCAGCTCTTCCCAGGTGCTTTGACGCACCAGCTCACGCCCTGTGGTCAAGACCTGATCCATCTCCGCATGGCCGACTACATAACGCAGCGCACTATCCAACGCTTGCTGTAGGCTGTGATCGGCATCGGTAACACTGTACTTGTAAAGATACGGGTCCACGACGCGATACTGCACTTCGAATTCAACGCTTACCACGTTCTCGTCTTCGGTCAGCATAAAGCCAGACGCCGACAGCGAACGTACCGCTTCAATATCAACGGGGATCACGTTTTCGATAAAGGTTGCTTTCCAACGCAGGCCCGGCTCGGCGATACGGGCGAACTTACCGAATTGTAAGACCACGCCACGTTCCGCTTCTTTTACCGTGTAAAAGCCGCTCAAGGCCCAAATAATCAGTGCAATGATCACCACAATAAAGATGCCGGCGCCACCGACGCCACCACCTCGGTTACCGCCCTTGTTGCCGCCAAACAGACCGCCAAACTTATCGGAATACTTTTTCAGTACCTCGTCTAAATCCGGTGGGCCTTGGTCGCGACCACCTTTATTGTCCCAAGGGTCTTTGCCGTTGCCATTGTTACCCGGCTCGTTCCAGGCCATAGCTCTACTCCATAGTTGTCAATATTCGTTACTCGGGGTAATGCTAGCTCAGCATTACCTGCGTTGTCACATGCTGTAGCCGAGTTCGACCACGCATATGACACAAGAAAATCTTTACTGGTGCTACTTTAGCGTATTTTCCAATGCTAAGTAAGGTAGCTATCGATTTGTTCGCCGATTTCCTTTTTCAGCTTATTCCAATCGCTCATGGGTACATTCACCTGCAACAACCAATTGCCATGCTCATCATAGTCTTCTTTATTGATGCTATTGAGGTTGTACAGAGCCCCACGCAAACGTCCCTGGCTCGGCGGTACACACAGCAGGGTATTGAGCATTTGCTTGGCCAGCAATTCACTGATCGCCTGTTTCAGCAGGTCAACCCCCTGACCTTGCTGCGCCGATAGCCAAACCCGTCGCGGTTTGCCTTCATCGTCTCTGTCGATACGCGGCTCAACATCTTCGAGTTGGTCAATTTTGTTGTACACCAACAGCTGAGGAATTTCGCTAGCGCCGATCTCCTCAAGCACTTCTTGCACCTGCTCAATGTTTTCCTTACGCCGCGAGTCGGCGGCATCGATCACATGCAGTTGCAGATCCGCTTCACGGGTCTCGGTCAGGGTGGCTTTAAAGGCCGCGACCAGGTCATGAGGCAGGTGGCGAATAAAGCCCACGGTATCGGCAAGGATCACGCTGCCGATATCCGGCACTTCCAGTTTCCGTAAAGTCGGGTCCAGAGTTGCGAAAAGCTGATCCGCGGCGTACACATCCGACTCGGTAAGGCGGTTAAACAGGGTCGATTTACCGGCATTGGTGTAACCGACCAAGGACACGCTGGGGATCTCGTTACGATTACGAGCTCGACGCCCCTGTTCACGTTGCTTGGCTACCTTATCCAGGCGTTTAAGGATGTTTTTAATACGCGCACGCAATAAACGGCGGTCGGTCTCAAGCTGGGTCTCACCAGGACCACGTAAACCGATACCCCCCTTTTGTCGCTCCAAGTGCGTCCAACCACGGATCAAACGGGTGGAAATATGGCGTAATTGCGCCAGCTCAACCTGGAGTTTACCTTCATGGGTACGCGCCCGTTGGGCGAAAATATCTAAAATCAACGCGGTTCTATCGAGCACGCGACATTTGCACACTCTCTCTAGGTTGCGCTCTTGTGATGGGCTTAATTCGTGATTGAATATAATGACATCTGCGTTGTGGGATTGGACAATCTCAGCGATTTCTTCTGCTTTCCCCGTGCCGACGAATAGCTTAGGGTGTGGCGCCTGACGGCTGCCTTGCACAACCATCAGACTACTAACACCTGCAGAAGACACCAGCATTTCCAACTCTTGAAGGTCTTCTCTATCACCTTCATGGGGAAACTCTATGTGTACTAAGACTGCCTGTTCGCCGGCTTCATAACGGTCAAACAAGCACACTGCTCCTACTGATTAAAATTCCCTTCTTCTGACTCAGGCGCGTCTGTTCCTTGCGCACCGTGGAAATTAACTGAACGGGCCGGCACGACGGTCGAAATCGCGTGCTTATACACCATTTGGTTTACTGTGTTTTCAAGCAAGATTACAAATTGGTCAAATGACTGAATTTTGCCTTGCAGTTTAATGCCGTTAACTAAAAAGATAGAAACAGGAACACGTTCACGACGTAACGCATTCAAAAATGGGTCTTGTAACGATTGGCCTTTTGCCATTGTTATTTTCCTTAGTTTTTAGGTGTTATTATGTAACTATATCTGGAACATACTTAAAAGAAAAATCGTCCCAATAATATTAGCTTAGCGAACTTACTATACGTTGCAAGTTTTCTCTATCCCCACTTTCAAGCCAGGTGAGGTCCGGCCAACCGCGCAACCAGGTTAGCTGGCGCTTTGCTAACTGGCGGGTTGCCGCAATGCCGCGAAAAACCATCTCATCATAGTCAATTTCACCGGCGATGTAATCCCACATTTGTCTATAGCCGACACAACGTATCGAGGGCAAATCAGGGTGTAAATCATTCCTGTTATATAAGGACAAAACTTCATTTTCAAACCCCTGCTCCAGCATAATTTTGAATCTTTTCTCTATGCGCTGGTGCAACACCTTGCGATCACTTGGCGCAATCGCAAACTGATAAACAGGAAAATCAAGAGCTTGTGCCTTGGTTTGCTGCAGCTCCGTGATGGTTTTACCACTTATACGAAAAACTTCTAAGGCGCGGTTAATACGCTGCGAATCGTTGGCGTTTATCTTTGCCGCGGCCTGAGGATCGATCTCCTGCAGCTGCTGATGCAATGCCGGCCAGCCTTGTTCCTTGGCTTCGGTTTCCAGTTGTGCACGCACCGCGTCATCGGCCTCGGGAAGGGGCGACAACCCCTCAAGTAAGCCTTTGAAATACATCATGGTACCGCCAACCAATAAGGGCACCTTGCCTTGGCTATGCAGCTCTTTGATATGAGCCAGGGCATCACTGCGAAAATCCGCCATGGAGTAGCTTTCGGCCGGGTCGATGATGTCGATCAATCGATGCGGCGCCTTTGCCAGCTCTTCGGCATTGGGTTTGGCCGTGCCTATGTCCATGCCCTTATATACCAGGGCCGAGTCAACGCTGATCACTTCGGTATCAAAATGCTGGCATAGCTCGATGGCGAGGTCGGTTTTCCCCGAGGCCGTTGGCCCCATTAAAAAAATAACTGGCAGTGTACTCACAGAACTTTAAACGCTTATTTGGTTGAGGTACTCGGATACGTCTATTTTAACGGCTTTTTGCTGTAAACGCTGCATAATCTCTGGGCATTTTTGCAGTTGCAACTGCCACCCCAGAAAATCATTGCCATCAAAATAGGCCGCCGGCACCTGGGTTAACAGCCATTGTAGCCAGGGTTGCTCACCGTCTTTTTCACTCAGCGGCGCCGCTAACAGGCGCTCGACCACCTCTTTGGCATCCAGGCTATACAAGCAGCTCGGCAGGCGTTTGACCATGACATGCTGTTTTGCCAGTTCCAGATCAAACCCCAGCACCGCCAACCAGGACTGGCACTGTGCCAGCCGGGTAGATTCTTCATTGTTGATGGCTACTCGCACCGGCAGTAGGAGCGCTCTGGCGGGCAACTGTGCATCTTCTTGCAGCTGTTGCTGCCAGGCGGGTAACAACACAGAGCGCCAATCTCCGAGATACAATTCGCCCCCTTGGCTAAAGGCACAGCGGCCCATATGCAAAGGCAGAATTTCAACATGTTGACCCGTTACCGCCGCCCCCGCTATGGGCGCTACCTGCTGTGCGGCCTGAGTAAAACCGTGCGCTTGCACCTCGCTAATCCCTTGGTAAAAGCGATTAGCTTGCTCGATTTGCGCCGCCTTGGGAGCAGAACTGGCGTAGCCACTATTAGCGACTCCACCACCTGAAGACACCCGAGGAGATGCAGAGGCTGCCGAGCCCCATGACTGAGCCTCATGTTGCGGCTGCCTAAGCTGTGGCTGCAAATGGGATTTCGGATAATCGCCTGAGTGTGCTGGCGAACTGGCGGCTTGGGGTTGCGCCACTGCTTCTTGCCCAGCAAACAGGCTTTGCTCGGTGGTGATTAACTGCTGCACCGCCTGTAAAATAAAGTCATGCACCAAACGCGCCTGATGAAAGCGTACCTCATGTTTAGCCGGATGCACATTCACATCCACCTGGCGGGGGTCGATTTCTAAATACAGTACAAACGCCGGCACATGGGTGGCACCCACATGCTCTTCAAAGGCCTGACGAATCGCATGAAGGATCAGCTTGTCGCGCATCATCCGACCATTGACATAGGTGTATTGTGGCTCGGTTTGGGTTTCCTGAGGCATGATCCAACCATGCAAGTACAGGCCCTGTTCGCCGCTTTGCAAATGCATTCCTTGCTCCGCAAACCCTTTACCTGCGACTTGAGCAATGCGTTTAACCGCCTGTTCTTCGCTCACCGGACGATATTGGCGGACCACCTTGCCGTTGTGCGTTAACGTCAGGGCGATATCAAGGCGACTTAAGGCGATACGCTTGAGCAGCTCGTCAATATGGTTGAACTCGGTTTTTTCGGTGCGTAAAAACTTACGTCGCGCCGGCGTATTAAAAAACAAATCCTTCACTTCGATGCTGGTGCCGTCGGGGTGAGCCGTCGGCTGAACCTGCACCGCCATATCCCGGCCCTCGGCAAATGCCTGCCAAGCCTCGGTTTGCGCCGCCGGCTTGGATTTCAGCGTGAGCCGAGATACCGAACTGATAGACGCCAGGGCTTCGCCACGAAAACCCAGCGAACAAATATTTTCCAGATCATCGAGACTTTTTAGCTTACTGGTGGCATGGCGCGATAACGCTAGCGTGAGCTCGTCTTTTGCAATTCCACTGCCGTTATCGGTAATGCGAATAAGCTTATGGCCGCCGCGCTCAATGTCGATACGAATACGCGTGGCGCCGGCATCCAGGCTGTTTTCAACCAACTCTTTAACCACCGAGGCGGGACGCTCAACAACCTCACCGGCGGCAATTTGGTTAGCCAAACGCGCCGGTAATATCTCTATGCTCATAAGCTCTCTTAGGTGCTGGGAATGGTCAGTACCTGGCCGATATAGACCCGATCTG
Organism: Pseudoalteromonas sp. T1lg48; assembly: GCF_002964785.1. Taxonomy (GTDB): domain Bacteria; phylum Pseudomonadota; class Gammaproteobacteria; order Enterobacterales; family Alteromonadaceae; genus Pseudoalteromonas. Next base: position 229,300 of record NZ_PQCC01000001.1, read on the forward strand.
ATTTTAGTTTGTTACCTGCTTAAGGGCGTTTACCGAAACGCCGTAACGACTAGCGACCACGCTTAACGACTCGCCGCGAGAAATCTTATGACGCGTTGGACTCTGCGCCTTAATGGTGGCGAACAGGGAGTCATCCGGTGGGTTTTGTTGATAATACCCGCGGATCGACTTAAATACCGCTTGCGCCAGTTTTTCCTGGTGCCCCGCCGACAGCAACAAGCGCTCTTCGTGTGGGTTGGAGATAAAGCCGGTTTCCACCAGGATCGACGGAATATCCGGTGACTTCAATACCCCCAGGCTCGCTGCTTGTGGATAGCGCTTATGCATTTTCGCTACCTTGCTGAGCTCTTTAACCGTCTCCTCGGCGACCTTAAAGCCGGTTTTCATGGAATGATCCATAGACATATCGAGCAAGGTCTGCGCCAAATATTTTTCACTGGCGGTATCACGAATTACATCGGCTGCACCACCGAGTAATTCGGAGTGTTTTTCCCTGTCCTCAATCCATTTACCAATTTCAGAATTGGCGCGGCGCAGTGACAGCACCCACACCGATGCGCCTCTAGGCTGAGGACTGGTAAAGGCATCGGCATGAATGGAAACCAGGAAATCGGCCTTGCGCTCACGCGCCTTAGCGCTACGCGAGTTGACCTTGATAAAGTAATCACCACTGCGCACTAAATACGCCTTCATACCACGCTCGGCATTGATCAAGCGCTCCAGACGTTTGGCAATTTTCAGGGTGATGTCTTTTTCATAGGTGCCACTTGGGCCGATGGAGCCCGGATCTTCACCGCCATGACCGGCATCGATGGCGATCACTATGTCGCGATTCGTTTCAAGTAGACGATTTTTAGGAGTCTTTTCGACACTCTGGCCATCGCTTTTATCGTATAAATCGATCACCAAGCGGTCTTTATAGGGGCCGGTCGGCGCCAGAGCAAAGAGTACCGGTTTTGTCGGTTTAAGCAGCTCAAAAACAACCCGGGTGGAACCGGCTTTTTTTGGCTTGCTGGCACGGATCACATCAACAAGCTGGTGTTTTTTTTCTATGCTTGGAAAATCGCTATGTCGGGCAGTGTTATTAATATCGACCACCAGCCGCCGCGGATTACTCAACATAAAGAAGCTGTAATCCGGCTTTTCGGCCATATCGAATACAATGCGGGTGCTATCCGGCGACGGCCACACCCGTACGCCTTCAATTTTATTCTGGGCCGAAACGGCCGCAGCCCACAGCAGTAGTATGCAACTTAAGGTAATTTTGCTCGCGGTTGTAATTGTTCTAAGCATTGCCTTTTAACTTCGTTACTATGTCAGCGCCTCGCTCGGTGTCGGCAAGAATGCTGATCTCACGCGCCTCTCCGTTGTACTCTAACGTGATTTTTAAATCGGCGCGAGGGATCACCCCGGCACCCTTACTTGGCCACTCTAGAATACACACGGCATTGTCATCAAAATAATCCCTGATCCCCATAAATTCCAGCTCTTCGGGATCAGCTAATCGATATAAATCAAAATGATATATATTGACCTCGGGTAGCTCATAAGGTTCCACCAAGGTATAGGTGGGACTCTTAACCTTGCCTTTATGGCCCAGCCCTTGCACCAGCCCCCGACTCAAGGTGGTTTTACCGGCCCCCAGATCGCCATAGAGATAAATCACCACACCACCTGCCACCAACTTGGCGAGGGTATTGCCAAAGGCCACTGTGGCCGCTTCATCGGCTAGATACTGGTGATATACATGACTCATCTGTTGCTTATCCTACTAATGCTCTTAAAACTGGGAATAAATCGCTGGCTAGTAGCCCCTTGCCACCTTGCGCCGCCGCCTGTTCGGCAGCAAAACCATGCAAGTATGCACCAAGGCATGTGGCATCCTGGACACTGAGTCCCTGGGCTAACAAAGCAGCTATAATACCAGATAATACATCACCCATCCCAGCGCTCGCTAGTACCTCGCTGCCACTGCTGTTGATCCACAGCCTTTGCTCACAGCCGATCAAGGTACCCGGCCCCTTTAACAATACGGTTGCTTGATGACGTTTTGCCAGTTCTCTGAGAGCATCAAAACGATTGGCTTCGACCTCGACCACGGATGTCCTTAATAGCCTGGCAGCTTCTTTAGGATGAGGTGTCAGCACCGCCGAGCCCAGCTCCTGAGGATGCTGAGCCAGTAAGTTAAGGGCATCGGCATCGATCACCTTAATTTTATCCTTGCCAAGCTTTAACACTTGCTCGAGCATCTCCCGGGCCCAGGAGCATTGTCCCAGCCCAGGCCCCACAACCAGCACCGATGCCTTGTCGATGAGTGGCGTCAGCTGCTCGCTTTTCTTTACCCCATGTACCATCAGCTCATAGCGCCCCTGCAAGACCGCTATCACATTATCCGGGTGGGTGGCCACACTGACCAGGCCGGCACCACAGCGCAGCGCCGCCTCACTGGCCAAACGCGCGGCTCCGGCCATGCCTGGGCCACCACCTATCACCAGCACATGGCCAGCATTATTTTTATGGGCACAGGGCTGGCGCTGCGGACGCTTCCTCATCATCTCCTCATGAACGAGACGACGCGCCTTAGGCATACAGATATGGGCAAAAGCCTGATCCACGCCAAGGGGGGCGAACCAGAGTAGGCCACATTGCGCCTTGGCTCGTCCGGTGAGCATCCCCTGCTTTAAACCGATAAAAGTCAGTGTATGGTGAGCGGCAAACGCCCCTTGATAGACTTCACCGCTTTTGGCATTAACCCCACTGGGCACATCGATGGCAATACGCACCGCACGCAATTCATTGAGGTGAGTAAAGGTATCTTGCAGCTCCTGGCTCAACGGACGATCTAGGCCGATACCAAATACGCCATCTATGATCAGTTCGAACTGGTGCAGATTGGGCTTGGCTACGCACTCGCCTCCACCCTGCAGATAGCGCCGCATCATTTCTTTGGCATCGCTACCCAAATAAGCCAAAGACAACAGTGGCCACACTTGCACCGAATAACCGGCACGCTTTAGCTGCTCGGCAACAACAAAACCATCGCCGCCATTATTGCCACTGCCAACCACCACCAGTACCCGCTGGTTATTAGGGTAATGTGCCTGCACCCAGGCCGCCACGGACCCACCGGCCGTTTCCATCAGCTCGGTCATGCCGATGCCGCAGTGCTTGGCTGCTTGCGCCTCGTTTTCTCTTAACTGTTGGGGGCTATAAGCCTGCTGTGGTAAATTAGTACTGTAGCTAAGATACATGGTTGTTTACTTTTGCCTCAAGACACTATCAATTATCCTGAACTAGCCCAGCAAATTAAGCAATGGGCAAGCGAACTGGGTTTTGCCGATGCCGCAATCTGCGATATCGATTTGCGCCAGCATGAAGCCCAGTTACAACGCTGGCTCGATTTAGGGTATCACGGCGAAATGAACTTTATGGCCGAGCATGGTACCAAGCGCTCACGCCCGGATGAACTGGTACCGGGCACGCAGCGGGTGATCTCCCTGAAAATGCACTATCTGCCCCCCGATGCAGGCTTTGCGAAAACTTTAAAAGACCCGAACCTGGCCTATATCAGTCGCTACGCCCTGGGCCGCGATTACCACAAGCTTATGCGCAACCGCATTAAGAAGCTAGGTCAGCGCATAAGCGAACAGGTGGAAAACCTTGGCTTTCGTCCCTTTGTCGACTCGGCTCCGGTGCTAGAGCGTCAGCTAGCCGCCAAGGCGGGACTGGGCTTTACCGGCAAGCACAGTTTAATTATCGACAAACAGGCGGGCTCCTGGTTCTTTTTGGGTGAATTATTTGTCGATATTCCCCTCCCCGTGGACGACCCCGCCGAGCGCCAGGCCAGCCTGGGCGACTGTGGCAATTGCGTGGCTTGTATGACCATGTGCCCTACCGGCGCCATAGTTGAACCCTTTGTGGTCGATGCCCGCAAATGTATTTCCTACCTGACCATAGAACTTAAAGGCGCCATTCCCGAGCGGTACCGTCAGGCCATGGGCAACCGTATTTATGGCTGTGATGATTGCCAGCTGATTTGCCCCTGGAATCGCTATGGTCAAATTACCGCCGAGCAAGACTTTCATGCCCGGGCTCAACTGCGCGATCAAAGCCTGCTTACGCTCTTTAATTGGGATGAAGCAACCTTTTTAAAGAACACCGAAGGCAGCCCGATACGCCGCATTGGCCATCAGCGCTGGCTTCGCAATATTGCCGTGGCTCTGGGTAATGCCCCATATGATAAAACCATAGTGCAGGCCCTTGAGGCACGACTCAGTGAGGTCGATGAGCTGGTTAGCGAGCATATTCACTGGGCATTGACACAACAGCAAAACAAAGCACAGGCCATAGAGGTCAAGGTTATTAGCACCGAGAAGAAGACCCAACGCCTTATTCGTGCCGTGGAAAAAGGTTTAGTTCGGGACGCGTAGTTCGAGACGCGCAGTTAGAGGCACATAGCATCCCCCTAACTAACAGCGCCTCGCTCCCCACACAATTGGGATAACCGTTTATCGGTAGCTTCCACTAGGGCACACAACTGCGCGCGAAGATTGGCATGGCGTTGCGGCACTTGCTCCGGCATAGTCAAAATAAGCAGGCTGACTTTGTCACAATTAACCAATAGGTGTTGAGAAAACTCCTGCAAGCGACCCCGCCCTTTCAACATATCAAATAGTTCGATAACGATGGGAGAGCATGTCCCCGTATGGGCCAGGTGCAACACCTTGCCGCCTAAACGTAATTCGACATTACTTTGTAATCCCAACTCCTGCACGGTGTCGATCAGGGCCGCACCCAATTGTGCCGGCTCACCAAACTGTTCGATTTGCATCACGTAATCACGCGCCGTATTTGCTTCACCGCACTTTGACACCCTTTGCCCCGCCATCTCTACACTCTTTTACTTAAGCTTTGTGTAACTATAGTCAATTAAATTAAAGCAACAGCCATTGCGAATCAGTTTACCGGAGCTCCGAACAAGGCAGCGCCTAAGCAGCTAACACAATAGTATTAGCAAAAAATCCCGGTGGATAATTAACAGCAGAAAGTACCAAAAACTACATTGGGAACTGGTTAAAGAGAAAAGGGTATGTGTATCTGAAAAATCTTTAGGAAGAAAATTGGAGCGGCACACGAGGTTCGAACTCGTGACCTCAACCTTGGCAAGGTTGCGCTCTACCAGCTGAGCTAGTGCCGCTTCATAGGTCGCTCTTTGTTTTATCGCTGGTCGCAACCTGAGGTTGCGGCTTTGCAATTTAGCAGCTGAGCTAGTGCCGCTTCATAGGTCTCTGAGATTTTCACTAACTACCGAGACAAGAGGTTAGTAAATTGGAGCGGCACACGAGGTTCGAACTCGTGACCTCAACCTTGGCAAGGTTGCGCTCTACCAGCTGAGCTAGTGCCGCTTCATAGGTCGCTCTTTGTTTTATCGCTGGTCGCAACCTGAGGTTGCGGCTTTGCAATTTAGCAGCTGAGCTAGTGCCGCTTCACAAATGCTCTGAAGTGAGATTCAAACGTTGAGCTAAACGAGTGAAAATTTGGAGCGGCACACGAGGTTCGAACTCGTGACCTCAACCTTGGCAAGGTTGCGCTCTACCAGCTGAGCTAGTGCCGCTTCATAAGGTCGCTCATAAAATTTCCGCTGGAGCGCAACTGGTTGCGTCTAACGTTTTAGCAGCTGAGCTAGTGCCGCTTCATTAGGGCTTAAATAACAAACAAAGCTGTTCGTCTTAAGCGGGGCAGGATTCTACAATATTGCCCCTTGTTTGCAAGCCCTTTTTTAGGATTTTTTAAATTTTGAAGATTTCTGTACGATAAACCTGCAATTCCATGATCGAGTCCTTAATATCGTCCAAAGCCAGGTGTGACCCCTGCTTGGTTACTTTATTGAGGACCTCGGGCTGCCAGCGTCGTGCTAATTCTTTAATGGTGCTGACATCGATATTGCGATAGTGGAAGTAGTTATCCAGCTCGGGCATATAACGTACGAGAAAACGGCGATCCTGGCCGATGGAATTACCACATAAGGGAGAGGCCCCTTTTGGCACCCATTGCTCCAAAAATGCCAGGGTTTCAGCCATGGCTTCTTGCTCCGTCACCTCACTGGCTTTGCACCGTGCAGTTAACCCCGACTTACCGTGTTGGTTGGTGCACCACTCATCCATGCCATCGAGCAATTCATCACTTTGTTTAATGGCAATAACCGGGCCTTGAGCAAGAATATTAAGCTCACTGTCGGTAATTATGGTCGCTATTTCCAAGATCCGGTCATGCTCTGGGTTTAATCCCGTCATTTCCAAATCTAACCACACTAAATTCTTATCATTCACGGCCATCTCAGCCCAACCCTGCTTTACTTTCGGTTTAACGCAATAAGATATATCATATTAGCTTAACTCATAGACCTAAAGCTTTTTTAAAAAGGTTTAGACCAGCTAAGTACAGAGACCGCGTGGCAAAAAAGAAAAAACTGTCCAAAGGCCAAGCTCGACGCATTCGAGCTAACCACCAAAAGCGCTTACAACGCGCCAAAGAAAGCTCAGCCGACACCAACATTACAGAATTCGATAGCGATAATCTCGGTGCTCAGGAGCCGGGGGTTGTTGTCAGTCGCTTTGGCCAACATGCCGACGTAGAAACGCCCGACGGTGAAGTACTTCGCTGTAACATTCGCCGTACCGTAACCAGTTTGGTGTGTGGCGATGAAGTACTATTCCGCCGCGCTAACGTCAGCGATGGTGACATTGCCGGCGTGGTTGAGCTGGTTGAAGAACGCCGCTCACAACTCACTCGCCCCGACTTTTATGATGGCGTTAAGGTGGTGGCTGCCAATATCGATCAGATTCTGATGGTATCGGCCGTGGTGCCCGAGTTCAGTACGCAAATTATCGACCGCTATATCGTCGCCTGTGAAGACATGGGCATTGCCCCGGTATTGCTGTTAAATAAGGTCGACATGCTTGAGGATGAAGACCGCGATATGTTTATGGAAATACTCGCCGAATATCATGAGCTGGGCTACGACATTCATCTGGTCAGCAGCCACAGTGGCGAAGGCATGGATAACCTTAAAGCCGAGCTGGTCGATAAAAACAGTATTTTCGTGGGTCAAAGTGGCGTCGGTAAATCAAGCCTGGTTAACGCCTTGCTGCCCGATGCCGAGATCCTCACTCAGGAAGTCTCCTCTAACAGCGGCCTAGGGCAACATACCACCACTGTCTCGCGCCTGCATCACCTGCCCAGCGGCGGTAATCTGATTGACTCACCGGGTATCCGCGAATTCGGTTTATGGCATCTCGAGCCGGAGCGTGTGGCCTGGTGCTTTAAAGAATTCCGCCAGTTTTTAGGTGGTTGCAAATTCAGAGACTGCAAACATCTGGACGACCCGGGTTGCTTATTACGCGAGGCCGTTGAAAATGGCGATATCGCCGAGTTTCGCTTTGAAAACTACCACCGTATTATCGAATCAATGGCGGATGGTCGCGCTGGAGCCCGAAATCCACGGGTGTAAACTGGTAGCCTGAGGCACCGTTATAAGGCCTGACCAAGACTCCTGCCTGATTATTAGGCTATGGTTTTTACTCCTTGATTTAGCTACCATTCGTAAAAATATTTTGAGAATTAAACAGTGAACTTAGATAAAGTAAAAATTGCTCTTCAATATGCAATGCCGAAGCACGGCGTATCCCGTTTGGTTGGAAAACTTGCCGCGGCCAAAGCCGGCAAGCTGACCACCGCACTTATCAAGTTGTTTATCAAACAATACAAGATTGATATGAGCGAAGCCTTGCATGAAGCCCCTGAGCATTATCAAACCTTTAATGAGTTCTTCACTCGCCCGCTCAAGCCCGGCATTCGCCCATTAGCCGAAGACGCCGACATTGTCGCGCACCCGGTCGACGGCGCCATTAGCCAATTGGGTGATATTCTCGACGGTCAATTAGTGCAGGCCAAGGGCCACTACTACAGCCTGCAGGCCTTATTAGGCGGTAAAGAGGCGGATGCGGAGCCTTTTTGGGGTGGTAAGTTTGCCACTATTTACTTGGCACCCAAGGATTATCACCGTATCCACATGCCCGTCGATGGCACCCTAAAACGCATGATCTACGTACCCGGTGACTTGTTCTCGGTTAATCCGTTGACGGCGCAAAACGTGCCTAACCTGTTTGCCCGCAACGAGCGTGTAGTGGCCATATTCGATACCGAGATAGGTCCGCTTGCCATGGTCTTGGTCGGCGCCACCATAGTAGCCAGTATCGAAACCGTTTGGGCCGGCACAGTAACGCCACCAGCGGGTAAAGACGTATTCAGTTGGGATTACCCCAGCACCGGAGATCGTGCCGTACATCTGAAAAAGGGTGAAGAAATGGGCCGCTTTAAACTGGGCTCCACCGTGGTGTTGGCCTGGGGCGCCAATCAAGCCGACTTCCTCAGCACTCAGGCCCCCGAGACGGTAACTCGCATGGGGACCCCTTTTGCGAAGTTAGTCGACTAAACTCTTCCCCAGGATGGTCAGGTTATAATGCTGGCCATCCATAGTCGCTACCTTAGGTAGCTCCCCCCATTGGCTAAACCCAGCCTGCTTAAACAAACGAATGCTTGGTGTGTTATGGCTAAATATAAAGGCCAACAGATTGGTGACACCCAAGCGTTTCGCCTGCTGCTCGGCAAATGCCAGGCTCTGCTTTCCTAAGCCACGACCGCGCACCGATTCACACAGGTAAATGGCAACCTCCACGGTTTGCTCGTAAGCGGGACGACCATAGAAGGATTTGAAGCTCACCCAGCCAACCACCCGATCCTCATCTTTGCATACAAAAATGGGCCGCTTGTCATTATGGGATAAAAACCACTCTCGACGGGACTCGACGCTGACCAATTCGGTGTCGGCGGTAACCATGCGACTGGGGATGGTTTGATTATAAATGGCGACTATACTGGGTAAATCTTCAATCTGAGCGGGTACAAACATAATTCAGCCACAAGTCTGGGTGATCTAATGTGCCGATACTAACCTATAAAGTAAAACTAACAATAATTTGAGAGTAAACATGTTGAAATTATTTTTTGCCACACTGATGACTATGAGTGCCTCCTTGGCTTATGCCAGTGACAACCAAGAGTGCGGCGACTTTACCGATATCGAGGTGCGCAAGTTGCGCTCCGAGCAAAGCGTGAACTTATGCCAGTTTAAAGACTCCCCCTTGCTCATCGTCAACACCGCGAGCAACTGCGGCTTTACACCCCAATTTAAGGAGCTCGAACAGCTGCACCAAAAGTACAAGGACCAAGGCTTGGTTATTCTGGGTTTTCCCTCCGACGATTTCTTCCAAGAGGAAGATGAAGAAAAAGACACCGCCAAGGTCTGCTTTATCAACTATGGTGTGACCTTTACCATGATGGCGCCGGTATCGGTGCGCGGCTCAGATGCCCACCCCGTTTTTCAGTTTCTTAATGAGCAAACCAGCTCGCCGAATTGGAATTTTTATAAATATCTGGTGAGCAAGGACAGACAACAGGTGCAACGCTTTAACAGCCGCACTAAGCCGTTGTCGAGCGAACTAACCACGGCAATTGAGCAGGCGCTAGAATGACAAAGGCCAAACTTCAGCTACAATTACGGTGGCCAACTTAAGGTTGGCAGGCTAGTCTTGTCTCTTTGATTATAAAGATTATATGGAGTGTAAACATGGCATTGGCAAGTGCGCGTCACATACTGGTAGATAACGAGGCCTTGTGTCTCGATCTGAAGGAGCAAATTGAGCAAGGCGCTGACTTTGCGGAACTGGCAAAAAGACATTCAATGTGCCCGAGTTCGCAAGACGGCGGGGCGCTCGGTGAATTTGGTCCCGGTATGATGGTGCCCGAGTTTGATAAAGTAGTATTTTCTGCACCTCTTAATGTGGTTCAGGGCCCAGTACAAACCCAATTCGGCTATCACCTTCTTGAGGTCACCAGTCGCAGCGATTAATTCCTTTAAATTTCAGTTGCATTGACCGCCAAGCCTGCTATGTTGGAGCTCTCGAACACAGACTCACGCTTACGGCAGGTTTGGCAATGCAATTGTATGGCTCCAACACGTCTCCTTTCGCTCGTCGCTTACGCATCTGGTGTGAACAGCACAATTTAGCGGTTTCTTATCAACATCTTGATATTTTTTCGCCCGACGGCAGAAAATTCCTTTTGGCGCACAGCCCTGTGGCTAAGATCCCTTTTTTGGTCGATGGCGAGCAGGTTATTTACGACTCCAATGTCATTTATGACTACCTAACGGCACACTTTAAGCTACCCGGCATGAGCTGGGATGAACGTAATCAACTCACCATGATCAACGCCGCCAATGACTCGGCCATCGAGCTGCTATTGAGTCAGCGTTCGGGCTTTGATACCAACGAAGAGTACTTATTCTTCGACTTACAAAAACAGCGTATCGCCCAGTGCCTTAATGCCTTGGAGCATCAAGTAGAAGCCATGGAACACGCTTATGTGCGGGCCAGTCTCTTTTGCTTGCTCGATTGGCTACAATTCAGAGAGCTGCATGATTTAACGCCCTACCCGGCACTCACCGCTTTTTTGCAAGCGCAGCAAGCTTTACCCGCAGCACAAGCAACCGATCCAAGACAGGGATAATAAAACATGGCACATGACGACATTGAAATTGAATCGCAGTGGGAGTTGTTCTGCGAACAGGTGCAACAAACCCAAGAGGTGTGGTTACTCGGTAGTGATGACGGCGGGATCGCCTCGGTCAGCTCTGCCTACGACGACAACCAGGATGTGTTGCTAATGTGGCACAGTGAAGAGCTGGCTCAGGCCCAATGCACCGGTGATTGGCAAGGATTTACCCCGTTTTCCTTATCCCTAGATGAAGTCCTTGAGGACTTTGCCCCTCAGTTGATAGACGACAATGTCATGGTCGGTATCAACTGGGATAACCAGGTTTGCACCGAGCTGTCGGCCAAGTCCTTGGTGAGCGCATTAACCGATTAATACGTTGTGAAAACCCATTTAGGCCGGCGGCCATTTACCAGTATGGAGTTGCATACCCTGTTTTCCGGGTATGTCTATGGTGATGACAAGCAAGCGCGTGAGCAGCCTAAGCATTGGCATTTTTGGCTGCCGCTGCTGGCCTATTACAGCGGTGGTTTTAGCGACGAGCTCGCATCATTAGCGCTCAGCGATATCGATATCACCAGCACCATCCCAGTTTTACACCTGCATACCCATGGCAAGATAAAGGCCCGTAAAATTCCTATTCACCCGCATTTATTTGCCTGCGGCCTGAGCGAGTACATAGATTTCGTCAGGACCCAGCAGCACAGCCGCTTATTGTTCGACCTACCGGCTAAGTCGGGACGTTACAGTGAAAAGGCCCGCATTTGGTTTTCCGGTGAGGGCGAGCGCGCCGGTTATATGCAAAAATGTCACCTGCCGACCGTGGATCAACAAGGCCACAAAACAGCGCTCAGCAGCCTGCGCCTTAATTTTGAGCAAAGCATTCGCATCAGCGCCATGCAGCTTAACTGCAAACCGGGTTTTTACTACCTGATGGGGCTAAAAGATTACCCCCAGGATGATTTTGCCGATCTGCGCACCCTGCAAAAGATTGTGCGCGGGGTACGCATAGTGAACGCCCATAGCCATTGGCGACGCTTTTGCGCTCGGAGTTAATCCTCACACACAAACGCCAGCTTATCGCCCTCGGGTAAATAACTCAGTCGGGTAATATTACCTTCACAGTAGCCGCTTAAATCATGCCACAGGCTGGCCGCCTTGGGACTTTGCAGCTGCTTTTGATACACCCGCCCGCCGTAGGCATAGGCGATTGTGTCCTCCTTGACCCAGGTGTAGTCCTGCACCCCCTGCGGCAAACGAAATAGCTGGGTCACGGTTTTCGTGTCCGGTGCAAAGGTGCTGAACCAGTTTTGCTGTTTTAGCTGCTGAGTAAAGGTAAAGGCTCCCAGTGCAGGATTATAGCTAAAGCCACGACCCGGGTTATCGGCCACATGATGGATATTCTCCGGCTCGGCCAGAGTAAAGTACTGAGCGCTATGCGGTTCACCTAGGGCAAACACCAGCAAGTCCTGCCGCGCTCCCCAAGCGTGATAACCTATGGTCAGGCCGTTATCCAGGATGCGTGTGCTTGGCGCCGACTCACCCAGGGGGTAGTACCACAACTTTTGGCTGCCATCGGGTTCAACTACCACGGCCGACAAGGCGTTTAAACCGGGCACCACGACCGACAAGGCATTTAAACCTGGCACCAGGGTAGGCGAATATTCGCTGTAAGCTGGAGTATTACTGATATTGCGGCGACCCTGGGTGGCGAAGTCATAAAAGAAGATTTCCTTTTGCGCCCGCTCATCGCTGCCTATTTCAAAACTGTAGTAGACGCCATCTTTACTTATCGCCGGCTGATTACTGTAAGTCCCGCGCTCGCTCACCGCCAGCACCTCGGGCTGTCCCTGTTCATCCTGTTGCAACAGCAGTATTTGGCTCTGGGCCAGGGCCAACGGGCTGCAGCACAGCAGGCTTAATGCCTTTAAAGTTGTTAATTTCATTAGTGTTTTCGTTCTTGTTTTTGCTCTTAAACTTACCGCCCTATACTAGCGTGAAATCCGCTTTCGGCAAACTGCGGCCTTGATTTAACAGGGAACCCCCTTTATAAAGGGTATTTGAGTTAACAAACGATTAATCTTATGTCGGCCAAACATCCCATTGTCGCGATTACCGGTTCTTCAGGTGCTGGCACTACCACCACCACCAATGCCATTAAGCATATTTTCCGCAGCCTAGACGTCAATGCCGCATTTATCGAAGGCGATAGCTTCCACCGCTATACCCGTCCCGAAATGGATAAAAAAATACGCGAAGCAGAGCAACAGGGCCGGCATATCAGTTATTTCGGCCGCGAGGCCAATGATTTTGCCGCCCTTGAAAAGCTATTTACCAACTACGGTGAAACCGGCAGCGGCAAGGTCCGTCGTTATCTACACACCTTCGACGAAGCCGTACCCTACAACCAGCTACCGGGAACCTTCACGCCCTGGCAGGATTTAGAAAGCGGCACCGACCTGATGTTCTATGAGGGCTTACACGGCGGTGTGGTGGATGAAGAGCATGACGTGGCTAAACATGTTGACCTCTTGATTGGCATGGTGCCCATCATCAATCTAGAGTGGATACAAAAACTGATCCGCGATACCTCGGAGCGAGGCCATTCCCGAGAGGCGGTCATGGACTCCATACTGCGCAGCATGGATGATTATGTTAATCACATCACCCCGCAATTCTCGCGCACCCATATTAACTTTCAGCGCGTGCCCACCGTCGATACCTCCAACCCTTTTAGTGCCAAAGATATCCCCTCACTGGATGAGAGCTTTGTGGTGATCCGTTTTCGCGGTATCGACAGCGTCGACTTCCCTTATTTTCTACAGATGATAGATGGCAGCTTTATGTCGCGAATGAACACACTGGTGGTGCCCGGTGGTAAGATGGGTTTGGCGATGGAGTTGTTGCTGACGCCGCTGATCAAAGAGTTGTTAGTTAAAAAGCGTGCCTTAGAGCATTTAGCACCAGCCGATTTACCTATCTAGCTGGTGCTCTAAGTGACTTATGCGTCAGGAAGGTTACGACCGTAGAAGATCTCCTGGATCTCGCGGTTTAAACGCTCACGGATTTCTTCCTGCTCGCTTGCTTCAAGCTCATCGGTGGTCACACCGAACAGGTAGGTATTGAGATCCGTTTCCTTAAGCATCATCTTGGTGTGGAACAGGTTTTCCTGGTACACATTCACGTCCATCATCTGATACAACTCTTTGGTATCGTCGGTCATGTAATTCTGAATCGAATTAATGGCATGGTCGATATAATGCTTAACACCGTTGACGTCGCGAGTAAAACCGCGCACACGGTAGTCGATAGTAACCACGTCCGACTCCAACGAGTGGATCAGGAAGTTCAACGCTTTCAGCGGCGAAATAATGCCACAAGTCGACACTTCGATGTCGGCACGGAAGGTACAGATACCATCATGCGGGTGCGACTCCGGATAGGTGTGCACACAAATATGGCTTTTATCCAAGTGCGCAACCACAGACTCAGGCAATGGCCCCGGCGTTTCTTCGCTGTCAAAGCTCTGTTCGTCTACCGGCTCTTCCGAGATCAGAATAGTTACACTGGCCCCTTGAGGGTCGTAATCCTGACGGGCAACATTAAGAATATTGGCGCCAATAATGTCAACGACTTCACCAAGAATGTCCGTAAGACGATCAGCACTGTATTGCTCATCAATATATTCGATGTATTCTTTACGTTGTTGCTCTGTTTTTGCATAGCAAATATCGTAAATACTAAAACTTAAGCTTTTGGTTAAGTTATTAAAACCATGGAGCTTAATTTTATCAAAGGGCTTGTTCACTATAAACCAACCTCAAACCTAGTCACAAAAGCCACTCAGGGACTCAAAAAAGAGCGCGGATTTTAGCCTAATTTGGCCCCCTTAAAAAGTACTTTTTAAACGATTTCTTTTACTTCAAAACTATGGGTTATTTGCACCGACTTTTCCAGCATAATCGCCACCGAACAATACTTATCTGCCGACAATGATACTGCGCGCTCAACATGCTTCTCGCTCACTTCGGTCCCGGTAACAATAAAGTGCAAATTAACCTTGGTAAACACGCGTGGTGTTGTCTCGGCACGTTCACCGCTTAACTGCACCTGCACACCGCTTACCTGCTGGCGAGCCTTCTTTAAAATGCTCACTACATCCACCGATGAACATGCGCCCGCCGACATTAATACCATTTCCATCGGCGACGGCGCCTTAGGATCACTGCCGGTATCAAACACCACGTTGTGGCCAGAATGAGAAGTACCAATAAAGGTGTCGCCATCGACCCACTTAACGTTTGCTTGCATGTTAACCTCGTTGTTTAAATTAAAATCTCAGCGATTGTAAAACAGCGCGCCGGTGAAGCAAACCGGCATTTATCACTGCTGCGATGATTGCCCCTAAGCGCAGGACGAACGCTCATCAACCCCTGCGGCAATGGCATTATCGAAGAGATTTTTTACCAAACCGGCAAACTCATCGATAAAGGCGCGTTGCTCTCGGGTTACTGGTTGGTTCAAGACCCGACTCAGCACCTCCTGCAGGTCATAGACGATACCATCCACCTCACGCACTATTTGCCCCCGCTGCTCGGTATCGAGCTCACAGTGCTGCTGACAAAGCAGCATCACGTGCTCGGCTATCACATCCTCTATTAAGGCCATGACACTCGGTGCATTCGCTTCCACCACACCGGGCTTTTCAAATAGCGCTAAATTTTGTGTCAGGTACATGATCAGCTCATCATACCCGGGTTGCTCAAGTACCATTAAGCACCTAATACATATAGGAAATGCACTAGATTTAACCAGAAAGCCCTGACAAAAGCCAGTGTGCCCCTAAAAGACAAAAAGCAGCCGAAGCTGCTTTTTCATTCAGAATACACTCTTAATCCAGGCTTAGACCCGGACTTAGTTTTTCCGGCAGAGTAAGCTGCTCTAGCTCTACCGAGGCAACCGGGTATGCACAGTAGTCGGCTGCATAGTAGGCACTGGCTCTGTGGTTGCCCGAGGCACCGATACCACCGAATGGTGCCGCACTTGAGGCGCCGGTGATAGGACGGTTCCAGTTGACGATACCGGCACGAATACGACGCAAGAAGTATTCATAGTCCGCTTCGTTGTCACCCAGTAGGCCGGCAGACAAACCATAGGCGGTGTCGTTGGCTTTCTCAATAGCGCTATCGAAGTCGCTGTAGCGGAATACCTTAAGCAGAGGGCCAAAGTGCTCATCATCCGGGAAATCACTGACCGAGGTACACTCAATAATACCCGGAGTAACAAAACCGGTGCCCGCGGTATGGGTAAGCTCCAGCAAAGGCTGAGCACCCAGCTCAATCAGCTGTTGCTGCGCCGCCACCATGCCCTTGGCCGCTGCCTCGGAAATCATCGAACCCATAAACGGCTGATCGGCGGCGTCATAGTCGCCAACCTTAATGTTTTTAGTAGCGCTAAGCAGCTGCGCCAAAATCGCATCACCCAACTCGCCTTCAGGCAAGAAGAGCTTACGCGCACAGGTACAGCGTTGACCGCTGGAAATAAAGGCCGACTGGATAATATCGTGCACCGCCGCCTTGATATCGCTGACATCTTTGACGATCAGCGGGTTGTTGCCACCCATTTCCAAGGCCAGGATTTTGCCCGGCTGGCCGGCAAATTGCTCATGCAGGATATGACCGGTGCGCGACGAGCCGGTAAAGAATAGACCGTCGATACCCGGGTGTGACGCCAACGCCTTACCGGTTTCAACTTCACCCTGAACCAGGTTGATTACGCCATCCGGCAGACCCGCCTGTTGCCATAGTTTCAAAGTAAACTCAGCCACTGCTGGAGTCAGCTCAGATGGTTTAAATACCACAGTGTTGCCCGCCAAAAGCGCAGGCACTATGTGGCCATTAGGTAAGTGACCCGGGAAGTTATAAGGGCCGAATACCGCTACCACACCATGGGCACGGTGGCGAATCACAGCTTTCCCGACCGGCATGGCATTTTCTACCGTGCCGGTGCGCTCATTATAGGCTTTTTCTGAAATCGCTACCTTGCCCACCATGGCGGCGGCTTCGGTGCGCGTTTCCCATAATGGCTTACCGGTTTCCTGAGCGATAATAACCGCCAGTTCTTCACTGTTCGCCTTAAGCTGCTCGGCGAAGGCCTGCACTACGGCCAGGCGCTCGGCAAAGGTTTTATCCGACCAAGGGATAAAAGCGGCACGCGCCGCCACAACGGCGTCATTCACCTGCTCGGCAGTGGCGCTATTGGCCTGCCAAAGTAGTTGATTATTAGCCGGATTTACCGAGCTAATGGCATGGCCTTGGCCCGTAAGCCACTGACCATTAATAAATTGTGCTGGATGAGACATAACTATGACTCCTTATAATGCTGCCACGCACACAGTATCGCCGCTGCTCACTTTGAGCGCATCGGCGGTGCTTTGCGTTAAAATAATCTCGGCGTCATCGCCACCATCAAGATCCACTTCAACCACCAGGGCACGGTAGTCTTCGATGCTTTGATTGGCTACCATCACCGCGCTGTTCCCCTGGCTTTCACCGATCACTACGGTGCGCAGGCCGCTATTGATAATGGTACGAATATTGTCGACCTTGGCTTCTACCGTAGGACCGGCATCGAAAATATCGACATAGCCGTTAAAGGTGAAACCTTCGCTTTTCAGCAATTCAATGGCCGGACGCGTATTGGTATGAACCTGGCCCACAACCTGCTGCGCTTCTTTGCTCAGCAAGTTAACGTAGATTGGGTATTTTGGCATCAACTCGGCAATAAACACCTTCTGACCAATGCCGGTTAGGTAATCGGCGGTGGGGAAGTCCATGCAGAAGAAGTGCTCTTCGAGCCACTGCCAGAACGGGCTGTTACCCTGCTCGTCGGATACCCCACGCATTTCGGCGATCACTGTGTCGGCAAAACGTTCGCGATGTTGGTTAATGAACAAGAAGCGCGACTTCGACAGTAGCTTGCCATTAAACTTATGCCGATACTTTTCCTTCAGGAACAGCGTACACAGTTCGGTGGCTCCGGTGTAATCGTTACATAGGGTAAGGATATCAACCGCCTTGTACACTCCAAGAGTGCGTGACGAATGAATGACCTTGGAGAGGTGGTAGTGATAAAACGCATCATCTAGGCCCACCGCCGCTTCAATGCCACAGGTACCGGCAATTTCACCGGTTTCGCTATCTTCTAGAACAAACAAGTATCCCTCATCGCCGGCTTTTGCGGTCGGCTTGGCGAAGGATTCAATAGAACGGGTGATCTTATTCTGCAACAACTCTTCATTCAGTGGCAGCGAGGTAAAACCATGCCCCGACTCCTCGGCGATAACGAGCAGTTCTTGATAATCTTGTTGTCGGATTGGGCGAAGAACCATCATAGATCCGCTTACTCCCTAAAGGTTAAAACCATAACGAGCCAGGCACCGCCCACGCGGCACCGGGCTTCAAATTGACAGGCGTAATCTTAACGCCGCAATGAAGTGCTTAAACTAAGCTGGCAACCGCTTTTTCAAAGCGCGCCATGCCTTCGCGAATGTCTTCTTCGCTGATCACCAATGACGGGGTGAAACGCACCACGTCGGCACCGGCAACCAGTGACATCAGACCCTGCTCCATGCTGGCAACAAGGAATTCACGGGCACGCCCTTTAAACTTATCGTTGACTACCGCACCAATAAGCAAGCCCTGGCCACGCACTTCACTGAAAACATCGTACTTAGCATTGATGTCATTTAGTAGTTGCTTAAATAACGCTTCTTTTTCTTTCACGCCATCGAGTACGGCTCGGTCGTTAATGGTGTCGAAAGCGGCTTCCGCTACCGCACACGCCAGCGGGTTACCGCCGTAGGTTGAGCCATGAGTACCCGGCTTAAGGTGCTTAGCGATCTCTTTGGTCGTTAACATGGCACCGATTGGGAAACCACCACCCAGGGCTTTCGCCGAGCTCATGATGTCTGGAGTAACACCCAGACCCTGATAGGCATAAAGCTCACCGGTACGGCCCACACCCGTTTGTACTTCATCGAAAATAAGTAAGGCATTGTGCTTATCACACAACTCACGCACACCCTTCACAAAGTCTGCTTCAGGAGCAATGATACCGCCCTCACCCTGCAGTGGCTCCATCATGACCGCACAGGTGTTGTCATCAATTAGTGATTTGAATGTTTCTAAGTCGTTGTAATCACAGTGCACGATATCACCCGGCTTAGGACCAAAACCGTCCGAATAGGCGGCCTGACCACCAACGGTTACGGTAAAGAAGGTACGACCGTGGAAGCCCTTGTTAAAGGCGATGATTTTTGATTTTTGTGCACCGAAGTTTTCAAGGGCCCAGCGGCGAGCTAGTTTTAATGCCGCTTCGTTGGCCTCGGCACCCGAGTTAGCAAAATAAACCTGCTCGGCAAATGTGGCGTCGGTCATTTTCTTCGCCAGGCGCAATGCCGGCTCATTGGTCCAGATATTAGACAGGTGCCAGATCTTCTCGCCCTGCTCTTTTAATGCAGCAACCAGGGCCGGATGGCAATGGCCTAAACAGTTAACCGCAATACCACCGGCAAAGTCGATAAACTCTCGGCCTTCCTGGTCCCATACGCGCGCGCCCTTGCCACGTACCGGGATCACTTCCGATGGGTTGTAGTTAGGTACCATTACTTCATCAAATAAAGCGCGATTAACTGTCATTTTATTTCCTCATTGAGTCTGACGTTAAGTGTGGGCTGAGCCGGTAGTCTGGGACCTTAAAGCTGTGCAACACCCTTAACAAGGCTATGAAATCCGCCTTAGTGGCGACGGACAAAGCACTACATGAATACCCTTATTATTTCAGAAAAAGGCCATAAAGTCTCATGCAAAGCTTTCATGCAGACCGCGTAAATACAGGCATTGAGGGTAGATTTTCACCTTGAGTGAATAACTATTTTAGCTCGATTGAGGGGGAAGCCATATGGCACGAGTTACGGCCGTCAAAGGGCATACTGAACGGCATTTGAATGAATATACGTAAAAAATTTACAAAATATTTTCAGTAGCGGCCTATTTTGCGTCAATTTGCTGGGCCACACCGCCAAAATTAATAGTCGATAAGCACTTTAGTTGAGGATTTTTAAGGTCAAGGTAGCTAAACCATAACTGCCGCTCATCGGCTGCAAGTAATTGATGTTGCTGCAACCAATGCGTCTGACAATAGCCATCGGCCTGCACTAAGGTCTTAGCCACACCACTAAGCTGATGCGGTTCCGCCAGGGCAATGTCATCAAACACGGCGTTAAGGTTGAGGTGCTCTAAGCCCATCTTTTCGATTAAGCGTCGAGTAACCTCAAGGGCCCGCTCGCAAAATAGGTTACGTAAGTAATGGGGATCGGGCTCCAGGATGAGCAGCGCATCGTGCAGGGCTTTTTTACCTTCACCGTGGGCCAGAGTCACCTGATGTTGCCAAACCTGCTGAAAGATACGCAGATAAATCCGCGTCAGCGCCACCCGTCCCAGCTCCATCAAGAGGGCGCCAACATAGGCGGTGTAGGTATCTTGCTGCTCCAGTTCGGCCAGTTCAAACGCACAGGTAGCGCGGCTCAAGGCCGCTTCGCCGAGCTTGCGCTTCAGCAAGGGAAAGGGTTCACTGCTATGAGGAAGCCAATGGCGCAGGGCAGATTTGGGCAGGATCCACTTCAGTTTTTCCAGGCCCAAATAGCGCAATGCCAGTGCCGGTGTATCAATTTTCACCGCGCGCTCATTACCGTCCTGGCGAAGGTGCGACTGGTTTACCAAGGTGACTAGGTCCCGCGCCAACCAGCTTAGGTGTTTTACCAGGGGCTCTAGGCGGTTAATGCTGACGCTCTTGCTGGCGAGCAGATCAATAAGCGCCACCGTTGCATCATCTATGCCCAGCACCTCGGTGTAGAGGTGATCGAGTTCATCGAGCTGCGACTCAATTTCTGTTTCGATTAGGGAGTGTAAGTTAGTACTCACCTTTGCACGCAACAGCTCTAACTTTGAGCTGGCTTTTTGCCGCTGCGCTAAAGCAACCTGCTCCACCGCCAGCAAGGTGCGCTGCAACAGGGGTTCACTCGAATGACCAGTCGTGGCTGTGCTCAAACCCAGTTGCCGTTGGGCAAACGCATGCCCAAGCAATAGATCATTACCGCGTCGCTCTAAGGCGCGGATGTGCTGACTGACTTGCTGAGCGTGCGTTTCCATGAACTGATCGTTAATGAGCGTCGATAAATTGTTTTAGCATGTCTAACCCGTGCGCCGTTAAAATGGCTTCCGGATGGAACTGAATCCCTTCTAATGCCTTGTCGGTATGCAGTAACCCCATGATTTCATCCATCGCACCCTGCTCATCCTCGGTCCAGGCGGTAATTTGTAACTCGGCAGGCAAACTCTCCGGTGCCACCACCAGGGAGTGATAACGGCATACCTCAATACGCTCACCTAGCTCGGTGAAAACACCCTGTTGCGAGGTACGGATCATCGAGGTTTTGCCATGCATTACCTGCTTGGCGCGCACCACCTGAGCCCCTAGGGCCTGAGCTATAGTCTGATGACCCAGACAAACGCCAAGGATGGGAATAATACCTTGGAAACGGCGCACCACATCGAGGCAAATACCCGCTTCATTGGGGCTGCATGGCCCGGGAGAAAGAACGATATGATCGGGTTTAAGCGCTTGAATATCGGCCAGGGAAAGCTCATCGTTGCGCTTTACCAGCACCTCCTGGTCAAGACGCTGGAAATACTGCACCAAGTTAAAGGTAAATGAGTCGTAATTGTCGATCATTAATAACATGGAATCTTCCACTAAAAAGCCAAGCATTCTTGATGCTTGGCTTTGGTTTTCTCTATTGCAGCCCTAACCGTTAGGGGCGCGGAATAAAGCCAAGAGCATCGTACACCGCCTTCAATGTAGGCGCGGCTTTCGCTCTGGCCTTCTCGGCGCCGCTGCGCATGATTTGGTCCAATAACGCCTGATCAGCACGGATCTCTTTAAAGCGCTGTTGAATCGGCTCGATCATCGCCACCACGGCATCGGCGGTGTCCTTCTTCAGGTGACCATACATCTTGTCTTCGTATTCAGGTACCAAGTCATCGATAGAACGTTTGGTTGCCACAGACAGTAAGGTCAACAAGTTAGATACACCCGGCTTTTCTTCGCGGTCAAAATAAATACGCGCTTGCTCGTCAGAATCGGTCACCGCTTTTTTCAGCTTTTTCTCGATCTTCTTCGGCTCGTCCAGAAGCATGATGTAACCATTTGGATTTTCATCCGACTTTGACATCTTCTTCAACGGATCCTGCAGACTCATTACCCGCGCACCAAGCTCTGGAATATAGGGCTCAGGCAGCTTAAATACCTCACCATAGAGGTTATTAAAACGCGTAGCGATATCCCGTGTCAGCTCCAGATGCTGCTTCTGGTCTTCGCCCACAGGCACTTGATCCGCTTGATACAGGAGGATATCGGCGGCCTGCAATACCGGGTAAGCAAATAAGCCCACATTGACGTTATTGGCATGTTTGGCCGACTTATCCTTGAACTGAGTCATGCGGTTAAGCTCGCCCATTTGCGCGTAACAGTTCAATACCCAGGCCAGTTGTGCATGCTCTGGCACCTGAGATTGTACAAATAACGCCGCCTTTTCCGGGTCGATACCACAGGCCGCATAAAGAGCCACGCCGTCTAGCACGCGAGAGCGCAGTACTTCAGGCTCCTGGCGGATAGTGATGGCATGGAGGTCAACCAGCATAAAGTAACTTTCATGATGCTCTTGTAAGCTAAGCCACTGGTTAATGGCGCCAACATAATTGCCGATTGTCATACCACCTGTTGGCTGAATGCCGCTTAACACTACTGGTTTACTCATGATGTTCCTTTATTGCTTATCGATTAATGGCGGTGATTATATCTAAGAATTGGTCACAGAGGTACTGTGGATTGTACTGGCGCAGATCCTCGCCCTGATGATAACCGCCGCTCAGCGCCAAGGCATCCATGGCCGCTGCCTGTGCCGCCAATAGATCCGATTTCGAGTCGCCGATCATCAGACACTGAGACGGTTCAGCCCCCAACTGTTGGCAGGCCTTAAGCAGGGGTTCTGGCGACGGCTTTTTCTCGCCGTCATCGCCACAGACAACCGCCTGAAAATGACTGGCAATCCCCAACTGTTGCAATAACGCCTCGGTAAAGCGGCGGGCCTTGTTGGTGACTACCGCCTTGGGCGTTGCGGCAAAGGCCGCCAACACGGTTTCCACATGAGGATAAAGCTGCGAATACTGCCCCAAAACTTCAAGATAATGTTTGCAGAACAGGTCATTGGCACGGCTAATTTCCTGCTCCGTTAGCAGCGGGTTAGGCTCCATATCACCGCTAAGCGAGCGCACCACAAGCTGCTCTATGCCATTACCGACAAACTGGCTGACCATGGCGTGAGAGATCACCGGACGGGCCAGGTCGGTGAGCATTAAGTTCACCGCCATGTACATGTCCGGCACGCTGTCGACCAGGGTGCCATCGAGATCAAATATCAGCGCTTGATATTTCACTGGGCAACCTTGGCTAATTCATCGCGCATTTGCTCGATCACCACCTGATAGTCGGGCTGGTTGAAAATAGCAGAGCCGGCCACAAACATGTCGGCACCGGCGGCCGCCACTTCGGCAATGTTATCTACCTTCACGCCACCATCTACCTCAAGACGAATATCACGACCACTGGCATCGATCATGGCGCGTACCTGCTTAAGCTTTTCCAGGGTATGGGGAATAAAGCTCTGACCGCCAAATCCCGGGTTAACCGACATCAACAAAATAACATCTAGCTTATCGATCACATGCTCAATAATATGCAGCGGCGTCGCCGGATTAAATACCAGACCAGCCTGACAGCCATGCTCTTTGATCAAGGCAAGGGTACGATCCACATGTTCGCTGGCCTCGGGATGGAAGGTAATAATGCTGGCACCGGCCTTGGCAAATTCGGGGATCAGGCTGTCGACCGGCTTAACCATTAGGTGCACATCTATCGGTGCGGTGATACCGTAATCTCTGAGTGCCTTACAAACCATGGGGCCGAACGTCAAATTAGGCACATAGTGATTATCCATCACATCAAAATGCACAACATCGGCACCGGCCGAAATAACACGCTCTACGTCTTCACCAAGACGGGCAAAGTCGGCGGAAAGGATCGAGGGCGCGATCAGGTAGTCTTTCATAATACTGCTCCTTTGAACGGGGCCTATACTTTAACGAAAAATACTCGCGGATGTTAGCGTATGTTTATATTTGCGTAGGAATAGCTAGATTCAGGCGAATTATTTAGAAACAAAAAGTTAACGCCATTTCGTTAACATAAAATAAACATTACACCCTTGTTTTTAAAGTAAAAAGCTTGATTATTTCTAAAAGTTCAGTTGTTTTTTTGTACAACTTTGAGTAAGCTCTAGGGACTACTTAAGGATCGGAGAGGGATATGTTGTTAGGGCTGAAAAAACATACGTTGTTAGCAGGCGTTACTTCTGCTGCTGTCATTGTTGGCACCTATGGTATCCAATCTGGCTCCTCAATAAACTCTGACTCATACAGCCAATGCATTTGCGACACAAATGCGTTTGGTGAGCGCACGCAAGATTGCGCTAGCCCCGAGGGTGAACAATCCTGGTTTTCTTGGTTTGCAGGCGATAGCCGCAGTGCCCAGTTTCATTATTTAGACTTGTTGGAGTTACTCAGCCGTAGCGACAACAAAGAAAACGCACGGCAATTCTCCAGCAGCTCCTACTAAGCAGAGGCTATCATGTGGTCACAAATTCAAACTGTGGTCGCGGCTTTCTTTGGTGTACAAAGCGACGCCAAACGTCAACAAGACTTTAGCAATCATAACCCCAAGGTTATCATCGCCCTCGCCATAGTGCTGTTTATTCTCTTTGTCTTAGCCGTGTTTGGCTTGGTTCAACTGGTATTGGCGACCGGATAAATACATTGCCATCAATTCGCTCACCTTATTGCGGCCATTGCCTTTGGGACTAATGGTGCGCTTTACCCGCAACACATCAATATCCGCCTGCTCGTAGATCTTTCGTGTCCACAGCGTATCGTGATTGGAAATCAGCACCGAGGTTTTCTGGGTACCGGCGGCGTATTCAGCCAGGTTGGCCAGATTAGCCTGATCGTCCAGATTAAAACCGCCTTTGGCATAACTGGTAAAGGAGGCTGTTTTACTGAGCGGTACATAGGGTGGATCGCAATACACCACGGCATCTTGCGGTAATGAGGCAAAAACCTCGCGATAGCTTAAACAGGTAAAGGTAGCCAGCTGCGCCTTTTCGGCAAAAAAGTACATTTCCGCTTCAGGGAAATAGGGCTTTTTATACTTACCAAAGGGCACATTAAAAATGCCTTTTAGGTTATAGCGACACAAGCCATTGTAGCCATGGCGGTTCATATAGAGGAATAAAATAGCGCGCTCATAGGCATCACGGCTTTCGTTAAAGCGTGCTCGCAAGCCATAATACACATCGGCGTCATTGTTGAGTTCGGTAAACAGCTTACGCGCGTCGCTAATAAACTCATCAGGAGCATGCGCTAATTCTTTGTAGAGGTTGATTAGATCGGCATTAATATCATTAAGTACATAGTGCTTAAAATTGGTATTAAGAAACACCGAGCCGGCACCAACAAAGGGTTCAACGAGCGTAGATGCAGAGCTGCCGGTGAGCTCCTGGGCTTGATCCAAACGCTTAGCGATATCTTCGACCAAACTGTATTTGCCGCCCGCCCATTTCAGGAAAGCACGGGTTTTCTTTTGCATCTATTCTACTAGCTCATCTATTGAGGTTAATTATTATCTCACTTCCCAGTGATAGCATATGTATTACCCAGGGTAACTGGATTAACGCCAAATTCTACCGCAATTCTGGGGCCTGTTGCGAGTTTATCTCCGCTTTTATCTGCGCTATTTGTTTGGCATAGGGCTGGGCCGCCTCGATTTTTGCGCGTATTACCGCTAACTGAGGGGTCAACTCATCTTTGGCCACGGCCTGTGCCCAAGTCACAACATGCCAGCCTTTATCGGCACGATAATAATGGTGCACCTCGCCCGCTAATCCATATCGGTGAATATAGGCTGCTATTTGTTGTGGTTGCGACATGATGGTCAACTGCCACACCCATAATTTTTCATCCTGATTAAGGTACCATTGATGATCAAAGGGCTGCTCAGCCATGGCGGCTTTAGGCTCGGTATCCATCTCTGCGGCCTTGTCATCTAAGCTTGGAATGCGTGGTTCCGAGCTCTCTAATGCCAACAGGACGGCAGCAGCATCATTGTAACTGGCACCATCCTTATCACTCGAGGTGTCGTCTAGCTGCACGGCGACGTGTTCGGGTTTTGCGGTATTCATTGACGCTGAACTCTGCAAAGGCGCAGCAGCCACAACCTGTGGAGATACCTGACTGTCGGCCAACAGCTCGACGGGCTGCAGCGAATCCTGTGTGGCATCTGGCCAATAGCGATAGCCCAAACTAATAACCAGTATCAGTAACACCAGCAGCGCTGGGCCCAGCCGCCACCATAAAGAGGTTTTCGCTGTTTGCGCCGGCATTTGCTGCTCGCTTTGCCATTGCAGTAACAATGCCGGATTCCCACCACATTGACGTAAGAACTCGGCAAAAATTGGATCTTCGCGACGGGGCAACTGCGCATAAAAATAGCCCAGCAGGCGCTCGCTTTCTTGCTCCGATAAGGGCTCCAGATGAATATCTATGGCCCCGCTCAGCAGCCCTCCTTGGGATGAGGCGCAGAGGATATACAGGGTTCCCGGTGCCGTTTTGGCCAAATAGTGCAGCTCGGCGATAAATTCCTCCGACAGCTGCTTGGCATTATCGAACACCCATAAAAGTGGTCGCTCGCCCTGCTCTTTAAGCAGACGAAAAAAGTTCTCGCGCAGCGGCAGATCCAGGTCTATCAGGGGCGATGCAAAGCTATGCTCAAGCAACTGGGTTTGCAACTGCTCGTCACGGCTCTGTGCCGTAACTTGAATATAGGCCTTATGAAATGACTCGTAGTGATCGGTAACGAAATGCTCCAGCAGGTAGCTTTTTCCTAGGCCACTGCCACCCACCAAGTGAATAAGGTTTTGTCCATAGCTGAACTGTAAGGCGATACGCTTCGCTAGCGCCGCCCGTGATGGCAAAATGGGCGATTGCATTAGCGTGCGAGCAGTGTCTCTAGCTCGGCGTCGCTTACATCATCGACCAGCTCACATCGGCCAAACTGGCTAGGAAGAATAAAGCGAATGCGTCCGGCTTTGTTTTTCTTATCCTTACGCATATGGGCAATAAACTGCGCAGGGGTCATCTCATCGGGTATCTGCACCGGTAAGTCATAGGCTTTCAACAGCGCAATAATACGCTTAACCTCGGCCGCACTGAGCTTGCCACGGCTATGCGCCAATTGCGCCGCCAGCACCATGCCGACCGCAACCGCTTCGCCATGAAGCCAGGTACCGTAGCCCATTTCCGCCTCGATGGCATGACCGAAGGTATGGCCCAAGTTCAGCAGAGCCCTGAGCCCTGCTTCCTTTTCGTCCGCCGCGACGATTTCCGCCTTTATGGCACAGCAACGCTGGATCACCCGCGGTAATAGCTGGGCGTCCAAGGCCTTGATTTCTTCCACGTTGCGCTCAAGCAATTCAAACAACTCAAGGTCATAGATCAGGCCGTACTTAATCACCTCGGCCATTCCGGCGGCAAACTCTTTGGCTGGCAAGGTGGCAAGCGCAGCGGTATCGATAAATACCGCCTGCGGCTGATAAAAGGCGCCGATCATATTCTTGCCCAGAGGGTGATTAACCGCGGTTTTTCCGCCCACGGATGAATCAACCTGGGATAACAAGGTCGTGGGGATCTGCACAAAGGGCACACCACGTTGATAACAGGCGGCCACAAAGCCGGTCAGATCACCGACTACTCCGCCACCCAGGGCTAGTAAAACCGTATCGCGGCCGCAATTATGCTCTAGTAAAAAGGCATTAAGGCGTTCAAACGATTCTAGCGTCTTGTATTGCTCGCCGTCGGGGAGCACGAATACTAGGGGCTCTTTTACTGCCAGGCTGGCAAGAAGGGTGTCGAGGTATAAGGGAGCGATGGTTTCATTGGTAACAATCACAGCCCGTCGCTCGCCTACATATTGCTGCAGGCGGGCGCCATCGGACATTAACTTGTTACCAATAAAGATGGGATAACTGCGCTCACCGAGTTCAACATTGAGTTCCAGCATGCGCAATTCTCCTTGGGTATTTAGAAGTTAAGTTTCTCGATAATTTGGTTAGCCACGACTTTTGCGCTCTGCTCATCGGTACGCACAACGAAGTCGGCGATTTCTTGATACAGCGGATTACGCTCTTCGGCTAAACGCTCCAATACGTGTTGCGGCGCTTCTTCTGTTTGCAGAAGAGGACGACGTTTATCACGCTGGGTACGAGCAACTTGTTTTTCAATTGGGGTCTCAAGGTATACTACGATACCGCGTGCAGACAGTTTGTTGCGTACTTCTTTACTGACTACTGAGCCACCACCTGTTGCTAATACGATACCCTGAAGCTCGGTTAGATCCGTGATCACCGCTTCTTCGCGACGACGGAAACCATCTTCACCTTCGATATCAAACACCCAAGCAATGTCGGCACCTGTGCGGCGCTCGATTTCGTTATCCGAGTCATAAAACTCAAGGTGCAGTTGGTCTGCAATGTGGCGACCAATTGTGCTCTTTCCGGCCCCCATAGGACCTACTAGAAATATATTACGTTTCTCAGCCATATCTTTTAGTACAAACGAACTCTAAAATTTGAAATAAAACCCCGCCTCGCGACTGGCCCCAAAATTCAAGGGGGAGATTATCTCAGTAATTTATGCCTGTTTTCAAGCATAATACTGCAAATAATCACAGTGGGCGGTCGGTCAGTTAAATAGCAATCCATAGTCAGGGCTGTATGCGGTGCCAGACCATGGATCGTTATTTTTGCCGCAGATGATTAGGCTACTTAATCACTTTCAAGTGATTCGCTTTTTTGCCTTTGCCGTCGTCCTGACTGTTATCACGGCTTGCTTGTGGGTTTGGATTGTCAATTGCCTCAAGCCCGGTCTGCGGTTGTTGCGACTCTGACTCGGCAGTTGATTGTACTGCTTCAGAACGATCCTGCTCTTCGTATAACTCTTCTTGAGTAAATACGGTGCCTTCGCCGTTTTCCCTGGCATAGATGGCCAACACTGCTCCCATCGGCACATAGACCTGCATGGGCTGACCACCAAAGCGAGCGTTAAAGGTCAATGCTCGATTATCCATGGAAAATTGCGTTACGGCGCTCGGGCTAATGTTCAACACAATTTGTCCGTCTTGCACAAACTGGGTTGGCACCTGCACCTGAGCGAACTCGGCATCAACAACCAGGTGCGGTGTGCACTGGTTGTCGACTATCCAATCGTAAAAGGCACGTAGCAGATAAGGTCTGTTAGGTGTCATTAGAGACGGATCTCACGTTCTGCTTCAGTCAATGATGCTTGGAACGATTCACGCTCGAACAAGCGAATCATGTACTCTTTCAGCTCTTTGCTGCCTGCACCGCTGAGCTCAATACCAAGCTCAGGTAAACGCCATAATAGCGGCGCTAGGTAACAGTCAACCAAGCTGAACTCTTCGCTCATAAAGTATGGTGCTTCATTGAAAATAGGTGCTACCGCTAATAATGCTTCGGTCAACTCTTTGCGCGCTTGCTCGGCATCGCTACCACCGTTGATGATCTTCGCCGCTAGCGAATACCAGTCGGTTTCAATGCGGTGCATCATTAAGCGACTGCGACCACGCATAACAGGGTATACAGGCATTAATGGAGGGTGCGGGAAGCGCTCATCCAAATATTCCATGATGATGTTAGCCTGGTATAAACCTAGCTCACGATCGATCAAAGTAGGAACTGTACCGTATGGGTTAATTTCGTGTAATGCTTCTGGCAGGTTATCTTTCTCCGCCAAATGGATATCCACGCTCACCCCTTTCTCAGCCAAAACAATACGAACTTGATGGCTGTACATACAATTCGCGCCGGAAAACAGCGTCATTACAGGGCGTTTATTGGCAGCAACGGCCATGCCTACCTCCATTAAAAAATCACAAAGTACAACATACTTTTTGCGTCATCTTTGTGCCTAGCCTGGCTAAATTCACAGCAATGACTTTAAACGGCAATAGGGGCATGCGCCCCTATTGAGTTAACTGGTTGATTATTCTAATTAATGAACATCACGCCAGTATTCTTTCTTCAGTAAGAAAGCAAAGATAAAGAGGATGATTAGGAAACCAATTACCTTGATACCTAATGACTCTGAATCTAATCGCGACGGCTCACCTACGTAGGCCATGAAATTAGCAAGGTCACGAGCAGCTTGGTCGTACTCGTCAACGCTCATTTCACCGCTACCATCGGTCTCGGTCGCAACCACTTTCGTTACTGTTTTACCATGTTCTTCCACTTCCTCGATAACAGGAGTCGGTAGACCTTGCAGCTCTTGCAGAACGTGCGGCATACCTACAGAAGGAAACACGATGTTGTTTACGCCAAATGGACGCGACTCATCTTTATAGAACGACTTTAAGTACGTGTAGATGTAGTCAGGTGATTTAACACGTGAAATCAGAGTTAAATCCGGTGGCGCAGCACCAAACCATTTAGCTGCGTCATCTTTGTCCATAGCATTTTTAATATGGCTACCTACTTTCGAACCATCGAAAATAAGCGATTCCTGGCCGATATCGGTAGGAATACCGATATCGCGGAAAGTACGCTCATAACGCTGGTACTGCATCTGATGACAACCAAGGCAGTAGTTCATAAATAGCTTAGCACCGCGTTGTAATGATGCTTGGTCCGTCAGGTCGATGTTTGCTTCTTGCAAAGGCATCGAAGGACCCGCTGCCATTGATAGCGTTGGCAGCAATGCGAATAAACCGATAACTAGTTTTTTCATCACTTCGTCAACCTCTCTGGCAATGGCTTAGTCTTCTCGTTCTTAGAGTAGAAGAACAATAACACGAAGAACATAAAGTAAGTAACTGTACAAATCTGCGACAAAATCGTTTTGAAGTCAGTTTGTGGTGTCGCACCTACCCAACCAAGGATAACGAAGGTTACAACGAACTGAGCAATGTTCAGCTTGTGGAA
Organism: Pseudoalteromonas sp. T1lg48; assembly: GCF_002964785.1. GTDB lineage: Bacteria > Pseudomonadota > Gammaproteobacteria > Enterobacterales > Alteromonadaceae > Pseudoalteromonas. Next base: position 260,141 of record NZ_PQCC01000001.1, read on the forward strand.
ACCACAACGGTAGCGAATAGAGCGTACCTTACCACGGTCAATCCAAGGTAGAAGTGCTAGCACTACAATTGAGGCACCCATGGCGATTACACCCATTAGCTTGTCTGGAATCGCACGCAGAATCGCATAGAAAGGCGTGAAGTACCAAACAGGGAAGATGTGCTCAGGCGTCTTCAGTGGGTTAGCCGCTTCGAAGTTTGGCGCTTCTAGGAAGAAACCACCCATCGCCGGCGCAAAGAACACCACATAACAGAACAGGATTAAGAAACCCACCACACCAACGATATCCTTCACCGTGTAATACGGGTGGAAAGGAATCGCATCAACAATATCTTTCTTGTTGGTGTAGTACTCGTGGAACTTGAATTTAGGCTTGTCTTCTTCGGCCACTGTGCCTTTCTTACGCTTGATTTCAACACCGTCAGGGTTGTTTGAACCCACTTCGTGAAGAGCAACAATGTGCAAGAACACTAGGATAACAAGTACAAGTGGTAGCGCGATTACGTGTAGTGCGAAGAAGCGGTTAAGCGTTGCACCTGAGATTACGTAGTCACCACGGATCCACAGGGTAAGGTCGTCACCAATAACCGGAATCGCACCGAATAGTGAGATAATTACCTGCGCACCCCAGAATGACATCTGACCCCAAGGTAGTAGATACCCCATGAAGGCTTCGGCCATTAGCGCTAGGAAAATAAACATACCGAATAGCCACAGTAGCTCACGCGGCTTCTGGTACGAACCGTAGATCATGCCACGGAACATGTGCAAATAAACCACTACGAAAAACGCCGAGGCGCCGGTAGAGTGGAGATAACGCAGCAACCAGCCGTATTCAACGTCACGCATGATGTATTCAACGGAAGCAAACGCACCTTCGGCTGAAGGAACGAAGTTCATGGTTAGCCAGATACCTGTAACGATCTGGTTTACTAGTACTAACATGGCTAGCGAGCCAAAGAAGTACCAGAAGTTAAAGTTTTTCGGTGCGGGATATTGTGCGATGTGCATATTCCAGACGCGAGTCATGGGAATACGTTCATCAATCCAGTTGATAATATTGCCAAACATTATGCTGCCCCTTCGCCTTTCTCACCACCAACTAGAATAGTAGTGTCATCAATGAAGTAATAAGGAGGGATCTCTAGGTTTAGCGGAGCTGGAACCGACTGGAATACACGACCGGCCATATCAAATTTAGAACCATGACATGGACAGAAGAAACCATCGTCTGTGCCTTCCACTTTCTCACCAAAGCCACCTTGTAGGAAGCTAGGAGAACAACCCAGGTGAGTACAAATACCCACTGCCACAAAGATAGTTTCTTTGATGGAACGGAATTCGTTCTTAGCAAACTCAGGCTGTTGCGGTTCATCAGACTGAGGATCACGAAGTTTGTCTTCGTGAGCTTTAAGTTGTTCTAGCATTTCCGGCGTACGCGAGATAACCCAAACAGGTTTGCCTCGCCATTCAACACGGATTAGTTGTCCTGGCTCTAGCTTAGAAATATCAACTTCTACGGGGGCACCCGCAGATTTAGCTCTCTCACTAGGGTTCCAAGACGCAATAAAAGGAACAGCAGCTCCAACCGCACCCACACCACCTACAACAGAGGTAGCAATGGTCAAAAAGCGGCGTCGGCTGTTGTCTACAGGCGCATTGCTCATCCACTTATCTCCACTATGATTCTCAACACTTGCTATATTGAGAACATCAGTTACAGCAGGTTAATTTTTGAAGTTACAAAATAGAAGCGATCATAAATAAAAGCCTTGATTAAAACAAGGTTATTCACTGTTTCACAGTCGAATAAGCACCCACTCAGCGGCTGAGTCAGGGTTAAAAAGCGTATTCGATTATCAAGCAGTGCCGTCTATGTTATCGCAAACACTCGCCGCCGACGCTGATAAAGATCAAGGTCCAGCCAGCAAATAGTTTAAAATCACTTCATTAGTTTATTTGCCCGGCAATTGTAGCAAAATTTTCTCAAGATTATCGGCTAGATTTGCATTAAATCGGGGGAAATTATGAAATATTCGCGGGCGACGCGAAGGAAGTTGTACCCTTGCCTAGCACAGGCAATAAAAAACCCGGTTTGCCAGAGGCAAAGCCGGGTTTTGTAATTCTGGATACGTAATAAATTAACGCTTCGAGAACTGTGTTTTCTTACGTGCTTTCTTAAGACCCACTTTCTTACGCTCAACTTTACGAGCGTCGCGAGTAACAAAGCCAGCTTTACGTAGAGTAGGACGAAGTGACTCATCGAACTCCATAAGCGCACGAGTGATACCGTGACGGATAGCACCAGCTTGACCAGTAGTACCACCACCTTCAACAGTGATGTAAAGGTCAAACTTTTCAATCATTTCAACTAGCTCTAGAGGCTGACGAACAACCATGCGAGAAGTTTCACGACCGAAATATTCTTCGATAGAACGTTGATTGATTACGATGTTGCCAGTGCCTGGGCGTAGGAAAACGCGAGCACTTGAACTTTTACGACGACCTGTACCGTAGTATTGATTTGCCATGAGTTAGTGCTCCTTAAATGTCTAGAACCTGAGGCTGTTGTGCAGCGTGGTTATGCTCGGTACCTGCGTAAACTTTAAGCTTACGGTACATTGCACGGCCAAGAGGACCGCGTGGAAGCATGCCTTTAACAGCTTTTTCGATGATCATTTCAGGCTTTTTAGCTTGAAGTTTCTCGAAGTTGATAGACTTAAGGCCACCTGGGAAGCCAGTGTGTGCGTAGTACATTTTGTCTTGAGTCTTGTTACCAGTTACGGTTACTTTTTCCGCGTTGATAACGATGATGTAGTCACCAGTGTCAACGTGAGGAGTATACTCAGCTTTATGCTTACCGCGCAGGCGACGAGCGATCTCAGTAGCGATACGACCTAAAGTTTTACCTTCAGCGTCAACTACGTACCAGTCACGTTTTACAGATTCTGGCTTAGCAACAAACGTTTTCATTTATAAAAATCCAATGTTTACAATTATAAAACCACAAGCAGAAATCTTTCTGCTGCTCTATTAAATGTGCTTCAACCCCTTCGAGTTTAAGACTTAACCCCCAGTAGTGGCTAAACGTACCGAGGTAGAACGGCAAGTGGTAGGCGCGGGAGTATAGCAAAGCAGATCTGGAATTACCACAGCTTCGCTGTTTTTTTGTGCGTCTTTAAACGGCGCAAAATAGCGCCGCTGGGATCAAGCCAAATGAGGGCGTTTTAGATATTCGTGTGACTGCATTTCCTGCAAGCGACTGATACAACGCTTAAACTCAAAATTCAGTCTTCCATCCGTATAAAGCTGCTCTATCGGCGCCTCGGCGGAGATGATCAAGGTAACATTACGCTCATAGAACTCATCAACCAAAGCTATAAAACGTCGCGCCGCATCGTCATTATGCTGACCCATCTGCTTCACATTGGCCAACAGCACTGTGTTATATAAACGGGAAATTTCCATATAGTCGACCTGAGAGCGCGCACTTTCACACAGCTGCTCAAAATCGAACATCACGATGCAATCACTGACCATACGGGTGCGTATCATCCGCCCTTCAATTTCAATCTCTTCATCGGCGCGTCCGGGCTCCGGTGACAGTTGCTCAAAGTAAGCGTAGAGGTTTTTATCTGCCTGTTCGTCCAAAGGACTGTGGAAGATCTCCGCCTGCTCCAGGGTTCGCAAGCGGTAATCGACTCCGGAGTCAACGTTCACCACCTCGGTATTGGCCTTCACCAACTCGATAGCGGGCAAAAAGCGAGCCCGCTGCAAGCCGTTCTTATAGAGTTCATCGGGAACGATATTCGATGTTGCGACCAGTATAATGCCGCGCTCGAATAAGGCCTCCATTAACCCGCCCAAAAGCATGGCATCGGTGATGTCCTGGACGAAAAACTCATCAAAACAGATGATATCTGTTTCACTTTTAAGCTTATCTGCCACCACCAAAAGAGGGTTCTTAACATCTTGTAATTGTTTTAGTTCATGATGAACCCTGTGCATAAAGCGGTGAAAGTGCACCCGCATTTTACGCGTCGTTGGCAAGGCTTCATAAAAGGTATCTACCAGGTAGGTCTTACCACGACCAACGCCACCCCAAAAATAAAGCCCTTTAATGGTCTTCGTGCTATCCTTGGAGAAGAGTCTTGCGAATAAACCGGCCGGCTTTGGCGGTTGCGCGACCATATCATCGAACAGCCTTTGCAGGTGCCTTACGGCATTTTCCTGAGCGGCATCATAGAGAAAGTCGTCACGCTGTAAGTCTTGTTGGTATTTTTGCCAAGGTGTCATGATAGTAACGGCGTACATAGAGGTAAATTTTCGCGCTATCTTAACACGGCTCATAACAAAGCGTATATTTGGCTAGGAAAGTTTTCATAAGGGGAAATCTATGTCCACAATCACTTGGATAGGGGTAGTAATCATTATTGCCGCAGGCAGCTTCTTTGTTGGCGGCTGGTTTACAAAAAAACGCTTTAAACAGGAAGAATTGGAGCAGCAAGCTGAAAAAGCACAAAGTGAATTGGAGCAGTATCGCCAGGATGTCGCCGATCACCTCGATAGCACCAATAAACTGATTAATAAGCTCAAAGACAACTACGAGCAGTTAGCTCACCACGTACAACAAAGCGACCACTTATTGCTGAGCAAAAAAGATATCGATGATAGCCAGCCGTTTTTCTCCAAAGAAACCACGGAGCAGTTGCAGGCATCATTGAATCAGCGCCCTGAACGCCACTCAAGCAATATAGTCCACGACAGTCAACCTACCGACTATGCGGCCGGTGAATCCGGGCTGTTTCGAGGTGAGCCTAAGGACGTTGAACAAAGACAATCTGCTTGATAAATAAGCATTCGTAACACCCTTGAGGAACTAATTTAGCGTCCCCATAGTCAGTATAGAAAATAGCTTTATAGGTACCGGGCTGCCTGGCAGCCCTCTCTTTTGGAGTTTGTCTATACTATGAAAATGAAGTTATCCGTTCTTAGCGCCGCCATTTTGTCGGCCACCCTTTTTATGCAGCCCGGCCTTGCCGAGGCCAAATTACCAGTCGCCGTTGATGGCCAGCAACTCCCTACCCTAGCGCCTATGCTAGAGCGTGTCACCCCGGGTGTCGTGAGCATTCGTGTTTCCGGCTCCAAGGAAGTGCGTGGCCGTGTCGACCCGTTTGACTTTTTCTTCGGTCGCCCGCAACCTCGTTCACAAAAACGCCCCTTTAGTGGCTTAGGCTCGGGCGTCATTATCGATGCTGATGACGGTTATATCGTCACCAACAACCACGTCATCGATGACGCCGAAGAAATGCAGGTGACCTTAGAAGACGGTCGCGAGTTTGCTGCCAAACTGATCGGTGCCGATAAGGAGTCGGACATTGCCTTATTGCAAATTGATGGAAAAGATCTAACCGAAATTAAGCTCGCCGACTCAGACAAACTACGCGTCGGTGACTTCTCCGTCGCCATAGGTAACCCATTCGGCTTGAGCCATACGGTGACCTCGGGCATCGTCAGTGCCCTAGGACGTAGCGGCCTGAATATCGAAGGATACGAAGACTTTATTCAAACCGATGCCGCTATTAACCAGGGTAACTCAGGTGGTGCCCTAGTTAACCTTAAGGGTGAGCTTATCGGTATCAACACCGCCATCCTTGGCGCCTCCGGTGGCAACGTGGGTATCGGCTTTGCCATTCCCTCAAACATGATGAAAAATTTAGTCGATCAGATCATCGAATTCGGCCAGGTACGCCGTGGCTCATTGGGGATCTCTGGGCGTACCCTGGATGCCGGATATGCCGAAGCGCTGGACCTCGAAGTGAAGCGCGGTGCCATGGTTGAGCGCGTGGTCGAAGACTCGGCTGCGGAAAAAGCGGGCATTAAGGCCGGTGACGTGATCATCAGCGTAAACGGTAACGATATTCGCAGCTTCCAGGAGTTACAGGGCAAAATTGCCACCCTGGGCGAAGGTAAAGAAGTAGAAATCGGCCTGTATCGCGATGGCGATGAAATCGAAGTGGAAGTGACCTTGGCTGCCGCCGGCGATATTGCCAAAGAAGCGGCAGAAGTGCATCCGGCATTGGCGGGTGCCGAGCTGGAGTCTGGCAAGCGTAACGGCATCAAAGGCGTGATTATCAATAGCGTCGACCCTCGCTCGGTTGCCGCCCGTATCGGTTTAGAGGAAGGGGATCTCATCACTCAGGTGAATCGCCAGCGCGTGGAGACGGTGCGCGAGCTAAGCAGCACCATAGCCGAGATCCAAGGCAATATCGTCCTGGTAGTACGCCGCGGCAATAGTACCTTCTTCGCCCCCATTCAGTAAGCACAGCTTCTGCTTATTACAATTCAACAGCGGCGCCCTTGCCGCTGTTGTTACTTCTGTGCCATCATTGTTAGCTCAACAAACTAATAATAATTATTAATCACGTGCTAAAACAAATCAGATTTGTGCTCGTGCCGTTGCTTAGCGGCCTGGGGCTCGCCTTTATTATGGTGTTGGCCACGCCCTCGCTACGGGATGCCCTACTGCCACTGTTATCAAGCGACGGCTTTAGCGGCTCGCATATGAGCTATGCTACCGCCGTAAAACGCGCCGCACCGGCCGTGGTCACGGTTTATTCCGAACGTATTTCCACTCAACCTCGCTATATGCAACAGCAAAGTACGGTGTCGGAAATTGGCTCCGGCGTGCTCATGAGCACCGATGGCTATATTCTTACCAACTATCATGTGATCAATAGCGCCGATGTGATCATGGTAATGCTTAGCGATGGCCGCCACTTTAGCGACGTTCAACTAGTGGGTTTTGACACGGTGACCGACCTGGCGCTGTTAAAGATAACAGCACAAAACCTGCCTACCATTCCCATCGATGAAACCTTTTCACCTCAGGTTGGTGACGTGGTCCTGGCCATAGGTAATCCATTAAACCTTGGGCAAACGATCACTCAAGGCATCATCAGTGCTACGGGTAAGCAGCGACTCACCGACAGCTCACACTCAAGTCTGTTACAAATGGACGCCGCCATTAATGTCGGTAACTCGGGTGGTGCCTTGGTTAACTCGCACGGCGATCTGGTTGGCATTACCTCGGCCCAGTTTAAGACCCGCAGTAACCTGGATATTCAGGGTATCTTTTTTGCGGTGCCCTACTCCTTGGCCAAGGATGTGATGGATAAACTGATCCGCTATGGCCGCGTGGTGCGCGGTTATATGGGCATGGACGTAACCGCCGTCGATAAGCAAGGGCGCGACGTCACCAATAATAAAATGGCCATTGCAGGCATGCGCATCAATAAGCTCGATCCCTTAGGACCGGCTTGGCAGGCGGGTATAAAGGAAGGGGATATCGTGATTCGTATGGGCGGCCACTCGGTGAGTAATATCCAGCAAAGCCTGGAGCGTGTCGCCAATACTAACCCGGGCACCGAGGTTGAGGTCGAGCTCTACCGCGATGGCGAGCTACATAAACTCACGGTTACCGTGGCCGAGCTGGAAACTCGGATGTAATGCCCATTTATTAATGCTATTGATATAAAAAAAGCTGCCAGATGGCAGCTTTTTTTATTCTTTACTGTTACTCGCTTACGCGCTTGATGTTGGCGCCTAACGCAGTCAGCTTATCTTCAATATGCTCATAACCTCTATCAACATGATAGATGCGGTCAACTCGGGTTTCACCTTCGGCGATAATACCGGTCAGGATCAAACTGGCCGAGGCGCGCAGATCCGTGGCCATCACCTGTGCACCACTGAGCTTAGGAGTATCGCCACAGATAGCGGTGTTCCCCTCTAGGCGAATGTCTGCGCCCATGCGCTGCAGCTCAGGCACGTGCATAAAGCGGTTTTCAAAGATAGTCTCTGTGATGGTAGCACTGCCCTTAGCAACCACGTTTAAAGCGGTAAACTGAGCTTGCATGTCGGTCGGGAAACCAGGGTGCGGCAAGGTTTTAATATTCACCGCTTTTAGTTCACGATCACGCATATCCAGATAAATTGTATTCTCTGTTACCTCAATATGAGCATTGGCTTCGCGTAGCTTCTCAATCACCGGTTCCAGGCTCATGTAATCCGTGTTCTTACACAGGATATCGCCCTTGGCCATGGCCGCGGCCACCAGGAAGGTGCCGGTTTCGATGCGATCGGGCAAGATGGCATGCTCGCAACCACCTAAGCGTTCAACCCCTTCGATCTCGATGCGGCTGGTGCCGGCACCACTGATCTTGGCTCCCATGTTGTTCAGGTATTTAGCCAGGTCGCTGATCTCGGGTTCACGGGCAGCATTTTCCAATACCGTTTTACCTTCAGCCAGAGTCGCCGCCATTAGGAGGTTTTCCGTAGCGCCTACGCTCACGGTATCCATAAAGATTTCCGCACCTTGAAGGCGGCCATCAACCTGGGCGTGAATATAGCCATTTTCCACTTCAATCTGGGCACCCATGCGGCGCATGCCTTGAATATGGATGTCAACCGGACGGGCACCAATGGCACACCCACCAGGCAATGACACCTGGGCCTTACCAAAACGGGCCAACAAAGGACCCAAGGCCAATACCGAGGCGCGCATCTGCTTTACCAACTCATAGGGCGCTAGGATATTATCAACGGTACCACCATCTACGATTAGGTTACCATCTTGCCAATATACCTCTGCACCCAGCTCTTTGAGCAGGGCTTCTGTGGTATTGATATCGCGTAATTTGGGCACATTGCTAAAGCAACTCTTGGAGTCGGCTAACAAGGCTGCAAATAGAATGGGCAGGGCCGCATTTTTGGCCCCGGAAATGGTCACCTCACCGCTAAGCGGCGTGCCACCTTGAATAATAAAATGATCCATTGCTGTGCCTGTTATTGCGGTAGGATAAATTTGCGTTCGCGCTGCCACTGTTCTGGCGTAAAGGCACGAATGGAAACAGCGTGAATGGTGCCATCTGAAATTTTTTCCATCAGCGGCTTATACACTAACTGCTGTTTTTTGACCGGGGTTAACCCGTCGAAGCAGTCACCCACGGCGATCACCTGATAGTGGGTCCCTTCAACTTTAACGATTACTTCTTCGAGCTCTAGCTCTTCTTTCAATAAAGCTTCAACTTGACTGCTCTGCATTACTCTCACTCAAAAATATTGTCGACCTGACCTAACTGCATCAACTTTTGCAGTTGCTCAGGGATATGCTGCAATCGCAACTCTTTATCTTGCTTACGAAGTTGCGACAAGCTGTCTAATAACCAAGCTAACCCAGCGGTATCAACGTGACTCACGTCCTTTAAATCCAGCGCCACCGTTGCACTGCTACTGGCGAGCAGACGCTGTACCAAGGTCTTATCGGCGACACTATATCGGGATAATTCACCACTGAGCGTAAATTGGTCATCACTTTGTTGTGATAAGGTCAGGCTACTCATTGCCACCTTCACCACGAAACTGAACTGGCAGTTTACTTTTCTTCTCTAGTAAATCAATAACGTGTTCAATGCCTTCCTGGCGCAATATACCATGCAGCTCACTTTGTTTGGCATCCAGCAAGCTAATGCCTTCCGCTATCATGTCATAAGCGCGCCATTGATTGCTATTATCCTTACGCACTTTAAAGCCAATATCAATGTCTGGCTTGCCCGGATCTTTAATCGTGGTTTTCACCACCACGACCGAGTTATCACCCAAATCCTTCGCGCTATCGAATAGCACGGTTTGGTTGGTATATTGCGTAAAGACACCGGCATAGGTGGTAACCAGGTAATCCTTAAACACTTCCATAAAGCGCTTAATATTGTCTATGGCCTGCTTTTTCTCTTGCGGGTCTTCAATATTACGAGCCTTTTGAATATAGCTCGCTAACACGCGGTAAGAGGCATACTTATAATCGATATAAGGCAGCAACTCTTCTTCAACGATCACCTTAAGGTATTCTTTATCGGCGGTAATCTTGCTTTGGTCACGCTCAATGCGCTTAAAGGTTTGATCAGCAACCTGACGCACCATTTTGTACGGGTCGCTTAAGTCAACTTCCGTCGCGTGCACCTGAGGCGCTAGCAACAAAAACAACCCTGCTAAAAAACTAAAAACCTTTTCCATAACTACTACTCGCTACCTTGATTGAATAGAAATTGGCCGATTAGCTCTTCCAACACCAAGGCCGACTTGGTATCGGTGATCATATCGCCGTCCTTTAACGCTTTTGACTGCACGCCGAAGATGGCATCAATTGATAATTCATCGCTCTGTTCTTGTGACTCGACCACGGCTTTGCCTAAACAGGTTTGTTGCGCCTGGTTGCTGGCTATAACCGGGTTAAGACCCAGGTATTGCTCGCCTAAAATCCCCGATGTAAGAATCGACACCGAGGTGGCATCGGAAAACTTACATTCGTACGCGTTGTCTATGGCCATATAGACCACGGGTACAAATTCACTGGGGTGCACTTGAATCGTTTCAACGCGACCAATCACCACCCCACCCACCTTGATTGGTGCTCGGGTTTTAAGTGATCCTATATTTTCAAACTTAGCCTGCAATGAATAAGTACCATTACTACCAGTTAAGCCCGCGTTGGCCACTTTTAATGCCAGCATAACGAACGCGGCAACGCCCAAAGAGACAAATAAGCCGACCAAAATTTCAATTTTTCTCGAATTCATGGTGTTAATCCTTTAGCCGCCAAACATCAGGGCGGTCAAAATAAAATCGAAGCCAAGCACGGCCAGTGAAGAATGGACAACGGTTTCCGTTGTCGCTTTGCTAATCCCTTCCGAAGTGGGGACACAGTCATAACCCTTGTACAGGGCTATCCAGGTAACCAGCAGGGCAAAGACACAACTTTTTATGATGCCGTTGAGGATATCTTTCTCAAACGAAACCTGAGCCTGCATAATCGACCAGAAACTACCGCGGTCGACGCCAAGCCAGTCAACGCCCACCAGGTGCGCCCCTAAAATGGCCACCGCAGAGAAAATTAATGCCAATGCCGGCATACTGATCATGCCCGCCCAAAAACGCGGTGCAATCACGCGCTTCAAAGGGTCCACGGCCATCATTTCTAAGCTGGTGAGCTGCTCTGTGGCCTTCATTAAGCCTATTTCTGCGGTGAGCGCACTACCGGCACGCCCGGCAAACAACAAGGCGGTGACCACAGGGCCTAGCTCACGTAACAGACTCAGGGCGACCAAGGGCCCTAGGCTGTCTTCGGCACCATAATCGACCAGCACGGTATGACCTTGCAGGGCCAGTACCATGCCGATAAACAAACCGGATACCACAATAATAATCAGGGATAAGAAACCCACCATGTAGAGTTGGCGGATCAGCAACGGCGTGCCCTTACGAAAGTTAGGCATGCTCAACAAGGCACCTAACAGCATATAGGTAGCACGACCCATAGAGGCAAAACGACTTAATGTTTTATGCCCCAGACGCTGCCAAAATTCGAGCAAAGCTGACATTATGACAATAACTCCTGCTCATAAGGCTGAGCATCAAAATGAAATGGCACAGGACCATCGGACAAGCCCTGTAAAAACTGCTGCACCAAGGGCGATTCATGCTGGCGTAGCTCATCCGGGCTGCCCTCGCCTATCACTCCTTTTTCGGCAATGATAATCACATGATCGGCAATGCTCATCACCTCGGGCACATCATGGGTGACGATCAAGGACGACAGGCCAAGCACATTGTTCAACGACTTAATCAGCTTCACCAACACGCCCATGGAAATAGGGTCTTGCCCGGCGAATGGCTCATCGTACATGATAAATTCCGGGTCCAGGGCAATGGCTCGTGCCAAAGCGGCACGGCGAGCCATACCACCGGAAAGCTCCGCCGGCATAAGATCTTTGGCTCCACGTAAGCCCACGGCTTGAAGCTTCATCAAGACGATAAGGCGGATCAAATCTTCACCTAACTGGGTATGCTCGCGCAGTGGAAAAGCGATGTTGTCGTACACCGACATATCGGTAAATAAGGCGCCACTTTGGAACAACATGCTCATTTTCGTGCGCGCCTTGTATAACGCTGCACGATTCATGCTGGGAATGCTCTGACCTTGAAAGAGAATATCGCCACTATTGGGTTTGAGCTGACCGCCGATCAGTCGCAACAATGTGGTTTTACCTATACCACTGGGACCCATAATGGCAGTGATTTTCCCCTTGGGAATGTTTAGGCTCATATTCTGATAGATAACGCGCTCCGCGCGTTTGAAGGTAACATCCTTGATTTCAACGATTGGTTGCGACAAGTCGCTCTCCCACTATTTTTCTATCATGTGACCCGGCATTTTAAAGTTTTTTTGCCCCGAGGGAAAAAAGAATCTGTAAAAATTTGTAAGATCAATCAATAAAGCTGTAATAGAGACAATTTACGTGCGTTTTTTTACACAATTACAACGGCTTTTGTTACTATTTGCGCCAGTATTTTTTCTAACTCATTGGCTTTGCTCTCATGCTCACTTCTTTTGCCATTCTCGTTGCCGGTTTTGTTGCTCTCGTATGGAGTGCCGACCGCTTTGTCTTTGGCGCCGCAGCCTTGGCGCGTAACCTTGGCGTTCCAGCTTTAATCATAGGCTTAACCGTGGTCGCCATGGGTTCATCTGCTCCAGAAATGATGGTTTCAGCGTCGGCGGCGCTGGCCGATAAAACCGATACTGCTGTCGGTAATGCGGTGGGCTCAAACATTACCAATATCCTCCTGGTGCTTGGCATCACCGCCCTATTGCGACCGCTATCGGTGTCTTCAGTCACGCTTAAACGCGAAATGCCGCTGGTATTAGTGGTCTCGCTTGCCGCCTGGTATATGTTTACCGACAACTATTTTTCCGGCATAGAAGGTTGGTTGCTACTAGCCGGCTTTGTTGCCTTTATCGTCTTTCTTATCGTTATTTCACGTCAGCAAAAGAATAACCAGGACGACCCCTTTGTCAGCGAAGCCTGTGATGAAATTCCGAAAGGCGTAAGCACCAAAACCGCCTCCCTGTGGCTGGTAGTAGGTATAATCTTACTGCCACTCAGCTCGCATTTTATCGTTTCTTCGGCGGTGGAAATTGCCCAGTTCTTCGGCCTTAGCGACCTGGTAATCGGCCTCACCATCATCGCCATCGGCACCAGTTTGCCCGAGCTCGCCGCTTGTGTTGCCGGCGTGTTGAAGAACGAAGACGACCTGGCCCTGGGCAATATCGTCGGTTCAAACCTATTTAATATCCTTGCCGTGCTTTCCATTGCCGGTATTCTCAACCCCGCAGTGATTGACCCGGCAGCGGCCAATCGCGACGCCCTGGTGATGATCGCCGCGACCATAGTGCTAATCGCCATGAGTTTGAACTTTCGTGGTGCCAGACGCATCAACAGGATAGAAGGAGGCATGTTGCTGGTCGCATTTTTTGCCTACCAAGGATATATTTTTAGTCAGATAGCATAGAGTAAGCGTATATGACACAAAGCTACATCGCTTCCGCCCAACGGGTGATAGAGACCGAAGTTCTTGGCCTTCAAGAGCAGCTACAGCATTTAGATGAGCAGTTTGTTCAGGCCTGTGAACTCATGAAGGCCTGCACCGGACGCATTATTGTCGTCGGCATGGGTAAGTCCGGTCATATAGGTAACAAGATTGCCGCCACCCTTGCTAGCACCGGCACCCCGGCCTTTTTCGTGCACCCGGGAGAAGCCAGCCACGGCGATTTAGGCATGATCACGGCACAGGATGTGGTGTTATTGATCTCCAACTCCGGGGAGACACATGAAATTGTCAGTATTATCCCTGTGATTAAACGCATTGGTGCGGCCTTAGTAGCGATGACCGGCAACCGCCAGTCAAGCATGGCCACCTTGGCGAACCTGCATATTTGTATCGGCGTGTCTCAAGAAGCCTGCCCATTAGGATTGGCTCCTACCGCCAGCACCACGGCGACCTTGGCCATGGGCGATGCCATCGCCGTCGCGCTACTCGAAGCCAAGGGCTTTACCGCCGATGATTTTGCCCTGTCCCATCCTGGCGGCAGCCTTGGCAAACGTTTGCTGCTAACGCTTAATGACGTTATGCACAGCGGTGATAACGTGCCTCGCTCGCACCAATCACAAAGCATTAGAGAAGCCTTGTTGGAAATTTCCAGTAAGGGCCTGGGTATGACGGCGGTGATCGACGACCAGCAACAGTTGGTGGGACTGTTCACCGATGGCGACCTGCGCCGAGTGCTGGAACAACGCATCGATATTCATAACACCGCCCTGCTTGAGGTGATGACACCGAATTGCACCACGGCCACCGCCAACATGCTGGCCGCCGAGGCACTGAATATCATGGAGCAAAAGCGCATCAATGGTCTGATCGTGGTCGACCAGGCCCGTCGCCCCGTTGGCGCCCTGAATATGCAAGACCTACTGCGTGCGGGAGTGATCTAATGCAATTTTCCGATTTATATCAGCCCATTGAGCAGGATGCCTGGCAACGAGCCCAAGCGGTCAAATTACTTATCTGCGATATCGACGGGGTATTCTCTGACGGGCGCATCTACCTAGGCAATCAGGGTGAAGAGCTCAAAGCCTTTAACACCAAAGACGGCTTTGGTATTAAGGCGTTATTGAATAGCGGTACCGAGGTTGCGGTGATCACCGGTCGCCAATCCCGTATCGTCCAGACCCGCATGGAAAGCCTAGGCGTCCCTTATATTTATCAGGGCCGTGAACATAAACTCGACGCCTACGCCGAATTAAAACAAACCCTCAATCTCAGCGACGAGCAAGTCGCCTATATCGGTGATGACGGGCCGGACTTACCGGGTGATGGAACAGGTGGGTTTTGCCGTGGCCGTTAACGACGCTCACCCCTTGGTGAAACGCGTTGCCCATTACACTACCCTGTTACCGGGGGGCTTTGGCGCGGTGCGTGAACTCACCGATCTGCTATTACTGGCCAAGGGCTGTAGCCTGGGTACCGAGGGCACCAGCTCATGAACATGGCGCGGGTGCTGATATCCATCGTTTTTATTGCGCTAATGGCCTGGCTATGGGCACCCTATTATATGCAATCGGAAAAAACGGTAAGAAGCAGCAACGACACTATCGCCACCCCGGATTATATTGCCACCGGGCTACGACAAAGCAGTTATAACGATCAGGGCGCGTTAAGCCACACCGTATATGCTGAACATATGGAGCTCTTCGACGAACTGGGTTTTACCCACTTCAGAAAACCGGTGTTTACCCTTTATAACGACGGTGAACGCTGGCGTGTCACCGCCGATGAGGCAACGCTCTACAATAACAATATTTTGATCTTGGAAAACAACGTCGTCGCCACCAATTTAATACCAGGGGCAATGATCGAAAAGGTCCAAGCAGCAGCTATCCAAATAGACATTGATGCCCAACGTATGGAATCGGAACAAAGTGTTGAGCTCAGGGGACCGGATCTACTGATCACAGGTCAGGGCTTGAAAGCAGATATCAATACAGAGATAGTGGAACTAATAAAACATACGCGAACGGTATATTATGACCAGTAAATTCAAAGCATTAATCATAGGTTTGGGATTCGGACTAGGCGCAGTAAATGCCTGGGCAGAGCAACCAGGCACGGTGACGGAAGTACAGATCGACGCCGATAAACAACAGGCGCTGATCAAAGAAAACATCACTATTTTTGATAAAAATGTGCACATTGTTCATGGTCAACGGGAAATCAAGGCGGATCGCCTTGAGGCCCACCGTCGCCCGGAGTTAGGTGATAACAAGCAGCTGCTTATTGCTACCGGCAACCCGGCTATCTACAGCGAAACCATGGCCGATGGCACGCAAATTACCGCCTCCGCCAAGGAAATTCGCTACGACGTGGCCACGCAAATGCTGCGAATTTCCGGTGCCGCAAAAATAGCCATGGCCGATCAACAGATCGTCGCCGAGACGATCAGCTATGATATAAATAAGCAGCTGATCAGCGCCGAAAAAGATAAAGATTCGAGCACTCGCGTAAGAACCACACTCACACCGCAAAACGACGAAAAGAAAGAGAAGGAACAACCATGACCACGCTGAAGGCGAAAAAGCTGGCAAAAAGCTATAAAGGCCGTGAAGTGGTCAAAGACGTGGGTCTGGAAGTCAAAGCCGGCAGCATAGTCGGTCTGCTTGGTCCTAACGGCGCCGGTAAAACCACCACCTTCTACATGATTGTAGGCCTGGTGCCGAGTGATAAGGGCATGATAAGCATCGACGAGCAGGACATCACCTTGCTGCCCATGCACTCGCGCGCTCGCTTGGGGATCGGTTATTTACCGCAGGAATCTTCTATTTTCCGCAAGTTGTCCGTCTATCAAAACCTGATGGCAATTTTGGAAACCCGTAAGGATCTTGATAAAAGCGCCCGCGAAAGCGAGCTGGAAGGCTTGCTGGACGAATTCAATATTCAGCATATCCGTGATTCCTTAGGCATGGCACTGTCCGGCGGCGAACGTCGTCGCGTGGAAATTGCTCGCGCCTTAGCCGCCAACCCGAAATTTATTCTGCTAGACGAACCTTTTGCTGGTGTTGACCCCATTTCGGTGCTAGATATAAAGAAAATCATTGAACACCTCCGCAACCGTGGCATCGGCGTCCTTATCACCGACCACAATGTGCGCGAAACATTAGATGTATGTGAAACTGCCTATATCGTCTCCCATGGCGAACTTATCGCATCAGGAACTCCTCAACAGGTATTAGCAGATCAAACCGTACGCGATGTGTATTTAGGTGAGCAGTTTAGACTTTAATCACAAAAGGATTGTTAGAGTACATGAGGCAATCATTACAGCTGCGCTTAGGCCAGCAATTAACAATGACCCCACAATTGCAGCAGGCCATTCGCCTGTTGCAGCTCAGTACTTTGGATCTCCAACAAGAAATTCAAGAAGCGCTTGATGCTAACCCCTTGCTAGAAATCGAAGAAGAGCATTACGGCGACAGCGATCTGCCGCGCGATAAAAACTCAGCCGCCGACAGCGACAGCCAAAGCGAACACACCGCCACCAATCAGGACGAAGTTGAAAGCTCCGACGCTCTTAACAATGACTCGATCAGCGACGAACTGCCCATGGATGTATCCTGGGACGAGTACATTAGCGCCGCCCCGGTAGCCTCGTCGGCCCCCATGCCCGACGATGAGTCCATTTATCAGGGGGAGACCACTGAAACCCTGCACGATTACCTGATGTGGCAATTGCGACTGACGCCCTTTAGCGCCACCGATGAAGCCATTGCCACGGCGATTATTGAAGCCATCGACGATAACGGCTTGCTTACCGTTAGCACCGAGGACCTCCTAGAGAGCATCAGCCATGATGAGCAGGAAGAAGAAATCGAGCTGGACGAAATAGAAGCCGTACTAAAGCGCATCCAAATGTTTGATCCCATTGGTATTGGCGCTCGCTCACTACAAGAATGCTTGTTGATCCAGCTCAATCAATTTTCACCTCAAACCCCTTGGCTTAACGAGACGAAAGAGGTAGTTTGTAATTATATTGATTTGCTTGGTAATCGTGACTATCGCACCTTAATGAAAAAGACTAAGCTTAAAGAAGCGCAGTTGAAAGAGGTGATGACACTGATACACAGCCTGAATCCCAAGCCCGCCGCGACCATAGTGCGCGAAGAGTCGGAGTATGTGATCCCGGATGTATCGGTGAAGAAAGTCAAGGGTCGCTGGAAGGTGGAATTAAACCCCGACAGCATGCCAAAGATCCGGGTTAATGATCACTACGCATCCCTGGGTCGCAGCTGTAAATCACAAAGTGACAGCCAATTTATTCGCTCTCACTTGCAAGAGGCAAAATGGTTTATAAAGAGCCTGGAACAGCGCAATGACACCTTACTTAAAGTAACTAATTGCATTGTGCAGCAACAACAGGCATTCTTTGAACATGGCGAAGAAGCAATGAAACCCATGGTCCTCAACGACGTTGCCGAAATGGTGGAAATGCACGAGTCGACAATCTCTCGCGTTACCACACAAAAATACATGCATACGCCACGTGGGATCTTTGAGTTAAAGTACTTTTTCTCCAGCCATGTGAATACCGAGAATGGAGGTGAATGCTCATCCACCGCGATTCGAGCATTGATCAAAAAGCTAGTAGCCGCGGAAAATCCTGCCAAGCCGTTAAGCGACAGCAAGATTGCCGACATACTAGCAGAGCAAGGAATCAAAGTGGCTCGACGGACGATTGCAAAATATCGTGAATCGTTAGCCATTCCACCGTCAAATCAACGTAAAAGCTTGATATAGACGTTAGACAAGAAGGAAAATGCTTATGCAATTAAATCTTACCGGTCGTCATGTAGAAATCACAGACTCTCTTCGCAACTATGTAAATAGCAAATTTGCCAAATTAGAGCGTCACTTTGACCATATTAATAATGTGCATGTCATTCTTGATATTGAGAAACTCACACAAAAAGCAGAAGCAACACTTCATGTAAACGGCGGCGAACTGTTTGCCACCGCAGAGCATCAGGATATGTATGCGGCGATCGATGGCTTAATTGACAAATTAGACCGCCAGGTAATCAAACATAAAGAGAAATTGTCTCGTCATTAAAATGAGCTTAGATTTACTTTTTTCCAAGGACTGCAGCAAGGCTGCGGTCCTTTTTAATAGCAAAAAAAGAATGTTGGAATACCTCAGTCAGGTAGCGCACCAACATCTCCCCCACCTTAGCGAGCAAACCATATTGGACTCGCTCATGGCCCGTGAAAAGCTTGGCAGCACAGGCATAGGGAAAGGAGTTGCCATTCCCCACGGTCGACTCGATGGCATAGAGCAAACCGTCGCCATCATTGTCACTAACCGTGAAGCCATCAATTTTGACGCTATCGACAATCGTCCAGTGGATATCTTTGTGGCACTGCTCGTACCAGGTAACCAATGTGAACAGCATCTCAAGACCTTAGCGAAAATAGCTGATAAACTCAAAGATAAACAGCTATGTAAGCAGTTAAGATCGGTTACCAGTGATGAGGAGCTATATCAGTTAATGGTCGCCTAAGGCGCAACCCTGAAACGCTTGGCGGCTAGCTCTGGTGATGGCCTCACCTGAGAAACTCGGGTGATTAACTTTAACGTCGGCATTAAGGCTCGGCAAGGGGTGGATAAATGGATTTGATTATTGTCAGTGGGCGCTCCGGTTCTGGTAAATCCGTTGCCCTGCATGTGCTAGAAGATCTCGGCTACTATTGTGTCGATAATATTCCGGTGAACCTGTTACCCGCCCTTGTGCGCAGCGTATCCGACAACTACGATAAAATTGCCGTCAGCATAGACGTTCGCAATCTCCCTAAAGAAGAACAAGAATTCAGCGATATTCTCGGTTACCTACCGGAATTCTCACAACCGACCCTGTTTTATCTCGACAGTGACGAGCAAACCCTGATCAAGCGCTTCTCGGAAACCCGACGCCTGCACCCGCTATCGATGCAAAACCTGCCCCTGGATCTGGCCATTCGTGAAGAAAAACAACTGCTGGATGTGTTGATCACTCATGCTAATTTTATTATCGACACCAGTGAGTTAAGCGTACATCAGTTGGCGGAGATGATCCGAGAAAAGGTCCTCGGCAAAAAAGACAAACAATTACTGATCACCTTCGAGTCTTTTGGTTTTAAGCACGGCATACCCAAAAATGCCGACTATGTGTTCGATGCCCGCTTTTTACCGAACCCGCACTGGGAGCCCGAGCTCAAGCCCCTGACAGGCCTCGACCAACCGGTTAAAGACTACCTGGCCAGCCATAGCATAGTGCAAAAGTTTACCTGGCAAATTCAAACCTTTGTGCAAACCTGGTTACCGCATTTAGAGCGCAATAATCGCAGCTATCTCACCATCGCCATCGGCTGTACCGGTGGTCAGCACCGCTCCGTCTATCTGGCACAAACCCTGGGCGAGCGCTTTATGGATACCTATTCCAATGTGAAGATTCGCCACCGCGAGCAGGAGGGCTAGACTTGATGGAAGCGACCTTTGTTATTCAAAACAAGCTGGGATTGCACGCCCGCGCCGCCTCACAACTGGCACAATTAGCGATGAACTTCGACGCCAAGATCACCCTGTATCAGGGCGAGAAAAGCGCCGAGGCCGACAGCGTCCTCGCCTTGCTGCTACTCGAAAGCGGTCAAGGCAAGGAAGTTAAGGTGGTGTGCGAAGGCAGTGACGAAGAAGGTGCTCTCGCCGCCATTGGGCAGCTCATCGCAGAAAAGTTCCACGAGCAGGAGTAGCCCTGAAGCAACAACAGGGGGAGTCAGTAGCCTGGGTATTAGCTCTTTGGGTTATTTACTTTGGTAACTTAGAGGGAGTTAAGGTAAACTAATGTGGCGCCTGTAAGTGCCTGCTTATCAGGACGTTATCCATCCGCAGAAATATTTTGATAAGGGATGCCTATGCCTGAAGCCTTCGAACAAGAAAATCCGCTCCAACCACTTCAAGAGATCACTGAAGCACTCAATAGCGGTCAATTTGTTCATGTACGTCGGCTTCTAGCAAAAACAGCTCCCTGTGACACCGCCCTTTTACTCGAATCATCGCCCCATAAGACGCGTTCCAAACTATGGGCCTTAGTCGATCCCGACGTTCAGGGTGACGTCCTCGAAGAGCTCTCCGAAGATGTACGTCTTAGCATTATTGCCCGCATGGAGCCGGAGCATATTGCTGCGGCGACCGAGGACATGGACGACGATGACCTTGGTGAAGTATTACGAAGCCTGCCGGAGCCCGTTTATAAAGACGTAATTGACGCGATGGATAGCCAGGACAGGGATAGGGCCACCACGGCGCTGTCCTACCAGGAGCGTTCTGCCGGGGCCTTGATGAACACGGATACCGTGACCATTCGCCCCGACGTATCCATCGACGTGGTTTTACGTTACCTGCGTTTAAAGGGCGAGCTGCCCGAGGGCACGGATGAGCTCTATGTGGTCGACAAAGACAATTGCTTTTTGGGTTCACTGCCGCTGACCTCGCTATTAACCACCATGCCCGATGCCATTGTGCGCGAGGTGATGGACGAGGAATGCGAAGTCATTCCTATCACCATGGACGAGTCGGAAGTGGCACAGCTGTTCGAACGCCACAACTGGATCTCTGCTCCCGTAGTGGACGACCAGGCCCACCTACTCGGCCGTATTACCATCGATGATATCGTTGACGTTATCCGTGAAGGCGCCGAGCACAGCATGTTGAGCCTGGCCGGTCTAGATGACGAAGAAGATACCTTCGCCCCCGTGGTGAAAAGTACCAAACGACGCTCAATCTGGCTCGGTGTTAACCTGCTTACCGCTATGCTGGCGGCCTTTGTCGCAAGTTTCTTCGAAACCACCCTGGGTATTTTACCCTTCTTAGCCGTGCTTAACGGCATAGTGCCGTCCATGGGTGGCGTCGCCGGCTCACAAACCCTGACCCTGGTTATTCGTGGTCTGGCCCTGGGCCATATCCATGAGACCAACCAAAAGTTCCTACTGACCAAGGAGCTGGCAATCGGTGCCTTAAACGGCGTGTTGTGGGCGATACTCATAGGCAGTGCCATTGCCCTGTGGAAATGGGACATCACCATAGGTCTGGTAATTGCTTTTGCCATGTTTATGAACCTGTTGGCCGCCGGTATCGCCGGTGCGGTGATCCCGCTTATTCTCAAGCGCATGAATATCGACCCGGCCCTGGCGGGTAATGTGGTCCTTACCACGGTCACGGATATCGTCGGCATCTTCGCCTTCCTCGGCACCGCGACCTGGTTCCTGATCTAGCTAATGAGCCTTACATAACATCATGAAAGCCCAGACAGTCTGGGCTTTTTTGTGCAAGCTCACAACTCATTGTTGCGCAGCTCGGGAATATCCGTCAGGTATTGCACAAACTCCACCTCAAAACCCGCTGGGTCTAGAAAGTAACCGTTGCGACGATAGGGGTTATCCACCCCGTCTTTGGCGATAGCAAAACCCGCGTGCTGCAAGCGCTCTATCACCCCTTCTATATCCTGAGTGACATAGGCAAAGTGCGCCAAGCCTGGTTGGTGCCCTTCCAGGTCACGGTTCACACCCTCACCGTTATCGCTCAAGGCAATGTACTGATAATCATCGCCAAAGTGCAGCCAGTTGCGCGGCTTACCGGACCAGGTGCTCTCACCTTTGCTGCGCACCTGCCAATAGGGGAAGGCAGCACGATAAAAACGCAGTGCCTCATTGATATCCGTGACCACTAAATTCACATGCTCTAAGTACATAACTCTCTCCTAATTTCAGTTTCATTTTTAAACCTAGGAAAGACTCTAAGACCTCAACTTAAGTTGAGGTAAAGAACAAAATGAAAAAAAGCGCCCATTAGGCGCTTTCTTATTATGCGAGGAATAGATACGCGAGTTATTCGCCGGCTATCTGCATTTGCTCAATCAGCACGGAGCCGGTGAGTACCCCACCGCGTGGGTCGATGTCGCCACCAATGCCGACTATGCCCTTAAACATGTCTTTCAGGTTACCGGCTATGGTAATTTCACTTACCGGATACTGAATTTCGCCGTTTTCCACCCAGAAACCGGCGGCACCGCGGGAGTAATCGCCGGTCACGGTATTAACGCCCTGGCCCATCAGCTCGGTCACCAGTAAACCGCGACCCATTTGCTTCAGCAGCGCCTTTAAATCCTGATGGGTTTGTTCCACCAGCCAGTTATGAATGCCACCGGCGTGACCGGTTGCCGTCATACCCAATTTACGGGCCGCATAGCTGGCTAAGAGATAGGTTTTTAGTTCACCACCGTGAATAATTTCGCGGTCCTGAGTTTTCACCCCCTCGGAATCAAAGGGTGATGAGGCAAAGCCTTTAAGCAAGTGCGGGCGCTCGCTAATATTAACAATATCGCTGAACACCTTAGTATTTAGGCTATCAAGCAAGAAGCTGGATTTGCGATACAAGGCGCCACCACCAATGGCTCCCACCAGGTGACCAAACAAGGAGTTGGCCACATCGGCACGGAAAATCACCGGCACCTTCATGGTGCCCAGCTTTTGACTATTTAATCGCGCCAGGGTTTCGCTGGCCGCTTCCAGGCCTACTTCGCTGGCCGCCTTCAGGCCGCTTTGCTCACGGGCTATGGTGTAGGCTGAGTCGCGTTGCATGTGCTCCCCTTCCTGACCGATCACCATGGTGCTGATGCTATGACGGGTGCGCGGGTAACCGGCCAACATGCCATGGCTGTTACCATAGACACGTAACCCTTCGTGACTGCTAAAGCTGGCGCCATCGGAATTCACTATGCGCGAGTCAAAGTTCAGCGCCGCATGTTCAGCTTCCTGACAAATCTCAATGCCTTGCTCTGGCGTTACCTGCCAAGGATGATATAAGTCCAGATCCGGTGGACTCATCTCCAATAGCTCGGCATCGGCCAGGCCATTACAAGGATCTTCCGAAGTATACTTGGCAATTTCAATGGCCTTTTCCACCACGGAACGCAAGGCTTGCGGACTTAGATCGGCGGTCGATGCCGAACCTTTCTTATTGCCCACATAAACACTGACACCCAGGCCACCATCCTGGTTAAATTCGATGGTTTCTACCTCTCCCAGACGGGTGCTCACAGATAGACCACTGGTGCTCGACATCGCCGCTTCGGCCGCCGTGGCACCGAGCTTTTTGGCTTGCTCTAAGACTTCACTGACGGCATTTTTTACTTCGTCGATTTGCGAATAAATCGCCGCAGATTCGTTTTCTTGCATAATTCGTTTCGCTCTTAAACGTAATGACCCTAGCCTACCACAAAGCATCACACTAATTTAGTGGTATCATGTCGATCCGCCAGCTCTTTAGTCATGTGTTGGCTGGCATCGCGCAATTTTCCGACCACTTCCCCATACGAATTGGTATAATAACCACAAAGTGCATTAGTCGAGACCAGTATGGCCAAAAAACCGCAACCAGAAGAAGAGATTATTTACGTATCTAAAAGCGAGCTTAAGCGCGACGCCATGGAATACCATGAGCTCGGCATAGAGATTGCCAATCTATCGAAAAAGCAACGAGAGAAGCTGCCGCTTAGTCCCGACTTGGAAGCTGCGATGGACCTGGCTGACCGTTTGAAGGATAAAAAGGACGCCTACCGTCGACACTTAAACTATATTGCCAAAACCCTGCGCAGCACCACCAATGTTGAAGACATTCATCAGGCAATGGCCATTATCACCAATAAAAACAACCAAAAAGATGTGATCATCAATCATATCGAGCAAATCCGTGATGATCTAATCTCCAAAGGCGATGCCAGTCTTAACGCCCTGCTAGAGGAATACCCGCAACTGGAGCGCCAGCGCATGCGCCAGATTATTCGCCAAGCGGCAAAAGAGGTTAAACAGGAAAAACCGGGTAAGGCCTTTAAAGAGCTATTCCAGATCCTTAAAGACCTGATGCTTTAGGGCTTAGCTCTAAACGAAAAAAGGCAGCCTTGGCTGCCTTTTTTTAATGCTTTATATCCTTAGGCGGTACCGCCCACGGTAAGCTGGTCTATCTTCAACGACGGCTGACCAACACCAACCGGCACGCTTTGACCATCCTTACCACAGACACCCACGCCCTTATCAAGCTCAAGGTCGTTGCCGACCATGGAGATCTGCTTCATTACTTCAGGGCCGTTACCAATCAGGGTCGCACCCTTAATCGGCGTGGTGATCTTACCATTTTCAATTAAGTAGGCTTCCGAAGCGGAGAACACGAATTTACCCGAGGTAATGTCTACCTGACCGCCACCGAAGTTAGGCGCATAGATGCCCTTGTCGACCGAAGAAATGATATCTTGCTGTGAATGTTCACCGGCCAGCATATAGGTGTTGGTCATACGCGGCATGGGCAGATGAGCATAAGACTCACGGCGACCATTACCGGTAGGCGCTACCCCCATCAGCTTGGCATTATGCTTATCCTGCATATAACCCTTGAGGATACCTTTTTCAATCAGCACGTTATAACCGGCAGGCGTCCCTTCATCATCGATATTCAAAGAGCCGCGACGATCGGCCATGGTGCCGTCGTCAACCACGGTACAGAGCTCTGAGGCCACCTGTTGACCTATCTTACCGCTAAAGGCCGATGCCCCTTTGCGGTTAAAGTCGCCTTCCAGACCATGGCCTACCGCCTCATGCAGCAGCACGCCCGGCCAGCCTGCGCCCAATACCACGGGCATGGTGCCCGCCGGAGCATCTATGGCTTCAAGGTTTACTCGCGCCATGCGCACCGCATCCTCGGCGTAGTGCATCCAGCGTGGCTTGCCTTCGACCAACTCTTTAAAGTAATGAAAATCTGTGCGACCACCGCCGCCGGCACCGCCGCGCTCACGGCGCTCGCCCTTGATCAGCAGTACGGAGCAGTTTAGTCGCACCAGCGGACGAACATCCGTAGCAAAGGTGCCATCGCTAGCGGCAATCAAGACTTCTTCGTATACCGCCGACATGGAGCTGACCACCTGCTCGGCCTCTGGGGCCAATTGGCGAATATAGTCTTCGACTTCATGAAGCAAGGCGACCTTGTCCGCATCCTTCATGCTTTGAATGGGCTGCATAGGCTCAAACTGGCGTTTTACATCCTGCTCGCTAAAGACCTGCACCTTGCCATCCTGGCCGGCATCGGCAATGCTGCGCGCGGCCATGGCGGCATTATTAATGGCCTCAAGATTAATGGCATCGGAATAAGAAAAACCGGTTTTCTCACCGCTAATAGCGCGCACGCCAACGCCACGCTCTATGTTGTAGCTGCCTTCTTTAACCAGGCCATCCTCTAACACCCAAGACTCGTTATAACTCGATTGAAAATACAGGTCGGCATAGTCCACCTTATGCTGGTGAATATAGGCTAAGGCTTTGGCGAGATCATCACGGTCAATATGACTCTGGGTTAAGAGATTGTGCTCTACTTGGCTCATAAAAATACTTTTCTCGCTTGGCGGTGAGCGGCCATCGGCATGCGCTCACGGCATTGATTTAATTCGTTGCTATCTAGGGTGGCGCTAATCCAACCTGGACCATGGTCGCGCTCGGCAAGGATCTCCCCCCAGGGCGACACTATCACACTATGGCCATAGGTTTCGCGGCCATTGTCATGACTGTGCTCGGCGTCGTTACGGCCATATAAACCCGCGGCCACAACATAAGCTTGACTTTCAATGGCTCTGGCTCGCAACAGGGTATGCCAATGAGCACGTCCGGTGGGCACGGTAAAGGCACTGGGAATTAGCAGCACGTTGGCGCCTTGTTGTACTTGCGCCCGATATAATTCGCTAAAGCGCATATCATAACACACACTGAGTCCCAGCCGCGCAAAAGGTGTGTCAGCCACCACCAGGTGTTCACCGGGCTGGGTATGATTGGACTCACGATAATTGCCGGTACTATCGGCGACGGTGACATCAAACAGGTGGATTTTATTGTATTGGGCACGCTCGACCCCCTGATCGTCAATCAGTAAAGAGGCGGCATAATAACGACCACTGGTGGTCATAACCGGGATGGTACCGGCGGCCAGCCAAATACCTTCTTCTCGACATAGCTGCGCCAGACGTTGGCGCCAAAGCAGATGTTGTTCGCCAACGGCTAATACCTGCTCGCTCTGTTTGGCAAAGCACAGCCAGCTTTCCGGTAAACATACCAGAGCGGGACGTTGCGGCGGCAATTCGGCAATCAAGGCTTTAACCGCGACAAAATTCACTTGCGGATCCGTTTGCGCGCACAATTGCAATGCATGAATAATCACAGCGGCTGTGGCTCCTTATCGTCATCTCCCGGCGGTTGGTTCTGTGCCGCCTGCGGCAGGGTCACTTCGCGGCTCTTACGGTCAAGCTCTATCACCTCAGGGTCGCTCATGGAGCCGCTGACCTTAAATTTAATCTCGGAGATCACCCTGGCCGAGTGAATCACCTTATCCAGCGCCAAGGCTGCCAAGCCGGTCACCGGGTTGACCATCCAGGCCACTATCACCGGTAGGCTGGAAGTTACCTGCGGGGCTACCGACAAATCATAATTGAGGGTTTGGCTATTGAGATCTGCATAACCTTGAATCGTTAAATCCGCCGGTACGCCATCCATTTTGGTGTCCTTGGTATAGGCTATCCCGCTGGCCAGCTGCATGCTGCCTTCCATGCTGTTATAGAAAAAGCCCTTGGCAAAGACATCACGAAAGTCCAGTTTCAGCTTACGTACCAGGGAGTCCAAACTCAGCAGTGAAAAGACCCGGGCGCCACCATCACTGATTTCACTTAAATGCCCTTCTCCAAGGCGCCATTCGATATTGCCGCCCAGGCTGGGGATGTCGAAATCATAGGGCGCCCCTCGCCAATGCAAGGCAAATTCCATGTTGGCGTTAGAGTCCTGTACCGTTGTGGTGATATCAAATTCATCAAACAACTCTCCGATATCATCGCTTTTAAACTCCCCTTGCAGCGCCGTTTGGCCATCTCGCCAAATACCGTCGGCACGTAAAATGTGCTCGTCCTTATCAACCACTATATTTTTAATATTGAGCTGCTGACCATCACCCTCGAAGGCCATGCCAACCTTATCCAATTGATATTGATTGAGGCGACAGTCACTACAATCAAAGCGCACCGCCGGCAGACGCGCCAGCCAGCTTAAGTCTTCCTCTGATGTTTCAACGACCATATCGACTTGCTCGTTATCCTGCTTTTGTGCGGTAGGAACATTAGCGCGCAGATAATCGGCTCGAATATGAATATCTCGGGACTGTTCACCCGTGGGAATATCCACTCGTGCTCGCAACTCCTTGGCGGTAAGCTTTAGGTCCATCGCCCCAGGGGTTGGCATCAAGGTAAATTCCAGCTCATTAAAGGGCACTGGGCCCAACTGCGCCTGGCCTATCTGCCCAACTACTTTATTGAATTTGGGCATTACCGATACGCCGCTCGCAGGGCGACTCGAAACACTGATAATATTATCGATAACAGGTTGCCAGGCCAACACATCCGCCTTGGGCAGGTTCACCGTCACCTCAAACCCCTGTTGATTAAGACCGAGGTTTTGTTCGCCGACGATCAGGTGGGCATTGCTCATCTGCCCACTGCCATTATCTAAGATGCCATTAAAATACAGCTGGCCATCGAGCTCGGCCATAATCAAATTAGAAATATCATCGCCCTGGATCAAGGCATTAAGCGGCAGCACCTGTTGCGCCTGCTTGCTATAGGGAGCCGGTAAACTACTGGTGATGCCAAGAAGGTCGCTTTGCACATGGGCCTCGTAATTAAACCCCTGAGCGCCAAACCTCAGTTGTAGATGAGCATTCAACGGCGTCTTACCCTGCAGTTGCGGCGCTAACAAGCCATTGAGGTTGTGCTCTAGCTTGGCCGTATCCGCTTCCAGAGTGAGCTCGATATCCGTATTATAGCTGTCGCCCTCTTGCGCACCCACCAGGCTAATGGTGAGTGGCATGCCCAGCCAGCGGGCACTGGCTTCTTTAATTTCGATTTGATCATTGGCAAAGCTCAGGCGACCACGCAAATCTTGCAAATCTAAACCGGGCTGCGCCAAATATACGGGGTTACCGGCAAACTCGACATCGCCTTTCGCCAGCACAGCGCCGCCCTTAAGGTCGATTTGCAGTTGCAATTGCCCGGCTAGGCTGCCCTGAGCCTGGATCACCTCAAACACGGTCGCTAACGGCTTGGCCAGCGGCGTATCGGCAAAAAACGGTTGTAATTCAGGAGCGTCTACCTGCTCGTTAATATCAATAAACAGGGT
The DNA here is from genome assembly GCF_002964785.1 of Pseudoalteromonas sp. T1lg48. Taxonomy (GTDB): domain Bacteria; phylum Pseudomonadota; class Gammaproteobacteria; order Enterobacterales; family Alteromonadaceae; genus Pseudoalteromonas. The sequence continues at coordinate 288,872 of NZ_PQCC01000001.1, forward strand.
TTCAGCATTAAGCAGGTCTTCAAGATAAACGTGCACACTGCTGTCCAGGCTTAAATTTAATAACTCCCCTTCGCGGCTGTAGATATCCATGCGCTGGTTGTCGAAGTTCAGGCTTACCCCTATTTCATCGAGCGCCGGCCACTGAGGAGCGAAGGCAAATTTGGCGTTGTCGATTTCGGCCTTAACAATAAAGCGGCCCTGGTTTTCGGTATAGGGAAATTCGGCGAGCGGGCCCTGCATCAGCACCTGGGCAAAGCGCATGTCGCCGCCTTTAATGGCGCCATTGAGGTAGTCGATCAAATTTTTGTGCATATAGGGCACGGGAAAATAGGCCCCGGCACTGGCGGCGCTGCCACCGCTTATTTCCGCATATAAATCAAGGTTAGGCTGCGCCTCAAGACGCAAGGCGAACTCGGTCACCAGCTGCAGATCGTCATTGCTTAAACGTACGTTGTCGCTTTCAATCGACCAATAATCGCCCTGGTTATAAAAGGCAATTTCCGCCAATAATTGTTGGTAGGCCAGAGGCTGGCTAAAGGTATCGCCGGTGAGCAGGTGGTTGTCACTCCCTTGCACACTTAGCAGACCTTTTTCATTGGTGATATGCGCCGTTGCGCTGAGTTCCTGCGCCCCGGGGATGCCATGAATGCCAGACCAACCCAGGTGCTCGGCGGCAAACCAAAGGCGCCATTTGTCGGCACTTTGCCAATGGAAATACCCCTCGTTAATAAACCCCTGCGGCTGGACGGAGAGCAGACCTTGCAAGGCTTCACCCTTGGCCAGACGGGCAAAGGTGGAGGCCATGGAGATATCCAAATCCTGAACCCACACCTTTTGTTCATCGCTAAACAGACCATCGAAGATCAGCGGAGACCACTGGAACTGCTCGTCACTGAGCTGCAATCCGGATGTGCGCACGCGCCAGCCCTTGGCCTGAGGGTGAATACGCACCATACCCTGTTGCAACTCAAGGTATTCTTCTTGCTCATCATTACGCCAGGACAACTTGCTCGGGTGGGTTAACAACTGCACGTCGGTCAGGCGCCCACCGGCAAAGTGCAGCCAGGATTCAATATTCAAATCCGACTGCAGATCCTTGAGTTCGGGGCGCAGGTAATCGTCCAGCCAACCCGAGACATCCAGGTTTTGGGCCTGCACATACAGGTCGCCATACACTCCGGCCAGAGTTTCACCGGATAGTTTTAGACGCGCCTCCAGGCTGTTCTGTTCGATTCCTGGAAGGCTCACCTGGCCCTCCGCATAATGCCCGTCGAGGCGGTTTTCCCACACCAGATTTTCTAACAAAATGCGGTGGTTGCGATTATCAAGACTGATGATATTAAGCTCACTGTCCTCAATGGCAAAGTGCCCGGAGGCACCGAGGAACAGGCTTTCTATCAGCGCTTGTTGCTGCGAGTTATTACTGCTTTGCTCGTTAGTGAATAACTGTCGGGCATCGATTTTGGCCTTAAAGCCATTAAGCACAAAATAATTAGAGCGTAACTGTCTATACAGCAGGGATTGCCACAAATTGATATGGAGTCGGGTTTGCGCCACACTGACGCTGATTGGCGCCTCGGCATTATCGGCAAAACCCACCTCATTAACCACCAGAGCCGGACCGTTACCCTGCCAACTGGCACTGAGGGAGCCGATGGAGATATCGGCGTTAAGCTGCTCGCCAAGAAACTGCTCGACCTGGACACGGTAATCGTTGGCGTAGGGCAAGCTGTATTTTAACAGCGACACAAGCACGGCCAACAGCACCAAAATAATGGCGCTGATTTGCCAAATTTTTGTGACGCAAAAAAAGCAAACCGACCTGGCGTTCACTACATCATCACCACATCGAACTGCTCTTGGCTATACAGGTTTTCGGTTTGAATAATCACTTGTTTACCAATAAAGAGTTCTAACTCGGCAAGATTGTGATATTCATCGTTGAGCAGCGCTTCACTGACGGCCGCAGAGGCATACACCATAAATTTGTCGGCATCATAGGCGCGATTGACGCGCACAATCTCACGGAGGATTTCATAACACACGGTTTCCACCGTTTTTAACGAGCCACGACCGGCACAGGAAGGACACACGCCGCAAAGAATATGCTCTAAGCTCTCTCGGGTGCGCTTACGGGTCATTTCAACCAGCCCCAGTGCCGATAAGCCATTAATATTGGCCTTGGCTCTATCCTTAGACAACGCCTGCTCTAAAGAGTGCAATACCCGCCGTTTGTGCTCATCGGAAATCATATCGATAAAATCGATAATAATGATGCCGCCCAGGTTACGCAGTCGTAACTGACGCGCAATGGCACTGGTGGCTTCGATATTGGTATTAAAAATGGTTTCTTCGAGGTTACGATGGCCAACAAAGGCGCCGGTATTGACATCCACCGTGGTCATGGCTTCGGTCTGATCAATGATTAGATACCCACCGGACTTCAGCTCCACCTTACGATGCAGGGCTTTTTGGATCTCATTTTCGACATCAAACAAGTCAAAAATGGGTCGCTCACCGGGATAATATTCCAATACCTTATGCAGGTGCGGCACAAACTCTTCGGTAAAGTTCACCAGCTCCTGATACGTCAGCTTGGAGTCGACGCGAATCCGCTCCATGTCCTCGCCGACATAATCACGCAGGGTACGAAACGCCAGCTTTAAGTCTTCGTGCAGTATGCTTTCTTTGCTGGTCTTTTTGCGCTTTTCAACGATCTTCAGCCACAGCTTTTTAAGAAATTCGGCATCATGCTTAAGCTCGTGTTCGCTTGCCCCTTCGGCGGCAGTGCGCACGATAAAGCCACCGTTTTCATCATTATACTGAGCCACTATGTTTTTAAGGCGCAAGCGTTCTTCGTCGCTCTCGATGCGCTGGCTGACGCCCACATGGGTGGCATCGGGCATAAACACTAGGTAGCGAGAGGGAATGGTGATATCCGTGGTTAATCGAGCGCCCTTGGTGCCGATAGGGTCTTTGACCACTTGCACCATAATATGTTGGCCCTGACGCACCAGCTCACGAATGTCCTGTACCTTTTTCACCGGTTGCTCGTCGAGCCCATCTTCAAAAGAGGCGCTGTTGACTATGTCCGACGCATGTAAAAATGCCGCCTTTTCGAGGCCTATATCGACGAATGCCGCCTGCATGCCGGGGAGCACCCTGCTCACCTTGCCGAGATAAATATTACCAACGATACCCAGATTGCCAATACGCTCAACCTGGACCTCTTGCAGCACGCCGTTTTCAATTAAGGCGACGCGACTCTCACTGGGAGTCACATTAATAAGTAATTCTGAGCTCATGCTAAAATTCAGCTAGTAATTTTTGTGTCTCATACAAAGGTAACCCCATCACCGCAAAATAGCTACCGCTAAGGTGGGTGACAAAAGCTCCCGCACGGCCTTGAATGCCGTAGCCTCCGGCCTTGTCATGGGGCTCGCCAGTGTGCCAGTAGGCGGCTATTTCCGCTTCGCTCAGCGCCTTAAAGGTGACCTGGGTGCGTACCACTACACTGGTGGTATGCTCTGTATCGGCCAAGGCCACCGCGGTCAACACATCGTGACTGCGTCCACTGAGTAAACGCATCATGGCCGCGAAGTCGTCAAAATCACAGGGTTTACCCATGATTTGTCCGTCGCATACCACCACGGTATCGCTGCCAAGTACTGGGCGGTCGTGATAGCCAAGAGCAACGCCGGTCTCCGCCTTTAAGCGTGCCAGGCGCTCTACCAGTGCCAAGGCGCTTTCATCGGCCAGAGGACGCTCGTCGGCATCCACGGAAAACTGTTCAAATTCAACGCCCAGTTGCGCTAAAAGCTCGCGGCGCCGAGGCGACTGCGAGGCAAGATAGATTGGCTTCATGATTAACGGATCCGAAAGTGACGTCGGTATTTACGCAGCAGCAAAAACAACCAGGGCCAACAAATGGCACCGGTTAGCACCGGCCACAAATATTGCGGCGAAAAGTAGACATCCAAAAGAAAGTGATGGAGCCAGAACTGCAGCAGGTGATGCAGGGCCAGAAACACGGCTACCAATAGGCCTTGCTGCCAAATCGAAAAATTACGCAGCTTTTGGTAATTGCTGGCGGTAATGTAGATGGTGACTGCATAGGTGAGCGAATGCACCCCTAGTGGTGACCCCGTGGCCAGGTCGATGATCAATCCGGTTACCCAGGCTGCGCCGATATTGACGCGGTGTGGCAAAGCCAATGACCAATACATTAAGACCAGAAGCACCCAATCGGGACGAAACGACTCCATGGAAATTGGCAAGGGCATCAGCGCCATCACCAGAGAGAAAAAGACGCTTAAGACAATGAGTCCATACTGCTTACTCATCGATCTTTACCTCTTGCATCTGGGGTGTATCTGTTAACACCAGCAATAGTCGAATGCGATCGAGCTGCGCCACCGGCTGCGCGTAGATTTGCGCAAAGGGACGACCCTCATCGCGATTAATATGAGTTACCACGGCGACCGGGTAGCCCTCGGGAAAGCGCTCTCCAAGTCCCGAGCTTAACAGCACATCGCCAATGCGAATATCCAAGCTATGGGGGACATGGGAAAGTTTTACGCTGGAGATCTTGCCCATGCCTTCGACCACGGTGCGCACATTATTGCGCAGCACCCGCACCGGGGTAGCATGGGTGGTATCTGTGATCAGCAAGACGCGACTGGTGCTGGCACCCACCTGGATCACCTGACCGACCACGCCCAGCTCGTCTATGACCGCCAGGCCTTCTCGCAAGCCATCCGAAGTTCCCTTATTGATCACCACCTGATGGCTGTAAGGGTTCGAGTGCACGGATAACACCTGCGCAACCAGCTTACCCTGTTGTTGTCGCGGATTAGAGCCCAACAAGGCGCGCAGCTTTTCATTTTCCTGTGCCAAAAAGGCATATTGTTGCAACTGTTCGCTTTGCAATAATTGCTTGTTTTTTAAAGCTTCGTTTTCTTTTAACAGTTGTTCACGAGAGGTCAGATTTTTAGCACTGGTCGAAAGCAGCTCATAGGGAAGATTGGCCAGGTAAAGTAAAGGGCTGACCAGGGTATTCAGCGAGGTACGAACCGCGGTACCGCCACTGGTGTAGCGGTCGCCAAGAATAAGCATGACACTAAGCACAACTGCGATGGTTAATCGCAGTTGCATTGAAATAGTGCGACCAAATAATAAATTCATTAGTCGTAGCTAAAAACGTCACCACCATGCATGTCGATCATTTCCAACGCCTTGCCGCCACCACGGGCCACGCAAGTCAGAGGATCGTCGGCCACTACAACCGGAATACCGGTTTCTTCCATCAATAGGCGATCTAGATCTTTTAGCAGTGCACCACCGCCGGTTAAAACCATGCCATGTGCCGAAATATCAGATGCCAGCTCTGGCGGCGATTGCTCTAATGCCACCATCACGGCGCTAACGATGCCCATCAGCGGCTCTTGCAGAGCTTCTAGGATCTCATGGGAGTTCAGCGTGAATGAGCGCGGTACACCTTCGGCCAGGTTACGACCACGCACTTCGATTTCTTTTACTTCGTCGGTCTTAAAGGCCGACCCTATCTCATGCTTGATCTGCTCCGCCGTGGCTTCACCGATCAGGCTGCCAAAATTACGACGTACATAGTTGATAATGGCTTCATCAAACTTATCACCACCGATACGCACCGATGATGAATACACCACACCGTTCAGTGAGATAATGGCGACTTCCGTGGTGCCACCACCGATATCGACCACCATAGAACCCGTTGCTTCAGATACCGGTAGGCCGGCACCAATGGCTGCGGCCATAGGCTCTTCGATAAGGTACACCTCGCGGGCACCGGCACCCATGGCCGATTCGCGAATGGCACGTTTTTCAACCTGAGTGGCACCACAGGGCACACAAATTAAAACACGCGGGCTAGGACGCAAGAAATTGTTGTTATGCACTTGCTTAATAAAGTGCTGAAGCATTTTTCGGTAACATAAAAATCGGCGATAACGCCGTCTTTCATGGGACGAATGGCTTTAATATTGCCCGGAGTACGACCTAGCATTTGTTTTGCTTCAGTCCCCACCGAAGCCACACTTTTCGGTCCACCAGCACGTTCTTGGCGAATGGCTACTACCGAAGGTTCGTTAAGGACGATGCCTTCTTCTTTTACATAAATCAGGGTATTCGCTGTACCCAAGTCGATCGATAGATCGTTGGAGAAAAGACCACGGAGTTTCTTGAACATGGGACTGGTTGACCTTTGAAAATTCTTATTATCTGAAAGCTTGGGACACTTTACCAATGCAACTGCGTCGCGGCAACATAAAGCTTGCTTTGGTTTCCAAAAAACAGCGCGTTAAGCGTCGTACATGCACAACTTTGACGGCATCTGGCGACATACGCATAAAGTAGTATAGAGCTAGTAGCCTGCGCCATGCCGGCTCTACCGCCACCACTGGGCGCTCATTGTCCACCTCTGCGCTTAACAGTAGCTGACTCTGTGTGCAAAAGTACTGGTTTCTGAGTACAGGCTGGCTTTTCCCTTGGTAGCAACGGATAATAGGCGGCGCAATCATTGCAAATCCACAAGGCGAGCAAAAAGCCACTTAAGAGTGTGTTAACCATGAACCCGGTAGAAAATACATTACCCGAATCTCCCCTGCATGGAATCCAGGATACGTTGCTGGACAAACATGGCGTACGCTTAAGCATTAAACGTGACGATTTGCTGCACCCCATTATCCATGGCAACAAATGGCGTAAATTAAAGTACAACCTGATCGCCTTCAGGCGATCCGGAAAATCGGAACTGCTGACCTTTGGTGGCGCCTTCTCCAACCACCTTTATGCCAGTGCCGCCGCCGGCAAAATATTCCGCATTCCAACGAGAGCCATAGTACGCGGCCCACAATTGGACAGCCAAAACCCAACACTGCGTTTCGCCAAGGCCTGCGGTATGCAGCTTCACCCTGTGACGCGCAGCGAATATCGCCAGCGCGATTGCACCGAGTATCTTGAACAATTAAAGCAGCGCTTTACCAAGGCTTTTATTCTTCCCGAAGGCGGAACCAATGCCGCCGCTTTAAAGGGAGTCGCAGAGCTGGCCAACAGCCTGCCGCAACATCAGTTTCTAGTGTGCGCCACCGGCAGTGGCGGCACCTTGGCGGGACTGCTGTCCGGGCATACGCAAACCCAGGTGCTGGGCATTGCGGTGCTGAAAAACGCCGAATACTTACAACAACAGATCTCCGAACTGCAACCCAGTCCCAACTGCGCTTGGCGCTTACTTTGTGAGCATCACGATGGCGGCTATGGCCGTTTTAGTCCCGAACTGTGGCAATTTTGCCAATGGTTCGAGTACACTCACAAGGTGCCCCTCGAACCCATCTACAGCGGTAAAATGATGTATGCCTTATGGCAATTGATTGAGCAAGGCTATTTTCCCAGTGGCAGTCACATTATTGCCATCCATACCGGTGGCCTTCAGGGCAAGGATGGCCTGAGGTATCGCGGCCTTATTGGGGCAGATTAAAGGCGCTGAGTTGGTTAATGGTACCGGTGAAGTAAAAGCCTTGCGCTCCTTGTACACCCAATTGTTTCAGCACCTCAGCCTGTTGATGGCGTTCAATGCCGACCGCGTAAACGGTGATCCCCAAGCGCTGGGCATTGGCGACATAAGATAAAACCCGCCGTTGAATATGCCTGTCCGTATCCACATGGCTGATCAATTCGCTGGCTAATTTAATCGCCTTAATTGGCACCTTAAGGGTGTTTAAGGCGTCGGTGGGCCATTTACTTAACTGATCGACAATAATACCACGCTGGCAGACCGGAGTCGTTTTTAGGCGTTTAGCGATCAATCTAGGCTGTTTTGCCAACAAGGCCGCCGGGCATTCCAAGCAGACTCTGGGATGCGCCTCTAAGAACTCTTCTAGCCGCCGCCACACATCGTCATCAAGCCAGGAACTAGGATGAATATTTAAACTGATATCGGCCTGCAGCTGCTCGCTTTTAAGCATGGTTTCCAGACGCCTTAGCACGGCAATATCGACGCTGCGCGCGGCACTTTCGGGGGTACTGTGACTCAGTAAATACTCGGGAGAAATAAGCCCTAGCTGCGGATGGCGAATGCGTAGCAAAGTTTCGTGATGAATAATCTCCTCATTGTATAAATCGAACACCGGCTGGAAAAAACACACAAACTGCTCATTGTTGATGGCATCAACCAAAGAGCATGACTTAGCGGCTAATAACATGGAGTGATTATGGCTAAAGGGAATGCGATAACAATGCTTATGCTCGCTTTGTCGCGCCAGCGCCAGTGCCGATTGACACAGCTGATAGACCACCGCCTGATCGGCACCACTGCGGTAGTTGCAAAGGCCGACTTTGACCTCGGCACGATTTAAATCCGGCAGTAGACTACGGCAGCACTTAAGCGCCATGGCGCTGAAGTTTTGCAGATGATTTTCCAACTGTTTATAGGGTACCTCTTTTACCGTAACGGCAAAGCAGCCCGAATTAAGTATACTCACCGACACCCTTTGCTGATGCTTTAACTGCTCCTGCAACAGGGCTTCGAATAAACTGGCAATACCTGACGCCACCGAGCTTAAACGCTGGCAATAAACAATTGCAAAAACGCTTTGATGAAGCTGATTGACCCCCAACATATTGGCACTGGCTGGTTGAGTGTCATTATTATCCAGCCCTTTTTTCTGCCCGCCGTAACGGGTCAGCGCCATAGCCGAACGCCACTCGGTCTTGCGCAGCCAGTGCACCGTACGCCATAAGAAAATAAGCAACAAGACATTAATGACGATAAACCAATGACTATGCTGTAACCACAATGGCTGGCTGTAGACCTTGAGCGACCCAGAACTCAGTGCCAGATTAAATTGTACCGGCATCACAAAACTGCCCTTTTGCGCCTTACTCGATAATCCATAAGGCGCCAAAGCCCTGGATAAAGCCGGCTCGCTGATACTACCCAATTGCTCAAGCCGTGTTTCCAGTTGCTGTAATTGCGATTGCCGCTCCTGCACCAAAGCCCACACCAAAATGGCGTTGAGCAACACCATAACCAGCGCCCCTATCATGCAAGTTAAGCCAAGCCTTTGATACTTTGTAAAAATGGACAAATCCAAGGTCTATTCGTCGTTGTTAGCCATGAGTAAAGTGTTGTCTATGAAGGAAGGAAGCTCAAGCGTGACGCCATAAAAAAGCCCCGTATTACGGGGCCTTCAGAAGAAACTATCTAGATTTCAATGAGCTTGGTTAACAAGCCGATTTACCTTAGAACGGAATATCGTCATCGAAATCGATAGGCGGTTCCATTGGGTTGGCAGCGCCACCTTGAGGAGCATTTTGTGGCTTAGGTGCAAAGCCGCCCTGTTGACCACCCTGCTGGTTGCCATAACCACCGCCTTGTTGGCCACCTTGCTGGCCACCTTGTTGTGGAGCAGCTTGCTGCATGCCTTGGTTACCCTGCGGTGCATAGCCTTGCTGCTGTGATTGACCATAGCCACCACCTTGCTGACCGCCTTGCTGGCTCTGCGCCTGGCCGCCACCGAAGCCGCCCTGCTGCTGGCCACCTTGGTAACCGCCTTGACCGCCGCCTGGGTTTTCACCACGACCGCCGAGCATCTGCATTTTACCGTCGAAACCGTCTACCACGATTTCCGTGGTGTACTTTTCCTGACCGCTTTGATCTGTCCATTTACGGGTTTGCAATTTACCTTCGATATAAACCTGCGAGCCTTTACGTAGATACTCACCGGCTACCTCGGCCAGCTTGCCGAACAACACCACGCGGTGCCACTCGGTACGCTCTTGCATCTGACCCGTGTTTTTATCCTTCCAGCTGTCGCTGGTCGCGATGCTAATGTTAGCAACGCCATTGCCGTTAGGCATGTAGCGAACTTCAGGGTCTTGACCCAGGTTGCCCACTAAAATCACTTTATTAATACCGCGCGCCATGGATATATGCTCCTACTTTTTACGCTGAGGCGACTAGCTGTTGCGCCGCCTGTAAATCAAATTTCTTCTCGTCTACCTTGAGGTAGCTACGGTTTTCATCACATACCACCGTGGCTTCAAGCACTCCCGGCAGCTCTACCAATTGCGCCGCTAATTGTTCTGCATCATGTTCGCTGCCTACTGCACTTAGCAAACTGATAATTTTACTGCGCGGCGGTACTCGCATTTTTACAGCAATGACAAACCATATTAACCCAACCAAGGCGGCAGCCGCAAACACCATCTCGGGGGTGCCGCGCTGAGCCACAAATCCGCCAAGAATACCGCCCAAAAAGGCACCGATAAACTGGGATGATGAGAACACGCCCATGGCCGAGCCCTTCTGATTGGCTGGCGACAGTCGTGATACCAGGGCCGGCATGGTCGCCTCTAAAAAGTTAAAGGCGATAAAATACAACATCATACACAAGGCTATCATATAGACAGAGTTGGCTCCGAAAACCAAGCCCAGCATGCTGACAACCAGCATAATTATGGCCACCAAAAACAGGGGTTTTTCCTTTTGCTTAGCCACAGCCACTATCATCATAGGCACCATAAGCACAAAAGATAAAATAAATACCGGAATATACAATTGCCAATGCTGAGCCGCGGGTAAACCGTCGTTAATAAGCTGAGGTGGCAAGGAAACAAAAATGGTGGTCAGGGTCAGGTGCAAAAACAACACGCCCAAATCCAAACGCGCCAGATCCGGGTGGCGCACCAGTTTACCCACATCCCGCAGGGTCACAGTGGTTTCCCCCTTAGGAGCCCGATTAACCGCACTAGGTACCAGCCACACAACTATGGCCATTCCCACCAGCGCCAGAGCTGCCGTTAACCAAAAAATTCCAGACACACCAAAGCTGGCCGCCACCATGGGACCGAGCAACATGGCAATCGCAAAGCTCATGCCAATACTCATGCCAATCACCGCCATCACCTTGGGACGCTGCTCGTCGCGGCTTAGATCCGCAGCCAAGGCCAACAAGGCACTGGCAATGGCGCCCATACCCTGTAGTGCTCGACCTAGCGTCAGCATATACATGGACTCGGCCAAAGCGGCTATCACAGAGCCTAGGGTAAAGATGATTAGTCCGGCAATGATAATGCGCTTGCGCCCAAAGCGGTCGGATAACCAGCCCATGGGGATTTGCAGCAGCGCCTGGGTGAGGCCATAGGCTCCGATGGCAAGCCCGATCCACAAAGGCGAAAAGCCTTTTAGATCCTGACCATAAATGGCCAGCACCGGCATCAACATAAAGAGGCCAAGCATACGAAAGGCAAAGACGCTCGCCAGCGACAGCGCGGCGCGCTTTTCAACACTATTTAAATGGGATGCAGACATGACGGATTAATAATCAGCTGATGACAAATACTATCTTGGCCGGCGATGATAGCATAATCGCCCGCCATTAGGACATGCCTGGCGGCGAATTTAGCCACCCCCTGCTCACCGGTATTGCGTGCCCAGCGGCGGCCCATATCGCTACCGCTGTGATCCAAATAGCCAGCGCCGACATATAAGCTTGACGCTTGTCGGCCATGGCAAAGGACAAGAAAGCATCGCTAAGTCATGGCAATCTATGCGATACTTACAGGTTAATAAACAGCTCGGGAAACAGGCGGATAATGGATAATATAGAAGTTCGCGGTGCGCGCACCCACAACCTCAAAAACATCAACCTTACCATCCCTCGGGATAAGCTGATCGTCATTACCGGATTATCGGGGTCGGGCAAATCGTCCCTCGCCTTCGACACTCTGTATGCCGAAGGCCAAAGGCGTTATGTGGAATCCTTATCGGCCTACGCGCGTCAGTTTTTGTCATTAATGGAAAAACCCGATGTGGATCATATCGAAGGCCTGTCGCCGGCGATTTCCATCGAGCAAAAATCCACATCTCATAATCCGCGCTCGACCGTGGGCACCATCACCGAAATATACGATTACCTGCGTTTATTGTTTGCCCGTGTCGGCGAGCCTCGCTGTCCGACACACAACCTGCCGCTGGCGGCGCAAACCATCAGCCAGATGGTGGATCAGGTACTGGCCCTGCCCGAGGGCAGCAAGTTAATGCTGCTGGCTCCGGTGGTAAAAAACCGCAAGGGTGAGCATGTTAAGTTGCTCGAGCAATTGGCGGCACAGGGCTATATTCGCGCTCGCATCGATGGCGAAGTCTGTGATTTATCGGATCCACCGACATTAGAATTACATAAAAAGCACACCATAGAAGTAGTGGTGGACCGTTTTAAGGTCAAAGAGGGTCAACAACAGCGTTTGGCCGAGTCCTTTGAAACCGCATTGGAGCTGTCCGGTGGCGTCGCTCAGGTTGCTGCCATGGACGACTCCCTAGAAGAAGAGCTGGTCTTCTCCGCTAACTTTGCCTGCCCTAGCTGTGGCTATGCCATGAGCGAGCTTGAGCCCAGACTATTTTCCTTCAACAATCCGGCAGGCGCCTGTCAATCCTGTGATGGCCTGGGTGTACGCCAGTATTTCGACCCTCACCGCGTGGTGCATAACCCTGAACTCAGCCTGGCAGGCGGTGCCATTAAGGGCTGGGATAAGCGCAGCTTCTACTATTTCCAAATGCTGCAATCGGTGGCTGAGCATTATCAGTTTGATTTGGATACGCCATTTCAGAATCTAAGCGATGAGGCCAAAACAGTGGTCTTAGAGGGCTCGGGTAAGGAAAAGATTGCGTTCCACTACCGCAATGATCGCGGCGATTTAATAACCCGAAATCATGAATTCGAGGGCGTACTCAACAATATGCAGCGCCGCTATCATGAAACCGAATCAAACTCGGTGCGTGAGGAACTAGCCAAGTATCAAACCTCACAGGCCTGCCCCAGCTGTAGCGGCTCACGCTTACGTCAGGAAGCACGTAACGTCTTTATCGACGAGACTAACCTGCCTAAGGTGACCCTGATGAGCATAGGCCAGGCCTTCAACTATTTCGACAGCCTGGAATTCAGCGGCCAAAAAGCACAGATTGCCGATAAGATCCTTAAAGAAATTCGCGACCGCTTGTCCTTCTTAGTCAATGTGGGGCTAAATTATTTATCCCTGGAGCGCAGCGCCGATACCCTTTCCGGCGGTGAAGCCCAGCGCATTCGCCTGGCCAGCCAAATTGGCGCTGGTCTGGTCGGAGTCATGTATGTGTTGGATGAACCTTCTATCGGCTTACACCAGCGCGACAACGACCGCTTGCTGCAAACCCTGACGCGCCTGCGCGATCTCGGTAATACGGTACTAGTGGTAGAGCACGATGAAGATGCCATTCGCGCCGCCGATTACATTATCGATATCGGCCCGGGCGCCGGTGTTCATGGTGGCCACGTGGTAGCAGAAGGCTCGCGCGACGACATCATGAATAACCCGGACTCGTTAACGGGCCAATACCTGAGCGGCGTCAAAGAGATCGCCGTGCCCAAAGAACGCCACCCCACTAACGATAAATGGCTAGAGCTGTTTGGGGCCACCGGCAATAACCTCAAAAATGTCGACCTGCGCATTCCTTTCGGCTTGATGACCTGTATTACCGGTGTCTCCGGCTCGGGTAAATCGACCCTGGTTAACGACACCCTGTTTAAGGTGGCACACACAGAACTTAACGGTGCCACCGCGGTAGAACCGGCCCCGCATAAAGAGATCACCGGCCTGGATCATTTCGATAAGGTGATAGATATCGACCAAAGCCCCATAGGTCGTACGCCGCGCTCCAATCCGGCAACCTATACGGGAATTTTCACCGCCATACGTGAGCTCTTTGCCGGCACCCAGGAGTCACGCTCCCGTGGCTATAAGGTCGGTCGCTTTAGCTTTAACGTGAAAGGCGGACGCTGTGAGGCCTGTCAGGGTGACGGCGTGATCAAGGTAGAAATGCACTTCTTGCCGGACGTGTATGTGCCTTGTGATGTGTGTCAGGGCAAACGCTATAACCGCGAAACATTAGAGGTGCTCTACAAGGGTAAAAACATCCATCAGGTGCTGGAAATGACGGTGGAAGACGCGCGAGAGTTTTTCGATGCCATTCCCGCCATTAATCGTAAACTGCAAACCCTGATGGATGTGGGCCTGTCATATATTCGTTTAGGACAGGCGGCCACCACCCTATCCGGAGGTGAAGCACAGCGGGTCAAATTGGCCCGAGAGCTGTCCAAGCGCGACACGGGTAAAACCCTGTATATCTTGGATGAGCCCACTACCGGCCTGCACTTCCATGATATCCAGCAACTGCTGGCGGTATTGCATCGCCTGCGCGACCACGGCAATACCATAGTGGTGATTGAGCATAACCTGGATGTGATCAAAACTGCCGACTGGATTGTGGATTTGGGGCCGGAAGGCGGCAGCGGTGGCGGTGAAATTCTCGTCGCCGGCACCCCGGAAGAAGTAGCTGCGCATGAGCGCTCCCATACCGGACACTATCTCAAGCCATTGTTGGCAAAATAAGCAATTAGGGGGTAAAGTCTGAATAAATAAAGAAAATATTCAGGCTTATCATGACGGCCCCCTTATTACGCCTCAAAGCAAAAACAGCCCGAAATACGAGAAACCTTAAACTAGGCTTTAAAAAATTTTGGCAAGCATTGACCCTGGCACAACGCCTGTACGCGGTCGCTTTGTTGCTCTCTCCCGTCAGTATCTGGCTGACAACGGCATGCACTGTGGCGGCTTTAACGATTGAGTTCTGGCCGCGCTTTCTTCAGCTTTTTCACTCACTTCCCGGTAAAGCCATTCTCTTACTGTTTTACGGTACCATAGCCAATTTTGTGCTAGCAAACGCAGCCAGCACGGTAAATGAAGTCACCGGCGTGGCGGCAAGTCATTTCAACTATACCCATAACTTTGCTATTTTGTTGTACTTACCCAGTTGGATATTAGCACTTTCAGTTATCGCTTTGCTCCTTCTTCAGCTGATGCTTCCCTTTTACATCCTGGCGTTGCTGTTACTCAGACCTTTTCAGCGCTTTGGCTTTCAATTCTTAGACAGCGCTAAACGACCCATTCAAACCGCCATCGCCCGTTTTGTTTTATGTCTTATTGTCACGGTCAACTTAGTGGTGACCTCAGGGGAGTTCGACAATGCCGGTGATGCCATAGAGCAAGTCAGTGCGAGCTTCGAACAAGAGATGAGCAAGGAGCAACAGCCCATAGCGACAGAAACACCAGAAGTCCTGCCGACCATGCACCTTGAAGCGAAAATTGGCGAGCCAGGCAAGGATTCTGACAAGTGGATCAAAATCCTGGTCGCCCAGTTTGCCTACAATTGGGAGGCCGACAGCTTCTCGCGCTGCGCAAAAAGCAAAAACAGTAAGGTGGTCGAGCTCAATGATTATGAAATTGTTGAGCTCTTCGAGGATGAGCAAGCCGAGTATGGTGTTCGCTTTGAAACAAAAAAGTGTGTGTCTCCGGCTTTCCCTGCCACAACCACCATCAACAGCCCCTAGCCCTCTTGCGCGGCCTCTAGATGCTCACCAAGCTGCGACTTTTCTTCCTCGCTTAAGGCTTGTGAAGCCTTGTTGTCGAAGTTATAACGCACCATTACGGTTTTGCCCTCGGCGCAACACTGGCCATGCTGCCAGGCTTGTTGTTTGATCACAAAAGAGCTGGAGCCGATGCGCTCGATCATGGTCTTTATTTCCACTTCCTGGCCGTAAAAAAGCTCACCTAGAAACGTCACTTCCACCTTGGCAACTATCAGGCGCCATTGATGTGGATTAAGATCTGGGGTAAAGATTTTAAAAATAGGCGTGCGGGCGGCTTCAAACCACACCGGTAGTACTGTATTGTTAATGTGCCCGAGGACATCTGTTTCACTAAATCTGGGCTGAACTTTTTCAATAAGCATAATAATTCCAATAGGTAAGGTTGCAGTCATGACAGACTTTATTGGCGTTTATGATAACGCGCTTAGTGACACTTTTTGTAGTCAGTTTATCGACCTGTTCGAGCAGAGCCCGCATTTGAAGCAGGGTACCACCTCTGGCGGCATAGATTTAAGTAAAAAAGACAGTAAAGACCTTTACCTCAATGCCCACCCCGAATATCAGCAGCACTTGCAGCATATTCAACAGGTCACCGCACAGCACGTGATGCGCTATGTTGAAGAACATCTCTTTATGATGATTGGCGCCTTTGGTCTGCAGGTATTCCACCCAAAAACCGGTAAACCGGTGGCGCTGAACCAGGACAACTTTGAAGAAGTGGCGAAACCGCAACTGGGCACCCTGATGCAACAGCTGTTTCGTTTGGGCAGTATTCAAGCGCAAAAGTACGAGATCAATAAAGGCGGGTATCCCTACTGGCACAGTGAAGTCTATCCACAAACCGGCCATAACGAAGCCTTACACCGCGTCCTGTTGTTTATGTTTTATTTGAACGATGTGACCGAAGGCGGGGAGACCGAGTTTTACTACCAAAAGCGTAAAATCGCCCCAAAACGCGGCACCATGGTGGTCGCACCGGCCTACTTTACCCATACCCACCGCGGTAACAAGCCGTTGTCGAATGACAAATACATTCTTACCTCTTGGGTGTTGTTTAATCGCGCCGAGCAGATCTACGGCCAACCACAAAAATAACCCATCATATAAGATCAAAAAAGGCTGCCTAGGCAGCCTTTTTAACATTCCCTGATTCTATGAGCCTAACAGCTCGCCGAACAGGGCAAATAAGCGGTCGATCTCTTCGATGCTGTTGTAATGCATACAACCGATACGCACCACACCGCCCTTATCCATTACCCCTAATTGCTCACATAGGCCCTGGGCGTAGAAGTTACCATCCCATACACATACGTGATGTTTACCCAAGAACTCGGATACCTGACGTGGCTCTAAGCCATCAAAGGTAAGGGCAAAGGTCGGCGTACGCTCGGCCAGTCTATCCATATCGTCAATACCGAATAGACTGATCTGCGGAAACGCTTTTAGACGTGTAAGGAAGTGCTTACTTAACGCCATTTCATGCTCTTTGCTGTTGGCAAATGCCACCTCTAGACGCTGGCGGCGCGGCAGTTGCGCATCCAGGCCGCTCAAAGAAGCGATATAGTCAACGGCGGCAACCACACCGGCCAGACCTTCAAAGCTTTGCGTGCCCGTTTCCCATCGACCCGGAACCACATCCTTGGCTGGCTCCACCTTATAGGGGGTAAAGTTTTCCAGATGCTCACGCTTACCGTAAACAATGCCCACATGAGGGCCAAAGAACTTATAGGCCGAGCAGGCAAGGAAATCACAATCCAGCGCCTGCACATCCACCAGCTCATGTGGAGCATAGTGAACCGCATCCACATACACCAAGGCGCCATGCTGATGCGCCAACTCAATAATGCGCTTCACATCATTGATTGAGCCCGTGGTGTTAGAAGCATAAGTCACGGCTACCAGCTTGGTATTGGCGTTAAGCAATGACTCGAAGTGCGCCATATCCAGCGTGCAATCCGCTTCGTTAATACGCAGCGCATGCACAGTGGCTCCTTTATCCTCGGCGGCCTGTCGCCACGAAGACACATTGGAGAAGTGATCCGCATTGGTGACAATGATCTCGTCGCCACTTTGCCAGCCGCGTGAGAGTGCACGACTAAAGCTAAAGGTCAGGCTAGTCATATTGGCGCCGAAGACGATTTGCTCCGGGCTAGGGCTGTTAAGCAAGTCGGCAATGGCCTGGCGGGCTTGACTCATCACCGCCACGGTTTTATCGCTTGAGAAAAATGCGCCGCCCAGGTTTGAATTATAAAAACCCAGGTAAGCCGCCATGGCATCCAACACGGTTTGTGGCACTTGTGCGCCACCCGGACCATCAAAGAAGATTGGCGACTCGCCGTTTATTTGCTGCATCAGGGCCGGGAACTGGCTACGCAGAGAGACTAAATTCATCGTAATTCCTTACGCAGTCAGTACAAAACAATCAAGGTAGCCGGTCTTGGTCTCGTCCAGCTTATTCATGGGTGTTGCGTTGTGCCACACCTGGCGATCGTCGATAAGTGCGAACATGCCGTCTTTAATTTCCATTTTGAAACACGGCTTGGCCTCTTTGTGCTCATACACCAATAACTCGCCACCGGCGATGTTTTCATGTGATACGCCACATATACAGACGTGATCGAAACCATCCTGATGAATGCCTTCCGGTGCCGGCGGTGTATCGCTGTCGATGGCCAGCATACGGAACTGGTGAATTTCGATATCACGATCGGCGTCGATACCTGTCATGGCAATGAACTCAGCCACAATGCGCTTCATGCCTTCACTCGCCAGCAGATCTGCGTCCAGGTTTTCATAGGTACGCTCAACATTGCCCTGGAAGGTATTAATGGAATCGTCTTGTACAAAGGCTTTAGTAGGCTGAAGCTTGAGTTCACCCTGTTGCATCTTGATCACTGAATAACGACGCTTACGGAAGGCACCATCGGCATAGGGATTATCGGGAAGATGGTCGAAAGAAGGCTTTACCGCGTCAATATGAGACTGGTCAATGAAACGAAGTTGCAGAAGGTTCTGGTTATTTAACGAAGTCATAAAGATCCTGCCTTGATAAGAAAATTGGCGGGGATTTTAAGCTATTTCTTTGGCAGGTTTGATTTCATTTAGCACAGATTTTCACTTTAATTTAGATAAAACAACCTGTTTTTTATTAATTTTTAAAATTAAAAATCACCATGCTTTAATTTAGGTAAATCCATATTCTATTTTAACTAAATTTAAACATAAAAAAGCCCGCCAGGTTGGCGGGCTTTTATCACATATGCAAATATTACACGGCTTGCTGGATAATCACGTTATCCGCTTTCTTCGTGTACTGAGGCATCTTGTGGAAGTTCAAGTAACGGTAAGTATCGGCCGCTGTTGCGTTGATCTTCTCCGCGTATTCTTGATATTCCGCAGGTGTAGGTAGTTTACCTAGAATTGCTGCTACCGCTGCAAGCTCAGCAGACGCTAGGAATACGTTCGCACCTGTACCTAGACGGTTAGGGAAGTTACGCGTAGAGGTAGAAACAACCGTTGCTTTATCAGCAACACGTGCCTGGTTACCCATACACAGTGAACATCCCGGAGTTTCGATACGTGCACCTACACGACCAAAGATACCGTAGTAACCTTCGTCGGTAAGCTGGTCTTTATCCATCTTAGTTGGTGGTGCAACCCAAAGTTGCGTTGGTAGACGACCACCGAAGTTGTCTAGTAGCTTACCAGCGGCACGGAAGTGGCCGATGTTGGTCATACATGAACCGATGAATACTTCGTCGATCTTCTCGCCAGTCACATCTGAAAGAAGACGTGCATCATCCGGGTCATTAGGAGCACATAGGATTGGCTCTTTGATTTCCGCCAGGTCGATTTCAATTACATGCGCGTATTCAGCGTCTTTGTCGGCTTCCATAAGCTCTGGGTTAGCCAACCACTCTTGCATCGCGTTGATACGACGCTCGATAGTACGTACATCACCGTAGCCTTCAGCGATCATCCACTTAAGCATAACGATGTTTGACTCTAGGTACTCAGAGATAGACTCTTTGCTTAGCTTAACGGTACAACCTGCGGCTGAACGCTCGGCAGAGGCATCTGATAGCTCAAACGCTTGCTCAACGGTTAGGTGCTCAACACCTTCGATCTCTAGTACGCGACCAGAGAATTCGTTGATCTTACCCTTCTTCTCAACGGTAAGCAGACCTTGCTTGATGCCGTAGTAAGGGATTGCGTGTACCAGGTCACGTAGTGTGATACCCGGCTGCATTTCGCCTTTGAAACGTACCAATACCGACTCAGGCATATCCAGTGGCATAACACCGGTCGCCGCTGCAAACGCAACCGCACCAGAACCCGCTGGGAATGAAATACCTAGTGGGAAACGAGTATGCGAGTCACCACCTGTACCTACGGTATCAGGAAGAAGCATACGGTTTAGCCATGAGTGGATTACACCGTCACCTGGACGTAGCGATACGCCGCCACGGTTCATGATGAAATCAGGGAGTGTGTGGTGCGTGTTTACGTCGATAGGCTTAGGATAAGCAGACGTGTGACAGAAAGACTGCATTGTAAGATCGGCAGAGAAACCAAGACACGCAAGGTCTTTCAGTTCGTCACGGGTCATAGGACCTGTGGTATCTTGCGAACCAACCGTAGTCATCTTAGGCTCACAGTATTGACCAGGGCGAACGCCAGGCATATTACATGCTTTACCTACCATCTTCTGCGCCAGGGTGAAACCCTTACCAGAATCAGTCACTAGCGCAGGCTTACGGAAGATGTCTTCAGCTTCCATACCCAGTGAATTACGCGCTTTGTCGGTCAGACCACGACCAATGATCAATGGAATACGACCACCGGCACGTACTTCATCAAGGATTACGTCTGACTTAAGCTTGAATGTAGAGATAACTTCGTCGGTACCGTGACGCTTAACCACACCTTCATATGGGTAGATATCGATTTGATCACCCATATTCATGTCTTCAACGTTTAGCTCGATTGGCAATGCGCCTGAGTCTTCCATGGTATTGAAGAAGATAGGGGCAATTTTACCACCTAGACATACACCGCCAACGCGCTTGTTTGGTACGTGAGGAATGTCATCACCCATGAACCAAAGTACCGAGTTAGTTGCCGACTTACGTGATGAGCCAGTACCCACAACGTCACCTACGTACGCTAGCGGCAGACCTTTGGTTTTAAGCTCTTCAAGTTGGGCGATAGGACCGATTTCACCGGCTTTATCAGGGTTGATACCGTCACGCTCGTTCTTAAGCATAGCCAGTGCGTGCAGTGGGATATCCGGACGTGACCAGGCATCAGGTGCTGGTGACAGGTCATCGGTGTTCGTTTCACCGGTTACCTTGAACACGGTTACAGAGATCTTCTCTGGCACCGCCGGCTTCTCAAGGAACCACTCGGCGTTTGCCCAAGACTCGATGACTTGCTTGGCAAATTCGTTACCCGCTTTGGCTTTTTCTTCTACGTCGTAGAAGGCATCAAACATAAGCAAGGTGTGTGATAAGCCTTTAGCAACGATCGGCGCTAGGTCAGCATTGTCTAAAAGCTCAACCATAGGCTCGATGTTGTAGCCACCTAGCATGGTGCCAAGTAGCTCTGCCGCTTTCTCTTTATTGATTAGTGGCGACTGCGCTTCACCTTTTGCAACGGCGGCTAGAAAACCCGCTTTTACATAGGCGGCGTCATCTACGCCAGGCGGTACACGGTTAACAAGAAGGTCTAGGATAAACTCTTCTTCACCGGCAGGTGGATTCTTGATTAATTCGATCAGGTCAGCAGTTTGCTGAGCATCTAATGGTGCAGGCACAATACCTTGGGCTGCACGCTCTTCAACATGTTTACGATATTCTTGAAGCACAATTATGCCCTCTTGGTGACGTGAAAGTAGTAGACTTCGACGCGTCCATACTACTTATAGAATTTTGACACGATAGCAATTATAAAGGCTTTAAAGATAGAAGAAAATTGGCGTCGCCGCCTAGTAGCAAAATAGTCGCTATAAATAGTATGAATGTGAGCGGTGAGAAAACTATAGATCTGTGAATGTTGAGTAATAATTATTTGCAAAAAGCCCGGCATACGCCGGGCTTTTTCATCATAGGTGAGTAATAACCTGATGATTAGTTACGTTTGATGCTTACACGCTCGGTTACCGAGATATGCGCTTCAACGCGACGGTTTTCAGCGTGAGCTTCTTTTGTGTTAGCAGGGTTAAGCAAACGCTCTTCACCCATACCAACGGTCTCAACACGAGAAGCTGAAATACCATCATCGATTAGTTGCTTAGCAACGCCGTCAGCACGCTTTTTAGAAAGCTTTTTGTTGTAACCGGCATCGCCTACCGCTGAAGCATGACCTTCAAGCAGTACGTTAGTTTGTGGATACTTGTTCATGAAATCAGCTACTTTCTGGATATCATCCAAGTAGCGCTGGTTTACGTCAGAGTTGTCGTGTGGGAAACGTACTAACAAGCTAACCTTGTCACCTTTTTCCATGTAACGAGTACAACCAGACGCATCAACCGCATCTTCCATTGGCGTGTTTGCACACTTATCATTGGCATCAAGTACGCCGTCTTTATCCGTGTCTTTTGGCTCTGGCTTTGGAGCAACAACTACTGGTGCCGGCTCTACCTTTTTAGGCTCTGGCTTGTCACCAAAGTGGTAGCTAACACCTAGTTTCAGACCAAAATCTGAATGGTTCTGGTTTAAGCCTTCGTAGTAGTTGGCTTCACCGAAAAATGCCCAGTTGTAACGGAAGTGGCTTCGGAAACCGAAACCTAGGTTAGCCGCGTTGAAGTCGTCGTAAACATCAAACTTCTTTGCACCTAGTACACCGTAGAAAGTGTCGTTGAAGTGATATAGTACATCAGCACCGTAACGCTCACCTGTTTTGTGATTTTCTGAGTTTTCTTTGTCAAGTTCCAGGGCTGCAAATTCTAGACGCGCAGTCCAGTACTCGTTGAAGCGGTAGCCTACCTCGATACCTGAACCGAAAGACTCACCAAGAGCTACATTGGCAGGGGTTGCGCCCTGAATGTTATCCCAGTCAGCCCAGAAGTAATCGGCGAATACGCCAATATGAATACCTTCATGAGGATTTTTCTGTTCTTCAGCAACAGCCGCTTGTGATGCCATTGCTAATACGATAGCTGCAGAAAGTGATTTGATTTTCATTGTTTCCATCCCATTTTACGATTATCGATTTTGCGCATTAAGGTTAAGTGGTTAACATCCTTAAAGCGCCAAGTAAGGGGTCCTTCGTGTGCCTCTTACTTAGTTATATTCCGATGATTCATTAATCTATCAGCCGACATTTCTTGCTTTTATCGCAGGCGCTATAAGCACCAGGTCTAGATCCGCGCTAACAGGTTCCAACACATCTACATTGTAGACTAATTAAGTAACTTCGCTTCTTAACTTAATCAGGCAGGTTATATTAAAGCATTATGTTCCTGAATATAAGATGATTTTAGTATAAAAGTAGTAAAATTCCTGCCTTAATGCAAAGTGCCCTGGGATAAAAAATAGTCTTCAACTGGCTGTCAACAGGAATCGGAGATTAACTAACTGCTGTGGTTAACTTGGCGTGCCAAACTTGCAAACCAGCCCTTAATGCAAGCAATTAAAACCAAATGCTTAAAATGCCCTAATAGCCTTCTATTCGTTACATATATCCCGAGGCATTATTTTCTCGGCCTGGAATATCCGTTTAACAGCAGCCGTGAAAGCTTAATCCTACTTTTTGGAAGACATAGCAGTGTAGAAAAAACGTACAGAAATATAGCACTTGTTACTGGACAATTGGGCGCAGCTACCTACAATAGCGGCGCACATAAATTTGTAGGGGTTTGCATGCCAGTAATAGAAATCGACGAGTCTGGGTACGATCAGCAATTAGCAGAAAAAGAGCAGCGTATTCTTGCGCAATTTTCTCGCTTTGGTGTCAATCAGTTAGAAGTATTTGCTTCGGCCCCGAAACATTACCGGCAACGTGCGGAATTTCGCGTTTGGCATGATGGTGATGACCTCTATCACATTATGTTCGATCAACAGAGCAAAGAAAAAGTCCGTGTTGATCGCTTCGACCCGGGTGCCGAATTGATCAATGAGCTGATGAGCGCCATGATCGCCGAGCTCAAAGACAATGAGGTGATGCGCCGTAAGCTGTTTCAAATCGATTATCTAACAACACTAAGCGGCAACGCCCTTATCAGCCTGCTCTACCACAAGCCTTTGGATGAACAATGGCTTGAAGCGGCTCAGGACTTACAGGCACGATTGCAACAGCGCTTTAATGTCGAGCTTATTGGCCGCGCCCGCAAACAAAAGCAGGTACTGGCCACGGATTACGTAATCGAGCAACTCGAAGTCAACGGTCGCACCTACACCTATCAGCAGGTGGAAAACAGCTTTACCCAACCCAATGCTAAGGTTAACGAGCTGATGCTGGCCTGGGCTCAGGACATCTGTACACCACTAAGCAATGATCTGCTTGAGCTTTACTGTGGTAACGGCAATTTTTCAATCGCCCTGGCAGACTCGTTTAACCGCGTGCTGGCTACGGAAATTTCTAAGTCGTCGGTGCACTCGGCACAATATAATATTGCCGCTAATAAGGTCGAGAATCTGGACATTATCCGCATGAGTAGCGAAGAGTTTACTCAGGCAATGCGAAAGGAGCGAACCTTTACCCGCTTAGGCGATATCGATCTACACAGCTACGATTGTCAAACCATCCTAGTCGATCCGCCACGGGCCGGAATGGATGAGCTGACCTGTAAGCTTACCAGCGAGTACGACAATATTATCTATATCTCATGTAACCCAGAAACACTGGAACGTGACCTGGAGATACTGACACAAACCCATGAAATCGCCCGTTTTGCTATTTTTGATCAGTTCCCCTATACCCACCATATTGAGTCCGGGGTTTACCTAAAACGCAAATAAAAACAAAAAAAACCGCATCAAGATGCGGTTTTTTTTATTATTGGCTGTACTTACTTCTTGGCTAAGTAGTTGATCAGCTCTGCGATATCTTCCGGCTCGGTAACGCCAGAATCACGACCTAAGATCAAACGATATTTGCCGTTAACGATAAAGGTAGGTACGGCTTTGAGGGCACCCTTCTCTTTATAATATTCTTGGTCGCGCTGCATCTTTGACGCTTTAGTACGTACCGCAAAGCCTTCGAACAACTTATCGAACTTCTCGGCATCGACGCCATTAGCCACAAATACATCCCTTACATCGGCCATTTCGTTAAACTGGGCACGTTTGTTGTGAATGTGGTTAAAGATGGCGGCAACCAGGAGTTCTTTTTCTGGCAAAACACTGGCCGTTGCCAGCGCTTGCGACAACATATCCTGGTTTTCAGCACTGCGGCCACCCATAAAGTTTACATGGCTGCGCTTAAAGCTCACGCCTTCATTAAGCTTGGGCTTAACATCCTTTAGTAAGCCTTCGTAGGCATTACAGGCCGGACAATAGAAAGAAAAGAATTCTTTTACTTCGGGTTTACGACTGGCACGCTCGGATACCACTTCATAGTGAGTACCTTCTTCAAACTGTGCTGCCAATGCTGTCAAAGGTAATGCCAGCGCCATTAGGGCTAGGGCGATAAACTTCTTCATACCTTTATTCTCCAAATTATTTTTCTAATAGATAATTAACGAGCTCATTTAGCTCTTGTTGCGACTTCACTGTGTGCACATGCACCTTGTACTTGTCGTTAACAATGATAGTAGGAACACCGGTCAAAGCACCCGCCTTGGTATAGGCTTCTTGTGCTTCCAGCGCCGCTTTTTCACCGGCTAATACCGGCATGCTGCTCGAAAGCATGGCATAACGCTCGGCACCAATACCCTGCTCCGCCAACAATTTTTCTACCGCTTGCTGAGACTGCAGCGGCTCACGCTGGCGATGGATGCTGTCAAAAATAGCGGCGGCAACCTGATCGCCCTTACCTTCCTGCTCAGCAATTAGGTAGGCCGTAGTCAGACGGTTTTGCGCCGCTTTGTCTAAACGTAAAAAGTTTACATGACTTTTAATCAAGGGCACGTCTTTTGGCAAGGCGTCCTTAAGCGCATCGACCGCCGGCTCAAGGCGATAGCAATGAGGGCAGTAAAAAGAAAAGAACTCGGTTACCTTGTCACTTTCCGAGGCCTTGGTGTCGAGCACTTGGTAATGCTCACCTGCTTTAAAGTCCGCTGCCCAGGCGGCTACGGGTAAACAAAGTAGTAATAACGAACGTGTTAGTGTTTTTATCATAATCGTCTCTTTTAAATTCAATTTGGCTGCGCGCTTATGGCATCAGTTTAAGCGCCGGCTCGTCTAACGCCGCCAGTTGCTCTTTTAATGCCAGGGTTTGCTGCTCCCAGTATTTGTCTTGTGCGAACCAGGAAAAGTTCCGCTCAAATGCCGGATCCTGCCAACGTTTGGCAATCCAGCCCATGTAATGCACCATACGCATGGCGCGCAATGGCTCGATCAAACGCAACTGGCCGTGCTCAAAATGGGCAAATTCCTCATAGGCATTGACCAGGGTATCAAGCTGGATCAACTGGTTATGCCTATCACCATTGAGCATCATCCATAGGTCCTGCATTGCCGGGCCCTGACGGCTATCATCAAGGTCGACAAAGGTCAGCATGTGATCTGCAGACCAGAGAATGTTGCCAGCGTGGCAATCGCCATGCAAGCGTATAGTAGCAACACTCTGGTATAAGCGGCTAGCTTTGTCGATAACCTGATCGAGCACGGTGTAAAAAGGTAAAGACATTGCCTCACTTACCAAGTTACTGTGCTGCAAATGAACCTTGGCTTGATGAAGGTATTCGTCACACCCCAACACCGGCCGTGTGACAAAGGGTTTTGCCGCCGCCACCTTGTGCATTCGGCCAATTAAACGCCCAAGTTGCTCCAGCTGATCAAGATTATCCATCTCAAACTGACGACCGCCGACGCTGGGGAACAGCGTAAAACGATAGCCCTTATGCTCAAATAGCGTTTGACCTTCGATGCACAGCGGTGCCACCACCGGCACCTCGGCCTCTTGCAGCTCGGCACTGAAACTGTGCTCTTCAAGAATTTGCTCGTTACTCCAGCGCTCAGGGCGATAGAATTTAGCCACATAGCGGCGCTTATCCTCAGCCATAAACTGATAAACGCGGTTTTCGTAACTATTGAGCGCCAACAGGCCAGACTCGGCGTAGATGCCCACTTCATCGAGGGCATCTAAAATGGTATCCGGGGTCAGGGAGGCAAAACTAAATTCGCTCACCTCAGCGCCCCTTAAAGAAATTACTGCTTTGCTTAATTTTCGTCTCGGGATCGGTCACCGGGTAGAGCACAAAATTAAACTCTGTCATCGGCTTTTTCAGATCATATGGGTCGATAACCACAGACAAGGGCACATCGTGAGAACGTCCAGGTGCGACGCTAAACTCAAGCTGACCTATAACCTGATAATGCTCCAACCCTTCAATTTCAATACGGAACTGCTGGGGCACCTGCGCCTTATTTAATACCTTAAGGGTGTAGGTGTTTTCTACTAACCCTTCAAAGGTTGTGCGATAAAGCTGGTTACGGTCACGAATAATATCCAAATCCATGGGCACCCGCATGGCAATGTTGACGGCCAGCGCACCAATGAGAATTAGGAGGATAATAGAGTAACCCACCAACTTGCCGCGTACCGGCTTAGTTTTCTCGGCAGAAGCCTCAAGGTTGCGCTCAGTGGTGTATGAAATAAGCCCGCGAGGGTAATTCATCTTATCCATAACGCCATCACAAGCATCGATACAGGCACCACAGTTGATACATTCGTATTGCAGACCATTACGAATATCGATGCCGGTAGGACATACCTGCACACACAGGTTACAGTCGATACAATCACCCAGGCCTAACTCTTTGGGATCTTGCTTGCGGCCTCGAGGGCCCCGGTTTTCACCGCGCTTAGCGTCATAGCTTACGGTAAAGGTGTCTTTATCGAACATCGCCGACTGGAAGCGTGAATAAGGGCAAATATGCAAACACATAATTTCCCGCATCCAGCCCGCATTACCATAGGTACACAGAGCAAACACTACTATGCTTAAGAGTGCATACCCCCCCACCGACAAGGTCACAAAGTCGGGCACGAGTTCACGCATGGGAGTGAAATAACCGACAAAGGTGATGGCGGTATACAAGGAAAACAGTAACCAACTGCCATGTTTGGCACTTTTACGCCAAAACTTATCAAAGTCCATGGGGCGTTGGTCCAGCTTTTTACGTTGGTTGGCGGTACCTTCGAATTTTTCTTCAAACCAGATAAAGATAAAGGTCCACACCGTTTGTGGGCAGGTATAGCCACACCAGACACGGCCATAAAAGGTGGTAACCAAAAACAGTGCAAAGGCGGCAATCATAAAGATAAAGGCCAGGATGGTTAAATCTTGCGGCCAGAAGGTCAATGCAAAGATACTGAACTGTTGGTTATCAATATCGAAGAGTACCGCTTGCTGGCCATTGTAGTTAACCCATGGCAACAACATAAAGGCAAGCATGCCGATTAAGCCTATACGCTGCCTCAGCAACTGGTGTAGTCCGGTGACGGCGCGCACATAAATGCGGTTACGGGGATTAAATCTATCGTATTCGGCCCCACTGGGCTTTTCGATTTTCACGTCACTGGGTATATTTTTTACCTTGATCCGCTGCTCTTTTTCCATCTTAGTTCCTCAACACCAGGGATATAGGAATGGGCAAACTCACCTAACTCGTGATTAGGTTTGTGCTTTGGCGCAAGTATATCAATTCGGCCGCCAAAATGATGCAGGTAAGGCGTTATATTTCGCCCTAAGCGCCTTATAAAGCTTGCCTTTAAAACACAGAGTTTACTACACTATCAGCGTAACCATAGCCACCTAGATCAAGGTTTACTCATGAAGAAGTTATTACTGTTGGTCGTTATTTTGCTAGCCCTGCTGAGTGTCGATCACCCTTTGATCAAAAACCCCCGAGACAAGATTCTTGGTAAGGTGGTTTCGGATTTAAGTGACTCGACTCAGGTACAGCGGGAAGTGAGGGCAAAACATGCATTAACCGAAATCCGCTCACAACTGAACTTAGACAAAGAGCAAGACGCCCATCTTGCCGACAATTTGAGAACGGTTATTGGTATGTATCAATGGGAAAAGCGATATTGTAAAAATAGGGAATTGAACCAGTTCTTCTATGGTGACGACCTATTGCAAAGCTGCGCCATTATTGCTGCGACTCATTAGGTAACCATGGACTTTTCAGCACTCAATAAAAAGCAGGGCGACTCTTTTGCCGAACATAAACGTCTGCTGCAGCAACTGAGCAAGGGTAAAACAGTTCTCTGTAAGCATTGCCAAGGCACCATCAGCCTGCAACTTGCCGAGCCAGGCTTTGCCAAGGTCAGCTGCGCCAAGGGTTGCACCGACCTGCTACTGCAACTTGGATAAGCTACCCTCTTAGCCTATACAGGTTATACCCTCAATAGCGAGTTAGGCTTCCCAGTGCGGCTCATCGTCAAACAAACCACTTTGCACCGCAGCCAACTCAATGAGTTCGGCAAACCCCAGACTAAAATCGGCCATCATATCAATAAGCGAGTCGTTAAACGCCTGCTCACCCTGACCGCTGTTTGCCGCGTGCGTGTTAAATTGCTCGGCATCGGCAAACAACCCAAGCACAGTCACCGCCTGAGCGAGCATTTCTTTGCATTGCTCGGAGCAGGAAGAAGCACTTAGCAAGGGCTCGAGGTAGTAATTCACACCAAGTACAAAACCTTTAGCCCACAGGTGCAAGTCGGCATCGGCAACCAAGTTATCCTGCCAGCGCTGTGCTACCCGAATATTGTCGGTGAGTTTAAAGCCGCTCTCATATACCTGCTCGCTGATCTGCTGATGCAAACTCATCAACGCAAACAAAACACTTTCATCGCAATCAACAGCGCTCTCACCGAGCACCTCTTGCAACCATACTTCTTCTTCAATGGGTGCTGGCGCACAGATCAGGGCAAAGAGATAGCCCTGAACCTGAGCCAATGGCATTGCCCCACGGGCCTCATCAAGGTATTCGCGCAAAGGCGTTAACAACTGCTCACGCATTAGAAATTGATCCGATAGCGACCATCAGCTCCCTGTGCACCAAGGAACTGCACCGCATCATGAACATCCTTGGGTAGGCTGGCATCCGGTTTGATAAAGCCGTTCACACTGAACTGGCCGCGGTCGTTAAAACCGGCATCAACTTGAAGACCCAAGCGGTTTTCTTTGGTTACCGTCACTTTAGCGGCACCATTAACACAGCTAAGGTCACCTTCAAGCTCGCCAATACTAAACCAGCCATTACGACCCTTAACACTGATATCCGCCGAGCTGATGGTGCCGCTCAATTCCTGGCAATGAGGCTCACCTAACTGGTAGTTATCCAGTTCCATAAACACTCGGCCCTTGGCCTCTGTGGGGAGAGGCAGTCGGACACGCTGTAAAACCTGTTCAAGTGACAACCGCGCCTGCGCATCGTTAAGCTGCAATTGCTTGTTAAATAAACCATAGAGCAATTGACCCTGCGCCGAGATTTCATTGGTATTGCGCTTGTTGCCGACCACCAGGTCCGTATTCAGCTGGCCCTGCAATAATGCCAGCGGCTGCACCTGCCATTTCACCTTACTAACATATTGGCCCTGATACCTCACTCCATGCACCTGTCCTTGCCACAAAGTGCCCGTAGCCGGACCCAGTTGTAAACCTGGTGGTAATTCCTCTTTAAACCACTGCAAGGCTACCGACGCGGGTAACAGGGCAATAGCGAAAACCAGCAAAAAAACAACAAATACAACGGCTAGACCGCTGATTTTCTTAACAGACATAGTTACTCCAGAACAATACGACTAACGCGGACATGGCCCGGTTTTGGATCTAAAGACAGTTCGATATTACTAATTGTTACGCCATGATTTTTGACTATGTCGTCCAACCAGGCCAGCAGCTGATTAAAGGGCACGCTATCAATATTTAGACGTAAGCCTTCACCACTGGGTTGCATTCTGCTTATCTCGATTTGATAGCGCGAGCGCGTGCTGTTCACCACTTGGGTTACATTGCCGCCCGAGGCCACTTTAACGGCGCCGCCCTTGGCCTTAATCTGAACCACGCTCTGTTGTACAAACTGCAGCAGCTCTTGCTGTTTACCCAATTCTTGTTTGGCATCGGCAACGGCGTTATTTAACGGCCGATAGATCACCATCACAAAAAAGAAAATAATAAAAATCACGCCGGCAATGCTTAGCAAACGCTGCTCTTGTGGCTTCAATGATTGCCAATAATTCGTTAATGCGCTCATTATTCGCCCCTTATACGTAACTCACCAATCACGCTTTCACCGTCATTATTCAGAGACCCCTGATCAACATTGAAACCGCGCTGCTCTAAACGCGCCTTCACCTGCGCAAAACTTTGGAAATCTTTGGCTCTGGCACCAACACGTAACTCTTTGCGACGCTGATCAAAGCGCAGCGTTTGTGTTACAAATTCATTGCTTTGCTGCACAATATCGGCAAAGTCCTGCAACATCATCAGGAATTCTGCTTCGCCGTCCTGACCCTGGCTGCCCAATGCCTTTTTAATCTGGTTGCGAATAAGATGCGGGCGCACCTTAGTGCCGGGAAATGCCGACTCATAGCTGCTAACCACCTGCTGCTTAACCGACTCGGCCTGCGTTGTATAGTGATACCATTGCGCCCCTTTCACGCCGAGCGTAAATACCAGGGTAACGGCCGCGGCAACCATGGCCGGGCGCCATACCTTAATCCAGCCACTGCTTTTTTTCTTATAGGCAAAGATGCCTTGACGCAGGTTAATAGGCGATGTGGCCTTAGCAAACATGGCTAAGGGCAACTCAAACTTATCTTCGTGACTTTGGGTTTCTATCGCCAATTCACCGCTCGGCAACGGGCTATATAAGTCTAAAACCTCGATACCCGCGGCGGTTAAATAACTCGCCGCCCAACCGGGTTCCAGTTGCGCCCCTTGCCACTGATCACAACGCACCAAAAAACTGTCATCATTAATAGCGATAGCACTGGCTCTTTGCGGTTCAGGCTCGGGCAACAACAAGGCATCGACGTATACATTGACCACGGCAATATCGGCCTCAGCAAATACCTCTAACCAGTTTTGCAACCACTGCCTATTGACCAAGGCGATATTAATAAAATGATCTTCCGCCTCGCTATAAGCATTGCCATGGGCGATAAACAGGGTCTCTATATCGACCGTAACCTGCTCCTCCACCATAAAGGGCAAGGCCTGTGCCAGCTTGCGGTTCCACTTGGCCGGCAGTTTAACGCTTTGCAGCTGTACCTGAGCACAGGGCACCACCAAGGTGCAATCGCGATTGCGCGCCTTTTCCGTTAATCCGGATAGAGCTGCCGCGTCGGCCAAGAGACCGCTAGCGATAATTTCGTCCTCTGCAGGATTATATACCAGCCAATGAATTGGCTGATCTGGGCGCTCGCCCACGTGGATCAGTAAGGATTCTCTCACTGCACGCCTCCAAATTTTCGCGCCATAATTGAAATTTCTTTATTATTTATTTGTAATAGCGACGTCATAGTAAACTCAAACTCGACAAAAGTTGCGGTTGTTTGTAATTGAAAATAAGAGCTTTTCAGCACAAACCGGCCATCATCGGCATTGACCTCACGGCCCCCTTGCTGGGTTACCTCGTTAACAAAGTCGCTCAGCGTATCAAAACCTTTTTCCGGGCGAGCACCAATCACCGACTGCGCCGATGACTCGTCCAACCCTTCAATCATAGCAGCCAGAAGCAAGGCCTGATCTTCGGTAATGGTATTTACATTCAAAGCAAACACCTCACTGCCCGGGATCACACAAACATAGGGGGCCAATTTGCGCATCGCCAGCGGGTTAAATCCCTTTACCAAGCGCAGCTCGGACATGTCGGCGAAAAAGTTATTCGCGGTTAAGTAAGGTATATCTCGCGACAAATACTCGTCTTCTTCGGCACCGGAGCGCATGGTAATACTGTCTTCATCCACCCAATCCAAGACACTGTCTGCCATGGCCTCTTCGGACTCATCACTGGGCAAATCATCAATTTCCTTTAACAAGGCCAGCAGGGCCTTATGGGCAGGATTTGATTTTACATAACCACCGTTTTGCGTCTGCGGCTCAGCTCGCAGCGCATTTAAGTTTAAGCAGGCTTGCAAGTCTTTAATTTCCCCGGCAATCGTGCCGTTATCCACGGGAAATGGAGTATTAGCCGCCAGCGCCCAACTCTGCTGCAGGTGCATTTTATCCGGCTCTTCTTCAATACTTTCTCGCAACACCTTTTGTGCCAACGCCTCTGCCGCATAGGCATACCATTTAGCCTGACGAAAATCATTGAGATTCGATGACTTTTGCACCTGCACCATAAGGTTCATGCTCATTTGTGCGGCAATGGTCGCGGCCAGCGCCACGATAAATAAAACAATAATCAGGGCCGCGCCTCGGTTATGACGATTAACTGCCATATGAGCCTCCCGGCGAACCATTGTTACCCTGGTTATTGCCGCCTTGATTGTTATTTCCACCCTGGGAACCGCCTTGGCTACCGCCCTGACCCCCTTGAGCCCCACCTTGGCCGTTTCCTGAAGCGCCCCCTTGCTGCACCGGGATATCTGCTCCCTGGCCAGCTAATAAAAACAGCCGGCGAATAGGGTCATCCTCTTTTAATATCAGATTCACAGCCACCGCTTTTGGTAACTTCTCTTGCTGCCACTGCGCCTGCCATTTTTGCGCCTCACCGTCAAAAAATTCAAAACTGAAATCTTCTACATCATGCAACAGCACCTGCACCCGAGGTTCACTGCCATCAAGCTGATCAACATAAAGGCGGTACAAACGCTCTAAGCGCCCCTCTTGTACTCGGTAAGCCACGGCTTGTAACTCACTGCGCGGCAATAAATAACCCGGGTTGGACCAACCATTGCGGATAAAGGCAATACCATCTAGCTCACTGTCGAATAAAAAGCGCTCGTGCAACAGGTACTTTTCCTGAAAGTCGCCAGCCTCATTGCGCACCTTACGCTTACTGATCTGGCTAAAGTCCTGCTCCATCACCCGAAAAACCGTCTGCAAACGCGACAACCGGTCCAGGGTCTCTTCGGACATATCCTTGGTACGGGTGCTGACCTCAAAGATTTGATGGGTGGCACCGATAATAAAGGCCATCACGGCTAAGGCAACCAGCACCTCAACCAGGGTAAAAGCACGTTGGCGATACACATTAGCAGAGCGACTGCGCATACCAATCATGTTTTACTCGCCTCTTTATCGATATAGGTCGCAAGCTCATAGGCAAATCGCTCATGCTGCTCATCGGTAAATACGGTAATCACCACTTTTACAAAGCTGCTGTCTGCGGTGCGAACTACTTCCTGCTGCCAATACCAGGTCGCCCCGGCCAGTTCGGTTTTACCTTTAGCACCGTTTTTGGCGTTCCAGTTATCCCCTTGGGCACGAATTTCCACCAGCTGGTTTTCCGCCACCCAGGAGCCATAGGTTTGTTCTTTAATGGCACCTAAATGATTAATATGCTCACCACTGATCTGCATGGCAGCGATCCCAGCCATGGCACAGATACTCAATGCCACAAGGACCTCGATAAGAGTAAAACCAGCGCTGCACTTATCTGAGCGAGAAATATACTGAGCCATTATTGTAGCTCTTCTTGATATAGGCTAACCGGTGCCATAAATTCCCCTTCGATAATATAAGGGGCCAGGTCTTCGTCCGTATCCTGCAAAGCAAGGCGCAGTTGAAATGGACTGATTTCGCCAGAGGATAGGATCATAACTTGGGGTATTTGCATTTTTTGCAGCTCAAGGAAGTCATCGTCGTCTGTTCCCAATAACTGCTGCCAATCAACCTCATTAAGCAAGCTATCCTGCGCCCAGGGGAGATCTTCTTGATTCAAAGTCAGGGCAAAGTCGGACTCCAGCTTTTTGCCCTTAAGCACACCGTCGCTGTCATCCAGAGGCTGCCACTTTTGCTCCCCATACACCATAAACTCATAACCATTGTCGTCGTCGACAAACAAACCGAGCTGACGCTGATTTAGAATGGCGTATTCGGAAGCAAAGTTAATACTGGTTTGCAAAGCAAACGCCGTTTGTTCTAACTCGTCGTGGCGTGAATCATCAATGCTGTACACAATCATGTTGGCGCTAAACGCGATAATAGCCAGCACCACCAGGATTTCGATTAAGGTAAAACCGGCTTGATGATTCACCACCTTCATGGTTAGCGCTCTTCTTCGTCCCAGTTACCGATATCGTCCTCGGTGCCCGCTTCACCATCCGGGCCCATAGAAAACACATCTATTTTACCGATTTCACCCGGGTAGATTAGCTGGTAAGGGTTACCCCAAGGATCCAGCGGTAACTCATTGATAAAACCACCATCAGGGAAACGCTTTGGAATTGGCTCGATACTGGTCTTAGTTACCAGGGCTTCTAAACCCTGCTCCGTCGTTGGGTAAGTATTTACACGCAACTTATACATGTTGAGCGCATCTTCAATTTGCTGAATATCCAGCTGCGCTTTATCAAGATCAGCCTCTTCTTTTTGACCCATGATATTTGGGGCTACAATCGACATGATCATACCTATGATGACCAATACCACCATCACTTCAAGTAATGAAAAACCAGACTGCTTTCTCATTGTTCGTACCTCTAAATTTACTGAAATCTGTGTTTGTTTGGCCACTATAAGCCAATTGCCTTGTTCATTGCCATGATTGGCTGCAATATTGCCATTACGATAAATAGCACAATAAGCGCCATGCTCGCTATCATAGCCGGCTCTAAAAGCTTTAATGACACATTAACCATGGTCTCGAACTCGCGGTCCTGGTTGTCTGCTGCACGCTCAAGCATTTGTTCCAGTTCACCGGATTTCTCACCACTGGCAATCATATGCAGCATCATCGGGGGAAAGAGTTTGGACTGCTCCAATGACGCCCGTAAGCTGGCACCTTCGCTGACCCGGGTCGCCGCCTCGGCCACTGCCTGTTTAATCTTATCGTTTTCCAACACCTGTCCGGAGATCTTCATGCCTTCAAGCAAGGGCACCGAACTGGAAGAAAGAATACTTAGAGTGCGGGCAAAACGCGCCGTGTTCAAGCCGCGACTGACCTTACCTAAACCGGGCATGGCCAATAACCGGGAGTGATACCAAAAACGAATATGCGGGCGCTTCAACGCCTGCTTAATGGTGACCACCAGCGCTACCACTACAACTAAGGTTAACAGCCAGTAGTTTTGTACAAATTCGCTGGCCGCCATTACCCATTCCGTGGTCCAGGGCAACGCCTGTTTAGATTTTTCAAAGGTTTTTAAGATTTCAGGCACCACGGTGCCGAGCAGGATGGATACAATGGCAATGGCAAATACCACCAGAATAGTGGGATAAACCATGGCCTGCACTATTTGCGAACGCATATACTGACGTTGCTCGGTATAGTCCGCCAGGCGATTCAAAACCTGATCCAAATGTCCGGATTTTTCCCCTGCCGCCACCATGGAACGGTAGAGGTTATCGAAAACATGAGGAAACTCCGCCAGGCCATCGGCCAAGGTATAACCCTCGACCACTTTGGAGCGTACCGCCATCAACATCTTCTTTAGACGAGGCTTTTCACACTGTTCGGCCACCGCCATCACCGCGGCTTCTACCGGCAGTGCCGATTGGATCAGGGTTGCTAACTGGCGGGTGATCAAGGCCAGATCTGCAGTAGCGATTTTCGCCTTAAACAGGCCGCTGAACAGGCCGGTTTTTGCGGCACTGGCCTTCTCCTGCGAGGCCGCCAGCTCAACGGCTAAAGGCATCAAGCCCTTATCGCGCAGTTGTTGACGTACCTGTTTTGCGGTATCGGCCTCTAATATGCCCTTTTTTTCTTTGCCTTTGCCATCCAGAGCTCGATATTCAAACGCCGCCACTATTGCTCCTCACGGGTAACCCGTAATACTTCTTCCAGAGTGGTTTTGCCGGCCAGTACACGGGCACACCCATCGCCACGAATACTCGGGCTATACTGGCGAATATATTTCTCAACCGATTGCTCACCTTTACCATTGTGAATAAGTTCACGAATATGGTCGTCAACAATCAACAGCTCATGGATACCGGTTCGGCCCTTGTAGCCATTGTAATTACATTCTTCACAGCCCACGGCGCGATAGATGATTGGCGCCTGCTCGGCACTGACACCAAGCAGCTGACATTCATTGGCATCGGCCTGATGCGGCTGCTTACAACTCTTACACAGGGTACGCACCAGACGCTGCGACAAAACTCCGAGCAAGGAAGAGGAAAGCAAGAAGGACTCAACGCCCATGTCTTCCATTCGGGTAATGGCACCAGCGGCGGTGTTGGTGTGCAGGGTCGATAAAACCAAGTGACCGGTTAATGAAGCCTGCACGGCGATCTGCGCCGTTTCCAGGTCACGTATCTCACCAACCATCACCACATCCGGATCCTGACGCAAAATAGCACGTAGACCACGGGCAAAGGTCATATCCACCTTAGGATTCACCTGCGTCTGACCGATGCCAGGAATTTCATATTCGATCGGATCTTCAACGGTTAAGATATTGCGATCTTTACTGTTTATTTCGCTCATACCGGCATACAAGGTGGTACTCTTACCTGAGCCCGTTGGACCGGTAACGAGAATAATACCGTGTGGCTTACGGATCAGCTCGGCAAATAATTCCTGATTGCGCTCCGTCATACCCAGATCGTGCAAATTCAGGCGGGCGTTATTTTTGTCTAATAAACGCAGTACCACACGCTCGCCAAAGCTTGATGGCATGGTCGATACCCGCACATCAACGGCACGTCCGGCAATTCGCAAACTAATACGACCGTCTTGCGGCACTCGCTTTTCGGCGATATCCAGCTTGGCCATAACCTTAATACGCGACACCAGCAGCGACGACAATTTACGGTTTGGCCTAAGCACTTCTTTAAGCACGCCATCGACGCGAAAACGAATCACCAGATCCTGCTCAAAGGTTTCGATATGAATATCCGAAGCACCTTCTTTAATGGCTTCGCCGAGCATGGCGTTGATCAACTTGATGATCGGCGCATCGTCGTCGCCAGCCAGTAGGTCTTCGGTTTGCGGCAATTCTTCGGCCAGGGAGAAGAGATCGGCTTCGTTGCCGATATCTTCCATAATCTGCTGGGTTTCCGAACTGTCTCTTTGATAAGACGCTTCCAACAGCAGCTCAAACTTATCTTCTGCGAGCTTTTCCACCACAAAACCACGTCCGGCGAAGCGGCGCACTTCCAGCATGACTTGGGCATCCAGCTCATTGGCGTAGTACAACACCAATTGCTCGTCAGTTTCGACCAGCAACACCTGGAAGCGTCGGGCATAAGCAAAGGGAAGTCGCAAAGGCGCTGCAGCGAGCACCTCGGATACTTCCATCAACTCTTCGTCGCTAACCAGCGCCTCGGGTGAGGCATCATTGGCCACTTGCTCAGTCATTGTTACGCTCAGCCTTATTCTGTTCTCTCAGGTATTCTTCGTACGTAGGAGGCAACACCAGGGCGTCATCCCACTCCGGAAGCATGGGCACCTTCTCGAATGGCATAAGATCGATACCATCGTCATCCTGCTTTAACTGCTCGCCGCGAATAAAGTTATACTTGCTGTGGCTAAGACGGTTCATGCTTTCACTGTCGCGTAAGATTGTCGGGCGAATAAAGACGATCAGGTTACGCTTACGCTTTGCGGTACTGGTCGACTTAAACAGGTGACCCAGCACTGGAATATCACCCAGCAATGGCACCTTAGAGACACTCTCTTGCACGTCTTCATCGATTAAGCCGCCTAGCACCACCATGCCGCCATCATCGGCTAGAACGGTCGTGGTAATAGCACGCTTATTAATGGAGATATCCACCGCCGTAGAGCCGGCCACATTCGACACTTCCTGCTCAATGGTCAGCTGTACCGCCGAGCCGTCGTTGATTTGCGGCGTGACCTTCAGTTTTACACCCACTTCCTGACGCTCAACCGTCTGGAATGGATTATCGTTATTACTGCCGGTCGATGAACCTGTGATAATCGGCACTTCCTGACCCACGATCATGGATGCTTCTTCGTTATCCATGGTGGGATCGAGGGCGTCGCAAGGATATTCGAATTGGTATCATTGGATACCGCTTGCACAATGGCGCCCCAGTCGTTACGCACAATACCCATGGCCAGGCCATTGATACCGCCTAGTAGCGCGGCTAATGGACCTAAATCACCCTCTTGCGTACGTTCAATCGGTGTTACCGTGCCGTTCTCAGAACCAATCACATTATCAATAATGGTCTCATCTCGCGCTTGCTCGGCGGCAACGGCCAATGAACCCACAGGTACAGTTGTACCATTATTAAACTGCAACATGCCGCCTTGTTCGGTGATCCATTGCAGGCCAAAGTTAATGCCATCGCCTTCCGATACTTCAACGATAATGGCTTCAACCAAGACCTGAGCACGACGGATATCCAAACGCTCAATGACTTTCTCAAGCGAGCGCATCATATCCGGTTGCGCGGTGATCACCAGTGAGTTGGAGTCGCTATGGGCTTCGATGCTGATGTCGCCTCGGCTTCGGCGCGATGCACGTTGGTTGGTGGCGGCGCCCTGTTGTTCTTCGGTCAGTGATTTACTCACACCTTGCAGTACGGTGACCAAGTCTTCGGCCTTGGCGTAGTTCAGGTAGAACACCTTGGTGTTACCCGTGCTTTCCAGCTCGTTATCAAGGCGTTTTACCAATTCGATGGCACGGGTACGGGCCTGGCCCTCGCCGCTGACGATCACGCTATTGGTACGCTCATCGGCCACTACCCTCGGGATTAGGAAGTCCGGCACACTGCCCTTGCCGTTGTCTTTAAAAATATTGTCGACCACAGACACCACATCACCGGCGGTCGCGTGCTTAAGGCGGACGATGTCAACGCTTTTATCACCGGCTTGGTCAACCAAGCGAATGATCTCTACCAGACGGTTAACCGACTCGGCATGGCCGGTCAGCATCATAACGTTCGATGGGTTGAAGTTGGTAACATGGCCGCCGTCTTTTTGGTCGCTGAATTGGCGAATAAGCGGGCCTAGCTCTTGCACGGTTACGTTTTTCACTCGCACCACGCGAGTCACTAGCATATCGCCGCCGATGCCGTCTTGTTCGCCGATCACGGGAACATTAGACTTTTTCGCGTCCGAGCTTTTTTCGACCTTAAGAATACCGTTTGGCATTTCAACCGCAGCAAAACCGTGTACTTCCAGTACATTGAGGAAGAATTGATAATACAGCTCTTCATCCATTAATTCGTAGCTGCGGACATTAATCTTACCCCTAACATTGGGATCGATGATTACGGTTTTATTCAGGTTTTTACCGACGATATTAATAAACTCATTAATATCCGTGCCTTTAAAATTTGCCGCATACTCAACTGCATACAGGTTTAAACTAATACCAGCGGCAAAAAAGAGCGCACCATATTTGGCCAGCCCTTTAAAAATTTTTGTGCGAAATTTCGCGCCCATTATTCTTCTCTCCACACTTGTGATTATTGCAGGCTAAATTGCACGTCGATAAGCTGACCATTACGGTTAACCGTAATCGCCGCCTCTGTACTTGAACGAAGCTCCTGCAAAGCCGCCATTGCTTGTTTCATATCGGTGAGTTGATAGCCATTAATCGCAACAGCAATATCATTATTCTCTAAACCCATCTGTTTAAACAGCTGGGGATCTTTACCCGGGCTTAACTTGTATCCTTGCAACTGCCCCTGGTTGCGCACTGGACTAACACGAATATAGTCCGTTAGCTTGCCCGGATCCGCCAATACCTCTTCACGTTTTTGTTGTATCGTTGCTTTGAGCTCGGGGTTGGTGGGGACATTTACGCTTTGTTTTGCCTGTTGTCGGCTTGGACCGGTGCGTTGCGGCTCCTTGCTTGCCGGCACCGGCATACTGACCGTTTTGGTAAAACTGATGCCATCAAGCATCAGAGTCTCAAAACGACCATTAACGTCCAAAATGGCA
Source organism: Pseudoalteromonas sp. T1lg48 (assembly GCF_002964785.1). Lineage (GTDB taxonomy): Bacteria > Pseudomonadota > Gammaproteobacteria > Enterobacterales > Alteromonadaceae > Pseudoalteromonas. The sequence continues at coordinate 329,517 of NZ_PQCC01000001.1, forward strand.
CGATCGGGCATGACTTTCGCCAATTTCGCTCTGGTGCCCTTGATCACATCATCTATTCCGTAAGTCTCCTGGCTGCCCTGAGATTCGATGATGGCCAAGCCAGCACTGTTATCATCGGTGGCCGCCACCACGCCGGTTAGATTAATGCTCAAGCGTGTCTCGGGAGCGTCGCTGATGACTTCTTGCTTGGGCTGTTCCTGTACCACAGCAGCAGCGTCACCAAATAACTTAACCGCCTTGATAGCGGCGATATTGACGTCATTTTTTGCCGTCGACGCACTAGTCGCAGGCGGCATGACCGCCGCAACTTGGGGTTGTGGCCACAGTAACCACACCAACGAAGCTGCTAAATAGCCACAATATATTGTCGTAGCCAGCACTATAGCAGTCACAATCTTCGTCTGTGGAAGCTGTTTAAGCCTTTGTTGTAGTTGGGCTAAATCCAAAACTGTTCACTATTATCATTATGTTAACTAACGCCACATAGTACATTCATCACCTGCGTTCAACAAGCGCGTACTGTAGCAATATGTAAAATTGGGCAACGACTATATAAACTAAGTAAGGCATCTGTATTACAATCTTGCCAACTTTTTTTACACTTGCTTATATGTTAACTTTGCCCTCTATATAGGGCTTGTAATTAGGCCAAACACCGTGACCAAAACCCCCGAACAAAAAACCGACCAGATACGCATAGACAAATGGCTCTGGGCGGTGCGTTTATATAAAACCCGCGCCCTTGCTCGCGAGATGGTGCAAGGCGGCAGAGTGCATTACAACGGCCAGCGCTGTAAACCCAGTAAATTGGTTGAAGTGGGTGCACAAATTCGTCTTGCTCAAGGCTTCGATGAAAAGCAAATTACGGTGCTTAAATTACTTGAAAAACGCGTGGCCGCCCCCATTGCTGTGACTTGCTATGAGGAAACAGAGCAAAGTAAGCAAAAACGCGAAGAAAACGCGCTAGCCCGGAAAAATAACGCCTTCTTTGCACCGCATCCAGATCACAAGCCGGATAAAAAACAGCGCCGTGAACTGATCAAGTTTAAAGCCAGATAGAGAAACACATGCAGCAAGACTTATTATATCGATATATTTTTGAGCAACTCGACGTGCGTGGCGAGTTGGTGCAAGTAAGCGACGCTTTCACCAAAATGGTGGAGGGACGCAACTACCCGGACCCGGTTAAAAAGCTGTTGGGTGAGCTCTTTGTAACGACTTCTTTACTCACAGCAACCTTAAAGTTTCAAGGCCATATTAATGTGCAAATCCAGGGCGATGGCCCGGTTAAATTTGCCGCCATTAATGGTGATCATGAGCAAAACATGCGCGGCGTTGCCCGTATGCAAGGCGAGGTTAAAGGCGACAACTTGCTTGAGTTGATGGGTAAGGGTCATATGATCATCACCATCACCCCGGTGAAAGGCGAGCGTTATCAAGGCATAGTGCCGCTCGAGCATGACACCCTGACCAAATGTGTTGAGCAGTATTTTGTTCAGTCAGAGCAGCTGCGCACCCGCCTGTGGTTTGCCACCGATGTCACCGAAGGACAAGAGCGCGCCGCTGGCTTGTTCTTACAGGTATTGCCCGTACATCAGAGGGATAAATCGGAGGCCGATTTCAGTCACTTGGAAACACTCAGCGACACGGTCACCAGCGACGAGTTACTCAACCTCGACGCCCATACAGTGCTGACTCGCCTTTATCACGAAGATAATCCACAGCTGTTCGAACCCCAGCCGGTTCGCTTTAAGTGTACCTGCAGCCGTGAAAAGACCATGGATGCCCTGGTTAACATCGGCAAGGATGAGCTGCTCGCCGACGTGCAAGAGAACGGCGAGATAGTGATCAGCTGCCATTATTGCTTAACCGACTACCGTTTTAACGAAGAAGAAATCAAAGCGATTTTTAATTAATCTGGGCTTATTTCGGCCGCAATAAAAACTCGGGTCAGTAAAACCCGAGTTTTTTTGTGAGCAAAAATGACACCGGTATCAATGAAACTCGTATTTTTTATGACACCGGTATCACTGAAATTATTCATGTTTTTTCACCTAAAACGGGCATTTTTAGCGACTCCAAAGCTCGTATATGCACAAACCATCTGTTACTATAATTTGCATATAAAGCACTCTCACACCGCTTTAGATTAACCGTTCAATCTCTCACAACTTTTAGGTAAAAAAATGACTTCAAGCGCTACTCGTTTTGTTGATCTTACAACCGCAGAACTAATCGAGCAGGCAATTCGCCGTGGTGAAGGTTCTCTTGCTGCTAACGGAGCTTTCGTGGCCAAAACTGGTCGTCGTACCGGTCGCTCTCCAAACGATCGTTTTATCGTTAAAGAGCCTAGCACCGAGAACGATATCCAGTGGGGTAACGTTAACCGTCCTTTCGATGCTGATAAATTCAATGCCCTTTGGGAGCGAGTTGAGAATCATGTGTCTCAAAACGACCACTTCGTTTCTCACCTTGAAGTAGGTGCAGACCCAGAGCACTATCTACCAATCGTTGTAACCACTGAAACTGCTTGGCACCATGTTTTCGCTAAAAACATGTTCATCCAGCCTGAGCACTTCAACAAGGCCAACATGCCTCAGTGGCAAATCCTTAATGTACCTTCGTTCGTATGTGAGCCAGAGCGTGACGGTACTAACAGTGATGGAACGGTCATCATCAACTTCGCAGAGCGTAAAGTACTACTTGCCGGTATGCACTACGCGGGCGAAATGAAGAAATCAATGTTCTCAGTACAGAACTTCCTACTTCCTGCAAAAGGTGTATTACCAATGCACTGCTCTGCAAACGTAGGCGAAGCAGGCGACACAGCCCTATTCTTCGGTCTATCTGGTACTGGTAAAACAACGCTTTCAGCGGATCCAAGCCGTTTCCTAATCGGCGATGACGAGCACGGTTGGGCACCTGGCAGCGTATTTAACATCGAAGGCGGTTGTTACGCGAAATGTATCGATCTGTCTCAAAAGAATGAGCCGGTAATCTGGGACGCAATCCGCTTCGGCACCATCCTTGAGAACGTTGTACTTGATGACAAACGTACTCCTGATTACACAGATTCATCACTTACGCAAAATACTCGTGCCGCTTACCCACTTGAGCACGTTGCTAAGCGCAAAGAAGAAAACCGCGCCGGTGAGCCTAAGGCCGTGGTATTCCTAACTTGTGACGTAAGTGGCGTACTACCTCCTGTTTCTGTGCTAAGCGAAGAAGCAGCGGCGTACCACTTCCTAAGCGGCTACACTGCGAAAGTAGGTTCAACTGAAATTGGTTCAACTTCTGATATCGAATCAACCTTCTCTACTTGTTTCGGCGCACCTTTCTTCCCTCGTCCAGCCGGCGTATACGCAGAGCTTCTAATGAAGCGCGTACGTGAGTTTGGCGCCAAGGTGTACCTAGTAAACACGGGTTGGACTGGTGGTCCTTACGGTGTTGGTAAGCGTTTCGACATCCCGACTACTCGTGCCGTTGTTGATGCCATCGTATCGGGCGCACTAGCCGACGTTGAAACTCAGCACATCGACGTTCTTAACCTAGACGTACCGGTAGCCGTACCTGGCGTTGATAGCGCGGTTCTAAACCCAATCAACACTTGGAACGACAAAGAGAAATACGCAGAATACGCACAGAAACTAGCGAACGACTTTAACGAGAACTTTGCTAAGTACGACGTATCTGATGCCATTAAGCAAGCTGGCCCTAATAGCTAAGGGTCAACTTCTTTAACTTAGCCATTGCGCTGAGAATTCGCACCAACGCCAGCTTTATGCTGGCGTTTTTGTTATTAGACTCTGGCGCAATCAGTGGAAGGAGTGCCCGGCGCAAGGGCAAAAGGAAGCAAACAGGGTATAACACCGGCTTTACGCCGGCGTTTTTATGGGTAGATAGATGGTTGCGCACAAACCGCCTTCCTTGCGGTTTCTTAATTCCACCCGGCCGTTGTGCATGGTGATAATGCGCTTAATAATGGCCAGGCCAAGACCACTTCCCTCACTGCCTCGGGCCTGATCGCCCTGGGTAAAAGGCGCAAATACTTTTTCCAGTTCCGACTCGGGAATGCCCGGACCTCTATCCTTAACGCTGACACACACATGGGTCTTACGGGCGTTATAGTGAGTCACCACCTGGATGTCGTCACAGGAGTAACGCAGGGCATTTTCGATCATATTGGTCAGCACCCGCTTTATGGCAACATGGCTCATGGGCACATTGGGCAAACTGGGGTTAAGGTGTGCGCTTATTTCCCGTCCCTGTACGCGCCCATGCTGCTGCTCCGCATGCACCACTTCTTCCACTAAGGCATTAAGATCTTCACTTTGGTAATCGCCCTTATCGTGGTGGCGCAGGTATTCGATAAACTGATCGATGATGGCATTCATGTCTTCGATGTCATGAATAATGCCTTCACGCAGATAGTCTTCGTCGTCGGACATCATTTCCGTCGCCAGGCGAATACGGGTTAGGGGGGTGCGCAAATCATGAGACACACCGGCCATCAGCAATCTTCTGTCCTGCTCAAGGGCGGCGATGCCGCGCGACATCTTATTAAACGCTCGGGTCACTTCCACCATCTCCGTGGAACCCTGCTCATCGACCTCGGAACTGAAATCGCCCTTACTCACCTTGATCGCCGCCTCTTGCAAAGCCTTCAATGGGCGGTTGAGATGACGGGCAAAGAGCCAACCACCAAGCACACTGAGGAAGCCGATACTGGTCAGATAAAAGGTTAAAAATTCGATATTGGCTTCGGTAAAGCCCGATAACGGCACTCGCACCCAATAACCCGGGGCTTGTGGCGGCTCTATCCAATAAACCAGAGGGTCGGTTTGACTGATACGCACCCGCGCCGAACCATTAAGCTGCTGCGACATAATGTTTGAGAGCATGGAATACTCCCGAGCTTCGCCTAAGCCATTAATATAGGCGTCGCGCTGAGTTAAAATTTCAATGCCGGTTTCCTCGCGGAAACGCTTAGACACCTCATCGCTCACCTCCACACCGTCATTAACGCCAATAAACACGGTTTTCACCTGTTTGGCGAGCATGATATTCACTTGCTCTATGGTCGGCTTCACCACATAGAAGCTCACCGCCACATAGGACACCACCTGGTTGATCAGCAACAGGGCGCCAACCAGGAAAACCGTTTGTCCAAAGGCGCTTCGAGGAAGTAAATGCATCTATTTATTGCCGTCGGGTACGAAGACGTAACCTAGCCCCCACACGGTTTGGATATAACGCGGATTGGCGGCGTCCACCTCGATCATTCGTCTCAGGCGTGACACCTGCACATCGATGCTGCGCTCCAAGGCACTGTAATCACGACCTCGAGCCAGGTTCATCAATTTATCCCGGCTTAACGGCTCGCGAGGGTGCGATACCAGCGCCTTCAAGACCGCGAACTCGCCGCTGGTCAGCGAGATCACCTCGTCCCCTCGGGTCATTTCACGGGTCGCGAGATTGAGGGCAAATTCACCGAATTTCACCAGGTTTTCTTCCGCGGATGGAGCACCGGGCACCTCTTTGGCACGGCGACGCAAAATAGCCTTTACACGAGCCAATAATTCACGAGGATTGAAGGGCTTAGGGATATAATCATCGGCACCGAGTTCCAGCCCGATAATGCGATCCACCTCGTCCCCTTTCGCGGTCAGCATAACAATCGGAATTTCATTTTCCTTTTGTCGTAAACGGCGGCAGATTGACAAGCCATCTTCACCGGGCAGCATTAAGTCGAGCACCATGAGGTGAAAGTTTTCTCGCTCCAGCAGCTTATCCATCTGCTCGGAATTGGCGGCACTGCGAACGATAAAGCCCTGCTCAACCAGGTATCTTTCTAACAGGCTGCGCAGGCGCATATCATCATCGACTACGAGGATTTTGGTGGTTTCTTGTCCCATGTTCTTGCTTAGTTGTTCTTGTTGTAGCCTTAACTATATGCGAAATACCCGAGTTGGGAAACGCTCAAGGCTAATAACATTGTTACATTTGTTTTCCGCCTTACTCATCCCCCTGCTGATAACGAATACTATTGATATACCACAACTTTCGACCATTAGGCGTATTCACCCAGGCCTCGTCATCGACCTCTTTTTGCAATAAGGCGCGGGCCATGGGAGCGTCGATGGAAATAACCTCTTTATTGTCATAAATTTCATCGGGGCCGACGATTTGAAATACCAGCACGTTACCCTGCTCGTCTTCAACCTCGACATAGGCACCAAAAAACACCTTGCCCTCTTGCTGAGGACTGTAATCCACCACCCTAAGCTCATCCAGGCGTTTACGTAGGTATCTGACTCGTCGGTCAATTTCACGTAGCCGCTTCTTATTGTACTGGTAATCGGCATTCTCCGAGCGGTCTCCGAGGCTCGCCGCCCAGGCCACTTTTTTAGTCACTTCGGGGCGTTCAGTGCGCCATAAATGATCGAGTTCGCTTTGTAGTTGTTGGTAGCCACGACGGGTGATTAATTTCGTTTTCATAAATAATGTTCAGTTTTCGTTCATTTAAACAGGGTCATATTTAACCTATGTGGTAATTTTATAGGCAGGTGATGGTATGCAAAAGTACAACTTGAAGTACAACCTGCTTTTTGTGTTTGCGCTTTTCGCCCTAGCCGGCCTCCTTGCAAGCCAACACCTCTTTACCTCAGCCGCCAATACCAGTGACCAGTATAGCCTGACCATTAGTGTCGATCCGGTACAAACTATCAATCATGATAGCGATAATGATCACGACCCTGAGCACCCGTTAGCACCCTCGATTAAGCAGCACGCGTTAGTTAACACGTCAGTTTTAACAGTGCCTAACGCACCGCTTAACCGCCGCGTGCTCACAGTAGCACAACAAAGAGCCCCCCCTTACTTCTCTTAAGAAACTGTTTTATTTGCAATTTTTTGGAGAAAGATCATGACTAATTTTAATACACTACGTACTCATCATATCGTAGAGGGGGCGCAATTAGCGACCGCTAACGAACCACACTTACAGCTAGACGCCAACAGTGGCGCATTGAGCTTATTGCAGGACTTCACCTTGCAAAGCCCCATTTGTGTGCAGGCTAACACCCCGCTTTTGGCGGCGCGTAAATTGGCCAGTAACACTCCCACCGATGCCCTGATGGTGCTCAATGAGCAGGGCCAGGTGATCGGGGTCACTTCCAGCGTCGAGCTACAAAGTATTCGCGTGACTACTCAGGCCCTGCAACTTGGTCTTAAGCCCAGTGAGCTGATGGTCCATGATGTAATGCGCTCCCTGCATGTACTGCCATGCATCACCATGTTGGCGGTGCGCAATACCTCGTTAGGAAACGTCCTGAGCACCATGGAGCGAACCGGCAGTTTCTACCTGTTGGTGACCGAGAATGAGCAAATCCGCGGTATTCTCTGCGCCCGTAAAATCGCCAAAACCCTGAATATGGGCTTGGATATTACCCCGGTCGCACAGTCATTTCAGGACGTGGTTGCCAGCGTAGAACACCCTCACTAACAAGCCGTTTTAAGGCACTTAAGATGCGGGTCACGAACGACAAATTTGCCCTGTCGTTCGTGACAAGCTGTGATATTATCCAGTTAATTTTACTCGTATTAGCCCTGCTTTGGGCACCAAGATATAAGGTTATTAATGGCTAATCTCACCACGATTCTGGCGCAGGAATTACAAGCGCAAGAACAGCAAGTGCTAGCAGCAACTAAGCTTTTAGATGAAGGCGCTACGGTGCCATTTATTGCCCGTTACCGTAAAGAAGTAACCGGTGGCCTGGACGACACCCAACTGCGCACCCTAGAGCAACGTTTAGGTTATCTGCGCGAACTCGAAGAGCGCCGCCAATTCATCATTAAAACCATTAGCGAACAAGATAAGTTAACGCCGCAACTAGCCGCCGATATTGCCGCTGCGGCAACCAAAACAGAACTTGAAGACCTGTATCTGCCTTATAAACCCAAGCGTCGCACTAAAGGCCAGATAGCCATTGAAGCCGGCCTTGAGCCCCTCGCCGACGCGCTGCTAAACGATGCCAATTTAGATCCGGAAAGCGAAGCCGCTCGTTTCGTCGACGCCGATAAAGGCGTGGCCGACAGCAAAGCGGCCCTCGAAGGAGCCCGCTATATCCTGATGGAGCGCTTCGCCGAAGATGCCAAACTGTTGGCTAAACTACGCAGCCATATCAAGCAACATGGCCATATTAGCAGTACCGTGATCGCCGGTCAGGAAAAAGCCGGCGCCAAGTATCAGGATTACTTTGAGCACAGCGAAGCCATTGCCAGCATCCCATCACATCGCGCCTTGGCCATGTTACGTGCCCGTAACGAGGGAGTGTTGGCCCTAAGCATTAATCCGGATGCGCAAAGCGAAGACGGTCATGCCCTGTGCGTCAACATGATCGCCCGTCATTTCGATCTCGCCATCGAAGGGAAAGCGGCGAGCAAATGGCTGGCACAGGTAGCCCAATGGACCTGGAAGGTGAAGCTGGCGTTACATCTGGAAAATGAGTTTCTTGCCAATATGCGCGAACAGGCCGAAACCGGCGCTATCGATGTGTTCGCCAAAAACCTTAAAGACCTGCTTATGGCGGCCCCGGCAGGCGCCAAGGTCACCCTGGGCCTGGATCCGGGTCTTCGTACCGGCTGTAAAATTGCCGTGGTCGATAGCACGGGCAAACTCCTGGCCACCGCCACCATTTTCCCTCATGCTCCGCAAAATCAGTGGGATAAGTCATTGCGTACGCTGGAGCAACTATGCCGTCAGCACAAGGTACAACTGATCGCCGTCGGTAACGGCACCGCCAGTCGCGAAAGCGATAAACTGGTTGCCGAACTGATTAAAGCGGCTCCGGAGTTGAAATTAAGCAAGATCATGGTCAGCGAAGCCGGTGCCTCCGTGTATTCGGCGTCCGAGTTCGCCGCTCAAGAATTCCCGGATCTCGACGTTTCCCTGCGCGGTGCCGTGTCGATCGCCCGTCGCCTGCAGGATCCCCTCGCCGAACTGGTAAAAATCGAGCCAAAATCCATCGGTGTGGGTCAATACCAACACGATGTCTCGCAAAGCCAGCTAGGACAAACCCTGACTTCCGTGGTTGAAGACTGTGTAAATGCCGTGGGTGTCGACGTAAATACCGCCTCGGTGCCCCTGCTGACACGCGTTTCCGGCTTAAACAAAACCCTGGCGCAGAATATCGTTAAGTACCGCGATAACAATGGTGCCTTCAGCAAGCGTAGCGAATTGAAAAAGGTTGAGCGTTTGGGGCCAAAAGCATTTGAACAAAGCGCCGGCTTCTTACGCATCGTCGGTGGCGCCGATCCCCTGGATGCCTCTGCGGTTCACCCGGAAGCCTATCCCTTGGTTAAGAATATTTGTGCCGCCAACGATCAGGATATCGCCCATTTGATCGGTAATGCCGAAGTGCTAAAAGGTCTGAATGCCGCTGACTACACAGATGAGCAATTCGGTCTGCCCACGGTCACCGATATCATCAGCGAACTGCATAAGCCGGGCCGCGATCCGCGTCCAGAGTTTAAAACCGCGGCGTTTAAAGCCGGGGTGGAGACCATTAATGATCTCAAACCGGGTATGGTTCTCGAGGGTGTGGTGTCTAACGTCGCCAACTTTGGTGCCTTTGTCGATGTCGGCGTGCATCAAGACGGCTTAGTACACATCTCGGCACTGACCGACAAGTTTATTAGCGATCCGCGCGAGGTGGTGAAGGCCGGCGATATCGTTAAGGTCAAGGTGTTGGAAGTCGATAGCGCCCGTAAGCGCATCAGCTTTACCATGCGTCTAAATGACGAGCTGCCTGCTGCGGGTGCAAGCGCGGGTGCAGGCGCGGGTGCCAAGAGCGCCTCGAAGCCAGCGACGAAGAAGGGAGCACCAACAAACAATAAGGGTAATAATCGCAGCCGCAATAAGGACCAGGGCAATGCCGCCATGGGTAACGCCTTTGCCGAAGCCTTTGCCAAACTGAAAAAATAACGCCCTACGGCAACAAAAAAACGCAGCCAAGGCTGCGTTTTTTTATGCTTATTGAGCTAGGGTGCTAAGCACGAATATCGATAAGGGTGCCCAAAAGATCATCGGCACTGGCAATAACCCGAGCGCTGGCCTTGGCCTGCAACTGGGCAACCTGTAAATTCACCAACTCCTGCTCGACACGTGGCGTTTCGGCCACCGGGGCAATCAGCGCCTCACCATTGCTCGCTCCCTGAAGTTGACGCCCCAGTTGCACTTGCTGAGTGTCCAACTGCGCCGTGGTGGCACGATTGATATTGGCACTGGCCTGGGTCGCGTCCTGTTGTGCGCGCACAAAACCATCCACTCCCACATTAAAAACCATTGCTACCGACATTGGTGCTCTCCGAGGCAAGCCTATTAAACTTCTAGTTATTATTGCGCAAAAAACACTCTATTAAAACCCGACTAAAGCATGGCTTTTAAGGCCGCAACAAACTCGTCTTTGTGGGAAATAAACGGTGCATGCGAAGCCTTATCCAGTACCTCAATCTCCAAATGCGGCCGTAATCTCTGCATCTGCTCAATGGCTTTATAAGGCACAAGGGCATCTAAGCGCCCGAAGATGGCGCCTATGGGCTGCTTAAGGTGCGCAAATTCTTGTCTCAAATCCTGATATTCGAGAATTTCCAAGCCCTGTTTAAGCACCTGCTCCGAGGTACTGGGAGCCTGCTGGATCAAAGCCCTGAGCTGTTTAATATCTTGGCGTGCGGACTCGCTGCCCATGGCCTGAATGGCAAGAAAGCGCTCTATGGTTTTACTGCTGTTTTCAATTAACTGTTGATTAAACTGCTCCAGCACCGAGTTTTTTATCCCCGGCCAGTTTGGGCTTTGGCTAAAAAATGGCGTTGAGGCGACCAAGATCACCTTGCTGACCTTGTGCGGATAAAAGTGCGCCAGATACAAGGCAACCAGACCACCAAGAGACCAACCGGCAATGATGGAGCCGTCTTGAAGTTGATCCGCCAATTGCTTGGCCATGGTCGGCAGATCCGAGTGAAACCCTTCGCTCTCAGCCGGCTGAGCATGACCATAGCCGGGCAGATCGAGAGCCCGCACATCGCCGTCAAAAATAAAATTAAGCTCTGGGCGAATCAACTCCCATACCTCACGATTCATACCCCAACCATGAAGCAACACCAGTTGTTTTTGCATTTAACCTGTTCCGCATCCACTATTACTAAAGCCCTGACGCTTATCACGCGCCGACACCTGCATTATTAACGCGAATAAAGGCTTATGCAATGGACGCACTCACAAAAGCCTGTGCCTGGCTGTTCCCGCAATACTGCCAGCTCTGCGCTCAACCCCTAAACGCCGGGCAGCAAGTGTGTGCACACTGCATCAGCGCATTTACCGGTATCAACGGTGCCTTGCAGGAAAATTTGCTGATGCGTGCCGATATTCAACGGCAATTTCCCCTGCGTTATATCGATGGCTTGCAGGCCCTGGACTGGTATCGCCCACCCCTGTCTACCTGGTTAAAACAATACAAATATCAACAACGCATGTATCGCCAAGTGGCATTGTCCAGCTTACTGACACATCACTTTGCGCGCTTGGCCAACCAGCCCGACTGGCACTGGCCACAGCTAGTCGCGCCCATCCCCCTGGCACCCTCGCGGCTGATTTGGCGGGGGTTCAATCAGGTGGTGCGCTTGTGGCAAGATGCCCTGCCACAGCAGTTATTTGCCGCCAACCTATTACGGCGGCGCCACAGCACCCGGACTCAGGCCAGGCTCGGCGCGCGGCAAAGACGTAAAAACCTCACCAATGCCTTTAGTGTGCACGCCAATGTGCACAATCTTGATATCGCTTTGGTGGATGATGTGCTGACCACGGGGGCAACCCTGGATAGCGCCGCCAAGCTGCTAAAAGCGGCGGGGGCCCGCTCGGTGTCGGCCTGGGTCGTTTGCCTGACCGCTAAGACATAAAAAAGCCGACTAAACGCCGGCTTTTGCTTAGGAGAGTCATGTTACTAAGGGGAGTAAAGGTTACTCGGCGCTAGCGTCTATATGCGCGCCAAAGAATAAGGCATTACTGAAAATACGGCTGGTACCATACCAGAAGCCTCGGAATACCGGGTTGTCGGTCATGGCCACCACGGTACCGCGACCATAGCTATGAGCTAAAATGGCGCCGCCATTGGCGATTTGCGCCAGATTTTGCTCATGAGTAAAACCGGCAAGCAAGGGTTTTTCCGTATAGGTCGCTACATTAACAAAGGGCACGGGCATTTGCTCGAGCAAGAAGGTGCTGTTTTTAAACACCGGCAATTGGTCCCGAGTTAATGAATAACTAAGCGGGTGACTCAAATCGATCTTGGTATTGAAGATAGCGCCGGCGATACGCTGCTTGCCCGCTAACATATCTCTGTCGCCATAATGCAGACCCTCGGTGGAAAACGCCGCGGCCATATCCTTACGTGACAAATAGCTGGCCTTTAACATCTGCTCATCGGCCAAAAACTGCGCTCCGCCCTTATGACCCCAAACCACGCCGCCTTGGCGCACCCAGGTGTGCAGCTCCGCTTTGAACGACTTTTCCAAACTACCGTAACGGCCGTTGGCAAAAACGATATGGGTGTAGTCATTCAGATCGACCTTGGTCAGTTCATCGGCCTCGATAATACTCGGCGTTAAGCCCACATGGCGGTCAAGGTAGTACCAAAGCTCACCCACTTCATACTGGCTGCTCTGCTGACCACCGACCAGTAACACCTTGGGCAGTTTAACCGGCGCTAACTGGCGCGAACCTAAGTCGACGCCACGACTGGTCAAGCCGGAATCGATGCCGTACACATCAATATCAAACTCGGCGCTGACTTGGTTTAACACCGCTAACCAATCGTCGCGCTGCTGCAGACCGGCGGCTACCACTATGGAACCGGCGGCCAGCTCACGGTTTTCGCCGTCGCTGCTGGCGGTAAAGGGCGCCAGGGCAACGCGTGCCTCAATGCCCTGCTGCAACAGCTTGGTTAGCAGTTTAGGGGCGTGATAATCGAACCACTCAAAGGCAAAGGCATAATGAGGCTGTAACTCCTGTTGCGACGCACTGCTGCGTGGTGACCAGGGTTGCGCCGCCACATCCAAACCCCAGACGCTATCGAGCGCCTTAAAATCTAGGTTAAAGGCATGGGCCAAGGTCCAGCCGGAGACATCATAAAAGGTGTTGTCGACAAAGTTCTGCTGCTCGCTAAAAATGGCTTTGATCAAGCGGTACTGGCGCTGCGATAAAGGCACAAAGTAGCTGTTTTGAGCACTGAAACGCTGCTTGTCTAACGTCGCATCTTTTTGCAAGGCAAAGGCCTCTATCTGATGTTGCGCCAAAATCGACAGGAAGCTGCGCAGGCGCGTCGGATCTTTAGGTGCGCTAACCACATAGCCCTTTACCTTATCCTTGTCTGCCAGCTTAGTCGCCTGCTTGAAAAAGTCTTCTTGATAGTCGAGCAATTGCTGACGCTTTTCCAACACGGCGTCAAAGGTAGAGAAATTCGTTAGCAGCTGATTTTTAATGGTAAATGGAAATTCCAAACGACCATTAATGGTGTCCTGTACATGACCCCGACTACTGCCCTGCTCGAAAAGGATACCGACGCTACCGTTTACATCCGGGTAGGTCGAACCCTTACCCACATAAAAGTCATCGAAAGCTTCCTCGGTAAAGTACAGGCGATCGTGGCTGTCGAGAATACGGGCGTGGTGTTCGGCTATGGCCTTGGTCAGATCGACGTTTTTATCCGGCGTAAGCGGGTTTTTACGGGTCGGAATGCCTGGCTGGAAGAAGAAGGTGCTGTTGGGACCCATCTCATGAAAGTCGGTCAATACATTCGGCTGCCAGGCATGGAACTGGGCGATACGCGCGCGCGATTCCGGGTGTTGCAGCAATAACCAGTCGCGGTTGAGATCGAACCAATAATGGTTGGTACGGCTGCTTGGCCAGTTCTCATTGTGCTCACGGGTATTGGGATCGGCGCTCGGCACCATGGCACGGTTAGAATTGGCCCAATTGGCAAAACGCGCCAGCCCGTCAGGGTTTAACGAGGGGTCGATCAGGATCACGGTTTCCTGCAACAGGCGCTCAACGCGCTGATCGTGCGCTGCGGCCAGATAATAAGCCACTAACAACGCGGCGTTACTGCCCGAGGGTTCATTGCCATGGACGCTGTACCCCATGTACATAATCGCTGGAGCGGTTTTTGATGATTCATTGCTTTCACCCGTCACCCGGGCCAGGTGTGCCTGACGCACCTGCTCAATGTTAGCCAAGCGCTCAGGCGCGGCTATGGTCAGCATCACCAAAGGGCGCTGCTCATGGGTGTAGCCAATGGTTTGTATCTGCACGCGGTCGCTGTGCTCGGCCAGCTCACGCATATAATAAACCAGCTGGTCGTGGCGCACATGCCATTGACCAACCTCGTAACCTAACACCGATGCCGGGGTCGGCACCTTGGGATCAAATTTAACTTCGTCACCAAAATAATAGCTCAGCGGCTGTGCGGCCAGGGAAGAGGCAAAGACCGTGAATAATAAAAATAGAATTCGACGCATACGGATAACAGTGAATTTAAAAAACCATAATCTCACGCTACCATCGGCTTAAAATTAAGCCAACTTTTTACGTTCAACACTGGCGACAACGCGACGAGCGGAGTATCATAGCCATTAACCGAGTAAAACAGTCAAGTATAGTGTTGTTACTATGATCACAATTTCAGAAACCGCGCAAAGTCACTTTGCAAAACTGCTTTCAGAACAAGCAGATGGCACCAACATCCGTGTATTCGTTGTCAACCCTGGCACCTCTCAGGCCGAATGTGGCGTGTCATACTGCCCGGCCGATGCGGTTGAAGAAGATGATATTCGTCTTAACTTCAACGGTTTTGATGCGGTAGTAGACAAAGAAAGTGCGCCTTTTCTTGAAGAAGCGGAAATCGATTTCGTCACCGATAAAATGGGCACGCAATTGACCCTTAAGGCACCTAATGCCAAGGCCCGTAAGCTATCTAGCGATGCCTCGCTGGAAGAGCAGGTTGAGCACATGCTGCAAACCGAGGTTAACCCTCAGCTTGCCAACCACGGCGGTCAGGTGCAATTGGTCGAGATCACTGCAGAGGGCATTGCCGTGCTGCAGTTTGGTGGCGGCTGTAATGGTTGTTCCATGATCGATGTCACCCTTAAAGAAGGTATCGAGAAGGAAATGATCGCTAAATTCAGCGAAATCACCGGCGTCCGTGATATCACCGAACACAACCGTGGCGACCACTCCTACTACTAAGTTTGCGGCGCTGATTTATCGCTTGGGCTCAGAGCCCAAGCGCAGCCTCAAACGCTTTCTTACCGGTCTCGGGCTGTTCACCGTTGCCGTCGCCTTTATTGCGCTGGGCTACTATTATCAGCCCTGGTGGCAAATTCCCGGCCTGCTATTCCTCGCGGTGGCGTTATTTTTCGCTATCTGGGGGTATCTCGGCATTTTTGCCAATCGTTTCGCTCAGGTTATTGCAGCAACGCATCCGCCTTTACCAACTGACGATAACGCACCGCCAGGCTAATGCCGCGCAGTGCCATAAAGGCGGTCATGGCCGCCCACAGGGCGTGATTGCCCCAGCCTTGGGTTAATACAAAAACACCAAAAAAGCCCACCGCGGCGGCAAGCATCATGGTATTGCGCATATCCTTGGCGCGCATCAGACCAACAAAAATACCGTCGAATAAAAAACAGGCCATGGCGATAAGCGGCATCAGGACCAGCCAGGGCAAATAGGCGATGGCCAGACTATTGACCTCGGGCACATCGGTCAGCAAACGGATCACCTGCTCCCCAAAAACATAGAAGCCCAGGGCATAAATCAGTGCAAATAAAGCCCCCCACTGTAAGCTAATACTTACCCACAATTTAATGCGGCGTACACATTTTGCGCCGCGCGCCTGCCCAACCTTGGCCTCGGCGGCATAGGCAATGCCATCCATGGCGAAGCTGATCAACAGCAGAAAGTTCATCAGCACCGCATTGGCGGCCAAGACCACATCCCCTAAGCGAGCACCGTAAAAGGTCATAAAGCTAAAACACAGCTGCAGCATTAAGGAGCGCAGGAAAATATCGCCATTGAGGCGCAACAAGGCACCGAGTTGTAACAAGCGGGCACCAAAGGACCAACACCAGCGCAGATGCAGCTTGGCAAACAATCGCGACACCAACCACAGGGCAAAGGCCAGGGCACAATAATCGGCGATCACCGAGGCCAGCGCCGCCCCCTTAACGCCCCAGCCAAAGCCGACCACAAAGAGAATATCCAGGGCGATGTTAACGACATTGGTGAGCAGCACCAGTAAAAATGGCCCGCGCCCGTATTGCACGCCGAGCATCCAACCCAGCAGCACCAGGTTCGCCAAGGCCGCTGGGGCGCTATAAATACGAATATAAAAATAATTAAAGGCCTGCTCCATGGTCTGCTCCGAGGCATCGGCCAACACTGCCATCAGCACCCCCAGGGGTTTTTGCAGCAGCAGGAGAAGCAGCGCCACCGCCAGCGCCAGCAGCAGGCTTTTTTGCAGCGCCTGCACCAGCTCTTGCTTGTCTTCGGCGCCAAAGGCGGCGGCGATAAGCCCGGTGGTGCTCATGCGTAAAAAGCCAGCCAGCCAGAACAGCATTGAAATAACCGTTGCGCCCAGGGCAATTCCTGCTAAATAATGGGCGCTCCCAAGGTGGCCGATGACCGCGGTATCAACCAGGCCTAGCAAAGGCACAGTGATATTCGATAGAATCATGGGCCCGGCAAGCAGCAATAAGCTTTTATGGTGAGTGTTGTTATGTATAGAAAATTGTCCCATTTATTCTTCTCTTTATGCGCCCTGTTTGGCGCCTCTGCGCAGGCAGCGGTTATTTTACAGTATCATCACGTCAGTAAAACCCTGCCCAAGGTCACCAGTGTCGAAGCCGACACCTTCCGCGCCCATTTACAGTATTTGCAGCAACACGACTATAAGGTGGTGGCCCTGGATACACTCCTCAGTGGCTTGCAGCAAGGACAAACGTTTGACGATAAAACCGTGGCCATCACCTTTGATGACGGCTACGACAATAATATCGAGCAGGCCGCCCCCATACTGGCGGAATTTAATTATCCCTACACCATCTTTGTTAATCCGGCCCTGATCGATGAACAGCAGGGCTATGTGATGAGCTGGGCGCAACTCAAGGAACTCAGCAAGCAGGGCGCCCTTATTGCCAATCACAGCAGCCGCCATGATTATCTCCATCATCGCCTAGAAGGAGAAAGCGAGGAGCAATGGCGTAGTCGCATTAAAAACGACCTCACCGGCGCCGAAAAGCGTATCGAAGAAGAAATTGGCTACAGCCTGAAATACCTGGCTTACCCCTATGGCGAGTTCGATAAAGCGCTGCAAGGGCTGGTGAAAGAGTTGGGTTATGTCGGCATAGGCCAGCACTCGGGCGCCCTTGGCCCGAACAATGATTTTACCCGCCTGCCGCGCTTTCCCGCTTCGGGTTTTTATGCTGACCTGGAAACCCTGGCGACCAAGCTCGACTCCCTGCCCTTTGCCCTGGCTAAGCTCGACTACAGCGATACGGTGACCGCCGAGCAGCGCCCCAAGGTCACCCTGGAATTTTCCGAAAAGGGCTTCCATAGTAATCAGTTTGCTTGTTATGTATCCGGCCAGGGCCGAGCCGAGCTGACCTGGTTAGACGGCAATCGCGTCACGGTGCAGGCCAAACAGGATTTAAAACCTGGCCGTGCCCGCTATAATTGCACGGCTCCCTCGCAGCAAAAATCGGGGCGCTATTTGTGGTTCTCCCAACCCTGGGTGATCACCCAGTGACACCAAGACTAACCGGGGTAATAGTCAATAATCGCCTTTAGCTCGCGTGCCATGACCTCGGTATTGATGGTCGGTACCGAGCCGGCAACAAATTCCGGCTTAAAGATGGCACGGATCTTCCCATGCGGGTCCACCAGCACCACGGACGCACTGTGATCCACCAGATAATCCCCTTCTTGCTGCTCGCTAATTGCATACATCAGCCCGAGGTTTTGCACAAAGGGGTAAAGATCCTTGTGAGGGGCCGAAACGGCCTTATATTGGGGGTTAAAGTAGGTGATGTATTGGCGGCGTTTGGCGGCAGTATCGCGCTCTGGGTCCACCGATATAAACCACACACTCAGGTCATTGCGATTTACTTGCGTGTCGACCTGACGCAGTTTCGCCAACGTCATCGGGCATACGTCGGGGCAGCTGGTATAGCCTAAAAACAGCAGATCCCACTGCCCCTGGAGGTCAGCCACACCCACGGGCTGACCATGCTGGTCTTCCAAACTAAAGGCATTAATCACCCGGGCCTGGTCATACACCAAGGCCTCCACCTGCAATTCCGGCTTGGAGCAACCCAGCGCCAATGCCGCCAGCGCCCCAATAAGCCACCCTTTAAGCGACATAAAATACCCACTTATCAATAAATAATGCGACAAAGAGTAACATTAAATGCAGGATAGAGAACTTAAAAACACGCATGGCCGATTGATGCTGGGGTTCGCGCTTTAAACGCCAGGCATAAGCGATAAACATCAGGTTAAGGGCCGACGCCGCCAGCAAATAAAAGAGTCCGGACATGCCGATCAGATACGGCAGCACACACACCAGGGCCAGCAGCACGGTGTAACCGAGCACACAGGTCTTACAAAAATCGATACCATGGGTGACCGGCAGCATGGGAATATTGGCGCGCCGATAGTCCGCTTCGCGGGCTATGGCCAGGGCCCAAAAGTGCGGCGGCGTCCAGGCAAAGATGATCATCACCAAAAGCCAAGGCGCAGCGGCCAACTGCCCGGTTTCACTGACCCAGCCCAATAACGGCGGCATGGCGCCAGCCAAACCGCCAATCACAATGTTTTGCGGCGTTGCCCGCTTAAGAAACAGGGTGTAGACCACCGCATAGCCCACCAAGGCCAGCAGCGTCAACAGCGCGGTCAGCCAGTTGGCGGCGCCGACCAAGGCGACAAAGCCGACTCCGCCAAGCAGTGCGGCAAAAGCAAAGCCCCGTCCCTCACTAACCTTACCCACCGCCACCGGGCGGTGACGGGTGCGCGCCATCTTGGAGTCGATTTCACGGTCGACAATATGGTTGATCACCGCCGCCGCCGCCGATAACAGGCCAATGCCCAGCAGACTGATCAGCTGCAGCTCCCAGGAGCGACCCATATCCGGCGCCAGAGCCAGGCCGACCCAGGCGGTCAGCACCAGCATCAGCACCACCTTGCCTTTGCACATGGCCAGGTAGTCGCGCCAGCTTGCACAGTGCGACAGAGAGCTCGTTAAGGTTATAGCTTTACTCATGATTCTTCTCCTTCGCGCCTAACATTTTCGTTTTTGTAAATAGCACAACCGCACCAGGGTGAGCAGTAGCAGCAAGGCCATCAGATTATGGGCCAACGCCAACAACAAAGGGATCTGCATATAAATCAGGGCAACCCCGAGAGTGATCTGTGTTGCCAAAACGGCGCACACCGCCAGCGCCGCATTTTTAATGGTGCGCGAATAGGCACCCTTAAACACCCGCCACATGGCGGTGCCGACAATCAGCAGGGTCATCAAGGCGCCAAAGCGGTGCAGCAGATGAATGGACATGCGCGACTCGTAGGAGAGCACCCCATACTCGTAATTTGCGTGCTCCATAGGCAAGTGGAACACCTCGGCCAGGGAGAACGCCTCGCTGCCTTCGCACAGCGGAAAACCAACACAGTGAGCGGCGGCATAGTTGGCCGCCAACCAGCCTCCCAGGGCAATCTGCACTATTACCATGCACAGGGCTGCCATGCTCCAGCCCTGCAGCGCCTTAGCACCGGCATCGCCGCCGGGCACGGGGCGACTGTAGTAACGTAAATACAAGAGCCACAGCAGACTGGCGATGGAAAAGCCACCGAGCAGGTGGCCCATCACCACCAGGGGCTGCAGGTTCATGGTCACCGTCCACATGCCCAACATGGCCTGAAAGATCACCAAGAGCAACAGCACCGTGGGCAAACGTACCGGCATATGGATGCGTTTGCCATGACGCCAGGCATACATGGCAATGGCGAGGATCAACAGCCCCAGAGTGCCAGCAAAGTAGCGATGCACCATTTCCTTGAGCGCCTTCCCCTGATCCACCTCCATGCCGGGAAAGTTTTCCTGCACCGCGGCGATTTCATGGGCCTTATCGGGCACGGTTAAAAAGCCATAACAGCCGGGCCAATCCGGACACCCCAGCCCGGCATCGCTCAAACGGGTATAAGCACCCAGACCCACCACCAATACGGCCAATAACGCCGTACTTAACACCAGAAATTTATAGTTTTTTGTCATACTGGCCTCTTTAACTGCTGCGCGCATAATTGAGTAGTTTTTTTAAGTCCTTCAACAACCCCTTGTGTACCAAGCGGTTGGCGTCGGCTTGCGGAGCATAGTCATACTCCAGGACCACCAAACCATGGTGATCGATTAAATACAGGCTACCGGCGTTCAACTGCGCCGGTGCCCTGCTGATATGAATGCTGGGCATGGTGCCCACCTTGGGGGCCTCCTTCCCTAACACGGCAATACGCACCTTATCCTGATTTTTACCCAGGGCTACATACAGGGACTGCAAGTCTTGCCATTGCTGCACGCAGCCCTGACAGGGGTCGGTATTGACCAGGGCGATGGTCCAGGGCGACGGCGGGTATTGCTGCCAGTCGCTCAGCTCCACCTGCTCGCTCATCAGTCGGCCTTGATTGCTCTGATGGCCGGGCAACCAGCCGGAATACAAAACCGCCACGGCGGCCACAATGGGCAGCAAAAAGCAGCCGATAAATAACAGAAGGGGTTTAGGTAGCTGCATGCGTTCTCCTTGCTCGCCAATAGGCACTTACGGCAATCACCAGGGCCGCCAGGGCGATTAAAAACCACTGCCAGGCGTAAGCCCTGTGTTTATCCGCCGACATGGTGACCGGCTGATAATGGGGGATGGCGCCTATGCCCTCGACTTGGTGCTGGGCATAGACCATAAAAGGGTGAATGGGTTTGCGGGTTTGCTCGCTCATCTGGGTGATGGCAATCTGTTGAATGCGTTTAGGCCAACCCTGCTCCGCCTGGCTGTCGCTCAGGGTAAACTGCGCCAGCGGCCCTTCTTTGACCAGCGCCTGGCGCAGGGTGATCTGCGCTGGCAGTTCAATGGCGGGGAGCTCACTGCGCGCACTTGGCGCCTGCACAAAGCCCAGATTGACCACCAGCCAGTGGCTGGAGCTCGGAGGCAAGGCCAGTGCCAGCAGATCGTAGCCGACCCGGCCCTGATACACCTGATTGTCCAGCAGCCAGTATTCACGCTGCAGCTTGGCATCGAAGCCTACCTGCAAACCGGTGGCGTCTTCGCTTTCGATATAACGCAGCGCCTTGGTTAAAGGCATGACCCCCTGTGCCGACCAGGAATCCAGCAGCTGTTGTCGCTCCTGCTTTTGTTCCGCCCGTTCAAGCTGCCAAAAACCCAAGCGAGTACAAACAGTTACCGCAAGGATAACCAACCCAGTCCATAAAATTGCGCTAAGCTTACCTGTAAACACTCAACCACCAACCTCGGAGTATCCGTACCGTGCTTATTAAAATTATAATTATTGCGCTGTTGTTGCTCGTCATTTACACCCTTTTCCGTGCCTTACTGGCGATGATAAAATCCGATAACAAGGTGCCTATGTCGCGCTATTTGGGCAAGCGCGTCGCCCTGTGCATCCTGGTACTCATCATTATTTTGCTGGCGCAGCAGTTTGGTCTGCTGCGCTTTAATCCATCACCGATCACAACACATACACAAATACAAACAGGCACAGCCACACCACATCTACAAAGTGCCAGTACCAGGCCGCCGCTTGAAAGGCGAAATGCTTTTCGCTACTAAAGTGACCCTTCAATACGCGAATAAAGACCACGGTGAGCATGATGGCCCCCAAGGTCACATGCAGGCCGTGGAAACCGGTGAGCAAGAAAAAGGTGTTGCCGTATATGCCGGAATCCAGCTTCAGACCTAAATCCTGATAGGCATGCACATATTCATAGGCTTGCAGGCCCAGAAAGCAGGCACCAAGAACTATGGTCAACAGCAGGAAGAGGGTCAGTGGCTTACGCTGGTCTTTTTCTATGGCGGTGTGGGCAAACTGCAAGGTCACCGAGGACACCAAAAGGATAATGGTGTTGATCAGGGGCAGCCCCTGCCAGCCCATGGCCTGAGTGGTGGTGCCACCTGGGGTGTTTTCCAGCGGCCAGACGGCGGTAAACTCGGGCCATAACACTTCACCCGTCATCACATTGTTGCCATCACCACCGAGCCAGGGCACCGCCAGCATGCGGGCGTAAAACAAGGCACCAAAGAAGGCGGCAAAGAACATCACCTCGGAGAAGATAAACCAGCTCATGCCCTGTCTAAAGGAGCGGTCCATCTGCATCGAATAAAGACCGCCATGGGATTCGCTGATGACATTACGAAACCAGCCCACCAGCATATAGAGCAACACGGCAATACCCAAAAATAACAGGTACTGACCATGGCTGCTTTCCTGCTCCATTTGCATCACGGTTAACCCCGCGCCGGCGGCGATAAAAAACAATGCCACCGCGCCGACTATCGGCCAGGGGCTTTGCGCCGGCACATAGTACTTTTCATACTGTTCACTCATATTCATGCCTCATTTGGGTTATCGCGCCGACGCCACTAACGACTCGGGATGCTTGGCGCTGATATCAAAAAGCGTATATGACAACGTTAGCTCCTCGTATTCGGGGGGTAACGCCGGATCGACATAAAACCTTAATTGATATTCTTGTTGTTCGTTGGCCTGCAGGGTTTGCTGGTCAAAGCAAAAGCACGCCAGTTTATGCAGGTATTTTGCCGCCAACCCCGGAGAGACAGACGGAATGGCCTGCATCACCCGGGCTTGATCGCTGGTATTGGCCGCCGCAAAGGTCACCACACTCATCTCGCCGGGCTTGACCACCACCGCCTGCTGCCGGGCGCTGACCTTAAAGGGCGCGCCGCTTTGGGCATGGGTGGTAAAGCTCACCGTCACCTCGCGACTGTTATCCACACTTTGGCTTTGCTGCGCCTGCTCCATGGAGGGCTTGCCATTGAGGCCGGTGACATCGCAGAACACGTCATACAAGGGCACCAGCGCAAAGGCGAAGGCAAACATGGCCAGGGTAGTTAACAGCAGCTTTCTTAACAGCGGCATATGGTTCATTTATTTCACCTCGGGCGGCGTCTCAAAGGTGTGATACGGCGCCGGTGAGGCTACTTGCCACTCTAAGCCCTCGGCTCCGTCCCACACCTTAGCGGGTGCTTTTTCACCGGCCTTAATGCACTTAAACACCACGGCCACAAACAGCAGCTGCGACAGACCAAAGGCAAAGCCGCCGATACTGATAATGGCGTTAAAGTCGGCAAACTGCAGCGCATAGTCGGGGATACGACGAGGCATGCCCGCCAGGCCGACAAAGTGCATGGGGAAGAAGAGCACATTGACGCTGATGAGCGACATCCAGAAGTGCCACTTCGCCAGCGTGGTGCTGTACATATGCCCGGTCCATTTCGGCAGCCAGTAATAGGCCGCGGCCATAATGGAGAACACCGCCCCGGTAACCAACACATAGTGGAAATGCGCCACCACGAAGTAGGTATCATGGTATTGGAAGTCCACCGGCGTAATCGCCAGCATCAGGCCGGAGAAGCCACCCAGGGTAAAGAGCACGATAAAGGCGATGGCAAACATCATGGGCGCTTCAAAACTGATGGAGCCGCGCCACATGGTCGCCACCCAGTTGAACACCTTCACCCCGGTGGGCACGGATATCAGCATGGTGGAGTACATGAAGAAAAGCTCACCGGCCAGCGGCATGCCGGTGGTAAACATATGGTGCGCCCAGACCACAAAGGACAGCAAGGCGATGGACGCGGTGGCATACACCATGGAGGAGTAGCCAAAGAGTTTTTTGCGCGAGAAGGTGGGCACTATGGTGGAGATAATACCGAATGCCGGCAAGATCATGATGTACACCTCGGGGTGACCGAAGAACCAGAAAATGTGCTGGAACATCACGGGATCGCCACCACCGGCGGCGTTAAAGAAGTCGGTGCCGAAGTATTTATCCGTCAGTACCATGGTCACTGCCCCCGCCAGCACCGGCATCACCGCAATCAGCAGGAAGGCGGTGATCAGCCAGGTCCACACAAACAGCGGCAGTTTCATCCACTTCATGCCCGGCGCCCGCAGGTTGACAATAGTCACTATGACGTTAATCGCCCCCATGATGGAGCTGGCGCCCATGATATGGATGGCAAACACGAACAGCGCGGTGTTGTCATTACTGTAGGTGGTCGACAGCGGCGCATAGAAGGTCCAGCCGAAGGCCGGGCCGCCCCCATCCATAAACAGCGACATCAGCAAGATGGCAAAGGCAAAGGGCAGGATCCAGAAGCTCCAGTTGTTCATGCGCGGCAAGGCCATGTCCGGCGCCCCGATCATCATGGGGATCATCCAGTTGGCCAGGCCGGTAAAGGCCGGCATCACCGCACCGAAAACCATGATCAAGCCATGCACCGTGGTCATCTGATTAAAGAAATGCGGGTCAACCAATTGTAATCCCGGCTGGAATAGCTCGGCGCGAATGACCATGGCCATGGCGCCGCCGGTTAAAAACATCAGCAAGGAAAACAGCAGGTAAAGCGTGCCTATGTCTTTATGATTAGTGGTAAAGAGCCAGCGTTTAATGCCGGTCGCAGGCCCGTGATGTTCGTGTGTTGCAGCTGCTGTACTCATTGTTCTTCCCCATCAATAAAGGCCTGGATCGCACTCGGTTGCACCGTATCGCCGGTGTCATTACCAAAGGCATTACGCTGGTAAGTAACAACGGACGCGAGCTCTTTAATAGTGAGCTGGCTAACAAACGCCTGCATGGCCGTACCCGGTTTACCGTGTACCACGATATCGATGTGGTCTTTGATTTCGCCGGTCGCGATTGGGCTGCCCTTGATAGCCGGGAATACTCCGGGAACGCCGAGACCCGTCGGTTGGTGACAGGCTACGCAGCGGGTCATATACACCTGCTCACCAGTGCTCATGAGCTCCTCATGAGACAGGGTTTGGTCGAGCAAGGCAGCATCGGCATCGGCCTGGTCCAACATCGCTTGTTTTTGCTCCGCCAGCCAGGTATCGAACTCCTCAGGGGATTTCGCTTCAACCACCACGGGCATAAAGCCGTGGTCCTGACCACACAGCTCGGCACATTGGCCGCGATAGATACCCGCTTCGTTAACCTTGGTCCAGGCCTCGTTGATAAAGCCCGGGTTGGCGTCTTTTTTCACCGCGAAGTCCGGCACCCACCAGGAGTGGATGACATCGTCCGAGGTCATCAGGAACCGCACTTTTTTGCCTGTGGGGATCACCAAGGGTTTATCCACCTCCAACAGGTAGTTTTCGCCCTTAGCTTCTGCGTTTTTAATTTGCCCCTGGGGCGTGGCCAGCAGCGAATAAAAGCCCAGATCATGGCCCATGTATTCATAATGCCACTTCCACTGCGAGCCGGTGATCTTAATGGTGACATCCGCCTTGGAGGTGTCTTCCATGGCAATCAGGGTTTTGGTCGCGGGCACCGCCATGCCGATAAGAATTAAAAATGGGATCGCGGTCCAAAGAATTTCGACCTTGGTGCTTTCATGGAAGGTGGCGGCGGTAGCGCCCTTGGATTTTCGGTGCCTGAGCAAGGCCCAAAACATGACCGAGAATACGATCACCCCAATTACACAACAGATGATAAATATCGTCATATGCAACTGGTAAACATTCTCACTGATATCCGTCACCCCGGGGCGCAAGTTGTACTTGCTGTTAGCAAAGGCCAACTGGGGAACAAACAGACACAGCAACATGAGGGAGCAAAGCTGCTTCATGTACCATCTCCTTAACTACGCGCAACGCAAAAAGGGAAGAGGCAATTACTGCTAGCCATTCTTCGTTATTATTATGCTTGGACTGGCCGATTCAATTTACTGCAAACAAAGTGCGTAAAAAGCAACCAGCAAAGCCTGTAATATAACCAATTAGTCAAGAATTGAGTGAATAGCAAGAAATGAAGCGTTTTAGTTTTTCTTTTTTAAATAAATATTTGGGGGATATTCAAACTGTTAGCGCGTAAGGAAAGAAAGGAGAAAAGCGCCGTAAAACCCCCAATAAACGGCCTATCGGGGGCTAAAAATGGGGTAAAACCTACATCCAGTCGGCGTTTCGAATTACACCAACCGCTAAACCCTCAATATTAAAGGATTCATGTTCTAAATCGACTTCGATGGGGGCAAACTCGTCGTTCTCAGCGTGCAGTAACACCTTGCGACCGGCCTTTTCCAAACGTTTTACCGTCACGTCTTCACCGACACGGGCCACCACCACCTGACCGTTCTCGGCCACCTGAGCACGGTGTACCGCCAGCAGGTCGCCATCAAGAATACCGATATCCTTCATACTCATGCCGTTTACGCGCAGCAGATAATCCGCCGCAGGCTTAAATAGCGTAGGGTCGATTTGGCAGTGACTCTCAATATGTTCCTGGGCCAAAATGGGCTCACCGGCGGCAACGCGACCAATCAGGGGTAAACCTAATTGCTCCGGCTCTTCTTCCTCAACCAGCTGAATACCGCGGCTGGCGCCGGGTTTCATCTTGATCACCCCTTTCTTGGCCAGCGCCTTCAGGTGCTCCTCGGCGGCATTGGCACTGCGAAAGCCCAGCGTTTGTGCAATTTCGGCGCGCGTCGGCGGCATGCCGGTATCTTTAATAAAGACTTTGATCAGCTCTAAAATTTGCGATTGGCGTTTAGTTAAAGGGCGCATACAACTGGTTTTCCATACAGTACATTTAACTGTGAGTATATACAGTTGTCAGAAAATCGCAAATAAATTCAAGGAATTTGCCACCCCCATTCTTGTGAACTTAGCCTTTGCCTTTATCACCGACTGCGCAAACCCATAAAAAGCGCCTAAAGTTATATAGGAAGGCGATCTCGCATCGATGCATTTACAACAATAGAAGGAACCCAATATGCTCTGTATCAGCCTAGATGACGAACATGATATTGGCGTCTTTACCCCCCACGGCCAGCTTTCTGCGGCCGACTTTGTGGCGGCGGTGCGCATCATTGACCCTTATATTGAGCGCCGAGGCCCCTTAAAAGGCCTGATGATAGCCACCCGGCACTTCCCCGGCTGGGATTCATTTGCGGCGCTCTCTGCACACCTGCGTTTTGCACGCGACCACCATAAGCAGATTGGCAGGATAGCTCTGGTCACAGACTCGCCCATGGCCATGCTCGGCGAGCATTTGGCGGCGCACTTTATCAGCGCCGAGATCAAGGCCTTTAAATACGACCAGATAGAGCAGGCCCGAGCCTGGCTGCGCGAGACCCATTAAAAGCCGCTGTTGGGCTGCTCTAAAAATGCCAGCTCCTCGGGTGTCGACTGGCGCCCGAGCAGGGCATTACGATGTGGGTAGCGCCCAAAGCGGTCGATAATCGCCTTGTGCTCCAGCTCATAGGCATAGTTATCCAAAGGCCGAAAGAGATGCTCGGCAAGCACATGAATGGCCGCGCTTTCGCTGTGCATATAGGGCATGTATAAAAAGGTGCGCTCCTGCTCGCTCAACAACAGGTCGTAGCCCTTGCCCACGGCATGTTGCGCCAGGCACAGGGCCAAGGGATCATAGGCAAAGGCCCCGGCGGTGCCGCGAAACATATTTCGCGAGAATTGATCGAGCACGATAATTTCACAAAGCGCCATGGGCACTGCTACGCCAATGATAGAGCTCCCCCCGACTGGCGGCGCGGTGCGTCTTGGCAAACAGCTCGGTTACCCTGGCATCGAAGGTCGCACTCTTTTTAAACCAGTCCTCGCTGCTGCATTGGTTAAACCAGAAATCATACACGGAATGAAAGTCCATAGACCCCCCTCAAAGTTAACACCTAGGCTGCTAATGACAGTCTAGTCAAATCCGGCCCTCAGGTGATGACTATAAAGCCATCTATTTTTGCCCACCGCCCCTGCCCACTGCCGCCCAGCTCTGTTCCTGCGCTGCGCACCGTCGTAAAAGACTTGCAGATGCCCAGGCAAGTGCAGCACTATGTGGACGAACTTGCCAAGCGATGTAAGATAACCCCATTTATAAATGTTGCCGTATAAGGATTCAGTATGAGTGTTCAGAATCACAAAAACGATTTGCCGGTCGCCAAAAAGCCAGACTCAAGTGTCAACGAAAACACCCAAAGTATTTGGGCTCAGGAAATCGATTTTGATCTGTGTCGTAAGCTCGACTTGGGCGTTGGCGCCAAGGGCACGCTGATGACCAAACTCGGCATAGAAATCAGCGAAATCGGCCCGGATTACCTGGTGGCCACCATGCCAATCAGCAACGAGCTCTACAACCCCATCGGCATGGTGCACGGCGGCGCCTATGTGGTACTGGCCGAAACCGTCGCCAGCTACGCCGCCAACTTCGCCGTCGACATCAATAAATACTACTGCGTCGGCCAAGAGATCAACGCCAACCACCTCAAAGCCTCACGCACCGGCACGCTCAAAGCCGTGACCAAGCCCGTGCACCTGGGCGGCCGCTCATCGGTATGGGAGATTAAGATCTACAACAGCGCCGGCGATTTGTGTTGTATTTCAAGGATGACCGCAGCTGTGGTGGAGAAGCGAAGTAAAAGCGCAGGGCTTTAATGCGGGACTTTCACAACATTGTATAACTACATGAATTACAATAGGATTGTGTAAATAAACATGCCAAGCTAATTATCGAAAACAAACTTGTATATCAAAACTATAAACATTGTTTTTAGTGGCAAGCCGTTAACAAACGGCGTAGTGAGCTACAATTTTAAAAAAATTTAAAAAGGGAATTTAATGGATGAGCGCTAGTCAAGAGTTAATTCTTCCAACATCTTTATCACAATTTTCTCCAAAGCCTACATTTAACACTGTAGAAAGAGCGACTACTATATCGACAATCAAACATCACATAAAGGAGAGTAATAACGTCATAATAGAAGGCCCTAAAAATATTGGGAAGACAACAACTCTCTCACAAATTGCGAACACCCATATCAAAGATTCTATTGTGCTATTTGTTGATGACAGACAAAAGTTAAGCATAACTGATAACGATATTTGTAAAGACCTATATATACAAGTTAGATCGTTTTATGATGGGGATGTAAATTTAGGTGAGCTCGTAAAACAAAAGGTATCCCTAAAAAAACTAAAAGAAGAATTTAGCTCTCTCCTTTATTATTTAAAAATAAACAATAAAACAGCAACTTTCATATTAGATGGCGTCATCGATCTAGATATAAAGGATGACTTCATTGCTAAGCTTTTTCTAATATTACCGTTTGACAAGCAAGTTAACTTCCTTATTTCTACTAAATCAAACAAAACAACAAGATACATCCCAAATAAGTTTGAACGATATTCGATAAATATCCTCAATATCGATGAAATTAGAGAGATGATTCCTGAATGCAAACAATCTCAAGCAGAAGAACTTATTTGTGCATATGGGGGCATGCCAGATAAAATTGCAACGGTAAGCCGCCTCGTCAAGACAGGAGAGTCAATTGAAGACATACTTCAAAACAACTGTAGCGGCGCAAATGAACTATATGATTATGAATATAAATTAGAAGTAACTGACAAGGCCGTAGAAGATATACTAGGAGTCATTGCATTCTCTCAAGGGAAGGTGACTAAGAATAAGCTATCTTCCATATTCAAAACTCCTATCAGTGAAATCAATTCGTTAATCGAAAGAATCAGCTTTATTTTAGTCAATGATGACCTAGTTGAATTTGCATCTCAAGGCCACTACAACTTCATATCTGACAAGTTAAAAACCAAAAAAATAAGATATCTGGACCTCCACATTGATGATTACAATAACAATAAAGGAAATGATACTAGCAGTCTTCCTGAGATAATTAGATATTACAATGAAAAAGGAGACTCTCAGGGAGTTATATCGCAATTAAATGAAGAGCACATTCAAGACATATATAAAGAATCATCAAGCATAGCCGAACTAACTAGAACTATTCAAGTAGGCTTGGACGCTGCCGTAAAGCTGAAAGATAGAGCCGCGATAAACAAATTTAATCTACTAAAATGCGCTCTTACTAATATCAATAAATCCGAAGCTGTAGTCTCTGAACTGGAGTGTTATTTAACAGAGGGTGATCACTCTAAAGCACTTAACCTAATTGAAAGTAATGGATCATATGAAGAGAAATTGCAGCTTTACTGCATTTACTCAATATACCAAAAGAAAAACAAGACTGACGTTCGGCAAGATGTCTTGGATAAAATAAATTTTATTTTCGAGAAAGTTGAGAAAAGTAAGCTAAGCGTCGAAAGAGCAAGTGATATAGCAGCTGACTTATTACCAGTTTTTCCCGAAAAAGCTCTAAAGATCATTAACTCTTTAGATCAACTTGACGCTGCGGGACAAAATAAGTCAGACGCCGCGTTTTACAAAATGTCACTATTAACTTTAACACGCCATGGTGAAAGCCTTGGTGATGACCTAAGTAAGCTATCTTCAACAGATGATAAGCGTACTGAAATGTTCAAGTCAGTAGAAATATTTAACCCGGACTCTCCTGCAGATAAGATAATAAAGCACGTAGATGAAATGGACGAATCAGGAGATAAAATATTCATTCTTCGAGCTTGGATCCAGAAAAACTATGATAAAGGCGCGCAATTGAACTCTTAGATAGAATTCTTGATATTTCTATTGACTCTACTGATTTCTCAATAGATGCAAGGTTATTTTACGATATTAGTAAAGTTCTTACGGTTAAAAAACATATTGAACAAAATCCTGATAAGGTTAATAAAAGCTACCATCGAATGCTCTCGCATTTAGACACTTTAAAAGAGAAAGGACCCACTCTGGAATATACCAAGCTTGTTATAAATATTGGTATATACGAAATAAACAAATCAATTTGCACCGACCGAATTTCAGAATTATATAGTTACCTTTCTAATATTAGTGACAAATCAATTGCACTAACATCCCTTTGCATATTATCCCTAAGCATAAAAAAGCTTAATAGGATAGATATTGAAAATGAAATTAACTCTTCTAAAGTAGAATTATTCGATAGCCTATTGTCTACTGATGCCTTCCATGTAGACATTTTTAGGGAGGCTATCGAAAATGAGTCAATTTACGACATTACCAATGCAATTAAGTGGAGTGAAAAGCTAAACACTCAAGATCGAAGAAGCAAGGCAATGTCCATAATACTACAAACAACTATTTCTCATGACTTAGAGTTGGAGAACCATTCTTTTAATGACGTAGTGTGCCTCCTTCGGAAAGTAAAAAATGAGAGGTTTAGGGAAGACATCTATGAACCTTTTGTAGATTACTACTTCAAAAAATATGAGAGCAAAGGAAATTACAAAAAATTAAACAGGGTTTTGAATAAAATAAAAAGTAACTATGTAAAATCAAAATGTCTTATCAGAGTTCTCTTGAATGCAAATAATTCTGAAAAAAATGTTGTAGATATATCCGTTGTAAAAGAACAGCTTGAAAAGTCGATATCTGCTACTGATGGATTTGAGAATAAGGTCGAACTATACTTCTCGGCTCACAAAAGCTTATATAATAATGATATTAAAGCAGCTAAAGGCTTTAAGGAAAAAGCTCTCCAACTGAAAGCCGAGAATTATGTAAAAGTTTCTGATTTTGCTGTTTACACTAAAGCTAGTATAGACTTGGCTATAAGGTGTATCTATGAGTTAAATAAGCTAAATCTAATCAACAATGATGATATAGAGTTTCTTGCTTCTAAAATCAATCTGCTTGGTAGCGAAATTGAGAAGTCATATTGCTTGGCAAGACTAGTATCCTGTTTCCAAAAAAATAAAAACATTGATCAGGCAGACAAAATAATAGAGAAATATCTTCTACCACTGCTTGATAGCTTCGATGAAAAAGATTCAAAAGAATTTGCTATGTGTTGTTACCATTGTCTACCGGTAATTTACTTCTTCCAATATGACTCTTTTGAAAATTACTTAGGTGGTGTTTATGACTTGTACAATGATATCAGTGAAAGTATTTTAGTCAGAATCGTAGATTACACATTAAATGACTGCCTTATCTATGACCCATATAATCCTCTTAAAAAAAGTAACTTCCCTAACTTAAACTACAAATCACTAAAAAGCATTTGTAAGGTCTTAGACTTATCCCACAATGAAAACAGTCTGATCGTCATCTCGAAAAAAATTCTTGATGCAGTCCGATTCTTAAAACGTAAATCGAAAATATCAAAAGTTCAGATAGATGAGATCCTTAGTCAAATTAGAAATAATTATGATAGATTTCCTTTCTCAGATGGTATCAGTCACTTGGGTTACTTGGTGCTACTAAAAGCTATAGTGAAGAACTTCGATGATAAGGCGGAACCTAGTTCATGGGACGATTTAACAAATGGCGCAAGAGCTATATCAAATATCTCAGACAGAGCCTTTTTATTGTGTGAAATAGCGAGTTTAATGCCAGAAAGAAGCTCCCATATAAAGAAATCTTTATTCACCGAGTCTGAGTCTTCGATAAAACAACTATCATCAGAGCTGGAAAAATTAAATCGATACTCCGTACTGTGTGAGAATTCTTTTGAGTTCAATCAAAAGACAGCTCAAAAATTTTACAAGACAGCTCTTGAACTCTGTGCAAAAGGAAGTAACTCGAATTCAAAAGAAGCAAGACTAAAATTCATAGATATGGTTAGTAGATTTGATGAAACTTTCTCTTCAAGTCTTGTAACCATGTTTGATGACGATCCTGCTAGGGTCAAATCCATTGACGACGCAATAAGTCGCAAAAAAGAAAGACAAGAGTTAGAGAATAAGTTTAAGAAATCGGCTGACGAAAGCGAAGAATCTTTAGCAAATGAGAACCGTAAAATTGCCAGAATAGCATGGGACTCTCTAGGTAACATTAACGCGAAGAGTTCACACTTCAACAAAGCATTTGATTTAAACAAAGTTATAACAAATGGCCAAGATTATTCTATTGAGTATTATTACAGAGTCTTCAGCTTCTACATTCACTACTTAGCAGAGGTCTATAATGGAGAAGATAATTTAAGGCAAAACATCAGACCAATATTAGATACTCTTAAATCTAATATCCTAACAATATCAAAACTCTTTGCTCTTGAAGAGAAAGCCCAACTTGACACTGTTGAGGAAAAAAATGATGACTATATAGTCGTCTCAGCTAGTAATGAAGGTGTCAATAAAGCGAAGGAGTTTTTGCAAGATTGGTTTCTATCAACAAAGAGCAATAAAGTTACCATTATCGATCCGTACTTTGATTATGAATCCATAGAAATCTTAGCAGCCATGATCAATCGAGATCCCGACATTGATGTTTCAATTGTCACATCTATTGACAGCTTTAAGCGACTAAAAAGTGAAGGCGACGAATTCTTAGCTGATACTTTTAAAAAGTACTGGTCAAATAACATTGCAAGCGGTGAGTTACCCTCATTTAGCTTTCAGTCGCTAAGATATGGACCCAAACATGAATTCCCCATACATGATCGCTTTATCTATACCGAAAATTGCATGTTGTCTTCCGGAGGTTCATTAAATGGCTATGGACGTAAAGTTATCCAAATAAGTAAGCTGTCTCTTAATGAAATGAGAGCAACCTTGGAGCAAGTAACACCTTTAATTAATGGAGAACAAAAGTATTTTAATCAGCAGAAACTTTACCGATCTCACGATGAAGTTTAATAGTAGCTTTTTATGCATGCTTTAATATTTCCAGATCCAGAAAGCTTCAAAAGGGAAATTTATTATTCCCCTTACATTTCATCCGAAACGGGATACGAGAAGAGTGATCGTCCGCATGGATAGCGGGCGAAAACAGGCTCAGAGCAGGGACGTTCTGTGCCTGTTGGTTACGTTCATTTCTCATAGCGCGTTGAGGAAATGATGCAATGTTGGGGTGTCCTAGGTGTCCCAAGAGGAAATGGACAAGCATTTCCTTTTGGTCGTAGTCGGCGACCCGACAAAAATTGTCAGGTTGAAATCTGACCTACAGGTATCGACTTTCCCGTTAAAATTCGCGCTGGAGAAATCGGCTTTGCTGCGGCGCGTGGCTAAGACAGCGAGGCACGATGCCGAGCTAGATTTATCGGCACAGGGATGGGCCGTTAAATCGTGTCGCAGCCTAAGCGGAGCGTATAGCAAAAACCTGAGTTCGGAAGCATTGGCGAATTACGGGTTCGCGGAGTTTCCAAAGAGGGAGTCGAATCACTCCCTCTTTGGTTGTCGTCGCCAACGCGACAAGATCGCACCACAGAGAGCTGTGGGGAGTTTTAACGGAAGAAGTGAGTAAGTTCACACAACCGAGCTTTAAAAGCTGTAGAAGTAATCAGAGGAGTGATAAAGGCCGCTGATGCGGCCTTTGGTTTGTTTGTAGGAAGCTGAGAGCTTACAAGCAAGGTTGCAAGGCTACGCCTTGCCAACACCAACGCAACTGTACGCCCTCCCGCTCCTCGCAGAGCTCGTCGCCTTCAAGCGGCGCGAGTTCGCCTGCATCACCACCCTGCAAGGAATTCGTCCCTGAAGCAGGGTTCCTGTCGGCGTCCCCGCTCATCGCAGAGCTCTTCGCCTTCAAGCGGCGAGAGTGAAATTATTCACTCTCTTGTTTCCGCTTTCAGCCATGCCTCCACCTCCGAGCGCTGCGATTTAACCTGCATCAGCACTCGCTAGGAATTCGTCCCTGAAGCTTGGTCCCGGCTCGGCATCCGTTGCCTCGCGCTCGAGCCTGAAATAGCTCCACGCTTTCGCTATTTCCGGGCGGCTCTCGCCCCTCACGCCGTGAAGCTGGTCTATAAGGTTTTTCACGCATAAAAAAAGGCGCCCTAAGGCGCCTTTTTATTAAGCGTAAAAGCTTATTCTACGATTGATGCTACAACACCAGCACCAACTGTACGACCACCTTCACGGATCGCGAAACGTAGACCTTCGTCCATCGCGATTGGGCAG
>NZ_PQCC01000009.1 GCF_002964785.1 Pseudoalteromonas sp. T1lg48
AGTGAAACGAAACAGCGTCGATGATAGTGTGGCATTTGCCATGTGAAAGTAGAACATCGTCAGGGCCTTATTAAAGAAACCCGTTGCAGCTATGCAGCGGGTTTTTTGCTTTCTGGCGTTTTTAATACACCATACACACTCTATCGCCTGAAACCAGCCCCAATTTAGAATCGCTATAAGTTAGAGTTGCTCCCTGTGGCTTGGTTAGAACGGTAGAACTTGGAAAAAAGAAACCCGCATAATAAGCGGGTTTTTGTGTTTAGAGGGACTTTGGCTTTATTTTAGAAGCTGTTGAATGAAGCTTTTGATCAGCTGCTGGTACTGTTTTTTACTCAGTTCGGCAGGCTTGGCATCTACGCTGTTAAATATGAGCGCAAGAATCACTTCTTGAGTTTCTTTAGGCGCCATAGCAAGTGACAACCAGTTTGATTGAAGATAGCGCCGCAGGGCGCCATAGGCTTGTGCTAGCGGGATCTGACCTAGGGTAAAACGCATTAGGGTATGATGATCGGCCTGGCTGGGTTCGGCCTTGGGGCATTCGCATAATAGTTTTAGTAACAGACGACTCTCCAAATCGGCAAAATAATGCGCTATTAGGTGTGGCAGATCCTTTTGCCAGGCCTTGATAACCGGTGACAATAGCTGGGTGCCTTGTTCAGTGAGCCCTTTTGCCATTAGGGCGCTGTATTCACCGCTGACATGATCCCGCTTAATGCCCAGCTTAATGGTGCTGAGACCAAGACGTTGCCAAAATTCCAGCAGGCTGGCGTGAGCTCCAAAGCTGGTGCCAAGTATGGCAACCTTATGTTGTGTGAGATCGTCACCGATAAAGTTCATCAAATCACTCCCTATTCCCTGATGGTGGAGCTGCGGGTGCACGGCAATACGCACTATGCGCGCGCAGGATACCTGCGCCAATTGTGATTCACCGCTTAGCTGCGCCAGGCTTTGAGCAAGAAGATGCGCTTGCGGACGACGTTCACCACTTACAACCTGGGCCGCCATTTGCTCATCGAAGCGACCTTCCAAGGTAATAACAGCCACGGCGACCAGTTGCTCGCCTTTTCGGCTCAGGTAAATACGCTGTCCCGGCGCATCCAGTAATTGGCGAAAGTCATTGGCCGAAGTCTGATAATGGGCCAGCACCAGTAAAGCAAACACCTGCTTTAGTAATTCCGGCTGCTCGCGCAGTTTAGCCGTATCGATAGCAATATGAGTTAATGCTTGTTCGCAGGGCTGGAGTTCCTTGCTGGCGGCATCAAGCACCAGTAATTTGTTGATCCCCTGTTCCAAGGGATCCCCCGAGGCGAAGCGAAACGGTTCGTTTAAAACGCGCTCGCGAAAGTTAGAGTAGTGCCTTTGCAAATAGGCTTTAAAGCGCAATGTGTAACCCCGGCCACTGCCTTCGTAACCGGCTAGGGTACTGGCAAAGACCACGCGTGGATAGATAGCCAAAAGCTGTTTAAGAATATGTATCGGCAGGGTGGCCGCTTCATCGACCAAGAGTAGATCACAACTGGGTTGCTCGTGCAGTACGCGATCCGGAGGCATATATTCCACATTACCAAGACTCAGATCTGTGTCCTTGGCCTCGGCAAGGGATGCCGTATCGCTCAGGTGTTTAAACACGGTACTTACCGCGCGACGCTGAACGGCACATAAGATGATGCGTTTATCGCTCAGCTGGCCGGCGGCTATACCTAGTGCGGCAGACTTGCCACGACCCCGGTCGGCGCTAATTAATAGGGGGCGATGTGCTCTACCCTTAGCGGTTTTAATGATTTGCTCTACGACAGCTAGCTGTTCGCTTGTATCCGGTCGAGCGTTACCCTCAGGGGTATCGGCAACCAAGGTGATGCAATTCGAGCTCCCCGCAGATTGCTTGATGCTAACAAAGTCGGTTTCTACTAGTTGCTGTTCTAACCAGGCCCAAAAATGGCTTTGTGTTGGTGTGGAGTAACCGTAAGAAACGAGCTTATCCATACCCGGATCGATAAAGGTGCTGGTATCTTCCGGCAGCATAAGCACCAACAAACCCCCGGCTTGCACCGTGCCCGCCAGCGCTGCGAGTTTATCGGCGTAAAAGCCGCTGTAACAGTCGTAGGCGGCGTGGGCATGCTCTTGCCCCAGGATCTGGTGCAGATGATGCGGCCACTGGGCCTGTCTCAACTTTTCATTATTGCTGAGCACATACCATGGAGCGGCTGTCAGTTTCTGGAGCGCTATTAATTGCTCGTAACACCATTGCCGTTCGCCACGCAATAACAGCGCTTGGCGCCATCGCTGGCGCTTTAATTGGCTGAGTAAGTTTGTGACTTCAGAGTGCTTGCAAGCGAGCATAGGCGGTGACCAACCATTTACTGCCAACGTCATCAAAGTTTACCTGCACCCGCGACTGGGCCCCGGCACCTTCATAATTCAATACCGTGCCCTCGCCAAACTTGGCATGTAGCACGCGTTGGCCGAGATTAAAGCCGCTATCGGCAAACGCCGCTTGTGTTAGCGATGGGCTAAAACGGCCCGACTGTTGCGGCGCAGTTACCTTGGTTCTAACGCGAATTTCTTCGACGCAGTCATCGGGTAGCTCTCGCAAAAAGCGTGATGGGCTGTGATACTTTTCCTGACCATAGAGGCGACGGCTTTCCGCATGAGTGATATACAACTTATCCATGGCACGGGTCATACCCACATAGCAAAGGCGACGCTCTTCCTCTAAGCGACCGCTTTCTTCCTGGCTTTGTTGCGATGGGAACATGCCTTCTTCAACACCGGCCATAAAGACAAGCGGGAACTCCAGGCCTTTTGCCGAGTGCAATGTCATCATCTGCACTGCATCTTCATGCTCTTCGGCCTGACCTTCACCGGACTCTAGCGAGGTGTAGGCTAGGAAGCCTTGCAGTGGCGATGAAAACTCTTCATCTACCGGT
The DNA here is from genome assembly GCF_002964785.1 of Pseudoalteromonas sp. T1lg48. Lineage (GTDB taxonomy): Bacteria > Pseudomonadota > Gammaproteobacteria > Enterobacterales > Alteromonadaceae > Pseudoalteromonas. Next base: position 2,928 of record NZ_PQCC01000009.1, read on the forward strand.
AATTCGTATTGCTCACAGGCGTTGATTAATTCTTCTAAGTTCTCTACGCGAGCCCGGCCTTTTTCACCTTTTTCCGCCTGATACATAGCCATAAGACCTGTATTTTCAATGGCGTACTTGGTTTGCTCGGCCAAAGTCAGATCGCCAATATGGGCTTCGATGCCATCGACTAACTCCAAGAACCGGGTTACCGCGGTGGCGGCGCGGCCGGATAAATGCTTTTGCTCTATGATTGCCTTGGCGGCATACCAAAGCGGCAGTGACTCGGCGCGGGCACAGTCACGAATATGGCTGAGGGTTTTATCCCCGATGCCGCGGGTGGGCGTGTTGATTACACGCTCAAAGGCGGCGTCGTCTTGGCGATTACTTACCAGGCGTAAATAGCTAAGGGCATCTTTGATCTCCTGACGCTCGAAGAAACGCATGCCGCCATAAATACGGTATTTCATGCCCTCTTGCAGTAAAGCCTCTTCCAGTACACGGGATTGGGCGTTATTACGATACAAGATGGCGCTGTCACTGAGGGCATTGCCGGCCTCGAGCCAGGTTTTAATTTTGCCGACAATAAAACGGGCCTCATCCAGCTCGTTAAAGGCAGCATAGATGGAAATAGACTCACCTTGGTTACCATCGGTCCACAGGCTTTTACCCATACGCTCGGAGTTGTTTTCAATCAGCGAGTTTGCCGCTTTTAGAATCGTTGCCGTGGAGCGATAGTTTTGTTCCAGGCGAATGGTTTCGGCATCAAAGTCGTCCAAAAAGCGTTTAATGTTTTCAATACGCGCCCCACGCCAGCCATAGATACTTTGGTCGTCGTCGCCGACTATCATCATGGAGTTGGTATCACCGGCGATCAGAGCCAGCCAGCGATACTGAATTGTGTTGGTATCCTGGAACTCGTCCACCAGAATATGGGCAAAGCGCTGCTGATAGTGACGCAGCAGCGCAGGTTGTTGCTGCAGCACTTCGTAGCAGCGTAGCAGGATCTCGGCAAAGTCGACTAAACCGGCGCGGTCACAGGCCTCTTGGTAGGCGCCGTATACCCTCTGTAATAGCTGTTCGTTGACGTCATAGGCTTGAATGTCGCCAGGGCGCAGGCCCTCATCTTTTTTGGCGCTGATATACCAGGCGATATGCTTTGCCGGCCATTTCTTTTCGTCGATATTCATGGCCTTAAGCAAGCGGCGTATCATACGTTGCTGATCATCACTGTCGAGAATTTGGAAAGACTCAGGCAATTTTGCTTCACGGTGGTGAGCACGCAAAATACGATGGGCCAAACCGTGGAAGGTACCAATCCACATGCCACCGGCGGAGCCTTGAATGGTTTGTTCGACTCGGGCACGCATTTCTTTGGCCGCCTTGTTGGTAAAGGTCACCGCAAAGACACTATAGGGTGAGGCGTTTTCTACCTGCATCAACCAGGCGATACGATGGACCAATACCCGGGTTTTACCTGAGCCCGCACCGGCAAGAACCAGCATATTTTGCAAGGGTGCTGCTACCGCCTCTCGTTGTTTATCGTTCAAGCCATCAAGTAATTCAGATACATCCATCGCCACATCCACCTATTGTTAGTTTGGCAAGTATAACAAGAGTTCTGCTTTGGCTAAATAGAATACTGTTTTTATAAACAGGTATGCCTTAGCAAGCGAATTACCGGCAATTTACCGCTAACTGCTTGTTCTCATATTAGTTAACATAGGCGCCATGGGTACTTCGGGAGTTAGATAATGAGACGGTACGAAATTGTCAGTGACAGCAGTGAGCAATTAAGTGATTGGCTTAAAGAACAGGTGGTTGCTTTTAACAAGTCACATTGGCCCGTACAAAGACAAAACCTCGGTTTTAGAGTCAGCAATGATAAGGGAGAAGTGGTTGCGGGCATTGCTGGACGATGCTTTGGCCATTGGCTACTCATCGATTGGTTATGGGTCAACCCTGAGCACAGGGGGCAAGGCTACGCCAACGAACTTCTTTATAAACTGGAGCGGGCAGCCAAGGAATTGGGTGCGACAAAGGCCGTACTCGATACCCTGGAGTTCCAGGCTCCCGACTTTTATCGCCGCCATGGTTACGAGGAGGTCTTCGCGCTAGCTGATTACCCTCTTGATGGGCGTCGTAGCTATATGGTTAAAGCACTTTAGTTCGTATTTAACCTAGCTCCGTCAATGCCATGATGTCGTCAATCTCACAGCAAGGCAGACCCTTATAGGCATATTGAATGCCTTGATTATTGAGCCAAATGCTGCGACATCCGGCATTGTTCGCACCTTGCACATCTGTGTCCAGGCTATCGCCGATATGGATGATTTCCTGGTTCGCAACCCCAAGACGCTCGGCGGCATGATCGAATAAATCCCGATGAGGCTTGGACTTGCCATCGGGCCCGGCCATCAAGACTAACTCGAATTGATCTCTGAGGTTGAACTTGGAGACATCGACATTGCCGTTGGTAATGGCGATCAGTCGATATTTACGTTTAAGTGATTCCAGCAGGGCTAATATCTCATCGCTTACGGTGATCTTGCTGCGTGCTTCGGCAAAAATCTCGTAGGCATTGTCAGCATGGTATTGTTCTACCCCAATCTTATCCATGGCGTAAGTGAGCGCTTGCTTACGAATTTGCGTAACATCATGAGCCAGCGCTGGATCACGGGCAATCACGATGCGACGGCAGTCTAGCCAAAAATCATCGCCTTGCTCCAGCCATCCCGGTAGGGTAAGCAAATAATCCTGCTGTGCCTGCAACGCTGCCTTGATGATAGGGTGGTTATCATACAGGGTGTCGTCCAGGTCAAAGCTCAGTACCTTGGCGGGAGCCATGGCTCGATTAAATCGCATCATTCGGGCTGTTACTTCTGTTTTTTAGCTCTGGGGTGGGTATTATCATACACCTTGGCCAGGTGTTGAAAGTCTAAATGGGTATAAACCTGGGTTGCCGACAAACTGCTGTGGCCCAGTAGTTCCTGCACCGCCCGCAGATCGCCGCTCGACTGCAAGACATGAGAGGCAAAGGAGTGGCGCAATTTATGAGGATGAACCTGAGCACTCAGGCCTTGTTTGACTCCCCATTCACGCATGCGCTCCCGTACATGACGCACAGAAATACGGGTTTTCCGTTTCGATAAAAACAGTGCCTCGGGGTCGGCACCGACAAAGGCGCCGCGCACCTTGAGCCAGGCATTAATTGCGGTAATGGCCTGCGAACCCACCGGTACCAAGCGTTCTTTATTACCCTTACCTAGGACACGAATTTCAGCACTGCGCAAATCGATATCATTGCAGTTAGTATTAACCAACTCACTGATCCGCAGTCCACTGGAGTACATTAATTCCATCATGGCCTTGTCGCGGATGGCGAGCGGATCGTCATCGTCGATCTCAAGCAGTTGATGCATCTGTTCAATATCCAGATTGCGGGGCAGCGGCTTATCAAACTTGGGGCCCTTTACAAATTGCGCCGGGTTATCAAGGTGTGGATTATAGGCCCGTAAAAAGCGAAAAAAGGCGCGCAGGCAACTGAGCTTAAGGTTGACGGTGCGAGCCCCCAAGCCCTTGGCACGCAATGACATGGCATAACGGCGAATATCGTCACCGCTAATGGTCAACCAGCCATCCCGGTCATCATAAAAGTATCGAGCCACCTCTAGGAGTTGCCGCTGGTATTGCTCCAAGGTGTGACTGGAGTATTGTTTTTCATAGCGCAGATAATGGTGATAGTCGCTCACGGGTAAGCGCCAGCTGTCGGTCATCACGGCAAAGGTGAGAGCCTGCGACTCGCTCATGATAGGGCTGTTAAGCGCTCTTGCAGGGCTTTGACAAATTCAAAGATAAACAGACTGTCCTGGGCCGGTTCAAAGTGCAGTTCATCTTCACTGGCAAAGGCCAAAATGGCTAACGGTGATGGTAATTCACCAATCAGGTATAGGGCGGCGCTTTTGCTCTGGCCGGCAAAGATCAGCGCTTGTTCCTGCTCTGACAGGCGGCCAAGGTAGTGATTGTTTTGCTCCAGGCGTTTATCCAGCAAGGGTTGTAGCTCGTCGGTGAACTTAATCAGTTTACACTCACTGATCTGCAATTGTTCGCAGATCAGGGCTTCCAGTCCCGCCGCCAGTTCGACAAACTCGGCATCCCGCATCAGCTGGCGATGACAGGCGCTGAATACTTGAAACACTTTTTCATTTTGTTTCGCCTGAGCGACCAATTGTTGTAACTGTTGTTGCAGCGCACGATTTTGTTCGCGCAGCACTTGTTGCTGGCGTAATTGCAAAGAGGCGACGCTTTCATGCGTTGCACCCAGGTTCATCGCGGCGAACACCTCGGGGTGTTGCAGCAGAAAGTCTGGGTTGTCTTTAAGATAGTCGGCGATTTGCTCTTTGCTTAATTCACTCATAAGGCTATTTGTCCATCAAAAACATGCTCGGCGGGGCCAGTCATCTTGACCGGGTGACCTTCGCCCTGCCAGCGGATCTGCAAGCTACCGCCAGGCAGATCTACTTTGACATTGTTGCCTAGCTTATTTTGTAGTTGTCCAACCACGGCTGCGGCGCAGGCTCCACTGCCACAGGCCAGCGTTTCGCCGGCACCACGCTCCCAGACCCTGAGCTTAATATGGTTCGGATCGATCACCTGCATAAAGCCAACATTGACCTTTTTCGGGAAGCGTTCATGCTCTTCAACCAAGGGGCCCAGGGTATGCACGTCGGCGGTGTCGATGTCGTCAACCTCGATCACGCAATGGGGATTACCCATGGAGGCGGCGCCAACAAACAGGGTTTGCTCCTGCTGGCGTAAAATATAGGTGAGTTCGCGTTTACTGGCTTTTAGCGGAATTTCTTTGGGTTCAAGCATGGGCTGTCCCATGTTCACAGTGACCTGACCGTCTTTTTCAATATATAAGATCATGTTGCCACCCTTGGTGGAAACAGCAATCTTGTGCTTATTGGTGAGGCCTTTCATGCGTACAAAACGGGCAAAGCAGCGAGCGCCGTTACCGCATTGTTCCACTTCGCTGCCGTCGGCATTAAAAATACGGTAATGGAAGTCTAAATCCGGTGAATAGGGTGCCTCGACCATTAACAATTGGTCGAAGCCAACGCCAAAGTTACGGTCGGCCAGTCGCTTGATTTGGTCGCGGGAAAGAAAAATGTTCTGGGTCACGTTATCGACGACCATAAAATCATTTCCCAGCCCGTGCATCTTGGAGAAGTTAACTAACATAACGCTCTTACATCATCCCTCTATGCCATCACTATGCCTGCAAAACGCAGCCAACTCTAGGTTTATTGCTGCTGTTGCGGGTCGCTGGCCTGTATTTGCGCCTCGGCCTCTTGTTCTTGCTGTGAGGCGGGCTGCTGGATCTCGGGTTGTTCTTGCGGCAGGTATAAGGGGCCACTTTGACCACAGGCGCTTAGTAGCGTTAAGCTGACGGCTACAACAAGGTGAGGCAATCGGTGACTGTTATACATAGTGATTCGATAGATAATTAATATGACTCGTTTTATAATCGCAGAGTAACAGAAAATACCGAAAATGTAGTCGTTGCTGTTGAATTATTTCCCCTTCACAACGTCACCGCCAGGACAGGAGCGCAAGCCAAATGAGTGAAACCACCATGACCGACACCCAGTACCATCAGCTGGCCGATGCATTGATGTTGACCATCGAAGAGCAGATCGACGATTTAGATGCGGATTTAGACTATGAATCGGCGGCGGGGATATTAGAAATCATCTTCCCCGATCGCAGTAAGATAGTGATTAACAAGCAGGCGCCATTACACCAGGTTTGGGTTGCCACTAAATTTAACGGCCACCACTTTGAATTACATGGTGAGCAGTGGATAGATAACCGCTCCGGCGCCGAGTTCTGGCAGTTTATGTGTGACGCGGCGACTAAGCAGGCGGGTGTTGATATCCGCTGGGAGCATGATTAAGTGAGTCAATTCGACGGTGCCAGTTACTTTAATAGCCCGGCTCATAAAGCCACGGTGATCTGGTTACACGGTTTAGGGGATTCCGGCGATGGTTTTGCCCCCGTGGCCCCGCATTTAGCCCTGCCCGATGAGCTTGGGGTGAAATTCTTATTTCCTCACGCGCCGGTTCAAGCCGTGACCATTAACGGCGGCATGGAAATGCGCGCCTGGTACGATATTAAATCTCTTGATCTAGATAAACGTGCCGATGCCCAAGGTGTGCAACAATCAGCGCAACGCATTAGCGCGCTAATCGATGAGCAAATCGCAGCCGGGATACCGGCGGATAAGATTATTCTTGCAGGCTTTTCGCAAGGCGGCGTGATTGCCTTGCATCTCGCCCCTCGCTATAAGCATAAGCTAGCCGGGGTGATGGCCTTATCAACCTATATGTCTCAGCCCGAGTTATTAGCCGAGCAAGCGATACATAAAGACCTCACTATTTTTATGGCCCATGGCGAGTTTGATAACGTGGTGCCGTTGACGGCTGGCAAACAGGCCTATCAGTGTTTACAGGAGCAAGGGATGGCGGTGTCCTGGCAAACGTATGCCATGGCGCACCAGGTCTGTGAACAAGAGCTTGAGGCTATTCGACAATGGCTGATAGAGCGACTAAGTTAAAAGAGATCTAGGAACCAGCGCATGGGACAAAAAATCGTGATTACTGCGAACATGAATAATAATACACCGCGCATTGCCCGCAAGGATGTGGTCTATCAGTGGCATTGGCATCGCATCGGCACCGCCGCAGGGGTTGGGGCTGTTGCCATTGGCGCGCTTTGGTATGCCGCTTTTACCCCAGCCAATGCCGAGCAAAGCAGGATTATCGAGTCCGAGTTAGCCGCAAGCCAGTTAGTTGTTGCGCCAGTTGCCAGTAGTGAGGAGTTTGGTGATGAACAGCCTATGGCTGCAGAGCCAGCGCTGGTGGAAGAGCCATTAGAGGAGCCGGTTATGGCCCCTGCATTAGCCACCGAGGTAAATCTTGAACCGCAATCGCTTAATAGCTCAGCGCAAAACGACGTTGAGCCTAATGAGATAGCAACTGCCACCGAGGTAAGTCAAGCGAACGAGGGCAAGGCTGAACCGGTCGCACCTGTCCAGGCCGAGTCCGTTCGGACCGCACCCGTTCAGGCCGAACCAACACTCGCCGCCGCCGATTTTAATGATGAAGCCAAGGTTGCCAACCTGGCCCAGGGCAGCAAAATCGATACCGATAAGGTGAGCCGAGCGGTCTTGACCACACAAGTGCAAGATCGTGAGCCGGTGAGCGCCTTAGGACGTGAAATTGCCATGGATGACTTCGATGAACGTTTGGTGTTTTTCACCGAGTTACGAGGTTTGCAGGGGCAACAGGTAAGCCATATTTGGTATTTTGAAGAGCAGCAGGTGGCACGCGTAGAACTCGGCGTTCACACCGCGCGTTATCGCACCTTTTCATCGAAACGCATTATGCCCAGCCAAGTTGGTTTGTGGCGTGTAGAATTACGAGATAACAATAATAAGTTATTGGCAACCAGAGAATTTCGTTTAACTGCCAAGCCTTAACTTTGAATTAGGAAATACATGACAACTGCAACTCAGCGAGTGCGAATTGCCACTCGTAAAAGTGCCCTAGCTTTGTGGCAAGCCGAATTTGTAAAGGCTGAATTAGAGCGCCATCATGCAAATATTGAAGTCGAACTGGTAACCATGACCACCAAGGGCGACATTATTCTCGATACTCCTTTGGCTAAAGTTGGCGGTAAGGGCTTGTTCGTCAAAGAATTAGAGCAGGCCATGCTGGAAGATCGTGCCGATATCGCGGTGCACTCCATGAAGGATGTGCCGGTGGATTTCCCACCCGGTTTAGAGCTACACACCATCTGTGAGCGTGAAGACCCGCGTGATGCCTTTGTATCTAACCGCTATGCCGATATCGACAGCCTACCCGAGGGGGCGGTTGTTGGTACGTCGAGCTTACGCCGTCAATGCCAACTCAAAGAGCGCCGTCCCGATCTCGATATTCGCGATCTGCGCGGAAACGTTAATACCCGTTTAGCGAAGCTGGACGACGGCCAGTACGACGCCATTATCCTTGCCGCCGCCGGCCTGATCCGCTTAGAAATGAGCGATCGCATCCGCAGTTTTATCAGTGCCGAAGAGTCGTTGCCGGCCAATGGGCAAGGTGCCGTGGGTATTGAGTGTCGCAGTGACGATGAGCAAATTAAAGCCCTGCTGGCGCCGCTGGAGCATACGCAAACTCGTATCCGTGTTGATGCCGAGCGTGCCATGAACCGCCGTTTGCAAGGCGGGTGTCAGGTGCCTATCGGTGCGTACGCCGTGATTGAGGGGGACCAGGTGCATCTGCGTGGTCTGGTGGGCTCGTTGGATGGTAAGCAAATTTTACGGGCCGAAGCCAAGGGTCCTATTAGCGAAGCTCAGCAACTGGGTGTAAGCCTGGCCGAAGAACTCCTGGCCCAAGGGGCCGATGTTATTCTGGCCAAGGTGTACGGTGAAATAAAATAGTAGTGGACGAAAGCGATGGCGCATGCAATGGCACATATTGTTGTTACTCGGCCCCAGGGTAAGGGGCAAGAACTGGCGGATCTGCTAAGCGCCCAAGGGCATAAGGTCACTCAATGCCCGGTGCTAAACATAGAGTATCTCGACAGTGACGAACAACAGCTGGCGACCCTGGATGAAGCCGATATTGCCATTTTCGTCTCTCAGGATGCGGTTACCGGCTTGTATCAGCAACGTGCCAGCTTGCCTGCTAGCTTGCAATGTGTGGCGGTGGGAGAAGCCACCGCCGAGGCGATAGAGAGCCATTTTCAGTATCGCGCCCTGGTGCCCGAGCAGCATGACTCTGAAGGCGTACTGGCGCTGCCTCAGTTGCAGCAAGTTGACGGTAAGTCAGTGGTGCTGGTTAAGGGCCGCGGTGGACGCACCCTGATAGCCAAAACCCTCAAGCAGCGTGGTGCCTTTGTTAATCCGCTGGTGGTATACGAGCGCAGTGCGGCACAGCCAAGCAGCGATGCCTGGTTGAAGCAATGGCAGCAGGATAAGGTTGATGCCCTGGTAATAACCAGTAACAGCAGCGTCGATGCCATCTTTGCCAGCCAAGATCCGCAATTATTACAGTGGCTTAAATCGCGACATTTCTATATCGTTAGTGCTAGAACAGGGGCGCACTTAGAACAGCAGGGTGTGGCCTCGGACCATATTAGTATTGCCGCAGGCGTGACTAACCAGGCCATCGCCGCGTGTATCGACAGTGAGCAGGAAAACAATATGAGCGAGCAGCCAGAGCAGGAACCGGCATCTTCGAATGAGCCGGCGGCCAAAGTAAATAAGCCGGATTCAAAAATGCAATCGGACGCTGCGCCGGCAGGTCAACGTCAAGGCATGAGCAAGATCGGCTTATTGGCTCTTCTGATTGCCCTTGGTGCCGGTGCTGGAACTGGTTATTTATATTGGCAACAGTATCAGCAGCAAAGCCATGCGGCTGAGCAAGAAAATGCCGCGCTGACGCAAATGCAACAGCGAGTGCAACAATTGCAGAGCGCTAATCAGGCACTGACAGAGCAAATCAAGGCCTTAGGCAGCGCACAACAAACCCAGCAACAGCAAAGTCAGCAATGGCAGCAAGATTTTAATGACGACATCAGTCGTCAGCTGAGTGCCAATCAACGCTCGCTGATCACCCATGTTGAGCAAAGTATTGCCGCAGCGCAAGATAATACTCAGCCACCGTTAGATATGAATGAGTTGCGCCGTTTGGTGGCCCTGGCCGATTTTAAAATTTGGTCGGAAAATAACTACGCCGGTGCCGCTTCCGTGCTTGAACGTGCCGATGCACTGCTCGCCAGCTACCCAGGTAACGCCCAGCTAAGGCGGGCTATTCACAGCGATCTGCAAACCCTGGCCAGTATCGAGCTGGCCGACGTGCAAGCCATTGTCCTGACCTTGCATGGCTTGGGTCAGCAGGTAGATAAACTGGCTTTCAACATGGTTGATTTGCCGGACGAACCGGTTGCAGCGGATAATCAGGAATTATCGGACAATGTTTCCGACTGGCGGGCCAATTTAGGGCGCTCCTGGGACAAGCTGGTGGATGACTTTATCAAGGTGCGCAAACGCGAGGCGACCATAGAGCCCTTGCTGGACAACGAACAACAACGCCTGATTAAACAGCGTCTGCACTTTTACCTCGATCAGGCCGGTTTTGCCGCCACCCACCAGTATATCGACCTGTATAAACAATCGCTGCAAGGCGCAGCGGATTTAATCACTCGCTACTTTGATTTATCACAGCCGCAAACCAGCCAGTTCCTTAGTCAGCTCAAACAGCTAAGACTACAACAGCTGACGCCAGCGCAACCAGTTAAGCTGGCCACCGTCAGTGTTCTAGAGGAGTCTTAACATGGTGAGACTGCTTATTATCTTTGGCCTAATTGCCCTGGTTGCTGCGGTCGCTCCCTGGCTGATTGACGAAAAGGGCTATGTGCTGATTGCCTTCGGTCAGTGGACCGTCGAGGGCAGCATAGTCAGTTTTGTGATTCTCACCCTGATAACGCTATTTGGCGGTTACCTGCTATTTTGTCTGCTGCGTTACGTAGTCAACAGCTATCGTAATGTCCGCCATGGCTTTTTTGCCCGTAGCAAGGAGCGTAAACAGGCGGTGCTGGAACAGGCATTATGGGCGCTTATTAATGATGATATGCAGCAGCTGCAACACACATTAAGCAAGGGCAGTGTCGACGAAAAATGGCGTGACTTCGCCTTGGCCATGCAAGCTAAAGCGCGTCTGCATCAGGGGGAGAGGGATTTTGCACTGAATCTTTTGGATGAGCTGTCGGATAAGAATCGCAGTGAACCGGTAAACCTCTGGCTGGCGGCCCACAGCGAAGCCGAGGTGCTGGCCACGCTCCGTAGCCAATGCGCCAGTAAAAAAGCCACGGCTCATCAATTAAAACTTTATGCCAATGTGCTGTTGAAGTTGCATAAGTTCAACGAATTTGCCCAGTTAGCCCCGCGTTTAATTAAGGCAGAAAGCTTTGATGAAAATGAGTGGGATTGGGCCTTAAGGGCCTACTTTGACAGCGACTCGGCCACCACCTTGCAAAAGCGTAATAGCGATCTACCTAAAGCGGTGCGCAGTGGTGGTCATACCCACTATTTGCGTGCCATGGTGCGGGTGGGTGAAACTGCCGCGGTGCAAGACGAGCTGAAAAAGCTGCTTAAGCGTAATGAGTACTCGCAGCTCCTGTCGGTTTTGAGCGACATCGAATATGGCCAGGTCGAAGAGCTGCAAAAAGCACTGCAGGCCGAGCTGAAAAAACAGCCCGACGAACCGGAAATGCTCGTATGTCTGGCTTATTTGGCGCAAAGCCAAGGCGAACACGAGCTGGCGGCACGGATCTTTGATAAGGTCTTAGCGCAGCAACAGCGCCTGCCGCATCCACAGCGAGCCATGCAAAGCTATCGCGCCACAGGTCAAGCGGAGAAAGCCTTACTCGTTCTAGACCACAGCCAGCGCTAGCGAGGAGGTAATGAGGAACCTGTTCAACTTAAGCCTTGTTGTTGCCCTGGGTTACTTTATTACCGGATTTTTAAGTAATGCCCTGCTATCCGTTGAGGGCTATGCCGTGGCCTCCTGGCCGCCCTCAGGCATTGCCCTAGCGGCACTGTTGATCGCTGGACGCCGAGCCTTAGTCGGTATCCTGGTCGGCGCCCTCATGACCAACTTATTGCACCTTGAGAGTATCGGGGGGATCCTCCATTGGCAGGTGGCTACCCAGGCCGCACTGGTGACACTTGCTTCCACCTTCCAGGCGTTTTTGGGCTACTGGCTTATTACCAAGGTATTGCGCGCACCTCTGGATCTGTCTGATTTAAAACGCAGCATGGCCAGCATCCTTGTTGGCGGTCCCTTGGTCTGTGTTATTGCCGCCTTGGTCGGTACCGAGCTGTTAATTGCTAATGGCGTAATCCCACCGTCGGGACGCTGGGAGAATTTTCTAACTTGGTGGATAGGCGACAGTATTGGGGTGATGATTTTTACCCCCTTGCTTTTAGCGGGCTTTAACTTCGAAGTGGCGCGTCATCGTCTTCAGGTGGTGGTGCCCTCACTGATTATCTATGCGGTGATCAGCGTCACCTTCTATTTAGCAGCCAATGCCAAGAAAGAACAAAATCAGCGTTACTACAATTCACAGGCGCAGGTGATCGTCGAGCAGTTTGATGCTGTGCTTACCCGGTTACGCGCCAACACTCAAATCCTCGCCTCCTTTATGACCCACAGTCATAATGTGTCGCGGCGCGAGTTTGACGACTTTACCAGTAAACAAATGGCCTATAACCCGGAGATCAATGCTCTGGTGTGGATGCCCAGGGTATTACCAGAAAGCGTGGCGGCGCTAGAGCAGCAAGCGCGGGCAGAAGGGGTTGAGCAATATCGGGTGTTTGCCCGCTTTGCACAGCGGCACACCGGTAAAGGGCACTTTCCGGTATATTACGGTCAGTTTTCGTCTGGCTTGCAAACCGTGTTCGGTTTAGACATCAGTGCGGAGCCATATTTTCCTCAGCTTTTGGCGCACCCGGGCAAGTTGTTTGTGACTCCGGCATTCCAGCTCGAAAGCAGTCCTCAGGGCGATCTTGGCTTTTTGGTGGTGGCCGAGGTGTTAGATGCTGACGCTCAGATAAGTGGCTATGTAGCTGCGGTGATAAGCCTACCGCTTCTAAAGCAATCGGCACTGGCCAAGCTGGCTTTTGACGGCATAGATGTGGAAGTGGTGGATATTAGTGAGGAGCCGCCGCAGGCCATTTTAAAGCTGGCTGTGCATGATGATTTGATCATGAGCCATGAGGTGGCCACCGCCTCACGGCAATGGCGTTTGAATATATATCGTCAGGGAGGGCGGCCGTTATGGTCGGGCTATTGGTTTGCTCAGGTGGTGGGCATGCTGTTTGTCTGGTTGCTGACCACCTTTTTAATCGCCATCACCGGCAGCAATATTCGCGTGCGTGATCAGGTAGCCAAGCAAACTAAGGTGTTACGCGAAGAAAAGGCTAAGGCAGACAGTGCCAACAGTGCTAAATCACAATTCTTGGCCAATATGGGTCACGAAATTCGTACGCCTATCAATGGTATTAAAGGTCTGCATTATCTTGCCTTGCAGCAGGGTGATTGGCAAAAGGGCAAGCAGTATGTGGCGCAGGCCGATAACGCCCTAAGCGTGTTGCTGCGCGTGCTCAACGATCTGCTCGATTTTTCAAAGATGGAAGCGGGCAAGCTCGACTTGCATCAGGAGCCCATAGTCATAGACGAGCTCTGCACCGAGCTAAAGCAGTTGATCAGCGTGGAGGCCAGCAATAAGAGCCTGTTGGTCGACTATGAAATTGACCCTGAGGTGGCGCCGATTTTTCACACCGATATGATCCGCCTTAAGCAGGTTTTGCTTAATCTGTTGAATAATGCTGTGAAGTTCACCCAGCACGGCGCCATTCGCTTAAAGGTAAGCGATGGCAGAGATGAACTTTGCTTTAGCGTCAGCGACACCGGCATAGGTATTCGCAAAGAAATCCAGAAGCAATTGTTTAAGCCATTTTCACAAGCCGATGGTTCGACCTCGCGACGCTTTGGTGGCACCGGGCTAGGCTTAAGTATCTGCCAAAAGCTGGTGGACTTGATGGGTGGGCGTATCGAGCTGGAAAGTGAAGAAGGCCTGGGTTCATGTTTTCGCGTCTATCTGCCGAAACAATCAAGCCTGCCGGTGCGTCAAGATAGGCCACAGGAGCGCGGCAAACAGAGCCATATCGACTTAACGGATGTGGCGATTTTGCTGGTGGAAGATAATCCGCTCAATCAGCAGGTGGCCAAGGCCATGCTTGAGGGCAAGGGCGCTAAACCGGACATTGCCAATGATGGTGTTGAGGCGGTGGAAATGGTGGGCCGCAAACATTATGACCTGGTGCTTATGGATATACAGATGCCAAATATGGACGGTCTGGCGGCCACCCAGGTGATCCGCAATGAGTTACTGCTCAGTGACTTGCCAATCATTGGCCTTTCCGCCAATGCACAGGAGCGGGACCTCAAGCTGGCCCAGCATTATGGCATGAACGACTATGTGGTGAAGCCTATTGAGGCCAATACACTCTTTAGCAGTATTGCCCGGCAACTGGCACGGCGGGTGAGTACCACACCGGACTAACTTGAATTTATTGCGCAAGTGCGTATGATGCGCACAATTTTACCTACACACTTGGGGGTCATGATGATCAATCGCCAGCTACCTTTACTCGATCTACATCGCCATTTAGATGGCAATGTGCGCGCTACCACCATTCTCGAGTTGGGCCGACAGTTCAATATACAGCTCCCAGGTAGCGACCTTGAGTCTTTGCGTCCGCATGTGCAGGTCGTTGAGATAGCCCCGGACTTGATGGCTTTTTTAGAAAAGCTCGACTGGGGCGTAAAGGTATTAGGGGATTACGACGCCTGCCGTCGCATTGCCATCGAAAATGTCGAGGATGCCGTGGCACAAGGCATAGACTACACCGAACTGCGTTTTAGCCCTTATTACATGGCGATGAGTCATAATCTGCATCCACAAGGGGTGGTTGAGGCCGTGGTCGATGGTATTCATAGCGCCGTGCGCGAGCATGACATCAAGGTCAACCTGATCGGCATTATGTCGCGCACCTTCGGACAACAAAAATGTCAGCAAGAGCTGGACGCCATTTTGGCCTTTAAAGAGCAGATGGTGGCGGTTGATTTGGCCGGTGACGAACTTGGCTTTCCCGGCGAATTATTTGTTGATCACTTTAAACAGGTACATAAGGCCGACTTACGAGCCACAGTGCATGCCGGTGAGGCACAGGATTCCAGCAGTATCTGGCAAGCCATCCAGGGATTGGGGGCCGATCGTATCGGTCACGGTGTCAATGCCATCCAAGACCCTAAATTAATGGACTATCTGCGCGATAACCGTATTGGTATCGAGTCGTGTCTGACGAGTAATGTACTCACCAGTACGGTGGCCGATATTCATACACATCCGCTGAAACGATTCCTTGAACACGGTATTTTGGCGTCGATTAATACCGATGATCCGGCGGTGCAGGGCATAGAGCTCGACAACGAGTATCAACACGCCGCATATCAGGCGGGCTTAACTAAAGAGGATATTGAACTAGCGCAAGCTAATGCGTTGGAAATCGCCTACTTAAGTGATGGCGATAAAGCCGCTTTAAAAGCCAAGGCCGCCGCCCGTTAGGGTTAATTACGCGACGCATTATTGCATTTCAAAAACAGAAAAGGGGCTTAAGCCCCTTTTCTAGAAGTGAACACTCGGCCGCTGCTTATTTGATAAAGGCAAAGGCATCCGCGTACATATGCTCGCGCAATGCACCGTGTTCGATAAAGTCATCGCGTACCGCGCCTATCATGTCGAAACGCCCAGCCATATAAATGGAATACGGCTCCAGCGATACAATGTCCTTCATCACCGCCTGATGCACTAAGCCGGTGTGGCCGTGCCACTCGCCCTGTGGTTGTTCAACAACAGGGATAAAGGTGAAATGCGGGTTGCTGGCGGCCCATGCTTCCATTTCCGCCTTGGCATACAGCGCGTTTTCGTGTTTTACACCCCAGTAGAAAAATACCGGACGGTTGCAGCCGATTTCAGCCAGGTGGTCGGCCATCGACTTGACGTAGGAGAAGCCGGTGCCACCCGCCAAAAGGATCATTGGACGGTCGCAATCTAAACGCAATTGCGACACGCCCAGGCCGACTTCTAGCGTTGCCTGGGTGCCATTGGCATGATGCTCTTTTAGGTGATCAAGCGCCTGCATGGCGTATGAATCGGCACCCGAGGCACCAATATGCAACTCGATTTCGTGTTGTTGGCTGGGGCGGCTGGCGATTGAAAATGCACGTTTGTCTTTTTCCGCCAGTACCAGCTGGCAATAATGACCCGCTT
The DNA here is from genome assembly GCF_002964785.1 of Pseudoalteromonas sp. T1lg48. GTDB lineage: Bacteria > Pseudomonadota > Gammaproteobacteria > Enterobacterales > Alteromonadaceae > Pseudoalteromonas. The sequence goes on from NZ_PQCC01000009.1 coordinate 18,870, forward strand.
CAAATTGAGCCGGCGCGTTTGGCTTCAAAATGACTTTATAAACGAATTCTGTAAGTGGCGAAATGCTCAGCACATCCGCTTGTAATGTTTGCATGATTAACCTTGCTTCTTACTCTTAACTGCTAGCCTATCATAGATGGCTAATTAACGGGCACCTAAGGGCCCTAGTCTATGCCCAATGAGTCCCATATCTCATCGACTCTTTGTTTGGTGGCCTCGTCCATCTCGATAGGCTCGCCCCATTCGCGGTCGGTTTCACCGGGCCATTTGTTGGTTGCATCCATGCCCATTTTTGAGCCTAAACCGGAGACCGGTGAGGCAAAATCCAGGTAGTCGATAGGGGTATTTTCTACCAAGGTGGTGTCACGAGCCGGATCCATACGCGTGGTAATGGCCCAGATCACGTCATTCCAGTCACGGGCATTGACGTCATCATCACAGACGATCACAAACTTGGTGTACATAAACTGGCGCAGGAATGACCACACCCCCATCATCACCCGTTTTGCATGCCCTGGATATTGCTTCTTCATGGTCACCACGGCCATACGGTAGGAGCAACCCTCCGGCGGCAGATAGAAGTCAACGATTTCCGGGAACTGTTTTTGCAAAATAGGCACAAATACTTCGTTTAGTGCTACACCTAAAATGGCCGGCTCATCGGGTGGGCGGCCGGTATAGGTGCTGTGGTAAATAGGATTTTCGCGATGGGTAATATGGGTCACCGTCATAACCGGGAAATCATCGACTTCATTGTAATAGCCGGTGTGATCGCCAAAAGGGCCCTCGGGCGCCAGCTCGTCTTGAGCAATGTAGCCCTCGAGCACTATTTCGGCACTGGCAGGCACCTGTAAATCGTTGGAAATCGATTTCACTACCTCGGTTTTGCTGCCACGCAACAAACCGGCAAAGGCGTATTCGCTGAGCGTATCCGGCACCGGCGTGACAGCACCCAAAATAGTGGCCGGATCGGCACCCAGGGCAACGGACACCGGGTAGGGCTCCCCCGGATTTTCCTTACACCATTCCTGGAAATCCAGGGCGCCGCCGCGATGCGATAACCAGCGCATAATAATTTTGTTTTTACCCAGCAGTTGCTGGCGGTAAATACCCAGATTCTGGCGCTTTTTGTAAGGTCCTTTAGTGACCGTCAGGCCCCAGGTAATAAGAGGCGCGGCATCGCCGGGCCAACAATGCTGAATGGGTAGCTTGGTCAGGTCGACCTCGTCGCCACTGAGCACCACCTGCTGACAGGGGGCTTTCTTTACTTCCTTGGCCGGCATATTGAGGACTTGTTTAAATACCGGGATCTGTCCAAGCGCTTCTTTAATGCCTTTAGGGGGCTCGGGCTCTTTGAGGAAGGCCAGTAGTTTACCTACTTCGCGTAGTGCCTCGACATTATCCTGACCCATACCCAGGGCAACCCGCTCGGGAGTACCAAAGAGATTTGCAAGCACTGGGATATCAAAGCCGACCGGGTTCTCAAATAGTAAGGCCGGGCCCTTGGCACGTAAGGTGCGATCGGCAATTTCGGTCATTTCCAAATGGGTACTGATGGGTTGGCTGATCCGCTTGAGCTCGCCGCGCTCTTCAAGTAACGCGATAAAGTCTCTTAAGTCTTTGTATTTCATTACGCCTCTGTAAGCCTCGAGAGTTTGCAACATTATACTTGATGGCGACGCAAAAGCGATCAATCACTGCGCTGGCACTGCCAGGTTTCGTCGTTGATCATCAGTATGCTGTTATCGCCCTTGCCCCAAAAGGTCAGCTCTCTATTGCTGTACTTGGCACCGGAGGCGGCACGCTCACCGCGCAGGGTATAGGTATCTTGATCTAAAGTCAGGGTTGCGCTCTCGGCGCCGAAGCGAACGCTGAATGTAGCCCCCGAATCACAGCGGTAGTTTACCGCCACGGAGCGATCTTCGGTTAAGGGCAACTCGTTGCAGGCGCTGAGCAGTATAGTGGCGGGTATTGCGAGAAAAAGTATCTTAGCCATTGTTTTGCTCCGCAATTGTGGACAACTTCAGTGTAGCGTATTAGCTTAACAAGGCCCATTTAACACTGCAAAAGGAATGCCCATGGCTGGCGCAAGTTTACTGACCCTACTTGATGATATCACCGCCCTATTAGACGACATTGCCACCATGAGTAAGGTGGCGACCAAAAAAACCGCCGGCGTACTGGGGGACGATCTGGCCCTTAATGCGCAGCAGGTTTCGGGGGTGAACGCCGACCGCGAGTTACCCGTGGTCTGGGCGGTGGCCAAAGGCTCCATGCTCAATAAGGCCATCCTGGTGCCCGCGGCGCTGCTGATTAGCGCCTTTATTCCCTGGCTGATCACGCCGCTGTTAATGTTAGGTGGCTTATTCTTGTGTTTTGAAGGCGCAGAAAAGCTGGTTCATGGCAAGGAAGAGCAGCCGGAGCATCCGGCCCTGGCTGAGCCGCTCACTCCGGAAGCAGAAAAGGAAAAAATAAAGGGGGCGATACGCACCGATTTCATTCTTTCCGCGGAAATTATCGTGATCTCACTGGGTACGGTTGCGACCGCCAGTTTTATTCATCAGCTATCCGTGCTGTCTGTGATTGCTGTGGTGATGACGGTGGGTGTATATGGCCTGGTAGCGGGTATCGTTAAATTGGATGACGCCGGGTTATATCTGCTGCAGCGGGGTGTTTCAGCTAAAAGCGCCATGAGTCGTGCTATGGGTCGTTTCTTGCTGACCTTGGCACCCTGGTTGATGAAGGCACTGGCGGTACTGGGCACCATAGCCATGTTTCTAGTGGGTGGCGGTATCTTGGTTCATGGCATTGCGCCCTTGCATCATCTTATTGGCCATTGGGGCGAGCAGGTCGGTCAATACGGTGGTCTTGTTGAGGCCTTGGTTGTTAATGGTGCCAATGGTTTGGTTGGGCTACTGGCTGGATTCGTCGTCGTTATCGCACTACACTTGGTCAAGCTGCTGAAAAAGTAATAAATCCTAAAGAAGTTAGCCCGGCAAATGCCGGGCTTTTTCAGACTAGTTAGAAACTAAACTGAGCGGCGAGGCGGAAGTTGGTACCTTCGCCCACGGTGACATTATTGACACCGCCACCGGCCACATAATCGGTATCGAAAAGGTTTTCGATATTTAGGCGCAGGTCGACATCATTGCCGGCTAGCTTGATGGCATAGGTGGCACCGACATCGACGCGGGTATAGGCGTCTTTTTCTATCTGGTTATCGCTGTCGGCAAAGCGTTTGCCGGTGTAGAAGAGCCCGGCATTGAGCGCCAGTGCTTCGGTCACTTCATAGCGTGACCACAATGAGGCCGACCATTTCGGTGCATCTGCCGGGGTCTTTCCTTCCAAGGTTTCATCACGCTCGTAGTTGGCATCCAGATACATGGTTGAGGCCATGACAAAGAAGCGGTCGCTCAGGGCACCTTGGGCGGCTAACTCGGCACCCTTATGGCGCTGCTCGCCCACTTGCGTGGTGATGGTGTCATAATCCGGATGCTCCACCAACTCGCTAACCAGGGTGCCTTTCTTACTAATATCAAAGAGTGCACCGGTCAGCAGCAGGCGATCATCAAACAGTTGCCACTTGGCGCCTATCTCCATTTGCTCCGAGGTGATGGCATCGAGTTTCATATTGTGGTTTTTATCGCTTTCATTAATAAGGCGCTCCGAGCCCTGAGGTTCAAACCCCTCGGAGTAGCTGGCATACAGGGTTGCATTGTGGTGCGGGTGATACAGCAGGCCAACCTTAGGCAGCACGGACTCGTTGTCGGCGCTCTCTTTATTCTGTTTATCATAGCGACCACCGAGGGATAGCTGCCACTGGGGATTCAAGGTGATCAAATCCTGGATATAGATGCCGTAGTAGTCGTACTCGTTGCTGCTTAGACTGGTATCGCTTTTATAGCTGATGTCGGGGCGGCTAGGCTCAGTTTGGCCGGGGATAAAGTCGATGGCATCGGCACTGGTGCGCAGTTGGCCATAGTAATAATCCAGGCTATTGGCACCAATCAGCAGCTGATGCTGCGCGCCCGCCAGCTGGAAGTCACCGATGAGGTCGATATAGGCGGTGGTAAATTGCCAATCGTCAAAGCGATCATAGGGGCGCGAGTTATAGCTGTCTCCGAGTTGGTAGTCACCGGGTTTGCGTGGTGCCGACTCGAAGCGTTGGCGTTCGAAGGTTTGCTCATTATAACCGAGCTTAAGTTGCCAGTTATCGTTAAGGTAGGTACGTACATCCAGGCCGAGGTTTTCAACCTCAATGTCGGTAAAGGCCCAGGAAAAGTCGTAAATGGTTTTATCATCGCCAATCAGCTTGCCTTGCTCATCTAACCAGGCACCGGTGTCGAGACCGGTTTTATCGTCGGTGCGATCATAGTGAAAACGGATCAGGGTATCTTCGCTTAAGTCGTAATCAACGACTAGGGCGCCGAGGAAACGGTCGCGCTCACGTTCGTCGCCATTGGCGTAGTCACGCCAGAAATTAACGTCTTGCTTAACCACAATGCCTCTGCCACGCAGCGTTTCATCGCCGTTAAGAGCCGAGCTTGCATCCAGCATAAAACGCGTTGAACCATGTTGATCAACGTCGGCGCTGAGATTAACAAAGCGGTTCGCAATTGGCTTCTTGGTAACCATATTAACTAAGCCGCCAGGACCGGACTGACCATATAAAATGCTTGCTGGGCCCTTGATCACTTCAACGCGCTCTAAAATCTCAATGGGCTGTTGGTAGTGTGACCAGTGCTGGTGGCCATCGCGCAGATAGCCGGTCGCAGAGCTTAAACTAAAGCCGCGCATATTGAAGGTTTCCCGGTTACGTTGTTTTGATCCCGAGGTTAGACTGGCGTCGTTGCTGAGTACCTCGCCCAGGGTAGTAGCCAGTTGCTCATTGACTATGGTTTCTGGGATTACCGTAACCGACTGGGCCGTCTCTAACAGCGAGGCATCGGTGCGCATGGCGCCGGAAGCGCTGTCGACCTTATAATCATTGAAATAACTGCCGATCACTTCAATGGTTTCCATTTGGGTTGCCGCTAGGCTTGGCGTAGATAAGGCACTGAGAATAATGAGTGAAAGAGGGTGGCGCGTCATTGCGTAAGATCCTAAAGAGTTGTTAAGAGTTATTGTGAATGCGCATGCTATTGCAAATGATTATCAATTGCAAGTGGTGTGTTTTTATATCAAGGTAGGTAGTGCGTTCGGCAAGTGGATCTCTCTTCAGACTATTTAATTAAATCAATAAGTTCGTTTAAAAGTGGGCTATAATTTGCACTCTCATACTAGGTGTGTCTTTAGCGCCTTGGGGTGGAAGTGGCATAGGTTAATAGTCGTAATAAAGTTGAATATGCCCGCCGGATATGAATAAATAGCAAACACTCGCAATACGTTGAGGCTATTTCTATAAAAGCGAATGCCAACAAGGATAGGCGGTGGCATGAGCGTTAGTGATAGCAATGCGAATCGAAAGTGACGCTATTTATGTCTCAAGTAATAAATACGCTAGGGTATGGCAGCTATGCTCTAGTACAACGCCAAAGTGGAAGAAAGTAATGTCGCAAAGGAAGGTCAGCTTTTATCTCATAATGAGCGCTATTGTCGTGGCCGCTTTGTCTCTTTCTCCCTATCCGAGCTACGCTGCCAACACCGCGCTGGAGCAAATCCAGAGTGAACCCAAAGAGCAACAACTCGATAGTGCCGTGGCACGTTTAAGTGAGCCCCTAGCCGATAGCGAAAAGCTGGCGTTGACCGTGTTCGTTGCCGAGCACTATTTTGCCAACGGTGATTACCAAAAAGCGACCCGATATTTTTTGCGGGCGGAGCAGTTATCCGTCGATATAGAGCCCCCGGTGCGCCGTGCCGATTATGCGAAAAAGCAGGGTATAGCCAACTACTATCGTGGTCATTACCTCAGTGCGGTGGAGGATTACTCCCGAGCATTGCAGATACTTGAGCAAGCCAATGAACCGCTGTTACAGGCCCATTTATACAATAATATCGGCCTCGCCTTGATGCGCGCAGAGCGCTTGGAGCAGGCCATCGACTATTACGGCAGTGCCAAAGCCTTGTATGACGAGTATGGCTCGGAGCAGGATAAAGTCGATATCATTCACAATATTGCCGGCGCCTATATCAGTGCCGATCGTTTTGATGCCGCGTTAGAAATGTACGCCACCGTGGGGGATGCCTTTACACGCTTGGGCGATACAGCCGGGCTGGCACAAATGCAGTCTAATCTCGGCATCATTTACCGCAATCTCGGGCAGCTCGACGCCGCTGCCGAGCAATATCGGTTGGCTTTGGCGAACATAGGCAAGACCAATGATTCCTTAAGTTTGCATAATACCTTGATGAATTTGGCCGATTTATATTTCTTTCAAGGCCGCTTTGATGACTCTCTGGCTACCTTGGAAGAAGCGAAGGCACAGCTTGAGGTGATCGACTATTTCCCCGGGCTCATTACCGTGCAAGAGATCACTGCCAAGGTGTTGTATGGTCAGGGGGAGTACGAGCGCGCGGAGGCAGCTTTAGCGCAGGCCTATGCGCTGGCGCGCCAGAATAGCAAGGGTGATGAATCTCTTAATACCTATTTAATAGAATTGCTGCTGGTGGCCGCCAAGGGCGATACCCAAAAGGCCCTGGTATTGTTCGAAAAATATGAGCGTGAACGTGACCTGGCAGTCAGTCGTGCCATTGCCAGTCGTCTTAATGACTTTCATGCCAAATACAACACCAGTCAATTGCAACGCCAGGTGGAATCCCTGCAGCAACAACAAGAATTTGAGCGCCTAGCGGCACGCCAACGCAATCAATTTACCTGGTTAATAGCGGGATTATTGTTGCTGAGCTTGATCATCGGCGTGCTTTTGTATCGCCGTGCCGCCGAGCGTAAGGCCAATGCCATATTAGAAGAAAAGGTGCGTCTGCGTACTCAGGAGCTTGAGACGCTTGCTCAACAGCTTAGCTCTGCCAATGAGATTAAAAGCCAATTTTTAGCCAATATCAGTCATGAGATCAGAACGCCGCTAACGTCCATTATGGGTCAGGCAGAGGCCATTATTCATGGTGAGGTGCGCGGCGCGGATGTTGCCAAAGAACTGCGGGTTATCTATAACAACAGCCAGCACCTGGGTGAATTGATCAATGATGTCTTGGATTTGAGTAAAATTGAGGCCAATAAGCTTGAGCTTAATATTGCTTTAGTGAGCCTGGATTCGTTGCTCGCCGATATTAATGCCATGTTTGCACCCAGTGCCCAGCAACGGGGGATCGGCTTTTATATCGATAACCAACTCGCGGCAAACAGCGGTGCCGAACTGGACTATATTCGCGTCAAGCAGGTGCTGGTTAACCTGTGCTCCAATGCCATTAAGTTTACCGAGCAGGGCGCTGTGACCCTCAAGGTCAGCGGCCAGGATGATGCCCTGATATTTTGTGTTGAAGACACGGGTATTGGTATTGCCGAGGATAAGTTAGAGGCTATTTTTACCACCTTTAGTCAGGGGGATAATTCCATTAGCCGACGCTTTGGTGGCACCGGATTGGGTCTGAGTTTATCGCAGCAATTGGCGTGTATTATGGGCGGTCAAATCACTGTCACCAGCACCTTGGGGAGCGGCAGTTGTTTTTGCTTTAAGCTTCCCTGTCGTCGCAGTCTATTGACGGGCGATGTGCAAGCGCAGCAACCGCCTCGCTATACCTCCAGCTTTAACGGCAGCGTGGTGCTGGCAGAAGACCATCCGGATAACCGTCGCCTGATTGAGCGCATATTGCAGAATTTAGGAGTGACCGTATACAGCGCTGAAAATGGCGAACAAGCGGTGGAGCTGGCATTACAGCATAATCCGGATTTGGTATTGATGGATATTCAAATGCCGATCCTCGATGGCTTAGGAGCGCTGTCCTTGTTGCATCAATGTGGCTTTAGTAACCCCATTATTGCCTTAACCGCTAACGCCATGACCCATGAAATCGCTCATTATAAGCAGGTCGGCTTTGCCGGGCATTTGGCTAAGCCCATAGATAAGGCGCAGTTTTGCGCCGTGTTAGAGCGTTATCTGAGTATTAACGAACAAAAAGAGGGTTATCGTGAGGTCGATATGAGCGATCTGCGTTGCAGCTTCGCGCAAACTCTGCCTGCGGAAATCGCCCTGCTGAAAGCGGCACAGCAACGCGACGATATCGCCGCCGTGGCCAAAATAGCGCATCGCCTGGCGGGAGCGGCAAAGATGTTTGCCGACCAGGAGCTGGCCCAGCTGCTTAGTGATATTGAGCGCGCCGCCAAATTCCAAGACGGTGAGCATGTCAGCGAGCTGCTGCATGATCTGGCGATGCACGACACTGAGTCTGGGCGTTAGCAGTAAAGAAACACAAAAAAGCCACTGTCATTGCAGTGGCTTTTGTTTAACTCATACGCAGGCTTATTTGCGCTTCATTGAGTCGAAAAACTCGTCATTGGTCTTACACATGGCCAGCTTATCGATTAGGAATTCCATGGCATCGATTTCCGACATGTCGTGCACAATCTTACGCAGGATCCACATCTTCTGTAGTTCGTCCGGTTTAGTCAGCAACTCTTCGCGGCGAGTACCAGAGCGGTTGAAGTCAATCGCTGGGAATACGCGTTTCTCGGCAATCTTACGGTTCAGGTGAAGTTCCATGTTACCCGTACCCTTGAACTCTTCGTAAATCACTTCATCCATTTTCGAGCCGGTATCGATAAGCGCGGTGGCGATGATGGTCAGGCTGCCGCCTTCCTCAACGTTACGTGCTGCACCGAAGAAGCGTTTCGGTTTATGTAGGGCATTGGCGTCAACACCACCAGTGAGTACTTTACCCGATGACGGGATCACTGTGTTGTAGGCTCGAGCTAAACGGGTAATTGAATCCAGTAGGATGATCACGTCTTTTTTATGCTCAACCAGGCGTTTTGCCTTTTCGATCACCATTTCCGCAACCTGTACGTGACGGCTGGCCGGCTCATCGAAGGTTGATGCAATTACTTCGCCCTTTACCAGACGCTGCATTTCCGTTACTTCTTCCGGGCGCTCATCGATAAGCAATACCATCAGCTCACAATCAGGATGGTTATAGCTAATAGACTGGGCAATATTCTGTAGCAGCATGGTTTTACCGGCCTTCGGCGGTGCAACCAATAGGCCGCGCTGGCCTTTACCAATTGGTGCTGCAAGGTCGAGAACACGGGCGGTAATATCTTCGGTACTGCCGTTACCACGCTCCATGCGCAAACGTTCGTTGGCATGCAGTGGTGTTAAGTTCTCGAATAAAATCTTGGTGCGTGAGTTTTCCGGCTTATCAAAGTTAACTTCGTTAACTTTGAGCAGGGCAAAATAGCGCTCGCCGTCTTTAGGTGGGCGAATTAGACCGGCAATGCTGTCGCCCGTGCGCAAACTGAATCGACGAATTTGGCTTGGAGATACATAAATATCGTCTGGACCGGCAAGGTACGAAGCTTCTGAGCTACGTAAGAAACCGAAACCGTCTTGCAGGATTTCTAATACACCGCCACCGTAAATATTTTCGCCGCTTTTTGCGTGCGCTTTCAGGATGGCAAAGATAATGTCTTGTTTTCTTAGGCGGGCTACGTTTTCTAGGCCCATAGACTCGGCTAGGTTTACAAGCTCTTTTATAGACTTGTCTTTCAGTTCGCGTAAATGCATATTGGTGGGTTCTTTAACTATTTATCGTCTCGAAATGGAAGTACTTCGAGTGAGGTTATTTGGATAAACTTGGAATTGTTGGGGTTATAAACTAGCAGCTCAGTGGCTTATCGTCCAGTCTTTATACAAAATGTCATATAAAAAAAGGGCGAGCGCCCTTTTTTTATAATCGATACTTAGATGTTGTTTTCTAAGAACTCAACTAGCTGAGCTTTAGAAAGTGCACCTACTTTAGTGGCGGCAACCTGACCGTCTTTGAACAGCAGTAAAGTTGGAATACCGCGGATACCGAACTTAGGCGGTGTGCCTGCGTTTTGGTCGATATTCAATTTGCCGATAGTCACTCGGCCTTCAAACTCGCCAGCTACATCGTCAAGAATAGGGGCAATCATTTTACAAGGTCCGCACCACTCAGCCCAAAAGTCGACTAGTACAGGCTTGTCTGATTGCATTACGTCAGCCTCAAAGCTGTCGTCTGTTAATTGGATAATTTTATCGCTCATCACGCTCTCCGTTAAATTTGGCGAATTTATTTAGTGCGTATTTAAACACTCTTGTTTCTTATTGCAAGTTTAAGCGTTATGCTTTATCGCTATGAATAAGACACATTTAACCGATAAAAAATTTGCAGACTTTGCTTTAGCTCCGGAGGTGGTTGCCGGATTGCAAGCAAGTGGCTTTGAATACTGCACGCCTATTCAGGCGAAGTGTATGCCCTATGTTGAGGCTGGCCGCGACATTGCGGGCCAAGCGCAAACTGGCACAGGTAAAACACTGGCGTTTCTTACCGCCACCTGTCATCACTTATTGCAGAGTCAAAAGCCGTCGGGTCAGCAACCAAGAGCCCTGATCATGGCTCCCACACGGGAGCTTGCGATTCAGATCCACAAAGATGCAAAAATCTTAGCACCGCACTGTAATCTTAAACTAGGTTTATTATATGGTGGCGAAGATTACGAAAAACAACGGGCGCAGCTAGAAAAAGGTGTCGATATTTTAATTGGTACCACGGGACGCCTTATCGACCTGTATAAACAAGGGTGCTATACCCTTAACGACATCGAGGTTGTGGTACTGGATGAAGCGGATCGCATGTTCGACCTCGGCTTTATTAAAGATATCCGTTATATGTTCCGCCGCATGCCTGAAGCGACCGAACGTCTAAATCTGCTATTTTCGGCAACCCTGTCTTATCGTGTTCAAGAGTTAGCATTCGAGCATATGACCAACCCGGAGCATGTGCAAATTGAGCCGGACGTGAAAACCGGCAAGCGGATCGAGGAAGAGTTGTTTCATCCGTCACAAGACGACAAAATGAAGCTGCTGCTCACCTTGATCGAAGAAGAGTGGCCAGAAAAAGCCATTGTCTTTGCCAATACCAAGCACGTTTGTGAAAAGTTGTATGCCTGGTTAAAGGCGGATGGTCATCGCGTCGGCCTTCTTACCGGTGACGTGAACCAGAAAAAGAGACAAGCAACGTTGGCACAGTTTGCCAAGGGCAGTCTGGATCTTTTAGTTGCTACGGACGTTGCCGCGCGTGGTTTGCATATTCCTGAAGTAAGTCATGTGTTCAACTACGACCTTCCGGATGATTGCGAAGATTACGTGCATCGTATTGGCCGTACCGGTCGTGCAGGGGCATCAGGCCATGCTATCAGCTTTGCCTGTGAGCAATACGCCTACAACCTGCAAGAGATTGAAGACTATATTGAGCACAATATCCCAGTGTCTCATTATGATAAAACGGCGCTGTTGGATGATCTTACGGTTCCTAAAACAATTAAACGTCGTGAGCCGCAAGGGCGTTCACGAGGTAAAAACCAAGGACATGGGCAAGGTCGTCGCCGCCATGGGCAAGGACGTTAGCCTACTAGCATGACAACACGTCGCTACGGCGTGCAAGCTTGGCCCCGGGCCAAGCTTTTTTAGAGGTAAGTACGTGGTGAATTCTTCTCTCCAAGATGATTTATATGCGGTAATCGATCTTGGCTCCAATAGCTTTCATATGTTGATTGCCAAAACAGTGGCAGGCTCGTTACAGACCATAGGCCGGGTAAAGCGCAAAGTGCGTTTGGCTGCGGGGTTGGATGGCAGCATGCAACTGAGTCAGGAAGCTATGGAGCGTGGCTGGGAGTGTTTAGCCCTATTTGCCGAGCGGTTGCAGGATATTCCTGCAGCTCAGGTGCGCATCGTCGCTACTGCAACGTTACGTTTGGCAACAAATGCCGATGAGTTTCGCCATCGCGCTGAACAAATCCTCGGTCATCCTATCAATGTTATCAGCGGTGAAGAAGAAGCGAAAACCATCTACCAGGGTGTGGCTCATACATCGGCCTGTAGCGGTAAGCAGTTGGTAATTGATATCGGCGGCGCCAGCACAGAAATAGTCATAGGAGAAGGCCAACAAGCCATTCATTACACTAGCTTGCATATGGGCTGCGTAACCTACCTTGAGCATTACTTTAAAGATGGTTTGCTCAGTGATAGCAACTATGACAATGCCATCAAGGCGGCTAAACACACCCTGCAACCCATTATCGCCCTCTATAAAGCGACCGGGTGGGACTATGCTGCCGGGGCTTCCGGTACGGTTCAGGCTATTCAAGAAATCATGATTGCTCAGCGCCAAGATGAAACCCTGACACTGGATAAGCTGCTTGATATTCGCCAATTAACAACCCGATACGCATCGATCGATCAGCTTCAACTTCCTGGGTTGAGCGAAGAGCGTCGTTTAGTCTTTGTGTCTGGACTCGCGATTCTTATAGCCATCTTTGAGAGCTTACAGGTTAGTGTCATGGGCTTAGCCGGTGGAGCACTGCGCGAAGGCGTGCTTTATAGCATGGTGCCGCAATTGCAGCGCCAGGATATTCGCCAACGCACCATAGACAGTTTTATTACCCGCTATCATGTGGATCGTGGACAAGGCGAACGGGTTGCCTGTATTGCTAAACTATTGTTAGCGCAGTTAAGTAAGCCCTGGCAACTTAGTGAGGCGGATCATGGGTTATTGACCGCTGCAGCCATGTTGCATGAAGTAGGTTTATTAATTGAATATAAGCAATACCCAAAGCATGGTGCCTATATCATCAGAAATACCGATATGCCCGGGTTTACCAAACAACAGCATAACCTAGTGGCAAAACTAGTTCGTTTCCATAAAGGCGATGTATTAGCCGGTGACTTCGAATCGCTGGGTGCTCATGAAAATCTGGCTGCCCAGTTAGTACGGTTATTACGAGTAGCGGTAATTCTGTCAATGCGCCGAAAAAATGATGTTTTGCCCGAGCTGGTAATTAAAGAATATGATAATGCGTTGACACTCTATATAGATAAGCAGTGGTTAGATGCGCATCCCCTGATGTTCAGTGAGCTACAGCAAGAGTCACTCTACCAGCGAAAGGCTGGATGGAAACTGACCATTAGCAATTAAAACCCCGCCAAAAAGCCACCGTTAGGTGGTTTTTTGTATGTTTTTGAGTCGTTATGCTCAATTTAACTGCAAACGATCTATTTTTCGCAATTTTCTTTAAAAAAGGGCTTGCGTCGAAATCGAATCTCCCTATAATGCGACCCCACTGAGACGGCAGGCAGCAACGCATAGCGAGG
>NZ_PQCC01000010.1 GCF_002964785.1 Pseudoalteromonas sp. T1lg48
TGGCGTTTTAAAATTATCAGCCTGGGTGCAATCAATTCATCCATGAAGTATCTCCCCTTCGCGCATCCATGCGCTCACTTCCTCGAACTGCGAAGCGGGGCTTCGGTTTCTCGTCACCCAAACTCAGAAGTGAAACGAAACAGCCGGATGGCCGGCCCCGGCTAGGCGCCCCCGGTCAAAGATAGTGTGGCATTTGCCATGTGAAAGTAGAACATCCTACTTC
>NZ_PQCC01000011.1 GCF_002964785.1 Pseudoalteromonas sp. T1lg48
ATGGCAAAAGAAAAGTTTGAACGCGTAAAACCGCACGTAAACGTAGGTACAATCGGCCACGTTGACCACGGTAAAACAACTCTAACTGCAGCAATCACTAACGTACTTGCAAAAGTATACGGTGGTACAGCAAAAGACTTCGCATCAATCGATAACGCTCCAGAAGAGCGTGAGCGTGGTATCACAATCTCAACTTCACACGTTGAGTACGACACTCCAACTCGCCACTACGCGCACGTTGACTGTCCTGGACACGCTGACTACGTTAAAAACATGATCACTGGTGCTGCTCAGATGGACGGCGCGATCTTAGTAGTAGCTGCGACTGACGGTCCTATGCCTCAGACTCGTGAGCACATCCTACTTTCTCGTCAGGTTGGTGTACCTTACATCATCGTATTCATGAACAAATGTGACATGGTTGACGACGAAGAGCTACTAGAGCTAGTAGAAATGGAAGTTCGTGAACTTCTTTCTGAGTACGACTTCCCAGGTGACGACCTACCACTAATCCAAGGTTCAGCTCTTAAAGCGCTTGAAGGCGAGAAAGAGTGGGAAGACAAGATCATCGAGCTTGCAGAAGCGCTAGATACTTACATCCCAGAGCCAGAGCGTGACATCGATAAGCCATTCATCATGCCTATCGAAGACGTATTCTCAATCCAGGGTCGTGGTACAGTTGTAACTGGTCGTGTTGAAGCCGGTATCATCAACGTGAACGACGAAGTTGAAATCGTAGGTATCAAAGAAACTACGAAGACAACTTGTACAGGTGTTGAGATGTTCCGTAAGCTTCTAGACGAAGGTCGTGCTGGTGAGAACATCGGTGCCCTTCTACGTGGTACTAAGCGTGACGAAGTTGAGCGTGGCCAAGTACTAGCTGCTCCTGGTTCAATCAACCCGCACACTAAGTTCGAAGCAGAAGTATACGTACTATCTAAAGACGAAGGTGGCCGTCACACGCCATTCTTCAAAGGCTACCGTCCACAGTTCTACTTCCGTACAACTGACGTAACTGGTGACATCCAACTACCAGACGGCGTAGAAATGGTAATGCCTGGTGACAACATCAAGATGACTGTAGAACTAATCTGCCCAATCGCGATGGACGAAGGTCTACGTTTCGCGATCCGTGAAGGTGGTCGTACAGTTGGTGCTGGTGTTGTAGCATCAATCGTAGA
>NZ_PQCC01000012.1 GCF_002964785.1 Pseudoalteromonas sp. T1lg48
ACCCGTGAGGCTTAACCATACAACACCAAAATGGTGTGAGACTGTTAAGTTAGAAGTTAGAAATTAAGACTGAAGTAGACACTTACTTATAAAGCTTTCCGAATTTACAATTTTTTCCTGACGACCATAGCGTTTTGGAACCACCTGACCCCATGCCGAACTCAGAAGTGAAACGAAACAGCGTCGATGATAGTGTGGCATTTGCCATGTGAAAGTAGAACATCGTCAGGGCCTTATT
>NZ_PQCC01000013.1 GCF_002964785.1 Pseudoalteromonas sp. T1lg48
GCCCACAAAGATGATTGCTTCATATTTTTAAAGAACGTTTCGAGTTGCTTTCGCGTCTCGAGGGCTGTGCATTCTACTCAACCCTGATTTTTTGTCAACACTTAATTTTGAGAAAGTTTAAAGTTTCTTAAAACTCAGTTTTACTTGACTCTCTGAGTCGCTAGCGCCTCGCTATGCGTTGCTGCCTGCCGTCTCAGTGGGGTCGCATTATAGTGAGATTCGATTTCGACGCAAGCCCTTTTTTAAAGAAAATTGCGAAAAATATATCGTTTGAACAAAAATAAGGCTAAAAGCGCCATATTTAACGGTTAAAGATCTAATTTGGATCTATTTTTTTACATTTGGCTTGTTTTATATAGAGAAAGGTTTAGCTGAATAGCTATATATAGAAGAGTTAAAACTTTAATTTAGTTCATATAAAGAAAAAGCCGAGCATAAGCTCGGCTTTTTATGTCTTTTTAAGACTTACTCTGCAGACTGCACGTCTTCTTGAACTTCTTCAGTCGCAACTGGGCGATCTACTAGTTCAATGTAAGCCATTGGTGCGTTGTCGCCAGCACGGAAACCACACTTCAAAATACGAGTGTAGCCACCAGGACGGCTTTCGTAGCGAGGACCGATCTCGCTGAACAACTTACCAACAACTTCTTTATCACGCGTGCGAGCAAACGCTAAACGACGGTTTGCTACGCTATCAGTCTTAGCCAGTGTGATTAAAGGTTCAATTACACGGCGCAGCTCTTTCGCTTTAGGCAATGTTGTTTTGATGATTTCGTGCTTCACCAAAGAACCAGCCATATTGCTGAACATCGCTTTGCGATGGCTGCTGTTACGGTTTAATTGACGACCACTCTTACGATGGCGCATGACCCTATCCTTCTAACTAAACTAAATATAGTGATCTAGATTACTCAGCTAGGCTTGCTGGCGGCCAGTTTTCTAGGCGCATGCCCAGAGAAAGACCACGTGATGCAAGCACGTCTTTGATCTCAGTTAGAGACTTCTTACCTAGGTTAGGTGTCTTAAGAAGCTCAACTTCGGTACGCTGTACTAAATCACCGATATATTGAATTTGCTCGGCTTTCAAGCAGTTTGCTGAACGAACTGTTAGTTCAAGATCATCAACTGGACGAAGCAGAATAGGATCGAATTCTGGCTTCTCTTCTTTCTCTTCTGGCTCAGAAACATCACGTAAGTCTACGAATGCTTCTAGTTGCTCAGCAAGAATAGTCGACGCACGGCGGATCGCTTCTTCAGGATCTAAAGTGCCGTTCGTTTCCATATCAATGATTAGCTTGTCTAAGTCAGTACGTTGTTCAACACGTGCTGATTCAACCGAGTACGCAATACGCTCAACCGGACTGAATGATGCATCTAGCAACAGACGGCCGATTGGACGCTCATCGTCTTCAGAGGATACGCGGCTAGACGCTGGTACATAACCACGACCACGCTCAACACGAATACGCATGCTGATCTCGCTGTTATTTGTCGTTAGGTGACAAATTACGTGATCAGGGTTAGCGATTGTTACGTCGCCATCGTGCTGAATATCTGCCGCAGTCACAGGGCCTACACCAGATTTAGTCAGGGTCAGAAAAACTTCATCTTTGCCTTCGATATTTACCGCCAACCCTTTCAGGTTTAGCAGGATTTCAATGATGTCTTCTTGTACGCCTTCTTTCGCGCTGTACTCATGTAAAACGCCATCAATTTCTACCTCGGTAACTGCACATCCAGGCATAGATGACAACAGAATACGACGTAGTGCGTTTCCTAGAGTGTGACCAAAACCACGCTCAAGCGGCTCAAGAACCACTTTTGAACGAGTCGGGTTGATAGCGTCGATATCGACTAACCTTGGTTTTAGGAATTCGGTTACAGAACCCTGCATTTTATCCTCTCTTAACTCTTAACTTTACTTCGAGTAAAGTTCGACGATTAGTTGTTCGTTAATGTCCGCAGACAGATCAGAACGCTCAGGTAGGCGCTTGAAAGTACCTTCCATTTTCTTACCGTCAACTTCAACCCAAGTTGGCTTTTCACGTTGCTCAGCCAATTCTAGAGCTGCTACGATACGCGCTTGTTTCTTCGACTTCTCACGGATTTCTACCTGATCTTCAGGAGTAACGTTGAAAGAAGGAATGTTAACAACACGACCATTAACCATAATCGCTTTGTGGCTTACTAGCTGACGCGCTTCAGCACGTGTGCTTGCAAAACCCATGCGATATACAACATTGTCTAGACGTTGCTCTAGAAGCTGAAGTAGGTTTTCACCTGTGTTGCCTTTAAGGCGAGCAGCTTCTTTGTAGTAGTTACGGAATTGCTTTTCAAGGATGCCGTACATACGACGAACTTTTTGCTTTTCACGTAGCTGTAGACCGTAGTCAGATAGACGACCCTTACGGGCGCCGTGCTGACCTGGTGCGGTCTCTAGTTTACACTTAGAGTCGATAGCTCGTACGCCGCTCTTAAGGAACAGGTCAGTACCTTCACGACGACTTAGCTTGAGCTTAGGGCCCAAATATCTTGCCATGTTCTTTCTCCTAACCTATTGTTATACGCGACGTTTCTTCGGTGGACGACAACCATTATGAGGGATTGGCGTCACGTCAGTGATGTTGGTGATACGGAAACCAGCAGCGTTCAATGCACGTACAGCAGACTCACGGCCTGGACCTGGACCTTTAATGAAAACTTCTAGGTTCTTTAAACCGTATTCTTGAGCAGCAGTACCTGCGCGCTCTGCAGCTACCTGAGCAGCGAATGGCGTAGATTTACGTGAACCACGGAAACCTGAACCACCGGCAGTTGCCCATGAAAGTGCATTACCTTGACGGTCTGTAATAGTAACAATAGTGTTGTTGAAAGAAGCATGAACGTGAGCCATACCATCAGCAACTTGTTTTTTTACCTTCTTACGACGAATTGGTGCTTTAGCCATAACTTACCCCACCTTATTTCTTGATAGGCTTGCGAGGACCCTTACGAGTACGCGCGTTAGTCTTAGTACGCTGACCACGTAGTGGTAGCGAACGACGGTGACGTAAGCCACGGAAGCAACCAAGGTCCATAAGACGCTTGATGTTCAAAGTAACTTCACGACGAAGATCACCTTCTACAGTGTACTTGCCAACTTCTTCACGAAGTACGTCAAGTGTTTCGTCAGAAAGTTCACCGATTTTTGTGGTCTCGGCGATACCAGTCGCAGCTAAGATCGCCTTAGCGCGAGTTTTACCTACACCATAAATTGAAGTTAAACCAATAACCGCATGTTTATGATCAGGAACGTTAATGCCAGCTATACGGGCCACTAACACATCTCCTATTTTAAAGTTTGGTAATCATCTTCTTGAAAAGCCCGTAAGGATACTCAAGCGATAACCAAACCAATATGAAAAACACAGGCCGAGTAGGATACTCAGCCTGCATGACTGTTTAATTAGCCTTGCCTTTGCTTGTGCTTAGGCTCACTGCAGATCACACGTACTACACCAGCACGCTTGATTACTTTGCAGTTACGGCAGATTTTCTTAACGGAAGCACGTACTTTCATTACTCAACTCCGTAAACCAACCTTAGCGGCCGTAGCCTTTAAGGTTTGCTTTTTTCAGCACAGAATCATACTGATGTGACATCAGATGGGTCTGTACTTGTGCCATAAAGTCCATGATCACAACAACGATAATCAAAATTGATGTACCGCCGAAGTAGAATGGCGTTTGCCATGCCATGGTCATAAACTCGGGCACCAGACAGATAAAGGTAATATACAAGGCACCTGCCAATGTCAGGCGTGTCATTACTTTATCAATGTATTTCGATGTCTGCTCACCTGGACGAATACCTGGAATAAATGCACCAGACTTTTTCAGGTTATCTGCAGTTTCACGCGGGTTGAACACCAACGCAGTATAGAAAAAGCAGAAAAAGATAATAGCCGCTGCCAAGACCATCGCATACAGAGGCTGACCTGGGGTCAACGCTGTTGAGATAGCTTGTAACACGTCAGCTACAGGACCTTCACCCTGGCCGAACCAGCTTGCAATTGTACCAGGGAACAGAATGATACTACTAGCAAAGATTGGTGGAATAACCCCAGCCATGTTCACTTTTAACGGCAAGTGCGTGCTTTGTGCAGCGTACACCTGACGACCTTGTTGGCGCTTCGCGTAGTTAACAACGATACGACGTTGTCCACGTTCGAAGAATACCACCAAGTAAGTAACGGCAAAGACGATTACCGCAATCAATACCAGTACCAAAATGTTCAATTCACCTTGGCGCGCCATTTCGGCTGTCGAACCAATAGCAGACGGCAGGTTAGCTACGATACCAACAAAAATCAGCACAGAGATACCGTTACCGATACCACGTTCTGTAATTTGTTCGCCCAACCACATGAGGAACATACAGCCGGTTACTAAGCTCACCACAGCGGTGAAATAGAAACCAAAGCCTGGGTTAACAACTAACCCTTCCATCATGTTCGGTAAGCCGGTGGCAATACCGATAGATTGGAATGTAGCAAGCACGAGCGTACCATAACGCGTGTACTGGCTAATTTTCTTACGCCCAGCCTCACCCTCTTTTTTCAGCTCTATCATCGCAGGATGTATGTGCGTTAATAGTTGCATGATAATCGAGGCCGAGATGTACGGCATAATACCCAGTGCAAGCACTGAAGCACGCTCAAGCGCACCACCGCTGAACATGTTGAACATTTCAACAATGGTGCCCTTTTGTTGCTCGAAGAATTCGGCAAGTACAGCGGCGTCAATCCCAGGGATCGGCACGAATGAACCTAGACGGTAAATGATGATAGCTCCGAGAACAAATAGTAAACGGCGCTTCAACTCCGCAAGCCCACTTTGTGCACTTTGCATATTTTGACCTGGTTTAGCCATAAAGTACTTCCTTACTCTTCTACCTTGCCTCCGGCAGCTTCGATCGCTTCGCGAGCACCTTTGGTCACTTTAAGACCTTTAACGGTAACCGCGCGAGAAACTTCGCCAGATTTAACTACTTTAACGAACTGGATGTTCTTCTTAACCAGACCAGCTGCTTGTAACGCGTTTAGATCTACCACATCGCCTTCAACTTTAGCGATTTCGAATAGATTTACTTCAGTAGACGCAAGCGACTTACGTGAAGTGAAACCAAACTTAGGTAGACGACGTTGCATAGGCATTTGACCGCCTTCAAAACCAACGCGTACTTTACCGCCTGAACGTGATTTCTGACCTTTGTGACCACGGCCACCAGTTTTACCTAGACCAGAACCAATACCACGACCAAGACGTTTCTTAGGTGTTTTAGAACCCGCAGCAGGAGAAAGTGTATTCAAATTCATTCGAATTACCCCTCAACCTTAACCATGTAAGAAACTTGGTTGATCATACCACGTACTGAAGGCGTATCTTCTAGCTCTACAGTGTGGTTGATGCGACGTAAACCAAGGCCACGTAATGTAGCTTTATGCTTCGGTAAACGACCGATAGAGCTACGTACTTGAGTTACTTTTACTGTGTTTGCCATGGTGTCTTACCCCAAAATCTCATCAACGCTAAGACCACGTTTCGCAGCAACTGCTTCTGGAGACTTCATGTTCTCTAGAGCAGCGATTGTTGCGCGTACAACGTTGATCGGGTTAGTCGAACCGTAAGCCTTTGATAATACGTTCTGTACACCAGCTACTTCTAGTACTGCACGCATCGCACCACCGGCGATGATACCTGTACCTTCAGATGCAGGCTGCATGTACACTTTAGAACCAGCGTGACGACCCTTGATAGGGTGCTGAAGTGTATTACCTTTAAGGTCTACGTTGATCATGTTGCGACGTGCTTTTTCCATTGCTTTTTGAATAGCAGCAGGAACTTCACGTGCTTTACCATAACCAAAACCTACTTTACCTGCGCCGTCACCAACTACTGTTAGTGCAGTGAAGCTAAAGATACGACCACCTTTAACCACTTTAGACACACGGTTTACCGCGATTAGCTTTTCAGCCAAATCAGGCTGTTGTTGCTTTGCTTCTACGTTAGCCATTGTCTACTCCTAGAATTGCAAACCGGCTTCACGCGCAGCATCAGCTAGCGCCTTCACACGGCCGTGATATTTAAAGCCACTGCGGTCAAAAGCGATGCTTGCGCTAACGCCTTTTTCAGCCGCACGTTCAGCAACTGCTTTACCCACTGCTTGCGCAGCTTCGATGTTGCCTGTGCCTTTAACTGTTTCAGCAATTGCTTTTTCAACAGTAGAAGCAGCAGCCAGTACAGTACCCTCAGCGCTAATTACCTGAGCGTAAATGTGACGTGGCGTGCGGTGGATAACAAGGCGAGTTTTGCCCTGTTCAATAAAATTTCTACGGGTGCGCTTAGCACGACGTAGACGAGCTGTTTTCTTATCCATCGTCTTACCTTACTTCTTCTTAGCCTCTTTACGACGCACGTATTCGTCAGCATAACGAACACCTTTACCTTTATAAGGCTCTGGCTCACGGAATGCACGAATGTTCGCAGCAGTTTGACCAACTAGCTGCTTGTCTGCGCCCTTAACAACGATCTCAGTTTGACTAGGAGCTTCAATAGTGATGCCCTCTGGGATCTCGAAGTTTACTGGGTGTGAGAAGCCTAGAGTTAGATCTAGTACTTTACCCTTCACCGCAGCACGGTAACCAACACCTACTAGTTGTAGCTTTTTCTCGTAACCGTCGTTCGCACCAACAATCATGTTGTTGATAAGCGCACGCGCAGTACCAGCTTGAGCCCAAGCGTTAGCAACGCCTTCAACTGGGTTAGTAGTGATTACATTGTCTTCGAATGAAACTTCAACAGCCTCGTGGATCGTACGGCTAAGTTCACCGTTCTTACCTTTAACTGTGATGTCCTGGCCTTTTAGCGTGATTTCTACACCGGCTGGAACATTAATAGGTGCCTTTGCTATACGCGACATAGTCCCCTCCGATTACGCTACAAAGCCAATGATTTCACCGCCAACGCCAGCACTACGTGCGGCACGGTCAGTCATTAGGCCTTTAGAAGTTGATACGATAGCGATACCTAGACCACCCATTACCTTAGGTAATTCATCACGCTTCTTATAGATGCGTAGACCTGGGCGACTAACACGCTGGATGTTTTCGATTACAGCTTTGCCTTCGAAGTACTTAAGTTCGATAGCAAGTTCAGGCTTAGCACCTTCAGTTACAGAGTAACCAGATACATAACCTTCGTCAGTTAGCACTTTAGCAACTGCTACTTTCAGCTTTGAAGATGGCATTGAAACAGAAACCTTCTTCGCAGTCTGGCCGTTACGGATACGTGTGAACAAATCCGCAATAGGATCTTGCAAGCTCATTGTCTTACTCCCGTGATTCTATTACCAACTAGCCTTTTTAAGGCCAGGAACTTCACCGCGCATAGCAGCTTCGCGTAATTTGATACGGCTTAGGCCGAACTTACGAAGGTAACCATGTGGGCGGCCCGTGATGTTACAACGATTACGTTGACGTGCAGGGCTAGAATCACGCGGTAGACTCTGAAGTTTCAGAACCGCGTCCCAACGCTCTTCATCTGATGAATTAACATCGCTGATGATAGCTTTAAGAGCTGCACGCTTTTCAGCGTACTGTGCTACTAACTTAGTGCGCTTTGCTTCGCGCGCTTTCATTGAATTCTTTGCCATAACCCTACCCTTATTTCTTGAATGGGAAGTTAAACGCTTCTAACAACGCACGGCCTTCATCATTCGTTTTCGCAGAAGTAGTGATAGTGATATCAAGACCGCGAACGCGATCTACTTTATCGTAATCAATTTCTGGGAAGATGATTTGCTCACGTACGCCCATGCTGTAGTTACCGCGACCGTCAAAAGACTTAGCGCTTACACCACGGAAATCGCGAATACGCGGGATAGCGATTGAAACCAAACGCTCAAAAAAGTCCCACATACGCTCGCCACGTAGGGTTACTTTACAACCAATTGGGTAACCTTCACGAATCTTAAAGCCTGCAACTGACTTGCGAGCTTTAGTGATTAGAGGCTTCTGACCAGAGATTGCTTCTAGGTCCGCAACAGCGTTTTCTAGAATTTTCTTGTCAGCTAGGGCTTCGCCCACACCCATGTTTAATGTGATCTTTTCGATCTGAGGGACTTGCATGACAGAGCTGTAACCAAACTTCTGTTGAAGTTCTGCTACTACTTTGTCTTTGTATACTTCATGCAGTTTCGCCATCGTCTACTCCAACTATTAAATAGTTTTACCAGTAGATTTGAAGATACGCACTTTCTTGCCATCTTCAAACTTGAAACCCACACGATCTGCTTTACCCGTTTCCGAGTTGTAGATCGCAACGTTTGATACGTCGATAGACGCTTCTTTCTCAACAATACCGCCAGCTTGGTTCAACTGAGGAACCGGCTTTTGGTGCTTCTTGATAAGGTTTACGCCTTCAACAAATACTCGACCAGTTTCAGTTACAACTGAAAGCACTTTACCGCGCTTACCTTTGTCTTTACCGGCTAGTACGATTACTTCGTCATCACGACGGATTTTTGCTGCCATGATCGACTCCTTATAGTACTTCTGGTGCTAGTGAAACGATCTTCATGAACTTTTCAGTACGAAGTTCACGAGTCACAGGGCCGAAGATACGAGTTCCGATTGGCTGAAGGTTATCGTTAAGGATAACTGCAGCATTGCTATCGAAACGGATCAAAGAACCGTCTGG
This sequence comes from Pseudoalteromonas sp. T1lg48, assembly GCF_002964785.1. Lineage (GTDB taxonomy): Bacteria > Pseudomonadota > Gammaproteobacteria > Enterobacterales > Alteromonadaceae > Pseudoalteromonas. The sequence continues at coordinate 8,739 of NZ_PQCC01000013.1, forward strand.
ACGACGAACGCCTTTTTTGGTACGCACAACTACTGCGTTTTTAACATCACCTTTCTTCACTTTACCGCGAGGAATAGCTTCTTTAACAGAAACCTTAATGATGTCACCAACCGATGCGTAACGACGGTGTGAACCGCCAAGGACTTTAATACACTGCACTTTGCGAGCGCCGCTGTTATCAGCAACGTCCAGCTGAGTTTGCATTTGGATCATTTTAGATGCTCCGGTGTAGTTACAAACAGCCTAAATTTCTTTAAAAATTAAGGCATTAAATATCGTTTCCGCTCAAATATCAGGCAATTTTTAGGTCACATGACGTCTGAGGGCGGGCAATTGTATCAGTAATGACGCACAAAAGGTAGGCTAATTTTTAATTAATTTCCCGGCCAAGGGGCTGTATCTACACGCCTATTTGCCTACGGCAAACGCCTCGATGTCGACCCCTTTATCCTTGCTGTCATTGAATTGCACCAATGTTCAACTGGTTACAAAACAAACAGGGCGCTTAAAGCGCCCTGTTGCTGAATATCGATATGGGGTCAATTAACCACCAAACAAGCCTTTGAGTTTATCTTTTACCTTGTCTTTAACTTTTTCTTTGGCTTCTTCTTTGGCCGCATCAGCCACATCTAGGCTAATACCCACATCATGGAAAGGACCCTTGATGCGCATTGGGATTTTAAAGCCAGTGCTCTCATCCGTGGTGCCCTGGCCTTCGATGGAATCAACAATGCCGGTAACCAGACGATAATTCACCTTAGTCGCCGGTAAGTCCACCTCGCCTTCACCACTGATGCGAATAAGCGGGCTCTGCAAAGACAGATCTGAGTTAGTCCCTACGCCCTTGGTAAACGTCATACTACCCGTTAGGGCGGTAAAGTCGGTTTTTTGCGACTCATCGTAGCCGGTATTTAAACCATCGGCCAGTGCCGCGGTGTTACCCTTGATCAGTTCCTTGGCTTTACGCACCAGTTCGGCCACGTTAGCACCTTTAACCGCACCATCGGCAAAGTTAAAGCTCAGTGTACCGGCTAAGGCATTCACAAAGTCTTTTTGACTTTGCCCGCGTGTGCTCAACTGCCAATCAAGGGAGCCCTTACCCATCAGCTTATCGAACTTGGCCGCATCGGTAAGCAAAGGCTCAGCATCAATGCCGGCCAGACTAAAGTTGGTATTGATCTGATACGGCACCTGCTTGGCATTGAGCATTACAGTGCCCTTACCCTGACCTTCGTAGGCCACGAACTTATCCAGGCTTAAATTTGCCACGGCATTTTGCAGTTTCAGTGTGAACTGGTTTTCACCCAGAGTGATGTCGCGCGCCTTTAAACCACTTGAGCGTACCACCACATTTGCATCCAGACTGTTTAATGCCGATAGGTCCATCTTGGTATCATCCCAAACAATGGGCTCGGCCTTGGCTTCCTCGGCCGGTTTTTCTGCCGGCGTTGCTGCTGCTTCAGTTGGTTCAGGTAGATACGGGTTTAGGTCCAACATGCCCAGATCCACATTGGCATTAATCGCCAAACGCTCACCCAGGTTGATGGTACTCATACCTTCGATGGCTAGCTCATCCAGCTTGGCCACAAGTTTGTTAATGGTGAAAGATTGTCCTTGCAACTGCATGGCGCCATCGACGCTAAATGCATTAAAGGCATTATCCTTGGCGTTTAGCTCAACGCCCTGCCACTTGGCAATGTCTTTTACAGAGTCGCCATCAAGGTGCAGAGTCCCCGTGATGCTTTGGCCCTGCTCAGCTATTTGCCCCTTGAATTCAAGGTTTACCAGTTCAGAATCAACCGATTTGGTCACCGCAAATGAGCGCCCTTCAATGGCTTTAATGGGGTTATCGACCACCAGATCCAGGTTAAAGCGTTGCGCCATATAGGTCACACCCCCTTTAAGCTCAAGTGGTTTACGCAGTGATTCCAACAACACCGCCAACTCCAAATCAGAGATTTGCTGCTTGGCACCGGTTTGGCCATCAAGGTAGGTAAATTGACCGCCATAAATGGCCACTTCACCAAGTTCGACATCGAAACTTTCGGGAAGGCTTATTTGCCCAGACTGGGTTTGCTGCGGTTGCTGCTCGGCCACCTTGTCGAACAACTGCCAGTTGCCCTTGCCTTGTGCATTGGTCTCCAGCAACACATCCGGCTCGCGAATAACAAACTTATCCAGCTTCACCTCACCGGAGAACAACGAACTCCATGGGATGTGGATATCAAGCTGCTTCATGGTCGCCATATTGGCGCGCGAGCCGTCGGCCATATTGCTGAAGCTGACATCATTAAGCTCCAGACGTAACGACGGGAATATCGCTAAGTCTTTATCGCCGGCTATGGTCAGAGTACGGCCGGTGGTTTTCTCCACCTCTTCGGACACCTTAGTGAAAATGGCATCGACGGGGATAAAAAATGGAATTGCGATCAACAAGCCGATGATCACAACAATAATAATACCTAATACCTTGGCAAGGGTTTTCATGCTTAACCTCGTCCTTTTTAGAAAACACTATTTGGTTTATCGCCTTTTAGCATAACCTATTGGCTATAAAAGTGTAATTGTAGTCAAGATGGATGAATATATGATGATAGTTGCACCGCTAATCAACAAGCAATACGCCGTTTGCTTACTCCCTGTACCTCAGCCCTTAGGTGCTGGGCGTTAATTACACAAATGTCAATATTGCAACAAAACTCAATCTCAGTATGATGCACAGCCCCGTTATTGACGGGCTGTAATGTATCAAGCGGAGCTGTAGTACCTAGCATGAAGAAGTTGCTTATCTCGCCATCAAAAATGGCGCTGGCAGAACAAGAAAGTCAGATTTATCAGAATATCCTCAAACAGGCGGCCGACATTAGCCTTAACCTGATGGCGGTAAAAGTAGAGAACCACCCTGAAGACTTTCTCGGCTGGGCCTACGAGCTGCTAGAAGTGGCCACCGAGCGCCTAAACTTTGATTTACTTGAGCCAACGCAACTGCCCACGGTCAAAAAACTACAAGCCCAGCTAAAGGATGCGATTAGCTTTTTACAGCTAAAGACCCTGCGCATCGCCCCTTGGCCGGTGATCTGCGCGTATCTGGAGCAGCATCAGGAGCGCGTACTGTTAGATGAGCACCTGAGTTTAGCCGAGCATATCGCCAGCATTAAAGAGACGCCGTTACAGGAAATGAGTAAGGAAGATCGTCTTGCCTTTGTCGGCAAACACACCGCCGCTCATGACCCTGCGGTTTATCGCTTTGATGTGGAGTTCTTCGCCGGCATCAAAAACAACAAGGCCTTTGCGCAAATTCTTGATGATCAACCGCAGGCGGTCGAGGCAGCCCTGGCGCATATCCCGCTTACCGACGAAGTCAGCCTTGAGCATTACCAGGCCTTTGTGCTTGCTTATCTGCAACTCTTTAGCGGCAGCGATGACAAGCCGACCCTGGCACCGGCCACCCGCCTATTGGCGATGCGCCGCCCCGATGTGTTCACGCCAATCACCAATAGCAAAAGCGATATCCTGTGCGCAGCACTCAATGTGGCTAGGTTGAATAACCGTGACTTCGAACGCTACTGGCAAGATATCGTTTGCACCCTGGCCCGCCAGCCCTGGTTCGCCATGGCGCACGGAGACAACGAGCAGGAACAGCGCCTGGCCGATATTAAGGCCCTGCTTCCGTGTCTGTTCTACTACTTCGATAAAAACGCCATGGAGCAATCCAACTACTTTAAGCTGTTACACAAGCCTAAGGCGAGTCCGGCCAGCGCCAATAGTACGGCGAGAAAGCGCTCAAAAGAATCGGCGGCCATGCTGGTTGACCGCGCCCTGGCCGAAGAAGGCATGCCCGAGCATATTCGCGCAAAGCGTGATTCTATTATCAGTGAAGTGGAAAAAGGCCGCAGTGTGGCGGATACCATTAGCTTGATGCGGGCTATTTTTGGGTAACAGTTAGTAATTGTCGCGTTGGCGACTTCAAGTCAGAGGAAATGCGCGCCCATTTCCTCTAACGACTCCTAGGGCGCCCGTGATTCGCTTATGCTTACGAACTCAGGGTTTTGTTAAACGTTCCGCTTTGCTTTCAACATGGTTTAACGAGGTGTCCTACCTCGGTAAACCTAGCTCGATATCCCTATCTCGCTGTCTCAAGCACACTCCACAACAAAAGCCGATTTCTCCAGCGCGAATCAAAACGGGAGATCGATACCTGTTAGTTTTGAGATGCCTTATAGGCCGCTAAGTGCCATTAGCTGACGCTCGAAAGTAGTTTTAAGAAATATGTATCTACACAGCGTTAGCAAGGGCGCCTATAATACAGAACCCCAAAGCCATATCGGCATCTGCTTGAATATAGGCTCAATAATTAGAGGTACGATTGTACTAATGATATCAAAATTATTAAAAGTGCTACTTGTGTTGCCCATTATATTTTCACAAGTACACGCTGATGATTCATATCAGGAGTTTTGCGCAAGCAGTTGGTATGATGAAATAAAGTATTCGCAAGTTGGTACAACGCAACTGCTAGATTGCTTTTTTTCAAACGTAAGATTTGAATCAGTCGGTCTCAACGCAGGCTATAGTCGAGTTAAACTAACGGAAGTTGAAAGCTTATTAAGGAGCGATGACACAGTTTCCAATAACTCTGTAAAACTGGAAAGTTATTTTGGCGAAGTAAGAGATAAATCTGGTACTTTTGATATTTTATCATTTTTTGATTTTGACCGAGATGAATTGTTCTCTAAAAATACCTACGTAGAGCCTCTTGATATTAATGACAGTTGTAAAATTATCTATGTGCATGGAGTAAGCATAGAACCTTTTATTTTTGGTTTGAGATTAGACAATGATTTACCTGTAAATGTTGATGGCCTCAAGCTATATGAATACTACTCATTTTATGCTGATCTTTACCCTAGTGATGTGCTATTGCTGGATGAATACGATGGCTTTTTGAATCACTTTTGCTCGAAAGACAATTCTAACTCAAAGTTGAAGCGGAATTTTAACGAAAAGTGGAAAAAGGGGGTGGAGTCAATTCATTCCTAAATGCCCTCCCTTACCGACCAAGCTCAAAAAGTGTAGGACTTTTCTTTTGTCCACTTTTCGCTCTAGTCGAACTTACAGATTGCGTTGACCTAAATTGAAACACCGATGTATCAGCCTAATCCCGTTAAAATTCGCGCTTTCGATCTCGGCTTTTGCTGCGAAGCGTGGCTAAGACAGCGAGGCATGGCTGAAAGCGGAAATAAGAGAGTGAATAATTGCACTCTCGCCGCTTGAAGGCGAAGAGCTCTGCGATAAGCGGGGGCGACGAGTGACCGAAGCACCGCTTCGCAACGCGAGGAGGTGGAGGCATGTATGCCGTAACTTCGTCACGAACAGGAACCCACGAATTACTTGCATCCAAATTAATCACTCCCTCTTTGGACGCCGTCCCCGGCCTTTCGCTGGCTCAAGGCGTTCGCTTGCTAAAAATAGTTCACCGGACTATTTTCTTAACCCGCTCACCCACCGCGACAAGATCTTAATTTAACAACCAATACCACCAGCAAAACCAAACTAGAACCTCTATGCAGCACCATTGGTTAAAATGAGTGCAAAAGCATAATATATGCACCACCTGAGTGCATCTGCACTTCCCCGCCCACCAGCCAACACAGCCCAAAACACCAACAAGCATCTGAAAAATAGTAACTTTTAAAAAATATTCCGTTATTGGCACACGCCTTGCCAACTAAGTATTCAACACAGCGTTACTACAGGAATGAGAAAATGAATAAAAAGAAATACGCGCCGGTGCTGGCTTTGTTGGCACTGTCCCTCACCCCGCTGGCCAGCCAGGCGGAAGTCACCGCCAACGTCGCCGCCAGCTCTAACTATTATTGGCGCGGTATTACCCAGTCGGATGATGGGGCAGCGGTATCCGGTGGCATCGACTACGCCTCCGACACCGGCTTTTATGCCGGCACCTGGCTGTCTAATATCGATTTCGGCGATGCCGCCAGCACCAGCTATGAAATGGACTTGTACGCGGGCTTCGCCGGTTCGGTCGACGACATAGGCTACGATGTCGGCTATATCTATTACGCCTATCCGGATGCCGAGGGAGATATTGGTTTTGGTGAGATCTATGGATCGGTGAGCTGGCAATGGTTCAGCGCCGGTGCCAGTTACCTGGTCAATGCCGAAGGCGATGCCACCGACGAAGAAGACATGCTCTATCTTGAGCTCAACGCCAGCTTTACCATTTTAAAAGATACCGAACTGGCGCTTCACTTCGGCCATTCCAGCGGCGATACCGTGGAGGAATGGTACGGTGAAGACGACAGTTACATAGATTATGGCGTCAGTATCAGCAAGTCGGGTTTTACCTTTGGCCTGCTGCAAACCGACCTGGACGCGGATGATGATTTAAAAGCGTATGTTTCATACAGCTTAGACTTTGAGCTTTAAGCTTAAAGTCATACCCTCTTATTGTTGCTGCAAACCGGGGCCGTAAGGCCCTTTATCTTTGCTGCACCATAAGGAGCTAGGGCACCGCATGCCCTGTCGAGGCTTCCCAGATACGGTACCACTGTTCTCGGGTAAGGCTTAACTTTTGTGCATCCACCGCACTTCGTACACGATCAATATTGCCGGTACCCAAAACCACCGCCGGATTACTAGGATGTGTAAGCAACCAGGCATACACCACCTGATCTAGGCTAGTCGCCCCCACTTCCTCACCAATAGTCGCTAAACACGCTTGGAGCCTGAGAGCCTTTGCATCATCCTCTGCGAACAAGCGCCCACCCGCCAATGGCGACCAAAGCATCGGGTTTTGGCGCAATTGCTGACACTGATCCAAGGTGCCATCATCCAGGGCCTGCATATTATAGGGTGAAAACTCGACCTGATTGGTGATCAGGGGGAAATCAAGACGAGACTGTAACAAGGCAAACTGACTGGTCGTGAAGTTAGACACACCAAAGTGCAGCACATCTCCTTGCTGCTTGAGTTGTGTAAAGGCCTCAGCGACTTCATCGGCAGCCATTAAATAATCTGGACGATGGATCAATAAACAATCAAGACGGTCGGTACCGAAATTACGCAAAGACTGCTGGGCACTGGCCACTATGTGTTCGCGGCTAGAGTTGTAATGATTAACCTGTCCCGGAACCGCTTTTTCACCCTGTTGCAGCACGATGCCGCACTTGGTAATTATCTTGAGCTGCTCTCTGATGGCCGGTTGTAATTTCAACACCTTGCCGAAGGCGACTTCACACTGGTAATGGCCATAAATGTCGGCGTGATCCGTGTCTGTGATCCCTAAATCGATGCATTGCTGCAAAAAAGAGAGGTTTTCCTGCTCGCTGCGCTGCCAATCCAGCATACGCCAAAAGCCCATTACCAAGGGAGAGAGGAGTCGGGAGGTCATACTTTGCATCCTAGAAAATTTTTGCCACTATAACATGGCCTGTCCACCGCGTTTCAAGGGCGTACCTACTTTGCCTAGCTTGTATCTATTACTCCTGCTTCTCTATTTACAATGGCAACAAGCCGTGCTGCCGGAGCAGGTTAACAACACGGCTGTTAGTGCTAATTCGCCAGCGCATTGTGCCCAGCTACTGGCACAGCCCTTGGCACAGCCCTTGGCACAGCCATCGGCACTGCCTCCTACTTTAGCGCAGCAGGTCATCCCCGCAGACATCAAGGTGCTGAGTTGGAACATTTATAAGGCGAGTCATCCGCAACTGCTTCCAGATTTACAGCAGCTGGCAAAACAGGCAAACGTGCTGTTATTGCAAGAAGCCTATGACGATCCTCAGTTTAATGCGCTCAAGCCTTATGCGCGTTTTTCACCGGGATACAGAAGCTACCGGCAACAAACGGGGCTGACCCTGCTCAGTGATTGGGCGCCCCAGTTTCACTGCCGCTTTTATCAACGTGAGCCTTGGCTCAGAACGCCTAAAGCGTCGAGTGTAAGCAGTTATGCCGTAGCAAACGGCGCCTCATTACTGGTTCTCAATATGCACGGCATCAACTTTACTCTGGGCATAGCGGATTATCGGGAACAACTGAGCCGTTTAACCAAATTGGTAAAACTGCACCAGGGACCCGTTATTTTCGCGGGTGACTTAAACACCTGGAACGATGAGCGCTGGCGGTTAGTGCATCGCACACTGTCTGATTTAGGCATGCGGCGCGTGAGTTTCACGCCGGATCACCGCACAACCGTGTTCGGTTTACCCTTAGATCATATCTGGATAAGAGGCGTGACCCTCACCTCGGCGCAAACGCTGGAGCGCACCAGTTCGGATCACAACCCACTATTGGTATCTGTGCATATCACCACCGAGGAACCCGGCGGTGATAAACAGCATTAGAGTTTCTTGATGTTATTGGCGCTGTCTCTGTCGACCAGCTTCACCAGGGGGTCAACCCCGGCATAGCTGGGCTTCTTGTCCACATACAGCTCCAGGGTATTTTCACCGCTGGTGAGCTGATGCTTTTGCAGATAGATCACCGCGTCCTCGGCACTCAACTTCTCCGGGTCGTCGCTAAACAAGCCAATGTCCACCAGCTGCGCCATGGGCTGCTCGGTTTCATTGCCCTTGCCATCGGCGAATGCCTTCTTAGCCGTTACCGTTAGCGTGACCTTAAACTTGCCATCGGCATCGGCCTGCTCGGCCACTTCCACCTTTTCCACGCCCAGCTCAAACAGGGTAATGCGCTTAAACTGATCATCGATAAAGGCCTGTTCCTGTTCGTCGGCATCCGCTTTGAGGTAAGACAACAAATCCAAGGTGGTCGGATAGGGATCGTCTTTATATTTAAAGGCCTGTAAAAATGCCTTCAACGCCTCATTGGTGCGCTCTACGCCGATGCGATCGGCCACGGCCATCATCACCACAGAACCTTTTAAATAATGCAGGTATTGCTGATTTTCAGAGCGATACAGCGGCATCTCCTCATGGGCTTCACGGGTTCGCCCTTGCAGGTAGCGATCCAGCTCAAACTTTAAGAACTTACGCAGCTTTTGCTCGCCATACTTTTCACGCAGCACCTGAATGGCGCTGTATTGCGACAGGGTTTCGGAAATTACCGCCGAGCCCTGTACATTCGCGGCACCCACCTGATGACCCCACCACTGGTGCGCCACTTCGTGAGCGGTCACATAATAAGGCGCATTAATGTCATCCGGGTCGCGCAGGTCGGTAATAAAGCCGATGTTCTCCGAATAAGGCACGGTATTGGCAAAGCTTTGCGCGAACGAGCGATAGCCGGGGAACTCCAAAATACGTAACTGCTTATGCTGGTAAGGGCCAAAGGCCTGAGTAAAGTAGTCGATGGAGTCCTTGGTGGCCTGGATCATGGTATCTATATTCCAGGCATGGTCACGGTGATAGTACACCTCGATATCTATGCCCTTATACTGCTCCTTCTTCACCTCTAGCTGGGCCGACATAATGTTGTAGAAGTGCACCATGGGTGCATCCATCTCATAACGGAAGGTACGGCGTCCACGTTCCTCGTCCACCTCTTCATGTTGCAGGTAACCGGGCGCGATGGCGAACTGATCCAGGCTCGTGCTAATGGTGGCGCTAAATTCGATAAAGCCCACACCCTGACCAAAGAAGCTTTGCTGGTAATAGCGGCTGTCTTTAAGGTCATGGGCGCGCTCCAGTTCTGGCAAGCCGCGCTTACGACGTTCGTTGCGATCGGTTAGCTGGTTATCGGTTTGATAGCCAAATACCGGGAAGAGTGCATAGTTATCGATAAAGGTGCCGTTTTCTACCAGCTGGGTATCAAAGCGACTGTCCTTAAAACCCTGATGTTCACGCACCACGGACATTTCACCCGTGCGCGTTTCACCTGGCTGTAACGGGGTATCAAACTCATACCACCACGAATATAAACCGCTTATTTCCTCACCTAAGCGCCCGCCATCGAGGCTCAGTTGCCACTGCGATGCATATCTCGGTTTAAAGACCAGGAAACGGCTGATGGACTGCTCACTGGTATTGGTAAACTCCACCTCGGCCTTGGCTACCATGCGGCGCTCATGCGGGTAAATATCCGCGGTCACATCCACCTTGGTAATAACGGGAATGGGGGCATCCTTATACTGCACCAGCTGTTGCTCGTACTGGGCGCGCAGGTCATCTAGCTGATCTTCGGTTAGGTAATCGTTCAACACCCGGGTGTTGTGATAAATCCAGCTGCCGCTGGCGACAAAGATCACCAGACCACAGGTCGCGACCAGCTTACCCTTACTCCCTAAGTGATAACCCAGCAAACGCAGGCGCGATAGAAGCGTCTGCTGCGGACCACGATGCCACAGGCCATAGCCCAGAGCCGCTAGGACCAGGGTCAAGCCCAGCCAGTATAAGTTGTACCAGTGCACTGCGGTTAAGAAGTGACCATAGGTATTCAAATCCGAGTAAGGTGCCGCTGGCGAAGAGGCAAAGCGATACATATTATGGCTAAAGCCGTAATTGCTAAGCACCATGTTCACGGCGTAATAGATGATAAACAGCAGCATACCCACGTATTTATTCGGGCTGATCACCTGGAAGAAAAACGCCAATATGGTGGTCATCACCAAAGGCACCATGGTCAGGTAACCAAGGCGGAACAAATACTGGCTCAGTTCGATATTAAACTGCCCCTTCACCAACTGATAGGTAATGGTAAAGAGCATACCGGCACCGTAGAGCAGCACCAATACCGTGGTAATAGCCAACAGCTTTGACGCCCAAAACACCAGGTTATGGGTGGGGTAAGAGTCGATAATGTCGCCGAAGTTAGAATTGCGCTCACGCCACACCACCTCGGCACTGTAATACACCAGGATGATGATCATAAACATGCCCATCACCCCCTTGATCAGCGGGATCATCGCCTGGGTCAGCGGCCAGTTTGAGGTGCCATACCATTGACCCGGCACCAATAAGGGCGAAATCAACATAAACAGAGTCAGCGCCGCGAGAATCATAAAGGGCGCGCTAAAGACCACCTGTACTATTTCGAAACGGGTACGTAGTAAGAACTGACTTTTAGTGCTGATCTGCGCCGGGCGCACGGCAATCTTGTTGCTGAGCGCCTGCTGCGCGCGTTTAAGCATGGAAGCGGAAGCCTGCTGCGGCTTTTTATCCTTACCACCGCTCTGATAACCGCCCTTTAGGCCCATGGTGACAAAGAGCACCACGGCAACGCTTAACCAAATCAGGCGGTTATAAAGTACGTTGCCTTCCAAGGCCAAGGTTTGTGTGTCTTTCTCCGCAACCGTCCAGTAGCGGGTGGCATCCATAAAGGCGCCAAAACCGAAGGGGTCGAACAGCGCCGCCCATAAGCGGAATTCCGGTTGCTCGAAAAACACCGACACCACGTTATAACCGATAAAGAGCACCACGGCGGCGATATACACGGCCATCATGGTACGAAAACGCAGTGCCGCCACATGACAGCTTACCGCCATCACCAGGAGGGTGGGCACCGCCAGGATCACAAAGGGCTGCAGGTAATATTGCAGCTTGTTGGGGGCCAGTAACTCAGGGTCTAACCAGCCCATCAAAGAGCCGAACCAGGTACCGAGAAAGATCCCTAGCGGCACAAAGGCAAACACCAGCAAGGTGACACAAAAAGCCCCTAAGAAGCGGCCGAGATGATAACTGCGCTGGGCTATGGGTTTGCTGTACACCAGCTCGGCCATCTGTTCGCTGTCGTTGCGTATGGTTGAGGAGGCGACAAAGTTCACTACGGCAAACAGGGCAAAGATCAGCAGCACCACCATCATCATCAAGATGGTATAGGGACTGTTGGCGTTCACATTGCTGCCGCCTATTTGCACCTTATCGGAAACGGTGGCGAAAAACGCCAGCAAAAAGAACAACAGGCTGGACACATAGAATGATGGCTGGCGCACAAAATAGCGCAGCTCAAAGGTGAGCATTTTTAACAACATAACCCCTCCTTAGGCCGATGCTGCCAGGCGTTGCTGATGTAAGGTCGAGAAGTACACGTCTTCCAGGTTACTGGCCACGGTCTCAAAGCCTTCCGGGGCCTGCTCGGCAAACACATGCAAAATGGTGTTACCGGCAAACAGGCGCTTGGAAATAACCGGCAGGTTCTGCTCGAGCTCTTGCGCTTCTTGCTGGGTGACCACTTCTTTACGCCAGATACGGCCATTAAGCTGTTGCGTCAGATCGATGGGGTTGCCCTTAAGCAGGATTTCGCCACCGGCCAGTACCGCCATATTCGGGCACAGCTCACTGACATCATCAACGATATGGGTAGAGAGGATCACCACCTTTTGCTCGCCCAGGCTCACCAAGAGGTTATGGAAGCGGTTACGCTCCTCCGGGTCAAGCCCGGCGGTGGGTTCATCGACGATGAGCAGATCCGGGTCGCCAAGCAAGGCCTGGGCAATGCCAAAGCGCTGGCGCATACCGCCGGAAAAGCCGCTGACAGACTTAGACTTATGCTGATACAGGTTGGTATGGGCGAGCAGACCTTCCACCACCTCTTTACGCTCCTTGGCCTGATCTAAGCCTTTGAGAATGGCTAGGTGATCGAGCAGCTCATAGGCGCTAATACGTGGGTACACACCAAAATCCTGGGGCAGATAACCCAAACGGCGACGAATTTCCTGGGGCTGATTAAGCACGTCGATACCATCGAAGATGATGCTGCCGCTGTCGGCGCTTTGCAATGTCGCAATGGTTCGCATTAGTGACGATTTACCCGCGCCATTGGGGCCTAAAAGACCGAACATGCCCTTGGGAATATCTAAGTCCACTCCCTTTAAAGCCTGTACACCATTGCTGTAGGTTTTGGTAAGACCTTGAATTGTTAGCACCTGATTGTCCTTAAATTAGCTTTATAATTATCAACCTAAAGTTATATCACAGGGCCAATTAGGTACAAAGGTGAAGTAAATATTAATAATGTAAACAATTATGACAAACACACTTGCCGCCACTTTTTTAAATCGGTATAAAAAATAATTACTTATTTAAAGGAGCGCCCATGCAACCCCATGAACATCGGCTCTTAACCGACTTTATTGAGTTTCCTGAAACTGAAATGCAGGCCCGTGCCGACGAATTTCTGGCAACCTCAAAACGCCGCCACAGTATTCGCAGCTTCAGTGACCGCCCGGTGGCCAAAGAGCTAATCGCCACCTGCATCAAAGCCGCGGGGACCGCGCCCAGCGGTGCCAATCACCAACCCTGGCACTTCGTTGCCATTGAGTCGGCGCAGATCAAAAAGCAGATCCGCGAACAAGCCGAGCAATTGGAACGTTCTTTCTACGAAGGCAGGGCCGGCCAGGAGTGGCTTGATGCCCTCAAACCATTGGGAACGGATTCACAAAAGCCCTATCTAGAACATGCACCCTGGCTGATTGCGGTATTCAGTCAAAAGAAAGGCGGGATACACAGCGAAGACAAGGGCACCAACTACTATGTGCACGAATCGGTAGGCCTAGCCACCGGCTTTTTAATTCAGGCCTTACATCGAAGCGGACTTGCCACCCTCACCCATACGCCCAAGCCCATGAGCTTTCTTACCGATATTTGCGGACGCGATAGAGACAATGAACGCCCCTACATGCTGATTATTGCCGGCTACCCGGGCGAGGATGCGACCATTCCTGAACATGCGTTGCAGAAAAAGTCGCTCGACGAAATAGCTACGTTTTTATAGCTGGTTGGGCTGTGCCTCCACGGCGATTTCATCGCCGGGGCGCAGGCCGCTGAGAACCTCAACCTGATCGCCAATCACTCGTCCAAGGCGCACATAGCGACGTACCAGCTGCTGATTCTCCACCACTAAGACCATATCGAGCTGGCCGTAGCTGTGCACCCACTGCGGCGAGATCATCACCGCCTCATGCTGAGGCAAAGGCAACTGTAGCTGGGCATAAAGACCGGGCAGCAACTGCGCATTTTTAGGGGCCGCCATGCGCACCAGCAGCGAGCGCGAGGCGCTGTCGGCGGCGGGCACGATTTCCACCAGCTCTGTGGCCTCGCTGACACCCAACGCCGGGACCTCCACCTGACGCATATCGCCCAAGCGCAGATTGACCGCCTGGCGCTCACGCACCGCAAATTCCAGCTGGAGTTGCTGCGGATTATAGATGGCCAGCAAATCGCGCCCCGGTGTGGCGGTGTCGCCCGGCTCGGCAAAGCGCTCTACCACGCGCCCGGAAATGGGCGCGGTAATGGTGGCATAACTCAGGGCTACTTGTGCCTGTTGCTGGCGCTGCCTCGCCTGCTGCAAGCTGGCGGATAAATTATCATGATTGGCGGTGGCCGCATCGATATCACTTTGCGCAATGAGCCCCTGGGCAAAAAGCTCCTTGGCACGCTGCAATTGCTTTTGCGCCTGGGTAAACGACGCCTGCAGCGCCTGCACCTGAGCCTTAGCCTGTTGCAACTGAGTGGTCAGTTCTTGTTCGTCGAGACGGATCAATACCTGGCCCTGCTCCACCATATCGCCGGCACGCACGGTAATTTGCTCAATTTGTGCCATTACCCGTGCCGCCACCTTGGTATTTTGCTGGGCAATCACCTGCCCGGGTACGGCCTCATAAGCGACCACCGACTCACTGCCAACGCGCTGGGTTGGCCCGCTATAGGGCGCGGGCGCCTGTTTTGTTCCCGGCGCCAGATGTTGATCCAGCACCCCGGAAAACCAAATAATCGCAGCGACTAAGAAGCCGACCACAAGGACAATCACTAACTTAGGTTGCATGCGTGTGTTCCTCATCAGCAAAAACCAGGTAGTACACTAGTGGCACCACCAATAAGGTAAATAGAGTGGAGGCAATAATGCCGAAAATAATGGCAATGGCGAGACCGCTGAACACAGGGTCAAACACAATCACTATGTTGCCCAACAAGGTGGTACCCGCGGTCAACAACACCGGACGCATACGCACTCGTCCAGCGGTCACCAATGCCTCCTTAATGGCCATGCCCTGGGCCCGAGCCTGGTTAATAAACTCAACCAAAATGAGCGAGTTACGCACCACTATGCCGGCCAGGGCTATCATTCCTATCATGGCCGTGGCTGTGAATAAAACCGGCTCCGGCGCACCGGCAACCTGGCGCTCGCCAAACTGATTCAGCAGCCAGAAGCCGGGCATAATGCCGATCACGGTCAAGGGAATGGCCGACATGATGATCAGGGACAAACTCATGGAGCGGGTTTGCACACGCAAGAGCACCAAAATGGCCGCAAGGGCAAAGGCAAAGGCAATGCCCATATCGCGAAAGACATCTATGGTAATTCGCCACTCGCCTTCCCCGCTAAAGGAGAGATCCACGCCCGGGGGCAACTGCCAGGATGCGGTACCTCCGGGGCTAAAGAAACTACGTTGCTGCCAAGGTACTGTGTCCACGTCTTCGCTGCCCTGATCGGCACTTAAGTCGGCGATCACTTCCGCCGGGGTTCGCCCGTTGAGCTCGGCGGTGACATAGATCACCCGGTTTAAATCCTTGCGCATTATCGCCTGCGGGCGCGGTTGCAGCTGAAACTCACCGACCTCGGATAAAGGCACCAGGGGTTGCGGTGCACTCACCAGGCCGAGATCATTACTGGTCTGGCTAATTTGCCTTTGCCCCTTCACCTGCAAGGCCAGTAAATGAGCCTGGTCGCGCTGGGCATAGGGAAGCGAGACGCGAATGGGCAACATTTTTGCTTCTTCGGTCACATACAGGGCACCTACCTCCTTGCCCTGCACCGCCACCGTTAAGGCATCGACCACATCGGTTGTACTCAAGGCCGACAGCGCCGCCTTGGTTTTGTCGGTGACAAAACGCAGCTGTTGCTGCTGACGCTCCAAGGTGCTATCCACCTCCACCACATGGGGTTCCTGGCGCAAACGCTGAGCTATTAACTCGGCGCCAAGACGATGCTGGTGCTCGGTGACAAAAGGCTCGGCATAAACTTCGGCGACCAGGGTGCTGAGTACAGGCGGCCCGGGCGGCACTTCAATCACCTTGATACTGACGCCGTTATTGGCCAATGGCGCCAATTGCTGGCGCAAACGTAACACCACCGCATGGGACTGATGCTGACGTTCGGTTTTGTCGCGCAACAGGATGCGTAACTCTCCCAGGTGTTCACCATCACGGCGATAATAACCGCGCACCATGCCATTAAAGTCCATGCTTGATGGCTGACCGGCGTAAGCGGCTATGGTTTGCACCTCGTTCAACTGCCAGCTCAGCGCCTGAACCTTGCTCAGCAGCGCCGCGGTATCCTCCAGCGACGTGCCCTCGGGCATATCCACTAATACCTGTACTTCGCTCTTATTGTCGTAGGGCAATAGTTTTAACGGCACCGCACGTAGCAGTGGCAAACAGGCGCTGAGCACAAACAAGACCAGTACCACCAGCAGCATGATCTTGGCACGACTGCGGCGCAGTAAAAAGTAGTCCAGCATCCGGGTATAGAGATTGGCGGCCTGAGCTTGTTCGGTCTCCTCATCGCCCTTGGGTTTCAGGATTTTCATCGCCAGCCAGGGGGTCACAAAAAACGCCACCAGGGTAGAAAGTGCCACGCTTATTGGCACGTTAAAGGCCATGGGCGCCATATAGGGCCCCATCATCCCGGTAATAAAGGCGAGTGGGAAAAAGGCCACCATAATGGTCAGGGTCGACATCAACAAGGGCGTGCGAATCTCCGCCATGGCCGCGACGATCCTATCCTGCACACTGCCTTGATGGCTAAAGAAGCGGCTGATGTTATCGATACCGGTGATCGGATCATCCACCAACAAGCCCAACGCCAAGATCAAGGCAAACAGGGTCACTCGGTTAATGGTGTAGCCAAAGGCCCAGTCAAAACTCAGGGTCAGGCCGTAACAAATGGGCAGGGCCAAGGCGATCACTATGGCCGGACGCCAACCCAGGAATACACCAATAAAGAGCACGACCGTGACTATGGCAAATACCAGACTGGCCCCCAGGTTATTCACCTTTTCATTGGCGGTTTGGCCATAGTCTCGCAGCGTTACCACCTTGACCTCGAGGGGCAAGAGTTCATCTTGCAACTGCTGCATTAGCTCATGAACATCGCGGGCCACCGCCACGGCATTGGCACCGGCCTGTTTGGCCACGCTTAGGGTGACCATGGGTAACTGGGGCTGGCCATCCTGGGTTTGCAGCCATTGATAATGCTGTGCCTCACCAGGCCCATCAATTATGCTGGCAACGCTATCAAGGCGCACCGCCTGACCATTGACCACGTTCACCACCAGGGATTCAAGCTGCTCCAGTGAGCGCAAGGCATCGCCCCCTTGCACTTGCAGGCGCCAATGACCTTGAGCGTCCTTGACCGTGCCCACGTCCCGTAATTGATTGGCAACGCTCAAGGCATAAAGTACATCCGAAATCGTTGTTTTGTGGGCATTCAGGGCAGCGCTGTCGAGATAGATATTGGCGGTGCGGGTACGCCCGGTGATCACCTTAACTTCACTGGTGTCTTCGAGCCGCTGTAATCGCGTGGCCAGTTCTTGCGCCATGCGGGTCAGTTGATAATCGTCGTATAGCTGCGGCGCTGTGCTGTATAGCCCCAGCATGACGATGGCCACGTCATCCACTTCTATGGGTTTAATTTGCCACTGACGTACCACCGCCGGCATGGTGTCCTGATAGGCATAGAGCTTGGCATAGGTGTCGATCAGAGCCTGTTCGCGGGAATGCCCCACCTCGAAACGTAAGGTGCTGACCAGGCCGCCATTTTGGGTGGCCGAATAGATATGCTTGACGCCCTTGATCTGCGCCAGCAGCTTTTCCAGCTCCACGGTGACCAGGCGTTCGACCTCGGGCGCCTCGATATTGCTGACATCAACCAGGATATCAAACATGGGTACGACAATTTGCGGCTCTTCTTCGCGGGGCGTTTGCTGCAGCGCGAAGGCGCCGGCCACCAAGGCGATAATAAAGATAAACAGCGGCAAAGGCCCACCCAGACTGGCCCTCACGCCCCGATCTAACCAACGCATGGCCTACTCCTCACAAAAGAGCGTGTACAAGGTATTAAGCACGGCTCGTACCTGGTCGTTGCATAAGCGGTAGTAAATGGTCTGGCTCTCGCGTCGAGTGCTGACAATGTGCTCCTGCCTCAATACCGCCAAGTGCTGCGACAAGGCCGACTGGCTTAAGGGCACGCTTTCATTAAGCTGGGAGACGCTGAGCTCGCCTTGTTGCAGGCAGCAAAGGATCATCAGCCGATTTTTGTTGGCCAGCAGTTTTAATAAGGCTTGCGCCTGCTCGGCATTGTCCGCCATTTTCATCAGGTCCACTGAATATCCCCGGTTATAGCTAGAGAGTTTTAGTATAGGAAACTAGTATAGAAGCTCATATTAGCAAAGTCTAATATTAACCATTGCTAATTTAGGTTTTTCTAATATAATTGAATTGTACAAATTACCTTCAAGGGGCTTGCCATGAAAATACCCGCCGCACTCAGACTAATCGCTGGCATCATGATTTTATTGTCGCTATTGTTAACTTACCTGGGCGGCCCGATGTGGCTGTGGTTTACCGCGTTTATCGCCGTTAACCTGATCCAATCGGCATTTTCCGGCTGGTGCCCAATGATGGCTCTACTTCGCAAATTAGGCATGGAGGAATAATATGCTCACCCCAATCCCAGACTTACTAAAAACCATAGTGCCCAAACAACGCTGTGTTGACGCGCAACAAGCCAAGGCGGAGCTGGCCGAGAACCACGGTCTGTTAATCGATGTGCGTGAGCCTGCGGAGCACGCCACCAGAGCGGCCACCGGTGCCATTAATATTCCTCGCGGCGTGTTGGAAATGAAACTGATGGAAATTGAAAAAGACGCTGCCCGTCCCATTTACCTGCACTGCGCCAGTAGTGCCCGGGCGACCTTGGCCGCCGAGCAGCTCACCCGTGTCGGTTATGAAAATGTGACGGTGATCAGCTGTAAGGCCGAAGAGGTGTGCAACGTATTCTAGCCATACTTGTCACCGAACAGTAACACTGGTCCGATAAGCTCTGCATATTAAAAAAATAATAGGTACAAACCAATGCAGTTTACTCGTAGACGTTTTTTAAAGGCTTCGGCAGCGGGATTTGGTGCTGCCGTTCTATCTCTCGGCTTAAGCGGCTGTGTCTTCGACGGCGATAATGACGAAGAATACCTAGACGTGAGCTTTGATCACGGCGTCGCCAGCGGCGATCCTCTTGATGACAGCCTGATCATCTGGACTCGTGTGACTCCCAAAGACCCATCGGTTACCCGCGTAAAGGTGCAGTGGCAAGCGGCCACCGACGCCAACTTTCAATCCCTGGTACATGATGGCCAAACCGAGGTGAGCGCGGATACCGACTTTACCCTTAAGGTCGACCTGCAAGGCCTGGATGCCAACACCACCTACTACTATCGCTTTATTTCCTATGGCGTTACCTCGGCTACCGGCAAGGGCAAAACCCTCCCGGTGGGCGACGTAGATCAGGTTAAGCTGGCGGTACTTTCTTGCGCCAATTACCCGGCCGGCTATTTCCATGTGTATGCCGAAGTCGCCAAGCAGGAGAATCTGGATGCAATCCTGCATTTGGGCGATTACATCTATGAATATGGTGCCGGCGGCTATGCCAGTGAAGACGCAGCCGCCCTTGGCCGCGAACTGGCCAGCGATAATAACGACGAAATTATTACCCTGGACGACTACCGTAAACGTTACGCCCTGTATCGCCAGGATGCGGATCTGCAGGCGGCGCACGGCCATTGCGCCTTTATCACCGTCTGGGACGACCATGAGATCAGTAATGATACCTGGCACAGTGGTGCCGAAAACCATGATGATTCGGAAGGCCCGTTCGAAGAGCGAAAAATGCAGGCGCTGCGTGCCTATTTTGAATGGATGCCAATCCGCAATGTGGCCGACAAAGAAAAAATCTATCGTCGCTTCGACTTCGGCAACCTGGTTTCTTTGTACATGCTCGATACCCGCGTCTTGGCACGTGATGAACAACTCAGTTACAACGACTTCGATCTCACCACGGCCGCAGGTCAGCACGATTTCGCCAGCGCCATTGGCGCTCCGAGCAGAGCCCTGCTCGGTGGTGAGCAGCTTACCTGGCTCACCGACGGCATCACCACCTCCAACCAGCAATGGCAAGTCCTCGGTCAACAGGTGTTAATGACCAAGATGCATCTGCCCGCCGAGGTCATGATGTTATTGGCCGCGGTGCAAAGCACCCTGGCTCAAGGTGGCGACACCGCCCCGTTACTGGCTCAGGCCAATACCCTGTTTGCCGAGCTGGCTCAGATCAAGGGCCGCATTTTAGCCGGTGACCCCAGCGTCACTGATGCCGAGCGTGCTCGTGTAGAAACCGTATTGCCTTATAACCTGGATGCCTGGGATGGCTATGCCTATGAAAGGGAAGTGATTTTAGGCACTGCCCTGGCAACGCAGAAGAACCTGGTGGTACTGGCCGGTGATACCCACAACGGCTGGGCGGGGCAACTGCGTACCGACGCCACCAACCCCGTCGCCGGTGATCAGGCCGCCGGAGTCGAGTTTGCTACCGCATCGGTGTCCTCGCCGGGTATCGAAGAATATTTGTCATTGAACACGCAAGACCCGCAAGCCATTGCGCAAATGGAACAGGTTATTGCCCTGCTGATCGATGATCTAAGCTACAACAACCTGGTAAACCGTGGCTTCCTGACCGTGACCTTCAGTGCGACCGCGGCGCAGGCCCAATGGCATTACGTTGATACCATTAAGGCACGCGCCTACCAGGTCAGCGCCGAGCGTGGCCAACAACTACAGATGCTGGCCGGCAACCCTCAGCTGCTACCACTGAGTTAAGTCTTTGATGAAGTCTCGGACGATGCCGTAGGCGTGGCCTTCGGCTGTTGCTCAAGGCGCGCCAAACGCGCGTCTATGCGCTCTACCGCATCGAGCAGGCGCTCCATTAGCGCCTGTTCATCCTCATTAGCACGGTCCTTGGCTGCGCTTTGCGCACTATTGTGATTGCCCAGCTGCGCCGCCGCCCGTTCTTTTTGCGTTAAAATCGCTTCGCGAAACTGCTGCGCATCCACCACCCCGAGCAATGACACCAGGGCGCCCGGGCCAGACTGACCCGCGGTTTCAAAACTTAAGCGATACAAACCGAATACCCGCATCAGCGGGCCCTGGGTCATGGCGACATCGGTTATTTTATCGAGGGGAATGGATTTCTCTTCGCGCACCCAGATACCGCGTTTAACCACCAGCTTCTTTTCGCTCAAGGTTGCCGACATCGCCGCCAAAATACGCCCGCCTAACCACCACACCAGAACCGCAACTATAGGCAGCAAGACAATGCCGAAGAGGGTGACGGTGGCTACCAACAACCAGATGGTCAGCCAGTATTGCTTTACCCTTGGGTCAAACTGGGCGCTATTTAGAATCGTTTCACTACTCATCGCGAAGCTCCAAACGGTAGTCGAACTCATAATGATGCACGCCCTGGTCGATGCGAATACGCATCACCCCAGACAAGCCACGCAACTCGCCGCTGGCGGAATCCGGTACCACCTCCAGGACAAGCCGATCCTGCCCCTGATTCATGGTGCCAAAGTGCTGCAGCACAAAGCTGCCCTTTCTGCCGTCCAAGGTGCCGGTGACCTGCTCAATGGCGACGTAACCGGCGGAGCCCTTCACCACTGTCATGGCGCTCAGCATCTCCCCCTGACTGATGCCATGCAGGTCACCACTGAAGGTCTTGTCTATCGACATGCGCCCTAGATTAATGCCGTCGACGCCTGTGGCATAGGCATCCTGGGGGTTGAGTGTCACGGTAAAGGTGCCGATCGCGTTCATAAATAAACCTGTTAATGATAGTTTTCTTTTTATTAGTATATAAAAAAAGCCCACAGTTCAATGTGGGCTTTGTAATACTTATTCGAGGTTCCGTCGCAGCTCTTTAATATGTGCGCGCTGCTTGGCGTCAAGCTGAGTGTTGGCCTGCCATTGCAGCCACTGTTTCAGGGCGATGGACATCTGCAGGGAGTAGTCGAGCGAACGCCACTGCTTGGTATCATCATCGACATAATTGGGGGCATTGCTGTCGTGCATCAGGTTCACCTTTTGACCCTGCTCATTCTCTACCATCATATTAAACGGCTCTCCGGCGCCCACATTGGTAAAGTAAGTTGCATCCACGGTGTCAAACGCCACCTGGTACTTCACTTCGGCGCTGTCGCCGCCTCTGTCTATGCCGGCACGGGTGCTGCTGATCAGCGGCGCCACACATTGATGGGTTTGATCGCCGGAAAACTGGGATAACAAGGGCGGCGTATCGAAGTTTTTATCAGGTACCGAAGCGGTGCCATGGCAGGACATGCAGGAGCTGTTGCTGTTGTCGGCGGGACCATTAAGGCGCTGATTGCAGCCCAGATGGCCGGGCGCTCGCATGCGTCCTGAACCGGCGTATTTGTTCAGTTCATCCACGCTGTCCCAAATAATTACCGCTTCTTGAAAGCCATTTTCACGGGGTGCCTGAGGGTAACTGATGGCATAGTGACCGGCGGGCGGTGTGTCGTTGCCCCACATCATGCCAAGCAGGCTGATGCGCTGCCACGGGTTTTTCTCTTTCGCTTTACGCAGGCCATCGGCCACGAAGGTGCCATACACCCAACCGGTATCGCGGGCACGGCTGTCTTTGACAGCAAAATCGAATTGCAGCAGTTTGACATCACCCCATTGGGCATAACTGCGCGGACATTGCTGGCTTTCTTCCTGTAAGGTGCACTCGTGACGCGTATTATCGCTGGGCTTACAAGCGCAAAAAGCCGGATCGGAAATATTGGCATCCCAGCTGGGCATATTGGTCAATATCGGCAACTGCGCCACGGTCGAGGTATTAAATAACGGCTTAGCGATCACCGCGCCCTCGTCAAAACGAATGTTTTCGCTTGGCACCTTAGCACTGCCGTCTTGCCATACTTGTCCTAGGGTATAAGCGGCGGTCGCATTGTAAATGGCCACCGCCCACATGGTGGACTGATCGGTCCCGGTGCCCGCCTGCACTGAGAAGGTCACCGGCGCTTCGCGGGTTAAGCCATGGGTAAATTCCCGACCTGACATGGCATCATAGGTTTGAAACGGCATATGAAACCAGGGGCGCACTTGGTTTTCACACACATCGAAATCTTCCCGACCTTGGCGCTGCACATTACCGGCAAGAATATAATCCATCACCGCCTCACTGTAGGCCAGCGCCAGCTTATACTTGTCTTTAGCACTGGTGCCCTCTGCAAACAGGGCGTCGAAGCGTTTATCCCGCCAGGCCTGCGCCTGTTTATCGTCAACCGGCTGAGCGGGAAAGGCATCGGATAGCTGAAAAACGGGGCCACCATAGGCCTGGTTAGGTACATTGGTCAGTGTCTGCCCCGCCCACATTTGCTGAAAGTTCGGGTCCTGCCAATAACTGGGGTACTGGCCCTGGCAGGTATTGATGGATTGATATTGCTGCTTGTAAATAGGCTCGTTAAGCCAATCGGCCAGTGCCGCGGTACTGGTTAAAGAGAAGGCGGCCACTAAAGTACACAGGGCACGAGATGCAGGGTTAAGCTGCTTCATCATAATTCCTTTTTATTAGTTAATTATAAATTGTTAGCTATTAAAGCTTAGTCGCAAAAATAAAAAGCGTTATTACATTTGCTTACGCCGCTCTGCGTTGTCTTCGCCAAGTCCTTTCCCATGCCCAACTTATATTCACTGCTACCTTGCTCTGATACACTCAAATGGATAATTCAATATGGGACTCCCATGGCTGCATCCAATAACGAAAAAAGTGCACTGCGTCACCTAAGACCGATTTTCCGTTTTCTTTTGCCTTACAAATGGGTGGTGGCCGCAGCGCTGTTTGCCTTGGTGCTCACCGCCGGTATTAACCTTTCTTTGGGTCAGGGCTTAAAACAGGTGATAGACCAGGGCTTTATCGCCGGCTCCATGGAACAGCTGCGCGGCTCGGTGTTGTTACTGATCGGCTTAATCGCCCTGATGGCGGAGGCATATTTTGCCGCTTTTACCTGATGTCCTGGCTGGGCGAACGGGTCAGTAGCGATCTGCGCAAAGCGGTGTTTGCCCGTATTCTCGCCTTACACCCCAGTTATTTTGAAGAAAATCGCAGCGGCGAGATCATGTCGCGCCTGACCACGGACACCACCTTGCTGCAAAGCATAGTCGGCTCGTCCTTATCCATGGCCCTGCGTAGCACCCTGATGCTGATCGGCGGCGTCATTATGCTCTTTATTACCAATGTGAAACTTACCCTGATCGTACTCTTATGCGTGCCTATGGTGCTGCTGCCCATGAAACTCTTTGGCCGCAGGGTACGAACACTGGCCAGCAGCTCTCAGGATGCCATTGCCGATATCAGCACCTATGCCGGTGAGGTAATGCAAAACATTAAAACGGTGCATAGTTTTAATCGTCAACGCAGCGAGCTGGCCGCCTTCGACGGCGAGGTCGACAAGGCCTTCGCGGTCGCCAAAAAACGTATTATGCAGCGCTCTTTTCTGATCGCCTTTGTGATCTTTATTAGCTTTTCCGGCATCAGCTTTATGCTCTACAGCGGCGGTGTCGATGTGCTCAGTGGGCAGATGTCCGGCGGTGAGCTGGCGGCCTTCGTGTTTTACGCCATTGTCGTGGCCATGGCCGTGGGCACGGTGGCCGAAATTTATGGTGAGCTGCAAAGGGCCGCGGGCGCGGCCAAGCGCCTGCTCGAATTACTTGAAGTGCACAGCGATATTATCGACCCGGCACAGCCCCAATCTGTGAATACCCAAACTCAGGCGGCGGTTATCGAGTTTAACGACGTGAGCTTTCATTATCCCTCGCGCCCATTGCAAAGCGCCTTATCGGCCTTTAACTTACATATTGCCCGCGGTGAGACGGTGGCCATAGTCGGCCCTTCCGGCGCCGGTAAAAGCACCTTATTTGAATTACTGCAACGCTTTTACGATGTCAGTACCGGCAACATTCGCCTGCATGGCGTGGATATCCGCGACCTCACTCTACATGATATTCGCGCCCAGATGGCCATGGTAGCGCAGCATCCGGTGTTATTCAGCGCCGACGTTTATCACAATATCGCCTACGGCAAAGAAGGAGCCACGCAGGACGAGGTCACCGCTGCCGCCAAACAGGCCTTTGCTGATGAATTTATTAACCAGCTGCCGGATGGCTATCACAGCTTTTTAGGGGAACGCGGGGTGCGCTTATCAGGCGGGCAAAAACAACGCATCGCCATTGCCAGGGCCATACTCAAAGATCCGGACATTCTGTTACTTGATGAGGCCACCAGCGCCCTCGATGCGCAAAGCGAACACCATGTACAGGCGGCATTAACCGAGTTGATGAAATCGCGCACGACACTGATCATCGCTCATCGCTTAAGTACCGTGATGCACGCCGATCGTATTGTGGTAATGGATCAGGGGAAGGTGGTTGCCAGCGGCGATCATGCTAGCTTAATGCAACAATCGCCGCTGTATCAGAAACTCTGTGAGCTGCAGTTTAATCAGCCCAGTGCCTCTGTTTAGTTTTGTACGTTAGGTACGATTTGAATTTCCACGCGACGGTTTAGGGCGCGGCCATTGGCCGTGCTGTTATCGGCGATAGGACGGCTTTCACCATAACCCTGGGTGCTGATACGCGCCGCCAGGATCTGGCTGTTCACCAGGTAGTTTTTCACACTCAGAGCACGCTGCTCAGACAGGTTTTGGTTGTATGCGCTGGCGCCCGTGCTGTCGGTGTGACCCTGTACGCTTAGGTAGGTTTTCTCATACTTGTTCATCACGCTGGCGATGGCATTCAGGGTGTCATGGAAACCACTTGAGATATATGACTGATCGGTAGCAAAGGTGATGTTTGAAGGCATTACCAGGCGAATGTTATCGCCCTCACGTACAACTTCAACACCGGAACCGGCAAGCTCATCACGGAACGCCTGTTCTTGATTATCCATGTAGTTACCTACCGCGGCACCCGCTAGTGCACCGATGGCGGCACCAATGAAGATACGCTTATCGTCGTGATCGCCTGTGGCCTTACCTAATACCGCACCGACACCGGCACCGATCCCTGCCCCTTTTTGCGTATTGGTTGCCTGACAGCCCGTTAACAACAGCGCCACTGAGGTTAGCGCCACAACCGGAGTCAAAGTGTTTACTCGTTTAGCCATGATTTATTTTTCCTATATTAATCCTATTCCGTGATGGTAACAGATTTGCATGAACTGGCGGTTAAAATGGTGCCAGTAAAAAGCACTTATTGCACTAATTTCAATGATTTTATTACGATTAATAACCGGGGATGGGTGGTAGTGCGTAGGGTTTAACCAGTTCCGTTAGCTGACCCTTTTCGGCCATGGCGCGATACAGTGAGGTAATTTGCTTCGCCCTGACGGTACTGGCAAATTCACTGCTGTAGGCCATATGCCCAAAGATCGAGTCTTGAAAGTGATAAGGCTGCTTAATTAACTGGTGTACGGGCTGTTGTAATATGCTCATGGCATGATCGGCGGTCTCTTCAACACCGATAAACAAATCAACCCGCTTCTTTAACAGCATTTGCACCGCTACCTGCTCCGAGGTTACCGGCACCTTGATAATATCCTGGTCTTTATCAAAGCGCGCAAAGTGCGCCGCCCCACGCATCACCGCGATGCGTTTGCCGTGAAGATCCTCGTAGTCGGTGATGTCGAGGTCACTGGCGCGCAACGAGTAAAAGCGAAATGACGAGCGCAGTGCCATATAGGCGGGTGTGACAAAGGTCAGCTCTTCATCTCGCTGTTTGGTGCGAATAAGGCCGCCCATGATATCAACCTCATTTTGCTCCAGCATATGCACACAGCGTGAAAAGGGACAGGGCACAACCCGAACCTCAAGCCCAAGCTCCTCGGCGATGGGGGCCAAGATATCGAGCAGCAGACCGCGAGCCTCTGGGCCATCGGTGTAACTGTAGGGGGGAGCATGATCCATGGCGATGGTAATGGTGCTGACTTGCGCACCGGCCATGGGGGTAGAAAGCAATAATATTAATGGCACCCAGAACCATGCGCGCATCATCATAACAACCTCAATGCTGTTGCAACCAAATGGAACACATCTATAGTGTCACATAATCTACATAAGCTTTTAGTATAATGAAACAATGAAATTGTTATCCATCTTTTATCAGTTCCTGTTGCTAGGCTGCACCAGTTTCGGCGGCCCTGCGGCACACCTGGGTTACTTCCAACGTCACTTTGTAGAAAATAAAAAGTGGCTGAGTCAGCAGCAGTACGGACATTTTATTTCCCTGAGCCAATTACTGCCCGGACCGGGGAGCTCACAGGTGGGCTTTGCCATTGGTGTGGAGCGCGCCGGTTTAGCGGGGGGCATCGCCGCCTTTATCGGCTTTACCCTGCCCTCCATGCTGATCATGGTGCTCCTGGCGCTGGGAGCACAACAGCTGCCCTGGGCCACCGGTGGCCTTATCACCGGGCTGAAACTGTTTGCCGTGGTGATCGTCGCCGATGCGGTATTTAGCATGAGCAAAAGCTTTTGTCGCACCTGGCAGACCCGGGCTCTGGCGTTACTCAGCGCCGGCACCTTAATTCTCATGCCCAGCCTCTATACTCAGTTGCTGATCTTAGTGCTGGCGGCAGTCTGGGGAGCGTGGCGGTTACAACCCTTTAGCGACGAAGATGCCAATCCAGCCGCGCAAGACAAAGCTGGCGGACTTAGTAAACTGCCGCTATTACTCTTTGCCCTGCTTTTTATCTTGAGTTTCGCCGCCAGCGGAGAACTATGGCAACTCGGTGCACAGTTTTATCAAGCCGGATCTCTGGTGTTTGGCGGCGGTCATGTGGTGCTGCCCTTACTCGATACCATTTTGACCGATGTCGATGCCGATAGCTTTTTAACCGGCTATGCGGCGGCGCAGGCCATTCCCGGTCCCATGTTTACCTTTGCAACCTATCTCGGTGCGGTATTGGCGCCATCAACGCCCTTATTAGGCGCCTTAATAGCGACCCTGGCCATTTTTATACCCGGCTTTTTGTTGGTGCTTGGCTGCGCCCGTCACTGGCAAGCGCTGATGAGCAACCCGGTGCTTGCCGGCGTCAGTACCGCGATCAATGCCACCGTGGTCGGTTTTATCTTGGCGGCGCTCTATAGCCCCATTATTCCAGCCGGATTAACGCACTGGTGGTATGTTGTTTTTGTTGCCTTGGGTTGGTGGCTGCTGCAACGCTATAAGCCGCCGGTGCTCATGCTTATCGCCACTTTTGCGGCGCTGGGACTGCTGCTGGAGCAACTGCCTAGATGATGGAGTTGGCTGTAAAGCCTTTATGGAAAGTACCTAGATAGCCCATCTCGCTGGGCTATCCAGGTTAAATACTTGAAGCTACCCAGTTAGCTGGAGCCATTCATTTGCCCGCTCACGCTCTGATAAGGCTTGAGTGCGAAGATGGGCAATACCGCCAACAGGTGGTCCATAATTTCCGCCTGAATATGCTCGTATGAGATCCACCGTTTGTCGGCACTAAAACAGTAGAATTCGATGGGCAGACCATGGTTCAAGGGCTGTAACTCACGCACCATCAGCGTGAGGTCCTTATTGATACGATCGTGCTGTTTCAGGTAGCCCTCGGCATAGCGGCGAAACAAGCCCAGGTTAGTTACCTTATCGGGCAAGGACGAAGTATTGATATAGTCGGGCAACTGCAATGTGTCGTTAATACTTTGCTGCAGTTCGTCGTCGGCAATGCGTATGCTGTTCATATCAATGTTTAACGAGCGCTTGATACGACGTCCCCCAGACTCCTGCATGCCGCGCCAGTTTTTAAATGAACCGGAGACCAGAGTATAAGTCGGTAAAGTGGTAATGGTGTTGTCCCAGTTGCGCACCTTCACGGTATTCAAACCCAGGTCGATCACCTCGCCGTCCGCGCCATAGCTGTCAACCTGGATCCAGTCACCGTAGGTTACCAAACGATTGGCCGCTATCTGGATGCTGGCCACAAAGCCCAAAATGGTGTCCTTAAACACCAACATGGTTACCGCGGCGATGGCACCGAAGCCGGAAATAATATAGGTAGGCGAGCGTTCCAGCAGCAGGGCAAAAATTAAAATTGCACAAATAATAAAGGTGATCAGTTTCACCAACTGGATCAAGCCCTGAATCGGCACCTCGCGTGAGAATTCGAATTGGTTGTAAACGGCGCCACCAATACTCACCAGGCTGCTGACAATAAAGCCACCGTAAACGATCAGCAGAATCTTCACACAGGAATTCATAATATCCAGGTAAAGTTCGGGGATCTGGACCACAGTTTGGAAGGAAGCCAGGAAGGCGACACAGCAAATAAATGCGGCCAAACGGCGGTTCAATTTAACCAACAGCGGTTTCAATGCCGAGGTCCGCCTTGGGGCAAGGCGCATCATCACGCTTTGCAGCGCCGGCAGCATTAAGCTACTGAGAAAGAAGTACAACAGGATTATGGCCAACAGACCAATTCCCGCCGCTGAAATCGTGCCTAGCAGCTCCGCGCGCTCGGTGTCGGCAAATAAGGGCTTAAGCAATTTTTGTAAATGACTTTGGGTCATACCTGAGTTACACCTTAGGCTATGCCTTTCCTGTGTGATCGGCTACTTTAGCGCAGTCGGCCGTGACAATGGGTGCTTGTTGCTGGGCGATAAGCGCATCCTTGGCCTGCCAAATCTCGTTTAATTGTTGTTGAAACTCCACCCGAAACGCCTTGTCTTGCTGATAGTCTCCGATCAGCTGAGGGGCTATGTCACGCACCTTGACCTGTAAATCTATCTGCATCAGACGCCCAAGCATAAAATCACGACAGATATGAGTTCCCTGTGATTGATAGCATAGTGTGGCATCGAGCAAGCCGTCAAACTGCTCTCCTAACACCTGTAAGGCAAAGGCGATGCCGCCGGCCTTAGGCTTTAGCAAATACTCAAACGGACTAAGTTGGCGCTGCTTCTTACCCGGGGTAAAGCGTGAGCCCTCAACAAAATTAACGATACAGGACGGGTATTGCTTGAAGTTATGACAACTGCGCTTGGTACGCTCCACATCCATGCCTTTTAACTTGGGGTTCTTGGCGATCTGCTCCTTGCTGGCCCTTTTCATAAAGGGCATGCCCATGGCCCAGGCTCCGCTGCCGATAAGGGGGACGTATTTTAGTTCATCCTTAAGGAAAAACTTCGGCGCCGGCAGCTCGGTAACCGCGCTAAGCACGACGATATCAAGCCAGCTTAAGTGATTGGCAATAAGCAGATACCAGGCCTTGGGGTCAACTTCACCATCGAAGCGCACATTAATGCGCTCGCAGCCCAGTTGCAACGCCAGACGATTGCCAAGGCGCCAACCACTATAGGCCCAATGCAAGACCACTGTGGTGGCATAAAACGGCAAGATAAATTTGAGCAGCCCAAGGACAAAGACGATTACTCCCCAAACCAAGGTATTGAGCAACAATAAACAGGTGGCCAGACTCCCTACTAACCATTTGGGTAATAATCGTTTCAGCATAATTAGTTCCTATTCTGCTGCACTAACTGCTTCAGGGTCGAGTCTTTTTCTTGCCAGATGGCGTTAAGATGTTGCTGAAACTCTACGCGAAATGCACTGTCGTTGCTATAGTCGCCAATCAGTTGCGAGTCCAACGGGCGCACTTCCACATGCACCACCACCTCTTTCACCTTACCCCCGGCAAAATCCATAAAGGTAGGAATACCGCCCGGGTAATGAATGGTGACATTCACTATTTTACTGATCTGCTCACCCATGGCCTGCAACACAAAAGCGATACCACCAGCCTTGGGCTTAAGCAAATGATTGAATGGGCTGTTTTGGCGCTGATGCTTGGCGTCTGTGTAGCGAGTCCCCTCAACAAAGTTGACGATGGACACCGGCATTTCCTTAAACTTTTCACAGGCCTTGCGTGTGGTTTCTATGTCTTTGCCACGCAATTTAGGGTTTTTCTTCAACTGCGACTTGCTGGTTCGTTTCATAAAAGGAAAATCCAGCGCCCACCAAGCTAGGCCTAAAAATGGCACATATAGGAGTTCTTTTTTCAAAAAGAAGTTTAAAAACGGGATACGACCACGAAAGATGCGCTGCATGACCAGGATATCGACCCAGCTTTGGTGGTTGGCCACCAGCAGGTACCAGTCTTTTTTGCGTAACTGTTCTAGGCCGGTCACCTTCAGTTTATAGGGAGTGATGAGCTTTTGGTTTATGGAATTACAGGCAACCCAGAAGCTGGCCAGGGTTTTCGCCAAGGCACTCATGGCCTTTTGCCAGGGCTTAATGGGGATCAGTTTTAGCACACCACACAGAACTATGGGGAGAAACCAAAATAAGGTGTTCAGGGTATATAAGCCAATACTCAAAATTTGCCGAATTAAAGCAACCACTGCACGCAAAACAACTTTCCTATTGGGTATAAAAAACAAGCGCTAATGATAGCGCTTTTTGTCTTTAACGGAAAAGGGTTCTGTTGCCTTCTGGCAACAAACCCAGACTAGTCTTCAAAGTAGGTATAGCCGCTCAATCCGTGATTTAGCTCATCCAGATAGCTTTGCTTAAGCGCCGCGTCTATATCCAAGGCAGCCACTCGCTGCTGATAACGTGCCGCCAATACTTCACTATCGTAATGGACGAATTTTAATACGTCCTGAACACTGTCACCCTTGAGTTCATTGGTCAGTCGGTACTCATCACCGTGCAGTTCCACATGCACCGAATCAGTGTCACCAAACAGATTGTGCAGGTCGCCCAGGATCTCCTGATAGGCGCCAACCATAAACATGGCAATATGGTATTGCTGTCCAAACTCGTAGCGCGGAATGGGCAGGCTGGCCTCAATGCCGGCACCGTCGACATACTCACGAATTTGTCCGTCCGAATCACAGGTAATATCCTGAATAATCACGCGCTGCTCCAGCGGCCTATCCAGATGCTCGATGGGCAACACAGGGAACAACTGACCGATACCCCAGACATCCGGCAATGACTGGAACAATGAGAAGTTTACAAACAGCTTATCTGCCAGCTTTTCGTTCAGCTCGTCGATCACCTCGCGATGGGCGCGGGCCGACTCGCTCAAGCAACCACGCACCTTATGCAGGGTACGGAAATACAACTGCTCTACCAGTGCCCACTGCTCTATGCCCAGCATGCCGTGGACATATTGGGCATGAGCCTCGCTGAACAGATGCATGGCATCGTGGTAGCTCTCAATGGCCATTCTGGCATTGACCCCGGCGCAGGTTTGCTGCATTTCCAATACCACCTTGGGCAGCTCTGCATCGGCGGCGATCGTCACCTCATTATTGGGCGCTTTTTCCACGTCCACCACATCGGTGATCAACACCGCATGGTGCGCCGTTAAAGCCCGGCCTGATTCGGTAATAATGGCCGGATGGGCCAGCCCATTGGCATCACTCACTTCGGCAAAGGCGGCCACCACGTTTTTGGCATACTCTTCAACCGTGTAGTTCATCGAACAACTGCTGCGCGAGCCCGAACCTTCATAGTCGACGCCCAAGCCGCCGCCCACATCTACGGTTTTCAATGGCACACCCATTTGGCACAACTGCGCATAGTGGCGGGCACATTCGGTGAGCGCCCGTTGGATATCGCGAATATTGGCGATTTGCGAACCGATATGAAAATGCACCAGCTCCATTAAATGCAGCTTATTGTGTTTCTTTAAGGTCTCTACGGCCTGCAGCACCTGAGAGGCGGTCAAACCAAATTTACCACGTTCGCCACCGGTGTTTTGCCACTTGCCCTTACCCACGGAATTAAGGCGAATACGAATGCCGATTGGCGCTTCTAGGGCCATGGCGTCCATTTCTCTGATCAGTGCATCAAGTTCGGACAGCTTCTCGATGACAATATTGACCTTGTGACCGGTAGCCTGGCCGATCAAGGCCAGGCGCATAAACTCGCTGTCTTTGTAGCCATTACAGACTATGGTGATGTCTTTTCCGGCCAAACCGAGAATGGCCATTAGCTCGGGCTTGGAACCGGCCTCTAAGCCGACCTGGCCACTGTTGTGCGCCAACAACTTGGAGACAACCGAGCGCTGCTGGTTTACTTTAATAGGGTACACGCAGGTATAGTCACCTTGGTAGTCCTTGGCGGTTTTGGCCTGACTAAAGGCAGAAATCAAACGCGATGCACGATGCTGCAAGATATCGGTAAAACGCACCAACACCGGCAAGGTCAGGCCTTGCTCTTTAAAACGTTCGACTAAGGCATTTAACGCCAAACCGGGTTTGCTTTTATCACCATCGGGATAAGCAACCAGCTCGCCTTGCGCGTTAATATCAAAGTAGCCATCGCTCCAATGACTGACGTTATAAACGGACTGAGCGACCTGATAACCCTCGGGTTGATCTGCCAGGGGACCCCTTTCCATACTGTACTCTCAATATTGAACCAACAATTTGTCGCTAGTTTAATATCTCTTATTGCCACTAGCGAATAGAAAATCACATAAATGCAGCTAAAATTTGATTGAGCATTGCCCTGCGCACTGGCAAAATTGCGCTTCTCATTTATTGGTGATTATTTAACACATGACAAGTTTAGATAAAAACCACTGGTTTACCGAAATCAGTGACCGTGATGGCAGTGCTTTTTCACTGCGCATCAACAAATTACTTGAAGAAAAACAGTCTCCCTTTCAGCATGTTGCCATGTATGAAACCACCGACTTTGGCAACCTGATGATCATTGACGGCTGCACCATGGTGAGTACTCGCGAGAATTTCTTTTACCATGAAATGATCGCCCACCCAGCGCTGTTCAGCCACCCGAATCCGAAAAACGTGGTGATCATCGGCGGCGGCGACTGCGGTACCCTGCGCGAAGTGCTTAAGCACGACAGTGTAGAGTCGGTCACGCAAATCGATATCGATGAAGTGGTTACCGAGATGTCGCTGAAGTATTTCCCTGAGCTATGCAGCTCAAACCAGGACCCACGCGCCACCCTTTTATTTGATGACGGCATCAAGTACATGCGCGAAGCCGCGCCCGAGTCTATCGACGTGGTCATTGTTGACGGCACGGATCCGGTTGGTCCGGGTGAAGGCCTGTTCAACCACGCCTTCTACCAAAGCTGTTTGAAAGCCTTGCGCCCCGGCGGTGTGCTGGTACAGCAAAGCGAAAGCCCGCTGATGCATATGCCATTACTACTGGAGATGCGCGGTGCGATGAAGGAAGTCGGCTTTGGTGCCTTGCAGACCTTGCCATTCCCGCAGCCTATTTACCCATCGGGTTTGTGGTCGGTAACCCTGGCTCGCAAAGGCATGGGTTTCGACGGCTTCCGCGCCTGCGATCCACAAGCGCTACAAACCGAGTACTATACTCCGGGCATTCATCAGGGCGCCCTGAGTGAGCCGCCATTTATGGCCAAGGCCTTCGCCAGCGAAGCGAAATAAAAGAAAAAGGCGAGCTCGACTCGCCTTTTTTAATGTCATCCTAGGCGCCCGCCTTTGAATACGTATGCAACTTCTATGTGATCGCCCCCCGTTCACCTTACTCTAAGATTTCTCTTAGACGTTATACCAATTCTGTTAAGTATGTGAGCAGAGATAGCGCTGGATAAATGATGTGAGAACAAGGCGGAGTTTTTCTTATGTAGTTATTCTACATAGAAAAATTCCAACGCAGTGAGCACGATATTTAGCCCGCTAGAATGATTAGCTATTTAAGTGAATTGGTATTCCATAACCAGGCGAGGTCAATCTCAGCCTAACCATGGGTATTACCAGGACAAGTCAATGCGCGTATTTATCCCTTTGCTTTTGGCATCGCCATTAGCGCTGGCAAAAACCGTGAGCGTCAGCTCTCCCGACGGCCAGATCCAATTTTCCTTAAGCGATGAAGGTGCCCCAAGTTACCAGGTCACCTTTGCCGGTAAGCCGGTAATTAACTCATCCAAACTGGGTTTTTATTTTAAGAACGAAGCGCCACTGCGTGACGACCTAGTGATCAGCAACACGCAAATCCAAAGCGTCGACCAAAGCTGGCAACAGCCCTGGGGTGAGCAACGCCTTATTCGCGATAATCACAACGAACTGGCGGTTACCTTTAGCGATGAAAACGATGCCAGCCGCAGCTATACGGTGCGTGTACGTGCCTTTAACGACGGCCTGGGCTTTCGTTATGAATTAGAAGGCAAAGAGCGCCCCGACTACCAGATCACCGATGAGCTCACCGAGTTCGCCCTGGCCGGACAAAACAACGAAGCGCTGTGGATCCCGGCCCGAGGCTGGAATCGTTACGAGTATGTGTATAAGCGCACCGACGCCAGCGAGGCGGCCCATGTTCATACGCCCTTTACCCTGAAAATGGGCAATGGCGTCCATATCAGTATTCATGAGGCTGCCCTGGTCGATTATGCCGGCATGACCCTAAATCAGCGTCGTCCGGGTATTTTTAAAGCCGATTTAACGCCCTGGTCAGACGGCATTGCGGTGAAAACCGAAAACGGTTTCACCACCCCCTGGCGTACCATTCAAATCGCCGATAAGGCCACCGGGCTA
This sequence comes from Pseudoalteromonas sp. T1lg48, assembly GCF_002964785.1. Lineage (GTDB taxonomy): Bacteria > Pseudomonadota > Gammaproteobacteria > Enterobacterales > Alteromonadaceae > Pseudoalteromonas. The sequence continues at coordinate 44,320 of NZ_PQCC01000013.1, forward strand.
CTTAACTCGCACCTGATCCTCAACCTCAATGAACCGAATAAACTCGGCGATGTATCCTGGGTTAAGCCGGGTAAATACGTGGGTATCTGGTGGGGCATGCATATCAATGAAAACACCTGGGGCAGCGGTGAAAAACACGGCGCCACCACAGAAAACACCATTGAATACCTGGACTTTGCCGCCAAATATGGCTTCGATGGCGTGCTCGTTGAAGGCTGGAACGAAGGCTGGGACGGCGACTGGTTCTTTAATGGCGATGTCTTTAGCTTTACCAAAAGCTATGATGATTTCGACCTGGCCGCCATTGCCAAACACGGTAAAAAGGTCGGTGCGAAGCTGATCGGTCATCACGAAACCTCGGGCAATGTCAGCAACTATCGTAACCAGATGGAAGACGCCTTTAAGCTCTATCAGAAACATGGCGTAAGCCAGATCAAAACCGGTTATGTTGCCGACGGCGGCAATATCAAACGCATCGATGAGCAGGGTATCGCCCGCTACGAGTGGCACGACGGCCAGTTTATGGCCAACGAGTACCTCTATAACATCGAGCTGGCGGCCAAGTATCAGCTCAGCATCAATACCCATGAGCCGATTAAAGACACCGGCCTGCGTCGCACCTACCCGAACTGGATCACCCGTGAAGGGTCGCGCGGTCAGGAATTCAATGCCTGGGGCACGCCGCCTAACCCACCTGCACATACGCCCATGCTGGCCTATACCCGCATGCTGGCGGGGCCAATGGACTTCACTCCGGGGATCTTCGATATGGGCTTTAACGGCTTAGGCGCCGATACCAACCGCCCGCAAACCACCCTGGCGAAACAGCTGGCCCTGTATGTGGTGCTCTACAGCCCGGTGCAAATGGCGGCGGATTTACCCCGTAACTATCTGGCCAAGCCGGATGCCTTCCAGTTTATCCAGGATGTGCCCACCGACTGGGAGCTTAGCCAGGCCATTGCCGGTGAAATGGGCGAATACGTGGTTTTTGCCCGTAAGGAGCGCAAGCGGGATCACTACAGTGGTCAGGACTGGTACCTGGGCGCCATTACCGATGGCGAGGCCCGCAAGGTCGATATCAAGCTCGACTTCTTAGAGCCGGGTAAGCGCTTTGAGGCGCAGATTTATGCCGATGGCGAGGATGCAGAATGGGTGAATAACCCCTACAGCATGGCTATCAGCAAGCAGATGGTCACCAGCAAAGACCAGCTTACGCTTAAGCTGGCGCCCAGCGGTGGTACAGCGATTCGCTTTAAGGCCCTGGACTAACAACGAACGAAAAAGCCACCTACTCGGTGGCTTTTTTATGGCTGCGCTCAAGCAATAAATACTCGGTGCGTTTAATCTCGCGAATAATAGAGTTGCGGTTCATTTCCATAAAAATCCACAACTTCACCGCAATCTGCACCATGAGGCCAACAATAAACCACACCGCCCAAAAAATCTGGTCACCGACCTCGGTGGCGACATAAAAGCGATAGCCACAATAAATAAAAGCCGCCGTGGCAATCAAGGCCAACAGGGTTGAAAGCCACACCCAGCGGCGCATGGAACCCTGGTAGGTTTGCCCCAGGCGGGCAAATAAGCCCTCATCCCGACTTAAAATACCATCTAATTGCTGGCGCTCCTGCGCCAGCTCCGATTTAATTTGCTGCTCTAGATTCATGCTCGTTTCCTCTTTCATCTCGGGCCCACTGGCTTAATTTCTGTCTGGCACTGTGTAAGCGCGATTTAATTGTGCCTATAGGCGTATCGAGTACCGTGGCGATATCCGCTATGGATAACTCTTCCAAATAAAACAAATACACACTATGGCGCTCCACGTCTGGCAGTTGGGCTATCAGGGCGAGTAAGTCTAAATGCCGCTCTACCTTGGCCGTATCCCCGCCTTGTTGCGGCGGTGGCTCGGCCATCAGCAGCTCTTTTTGCCGACGTCGCCTTAGGTCGATAAAACGTCGATACACGGCGCGAAACAACCAGGCTTTAAAGGCACTGGGTTCAAGCAAAACGCGCATATCTTTGGCCACCTTGCTCCATACCTCCTGAGTGAGATCCGCCGCATCCTGCTCACATTGGCAGAGCTTAAAGGCAAATCGGTAACTGCCCTGATAATGACGCTCACACAAGGCGGAGAAGGCGCTTGAATCTCCTTTTTGCGCGGCCAGCACCAGCAAAGCAGTGATTGTTTCTGTCATAGTGAAAATCAACTCTTTATTACAAGACGTAACAGCCTTAAAAAAGGTTGGCGCACCACGTAATTAATTTGTGATAGCGCCAAAAGCATAGTGGCCAGTATGGTCCAAAACTAAAGGGAATTAATTGATTTTAAATATGGCTATGCATTGAGTCGGGTTACTGAGGTAACTGAATCTGCGCTATGGCGCCCCCTTGGGGGTTATTGACCAGTGTTAACTCGCCGCCCTGAGCCCGTATAATCTCGCGACTCAATGTCAGGCCTATGCCTGAACCATTGACCTTGGTGGAGTAAAAGGGCACAAATAAATTATCCGGGTTTCCTATGCCCGTGCCGTTATCATAAAGGCACAGCTGCCATCTCGCGTCGTTACTGATTTCTAATCTAAGACCCTCATTGCCTTGCAGAGCATTTGCCTGCTCGCCATTGCGAACCAGATTCAAAAGCGCTTGCTCCAGCTGCTCCATGTCTAAGTGCAACAGGCCGGCCTCTACATGGCATTGTATTTCAACCTGAGGAAACAGCACCTTTAGGCGTTTTTCTAACTGTGCCAAGGAGACTTCTTTGATCTGCGGTTCTGGTAACTGTGACAACCTGGAATAACTAGCCACGAAGCTGAGTAAATGCTGCGCTCGCTTTTCAATAACATCCAGCATCTGCGCTTCTAAGGCATGCCCATGTTGTTGTTGCTCACGTAGGGATTGCGTGAGCGAATAAATGGGGGTTAACGAATTTCGTACCTCATGATTGAGTACTCTCACCAGCTTTTTCCATGCCTGTTTCTCGGTGCTGCGAAGCGATTGCTCAATAGAGACAAAAACCAGCAACTGATAACTGCGGGCGCCGCGGTGCAATACATGCGTTTCTATCGTATAACGTTGCTCCTGCTGGCCGTGGCGCAAGTGCCATCGTTCTTGTTGATAATGGAGCCCCAGCTCAGACACAGGCATGCCCAGCAAGGAAAGCGCGCCATAATGCTCATTAGCCGCCTTATTAGCATGGTATACCTGTTGGTGACCATCGAGCACAACCACGGGAGAGTGCAGTTCATTAATAAGCTCAAAGACAAAGGCTTCATTTTGCGCATACTCATTGCGCTTGTTGCCAATGCGCGTCGCTATACGGCGCAGATCTTCTTTAAGGCCATGTATACGACCACCGTCGTACTGCGCAAAATGCCACATAGTGAACTCTTCGTTTGCCAGGCTATCAAGCTGCACGGCAACACTATCAAAAGCGTTAATAACACGGTGATAGAGCCACTGCATGGCCCAAAGACTGGGGCCAAGCACAACCAAGAGCAAGGTAAAGATACTGAGCGTTTCCAGGTCAAAATAATAACCGGCTACCAACAGCAGGATCGCGATGGTGAACAAGGGGACGAGCATCAGTAACACCAGACTGCGCTCAAGCGAGCGAGGGCTTGCCATTATTCGCAGCCCAACTGGTATTTTTCTAAGCGCCGATAGATTGCCGATTTACTCAGGCCAAGGAATTCGCCGGCGGCGACAACATTTCCCTCGAAATGGGCGATGGCATTACCGATCATGCGTTTTTCGGCTTCCTCTAAGCTCATCAGCGGCAGGCTTTCATTGCTTGTGGCTTGGCTTAAAACAACATCCTTTGCCGTGACCAGCTCTGCATCGCTCATGATCACGGTGCGCTCTAAGATATGGGACAGCTCGCGAATATTTCCCGGCCAGGCATAGGCTCTAAGTTTCTCTAAGGCACACTTGCTCAACACTTTATTTTGCAGCCGATAACGCTGGCAATGATGATGAATAAAGTGATTGGCCAAGGGCTCGAGTTCGTCACTGCGCTCTCTCAATGGCGGCAGATTCAATACCAGGGTGTTGAGACGATAGAGTAGGTCTTGGCGAAATTCACCGGCCTGGATAGCCGCATCTAAATCCGCATTGGTCGCCGAAATGATACGAGCATTACTGGTGAGGGTTTTTGAGCTGCCCAAGACTTCGTATTCGCCACACTCCAATACCCGCAATAGTTTGGCCTGCAAGGCTGGGGGTAAGGTACCAATTTCATCTAAAAATAAGGTGCCGTTTTGCGCTAAGGTAAAGCGCCCTGTGCGGGCTTCTTTCGCATCGGTAAACGCTCCTTTGGTGTGACCGAATAACTCGCTTTCAAATAAGTTCTCGGGAATGGCCGCCATATTCACGCTGACTAGCTCTGCGCTGCGGCGAGAACTGTGATTATGTACCATCTCTGCCAGCAGGCTTTTACCTGTGCCATTCTCCCCGGTGATCAAAACATTGGCATCGGTTGCGGCGATGCGTTTGGCGCTATTGATAAGTGCTAGACTGCGCTCAGAAAACGCCAAAAACTCAGTCTCGGTGCTGTTATCGTGTTGCGGCAGATGCTTGTTAACGGCGTTGACCAGGCGGCGGTTTTGCCAGGGTTTCTCGACAAAATCACAGGCTCCCAACTGCATCGCTTGCACCGCAAGTTCAACATTGGCATAGGCGGTGATCACCACCACGGCTATTTGCTTAGGAAGCTGACGTAACTGTTCGAGAAAACACAAGCCCTCCTTGCCCGATGTGGTGTCTTTGGTGAAATTCATATCCAGCAGAATTAAATCGATGGGCTGCTGGGTGATAAGGGCTAAAGCGGTTTTAGGAGAGTCAGCTTCCAGGCAGTGGTGGTCTTGATTTTGTAATGCGATCCGTGCACTTAAGCGCACATCGGGTTGGTCATCAATAATGAGTATACGAGCCATATACCTTGGGGTCCCTGTTGCTGTAGTCAAATCAAGGGGCTCAAGGCCCCTTTTCTTATTGTTGTTTTAGTGCCGCCATGGGCTTGTCTCGTATCAGTTGACGCATGGGCCAAATGACTGAAGTCAGGGCAAAAACAATAATCCCAGAGCTCACTAAAAGCAACCACAAGGGATTAAGGGAGAGCCATAACATCACAGACTGTTGAAACAGCAAATAGCCCCCTAACGACAGGGCAAGGGCCAGGGTAAAGGCAATAACGAGAGGCATAATGGTATCCTTGATCAATTGACGATAAAGCAAATTGCGCTTTGCTCCCAAAGCCATGCGCATACCGAGTTCATAACGACGCAACTTCAGGTTGTAACTGAGTACACCGTAAATACCTATGCCGGCCAGCACCAAGGTAAATAGTCCGAGCACAGAGCACAACACCAGCGTGACCTTATCTAAATGCGTGATTGCCGCGTGTTGTTCCTCAAGGGATTTAAAGCTCCATATCCCAGCGCGGTTGCTAACTTCTTGCATGGCTTGAAATACCGTTTCCCGGTCTAACATCCTTCCGGGCTCCATCTCTATGAGTAAGGCAAAGGCGTAAGGCCGAGCCGGCCACCAAAAGTGCCGTCCGAGATCTTCATGATAAAACTTCGGATGATTAAAGTTTTCGGTAATACCCACCACTTCCACCGGGTTTGCCGGGTCAAAGCTATAGAATTTTTCGCCAATAAGCGAACCGCCAGGCTTAAGCAAATCGTTCACCGCCTTGGTCACCAAAAACTCATTTTTTTCACCGCGAATGGCCGCTTCGCTGAAGGTCCGACCTTCAATAATCTTTAGCCCGGTAAATTCGAAATAATCCCGACCCACCCAAGCCTGAGGAATAAAGATAGAATCTTTACCCGACATATCCTTAATGGTGCTGGCGCGTTTCCCTCTATCGACCGGGCTCTCACCGTGGGTAACGGCCTTGACCCCAGGGATCTGCTGAGCGGCGGCAAGAAACAATTGTAAATCGTCATAGCGCTTCGCCAGCTCATCGCGGTTCTGCTCTATATACACCAAGGTCTGGTACAGGTTATCGACGCGGCTGCCCATGGGCCGCTGCAAGGTTTCAACGCTTTTGTGCAGCACCATGGTCGCAGCAATTACCAGGCCGGTGGCTAAAAATAGCTGAATGGCGATCATCCACTTGACCGTACGCATACTGATTTGACTGACCGCCCCCTTGCCAGAAGACTGAACCTGACTGCGTAACTGGTTAAAGTTAATTAAGCGGCTGGTGATCCAGGCAAACAACAAAGCAAACAGTGTGCACAGCACCAGCGCACTGGTGACCACGGTAAGATCGATACCCACAGTATGTACCAGGGGCATATGACCGGCACTGATCCACTTAAAGAGCTTTACACCCCAAGCGGCAATAAACAGCGCAACGGCCACCGCACTGGCCATAAGGACAAAGGTTTCAGCGAGGATACTGGTGAATAAAGCCTTGCGCTTGGCACCGAGCACCGCTTGCAAGGCGAGCGTTTTATGTTTGGCCACCGCTCGGGCAATAAAGAGGTTACTCACATTCAGAAGGGCTATCAGCACTAAAGCTATAACACCAGCCAGCAGCATAACGGCGAGGTCATCATTATCGCCAAGCTCGGCCTGACGAAAAGGCGTAACAATGGGCTTTAAGTCCTTAAGCTCATTAAATTCGGCTCTCCACTGCGCTTTGATATCTTGAATTCGTTGGTACAGCTCGGCTTCGACCGACTCCTTGGTAGCCTCGGGCTTGAGTACGCCAACGAGCTTCATACCACGAAATAAATTCCACCAGGCGCTGGGGTTTTCATCGTTGAAATAGCGCGTATCGGCACTGAATTTAAACCATAACTGGTTATCGCCCCGATTAAACATGTAAGGATCTTGGTAATCTTTTTCGACCACGCCAACAATGCGATAGTGCTTGTCGAGCTTGATCAGGGTTTGCCCGATGACACCGTCATCACCGCCATAGTAGCGCTGCCAAAAATCGTAGGAGATCAACACCTCGTCTAACGGCTCTTCGACACGTTGCTGCGCACTCATGTACTGACCCAAAGCGAGCGGCACGCGAAACAACTCATAGTAGTCATCGCTGGCGAATGTCATTGGAATACGCGGTTTGCCCGGCAAGTTGCTGATCACGTCTTCACCTGAGTTGACCAGGGCATGACGGCTAAATGAGGTTTGCGTTTTATACCAGTGCAATACCGACTGAAAGCTCTGAAACCCAGGGCTATTGTAATCAGGATAAATATTATCCTGCTCAACAATCACCAGGCGGGATTCTTGTTCAACATTAAGGGGAGCAACAAAGTAGCTGCTAAACAGGCTCATTACTACAAAAAAACATGCCAGGGTAATAGCCAAGGTAGATACCGAGGCGGCAACAAAGCCCGGGGCTTGGCGTAAGGACGCCAGTGCCATTTTTATATGCATGATCAGAGATGCCATTAGACTGCCTCCAATTCTGCACTGGCAGCCGTTGTTTGAATATTATCGGTGTTAATGATTTTGCCATCGAGCAGCTTTACCTGCTTTTTGGCATAGCCGGCATAACGCGGATCATGGGTCACCATACAAATCGTGGTGCCCTGCTCATTTAATTCTGCCAACAAGGCCATCACCGCGTCGCCATTTTTTGAATCCAGGTTACCGGTCGGCTCGTCAACCAACAAAATACTGGGGGTACCCGCCAAGGCGCGGGCGATGGCAACGCGTTGTTGTTGCCCCCCTGAGAGCTGATTTGGCTTGTGATTGGCACGATGGCTGATTTCAACCTGGCCCAAGGCGTGTTCCACCCGCTCTGCTATTTCAGCTTTACTCAAAGCGGGCTCCCGATATTGCAGTGGCAGCGCCACGTTGGCAAACACGCTCAGCTCGTCAATCAAGTTAAATGACTGAAAAATAAACCCAATGTGTAGGTTTCTTAATTCTGCCTGGGTATCCATATCCAGGCTTTGTGTGTCCACGCCTTCAATCTGGTAGCTACCGCCACTGATATCGTCTAGTAACCCCATCAAGCTTAATAAAGTCGATTTACCACAGCCTGAGGGGCCGCTAATGGCAATGTAATCGCCTTTATAAATTTTGAGGTTAATGTCACTGAGTGCATGTGTTTGCACGTCGTCGCTGGTGTACACCTTAGACACCTGTTGTAATTCAATAATAGGCTTGGCTTGCATAATGACGTCCTGTTAATTAGAAAGTGTGGTTAGTTCTTGTAAGTGCATGTATTCGCCCATGTCCGAAATCACAACCTGGGTACCAGCGGGTATAGCGCTGCGCAACTCAATGCTGTCACCAGCGAGTTTACCAAACTCTAGTTCAGCTTTAACCAGTTGATTTTCAGACGGGTTTACAATGAAAAGTGGTCGCGTTTGGCCAGCTTCAACAAAACTGGGACGACGCAAATAAAGGGCATCTTCTAGCGTGTCGGTGATGATTTCACCTTCAATGGTCAACGCCGGACGCGCATTGCTGGGCAGCTCTCCGATAAGTTCGAGTTCAATAGCCACACGGCCATCGCGCACTAGGGGATCGATACGGCGCACCTGCGCCTCTACGGTGCCGGAAAAGGTATCGATTACCGCTAGCTGCCCGAGGATAATCTGACTCGCTTCGCGCTCGTTGACGAGCAAGTCGGCTAACAGCTCATGTTCACTGCCAACCACGGCTAAAGGCGCCCCCACCTGCACTGACTGCCCTTGCTCAACACTCAACTCTTGCAGCATGCCATCGATACCGGCGCGCACCTGAAGCTTGTCGACATCGGCTTGCGCACTGGCATACGCGAGCACAAACTCCTCCACCAGCTCGCGCTCCACATCTAATCTCTTCTGATGCAGAGCCTGCATTTGCTGCATTTGCACCTCGGCCAAATTCACCCGTTCACTAAGCTGCTTTACCGCCAACTGCGAGCGCTTGTGATCCAGCGCCGAAACAATGCCCTCGGCAATCAACTGACTTTCGGCCTCAGCACGCAATTGAGCACCCGCCAGCTCGCTTTTTAGCAAGGTAAAATTCCCCTGGGCACTGAGCTGCTCGCTTTGTTGTGATAATTTGAGCGCTTCAAAACTGGCTTTTTGCCGAGCCAGAGCCAGTCGCGTGCGATTAAGTTGCTGCTCTAAAGCAGGATTGCTGAGTCGCAAAATAACCGTATCCGTTTCTACCCGCGCACCAGGGCGAAGAAGCACTTCGTCTACCTGCGCTTGATAGTTGGCCGTAAGAAATCGCGTGTACTTAGAGCGCAGCGACCCATATCCTGAAACACGCGCATCAAGAGCGCCTTGCTGGACGGTCGCCAGAGTGAGCTGTGTAAGATCGATACTTGATTGCTGCCAAGGGGCACTGAGGGCAACAAAACAAATAATTGCTGCTGCGATGCTCGCAGCCCACAAAACCGGGCGACCGGTGCGTTTATTCTTTTTCTCCAGGCTTTGCTTGATATCCATCCGACTTAAGCTGCTCTACTATCAAAAATAAGTACGCAGACATAGCGAAAGTCGTGCCAAAAATTAAGACACTGATAATTAATAGTTTTTTATTTTTCTATTAAATGACTTTCCCACTTTTGGGAGAGCTAAAAGATAAAAATGGGAATGACTTGTGAGTATGCGTAAGCGAAGGGAAGCTGGGGCTTAATAGCATCGGCTCAACAGAATCTGATGAGCCGATGTATAACAAAAATAACCGGGCTCTTTAGGGCCACTTGACCTCGGAAGCAAGGACGCGCTCGGGGGCAATATAGTGAATAATATCACCACCTTGGATGGCGTAATCAAGCGGTGGATTAAGATCCATATCCAGGGCGCTGCGGTTATGGGCAATGCCTAAGATGGTAGCGTCGTACTGGCGCTTAAAGAGCTCAAAAATATCGCCATAGGTGAAGCGGCTGACTTCTTTAGGGATCACCATGGAGAAATGAGTGTCGCCGTGCAGGCTCGACATAATTTCCTGCTGCACTCGGCTGGCACCCGGATCTTCCATGGAGCGCACCAGCACCTCGGCGGTGCGGTTAGAGCTGCATTCAACGTTGGCGCAGTGTTCACTGAGCATTTGTGCCTTACTTTCATCATCGAAGTAGGCGCAGATATGGGCGTTTTCCTTCACCAACTTGCTGATCTTCAGTGCCGTGGTAAAGCTTTGGTTATCGTCTGCCCCTTCTACGATGATGCGATCGGCGGTACTGATACCGACACGATTAAGCTGCTCTTCATCGGTATAGCTGCTCAGTTTTACAAAGCTGACATGAGGCTCGGAAAAGAAAGGGTGCTCAATGTCGTCGGTCACCGCCAGCACTATCTCTCTGCGAACCCGTTTGTCATCGGCAAGAATGTAGCGCACCATTTTGCGGGTGCGCACTGGGTGCCAACCAAAGATAATAATGTGATTGGCAAAATGCGTTACGTCTTTTTCACCTGTCATAGCACGCCTTATTATATGTGTAATGGTTTGCCCGGCCTTACCCAGCAACATGCCAAATAACGCCAAACCGAAAGGAATTTGAACCAGGGCCACCAGCAGACGGCCCAGATCGGAGGTGGGACTTAAATCGCCATACCCCACGGTTGAAGTGGTGACCACGTAATAGTAAAAAAACGTGTTCGGCGCCAGCAAGGCTTGTTCACCGGCGGCGGCCAGTAGCAACCAGGTTAACCCCATGTGCACTAAAATTGCGATCACCACCGCCTGCCAACTGAGTTGGTCGATATGATTGCGAATGGTGAGCAAGATGCGCTTAATCAATATCGGCATAATTCGCCTTATCCCTAACTATTTGGGCGCCGTAGGCGCCCAATTTTTATAATTATTTCAGCATTCTAACTCTTCTTGGTCGCTAATGCCTCAGCAATATATTGGTCGATTTGCTGTTCTAGTACATTAAGTGGAATAGAACCATGACGCAAGACCTGATAGTGGAACTCACGCACATCAAAATCATGACCCAGGGCTTTTTCCGCCTTGGCGCGCAAACGCTTAATGGTGAGCTCGCCGATTTTGTACGACAGTGCCTGAGCCGGCCAGGAGATATAACGATCCGTTTCTGTTTTCACATTATGCAGTGATAACGCTGTGTTTTCGCTCATAAAATCAAGCGCCTGCTGGCGTGACCAACCGAACATATGCATACCGGTATCCACCACTAAACGGGCCGCACGCCACATTTCATAGGTGAGACGACCAAAATCGCTGTAGGGGTCTTGATAGAAGCCTGCTTCAATGCCCAGGTATTCACTGTACAACCCCCAGCCTTCGCCAAAGGCCGACAAATACGCATTGCGACGGTAGCTTGGCAGGTAATCCAACTCGGCATTAAGGGAGATCTGCAGGTGATGACCCGGTACCGCTTCGTGCAGGGTCAGCGCTTCCAACACATACAAGGGACGCTTATCCAGGGCATAGGTGTTGACCCAGTAGAAGCCTGCTTCGTCGTCGCGACTGGCGCCGGAATAACGACCCGTGGTGTATTTAGGGGCAATGTTAGCGGGAACCGGCGCAACGCCATAAGGCTTACGCGGCAACTCCTTAAAGAGTTTGGGCAACTGAGCGTCCATCTTTTTGGCAATAAAAGACGCTTCCTTCAGCAGTTCTTCCGGGGTGGTGGCGTAGAACTGTGGATCGGTTCGCAAAAACTCAACAAAGTCGGCAAAGCTGCCTTCAAAGCCAAGCTCATCAATGATCGCCTGCATCTCGCCGCGAATACGCTTCACTTCCTGCAAACCCAGCTCATGGATTTCTTTTGGTGTCATCTGCGTAGTGGTGTAATGCTTGGCACGGTTGGCATAAAAGGCCTCGCCATTAGGCACGTTAGAGATGCCTATGGTATCGCGGGCGCCGGGGCGGTAGGTGTTAACGAAAAAGTCGTAATACCCCTGATACGCCGGTAGCACTTGGGTACCGATCACTTCCTTGGCCTGACTTTGTAGCTGGGCAAACTCTTCGTCACTGATACCTGCGGTATTGCGCTTAAACGGCGCGTAAAACTCGGACTCGGTGACATCATCCACCAAAAAGGCGCTGATGGACTCTTCATACCCGGCAAGCACGGCCTTAGGCTGAGTTAAGCCGGTTTCCAGACCCTTGTTCATCCAATAGATATTCTGTTCAAAGAAGCGCGGTACCTGACTTAAACGCTTAAGGTAGGTTTCAAAGCCTGCTTTTGAGGTGTAATCGCCACGGGCAACCATAAACGACAGCGAGGAGTGAAAACCATATTCCGAGGTCAGCGGCATATAGTGGGTATTGAAGCGATACTCATCCAGCTTGTTTTGCACCTGGGCGCGGATGATCTGTAAATTGATCTTGTTTTCATCACTGAGCGCTTCAGCATCGATGGCATCCAGCTGAGCCAGTAATGCTTGGCGCTGCTCGTATTGCGCCTTGAGGTACTCGGGGCTCAGGTTCGCAAGCAGGTAGCCATCGACTGCTTGCTTGTATGGGTTCACGCTTTCGCGGTACTTGACGATTTGCTCGGCGACCTGGGTGAAGGTTTCATCGGCGCTAAGCGCCGAGGTCTTGCTTGGGGCTGCACAGGCGCTGACGCCCAATGCCAGCACGGTGGCCAAGGCCAGGGTTTTCAATTTTATGGTTGGCTGCATATTTCTATTCTCGTTATTGCAAGGCACTCTAGTGCCCTACTCTAGCCCAGCGGCTATTTGTGTCAAAGTCGATGCGACCAAATCCCCCTTCTTTTATTCACCCCACTGCGATTGCACGGCTATTAGGTCACACTGGCGAAAATCATGGCGGGCGTAAAAATGGCTTAATCCTTGAGCTGTTACGGGCCCTCAAGTACACTATGGCCAACGTCCCCTCTAGGCTTGAATTACCATGAAAGAAGCTGAGCAAAAAACCACGCATTTTGGTTATAAAACGGTCGCGGCAAATGAAAAAGCGGCCCATGTTGCCGATGTGTTCCACTCGGTCGCAGCGAAGTACGATTTAATGAATGATTTGCTCTCTTTTGGCATTCATCGTCTATGGAAACGCGTGACCATCGCCAGCTCCGGCGCCCGCAAGGGCCAGACTATTCTCGATTTAGCCGGCGGTACCGGCGACCTGACCGCTAAATTCAGCCAGCTGGTTGGCGATACCGGCCGAGTGATCTTGGGTGATATCAACGACTCCATGCTCAAGGTAGGTCGTGACAAGCTGCGTGACCGTGGCCTGGTCAGCAACATCGAATACGTGCAAATGAACGCCGAAGAGCTGCCGTTCCCGGATAACAGCATAGACGTGATCACCATCGCCTTTGGTCTGCGTAACGTCACCGACCAAAGCAAAGCCCTGGCATCCATGTACCGCGTGCTTAAGCCAGGCGGTCGTCTGCTGGTGTTGGAGTTCTCCAAGCCTGAGCATGAAGTACTGACCAAGCTGTATGATCTCTATTCCTTCAATATCCTGCCCAAGGTAGGCCAAGTCGTGCTAAACGACAGCGAGTCTTACAAATACCTTGCCGAGTCTATTCGCATGCACCCGGATCAAGAAACCCTGGAAGGCATGATGAAAGAAGTCGGCTTTGAGCAGACCAGCTATCAGAATATGAGTGGCGGTATCGTTGCCCTGCATCGCGGCTTTAAGTTTTAAGGAGCGACCATGCTCGGGCATTTTGCTATCGCCGCCATAGAAACACTCGCCAACAGGCTACTCTCCCTCGACCCACAGGTGCAGGCCCGTCTTGCCAAGGTCCAGGGCCAAAGCCTGGTGGTACATGTGCGCGACTGGCAGCAATTTATCAGCGTCGTCTACGCCAGTGAAGGCCTGATGCTGCAAGTGCATGACACTCAACCTGAGCACAGCGACAGCTTTATCAGTGCCGATACCGACACCCTGATGAAGCTCAAAGACCCGTCGCGCCTGACCCAGCTGATCCGCCAGCATAAACTCGATATCGACGGCGATATTCATCTTGCCCAGGCCTTTAGTCAGGCCTTTAGCGAGCTGGACATAGACTGGCCGGAGCATTGGTCGCAATATATCGGCGATGCCCCGGCCCAGCTGCTGTGGCAAGCTGTCAGCAAGGGCAAGGCCCAGGCTTTAGAGGCCCAAGGCAAGCTTGACCATATCCTGCTGACGCTGTTACAAGACGAACTCAAAGTGAGCATTCACCCGCTGGAACTGACGCAGTTCACCCGTCAAAATCGCCAACTAAAAAGCGATGTCCAACAGCTGGAACAACGCCTAGATAAACTATTGGCGCACATGCCAATGCAGCAAACAAGAGGTTAATTGTGGCCGTAGCGCGACTGTATTTCATCACCAAAACCTTATTGCAATACGGCATTGATGAGCTACTGCCTCGGCATAAACTGCCCTGGTTTGCCAAACTGGCCAGAAGCAGCGCCTTTTGGTTGCGCAACCGCCATCGCGACAAACCCGCAGGCATGCGCCTACGCCTGGCCCTGCAAACCCTAGGGCCGGTGTGGATTAAATTTGGACAAATGCTGTCTACCCGCCGCGACCTCTTGCCTCCTGAGATAGCCAACGAACTGGCGCTGCTGCAAGACCAGGTGCCGCCGTTTAGCGGCGACCTGGCGCAGAAAATTATCGAACAGGCGTTAGAAATCGACGATATTAGCGTCATATTCAGCGAATTCGACACCACCCCTTTGGCCTCGGCTTCCATTGCCCAGGTGCACACCGCCAAGCTAGCCGATGGCAGCGGCGAGCACCAGGAAGTGGTGGTGAAGGTCATTCGCCCCGATATCAAAAAGCAGATCGATGCCGACCTCACCCTGATGCAACAATGCGCCAAGGTGGTTGCCAAATTACTGCGCGAGGGCCGTCGTTTACGCCCCGTTGAGGTGGTCAAAGAGTATAAGAAAACCCTGCTCGATGAGCTGGATTTAATGCGTGAGGGCGCCAATGCCATTGTGCTCAGACGCAACTTTGAAGGTTCTGAATCCCTCTACATTCCCTATGTGTACAGCGATTACAGCCGCAGCAATGTGCTGGTGATGGAGCGCATTTACGGTATTCCTGTCTCCGACACCGATGCCCTGCTTAAGCAAGGTACCAATATGAAGTTGCTGGCCGAGCGTGGCGTTGAGGTGTTCTTTACCCAGGTGTTCCGCGACAGCTTCTTCCATGCCGATATGCACCCGGGAAATATTTTTGTCTCTCACGAGAACCCACACAACCCGCAATACATAGGCATAGACTGCGGCATTGTCGGCACCTTGAACAAGGACGATAAACGCTATCTGGCTGAGAACTTTATCGCCTTTTTTAACCGTGATTACCGCAAGGTGGCAGAACTGCATGTGGACTCGGGCTGGGTGCCTGCCGATACCAGCATAGAAGAATTCGAGTTTGCCATTCGCACCGTGTGCGAGCCGATTTTTAATAAGCCGCTGGCCGAAATCTCCTTCGGCCATGTGCTCGTTAACCTGTTCAATACGGCACGACGTTTTAACATGGAAGTGCAGCCGCAACTGGTGTTGCTGCAAAAAACCCTGTTGTATGTTGAAGGCCTGGGTCGCCAGCTCTACCCGCAGCTGGACCTGTGGCAAACGGCGAAACCTTTCTTGGAAGATTGGGTCAAACAACAAGTAGGGCCTTGGGCCGTGGCCAAGCAAATGTATGCTAATTTGCCGTTTTGGGCGGAAAAAATGCCCGAAATCCCAGATTTGCTCTATCACGCGCTAAAGCGTCAACATCTGCAAGCGCCACCGCCGGCCAATAACCTCAAGCCCTTGCTGCTCACCGTAATAGGTTGCAGTGGCTTGATTGTGAGTAGTATTTTAGTCATCAACCACTGGTATACTGCCGCCGCGTTCGGCGCCACCTTGGGAGCAGGCCTTTGTTGGCTGGGCTGGCGAAAGGGATAGGAGCTGGTTAGCTGTGCAAAGCAGCTCAGCTCGCCAGACCCCTCGCTTAACGATTTATACTATTAGCTCGACGTAGTACAAGGTATACTCGTCGAACAATTATCCGCATATCTGGAGTACATATATGGGCATCGGTAACGTCGGCTGGGTACAGCTACTGATTGTTTTAGCAATTATCGTATTGTTATTCGGCACTAAAAAACTACGTAACATTGGCAGCGATTTAGGCAGCGCCGTGAAGGGCTTCAAGAAAGCCGTAAAAGACGAAGATAAAAACGAAACGACCACGCAAGAAAAGATCAGCGAGCAAGACAAGGCGACTAATTCG
The DNA here is from genome assembly GCF_002964785.1 of Pseudoalteromonas sp. T1lg48. GTDB lineage: Bacteria > Pseudomonadota > Gammaproteobacteria > Enterobacterales > Alteromonadaceae > Pseudoalteromonas. Next base: position 60,439 of record NZ_PQCC01000013.1, read on the forward strand.
GCCGCCGATAAAACTGCCGCGCAAGATAAAGACAAGGTATAAACGCCGATGGGCATGTGGGAATTGTTGGTCGTGGCCATCGTTGGCCTGATCGTATTGGGCCCCGAGCGTTTGCCGGTGGCCATCCGTACCGTCAGCACCTGGGTGCGCAAAATTAAGACCATGGCTAACCATATTTCCGCCGAAGTCAGTGAAGAGCTGCGCGTTCATGAGCTCCACCAAAACCTCAAAAAGGCCGAGCAGCAAAACATGAGCGATATTTCGCCTGAGCTGCAAGAGTCGGTCGCGCAACTGCAACGCGCCGCGCAATCGGTTACCCGCAGCTATGAGCAAAGCAGCGACAGCACGCCAAGTACCGAAAGCAAAGAGCCGCAAGGCATCACCGCCGAGCCAACCACAGACGTTAGCAACGACCAGCACAGCACGAAGAAAAACCATGACTGAACCTGCGCAAACCGGCTTTATTTCGCACTTACTTGAACTGCGTAACACCTTGCTGCGCTCCATTGTCGCGGTACTGGTGATCTTTGTGGGTCTGGCCTATTTCGCCAACGACATCTACACCTTTGTCGCCGATCCCCTGGTGGCCAACTTGCCGGAAAACAGCCAGATGATCGCCACCGACGTCACCGCCCCGCTGTTTACGCCCTTTAAACTGACCATGTTTGTCGCGCTCTTTGGCGCCATTCCCTTTATTTTGCATCAAATCTGGTCCTTTATAGCGCCCGGCCTATACGCCCATGAAAAGCGCATGCTGATCCCCGTGCTGCTGTCGAGCATAGTGCTGTTTTATGGCGGTATCGCCTTTTGTTATTTTGTTGTGCTGCCGATTATTCTCAGCTTTTTCACCGGTATTGGCCCCGAGGTCATGACCTTAACGCCGGATATCAGCAGTTACCTAGGCTTTGTGCTCAAGCTGTTTTTGGCCTTTGGCATCGCCTTTGAAATCCCCGTCGCCATCATGTTGCTATGCTGGAGCGGCGTTACTTCAACCGCCAGTCTCAAAGAAAAGCGCCCTTATATCGTCGTTGGCGCCTTTGTGGTGGCGATGTTTCTAACTCCACCGGATGTGCTATCACAAACCTTGCTCGCCCTGCCCATGCTGTTATTATTTGAGCTTGGCCTTATTTTGGCTGCATTTTATAGCGCGAAACCATCATCGGAAGAATCACAGGAAGAAAAGCAATGAAAAAATACCTCGTGCCCGCCTCGCTAGCATTACTAGCTACTCTAAGCACAACGGCCCAGGCCGATAATGGTGTGAATATCCAGGCGTTAAAAGCCTGTAGCTATATCGAAAACGATTTCCGCCGCCTTTTGTGTTACGACAACATTATGGCCGGCAAACCCATCGACAGTATGCCTGCCAACGCGCCTGCCGAAGTGCCCGCGCAATCACAGAAAGGAAAAGGCAAGGGACCTAGCGCCAATGCTGCAGGTGCGGCTGCAGGTGCGACTGCAGGTGCTGGTGCGGCGGCAAGTGCTGCCAGCAACAAAGGCAACAACAGCAAACGCGAGTTTGGCCTAGAGCATAAGCAAAAAGACGATAACGACGGTAACCCAGATGAACTTGTGGCCAAGGTTAGCCAGGTAAAAGAAGCCCCTTATGGCGAGCTGATCATTACCCTGGATAACGGCCAGCGCTGGCGCCAGATAGGCACCGATTCATTCCGTATCAGTAAAAACGATACCGTAGTGATCAGTCGCGCCATGTTCAATTCCTTCTTGTTGAAAAAACAAGGCAGCAACAAAAGCATCCGTGTAAAACGCACCGACTAAGCTCATGATCGACGCCGGCGTTAACCTTAGTAGTAGTCAATTTCGCCATGATCTTGATACCGTGGTTACCCGCGCCCGCGAGGCCGGCGTCCAATCCATGATGGTGATCGGCTGTGATGAAGCGGATAGCCAGCAAGCGCTGGAACTGGCGCAGCAATTTGACCTCTATAGCTGCGCCGGCATTCATCCCCATAATGCCAAGGATGCCACGGACGATTTCGCTGCCAATCTCACCGCTATGGCACAGGCCAAAGAAGTCATCGCCATCGGTGAATGCGGCCTCGACTATAATCGTGACTTTTCTCCCCGTCCGCAGCAAAGAGACGTTTTTGCCCGTCAGTTAGCACTTGCTAACGAATTAGATATGCCGGTGTATTTACACGAACGCGACGCCCATGATGATATGCTTGCCATGCTGCGTGAGTATCAGCCTCGCGGAGTATTGCACTGCTTTACCGGCAACCGCCAGCAGGCGCAAAACTATTTAGACCTGGGCCTGTATCTGGGCATTACCGGCTGGGTGTGCGACGAGCGCCGCGGTAGCGACCTCAACGATGCCCTAAATGTGCTGCCCATGAACAGGCTGCTAATCGAAACCGACGCGCCCTACTTACTGCCGCGCACCATTCGGCCCAAACCCAAGTCTCGCCGCTGCGAGCCGGCGCACTTATCCTATGTGGTGGCGCATCTAAGCCAGCACTACCAGGTATCCCCAGTGCAATTAAGCGCCACCAGCGTCGCTAACTTCCATTCCCTGTTTGCCCTTGAGCGCTAAGGGAAAATCGCGCTATCGATAACTATGCGCGACATCAATAAATTATCTCATTGCCAGAGCATCGCCTTGGATTAGCTGGTAAAATGCTCGCATATATCCCGTGGCACTCGCCTTGGGGCTGACACATATTGTACAGGAGAGCACCATGCCTCAATCAGGACTCGATTTATTTCCTTACACACGTATGCGCCGTTTGCGCAAAAACGATTTTTCACGCCGTTTGACTCAAGAGCATGAGCTTAGCGTCAATGATTTGATCTACCCCGTTTTTGTGTTGGAAGGAAAAAACCGTCGTGAAGCGGTGGAGTCGATGCCGGGTGTGGAGCGCCTGTCTATCGATTTGCTGGTTGAAGAAGCCAAAGAGCTGGCTACCCTGGGCATTCCTGCTATTGCCCTGTTTCCGGTCACCCCAGGTGATAAAAAATCACTGCATGCGGAAGAAGCCTATAACCCGGAAGGCCTGGCCCAGCGCACCGTGCGCGCCCTAAAAGAAGCGGTACCCGAGCTTGGGGTGATCACCGATGTGGCCCTTGACCCCTTCACCGTGCATGGTCAGGACGGCATCATTGATGACAACGGCTATGTGATCAACGACGTTACCACGGAAATCCTGGTAAAGCAGGCGCTATCGCACGCCGAAGCCGGTGCCGACGTGGTTGCGCCATCGGATATGATGGACGGTCGCATCGCCGCCATTCGCGAAGCCCTGGAAGAGCATGGCTTTATTCACACGCAAATCATGGCCTACTCGGCCAAGTATGCCTCAAGCTACTATGGTCCGTTCCGCGATGCGGTAGGTTCGGCGGGCAACCTCAAAGGTGCCGATAAGAAAACCTATCAAATGAATCCGGCCAATTCGGACGAGGCGCTGCGCGAAGTGGCCTTGGATCTGCAAGAAGGCGCCGACATGGTGATGGTGAAGCCGGGCATGCCGTATCTGGATATCGTGCGCCGAGTAAAAGACGAATTTGCCGTGCCCACCTTTGCCTACCAGGTGAGCGGTGAATACGCCATGCATATGGCCGCCATCAACAACGGCTGGTTGAGCGAACGCGACACCGTCATGGAATCACTCTTGGCCTTTAAACGTGCCGGTGCCGACGGTATTCTGACCTACTTCGCGAAAAAAGCCGCTATCTGGCTCAATGAAAAGTAACCTTTTCCCGGACGATAACGCCACGTTATCGTCCTTTTATTAGGGTCTGTTTATCTTTGCAGTTTACTTTATGTTCAATCTAAACGCATTCTGATGAATATAATCACTGATTTATGTGGTTAAATTCATCCATGAAGCTTGGTTACATCGCGCATCCATGCGCTCACCTCGCTAAGCTGCGAAGCATTGCTTCGGTCTTGCTCGCCTATTTACATAGCGAGCAACACAGAGCAGGGTGCGTTTAGATGAACCCGCAGGGCAGCGCTTGTAGCGCATTTCTACTGTGTTGTTACATGTTCATGTAGAATAACTACACCACACATGTGCCGCCTTGTATAAATTCGCTACAAACTGCAGCAGAAACAAACAACAAAGGTCAACAGACCCTAAAATCATCACAATCACGTTAATTTCCTGACACTATTGTGTAATCTCTCCCCCGTACACTATGTACCCCTTTAAGGGTTAATCTAACTAGAAACACGGGATTTATATCATGAAGAACACCTTTACACCGGTCGCCCTGGCGGTTGCCAGTGCCTTTGTGTCACTCTCGGCACAGGCGGATATGGTCATTTCCGAATATGTTGAAGGCAGCAGCAATAACAAAGCCATCGAGCTGTACAATCCAACCGACAGCGAAATTGACTTAAGTCAGTACCAATTAGCCTTTTATTTTAACGGCAGCAGCAGCGCCGGTTTAACTCTAACGCTCAGCGGTACCCTGGCACCAGAGGGGGTGTATGTTGCCGCGCATAGCTCGGCGGCAGCAGACATTCTCGCGACCGCTTCTTTAACGAACGGCAGCGGCTGGTTTAACGGTGATGATGCCATAGTGCTGAGCAAGCAAGGCGTGGTTGTCGACAGCATGGGCCAGGTGGGGATGGATCCGGGCTCGAGCTGGGGGGAAGGCACAAGCAGCACCCAGAATAATACCCTGCGTCGCATCGATGGTGCACCGGCGCGCACGGATATTACCTCGCCCTATGATCCAAGCGCTTACTTTAGCGGTGCCGGCAATGATAACTTTAGCGATCTTGGTCAATACCTGGGCACGAACCCGCCGGTTGATCCCGAGCCGGAGCCTGAACCAGAACCGGATCTAAGCCTCACTTGTGCCGATACGGCCACCGCCATTCACAGCATTCAGGGTAATGGCGCGGTAAGCCCCCTGGTTGGCGAGCAGGTAGTGGTTGAAGCCGTGGTCAGTGCCGACTTCCAAAACAGCAATCAGCTAAGCGGCTTCTTCCTATCCTCCTTGCAGGGTGATAACGACCCGAGCACCTCGGAAGGTGTCTTCGTCTATCACCGCGGTGATGACGTCAATGTGGGTGAGCGCGTACGCTTAATTGGCACGGTCGCCGAATACTTGGCGCTACCCAGCTTAAAGATGTGACCGCCCTGGTCGATTGCGGCACCGCCGCGGTTAACGCCACGCCACTGACCTTGCCCCTGGCGGATGTGCATGACCTGGAAGCCTATGAGGGCATGCTGGTCAGTGTCGCCCAGCCACTGTATGTAATTGATAACTATAACCTGGCGCGCTACGGCGAAGTGGGTCTGGCGACCGAACGCCTTTATCAGGGCACCCAGGTTGCCCTGCCCGGCGATGGCGCAAATGCGGTGGAAGCCGATAATCTGTTAAAGCAGCTGCTGCTTGATGACGGTTCAACCCGCCAAAACCTTGAGCCCATTGCCTACCCGGCCCCTGGCCTGGATGCCTACAACACCCTGCGCCTGGGCGATACGGTCAGCGGCCTGACCGGGGTGCTGGGTTATGGCTTCGATCGCTACCGTCTGCACCCAAGCACAACGCCACAGTTTGTCGCCGCTAATCCACGTACGGATGCGCCTCAGCTTTTGGCCGAGGGCGATATCAAGGTGGCCAGCTTTAACGTCTTAAACTACTTCAATGGCGATGGTCAGCAAGGTGGCTTCCCCACCGCTCGCGGTGCCGACAGCCTGGAGGAATTTATTCGCCAAGAACAGAAGCTGGTCAGCGCCATCACCGCCTTGGACGCCGATATTATCGGCCTAATGGAAATCGAGAATGATGGTTTTGGTGAATTCAGCGCCCTCAGCTCCTTGGTTAACGCCCTGAATGCGGCCACCAGCGAGGGTGAATATGCCTTTGTCGATTTTGCTGTAGAGCAGGTCGGCAGCGATGCCATCACCACGGCGCTGATCTATCGCAAGGACAAGGTAGAGGAAAATGGCTTGGCCGCCATTAACGATCAGGGAGCCTTTGCCTATGGCAATCGCGCCGCCATAGCGCAAACATTTAAGCACCTTGCCACCGACGAAGTGCTCACCGTGGCCGTCGCCCACCTGAAATCCAAAGGGGGTTGTGGCAGCGCCCAAGGCCTGGATGCGGACCAAAATGACGGCCAAGCCTGTTATAACGCCACCCGCATTGCCGGTGCCAACGAATTCGCCAGCTGGCTTGCCAGCCACCCGACCGGCGTCAATGATGAGGACATCATTATCGTCGGCGATATGAACGCCTATGCCATGGAAGATCCCATCCAGGCTTTTGCCAGCGCCGGTTTTGCCAACGTTCTGCCGACGCTTGACGGTGATAACCTGAGCTACTCCTATAATTTCCAGGGTCGTTTAGGGAGCCTGGATCACGCGTTGGCGTCGCCCAGCCTAATGGCCAAGGTGGTCGCGGCAACGGATTGGCATATCAATGCCGATGAGCCGCGCGTGCTGGATTACAACCTGGAGTTTAAGTCGCAAAATCTGCAAACCAGTTTGTTCGCAGATCACCCATATCGCGCCTCGGATCACGACCCTGTGGTGGTCGCCATTAAGGCCGAGCCAAAGCCCAGTGAAGAGCTCAGCGGCGAGTTCACCCTATCCAAAGGCTGGTTCCAGCCGAAAAACTTCACCATAGAGCTACCCTCGGATTTCGATTATCTGGATATCGAGCTGGTAGGCGGCTGGGGTGATGCCGATCTCTATGTCAGCAAGCAGCGCCGCGGCACGAATAAACACGCCGATTGCGCCTCGCGCAACAGCGGCTTAGAGGAGCTGTGCCAGTTCACTAACCCAAGCGCGGGTAAATGGAAGGTACGCGTTCAGGGCAACCAGCCTTATGGTGAAGTAACCCTGCGTTACCGCGCCACCAAGTACTAATCGAGCGAAAACGCTTATGACTAAAAAGGGCAGATATCACTCTGTCCTTTTTGTTGAGTCATGTTTACTGTTTGCCCTGTTAGAGCTTTGGTAGTACCAATACTATTGGATAAATCATGATAAGCCAGATACAGCAACAAATTACCGCACCGACAAAGGCAATGAATCGCATCATTAAATCGTGATTCGATGTGATCTGATAACGGCGTAACAGCAACATAAAAGCCGAGCCTGATAAAAACAAGCTGCACACCAAATAAAGAAGCACTAATAACTTTAGAAGCACGAGTAGGTTAACTAGGCTTGATAAAATTATGCTTGTTCCAAGCACCACAGTGCTGAACAGCGAAAATTTGGTAACACCTTTAAGAGTGATAACTAGCTTCCTTGCCATAAAAACTCTAACTCCCTAGCAGCGGAAAGCTTTCCTACCTACGCGCCTTTGATTTAACTGAATTTTTCACTAATTTTATTTCCAGCCCAGAACTATAACCGCCAGTAAAGCCATTATGGTCATACTAATTGGGCCTATTGCATATTTCTGACTTGCAAATAAATTTGCAATTGCCAGGACTGAAATGATCGTTGGAAACACTCTTTTGCCATGAACTGAATAGCTAGTAATAATACCAGCGACTAAAACACCCACAGCTATCCAGAAGTACATTAAGACCCCACCTTATACATAAAGACCGCCACAAACGCGATCTACTTGTTGCAAGTCGAGCCGCGAAGCGGCGCTTTGATGTCGCTTGTTAGAGCTACATCACCTTGTAACGATTTTAATTGCATGTAAATGATCGAAATAAATAACCATCTCTCGAGTTTCAAACTTTTGCTCTTCTAGCGGCTCAGAACCATCTTCTGAATGTAACTCGTAAGGAATATACAGTTGGTAATCGTCCAATAGACCTAAGTTTAAATCAACTGTTTGAGTCAACGTTACGGCCTGCAAGTTTACTCCATAAGCTTGTTTGAAAAGTGCTGAATCAATAGTAAACTTTTTGCTCGGCGATATAACTTCTATTCTTTCAACCCTATCACTATCAGCTTCACGCACTATTGTGAGAGTTAATCCATTAGATGAAAGAATGAGCTTATCTAAATCCACTACAAGATTGGGCGTGGCGTTGAGTGAACAACTAAACAAAAGAAAAAATGCTAATAGGGTTTTGGCAATACGCATATCTTTCCTTATAGCTCTAACGCTTTGCTAAGAGGTTTTAAAAGATTGGCTATAATCGAGCGAAGCGAATAAGCCAAACTTTTAAAATCCTGTTTGAGCAACTTGTTATGCTATGAGCTGCATTTACCTTTTATAGCCATATTTAGTTTTGAAACTTGCTTTTTACCTGTTTCTTCGTCAACTAGCTCAAGACCCGCACCACCAACAAAAACACCCATTTTTATATATTGACTTACAAAGTAGTTTTTACCACTTTCTGTTTTAACTAATAGATCATTTGGTGAGAATTCAGATTCTGTTGAAAGTTTATATTCTTTATCACCTTCTATTTCTTCATAAAAGAACATGTTAGGCGCTGTTTCACCTATACATTTATCATTTAACCAAACATCTTTCTTCAAAGCGCCACCGAAACTACCTGATCTATATACATATAAACCAGCTTTACCTTCTGATGGCGAATTATATTGCTTTGCTAACTCACTTTTTTCTTTTGATTCCATTGGAACACTTGTACATCCAGTAGTTAATGCCACAGTAAATGCAATAGTGGTTAAAACTTTATTCATCATTTTTCCTTTTTATTATGAGCTTCACCTGCTCGTTTGTTTGAAATAGCACAACAATTTAATATAGAGCGATTGGGTCGTTTTTCTACCGCAAGCTGTCTCGTTTTTGTCCTATGACCATTGATAACAGATTTAGTAAGTGCATACCAGCGTTGAAGTTTCTCCAAGTTGCTATAAACGTGGACACGACAAAAACGACCCATTGGGTCGTTTTCCTGACTTTGGGAGAAACTCAACGATTATGGATGTATACAAAGTGATTTCGGTGGAAGTATGAGCATCAGCTGTTCCCTCTAATCGGACTTACAGTTTGCGTTAACCTAAATTGAAACGCAGATGTATCAGCCTAATCCCGTAAAAATTCGCGCTGAAGAAATCGGCTTTTGTTGTGGAGTGTGCTTGAAACAACGAGATAGGCTGAAAGCGGAAACAAGCGAGTGAACAGTTTCACTCGCGCCGCTTGAAGGTGACGAGCTCTGCGAGGAGGGGGACTGCGTAGTTAGGTTTACCGAGTCAGGACGACTCGTTAAACCGTGTTGAAAGCTAAGCGGAACGCTTAACAAAACGCTGAGTTCGGAAGCATTTGCGAATCACGGGCGCCTTGGGGTTCCAAGGGGCGGTTGGCGTAAACCGCCCTTTGGTTGTCGTCGCCAACGCGACAAGATCTTAATTTGAAAAGCATTACTAGCAATTCATCATGAAGCTTGATTGCCGTCCCCGGCCTTTCGCTAGCTCAAGGCGTTCGCTTGCTAAAAATAGTTCACCGGACTATTTTCTTAACGCGCTCACCCAACGCGACAAAATCTATCAGTAACTTCCTTTGTCGGCGCAAAGCACCGACCTACATGACCGCGATAGTCAGCGCAGTACAAGACCGCCCTTGTCGGCGGCCCGACAAAAACTAATGATGATGACCACCCTTTAGCGCCTGACCATCACTGCTGTAAAAGCCCAAAGCGCCATGCTCGATAAAACCCTGGTTAATCATTTTCGCGAGAAAGGGATCTTGCTCGTTATCGCCGACATCCGCATAGTCGGTACTTTGATAACGGTCCCACAAGGCAAACTGACGCTCAACCTGTTGTTGGTTTAGCTGATAGCCCTGCAATTCCAGGCTGTTCACTTGTTGCCATTGGCCTTGGTCATCCTGCTTGCTTAGGGTCATGCGTTTCACCAGCTTAAGTTCGGGTAGCCAGGTAATGGCCAGCTTTTGCTGCTCATTGCCGTGCTCAAAAAACTCTTCACGCTCGCAGCCCTGCCCCTGCGTACGCACTGGCTGCTCCAGCAAGGCATTACTCACTAACTGATATTTCTGAGACCAATCAATTTCCTGCCCTTGGCCTTTAAGCTCACCGGGCTGATATTCAATGCCCCGTTGGTATTGCTCAAAATAGCGCACCGGGCGAACCTGGCCGCTGCGCAAGTGCTGCCATTTTTCAACAAGCCCCTGAGCCAGAGCCTGATGGGCGACTTCCTGATGCAAACGCCACAGGCTAAAACCCTTGGCATTCTGCTTGCTCTGTTGCTGCTGATAGTCGGCCTTTAATACCTCGGCATTGGCGTCACATTGCTCTGCTTGAGCCGCATTGGCCATACCGCCTATGGCACAGCACAGTGCCGCAAGGGAAAAATACTTCATTTTCATTCCTTTAATACCAATTCTGTTAGGTATGTGAGCAAATATAGCGCTGGATAAATAATGTGATAACAAGGCGGAGTTTTTCTTATGTAGTTATTCTACATAGAAAAATTCTAACGCAGTTAGCACGATATTTAGCCCGCTAGAATGATTAGCTATTTAAGTGAATTGGTATAAGCAGGGCCGAGCATCGGCTCGGCCCATGGCTTATTACTTAGCTAATTTGGCTTCGGCTTTCTCTACCAGATCCGCGGCATAGTTCATCACGTGGAAGATGTAACTTTGCTCGTTGGTACCCGTTACCAGGTGTGCACCTGGACCCTGAGCATAGACACCCACATCCTCACCGGCGTGTGTTTCTGAGCCCATAGGCACCAAGGCTTCTTGGTGGAAACCAGGAGCGGTCGTATCCACACCACTCAAGTCAACGCGACCGGTCACTATGTCACCGTTATAACCGGCGTCGGCATCGGTTTCTGCACCCAGATCTTTGAAGCCATTACCATTGGTGTAACCCAAGGTCGTATACGGCATACCGTCGGCGGCCAGGGTTGGCTTGCTGCTGCCTACACCCACAACCTTGCCCAGGATTGGGTTACCACGCTTAGGATAACCGGCAATGGTAAATACGTGGCTGTGGTCGGCGGTGACGATGATCAGGGTTTCTTCACTGTTGGTATTGTCGATAGCCGCTTGTACCGCATCGGCAAAGGCCACGGTATCATGCAAAGCGTTATAGGCATTACCGGCATGGTGAGCATGGTCGATACGACCCGCTTCCACGGTCAGGAAGAAGCCTTCGTTGTTATTATCAAGCACGTCGATGGCCTTAGTGGTCATCTCGGCCAGCGAAGGCTCACCGGCTACGTCATTGGCACGGTCTTGCTCGTACTGCATGTGAGACTCGTTGAATAAGCCGAATACGCGCTCCGTGTTCGCCGCGTCAATGGCATCGAAGCCGGCCTGATCCATCACATAGGTGCCATTTGGATAGGCTTGCTGCCATTTTGCCGTTAAATCGATACCATCGGTACGATCGCCCTCGGTGCTGCTAACCGCATCGGCACTGTTAAAGGCTGGATCTTTCGGTAGGAAGTGACGACGACCGCCGCCCATCACGACCTCGATGCCATCGACATCAACATCAAAGCGCGCTTCAAGGTTCTGCTCGAAGTCCACCAATTGCATGGCGATATCCTGACAGCCACCGGCAACCGCATCGGCCGGCATATCGGATACGTCTTCCCAGTTACGGTCTGCCGACTTGGCATAGGTTGCCGCCGGGGTGGCGTGAGTGATACGCGCCGTTGAGATAACACCGGTCGACTTGCCAGCGATTTCTGCCAGCTCTAATGCCGTTACCAGTTCATTACCCTCTACAGAGGCACAATTGCCGCGCTCTACCGCTTCGGCCACACCAATCACACCCACATCGGTTTTCACACCCGAGGCCATGGCGGTCATGGTACCGGCAGAATCCGGTGTTTGCGCATCAACGTTATAAGTCTTTGAGAAGCCAGAATAAGGCATGGCTTCGAAGCTAAGCTGGTGCTCTTCACCGAGCTTATCTTGAAGCTGACCGGCAAGGATACGCGCCGCGGTTACGGTCGATACGCCCATGCCGTCACCAACAAACAGGATCACGTTTTTAGCTTTCGCAGGAGTTGTCGCCAGGGCATCGGTACGCTCCTGAGCCTGACCCACCTTTTGCTGCGCATCGGCAAACCAAGGGTTGCTGGTTAAGCTCGCTAGTTCGGACTCGTCCAATGTGGTTTTAACCGGGTTACACACGGTCTTACTACCGTCTACTTCGCCCTGCTCTAGCTGGCCGTTGCCATTGTCATCGGCACCCACCTGAGTCAGGGTACCGCCATTGATACATTGGCTGTCACCAACAGGAATTGCGGTGTCTAGGCTCAAGGTTTTTGGCGCATCATCATCCGAGCAACCAGCTAACGCAGCCAGTACTGCGAGAGAAAGAAAACTTAACTTTTTCATTATATTAATTCCTTATTGCTTGGTTAGCTCAAGCGCCGAATCGATGATGTGGAAAACCACGCTCTGCTCAACAACACCCTGCGCTAAGTGTGCGCTTGGGCCCATGGCATGCAGGGAAATATCTTCACCGGCATGGGTTTCTGAACTAAGTGGGATGGTTGCTTCTTGGTGGAAACCCGCAGCCGTTGTATCAAGACCGCTGATGTTCTGGCGACCCGCCATAGGCGCATCGTTGTAGCTGGCATCGGCATCGGTTTCGGCGCCCAGGTTACGGAAGCCAAGGCCGTTGGCGTAACCCACTGTGGTATAAGGCTGGCCATCGGCGGCCATGGTCGGTGTGGTGCTACCTACGGCAACAACCTGACCCAGGATAGGGTTACCGCGCTTCGGATAACCGGCAATGGTGAACACATGGCTGTGGTCGGCCGTAACCAGGATAAGCGTTTCTTCCGGGTTAGTGCTGTCTACCGCCAGTTGCACTGCTTTAGCGAGTTCAATGGTGTCATGCAGGGCATTGTAGGCATTACCGGCGTGGTGGGCGTGATCGATACGACCGGACTCCACGGTTAAGAAGAAGCCCTTGTCGTTGTTATCAAGGATATCAATGGCCTTTTCGGTCATTTCCGACAATGAAGGCTCGCCAGAGATATCGCTGCCGCGGTCCGCTTCATACTGCATATGTGATTCGTTGAACAGTGCAAATACACGCTCGGCATCCGCGTCAATGGCGTCAAAGCCGGCACGATCCCAGACATACACACCGTTTTCGTATTGTTCTTGCCATTGTGCAGTTAAATCCAGGCCATCGGTGCGATCCCCTTCAACCGTACTGCGGGCATCGTCGCTGTTAAAGGCTTCGTCTTTCGGTAAGAAGTGACGGCGACCGCCCCCCATGACCACTTCGATACCATCGACATCGGTACCCAGGAAGCGCGCTTCTAAATTCTTTTCAAAGTTAACCAACTGCGAAGCGATATCCTCACAGCCCGCGGCGATGGCTTCTTCTGGCATGTCTGACACATCTTCCCAGTTGCGGTCGGCCGACTTGGCATAGGTCGCCGCCGGCGTTGCATGGGTAATACGTGCCGTTGAGATAACACCCGTGCTTAGACCGCGGATTTCCGCCAGCTCAAGGGCCGTCACCAGTTCATTGCCGACAACCGTTTCACAGTTACCGCGCTCAACGTCTTCATCCACACCGATCACACCCACGTCGGTTTTTACACCCGATACCATGGCGGTCATGGTGCCCGCAGAATCCGGGGTCTGGGCATCAACGTTATAGGTTTTCACTTGCGCCGAATAGGGGAATTGCTCGAAGCTGAGGTAACCTTCTTCACCCAGCTTGCCATTGTTTTGGCCTTGCAGAATACGCGCTGCGGTCAGGGTAGAAATACCCATGCCGTCACCGACAAAGAGGATAACGTTTTTAGCTTTGGTTTTTTTCTCTAAGGTGGCCTGCTGTTGCTTGGCGTTCAGCTTATCTTGGTCGGCTTGATACCACTGGCTATTGACTTGCGCCGCAGGCATGACACCTGCAAAAGCTTGGCTTGATAGGGCCAAAGCCACTGATGTAGCAAGGGCTAACTTTGTCACTTTCATGATTTGTTCCCGAGTATTGGTTAAGTAGCGCTGGATAGAGACGCGGCTCTGCGGCGCTGATGCTTGAGAGCAAGGGGCTTCCTTACTGCTGCCAATACTGTAGAGAACGAATGTTGCTAAAAAATAACTGTTTGTTGACTCTGAAATGATAGAAATATGACACTAATAAGTCATTCGTTGGCACCCTGGGGTAAAACGCGGCCATAAAAAAACCCAAGCATTAAGCTTGGGTTTTTCGATAAAAAAGATGACTAATTACTTAGCTTCTTTTTTCGCTTTTTCAGCTGCGATTACTTCTTCCGCTACGTTTTGCGGACAAGGTGCGTAGTGTGAGAACTCCATAGAGAACTGACCACGACCAGAAGTAATAGTACGTAGGTGGCCGATGTAACCGAACATCTCAGATAGTGGTACTTCACCCTTGATGCGAACGCCCATAGCGCCAGCTTCTTGGTCTTTGATCATACCACGACGACGGTTAAGGTCACCGATTACGTCACCCACGTTGTCTTCCGGAGTGAACACGTCAACTTTCATGATTGGCTCAAGAAGCTGAGGGCCCGCTTTAGGGATAGACTGACGGAATGCGCCTTTAGCAGCGATTTCGAACGCGATTGCTGATGAGTCAACTGCGTGGAAACCACCGTCGAATAGCTCAACTTCAACGTCTAGTACTGGGAAGCCTGCAAGTACACCTTCCTGCATCATTGACGCGAAACCTTTCTCAACTGCTGGCCAGAATTCCTTAGGAACGTTACCACCAACAACTGATGAAGTGAAAGTGAAGCCTGAGTTTTGCTCACCTGGCTTGATGCGGTAGTCGATCTTACCGAACTGACCAGAACCACCAGACTGCTTCTTGTGCGTGTAGCTATCTTCAACTTCTTGAGTGATAGTTTCACGGTAAGCAACCTGAGGCTGACCAACAACTAGGTCTACACCGTAAGTACGCTTAAGGATGTCTACCTTGATGTCTAGGTGTAGTTCACCCATACCTTTAAGGATGGTTTCACCTGAATCTTCGTCAGTTTCAACTTGGAAAGAAGGATCTTCTGCAACCATTTTACCGATAGCAACACCCATTTTCTCGTTACCGCCTTTGTCCTTAGGAGCAACAGCGATTGAGATTACTGGATCAGGGAAGATCATCGCTTCAAGTGTACATTCGTGCTTAGGATCACAAAGAGTGTGACCTGTTTGTACGTTCTTCATACCTACAACAGCGATGATGTCACCGGCTTGTGCTTCGGTAAGTTCAGTACGCTCGTCCGCTTGCATCTCAACCATACGGCCGATACGCTCAGTTTTACCAGTAGCAGAGTTAAGGATGGTGTCACCCTTCTTCATGCGGCCTGAGTAAATACGGATAAAGGTAAGTGCACCGAAACGGTCGTCCATGATTTTGAACGCAAGCGCTTTTAGTGGCTCGTCTGCAGAAACAGTTGCTACTTCACCAGTAGGCTCACCAGTTTCAGGATCAGTTAGAGGCTGAGGATCAACTTCAGTTGGAGCTGGTAGGTAATCAACAACAGCATCTAGTACTAGTTGCATACCTTTGTTCTTGAACGCAGAACCACAGAAAGTCGGGAAGAAGGCTAGATCACGAGTACCTTTACGGATACACGCTTTGATCTGCTCGATAGAAGGCATTTCACCTTCCATGTAGGCTTCCATTAGGTCATCGTCTTGCTCAACAGCAGTCTCGATTAGCATCTCATGGTATTCTTCAACTTTGTCTACCATGTCAGCTGGAACGTCTTGTACTTCGTAGTTCTCAGGAAGACCTGTCTCGTCCCAAACGTACGCTTTCTTCTCTAGTACGTCTACAACACCACAGAACTGATCTTCGATACCGATAGGTAGAGTCATAACTAGTGGGTTAGCACCAAGTACTTTTTCTACTTGACCAACTACGCGATAGAAGTCAGCACCCATACGGTCTAGTTTGTTTACGAAGATAACACGTGCTACTTCTGATTCGTTCGCATAACGCCAGTTGGTTTCTGATTGTGGCTCAACACCACCAGAACCACAGAATACACCGATACCACCGTCTAGTACTTTCAATGAACGGTATACTTCAACTGTGAAGTCAACGTGTCCAGGAGTGTCGATTACGTTTAGGCGGTGACCTTTCCACTCACATGTTACGGCTGCTGACTGGATTGTGATACCACGCTCTGCTTCCTGCTCCATGAAGTCGGTAGTTGATTCACCGTCATGTACTTCACCGGTTTTGTGGATTTTACCGGTGAGCTTAAGAATACGCTCAGTGGTGGTAGTTTTACCCGCATCAACGTGCGCGAAAATACCAATGTTTCTGTATTTGGATAAATCTGCCATTTCTATACTCTGATTGGTCGAAAAATTATTCGGCGGGAGTATATCACCTCTTGTGGCGAACATCATCATTGAAACCGCTTAAAATGCAATCAAATTTAGAAAAACTGGGCGAGTCGAGTATTTGCGGATGATTAAAACGTCGCCAGCTAGTTCACCATGTTAGAAAATAGGAGCAAAACCTTATAAAGCCGGAATTTTAGCAAAACCAAGGGAACAAACAGCAAGGAAGTTGTGATATATCAAGCAGTCATTTACGAGCGCTGTGAACGTTGAAAGCGAACTGACGACCGGAGGTCGATAATTATAGATTCAAGGGAGAATAATAAGGGAATCTACCAAGGAATTGGTTGCGGGAGCCGGATGTGAACGCGACACGCCGTGGCGACGACCTTAGGTCGAATGATGCTAAGTTTGAAAACTTTAAGTGAGAAAACACTAAGCGTCGGTTTCGGGTGCTGTGAACGTTGAAAGCGAACTGACGACCGGAGGTCGATAATTATAGATTCAGGGGAGAATAATAAGGGAATCTACCAAGGAATTGGTTGCGGGAGCCGGATTTGAACCGACGACCTTCGGGTTATGAGCCCGACGAGCTACCAGGCTGCTCCATCCCGCGCCAGTAGACTTGAAAGTTTTTTTACTTCTGCTTTCGAAAGAAGTGGTTGCGGGAGCCGGATTTGAACCGACGACCTTCGGGTTATGAGCCCGACGAGCTACCAGGCTGCTCCATCCCGCGCCTGTAAGTGTCTTGGCTGAATTTCGTCGGGAACCGACGACCTTCGGCTTTTTCTGGTTTAGCGAGTCCGACGGATGATTTATCATCCTGCTTCATCCCGCGCCAGTAGACTGAAGGTTTATTTTTGACTTCTAACCGAACAAAAAGAAGTTGGTTGCGGGAGCCGGATTTGAACCGACGACCTTCGGGTTATGAGCCCGACGAGCTACCAGGCTGCTCCATCCCGCGCCAGTAGACTTTAAAGCTTAATGTCGTCAAAAACTGACAAATTTAGCTTCTATCGCTGGTATTAAGGAGTGTCCCCTAGCCAGCGAGAGCGCCATAATATAGCAAAAGAGTAAAAATGCAAGTTTAAATGCCAAGTTCGCAACTAGATGCTGATTTTTCCACCAATTCTAGTCGTGATGTGAGCGTTGGTGCGGGCTAATCATCTTTTGCCATTCCCAATCGGGGTGACCCATGACAATGAAGTCGGGATTTTCGGTCGACTCCCTTTGATTATAGGTCAATGGATTGAATTCGGCATCGGTAATACTGCCGCCCGCCTCCTCCACTATCACCTGCGAGGCACCGGTATCCCACTCGCCGGTGGGGCCAATGCGCATAAAGCAATCAGCCTTGCCTTCGGCGACGATACAGGCCTTTAATGAGCAAGACCCCAAGGGAACGGTGTCGAAGGTAGTGTTTAGGTATTGGCTAACCGCTTCGAGCTTTTGCCTACGGCTTACCGCGAGCGTTAAACCGTCGGGTTGGGCAACGCTGATGCGTTCTACGCCCTGGGCACTCTTTTTAAATGCACCCTGTTGGTAAGCGGCGTAATAAGTGATGTTTTTCGCCGGCCAATGGATCACCCCCAAAACTGGGCGGTTATTTTCAACCAGGGCAATGTTGACGGCAAAATCACCGCTTTCTAGGATAAACTCACCGGTGCCATCCATGGGGTCCAATAACCAATAGCGGGGCCAGTGCTTTCTGTCGGCCAATGGCGGGATGGGCGTTTCTTCGGACATAATTGGGATGTCGCTTGCTAATTCTTGTAAACCGGCAACCAATACCGCATTCGCCGCAAGATCGGCCTTAGTGACCGGCGTATCATCGGATTTTACTTGCTTACCAATATCCGGCTGACGATAAATCGCCATAATTGCCAAACCTGCTTGTTCAGCCAACTCAATACATGGCTCTAAGAATTGTTGCAACCTTACCCCCTTTGTCTATGTACCCCAAGACCGGCTAAGACGCCTTCACTAATAATAGCAAAGCAGCCACGCTTCGCGCTTCGGTAAAATCTGGCTCCGCCAGGAGCTGCTGCCACTGTGATAATGGCCAGTAAACCACCTCTAACGGCTCGGGCTCATCACCGGGCAAACGCTCGGGATAGAGCTCTGTGGCGGCGATAATATGCATATGCGCATTAAAATAGCTGGGCGCCAATGACACCTGCTTAAGGACCTTCATGCTATGCGCACCAAAACCCACTTCCTCTTTTAGCTCACGAACCGCCGCCTGCTCCGGACTCTCACCGGGGTCGATCAAGCCTTTGGGGAAACCTAACTGGTAATCATTGGTACCGGCACAATACTCGCGCACCAGAATCAATTCATCTTTATCGGTAACCGGTACGATCAGCACGGCCCCTCTGCCACCGCCACGAATGCGTTCATACTGGCGCTGCTCGCCATTGGAAAAACATAAATCTAAGGCCTCGACGGTAAACAAGCGACTTTGAGCGACCACTTGTGTGTCGAGAATTTGTGGAGGAGTAGGATGCTTTTTCTTTGCCATGGCCGCGACTTTGTTATTATCACCTTTATGCTCATCATAATTGTTTTAATAGGAAAAGCCTATGCCAAATTGGGCCAATATAGATACCGTGCTTTTGGATATGGATGGCACTTTACTGGATCTGCATTTTGACAATCATTTTTGGCTGGAGCTTATCCCTCAGGCCTATGCCCAACGCCACCAAATTAGCTTAGCCGAGGCGCGCGATATTATTGCCCAACGCTATGAAAAGGTGCAGGGGCAGTTGCAATGGTATTGCCTGGATTATTGGCAGCAAGAATTACAGCTGCCAATCATGGAGCTGAAGCGCGAAATACAACACCTTATCTCCATTCGCGACGATGCTATCGTGTTCCTCAAAGCCTTAAAGGCCGCGGGTAAGGAGTTGATTCTGCTCACCAATGCCCACCGCGACAGTTTAAGCTTGAAGGTCGAGATGACCGAGCTCGATAAGTATTTGGATCAACTTATCTCAACCCATGATTATGGTGTTAGTAAGGAAGAGCAAAGCCTGTGGCAGCAGGTGCAGCAGGATCTGAAATTTGATAAGGAACGCACCTTGTTTGTGGATGACAGTGCGGCTGTGTTGGCTTCTGCCAAACGCTTCGGCATTGGCCACCTGTTGGCGGTGGCTAATCCAGATAGCAAGCAACCGAGTCGCCTGCTATCTGGATATGAAAATATCACCGACTATCGGGATATTTTACCCATCTAGGGTTACTTACGCCGGGTAGCGTTGCTTTAAACCCTGATAGACCAAGTGGGCAAAGTCTGGATTTTCCGTATCCAGGCTTTTTACCACTTCGACCAGGTGCTCGTTGTCTTCCTGACCATGCCACACCTTGATATAGGTGCCATCCTTATAACCATGATCCTGGCGGAAAAAGTTAAGGGTGTTTTTACCCACATAACCACGGTAAAGGTCATCGATATTCATGCCAATTTGCTGCATACAGCCGGCGAATGCCGCGGCATTAAACGACTTGTCATTAACCGCACTGGCGGCCAGCACTTCCAAGGTTGCTTTAAAGTCGGCTTCTCTGTGTGCTTGCGCCATTTCCTGCTCAAGTGCAGCGGCCAAATCGGTGAATGAGGTTTCACCGTCAATACGTAAGCTCAGGCCAAAGTGAAAAATATCCACCAGCTCTAAAATCACTTGCTCAGTGTCGGGCGTTTGCTTTTTCCACCATTTCCAGCCGTAATGATCGAGCATTTCCGCACACTCAACCCAAATTGCTCGATACCATTCAAAACCTTGGTCAAACCATTGTTCGTGAACCTTGGTGTTCATGGCATGTTGCATTTCCAACATAACGGCTATTTTTTTTGCAGCACTCGACATTTTATCTCTCACATTCGCGGGTAATAAACCTATCATACCGTTAACTGCAAACAGAGTGAAAGGGAATAGCCATTTCCCCGTTCTAATGGGTACCACTATTCCGATTATCGTGAGATAACATGCTAAAAAATACCCTATTGGCTCTGCATTTCGTCCTTGCTGTGGCGCTAAGCGGCCACCTGGCACATGCTGCCACCATTACCAACATCAGCGACTCCGCTGCTGAAGTCAGCCCCATACTGCCAGGCCTGGTTTTACCTCAGGTGTCGCTAAAAAGCGCCGACAATAAGGAAGTTAGTTTACATACGCTGCTACAACAAAAACCAACGGTTTTAGTTGTGTATCGTGGTGGCTGGTGCCCTTACTGCTCACAACAGCTGGCCAATATCAAAAAGATTGAGCAAGAGCTCATCGACAAGGGCTTTCAAATTATCGCCGTGTCTCCGGACAGCCCAGAGAAGCTGCAACAAAGCACAATAAGCTCGGCGAATTATCAACTCCTCTCTGACGATCAACTGGAACTGACGCAAGCACTGGGCTTGGCTTTTTATCTCGATGATGAAGTGGCCAAGGCATATCGCAATAAACTTGGTGTGAATTTTGTAACTCTGGACGGGGAGCAAAAAGTGGCGCTGCCGGTGCCGGCGGTGTTTGTACTCGATACCGACGCGCGCGTGCACTTTCAATATGCTAACCCTAACTATAAGGTGCGCTTAAGCGAGCAGCTCTTGCTGGCAGCAGCGGATTCTGTGCAGTAATACCAATTCACTTAAATAGCTAATCATTCTAGCGGGCTAAATGCTATGCTCACAGCGTTTATCCAGCGCTATGTCTGATCACAGACTTAATAGAATTGGTATAAAAAAAGGAGCCTGAGCTCCTTTTTTATGCTGCTATTTTAAGCGGTAATCACAGATCCCTTGAGTCACGTAACGGGACGTAAAGGGTGCACCGCTGGTAAATTCAAAGCGCATATCCTGAAGATTAAAAATAGGATGAGGATGCTCTTTAATCCATTGCTGAGTGGCCTGGCAGATGCCTTCAAGTTTGTGCAATCGGTAGGTATCAACCACTACCACGGCATTACCCTGCTCTAGATAACTGCGGTGAATGTTCTCAACCCAGTCTGTATGGGCAAAGTTATTGCGCAAATAAAAAGCCAGATCGGTTTCATCCGCTTCTTTAGGGCCTACGTCCGGTGCGTTACGCGCTTTTTGCGCGAACTGCATCAGCGACATCTGCTCACGCATCACCTGGGTGCGATATCCCGCCGGACAACGCTCCGTAGTATAGGTCACCTTACCCGCGGGGCTAATACACTTGTTCAACTTCTTTTCATTCGCCTGGGCGGTAAATGCCGTGGCGACAATAAGTAAAAATATAGACCAATAGTGCATTGTTATTCTCTTTCTAATAGGCACGAGCCGTGTAATTTTGCCAAAACGGACACAAGTAAACAAGTGTTGTTAAATTGTTACACTTTTATGTCACTCGCTTAGCGGTTTTCCAGTCGGTTGTAATCGAACAAACCATATTCGATACCGCGATAGCGCTTTGCGACCCGATGGAGCAGGTCGCTGTAGCGCCAAAAATCCGGATCGCTGCGGCGCACCGCAAACCGGCTTTTCAGAGCCCGGTACTGTTGCTCGGTGCGCACCAGCTCTAAACCTTGCACAAAAGCCGGCAACTGCGCTTCACTGAGCACCCACAGAGCTTCTGGGTAGTCACCGATAAAGCCCGGAACCACCAGGGCCTTATCCTCGTCATAGGCGCGCTGCGCCTCTTCACGCAACAGGCTGCTGATATTGTAGTGGGCATTATGGTGCACCAAAGTATAAGCCTGATAATCAGACTCCTGGTCGCCCACTAGAATATAGCTAACCTGGGGCAGCAAATTGACCGCCTTGCTATCGAGAGTATTAAGACGCTGTAACACAGCTGGTGCCTGACGATAGTCATAACGCTTACTCATCACGGGCTCCAGCTTGGCTGCCAGCTTGTTATAAAGCTCCTGCTGCACATCATCGCTTTGGTAACTGATACCTGTTGGTTGGGTAAAGCGAATATCCGGGTCTTTAAGGAACTCAACCAGGTTTTTCGGGGAGCGGCGATACCAGTGAGCGCGCAACTTAGCACGTGCCTCTGCGGGCAGTAACGACAGGAAGTTGTCTTCCCCTTCCATGCGTAAAAAGTCCATATAAAGGCGGGTGAGCAACTGATGACCGACATTTCCGTAGACATCGAATCCAGCCACCAGCAGATAATGAATCCGCTCAAATAAAGAATAATCGAGGACCCAGGCCGTTTTCGGCGCCTCCCCCACCCAACCTTTAACCACGGTGGCGCTGTTAAAGTGACGGAAAATGGTCAATGCGGCATTGTCATTATGGCCTTCACCCTGCCAGAGAATATCGGCGGTTAAATGCTGACCGTCAGCAAACACCTCGTTTGCCAGCGCCGCCTTGGCTTCTAGAAACTCGCTTTGTTTAGCCGCATACTTTACCCAACTCGAGATTGGCAGCGCATTACTTTGCTCCTGCGCCGGCATATCCAGGGCATCCTCGTGGCGCATTAAAAATTGCTCGAATTGCTCGGCGCCGATAAATTGCGGGTCGACGAAGGCCACCCAAAACTGGTCATTGATCACGTTAAGCGCTATTTGTCCGCGGCACACAGGGCCTTGTATAAAGCCACGAATTATCAACTCGGCCTCATCCAACATAAATTGATAACGAGAACGCACCGGAATAGCGGCAAAGGCTTTAAACGGATTAGAGGCGACCTCTATGCTGTAACCGGGCAAGCGGGTTACCTGGTAATCGGTGTCGATAAACTGCTGTCGAAGACGCGCTAATTTGTCATCATTCAGCGGTAGCGGAATATTGGTTTTAGCCAGTACCGTGCTATGTGATGGGCGCAAACGGTAGTAAACACGTTCAACCTGGGGATCTTCATAAGGACGACGGGTAGCGATCACCTTAATGGCCTCGCCCGGCGGCGTGCTAGAGCGCACCAGCTTAAAGAATTGTCCGCGTTCAACATTGGCAAAAAAGATATTGGCCAGATACCAATGCTCATAAATATACCGGGCGCTCAGGCGATGTTTTAGATCGTCCCGATTAAGAAATGCCTCCCATTTATCTACCTCGGCCTGCAACTCGGCAGCGATGGCCGGTGCCTCTGGTAACGGCGCCCCCTGCTGCAACCAGTTGGTTAACGCCGCCATTTCCACACTATTGAGGGCCGGTAAACCATAAGGCATACCCGCCAGCGGATTATCCTTGGCATAGTCTTCAAATTCTTCGATGGTTGGGCAGCTCTGTTCACGGTCCAGGCTAAAGTCAAACTGCTCACCAAGAATGGCATCCCGCGGTAAGGGATGTTGTTGCTTCAAAGCCAGAGAGCGATACATCACACTGGCCATCAAATTAACATGTGGGTTTTGCTGACGCTCATTCAACACCGGATTAAAACCCTTTTCGCGCCACTGCGCCGTGGTGTGCGCATCAATAAATAACCGGGTCGGCTCGGACGCCAATAGCCGGGTGCCGTCATACACTAATTCTTTTGAGGTGCCACGGTCTATGCCTTGGGGCGAGGATAACTTAAGCTGGCATGGCGCATCATAACAACCATGACACACCACACAGCGGTTATCGAGCACGGGTTTAACCGCTTGCTGAAAAAACGCTTGTTGCTCAAGGGAAGCAGGATGCTGGCGATTTTCCACCAGCTCTTGACCATAGAGGCTGTCGTATTTCTGGGCACCAAATACAGCGCAACCGGTACAAAATACCAGAAACAGCATCCATGCCAATTTATTCATCATCGTCACCGAGATCAAAGGTCGGCATCATCTCCAGTTGAGGAGAAACATAGCTTTGACCATCGCTGCACTCCAATACCGCCGCCAATAATGGGCCTCGGCTCAGGGTTAACATGGCCTGATGCTCACAAGACATCAGGGATTGAGCTTGTGGGCGCAATTCATAGGTACTGAGCTGCAGACTCACGGATTGCTCGGCACTGGGGTTTTGGCATAAATGTGCCAGTAGTTCTTCATCCAGCTCTACTTCCAACAGTAGATCTGGCTCATTCATGTCGCGAGCATAAAGAGAGTCATTGAGTAAAAACAAAGGGAGGCTAAGTACTGCGCCTTGCGATAATTCCACGGAAAACCCCGAAAAAAGTCGATAATCTGCCCTCATCATAGCAAAAAAAGTCGTTGTTTTGGCTGCTTTTGTAACCAGATAGGGTATATTAACCAAGTAATTAGGGAGGAAAACGCACATGACAGTACTTTTAATCATACTGGTTGTTGTCACCATAGCCGTGGTAATGATCTTCAACAATCTAGTGCAGTATAAGAACGAGTTTCAAAATGCCTTTGCACAAATAGATGTGCAGTTACACCGCCGTCATGACCTGGTACCTAACCTGGTTGCCACGGCACAGGCCTATCTGGACCATGAGAATACCACCCTAAAAGCGGTCACCGCCGCTCGTAACCAGGCGGTAAGTGCCCTGCAAGCCTTGCACCAAGGCAATATCGATGCCACTAAGCTATCACAGTTGGCGGCCAGCGAAGGCGCCCTCAGCAGTGCCCTCGGTGCCTTGCAAATTAGCGTCGAGGATTACCCCGACTTAAAAGCCGACAGCACCATGGCTAACCTCAGTGAGGAACTTACCAGCACCGAAAACCGCATCGCTTTTGCCCGTCAGGCCTATAACGACGCGGTGATGCAATACAACAGCTTTAAACAAAGCTTCCCACCGGTGCTGGTCGCAAAAATGACGGGTCATGGTATCGACGCGCCATTGTTGCAATTGGAAGACCCACAAACACAACGTCAGGCTCCAAAAGTATCCTTTAACTAGCCGTGCAGAACTTCTTCGAACACCAGCGCCAGGCTAGGCGTAAAACCTGGCTGCTGGTTACCTTGTTTGTTATAGCAGTCAGCGCATTGATTGCACTTATCCATTTCCCCGTCCTTTGGGTAATGGAGTTTTATAACACAGACCCACATACCTACTTCTACCAAGGTCCAGATCAAAGCCGACGTGTTTACGGTTTTCACCTGGGCCTCGCGGTGAGCATTGCCAGCGTGATCATGATAGCTGTGCTGTACAAGTATTTTCAGTTGCGCCAAGGCGGTCATGTTATTGCGCAACAACTCGGTGGCGAGCAGGTGCAAAGCAACAGTTACGATCCACTCCACCGCCTGTTGCTCAATGTGGTTGAAGAGGTCGCCATCGCCGCACGTATGCCATGCCCCGGCGTCTATGTACTTACGCATCAGCCCAGCATTAATGCCTTCGCCGCAGGCTATCATAAACAGGACAGCGTGATTGCCGTTACTCAGGGTGCATTACAACAACTGAGTCGCGAGCAATTACAAGCGGTAGTGGCTCATGAATTCAGCCATATTCGCCATGGCGATATGCGCCTCAATGTACGCATGACAGCCTTACTATTCGGTATCACCTTTATCGGCCAAGCCGGGGAAAACCTCATTCACAGCGCCATGAATGCCTCGCGCCCGCACGGCCAGAAAGGCGATGGCGCAGGCTTTGGCGCCCTTGTCGGCCTAATACTCACCCTGTTTGGCTGGCTCGGGACTCAACTCGGTGACGCCATTAAGGCTTTGGTCTGTCGCCAGCGCGAATATCTTGCCGATGCTGGCGCAGCAGAGCTCACCCGAGCTCCCTACGACCTGGCACAAGCACTCTTGGTCATAGCCGAAAGCCCACGCAAAAATACCTTGAGGCAAAACAATGCGCACTTATATAGCCACTTGTTTTTTTCCGATGCACTCAGTCCCTGGCTGTCCTGGTTAAGCACCCATCCGCCGTTGTCCAAGCGCATCCAGGCACTCGACCCGAGTTGGGATGGCGTACTGAACGAACGTCCCCGCAGCCATGCCCATACAACGGTTCATGGCGCCACGATGGCGGCCCATGAGCAAAGCCAGTTGCAGATGGCACGACATCAGCGCAACAGCGAAAATCAAATAAAACTTGAAGGAATCGATGCCAACCTAGGCTACCTGGCCCATGAACCCGTGGATGCTCAGTGGTTAGTGATGATGCTCTGCCTGCATCAGGATTGGCAACAGCGCCAGGCACAACTGCACCAGATTGTTGCCTTACCCTATGTCGATGCCTTTAAATTCGACCAGGCTGAACGCTCTTTGACCTCACTCAGCTTGAGTAAAAAACTGATGCTGTTGGAGGTTGCCATAGGGGCACTGCGTTGTTTGCCGCCAAGCGGCCTGCAAACATTTTTAACCAAACTAAAAAGCATCGCCAATATAGATGGCAGCCTAGATCTTCATGCCTGGTCCTTCTACGAACTCAGCGCCCATGCCTTAAGTGAAGTCAATAGCGGCACCATAGTGCGCCTTAATAAAGAGCTTGTCAGCACAGCCTGCGAACAATTGCTTAATGCCCTTGCCAGCTTTGGTCACTGTGATAAAAAGCAACAGGCCACGGCTCTGAATGCCGCTTCTGAAGCCTTACAGCTGCCCATGCGCTATCATGGTGATGCCCAATGCCAGGTCACCCGCTTACAACGGGCATTGAGCATAGTGAAAGCCTTGCCGCAGGCGAAGAAACAAGCGCTGCTCCAAGCCTGTCAGCTCTGTATTAGTCACGATGGCGTGATCAACGAGTCCGAACAGGTGATCCTCTATACCCTCGCCGCCTGCCTAAATGTGGACAGTGAGCTAGTGAGCAGCTTACCAGGGTAAGCGCTCACCATTGGCATGCCAAAAGCCGCCGGTATTGGCCAAGTCCAGCTCGGCGATACGCTGTTGTAGCCGCTGTGCCGCCACCTCGGGACTGATATCGCCGGCAAAGCCCACCATGCGGGTTTGGACAAAACCAGGATGGAAGAGACCAACCGCCACGGCGCGCGGTTTAAGTTCATGGGCCAGACTCACGGCGGCGGCGTTTAAAGCCGCTTTAGACATGCGATAACCGATATACCCTCCGGAACCATTGTCGGCGATGGAGCCCATGCGCGAGGTGATCATCGCCACCTTGGCGCCCGCCGGTAATAAATGCTGCAGGGCATGAGTGACGCGTAAAGGCGCCAGCGCATTAACGGCAAACTGCTGCTCTATCGCCGCAAAGTCCATCTCGGCCAGGGTTTCATTGTGCAGTACCCCGGCGTTGTTGATCAGTATATCTATGGACTTGTTGCCCATTTGCGCCGCCAGGAGCTGCACTTGCTCGGGTTGGCAAATATCAATGCCGGAGATGACATTGACACCTAATGCATCGAGCTCTTCACTGCTTTGACGTACCACGGCCGTCACCTCGGCGCCGGCACTCACATATTGCTTGGCCAATTCCAGGCCGATGCCACGATTGGCACCGGTAATCACCACATGTTGTGTCATGGCGTTATCCTTCGAGTTGAATAATTGAAAAAACCGCACCTTGAGGATCACTCATCACGCTAAAGCGACCTATATCCGGGATATCTGTAGGTTGAACGCAAATCTCGGCGCCGAGGCTTTTCGCCAGCTCCACCTGCTCATCACAGTTATCAACTTGAAAATACACCATCCAATGAGATGGAATGTCATCCGGCCATTGCTCGTTCATTGCCAACATGCCGCCAATTTCCTCGCCATCAACACTCAGGACCGTGTATTCCATGCCGTCCATTGGCCGCGACTCCGTATGCCAGCCCAGCAGTTGATGATAAAACTCGGCACTGGCACGCATATCCCGGGTGGCCAGCTCAAACCAACAAGGAGTGTTAGCTTCATTCTTACGTTGCGACCCCTTATGGCCCTGACCCTGCCATAGGGCAATCATGGCTCCGCCGGGATCGCATAACAGCACCATTTTACCGGCACCGGGCACTTCATGAGGACCATGCACTATACTGGCCCCTAATTCTTTAGCGGCGGCGGCTTTGGTGTCGACATCGTCAACGGCAATGTAGCTTAACCAATAGCTTGGCACCCCCTGCGCCTGTTGGTCGGCGGGCATCTGATACATAGCGGCAATATCCTCTTGCTGTTTTTGCAGCATGGTGTAATACACGTCTTCCCCTATGGGTTGGTCTTCTGCCGACCAAGAGAAAAGCTCACCGTAAAAAGCTTTGCCTTTTTGCCAATCGGTAGAGCAAAGCTCCACCCAGCAAAAATGTCCTTGCGCATAATTGTCACGACTCATACTAGTTCATCCCGTTTATTGTTTTTATAACCATAGCGTAATCGCTAGGGCATGGAGCAATAATTCTAATGCTCAACTATTACACATTAACCTTAAACGAGTTAAGCATAAAAAGACACAGAAATTCAATTGAGAATTATTTGCATTAACTATTGACTAGCCTCTAATTCTAATTGATAATCAATCTCAACAAGTGAGGGCTGATGTCATCTCTTTGTTACTGAAAATTTGTTTCACGACCCTGAAACACGTTTAGCGCCCGTAAGGCACAGGTTGATGGCGCCTTTATTCAACGCCCCTTGATATGGCGACCCCATCAACCGCACTACATTTTACTTGCTACATTGCTCATATCGGTGACGGTAGATATGAAAACAAAAAAGCCCTTTCGGGCTTTTTTTATGTCTTTAAGTTGGTGGTTACGTACTAGCGGCGGTTTTTACGGGCCCGGGCACGTCGTTGACGCTTTTCCTCTTCCTTGGCGGCCTTCTTGGCCTCGGCGGCGGCACGTAATTCGGCCACCATCAGCTCTTCTTGTTCACGCATCTGCGGCGTTTCCATGCTCACCCGGCCAAGCACCGCATCGCGCAGCTCATTGATTAGGATCTCCGAGAACTTATGCAAATCAACCTGGTTGCCACCGCGAATACAGCCACGGTTTTTGCCCGCCGCCAGCATAAAGTCATAATCATGCTCGGGTAAGGGGTTGACCTTGTAACGGTCAATCAGCAACTGAGGGTAGGCCTGCAGCAAATATTCGGCGGTGTAGCTGGCCACTTCTTCATAGTCGATGGCGGTATCGCGAATGGCGCCGGTGGCCGCTAAGCGATAGCCGGAGTTTTCATTCTCAACCTTAGGCCACAACATTCCCGGGGTATCATATAGCATGATGCCATCATCGATTTTTATCCGCTGTTGCGCCTTGGTCACTGCCGGTTCGTTGCCTGTTTTCGCGACGATACGTCCTGCCAGGGTATTGATCAAAGTCGACTTGCCGACATTGGGAATACCCATGATCATGGCTTTAATTTGTTTATCGGCACCCACCTTGTGTGGCACCAGCTTTTTGCATAGCTCAACAATTTTGCCTACCTGAGCGGCCTTATCATGCTCTAAGGGTAGAGCCTTAACGCCACTTTCCTGCTCAAGGTAATTGAGCCATTGGGTGGTCATCTGCGGGTCGGCCAGATCGGCCTTATTAAGGATCTTGATCACCGGCTTATCGCCACGCAGTGCACCCACCATGGGGTTTTCGCTGCTATAGGGAATACGCGCATCCAGCACTTCAATAATCACATCCATCTGCGGCATGATTTCTTTTATTTCATTACGCGCCTTGTTCATATGGCCCGGAAACCATTGAATTCCTGCTCTACTCATTCGCTTTATAACCTTATATTTAATCAGGCAGTTGCCGATGCACCGTCATAAAGCACCGCTTTGAGCGCCAAAGTTACGCATGCAACCTTACCAATATTCCCTATTGTACTATCGCCGGCGCCGAGTTTCACGACTTTGCCTGCCAACGAGCTAAAGCAAATCACCAGACGAGCGTGTATACTGCCCGCTTTGCTCGCCCAGGAAGTAGTTGTTATGGCATTAAAGGCCACCATAATTAAAGCGCGTCTCAATATCAGTGATATGAATCGCCACCATTATCAAGAATACCCTTTAACCGTTGCCCAACATCCCTCGGAAACCGAGCAACGACTTATGATCCGTCTGTTGGCCTTTGCTTTACACGCCAATGAAGAGCTGCAGTTTACCAAGGGCCTGTGCGCTGAAGACGAGCCGGAATTATGGCAACGAGAGATGGATGACAGCATTAGCCTGTGGATCGATCTTGGTCTACCGGATGAAAAGCGTTTGAAAAAGGCCTGCACCCGTGCCAAAGAGGTGGTGCTTTATGCCTATGGGGAAAACAACCAGGACATTTGGTGGCAGAAGAACCAGCAGAAGTTAAGCCAGTTTAAAAACCTCCGCGTAGTGAGCTTAAACTATGACGAAACTCAGCAGTTAGCGGCCATGGCCTCGCGCAGTGTTGACTTGACTATTAGTATAGAAGACGCCGAGGTATGGGTTAGCAATCAAGAGCAAACGCTGCAAATTACCTTGACCTGGTTACAAGGTCAGGGCTAAATTGCCAAAACTGGGACACGACGTTCGTCAAAGCGTTGGTAAGGATAAGTATGATCAGCAAGGTAGTAGTTTTACATGGCTTGTATATGTCGGGTTTTGTTATGCGACCGCTGTGCGCACGGCTGAAAAAACACGGCTATGACATACTTAACCTTTCTTATAACACCTTAGATCCGAACACCGACGAGATTTTCACCCGCATCAATGACTTTATTGGCGAGCAGAATTGCGCCTTTGTCTGCCACTCTTTGGGGGGCCTGATAGCACGGCATTATCTCAGCCAGGATTTCCCTCAAGTAAAGCAGGTAAAAAAAGTATTTACCCTGGGCACGCCGCATAAGGGCGCCAAAATAGTCCATCATATGCAGCAAAAGGGCATGCAAGGACTGTTAAAGAACAGTCTGGAGTATCTGGCCAGCGAGAACCAGGACTGGCCCTTTAACGCCAAGCTCTATAGCATAGCCGGTGATTTACCCCTTGGCCTGTTACCCCTGTTTGAGCAGGGTCATCCATGCGATGGTACGGTCAAGGTCGATGAAACCAAGCTCAATGGCATGGCACAGCACAAGGTATTTCACCTTAGCCACACCAGCCTAATTTACTCCCGTAAGGTCGTTGCCTATATCCTTGACCAGCTGCAAGAAGATTAGTTCTCGGCCGCAGCGGCAATCTTATACGCAATAACCGCGATAATTCCCACCACTAGCGGGATCGGTGCGGCAATCATGCCAAAGGCATCAGAATTTGCGTAGCTGGCTCCGGCAAGGTGGCCCACTAAACCAATTACAAAGGTGAGTACGGCAATAACACACACGGTGATTTCTGCTTTTTTCGATTTATTCATAACCACATCTCCTATGTCGATGCTCAGATTATGACCCCTGAGTGCATACAAATATTGCGCTAAATCAATTTTCACTGCGGCTTTTTTAAGCACCGAAATCGCTTTTGCGATAGATCAATATTTCACCATTGCGACCTTGTTTTTGGCACAAATCATGCCCATGTCATTAGCTACAAGCGCATGCAAATCATTTTATGTGATTGCTTAAATCGATTTTATCCGCTTGTTATTAAGAGGCTTTACGCCATACTGAAGTACAACTTCTAAACGCAAAGGAGACAGCTATGTCGCAAGTAAATGCTATTGGATTGGATACTCAAGAAACAGAAACCATCATCGATGAGCTCAACCGTTTACTGAGCTGCTATCAAATTCAATACATGAACGCCCGAGGCTTTCATTGGAATATAAAAGGCCGCGACTTTTTCGAACTGCACGTCAAATTTGAAGAAATCTACAACCTATTATTAGAGAAGGTCGATGAAATCGCCGAACGCATTCTTACCCTTGGTGGTGAGCCACTGCATGCGTTTACAGATTATATCGAGCTGAGCCAGATCAACGAGGCTAAAAACATCTGTGACGGTGGCCAAGCGGTGCAAAACCTGCTCGATGGTTACAGCACCTTAATCAAGATGCAGCGTAATATTCTCGTCGACGCCAGTGAGAACGAAGACGAAGGCACGGCGGCATTGATGAGTGACTACATCAAAGAGCAGGAAAAGCTGGTGTGGATGCTTAAAGCCTATCTTGATTAATTCCCCATCAGGCTAGACGGAGGTATCCGTCTAGCTTTGTTGAACAACCACCTTTACCAGCCTTCAGGAGCAGAGCATGGACCTCACTTACCGCAGCGAACACGATAGCATGGGTGAACTCAAAGTCCCCGCCGACGCACTCTATCAAGCGCAAACGCAGCGCGCCGTAAATAACTTTAAAATCAGCTCACTGACCATGCCGAGCCGCTTTATTACTGCTTTGGCACACATCAAACGCGCGGCGGCTAAGGTAAATCAAAAACTCGGCTATTTAGATGCAAAAACCAGTTCCGCTATCGCCAAGGCTTGCAGTGAAATAATAGCCGGTCAACATTTAGAACACTTCCCGGTAGATGTATTCCAAACTGGCTCTGGTACCAGCACTAATATGAACGCCAATGAGGTGATTGCCACTCGCGCCTCCGCCCTGCTAGGCAAAAAAGTACACCCTAATGATCAGGTTAATATGGGGCAAAGCTCCAACGATGTGATCCCAACGGCTATCCATGTCAGTAGCGCCATTGCCATTGAACAAGAGTTGTTGCCAGCCCTTGACCATCTTGAGGCGGTGATCGCGGCAAAGATAGAGCAGGTCGGCGACCTGGTAAAAACCGGTCGCACTCACCTTATGGATGCCATGCCGGTCACCTTTGCACAAAGCATGTCCGCCTGGCACACGCAAATTAGCACCGCCAGAAGCCATATCAGTCAAAGTGCAGCAGCACTTTTACAGCTTGCCCAAGGAGGCACTGCGGTCGGCACAGGTATTAACGCCGATCCACACTTTGCCGCGCACTTTGCCAAAGAAATGACCAAGCAAACCGGGGTTAACTTCAGCGCCGGAGATAACCCCTTCTTTCATATTTCAACTCAGGACTCAGTGGTGGCCGTTTCCGGGCAACTGAAAACCGTCGCCGTGGCGCTGATGAAAATAGCCAATGACTTACGTTGGATGAACTCGGGCCCACTTGGCGGGCTAGCGGAAATTGAACTGGAAGCCCTGCAACCCGGCTCATCGATTATGCCCGGCAAAGTCAATCCAGTGATCCCAGAAGCAACCACCATGGCTGCAGCACAGGTGATAGGTAACGATACTACCATCACGGTAGCCGGGCAGTCTGGCAACTTCGAGCTTAATGTTATGTTGCCGGTGATCGCCTATAACATATTGCAAAGCATCGAGTTGCTCAGTAACAGCAGTGTAGCACTAGCCGACAAGGCAATCGCCAGCTTCAAGGTGCAAGAAGAAAACCTTACCCGCTCTTTGGCTAAGAACCCTATTTTAGTTACCGTTCTTAACCCACTTATAGGCTATGAAAAGGCGGCACAAATCGCCAAAAAAGCCTATGCTGAAAAGCGCGCCATACTTGATGTTGCCGCCGCCGAAACGGACATTCCCTATGAAGAATTGGTGGCGTTACTTGATCCCAGAAAACTCACTGAGGGTGGCATTCAAAACTAGCGTCACCATTTTAGGGAGACTAAAATACGAGCATTTGCGCGCGACAGAAATGTCAGTATGATGGTAATCATCATCAACACTAAAATAAGTAGATTATGCGATTATCATTTATAGCCATCGCGGCGCTGGCGTTAAGCGCCTGTAATAGCAATAGCCCAAAAGACACTCAGGCCGTTGCCGCAAACGACACTACACAGCCTCCACAGCTTGAAACTCAGCTTAAGCCGACGCCTAAACAGCTGGCCGTAGCCGAGCAGAGCGTACGTGTGGAAAACCCGAATATCACCGCTACCAAAGAATCCATCGCGCAAGGTTATCGGCAGATCCATGAACTCACAGCAGATAAAAGCTGTGATACGAGTCAACAATGCCAGGTGGTTGCTGTCGGCAGCAGGGCTTGCGGTGGTGCAAATGAATACCTCGTATTCTCAACTAAGACTGCAGATGCAGAGCAGGTCAAAGCATTGGCAGAAGCAATCACGGTGCAAGAGCGTCAGTTTAACCTCAAGACGGGTGCGGTCAGCATTTGTGAACACCTAATGCGTCCATCAACTCAGTGCCAACAGTCCCAGTGCGTTAAAATTCAGGGCTCATCTTCTTCGGTTTACTAGTGGCAATCAGTAACCGAACAAACTCAAAAGCAACGACAATACAATAATCGCCAAGAGACACAGTAAGGCTCTGATAATATATCGGGGCCGCATTTCTTGGTGACGCCATTGAAAGTACAGAAACTTAGCAAAATACGTGGCAGCCACCCCAAATAGTGCAAACACCAATAAATATGCACCTAGTGCTATCACAACAACCTCTACCTTGTTCTCTATCATCCTTAATAGCCTAACAAGTTAACTCCATTAATACCAAGAAAAGCAGCGTTAGCTCTTAGCATTAATAATATGCCAGACTAGTACCTCACCCACAGCCTGGCGAATTTGACCCCAAACGCAAAAAGCCCGCTGTATTACTGCAACGGGTTTATTTAATTAGGCGACGAGTGACCGACGATTAAGTATCGTCGCAGCACGAGGAGGTGAGCGCAGGGATGCGCGATGTAACCAAGCTACAAGGATGTATTTTTAAAACCACAATCAACCATCTCATTTATTAGATAGGGTGTGGGGAACGAATGAGATTAGCTGAGGATATGACGTTACAGCTAGGCATTGGCAAAAAACCTAACCCCCAGAAAGCAAAAAACCCGCTGCATTGCTGCAACGGGTTTCTTTAATAAGGCCCTGACGATGTTCTACTTTCACATGGCAAATGCCACACTATCATC
>NZ_PQCC01000002.1:0-182821 GCF_002964785.1 Pseudoalteromonas sp. T1lg48
GCCCACACAGATGACTGCTGCATATTTTTAAAGAACGTTTCGAGTTGCTTTCGCGTCTCGAGGGCTGCGCATTCTACTCAACCCTGATTTGTTGTCAACACTTAATTTTGAGAAAGTTTAAAGTTTCTTAAAACTCAGTTTTACTTGACTCAACCTTCACCTCGTTCAGCGCTATTCGTTGCTGTCCGCCGTGTCGGTGGATGCGCATTATAGGGAGAAACGATTTCGACGCAACCCCTTTTTTGAAGAAAATTGCGAAAAATAGCCTTTTGCGTATCAATTGATTAATAAGCACCCAAAACCGGATGTTAAGTAGCCAAATTCTGGCCTTGTTATGATTCTTCCGTGGCAGGACTACTAAGTATTGAACAACTGCGGTAAAGATCAAGGTAGGAATCTAAAAATAATAACGGCGAGTCTAAGCTCGCCGTAGTCATATCTATACCTATATATGTAGGTACTCAAAAATAGCCCTAGTAAAGAATGCTATATAGTTTTCTGCGCGACGCCGCCGCCAAGGCATCCCCCTCTGGTAGGCTGGCGATAATATCAAGGTAGAACTTCTTCGCATCGGCAAAGTTAAGATCTTTCTTTAGCACTAAAAATAAAGTTTCGAGCGCTTCTGCTTTACGGCCGGCATCATTAAAAGCCACCGCCAGTTTCACCTTAAGCTCTAAATTATCGCCTTGCTGCTCAATTTCCTGCTGCAATGTGCGGATCTCAGGAGAGTCTTGTGCCTGCTCTGCTTGCTCTAGTTTTGCTTTGATATTGTTGTAGTAGGCATCCTGCTCCGCCAGCGCTATGGTATCAAGTAAAGCTTTTGCATCCTCTAACTTATGTATTTGAATACAGATATCGGTTAGTACCAGTTTGATTCGGGCATTCTGAGGATCTATTTCATAGGCTTGCTTGGCATATTTAAAGGCATCATTCAGGTTGTCTGCTGCTAACGCCGCTTTGGCCTGCTGTAATAAAGCATCTTCCGGCTGTGGCAGATGCTTTTGCAATGCTTCTTTTATTTGTTGCTCGCTTTGCGCGCCCGGCAACATGTCTACCGGGGCCCCACCTTTTAATAGCACTAGGGTAGGTAATGCCTGCAGACCAATTTGCTGTGCCAACTGACTGGCCAAGGCTTGCTGAAGGTCACAGTCCAGGGTAGCAACGATAAGATGCTGCTGATATTGCTGCGCTAAACCATCGAGAATACGTGCCTGCTCTTGGCATTCATGGCTTTGCGCCGAGTAGAAGCTCAAGGCAACGATATTGTCTTCGGAAGTTTGTCCTAAAACCTGCTGAATATTTTCAGCAGTAAGTTGAATTTGATTCGTCATGGTTAAGTTGCCATCTATTTAGAATTAGGCTTTGATATGGAGTCAAAGATCACAATTACAAGTGTAAGGAATATTATGGGTTTTCTGCAAAATATGACAATAGCGAGCACGGCGTTATTATTAACCACGGCATTGCCCGCCGGCGCCGCTATTAAGGTTAACGAACGCTTGCCCGAGCTGGAAAAGCTCTATTTGGACTTACACCAATCCCCGGAGCTATCCTTACAAGAACAAAAAACCGGTGAAAAAATAGCGAGTCAATTAAAGCGCCTTGGCTTTGAGGTCACCTCTGAGGTGGGTGGGTATGGCGTGGTTGGACTGCTGAAAAATGGTGATGGCCCTACTATTATGATCCGCACCGACACCGACGGTTTACCCATTACCGAACAAACCGGTGTTTCCTATGCTTCTAAGGTGAAGGTACTAAATGAAGACGGCACTCAGGTCGGCGTGATGCACGGCTGTGGTCACGATATTCACATGACCAGCTTTATTGGCACCGCCGAGCACCTGGTCGCCCACAAAGACCAATGGCAAGGCACCCTAATGATGGTGGCTCAACCCGCTGAGGAGGTCGGTGCCGGCGCCAAAGCCATGTTAAACGAAGGACTCTTTAGCCAATTTGCCAAGCCGGATCATATTTTAGCCCTGCATGTCAGTGCCAGCGTCCCCGCGGGTAAAGTTGCATTAAAGCCCGAATACACCATGGCCAGCGTCGACTCCGTTGATATTCATGTCAAAGGCAAAGGCGGCCACGGTGCTTACCCGCATACCACTATCGACCCTGTGGTGCTCGCTTCTCGTATCGTGCTGGCCTTACAAACGATCACCAGCCGCGAGCTCTCTCCTCTTGAGCCTTCGGTAGTCACCGTAGGTTCAATTCACGGTGGTAGTAAACACAATGTTATTTCCAACGAGGTCAAACTCCAGCTGACATTACGCAGCTATAACCCGGCGGTACGCGAACAACAGATTGCGGCGATTAAGCGCATTACCGCGGGTATTGCCGCCAGTGCCGGGCTTGAAGAATCACTTTACCCTGAAGTGGTGGTTCATGAGGCCGAGTCTATTCCCTCGACCTACAATAACCCGGAGCAAACCGCTCGCGTCACCCAGGCCATTAAAGCGGCCATTGGCGCCGATAATGTTGAGTTGACCGAGCCAGTCATGGCCGGTGAAGACTTTGGTTTATATGGCCGTACCGAAGACAAGCTGCCTATTACCCTATTCTGGCTAGGTGGTGTAAACCCGGATACTTATAAGAAGGCAATGAAAAACAATACCCAGTTGCCGTCATTGCATTCGAGTAAGTTTGCTCCGGATTACCAAAAGGCGATTCCAACAGGGGTCAACGCCATGAGTAATGCAGCATTGGCCTTGTTTAATGGAAATTAAGCCTGAGCTTTACTGCTTTTCGGGCGCGGGCTCTTTCTTCTCGCGCCCTTAAACTTCCTTTTTACCTGACTCTTGATATGTGAAAACTGACGACTGTCACAGTTTTTTGCTTCTTCTATTAATGCCCCTAGTTGCCCAACCAAGGGCTGCATAAAATCATCGTACTTAAGCTGTTTCTCTGCAATTTTTGCCAAGGCCATTTCCCAATGAGCGGTCATGTCCGGTGTTGAAAGGGTGTCAGGCAAGGCATTGAGCAGCGCCACACCCGTTTCTGTGGCAACAATGGTCTTGCCACTGCGAGCAAGGAAGCCGCGGGTAAACAATAACTCGATAATGCTGGCGCGGGTCGCCTCTGTACCCAGGCCATCGGTTTCCCGCAGCACCTTACGGATATCCGGGTCTTTCACATAACGGGAAATAGCGGTCATCGCTGCAAGCAAGGTGGCATCGGTAAAATGCGCCGGTGGTGTGGTGTTTTTATCTAAACGCCGCGCATCCTCGCACAGTACCTGCTGACCCAGGCTTAAAGGCGGTAAGCTAGGCGCTTCTTTTTCTTCTTTATTAGGCAACAACACCTTAAAGCCGCGCGCTATTTCTTCTTTGGCCTTGGTGCTGAACTTGCCGCCGGCTATCTCTGCTTCCACATCGGTTTGATGGTAACGGTAGGCGGGCATAAATTGCATCACGTACTGGCGACAGATCAGCTCGTACACGCGGCGCTCCGTCTCTGTGAGCTGCGCCGACGTCTTTTTATTGGTCGGCACTATGGCATGGTGGGCGGCAACCTTGGCATCGTTAAAGCAACGTGCTTTTTTTGTGGGATCCGCGGTAGCAAGCTGCTCTTTGGAAAACACGCCGTTGGCAATCACACTTTCGATGATTTTAGGCGCTTGCTGGAAATGATCCTTAGGCAGATACCTATTATCCGAGCGTGGATAAGTGATCAAGGTATGCTTTTCATAAAGACTTTGGCAAGTATCAAGTACCGCTTTGGCTGGTAACCCGAAGCGCTTGGCGGCATCGATTTGCAATGCCGACAGGTTATAAGGCAAGGGCGCCTGCTCTTGTTTTTCTGCCCTTTTTACCTGGGAGATCACACCTTGCTGACCCTTGATACGAGAGATAACGTTGTCGGCCAGGGCTTGAACTAACACCCGACCTTGCTCATCCTGATAAGGCCGACAGGCTTCGCTGGGCTGCCACTTTAATGCAAACCCCTGTCGCTCTTGGGTGCGCATCAGAGCCTCAACCTCATAGAAAGGCTTGCTGACAAACTCCTTGATTTCCTTATCCCGCGCTACAACCAAGCCAAGGATCGGCGTTTGCACCCGGCCGACGGAGAGCACGCCCTTATAGCCGCCTTTTTGACCCGCCAGGGTATAGGCACGGGTGAGGTTCATGCCAAACAGCCAATCGGCACGCGAGCGCGCCAAGGCCGAGACGCTGAGTGGAATAAATTCCGCGTTGGCACGTAATTGCCCCAGCGCTTTTTTCACCGCCGGTAAGTTTAAGTCGCTGATCAGTAATCGCTGGATGCTTTGCTTTTGGGCCGCGCTCAATTTAGCCTGGGAAATCACTTCATCGACCAACAGCTGCCCTTCCCTGTCGGGGTCGCCGGCATGCACAATCACAGATGCTTGCTTGATCAGCTTTTTGACCAAGGTAAGTTGCTTGCGGGTTTTAGTCTTGGCTTTGAGTTGCCATTGCTGTGGCACTATGGGCAGGTGCTGTATTTGCCACTTTTTATAGGCCTCATCATAATCATCAGGCTCTGCTTGCTCTAACAAATGGCCGATGCACCAGGTAACACAATCGCCGTTGCCCAGCTCTATATAACCGTCTTTTTTGTTATGAGGTTTAGGCAAGGCGGCGGCGATGGCACGCCCCAGGGAAGGTTTTTCAGCGATATAAAGCTTCATAGCAAAATAACTGTTCATCCATACAGTAAGAAACAGTGTAGTGCAAAACCCTTGCTGAAGAAAGCTTAATTGGCGGCGGTGGGCTTAGCGCGAGCTTTTAACCAATAAACAATGGGTAAATAGCAA
This sequence comes from Pseudoalteromonas sp. T1lg48, assembly GCF_002964785.1. Lineage (GTDB taxonomy): Bacteria > Pseudomonadota > Gammaproteobacteria > Enterobacterales > Alteromonadaceae > Pseudoalteromonas. Next base: position 4,772 of record NZ_PQCC01000002.1, read on the forward strand.
AGCACTATGGTGGCGATATTGATGATGGGGATAATCGTTTTGAACAGGTAAGCACTGTTGTAACTTAAATCCCATAGGTGTCGGTCGGCTAAGCGCCACATTTGCAAAAAAGGCACCGCAACAACAATCAGCTGGCCCATGATGCTTTGCCACAGGTGGACCTTACCGCGTACGCCCCAATATGCAATGATGGCCATCCAGGTGATGTCATTACCTGCCCAAATAACATAGCGCCAGAACTTTTGCGTATCCCAGGAGAATATCCATTCGTGGATCAGCGCGCCGTATAAGAAAAAGCCGGCGGTCAGCAGCGCAAAGCGGATGCCTTTGGCATCTTTAATAATGGCAAGAACAATGATCGCCGGCACTATCAGTGCCGCCGAACTGTTATTGAGAAGCAGAAGAAAGTCTTCGAACCAATCTGGCATAGGTAGGCCTTAGGTAAACCTTAGGTAAACCTTAGGTACACCGTAGGTACGCCTTTGTTAGCCCTGAGGCTGCTTATGTTCTTGATCCTGACCCTGATCGTCTTCGTGGTCGGTTTTGTCATCAGAGCCACCGCCATTACCCGGCATATAAGCAAACTTGTTTAAAATAGCCATTCCTTCTCCTATTGTTTGTTTCTAATTCGTAAACTAGGCATAAAATAACGAATTTTTTCAACAAGTGCCAATACTTACTGTACTACTTCTATCGGCTCCGACTCTTTCGCCTTACCCTGCATAATGGATATTTCTACGCGACGGTTACGCTTACGGTCTTCGTCGGTTTCATTGGGCACCAGAGGCCGGGTATCGGCATGACCGACCACCACCATGCGGTTTTTATCGAAACCCTCTACCTTTTGCATCTCACTGGCAACGGCTACCGCTCTCTTGGCACTGAGATCCCAGTTATTGGTATAAAGCTCATTGGCGACCTGAAAATCATCGGTGTGACCGGAAACGGTGATCTCCCCGGGCACATCTTTGAGCAAGCGGGCAATGTCATGCACTATGGGCTTAAACTGCGGCTGCAAAAACGCGCTGCCTGATGGGAAAGAGCCATTTTCACGAATACGAATGATGATCTGTTGACCAAGGGATTCCAGCTCGATGGCACCATCGATAATTTGTTGCTCCAGCTGCTGGGCTATTTTCTTCACCAGCTCGTTGACCCTTTCTTGATCCGCCGTGGCAATCGCCTGCTGTTGTTCTTGTTGCTGTTCGGTGCTCGAAGATTCACCGCCACGCTGATCGCCACGTTGCTCCTGGCGACCACCGGCCGAGTCTTCATCACCGGCCTGGAACTCCAGCATTTGCTGGGTCATTTCCGTTGTTTGCTGCTGAATGGTTTCAATGGGGGTAGGTTCCGGTCGCCCGGGCTTAAACTCCATGGCGATCACACTGGTGCCCTTGGGGATATCTTTCACTTCCAGCTTATTTTGCACCCCGAAGGCAAACTTCATCGACCCAGCGATCTGCTTAAACTTCAGTACATCCATTTCCGAAAACGCCAGCAGCAGCACGAAGAAACACATCAACAGCGACATCAGATCGGCAAAGGTCCCCATCCACTGGGGTAACCCGGGAGGAGGACACTTACAAGGTTGCTCGTCGGACATACTCATTCCTCGCTCATGCCTCGGTATCTAACTGACGCTTAGACTCGGCAAGGTAATTCTTTAAAATGCCCTCGATCACCTTGGGGTTTTGACCGTCTTGAATTCCCAAAATCGCATCGAGGATCAGGCGCTGATTAAGCTCTTCTTCGTCTTTACGCAACTCCAGCTTAGACTGGATGGGAATGGCGATCACGTTCGCTAAAAAGGCACCATACAGGGTCGTTAACAAGGCCACCGCCATGGCCGGGCCAATGGCCTTGGGGTCATCCATATTAGATAGCATGGCCACCAGGCCGATAAGGGTGCCTATCATGCCCATGGCGGGGGCGATATCGCCGAGCGCTTTAAATAAACCGGCGCCCTGCTGATGACGCGCCGAGGTCAGCATAATGTCTTTTTGTAAGGTGGCACGTACCACATCGGCATCATGACCATCGACCAGCATGTCTATGCCCTTACGCATAAATTTGTTGCTGATATCCGCTTCTTCCAGCGCCAAGAAGCCGCCTTTACGGGCCGAATCCGCCAGCTCTACGGCTTTTTCAATCAGCTCATCCGGCGACTCTATTTTAAACATAAAGGCCTTGCCGGCCACCTTACCAATGGCAAAGAACTGCCCCATGGTGTAATTAGCAAGAACAATAAACAGCGAGCCACCAAAAACGATCAGTACCGACGGGGTGTTGTAAAACATACTTACATCGCCACCGAGTACCATAGACATGACTACAAAGCCTATCGCCCCGAGAATACCAATAATGGTTGCTAAATCCACACGTCCTCCACCCACAGTTACTGCATTGTGCACCTCTTTGAGCTCGGCTCGGGTGCTCAATACCAATTTTATTAATGTCTTGCCCAATCTAGCGAGCCAAACACAAGACTAGCTAGGTTAAAAATTATTCATACAGAGCGACTGTATGTCATAATTTTCGCCTTGTTATCCCGAGTGTTTATCTGTCGCTATAACTGCTCACTTCATCAATGCAATTGGTATAAAAATTTGCCGCTATTATAAATACTCTTAGGCTATCGGCAACTGACGCAATTACTTAACCCTTTTATTTAAAATTCTGCGCATCAGGGCGGGCGAAAATCATCACCGCCTTTGACCTGGTCACGGAATGCCCCTAAAATTGGCGCTCTTAGTAATTCAGTAACGAGAGCGCAGGCAATGGCCCAAAAAAAACCAGAAAACCTCACCTTTGAGGACGCAATCAACGAACTGAGCCAAATTGTCACTGAGATGGAACAAGGCGATATGCCCCTGGAACATTCTTTAAAGCAGTTTGAACGTGGTATCAGCCTGGCCAATGCCTCGGCGCAAAAACTGGATCATGCACAGCAAAAGGTGAGCATGCTGATGAGTAATGATCTCGATGCCGAATTAACGCCTATGGACACTCAAGAGTAATAGTCACTGTGGAATTAAAACAAGCCTTAGCACAAGCGCAACAAGACGTAATTCATACCCTAGAAAACTATTTCCACAGCCAGCAAGACGCTCAACCTCGGATCCTCTCGGCCAGCCAATACAGCGTACAAAATGGCGGTAAACGACTGCGCCCATTTTTGGTTTATTGCGTCGGCACAATGCTCGGTGCCAATAAGGACGATCTCGATAAGGCCGCCGCGGCCATCGAGTGTATCCACAGCTATTCCCTTGTTCATGATGACCTGCCAGCCATGGACGACGATGAATTACGTCGCGGTCGGCCCACTTGCCACATAGCTTATGATGAAGCCCATGCTATTTTGGCCGGCGACGCGCTGCAAAGCATCGCCTTTGAATTGCTAAGCGCTAACGACTTTAACATAGACGCCAGTGCGCAAATCCGCCTGGTACAAAGCTTAAGCCGCGCCGCCGGCTTACTCGGCATGGTGGGTGGCCAAGCCTTAGATATCGCCGCGACAGGCAAAAGCATCAGCCTAAGCGAACTTGAGCAGATACATAATGCTAAAACCGGAGCGCTGTTGAGCTGCGCTATCGAGCTTGGTTATTTGTGCGCCCCCAAAGGCGACAGCAACACCGAAGCAGCACTTCAACAATACGGCAAGGCTATCGGCCTGGCGTTCCAGGTGCAAGACGACATTCTGGATATTGAAGGCGATACCCAGACCCTGGGCAAACCACAAGGCTCGGATGTGGCCGCCAACAAAGCAACCTACCCGGCCTTGCTTGGCTTAGAGGGCGCTAAAGCCAAACTACAGCAACTCTATGACGAGGCCATTGCCGCCCTCGACAGCCTGCCCTATGACACCAAGATGCTGGCGCAACTGGCGCAATACATCATCGCCCGAGATCATTAAAAATTACTACAGATGGCCGTGCCCGTTTTGATATACTCGTGCCATCGCAGTGAAGGATAATAAAACGCATGAATTTGGATAGTAGCAAGTATCCCCTTTTAAATCAGGTTGATAAGCCTGCACAACTGCGCGACCTAGCACAAGATAAGCTCGGCGCGTTTAGCTATGAATTGCGGGATTACCTACTGAACTCCGTATCACAAAGCAGTGGTCACTTTGCCTCAGGTTTAGGCACGGTTGAGCTGACTGTGGCGTTGCATTATGTCTATAACACGCCGTTCGACCGCTTGATTTGGGATGTTGGTCATCAGGCCTACCCGCATAAATTGATCACCGGTCGTCGCGAGCAAATGCACACCATCCGCCAAAAAGATGGCCTGCACCCCTTCCCATACCGAGGTGAAAGCGAGTACGACACTTTTAGTGTGGGTCACTCAAGTACCTCTATTTCTGCGGCACTGGGCATGTCTATTGCCGCGCAAAAAGAAGGCAAAGGACGCAAGACCGTGGCCGTAATCGGCGACGGTGCCATCACCGCAGGCATGGCCTTTGAAGCCATGAACCATGCCGGAGACGTGAAGTCAGATATGCTGGTTATCCTCAACGACAACGAGATGTCTATCTCAGAAAACGTCGGCGCCTTGAACAATCAATTCGCCCGTATTCTTTCCGGTAGCTTTTACACCAATATTCGTGAAGGCGGCAAAAAATTGCTCTCCGGACTGCCACCGGTGAAAGAGCTGGCCAGTCGCATGGAAGAACACCTAAAGGGCATGGTGATCCCCGGCACCTTCTTTGAAGAATTAGGTTTTAACTACATCGGCCCCATCGATGGTCATGACGTTAATATGCTGGTCGACACTCTGCGCAATATGCGCAACCTTAAAGGACCCCAGTTACTGCACGTAAAAACGCAAAAAGGTAAGGGTTATAAGCCTGCCGAAGCCGATCCTATCGGCTATCATGCGGTGCCTAAATTCGATCCCAGCGAAAGCGAGCTGCCCAAGTCTAAACCCGGTGCGCCAACCTTTTCCAAGGTCTTTGGCGACTGGCTATGCGACATGGCCGCCGAGGACAGCCGTTTAATGGCCATCACTCCGGCAATGCGTGAAGGCTCGGGCATGGTGCGCTTCTCGAAGGAGTACCCACAGCAATATTTTGATGTCGCCATTGCCGAGCAGCATGCGGTGACCCTGGCCGCCGGTTTTGCCTGCGAGCAATTAAACCCCGTGGTGGCGATTTATTCGTCTTTCTTACAGCGCGCCTATGATCAGCTGATCCATGACGTGGCACTGCAAGAGTTACCGGTCTTATTCGCCATCGACCGTGCCGGTGTGGTCGGCGCCGATGGTGAAACTCACCAGGGCACCTATGATTTAAGCTTCTTACGCTGCATTCCCAATATGGTGATCATGGCTCCGGCCAACGCCAATGAATGCCGTAATATGCTTTATACCGGCCATAAGCTAGATAAACCCGCTGCGGTGCGCTACCCCCGTGGCAGTGCCGGCGAAGGTGAATTCGATGCGCAAATGCAGCAGCTGGAAATAGGGAAAGGCCGTGTTCTGCGTCAAGGCAAGGGCGTGGCTATACTGTCTTTCGGTACCCTACTGGAATATGCCGAGCCGGCCGCGGAAGCCCTGGATGCCACCTTGGTAGACATGCGCTTTGTTAAACCGCTGGATACGGCGCTTATCGATGAACTCGCGGCAACCCATGAGCACCTGGTGACCCTGGAAGACAACGTTATTGCCGGTGGTGCAGGCTCCGCGGTGAGCGAGTACCTGGCGCAAAGCAAGCAGCTTAAGCCAGTACTGCACTTAGGCCTGCCCGATGTCTTTATCAAGCATGGAACGCAGCAGGAAATGCATGCCGAGCTCGGCCTGGATAGCGCCGGCATAGAGCGACAAATTAAAGCCTGGTTGGCTTAACTAATACAAAGTCGAAAAAGGAGCGATATCGCTCCTTTTTTTATGTCTTTTTCTAGAACTAGCTAAACCTAGCTAGCGCATCCAAATCTTTATATCCGCCAACGAGGTACTTTGCAGGGTCGCTATCTGCTCGTCGAGGTTCTCGCTTTGCTCGAACTCAAAGGCATCGAGCTGATCATCAAACTCAATATGGGCACAGCCATCACCGCCGCGCTTTTTCACCTGGTGTAAGGCGATATCGGCAAGATTTACCGAGGTCTCCCAACCGATCACCTGGCCGCCCAGCAAAGGCATGGGATAGCAAGACCAGCCCAGCGAGGCGCTGAGGTTAATCTTTTTCCCATTGGGGAGCAAAAAGCCCTTGTTCGCTATGGACTTACACAGGTTTCGAGCAAACAGATTGACCTGATCCAGCTCAAAGTCACGAAGCAGCAATAAGAACTCATCGCCGCTCCAGCGCGCCACATAGTCCGATCCTTGCGTACAGGAGTTAAGCAAGGTAGCCATTTGCTGCAGGCAACTATCACCGCTCAGTGGCCCGTAGGCATCGTTGATCCGCGAGAAGTTATCGATATTGACTATAACCAGTACCAAGGCTCGGCCCTGCTGTTGCAAGGATTCCGCATTGCGCTGATAGTGCTCAATATCCTTAGGCAGCTGGTCAAATAAGAAACGGCGGCTGCGCAGTCCGGTAAGCTCGTCGGAATGGCTCACTAGCTTTAACTGAGAGTTCACCTGATTCAGCTTGTCGTTGGCTTCGCGCAGCTCTATGGTGCGCTCTTCAACCAGGCTTTCCAACGCCGCCTGCTTACGGCGCTCCTGCGCCCTAAAGACCCACAGCAGCAGATACAAGATAAAGAAGAAGCAAGAAACGATCAGCAAACGGAAATAAATGGTTTCATCGAACCGACGGGGCACGGTAAAGGCGTACTCGGCGCTGCTGGCCTCTTGCCAGCTACTACTGGTGCGCTTGGCCTCAAGCTTAAAGGTAAAGGGCCCAGGCGGTAAATTGGTATAAATGGCTTCGCGACGATGGTTGGCATAGCGCCAGTCATTATCCAAACCCTGTAACTGATAACGAAACTCCACTTCCGCCGGCGCATAAAAATCGATGGCGGTGTAACTGATGGTCAGGTCGCGCTCATCGGTATCAAGCACCGGGTTTTTACCCAAGGCACCGGTAAACAAGGTGCGTCGTGGTGTGGCGATGCTTTCCACCTGAGGCGCCAATGCATCCTGGCCAAACAACTGCACGCTCTTCGGAATTTCCACCACCCCTTGCAGGCTGGGGTACCAAATCGAGCTGCCATTATCGGCGACCGCATCATGACCTAAACCGGCACAACACTGGCTGGCCTTACCGTCTAATTGGCGGTCGTAAGAGGAGATCACCTGCTCCACCTGCAAGTTGCCAATCTCATCGGAGAATTGGCCCACCGGCATGCGGTACACCCCTTTCATGGTGCTGACCCAGACCCTTTCTAGGTCTTTGTCGTAGTGCAAACTAAAGATGGAGCCGTAAGGTAAGCCGTTGGAGACATCAAGCTGATGCCAACGCCCCTTGGTACTGCGGTAGAACAAGCCGTCATTGAGTGAACCAACCAGGGTGCCCACCCCATCTATTTCCAGGATACTGGTGACATAAGCGCTCTCCAGGGCGGTATTATCACCGGCACGCTCTATGCCTTTATCGGAGAAGATATAACCGCCCTGACTGGTACCAATCAAGCCATACTTCCCCTTATCCACGACAAAGGTAATAAATTTACTGTCGAGTACCGCATTATAGGTAAAGGGAGTCAGGCCATTGTAGCCGAGGCGATACATGCCCCGACCGGTACCAAACCAAAGCCCACCGGCGCTGGCCTCGCTAATGGCGAACACCGGATTAAGGCGCAGCTCACGGGCATCTATATTGAAGAGTTCTTCGTTTTCAAAATACAACACGCCGCGGTCGGTGGCGATATACAGGCGATCGCCGACAAAGTGCAAATCGTGCACGGCACTGCGTCTGAGCTTGGCGCGGGGGATGCGATTGACGAAGTTATTGTCCTGATCGAAATAGCCAACCCCGGAGCGGTTGGCGACCCAAAGTTGCCCCTTGGGAGAGAGCGTCAGCGCCATCACCGCTTCGGTCATGCTTGACAGTGCATTGTGACGCTCTACCCTTCCGGCATGAGCTAACCACAGGCCTTCACTGAAACTGGCGAGCCAAATATTGTTTTGATCGTCGCGGTAAATATCGGAGAACCAGATACTCTGATCCAACGCCGCCGGCTCAACCCACTGCCACTCTTTGGAGTTATCCCGATACAAAAGTCGGCCATAGGTGGAGATCCAAAGCGCCCCATCGGAGTCGCTCATAAACTTATAAACGGCTGCGTTACTGGCGTTTGGCAAAGCAAAAGGACGTAATTCGTCATCGATATCGAGGAAGTAAGCACCGAGCTCGGACGCCAGATAAAGGGTGCCTTCAAGCCAGGCCATATCATGAATAATGGTTTGTGCCAGGCGCTCGGGCAAGGTCACCCGGGCGGTGATTTTTAAGCGCAGTCGAGATGACGAGGACGACATATTGGTTAAACGTAACAGGTAGTTTTCACTGACCAGCCAGACCCCTTGCGGCGCCAGCGCCATCTTGCTCACCGAAATCTGATTGATGGCGGTTAAGCGGCTTTGCATACGGCCGCTGCGGCGGCGCTGCTCTTCATCAAGGTGAAAGGCAATTTGGTTACGTTCAATATAAAACAATTCATTGGCGGCGACCCAAATATTGCCCTTGTCGTCCTGCAATATGTCGCGCACCGGACCGCTGATACCAAACTGAAAGTAGTTCATGGAATCCGGATCCAGGACCGAGACCCCTTTTTTGGTGCCGATCCACAGCAAACCTTCTTTATCTATCAGCAGCTTGTTAATGGCATTGCTGTTTAAAAAGTTACTGTTTTGTTCGTTAAAGTTGGTGAAATGATCGCCATCAAAGCGACTGAGACCGAATTGGGTGCCGACCCAGATATAACCCTGGTTATCCTGGGTCACACTCTTTAAGGATTGCGACGGCAAACCATTACGGGTATTCCACTGTTTAACGACATAATCGGTAATCGATGCCGACGCCGTTGACGTGATCAGCGTCGCCGCCAGCAGCAAAAGTGACTGTAAAAACCGCAGCAATGTCACACCCATGTTCAAAACTTATAGTCCAGGCAAATAACCTACTTTAATTAACGCCTGTAGGCAAATGAGAGAGCAGATCCCAGCCAAAATATCATCGGCCATGATCCCCAATCCGCCATGCAAGCGCTTATCCAGCATGCGAATAGGGCCAGGCTTGGCAATATCAAAGAAGCGGAACAATAAAAAGCCAACCACCAGGGTTTGCCAATTCAGCGCCGCGCCTATCATGGTGATATAAAAACCGGCCACTTCATCCCAAACGATCGCCGGGTGATCGTGTACACCCAAGTCATCGGCTGTTTTACCACAGGCCCATATACCCAGCACAGAAATGACAACGGCAAAGACCAGCTGTAGCCACAGCGGAAAGTTCATGGTCATAAATATAAACGGCAGGGCGGCAAAGGTGCCTACCGTGCCCGGCGCCTTGGGGCTTAAACCAAGACCAAAGCCAAGACCAAAGAACTGGTGACCGCGGCGCAGATTATAGGTGTTACTGGCCATGCTTAACATGCGTCTTCCTCGGCAAAGTGTTCAAATCCCATGGCGCTGATATCGAGCTTGTGCTCGCCATCAAAGACTTCGATTTTCCCTTCACCACCGCGGATCTGACCGATGCACACGGCATCGATACCATATTGATTGAGCTTGTTATCAAGCATCGCCTTGTGGTTTTCCGGTACCGTATACAGAAGTTCATAATCGTCGCCGTAAGCCAATAGATAAGGCCACTTGGCCTCGCCTTCGATACTTTGTCGGAACGCTTCCGTGGTTGGGATCTTATCGGCCTGTATGGTGGCGCTGACTTGTGACATCTCGAGGATGTGTTTTAAGTCCGCCAGCAAACCATCGGAGATATCAATGGCGGCACTGGCATAACCGCGCAATACCTGCCCCGCGGCAACGCGCGGCGTTGGGTATTCAAGCTTGTGAGTTAATTTTTTCAACCACTCCGGGTCGATGTCGAGGTGTTGCTTACGCGCTTCCACCGCCAGCCCAGCATCTCCGAGCGGACCGGTGACATAAATCCAGTCACCCGGTTTGGCACCGCTACGAGTAATGGCCTTACCTTTAGGAACCGTACCCTTGGCGCAGACGGTCACCGTAAGTGGCCCTTGGGTGGTATCGCCACCTATTATCTGCACGTTGAAATACTCGGCGATTTCATGCATGCCCGCGGTAAACTCTTCCAGCCATTGCATATCGGCATGAGGCAAGGTTAAAGCCACCGAGACCCAAGCCGGCTCGGCGCCCATGGCGGCCAAGTCGCTGAGGTTCACGGCGATGGCGCGATGTCCTAAAGCCCGTGGAGGAATGTCCTCAAAGAAGTGCACGCCACAAACCATGGTGTCTGTGGTCACCGCTAATTGGCTGTTCTCCGGTACGGTGACGATAGCGCAATCATCCCCTATCCCCAAATTGACGTCGCGACGAGTGATGCCACGGCCTTTGAAGTAGCGATTAATTAATTCAAATTCTTGCATACACAAAAAAGCCGGCCTGGGCCGGCTCTCCTTGTTGTCAGGTACTTAACTACGCAGTTCCTTGACCGCCTTATCAAGCACGCCATTAACGAATTTATGGCTGTCATCGGCACCAAATGTTTTTGCCAACTCAATGCCTTCGTTAATCGCCACTTTATAAGGTACGTCTTCACGGAATTTTAACTCGTAAGCGCTTAGACGTAGAATGGCTTTCTCTACCATATCAATGTCTTCGTATGGACGCGTTAGGTGCGGAGCTAAAATGGTGTCCAACTGTTTAAAGTTAACGGCCACGCCACGTGCGAGATCTTTAAAATACTCCACATCGACCTTAGATACGTCGTTCTCAATCAACATATTCTGTTCGATGTCGGCAATGGCATTACCACTCATTTGCCAAGAGTAAACGGCCTGGAGGGCCAATACGCGCGCTTTGCGTCTAGCTGCTGGTTTCACTGTGAACCCTTAAATTTTGTCTAAAACATTAACCATTTCTAGGGCACTTAGTGCAGCTTCGCCACCCTTGTTGCCCATTTTTGTACCGGCACGCTCAATGGCCTGCTCGATGCTTTCAGTGGTTAATACCCCAAAAGCAACCGGTACATCGTATTCTAGCGATACTTGCGCCAGACCCTTGTTCGACTCACCGGCAACCAGGTCGAAATGTGGTGTGCCACCACGAATAATTACGCCAAGGGCGATAATGGCATCGTGCTCGCCTTTAGCGGCAAGGCGCTTAGCCACAAGCGGTAACTCAACGGCGCCCGGTACATAAACCACGGTGATGTCGTCGTCACTGACGTTGCCAGTGCGCTTTAACTCATCCACCGCGCCATCAAGTAGGCTGCTGCCAATGAAGTCATTAAAACGTGAAATCACGATGGCAAATTTTTTGCCCGGTGCAAACTTGTTACCTTCAATAATTTTCATCTATAAACCTTAATTGATATTGCCAACGCGTGATGCGGGGCGAACTAGGGGTATCGCAAAATTGCCGCGCATCATACCATAACTGAAAAAAAATAGCTGCTTATTCTGGCTGTACGTAATCAACCACTTCAAGGTGGAAACCCGACAACGCGTGATACTTCTTCGGCATACTCATCAAGCGCATCTTGGTAATGCCCAAATCCGCTAAGATTTGTGAGCCAATACCTACGGTACGCGATGTGCCTTGAATCTTACGATGATTCGCCTGCTTACCCTCATCTTCCATAGCAAATGCCTTCACCATGGCTTCGATGTCTTCGCTGCACTCTTGTTTGCCTAAGATCACCAAGACCCCGCCCTGCTCGGCGATATACTTCATGGCCTTGGAAAGCGTCCAGCTGCGATCAGCACCGCGATCGGAAAGCAGAATATCATTAAAGGTGCTTTGTAGATGTACACGCACCAGAGTTGGGTCGGTAATTTCGCCCTTGACCATGGCGTAGTGCAACTGGCCGTCGATGGTGTCCTTGTAAGTCACCAGCTCGAACTCGCCATATTCCGTTGGCAGCTTACACTGCGCCACCTTTTCTATGGTGGTTTCATTAAGGTTACGGTATTCAATCAGATCGGCAATGGTGCCCATCTTAATGCCGTGCTCTTTGGCGAACACTTCCAGTTCCGGGCGACGAGCCATGGTGCCATCCGGATTAAGGATTTCCACAATCACGGACGAAGGCTCAAGACCCGCAAGACGAGCTAGATCACAGCCTGCTTCGGTGTGACCGGCTCGCGTTAATACGCCACCCGGCTGCGCCATAATCGGGAAAATATGACCTGGCTGAACTATGTCTTCAGCAACCGCGCCTTTGGCCACGGCGGCCTGTACGGTACGGGCACGGTCGGCGGCGGAAATACCGGTTGTCACACCCTTGGCTGCCTCGATAGACATGGTGAAGTTAGTCGAGAACTGAGCGCCATTGTTTTTAACCATCAGCGGCAGGGCCAATTGCTCGCAACGCTCCTGTGTCAGCGTCAAACAAATCAGGCCTCGGCCATAGGTCGCCATAAAGTTAATCGCATCAGCACTGATGTGCTCGGCGGCAATAATCAGGTCACCTTCGTTTTCACGATCTTCATCGTCCATCAAGATGACCATTTTGCCATTTTTAATGTCTTCGATGATCTCCGCTGCGCTATTCAAACTCATATCTTGCCCATTATGTGTTATTTGATAAATCCAGCCTGAATGAGCAGGCTTTCGGATACTGTTGATTCTGCTTTCGGAGCTTGCGCTCCTTGAATAAGGCGCTCCAAGTAACGCGCTATTTGATCGACCTCGAGATTGACCTTAGTGCCAACCTGAAATTCGGCGATCGTTGTTTGTGCCAGCGTGTGCGGCACAATCGTTAATTTAAACTGGTTACCGTCGATTTCATTGACGGTCAAACTGGCGCCGTCGATGCACACCGAGCCCTTGTAGGGAATGTACTTCATCAGCGCTTCTGGCGCCGCCAGCCAATATTCGATGGCGCGGGCATTAGGGCTGACCTTGACCACCTCAGCAATGCCATCCACATGGCCGGAAACCAAATGTCCGCCCAAGCGCGAAATCGGCTGCAGAGCCTTTTCTAAATTGACCCGCTGGCCACGCTGATAATGCGCAAAACGGGTCAGTGACAGGGTCTCTTTTGACACATCGGCACTAAAGCCATCGCTGAATTTTTCGGTGACCGTTAAGCAGACGCCATTGGTGGCGATGCTATCGCCAAGCGCCACATCACTCATGTCTAAGTTGTCACTTTGTACGCGCACGCTAAGGTCGCCATCAACCAAGGTGAGGGAGCTGAGTGTGCCCGTTGCTTCAATAATGCCTGTAAACATGGCTATTCTACTCTAAGTTGTTCTAAGGTAAGGCGAATATCCTCACCAATTGGGGTCATATCGCTAAAGTGCATGGTCGGCACCTGCGCCATTGCCGTAAATGGGCCCATATTTAACAGCCCTTTGGCATCGCTGCCCATTAATTTTGGCGCAATATAAACAATGTAGCTATCAATGAGTTGCTGCTGTGCCATGGCACCAGCCAGGGTCGCGCCCGCCTCCAGCCAGACGGAGTTAATTTCGCGCTGCGCCAGCTGTGCAAGCAAGGCATCGAGATTGACCTGGCCATTTTCAAGGCCATCGCACACCAACTCGGTTACATTGTTGGGCCACACAGGCGGTTTATCAAGCTCTTTGGGTTTAACAGCTGCTGTGCTTGAGCGCACTAATAATATCTCGCCTGGCTGTTGAAAAAGCGCAAGATCTGGAGTCAGCCGATAACGGCTATCTAAGATCACCCGCAGCGGTTGGCGCACCTGTGGCAACACATATTCGCTACGCTGGCTGTCGTCCAGGCGCACATTAAGCTTGGCATCGTCCACCAATACGGTATCGGCACCGCTTAAGATGGCGCAGTGCTGGGCACGCAATAGGTGCACGTCTTTACGCGCCTCGGGGCCGGTGATCCACTTACTCTCACCATTGGCTAGAGCGGTTTTACCATCGAGGCTGGCGGCCAGCTTACAGGTGACATAGGGACGTCCGCTACGCATGCGTTTTAAAAAGCCCAGGTTTAACTTCTCGGCTTCTTCACCAAGCAAGCCGGATGCGACCTCTATACCCGCCTCGGCGAGCATCTTCATGCCGCGGCCACTGACCTGCGGATTAGGGTCTTGCATGGCGCAAATGACTTTTGCCACCTTGGCCTTGATCAGGGCGCCGGCACAGGGGCCGGTGCGGCCGGTGTGACTACAGGGCTCAAGCGTAACATAGGCGGTGGCGCCTTGGGCATTATCACCCGCCGCCGCCAGGGCATGCACTTCGGCATGCGGAGTACCCGCCTGTTGGTGAAAACCTTCCCCTATTACTTGGCCATTTTTAACCAGAACACAGCCGACATTGGGATTGGGTGTGGTGGTGAATCGACCTTGATAAGCAAGCTCAATGGCTCGGCGCATATAGCGCTTATCGTCCGCACTGAAGATCATCTTAGTCTCCTAGGCGGGCGATTTCTTCACCGAATTCACGGATATCTTCAAATGAGCGATAGACGGAGGCAAAGCGCACATAAGCAACCTTGTCTAAACCTTTCAGCGCTTCCATAATGCACTCGCCAATCAGTTGTGAACTGACTTCACGTTCACCGGTGGCGCGAATTTGTGACTTGATTTGATGCACCACTTCATCGACTTGTTCTGTTTTTACTGGTCGACGCTCTAACGCGCGGTGCAGGCCATTTTGCAGCTTGTCTTCATTAAAAGGCTCACGGGAACCATCACGCTTGATCACGCGCGGCATCACCAACTCGGCTCCTTCGAAGGTGGTAAAACGTTCGTGACAATCATTGCATTCGCGACGACGACGAACTTGGTGGCCACCACCGACCAGGCGTGAATCAATAACCTTGGTGTCTTTAGCGCTGCAGAAAGGACAATGCATAGTGAATGGGATTCCTGTAGATAACAAAAAGGCCGCAAAAATTGCGGCCTTTATCATACACAAATGTTTGTGTAATAGCTATTTCACACTGTTATGCGTAAACAGGGAACTTAGCGCAAATGGCTTTCACTTTTTCTTTCACTTGTGCCTGAACATCTGTGTTATCGATGTTATCAAGTACGTCACAGATCCAGCCCGCTAGCTCTTTCGCTTCGGCTTCTTTGAAACCACGACGAGTGATAGCTGGAGAACCGATACGTAGACCCGAAGTTACAAACGGTGAACGTGGATCGTTTGGTACCGAGTTTTTGTTTACCGTGATGTTGGCATTGCCAAGAGCGGCATCGGCATCTTTACCTGTGATGTCTTTATCGATCAAATCAAGAAGGAACAGGTGGTTGTCGGTTTTACCCGATACTACCTTGTAGCCGCGCTCTTGTAGTACTTCAACCATGGCTTGAGCATTAGCAACAACTTGCTGCTGGTATGCTTTAAATTCAGGCTGCAGTGCTTCTTTGAAAGCAACCGCTTTAGCTGCGATTACGTGACATAGAGGACCACCCTGACCACCTGGGAATACGGCGCTGTTTAGCTTTTTGTAGATCTCTTCATCGCCACAGTTAGACACGATTAGACCACCACGAGGACCGGCTAGCGTCTTGTGCGTTGTGGTTGTTACCACGTGTGCGTAAGGCACTGGGCTTGGGTATACGCCAGCGGCAATAAGACCGGCCACGTGAGCCATATCAACAAACAGGTACGCACCTACTTTGTCGGCGATTTCACGGAAACGTTTCCAGTCAACGATACCTGAGTAAGCAGAGAAACCACCGATGATCATTTTCGGCTTGTGCTCAAGCGCTAGCGCTTCAACCTGATCGTAATCGATTTCGCCTGTTGCTTCGTTAAGACCGTACTGGATTGCATTGTACATCTTACCTGAGAAGTTTACGTGTGCACCGTGAGTAAGGTGACCACCGTGCGCCAGGCTCATGCCTAGTACCGTATCGTGTGGCTGAAGAAGTGCCTGGAAAACAGCGGCGTTTGCTTGCGAACCGGCGTGCGGTTGTACGTTTGCGTACTCGGTGCCGAATAGCTCGTTAGCACGGTCAATGGCCAGTTGCTCAACCACGTCAACATGCTCACAACCACCGTAGTAACGCTTACCAGGGTAGCCTTCTGCATATTTGTTGGTTAGTTGTGAACCCTGCGCTTCAAGTACGCGTGGGCTACAGTAGTTCTCAGAGGCGATTAGCTCGATGTGCTCTTCTTGGCGAGCTACTTCTGCGTTCATCGCATTGGCTAATTCTGGGTCAAAGTCTGCAATGTTCATGTTACGTTCTAACATGCTGTCTCCTAGGTGCAACGTGATTGTCGATATGAAAGGCCGCTATTGTACGCGTAAACGGCGCGTTTGCCTATTGGCTAAGGGTGAGGTTATTTAAACAGGGATTGAATTTTTTTCACAGCCCTAAAAGAATGATATTTTTTAATCTCACACATAAATATTTTAAATAAAAAATAAGAATTCCATTTTTATAACTAATGAAAAAAGCGACTCTTTAGAATTAAAGCCGGTAATTTATCGCTGTGATCGATTAAACGCCCGGCAATCACATGGACTACCCCCTGATGATGCTCCACCACCCCTTTAACCTCCAGCAGGCGCGCCGTTAAAAACGCCTTCTGCTGCGCTTTGGCGGTGGCCAGCCACACCACCACATTAATATTACCGGTGTCGTCTTCCAGGGTTAAAAAGGTCACCCCCGCGGCACTGCCCGGCGACTGGCGCCCGGTAACCAAACCGGCGATGGTGACACTGGCGCCATTGCGACATTGGCTCAATTCGGTGGCCTTCTTAGCATTGGTAAACAACCCTTGTTGATGTAAATAGGTTAACGGGTGCGCTCCCATGTTCACGCCCATGCTGGCGTAATCTTCCAGGGTATCCTGTATGCCACTGGGCGCCGCCAAGGCAGCCTGTGTTTCCTCCCCTTCGACGGCTTCCTGCTCAGCAAAAAGGGGTAAACGCTGCTGCTTATCCATAATGTGCCAGTGGCTGTTAAACCTGTCCTTGGCAATGGCCGCCAGGGCATTGCTGCTGGCGAGCGTTTCCAGCTCCCCTTCTTGTAAGCCATGATGATACAGTTCGCTAATGCTGTGATAGCCCGCCTTGGGGCGCTGCGCAATCAACTTGGCTGCACTTTGCGCACTAAACCCCTTGATACAGCAAAAACCCAAACGCACGGCGAAGTGCTCGCCCTGACGTATTACCTGGTGCTCCCATACGGAGTGATTTACATCCACGGCCAGTATGTTTATATCGTGACGACGAGCATCCTGCACCAGTTGGTCGAGAGAATAAAAGCCCATGGGTAAACTGTTGGCCAAGGCGCAAAAAAACACCTCAGGATAGTAGTATTTAAGATAGGCCGACACATAGGCCAATACCGCAAAACTGGCGGAATGGGATTCGGGAAAGCCATACTCGCCAAAGCCGCAAATTTGCTGGTAGATGCGCTCGGCAAATTGATAATCATAACCACGCTGCAACATGCCATCGATCAGCTTTTGTTTAAACTGGGTGAGCTCGCCGTCGCGTTTCCACTTGGCCATGGCGCGGCGCAGTTGATCGGCTTCGCCACCGCTGAACCCGGCGGCAACCATGGCCACCTTGATCACCTGCTCCTGGAAAATGGGCACCCCCAGGGTACGCTTTAATACCTGCTCCACCTGCTTGGAGGGGTACTCCACCGCTTCATCACCATCGCGCCGGCGCAAATAGGGATGCACCATGTCCCCTTGAATCGGCCCGGGACGGACGATGGCAATTTGGATCACCAGGTCGTAATAACAGCGTGGCTTTAAGCGCGGCAGCATACTCATTTGCGCCCGCGATTCTATTTGAAACACGCCAACGGTGTCGGCCTGTTGCAGCATTGCAAACACCTGAGGGTCATCCCCCAGGCGGGTAATATCGGCAATGCTCAGTGTATGCTGATAATGTTTTTCTAATAGCTTAAAGCTACGTTGAATGGCACTCAACATCCCCAAGGCCAGCACATCCACCTTAAGTAGCTTCAGGCTTTCTAAATCGTTTTTATCCCACTGGATCACGGTCCGTTCGGCCATAGCGGCATTCTCAACGGGCACCAGCTCATGCAGTGGTCCTTCGGAGATCACAAAGCCACCCACATGCTGCGACAGGTGCCGAGGAAAACCTTTGATTTCATCCACTAAACGGAAAAAGTGTTGATTGATGGTCGCCTCTGGGTCGAGACCAAGCTGGATCAGCTGCGCCTGCCATTGCTCGCCACCATGGCGGCGATTGAGCTGCTTAATATAATAATCGAGCTGAGTGTCACTAAAGCCAAGGGCCTTACCCACATCGCGCATGGCACTTTTTAACCTGTAGGTGATCACGGTCGCGGCTAGGGCCGCGCGCTGACGACCATATTTTTGATAAATGTACTGGAACACCTCCTCACGCCTTTGGTGTTCAAAATCGACATCGATATCCGGCGGCTCGTTACGCTCTTTGGAAATAAAGCGCTCGAACAAAACATCTATCTGCCTTGGGTCGACGGCGGTTATTTCCAGGCAATAGCACACCACAGAATTCGCCGCTGAGCCGCGCCCCTGATACAAGATGTCGCGACTTTTAGCAAATTGCACTATATCGTGAATAGTCAAAAAGAAGGGCTCATAGCCTTGCTCGGCAATAAGGGCGAGCTCTTTGTCTATGGTGGCTTGAATCGCCGGCGGCGGCGCGCCATTGAAGCGTTGCCGTGCCCCTTGCTCAACCAAAGATTTGAGGTGTTCACTGGCACTGATGCCTGAGGGCACTAATTCATAGGGATACTGATAACTGAGTTCATCCAGGCTAAAGGTGCAGCTTTGCGCAATGTGTTCACTGGTTGCCAACTGAGCCGGACTAAAGAGTTTTGCTAATTTGTCCTGCGGGCGCAAAGCCCGCTCGGCATTGGCTAACAGGCTCTGTCCTAGCGAAGACACGGTTTGCCCTTGCTTAATGGCACTGAGCACATGCTGTAAAGGCAGGCGCTCCGGCGTGTGCATTAGCACGGCACCAAGCGCCACTTCCTTGATCTGCCATTGCTGGCTCAGGGTGCGTACATAAGCCAATTGCTCAGGTTCAAAGCCGTTCAGTTCGCGGCGCACGCCTAAGTAAAGCTGATCGCCGTAATGACGTTGCAACCAGGGCCCCCACTCTTTATCCGCCGTTTTCGCTGCTTCGCTGCGCCCATGTACGAGCCAGATCAGGATGCAGCCCTTCAGGGTTTTTAAATCCCACTCACTGAGTTGGTAGCGACCTTTTTCACAGCGCCTGCGGGCATTGGTGATCACCCGACAGAGCTGGCTGTACGCCGACTTGCTGGGGCACAGCACCACGAGCTCTAATTGCTCATAACAAAGGTAACTGCCAACAATCAGCTTAATGGGCAATTGATGCGCTTTGATGTGACTGTGCGCCCTGACCACCCCCGCGACCGAGCACTCATCGCATAAGGCCAGGGCACTGTAACCCAGCTCTGCCGCCCTGCCTACCAGCTCTTCCGGGTGTGAGGCACCGGTTAAAAAGCTAAAGTTGCTTTGACAAAATAGTTCACTATACGAGCCAGCCATCAGGCAAAGTACCCCTGTATAAACCAGTCCTTGTGTTTATCCCTAAACACCCAGCACAACTGGCCGCGACTGTTTTCAGCGATATAATAATCGCGCTCTAACTGCTCCCGCTGCCACCAATGACTTTGGATCCGCTCCGGGCCGCGTAATAAACATAATTGCTCCTGCAAAGGCGTGGGCGTGATCATAAAATTGGGTCGCAATAGGGCCTGCGCCGATGCCGCCATATCTTCTTGATAAGGATGCAAGGTGTCCTCCTGCACCTGAGTAAATTCGGGAATATGAGCGCGTCCCGGTTGCAGACGATAGCAGTGCTGCTGCCCTAAACGGGCATTGAGCATATTCAGCAATTGCTGTTTAGCCAGCCCTTGCTGGCGTTTGGCAAAAAGGTTTTCGCTGTGGCCGTCGGCGCTGACAAATTCCTCGCACTGTAAACGGGTGGCGATGACCGGCGCTGCTAAGTGTAAGGCCGCCAACTTAATGTCCAGCAATGCCAGCCAGGGAGCCAATTGCCCTTGAGGCTCAACACTGTCTAACAATAATTGCTGTGTTGGTTGCTCACGAAAAAACAAGCTAAAAGTGAGGCGTTGAGTATGCAATTGATGCTGACGCAAATAGCGACACAGGCGCTCGCATAACTGAGTTAACGGCAGCAATAACCGCGCACAGTCATCGATTTCAAAATTCAGCTCCTGACTCTCGCTAAAGCTCTGTGTCGGTTGGTACAAGCGATAATAGCCCGACTTTTTCGCCAGGCTCGCATGGGGCAGTTGCCCCTGTAGGCGAGTTAAATAATCCACCACCTCATAATGAAAGCGCTGACGCAACTGATTCATGGGCAAGACCTGAAGCTGCTCTACCCGCTCAATGCCTAGGCGCGCCAATTGCTGTTTATGCTCGGCCCCAAGCAAGAGACTCGATATCCCAACCCGAGCCAGATGCTGCTGGCAAACGCTTGCATCATCACTGAGCAAGTTCAACTTTTCGCGCGCCAACACCTCGGCCGCCTCCATGCTCGCACCCGAGGCATAATAAAAGTGCGGTACAAAGGCACGAATGACCGGCTCTATGGCGCGAAAAAGCTGTTCACTGTTAGGGTAGAGCGCCCGCATACTGGTGGCCACAAAGATCAGGCAATCACTGCCGGCAAATATAATATCGCCACAGACTTGATAGCAGTGCGCCGCGAGCTCCTGCAATAATTGCCGTTCCAGCTCAGGCTCATAGGGATACACTTGCAAGGTGGCGCACAGCGCTGCGGCACTGGCCAGCCCCATGCCCAGGCGCACACCCAGACGCTGCGCCGCGGCATTTATTTGCACCACCCGCTCTTTGGCCACCAACACCGCCGGCTCTTGCAACTGCCGACGCTGCAATTGTAAATGTGCACAATGCACCGCCAAATACATTTACCCCACCTCGTAGTGTCGGGCAGCCGGTTGCAACGGCCTCAAAGATGGCTCCTGGTGCCTGTGGCTGTAGCGTAGGAAGGGCCAGAGTTGCACCTTGCTCAGGGTCACCTCGCCACGGGCAAAACGACCCTGCTGACGCAATAAGGTAATCTGCAACCCTTGTTGCTGCTGTTGTAAACGCATGCTTAATTGCACCGGTAAGGCCGAGCTTTGACATTGATAATCCACCAGCACCAAGAGCGCCTGCGAGCGCTGGCACGCCAGGCTAAAACGACGCGCCTGAGTAAAAGACAAGCCCTGATGCCACAACCAGACCACGGCGCAACTGCTGCTGCGGCTACATTGCTCTGCGGCCCACAGCGCGTGCGCCGTGCTTTGCGGGCGTAAAATCAGTAAGCGAGCAGGAGCAACACCTTGGGCAAGCAACCATTGGATACAGGGCTCTGCCGGCGGATTAATGAGCACCACCAGGCCTTGCTCACGCGCCTTCACCAGTGCCCCCTGTAGCAGGGTAAACTCACCGATGGCCGGCTCACTGCTAAGATGGATCACCCCACTGTGCGGCCAGCCGCCGCCGAGCAGCCGATCCAGAGCCGAAAAGCCACTGCTCAGGCAGGGCTCATCTTTCTCCGACACACAACCACGCTCTTGATTAGCGCTGAAGATCAGTCCTTGATGGTGCATCGCTGCTAAAGTTGTGTTCATCCACACCACCTAAAAAATACTGTATATAAAAACAGTATAAATGATTTTAGCGGATGCACAAAGGATCGATTTTATACGGGCACCAAGCCAGCCTACGGCAGCAGAAATGACAAAGCCCAGCGCATTTGGCTGGGCTTGTAATAACTTGAGGGAGCAAAAACTCGCTATTACGAATTAATGGCCAGGCATAGCTTGGTAATACCGTCGAGCACCCGAGTGCTGTAGCGATGCAGCAAATCGGCGTCTATGGCGCGGATCGCCTTATTTTTTACCGCCGGGATCATCTGCCATTGTTGCCACTGCAGGGTTTGTTCGGCGGCACTTTTTTCATTGCTCAAGATGATAATATCAGGCTTTGCCAGGGCAACATTTTCGACGCTGATCTGCGGGTAGTCGGTGCTGTTATCGGCAAAGGCATTCTCGCCTCCACACAGGGTAATCGCCTTACCAATCAGGGTATTGTTATTAACCGTCATCATGGGCGCCGACCACAGCTGATAAAACACCTTGGGTCTTGGGCTTTCGGTGCGCCGATAATCTTGTTGCAAGCGCTCATAACGCTGTTCAAATTGCGCGGCCACCCGCTCGCTCTGCGCCACATTGCCGGTTAGCCTTCCTAGTTGTCGCAACTCGGTGGCGATATCTTCCACCCCTTGAATGTTACTGATATACAAGGGCACGCCCAAGCGCGTCAATGTTTCCACATCGGCGGCCTTATTGCCGCCTTGCCATACCACCACCAGGGTGGGGTTTAAGGCCAAAATTTTCTCTATTTGCACCCCATAATAGCCACCAACACGGGGTAAGGCCTTGGCCTGCGCGGGGTAATCGGCATGATCGACACTCGCTACTAGGTGCTCGCCGGCCCCTATGGCATAAAGGTTTTCGACTATATGGGGAGAGAGGGCGACGATGCGCTGCTGCGGCGCGTGAAGCTCTTCGTTGACAGTCGCAATTGCAACCGCACTTGCAGCAGCACTTGCAGCAGCACTAGCAAAAAAGAGCGCTGTAGAGGTCAATAACCAGCGAGAGATGGGCATTAATAATCAAACCCCGCGCGCGCTTTTATCCCGGCATCAAAGGCATGTTTAACATTGCGTACTTCACTGACGGTGTCAGCAAGCTCCACTAAACGGCGATGTGCACCGCGTCCGGTAACGATCACCGACTGCATTTTCGGTCTTTTTGCTAGCGCGTCCAGCACCTCATCTAAATCGATATAGTCATAGCTCAGCATATAGGTGAGCTCATCAAGCAAGACCAAATCTATGCTCTCGTCGCCGAGAAATTGCTTGGCCTGCTGCCAGGTCACCTGCGCCGCCTGGGTATCGGCCTCGCGGTTTTGCGTCTCCCAGGTAAAGCCGGTTTTCATCACCGCAAAGGGCACACCAACCTGCTCCAGCAAGTTGCGTTCGCCACATTCCCACAGGCCCTTAATAAACTGCACCACCGCCGCCTTTTGCCCATGACCGACGCAACGTGCCACGGTACCAAAGCCCGAGGTCGACTTGCCTTTGCCATTACCGGTGATCACCTGCAATATGCCCTGCTCCGTTTGCGCTTGCTCAATGCGCTTATCCACTTCGGCCTTTACTTTTTGTTGGCGCTTTTGATGCTGCGCATTTTTATCCGTCATGCCACAACTCCATGATCTAAATTATGTTAATGATATCAAGGTACAACTTTCACACCTTTTAGGCGTTCGCCTGATTGTTTACTACTTGCCTGCTCAACACCGAGACAGCCATAGCTCGATGCACATCTGTCATTTTTATTTCCGGAAATAATGAAAATATCGCAATGACCAAGGAGCCCAGATTCTACCCCGCCTTAAGAGCGGAGACGCCGAGAATCAAAGCAAAGAAGCTAAGTCTTTATTATTAGGTGAAATATTTCATCTGATTACAAATAGTGGTAATCCCGCCACTCACGACTAGGCTTGACTAAAGGGCAATAAACGGAACCTTGTCATGCACGCGTATAAAGATCAACAATCAACACCCAATAGCAACCACGCTCCCCTTTCTGATGGCAGCATTGCCGGCCTGTTTGCCCATCAGCAACAACGCAGTTTACTTAAGCAACAGCTCAGTACCCAAGTCTCACCAACGCTCACAAAAAAAGAACTACAGACTCTCAACGCCGGCACCGCCACCACCATTTTACAAGCACATAAACCCAGCCGCGAGCTGGTTACACCGCTTTTTAATTCGCTTTTTACGGCCTATAACGCCGTTTATCAGCGGGCCGACATTGCTTATGCCGAGCGCAGCCAACAGTTTATTAGTAAACACGGCTTGGTGATGGCGCCGGACTACTGTATTCATACCATGAAAGATGGCTTGCGGGTGAGCGCCTATATGCGCGCCATAGACAAGGCCATCACCGCCCTGATTGGCGGCGGCCAGGAAAAAATCTTTATCGCCTACCCCGCCTGCGGTCCCTTTGCTCCTTTATTGTTGCCGCTGCTGAGTCACTATCAGCAGCAAGGCTTAAGCGGCGAGCGATTGCGCATCACCCTGATCGATATTCAACCCGGGGCCATCAACTCGCTGCATCGCCTGATCACCGAATTAGGACTGCAAGAGTATATACAGCAAATGTACTGTGGCGATGCCTGTAGTTATAACGCCCCTATGCTCTTTGATTTAGTCATTGTTGAGGCCATGCAGCATGGTTTTAGTCGAGAAGGTCACTTCGCCATTGCCCATCATTTTGCTCAGCAGTTAAGTAACAATGGTTACCTCATTCCACAGCAGGTTGATGTCCACGCCATGCTCAATGTAGCGCAACTAGAATATGTGGAGCAGTGGCGCAATGAAGGTCTCGGTGACCAACGGCTGAGTGAAAAACTGGCGGCCATAACCAAACAACGCACCGAGCTCGGCGTAGTCATGTCAATCACAGCGCAAAGCCTCAGAGCCATAGCACCGAGCCAAATTGAACAACAGGCGCTGATCGGCGCAGCTACACTGACGATTCCTCAACTCGCCGAGCATGCCAATAAACAAACCCTGAGTTTATACACACAGATCAGCTTGTTCGCCGATGAGCGACTCGGTCTTTATGACTCCGGGATCACCCATCCATTACCGGACCTTAGTGTCTGTATCAATTTTGTCCCCAATGATCCGCAAGCAGATGATACCTTGGCAAATTCTGGCGACACGCTGAAGTTTTACTACAGTTTAAGCGGCCTTCCCGGCTTTTTGGTCATTAAGGAATAGGCAATGAAGGAACAACCCAAGACTTTAGTGTATGCCAGCAGCCTGTTTGCCTGGCCCTGTATTCAGGCTCTTTTTGCCACTGAGCAGTTAGTTGGGGTGATCACTCCGGATCCACAAACCATGGGCAGTAGACAAGAACCTCTGCGGCAACTCTTGACTACCCTGCAAGCCAATGGCATTCCCTTTGAGGTGGTTTGCAAGCAGAAACTCCACCTAATTCCCAGCCACTTACCGCACTTCAACGCCGATCTTGCGCTGTGCCTGGGCTTTAGTCATTTATTGCCGCAACAGGTACTCAATCACTACCGGTTGGGGATCTATAACTGCCATGCGGCCCCACTGCCCGCCTATGGTGGGCGCGATCCCATCTATTGGCAGCTGCGCAACCAAGAAACACACAGTGCGTTGACCTGGCATGCCATGACCGAGCAGTTCGATAGCGGCGAAATTCTGCTTCAGCTGCCGTTGTCCCTGGGTCATCAAGACACTTATGCCAGCCTGGTACAGCGCTTCGCTTATCTGGCACTCAACAGCCTTGAGCAGCTTTTTCACCTCGTTACCACCAACACGGTCACACTGCCTGCCAAGGTAAAAGCAGCCACCTCCACCAGCGCCGTGCCAGAACTTATCAACCTGGACTTTAGCGCCCTCAACGCCACGCAAATTGAGGCACTAACACGGGCCCACAATGGCCACTATGGCCGGGTGCTGCTTAACGTCAAAGGCATGGCTGTGGAACTTATTCAGGCAAGCCTGGCCGATTACCCCGGCTATGGTACCGCTGCGGGCACCATAGTGATGATTTCATCGACACAAGGACTGGTTGTGAATACTCAGGACGGCTGTATTCGCCTTGATATTGTCGCCTGTGAATTAGGCGTTATGAGCGCCGAGCGTTTAGCACAATTAATTTACCTCGATGCCGGTGAGCAATTGCAACGCTCACCGCACCCATTACAACAGCAAGTATAAGGATAACCACCATGGACCCCTTTATCGCTCAAATTCAGCCCTTTGGCTTTAACTTCGCGCCAAGAGACTGGGCCACCTGTGATGGGCAACTGCTGCCTATCACCGAGTACACGGCCCTCTTTTCTTTACTAGGAACCAATTTTGGCGGCGACGGCCGCTCTACCTTCGCCCTGCCCGACTTGCGCGGTAGAACCGCGGTCAACCAGGGTGCTGGTCCGGGGCTCACGCCATGGCAAATAGGTCAAAAACGCGGTTCAGAAAGCCACATATTAACGGTGAGCGAGCTTCCCGCTTACACAGCTGAAGCCAATCTGAGTGGTGTAACGGGCACCCTGAGCGCCACCACGGATGGCGGCACAACGGAAACCCCACAGGCCGGTTATGTGCTTGCAACAACCGTGGCCGGAGATAGCCGCAGTGACACTCCTGAGAAAATCTATGCTCCCAGAAACAGCGCCACCGAGGTAGCCCTTGGGGGGGTTGCCCTTAGCGGCACTGCCCCGGTACAGAGCCCGGGCAACAGCCAGGCCTTTAATATCAGCCAGCCTAGCCTGGGGGTGAATTATTCCATTGCCCTACAGGGCATTTACCCATCCAGGAGCTAGACTGTTTTGTAAACAGGAAGTAACACGGTGGCGTCAGGGGACGCCACCCTTTTGCGTTTATAACGGTAGGAAGACTAATGACGCAGTATCACTTTATCTCAGGCTTGCCTCGCTCCGGCTCCACACTCCTGGCCGGGTTATTAAGACAAAACCCGGCCTATCACGCCGCCATGAGTAGTCCGGTGGCCCCGCTTATGGCCGGGTGTTTGGAGCAAATAGGTGCAGGGAGTGAATTCGCCCCCTTTTTCAGCGAGCAAAAACGCCGCGCCCTATGCCAAAGCCTGGTTAATAGCTACTACAGCGAACAAGCCGATAAGCAGGTGATCTTTGATACCAATCGCATCTGGACGGCACGCATGCATCAGCTGGTGGAGCTGTTTGACGATTTTAAGGTGATCTGCTGCGTCCGTAATCCCGCCTGGGTGATGGACAGCTTTGAGTGTATCTATCGCAAAAACCCCTTTGACTATAGCCGCATGTATTCACCGCAAAGCCGGCAAACCGTGTATACCCGCTGTGAGTCCATGGCGCATCATCAGGGGGTATTCGGCAGTGCCTGGACGGCCTTGAAAGAAGCCTACTATGGCGAGTATTCGCAGCGCCTGTTACTAGTGGATTACGACTTACTCACCCAGCATCCGGCGCGTACCATGGAGCTGCTTTATCAATTCTTAGACTTGCCTGGCTTTGATCACGACTTTAATCACGTGGAATACGAAGAAGGTGAGTTCGACAGCAATATTGGCGTAAAGGGGCTACATACGGTCAAAAAAGAAGTCACATTCACCCCCCGACGCAGTATTTTACCGCCCGAATTATTCAACAAATACAGCGAGATGGCATTTTGGCAAGACACGTCGGGCACACAAGCCAGTCTTATCTGTGCCACCGGGTCTCAAGGAGAAGAATATGCTTCATTTTAAACCCAATAAGGCCGCAGCCTTGTTGATGCCCTTGGGCCTGAGCGCACTCCCCGCCTTGGCCGGTGCCTATGGCGGCTATATACGTACGCAACAACAGCGCAATCCAACTATGTTGCCTGAACGTCGCAGTGATCATGACCGGCCAGTCGCGGTGCCGACGACAAAACAGCTGCAACAATCCAGGCTGATGCTCACTCAGGGCCAGGCTCTACACACAACGCCTTCCTCACCACAGACACAGGTGCCCATACTAAAAACCGGGCAACAAAGCCGAGAAGTGATGGTCATTGACGCCTCGCTGGCCGACAAGTCGACCTTCTACAAGGCCCTAAAACCGGGCATAGAGGTGATCGAAATTGATGATAAGACGCCGATATTTGCCCAGCTTAATCTCAAGCTGGCTACCTATAAAAGCCTGGATGTCTTGCATTGGGTAAGCCACGGCTCACAGGGAAAAATTCATGTTGGCCAACAACAAATCAGTGCCGCCAGCCTCAATGCTTATGTGGCCGATATAAAACGCCTCGGCGCAAAGCTGAGCGCCGACGCCGACATCCGCTTTTATAACTGTAATCTGGCCCAAGGGAACAAGGCATTGAATTTATAGAACTCCTAAGCGCCCAGACCGGCGCCGACATTGCCGCCTCCAATAACCCAACGGGGGCAGCCGATAAAGGCGGCGACTGGCAGTTGGAAATCGTCCAGGGGGATATCGACAGCGAATCGCCTTTTGATGCCCTGGCACTGCGGGATTTTAGCGATGTATTGGCCACCTATGTTGCCGATGACTTTTGCCCCGATGAGCTACCAACCAATGGGGAATGCGGTGCAACAGAAACCTCTGCCAATGGTAACTTAGTAGCTAGTGGGCCAGGTGGTACTTATATTCACCAATACGGTGCGACCAACTCTCTTTATACGTTAAGCTACCCTGCCCCCCCAACAGCCACAGGACACATAGAGTTTACGAAATCAGCTAGTTACATAAATTTTAATCTAAACTCCCTAAAGATAGATGTTTATAACTCCTGCCGCATTGAAGTAACGAATAACTCAGGTAGTACCATTTACGCCAGCAAGGAATTCACTACAGGGCAACACACTCTCAATTTGGGAAGCAATACTTCAAACATATCCTCATTTAGAGTAACCGGAACTAACTGTGTACCCAACTCAACCTCTTTTGGTATCGTAGAATTCAACACCACTCCCTACAATATCGCGCCAAGCATCGCTAATCTCAATGGCGATAGCTTCAGCACTTACCCAGGCAATGTGTCACTCTTAGATCAGGGCAGCAATGCTACGGTCAGCGACAGTGACAGTCTGGATTTTAATGGCGGTAACCTCAGTGCCACCATTACCTCGGGTGAAGATGCCACAGAGGATCTGCTCAGTGCCGATACCTCGGGTGTGATAGCGGCGTCGGGCACAACGGCGGGCAGTAATCTATCGGTGTCGGGGACGGTGATCGGCACGCTTGGCAATAATATCGCCGCCGGCAACGACTTTGTCGTCAACTTCAACGCCAACGCCACCCCTGCAAGAGTGCAAGCCCTGGTGAGGGCTCTTAGCTATGAAAATACCGACTTGCTCAACCCGACCACGGGCGCACGTAATGTACGCGTGACTGTCAATGACGGCGATGGCGGCACCTCACCTAACCAGGATATTACCGTCACTGTGGTTGCACCGAATAGCGATGGCAATTTAAGCGCCGCTGACGGCGTTATTGAACCCGTTGCCCTGTCCACCGCGGCCGACACCATGGGTGAAGCGGTAAACCTCTTTGACTTTACCTTAAGCGATGGCGGCGGTGGCGATAACCTGGCCATGGCGGTCTCAACTGTTGCGGTTCACGTCGCAGGCACCGCGACCGACAGTGAGCGCGCTAAAGTGACCTGGCGATTAAATGGGCCTGACGCGAACAACGTCACCGGTGTGTACAATGCCGCCACTGACGTGCTCACGTTTTCCGGATTGAATATATCGGTTGCAGACGGCGGTAGTGAGGTCTATACCATCAGCGGCTATTTCAATGACAATACTAACCTGGTTGAAAAACGGACCTATGTGCTCAGTATCGATGGCGATACCGATATCACTCCAGGCGCTGGCTCACGCATGGGAGTAACCAGCCCAGTCAACAATGGGACAGGGTCAACCATAGAGGTCACGGCTACCCAGTTGGCCTTTAGCACGCAGCCGACGGGCAGCGTTTCGGGCAGTGCACTAACCACACAGCCTGTTGTTAGCGCCACTGACGCGTTTGGCAATACGGATATCGACTTTAGCGAAACCATTACCCTAAGCGAAGGCTCGGCCGGAACCCTCAGCGGCGGTAGCACGAGCGCAACCAATGGTGTGGCAAGCTTTAGCGCCGTAACTTACACCGCCACCGCCGATCAGCAAGCCTTTATCTTAACTGCTAATGACCAGGATGGCGTAGGCAGCAATTTACCCAGTGTCGATGCCAATACCATCACGGCCGATGTGGTGGCCACTAAATTGGTGTTTAGCACCGAGCCGGCGCCCACTTCGTTACCAGCCTCGCAAAGTACCAGCTTTACCACGGTGCCTGTGGTGCAGGCCGTGGATGCTATCAACGTGGTGGATCAAGGTTACAGTACCAGCATAACGCTTAGCGAGGTCAATGGCCCAGGCGCCGTGGTGATGGCGGCAACTGGCGACATTGATGCGAATGGCAGCACGGTCTCCCTCACCCCAAGCTTAGGGGTTGCCACCTTCACCGCCTTACAATTGACTTATAGCCCCGCCGGAACGGATTCTGAAGTCTTTAACCTCCAAGCCTCCTCGGGAGGCCTAGCCAGTGCCAACAGCACCACAATTACCGCCTTGGAAACCATACCTCCGAGGGTCACAGGGATTGCTCTTGTTGGCACTCCTGCTGCCAATGCCGCACAAATCAGCTACCAGGTTAATTTTGACAGTAACGTCCAAAATATTTCCAGCGATGATTTCGCCCTCACCACCTTGAGCGGCGATGCCAGCGGCACTGTGGCCATGGTGTCGGCATCAAGTGGCAACAGCGTTACGGTCACGGTCAACAGTCTGGCGGGCAGTGGCTCCGTGCGCTTAGACCTTAAGGCAAATACAGATATAACCGATGAACTGGGCAATGGTAATGGCAACAACGGTTATACCCCTGCATTTACAGGGGGCGATACCCATAATCTGGATCTCACAGGGCCGACTATCAACACCCTCACTATCGCAGATACGGCGCATAAAGTGGGTGATACGGTCAGCGTCAATATTAACGCCTCCGAACCGGGTGCTAGCCTGATTTCCGGTACGGTGAACGGCTATGCTTTAACCGGCTTCAGCGATTTAGGCGGCGGTAACTACAGCGCCGAATTCACTATTGCTGATGGTGGCCAGGATCTTGCGGCTACCGCCGATGTGCCTGTAAACCTGGTACTGGCCGACGGCTTAAATAATCAAAGCGGCTATACCACCCCAATCAGCCAGGCCAACGATGCCATTTATGCCAACCTGCCTAGCATCACCCTAAGCAGCGACACCAGCAGCATAGATGAGGCTGGGGGCGTGGCACAGTTGACCGCTACTATAGGCAATAGCCTGAATAATCAATGGCCGGAAAATATCCTCGTCAACCTGGGTTACAGCGGCACCGCATCGGCGGATACGGATTACAGTCGCTCGCCTGGCATCAGCATTAGCGCCTTTAGCAGCTCGGCCGCCATTGCCATTACCGCCATTGATGATGCTCTCAATGAAGACGACGAAACCATTGTCGTAGATATCACCTCCGTCGGTGGCGGTGCTAGCGAGGAGGGAACGCAACAAGTTACCATCAGTATCTTGGATGACGAGAACCTCGCTCCCATCATTAATACCACCAGCCTAAGCACCAAAGAAGACACCACACTCACGGCTCTAATTGATGTCAGCGATGAAACCCCGCAAGCCATAGAATTAAGCGTCAGTATCGAGCCCGCTCACGGTCAGGTCACCACCAACGGTATAACGCTCAGCTATACGCCGGACGCCAATTTTAATGGCCAGGACAGTGTCACCCTGATCGCCAGCGACGGTGACCTGCAAAGTCAGCCAACCAACATAATGATCACCATCACCGGCGAAAATGATGCCCCCGTGGCCGAGGACGACATGATTACCTTGGCGCGTACCGACTCGGGAGGCTATTACCTCGACGTATTAGTCAATGACAGCGACCCGGATGCTGGTGATCAACTGACCATCACCTCCGCCAACGCCGAGCTCGGCGAGGTCAGCATCAATGATAACGGCCTACTTTATACCCCCATAGCCGGGCTAAATGAAACCGTCACCCTGAGCTATCGAATAGTGGATCAAGGCGGGGCGGCAGACAACGCCACCGTTCAATTTACCCTCTCTGGTGAGTTACCGACGGATACGCCGCAACTAACGGTGCCAGCCGATGTAGAAACCAATGCCACCGGTCTCTACACTAAGGTGAATCTAGGCATTGCCACGGCGGTGGACAGCACGGGGCAAGCTATTGCTGTACACCTGCTCGATAATCCGGTGTATTTCACCTCCGGTGAGCACAAGGTCTATTGGCAAGCCACGGATAGTGAAGGTCGTAGTGCCCTGGCCGCCCAACGTATTCGGGTCCATCCACAAGTTAGTTTTGCCGCCGATAGCATCGCCAGCGAGGGTGGTATGCATCAGGTCCATGCCTACCTCAGCGGCGCGGCTCCCAGTTACCCGCTGGTGGTCCCCTACAGCGTCGGTGGCAACAGTGACAACAGCGATCATTCCCTGGTCGACGGCGAACTGGTGTTTCATTCCGAGCACAGTGCCCTGAGCATAGATATTTATGATGACAACCTGGAAGAAGGCGATGAAACCATCATCATCGGCCTCTCGGAACAAAGCAATCTTGGCGCCCGTGGTGAGCATCAAGTCACCATCAGCGAAGCCAATATCGCCCCTCGGGTGACGATTAAGGCCCAGCAAGGGCAGCAAGCCCGAACCCTGTATCGCCTGGATGAGGACATTCAGTTACATGCTCAGGTGACAGATGCCAATCACGACGATAGTCATACCTACTCCTGGCAGGTGGAGCCGGCTCTTACCCTGAGCGATGCCCATAGTGCCGAGGTAACCCTGGCCGCCAACAACCTTGTCGAAGGGGTGTATAAAATCACGGTGACGGTCAGTGACAATGGCAGTCCAGCCTTGAGCACCACAGTACTGGGGCAACTGGATATTCGCGCTACCTTGCCACCGCTCGATGAGGGCGACAGCGATGGGGATTTACTGCCGGATCAGGAGGAAGGTTTTATCGATGACGATGGCGATGGCGTCACCGATCATCTTGATACCCTGCGCCCATGTCACCTAATGGCGGCAGTCGCGGGTCAGGAGCAAGACTTTATCCTGGCCAGCGAGCCGGGAACCTGCCTGCATACGAGTCCTTATGCCGATAATGCCCAGGCCGGCGCCCAGTTAGATCCGGGTGCCCTAGACTCTGACCCAGATGGACGCCATGTTGGCACCCTCTATGGCGTGGTGGTCTCCGCTTTAGCCACCCAGGGCAGCAGTGTTCAATTGGTGCTGCCCCAGCGCCAACCGGTGCCGGGCAATGCCCAGTACCGCAAGTTCGTAGCCGCACAATGGCAAGACTTACATCTTGATGACAACAACGCCGTGGCCTCGGCCTTAGGGAGTCGCGGTTATTGTCCAGCGCCCGGCAGTGAACAATGGCAGCCTGGCTTACACCTTGGTCACTGGTGCGTACAACTCACCCTTGAAGACGGTGGCGAGAACGATGGTGATGGTATGGTCAACGGCTATATAGACGATCCCGGAGTGATAGCCCTAAGCGTGCAAGGCAACCAAGCGCCAGTGGCAAACGATGATACCTATCAGGTACCACAAAACAGCGATACCTCATTGGATGTACTGAGTAACGACGCCGATGCCGATGGCGACCCATTGCACATCATCAATGTGGAAAGTGCCCTAGGTGAAGCGGAGATCCTTGATAACCAGGTTCTTTACCGCACCCCGACCCAGTACCTGGGCGTGGATACCCTGCTCTACAGCATTATGGATACGCAGGGTAATACCCATAGCGCCACGGCGCAGGTAAACATCGCCGTCAATCAGGCGCCGATGGCCAATGACGACGAAGCGGAAACCTGGTATCGCACCACGGTGATCCTGGATGTGCTTAGCAACGACAGCGACCCTGAGGGACGCGCCATTATGGTGGTCGAGGCCAACAGCGAACAGGGCGAAGTAACTATTAACGCCGACCACAGCCTGAGCTTTACGCCTATGGATCAATTTAGTGGCACCGCCACCATCGACTATGTGATTGCCGATGAATTTGGTGCCCAGGCAACGGCCAAGGTGACGGTAAAGGTTGCCGAGCCACAACCGCCCGTTGAGCCACCCAAGCGTAAGCTCAGTAGCGGCGCAGTTAATCCGTATTGGCTGCTGTTACTCGGGGGATTGATGACCATTCGCCGCCGCGCTAAACGTCGGTAAGCATAAGCGCCCCGCCTAGTCGCGGGGCTATATTAACACCCTACTGGCGTTGACCTTGCTGACTGTATAGCAGGGCAAAGAAGAAGGCACTGCCAAGGGCCGCGGTGATCACCCCTATGGGCAACTCCTGATTGGCCAGCATGGTGCGGGCCAGTACGTCTACCCAGAGCATAAACAGGCCACCGCAAATAAAGCTCAGTGGATAGATTTGCGTACTGCTAAAGCGCCCGCTCAGACGAACCAGATGAGGGATCATCAAGCCGACAAAACCTATGCCACCACATACACTCACCAACACCGCGGTGATTAATGCGCTCAGTAGCAGCATAATAATGCGCAACATGGGCACATTCACGCCCAGGGTATGGGCGCTTTCATCGCCCAACAACAGGGCATTGAGGGCACGACGCAAGACCATCACCAGCACCAGTACCAGGGCTAATAACAAGGCTATGGGCAACAACATGGCCTGATTGGCGCGGGCAAAACTGCCCAGAGTCCAAAACACCACGGCGCTGATCGCCTGCGGGTCGCTGAAATACAACAATAGACTGGTTAGGGCGCTAAATCCGAACGACAGCGCCACACCGCACAACACCATGATGGAATTTTGCATATAACGCAGTGCTAACGCCACCGACAGCAGCAAGGCGGTGGCCAGCATGGCACCAACAAAGGCACTGATAGTCAGCATAATACCGGCACTGACTCCAAGCAGGGTCATGGCCACCACCACACCCAGCGCCGCGCCGGAAGAGATACCAAACAAATAAGGGTCGGCCAGCGGATTGCGCGTTACCGTTTGCAGCATGGCACCGGCCAGGGCCAATCCGGCACCGGCCATAAAGGCCAGCGCGACCCGCGGCACCCTCAGCTGCCAAATAATCTGCTGCCACAAAGTGTCGCCCTCACCGCTCAGAGCCGACGCCAACTGTGACCAAGTCAAATTGACCGCGCCCAGCTTCAGGGCCCATAAGGCACTAAACAACAGGATAAGGATGAGCGCCGCGATGGCGAGCTTACGTTGCAAAGTCATGACTTATGACGCCCATATCTGTTGTGCTTGTCACTGTAGAAATAATGCACCAGGGGCCAGTGATCGGGGTTTTGCGGATGGGCCCCGACCTGAGTACAGACACCAAACACATCGCTTAATAAGGACTCGGTGATCACCGTTTTCGGTGTGCCATTGGCAACCAGTTTACCGCCATCGAGTACCAGCAGCTTGTCACACATGGCCGAAGCGAGATTTAAATCATGAAATGAAGCCAGCACGGTTAAATTTAACGAGCGTACCAGTTCCATGAGTTCGATTTGATATTTTATGTCTAAATGACTGGTGGGCTCGTCCATAATCAACAACTTGGGCTGCTGCACCAAGGCCCGGGCAATATGCACCCGCTGCTGCTCACCGCCAGACAGCTGGGCCAGCAGCTTATGCTGCTGTGCCTCCAGGCCCACATCACAAATGGCTTGCTGCACCCGCGCCAACGCCTCACCGTCGGGCCCTTGCCACAAAGCCAGGCCTGGTAACAGGCCCAGTGTTACCACCTCTCGCACCGTCAGCGACATATCGTTTGGCGCTTGCTGTAACACCACGGCGATATCCTGCGCCAAGGCGCGCGGCGCCATATTTTGAATACAGCGACCATTGAGACGCACGGCATCCCGCGCACTGTGATAATAGCGATAAATACAGCGCAACAAGGTCGATTTGCCGGCACCGTTGGGGCCAAGCAGACCAAGAAACTCGCCCTGCTGCAAGGTAAAACTGACGCCATCGAGCACCTGCCGTCTCTGTAAACGACACTGCAACTGCTCCACGGTCAGTAAAGAATGATCAGACACAACACCCACTTAGGTAAACTGGCAAAGCGACTATTATGAGAGCATTGCCAGATAAAGTAAATTTTGTCTATCCAGACGTCCGTTCTAGCGGTGTATGTTGGCGCTGTAACCATTTAAACAAGGCGCCTAAAGCAACCAGAGCCAAGCCAAGTCCGATAAAGGATAACGCCCGCAATAATCCGGTTAGGTTTGCCATGTCGACCAGGAAAACCTTGGCGATCACCAAGGCTAACAAGGCCACCCCAACGCGCTGCAGAGCCAACTTGTTCAGGGTGAGGCTCACGGCTACCACGGCCGCACCGAGTAACAACCAGATCACCGAATAGCTGTAAAGCTCCGCATCTTCCACGCCTTTTGAAAGCTCGATAAGGGGCCCCTGCCAATATTGACGCACCAGGGCATTGATAAAGACAAACAAGTAAAGGCCCACGGCAGCAAGCAATACGCGACTTAAGCTAGGTTGAATTGGCCGCAGCTGATAGCTCAGCCACACCCCAATCACGGCAGGTAGGAAATAATACAGCCAGGCATAACTGGTGAGCAACGACTCGCCCATGGGCACGGCACTAAGCCAAGGGTTGTGCTCAAGCCACAATTGGCTCTGTAGCAATGCCGCAATACCCAGCAGAATACAGGCGCCAATGGTATAGAACTGCGCCATGGATTGCGCCGCCTTGGCGCGATACAGATAAACGCTACCTAACAGTCCCCAGTTGATACTCAGCACCAGCTTTTCAAGTAACGACAAATTGTTTAAATCAAAGCCATGGCCCACCAGAGCATAACTGGTGAGGGCGCTGACCCACAGTGCCAGCACATGCAAAATCACGCCGAGCAACCAGGGTCTGAGGCTCTCGCTGGCAAAAAATCGATAGCTGAGGGCAAATAACACCGCAACACTTGGATACAACCACAAAGAAGGATCGCTCAATTGAGCGCTAAGAGGTGGCTCTATCCACAACAGGGTTAGACGCGCCGCCACCAGGGTGACTAAGGCTTTAAGCAGCCAGGATGGAATGGGCTGCGCTAAGCGCTTGCTCAGATAGGTCATCAGCAGAACCTGAAGAGCCAGTGCCAGGGTCAAAGCATGGGTGCCCAGCACCAGGGTCGCCGCAAACGCCAGGTGGGCATTAATGGCACACCAGTAGATCATCTGTTGCAGGCGGTTGCGGGTACGGTTGGCGAGGAAAACCAAAAACGCGGCTCCCAGCAGTAATTCGAGTACCCAAAACCACTTCACGTCGTCCAGCCAGGCTTGTGGCAAGGCCAAGTAGGCCAACACCAGGGGCACCAGTACGGCGCCACCGGCAATAAAGCTAAAGCCCATATGCTGAGGTGAGCGACTGGCAAACACAGAGCCGAACGCTAAAAAGGCCACCATGGCAATTTGCGCCTGCCCCAGCGCACCATGGAACATCAACAGGCCATCATGATTCAGATCGGCATGCACCGGATAAGACTGATCCAATAACAATGCCAGTAAGACAACGCTGAGCACCGGCCACAGCTGCCAGCGCGTGTTCAGTAACGCCGCCACCGCAAACAGTGCACTCAGCAGCCAAAACTGCACACTTAATACAGCCATCTCTTGGCCGCTTGAAAACATCACTGTGGCGCCAAAGATAGCCAATAGCAAGGCGTGATCCGGCTTTTGCAATACCAGGGATTTAAACGACCACACCCTGTGCTCAAGTTGTGACAACAAGAAACCCAGGCGCGGGATCATGATTAACAACACCAGGCTAATGGGCACAAAGACGACCATGGCCATGGCTTGTGAGCGAGGGATGTCTACGGCAATCACTAATAACCACAATAGATGCAGTGCCCAGATGCTGTACCACAGCCACATGCGCCTTACCTTACGCACCACAAAGGTTAAATTAAGGGTCAGGACACTTAAGTAAATGACGAGTTCCAGGTACTTAGCGGCGCCGGTCGATACCCAAAGCGGTACGCTGTAGGCTCCTAACATACCGACCACAGCCAACAGCGGCCCATAACGCAGCGCAGTCCAGCTGGCCGCCACCGACACCAAGGTCAACATCACAAAGGCGCTGCCCGGTGTAAGCAGCTTATA
This sequence comes from Pseudoalteromonas sp. T1lg48, assembly GCF_002964785.1. Lineage (GTDB taxonomy): Bacteria > Pseudomonadota > Gammaproteobacteria > Enterobacterales > Alteromonadaceae > Pseudoalteromonas. The sequence goes on from NZ_PQCC01000002.1 coordinate 42,631, forward strand.
ACTCACCAGAGCCAGGGCAGTCAGTGCAAATAAACTGATATAACCGCCGGCCGCCAACGCCGCCGGCACATAGGCAATCATGGCGTATTGCGCCTCGCTGTCGCGATAGAATTTACGGTGTACATACTCGGCGCTAGCCAACAACAGCAGGCCAAAGGCGGCGCCTAATGCCAGACGCGCGGTGACCGACAACAGGCCCGCTTCAAGGGAATAAGAAACAAAGAAAATACCGCCAAAGGCCAGCGCCAGGGCGCCAATCCACACCATCCAGTGCTCTTTAACCTGGGCGCTAAAACGCTGCCATACACTTGGTATAACCGGACCAACCGGCACCGTCGGGGCGTCATCTTCGGGCTTAGGAGCCGCGCCTTTAGGGGGGGAAGTCGAAGGCTCGACCGCCGTTTTGGTCGAAGACGTTGTCACAGACTTTGTCGTAGACATTGTCACAGACTCAACTTTAGCGGTTACAGTTGCACTTGCAGCCGCACTGTCAGCAGATTTTGCAGTCGCAGCGCTGCTTCGAGCCGTTACAACCGAGGGCGCCTTCGGTGAGGCCTCAGGTGGCGCCTGAGGTGCTGCTTCCTTGCCGGCGAGATCGGCTCGCGCACCTGGGGCGGATTTTAGTTGCTGTTGTAGTTGCGCCAGTTGACGCCTGAGCTCACCTATTTGTGTGAGCGCGATTAACCCGCACACACTGCCGATCACTACAACCAGCATCAGCAAGCCTATAAAAGCGATCATTGTATCCATGGCCTAGCCTTAAGTTATTGACTAGTTTAACTATACTCACAAAAACGAAAAAGAAAAGCTCGCCGCGCCAGGCCTTATTTTTAGCTACATTCGGCTCTTTACTCTGGTCGTTGCCTGCGCATTTGCCGGGTCGTCAGGCCAAAAATGTTTCGGATAACGCCCCTTCATCTCCTTTTGCACCTCGCGATAACTGCCCTGCCAGAACTGCGCCAGATCTTGGGTCAACTGTAATGGGCGCTGTGCTGGCGACAGTAACTCCATTAATATTGGCAGCTTGCCTTGTGCCAGTTTCGGGCTTTCGGTGAGGCCGTACACTTCCTGCATCCTCACGCTCAGCTTGGCCGGACCATCGAGCCGATAGTGGATTTTATGACTCGCGCCCGAGGGTACGGTTAACTTGCTCGGTAACAGCTGTTCGAGCTGCTGTTGTGCCGGATATTCCAGCAGGCTCAGCAAGGCGGGACGGTAATCGAGTTGCTGTAATTGTGCCAGAGACTGCACCTCACTCAGATAGGGGGCGAGCCATTGCGGTGTCGCCGCCAACAAGGTCTGCTCATCACTATGGGTAAAAGGTGCGCCCAGTAACTGCCCGGCCAGCAATAAACGGGTGCGTAGTTCCTGTGATTGTGGATGCTTGAGCAAGGCCCACCCCTGTTTTTGCACCAGCCCTAGCCAGGCCTGACACTTCATCTGCGGGCTAATGCCTTGTTGTGAAGGCTGGCTGCGCAGGGTAATGGCGCCGAGCTTAAAGCGAGTTTCGTTGGTGAACTGTGCCGTCTTGTCGTTAAACTCACACACCTGTTGCTCGCTGAATAAATGCGGCAAATGCACCTGCAGCTGCTGGGGACAAAAGGCGGTGGCAGAAAAGATTCGTTGCCCGCCCTGGCCACCCACCTCGGCAATGGCCAAATACTCTTCATCTAGCCAGTGCTCCGTGGACGCCTGCACGCCGGCGCCATTACTCATCAGCATGCCCTGACCACGGCGTTTAGCCAAGCGGTCCGGGTATGCCAACGCTACCACCAGGGGCAATAAGGACATGGGCAAGGATTGGCAAGGCGCCAACTTGAGCCTTTGCTGCCAATACCTGAGTTGCTGGCGAAATGCCGGATGGGGCCGATGCAGCTGCGCATTCAGCGCGGTGCTCAGCTCGGCGGCGATGCTGATGCGCGCTTCCATCAGGGCAACAAAATGAGCGGCGAGTTGTAAAAAGCCCGGCCACTGGCGTTCAAACTTCTCGGCCTTATACAAAAGGTGGGCAAAGCGCAGCTCGGTGCCCATGGCATGCATGGCCTTGGCTTGGGGCGATAATTTATCGCCCTCGAGCACCTCGAGCATCTGCAATAACGCTTGTGCCTGTTGTTGCTGTGCCACGGTGGGTGGATCCAGCAGTTGCAGCTCGTCAATGCTTGCCCCCCAAAGTTTGGCCTCTAACAACAAGGGGCTAATATCACTGGTGAGCATCTCGGGAGCATCGTGGCTGGCACGACGCTCAAGCTGCTCCCTGGCACCGAGACGATAGACCACACCGGGTTGCAAACGACCGGCTCGTCCGGCTCTTTGGGTGGCGGAGGAGCGGGAGATATTCACGGTTTTGAGCTCGGTGACCCCGGTTTTTAGATTAAACTCGGCGGCGCGACGTTTGCCGCTGTCCACCACCACGCGAATGCCGTCTATGGTTAAACTGGTTTCCGCCACATTGGTGGTCAACACCACCTTACGCTTACCCGCGGGTGCCGGGGCAATGGCCTCTTGCTGCGCCTGTTTATCCAGCTCACCATAGAGTTTATGCACCTCGATGTCGGCCGGTAAATCCGCCAGTTGTTCGCCAACGCGGTTGATCTCGCGCTGACCGGGCAAAAACACCAACACACTGCCTTCTTGTTCGCTCAGAGCCTTCTTCACCAGCGGCGCCATGGCCTCTAACCAGCGCTCGCTTTGCGCCAGGGGTTCATACACCTCGTCTATGGGATAACTGCGCCCCTCGGCAGTGACCATGGGACAGTCGAAAAACTGCTGATAGCGCTCGCCATCCAGGGTTGCCGACATGATCAGAATTTTTAGATCTTCCCTTAACAACTGGCTTTCCAGGGCAAAGGCCAGGGCCGTGTCGGCGGCCAGGGAACGCTCATGGAATTCATCGAAAATCACCAGGTTGACGCCCTCTAACTCGGGATCGCTTTGCAGCATGCGGGTGAGCACCCCTTCGGTGACGATTTCCAGCCGCGTCTCGGCGCTGACCTTGGTTTCCTGACGCAGACGCAACCCCACGCTTTTCCCCACCGGCTCGTTTTGCTGAGATGCCAAAAACTGAGCAATATTGCGCGCCGCTAAACGCCTGGGTTCAAGCATAATAATGCGTTGAAAGTAGCCATCGCGAAGCAATTGCAGCGGCAGCCAGGTTGATTTACCGGCACCGGGTGGCGCTTGTAATAAACACAAGGAATGGTTACTGAGTTGTTCTATGAGCTGAGGGTAGCTTTGTTGTATTGGTAGCACGGCGGTCACACAGAGCGATTCATAGCGGCTATTGTAAGCCATTGTCCGCCGAGTTTCAGTACCCTAACTTACTGGTACCGACATCGTCGTCGAATACGACCCGATTTTTGCCATTGTTTTTGGCCAGATATAAACGCTTATCGGCAATATTAAGACAATGATCTATGCTCTCACCGAGCTGACGCCGATGCCCGCCAACACTGAGGGTAATGTGTAAGCTGTGACCATCCGTTTGCAGCGCATTATCGTGCAAGTGTTGCATTATCCGTGTGGCGACCTGCTTGGCAGTGCGCGCCGCGGTGTTATGCACCACCAGCAAAAACTCTTCACCGCCCCAACGGGCGACAAGATCGTCGGGCCCGGCCTGAGCCTTTAGGGTATCGGCGATAAAGCGCAACACCTGATCGCCCACCTGATGGCCATAGCCATCGTTGATCTGCTTAAAGTTATCGGCATCGATCAGCATATACATGGCGCCGGCGCCGAAGCCCGGTTGGGTTAAACATTCCAGGGCATAACGGCGGTTGCTGAGTTCGGTCATGGCATCGGTGCGCGCCAGCTGCTCATTAATCTGCACCTGCTGCATCAAAGCACGGCTGTATTTATTACGGTAATACTCGTAAAAACCGGCGAGCACACAAAGGATGGCAAAGCACAGCATCACACGCGCGGGAAAATGGTAATTGTCGTATTGATACAGGCCTAGGTTTGGCGTGAAGATAAACAGCAGCAAAACCACTAAGGCCAGCAAGACAAGGTCCACCGCCCCTTGCTTTAAACCACGAATAAAAAAGGTCACCGGCGAGACGATAAACAACCACAGCGGCCCGGTGCCATGACTCCCCCCGGACACCACCAGGTAGGACATCAGCGCGTACAGGGAGTACAGCATCAGCACGGCGATAAAGGCATCATGCTTTTTTATCACAAAGGGTAAGGTAAACACCACTACGGCGCAGGCCAACAGCAGGCTGAGAAGCAGGTAGCCATCGAGGTAACTATTGATGGCCATAAGCAAGGAAGTACTGGCACCAATCGCGGCAAACACACGTAAGAAATGGGCCTTATCGGCATCGGCGGCATTAAAGATATCTTTCACTGATCCGTGCAGCTTTTCCTTGATAATCGATAACTTACTGTATCATAAAAACATTAATGCCCAAGTTCTGGGTTGTTAATATTTGTTCAAGAGGCAATAAAGTAGAAATCGCAGCCAAAAGTAACTTTCCTACCCAACTTTGCTTCCACCTTTATGATTAACTGCCTTTTTCTTTTCGAAGTTGCCTAGTGGTAGCTTTTTGCTATGCTTTCTGGGCAAGGAAGCGCACATCTGCGATATAAAAGTCATTTCATCCGTTTGTTCGATTTCCGTAAACAAAACAATCCCAAGCAACAGAAGAATAATAAAATGAAAAACAAGCTACTAATAACGGCCTTTACGGCTACCCTATTAACAGGCTGTGCGGCAAAACAAGAAGTCACTCAATACGCGAATCACAGCGCCCCAAAAACGGTCTGTATAGCAAAGCATGACTCGGTGAAAGATGGCTTTCTTGATGCTATGCAAGAAGGTTTTCAAAGCCATGACATCAATACCCGTGTCATAAACGCCACTTATGAAGTCAAGCACCACAGTTTTCAACCCAAAGTAGACCCGAATACAACACAAGATTGTAGTGCATTGGCCTTTTACACCGCCAACTGGCGTTGGGATCTCGCCCTATACATGGCCTACGCAAATATTTGGGTGACAGATACAGAACAAAAAGACACGCTAGCACAGGCAAGCTATGTCACTGGTGGCGGTTTAGATAAGTTTATCGATGCCCGTGAAAAAGTTCTGGAGCTCATTGAGCAAATGTTTTCACAAGTAAAGGCTAACGAGGAGCAAGGCGCAGTTACAGCACCCGCTTCATCTGCTAACTAAGGATAGGCGACCTCGGTCGCCTATCCTTATTCAATATAACCGCCTCAGTAGTCATAGCCCAGATTTGGCCCTAACCATCTGTGTGCTTCGTCCAGCGTCATACCCTGGCGCTCGGCGTAATCCTCCACCTGGTCGCGCTGAATGCCCGCCACGGCAAAGTACTTGGAATCAGGATGGCTGAAATACCAACCGGACACCGCCGCACCCGGCCACATGGCGTAAGAAGAAGTCAGCTTCATGCCAATGCGTTCTTCCACGTTCAACAAATCCCAAATTTTGGACTTTTCCGTGTGCTCCGGACAGGCCGGATAACCGGGTGCCGGGCGAATACCCTGATAATTTTCGCGAATAAGCTCATCGTTGCTGAGCGCTTCATCCGTGGCGTAGCCCCAATGTACCTTTCGCACCTGCTCATGCAGATATTCGGCAAAGGCCTCGGCAAGGCGATCGGCCACGGCCTTAACCATGATCTTATTGTAGTCGTCACCTTGGGCATCGAAAGCTTCGGCCAGCGCGTCTTCTTCCAGGCCACCGGTGACGGCAAAGGCGCCAAAATAATCCGGCGTACCCTTCGGCGCGATATAGTCAGCCAGGCAGTAGTTGGCAAAGCCCTTTTTCTCGGTTTGCTGACGCAACTGACACGAACGTAACAGCACATCGGTACGGCTTTCATCGCTGTATATTTCGATGTCGTCACCAACCCGGTTGGCCGGGAACAAACCTATCACGCCTTTTGGCTGTATGCTGCGCTCACGGGCAAACTTATCGAGCATGGCATTGGCATCGGCAAACAGCGACTGAGCCTGCTCGCCCACCACCTCGTCATTAAGAATGCGCGGATACTTACCCGCCAGCGACCAGGTCATAAAAAATGGCGTCCAGTCGATATAGTGACGCAGGGTGTCGATGGCCACATCGTGAAACTCCTGCACACCCAGCTTACTGGGAACAGGCGGTACGTAGTTTTGCCAGTCCAGCTTGGCATGATTGGCCCGCGCCTGTTGCAAGCCAATGGGCTTGGAGCGCGGCTTTTTACGCGCCTGTTGCTCACGCACCTTCTCGTACTCGACCTTGGTTTTGGCCAAGAACTCAGCCTTGGCGGTTTTGCTCAATAGGCTGGAGGCCACGCCCACGGCGCGGCTGGCGTTATTCACATAGATCACGCCCTTGTCATATTGGGGCTCAATTTTCACCGCCGTGTGCGCCTTGGATGTAGTAGCACCACCGATAAGCAGCGGGATCTCAAAGCCGCGACGGGTCATTTCCTTGGCCACGTGCACCATCTCGTCAAGGGACGGGGTGATAAGGCCGGATAAACCGATGATATCGGCGTTTTCATCGATGGCGGTTTGCAGAATCTTCTCCGCCGGCACCATCACGCCCAGGTCTATCACCTCATAGTTATTACATTGCAGCACCACGCCGACGATGTTTTTGCCTATGTCGTGCACATCGCCCTTCACCGTGGCCATAATGATTTTACCGTTAGTTTCACCGGCTTGCTTTTCCGCCTCGATATAAGGGTCGAGGTAAGCCACCGCCCGTTTCATTACCCGCGCCGACTTGACCACCTGAGGCAGGAACATCTTACCGGCGCCAAAGAGGTCACCGACCACGTTCATGCCGTCCATCAGCGGCCCTTCGATCACTTCGATAGGCTTGGCAAATTGCTGGCGACAGGTCTCGGTGTCTTCTTCGATGTAGTCTGTGATGCCTTTAACCAACGCATGCTCCAGGCGCTTTTCCACTGGCCAGGAACGCCACTCCAGGTCTTCCACCTTCTCCGCCTGCGCCATGCCCGAGTACTTGGGCGCCAGCTCAACCAGGCGCTCGCCCGCCCCCGGATCTTTATTGAGGATCACATCCTCAACCGCATCACGCAGCTCTTTGGGAATATCGTCATACACCGCCAACTGGCCGGCGTTGACTATGCCCATGTCCATGCCCGCTTGAATGGCGTGATACAGGAACACCGAGTGAATAGCTTCGCGCACCGGGTTGTTACCACGAAACGAGAAGGACACATTCGACACCCCGCCGGACACCTTACAGTGCGGCAGGTTTTCTTTGATGCGGCGGGTGCCCTCAATAAACTCCACCGCATAGTTATCATGCTCTTCGATACCCGTGGCCACGGCGAAAATATTGGGGTCGAAAATAATGTCTTCCGGCGGAAAGCCGAGCTCATCGACGAGAATGCGATACGAGCGCTCGCAGATTGCAAACTTACGGTCGGCGGTTTCCGCCTGGCCGGTTTCATCAAAGGCCATCACCACCACGGCGGCGCCAAAGCGTTTCAGAATTTTTGCCTGCTTGCGGAACGGCTCTTCCCCTTCTTTGAGGGAAATGGAGTTCACAATCGCCTTACCCTGAATACACTTGAGGCCCGCCTCAATCACCTCCCATTTGGAGGAGTCGACCATGATCGGCACCTTGGAAATATCCGGCTCCGAGGCGATCAGATTAAGAAACTTCACCATTGCCGCCTTGGAGTCCAACATGGCTTCATCCATGTTGATGTCGATCACCTGAGCGCCGCTTTCTACTTGCTCGCGGGCCACATCCAGGGCGGTTTCATAATCTTCTTCCATGATCAGGCGCTTAAAACGCGCCGAGCCGGTGACATTGGTACGTTCACCGACATTGGTAAAAATGGCTGTATTGGTCATTGCTGTTGGCCCCTTAATTCAGATTACAGGCTTCAAGGCCACTGAGACGCATGCGCACCGGCAGCTCGGGGAGCGCCCGTGGTGCGGTGTTCTTTAAGCCGTCGCTAAAGGCTTTAATATGCTCCGGCGTGGTACCGCAGCAACCACCGACAATATTAATAAAGCCCTGCTCGCCCCAGTCGATGATCTCCTCGGCCATGTCTTCGGCTTCCAGGTCGTACTCGCCAAACTCATTGGGCAAACCGGCATTGGGGTGTACCGAGGTGAAGGTTTCGCATACGGTGGATAACTCCTCCACATATTGGCGCAGCAGATCCGGGCCCAGGGCGCAATTAAGGCCGATAGAAAGCGGCTTAATATGACGAATGGAGTTATAAAAGGCCTCGGTGGTTTGTCCCGACAGGGTTCGGCCCGAAGCATCGGTAATGGTGCCGGAGATCATCACAGGCAAACTGGTACCGGCCTGATCGAATGCTTCTTCCACCGCAAAGGATGCCGCCTTGGCATTAAGGGTATCAAAAATGGTTTCGATCAAGATCAGGTCGGCACCGCCTTCCATCAACGCTAACGTAGATTCGATATAGGCCTCAACCAACTGATCAAAGGTGATATTACGATAACCGGGGTCGTTCACATCCGGCGAGATGGAGCAGGTCTTGGACGTGGGCCCAAGCACACCGGCCACATAGCGTGGCTTATGCGGCTCCCTGGCGGTAAATTCATCGGCCACCTTACGGGCCAAGCGCGCCGACTCGAGATTAATCTCGCGGCTTAGACTCGCCATGTCGTAGTCTTCCATTGAAATGGTGGTGGCGTTAAAGGTGTTAGTTTCAATAATATCGGCACCTGCTTCGAGGTACTCGCGATGAATTTGCGCAATCACCTCGGGTTGCGTCAGGCTGAGCAGATCATTATTGCCCTTGACCAACACATGCCAGTCTTTAAAGCGCTCGCCGCGGTAGTCGTTTTCCTCAAACTTATGTTTTTGGATCATGGTGCCCATGGCGCCATCAAGAATTAAAATGCGCTGCTTCAGCGCCGCTTCGAGGGCATGACGTTTATTCGGCATAATTATTGGTCCTTACATCCTGGCTCACCAGATTAATATCATAGGGCGTGGTTTGATACACGTAGTAGTTTAGCCAGTTGGAAAATAACAAGAAGGCATGGCTCTGCCAGGTTTTCGACGGTTTTAGCGCCGGATTGTCCTCGGGAAAATAGTTTTTCGGTTTATCCACATCCAAACCCTTGTCGACATCGCGTTGATACTCTTTTTGCAAGGTATCGGCGTCGTATTCCGGGTGCCCGGTCAGGTAGACCTGTGAGCCGCTTTGGTTTTTAAGTAAGTAGGCACCTACTTCATCAGAGCCGGCAAGCACTACTAGCTCTTCGCACTCGGCAATTTTATCGATATCGATATGACCGTAACGGGAATGCGGCACTAAAAAGCGATCGTCAAAGCCGCGGGTGAGCGCGCCGTGATCGAAATAACATTGGTGCTCAAACACCCCGCAGAGTTTGTTGCCCTGGAGTTCGCGTTTAAGGCCATGATGATGGAATAAACCGGCATGGGCGGCCCAACAACTGAACAGAGTGGAGGTAACATGATGCTCGGCCCAATCGAAAAACTCCTGTAATTCCTGCCAATAGCCCACTTCATCGTATTCTAGATGAGCCAGCGGCGCGCCGGTGATGATCACGGCATCATAGTTAGTGTCTTTCACATCGCTGAAATAGCGATAGAACATGTCCAGGTGCTGCTCGGAGTTGGCGCTGGATCTGTGAGTATCAAGACGCAGTAAGTCCACGTTGACCTGCAAAGGCGTATTGGCCAGCAAGCGAATAAACTGTACTTCCGTTTCTACCTTATTCGGCATCAGGTTCAATATGGCCAAACGCATGGGCCTGATCTCCTGCGTGCTGGCACGACTTTTCGGCATCACAAAGACATTTTCTTGGCGTAATTGCGAAATCGCTGGCAACGCATCCTGAACCGTAATAGGCATAATTGGCTCCAATCTAAAGCTAGAGTAGCTATTATGACTAGAGCCATGGAAATTTCAACCTCTAGATGTTTAGACGTCCATTTAAATTTTACAGCGAGTCCCTCCCTTGCCATAATGCCGCCGATCAAACTAAATAAAAGGGGCCCAAGGTGGGATTAGGAGAAATAGCAGCGATCAGTGCCGCCGTAGTCTGGGCGTTTTCAACCCTGCTTTACAAAACCTTTAGCCATCACCTTTCGCCCTTACAGCTTAATGTCAGTAAAGGCTTACTTGCATCCCTGATGATGGTGGCAGCCATTGTTATCACCGGAGATTGGCAGATCCCGCAACAAGTCGCCGCCTGGGGTTGGCTTATCGCCGGTGGTATTATTGGTATCGCCATCGGCGACAGCGCCTACTTTGGCGCCCTGCGCAATATTGGTCCGGCGCGCACCCTGGTCATAGAGTCGCTCGCCCCGGCACTGGCGGGCATACTCAATATCCTTTTATTAGGCCACTACCTGTCAACCTTGGCCTGGGCTGGTATTATCGTCACCACGGTCGGCGTGGTGATAGCCATTAAGCCACAGCACACCTTACCAAGCCTTGATAGGCGTCACTACTTTATCGGCGTGTCCTTGGCGCTGCTGGCGGCGCTGTGCCAGGCCACCGGCATGGTGATGTCGAAAGGGGCAATGAACCTCGAGTCCATGAGTAGTTTGTGGGCGGCGATGATACGTCTGGTCTCGGGCACACTCACCGTGGCTTTGGTGGTGGCGCTGATCAAACACTCGGACCTGTATCAGGCGATTCGCTTAAAAGGCATAGATAAGAAACATTGGTTGTTGGTGGCGGTGTTCTTTGGCACCTTTATTGGTCTGTGGCTGCAATTAGCCTCGGTAAAATACACCGACCCAGCCATAGCGCAAACCCTCTTTGCCACCGCCCCGTTAATGGTGATGACCTTCGGCTTTTTTAAACGCGAGCCGGTAAGCGCAAACATGATCCTTGGCGGTGTGTTGGCCCTGGTCGGGGTCGGTATTTTGCTGGCAAATTAAGGGCGTAAAAACGAGCCCTTTCGTTGACGCTTTTACCCTAGAGACTCTACAATAGCGGCTGATAATTTTAGTCATATTGCAAAGGTTCCTTTCATGGTTTTACCTGATAAGTTTATTTTCTCGATGAGTCGAGTGTCTAAGGTTGTGCCACCCAAGCGCACCATCCTAAAAGACATCTCATTACACTTTTTCCCTGGTGCAAAAATTGGTGTACTTGGTCTAAACGGCTCGGGTAAATCTACCCTGCTACGCATCATGGCCGGCGTTGATAAAGATTTTGAAGGTGAGGCTCACCCTCAACCGGGCGTGAAAATTGGTTACCTGCCGCAGGAACCGGTGCTTGATGAAAGCAAAACAGTGCGTGAAGTGGTTGAAGAAGCGGTAAGCGAAGTTAAAAACGCCCTGACTCGCCTTGATGAAGTATATGCCGAATACGCCATGGAAGACGCGGACTTTGACGCCCTGGCCAAAGAGCAAGGCGAACTTGAAGCCATTATCCAGGCCCATGATGGTCACAACCTGGACAACGCCCTGGAGCGTGCCGCCGATGCCCTGCGTTTACCTGCTTGGGATGCGAAAATTGAACACCTTTCAGGTGGTGAGCGTCGCCGTGTGGCAATTTGCCGTTTGCTGCTTGAAAAGCCAGATATGCTTATTCTCGACGAACCGACCAACCACTTGGATGCTGAATCAGTGGCCTGGTTGGAGCGCTTCCTGCACGACTACGAAGGTACCGTTGTGGCGGTAACCCACGACCGTTACTTCCTTGATAACGTGGCCGGTTGGATCCTTGAACTTGACCGCGGTGAAGGTATTCCATGGGAAGGTAACTACTCGTCTTGGTTAGAGCAAAAAGATGCCCGTTTGAAGCAAGAACAAAAAGCGGAAAAAGCACGTCAAAAGTCGATTGCCCAAGAGCTTGAGTGGGTGCGTTCAAACCCGAAAGGTCGCCAGGCTAAGTCGAAAGCGCGTATGGCACAGTTTGCAGAGCTACAGCAAAGCGACTACCAAAAGCGTAACGAAACGAACGAGCTGTTTATTCCACCGGGTCCACGCCTGGGTGATCAGGTTATCGAAGTGAAGGGTTTAAACAAGAGCTTCGGTGATCGCCAGTTGATCGACAACCTGGATTTCAGCGTGCCTAAGGGAGCTATCGTTGGCATTATCGGTGCTAACGGTGCCGGTAAATCAACCCTGTTTAAAATGTTAAGTGGCGACGAGCAGCCAGACAGCGGTGAAATCACTATCGGTGAAACCGTAGAGCTGGCGACCGTTGATCAGTTCCGCGGCAATATGGACGACAGCAAAACCGTATTCGAAGAAATCGCCGATGGCCAGGACGTACTAAAAGTAGGTAACTTCGAATTCCCAAGTCGCGCCTATGTGGGTCGCTTTAACTTCAAAGGCAACGACCAGCAGAAGTTTGTAAAAGACCTATCCGGTGGTGAGCGCAACCGACTACACCTCGCCAAGCTGCTTAAGGCCGGCGGCAACGTGTTGTTACTGGATGAGCCAACCAATGACCTAGATGTTGAAACACTGCGTGCCCTTGAGAACGCGATTCTAGAATTCCCGGGCTGTGTTATGGTTATCTCGCACGACCGTTGGTTCCTCGACCGTATCGCCACCCATATTCTGGATTACCGTGACGAAGGTCAGATCAACTTCTTCGATGGCAACTACACGGAGTACGAAGCCTGGTTGAAGAAAACGCTGGGCGCCGATGCGGCACAACCTAAGCGTATTAAATACAAAAAGATTGGTTAAAAAGCCAATTGAAAAAAGCCCCAGTGATGGGGCTTTTTTGTGCTTAGGTCCCATGGACAAAATTGCTTGCTGCCAGCTACACTAAGCAAATACCCTGCTTTTTAGGAATGCTTATGCACGAGCGTCGTCACTTTACCCGGGTGCTGTTTCATCGCCCAGCCCTAATTACCGACAATCAACATCAGTACCACTGCCAATTACTCGACCTCTCTCTTAAAGGTGCCCTGATCAGCCACCCAGAGAACTTTAACCCAACCCCCGGAACTAACCTGCAACTGAGCTTCACTCTCGACGAAACCGATATCGACATTCAGATGAATACCGAAGTCGCGCATATCGAGGAGCTGCATATAGGTTTACGCTGCACCCTCATTGACTTAGATAGCGCCGCTCATCTCAAACGTCTTATTGAACTTAACGTCGGGGATGATAAGCTATTGCACCGAGAGCTGGTACAGCTAGCCTCGGTGGAACAACAATAAAACAGACTCAGTGAGAGCAGCAATTATGATCATGGAATCCATGCAGGGGTTTATTCCCTTTTTGATGTACTTTGGCCTTGGCTACCTTTTAGTTTTGGCGTTTTTGTTTTTATACACTTTGGTCACACCCCACTGTGAGTGGACCTTAATGAAAGAAAACAATGCCGCCGCCGCAACCGCATTTAGCGGCGCCTTTATTGGTTTTACCCTACCGGTTGCCAGTGCCGCAGTGAACTCGGTATCCATTATTGACTTCGCTATCTGGGGTGTCATTGCCGGTGTCATGCAACTTATTACCTTTTTCCTAGTGCGCCTGTACATGCCTAAACTGTCGGAAAAAATTGCCGATGGCCATATGAGCGCCGGTGCCTTTTTGGGTATTGCGTCACTTGCGACCGGGATCCTTAACGCTGCTTGTATTACCTACTAGGGAGCAGTGATAATGAAAAGGACTAATAAGTTAAAACTGACCCTGATGCTTGGCGCCACGGCAGGACTCAGTGGCTGTGGCGACCCGGACGAATCGGCCTTGCTCTTTAACGATGCCGAAGATTGTATGAGCTTTGGTGTCGAACAGGACGTGTGTCAGGCACAGTACCAGGAAGCCCTAGCTAATCACGCCATTGAAGCGCCCAAATACGTCAACGAAAACCTCTGCGAGAATGACTTTGGTTTTGACCAATGCGAACAGGAAGGCAGTATCTGGCGGCCTATTATGGCCGGCTTTATGATAGCCGCGGTGGCCGAAGCGGTCGATGAAGGCCTCGACCTGATGAAAAAGAAAAAGCGTAAAAAATACGCCTACCTGGGTGGCAGTTACTACTCGGGTGCCAAACCCCTGTATCGCTCCCGCGATGACTTTTTCAGTTTTCGTAACGCCAACAACGACTATATCGGCTCGGTTAATAACCGCGGCACCACCATGGTGAAAAAGTCCAAGATCCACTATACCAGCAAGCCAAAATCTGTGACCCGCTCACGCGGCGGTTTTGGCCGTCGTGCCGCATCACGCAGCAGCTTTGGTGGTTAGATGTTTCGACAACCTATCACTGAGCGGCCAGACCTGGCCGCTCAGGCCGATTACTTCGGCTTCGAGTTTTGTAACATCGATGGCGAAAAATACTGGGACGAAAGCGCCTACTATCAATTTACCCTGAAGCAAATCGAAAACGACCTGGAAGACCCGACCAACGAACTGGAGCAAATGTGCCTGGAGCTGGTCGATAAAGTGGTTCGAGACGAATACTGGTTAAAGAAATTCGTCCTGCCCGAGCGTTTTTGGGATCTGATAGCCACAAGCTGGCACAATAAAGAACCCAGCCTGTATGGGCGCATGGATTTTAGTTACCACGGCACGGGCCCGGCTAAGTTGCTGGAATACAATGCCGACACCCCCACCTCCATTTATGAAGCCGGCTTTTTCCAATGGCTGTGGCTGGAACAACAAGTAGATAGAGGCGTGTTGCCAAGGCGTGCCGATCAATTCAATAGCATCCAAGAAGCACTGATCAACCGCTTCAACCATTTTAGCAGCCAAGATGCCATCCACTTTGCCCACAGCCGTGATTCCATCGAGGATAAGGGCACGGTGGCTTACCTACAGGACTGTGCCTACCAGGCTGGCATGCCAACGGTCAGAATGACCGTAGAGGACATAGGTATCGATGCCAAAGGTCAGCTCACCGATCTCGAAGACACGCCCATCACCCAGTTGTTTAAGCTATACCCATGGGAGGAGCTGTTTTTAGATGAATTCGGCCCCCAACTGTTAAGCTCGGACACCCTATTTGTAGAGCCGTCGTGGAAGGCTGTGTTATCTAATAAGGCTATTTTGCCGCTGCTGTGGCAGATGTTCCCCGGCCACCCCAATCTACTGCCTAGCTATTTTGCCGGGGAGGAAGGTGATGGGCTCGAGCAAGGGTATGTCAGCAAACCTTTATTCAGCCGTGAAGGAGAAAACATCACCTGGGTACACCCTAGTAAGGGCCGCGTTCATCAGGGCGGCAGCTACGGCGGAGAAGGCTTTATTACCCAGGCTCTGGCCCCCTTGCCTGTGTTTGCCGGCAACCATACCCTGATAGGCTCCTGGGTGGTAGGTCATAAAAGCTGTGGCCTGACAATTCGAGAGGACAATGGCCCCATCACCAAGGACACCTCTCGTTTTGTGCCGCACATTATTTTGGGCTAACAAATTTCCGGGTAAATATCGGACACAAAAAAACCGCTTTAATGAAGCGGTTTTTTTATCGGCATTAAAGAATTTGATTCTCTTTCCAGGCCTGCTCTTTGGCCATGCGCTTTTTACGCTTATCGCACGGGTCGTCGCAGTCACAGGCCTTATCTATGCCTACAGAGCCAAGGCCACCACAGCTGCTGGCCATTGATTTGCGTTGAACGATAACACCTACCGCCATCGCCGCAATGATAATCAAAAGCAGACCAAAGGTAAGAAGAAATAGCTGCATTGTCTGTGCCCCTTAAAAATGACAATCAACGGCTTGAGTCAGCCACGGGCGCTATTATACGCCCGCTTTAACCTGACTACAAATATGGCTTAAACGCTGGACTTGAATAGGTTTTTAAACCTTCTGGCGTTTTGCTGATCAAATACACGGGTAAGTTGTTGGCCTCGGCATAGGCTTTTGCCTGCTCCGTACCCATCACGGTCAAAGCCGTGGCCAGGCCGTCGGCAGTCATGGCGCTGGGGTGTAACACGGTAACCGATACCAGGTCGTGCTTGATTGGCATACCGGTTTGCGGGTCGATAAGATGAGTGTACACCTCCCCGTCCATCTCGTAAAAAATACGATAATCACCGGATGTGGCCACACCCATAGAGCCGGGCTCTAAGGTACGATGGATTCTGCGCTCGCCCATAGGCGCATCCGGTTGCTCAATGGCAATTACCCATGCCTTGTTACCCGGTTTTTGCCCGGCAATGCGCATCTCGCCGCCAATCTCAACCATGTAGTTGGTGATGCCATGTTGCTCTAATAACTCGGCCACCTTATCTATGCCAAAGCCTTTGGCGGTTGCCGAGAAGCTCAGCTCCAGGCCATCAACCGACTTAGCTAAGCCCTGCTCATTGAGAGCCAGCTTATCGACGCCGATATTCGCCACCATAGCGTCAAGCTCCGCTTGAGACGGACGCTGTGTTGGGCGCTTGTCTGGGCCGAAGCCCCAGAGATCAATCAAGGGTCCCATGGTCACGTCCAACGTCTTGGTAGAGAAGCCCAAACGGATTGACTCGGCCACCACGGTGCGAAAGTCGGGGCTGATAGCCATCACCTCACCTGCGCCCAGGCGATTGAACTGATTGATTTCAGAGTCGGGAATATAGGTCGACATGGACTGGTTTACGGCTTTTAAGGCCTGCTCTATGTCGCCATGAAGGTTCAGCGTCGCTAACTGCTCGCCCGGAGCATAAAGCTTGATGTTATAAGTGGTGCCCATGGTTTTACCGTGCAGCAGTAACTCTTGCTGCTGAGGCTCACCGGCCTTATCACAGCCGCTTAGTAAGCCCAGCACAAGGACAAAAAACACCAGAGCCGTGACACGAAGATTAGGTTTCATCTGCAATACTCGCGTTAGAAAAAAGAAAAGGCTTCCTAACCTTAGCTAGGAAGCCCTTATACGTAACGTTAACGAATATACATCGTTAAATTAGCCGCCGAAGTCATCCAGTAGGATGTTCTCGTCTTCAACACCTAAATCTTTAAGCATGTTGATAACGGCTGCGTTCATCATCGGTGGTCCACACATGTAGAACTCACAGTCTTCAGGCGCTTCGTGGTCCTTCAGATAGTTGTCGTACAATACGTTGTGGATAAAGCCGGTGTAACCTTCCCAGTTGTCCTCAGGCTGAGGATCTGAAAGAGCTACGTGCCATACGAAGTTATCGTTTTCAGCAGCTAGGCCGTCGAAATCTTCTACGTAGAACATTTCGCGCTTAGAACGTGCACCGTACCAGAAGCTCATCTTACGCTTAGAGTTAAGACGCTTAAGCTGGTCGAAAATGTGTGAACGCATAGGTGCCATACCTGCACCACCACCTACGAATACCATTTCTGCGTCTGTGTCTTTCGCGAAGAATTCACCGAATGGACCAGAAATTGTTACCTTGTCGCCTTCTTTCAGTGACCAGATGTACGAAGACATCTTACCGCAAGGCAGGCTTAGGTTGTTTGGCGGCGGAGTCGCAATACGTACGTTAAGCATGATGATGCCGAACTCTTCTGGGTAGTTAGCCATTGAGTACGCACGGATTGTTTCTTCGTCAACTTTTGACTCTAGGTTAAAGAAGCCAAAACGATCCCAGTCTGCACGATATTCTTCAGGAATATCGAAGTCAGCATATTTAACATGGTGAGCAGGCGCTTCGATCTGAATGTAACCACCGGCACGGAAAGGTACAACCTCACCTTCAGGGATAGCTAGTTTCAGTTCTTTAATGAAGGTTGCCTTGTTATCGTTAGAGATAACAGTACATTCCCACTTCTTGATACCGAAGATAGACTCTTCAAGTTCAATTTCCATGTCGCCCTTAACGGCAACCTGACACGCAAGACGACAGCCATGACGGGCTTCACCTTTCGAGATGTGGTCAAGCTCGGTCGGCAGAATGTCACCACCACCCGATTTCACATCTACGCGACACTGGCCACATGAGCCACCGCCACCACAAGCAGATGATACGAAAATACCGGCATCCGCTAGTGCACCAAGTAGCTTGCTACCCGGTGAAGTTTTAATTGCTTTCTCAGGATCGCCATTGATCCCGATGGTGACGTCACCTGTGGGTACTAGCTTAGATTTAGCTGCGATAATAACTAAAACCAAGATAACCACGATAGCGACGAATACACCTACGCCTAAATATACCTCAAGCATGATTTCTCCTCGCTACCTTATAGTGAAATACCAGAGAATGACATAAAGCCAAGACCCATAAGACCTACGGTGATAAAGGTAATACCTAGACCACGTAGACCGTCTGGCACGTCTGAATACTTCATCTTCTCACGGATACCAGCAAGCAATGTGATTGCCAGTGCCCAACCTACACCTGAGCCCAGGCCGAAAACCACTGACTCACCGAAGTTGTAGTTACGCTCTACCATGAAGGACACCGCACCGAAAATCGCACAGTTTACCGTGATCAATGGTAGGAAGATGCCCAGCGCGTTGTATAGCGGCGGGAAGAACTTATCCAGAGCCATCTCTAGGATTTGTACTAGGGCAGCAATAACGCCGATGAAGGTTAGGAAGCGTAGGAAGCTTAAGTCAGCTTCAGGGAAGCCTAACCACTCAAGTGCGCCTGGTGCCAATACCGCGTGATAAACCACTTGGTTTACCGGTACCGCAATACCCAGTACGAAGATAACCGCAATACCTAGGCCTAGAGAGGTTTTTACTTTCTTAGATACAGCTAGGAAAGTACACATCCCCAAGAAGAAGGCAAGCGCAAGGTTTTCAATGAAAACCGCTTTAACAAATAAGTTAAGATACTGTTCCACGACTCGCCCCTTATTTCGCTTCTACTTGGTCTTTCTTAAAGGTACGAAGTACCCAAATGAATAGACCGATGATGAAGAATGCACTTGGTGGAAGGATCAATAGACCCATAGGCTGGTACCAGCCACCGTTTTGCACCAGTGGAATGATTTCCACATCGAATAGTGAACCTTTACCGAATAGCTCACGGATGAAACCAACAGTCAGTAGCACTACAGAGTAGCCAAGACCGTTACCAATACCGTCTAGGAAAGACATCATTGGTGGCGACTTCATTGCATATGCTTCGGCACGACCCATTACGATACAGTTGGTAATGATTAGACCAACGAATACCGATAACTCTTTTGCCGTAGCATAAGAGAAGGCCTGTAGTACCTGGTCAACCACGATTACCAATGAAGCGATAATCGTCATCTGTACGATGATACGAACGCTTGATGGGATCTGGTTACGGATCATCGAGATAAACAAGCTTGAGAACGCTGTTACCAAGGTCAATGCGATCGACATGATCAAGGCATTTTTCAAGCTTGAAGTAACCGCCAGCGCAGAACAAATACCTAGTACTTGTAGGGCGATTGGGTTATTGGCGAAGACAGGTCCAAATAGAACCGACTTCATTTCTTTAGTATCAGCCATTATTTCAACGCTCCTTCACGTACTTTCGCAAGGAAAGGACCAAAGCCATGATCGCCAGTCCAGTAGTCAACCGTGTTATCAACACCGTTTGACGTCAGTGTTGCACCAGATAGACCATCAACTTGGTGAGCATTCTTGGCGCCGTTTTTCACTAGATCAACTGGCAGCTCTTTCTCTTTCCACTGGGCCGTCCAAGTTGGGTTTTGAATTTCGCCACCCAGGCCTGGAGTTTCGTTGTGCTTGTAGAAGATGATGTTTTTAACGGTTTCACCGTCGTTTTCTAGCGCTAGGAAACCGTACATTACACCCCAAAGACCGTAGCCCTGGATAGGTAGAATGATAGAGTTCACTGAGCCATCTTCGGCGCGGCTAATGTATACCGGCGCTTCAGTTGTACGACGTTGGATACCTGCTTTATCTTGAGCTTTAGTTAGCTTGATGCTCATTGCCGCATCGAACTTACTCTTCTCAAAATCGTACGCTTTAATCCAAGCGCTACGAGCTTCTTCGTTGTCAAACTGCACCTGTTGGCCGTTTTCAACGTTAACAACCAGAGTCTCGATGTTCTCGTCAAACGTCGATTGAACGTTTTTAACGCCGTCAAAACCGGCTGCGGCTAGGATATTGCTTTGAATATCTTTAAGCTTGTTTTCTTGCTGTAGTGGACGTAGTTGTACTGATGCAAACGATACGATAACCGCACACACCAAACATAAAGACACTACTACACCAAGCGTTTTACCGATTGATTCGTTATTACTAGCCACGTGCCAATCTCCTCTTGATGTTTGACTGCGCTACGAAGTGGTCGAATAGCGGTGCAAATAGGTTAGCAAATAGGATTGCTAGCATCATGCCTTCTGGGTACGCCGGGTTCACAACGCGGATCATTACCACCATGAAACCGATCAACGCACCGTATGCCCACTTACCTTTATCGGTGAATGACGCTGAAACCGGATCGGTTGCCATAAAGAACATACCGAACGCGAAGCCACCTAGTACCAAGTGCCAATGCCAAGGCATAGCAAATGCAGGGTTAGTTTCAGAACCGATGAAGTTAAGTAGCATTGCCGTTACCACCATACCTAGGAAAGTACCTAGTACGATGCGCCACGAAGCAATACGCACATAAATAAGGAATAAACCACCGATGGCGATAGCAAGGGTAGAGGTCTCACCTACAGAACCTTGAATGAAGCCGTAGAAAGCGTTCAACCAAAGATCCATGTTGGCGAAGTCCAGTGCACCTGTAGCCGCTTGGCCTAGGTAAGTTGCACCTGAGAAACCGTCAACCGCTGTCCATACCGTGTCACCTGAAATCTGCGCAGGGTATGCGAAGAATAGGAAAGCACGACCCGCTAGTGCCGGGTTTAGGAAGTTACGGCCAGTACCACCGAATACCTCTTTGGCAATGACAACACCGAAGGTAATACCTAGGGCTACTTGCCACAGTGGAATAGTCGCCGGCAGGATTAGCGCGAACAGTACAGAGGTTACAAAGAAACCTTCGTTTACTTCGTGCTTACGAACCGAGGCGAATACCACTTCCCAGAAACCACCCACGATAAAGGTCGTGGCGTAGATAGGTAGGAAGAAGCAGGCACCGTAGAACATTTTCGCACCCCAACCGGAATCGACGGTTAGTTCACCACCGAATAGTTGGAATAAAGCTACTTGCCATGAATCGCCAAGCGCAAAGCCGTTCGCTAGTGCGTCAGCAGCTTGGTGACCAATGTTGAACATGCCAAAGAACATGGCAGGGAACGTTGCCATCCACACTAAAATCATAATACGTTTTAGGTCGATGTTATCGCGAACGTGAGTACCGCCTTTGTTTACATAACCTGGGGTATAGAAAATAGTCGCTACTGCTTCATACAGGGCGTACCATTTTTCATGTTTACCACCGGCTTCAAAATGCGGTTCGATATCTTCTAAAAATTTCTTCAAGCCCATTTTAGCCTTCCTTCTCGATTGTTGTCAGGCACTCACGAAGGATTGAACCGTACTCGTATTTACCAGGACAAACGAAGGTACACAATGCTAAATCTTCTTCGTCTAGCTCCAATGCGCCAAGCGTAATTGCGCTGTCTAGGTCACGTGAAATAAGGTCACGTAATAGTAGCGTAGGCAAGATGTCTAGCGGCATTACACGCTCATAGTTACCGATTGGTACCATGGCACGCTTTGAACCACCGGTAGAGGTAGTCATGTTGAATAGACGGCTTGGTGCAAGGTGACCAAGGAAGGTACGCGTTACAGAGAACTTGTTGCTACCTGGCGCAATCCAACCAAATAGTTCTTTCTCACGGCCTTCAAGCAGTACCGACACTTGCGTGTGGTAACGGCCAAGGAACGCGTGTGGACCAATGGCGTTAGTACCAGAAAGCACCGAACCAGAAATAACACGGTTGTCACCGTCTTCTAGCTCGCCCGCTACTAAATCGTCTAGTGCAGCACCCATGTGGGTCTTAACTAGGCGCGGGTTCTTAACGCGAGGACCGGCTAAAGAAATCACACGACCGGTGTAAATTTCGCCACTTAGGAAAAGATGACCGAAAGCAATCACATCCTGATAACCTAAGTGCCAAACCTGCTTAGAGGCAGAGACTGGGTCTAGGTGATGAATGTGAGTACCTACAAGACCGGCTGGGTGCTTGCCACCAAACTCATGTACTTCAACAGAAGCAACCGATGAGCTAGGTACCTGCGCGCCCGCTTTCTTACATACGTACACTTTACCTTCGGTTAGACGTGAAACCACGGCTAGACCGGCTTCGAAAGCTTCAGCATTTTCGGCAATCACAACCACTGGATCAGCGGCTAGCGGATTGGTGTCCATGGCAGTAACGAATACTGAGCTAGGCTTAGCATCGACAGCAGGAACTTTGCTGAAAGGACGAGTACGCAGTGCGGTCCATTGACCAGACTTAACAAGTTGATCGACAACGGTGTCGCGATCTAGGCTTGCTAATTGGCCTTGGTCGAACTTGGCAAACGTTTCTTGCTCAGTGCCATTAACTTCAATAACAACTGATTGCAGTACACGTTTTGCACCACGATTGATTTCTTTAACTACCCCGGAGGCCGGTGCAGTGTAGATTACGCCAGGATTCTTTTTATCTTCAAAAAGAACTTGGCCTTTTTTGACTTGGTCATCCACACGAACTCGCATGGTTGGACGCATGCCGATGTATTCTTCACCTAGCACAGCTACTCGTTTAACGGGTTGACCGTCATGAATAACTTGCTGAGGTGCGCCCTCTATCGGTAGATCCAGACCTTTTTTTATGTTGATCATACGCACTTGCATTACATTAAAGGAAAGAAACTTAAAATCTTACCAACCACGCCGCTTAGCATCGGCCGACTGGCGCCAACCCGCGTTGTTAATCTAGGTCTATGCTCCCTTCGCGATGCCAAAAAACATCAAAATGAGCAATTAACAACCTACATCATTAATACAAACGGTATAAAAGAGCACCTATGTCGGTCAGTGTTCCAAGCAACGCAGCGAACTTGTCACATATCTGCCGAATTTTAACATCATTCACGGCGACTATGCGAGTTAAAAAGTAAAAATTATCCAAGGTCCGCGGCGCTCTCGAATGAATAAACTTCAAGATAGACCAAAGTCTTAATTTCGCGTGTTCATATGTAACTAATTACTTAGCACCGTTACCTGGATACAAAAAAGCCAGTCTTAAGACTGGCTTTTTTAGCAGATACAACCCAATTACAGCAGGTTGTTGATAGCTACGTCCGGGTTTACATCCGCGTCATAATCAACGCCGGCTAAATCGAAGCCAAACAGATGTAAGAACTCTTTGTGGTAACCCACATAGTCGGTCAGCTCGTCGATGGTATCGGTATCAACCGTATCCCAAATTTTCTGGATGCGCTGCTGCACGTCGTCTTCAAGCTCTTTATAGTTCTGGAACAGGTGGCCACCGTCATCAAAGCGCGGCGTTTCGCCGTACAGGTTCTCTTTGAACAACGCGGTAATTTGCTCGATCGTTCCTTCATAAGTGCCGTCTTCTTTCATCACTTTGAATAGCGCTGAAATATACAGAGGCATGATAGGAATCGCCGAACTCGCCTGCGTCACTACCGCGTTCAAAGAGCTCACATAGGCTTCGCCAGACAAGGCCGCCGTTGATGCTTTGATCTCTTGTGCGGCACGGTCCAGGTCTTCTTTTGCCTTACCAATGGTGGCGTGACCATAGATAGGCCAAGTCAGCTCTTTACCGATGTAGGTGTAAGCGGTTGTTTTGAAGTTATCGGCTAACACGCCTGCTTCATTAAGGGCCTCGATCCACAGCTGCCAATCTTCACCACCCATTACTTTTACGGTATTGGCGATTTCTTCTTCGCTGGCCGCTTCAACACTCACTTCGTCGATAACACGCTTTGAGGTGTTAAGGTTTTTAGTGGTCACACTCTCACCGATTGGCTTAAGCGTTGATGAGTAAGTTTCACCTGTTTTCGGGTCGGTACGACGCGGTGACGCCAGTGAATAAATAACCAGGTCAACCTTGCCTAGTTCATTCTTAATGGTGTCGATGGTTTGTGCCTTGATCTCATCGGAAAACGCATCGCCATTGATGTTTTTTGCCCAGATACCGGCTTCATCGGCAGCTTGTTGGAAAGCTGCGGTGTTATACCAGCCTGCAGACGCCGTTTTCTTCTCGGTACCTGGTTTTTCAAAGAACACACCCAGTGTTTTTGCGCCATGACCGAATGCAGATACGATGCGAGAAGCAAGGCCGTAACCAGTTGATGAACCGATCACTAAAACGTTTTTTGGACCCTGGCCCAAATCACCTTGGCTTTTTACATATTCTATTTGTTGTTGTACATGAGCCGCACAGCCTGCTGGGTGTGCGTTAGTGCAGATAAATCCACGGATTTTAGGCTTAATGACCATGATAAAATTCCATATCGTTGCCGAAAAATTAGCGCTAGTGTAGCGACTATTATCCACTACACAGGTCTGATGACTCGCGCCGAGTGTTTAATTATCAAATTTAGAACCACCTAAGCAGCGCGGCGAATCCGGGGCTTGTCCTTGTTTTTCGCTGAACTCTTCGGGGGTATAGGCATGAATAGCCAGCGCATGAATGTGCTCGCGCAGCTCCTGTGCCAGAATGTCGTTAATGGTGCGGTGACGTTGCAACAGCCGCTGTCCGGCAAATTGATCGCTGACCACCACCACTTTAAAGTGTGATTCACTGCCACGGGCATGCATATGGCTTTCATTTTCAACCCGCAGGTGTTTGCAGGGTATCCCTGCGCTGAGCTTTTGCTCGATACGCGTTTGCATAGACATAAATGACGTACCTGCCAACTAGTTAGGTGACGCTACTATAGCAAAGTCGAATCGATGTGGCGAAAGGTTAAATTGATGCGCCCCTGCGTAACCCTACGTTGCTTGGGCAGGCTATGGGCATAGCAATGTTGGCTTTGCCCCTTCATGAGCAGCAAACTGCCATTTGTTAATGCCAGGTCGGTTACCTCGCCACTGTCTTTGTGACGTAACTTAAACTTACGCAGCGCCCCCAAAGACAATGAGGCGATCACTGGCTCGGGGCCCAACTCGGGCTCGTCGTCACTGTGCCAGCCCATGCAATCTAGGCCATGGCGATAGTAATTAATCAACACCGCATTAAAATGACAGCCCAGCGTGCGATTAAGGCGATGGCGCATGGCGTCAAGCTCGGGCACCCAGGGCACAGGCTCGAAACGCTGCTGAGAATATTCATAAGCGCTGTCGGCATCTCCCATATAAACCTGCAGGCGTGGGATCGCATGCCACTTGCCAAACACCTGAATGCTGGGTTGTTGCCAGGGCAAGGTATCACGCAAATAGGCAAACAAGCGCTGTGCCTTCACCTCATCAAGGGCGTGAGCCTGGTAACTAAACATGCTTGGGGGTAAAGCCGGCGGCAATTGGTTGCTGTTTTGGGGGTGGGCGTTGGCACGCATCGTGATAAACTAGCGCCATTGTCAGTTAAACCTAAGTGCTCATGATAACATCAGCTCAACTAGGTGGTAATACCTACCACTTACATCGCTTGCCTTTACAACAGAAAAACCGCAGCCTGCAGGCATGGGACGCGGCCGATGAATACCTTATCGATTATATTAACGAGCATCATGGTGATGCCAAGCGCTTGCTGATCCTCAATGACGACTTCGGTGCCCTGGCCTGCGTCTTTAATCAATTAACTTCAGATTCAGTTAGTGATTCGTACATTGCTATGCAAGCATGGCAGCATAATCTGAAAGAAAATAACTTGAATACCGAGCAACTTACACCGCTGACCAGCCTTGAACCGCTCGCCGACGACTATGACCTGGTGATCGGCAAAATACCGAAAAACAGTGGCTACCTTCAGCACCAATTGGCGCAACTGTCGCACAAACTAAAACCGGGGACCCCCGTGGTCCTAGCGGGTAAAACCAAAGCCATACATACCTCAACCATTAATTTGGTGGAGCGCTATATCGGTCCTGCTACAACCACCTTGGCTCAGAAAAAGGCACGCCTGATCACCGCGACCATGCACAATAAGGCGCAGCCAAGCCCGTTTCCCAAACGTTGGCAACTGGAAGGCAGTGACTTCACCTTGGTCAATCATGCCAATGTGTTTTCACGCGATTCTTTGGACATCGGTGCGCGCTTCTTCAGTAATTACCTGCCGCAATCGAAAAAGCCAATTCGTATTATCGACCTTGGCTGTGGCAATGGCGTGATTGGCCTGCAAACCTTGCTGAAGTGCCCCGAGGCGCAGGTGACCTTTGTTGATGAGTCTGCCATGGCCGTGGCCTCGGCGCAGCAAACCATCCTAGAGAACCTGCCCGATGAACTGCATCGCTGTGAGTTTATTCATAACGATTGTCTGTCTGGCTTTGCCGCCCAAGGCTATGACCTGGTGCTATGTAATCCACCCTTCCATCAGCAAAATGCGGTGACCGACCACATCGCCTGGCAGATGTTTAACGACGCCAAAAAAGTATTGCGTCCCGGCGGTGAGCTTCGTATCGTAGGCAACCGACACCTTGATTACCATGAAAAACTAAAGCGCTTATTCGGCGGCTCCAAGCTCCTTGGTTCAAACAAGAAGTTTGTCGTACTGAGCGCGAAAAAAGTAATAGGATAATTATGTTTAACCGTTTTTCACTGCTTGCCATTATCGTTTTGAGCACGGCACTTACAGGATGTAGCAACCGCTCGGCACAGGCCATCTTGGACCCTTATTACCAAAGCGGCCAACTTACCAGCTATAACCAGGCGCTGTCTTTGCAGGTGATTGACCAAAGAGCGAAGGCACCGACCATCTCCATCGCCCAGGGCGACAAACGTTATTTGATGTCCACCCCGGACTTAAATAATAAGATGCAAAAGGTTTTCACCCAAGCTCTGCAAGCCAATGGTGCTCATATCAGCGCCATGGCTAGCACCCATATGCAGGTAGCCATTCACACTTTAAATGCCACTGTGATGCAAAATACCGTGGACCATCATAGTGAAGCGCAAATTGCTCTGCAGGTGTTCGTCGAGCGTAATGGTAGCCAGTTCAATAAAATGTATAATGGCCAAAGCCAGTTTCGCGGCCCCTTTGGCTATGATCAGGCCAAGGTCGAGGCGCAACTGAATAAACTTATCGAACAGCTTGTGGCACGCATTATGAGCGACCCCGAGCTTAATACTTACATGCAAAAGGGAGCGTCATGAACACTCGCCTCATCAGTGCCTTATTTACCTTATGCTTAATGCTGACGCCATTCGCGCACGCAGCGGTGCAGGGTGAATTTGTGCAAAAGAGCAATTTATTTCCCCGCGTCGAGTTCACTACCAGCCTAGGAAAAATCGTTGTCGAGCTAGATCGCTCACGCGCGCCGCTGACGGTGAACAATTTCCTTACCTATGTGCAAGATGGCAGCTACAAGGGCTCTGTTTTTCACCGTGTCGAGCGCGATGAAGAAAACGACCGTGACTTTGTGATTCAAGGTGGCGGCTACGATAAAGACTATGATGGCCTGCATGAAAATGACCCCATTTTCAATGAAAGCGGCAGCGGTCTGAAAAATGATATGTACACCATAGCCATGGCCTACCAGGATCGTAAACCGCACTCGGCCACACGCCAGTTTTTCTTCAACATGGACAACAATGACCACCTTAACCCAGGCAGTGACTGGGGCTTCTCGGTGTTCGGTTCAGTAGTAGAAGGCTTTGAAACCTTAGATAAGATCATGCGCGTCGAAACCGATTTCCAGGAAAAAATAGGCTATTCCTATGTGCCTAAACAAGCGGTGATTATTTTTGACATCAAGGTGCTTGAAGCACAGCCGTACTAGATCTATCAGGGCGAGTCTAATCGCCCTTTTTCTTCTCGCTAATAATAAGAATAAGCATGAGCCACACAGCCCTCTCTTTACGCGACTTCACCCAACATTTTCGCGACCGCCGCTTGGTCACCGTGTTTATTTTTGGCATCAGCAGCGGCTTTCCCTGGGTGTTGATTGGCTCGGTCATGAGCGCCTGGCTTAAAGACGAAGGCTTAAGCCGTTCGATGATCGGCCTGTTCGGCATGGTGTTTGGCGCTTACTCCATTAACTTTTTATGGTCGCCCCTGGTCGACCGTGTGCGTATTCCACTGCTCACCAAGTGGCTGGGTCAACGCCGCAGCTGGATATTGTGCTGCCTCTGCATTGTGTTTGCCGCCACCCTGAGCATGGCGTTTGTCGATATCAGCGGACAACTTTTTGTTATTGCCCTACTGGCACTGATTATCGCCATAGCGTCTGCTACCCAGGATATAGCCATTGATGCATACCGTATTGATATTTTGGCGGAAAAAGAAAGTGAAAAAATGTCGGCGGCGGCGGCCATGGCAACCAGTGGTTGGTGGACAGGTTATGCTCTGCTCGGCGCCCTGCCCTTTTATGCCGCGGATATTCCCGGTGTCGACTGGCCTGATGTGTATTTGGCATTGGCGGTGATTGTCGCCCTATTGATCGTCTATGTCTTCTTTGCCCAAGAGCCCGAGTCGAATCGCGAGCTTGTGCACGCCCGATTAGAGCAACAGTATCAGCAGCAACTCGGTAAACACGCCACCGTTTTACCACGTTGGTTAAATATCGTGATTGCCTGGCTTGGGGTGACCATTATCGAGCCGCTGCGCAGTTTCTTTACCCGTAACGGGGTTAAAACCGCCTTAGCCTTACTGGCCTTTATCTTCCTCTTTAAAATTGGCGAGGCTTTCCTGGCACGCATGTCCATCGTCTTTTATAAAGAAGTGGGTTTTAGCAACTCAGATATCGCCACCTTTTCCAAGCTCGGCACCGCGGTACTCACCATTATTTTTGCCTTTTTAGGCAGCGTGTTTAATAATCGCTTCGGAATAGTAAAAGGTTTATTTATCAGCGGCATAGCTATGGCTGCATCGAACCTGATGTTCTCCTGGATTGCCGTTGCAGGACCCAAGCTCTCACTTTACGCGATGGCCATTGTTCTCGATGGCTTTACCCAGGCCTGGTCCTTGGTGGCCATGGTGGCCTTTATTTCCATGCTTTGTGACCGCGCCTTTAGCGCCACCCACTATGCCTTGCTTGCCTCCCTGGGCAATCTTGGACGCACCCTGTTATCGGGGTACAGTGGCGTGATAGTCGACGATTGGTTGCACGGTGATTGGTCGATGTTTTTTATTCTCACGGCGCTGATGGTAATACCGTCGTTGGTATTTTTGTTTTTGATACGCAAACGCTTGTATCAATTGGAGTGGCAGTTTCATGAAAATGGGCGTAAAGCCAAGGGGCAGGAATAATACCAATTCTATTAAGTATGTGATCAGATATCGCGCTAGATAAATGATGTACTAACAAGGCGGGATTTTTTATATGTAGTTATTCTACATCGAAAAATTTCAACATAGTGAGCATGATATTTAGCCCGCTAGAATGACTCGCTATTTAAGTGAATTGGTATAAAACTATAGAGCCCTTCCTGGGCTCCAGAAAATAGGCTTTCAATGCTTATTTAAGTAGCGCTAACCCTTCATAAGGGTCCACATCCAGTGCTTCGCAGTAACGGATAAATTCAATCACGTCTAAACGACGTTCTTGGTTTTCAATTTTACCGATAAATGAATGTGGTGTGCCCAACACCTGCGCCAGACTGCGCATGGTATGACCCTTTTCATGGCGTTTATCTTTAAGCCACTTGGTTAGTCTGCCATTTTCCTCGGAGGAAACGGTTTTACCCATCATAATTACATCTCCTACTAGATGAATCGATTGCTGTAAAGTTTCTATAATTATTAGTGAATGAAATTTGCCCGTCTCATTCAGCCAGTATTAAAGCACATGTCCCATTTTAGGTATAGCGTATGTACAAAAGTTTACCTAATTTCGGCGCGAAATAGTTTACATACCTTATGACAATAAAATACTACTGATAAATTAGATAGATAGCTCTAATTTATACGGCGTTCGCTAAGTCTTTAATTTTTCTTTAGAGGGTTGGAATTTTGCGCTAAGATTGGGTTAAATCATCATTCTTGGGGAAAAGATGTTTCGTTTGCTGTTTTTGTTGCCGGTGATTCTCTGCGCCGCTTGGTGGCTGTTTCTTAATGCCAACAATATTCCCCTAAAACAGGGCCGTAAGGGTTTCTTGTATATAATTATTTTTTCATTGTTCGTGTTAGGGTTCTTTACTCTTATGGTGTATATAACGAACAGTGACTTATAACCGTCAAAAATAAAAAATGCCGCATAAGCGGCATTTTTTATTTTCTCTTTATACTGCGGTTATACGCTAAAGCTGGCACCACAACCACACGTAGTGGTGGCATTAGGATTGTTTACGAAGAAACGCGAACCTTCCAGACCCTCGGTATAATCGACTTCACCATCTACTAGGTATTGCAAACTCATGGGGTCCACCACTAGAGTCACGCCATTTTTCTCAATTTGCATATCGCCCGGATTAGCTTCTTCGGCAAAGGTAAAACCATATTGGAAACCAGAACATCCGCCGCCGGTGACATAAACACGCAGCATTAGCGAAGGATTCTCTTCCTCTTCGATCAACTGCTTAACGCGCGCCGCTGCGGCATCACTGAATTTAATTGGAACTTGCTCGGACATACCGTCTCTCTCACTGCCTATTTGCCCAAATTATCTAATACCCGACTAAGTTAATCAAGTATTGGCTGCACCGCCCTAGTTAATCTCGATCGCAGTAGTCACAATACAAAGAAGCAAACCCTGATACTAAACAAGGATTTATTACAGAAGCTTTGATAAACTACTGATAATATAACTCCCCCTTATTCAGCCTGAGGAATTGGTATGCATCTAGAGGCGCTGAGACGTCGCCTTGCCCGGCCAAAAACATCGGCGCAACTGTGCTTTTTAGGTATCGCCGCCGGCCTTATCGCCGCGGGTCTGATCATCATGTTTCGCTTAACTATTATCATAGCGCAAAACCTGTTTCTCGATGATTTCGACGATTTTACCACCATGGGCGAGCTGCAACGCTTTTTACTTCCCGTTGGTGCCGCCTGCGTTATTGCCTTTTTTGCCTACCTTACCGGCTTTAAGCATTACCGCCTGGGGATCCCTTTCGTTATTCACCGCATGAAGATGCACTATGGGCAAATGCCATTTTACAACACGGTGAACCAGTTTTTTGGCGGTGCCCTGGCGCTCATAAGTGGTTTCTCTGTGGGCCGCGAAGGCCCTTCGGTGCACATGGGCGCAACCGGGGCCAGCATGCTTGCCAATCAATTGCACCTGCCCTATAACGCCATGCGTACCCTCAGCGGTTGTGGTGTCGCCGCGGGTATTGCAGCCTCCTTCAACACGCCGCTGGCGGCGGTGATTTTCGTGATGGAGGTGGTGATCCGTGAATACAAGGTGCATATTTTCGTACCTATTATGCTGGCGGCGGTGACCGGAGCCCTGGCCACTCAGTTTGTCTTTGGTGCCGATTCCGAGCTGGCTCTCATAAGCGTAACGCCCTTGAGTTTTTGGCATTATCCTTACCTGGTGATTTGCGGCATGACCTTGGGCGCAGTGGCTTATGCCTTTAATAAAAACCTGATGCTGATCATCCGCACCTTTAAACCGCTTTCCATGTTGCCACGGTTGCTGATTGCCGGGGTGATAGCCGGCGGCATAGGCTACCTGGTGCCGCAGGCCATGGGCTCGGGCATGAGCGCCATTACCATTGCCATGAACTCGCCGGATAATGTGCAACTGCTGCTGACCATACTAATCGCTAAACTGCTGGCCACCTTATTCGCCATCGGTTTAGGGATCCCAGGCGGGATTATCGGCCCCGTCATAGGGTTGGGCGTGGTCATGGGCACCCTGATGTCCTTCTTTGCCCATTTGGTCGCCCCGGGCACCGATGTCGCCGGTACCTATGGCGTTTTAGGCATGGCCGGCTTACTCGCCGCCACCTTGCACGCCCCCCTGGCGGCGTTAACAGCGGTAATGGAGCTCACCTCCAGCCCACAGATTATCGTGCCCGCCATGTTGGTAATAGTAACCGCCTATGTGACCGCGCTGCAGGTATTTGGGAATCGTTCCATCTTTTTGCAGCAGCTTGATTTTCAAGGGCTGACCTATCAGGTTTCCCCAGCCAAAGAAGCGCTGCAAAAGGTCGGTATCATGGCGGAGATGAATGAAAACTTTAAGCTGCTGTATTCCGACGATAAGGAGTTGATCAAGGAGTCCCTGGCGCACCTCGATGGGCAAACGCCGCTCATTGTGTACGACGAAGACAACGGTTATCGCTTGGCGGAATACGATTTAAACCTGATGTCACAAGAAAACATCAATATTCGTTATGTGGAACTCGATGGCGTAAGCTCGCAGGCCACCTTGGCCGATGCCTTTGATATTCTTAAAGATAAACGCAGCGGTGCGGTCTATGTGTATGATATGCACGATGAAAAAGAAATCGTCGGTATTTTACGTTGGGATCAAATTCGCCACATTCTCACCATTCGTAACGCCCTGTTATAAAAAGGAAGCATCATGACTTTAGTGTTAGTTTACAAAGCCCTGCACCTGTTTTTTATGGTTGCTTGGTTTGCCGGTATTTTCTATTTGCCCCGGCTATTTGTGTATCATGCCCTAAATGAAGAAAAGTCCTGCAGCGCCATGTTAAAGGTGATGGAGCGCCGCCTGCTGTTTTTCGTCACCCCCTTTGCAATTTTGACCGCGGTGTTTGGGGTACTGACCATAATGGAATATGGCCGCGACTGGTTCCGTGCCAGCATGTGGCTGCACTATAAACTGGCGCTGGTATTGGTGCTGTATGCCTACCACGGCTACTGCTTTAAATTACTGGCCGACTTCAAACAGGATCGCAACACCCGCAGCGATCGTTTTTACCGTATTTTTAATGAATTTCCGGTGCTGATCCTCGCGGCCATCATCTTTTTAGCAGTATTGAAACCAGTACTCTAAAAATACTAAAAAATTTGCTATAGTGCGCAGCCAAACGCGGTGGCGTTTAAATGCCGGGGGCGCACATGCAAATTAGCCCCCTGGCAGGACACCGAATTATTTACTTTAACGTTTGGGACGACCTCCATGCTACGCTTTCAAGGTGAACACATTCTCTCTGTAAATCAACTCGATAGAGACAGTATCGAGCATATATTTGCAGTCGCAAAACGGATGGAACCTTATGCCAAAAAACAAAAACGCACTAAGGTGCTCGAAGGCGCCATTCTTGCCAACCTGTTTTTTGAACCCAGTACCCGTACTCGCGTGAGCTTCGGCACCGCCTTCAACCTGCTTGGCGGTTTGGTACGTGAAACAACCGGTATGCAAAGCTCGGCGCTGGCCAAGGGCGAATCCTTGTATGATACCGCGCGTGTTATTTCTGCCTATGCCGATGCCGTAGCCATGCGTCACCCGGATGCCGGCTCGGTCGCCGAGTTCGCCACCGGCTGCAGCGTCCCTGTTCTTAATGGCGGTGACGGCCCCAATGAGCACCCGACCCAGGCCCTGCTCGATCTCTTAACCATAGACCGCGAACTGGCCCGTTTTGGCCAAAAGGTCGATGGCATGCACATTGCCCTGGTCGGTGATTTAAAATACGGTCGCACCGTGCACTCCTTGTCTAAGCTGCTGTGCCACTACAAAGATGTGCGTTTTACCATGGTGGCGCCGGATGGCCTGCAAATGCCACAGAGCATTCTCGACACCGTGACCAATGCCGGTCACCAAATCGAACTGGTGGATAAAATGGAAGGCAATCTGGCCGCCGATATCGTCTACCAAACCCGTATTCAGGAAGAGCGTTTCCCCAGCCAGGAAGAAGCCAATAAATACCGCGGTGGTTTCCGCATCAGCCAGGCGATTTATAACGCCCACTGTAAACCGAGCTCGGTATTGATGCACCCATTGCCGCGCGATAGCCGCAGCGATGCCAATGAGCTGGATAATGACCTAAATAGCAATGACAACCTGGCCATCTTCCGCCAGGTACAAAATGGCGTGCTGATCCGCATGGCCTTGTTTGCGCTAACTCTGGGCGTTGACAACCTGGTCGAGAAACACGAGGCCACTGTGCCCTGGTTCAGCCGTAAACGTGAAGATTAATTTGCCAACCTAATAGGAAGCAACATGAGCAAAAGCCAAGATTTATTTACCCGCGCCCAAGCCTCGATCCCAGGTGGCGTGAACTCTCCAGTACGTGCTTTCAACGGCGTCGGCGGCACCCCATTATTTATCACCCATGCCGAGGGTGCCTACACCTTTGATGCCGATGGCAACAAATACATCGACTATGTCGGCTCATGGGGACCGATGATTTTGGGTCACAACCACCCAGAAATTAAGCAGGCCGTACACGAAGCGGTTGAGCGCGGCCTAAGCTATGGCGCGCCGACGGAAGCGGAAATCGATATGGCCGAGAAGGTTAAAGAGCTAGTACCTTCTATCGACTCGGTACGCATGGTGAACTCGGGTACCGAAGCCACCATGAGCGCCATTCGTCTGGCCCGTGGTTACACCGGTCGCGATAAGATTTTAAAATTTGAAGGCTGTTACCATGGCCATGCCGACTCACTGCTGGTGAAAGCCGGCTCAGGTGCCCTGACCTTGGGCGTGCCTAACTCACCAGGCATTCCTGAAGATTTCGCGAAACACACGCTGACCGTGTCTTTCAATAACCTGGATGAAGTAAAAGCGGTATTCGAAAAATACCCGGAAGAGATCGCCTGTATCATCATCGAGCCGGTTGCCGGTAACATGAACTGTATTCCACCGGTTGAAGGCTTCCTGGAAGGCCTGCGTGCAATCTGTGACGAATATAAGAGCGTGCTGATCTTCGATGAGGTCATGACGGGTTTCCGCGTGGCCCTTGGCGGCGCCCAGGCTTATTACAATATCACGCCGGATCTAACCTGTTTAGGTAAGGTGATCGGCGGCGGTATGCCGGTGGGTGCCTTCGGTGGTAAGAAAGAAATCATGGACTACATTGCCCCGGTAGGCCCTGTGTACCAGGCCGGTACTCTGTCTGGCAACCCAATTGCTATGGCAGCCGGCCTTAAGGCGCTAGAGCTGCTTAGCAAACCAGGGTTGCACGAAGAGCTGGAAGCGAAAAGTAAGGCCATCTGTGAAGGCTTCCAGGCCGCCGCAGACAAAGCCGGTATCCCACTTACTACCAACTATGCCGGTGGTATGTATGGCTTCTTCTTCACCGATGCCGACAAGGTAACCAGTTACCAGCAAGCCACCGAGTGCGACTTAGAGCGCTTTAAGCGTTTCTTCCACCTGATGCTTGAAGAAGGCGTATACCTTGCTCCTTCTGCGTTTGAGGCGGGCTTTGTGTGCCAGGCACACGATGACGAAGCCATCGCCCAAACCATAGCGGCGGCCGAGCGCGCCTTCGCTAAGTTGTAAGCTGGCAATGAAAAATGAAACCGCCATTGTGGCGGTTTCACAATGCTGTAAAGCCAATGGCCTCCCCCAAACCTGGTTGTTACTTACTTTCGCCTAATAAATACCGCTAGTAAGCTTATTCCAACCACCGACGTTACGTCCTTATCAGCGCCTGCTCCTCAAAGACTTTTGCTTTACTGCTCACCTCAGCCACTCGCTGGTAATTAAAAAAATCTTACAGTCGCTTACAGATAACGGCGCTATTTACCTTGCCGATTTGACGGTCAGCCGTTTAGAGATGCCATCATTTTAGCGCCCACAAGTTAATGTCAAATCCAAAATAATCGTTGGCCCCAATTTCAACCCATAAAAAATTAACCAAAATTTAACACTTCAAATTGCGTTTTGCCAATCCGTGGCTATGGTTTAAGTGCTGTACGAACGTGATCAAATTCAAGGGGCTTTATTATTCGCCTTTTGGCGAAAAGTCCTTTGCTTCGACCCAGTTTTTATAAAAAAAATCACACGGAGAGTACCTATGTCTATCCCCAAAAAACGCCCAACGTTAGTTCCCGCTTCCCTGGCATCCGAAGTCAGCCAACTAGTCAAAGAATTGCCCAATACTGTGTATCACAACGACACCCCGAGCTGCGTTACAGCCGTTGCGGAATTTGCGCCCATGGGTGGTGTACTCATTGCCTACCCTGGCACGGTGGCACCTAGCCAACCTCAGTTTCCTCCCTCCGGACCACGCGCGTTTGGTATTCCAAATGAATTGATTGTCCGCATGCAGCAAAATGATACGTCAAACCCCGTCCATATTTTTGTGATGTGCGGCGATGAAAGCCAAAAACAAAACATTGATAAAGAGCTAAGTGAAACAGCGTCGGCACTCGGTTTAACCTATAACCCAGAGCACCTGCATATAGTCCCCTGGGATACGGATACATTCTGGACACGGGATTTTGGACCTTGGTGGGTGCACAACAAGGATTCTGATTATTACGGGATCACCAAGCACACCTATACCACCTTAGGTGGCGGCGAAGTGGGGTTAGTAGAAGGTGCGGAGAATGTATCACCTAAAGAGGGCTTGGGGATCTTCAGACCCAATGATGATTATGGCGCCGTCAAATTTTCAGATTTTCTCAACAATCCTATTCGTCAGTGGAATAAGGCTCGCTGGCATAAAGAGAACCCAACCAAGTTGACGCCCATTAAGGTCCATAATTTCTATTATTCCGGCTTATTGGATGTGGGCGGCAACTACATGGTTGATGGCAAGGGCAACATTGCTTCTACCTATCTGGTAGCAACGCAAAATGAGTTGCCCACCCACAATGAGCAGGATCTATATGGCAATGCGCCGGCGATCATTGAGAAGCGAATGAAGTATATACTCGAGCAACTTAATCGATTTATGGGCATTAGCTCATATCGCGTGCTCGAAGACCCCACAGGGACCTACATTGGCCATATAGATTGTTGGGGTAAGTTTTTATCAGAAGATAAGGTACTGATTGCACAATCTGAGAATGCCGATATTAATCAAAAACTTAATCATATTGCGGATAACTTCGAACAAGAGTATCAGGTCTATCGTGTACTTTGTCAGGACATGTATATCCCTAATGCCGATGAACCAGCAACAACAGCCGCTTACACTAATAGTCTGATATTAAACAACTTTGCATACGTTCCCTTATCTGGCAAAGGTTACGAAAAATACGATGAGGCGGCATTAGCGACCTATCGAACTGCCTTGCCAAACCATACCGTTATTGGCATTGAGAGTAAGCCTGAGTTTCCCTGGCTCGGTACCGATGCGATGCATTGCCGTACCCGAGGCGTGCCCAGGCAGGTTGTCGATAACTGGTTAGCCAGCCTTAAACCAACCCACCCTTAAACCTAACACTTATAGATAAGGACACTAATATGAATACGAGTCACACCCCATATCGAGTTGGTGAATGGTTACCGCAAGACCAGGAAACATTGAATGACTGGCTGCGTCAGTTGGCAGCCAAGACTAAGCAGGCGGACTTGCCTTTACAGCCATCCATTCAAGCCTTTAAAGAATATATTGAAGGCGACGCCAGCGCTTTCATGCTCTTTACTCGCATGTTTAATGAACAACCTAAACGCCACAACACACCAGTACATGGCGGTGACAGTGGTCCGGAGCCAGAGGCTATTGTCGAAAACTATCAGCAAATGCTGGCCATGTGTAACTACGTGCTAAGCATGGCACCTGAATTTAACGAAACTGGGTTAGTGGGATTTCCAATCAATGCCATCGTTGACCGGGTAATGGCGACGGAAAGTGGCTACTGCGCATTTAGAGATCCAACAGTAAACACGCACTTTAAGCGCATCCTTAATGACTGGGGCGAATTTCTGAAATCCAGTGAATCCGTGTCGGTCTTGAATGATTCCCCCACGGGCTGGTTAAGCGACGCCGCCATGGAGAAAATGGCGGGTTCACGTGAGGCATTTATTAGCACGTTTGATTGTGACCCAACGCTACCTCACTATGGATTTTCATGCTGGGATGACTTTTTTACCCGTGTATTTAAACCGGATCAGCGTCCAGTCGCCTCGCCCGATGATAACAATGTCATCGCCAACGCCTGCGAATCTGCACCTTACAAATGGGCGACCAATGTTCAGCTCCAAGATACATTCTGGATTAAAGGTCAGCCCTATTCCTTGCAACACATGCTTAATAACAATGCTGATTACTACCCGGAATTTGCCGGTGGCACCGTATACCAGGCATTTTTGAGCGCCACCCAATACCACCGCTGGAATAGTCCCGTTGATGGCGTCATAGAAATGATTGAATTTGTAGATGGCAGCTATTACGCAGAGGCTCCTGCAATAGGTGAAGATCCCGCCGGACCCAATGAATCACAGGGCTATATCACGGAAATGGCAACACGGGCCATTATTTATATCAAAGCCGACAACCCTGCTATTGGCTTAATGGCGTTTATGGCCGTGGGTATGGCTGAAGTATCAACCTGTGACGTCACGGTGAAGCCGCAGCAAATTGTTAAAAAAGGTGATGAACTCGGCATGTTCCACTTTGGTGGTTCGACCCATTGTTTATTGTTTAGAAAAGGCGTCAATCTCAGCTTTAACTTTCATGGTCAGGAACTCAATGAAGGGCAAAATTACCTGCTAACTTCCCCTATTCACGTCAGATCTGAAATAGCTAAAGTGGTGCCTACCCAGGGTAAGTAAGTCACGACAAAGGAAGGGTAACCTTCCTTTTCTCTTTGAGGATTGATTATGTGTACCAGTGTAATAGTGGGTGCGAATGCAACCACACACAAACAAAATATTATCTCCCGAAACGAAGATTGCGAGCGTGATATCTGGAACAAATATTTTGTCTATCGCCATCAACCGGAATACGCCAATGACAAAGTGATTACTAATGGCCTGTGGCAGCTTGGTAACGGACTAAAAGTTCCAAAACCAACCCAAGCATTTAGCTATAGTGCGTCACCAGACTTTGAGGCAAATAACGAAGCAAGCGCCTTAATGCCTGCAAAGTTTTTGTATGAAGAACGGGGGATCAATGAGAAAAATGTCGCTATATCTGCCACCAACACTCTGGCCATGAATGACAAGGCGGCTCAGGCCGATCCCTTACTTAAACAAGGTGGTATAACCGAGGCCGTCATTCCTACGTTAATTTTACCCCAGGCCGAGTCTGCCCGACACGGAATTCAATTGCTGGGGCAATATATCGAGCAATATGGCAGCGCCGAAGTAAATGGTGTCACCATCGCCGACGTCAATGAAATTTGGTATTTTGAAAATGGCTCCTGTCACCATTGGATTGCTGTAAAAGTGCCTGAAGACAGCTACCTGGTTGTTGCCAATGCCATGCGCATTCATGATATCGACCTTAACTCTCCCGAGGTTCTACATTCATCCGGATTATACGAGTTTGTCTGCCAACACCAATTATTGCCCGATGCGGATAAACATAATTTTAATTTTGCGAAAGCTTTCGGTGTAACGGGTCAAGCTTATAATGTTGACCGCATTTGGCTCGCTCAGCTTAAACTCACCCCCTCGCTAGCTCAGCCAACCCGGCAGCAACAATATCCACTCTTTCTCAAACCCGACGCCTTAGTGTCCGTTCCCGACGTGATTGGCGTATTAACCGCCACCTATGAGGGCACCGAGCTTGAGGGTAAGGCTAACCGCCCCATCGGTTATGACAAAACCGCTGAAAGTCATATCATTACCTTAGATAAGCAACAATGCCATGAGCTTCAGGGGGTGATCTGGCAAGCCGTTAGCACCCCTCTGTGTGCAATGTATCTACCTTTCTTTGCCGCTGTGAAGTCTTTTCCCGCTAGCTACCATAGCGGTACAAATAACTTTGATGCGCACGGCGCCTACTGGGCCTATCGCACCTTATTCACTTTAGCTTATGCCCATCAAAAGCACGCCCTGTCATTTATTGGCAGTGAAATTAGAGCACAAGAAATTGCACTCTATGATGAGCTGCATAACTTAATGCCAAGTCTCGCTGACATGATGGCAAACTCCACACAGCAGACAATGTCTTTTCTTAATCGCTACGCCCTAGGAAACTGTGATCTGATGCTGCAATTTGCGCATCAAAGAAGGAACCAGTTGATGAATGAGTTAGCGGCTATTGCTCCTCCCACCGAGTAGCTTCAGCAAACAGCGAGTAGCACCCATAAAAAAACCGCCGGTAGGCGGTTTTTTACATCCGTTACGCGCCCTTACGGACGCACACAACTGGGTCTGGGGTTAAATTCACTGGCCCGTATCGGCAGTTGAATCACCTTGCCACACCCAGGAGGGGCCTGCATACCGGTTTGCTCATTGATAAAGGCCCAGCGGATACCTTCAGGACGCTCATCGGCAATGGACTGCGGGTTAAGCTGGCGTAGATAACGAATATACAGCTCCAACGCACCCGCCGCGCCGGTCAGGCCGGTGCTCTGGTTATCATCGCGGCCCAACCAGGCCACGGTCACGGTATTTTGGTCAAAACCGCCATACCAGCTATCGCGCAGATTATTACTGGTGCCGGTTTTACCCGCCAGCTGTATGGTGGGGAAATGCTTGTTCAGGCGTTTACCTGTGCCGTCTTTAGTCACCCGTTTCATGCCATATTTGGTCATATACATGGCATCTTTCGGGAAGCGTTGCTGCCACTGCGGATTATGCTGATACAGCAACTTGCCACCGTTATCGGTCAAAGCCGAAATGCTGGTTAAGCGCGTATAGGCGCCATCGTTGGCTAAAGTGGTATAAAGCTGGGCCACCTCGTAGCTGGAGAGCTCCAAAGCCCCCAGTAACAGGGACGGGAACTGGTTAATATGACTTTCTACACCCAGGCCCTGTAAGGTATTGGCTACCTTGTCGACGCCAATATCCAGGCCCAGATTCACCGCCGGAATGTTGATACTGTTGCTAAAAGCCTTATACAAGGGCAAGGCACCGCGGAATTGGTGGTCGAAGTTGTCTGGGCTCCATACCTTACCACGCTCATCGGTCAGCTCCAGCGGCTCGTCATGCAACAAGGTAGCAAGATTATAGCGCGGCACCTGCAAGGCGCTCAGGTATACCGCCGGCTTAACCAGGGAACCGATATTTCGTTTGGTATCCAACACGCGGTTAAAACCGGAATAGCGCATATCGCGACCGGCAACCAGGGCCGATACCCCGCCTACCTGGCGATTGACCGAAAGCATGGCCGCTTCGAGTTGCTCTGTTTTTGGGCGCTTCTCTAAATAGGGCAAAGACTGAGCGATGGCGTCTTCCATTGCTTCTTGCTTTTGCAGATCGAGGTAGGTAAACACCCTCACCCCAGCATCCAGGGTTTCCTTATCGGTCAGCAATTCCTTCAACTGGCGATTGACCAGCTCCAAATAACCCGGGTAGGTTTTGTCTATATCGCGGCGCATAGGTGCAATGTCCAACGGGCGATTAAGGGCCGTACGATACTCTGTGGTACTGATCAGGCCATCTTCCGCCATTAGCCTAAGCACCAGATCACGGCGCTCCATGGCTCGCTCTTCAAAGCGACGCGGGTTGTAATAGGACGGTCCCTTAACCAAGGCCACCAGCAAGGCAATTTGATCAAACTCCAGCTCGTCGATGGGCTTAGAGAAATAAAACTCCGCCGCCAGACCCATGCCGTGTACGCCCTTGGTGTATGACTGCCCTAAATAAACCTCGTTTAAGTAGGCTTCTAAAATCTCGTCCTTGGTATAGCGATAGTCGAGAATCAGCGCGATCAACGCCTCATTCATTTTCCGCACCAAAGAGCGCTCACGGGTCAGGTAGAAGTTTTTCGCCAACTGCTGGGTCAGGGTACTGCCGCCTTGCACCGTGCGCCCGGCACGAATATTGGCATACAGGGCACGCATAATGGACCACAGGGAGACACCATGGTGCTTATAAAAATTGCGGTCTTCGACCACCAGCAAGGTTTCTTTAAGCAACTCGGGGAATTTATCGAGCGGCACAAATTCGCGGTCTTGGGTTTCGTCGTTACCAATACGGGCAATTTGCACCGGCTCCAAACGAGCGCTTTCAAGGCGCTGACCTATGTTGTTTTTTACGCTGGCAACTTTGTTGCCGCTAAAACGCAACTCGATAATGTGTGCCTGTTCATTGGCGTCGGCAAATTCAAAGGCACGACGGTAAATACGCAAACGAGTTTTGCTTTGCTCATATTGACCTGTGTGATTAAGCTTGGTCACCTGAGTGTAGTTAAGGCGTTGCAGCTCCCACTCTACCTCGGCCAGAGACAGGTATTGTCCAGGGTAAAAGGTCATTGCACGGGCGTAGACCTGCGCCGGCAACTGCCATTTATTCCCTTCAAATTGTCGGGTTACCTTGGCATCAAGGTAGATCATGTACAGGGCCACACTGATAATAGTGACCAGGGCGACTTTCCAGGCAATGGAAAATAGTCGCTTACCAAGGCGCTTCATTTTTGAAGGCGGTGCGGCCTTGGACTTTTTCTTACGTTGTTTCTTCGTGGGTGTCTTTTTTGTCGCCATAGGATTGCTAATGCGCGGCTTGAATGAAAAATTGGTGGAAGCTTAGCATACTCACGAGCAAAATTAATTGCCCACGAGTATGCCAAGACAGGGTGCAGGTTAAGGCTAGCTAAGACTAGCTTAACTGATACTGACTTTTTAGCTTGCCCAAGACCAGAGCATGGC
Source organism: Pseudoalteromonas sp. T1lg48 (assembly GCF_002964785.1). Classification (GTDB taxonomy): domain Bacteria; phylum Pseudomonadota; class Gammaproteobacteria; order Enterobacterales; family Alteromonadaceae; genus Pseudoalteromonas. Next base: position 85,074 of record NZ_PQCC01000002.1, read on the forward strand.
TGACTCAGGCGGCACGCAGGGCGCTGTGCCTAACTGGTTATGCTTTAACGGGTTGATACCCACAAGGCGTGAATAACCGCGGGTAAGAAAAATAAGAAGCACAGAAGAATATTGATAATTAAGTGCTTACCGGCACCGGCTTTTAGAAATACGGCAACCGGCGGCAGAAAGATTGAAAGTATGATCAGCAGTAATTTATTATCCATGTTCGAAACCTTTTAAAGGGGCTGAAAATAAAATTATAGTCATAAAAAACGGCGAGATAAACTCGCCGCTGTGAGTAATAACCTGCTGATTAACTTGAACGTACCGATACAAACTCGGGGTAAGCATCAATACCGCAGTCATGCTGATCCATACCACTGAGTTCCTCTTCCTCGCTGACGCGGATCCCCACCGTGCTCTTTAAAATTGCCCACACAATTAATGATGCGACAAAGATAAAGCCGAAGATACAGAAGATACCGATTAACTGAGTCGTATAGCTGGCTTCATCGTTGGATAGGGGCACCAAGATCAGACCCAGGGCACCGCATACGCCGTGCACCGAAATAGCCCCAACGGGGTCGTCGATATGCATCTTATCCAAGGCCACTATGCTAAACACCACAACCATGCCACCGATGGCACCGAGCAGTAACGCCAGTAAAGGTGATGGCGATGCCGGATCGGCGGTGATCACCACCAAACCCGCCAGCGCACCATTGAGCACCATTGTCAGGTCGGCCTTACCCCAGTACGTTTTACACACCAGTAAGGAAGCAATGGCACCGGCCGCTGCTGCAGCATTGGTGTTAAGCATAATTTTACCCACCGCACTGGCATTTTCAGCATCGCTGATCAACAGCTGCGAGCCACCGTTAAAGCCAAACCAGCCCATCCACAGAATAAAGGTGCCCAAGGTTGCCAACGGCAGGTTAGAGCCGGGAATAGGATAGATTTCACCGTTTTTACCATATTTACCGCGACGAGCGCCCAGCATTAACACCCCGGCCAAGGCAGCTGCAGCACCGGCGCCGTGGACTATGCCCGAACCGGCAAAGTCGACAAAGCCCATGGCCGATAGGAAACCGCCACCCCAGGTCCAATAACCCTCAATGGGGTAAAGCAAACCGGTCATTACCACGCAGAAGACCAAAAAGGCCCAGAGTTTCATGCGTTCGGCCACCGCACCGGAAACAATCGACATCGCCGTGGCCACAAACACCACCTGGAAGAAGAAGTCCGACTCCAGCGCATGATCTGCATCACTGGCCTGGCTGCCAATCAAGGTGCCAAAGCTGGGCACGAAACCGCCCTCGCCGTTACCCACATACATGATGTTGTAACCGATCAGCAAATACATGGTACAGGCAATGGCGTAAAGGGCGACGTTCTTGGTCAGAATTTCGGTGGTATTTTTTGAGCGCACCAACCCGGCCTCGAGCATGGCAAAGCCCGCCGCCATCCACATGACTAATACGCCGGAGATCAAAAAGTAAAAGGTGTTCAATGAGAATTGTAATTCAACTATGGTGTTTTCCATGAGTGCGTCCCCCTAAATCGCTTCTTCATCAAGCTCACCCGTTCGGATGCGCACGATTTGCTCAAGATCGAAAACAAATATTTTGCCGTCACCTATTTTGCCGCTGCTGGCAACCCGGGTGATCAACTCCACCACTCGCTCCACATTTTCACTGCGCGTGGCAATCTCGATTTTAATTTTGGGAATAAAGTCCACCTGATACTCGGCACCGCGGTAGAGTTCGGTATGGCCACGCTGACGGCCAAACCCTTTTACATCCACCACTGTCATTCCCTCGATCCCCAGCTCTGCTAGCGCTTCTCGCACTTCATCAAGCTTAAATGGCTTGATGATGGCACTGATCATTTTCATATAGCCCCCTCGTAGGCGATTCGGTTTATTATTGTCCTAGGGTTAACATCAACCTTTGTGCCAGAATATTTTCTCTTTAATTAACAAAAAGATAACCTTTTTTACGCACAAAAAACGCACCATCTTGGTGCGTGAAAAGAGGGTTTTTGCCAAAGCTGTGCAAGGGTCGGCGCTATAGAGAGCTAGCCGCTGGCAACCAATAACTGTTTTTTACCCTGAGCCTTAGCCCGGTATAAAAGCTGGTCGACACTGTGCAAACAGGCTTCGAGATTATCATGGTCCGGCGCGAGCTTACTTAACTAGTTAATTTTCTGCTCAAATTTAAAGATATTTCGACAATAATAGACACTTTGACTTTACGCTTTACCACAGTTACGCTGCCGCTTTCCCTGCCGTTAGAGAGTAAAAATATGGCTAAAATCATCGTCTCCGGTGCCACCGGGCTGCTCGGCCGCGCCCTGTTTGCGCGTCTCTACCGAGAGCATCAGGTAATAGGCCTTGGGTATTCTCGGGCACAGCCACCCATAGTCAAAGCCGATCTATTCGATAAAGATGCCATCAGCGCCCTCTTTACATCGCATCGACCCAACTTCTTTATTCATAGCGCCGCCGAGCGCAACCCGGATAAGTTCGATAATGACCCAGAGCACAGCATCAAGTTCAATTGCGCGGTCACCGAGCACATTGCCAAGTGTTGCGAGCAATTTAACTGTAAGCTGATTTTTATTAGTACCGACTATGTATTCGATGGTCGCAATCCGCCCTATGCTGAGGATGCAAAAACAAATCCCCTAAACCTCTACGGGCAGTCCAAGGCGCGCAGCGAAGTCCTGTTGCAAGCACAGTATCCGCACGCGGCCATTGTCCGTATTCCGGTGCTCTACGGCGAGGTCAATTACCTTGGTGAGTCTGCGGTGACCGTCATTGCCGAGCAACTTAAAAACGGCGCGACCCGCTTCGATGATCAATGTCAGCGTTTTCCCACCGACACCGCGGATATCGCCGAGGCCTTGGCTGGTGCCATAAACACCCAGGGCGCCCAGCTACAGGGCATGTATCACCTCAGCGCCAATGAGCGTTTAACCAAGCTGGAAATGGCCAAATTGATGGCGCCGCAGCTAGGTTTAGACCCGAGCATCCTGGCCGCCACGGCAGTAGACACAAGCGGTAGCGCTACGCGTCCGCTGGATTGTGCCCTCAAAGACACCCGACTTGGCGTTCAGGGAATTGAAATAAAAAGTGATTTTGCTACTCGCATCGCCAAGGTGCTGACACCCCACTTATCGCAATAACTTGTAGTTTCCACTGCAAGCTCCTTTAATAGAGCGAGAAGAAAAACGAAAAGGTGAATCATGTTTGCAACCCATCTAAAAGCCGTGGCCCTGTCTTTGGCCGTGGTGATCGCCCCATCGGCTCTGGCCGAGGTAGACCAACATAATGCCGCGGCCCACAGTCGCCAAATCGATATCGACAGCAAGGTTATAACCGAGCATAAGGCCCGCATTAACGGCGAACGTATTTCTTATCGCGCCGAAACCGGCACCCAGCCTGTGTGGAATGACAACGGCGATGCCGTTGCCACCTTGCACTATACCTACTACAAGCGCAGCGGTGTCGATGACGATACCAAACGCCCGTTGTTGATTTCATTTAACGGTGGTCCGGGCTCAGCCTCGGTCTGGATGCACTTGGCCTACACCGGCCCCAAGGTCCTAAAAATCGATGATGAAGGTTACCCGGTACAGCCTTACGGCGTAAAAGAAAATCCCTACTCGGTACTGGATGTCGCGGACATTCTTTATGTGAACCCGGTGAATACGGGTTACTCACGCGTGCTGCCAGGCGCCGATGGCAAACTGCCCAGTCGCGATCAGCAAAAAGAGATGTTCTTTGGCGTTAACGCCGACATTAAATACCTGGCCGAGTGGTTAAATACCTTTGTGAGCCGCCACAACCGCTGGCGCTCCCCGAAGTTTTTAATCGGTGAGAGCTACGGCACCACCCGCGTTTCCGGTCTGGCTTTGGCACTGCAAAACAGTCAGTGGATGTACCTCAATGGCGTGGTCTTGGTATCGCCTACCGAGATTGGTATCAAGCGTGAAGGTCCGGTAGAAGCGGCTAACCGCCTGCCCTACTTTGCCGCCACCGCCTGGTATCACAAAGCCCTGGACAGCGAGTTGCAAGCCCTTGATCTGGATGAGCTATTGCCTCAGGTTGAAGAGTTTACGGTCAACGAATTGATCCCGGCTATCGCCAAAGGCGGCTTTATCGGCGCCGAAGAAAAGCAGCGTATCGTCGCGCAAGTGGCACGCTATGCCGGTGTATCGCCGACTTACGTGGAAAACAACAACCTGGATATTCCCACCTCGTCGTTCTGGAAAGAATTGCTACGCAGCCAGGGTAAAACCGTGGGCCGTCTTGACTCGCGCTACCTGGGCATAGACAAACGCAACGCCGGTGATCGCCCCGACTACTGGGCCGAATTGACCTCTTGGTTGCATTCGTTTACCCCGGCCATCAACTACTATCTGCGTGAAGAGCTCAATTATAAAACCGACGTTAAATACAATATGTTTGGCTCGGTTCACCCTTGGGATCGCAGCAACAACAACACGGGTGAAAACCTGCGTTTGGCCATGGCGCAAAACCCCTATCTTAATGTCTTGGTTCAAGCCGGATATTTCGATGGTGCCACCAACTATTTCGATGCCAAATACACCATGTGGCAACTTGACCCAAGCGGCAAGATGAAAGAGCGCCTGAGCTTTAAAGGCTACCGCAGCGGCCATATGATGTACCTGCGTCGCGCCGACTTGGAAAGCTCAAACAATGACCTGCGTGAGTTTATCCTCAATGCCCTACCGGCAGAAGGGGAAGCCGCTAAGTACTAATACCCAGTACCGAGTGTTCCTCTAACAAACAGTGCCGCACCGTATCAGTGCGGCTTTTTTTGCGCCACAGACGCCCACCGCTAGGTTTTTTATTTTTAAATAAAAGGATTTATACTCAAGCCTACCTGTAAGCGAGTCGCCGCTGGCACTCCCATCGATCACCCTAGGACACATATGAGTGAACAATATCGCCTGCTCTTTGCCGACCTCGATAAAGACCAGAGCCTAGAGCAAGCCACAGCGGCACTGCAGCAAAGGCTGAAATTGGCCGAGCAACAGGTCGAGGCTTTTTTTGCCGGTGAAGCGATTTTCCCCGCCAGTGAGAAGACTAAGGCGCTTAAACAGGCCAAGGTACTGGCCGGTCTGGGGGTACGAGCACGATTAAAGCGCATCGCCGCGCCAGCGCAAACACCCAGAGCCGCAACCGGGCAAGCCGATGAGCAAGTGCTGGCAGCTCTGGATTACATCACCAGCAGCTTGATCCGCCTTGAAGAGCGGCTCGACGACATGGATCAGCGCTTCAGCGAGCATCTGCTGAACCAGCAGCAAAGCAATCACACCGATGACCTGGCGCTGGATCTCAGTCTGGATGAGAAGCTCGACCTCTCTTCTTCGAGCGCCTCTCGCCAACCGCTGTTAATCGTGATCCCGTTACTGATCGTCCTGCTGCTGGCCCTACTGGGCGTGAGTTATTTTTATCCCGATCTGTTTAATTTTTAATATAAGACCGCTATGCAATTTGATGAGCAACGTGTTGACATTCGTAAGCGAATGCGAAATTTACGTAATAAGCTTACTCCAGAAGAGCAAAAAAGTGCCGCAAACGCGCTGAAAATTAATATTTCTCAAGTCATAACAACCCCAGAAAACGCCCGGGTAGGCACCTATCTAAGCAATGATGGCGAACCCAACCTAGACCCCATATTTAGTTGGCTGTGGGAAAATAACGCAGCACCATTTCTGCCCATTTTACACCCCTTCACTGGGGTGCATTTGCTCTTTCAGAGATATGAAGAAAATTCACCCATGAGCACTAACCGCTATGGTATCTTGGAGCCCGAGTTGAATTGCAGTCATGTGAGCCCCGTGGCGGCGTTGGATTTTATCCTAACCCCCTTGGTGGCCTTTGATAGCCAGGGTAACCGCTTGGGCATGGGAGGTGGATATTACGACCGCACCTTTGCCCAGATACCGCCGGATGCGCCCCATCGCCCTAAATTAATTGGCGTGGCGCACCAGTGTCAGCACCTAGATAAGCTGCCGGTGGCCAGTTGGGATGTGCCTTTAGATTACATTGTCACCCCAGAGCGAATTTATTGCCCTCACAGGTAGTGGTACAATAATCCGCAACCTTAGCTATTAACTCATTTGTGAGCACAACATGACTCAAGACGAAATGAAAAAGGCGGCCGCCTGGGCCGCACTCGATTATGTAAAGAAAGACACCATTGTTGGTGTTGGCACCGGTTCAACGGTTAATCACTTTATTGATGCCCTGGCAACAATGAAAGACGATATCCGCGGTGCGGTATCAAGTTCGCAAGCGTCGACCGAGCGTCTTAAAGCTCTAGGTATCGAAGTATTCGAATTAAATGATGTTGATACCCTGGACGTTTATGTTGATGGCGCCGATGAAATCAATGGCGCTAACGAAATGATCAAGGGCGGTGGCGCCGCGTTAACCCGCGAAAAAATCGTTGCCGCCGTGGCTAAACAGTTTATTTGTATTGTCGATAGCAGCAAATTGGTCGACACCCTGGGCGATTTTCCACTGCCCGTTGAGGTGATCCCCATGGCCCGCAGCTATGTGGCCCGCGAAATTGTCAAACTGGGCGGTGACCCAGTTTATCGACAAGGCGTAGTGACGGATAACGGCAATGTGATTTTAGATGTGCACAACCTGCAGATCACAGATGCCAAGTCACTGGAACAAACTTTAAATCAGGTTGTTGGTGTGGTTACCAACGGCCTATTCGCTCACCGCGGCGCCGACACAGTGATCATCGGCACGCCGGAGGGCCCAACTACACGTTAGAGGAATGAGGAACATGAGTAAGGTATCGTTAGCAAAAGATAAAATTAAGATTCTCTTGCTGGAAGGTGTACACCAAAGCGCAATTGAAACACTCAAGCGCAACGGTTACAGCAATATCGACTATGTCAAAACATCGTTACCTGAAAATGAGCTCATCGAGCGTATCAGCGATGCCCACATTGTGGGTATTCGCTCACGCACACAAATCACCGATACGGTGCTGGACGCGGCACAAAAACTCATTGCCGTGGGCTGCTTCTGCATCGGCACCAACCAGGTCGACCTTGGCGCAGCCAAAAGCCGCGGTATCGCCGTATTTAACGCGCCTTTCTCCAACACCCGTTCGGTTGCCGAACTGGTCCTAGGAGAAATCCTGCTGTTATTGCGCGGCATTCCTTTGCGCAACGCCATGGCCCACCGTGGTCAGTGGTTAAAGACCGCCGAAGGCTCATTCGAGGCCCGTGGTAAAACCCTGGGTATTATCGGTTACGGTCATATCGGCACCCAGCTTGGCATCATGGCCGAGAACATTGGCATGAAGGTGCAGTTTTTCGATATCGAAGACAAGCTTTCTTTGGGTAATGCCCAGCAGATTCAAAACCTGACTCAATTATTACAAAGCTCGGATGTGGTCAGCCTGCACGTACCGGAAACGCCGCAAACGAAAAACCTTATCGGCACCGCCGAGCTTGCGGTAATGAAAAAAGGCAGCATACTGATCAACGCCTCGCGCGGCACGGTCGTGGATATCGATGCCCTGGCCGAAGCATTGGAAGATAAAAGCCTGTCCGGCGCCGCCATCGACGTTTTCCCGGTAGAGCCCAAATCAAACGACGAAGAGTTTGTCTCGCCGTTGCGCCAATTCGATAACGTGATTCTTACTCCACACGTGGGTGGTTCAACACAAGAAGCGCAGGAGAGCATTGGCGTTGAAGTGGCCGGCAAACTAGCCAAATACTCGGATAACGGTTCAACCATGACCGCGGTGAACTTCCCCGAGGTAGCCCTGCCCGAGCTGGCCAACCGCAGCCGCCTGCTGCACATTCACTACAACCGCCCGGGTGTGCTAACACAAATTAACCAGGCCTTTGCACAGCACGGCATCAATATCGCCGCTCAGTACCTGCAAACGGATGAAAACATTGGTTATGTGGTTATCGATGTCGACAGCGATCACTCGGAAGTGGCGCTGAAAGAATTAAGTGCTGTGGATGGCACCATTCGCGCCCGTATCCTGCACTAAGACCTAGGTGTTGAGATATGAAAAAGCACAGCCAAGGCTGTGCTTTTTTGTGCCAGTGTACTTGCCTGCTAGTCCAAGTCAGCGGCGCTGTGGCGCTCGCGCAATTGTTCTTCTTCCTCGCCCCACACACGATTAACCCGTTGACCGCGCTGCACCGCCGGGCGTTGTTCAATTTTCTTAGCCCAGGCGAGCAGGTGACGATACTCATGCACGGATAAAAACTCCGCGGCATCGTACGCCTTGCCCAGCACTAGGGCGCCATACCAGGGCCAAATGGCCATGTCGGCAATAGAGTATTCATCCCCAGCCATGTATTCGTTTTGTGCTAGGTGCTTATCTAACACGTCTAACTGGCGCTTGGTTTCCATGGCGAAACGGTTAATGGGGTACTCCATCGGCTCCGGCGCATAAGCATAGAAGTGACCAAAACCACCTCCCACATAAGGAGCACTGCCCATTTGCCAAAACAGCCAGTTCATGCACTCGGTTTTGGCCTGCGCATCTTGGGGAATAAAGGAAGAAAACTTCTCTGCCAGATACAGCAAAATAGAACCCGACTCAAAGACCCGGGTTGCTGGTGAGGTGCTGGTGTCTAACAAGGCGGGAATTTTTGAGTTAGGGTTGATGGCCACAAAGTCAGAGCCAAACTGATCGCCTTCGCTAATTTCAATCAAGAATGCATCATACTCCGCATCGCTGATCCCCTTGGCCAGCAGCTCTTCAAACATGATGGTTACTTTTTGGCCGTTGGGGGTTGCCAGGGAATACAACTGAAACGGATGTTGCCCACGCGGCAAATGCTGCTCAAAGGTTGCGCCGGATGTTGGTTTATTCAGGCTGGCCCATTTGCCGCCATTTTCACTATCAAACTGCCAGACCTTCGGCGGAGTGTAAGGGGTTGTGCTCATGAATGCTCCTTTGCATTATTTTGCGCCATTGAGCTACTAGACCTATGGTCGAAGCAAAATATTACAAGGGGTAATAAATTCTGAGATTGAGTAAGTCACGACCATCGTATAGCAATGAGTCAGCTGGTGTGTTAAAAATAAGTTAAACAAGGAAAGACCCATTTGGTCGAGAGTAATTTGTTAGTAACTATGAAATGGACAGAGCCAAAAGAGATTGCCGCCGCGCGCGCAAAATTACAAAACCAATCGAAGTACCACCCGCTATTGATCACCATATCGGCCATTGGGTATGCTCTAATTCCATTGATTCTAATACCTCTCTCAGCTTTATTAACAAACAAAGCGGTGATGTGGGACTTCACACTGCTGGCCATGCTATTTTGTATGGTTGCAGGCACAGCAGCTGACCTAATCTCTAATTGGAATCGAATAGAAATACTTACCATTTCTTTGAGTGAAACGTCCGTCATTATTACTGGCACAAAATATTCACGTACAGAGGAATATAAAGATTTAATGGGATGGTCACTGACAGATATACCGAATACTGTAATTCCCGATGGAAAGTTAATCTTATTTGGCGACCCTCAGGGTTTTAACTTATCCATCGGTGTTCCTAAAAACATTTCACTCCATGATATTCGAAAATATCTCACCGAAAAATTAACAGAGCTTGAAACCTGTGAGCTTCCAAAACAGAAAAATCCTTATTGACGCCAACAAAACAGCTAAAGAAAGGAAATACAAGGACTGGCTAACTGTCATTACAGCCAAGTAATAATCCTAATGAGGTAAAAGTGGATCTATTCGATATATTTCAGCAGTACCGTCTTGAGCAAACGAAAACTCAAGCAGCCGAGCGAACTAGGCAGGTTGACCGCAAAGCTACAGATAATCAATACGACATCCTTGAGCTGCAAAGCAAAGTCGACCACCTTTCTCTGGTTTGCATGGCCATGAGTGAGCTCCTCGAAGAGGTTGGCTTTAGCCGAGAGCTGCTCCTTTCGAAAATGAAGGAAATTGATCTACGGGATGGTACATTGGATGGTAAATTTGCCCCTGCGAATGTATGTGGTAGTTGCGCACGGGTTGTCTCGGCTAGACATTATACTTGCCTTTATTGCGGCACTAAAATTGATAAAACAAGTGCGTTTTAGGGTTGGATATTAAATCGCTTAAAACTATCGCCCTGATAGCTCAGGGAACATACTAAGCTTTTCGCCCTAGAGACAAAGGGTTATTAGCAAGGAGGCACAATTGAAAGATAAAGAAAAAATTGCGGTATTTATTGATGCCGATAATGCGCCAGCAAAGAAAATAGATAAAGTCTTATCGGAATTGGCACGTTATGGCGTTGTTAACATCCGAAAAGCTTACGGTAACTGGAAAAGCCAAAATCTAAAGCCATGGGAAGATATCCTCCATGAGTTTGCTATTCAGCCGGTCCAGCAATTCGACCTGACTAAAGGTAAAAATGCCACCGATATGGCGTTAGTTATCGATGTGATGGATGTCTTATACACTAAAGATATTGATGTAATTTGTTTAGTTTCGTCTGATTGCGACTTCACTCCTTTGGTTACACGCTCTTTGGCAGATGGAAAATTTGTGATTGGATTTGGAGAACGTAAAGCCCCATTAGCCTTCGTAAATAGCTGTTCTCGCTTTTTGTACCTTGATGACGAAGTATCCCAAGAAATTCCAATTCAAAAGCAAAGTAAAAACATAAAAAGTGATACCAAACTTATAAACCTTTTACGGCAAGCCATTGAAGCCGTAGAAGAAGATGATGGCTGGGCTATGCTTGGACCAATAGGGACACATATATCGAATCATGCTTCCTTTGATCAGCGAAATTACGGGTTCAAGAAACTAAGCGATCTATTCACGGCAATAGATTTATTTGAAATGAAAAAGACCAATGGTTCTGTGCTTTGGGTCAGAGATAAGAAAAAAGCAAAGCAGCTTAACAAATCAAGGCAGGGGGCGCAGAAAGTTGCATCTTTAGTTAAGGCGTAGATAACTCCCAACATTTCTAATGCTAGCTACATAAAAAGCAGCTCTGAATTCAAAAAAGCCGGATACTCATCCGGCTTTTCCTAAACAAACCCTAAAGGGTTATTTACCCGAGGCCTTTAAATTAAAGTACTTGGCCAACTCTTCTGGGTGACCCATCAAGGTCATCATCTGCTCATTGACCTGGGCCACGGTCGTGCCCTCGGGTAAAGACACGGAAACCTTAAACTGCTCAGTGCCTTCGATAAAACCTAATGCCGCATCGCGCAGTGTTTGCGGCGCTGGCGACATGCTTAGATGCTGCTGCGCCTGTTGCTGAAACTGCTCGTAGGTCAGGCCCTGCTCGGCAATCACCCTTTGTATCAGGTCCTTAAGCTTGCCATTATTGTCCAGCTTAAAGCTGAAGCTTTTCGGCACCAACTCGGTCATGGCCGTCATCAACTGACTTTGTAGCGCCAGTTGCTGTTGCAAATTGCCCTGTCCGTTTTGTTCTAGCTCTTCAAATTGCTGGCGCAGAGCCATTAGCGACTGAGAGTTGGTCATGGCAAAGCTGAACTCGACATCGGCGAGCTTGCCGGCATTGATCACGGTCTTAGTGTCGGCATCGCCGTTATCGGCGCTGTAATTAAATTCACTGACCACATTGATACGCTCGCCGTCGAGCTCCTGCATCTCGACCACGACCGGACCCATAAAGGTCATGTCATTAATAGCCATGCGCGCATAATCACTCGGCTGCACCGGGTTAAAGCCGTCTAATTCTATGCTGCCGATATCGGCAAACTGCACGCCATCGGGTCCCTTAACCGCGACCGAATTCAACGCCAGGCTCTGATTGAAGAGGTTACTACTTATCTCCTTATAGCGCACATCCAGGCCGGTTTGGGCCTGCAGTTGCAATAAGTAGTCGTCGACGTCTTTGCGGGCTTCTTTACTGACATAATAATTAGCGTAGCTATAACCGCCAAATGCCATGGCCCCGAGGGCGGCAACAGTAAGTAGTTTTTTCATGCTAGATCCTTTGGAGCTGTCCGCGCTCCGAGTTAAATTAAGGGCGCAACCCTAAAACAATGCTTCGAGGGCGTCGCTGAGGCTGGCAACCGCCTGCACCTGCATGCCCTCTATCGGCTCTTTCGGTTTATTATCTACCGGTACTATGGCCCGTTTAAAGCCATGTTTAGCGGCCTCGCGTAAACGCTCCTGGCCACTGGGCACGGGACGAATTTCACCGCCTAGGCCCACCTCACCAAACACCACCAGCTCACGCTCTAAACTGTAGTTCTTAAAGCTTGAAACCAGGGCTACAATTAATGCCAAATCGGCACTGGTTTCCGACACCTTTACGCCACCGACCACGTTAACGAAGACGTCTTGATCCGCCACCTGCAGGCCACCATGACGATGCAGTACCGCCAATAACATGGCTAAACGGTTTTGCTCTAAGCCCACGGTCACGCGACGGGGGTTAGCCAACTGAGAATAGTCCACCAACGCCTGCACTTCCACCAACAGCGGACGGGTTCCTTCCCAGATCACCATGACCAAGGAGCCCGGGGTCTGCTCCTGAGAGCGGTTTAAAAAAATAGCGGAGGGGTTTTTAACCTCACGCAGCCCCTGACCCGTCATGGCAAACACACCGAGCTCGTTGACCGCACCAAAACGGTTTTTATTGCCACGCAGGGTGCGAAAACGGCTGTCGCTGCTGCCCTCAAGTAAGATAGAACAATCGATACAGTGCTCAAGCACCTTAGGACCGGCCAGAGAACCGTCTTTGGTCACATGACCCACCATAAGTATGGCAATCTGGTTTTGCTTGGCAAAACGGGTAAGGTAAGCGGCGCTTTCACGCACCTGAGAGACGCTGCCCGGTGCCGACTGAATATCGGTCATATGCATCACCTGAATGGAGTCGATAACCATGATGCCGGGCTTTTCACGCAGGGCCAACTGGCAAATTGTTTCCACATTGGTTTCCGCCAGGGTTTGCAGCTTGTCGGTAGGCAAGCCCAAACGCTTGGCGCGCATGGCCACCTGTTGCAGCGACTCCTCACCGGTGACATACAGGGTCTTCATGTTCTCGGCCAGGCCACACATGGTTTGCAACAGTATGGTACTTTTACCGGCACCCGGCTCACCGCCGATCAAAATGGCGCTACCCGGCACCACGCCGCCGCCGAGCACCCTATCGAACTCGATAAAGCCGGTGGAAAAGCGTGGCAGGCTTTCCAGGTTAACTCGTCTAGGGTTTGGATTTTAGCTTCTACCTGGCCGGCATAGCCGCTGGTTGCACTGCTGCGGCCGGTGTTTTTAACCGAAGGCACGCGAAATTCGGTGACCGTGTTCCAGGCCTTACATTCACTGCACTGGCCTTGCCAGCGCGCAAACTCGGCACCACACTCATTACATACAAAGGCTGTTTTCTTTTTTACCATATTGGGGGCATAATTTTTGCTTTAATTAGACTGAACGTTGCGCTTAAGCTTGCGTAACTAAAGAATAAACAATAATTTGACTGTCAGTATAACGGTTTTTCACCGCTGGGTAATGGTTTAATACATGGCTGAAGATATTCTCCAAAAACATCAACCTCTTGTGCAAGAGCTCAAGCAGCACCTTGGCGAAAAGGGCTTTAACACCGCCTTTGACAGCAAGACGGCCGAGCTATCCAAGGGCGATCAGTTCATTATTAAAATGGAATTAAACCGCCTGCGCCAACCCTGCAGTCGGGTCTTAGATTTACGCGGCCTAAGCAAGGGGGAAATTCAAAACTACCAGTACAATAACCAGCATCACTTTCTCGACGCCGACGCCATTGCCGTGTTTGAACAAGGGGTTAAACGCTTTGGCGACTATACCCAAGCGGTCTATGAAATGGTTATGCAGCAGGTGCATCATCGTCGCGAACAACGCCAGCAACAAGCTCAGATTGAGCATGACGAGCACGAAGGCGGCCGGCTTATTCGCTTTGCTTCTTATGAGTCGCGCCAGCAAGAGCGCATGAATTACGCCATCAAGGTACGGGTTCTGGTTAACGAGCAGCGCATTGAAGGCAAAACCAGTGATATCTCTCTAGGCGGCGCCAAACTCAAATTACCCCGCCATAGCCTGCTCAAGCGCGGGCAGAGCATCCGGGTACGTTTTACCGGCCTGGAGGAAGATTTTGAACTCGGCCTTAAAAATGGTGTGGAATATCAAGTGGTGGCCACAGAGCCGAGCATGGATAACGAGTTTTACTATGCCCGTTTAAAGCGGGGAGAAGGCCAGGAGATACCTGGCTTCGATGCTTTTTTGGCACGCTTTATCGATGGCAATAAACGCCGCTACAAGGTCAATTTGGACAACACCCTGGATGCGGTGCTGACCAAGGGTTATGAACAATATTATCTGCCTCGTCTCAATTCGTTGTTTGCCTTTGTCTGTAAGCAACAGGGCAAATTGCAGCCGCGGCTGCTATTAACCACGGAAAACAGCCTGGAGTCGCACACTTATTTTTGTGATGAAGAGCGCCGAACCGTTATCGCTAGGCTGCTAAACGAAACCCGCCTTAATTCGGTGCTGGCGCAGCCGCTGACGCAGCTGGGCCAGGTAAAGCACACCCTCTTGTATAGCTTTACCCATAGCCACAATAACAAAATCTATTTCTACAGCGCCACCGAATTGGAGCTGGCCACTCACCCCCACTTGCGTGCCTTATTTTTTGCCTTTGGCAGCCGTAAACCGAGTTGGCGCGTGCATAAGTTGCAGTTGTTGCCGGTGCAAGGTGACGATGCCCATCTTCCCCTGTCCCTGCCCGATTCCGCCGGCGATGCCATTGCCAAGCTTAACAAGCCCCCCAGCGCCAGGGTATATAGCTACCTGCGCGGTCTGAGCCATCTTTGCCTGCTGACTCCACTGCACAGCCCGGCGCTGACTAAGCGCCTGCGCCGGTATGAGTTAGATCATTCGGCAGTCAATCAATTAAAGGTGTTTGGCCATCGCCGCAGCCACACTCCCGAGCTGGAAATAGTGGCATTAGAATACGCTAATCTGCGTGCCCATAAACGCTATTTATATGCTACCGAGATCACCGCAAGCACGGCACAAGACATTGAAATAAAAGCTAAGTCATTGGATTTCAGCGTGTTGGGCATGCAAATTGAATTGGCCGAAGCGGCAAATATTAAAAAAGGCGAGGTGATCACCTTGGCCTTGCCACAGTTGCAGCAGATCACCAAAAAGTTTCACCTGGCACAACTGCCCTATGAGGTGATGGCGATCAGTAAAAGCGGCACTGTGTTAAACCTCAAGGCCTATCAAAAAGGCCGCCATCCCCATGCCGGGGTGTTATTTTTTGCCCAGTTGATCGACAACAACAAGGACAAGCTCCAGCAATGTGAAGAAGAGCCTAAGGTACCCGGGCTGTCGAAGGCGCTGCGCAATATTGTGATTAAAAACCTGTGTCAAACGCCACTGTATTTTTGCAAGCAAGACAACCAGTTGGCCCTAGGCGCCATCGGCCTTGGGCGTTACGGCAACAGCATTCACCACATATGGCAACACTTTGGTGAGCTAGGCAGACACCCGGACTTAAGCGCCTTGTTTAACGGCCAAAACTTACAATTACTGACCGATACCCTGCATCAGAGCAATCGCCAAGATAAGGCCAAGGCCTTTGATCTGTTTATTCATGTGCGCCCAAAAGAAGATAAGATAGCCAACGCTATAAGCTGTCGCTGTATCCCCATTGAGCAAGATTATCAGGCGATCACGCCCTTTATTAACGACGCCCTGGATGGAGGCTTACTCTTTGCCTATCGGTTATTTTTATCCAAAACTGGGCGTCCGGATACCAAGTATCTGCTCAGCGAGCTGAAATACATTAGCCATTATGCCCTACACAAGGCCAGGGAATTAGAAGACGCCCTGTGGCAGGTAGAGGGGGTGATCGACGCCCTGGCCATAGACGAGCTGATCCCTCGGCTTACGCATGTGGATATCGGCGCCTACCAAGGTATGGTCGAGCGCCGCACAAAGTGGCTACAGCGTATTGATTAACGTGCCGGAATAGTCAAAAAGTAAAGCAGTTGCGCCAGGCTTCCGGCGGTGATCGCCGCCGGCGCTTCGGCCACAACCTTGGCCTTACCGTGGACCGCCACCCCTAAGCCAGCCTGATGCAGCATCAGCAAATCATTAGCGCCGTCACCTATGGCCAGGGTTTGCGCCTTTGCCAGACCCAGTTCATCGCGGTAGGCACACAAAAAGCGCGCTTTTTCATCGGCGTCGACGATTTTCCCACTTACAGTGCCCACCAGTACCTCACCATCGTCGTCCAAGGTATTAGCATGAATACGATCTAGGTTTAACAGCTGCTGCACATGTGCGGCAAAAGGCACAAAGCCGCCAGAGGCAATGGCCAGATGCCACTTGTGTTCTCGTAAGACTTCGCACACCTGCTCTATGCCCGGCATAAGCGGCAACTGATTTTGTAACTCGGCCACCAACTTTAATGGGATCCCCTCTAACTTGGCGACCCGCTGACGTAGACTGGCGCTAAATTCCAATTTGCCGGCCATGGCCTGCGCGGTCACCGCCGCCACCTCGTCATAGACACCACCAAGGCGGGCGATTTCATCGATGCATTCAATGGTAATGGCCGTGGAGTCCATATCCATCACCAGTAACCCGGGCTCACTGAGCTTGGGCGGATTAACCAGCACGGCACATTGCACGCCGTTATCGGCGCCATACTGCTTTAGTTGCTGCGCTAATTCCGCAGCCTCGCCGTGTACGCTAAAGACAAACGCGGGTGGCAGATCGCTGTGGGCTTCAAAGCGGCAAACAGCGCTCACTTGGCCCGGCCACAGCTGTAATTGCTGTGCTAAATTAGCCACTTGCATGCCAAGTTGAAAGCCAAAAAGTAATACATAGGTCGGAGTTTGCGCCTCCTTGTCTGCCACCAAAGACGAATGGTCGATGTCATACCAAAGGTTTAAACTAAGCAGATTACTTAAGGACAGGTCGTCTTGCTGTGCTAAAGTAGAAAAGGCAATATTAGGCTGTGACATCAAAGGCTCCCAGGCGAAATTTAATCGTGATTACGGCACTGCCAATTTAATCATCGATAGCCATGAAAGTCAGTAACCACATGAGCGATATGAGAAATAAACAAGTAAAAAACCCGGTGCGCACCTCGCGATGGCAACGCCTTAGACGCTTGCTCTTTGCCGCGCTGTGTTTTGTGTTATTAACCTGGATGGCCTTTAACACCAGCTTCCAGGGTCATCATATGCTCTACCAGCAAGGCTATCACAGTGCAAAAAGCCTATCGCAGCAGCTGGCCCTGACCGCGGCCCTACCGCTGGAACAAAACAACAAGCCACGCCTGGGCGAGTTAACCAACCAGCTCAGCAGTGATGCGGTGATCCAAAGCGCGGTTATTTACGATATGTATGGCACCGCTCAGGCACACAGCGAGGCCTATAGCCCCTACCAATCCAGCCAGGGGATCACTCAGGCTACGCCGGGGATCAGCAAGCTGACGCAACCCATAGTAGTGCCGATAAACTCCCCGCAAGACAATAAGCCCATCGGCTTTGCCCGGGTTAATTACCTGCCGCAAACCGCCATAGACACCAGCCACCGTTATATTCATGAGGTCGGTCGCCAGGTGCTGCTGATGCTGTTTATTTGCTGCATCTTTACCTGGCAGCTGGGTCGCGGCCTAAAGCGCTGGCAGTTAAAGCGTTACTTTCGCAAAAAAGCCAAACAGTTCAAATAAAGCTGCTCGCTTAAGGCGTGATAGTCCTGCCTCTGCAACAACTCGGCCAGAGCCAAAAACACCTTAGGTAAGCGCTCCGGGGTATTCCTTCGCCCCTGATAGCCACACAAAGGCATGCTTGGCGCATCGGTTTCCAACAACAGATGTTCGACGCCTACGTGCCGCAGGGCCTGCTGGGTTTTCTGCGCTCTGGGATAGGTAATGGTGCCCCCTACTCCAAGTTTAAACCCAGCCTTGATATAACTTTCGGCCACCTGCTGTGAACCGGAAAACGCATGGATCACGCCCCCAAACTTGGGCGGGCAACGCTTAAAGGCGGCGGCGATCAAATCGTGGCTTTGCCTGTGGTGGACAATCAAGGGGAGCTGGGACTCATTGGCCAAAGCGATGTGCGCCTCAAATAAGCGCTGCTGCTTTTCTAACTCGCCGACGCTTCTATCCAGGCCACACTCACCGACGGCGACCAAGGTCTGACGGTTTGCTGCAATTAAATCGCCCAGCTCATCGATGTGTTGCTCTTGATGTTGCTCTAAGAAGTACGGATGCAGGCCGGCACCGATATAGGTCGTGGGGTATTGTTTGGTGAAGGTAAGCAGCTTGTTGGATTGTGCCAGGCTGACACCCGGCACCACACAGTGCGTGACTCCCAGCGCCTGAGCATTGGCAATGCACTGCGCTCTGTCATCATCGAATTCTTTAAAATCGAGATGACAATGGGAGTCGATAAAGCGCATTAGGGGTTTAAGCGCTCTACGCGCCAGCTGTTGTCTTCCTGGCGAATATACATAAAGCGGTCATGAAGGCGATGAGCACCGCCTTGCCAAAACTCCACCTTGGTGGGTTTAACGCAGTAGCCGCCCCAGAAATCCGGCAAGGGGATTTCCCCCTTAGCAAACTTGTTCTTCATTTGCGTGAACTTTTCCATCAACACCTGACGTGAAGACACAGGTCGACTCTGGCTCGACGCCCAAGCCGCAAGCTGGCTTTCCTTGGGGCGGGATAAAAAGTACTTGGCCACAGCGGATGTAGGCAGGGGCTGCGCCTCACCATAGACAATCACCTGACGTTCAAACATATGCCAGGGGAAATGCAGACTGATTTTGTTGTTCTTCGCCAATTCACTGGCCTTACGTGAGCCGGTATTGGTAAAGAAGACAAAGCCGTTTTCGTCGAGGCTTTTCAACAGCACGATGCGCTGCGAAGGCTGACCTTGTTCATCCACCGTCGCCACCACCATGGCCGTGGGGTCGGGAATTTGCGCCTCAATGGCCTGCTCAAGCCACTTCTCGAATTGCGCAATGGGGTCAGCCTCAAGCATGCTCTCGTCTAACCCACCTTGTAAATATTCACGACGAATATCATCAAGTTTCATATCAAATCCTTCTAATTATCACCGCCGTCTAATACACAAATTGCAGCATCATCACCAGCAAATGCAGAAGTGCTAGTTAGGCAGAGAAATGATTCATGTCGAGGACCATACATAGAGTATGTGACTCTGACTCAATCATTTCTCTAACGCAGCTAAAGCGAACTACACGCCGCCTGATTCAGCCAGTGTAGAAGTGCTGACTAGGCGGTACTCTTTTTATCCCTAGGAGCATACATAAAGTATGTGACTGGTGTTCAAAAAGAGTACCAACGCCGTCAAAACGAACTACAGGCCGCTGAGATTACATTTGCTCCATAACCTCGATGCCGAGTAAGTCGAGACCTTGGCGTAAAGTCTTCGCCACTAGCGAACACAACACCAAACGGCTAGCCTTATCTTCCTCACTCACACCCTCTTTCAGTACCGGGCAGGCTTCGTAGAAGCTCATATACAGGCTCGCCAGCTCATACAGATAACCACATAATACGTGCGGCGTTGCATCTGCGACCATTTGATCCAGCACTTCTTCAAACTGCATCAGTTTAATGGCCAGTGCTTTTTCCTGTGGCTCGGCAATCACTACCGGCGCCTGATGGGCGGCGCTGTCGATACCGGCCTTGCGGAAGATACTCTTAACACGCGTATAGGCATATTGCAGATAAGGAGCCGTGGCACCTTCAAAGCTCAGCATAGTATCCCAGTTAAAGATATAGTCGCTGGTACGGTTCTTCGACAAGTCCGCATATTTCACCGCGCCAATACCCACCTTAGTGGCGATCTCTTCCTGCTCCTGGTCGTTTAACGGCGACTCACGCTCCGACAATTTCGCCTTGGCGCGGGTGACCGCTTCATCAAGCAGGTCCGCCAGTTTTACCGTACCGCCGGTGCGGGTTTTAAACGGCTTGCCGTCTTCACCCATCATGGTGCCGAACGGGCAGAATTCGTAGCTGGTTTCATCGCGCAGTAAACCGGCCTTGCGTGCGGTAATTTCAACCTGGCTAAAGTGCAGGCTTTGACGGGCATCCACGAAGATCATGATGCGATCCGCACCCAGCTTATGTGAACGGTACTCACAGGCTGCCAGGTCTGTGGTTGCATACAAGAAGCCACCACCAGATTTTTGCACGATAAATACCGAGGGCTCGCCGTCTTTGTTGGCCAGCTCATCAAGGAACACCACCTGGGCACCTTGGTCTTCTTTGGCAATGCCTTGTTCACGCAGCACATCGATCATGCGCTGTAGCTCGCTGTTGTAGGCACTTTCAGCGTAGATATCTTCACGCTTAAGGGTCACGTTCAGCTTTTCGTATACTTCTTCAGAGTGCTTAACCGAGGTATCGATAAACATCTGCCATAGTTTGTCGCAATGAGCATCGCCTTGCTGAAGTTTTACCACGTACTCGCGGGCACGATCGGCAAAGCCTTCTTCATCGTCAAAACGCTTTTTCGCGTCACGGTAGAAGCTCTCAAGGTCGGCCAGGGCCACCTTTTCCAGGTCAACGCCGTCATTAAGCAGGTCTTCAAGGTGCGCAATCAACATACCGAATTGTGTGCCCCAGTCGCCCATGTGGTTTTGACGAATGACTTTGTCACCACGGAACTCCAGGGTACGAGCAATGGCATCACCGATAATGGTTGAGCGCAGGTGACCCACGTGCATTTCTTTGGCCAGGTTAGGTGACGAATAGTCAACCACAACCGTGTCGGCTTTCGCATGCTCGGCCACACCCAGTTTGGCATCCTGGTTAGCGCTGGCCACAGACTCGGCCAGAAACTCAGGCTTAAGGTGAATATTGATAAAACCTGGGCCGGCAATTTCAACCTTATCCGCTAAATCAGATACGTCTAACGCATCGATAATTTTTTGCGCCAGTTCACGGGGGTTGGTTTTTAGTTTTTTGGCCGCGCCCATGGCGCCATTGATTTGGTAATCACCGAACTGCGGACGCGTGCTTTGCGTTACCGCTGGATTTGTGCCTTCTTCAAGCCCCGCAGCAAGCATGGCGGCATTGGCTTTGTCGATTAAAATTTGTTTAATGTTCATCGTTGCAGTTACCTTGCAATTGGGCCAGCATCACGCTGGCCGAGATAAATTAGGGGCGATTAGTGTTCACGGGTCTCACTGAAGCTCACTTCAGGATAACGTTCCATCGACAGATTTAAGTTTACACGGGTTGGCGCTATGTAGGTGAGGTTATCCCCGCCATCGAGTGCCAGGTTCGCTTCACACTTGCGTTTGAATTCTTCAAACTTTTTCACGTCATCGCAAGAAACCCAGCGTGCGGTATTAACATTGACGCTCTCATAAATGGCATCCACCTTGTATTCCGCTTTCAAGCGCGCTACAACCACGTCGAACTGCAGCACACCAACCGCGCCTACAATCAAGTCGTTGTTAATAAGCGGGCGGAAAACCTGTACCGCGCCTTCTTCAGAAAGCTGTACCAGTCCCTTAAGCAATTGCTTTTGCTTGAGTGGATCTTTCAAACGAATACGGCGGAAAAGTTCCGGCGCAAAGTTTGGAATACCGCTGAATTTTAGTTTTTCACCGTCGGTGAAGGTATCACCAATCTGAATGGTGCCATGGTTGTGCAGACCAATGATGTCACCGGCGTAGGCATCTTGCGCACGCTCACGGTCACCGGCCATAAAGGTGACCGCATCGGAGATGCTCACCTGCTTGCCCAAACGTACATGATTCATCTTCATGCCTTGGGTGTATTTACCAGACACAATACGCATAAAGGCGATGCGGTCGCGGTGTTTCGGGTCCATGTTGGCCTGAATTTTAAAGACGAAGCCGGAGAACTTGTCATCCTCGGCGCTGACTTGGCGCTCGTCATCGGTTTGACGCGGCATAGGTGCCGGCGCCCACTCGGTGAGGCCATCCAGCATATGGTCAACGCCGAAGTTACCCAGGGCGGTACCAAAGTAAACCGGTGTTAGGTCACCGCTAAGGAACATCTCAAGGTCAAATTCGTTTGATGCCCCTTGTACTAGCTCGATTTCTTCACGCAGTTGCTCCGCCAGACTCTCGCCTACCGCTTCATCCAACTCGCTATTATCCAGGCCCTTGATGGTACGCACGTCTTGAATTGTGTGGCCTTGGCCGGTTTGATACAAAATGGTTTCATCACGATGCAGGTGATACACACCTTTAAACTCTTTACCACAGCCGATAGGCCAGGTGATGGGCGCACACATGATGTTAAGCTCGGTTTCCACCTCATCAAGCAACTCCATTGGGTCGCGAATATCGCGGTCCAATTTGTTCATAAAGGTGACGATCGGCGTATCACGCAATCGGGTTACTTCCATTAGCTTACGCGTTCGATCCTCTACACCCTTGGCGGCATCGATCACCATCAAACAGGAGTCAACGGCGGTCAGGGTACGGTAGGTATCTTCCGAGAAGTCTTCGTGTCCCGGGGTGTCCAGCAGGTTAACTAAGCGCTCATTGTAAGGAAACTGCATCACCGAGGTGGTGACCGAGATACCACGCTCTTTTTCCATTTCCATCCAGTCCGATTTAGCATGCTGGTTGGAGCCACGGCCCTTGACCGTACCGGCCTTTTGAATGGCCTGACCGAATAGGAGTACCTTCTCGGTGATGGTTGTTTTACCCGCATCCGGGTGAGAGATGATCGCAAAGGTGCGACGCTTATTAATTTGCTGTATTAATTCTGACATGCGGTCACTTATGAGCTGTCGACCCAACCACAACGAGGCGGTTAAGTCGCAATTAAATTTTAAAGACATTAATGCCCGAGATTATACCGACTTTAGGGTGTGCACAAAAGCGCCGAATACAAGTAAAAGTGACTTCATGGCCCACCTATGTGTATTATTACTGAGCATTTTGTATAATTTTTTTGTTGTGGTGTTTACCATAACGCGCTCAGGCCATTTTAAGACGTTGCAAGGAGGCGCACACCATGAAGACGAGCAAGCTAAGCATTCGCTTATTGTGGTACATCACCCCGGTGGTGATCTTGCCCTTGCTGTTTTTAGGTGGCTTTACCCTCACCAACGTCACCAGCTCCTCGGAGCAACAGGCGCAATTGATTGTCAGCCGCTTTGTTGAACAGCAACAAAACAAGGTGTTTCACTCGCTCAATGTCTACCATTCCACCACAGAGCTGCTGAGCACCTCGCCGGTATTGCAAAACTTTTTACACCAGATTGACCGCCCCAACACCTATTACACCGCCCACTTGGGTGCGCTGCTCGACGTCTTTAGCAGTTATACCGAGGCCTATCCAGATATTCTCAGTATTAACTTTGTCTCCAGTACGCAAAAAAGTTACGCCTATTTTTCCACCACGCTGCAAAGTGCACCACAGCAATACCCCTTTTTCGAGCAGTTGCTTACCAGCTCTTTGCGTCGCCAACAATTTATGGTGCAAGAAGACAATGGCGAAACCACCCTCTACTTTGCGCAAAAAGTGTTTGCCCCGGACTACCACCTGGAGCGTCCGGTACTGCTTGGCCATATCATAGTGCGGGTGCAGCCGACCGTGCTAAATACTGCAATTTTAGAGGCTCCCTACAATAACACCTTGAATTTATTGCTGACCGAGCAAGGCAAGGTGCTGTTTAGTTCCAACCATGCGCTGCTGGGTAAGACGCTCAGCGAGCAGGATTTAGAAGCCATAGATCTCTGGGCCGACAATGGCCGTCTTAATGAAATTGTGCTGGAAAGCGTCGATAACACTGAACGCATGCTCTACGGTGTGCAAATGCCCGACGGCCACTATTTCGTTACCAGCATTCCTAAAAAAATGCTCTATCAGGCCGGTAAGGTGATCAGTCTCATCACCGCGCTGATCGTGCTGATCTCCATCGTCACCCTGCCCGTGTTAATCTTTATCGTGGTACGTAATTTACTGCTCAATCCCATAGAGCAACTGGGAGCCGCCAGTCACCGCGTCGGCGCCAACGATCTGGCCGTGCGCCTTGATGACAAGCGCACCGATGAGGTTGGCCAGTTGTTTAGCGACTTTAACAACATGGTGAACAAGATTTATCGCACTCAGGGCGAGCTCAAGGAATATAAAGACACCTTGGAACAGAGGGTTGAGGAACGCACCCTGGAGCTAGAAAAAACCAACAAGGCATTGGAGCTGGCCATTGAGCAGGCGGAGCAGGCCAACCAGTTAAAAAGCCGCTTTTTGGCCAATATGAGCCATGAAATTCGCACACCCTTAACCGCCATCATGGGTTTTACCGAGCAGCTGCTGGAAAACAACCAGGTAGACGATGACAAGGTGCAACATCAGCTCGCCACCGTGCTGCGCAACTCACGCCACCTGCTGGAACTGATCAACAACATCTTGGATCTATCGAAAATTGAGGCGGAAAAGCTGGCCGTTAACCGCGAGCCGGTGTCACTGTTTGAGCTGTTTGACGACTTGAACTCCATCGTCGAACCTCAGGCGCAACAAAAACAACTGGGGTTTGCCATTAACTACCAGTTCCCCTTACCTAAATACATTAACAGCGACCAAACCCGCATTAAGCAGATCCTGCTCAATATCCTCACCAATGCGGTGAAGTTTACCGCCAAAGGCCAGGTCCATCTGGATGTCAGTTACCACGACGATGTGCTTGAGTGTGTGGTCAGCGACACCGGCATAGGCATCTCGGATCAGGAACTGACCCGTATTTTTAAACCCTTCGAGCAGGCCGACACCACCACCACACGTCGCTTTGGCGGCAGCGGCCTGGGCCTGTGTATTGCTAAAAACCTGGCGCAATTATTAGGTGGTGATGTCCGTGCTCATAGCCAACAAGGTATTGGTAGTCGCTTTACCGTACAGATCAACTGTAACCAGGTGTATGAAGCCCAAGACTTCTATCATGGCACCGAAGAAATGCAACCAGTGAAAGAACCAATACCAACCTTAAGCTGGCAGCAGTTTGACGGTGAGATTCTGGTGGCTGAGGATAACCAGGACAACCAGGCGCTTATCTCCTTATTGTTGGAGCGCTGGGGGATCACTCCAGACTTTGCCAATAACGGCGCCGAAGCGGTAGAAAAGGCCCTGGTCAAAGATTACCAGTTGATCTTAATGGATATGCAGATGCCGGTAATGGGTGGTGAAGAAGCCACGCAAATGCTGCGCCATGCTGCCTACGATGGGCCCATCATTGCCCTGACCGCCAACGTGATGAAACACGATATTGAACGTTATTTAGAGGCGGGCTGTGACAAGGCGCTGGCCAAACCCATCGACAAGGAGCAGCTCGAACATACCCTGGCTACCTATTTAAGCTTGCAGCAGGAAGCCAATTCCAAGTGGGATGACATACTTAAAAGCGAGCGCTTTTTACAGATCAATGAAAACTACAAGCAAAAACTCCCCGACTACCTTGAGCAGGTCTTGGCTCACCAGAAGGCCAAGGAGTGGGAGCAGTTGCAGGCAATTGCCCACAGCATTAAGGGCAGTGCCAGCTGCTTTGGCTTTAACGCCGTGGCCGATGCCGCCAGCGAGCTCGAGCTATCGCTGCGCAACGGCGAGTGTGAGCACCACGAATACCCCGTGCTTAAGCTTGAACACGCCATCCGCTTTGTTTTACAACCACAAGCCCAAACGCCTAAGAGACTCTCTTAAGTCACTTGCCACACAGTAGCTAAAAAATAAAATTACATAACGAGAACGATAAACTATGGACACGTTTTTAAATTGGGACTCGCCTGAATGGCTTGAACGGGTGCAGTCGTGGACAAATCAGAACCTTGCAAAGCTTGGCCTTGAGCCATTAGGTAAACTACAAAAGGTTTCCGGCTGGGCCCTAGGCCAAATCTTTAAGCAAAATACCAACGAGGGTCTGTGCTTTTTCAAGGCAGCGGCTTTTCTACCTATGTTTTCTAATGAGTCCCAGCTGTGTGCAAAGCTTTCAGAACTGATGCCTGAATATGTGCCTCAAACTATATGCAGCTCAAGCGAGCAGCAGTGGATGATAACTAGAGACTTTGGCGGGGGGCTACCCGAAGATGCAGATAACAGCTTATGGTCAAAAGCTTTTCAACGCCTAGCCAGGCTGCAACGACACTCTACCAAGCACCTCGATGAGCTGCTGCAAAGTGGTTGTTTACTTAGACGGATAGCTGATCTTCCAGAGCAATTAAGTGACGCATTAAATGATAGTGAGATAACACAAGACCTTGCAGATGACTTCAGAATTAACAAGGATGGGATAGTACTCAAGGTAAAACTGGCGGTTGAAAAATTAGAAAGCTTTGATCTGCCCGATACGCTTGTGCATGGTGATCTGCACATCGAGAATATTGCCCAAGTAAATGATAAGTTTATTTTTTTCGACTGGAGTGACGCCTGTATAAGTCATCCCTTCATCGACGGTACTTACATTTATAGAATGCCCGAAGGTGAAAACAAGGAAGAGATAGTCAACGCCTATTTGTCACAATGGTCTGATTTAGCCGACTATGCAAGGCTACGAGACGCCTGGGATAAAGCCGAGTTGGTTTGCTATGCACACCAAGCAATATCCTATGCATCCATGAAAAAAGCCCTTAGCTCTGAGCAAATGGTGGATTTAGAACAGGCTTTTTTGAATGCTTTTAACAGGCTTCTTGCCAAAAGTTAAAATAAAAACGAAAACGAGGAGCTATCCTGCAAGCACCTAATCACCTAGGCGCAACGATAGTAATGCATCAAACCAAGGATGAGGGCAAGCGAGGCAAAGCTATTGTTAACGGATACTGGATGACTAATCATCACCCATCAAAGGTTTCATCATTAACAAGGCATCTTCGCCATCGGGATAGTATTTCTTGCGCACACCGTTAGTGATAAAGCCATAGCCTTCATACAGGGCGATGGCGGCGGCATTGCTTTCACGCACTTCTAAAAACATCAACTCGGCATTACGCGCAGTCGAGTCCTTAATGAGCGATTGCATCAACACCTTGCCCAAGCCCTGCCCTTGGTGGCTCGGCGCAACGCAAATATCCACCAAGGTAATATCGGGGCCAGCTTGCTCGGCGACATAAAAGCCCAAGAGCGTGTTATCACTGAAGACTCCAGTGCAAAAATAGCGTCCGGACATACAAGAGCGCATCAGCTTCTCGCTCCAAGGATGGCTGTGACAGGCTCGCTCAATAACCATCATGTCCGCCAGGTGCTGTTCGCCCAAAGGCGCCAGTCTATGCATCGATTAACACCTGTTCACACTCACACAATTGCTGCCACAAGGCCTGTTTGTGTGCCACGGACAAATCGGTGCCGGGAAGGTACACGCGATTACCCTGCAATTGTGGTGTGTCCACATCACCCAGGTGCACCTCGCTCCCTGCGGGAAGCAGACGCAAAATATCCTCGGCCAAGGGGCCAGACAAGGGTTGTGAACCTTGGACCTGTTCACCATCAAGAGGCTGTGTGTCATGCGCTCGGTAAGCTGCGCGTAAACGCACCGGCTGTATAGCAAAAATATCGGCTAACTGTGATTGCATAGGGAAATTAATAACTGCATTTGGCGGCTGCCAGTGTAGCGTAAAGACGCTAAGGAAAGAAGTGGCAGGGGCGGAGAGATTCGAACTCCCAACCGTCGGTTTTGGAGACCGCTGTTCTACCAATTGGAACTACGCCCCTGCAATGTCGACGCATTATAATGAGGTTTTTATAAAGGTAAAGAAAAAATATCGCCGTACCCGTTCAACTGCTATGAAAATAAACAAACGATGAAAAAACCATCTATTATCCGGCATGATAACGTAAGATTTTGCGTAACATCCGTTTTGTTACGGTTCTTTACAGACCCCCTACCCCCTCCTAACTGCCGCCTTTTTACTCGCACTAAACTGACGAAAAAATATAGGTACAAGCAGATTGACACCCTAATATGCGCCTTGCTATTTTCCTTAACGGCCTCTTTGGCATTGAAACGGATGCCAATAGAAATCAAATGGATAGCGCTTTCTTGGCATGACTATGGCCAAGGCGCTAACAAGCTAATAAGGACGTTAAGATGAATAAAACCAACCGCTGGCTAGTGCCCCTGTGTACCACCCTCGCCCTGCTGGCAAGCACGCCGACCCTGGCAAAGAATTACCTAAATATTGAGGTCGCGGATGAAATTTTGGCACTCGGTGAGCAATACCAGTTGTCGCTTAGCGAGAGTATTCTCAGCGATAAAAGCCATGAGGTGAATAAGAAGCGCCTCACCTTTAAGCCCGAAGAAGACAAGGTCTTTTACGAATTCACCCTCAGCATCAAAAAAGACGAACAGGTGTGGATCAGTGATGTCTTTGTTTTTAGCAACCAAAAAAACTTTTTAGACTTTAATACCCTGCTTTTTTCAAAACTGGTTGATGAGAGCGATTTTTATCATCTCGATCACAAGGCCGGATACAATTTCTTCTCGTCCTATTCGCAGCAAATTCCCGAGGGCTATAAAAAATTAAAGGCCGAATATGATAAAGGCCTGCCGCACTATTTCAGCTACACCAGCCCTGCGACCGACTACCAAGCATACCTGGCAAATATTTACCCCTTGTCGGAAAAATTAAAGAAAGCGGTGAAGGAAACGCAGGCCACCAAGGTGACCCCTCATGAAGAGATCATTAAAGACTTTATCAGCGCAGTAAACAGCAAGCGCTCGGCGCCATTATTAAAATATCGCGACCCCAAGGCATCGCAGAAGAACAAGGATATTTACAAGCGAGGGCTGCAAACCCTGTTCGCTTACTTCGATAAAATTGGCCACCCCACCAAGTTCAAGGTCACCCAACATAGGCGCTATGAAAACATCAATCAGCCTAGCGTCGACTACTATCTCATCGACATTCTTGAGCACAATGGGGCGTTAAGCAAACGGGTAGAGATGGAGTTTTACTTTAGCGATGTGCACGGCAAACGCTATATCAAGGAATACGATATCACCGGCATTCATTTCGAATAACAAAAAAGGGCTGTTACCAGCCCTTTTTTAATGTGCTTATCTCATCATGAGATACGTGGGAATTATTCCCACTCGATAGTCGCAGGTGGCTTACCTGAGATATCGTAAACCACGCGAGAAATACCGTCGATTTCGTTGATGATACGGTTTGAAACCTTACCTAGGAAGTCATAGGGTAGGTGTGACCAACGCGCCGTCATAAAGTCGATGGTTTCAACACAACGTAGGCTTACAACCCAGTCGTATTTACGGGCATCACCCATTACACCTACCGAACGTACCGGTAAGAACACGGTGAATGCCTGGCTTACCTTGTGGTAAAGGTCGGCATTGTGTAGCTCTTCGATGAAAATCGCATCGGCACGGCGCAGTAGATCACAGTACTCTTTCTTGATTTCACCCAGTACACGTACACCTAGACCCGGACCCGGGAATGGGTGGCGATAAAGCATGTCGTAAGGCAGGCCAAGCTCAAGACCAATCTTACGTACCTCGTCTTTGAACAGCTCACGCAGTGGCTCAACCAGACCCATCTCCATATCTTCAGGAAGACCGCCCACATTGTGGTGAGACTTGATCACGTGTGCCTTACCCGTAGCAGACGCCGCAGACTCGATTACGTCTGGGTAGATGGTACCCTGAGCAAGCCATTTTGCGTTTACGCGCTTACCTGCTTCTTCGTCGAATACTTCGATAAAGGTGTGGCCGATGGCCTTACGCTTAGCTTCTGGCTCATCAATGCCTTCAAGGGCTTTCAAGAAGCGCTCTTCGGCGTCAACCTTCACTATGTTCAGGCCGAAGTGGTCACCGAACATGTCCATTACCTGCTGGCCTTCATTTAAACGCAGTAGGCCGTTGTCTACGAATACACAGGTCAGTTTGTCGCCAATCGCTCTGTGAATAAGCATGGCCACAACCGATGAATCAACACCACCAGAAAGACCAAGAATTACTTCGTCGTCACCGACTTTTTCTTTAATACGAGCGATCGCATCTTCGATAATTTGCGCCGGAGTCCATAGCTTGTCACAGCCACAGATATCAACCACAAAGCGCTCTAGCAGGCGCTGGCCTTGTAGCGTGTGCGTTACTTCCGGGTGGAACTGAACGCCATAGAAGCGCTTTTCTTCCCAAGACATGGCCGCATGTGGACAGGTGTCGGTTTTTGCCGTGGTGGCAAACTGAGGTGGAATGGCTTCAACCTTGTCGCCGTGGCTCATCCATACATCCAATAAACCAGCGCCGTTCTCACCCAGGTGATCTTCAATCGCTTCGAATAGTGCACAGTTACCCACTTTTTCAACTTGCGCGTAACCAAACTCTTTCTTATCAGAGCCATGTACCTTACCGCCCAGCTGCATGGCCATGGTTTGCATGCCGTAACATACGCCAAGAACCGGCACACCCGCTTCGAATACGTAATCAGGCGCACGTGGGCTGCCCTGCTCTACCGTTGACTCTGGGCCACCAGATAGAATGATACCTTGTGGGTTGAATTCACGGATTTGCTCCTCCGTTACATCCCAAGCCCACAGCTCACAATAAACACCAATTTCACGCACACGACGGGCGATTAATTGCGTGTACTGTGAACCAAAGTCAAGGATCAATATACGGGAGTCATGGATATCTTTGCTCATTGCGATCTCATCTAAATTAAATGAAATTGGATTAGCGCATTGTTAATTCGCTAATCAGAAATTAGTAAGGGCTAGCACTTGCTAGCCCTGTTTTCGTCTATCTTGGCGATTAGCCCAGACGATAGTTCGGCGCTTCTTTGGTGATTTGCACATCGTGTACGTGCGACTCACCCATACCGGCTGCGGTAACGCGCACAAACTGCGGCTTAGTATTAAGCTCGGCAATGGTTGCTGAACCCGTTAAGCCCATGGCGCTGCGCAAACCGCCCATTTGCTGGTGAATAATGGTGGCGATTGGGCCCTTGTAAGCAACACGGCCTTCGATACCTTCAGGAACCAGCTTCTCGGCTTCTTTTGATGTTTGGAAGTAACGATCAGAAGAACCTTCTTTCTGGTTCATCGCACCCAAGCTACCCATACCACGGTATGACTTATAGTAACGACCTTGATAAAGTTCAACTTCGCCCGGTGATTCTTCGGTACCGGCAAGCATTGAGCCCACCATGACACATGATGCACCAGCAACAAGTGCTTTAGCGATATCACCAGAGAAACGGATACCACCGTCGGCGATAACCGGAATGTCACGACCTTTTAGGCCTTCAACCGCATCAGAAATCGCGGTGATTTGTGGAACACCACAACCGGTTACGATACGAGTAGTACAGATAGAACCTGGGCCGATACCGACTTTAACCGCATCAACACCGGCGTCAGCTAGGGCAATCGCACCTTCGGCGGTCGCTACGTTACCGGCAACGATTTGTAGTTCAGGGAAGGCTTCACGAGTGGCTTTCACGCGATCGATAACGCCTTGAGAGTGACCGTGTGAAGTATCGATAAGTAGTACGTCCACGCCCGCTTCAACCAGCGCTGCAATACGCTCGTCGGTACCGGCACCAACACCTACGGCTGCACCTACACGCAGACGACCTTGCTCGTCTTTACATGCATTTGGCTTGTCCATCGCTTTTTGGTAGTCCTTCACCGTGATCATGCCTTTTAGTTTAAAGGCGTCATCAACGACTAAGATCTTTTCGATGCGATTTTCGTGCATTAGACCAAGAATTTCTTCGCGGCTGGCGTTTTCTTTAACGGTAACCAACTTGTCTTTTTTGGTCATTACGCTTGAAACAGGCTGTTCTAGCTTGGTTTCAAAACGCATGTCACGGCTGGTAACGATACCTTCAAGGTTATTCTCGGCGTCGGTTACAGGGAAACCTGAGAAGCCTTTTTCTTCAGCTAGAGCAACGGCTTCGGCGATGGTTAAATCGGCTGGCACAGTGACAGGCTGAGAAACAATGCCCGCTTCGTAAGTTTTTACCTTACGAACATTCGCTGCTTGCTCAGCGATGGTCATGTTTTTGTGGATAAAGCCCAAACCGCCTTCTTGTGCTAGGGCGATGGCTAAACGCGCTTCGGTTACTGTATCCATAGATGCAGAAACAAGCGGAAGGTTCAGCGATATGCCGCGCGTAAGGCGTGTGGTAAGGTCCGCTGTGTGCGGTAAAACAGTAGAATGACCAGGTACTAATAGTACGTCGTCAAAGGTAAGAGCTTCTTTAGCGATCCTAAGCATTGGCAACTTCTCACGAATTGGTGATTGGGTGGAGTTGCGGCGGCATTTTATCAGCGATGTGCAGGCGAGTAAAATAAAATTTGCGCTTTATTTATGATAAACTGCTCCAAGTTTTTACAAGGCGTGTTATCACTATGTATTCACAATCAAATTCCGCCGCTAAGCAGAGCGTTTATACGGTATCACGACTTAACCGTGAGATCCGTACTATTTTGGAGCGTGGCTTTGCCTCGATTGTGCTCACCGGTGAAATTTCTAACTTTGTCGCCCCCGCCTCCGGACATTGGTACTTTTCTTTAAAAGACGACAAGTCGCAGGTACGCGCCGCCATGTGGCGCGGTAATAACCGTTACGCCAAGTTCCGCCCCAAAGACGGCGACCAGGTTCAGGTGCAGGCCCGGGTCTCCTTGTATGAACCCCGTGGCGACTACCAGGTTATCGTTGAGCATATGGAAGCCGCCGGTGAAGGCGCCTTAAAACAAGAGTTTGAGGCCTTGAAAATGCGCTTGGCAGCACAAGGCCTGTTTAACTCCGCCCATAAGAAGCCCCTGCCCGGTACCATAAATAAAGTCGGGGTGATCACCTCCTCGACCGGCGCCGCCATCAAGGACATCTTAACCGTATTAAAACGCCGGGCACCGCAGTTAGAAGTGGTGATTTATCCCTGTCAGGTGCAAGGCGACACCGCCCATCAGGGGATCATCGACAAACTGCAACTGGCCAACGCCCGCAACGAGGTGGATGTACTGATCGTCGGTCGCGGCGGCGGTAGTTTGGAAGACCTCTGGTGTTTTAATAACGAACACCTGGCTCATGCCATTTTTAACAGCCAATTGCCGGTGATCAGCGCCGTTGGCCATGAAATCGACACCACCATCAGCGACTTTGTTGCCGATATTCGCGCTGCCACGCCTTCGGCGGCGGCGGAGCTGGTAAGCCCCGATAGCATACAGCTCAAGCAATCCATACATCACCAAAAACAGCGCCTTTACAGTGCCTGGCGTCACCTGCTGCATGACCGCGCACAGCAACTGCAACGGCTGCAAAGCCGTCTGTCGCAACAACACCCGGCCAATCAATTGATGCAGCAGCAACAACGTTTAGATGAGCTGCAAATGCGCCTGCACCACGCCATGGAAGGGCGTTTAAGCCACCAGCGGGGACATTTAAACCAGCTGAATATGCGGATGCAGCGCACCAACCCGGGTACTCAGGTGGCAGCAGCGAAATACCAGTTGCAACAGTTATCTACGCGCTTGGTGGCGGTACAAAAAGAGCAGCTCTATCAGGCACAATCTCAGCTTGCGCAACTGGCGGCCAGACTCGATAGCATCAGCCCGCTGGCGGTATTAGCCCGAGGTTACAGCATAACTAAAAGTGAACAAGGCATTGTCAAATCGGTGACTCAGGTGCAACCACAGCAGCAATTAACAACCGTGGTTGCCGATGGGGAAATTATGACTCAGGTGGTTTGCGTTCAACCCAAAAGCTAAGGGAGCCATCGGAGCTCACTGCGCTGGTGCGTTGGAATTGGCGCCACCAGGGCTGCTTGTCAAGACGTGATTGCAGCTGGCGCCAGTCGGTGCGCGGGTCGAGTGTTACGCCCTCCAAGGCGGAGAACTCAATACGACACACGGTACTTTTACATTGCACCTTATCTAGGGCTACCTTGTCGGCAAAGCCTTCACTGAAAACAAAATCACTGGTTTGGGTCTCCGTCAGGTAGGCCCAACTTTCATCGCGGGCTTCCTGTTCAAACAGCTGCTGCAGTTGGGATTCCATTTCCTCGGGCCCTTTTAGGGCGCGCTGTAGCACTTTTATCTCTTGCTTTGCCTGGGCCAGTTGCTGTGCTAATTGCGCCGTTTCTTCCAAGCTCTGCCCCCCATTTTCAGGTTCAGTAATCTCGGCAAGGGTAGTCGGTGACTCGTCGAGGAGTGGTTCGGCCAGAAGTGGTTCGGCCAGAAGCTCCTGGTTACTGTCGGGGGTGTCGCTTTCAACCACGAAAGCGGGAGCGGCGGTGGGAGATAGCACTGCGCTCTGGGAAGGAGCGATCTTAGATGCGGTCGATATCATTGCTTGTTCGGTGTCGGCAAACAGCACATAACCGCTTCCCAACCCCACAAAAAAGGCCGCTGAGACGGCCATAACCAATTGATTTTTTGCCATACTTTTCCCTGCTGTTCAGTTTTAGAGCATGGCACTAGTATGGGATTTATTTTCCGGTTCGTCATCCAAAAAGTTCTGATTCATAGACTCGGCCGGACAAGCACAATCCGGACGGCCCACCACTTTAGCAGGCACGCCAACCGCGGTGGTGTGTGCGGGCACAGGGCTGAGCACCACGGAGCCGGCACCAATACGGGCGCCCTCGCCGACCTCAATATTACCCAGCACTTTGGCACCGGCACCAATTAACACGCCGGCACGGATTTTCGGGTGACGGTCGCCAGACTCATTACCCGTACCACCTAAGGTCACTGACTGCAAAATAGAGACATTGTCTTCAATCACTGCCGTTTCACCGACGACAATACCTGTGGCATGGTCGAACATGATGCCGTGACCGACCTTACAAGCCGGGTGAATATCAACGCCAAACACTTCCGAGCTGCGGCTTTGGATGAAGCGTGCCAGCTCTTTACGGCCTTGAAGCCATAGGCAATGAGCTAAACGGTGCGCCTGAATGGCATGGAAACCCTTGAGGTTTAAAATCACCATCAAATAGGTGTCCACCGCCGGGTCGCGGTCACGCACCGCTTTAATATCGTGAGCCACATGGGTCAACAAGGCATCGCATTCCACAAAGGCCTGATCAAATAGCTCGCGAATGGTAAAGGCTGAGACCACGGCGTCTGCCAGCTTGTTGGCAACAATAAAGCTGAGCGCCGAGCCCAAACAATCATGATTAAGCACGCAAGAATAAACGTGGGATGCCAACAAGGGCTCTTTGGTAACGACTTGATTCGCTTCTTCTCTTAGCTGCTGCCAAATCTCATGACGCATGGCGGTTTCCTAGTATTAACTAACGGCTTATTGCTATAAGTGTAACGGATCTGGCGGTAAACGCGCTATCCCCGAAATCGGCGCGCTGGTTATTAGATATAACTAAATTATTCATCCGCCTGTTTACGCGTCATAAATTATTTCCTCTTGAGGGGCACAGAGAAAGGCTTTGTCATGACGATACTGACTCGGCGAGACGGCAAACCAACGTTTAAAGGCATGATGAAAGGCACTGAGCTCGCTGTAACCGCACAGGTAGGCAATTTCACTGAGGCTTAACGTCGACTCCCGTAATAGCGCACAGCTTTTTTCCTGCCGCAGAGTATCGAGCACGGTGCGATAGCTGGTGCCTTCTGCGCTCAGACGCCGCTGCAGAGTCTTCTCGCTCATGCTTAGCCTCTGCGCCATGCTTTTACAGCTCAGTTCACCGCTAGCCAGCTGTTGCTCTAGTAAGAGTGTCAACACCTGGCTGATGGCCTTGTGCTTTTGAGCCATAACCCCTTGTTGCAGCTCTAAGCTTGCACCCTGGACATCGGCCTGAAATTGTATTTCATGGCTGGGCGCACCATATTCGACGGCACAGTTAAAGTACCGCTCAAGTTGTTCGCAGGGCTCCCGACGCTGCACACTTACACGATTCGGCCGCCACTGCTTGCCAGCCACGGTGCGGGCAATTTTGACGCAAAATGCCATCGCCGCTTCATAGCTCTGCGTGCCGATAGCACAGGTATTGGAGGCAAAATGAAAGCGCAGCAGCGCCTGTCCCGGTTGCTGCTCGATAAGCTGGGCATTGGTGGTATCGCCTATCAGCTTTTGATAACGCAAGATCAATTTAAAGGCACTCAGGACACTGCCTTGTTTTAGTAAGGTTAAACCTATGACAGGAATGGCCCTCACAGTCATGCTGCCACCAACGGCAATACCCAGGTTAATGTGCTCGCCTTTTTGTTCCATGGCCCTTTGCGCTTCACCCCACAAAATGCTGACATTACTTTGTGGATAACGGCTGTCCTTCACCGTTAGGGAATCAAGGGCGATATTAGCGTCATTGAACAAGGTGGTAATAGGCAAACCATGCCACTTAAAGGTTTCGGCCATAGCACTGACCCACCATGATGAAATTGTCCGCATTGCTTGACCTAAAAAATCAATTATTAGGCCCACAATAGCAAGCGCAGTGCGAATTTCCAGCATATTGTTAATAAGTGTGCTGATAAGGTGCAACACCCTTTGGCGGCTGACTATAACAATTATGATCAACTGGCACGCAGGTTATTAACTCAACAGGAGAACACCCATGGGCCATGTCTCAGATAAAGACGGCTTTAGCAGCTTTAAGGAGTTTTATCCTTATTACCTGCAGGAGCATAAAAACAAAGTATGCCGACGCTTACATGTGCTTGGCAGTACCTTGGTACTCACCGTCCTGGTTGCGGCTCTTATCAGCGGCCATTATATATGGTTGTGGTCAATGCCGCTTATCGGCTATGGCTTTGCCTGGGTTGGTCATTTCTTTTTTGAAAAAAACAAACCGGCCACCTTCACCTACCCGTTTTACAGCTTTCTCGGCGACTGGGTCATGTTTAAAGACATCATCACCCGTAAGGTTCCTTGGTAAAAGGCCCTGTTAATAAGGAGTAATAATGAAAGATCAGGTTTCACCCCAAGAATGGCAAGCGCGGGTTGAACTCGCCGCGGCTTATCGATTGATCGCCCACTTCGGCTGGGATGATTTAATTTTCACTCATATATCCATGCGTGTCCCGGGTACCCAGGATCAATTCCTAATTAATCCCTATGGCATGATGTTTCATGAGATCACCGCCTCATCGCTGATCCGCGTCGACCAACAGTGCAATAAGTTGCATCACAGCGACTACCCGGTGAACCCCGCAGGCTTTACCATTCACAGTTGCATCCATGAAGCCCGCGACGACGCCCATTGCATTATTCACACTCATACCGCCAATGGCGTAGCGGTGTCGGCATGCAAGCACGGGCTATTGCCCATCTCGCAACAGGCGGTGGTGGTGCACAGCGGCTTGAGCTATCACGACTATGAAGGCATCGCCCTTAACCCGGAGGAAAAAGCGCGCCTGGTTGCAGACTTGCAGGACAACAACTTTCTGATCCTACGTAACCATGGCCTGTTGACGACGGGGGCGACGGTGGCAGACGCCTTCTTATTTATGTATGCCCTGGAATCGGCCTGCGCCATACAGGCACGTACCAACCAAGATCCAGAGCAACTGATTCATGTGCCACAACCAATTATCGATGGCATTGAAGGGCAAACTCAGGCGGTCACTAAAGGCCTGGGCGGTGCCTTGGCCTGGCCGGCGTTATTACGCCTGCTTGATGCCAACAATCCCGGCTATGATAGCTAACCATTCGCCAGGCCTTCAATAATCGTTAATAAAAAAGCCCCATCATTTGGGGCTTCCTTTATTATGAGCTAGAGTCGCCATTAAACGTCGTCTCTGAGTTCCCGACGCAGGATTTTGCCCACGGTGGATTTAGGCAGCTCCTTTAAGATATGAATATGCTTGGGTACCTTGTAGTTGGTGAGCTGCTCTCGGCAAAATGCCTGCAACTCCCGCTCATCGACGTCTTGCTTTACGGTGATAAACGCATGCACCGCTTCGCCGGTGCGCTCATCGGCCTTACCGACCACGGCCGCCTCAAACACCGCTGGGTGACTCACCAGCACGTCCTCGACCTCGTTCGGATAGACATTAAAACCAGAGACGATGATCATGTCCTTAAGGCGATCAACCACCTTTATGGCACCACTCGCCAAACGAATGCCGACGTCACCGGTTTTAAAGTAGCCGTCGGCGGTTAACGCCTTGGCGCTGTCTTCGGGGCGATTCCAGTAGCCCTTCATAACCTGTGGGCCACGCACCACAATTTGTCCGCTTTCGCCGTCGGCAACCGCCTTGTCATTCTCGTCCCAAAGCGCCACCTCGGTGTCGCGCAGCGGTAAACCGACCGTGCCGATTTGCTCCTGCCCCGGTTGGTTTAGGGTAACCACGGGAGAGGTTTCCGATAAACCGTAGCCCTCGGATATACTGCAGCCCGTCACCTCGGCCCAAGCATTAGCGGCGGTGGTGGTCAAAGCGGCGCCACCGGACAAGGTTAAGCGCAAACTGGAAAAATCCAGTTCTGTAAACTCCCTGGTCGCACACAGACCCACAAACAAGGTGTTGATCCCGGCAAAACAGGTAAAACGAAACGGCTTAATGGCACGGACAAAGGCATCCAAATCGCGCGGATTGGGGATCAACACGGAGTGATTACCCGAGGCGGTATTGATCAAAATGCTCAGGGTAAAGGCATAGATATGATAAAGCGGCAAGGGACAGATAAAGATCTCGCTGGCATCATCATAGCGATCACCAAAGGCTTCCTTGGTTTGCAAGGAGTTGGCAATCAGATTTTTATGCGTTAACTGCGCTCCTTTGGACACCCCGGTGGTGCCGCCGGTGTACTGCAGCACCGCCACATCATCCAGCTGCGCAGTGGAGCGTGGGTAGTCTTGACCCTGCCCTTGTGCCAGCGCCTGATGCCAGGTCACACAGTGTTCGGCGACGGGGTCGCTGCTCTCAAGCAGTAGATCCGCCGCGCCGGTGCTAAGCACCAGATCTATTTGCGTCTCGGCCAAAATGGCATCCAGTTTGGGATACAAATCGCCCAGGATAACCAGGGCCTTGGCTCCGGAGTCATTAAACTGGTGCAGCATTTCCCTTGGCGTGTATAAGGGGTTGGTGTTGACCACCACTAAACCCAATTTAAAGGCAGCATAAACGACAATGGGGTATTGGTTGACATTAGGCAATTGAATGGCAATGCGATCCCCGGCTCGCAGCCCTTGACCATAAAAATAGCCAGCGAATTGCTCTGCCAGTGTATCTACCTGAGCAAAAGTGAGGGTTTTCCCCACGCTGGTAAAGGCGTCTTTATCACCATAAGTGTGGCAGGCGGACGAAATAAATTGGTCTAGGCTTTGATACTCATGTAATCGTGCAAGCATAGGTTTCCTCGCTTTTTATTCTTTTTATTTGTCGGAAAAATCATAGCTTGCTTTTGGCTTGATGTATCTAGGTACTATGCCTTGCTCTTTGGCCGCCGCCAACATGGCCTGCTCTATCCAGCCCGCATCCATAATGTTGACATAGTTACCGTCGGCATCGAAATTGATATTCGCACCCTGCACCACCATAAAGGTGTCGGTTACACCTTCATTACTTGCCGGCGTATGGAAGGTATGAATGGAACCACCGGGTTCAAACAGGTAACTACCGGCCACTTGCTTGTCGTCCGGGTATTCCAGATAGTGCCAGCAACCACTCATGGTATAGAGATGAACGATGCCGGTGTGAAAGTGCTTGGGTAACGTCACATTGGGTTCAAACTGTACCCGCAATACCCAAAGCCCGTTTTCTACATCCAACACCAAAGGATAGAGATGCACCCCAGGGAGCGCATTCTTAATGATTTGCTGCTCTTCGGTGTGCACACATAACAGGTGCTCGAGATGATTAACCATATCAGGTAAGGCCATAGTGTGTTCCTCTTACTTGTTGCAGTGCCTTAAAGGCTTATTATTATTGTGAGTTAGGGGCACCGATATGCCCAATTTTTAATCGTGATGAAAAGGGGTCAATGCGCCCTGGCGGCCCGGTTCAAGGATCACTTTAATGTGGTCGTTAGGCTTTAACAGGGTGTTAAAAGCCTCGGCAATGCCGTCCATACCGACCGTGGCCGTGCACATTTTTTCCCAGGCGATATCGCCACTGGCGAGCATTTGCAACGCGGTGGCAAATTCTTCAACCGAGTAGTAATACGAGAATTTAATATCCATTTCTTTGACCGTGGCATAACCAAAGTTCACTTGCGTCATAGCGGTGTGTACGCCGGTAATGACCAGGGTAGAATTAGCGGGTGCCCGCTCGATAAAGCCATTGAGCAGTTGATGAATGCCGACGCACTCAAAGATCACCACGCGACGGCCCTGAGCCAGGTCACTGGTAAACTTCACCTCATCATCCTGGCTTGGGTCTAGGGTATACAGGGCACCAAATTGCTCAGCCACTTCGCGTTTGCTGGCTTGAAGATCCGAGGCAACGATCTCTTTTACACCCAGGTGTTTCAACGCCGCAATGGTGGCCAAACCTATAGTGCCGCAGCCTGCGACTAGGGCCACACAATCACGGTCGATTTCGGCGCGGTTAACCGCGTGTACGCCCACCGCTAAGGGCTCGGTAATGGT
This sequence comes from Pseudoalteromonas sp. T1lg48, assembly GCF_002964785.1. Classification (GTDB taxonomy): domain Bacteria; phylum Pseudomonadota; class Gammaproteobacteria; order Enterobacterales; family Alteromonadaceae; genus Pseudoalteromonas. Next base: position 125,590 of record NZ_PQCC01000002.1, read on the forward strand.
CACTGCCAAAGAGCTTAGGTGCGCAGGCACTTCCAGAAGCAGCTCGGCATCAAGGATAAAATATTCTGAATAGGCGCCATTGAGACCCGGTGTCACCCCGACGCCAGCACCGCCTTGCGTGAGCAATATTGGCGCACAGGTTACCCGGGTACCCGGCGCAAAACGCGGTAATGTCTGTGGGCCATAGCTCACTACTTCCGCACAAAACTCATGCCCTAGCATGATTGGCGCGGAGCTCGGTAGGTCCTCTGGCAAGACGCCCATCTTTTTGTAAATCTCGAACACTTCTTCGCCGTGGCGAGCAATATGCAAATCTGAGCCGCAAATACCACAGGCCAGGCTTTTGACCAATACTTGCCCCGCTGCTGGCACGGGCATGTCCACGTCAATGTTACTAATTTGGCCATTTTGTACTGCCACTGCCGCCATCTTACTCATAGAAGTATCCTCATTTGACGTTAGATTGATTCACCCTCTATTACTCCCACCGAGATAGACAAGAGGTGACTTTAGATAGTAGTTACAAATCCAGGAGGATATCTTGACAAAATGCGACATGGTGATGACATAATAAGACATATAAATCACTTCATTGCCACGGTGACCCCATGCCCTATTATGCCCGCATCGGCTCTCTCACCGGCTACTCCGAGCTGGTAGAGCGGCTTGGTGCCGACCCCTGGGACTTACTGTCACAGGTATGCATCTTGCCGAGGCAGTTTACCGATCCGGACCTAATGATCCCCCACAAGCAAATTGCCGAGCTCCTAGAAATGACCGCCGCGCAATTGCAGCTTCCCTATTTCGGTGCCCAGCTAGGGCAACAGCAGGGCTTAGCAACGCTGGGGTTAATCGGCGCCTACATAGTGCAAAAGCCGACCCTGCTGCAAGCGTTGGAATGCGGCGCTAAGTGCGCCCAACGCCATGCTCAGGGGGTCAACCTAACCTTGGGCGCGCCGAGCGCGGACCAGTGCGAGCTGGCCGTTAGTCTCCAAATCAACCACCACCAGCAATACACACAAATCTGCATGTTGACGCTAAGCCTGATACTCAGCGTGTTGAGAGACATGCTTGGCGATGACTGGCAGCCCCATCATATTGGCTTTAAACAACACCTGCCCCTGGCCGCCAAACTGGCACTGGAGCAACTGCTCGGTTGCCCGGTACAAGGCAGTTGTCGTAAAGACAGCATTGTTTTCAATGCCGACACGTTAAGCCAGCCACCACTGCAGCAGGCCAACCTGCTCGCCGAGATCGTTGAGAGTCAATTTCAGGGTTTTCAGCTACAACAGCATGTCGACTATGTAGTGCTAACCCGTCACGCCATTAACATGCTGCTGCCCACAGGCGATTGCAGCAAGGAGAGCATAGCCAAGAGCCTGGATCTGCACCCGAAAAAGTTAGAGCGCCTGTTAAGTGAACAACACACCTCCTACCGGGATCTGCTGGAACAAGTACGCAAGGATGTGGCCCAACAGGTTCTGATAAGCCAACGCCCAAACCTCACTAACTTAGCGCTAAACCTAGGTTATTCGGAGTTTTCGGCGTTTAGCCGCAGTTTTAAGAGCTGGTTTGGTATGTCGCCGACGCACTATTTGCAAACAGTCAACAATAGTAAAAAATAAGCATCAAACACCTGCGTAATGCTAAAAATCAAGATCACATCAAAAAAAATTTAACCTCCTGTTTTTAATTGAAAAAAAATATATAAAAAAACGGAAAAACAGACAATATGACACACAAAAGGTACAAAATCGTACATTAAATGAATTGCAACAAAACCCCTCCCACCGGTAACTTTTTGGCAACAAGACGAGGTTGTCGGCAACACTTTCACCTGAAACCAGCTGCTCGATTGACCATGTGTATTACCAAAATAGGAACTAGTCATGACTCGACTATTCAACAAATCCCGCCTGGCAACGTTAATGATGCTAGCCATGGGAGGCACAGCCCAAGCAGCCACCGAGCTTTCCCCAGCAGAATTGCAATTTACCCTGATCACCGGCGAAAAGGTCAGCGCAATTGTAAAACCGGATGGTCAGCTAGGCGGTATTCGCCTGCACGATGAAAATGGTCAAGAGCAGTTAACCAGCGTATTTCGTAGAGGCGACAGCCAATATGTGCTGACCGCCAAATCACAAAACTTAGTTGATAACCACGGCGTCGACTTAGAGTTGTTTAACATTACCAAATTACATCAGTCCGGCTACGACGATGCCTCAACCGATAAACTACCAGTCATTGTCGAATACACAGACGGCACCCTTGCGGGCAGCGTTACACCAACCACTTTTGAGGGTGTCTCACTGACCGGTGAGCTGGAAATCATCGACAGCGCCGCCTTTGCCATCAGCAAAGACAAGGCTGCACAAGTTTGGCAAAGCTTCAGCGGCGACAGCCGCATTAAAGGCGTCTGGCTTGACGCCATGGTACATGCACATAAAACCTCACAAGGCAGCGCCACACTAACGCCAACCGTGCCACTAACTGGCGCCTATGGCCCTCTGGCGGCACAATACAATGGTGCCGGCGTGAAAGTAGCCGTACTCGATACGGGTTATGACACCAGCCATGCCGATCTTGTTGGCAAGGTAATCGCCGAGCGTGATTTTATTTGGCCTTTTAACAAGGTTGACGACTTCAACGGCCATGGTACCCACACCGCCAGCACTATTGCCGGCACCGGTGCCGAGTCAAATGGTCTGTGGGCGGGTGTTTCTCCCGGTGCGGACCTCATTGTTGGGAAGGTATTAAGCGACGCCGGTGGCGGCTCAACGTTCGGTATCCTTAATGGTATGATCTGGGCCGTGGAAGAAGGCGCGCAGGTCGTAAATATGTCCCTGGGTGGCAGCGGCACAAGCTGTACTGGCCCGCTTGTGGATATGGTTGAAGCCTTGAGCGACCAAGCCCTATTCGTTATTTCCGCCGGTAACAGTTTCTCTCGTGAAACCGTGGGCGTACCAGGTTGTGCGCCAAGTGCATTGACCGTAGGTGCCCTGGATCGTGAAAATAACACAGCGTCATTCTCATCTCGTGGTCCATCGCCGGATGGCCACTCGTCAAAACCTGATATTGCCTCTCAGGGTGTAGATGTTGTTGCTGCCGCCTCGGGTGGTACCGGTGCCACCGCCTACAAGGCGTTGTCGGGCACCTCAATGTCGGCTCCACACGTTGCCGGGGGTGCGGCCATCGTCATGCAGGCTCGCCCTGACTTATCACCACAAGAGGTAAAACAAATACTGACTTCTTCTGCCGTTGAATCCGCTGCTCATGTACTTGAGCAAGGCGCAGGTCCTATGGATATCAACCGTGCCGTTGCCCAGGCGGTGATCTCTGCACCAAACCAAGAGTTGGGTCTATTCCGCCATGGCGATGGTTCAAGCTATACAGAGACGCAAGTCACACTTGAGAACCTGTCAGCAGAAGACATCACCCTGAAACTAAGCCTGGATTTAATCGGTGAAGACGGTATCACTAAGCTGCCAGCCACCTTTGCCGGCCTGGGTGAAAAAGAAATCACCATCGCCGCCAATAAAACGGCGCAATTACCAGTGTGGGTTAACCCCGAAATTGCCCTGCGCGACGGTGCCTACGGCGCTATTACGGGTAAGATCATTGGTAAAACGGTAGGAACAGACGATGAGCAGGTCATTGTGCCTATCTCATTCTGGATTGACCAACCACAAGTGACCCTAGATCTAAATGTGACCGACCGTCGTGGTATGCCGGCTTCATCACCTTCTAAGGTCTATTTAATCAACGAAGAAGACGACTGGGGTCGCTATGTACAGCTTAACAATGGCCATGCCAGTGTGAGCGTACCAAGCGGTGACTACACTGTGGTTGCCCATATCATGACCTATGATAACGACAGCACCACTGCGGGTTTAGTTGAGTCAGCCACCATGATGGCGGATCTTGATGCCAAGCTGACCACAGATCGCCAGCTTCAGTTTGATGCCCGCGATGCCCGAGAAGTAACCTTTAAGGCCAGTAAACCATTAGCGACTCAAGGCTTCTCATTTGGCTTCACCTATGCCCTGGACGACAGTAAAAACGCCAAGCTGGCCGCTTATGATCTAGCCCCGGATTACGTCAACAATATGTACGCCTGGTCACAAGGCCATGACAGCCGCTTCCGCTCATTTGTTACCACCCGAGCAGTGGCACCAGAGACCGAGGTACGCACCCAAGGTGGCGTGGTATTGGACTATGTAAACCAGGGTGAGGCCTTGTCATTCCACGGTGAAGGCAGCGCCGAAGTGGTTGCCGTAGGCGAAGGCGACTACAGCACCGATTGGAGTCAATTTGACCTCGAAGGCAAAATTGCCCTTATCTCTCACCCATACTATGTGACCTCTTACATGGTTCGTAACGCCATGAATGCCGGCGCCATTGGTGTTATTCACTATCGTGGCGGAAGCCATGGTCGTTACAAGGGTAATATCAGCGGTACCCCGCGCGTACCTGTGATTAATATCAGCGCCGAGCAAGGTGAGCTATTAGCCGCAGAAGTGGAAGCGGGTAACAACCGCATCAGCTGGTCGGGTATTGCCGCCGAACGCACACCCTATGCCTATTCGATTAACCACATTACCGATGGTGCGATCGAGTCTGGTCAAATCGTGTTGCAAGAACAAAAGATGAGAAAGGTCACCGCCCAATATCACTCACAGAATGACGAGCGTCCAGCCTGGACAGATGTTATGGCCATGACCAATAGCACCGGCGAATTCTACTCAACCGGTAGCCCGCAAATGATCATGTTGCCAATTGAGCGTGAAGAGTATTACAGCGCCACAACTAAGAATGCCTGGACCAATATCGTTATGCCAAGCAGCCGTTTAGGCTCAAATGGCGGTTACTTTGATGGCCCTCGTGTAATGACAGAAGGTGAAGAGCAGACTAGCTGGTTTAAAGGTCCGCGTACCGGTGCCCTACTAACCAACGGCTCGGCAATGGTGGCCCGTCAGACCAACCTGCTTTACTTCCGCTTCGCCACCTTTGGTGATGGCGCAGGTCACGATGGTACCTCAGGTTTCAATGGCAGCTCTGCGGTTGGCGTCAAACTAGACGGTCAATCGGTTTTCCCGAACAACGGTATGCTTGAAGTACCACACAGCAATGCCGAAGTTGAACTGACTACCCAGTACTATGCCCGTGGCGTAGGTGAGCGCTCACCTGTTAAGGATAACCTAGGCTCATTCTTCCGCGGTGTTTACAGCTTCAATACTCACAGTGAGACCCAGGGTCGCCAGGCGGTATTGATGCCGACCTATGATATCCCAGTGGATATTGAAAACAGCGTGCCTGCGGGTGAAGCGTTTAATATCGCCTTGGGCGCCAAACTTGACTCGGCAGAAACAGTCTCGCTGAGCGAAGTAAGCGTGCAATACGCTTTTGGCGAGCACTGTTTACCGGAAGGTGTATCGGCCTACAGCTACGCCCTGTATCAACGCGCCTACCAGAAAGCGCATGGCAACAGGCAACCGTATCGATGGTGGATGGTCAGTGGACTGCAACCCTGCCAAACAATGGTGCCGCAGGCGAATTTGTTCACCTACGTGTGCAAATGACCGATGCGTCGGGTAGCACGGCGTCTCAAACCATGATGCGTGTATACATGCTTGATTAACCCCTTTGTTGGTTCACAACCACAAACCACCTTGTTCTTGTAGCAAGGTGGTTTTTTTGCTTTAAGGCGGTGCCTTCAACCCCGCTTTGAGTAGTGACTTAACTCTGAAAATACTTTATTGTGCGGACAAGCATTTTTTGACTCTACAAGCAGTTATATGAGCCAAACAGCAGTTACCTCGACCTTTTTTGCGATCACCCTGTTATTCACTCTGCCCGCCTGCCAAGGCGAAACGGTCAAAATGTCGAAAAGTGGCATTTGCCATACTCCCGAATCGGCCCATTACCAGCGCACGACAAATTTTAAGGCCTATGCCGATTTACCCAGTTGCCTCGATGCAGGCGGCCGCTTACCCAAAGGCTATGGGCAAAACAATATCGACCCCCAGGCCAGTGGTAAGTATAACCGCGATGACTGGGCCCATTGGTTGGATGAAGATAATGACTGCCAGGACACCCGCGCCGAGGTGTTAATTGCCCAATCACAGGCTCAGGTACGCTTTAACGATCAGCAACAATGTCGGGTTACATTCGGTGCCTGGACGGATCCCTATTCGGGTAAGCAGTTTACCAGTGACGATGACTTAGACATCGACCACATAGTGCCGCTCAAATTTGCCAGCGAGCACGGCGGTGCTCATTGGAGTCGCAGCGAAAAGGCACGCTTTGCTAACGACCTGGACAACCTGCTCGCCGTAGACGACAGCCTCAATCGCTCCAAAGGTGCCAAGGGCCCAACCGAATGGCTGCCACCTAAGCACGACTACCGCTGCGAATACCTCGCACGCTTCAATGCAGTGATGACCAAGTATCGCTTAAACTACACCGCGCAGGAGCAACGCACGCTAACGAAAATGCGCAGTGCGTGTAGCTAGTAGCGATAACCACAGCCTAAATTTAGGGCTCTTTAACACCTGCAACCTCCATCATTACAGGCATAAAGCCGCCCCAGCGGATAAGCCACCGGCCATTGTTGAAAAAATAGAGATAATCAAAGTCCCAGTTTCAAACTTAACCTATACTGTGAAAGTTAAACATTGACCAACGAATGCCTAGTTAATGTTTAACTTTTTAATTTGTTCATAACGCTAGCAGTAATGCGTTGATTTTGCTTCCCCACCCTTTTTAATAAAGGAATAGGATTATGAAAAAGTTCACCACTAAGCTGCTAGTTACCGCCAGTGCAATACCAGCGTTAATGTTTGCTTCTAGTGCTTCAGCCTGCGCCGGCGACGGCACACAGCTCCTTGGCAGTATGTGTGCATTCGCAGGAAACTTTGCACCGCGTGGATACAGTTTGGCCCATGGCCAGCTTTTATCGATCAGTCAATTTACCGCGCTATTCTCAATTGTAGGAACAACCTATGGCGGAGACGGACGTTCAACCTTTGGCCTGCCCGACACTCGCGGTCGTGCCCTTATTGGCTGGGGAAATGGACCCGGTCTGAGCAATTATCAGATAGGCGCTCGCGGAGGGGCCGAGTCGGTAACCCTTTCTGAAGCGCAATTGCCTTCTCACTCTCATGCAGCGAATACTATGGTGTCTGGCGATATAGACATTGATGGGGTAATAAGCCTTCATGCGTTTAGTGGTAAAACAGAAGCGAAAGGCCCGGCTGGTAACACTCTTGGCGAAGGGAAATACGCAACCGACGCGCCGGATGTCATGATGAACACAGATTCCATTTCTTTTAGTTTGGTGGCACAAAACAACCTGACGGCTTCAACAACGGTCACAAATACCGGGGGCAGCCAAGCTCATGAAAATCGTATGCCCTATATTGCAGTAACCTGGGTCATTGCGGTTCAGGGCATTTATCCATCGAGAAATTAACTGAATGTATAACACCTTTAATGGGGGCCGGTTACGACTTGTTTTACTCGTCTGTAGCCTGGCTTACCCATCTCTCACTTTTGCAGAAAATACAAAGGAATTGCTGACCAGGGGGTACAAAGCCCTCGCGGAAGAGGACTATTCTCAGTCGTTTGAAATATTCTCTCGGTTGGTGAAGCAAAACTCCCCAGAAGGGCACTTCACGTCGGCATTATTTTATAAACATGGCTGGGGAAGTGTAGAGCAAGACCAGGGTAAAGCATGCGAGTTATTTTTGTTTGCCGCTGAAAATGGCATACCCGTAGCCCAGCAGGAATATGGGTATTGTGTGCAGCAAAACATCGCCCTGGGTTCAAATGAAAAGCCCGGCGATTGGTTTAAGCAAGCGTATAATAATGGTGTCTACGAAGCCGCCTGTGATATGGGTCGTTTGTACCTGGGTACTCCCTGGCAAGAACGAAGCCTGCCTTTAGCAATACACTGGTGCCAGCAAGCAGCCGAGCGAAACGCGGTTAAGGCTCAGGTCACCTTGGCAGACATCTACCTCTCCAACTCAGAAGTCTTCAATTTAGAGAACGCCGAGTTTTGGTATACGCAAGCCATCAATAACGACTCAGGAGAAGCGGCTTATAAACTTGCAACCCTGTACCTTGAGGTTGTAGGTCAGCAACAAGGTGACGAGTCCACCGCCAATAAGGCCCTTTATTTAATGGAAATTGCCTCATCTCGTTACATCGCAAAAGCCTATGCACCCACCGCTAAGCTGTATTGGAAGAAGTTGCAAACAAGCGGCAAAGATAGCTCAGAACTCTTAGCTAAAAGCTATCTATGGGCCAAAGCGGCACATCAGGTTAACCCAACCGAGGATTCAACAGGTTTTCTGAGTGAAGTCGAAAACGAGTTACCGGGAAAGTGGAAAGGAAAACTAGATTTGCAGGTTGAAGAATTTCTCACAAATGCCAAGCAGTAGAGAACACCAGCTCGAGAGTCTGCAATTTTGGTCGCCGCCCCTATCACCTCCTTATTTTCATCTAACTAATCAGGGTCTACTTATTCTAAAACATAGGGAATTACTTGACCTGTGCCTGAGGCTCGGGTCTAAGCTTTATGTAGGAGTGCAAAACTGAAAAGCCAATAGGAAAGTCGCCAAGCCGGCAAAAAGGCTTGCAACCATGACTAACAAGTTAAGGTATTACACGCTGTTGACATCACTGAGCCCAGTTAAGTCTGTTAACGGTCTTATGCAGAGTAGAGATATCAAGGCACTAGCTTATATTAAGTAAGCACTAATCCTGGCTTTAACCTGGCGCGCATCAATGAAGAACAACAGCAAGGTTCTCACTCATATTAGGAGATAAATTATGAGCGATTTAGATCATAGAGTTGGCGTCAAAGAGCATAACTTAGTTGTTCGAAACCTGAAATTAAGAAATGGTTACCGAAGAGAACAGTGACGCATTAGTTTCTGAAATAGATAAGGTTTTTGGGATAGATGAAGTAAGTTACAACATAAAAAACGGTGAAATCCACCTTGCCTATGATGCTACTCATATTGATCTGGACGGTATTGAAGAAGTGATCAGAAAACATGGAGCTGATTTGCATGATGACTGGTGGACCCATACTAAAGAGAGCTATTACAAATTTGTCGACCAAAATGTTAAGGACAATGCCAAACATAAGCCTTGGAGTTGTCATCAAGTGCCTACAAAAGCAAACCGGAAACAAAAGTAAACTCACTGGCTAAGAGCTTGCTAACTAAAAAGACGTAAAGCAGGGGGAAGCGATGAAAATTAAAAAGTATACCCTTAAAGCATATGCAATGGGGATTGATACCCACCAAGAGCCTATAGTGTACATGCGCCAGGATTGCCTTATTTGTCACTCGGAAGGCTTTAGCTCAAACGCTCGCGTGCTTTTAGAGACAAACAATAAGGAATTAATTGCCACATTGAATGTTGTTCGAAATGAAAAGTTAGCACCAGATCAGATAGGCCTCTCTGATATTGCAATGGCTCAATTAGATACGTTTGCAGGCCAACACCTAACCATTTCTCATGCCCCGGTAGTTAGCTCTTTAGGCTTTGTAAGGAAAAAAATTCTTGGTTTAGAGTTAGATAAAAAAGAAATAACTAAAATTATTGAAGACATAAGTAAGCACAGATATACCGACATTGAAATTGCGAGCTTTTTAAGTGTCTGTGCAGGAAAAAGACTCAGTATCGATGAAATTGTTTATTTAACTCAGGCAATGGTGAGTTGCGGCAAGATACTGCAATGGGAAGAGCATGAAAAAGTTTTTGATAAACATTGCATAGGAGGACTTCCCGGAAATAGAACAACCCCCATCCTAGTGTCTATCGTCAGCGCCGCAGGATTAATCATTCCCAAAACTTCCTCCAGAGCAATCACCTCCCCCGCAGGCACAGCAGATACCATGCAAACCTTAACCGATGTCAGTTTAAGCATGCAGGATATTAAACGCGTAGTAGACAAAACGGGAGCCTGTTTAGTCTGGGGAGGAGCGGTCAATCTTAGTCCCGCAGACGATGTACTGATCCGCATAGAGCGATCATTAGATCTGGATGGTGAAGGCCAGTTGATTGCCTCTGTTTTGTCAAAAAAGATTTCCGCCGGTTCGACCCATGTACTAATAGATATACCCGTCGGTGAGACGGCCAAAGTCCGTTCCCAAGAAAATGCCGCACGGCTAGCCAGGCTGTTTACTCAGGTGGGTCAGGCTTGTGGCATTAATGTGCGGTGTCTTATAACGGACGGTTCAAAACCTGTTGGCCAAGGCATAGGCCCGAGCCAGGAAGCGAGCGACATTTTAGCCGTGTTAGGCTGTAAAAAGGATGCGCCTATGGATTTAAAAGAGCGCTCATTGATTTTAGCGGCAAATTTATTTGATTTAGACAATGGACAAGGCATAGAGGCTGGGTTGGAAAAGGCAAAATCAATCCTAGAAAGCGGTCAAGCATTGACTCAGTTTAATAAAATTCGAGCGGCACAGGGCCAAATCAAGGAACTTACCTCGGCTCGGTATAACCATCAAGAAGTTGCTAACAAGAGCGGCTTTGTGAGCCATATCGATAACCGCAAACTTGCCCGGTTGGCTAAATTGGCAGGGGCACCATTTTCCTTGAATGCCGGTTTAAGACTGCATGTAAATGCAGGGAGCAAGGTGGTAAAAGGCGAGCCTTTGTTTACTATTTTTAGTAACAGCACCGGAGAGTTAAGTTATGCGCTTGATTTCTATCAGAACAACTCTGACATCTTTAATATTCAGGAATAAAAGATGAAAAGTGTAATGAGTCAATCAATGATCTTTTCTTTAAATTCTGAGCCCTTAGTTGCAAGCCTAAGCAAGCAATTAGATTGGTCGATTGGCTTATATAATTCACGTGATTTTCCCGATGGGGAGTCTTACCTTCGCATCCAAAGCAAGGTGAAGAATTGTCATTGTATTGTTGTTGCAGACTTATCCCACCCCAACGAGAAATATTTACCGCTTATTTTCTTGCTTGATACATTAAAAGACTTGGGTGCTAAATCCGTTGGCTTGGTAGCCCCCTATCTGAGTTATATGCGTCAGGACAAGCGCTTTATCGACGGTGAGGCCATTACTTCAAAAGTATTTGCTCAGTCGCTTTCTAATCACATAGATTATTTAGTGACTGTGGATCCGCATTTACATCGCTATCACTCCCTGGATGAAATATATTCCGTGCCAAATGTGGTGGTGCAAGGCGCACCTTTACTTGCGAACTGGTTAAAAGGCCAGCCAAACTTGTTTCTGGTTGGCCCCGATTCCGAGAGTGAGCAGTGGATAAGTAGCATTGCCAAAGTAAGTGGCCATGCCTACGTTATTGGACAAAAGAATAGACATGGCGATCGCGATGTTGAGGTAATGCTGCCAGATTTAGGTGCTCACGAGGGCCAAACCGCCGTGATCGTAGATGATGTCATTTCGAGCGGACACACTATTTTAAGCTGCATTGAGGCCTTAAAAAAATATAATGTTGAAGAGATTAAATGCGCCGCAGTGCATGGTATTTTCGCTGATGGCGTAGATGTGCGTTTGATTGCTGCGGGCTTGTCTGAGCTTATCACTACAAATTCCATCACCCATCCCTCAAATGCCGTCGACATTGCTCCCATACTGGCAGAACCCATACTAAGCTGTTTGGCAAAACTGGAAGGGAAACCGTAAAGAAAGCCACATTACCGAGACTGTACAGGCACACTATATAGCAGCAAGGATCTCTCCCAGGATTGCCATTACAACGAAGAAGATCAGCAGCACTTTTAAAGTTTTTTCTGATTTATGAAGAGGCTTGCCCAAACATAACCATGCTATCCCCAACACAATCGCTAACGGAGGGAAAGCAAGGATTAATAGTATGAAAATTATAAATTCCATCATAACTCCATGAGCTTTTAGTGGATAATCCTACATACCTCCATAGAACGTATTCACAAAGCCCTGTAGCTTTTCAGCAAGCCTGGGGATTACATACTTGTGTTGCAATACACTGGGTGGCTTTTCCATTTTAGCAACGATTTCTTCCCTTAGCGGTTTCTGTTAGCTGAAAATCATGCGCTCAACTAAGGCTTTTAAGCTGTCAGGAATGAAGTGCTCTTATTCTGCCATTTGCTGGGTCGCGTTCTCCATCAGCAGGCTTATAAAGCTCGTCCGTGGTCTAGCATGTTTTACTTGGGTATTCGTTAGCGGAGTGAGGATTTTAGCCATGGTAAGTAGTACAACTTGTATAAAAACCAAACTGCACTACTTAATGTACTACTAACCCTAGGTGTGGTTGATTTATTTTGGACATAAAAAAAGCCCAATTTCCTGATAAATATCAGAAAGTTTGGACTTATCTGGTTCATATCGAACCGAAAAGTGGTACCAGTGGGCGGACTTGAACCGCCACGCCCGAAGGCAACGGATTTTGAATCCGTCATGTCTACCAATTCCATCACACTGGCATCTTTTTTCTTTAACCTTCTCAGCGAGAAGATAAAGAAAAACCACTTCAGAGCAAAGGCTTTTTTTATTTGCCCTCATCTCTATGCCCAGCATTATACAAAGAATGATAAGCGCGGCAAGCGTTTTATGTTATTAATGTGTCAACTGCCGATTATTCAACCAAAGCGGGCTTTTAACCTATCTCACATCTATAACAATGGCCAACGCCCCAAAGTCAAAATGGAAAGCGTCGCCTTTGTAATCACCCTTTGTTACACTGTCGCCGATTTTGTTTGAGAGAAATAACATCATGTCTTTGAATTCTACGCCTGCGGGCATTGGTCGTCGTCTCGCTTCACTTATTTATGACGGCTTAGTGGTTATTGCCTTTGCCATGCTGACCACCGTGGTCTTTCTGCTATTAGTGCAAGGTGGTGTCTCCTTAGGCTGGATTGCTATGGGCGAGGCCGAAGATGTGGCCGCGCTGATCCAACAAAATACCATCCTCTATGTAATTCGCGATATTCTCTTAGTGCTGGTAAGCATTAGCTTTTTTGGCTATTTCTGGAGTAAAAGCGGACAGACTATAGGCATGCGCGCCTGGCGCTTGCAGGTACGCCGTTTAGACGGGTCATTGCCCACATTTTGGCAAGGTGCCTGGCGCAGTTTAGCCGCCCTACTCGGCCTCGGGAATCTTCTGGTTTTAGTGGATTTTAAAAATAAGCGTGCGCTACAGGACTACCTGTCAGGCTGTGAAGTCGTGATCCTATCGAAAGAAGAAAATAGAAAGGTCTATCGCGCCTTAGATTAAGACCTGACATTTCAGAGCGGCCATCTGCGCCGCTCTAATCGTAGGTCAGGCTTTGCCGCCCTAGATAGCAGTAGTTGAGCAATGCAGGTGCAATTGCCAAGAGTCCGACAAACAAGCTCTCAACTTCCTTGACGGCGCAACGCGCCGACCTGTAACCGCTCTTTCATTCAATCTAAACGCTTTCTGATCGCGGCGCTCGTTGTGTAGCATAGCAGCGCTATGTAAACAGCGAGCAACAAAGAGCAGGATGCGTTTAGGCAGTATCAGCCAAAATAATAGAGCATGACGAGCGCTGGAAGTACAAGGCAAAAATGGTCGAAATGCCGCAGTTTACATAGAGCAAATGAGGACTTTGAGACCATTTTTAACGCCGTAATTGTGAGCGCAGTTGCTTTAATTGCGGCGTTTGAGTAGGTAGCTGGCAAACACAATAAAGAGTAGGCTCGGCAGCACGGCACCAATAAAGGCCGGGATCTGATACACGGTCACTATCGGCCCGAAGATGCGGTCGGTTAGGTGGAACACGATACCCGTTATCACCCCCATAACAATACGCGCGCCCATGGTCACGGTACGCAGCGGCCCGAAGATAAAGGATAACGCCACCAATAGCATTACCGCCAACGCCACCGGCTGCATAATCTTGCGCCAAAGGGCGAGCTCATAGGTGCTGGTATCCTGATCATTTTGCTTTAAATACTGCAAATAAGACCAAAGACCACTGAAGGACAGGGTTTCCGGCTTCACCGAGACCACCCCTAGTTTTTCCGCGGTTAACTGCGAGGCATAAAAGTATTCGTCCTGAGTCTGCTCACTGATTTGCAGATCCGACATAAGTAAGGTTCTAACATCACGCAGCATCCAACCGCCATCACGGTTAAACCCTTTGGCCGCAAAGGTCACCCGCTGCAGTTGCAGTTCCTTATCAAAGTGATACATGCGAATGCCATTTAACTGGCCTTGTTGATCAACGTCTTCGATATTAATAAAGACATCGCCGTCTTTGGCCCATACCCCTTGCTGTGCGCTAAACACCTCGCCCCCGTAGATGGCCTGCGATCGCAGTTGCTTGGCGGTTTGCTCCGCCTTGGGCACTCCCCACTCGGCCATGGCCATCATCAACAGGGCCATAACAATGGCGGTTTTCATTACCGAGCCGATGACCTGCAGGCGTGACATACCGGCGGCTTGCATCACCACCAGTTCGCTGTTGGAGGCCAGCGCCCCTAAACCGGTCAAACCACCGATTAACGCCGCCATAGGGAAGAACACCACCACGTCGCCAGGAATACTATACAGGGTGTAGAGCATGGCATCTATGATGTCATAATTGCCGCGCCCGACCGATTTCAACTGTTCGATAAATTTTATCAGGGTGCTGATGCCGACCAAAACCAACAGGGCAAAGCCCGTGGTCTGCATTATGCTACGGCCTAAATACCAGTCTAATGTCTTCATGCTGTGGCACCTCTGCGCTTAAAGCTGGCGCGCAACCAGGCACCCAGGGGGCGTCCCTTAATAATCAAAAATGCACCTATAAATAAAGCACTTAAATGCACCCACCATAAGCCGGCAGAAACCGGGATTTTGCCATCTTCGAGGGCAAACTTGGCGGCATTGAGTAAGATAAAGTAACCCAGATACAAGGCAATGGCTGGCACCAGCTTGGCAAACTTACCCTGGCGCGGATTAACCACACTCAGCGGCACCGCAATCAAGGTCAACAGAGGAATGGATAAGGGAATGGCCAGACGCCACTGAAACTGCGACACAGCCTCGTTACTATCTTGTTTTAACAACTCTGAGGTGGGCACGGCTTCAAGCCTACGACGCTGATGCTCGATGGCCTGTTCGCGGATTTGCACCTGATAGCTGTCAAAGTCGGTGCGCTGCACATCAAGCCCCTTGTCTTTTAATTCCACGCGCTGACCCTGACTGAGGATCAGCTGTTGCTCGCCGTTTTCATGCTCTTCTACCTGACCCATGTCGGCATAAACAATCAGCGACTTTTGTACATCTTCGCCGCGCAGCAACTGGGCAACAAAAACGCGATTAAGGACCCGGCCACCGTTATCGATATTGTGAATAAAGACCACGGCTTTTTCGTTACCGGTTTCTTGGAAACGCCCGGCTCGCAGGGCCGACAGACCGGCTTCGGCCTCGGCGCGTTCTTTAAGCTGATATTCTTTTTCGCTGGCCCAGGGCGCCAGATAAAGCGTCATGGCACCGGCTAAAATAGCCAGCACGGTACTGGAGATCAAGGTTACCCGCACCACATACCATTCACTGACACCACAGGCCTTCAGTACGGTCATTTCGCTATCGGCATACACCCGACTATAAGCGAGGATAATACCCAAAAATATACTCAGAGGGAGAATCAAGGACGCCAGTTGCGGCAACTTTAAGGCAACCACAGAAAGCACCAATTTTGCTGGAATACTGCCCTCAGAGGCATCGCCTAAAATGACAACGAATTTTTGACTCACAAATATCGTCATGAGGGTAACAAAAACAGCCACCTGCGACTTCAAAACTTCTGCGGTTAAGTATCTAAAAATCAGCAATGTGCGCCCCTAAAAACGTCGTGTTTCACTGGCATAGTGGGAAAATTTGAGTAAACTAGTTATTTTAGTCACTTTATTATATGTCAAGCGGATCAAATATCCTACCTAAGGCATGTAATTGTCTACACTTTAGTTTAGTGGATTGAGCAAACCGTAAATAGTTCACTGGCATATTATAAGTACTTACTCGGTCTGTTGCCGTACAACACACTGGGAGTACCGATTATTACTCTAATTAGGAGTCACAATGGAATTTAGCGTAAAGAGTGGAAGTCCAGAAAAACAGCGCAGCGCCTGTATCGTGGTAGGTGTTTATGAACCACGTCGATTATCACCCATTGGTGAGCAGCTGGACCAGATCAGCGAAGGCTATATTTCGAATCTTTTGCGTCGCGGCGACCTTGAAGGCAAGCCGGGACAAACCCTGTTACTACACCATGTACCTAATGTGCTAAGCGAACGCGTTCTTCTGGTTGGCTGTGGTAAAGAACGCGAACTAGATGACAAACAATATAAACAAATCATCTCCAAAACCATCAATACCCTAAACGAAACCGGGGCGATGGAAGCCGTTTGTTTCTTAACCGAACAGCATGTTAAAGGCCGCGACACCTATTGGAAGGTTCGCCAGGCGGTAGAAACAACCCAGGATTGCCTGTACACCTTCAACGAATTGAAAAGCAAAAAGAGCGACCCACGTCGACCGCTGCGTAAAATCGTCTTTAACGTCCCAACCCGTCGCGAGTTGACCATAGGTGAAAGCGCCATCGAGCACGGTTTAGCCATAGCTTCAGGCGCCAAGCTGTGTAAAGACGTGGCCAACATGCCGCCAAATATCTGTAACCCGCGTTATCTGGGCGAGCAGGCAAAGTCTCTTGAAACGGAGTTCGACAAGGTCACTGTGAACCTGGTTGGCGAGAAAGAGATGGAAGAGCTGGGCATGCACTCATACCTGGCCGTTGGTCGCGGCAGCGCCAATGAGTCGGTGATGTCGGTGATTCACTACAATGGCGGCGTTGAAGATGCGGCGCCTATCGTGCTTGTGGGTAAAGGCCTGACCTTCGACTCGGGCGGTATTTCAATTAAACCAGGCGAAGGCATGGATGAAATGAAGTACGACATGGGCGGTGCTGCCGGTGTTATCGGTACCATGCGCTCAATTGCCGAGATGAATCTGCCCATTAACGTCATTGGCGTCTTAGCCGGCTGTGAAAACATGCCGGGCAGCAACGCCTATCGCCCGGGTGATATTCTTACCACCATGTCGGGACAAACCGTTGAGGTACTTAATACCGACGCCGAAGGCCGTTTAGTACTGTGTGATGCCCTGACCTATGTTGAAGCCTTTGAGCCAGACACAGTGATTGACGTGGCCACCCTGACCGGCGCCTGTATCATCGCCCTGGGTGCCCATGCTACCGGCATGCTGTCAAACCACAACCCGCTGGCCCATGACCTGCTTAAAGCTGGTGAGCAAAGTGGCGACCGCGCCTGGCAATTGCCATTGTGGGATGACTACCACGAACAGCTGGAAAGCCCGTTTGCCGACTTCACCAACCTGGGTGGTCGCGCAGCAGGTACCATCACCGCAGCCTGCTTCTTGTCTAAATTCACCAAGAAGTACAACTGGGCGCACCTGGACATTGCCGGTACGGCATGGCGCAGTGGCGGCAAGAACAAGGGCGCAACCGGTCGTCCGGTGCCTATGCTGACCCAGTATTTAATTAATCGCGCTGGTGTTTCGGAAAGCCCGCAAGATTAATCTTTCGAATTAATCAGCCTTAGCATGTTTAAGCCCCTTTTATAGGGGCTTATTCATTGATGCAAACAGCCGATTGTGTCAAAATTGGCGGATTAACGAGCCGCGTAGAGGACGCAATGTACGCGTTATTTTACCTGCTAGAGCATGCCGATGAGCCGGGCCATGAAGTGCCGGCTCATTTTGATCTTGGCGCCCGCCTTGCGGCGGAGCAATACCGCCAGGGCAAAAGGGTGTTTATTTTTGTTGATAATCGTGACGATGCGCACCTTATCGACCAGCATTTATGGGCGTTTGACGCCGATAGTTTTGTGCCCCACAACCTTCAAGGCGAAGGCTCTCGTGGCGGCGCCGCTGTAGAAATCGGACAAACACCGCCGGTTGCCAAGCGCACCGTGCTAATTAATTTAGCCTCCACGGTGCCCGATTTTATACGCCGCTTCGACACCATTTTGGATTTTGTGCCCGCCGATGAGCGACGCAAACAAATGGCACGAGCAAAATACAAGCAGCTTCGCGATATTGGCGCGCAGCTAAGCACACAAAAAGTTTAGATAGAATTTAGTTAAAGGTTCTGGGCAATGGATAAAACCTACAATCCGCAAGATATTGAACAATCCCTCTATCAAGAGTGGGAAGAAAACGGCTACTTCAAACCAAGTGGCGAAGGCGACGCGTACTCGATTATGATCCCGCCGCCAAACGTCACCGGTAGCCTGCACATGGGTCACGCGTTCCAGGACACCATTATGGATACCTTGATCCGCTTTAAGCGCATGCAAGGAAACAACACCCTATGGCAGGTGGGTACCGACCACGCCGGTATCGCCACGCAGATGGTTGTTGAGCGCAAGCTGGCCGCCGAAGAAGGTAAAAACCGCCACGATCTGGGCCGCGATGCCTTTATCGATAAGATTTGGGAATGGAAAGAACAATCCGGCGGCACCATCACCAAACAGCTTCGTCGCCTTGGCGCCTCGGTTGACTGGGACCGTGAACGCTTCACCATGGACGATGGTCTGTCTGAAGCGGTGAAAGAAGTTTTCGTACGCCTGCACAAGGAAGATTTAATCTATCGCGGTAAGCGCCTGGTAAACTGGGATCCAAAGCTGCACACGGCTATCTCTGACCTGGAAGTAGAGAACAAAGACAAGCAAGGCCACATGTGGAACCTGCGCTACCCACTTGCTGATGGCGTAACAACCAAAGACGGTAAAGACTACATAGTCGTAGCAACAACACGTCCAGAAACCATGCTGGGCGATACCGGTGTAGCGGTCAACCCGGATGACGAGCGTTACCAGGACCTTATCGGTAAAGAAATTCTGCTTCCTATCGTAAATCGTCGCATTCCTATCGTCGCCGACGAGCATGCCGATATGGAAAAAGGCACGGGTTGTGTGAAAATCACCCCGGCACACGACTTTAACGATAACGAAGTAGGTAAACGCCACCAGTTGCCAATGATCAACGTATTCAACAAGGATGCGGCGATTCTAAGCGAAGGTGAAACCTTTACCTTCGACGGTAAGCCTCTTGAGCTGGATGCACCAATTCCTGAGCGCTTCCACGGCCTAGACCGCTTTTGCGCCCGTAAGCTGGTTGTTGAAGAGTTTGAGCAAGCTGGTTTACTGGAGAAAATCGACGACCACAGCCTAACCGTTCCTTACGGCGACCGCTCTGGTGTTGTTATTGAGCCGCTGCTTACCGACCAATGGTACGTGCGTGTAGCGCCACTTGCAGAACCTGCAATCAAAGCGGTTGAAGATGGCGATATCCAGTTCGTACCTAAGCAGTACGAAAACATGTACTTCGCCTGGATGCGCGATATCCAGGACTGGTGTATCTCGCGTCAGCTTTGGTGGGGTCACCGTATCCCGGCATGGTACGACAACGACGGCAATGTCTACGTTGGCCGCGATGAAGCCGAAGTGCGCCGCGACAACAATTTGAGCGATGATGTAGCCCTAAGCCAGGACGAAGACGTACTGGATACCTGGTTCTCATCGGCCCTGTGGACCTTCTCTACCCTGGGCTGGCCAAACAAGGTTGAAGACTTAAAAGTATTCCACCCGTCGAACGTCTTGGTAACCGGTTTTGACATCATCTTCTTCTGGGTTGCCCGTATGATCATGATGACCTTGCACTTCATCAAAGATGAAGATGGCAAGCCACAGGTACCATTTAAAACCGTTTATGTAACTGGCCTTATCCGTGATGAAAACGGCGACAAGATGTCCAAGTCTAAGGGTAACGTACTTGACCCACTGGACATGATCGACGGTATCGACCTGGAAAGCCTGGTAACCAAGCGTACCGGCAACATGATGCAGCCGCAGCTGGCACAGAAGATCGAAAAGAACACCCGTAAGACATTCGCCGACGGCATTGAGCCGCACGGTACGGATGCACTGCGCTTTACCCTGGCAGCCATGGCCTCAACCGGCCGTGATATCAACTGGGACATGAACCGTCTTGAGGGTTACCGTAACTTCTGTAACAAGCTATGGAACGCAAGCCGTTACGTGCTGATGAACACCGAAGAGCAAGATTGTGGCTTCAACGATGCAGAGCGTGAATACTCGCTGGCGGATCGTTGGATCCAAGGTCAGTTCCAGCAAACAGTGAAGACCTTCACCGAGCACCTGGATAACTACCGTTTTGACCTTGCTGCCAACACCATTTATGAGTTCACCTGGAACCAGTTCTGTGACTGGTACCTGGAGCTAACCAAGCCGGTATTGTTCAAGGGCAACGAAGTACAACAACGTGGTACGCGTCATACGCTGATCACCGTACTTGAAGGCCTACTGCGCCTGATGCACCCATTGATGCCTTACATCACTGAAACCATCTGGAAGCGTGTCGCACCCATTGCCGGTATCGAAGCAAACACCATCATGCTGCAAGCCTTCCCGCAGTTCGATGAGAGCAAGGTAGATGCAACGGCCATGGCCGACCTGGAGTGGGTAAAGCAATTCATCGTCGCTATTCGTAACATCCGCGGTGAGATGGACATCAGCCCAAGCAAGCCGCTGAATGTTCTACTTGCTCATGCAGGTGATGAAGATATTCGTCGTCTTGAGCAAAACCGTAATTTCTTAAGCTCGCTGGCGAAGCTTGAAGAAGTAACCGTACTTGCAAACGCCGACGAAGCGCCGGCCTGTGCCACCGCCTACGTTGGCCAGTTGGAGATCATGATCCCCATGGCAGGTCTAATCGACGTTGAAGCCGAGCTGGCCCGTATCGCTAAGCAGCTTGAAAAGGCGCAAAAAGGCTTAGAACAGGTTGAGAAAAAGCTAGCTAATGAGAAATTCGTAAGCAACGCGCCGGAAGCGGTACTGGAAAAAGAAAAGTCTAAACTTGCTGAATTCAGTGATGCGAAAGCGAAACTACTTGAGCAAAAAGCAAAAATCGAAAGCCTGTAAATTAGTCTTTTGAACGAACTTAAAAACGCGAGCCCAGGCTCGCGTTTTTTGTGCCCGAAGAAAAGGTCACTACACTAAATGTTTAAAAAACAACCTTCTGCTTTTTCGTTTTGCCATTTTAGACCTAAGATTATATTTACGATCAAAGTGCCTTGGTTGATATAGCAGAGCAAGTATGGCGACAACAAAAGAAACTGCGAACACATTGAGCCTGACCTCAGAGTCTTTAACTACAGCATTGAACAATTATTTTGTTGTTGCCCAGGACGCTTTAACCAGCATGGGTTTTGTCGTCCAGCTGGCTATCATACTGACCATCTATCTCTGCTCATTTCTCATCGCAGCTAAGCTTCGTAGAAAGGTCACCCCCGTAAAAGAGCCCTCGGCGAGCGGTGCCCATGCCCTGGAATTTGTTGTCAACAAGCTGCTGGCCGTGGTCTACCCCATGCTGGCCATCTCATTTCTGACGCTCTCTTTGCTTCTGGGGGAGCAATATGAGATTGATACCTGGTTAATCAATGCGGTGTTAATTATCGCCGTGTTGCTGTTTTTAAACACGGTTGTTCGTGCCGTGGTAGACGGCGAACACATTGCCGCCTTTATGCGCTGGGTGGTGTTACCCTTGGTGTTCCTGCACCTCGTAGGGATACTCCCACACATTATCGCCGTGCTGGAAACCATCGCGGTCACCATTGGCAACGTTGAAGTTTCTTTTTATGGTATCGGCCGCGTCTTAGTGTTCGGCGTGATCCTGTTTTGGCTGGGCAAAGCCTTTAGAATGACGGGTAAGAAGCTAATACGTAATCAAAAAAAGCTGGATGTCACCACCAAGGAAGTCTTTACCAAGGTGTTTGAGGTCGCCCTCTTCTGTGTCGGCTTTCTTTTGCTCCTCAACATCATGGGTATCAACCTTACGGCACTTGCGGTATTTGGTGGCGCTCTAGGTGTGGGCCTGGGGTTGGGCCTGCAAACGATTGCCTCAAATTTCATTTCCGGCATTATTATCCTGGTGGATCGCTCATTAACCATAGGCGACTTTATAGAGCTAGAAGACGGCAGCAAGGGGTTTGTTCGGGAGTTTCGCATGCGTTATACGGTGTTGGAAACCTATGACGGCAAAGACATACTCGTCCCCAATGAAAAGTTTATCAATTCCCTGATGACCAACTGGACCCACAAGGATCCCAAGCAGCGCTACCGCATTGATTTTAGCGTCGCCTATAAAACCGATATCCGCGCCATGTGCGAGATCATAAAAGAAGCCGTTGCCGAGCACCCTCAGGTTATCAGCGGCGAGGATATTCCCTTTGAAGAGCGCCCCGATTGTGAAATCGACTCATTCGGCGATTTTGGTGTGAATATGTTCGTCGAGTTTTGGATGTTCGGCATTGATGATGGCAAAAACCGTGTCGGTGGTGACCTGTTGCTAATCGTATTTGAAACGCTGCGAGCGCATAATATTGAGATCCCATTCCCACAAAGAGAGGTGCGCATACTCGACGATGCACCACCTTCTATGACCAATACCACGCCCAAGTAGCCACATTGACTCAAAGCCCAAAACGCAAAAACGCGAGCCTGAGCTCGCGTTTTTTTATTCTCTCTAAAGCCTAGCGGCCTAAGATGGAGACAATTTCTCGGGTATTTTTAATTAAGCGGATAATGCGGTTATCCACTTCAATGGAAATAATACCATCGCGACCATGGGTGTCGATTACACGACCACGGCGGTAGATATCATAATCAAGGATGTCACCCTGGTGATATTTTTTGTGCCAACCCGGAGGCAATGAGCCACCGTTATCAACTTTCTTTTGCAGACCAGGTGGTAGACTGCCTTTGCCCTTACCCTTGTCTTTGTGATCTTTGGCCTGGGCCATTCCCGTCACTAGGCTAAGGCCGATTACGGCAACACATAAATAGCTTTTCATACCAATATCCCTTGTTAAGTCTTTCATTTAGCCTAACAATTTATAATGAACAGACCATGAAGCGTCAACACCTCTCTCGCAACACGCACAAAAAAGCCAAGCAGATGCTTGGCTTTTTCTTATCATAGTTTCTACAAGGCTTAGAAGCTGTAGTTGTACTGAGCACCGAATAGGTAGGCATTACCTTCGGATTCAAAGCCCCATTGCTGACCAAGCTCATCGCTCTCAACAAAGCTCTGTTTTTTACCACGGATAATGCTGGCGCCCAGGTCCACACTTGAGGCTTCATCCAGCTGCCACTCGGCG
This sequence comes from Pseudoalteromonas sp. T1lg48, assembly GCF_002964785.1. Classification (GTDB taxonomy): domain Bacteria; phylum Pseudomonadota; class Gammaproteobacteria; order Enterobacterales; family Alteromonadaceae; genus Pseudoalteromonas. The sequence continues at coordinate 148,835 of NZ_PQCC01000002.1, forward strand.
CCGAATGAGAACCAGAAGCGATCGGTGTCCGGGATAGAAATTGACAGGTGCTGTTGTGATACCGGCGACTCGTCAAAGGCTAAACCGGCGCGCAATTTAATATCGCTGTTAAGCTGATAATCACCACCGATGGCAACACGAATTGAGTCAGAGAAGTCTTCCTGCTTTTCAAATACCGGCTGCTCAACGCCTGGTACAAAGGCTTCCAGCTTGTCGAAGCTGCTCCAGCCGGTCCATACCACGCTGTAGTGCAGGCCGTATTCCTTGTTCAACTGGTGTGAGCCCGAGAACTCGGCGATCGCAGGCAGAGTTAGCTCTAGTGAACCTGGCAGCTCACGGCCCTCAAGACCACCAAAGGCGGCAGGAAGCGAGTTGCGGTATTCACCATCGAAGGTCAGGTCGGTTTCGCTGCGGTAGTGGAAACCTAAACGGTTATAGTCATCCAGGCTATAAGCCACACCCAGGTTCCAGCCAAAACCCGTGTCATCACCCTCAAGGTGCGCTGCTTCAAGGCTGGTAGGGGCACCAAGGGGGTTAGCACCCAAGGTACGCTTTACCTTGGCATCGGCATAAATATGGTTCACGCCCAGGGCCAGGGTCCAGGCCTCGTCAAGCTGATAAGCCACCGACACATTGGTGTTGATGGTCACAATTTCGGTTTCACCAGCGATCTGACCGGCGACATAGTCACCAGCAAACTCGGTAGACAGGCCAAAGTTTGAGAATACGCCAAAGCCCAGGCTTACCTGCTCATTCAGCGGCATAGTAAAGTAACCGGCCGGGATCACCGCGCTTGGCGCAATGCTGCTGTCATCAAGCAACTCGGCGTCAAGGCCATTGTTGGTGCTCTCACCCTCAAGGCTTACATCCGGTTTTACGTACATGGCGGCGATGCTTAGCTGCGCTTTGTCAAACTGCGACATAAGCGCTGGGTTGCGGGCAACCACAGAAGCGTCATCTGCAACCGCCGCTTCACCGGCGTAGGCACGGCCCAGGCCTGAGACATTCTGCTCTGCCAACTGGAAGGCAGCGGCAAAAGATTCGGTTGATAATAGCGCCAAGGATGCCGCTAAAAGGGTCTTTTTAAATTGCATACTTCATTCTCATTGTTATCTGTTTAACTGGCATACACTACATGATCCAATGATAAAAATCTGTTAATTTTGGTTAACAACGCGTGATTTAGAGGCAAAGTTTCGCATTTTTATATCAAAGTTAACACTGGTATGTCCACAACCACTCAATTGATAATAAATCTCATTTGCATTGACTAAATAAACTCAGTGGTTACACTATTGCCATTATCAATCTGCAGAGCCGGTTATGTTTTACATACTTGCACTTCTCATCGGGGCATTGAGCTTGTGTGCCTTTGGCGTCCTTGCCTTGATACGCGCTTGCTACTGCGCCTGCGCACGCCAGGGGCAATGTGATAACCCCGTTGGCAAATACTGGCTGCTGGGCATAGTCAGCCAGCTGGCAAGTTTAGGAGGCTGTGCCTTGGCGCTGCATAGTCACCTTGGCTCTCTGGCCTGGTTTTTAATGATTACCGGTTGCTTAGGAGGCACCTATCTAATGAATCCGCTGAAGCTTCGGCTGCAAGCACGACTGAGAGTGAGCTCAATTGCAAGGAAGCGCGTTAAAGAGACGGCAAGAGGCAACCGACCTAGTTATAGACCAGGGGTTAAGGCAGTAAATGCTCCTTAAGCAACCGAGCCGGGTTAAGATCAAAGTCGCTACCGCAGGTGGACGCAGTAATTTTAATATCATCCTTGGTGCGGCTCAGGTCGATATCTTTTGGAGTAATATGATGGCGATGTAGAGTGTTGTAAAACACCCGCACCTTAGGGCGAATGGGATTGTCGCTGTTGCCCTGCACCACGATGGCCAAACGCTCATTAGTCAACTGCACCAGGGTGCCGATTGGATGAATGCCCACGCATTTAATAAAGCGCTGCACCAGGGCCTGATCAAACAAATCTTGCTGTGCCATTAAATAGCGTAAGGCACCAAGGGGCTCCTGCGCCTGTTTGTAGGGCTTATCGGCAATCATTGCCGCATAGACATCGACAATGGCCAGAATACGCGCTTCGCGGGATAGTTTGTCGGCACCGAGACCGCGCGGGTAACCACTGCCATCAAGGCGCTCGTGATGATTGACTATCATCTCCAACATCATACCTGTGATATGCTTTTGCCCTTTGAGCATGCCTAATCCCAGAGCCACATGCTTGCGCACCGCCTTGAGCTCGAGCTCGCTTAAATGGCCCGCCTTTGAAAATATGCCCTGTGGCACCTTGGCCAAACCAATATCGTGCAATAAGGCAGCCAGCGCCATTTGCCTGACCTTATTCATCTCATAGCCGAGATACCGGGCAAAAATCGCGGTGAGAATGGCGCAATTGAGCATATGTCGCCAGGTATAGCTTTGCTGGTCGCGCAATAAAGTTAACGCCGCCATGGCATCGGGGTTACGAAACACCGAATCGACGATGGCATCGGCAATATCGCAAAGCAGCTCCAAATTTACCAGCATACCGGCGCTCAGGTCATGAAACATGGCACGCAGCTTACCCTGGCTTTGTTCATAGCAGGTGCTGGCGATTAAAAACTCCTGTTCCAACGAGGCCTGAGTAGACCCACATACGCTTACCTTGGCTGGCATGTGTTCGCTAGACTTGGTTGGTGTTTTCGGGAGTATCGGATGGTGCGGTGGTAGGCTGCAAATGACGGGGAATGGCCACCTCGCTTTGGGCAAAGTCGACGGTCAATTCCTCCACTCCTTCTTTGTGCAGGCGCGCAATAATAGCGGGGTCGCGGACCATGCCACGGGTTTTGATTTTAATTGCCGCCCCGGCGACCTGCCTATTGACGCGATCGACAAACATGCCGGGCTTTAACTCGCTAATAGGTAAGGAGATCAACATAAAACAGGGCTAGCAATTGAAGGACTGAAAGGACGTTACCACCAACTAATACTTAAAGTCTAGAATTGGTGGTAAAAACCATCTTTTAGTCTTGGAAGTAAGTACCCCAGCCATCGTATTCAACCTGGTTTTGCTCGGCAATGGCCACCAGCTTGTCTACGTCTTCCATAATGGCATCGGCGTTGAGTTCACACTCTACCACCACATCGAAACCCCAGATGGTACCGCCGTCTTCCAGTTCCAGCTCGGCCGGCTCTTCAACATCGTAACCCAGTTTAAAAGCTGCCAACGCGGCATTTTCCAGCGCGGTAAAGTCTTCGCATACAAAGTGGTGCTCTACTTCGTACAGGAGCTCGGGATTAGAGCCGTCTTCCAGTAAAGACTCAACAATTTCTTCGCTTATTTCGCGCCAGTTTTCCATTTAGCTTCTCTCATTTAATTGCGTCAGCGTTTCATTCATCACCTCATGGAAGTGATCGGCATATTGGCGAACACTCATGGATGAATCTAACAGCTGTGGGGCTAACATTTTGATGTAGATAGTACCATTATCCCAGCGGTTTAACTTAATACATTTATGCGTATCGCTCATCACCACGGGGATCACCGGAATATTGGCGTTTGCGGCGGTATGAAAGGCGCCGGTTTTGAAAGGCAGCAGGCCACGGCCATAGCTGCGCGTCCCTTCCGGGAACATCCACAGCGACAAACCGCCTTGTTTCAGCTTTTCCGTGGTCTTAGTAATGGTGGCCATGGCTTTTTTACGGTTGCCACGGTCAATAAGGATATTACCCGAAAGCCAGTACAGCTGACCAAAGAAAGGGATCCACTTTAGGCTCTTCTTACCCAAGCTCACGGTGTTGCGCTGCAGGGCTCCTGGCAAGAAAAAGATATCATAGTTATTTTGATGGTTGGCAATATACACCGCCGGCTCGCCACTGATGATGGACTCATCTTTTTCGATCACGAGTTTAACACCGAATACGCGCGACGTCGCCGCATACCAGCTACCGATCACCCGTACATTATCGCCATGAAACGGACGCACAAGGCACAACAAAAAACCTGCAATGAAACTACAAGGAATAAATACCGCAATCACCAACAAGCGTAACAATGCCAGCACAATTAACTCCAACTTTCGAGATTGGCCGGCATTATACATAGGCTGATTTATTTTAGCGAACACTTGTACGCCGCTTTTTATTATCTCTGCGCAGCCAAAATACCTAGGGCCATTATTAGGGTCTGTTTATCTTTGCGGTTTACTTTATGTTCAATCTAAACGCATTCTGATGAATATCATCACTGATTTATGTGGTTTAATTCATCCGTGAAGCTTGGTTACATCGCGCATCCATGCGCTCACCTCGCTAAGCTGCGAAGCATTGCTTCGGTCTTGCTCGCCTATGTTCATAGCGAGCAACACAGAGCAGGATGCGTTTAGATGAACCCGCAGGGCAGCGCTTGTAGCGCATTTCTACTGTGTTGTTACATGTTCATGTAGAATAACTACACCACACATGTGCCGCCTTGTATAAATCCGCTACAAACGGCTGCAGAAACAAACAACAAAGGTCAACAGACCCTACTTTAGCGCCTTTGTAAACATAGCACAGGCTTGTCCTGTGCGCTGCACCAAGGCTGCTTGTTAGGTTGCGGTTTTTATTGGTTAATATCCCACCTTTAGCACCTCCATTGGCTACACTTGAGTCATTAGCTAACGTCACTTCATCTATGTCGGCTGTTGGATGTAGTCCTGATTTTGATACTAAAAGGAACCCCCAATGACTAAGTGTCCCGTAATGCACGGCGGTCTGACCCATAACGCCGAGGCCAACACCGACTGGTGGCCAAATACCCTCAACCTCGACATCCTCCACCAGCATGATGGCAAGTCCACCCCCTATGACCGGGACTTCGACTATGGCGCGGAATTTTTAAAGCTCGATCTCGAGGCGGTGAAACAAGACCTTAAGGCCCTGATGACCCACAGCCAACCCTGGTGGCCGGCGGATTGGGGCCATTATGGTGGCTTGATGATCCGCATGGCCTGGCACGCCGCCGGATCCTACCGTATTGCCGATGGTCGCGGTGGCGCCGGCACCGGCAATCAGCGCTTTGCTCCCCTTAATTCCTGGCCCGATAACGCCAACCTCGACAAGGCTCGGCGCCTGCTGTGGCCGATCAAGAAAAAATACGGCAATCGTTTATCCTGGGCCGACTTGATCATCCTTGCCGGTAATATGGCCTATGAGTCCATGGGCTTAAAGACCTTTGGGTTTGCCGGCGGTCGCGAGGATATTTGGCACCCGGAAAAAGACGTCTATTGGGGCGCAGAAAAAGAATGGCTGGCGCCCAGCGATGAACGCTATGACGACGTCAACCAGCCGAGCACCATGGAAAATCCCTTAGCGGCGGTACAAATGGGGCTTATCTATGTCAATCCCGAAGGCGTCAACGGCCAGCCGGATCCGCTGAAAACCGCGGCACAAGTGCGCGAAACCTTCGCTCGCATGGCCATGAATGACGAAGAAACCGCGGCGCTTACCGTGGGTGGCCATACAGTGGGCAAGGCACACGGCAACGGCGATGAAACACTGCTGGGCCCAGAGCCCGAGGCCGCCGATATCAGCGAGCAAGGCCTGGGCTGGATTAACCATACCCAGCGCGGTATCGGCAGCGACACCCTTACTTCGGGCTTAGAAGGTGCCTGGACCAGTCACCCCACTCGTTGGGACAATGGTTACTGTTATTTACTATTGAACTATGAGTGGGAATCGAAAAAAAGCCCGGCCGGCGCCTGGCAGTGGGAGCCCATCAATATTAAGGAAGAAGACAAGCCCGTCGACGCCGAAGATCCCAGCATTCGCCATAACCCGATCATGACAGACGCCGATATGGCGATGAAGATGGACCCCAGCTACCGTGCCATTATCGAGCGCTTCGCCAAGGATTTTGACTACTTTAGCGATGTATTTGCCCGCGCCTGGTTCAAGCTGACACACAGGGATCTCGGTCCCAAGGCCCGCTACTTAGGCGCCGATGTGCCCAATGAGGATCTGATTTGGCAAGATCCTATCCCTGCGGTGAATTATATCCTTAGCAACCATGAAATAGACGAGCTTAAGGTCAAGCTGCTAGATTGCGGCGTCAGCCACAACGATTTGATCAGTACCGCCTGGGATAGCGCCCGCACCTATCGCGGCTCGGATCACCGCGGCGGCGCCAACGGCGCCCGTATTCGCTTGGCGCCACAAAAGAATTGGCCGGGCAACGAGCCGGCACGCCTTGCTCGCGTCCTTGATGCGCTGGAAAAATTACAGGCAGAGCTAAGTAAACCAGTTAGCCTGGCCGATTTAATCGTGCTTGGCGGCTGTGCCGCGGTTGAGCAAGCGGCCCATGCCGCCGGCGTCGCCACCAATGTGCCCTTCTCACCGGGACGCGGCGATGCCAGTATCGAAATGACGGATGCGGAGTCATTTGCGCCGTTGGAGCCCATCGCCGATGGCTTTCGCAATTGGCTAAAACAAGACTATGCGGTGCCCGCCGAAGAGCTGCTACTCGACCGCGCTCAACTTATGGGTCTCACGGCGCCAGAAATGACTGCGCTGGTCGGCGGTATGCGCGTGCTCGGCACCAATTATGGCGGCAGTGAACATGGCGTGTTTACCAGCAGCGTGGGCGTACTGAGCAATGACTTCTTCGTGCACCTCACCGATATGGCCTATCGTTGGCAACCGCGCAGCGACGGCCTTTACGATCTGGTTGACCGCGAAACCGACGTAGCCAAATGGACGGCAACCCGGGTCGATTTAATCTTCGGCTCCAACTCGGTACTGCGCGCCTACGCGGAGTTTTACGCCCAGGATGATAACAAGCATCGCTTTGTGCACGACTTTATCAGGGCCTGGTGCAAGGTAATGGATGCCGACCGCTTCGATTTGTAAGGTGTTTGCTTAGACATAAAAAAGAGGGCTGCTGCCCTCTTTTTTATTCTTCGGTTGTGTCTGCCAGTTCAGGCTCAGGTGTACTGCCTGCAAGTTCAATCTCGCAGCCATCCACTCTTTGCTGGCCGCGTCGGCCTCGCTCACTATCTGTGCCAACCGCAATTGCGATATTCGGTTCATTCGCTGACTCTTACTCTGATAAGGTACGATAAACGCGCGTAATTGAGATTATCACTTGGGAAAACAATGCCATTCTTTAAAACATCAATCCTTACTCTAACCTGCCCCCATTTATTTGTTTTAGAGCCAAAGAAAGTGCATCCTACTCTCGCTCTGTAAGCTTTGACGGTATTGAATTCCATACTAAATTTTTTGCTCTAGCAACTTTATAAAGATTTTTGAGGATTTAGTTAGTATTTGATTAACTTCTCCAGTGAATAGATCTTGCCCACCATTAACCCAGTCTTCTATTTCGTACGCATTAGTCTTTTGGGTAACATGAAAAGGTTTTGTTTTATGTGAAGAGCCACCAGAATAATCAACGCTCATCGCTGCCGTGAATGAAAATGCGACCTTATCACCGGTTTCATTAATAGCTTGTATAGCGATCACAGCTAAAACTATAGTCGTCTTTGCGTTGTCATTAACCTGCCACTTATAGCTCGATTTATCTATAAAGGTATCTGTAAGCCTTGAATTTATAGGCTGATTTTCAAAGTATTCATCAATAATTGCTTGCATAGAGTTTACAGTTGAATCGGGCAATTTTTCAGCGAGCCCTGCAACACCACTGACTATCGCCCCCATACTCGTTCCGATAACCCCAAATACTGGCACCAATGCCAAACAAACTATAAAAAACTCTCCACAATCACCGCCAGTCAGTTCAAGACCTGTTTCAAATCCAGCTTCAACGCCGGCCGCTCCTCCTATGGCTGCTCCTGTGAGGAGATATTGACCAATTGAAGTTGTGGAGAGCTCATTTGAGGCAACTCCTTTAAAAGCAATTACCTTAATAGGTTTATCTCTTGGCACCCCTACAAACGGGGAGTATTCAACTACTGGGGTTGATGTACAGCCTAAAAATGATATGACGAGGAGCAGAAATATGATTTTACTTACAGTCATGGCATACCTCATACAGCCCTTTCAATATCGCCAATGCTTGCTCCTTTTCTTCTACTCTCAACACTATGCCTTCTTCTGTGGAGGTACATATGTTTATTGATGTCTCTGTTTCTTGGCACTGAAAACTAATGTCTTTCTCTGCGTAGTCAATCGACACAAACGTGGTGGAATTCGGCTCGATATGTAACTCGATTGTGTCTTCAAATTTTTGTTTGAATGCATAGCCTCCCGAACCTAATAAAAATATAGTCGGTAGTTCCACCCCCTCATATCCATGCTGTGTAACTCTCAAGCTACTGCCCCCAGGATTAATTTGTATTAGCGCAAATGTATCCTGAGTGATTGTCGAAACGTGCTCACCATTAATTACAATATATTTATAAGTAGCCTCAGATATCCAGGACTCAGATTTTGAATAGACGATTAGCTGTGATTTATTGGCGTTTTGCTGCTCCAGAAGTGCCACAGAAAACAAGCCTTTTTGCGGCAATGATTTTGTAACAGAACAGCCACCTGCGAAGAATAGCAAGATAAATATGATACGCATAAGTCTGGCCTATTGTTCTGAGAGAGTATGCGTATTAGCTCTCTGAAAATTTCTGGTCCATTTTGTCCCCATAATCAAAAGCTATTGATAGTGATACGAGAACTTCTGAAAAGTTTATTTAGTGCATCCCCTAACGCAAAGTTCGGATGATATGTGAGCCTCGCAGTGCCCTTGCTTCCAGTATAGTCCATTACGGGTAAGAGAAAAAAACAGTAAGAATTCCTCAGGGGGTTAAAGTGCTCACTTAAATAATTACCGAGTAAAAAGATAATAACGACATAAATGAGGTCGTAAAATAATGCTACCCAATGCACATGATCGTGAGACTCATCAAAGTCAAGGTCGTGTTATTGCAACCGCCACCTAGGGTACTTTTCTAATGCCATAATTTAAGAGCTATATGTAATACCGCTGGTGATGCAAACGCATATAACACAGTTAAATTCGCAGCGTTTTGCTCATTGTGCCTCCTATTAACAACATCAAATAACGTGCCAAAATTAAAAACAAAAAAGATAAGTCACTGCTTTTCTAGGACGCAAAAAAAGAGGGCTGCTGCCCTCTTTTTTATTCTTCTGCTGTTTCTGTCACTTCAGGCTCTGGCGTACTGCCTGCAAGTTCAATCTCGCAGCCATCCACTCTTTGTAAGCCACGGGGCAGTTTATTACCTCGGCGACCTCGCTCACCATGATAGTGCTCTAAATCGCTTGGTTTGAGTGTCAGCTTGCGCTTACCGGCAAGCAAGGTCACGCTGGCACCTTGCGGCACCACCGCCAGCAATTTCACAAATTCCTCACGAGCTTGCACCTTGGCGCTCGGGATGGAAATGATCTTATTACCCTTACCCTTAGCCAGCTTGGGGAGATCGCGCAGCGGGAACAACAGCATGCGCCCCTCGCTGGAAATGGCCATGCAATAGTCGCTGGCGATATCACCCACGGCAATGGGCTGCAGCAGTAAGCCACCTTTTGGAATACTCACCAAGGCCTTACCGTTTTTGTTTTTACTGACCAGATCGTTAAATTCGGCCACGAAACCATAACCGGCATCGCTGGCCATCAGCAGCATCTGCTCATTGTCGGCCATTACCGCATGCTCCAAGGTCGCCCCTGCGGCAATATTAAAGCGTCCCGACATGGGCTCACCCTGGCTGCGCGCCGACGGTAAGCTATGGGCATCGGTGGCAAAGGCACGGCCACTGGAGTCGAGGAACACCGCGGGCTGATTGCTCTTACCCTTGGCACTGGCCTTAAACTTATCGCCCGAGCGATAGCTCAAGCCTTCGGCATCGACATCATGGCCCTTGGCCACACGGGCCCAGCCTTTTTCGGAAAGCACCACGGTCACCGACTCGGACGGGATCAAATCCTTCTCGCTCAGCGCCTTGGCTTCTTCACGCTCAACCACGGGCGAACGACGTTCATCGCCATAGGTTTCTGCCGCTTCCTGAATTTCCTTTTTCATCAGCGTCGACATGCGACGCTCTGAACCCAGCGTCAGCTCTAATTTGTCACGCTCTTTGGCCAGCTCATCCTGCTCACCGCGAATTTTCATTTCCTCTAACTTAGCAAGATGACGAAGTTTTAAGTCCAGAATCGCTTCGGCTTGTGTTTCCGTTAAGCCAAAACGCTCCATCAACACCGGCTTGGGCTCTTCCTCGTTGCGGATAATGGCAATCACTTCGTCAATATTGAGGAAGGCAACCATTAAACCTTCAAGGATATGCAGACGTGCTAAAACCTTATCGAGGCGGTATTGCAAACGACGACGCACCGTATCACGGCGAAACTCTAGCCACTCGGCCAAAATACTGCGCAGGTCTTTAACCTGAGGACGACCATCAAGGCCAATCATATTCAGGTTAACGCGGTAGTTTTTCTCAAGATCTGTGGTTGCAAACAGGTGCGCCATCAACGGCTCCACCTTGATGCGGTTCGAGCGCGGCACCACCACGATACGGGTCGGGTTTTCATGGTCCGACTCATCGCGTAAGTCCGCCACCATGGGCAGCTTCTTCGCGGTCATTTGGTTGGCAATTTGCTCCAACACCTTGGCACCCGAGCACTGATGCGGCAGCGCAGTGATCACTATTTCACCTTGCTCAACATGGTACTTGGCACGCATTTTTAGCGAACCACGACCCGTGGTGTACATCTTCTCGATGTCGGCTTTCGGGGTGATAATTTCCGCTTCGGTGGGGTAATCCGGTGCCTTTACCAATTGCAGCAGTTCGGCTAATTCGGTTTTTGGTTTATCGAGCAATAAACAACAGGCTTCGGCCAGCTCACGCACGTTGTGAGGCGGAATATCCGTGGCCATACCAACGGCGATACCGGTCACCCCGTTTAAGAGGATATGCGGTAAACGAGCCGGCAATACCAGAGGCTCTTTCATGGTACCGTCGAAGTTCGGCGTCCAGTCTACCGTGCCCTGACCAAGCTCTTTGAGTAGCACCTCGGAGAACTTAGACAAGCGCGCTTCGGTATAACGCATGGCGGCGAAAGACTTAGGATCATCCGCCGCGCCCCAGTTACCCTGGCCATCCACCAGCGGGTAACGGTAAGAAAACGGCTGTGCCATCAACACCATGGCTTCATAACAGGCGCTATCACCATGGGGGTGATACTTACCCAATACGTCACCCACGGTACGGGCGGATTTCTTGTATTTTGCCGCCGCCGATAAGCCCAGTTCGCTCATCGCGTAGACAATACGGCGCTGTACCGGCTTCAGGCCATCGCCAATATGCGGCAAGGCACGGTCCATGATCACGTACATGGAATAGTTAAGGTAGGCGTCTTCGGTAAAACGCCCCATAGTAAGCTGCTCTATGCCTTGTTGTGACAAGGTCGTTGTTTGTGTCATTGCTCGTTATCCAAACTTACTTTTTATTATATTGCACACGGTAGATGGCATTGGCGTAATCGTCGGAGACCAGCAGGCTGCCATCGGGCATTTGCACCATGGCCACCGGGCGACCATAGGTTTGCTCATTTTCCATAAAGCCGGTGATAAACGGCGTATAGCCCGTCACCTTGTCGCCCTCAACCTTGGCGACCATAACTCGGTAACCCGCTTTTTTACTGCGGTTCCACGAGCCGTGCTCGGCCACAAATAGCTGATTTTTATATGTGCCAGGGAACTGCTCGCCGGTGTAGAAATGAATCCCCAACGGCGCCACATGGGCACCCAAATTAAGGGCCGGCTGTACATAATCACTCATCTTCTTACCCTTACCAAATTCAGGATCGGCAATGGTGCCGCCATGAAAATACGGGAAGCCAAAATGTTGTCCGGGCTTTGTGATCACATTGATTTCACAGGGCGGGATATCATCGCCCATCATGTCGCGGCCATTGTCACTAAACCAGAGGTTGCCAGTTTGCGGGTGGTAATCAAACCCCACCGAATTACGTACGCCCTTTGCGATGGTGGTCACTTCTTTGCTTTTTAGATCCAGTGAATAAAGCAAACCAAATTCCGGATCCTCGGCACAGACATTACAAGGCACGCCTACCGGAATGATTAAATCACCCTGGGGGGAAAAGCGAATAAATTTCCAGCCATGGTGACGTTTATCGGGTAGCTGGTCGAATACCACCTCCCTTTCGGCCTTATCCAGCTTGGTGTCTATGTCTTTAAAGCGCACGATGCGCTCCACTTCGGCGACATATAAATCACCGTCTTTAAAGGCGATGCCGGACGGCAAATTCAGGCCCTCGGCTATCAATACCTGACGCTCCGCCTGGCCATCTTTATCCGCATCGATTAACGCGTGCACCTTGCCGGCCTTGCGCGAGCCCGCATAGACGATGCCACTGTCTGATAACGCCAGCTGACGGGCGTTCTCTACATTTAAGGCATATGGCTCGATACTAAAGCCTTCGGGAACCGATAGACGCTCGGTAATGTCCGTGGCCTGGGCACTGCCCACAAAGGCCAAACCCATTAACGTGCTTAAAATTTTCTTACCCATGGAAACCTCTCTCTGTTTATTGGCGCCTTAGCTCGGCACCCAGATTGCTGTTACTTACAGTTCAACTTCGGCTTTATCGCCGTGGTTTTCTAACCATTGGCGGCGATCGCCGGATCGCTTTTTCGCCAGCAGCATGTCCATCACTTCTTCGGTCTGCTCCGGCTCGTCCAAGGTTAACTGCACCAAGCGACGGGTGTTGGGATCCATGGTCGTTTCGCGCAGTTGCAGCGGGTTCATTTCACCCAAACCTTTAAAGCGCTGGACATTCACCTTGCCGCGCTTTTTCTCTGCTTCGATACGATCCAGGATCCCGGTTTTTTCATCTTCGTCTAGGGCATAGAAGACCTCTTTACCCACGTCGATACGATAGAGCGGCGGCATCGCCACATAGACATGGCCCTGAAGAACCAGGGAGGGGAAATGCTTTACAAACAGCGCACACAGCAAGGTGGCGATATGCAGTCCATCGGAGTCCGCATCGGCAAGAATACACACCTTGCCATAGCGCAACCCGCTTAAGTCTTCACTGTCTGGATCTATACCCAGGGCCACGGAAATATCGTGCACTTCTTGCGAGGCCAGGATCTGCCCCGACTCCACTTCCCAGGTATTGAGGATCTTACCGCGCAGCGGCATGATCGCTTGAAAGTCTCTATCGCGCGCCTGTTTAGCCGAGCCACCCGCCGAGTCACCTTCCACCAGAAAGAGTTCGGTGCGCTCGATTTCGCTGCTGCTACAGTCGGTCAGCTTACCCGGCAGCGCCGGCCCTTGAGTGACCTTTTTACGCACCACCTTTTTTGCCGCGCGCATACGACGCTGGGCATTGCTAATACACAGCTCGGCCAAGAGCTCGGCCACGTCTGTGTGTTCGTTCAACCACAGGCTAAAAGAATCTTTCACCACCCCGGAAACAAAGGCCGCACATTGACGCGACGACAGTTTTTCTTTGGTTTGTCCGGCAAATTGCGGGTCTTGCATCTTCACCGACAGCACATAGGAGCACTTATCCCAGATGTCTTCCGGAGTCAGGCGCACGCCCCGTGGTAAAAGATTACGGAATTCACAGAACTCGCGCATGGCCTCAAGCAGACCCTGGCGCAAGCCATTAACATGAGTACCGCCCTGGGCGGTGGGGATCAGGTTTACATAGCTTTCGGTTATCGACTCACCACCTTCCGGCAGCCATAGCAAGGCCCAGTCGACCCCTTCTGTACTGCCGCTAAACTCACCGGTAAAGGGTTGTTGCGGCAGGGTTTCATAGCCCTTGGTGGCGTCCTTGATATAGTCTTTGAGGCCGGCCTCATAGAACCACTCTTGCGTTTCCTTGGTTTGCTTATTAACAAAGCGAATGCGCAGGCCCGGGCATAGCACCGCCTTGGCCTTAAGCACGTGGTTTAATTTCGTCAGTGAGAAGTTGGCCGAATCAAAATACGAGGCATCGGGCCAAAAGCGCACCGAGGTTCCGGTATTACGCTTACCCACGGTACCCGTTACGTGCAAATCTTGCACCTTATCACCATTGGCGAAGGCAATTTCGTAGACCTGACCATCACGACGCACGGTCACCTCAACTCGAGTCGACAAGGCGTTCACCACGGAAATACCCACACCATGCAAACCACCGGAGAATTGGTAGTTTTTATTGGAGAACTTACCACCGGCATGGAGTTTGGTGAGGATCAGCTCAACCCCGGGGATCCCTTCTTCCGGATGAATATCAACCGGCATACCCCGGCCATCATCGATCACCTCAAGGGAGTTATCTTCATGGAGGATCACATCCACCTTGCTGGCATGACCGGCCAGGGCCTCATCGACACTGTTGTCGATCACTTCTTGGCCCAGGTGGTTAGGACGAGTGGTATCTGTATACATGCCCGGACGGCGTTTTACTGGGTCCAGACCATTTAATACTTCAATTGCTTCGGCGTTATAGTTCTGCTGGCTCATATTTTTATTCGTTAACAGCCTATGTGGTTAGGGTGATATTTAAGAATCGCGTAATGGCGCCAAAATAGCGCTCAAATCCTACAAAGCGGTGCTCGCCGCCGGGTTCAACAACCTGTTGGCAGAGTTGGTAGTAGTCTACGGCCTGCCTATAGGGTAACACTTCATCACCTTGTTGTTGTAACAAAAACAATAGCTCGGGGGAAGCTAATTGCTCCAAATAAAGTTGTTCCAGCGCCCGCACATGCGTTTGCTCTAACTGGTAATGATAATCCTGATAAGGATTGTATTGGGCCCCCAAATATTCGCTAAACCGACGCGCCGGATGCACTGCAGGGTTAACCACCACGGCGGGTAGCCCATGGGTTTGCGATAAGTAAGTGGCATAAAAGCCACCCAGGGAGCTGCCGATCAAGGCGGTGTGCTCATCCAGGTGCTCCTCTAACTGGGCGATGGCCACTTTTGGATCATGACTTAAGCGCGGCAAATATATTGCCCGGACCAATTGGCCAGATACTCGCCTAATTGCACCGCTTTTTGCGATAACTCCGAGCTATTAAAGCCATGAATATAGATTAATTTTCTAGCCATACTACCTGTGTCTTGAGTGACCCGTCCTGTTCCACGCGCAGGCGACGATAGGCCGGACCCATGCTCTGTTGCTGCCAATCCTGCGTGTGTTTAGTAAATTGAATCGAGGTCGCCGGCGTGCCGTATATGGTTACGCCTTCATAAACACGTTCATACTCGTTATGAGCATGACCATGCACCAGCGCCTGAACCTGGGGATACTCGCCCAGTAAATCCAACAATTGGGCGCCGTTTTCCAAAATGTGTTTGTCGATATAACCGCGCACCGGCAAGGGATGGTGGTGACCGATTAATATATGCGGCGCGTCACTCTCGGCCAGCGCCTCTTTAATGTCGTGCAGGTGCGACTTGCTCACCCAGCCCGACGGCGTGGTGCCCTTGGTATTGATCAGCAGCAATTGCGCGTAAGGGTGGCAAATACGTTTGCAGGACCGGATTTGCCCTTCACTCATGGCCTGCAAATGGGTGAGTTCATCATGATTGCCGGGCACCCAGAATACCGGACATGCCAGGGGGCTCTTTGCCACCAGCTCGGCAAATAATTGATAGGACTCGGCCGTGTGATCCTGAGTTAGGTCGCCACCGAAAACCACAAAATCGAACGCTTCCTCGGCCATAGCCGCCAGGGTTTTCGCCAAGTGCTCGGCACAATTAACATTAAAGTATTCGCCGTTTTTATCGGCAAACACATGACTATCGGTAAAGTGACCGAAGTGCAGCGGCTGGGCTGCATTAATATGATGTTCTTTAAACCAGGTCACTGCCACAATCCCAATCCAATACCGCCTCGCCGTGCGAAATACAAAACGTCAGCCAGTCGTGTAAAAACGCATTGACCTGATACTTCTCGTCTTTTTGATGCATGCCCGCATTCGGGTAGCTGTAGGTTGGTTTAATGCGGCTGTGATAGTCCGGGTGCACCACCTCGGCCACCCGGGCGTCGTGATAAATGCGTACGTTCATCGGCGGCGTAAACATACCGGCAATGGCGCCGCGCACCTGAGTAATACAAATATCCGTGGTGTACTTGGCCATCTGCTCTATATCAACTTGATAGCGCTCATGACGAATATCCAACAAACGCGACGCGCCCCGGCATTGCTGCTCGGGGAGGATGCGCAGGACATTGGCATAATTGCGCTCACATAGAGTGAGATACTTGGGTAATGATTGTATATACCCGGCTCTTCTTTGTACCGTCACGGTTTATTCCACTGCTGTAAAATACGCTGCTCGTTCAGTGCCAACCATTGTAGACTGATCACCGTGGCTGCGTTATCGATTTCACCGCTATTGAGGCGGGCCAGGGCTTCGTCTAGGTCCAGCACATGGACCTTAATATCTTCGCCCTCATGATCCAAGCCGAAAATCCCTCCGGCCTCACTGAGATCCGTTTGCGCCAAGTATAAATACAGGCGCTCGCTGGTGCCCCCGGGGCTGGATAAGTACGACAACATAAATTCCAGCTCACCGAGCTCCAGCCCGGCTTCTTCCTGCGCTTCTTTACGTACCACGGCTTGATAATCTTCGCTGCCGTCGGCCATGCCGGCGATGCACTCCAGTAACCAAGGACTGTCTTTACTGGCCATGGCGGCGATACGGATCTGCTCAACCAGGAGCACCTGGCGACTACGGGGATCATAGGGTAAGACCGCCACCGCATGACCCCGTTCAAATATTTCCCTTTCTATGGTGTCGCTGCGACCGCCGGCAAAGAGTGCATGGTTAAATCGGTACTTATCCACTTTAAAGAAGCCATCGAAGACTCTTTCGGTGCTTTCAACCTGCACATCTTCGTTTTTAAAACTACTGATTTTATTCATATAAAACAGACCGATTACGTTAAGTCACAAAAACAAGAATAAACGATACCGTTTACCCTTCCGCTAAATATAAATTCTGTTACACTTAAGCATATATTATTTACGCTTTTGCTTTTCAATATCGTGTCTAAACACGGTAACATGCAGATAATTCGCAATATATTCCTAAGGACTGTACTGAAAATGAAAAAGACATTGTTGACGACGTTGCTAGCGCTTAGCTTTAGCTCTTACAGTCATGCTGAAGACCTGCTCCAGGTTTATCAAATTGCCCTTGAAAATGATCCCGTGGTCCTTAAAGCCAAGGCCAATGCCGAAGCACAACAGCATAACACAGACCGAGCCTTAAGCGCCTTGTTACCACAAGTCGACTTTTCTATGGGCTACAGTAAAACCGACAGTGACGGTTACGATATCGACACCGATACCGGCCAGTTGATGTCCCTCGATACCGAGCGCGACACTTTTTCTCGTCAGATCAGTCTTAACCAAGCCATTTTCAACTTGAATGCATGGCGTTCATTGGATATCGCCGATAAGCAGGCGCTGCAACAGCAAACCGTTTACGACCTGGCACAACAAGCCCTGATCGTGCGCGTTTCGCAAGGCTATTTCAACGTCCTTAGTGCGATCGACACCCTGGAATTTGTGCAGGCGGAAAAGCGTGCCATCGAGCGTCAATTAGAGCAAACAAAACAGCGCTTTGCCGTGGGCCTAACGGCTATCACAGACGTACACGAAGCACAGGCTCAGTTCGATAACTCGGTTGCCCGTGAAATCGTTGCCAAAAACGATGTGGAAACGGCTCGAGAGCAACTACGTGAAATCACAGGTAAATACCACGCCAAGCTGGACACTTTGGACACCGAGACCTTCTCTACCGTACAGCCAACCAAGCAAAACACCGACTTTGTTGAGCTTGCCAAGCAAAACAACTTAGAGTTACAAGTGTCTAAAGCCACCGTTGACATTGCCAAGCAGCAAATCGACCTGGCGCAAGCGGGTCACTACCCGACGCTCTTTTTGAACGCCTCTTACGGCGATTCATTGACAGATACAGAAATCAGCACCATGGGCACCACCTTTAACCGTGATCACGTGCCCCGTGAAGATCAAACCACCGTTGGCCTAAGCTTCAACCTGCCACTGTACTCAGGTGGTGCCACCGTCGCCTCAACCAAGCAAGCGCGCTCTCTGTATGTGGCCGCCAGCGAAGACCTAGAAGCGACACTACGTGCCGTAACCCGCTCGACTATTACCTCATATAATCAGGTAGTCTCGGATATCGCCACCTACAAGGCCCTTGAGCAGGCGGTGATCTCGGCGGAAAGTGCGTTGCAAGCAACCGAAGCCGGTTTCGAAGTGGGTACACGTACCATAGTCGACGTACTGGTAAGCACCCAGAACCTATACAACGCTAAGCGTAACCTGGCTAACGTGCGTTATCGCTATGTGGTGTCAACTCTGGCGCTTAAGCAAGCGGCGGGCACTCTGACGGCGCAAGACTTGGAAGCTATCAACCAAGGCTTAAAAGCACAAAACTAAGACAACAGACAAAGCCAGCCTCAGCGCTGGCTTTGTTTTGCCAATATAACGTATACTGAGCGCCATTCGTCATGATAAATATCAACGCTTGTGGTTAACAAAACATCCTTCCAACTGGCTTTTTTTGCCCCGAAATACTGGCCTAGCTGGCTATCCGTTTTCTTACTCTATACCCTTAGTTGGTTACCCCAATCCTGGCAACTGGCTTTAGGACGTGCACTCGGCCGCCTTGTTTATCGCTTGATGAAAAAGCGCCGCAAAATCGCCGAAGTGAATATCGCCCTGTGCTACCCGGAGCTAAACGCCGAGCAACGAGCCGAGCTGGTGCTTAAAAACATGGAAAACACCGGCATGGCCATTTTTGAAAGCGCCATGGCCTGGTGGTGGCCCGATTGGCGAATCAATCGCATTGTTGGCTCAATCACAGGTTTGGAACACATTGATAAGGCGAATGCCGAAGGCTGTGGTGTACTCCTAATGGCACCACATTATTTGCACCTTGAAATGTCATCTCGGATCATGGGCACACAGCGCCACGCTGTTGGCTTTTACAGACCACATAACAACGCCTTGATGGATTATTTCACCACCAAGGGCCGATTGCGTTCAAACAAATACCTAGTTGGTAAGCGCGATATCAAAGGCCTTTTGAAAGCGCTAAAAGACAAAAATTTCTGTTATTACCTGCCAGACCAAGACTATGGCAGAAAACGCAGCGTTTTTGCCCCATTCTTCGCAGTTGAACAGGCCGCGAGTACAACAGGGACGCTTATCTTTGCATCTGCGAAATACTGTAAAACACTCAGTATCCACAGCCGTCGTGATGAAAAGGGTAAATACCATTTGGCTGTGCAACCTGCGCTTGAGAATTTCCCGAGCGGCGATGAAGTGGCCGATGTCACAGCGGTCAACCAACGCATGGAAGAGGCTATCAATAAAGCCCCAGAGCAATATATGTGGTTGCATCGACGCTTTAAAACCCGACCGGATCAAAACGCGCCCTCTTACTACCGCTAGAAACCCTGGACCCTGGAAAATAAAAATAATAAGGAAGGTAAGCAATGTGGTTTTGGATTAAACATTTGTCTTTGGCGGCAATCCTGCTGTTTGCCGCCGGCTACTTTTTGCTCGGTGACGGGCCCATGTTTAAAGACCAACAAGACAACGCCGCCGCCTCCGGGTTATCACAATTTTATGCCAGCATTAAAAGCTCGGTGCGAAGCGCCACAGAGCGCGACAAGTATGTGATTAATCTTGGCACCCCAAGCAATGATCTTGATGCACAGCTGAGCCAACGCTTAGGCACGGTTCAGGGCACGGATCTGCGCTGGCAAGGCAGCGTGAAAACCCGTCGCTTTAGCGCCGGAGCTACCCTAAAAAAAGCCCTTGCGGATTTTGCCAAAGAAGAAGGCGTGGCCTTTTACTGGCACCTGGATAAGGACTATGTCATAAAACATCCATTTCGCGTCGACGACACCTTTGTCGCCACCCTGCACCAGGTAGGTAAAGCCATCGACAGCGACTTTGAAAGCGATGTACAAACCTTCTTTTGCCATCAACAAAGGGCGGCGCTTATAACCGAGCGCCCCTCCGCCTATGTGCGGGACAACTGCATTAAAACCGTTGCCCGCTAGGGAAGCGTTAATCTGTTTGAGGCGGTGATAACAAGGCCGCCCAAACACTGCAGACACTGGCAATTTCCTGCTGCACCTCCAACTTAGCCACCAGCTTATCCTGATTACGCAAACTCAACACATGATACAGGCCACGGTAATGGCAATAGGCATGAATAAGTTGCTGAGCCTCGCGCTCACTAATGCAATCATGGGCCGCGGCAATTTCTAGAATGCGGATATTATCCGAGTAAGTCACCAGTTGCGGATGCTTTTCGGCATAAGCCAAAACCAGATACTGGGTAATAAATTCAATGTCGGTCATGCCGCCATGGCCTTGTTTCAGGTCGAACAGCAGGTCGTTATCCCGGCTTAGGTGCTGGCGCATTTTCTCGCGCATCTGTAACACATCCTGTTGCAATGCCGCCCGTTGGCGGTGTTGCGTCAGTATACAGTGGCGTATCTCGTCAAAGCGCACCGCCAACTCCTGACTGCCGTAAATCACTCGTGCTCTAACAAGGGCCTGATGCTCCCAGGTCCAGGCCTGAGTTTGCTGATAATGTAAAAAACTTTCGATATTAATCGCCAGCAGACCGGATGAGCCCTCGGGGCGCAAACGTGTATCGAGCTCATACAAGATGCCTGAGCTGGTGCGGGTATTGAATAGATGCATCAGTCGCTGCGCCAGCTTTAAGTAAAACTGGCGGGAGGAGATCACCTTGTCACCGTCGGTATGGGAGTCGCCATCATGATTATGGACAAACACCAGATCGAGATCCGAGTCGTAGCCCAGCTCCAGCCCGCCGGCCTTACCATAGGCTATCACCGCAAAGCCCTTATGCTCATCATCCGTGCCCTCGGGACGCCCGAAACGGGCCACCATTTGTTGCCACGCCAGATTCACCGCCTGCTCCACAATCGCCTGCGCTAAGGCGGTCAAGTGATCGCTCACCTTCATTAACGGCAGCACCCCGGTGGCATCGGCGGCGGCAATGCGCAGCTGCTGAGTTTGTTTAAACTGGCGCAGGGCTTCCATTTGCAGCTCAAGGTCCTGCTCGTCGATACGCAGGAAGTACTGACGGATCTCATTGGCGTAGGCATCAAGCGGCAAGGGCTTGTAGAGCTCGGCCGGGTCGATCAGCTCATCGAGTAAAATGGGATAATGTGCAATTTGCTCACCGATCCAACGGCTGTGAGCGCACAGACGTACCAATTGCTGCAAGGCCCCGGGGTTTTCCAATAACAGTTCCAAATAGGTGGTGCGCGACATGATTTTATCGAGCACATTGGCCACCAGGGCGAATACCTCGCCGCTGGCGCTGATTTTTTGTAGCCGTGCCAACACCTGAGGCATTAGCTTGTCAAGGGTATCGCGGCCGCGCTTGCCAATAGGCTGCTTGCTGACCCGCTCACGAAAATGCTGCAAAGGCGCTTGCCAACTGGCTCGTTGCTCCGGTTCAGCAATGACATCACTGAGCGCCTCGATATCACCATGCTCCCAGGCCAGCACATAACTGCTGTCGACGGTGGCGCTGGGCTCCTGTTCAAACCCTATCACCTGCTCAAATTCGGTGCGAATTCGCGCCATGGCGGCATCAATAAGCGCCCTCGCTCCCTGCTCATCGGGTTGCGCCAGTAAGTAGCTCAGACGCAGCCAGTCTTGCTCATTGTCCGGTAATTGCTGGGTTTGTTGATCGGCAAAAGCTTGCAAATACTGCTCAACCCGGCGCAACAAGGCATAGTCATGCCACAGCTGCTGATATTGCTCGTCTGTAAATACCGCCAACTCCGTAAGCGCCTTCAGCGCCTGGTGCAAGCCTGCGGTCTGTAACTGCCGCTCGCGGCCACCCCGAATAAGCTGCAGCGCCTGCACCACAAACTCCACCTCGCGAATACCGCCAGCTCCGAGTTTGATATTATCCACTAAGCCTTTACGCCTTACTTCCTGGGCAATTAACGACTTCATCTTGCGCAACGACTCGATCACCGAAAAATCGATATAGCGACGATAAACAAAGGGCCGCAGCAGGGTGTAAAACTCCTGGTGATAGACGTTAGCGCTGCCAATCAAGCGGCCCTTAAGCATGGCATAACGCTCCCACTCTCGGCCCTGCTCCTGGTAATAGTCTTCCATGGCGGCAAAGCTCATCACCAGAGGACCACTGTCACCAAAGGGGCGCAAACGCATATCGACACGGAACACCCGGCCATCGGCGGTGTGTTGGTCTAACGCGGCAATCACTTTTTGCGCCACCTTGGTATAAAACACCTGAGCCTCAATGCTGCGGCGCCCGCCCTGGGTCGATACCGAGCGCGGATAGGTGAAGATTAAGTCGATGTCCGACGAATAATTAAGCTCAAAGCCTCCCAGCTTGCCCATGCC
This sequence comes from Pseudoalteromonas sp. T1lg48, assembly GCF_002964785.1. Lineage (GTDB taxonomy): Bacteria > Pseudomonadota > Gammaproteobacteria > Enterobacterales > Alteromonadaceae > Pseudoalteromonas. The sequence goes on from NZ_PQCC01000002.1 coordinate 171,265, forward strand.
TAAAATCAGCATAGGCAGACTTTCTCCCTGCTCATCAAGCGGCTCGCCGTTGAGCCTGGTCACCTGCGTATAGGCCCAACGATTGGCGGCATCGATCAACTTATCACTCAACTCGGAGACATAACGCATGGAGTCGCCAATGTCGTTGGCACACACCAAATCCAGGTAGGCTACATGTAACCAATACTGCTGCCGATACAAACGCAAGCGACGCATCGCTTGGGTATCATCCACTTCTTCTAAAGGCTCACTGAAGACCTCTGGCGCCGGATAGGACGCTTGCTGCTCGGGAGCCAATAACCACTCACCCCAATGGGGGTGGGCGCTGAGCACCTTAAAGGCAAAGTCACTGAGCGCCAGTAATTGCACCAATGGCGACCGCAGGGGCGCCTGCAAGGGCGACAGCCGAGACTCCCCCATTTCCTGTTGGTTATATATCTGCTGATAACGACTTTCACCAAGTTGTTGTAATAACGTGGGAATAGTTATGGCTGCTGGCATGAAATAGCTCTCTTTTAAGTTACGGCCAAGCGTACTAGAATGAAGTCAAAGTTACTCTAATGTAGTCAGTATGACGTATTTTACTTTGTCAAACGAGTCCCTCTACACTTTTGCAATTTGCTTTGCGGCCATTGCCTTAGTGTTGTTTTTGCTGCGTATCTATACTCAGATCAAGGCAAGACAAACTCTCAGTGAAGAGCTGGCCCAGCGCGATAACTTCGCCCTCGGCATCAGCTACGCCAGTTATTTGCTCTCCCTGGTGCTGGTAATAGGCTACCTTGTCGACGACTTCTCGCTCACCGTGATGTGGCAAACGCCCTGGAAAGTGCCCTTTTTATTGCTGCTTATGTTGCTGTTTATAAAGGTGGGTCAGGCAATCCATCGTAAGTGGATCTTAAATCGTTTTAACGAAGAAAAAGCTATCTTAAAACAAAACGTCTGCGCCGCTATGGTCGACTCCGGCATGTTACTGGGCAATAGCATAGTAGTAATCGGATTGGTCAACTGGTCGCAAACCAATAGCCTATACTCATTGTTAGTGGTGTTTGTCAGCTTTTTGATGCTGCAGGGCATGTTTGCTCTGGATAGTAAAATACGCGAGGTACGCTTTGCTAAATTTAACCAGGGTGCTTCACTGCAGAATAACTTTAACCTGGAAAATACCTCTATCGGCATCCGCTACGCGGGCAAGTCTGTGGGTATGGCGCTGGCTATCTATGCCGGGCTGGCCAGCGCCAGCTACCACAGTGGCAAAATGGTGGAAAATGTCTTTACTTTGGCGGTGCACTGCGGTCTGATGTGGATACTGGTTTCGGCGATGTCACGCTTAGTGTTGTTGATAGTGCTCTATCGCGTCAATACCGGTGTTGAAGTGGATCATCAGGATAATGTCGGCATCGCCGCGGTTGAGTTTTCGGTGCATTGCGCCATGGGCTATTTACTGATTCAATTTTTTGCCTAAGGCATAAGGGCCTTCATGAACTTAAGCAATTATCTCTTGCTCGACAGTGACCCCCTGTTAAGTCGTGCCTTTTGCGCCAGGGTTGACAGCTCAGGGGTGATTGTCGCCGGCGCCAATACCCGCCACATGGTCAAGCTCATGTTTGACCAGCAGGCCAAGGATTATTGCTACTGTGATTTTGAAAACGAAATCAGTGTTGCCGAGCTTTCCAGCTATTTATCACGCCATCACAAGATTGCCGGCGTGCTTATTTTTACTGAGGTCTACGAGAGCGCCAGCGATACCTTCAAATGGGTGATAGACTCCTTGCATCCCAAGCGCTACCTCATTGAACAACACGACCAACATTACCACCTAGAACCCTTAGACACTCCCTTTCGCCACAACCACTTAAGCTGTAATCAGGACCCAGATTCACTTGCGCATTTAGGCGACTAGTTTAGACTGTCGCAAAACCCCCTTTAGAGCATTCAAATGAGAGTTCCGCATATTTATGAACCGGCAACCCTAGAGCTAGGCATTGAGCTCGACCTAGGTGATGACGCCGCCGGACACATTGGCCGCGTGCTGCGCATGCAAAGCGGCGATCAGATCAGCCTGTTTAACGGTGAGGGAGGCGAGTATTTATGTGAAATCCTTATCGCCAGTAAAAAGCAGGTACGAGTTAAGGTGATTGAATTCAAAGACTTCGAATGCGAATCCCCCTTGGCTATTCACCTTGGCCAGGTGATCTCCCGCGGCGATAAAATGGATTTCACCATTCAGAAATCGGTGGAGTTAGGTGTCAGTGAAATCACGCCCTTATTTAGCGAACGCTGCGGCGTAAAATTAGCGGCCGACCGGCTCGCAAAAAAGCATCAACAGTGGCAGAAAATCGCCATTGCCGCGGCGGAGCAATGCGGACGCAACCGCGTTACCACCATCCATGAGCCCATGGCTTTAGAACAATGGCTGCAACAAGGCTCGAATGCCACTAAGCTTACCTTACACCCCCGCGCCGAGCACAGTATTAAAACCTTGGCCGCACCAAGCTCAGGGGTGCGCTTCTTAGTTGGCCCGGAGGGCGGTTTTAGCGATGAAGAGATTGCCTCAAGCCACAACAATGGTTTTATCGATATCCGCCTTGGTCCCCGGGTACTGCGCACGGAAACTGCGGCTTTAACCGTACTCAGCGCCCTGCAGCTAGAATTTGGCGACCTAGGCAATTGATTTTGGCCTTCACCAACCCCATTACATAGTTAGAATTTTTTTAAGCGAGCATAGCAATGGCAATAAAACTGGGCATTATTAGCGACCCGATTTCAGGATTTAACATTAAAAAAGACACCGGCTTTGCAATGATGATGGAAGCGCATAAGCGTGGTTATGAGTTGTATTACATTGAAATGGACGACCTGTTTTTACGCCAGGGTCGTGCCTATGCTCATGCCGCCAAGGCCGAGGTGTTTGATAATCCAGAAAAATGGTACGAGTTGCAGCCCCAAGCCGATATTGCCCTAGGCGAGCTGGATATTATCCTGATGCGTAAGGATCCGCCGTTTGATACCGAGTATGTGTATGCCACCTATATTTTAGAGCGTGCCGAGCTTGAAGGCGCCTTAGTGGTTAACAAACCTCAAAGTCTGCGTGATGCCAACGAAAAGCTCTACACCGCCTGGTTTAGCGAGTTTACTCCGGACACCTTGGTGACCCGTTCGGCCAAGCAGATTCGCCACTTCCTTGGCGAGCATGGCGATATCATTCTTAAGCCTTTGGATGGCATGGGTGGCGCGTCTATTTTCCGCGTAAAACAAGACGATGCCAATATTGGCGTAATCATTGAGACGCTAACCGAGCACGGCAGTCGCTATGCCATGGCACAAAATTATATCCCAGCGATCAAAGACGGTGATAAGCGCGTATTGGTAGTTGATGGTGAGGTGATCCCTTATTGTTTGGCCCGTATTCCGCAAAAAGGTGAAACGCGAGGCAACCTGGCCGCCGGCGGCCGCGGTGAAGTACGTCCGCTTAGCGATGATGAACGTCGCATTGCACAAGCCCTGGCGCCAACCCTAAAAGCCAAGGGTTTGTTGTTTGTTGGCCTGGACATTATCGGCGATAAGCTCACCGAGGTGAACGTCACCGCCCCGACTTGTGTGAAAGAAATCGAGGGCGAAACCGGTATTTCTATTACCGGACAGTTTTTTGATGCGTTGGAGCGTAAGCTCGCGCCAGCTTAACCTAAGGTAAGCCTATGCAATCATTAACGAACCACTTTTTAGTAGCCATGCCGTCAATGCAAGATCCCTTTTTCAAGCACGCGGTGGCCTACATTTGCGAGCACAATGATGATGGCGCCATGGGACTGGTGATCAACCAGCCCATCGATGTCACCGTGGGCGAATTGCTCGACAAGGTCGAGATCGATAACGATAAAAGCAGCAAGGCGGCGGGCCATCAGGTATTTGCCGGAGGGCCGGTTAAAACCGACCGGGGCTTTGTATTGCACACCCCTAAACCCGGCTACGCATCATCGCAGGAGTTAAGTTCAGAGCTCATGATCACTACCTCCAAGGACGTGCTCGCCAGCCTGACCACCAGCGATGCGCCACAGGACTTTATTATCACCCTGGGCTATGCCGGCTGGTCCGAAGGCCAGTTGGAAAAAGAGCTGTTGGAAAATACCTGGCTGATTATAGAGGCAGATCCGCAGATCATCTTTAACACCCCCATTAGCGAGCGCTGGCACAAGGCACTCGCTCTGGTAGGCATAGATGCCGACAAACTAAGCCTTGAGGCCGGACACGCATGAGCCAAAGCAATAAAACCCCGCCAGGGCAACGCAGTGTCATGGGTTTTGACTTTGGCACCAAAAGCATAGGCGTGGCCATTGGCCAGGAGCTCACCGGCACCGCCAATGCGCTGCGCGCCGTTAAGGCCCGAGACGGCATTCCAAACTGGGACGATATTCGCACCCTGGTGAATGAATGGCAGCCGGATTTACTGGTGGTTGGCCTGCCTTTGAACATGGATGGCACCGAGCAAGACCTCACTCACCGCGCCCGTAAGTTTGCCAATCGCCTGCATAGCCAAACCGGCTTGCAGGTCGAAACCCAGGACGAGCGCCTGACCACGGCGGCGGCTAAAGAGCAATTATTTGCTGCCGGAGGTTATCGCAATCTGCGCAAAGACAATATCGACAACGCCTCGGCGGTGTTGATCCTCGAAAGTTACTTTTCCGCCGCCTACGGCGATTAAGGCTGCTCGGTTAGTGAGCTGATACAATAAGGGCGACCCTGGGGTCGCCCTTAATTATTTGTGCAGGTGCTTTAAAACTTGTCGTCGTCACTGCTTAGGCCGTCAACGGTTACCCCTTGAAGGAAACCAGCCCCCTGCTGATCATTGTTGCGCAACTTGATCATTAAGCGCAGATCGTTTGGCGAGTCGGCGTGGTGCAGCGCATCGGCATAGCTGATGCGTTTGTCCTGATAGTGATTGAATAACGCCTGGTCGAAGGTTTGCATACCGATTTGCGTCGACTTTGCCATCACCTCTTTAATGGAACCGATTTCACCTTTTTTGATAAGCTCGGCCACCATGGGTGAATTCAGCAACACCTCGATAGCGGCAACACGACCTTCGCCGTCCGCAGTGGGTACCAATTGCTGGGCAATGATGGCGTGCAAGTTGAGCGCCAGGTCATACTTCAGCTTCTCGTGCTTTTCTTTGGGTACCAGGTGCATAATACGGTCGATGGCTTGGTTGGCATTGTTGGCGTGCAGGGTCGCCACACACAGGTGACCGGTTTCGGCAAAGGACAGGGCGTATTCCATGGTCTCTTGTGAACGGATCTCACCGATAAGGATCACATCCGGAGCCTGACGCAGGGAGCTTTTCAGCGCCGCTTCAAAGCTTTCCGTATCCAGGCCCACCTCACGTTGAGTGATAATGCTCTTATTGTGCTCATGCACGAATTCGATCGGATCTTCAATGGTCAGAATGTGACCTTTTTGATTGCGGTTACGATACCCCAAAAGCGCCGCCATTGAGGTCGACTTACCTGTACCCGTACCACCAACAAATAGCACCAGGCCCCGCTTTTTCATGATCACATCGGTTAATACCGACGGTAAGCCGAGGTCTTCCGCATTAGGAATAACCGTGTTAATACGACGAATAACCATGCCGGCCTGATCGCGCTGCCAAAATGCGGATACCCGGAAGCGCCCTTCTTCGGTGGCGATGGCAAAGTTACATTCTTTGCTGTTGTGGAATTCATTGATTTGCTTGTCGGTCATAGCCGACTCAACCAGGGTCAGAGATTCATCGTCGCTCAATACATGGTCGTCCAGCGGCGTAAGCTCACCGTTGACCTTGGCGCTCACTGGCAAACCACTGGAAACAAATACGTCCGACGCCTCTAGGGCGACCATCTTTTGCAGGTGATGTGATAATGGCTGTAACATTGCTGAGTTCTATCCTACATTTGGCCCGATAAACCGAACTGGGTTTTATCATGGGCTTTCGCTTTAGCTGCTTGGGTACTGATAAGACCACGGTTCAGTAAGTTATGTAAGCACTGATCCATGGTTTGCATGCCGTGGGCGGCACCGGTTTGGATGGATGAATACATCTGCGCAATCTTATCCTCACGGATAAGGTTACGAATCGCAGGAATACCTATCATAATCTCGTGGGCGGCAATACGGCCTCCAGAGACTTTTTTCAGTAGCGTTTGCGATATAACCGCACGCAGTGATTCCGACAGCATCGAACGCACCATGTCTTTTTCTTCACCTGGGAATACGTCGATAATACGGTCTATGGTTTTCGGTGCCGAGGTGGTGTGCAGAGTACCAAATACCAGGTGACCGGTTTCCGCCGCGGTCATCGCCAGGCGAATGGTTTCCAAGTCCCGTAGCTCACCCACCAGAATAACATCGGGGTCTTCACGCAAGGCACTACGCAGGGCGGCGTTAAAGCTATGGGTATCACGGTGCACTTCCCGTTGGTTAATCAAGCATTGCTTATTTTGGTGCACAAATTCGATCGGGTCTTCAATGGTCAGAATGTGATCGTGACGGGTGTTATTGATGTAATCGATCATCGCCGCCAGGGTCGTTGATTTACCCGAACCGGTCGGTCCGGTTACCAATACCAAACCACGAGGGTTCTCTGAGATGGTTTTGAAGATGTCCGGCGCCCCTAAGTCGTCCAGCGTCAGCACTTCGTTCGGGATGGTACGGAACACCGCGGCGGGGCCACGGTTGGTGTTAAAGGCATTAACACGAAAACGCGCAAGGTTAGGCACTTCGAATGAAAAATCCACTTCCAGATTTTCTTCGTATTCTTTGCGCTGTTTATCGTTCATAATATCGTAGACGAGCCCACTCACCTCTTTGGCTTCGAGCACGGGAATATTGATGCGGCGCACGTCACCATCGACACGGATCATCGGTGACACACCGGCAGAAAGGTGTAAATCCGAGGCCTTGTGTTGCACACTAAAGGCCAGTAATTCGGTAATATCCATAAATAGGACTCCACAACCAACTGATAACTTTATGGTTACAATAGCAGAACGACTCGATGCCGCCTATGACAGAATAGCTCAAGCGGCAAAAAAAAGCGGCCGCGATTATAATGACATCACTTTAATTGCCGTTTCTAAGAAAAAACCCTTAGAAGATATTCTAGCGGCTTTTGCGCATGGCCACCGAGAATTTGCAGAATCTTATGTGCAAGAAGGGGTTGAGAAGGTTCGCCAGCTTAGTGAATATAAGAATATAGTATGGCACTTTATTGGCCCGATTCAGAGCAACAAAAGTAAGGCCATCGCCGAAAATTTTAGCTGGGTGCAAAGTATCGACCGCGAAAAGATTGCACGACGCCTCAATGAGCAACGTCCCAGCAACATGAAGCCGTTACAAGTGTTAATCCAAGTTAACGTAGACGATGATGCCAACAAATCCGGTTGCCGTCTCGAAGAGGTGCCGGCTTTGGCTGCCTTTATCCATAGCTGCAACCAGCTAAATTTGCGTGGATTGATGGCAATTCCCTCAAAATCAGAAAGCTATGAGGCGCAATTACAATCTTTTGAGCAATTAAGCGCTTGCTTTGATAGAATAAAGGACCAATATCCACAGCTCGACACCCTGTCCATGGGCATGAGTGGCGACATGGATGCGGCAATCGCCGCCGGCTCCACCATGGTGCGCATTGGCACCGCCATTTTTGGCGAACGTGACCAATAGCACTTAGGCGCCGAACATCGAATAACACAAGATTTGAGGTCTATATGTCACAGCAAACCATCGCGTTTATCGGTACTGGAAACATGAGTTACGCCATCATTGGCGGCATGGTGAAAAATGGCTTTGCCAAAGAGCAGATCATTGCCACCAATCGTAATCAGGAAAAACTCGCGAAGGTGGCCGCAGACTTTGGTGTACGCACTACCGCCGATAATATCGAAGCCCTGCAACAGGCCGACATCATTGTTTTGTCGGTCAAACCCCAGATGATGGCCGAGTTGGCACAAAGCTTTATTGCCGCCGGCGTCGACTTTAGCGACAAGGTCTTTATTTCTGTTGCTGCCGGTATCACGGTGAAACGCCTGCAGGAAATGCTGAACCACCCGGTGAAAATGGTGCGCTGCATGCCGAACACTCCTTCGCTGCTTGGTCGTGGTGTCAGCGGCCTGTATGCCGAGGGCACGAGCGAGGATGAAAACCAGTTTATTGAAGCCGTGTTTAACAGCACAGGTCTGGTAGTGTGGGTCGATAAAGAAGAGCAAATCAATGACATCATCGCCGTCACCGGCTCGTCACCCGCCTATTTCTTCTTGTTTATGGAAGCCATTGAACAAAAAGCGATTGAGCTGGGCTTTAGTGCCGAGCAAGCCCGTGCCCTGGTACAGCAAACGGCCCTGGGTGCGGCAGAGATGGCCCTATCACAAACGGATATCAGCATCGCCCAGTTACGCGCCAATGTCACCTCAAAAGGTGGCACCACCCATGCCGCGGTGGAACACCTGAAGGCGCATGGATTAGTTGAAAACGTCTCCGGCGCCATGGATGCATGCATTGCCCGCGCCCAGGAGATGGAGCAAGAAATTTAATTTTTTATTGAGGCTGAACCATGAACTCAGTGCATTTTTTAGTTGGCATCCTGTTTGATTTATTCCTTATGGTGGTGCTGCTGCGCTTTTGGCTACAGGCGGTACGAGCGGACTTTTACAACCCGCTCAGCCAGTTTGTGGTCAAGGCTACCAGCTTTGCCGTAAACCCGCTGCGCAAGGTGATCCCCGGTTTTGCTGGTTTAGACATTGCCTCCCTGGTATTGGCATTCATTGTCGCCTTTGCCAAGGTTACCACCCTGCTGCTGATGTTTGGCGAGGGCTGGAACACCACCTTGGTGCTGATGGGCGGTGTGTTCACCCTGATCCGCGAGGCCCTGCAGTTGCTGTTTTGGGTGTTGATCATTCGCGCCATCTTGAGCTGGGTGAGCCAGGGCTACAATCCCATCGAGGCCATCTTCCATCAGCTGACCGAGCCCATGCTGCGGCCAATTAGAAAGGTGATCCCTCCCATCGGTGGCTTAGACCTGTCGATACTGGTGCTGATCATCGGCTTGCAGTTTTTGCAATTCTTATTAATGGATTTAACCCGTTAATCGAGCCTCGGGAGGCACTAGTTCGCCCGATTTCTGATACACTTACTTAGTAGAACCCACAGTACTCACAACACAGGAGTAGTAGCTATGAAAGCTCTGCTATACAGCCTAATCTTAAGCGTGTTGTGCATGGCTCCAAGCTATGCGGCGCAAGACGATGTTCAAGGCGGCCAGTTTAAAAACCTTGGCCATTGGCAAGTTCACTATATTGCCTTTCCCTCAACCACCATCGCCCCTCAGGTAGCCCGCAGCTATAACCTGGAGCGCGCTGGCGACCGAGCGTTAATCAATATTTCCGTTCTTAAGAACGACAAACCGCAAACCGTGGCGATTTCCGGGGTGGCGAAGAACCTCTTAGGACAAAGCGAGGAACTGGAATTCCAGGAAATCAAAGAAGGCGACAGCGTTTACTACATTGCCCAAATGCGCTTTGAAGACGAAGAAACCTATCGCTTTGAAATTACCCTGACGCAGGGTACGACCGTGGAAGTACTGCGCTTTCATCAAAAGCTGTACAAAGACTAAGAGATAACAGATGACAACATGGGTGCTTGCCACCGGCAACAAGGGTAAGGTTGCCGAGCTCAGCGCGCTATTAAGCGACTTAAATATCACCATAAAGCCACAAAGCGACTTTGCCGTTAGTGATGTAGCCGAGACCGGCACCACCTTTGTGGAAAACGCCATCATCAAAGCCCGTCACGCCAGCGCGCAAACCGGCTTGCCGGCCATCGCCGACGACTCGGGCTTGATCGTTGATGCTCTCGATGGCGCTCCCGGCGTTTATAGCGCTCGTTATGCAGGCCCCGATGCCAGTGACAGCGATAATATCGACAAACTGTTACTGGATATGCAGGGGCAAGAGCAACGCAGTGCCCGTTTTTGCTGCGTGTTGGTATTAATGCGCCATCAGGACGACCCGCTGCCGTTGATCTGTCAGGCCACCTGGGAAGGCGAGATCACCGAGCAACGTAGTGGTTATGAGGGCTTTGGCTATGATCCCGTGTTTAAGGTCAAGGGTCTGGATAAAACCAGCGCCGAGCTGACCAAGGCCGAGAAAAACGCCATCAGCCATCGCGGCCAGGCATTACAACTGCTACTCGCTCAATTGCAGGGTTAACTCGTGACCCTGCCCCCTTTAAGCCTTTACATTCATATTCCCTGGTGCGTGCAAAAGTGCCCCTACTGCGACTTTAATAGCCACGGCCAAAAAGGACAGCAAATTCCCGAACAGGAGTATGTGCAACACCTGCTTGCAGACTTGCGCACCGATGCTCCGCTCGCTGCCGGACGCCCTATTCACAGTATTTTTATTGGTGGCGGCACGCCAAGTCTGTTATCGGGTGAAGCGTTACAAACCCTGCTTGATGGCGTGCGTAAACTTACGCCGCTGGCCGACAATGCAGAAATCACCCTGGAAGCCAACCCGGGCACGGTGGAGGCTGGACGCTTTAGCGACTATGTAAAGGCCGGTGTTAATCGTATTTCCATCGGCGTGCAATCCATGCAGCAGGACAAGCTCAAGGCGCTGGGACGCATTCACAGTGCCGATGAAGCCAGACGCGCGGCCGAGCAAGCACACCAGGTGGGGCTGCGCAGCTTCAATCTGGACTTAATGCATGGCCTGCCGGGACAAAGCATAGACGATGCCCTGGGTGACTTGCGTCAGGTGATCGCCTTAAACCCACCGCATATTTCCTGGTATCAATTGACCATAGAGCCCAATACCCAGTTCTATTCCAAACCGCCCACCTTGCCAGAAGACGATACGCTCTGGCAGATCCAGGAGCTGGGTCAGGAACTGTTGCGCGAGGCCGGTTATCAGCAGTATGAAATATCTGGTTACGCAAAACCCGGTCATCAATGCCAACACAACTTGAATTATTGGCGCTTTGGCGATTATATAGGCATAGGTTGTGGCGCCCATGGCAAAATAACCAAACCCGATGGCAGCATAATACGCACCGAGAAGGTAAAGCACCCGCGCGGTTATATGGATCTCACCAAACCCTATTTATATAGGCAGTGGGAAGTGACCAACGACGAGCGACCCTTTGAGTTTATGATGAACCGCTTACGCTTGGCCGAGCCCTGCCCTCTTGAGGAGTTTCAAGAATACACGGGCTTAGACATAAGCCAGATTGAAGCTCAGTTACAAGCGGCGCAACAGCAAGGCTTGCTGAGCCGTGACAGCACCCATATTCGGGTGACCGAGCGCGGCCATAGGTATCTTAATGAATTGCTGGAAATGTTCGTTTAATAGGGTCTGTTTATCTTTGCGGTTTACTTTATGTTCAATCTAAACGCATTCTGGTGAATATAATCACTCATTTATCTGGTTAAATTCATCCATGAAGCTTGGTTACATCGCGCATCCATGTGCTCACCTCGCTAAGCTGCGAAGCATTGCTTCGGTCTTGCTCGCCTATGTTCATAGCGAGC
>NZ_PQCC01000002.1:182831-609757 GCF_002964785.1 Pseudoalteromonas sp. T1lg48
TATTTCTACTGTGTTGTTACATGCTTATGTAGAATAACTACACCACACATGTGCCGCCTTGTATAAATCCGCTACAAACGGCTGCAGAAACAAACAACAAAGGTCAACAGACCCTAACAATAACTAGGATAAGAACAATGAAATTAACAGGTTTGCTTTTAGCTATTTTTTTATTGAGCCCTTGGGCTTACGCTGAACAAGCAAACCCTGTTATTCAAGACTTTGGTTACTTTTATCAGGTACCAGAGCATGCCACCATCGCTGCGGATACCCGCTTTAAAATCGCCTTCGATGTGGCCCCTGCGGCCAAAGCCGGTGAGCAGAACAACTACATTAACTCCCTGGCCCGCTTTATCAACATGCATGTGGCGCACGGAGTTAAGCCAGAAAACATTGAATTAGCCCTGGTTGTTCACGGCGGCGCCTCGGTCGATGTATTGAGCAATAAATACTACCAAGAGCGTTTTGGGGTGGATAACAAAAATCAGGCCTTGATCAAACAATTACTGAATAACAATACCCAGGTCTTTGTGTGCGGTCAGTCGGCAACCCATTATAAAATCAGTGCCGAACAGTTGATCCCCGGCGTGCAAATGGCGCTTTCCGCCATGACCGCCCATGCGCAACTGCAGCAGCAAGGCTACACAGTAAATCCATTTTAAGGCTGCCCCCTTTGGCGGCCATCAAACAACAAGATTATTTTAACTTTCGCGGGGCATCTGCCTTCGCACAACAACAAGTGAAAGGATAGGTAAAATAACTATGCGCAAGCTAACACTTATCGCCGCAGCCATCAGCGCCACACTGCTGGCCGGTTGTCAAAATACTCAAAACACCAATACTGCGGCCGCAGCGCCGGCACAGGTACAAGAGGTTGCTCAAAGCGAAGTAGAAAAAGCCAATGCTTTTTTTGAAGAGGTCTTTAACCGCAACATCATGCGTAGCCCTACATTCCAAACTTATATGGGTATTAAAAAAGACTATGATAAGTGGGATGACCAAAGCGAAGAGCGCGCCCTAGAAGACCTGGCTTTGGCCAAGGCAGATCTGGAAATGCTCAAAACCATCGACCGCAGCAAGCTTGATGCCACGACACAGGTCAGCTACGACCTAATGCAACAGAATCTGGAAGAAAGCATTAATGATTTCCAATGGCGCTACCACACCTACCCGGTGAACCAGATGTATGGTACTCACTCCATGGTGGCGGCGTTTTTAATTAACCAGCACAGCATCGCCAATGTAGAAGAAGCAAAGGCGTATATCGCCCGTTTAAATGGCGTGCCTAAATTGTTTGCCCAGCTTGAAAAAAACCTGGAAACCCGTGCCAGCAAGGGGATCATTGCGCCTAAGTTTGTGTTCCCTCACGTGATTGAAGCAAGCCAAAACATCATTACCGGCGCGCCGTTTGGTGGCGAGCAGGACTCAACTCTGCTGGCCGACTTTAAACGCAAAATCGACAAGCTAGAGATCGACACAGAGCAAAAACAAGCACTTATCGATGAGGCCATCGAAGCCCTTAAGGTCTCGGTGAAACCGGCCTACGCCAGCCTTATCGGCTACCTGCAACAGCTTGAAAAGCGTGCCGATGAGCGCGACGGTGCCTGGAAATTCCCAGACGGTAAAACTTTCTACAACACCATGCTTGAGCGCACCACCACCACAGACCTAACGGCGGATGAAATTCATGCCATCGGCCTTGCCGAGGTGCAGCGTATCCATGATGAAATGCGTGCGATCAAGGAAAAGGTGGGTTTCGAGGGCGATCTCAAAGCCTTTATGGAATTTATGAAAACCGACAAGCAGTTCTACTACCCGGATACCCAAGAAGGTCGCGATGCTTACTTGGCCGAAGCGGTACGCGTAATCGATGATATGAAGAGTCGTTTGGACGAGCTGTTTATCGTGAAGCCTAAGGCAGATTTGACCGTGAAGGCAGTAGAAGCTTTCCGTGAAAAGTCTGCGGGCAAAGCCTTCTATCAGCAGCCTGCGCCGGATGGATCACGCCCGGGCGTTTACTACGCCAACCTGTACGATATGGAAGCCATGCCGACCTATCAGTTGGAAGCCCTGGCGTATCACGAAGGGATCCCAGGTCACCATATGCAAATCGCCATTGCCCAAGAGCTTGAAGGCGTACCTAGTTTCCGTAAGTTTGGCCGCTTCACCGCCTACACCGAGGGCTGGGGACTGTACTCTGAGCTACTGCCAAAAGAAATGGGCCTATACCAAGACCCTTACTCGGACTTCGGTCGCCTGGCCATGGAATTATGGCGCGCCTGTCGCTTGGTTGTTGATACCGGCATCCACGCCAAACGTTGGACGCGTCAGCAAGGCATCGACTTCTACGTAAACAACACACCGAATGCCACCTCGGATGCGGTGAAAATGGTTGAGCGTCATATCGTAATGCCATCACAAGCCACAGCCTACAAGGTCGGCATGCTCAAGATCGTTGAGCTGCGTGAGCAAGCGAAAAAGGCTCTGGGTGACAAGTTCGATATTCGTCAATTCCACGACGTGGTATTGAAAAACGGCCCGGTACCGTTAAACCTGCTTGAAGAAATGGTGGCCGAATGGGTTGCTAAGAAGCAAGCCGCCTAATCTTACCATTGAGATTGGAATGAACAACGCCGGTTACTGACCGGCGTTTTTTATTTTCGGCCCCGCCACATCACCAGCCCGGAAACCACAAAGAATACCGGTAATAGGCTCAGCAACAACCAGAGCACCTGCACTAGGGGCCCGGCAAAATCACCGATATGAAACTTGTATTTAAAATTCCATACCTGAGTCGGCAGATTGGCGGCGGCGCCATCGAAACTATTAATCACTTGCGCGCTGTAAGGATTCACCCAGACCCAGGAATAGGCATGGCTTTCACCAGGCTGTTTGAGACGCAGCGCCAAAGGCTTTTCCGGGCTTTTGGGGAAATAAATGCGAAACAAGGCAGCTTCCGGAAACACGGCCAGGCCCTTTTTAAATGCCTCTTGGAAGTGCGTTTGCGCCATGGGGGTAATGTCATCAACCCGAGGGCGAGATTCAACCTGCCCCGGCAGCACGGCGTTGACCACGGCCTGTGTCGGCGCCTGCCAATTAAAGGCAATGCCGGAGAAGGCAATAAGAACCAAGGGCAAGCAGGTATACACGCCGAGCACATGATGCACCTGGCGGTTAATGACCCGGGCCTTGGCGCGTCGATTTATCTTTAGCCGTTTTAGTCGCTGCTTGGGTTTAACCCAGAGGTAAAAGCCGACCAAGAGCACCAGCATAAAGCCCAGCGCCATGGTCGACACCCAATTACGCAGCGGCATCTTGCCCTTATCATCGCGCCATAATAACCAGCGGTGCAAACCCATGGTAAAGCCGTACAAGGTGTCGTAATAATCGTAGCGATACAGTACCTCACCCGTGCCTGGCTCCAGGCTCGCATAACTGCCATCGGCCAGCCGTGCCTGCCAGGCCCAGCGGCTATCTTCCTCTATGCTGATAAACTCTATCTTCTGCCCGCTCTGCTCCTGTACTTTTTGATACAGGGTATCCAGATCCAAGGGCGCCTCAGAGGTGGCGCGCTGCCACAGCTCGGGATTCACCGCCAGTTGGATATCCTTGGCATAGATCAAAAGCGCCCCGGTGAGTGACAAGAGCACTAAAAAAGCGCTGCTCACCAGCGCCAGGGTCAAATGAATTTTTCGTGCTACGCGTTTCAAACTGCAATTCCATTAGCTAACAACCTAGTTATTCTAAATGATAACTAGTATCATTTAAATATTTTGTTTTTCTTCGGTGTTGCAGTGGGGGGAAAGCCAAGAGCATGCTCTCCCCATGGCAAGTTTTAGGGCTTGTGTTTAACCTAAGCGAACCTTAGTGTATATCCAGGCGCGACAGAGCATTACATGCAAGTACTAGTCAGAACCTTGTGCTTGCTGGCGGATTTCCTTGCAGTGCGCTTTATACGTTTGATAATTAGCGGATTCTGAGCCGCTATAACGCACGCTCATTTCACAGTGGGAAAGCGCTTTGTCTAATTGCCCATCGGCCTTATAAATCTGTGCCAAACCATCGTGTACCCTGTCGGATGAAGGATTTAAATTAACAAGGTAGTTTAATATCTCGATGCCTTTACTCAAATCACCATTCGACCACATATGATACATACCGGCATTAGATAATCTCCCCAAAGTCGGGTTGATTTTGATGCCAACTTCCTCCGATAACTCTTGGTAATGCTGATTGATTGCCGTCAGTCCTTGCTTAACTATTGCCGTGGGTAAAGGGTACTTTCGATACAAGGAACGCAATGCGTAAAAGGTTCCGATAACCACGGTAGACGCGTGATATTCCTCCTCCATGTGTTTAGAGACAAACCTAAATTTTTCAGGGGCGTTGTGCTCAATAAATGTCACTAAATCCATGTAGCCATCGCGCATTGCTATGGAGTTATCATAGGGGTCATCCAGGCCCTCGTTACCCATATTCATATACAAAAAGTTATGGTATTGCGTTTTAGATGTTAGCAGTGCTTTCACAGATTTAACCGTTGTTTGCTTGTCCCAATACAAGGAAGGGCTGAAAGCAAAATAGGCGTTAAAAAGATCCGGCTTGGCTTGCATAGCATGAAGCGTAAACAATCCGCCAAAGGAATGCCCAGCTAAAATTTGAAAACCGTTGGTTTGATAACCCTTATCAATACGAGGGATCAGTTCCTGTTCAATAAACTGTAAGAACTTATCGGCGCCGCCGGTACCGGGATGGCTTTCGATACCCGTTGGGGTGAGATCCCGTATTCTTTGTTTATGTTCAACACCGACGAGAATAAATTCGGGTGTTAAGCCCCCCCCTGACAGTGCGTCTGACACATTAAAAAAGTGCTGCACATAAGCGTCGCCATCGAGAAGGTAAATTACCGGGTAGGTGTGTTTTGAGCCTTCTTTGTATGTCGTTGGCAGTTTGACGAAAAAGTTTCGATCAACGCCATAGATGCTCGATTTAATGCTGTGCTTGGTAATGCCCGTGTCGGCAGACCAAGCCTTACCAGCACACAAGACAAATAAAAAAGTTGAGATAACGAAAAGACTTGTACGGCGCATAATTTAATTCCCTCTGTTATTAATTTAGTCCGTTTGCTTTGTACAGTATCCGAGCGACCAGTAAAAAGAAATCTATTTTGTTCAAGACGTTAAGTTATTGCCGGAGCACCGGCTTCGGTTTTACCTTGTTGATTTGTCGCGGTGGCGACTTTGAGGAAATAGAGATAATGGCGCTCACAATTCATCAATGAAGCTGGGTTCCTGTTCGTGACGAAGTTACGGTATCCCCGTTCCTCACAGAGCTCGTCACCTTCAAGCGGCGAGAGTGAAACTATTCACTCTCTTTTTTCCGCTTTCAGCCATGCCTCCACCTTCGAGCATTGCGAAGCGGTGCTTCGGTCACTCGTCGCCCAGACCCCATTAGTCCACCAAATAATACTCGACTGTACTCACCACCCTTACCTTCTTCAGGTGCGGCGAGCTTGAATCTCGATCGCTGATACTAAACTGCCCTTGGCGCGCCGATTTAATTTTGCCGAGCGTCGAGTCCGAGTCGCGGGCAAATTTAAGCGCCACTTCGCGGGCGTTGCGGGTAGCCTGCTCTATCATCTGCGGCTTTATATCGTTTAGGCCGGTAAACAGGTATTCGATACGATTGGTATAGCGATCACCGCCAATTGCGATACCCTGCTTAGCCAGTTCGCTGATCTGACTACTGGCATGACGCCACCTGATTAGGGCTTTGGCTATACACAGACATATTGGCACTTACCAGATAGCGCAGGCCGACTTGCTCCGGGCCATATTGCTGCGCCTTTTTATCGATTACGGTCACCTGGCCGAAGGAGATTTCCTCATCACTAAAGCCATGCAGCTTTAAAAACGCCACCACCGCGTCTTGTTTTTGCTCCACCGCGGCGGTGACCTGCTCAAGCTGATCACCGGCCTCGGTAAAAACAATGGGCCAAATGGCAGTGTCCGCCTGCACCTGCTGCTCTGCTAATCCCTTCACCACCACGGTGCGGTCCATGGCCTTAAACGCGACGATGGCATTACCGAGTAAAATGCCAATAGAGGCAAGCCCCAAGGCCAGGAGAAAAGCGGGTAAAATATTGATGTGCGTTATACTTTTGTGCATTGAAGCTTCCTTTTTGCAGCAAGTATGAGACTATATTTTGGTATCCAATGTACCAAAAAGAGTAAGCTATGAGCGTAAAACGCATTAGTCAGTTCTTCAACCCTAAATCCATAGCTGTTGTCGGCGCCTCGAACAATCCCATGCGCCCTGGCTACATTGTGATGCGCAACCTGCTTCAGGGCGGCTTTAACGGCCCCATTATGCCGGTCACCCCAAAATATGACGCGGTACACGGGGTGCTGGCCTACGCCGATATCGCAGCGCTACCGCAAACACCGGACATTGCCATTATCTGTACCAACAAGGCCACCCTGTTGCCGCTGATCAGCGATCTTGCCAAACAAGGCTGTCGCAACGTTATCGTGGTCGCGGCCGGCCTCAGCGAAGAGCAAAAAATCGAGTTACAACAGCATTGTAAAACCCTGCAAGTGAATTTAATGGGGCCCAATTGTTTGGGTCTGATGATCCCCCATCTCGGCGTTAATGCCAGTTTCTCCCATACCGTAACCCGGCCCGGTAAGGTTGCCTTTATTTCTCAGTCGGCGGCGGTGTGCTCAACCATTTTGGACTGGGCGCAGCATAAGGACATCGGCTTTTCTTATTTTATCTCCGTGGGCGACTGTCTGGATATCGACTTTGGTGAGCTGTTAGATTTTCTTGGCCGCGACGCCCGAACCAAAGCGGTGCTCTTATACATAGATAACCTAAAAGATATTCGTGGCTTTATTTCCGCAGCCCGAGCCGCCGCCTTCAGTAAACCTGTGATCGTCATTAAAACAGGACGTACCGACGCCGGTGCCCAGGCCGCCTTGGCACACACCGGCGGCGCCAGCGGCTGCGATGCGGTGTACGATGCGCTTATTCAGCGTGCTGGTATGCTTAGGGTAAATGATTTACGCGAGTTGTTTGCCGCCACACAAACGCTGGCGCTGCACCCAAAATTGCTCAAAGTGGAACCCCTGTGCATTCTTACCAATGGCGGTGGTCCGGCGGTGATGGCCGTCGACAGCCTGGTACAAAGCTCGGGCAAACTCTGTGAGCTTAGCGAGGCCACGTTGCAGGCGTTAAACGAGGTGATCCCCCAGGCCGACAGCACCCATAATCCGGTGGATATTTTCGGTGACTCAGACCCAATGCGTTATCAACGGGCGCTGAAAATACTGCTTGAGGCCAAGGAAGTGGAAAATCTGCTGATCATTCACACCCCGTCGGCCTTGGCGCCGAGTGCCGACTATGCCCGCATCATAGTGGACACTCTGGCGCAAATCGACGCCCGCAAGCGTCCCTTTGTGATGACCAACTTTATGGGTGAAGACGCCGCCTATGAGGCCAGGCGCATTTGCGCCCAGGGCGGCATCCCCACCTATCGCACCCCGGAGGGCGCGGTCGGTGCCTATATGCATTTAATTAATTACCGCCGTAACCAAAAACACCTGACGCAAACCCCTGAGTCCATCGTCGATGAACTGGATATCCAGGTCGAAGCGGCGCAGGCGGCAATCAGCGCCCATCTGGATCGCAACGAGCACTACCTGAGCACTCATCAGGCGGCGCCGCTGTTGGCCTATTACGGCATAGATACGGTGACCACATATATCGCCACCACCCCGAGTGAAGCGGCGGAAGTCGCCGCCGAATGCGGCTTCCCCGTAGTGCTCAAGCTGATCAGCCCGGATATCGCCAGTAAATCCGAGGTTGGCGGCGTGGTGCTTAACCTCAGCGACGAACAAGAGGTCGAGCAAGCGGCGTTTGCCATTTTGCTGCGTATAAACCAGGTGTACCCCGAAGCCCGCATCGATGGCTTTGCCATTCAGCCCATGGCACCCCGTGCCGGGGCCCACGAACTGCGCATCGCCATAAAAACCGATCCGCAGTTTGGCCCGGTGATTTTACTCGGTGAGGCCGGCAGTGCCCTGGATTATTCTCAGGCTGCGGTGGCCTTGCCGCCGCTGAATATGAATCTGGCCAAGTATCTAATTGCCAATGCTCAGGATAAGGGGGTGCTCAAAGAGCGCACCTTACCGGAGAAGGTCGACAAGTATCGCTTATGTGCCCTGCTCACCCGGGTTTCGCAGTTAATAGTCGATCAACCCGACATCCACAGCCTGGAGCTCAATCCCCTGCTGGCCACCCAGGGACAGTTTTTAGTGCTCGATGCCAGCATAGGGATCAGCCGCTACCAACGTCTGGCCCATCGTAAGCGCCTGGCCATTCGCCCCTACCCTAAAGAACTGGAGCGCTGGGTGACGCTAAAAGATGGCTCTAGCGCCTTATTGCGCCCCATCCGCCCGGAAGATGAGCAGGCTCACCGTCGCTTCGACGAGTCGCTGAGTAAGGAAGACAGATACCGGCGCTTTTTCGGCGAAATGCCGCACTTTAGCCATGAGCAATTGGCAAAGATGACGCAGATAGACTATGACAGAGAAATGGCCTTTATTGTCACCCGTAAACAGGGCGCGGAAGATGTCACCCTGGGGGTCTCCCGGGTGTTGATGGACCCGGATAACCTGGTCGGAGAATTTGCCATCGTGGTCAGCTCTCAATCACAGGGGCTGGGGCTTGGACGCATTCTTCTTGGTGCCGCCATCGATTATTGTCAGCAACAGGGCGTCGGCAGCATTGAGGGTATGACGCTGTGGGAGAACTCAGGCATGATAGAACTGGCGCGTAAGTTAGGGTTTACTATCGCCCGTGACTTTGAAGAAGGAACCATTCATATGCGTCGTGTACTCAATGAAAGAACACAAGATGACTGAAAAAATAAGAACGACACTGGCCGATGTGTTTGAAGCACGCGGTAAATCGAAGCGCTACGGTTATGCCTTCGATGCCTTTTTGATGACCTTAATTTTTGCCAATGTGCTCGCCATAGTGATGGAGTCGGTGCCCAGCATGGCGCATAAACATACACAGTTTTTTACCTACTTTGAGCTGGTGTCTGTGCTTATCTTCACCGTTGAATATCTGGCTCGGGTATGGACCAGCGTCGATTTAAACCGTTTTGCCGACAGCCCATTAAGCCCAACCAAACGTCGTCTGCGCTATTTGGTTTCACCCATGGCCATCATCGACTTAATCGCCATCTTGCCGTCGTTACTGATGTTTATAGCGCCCTTCGACCTGCGCTTCTTGCGGGTGCTGCGGTTGCTGCGTATTTTCAAACTCACCCGCTACTCGCGCGCCATGCAACTGATGCTCACCACCATACAGGAAGAAGCGAGCTCCTTACTGGCTGCGTTTTTTATTATGACGGTGATCCTAATTATCGCCGCCAGTGGTATTTATCTGCTCGAACATGATGTGCAGCCAGATAAGTTTGGCTCTATTCCCGCCGCCATGTGGTGGGCCATTATCACGTTAACCACGGTGGGTTATGGCGATACCGTGCCGGTTACCCTGGTAGGGAAAATCTTCGGTGGCATTATTACCATATTAAGCATGGGCATGGTTGCCATACCCACAGGTATTTTAGCCTCAAGCTTTTCGGAACAATTGCGCAAGCGACGCAGAACCTACAGCGAGATGGCGCACCAGTTGATGGAAGACGGCATTATCTGCCATCCTGAGCGGATCAAGCTCAATGAATTGCGTCTTGAGCTTGGATTAAGTGTACAAGAGGCCGCGCACATAGAGGAGCAGGTGCGCGAGCAGCATCCCTTGCTTAAGCGCTTTTGTCCCCAGTGCGGTCATCATCTGGAATAATACAGGTCTTACCGAGTAAATCGACCACCCCATCACCATGGCAGGGCTGCTGCAGAGCATCGCTTTGCATCAGGGTGCAGCCGAGGCTTAACAGCTGGCGTTGCTGTTTGTCATCGGCCACGCCAAGGGCAAGTACCTCGATATTCATAGCGCTGAAAATGGACATGTAACGGCTTACCTTGTTATAGGCCTTATAGTCCACACACAACAGGGCGCAGAGATCGGCACCAAACTTCACCTGTTGAAATAACTCGTCAACTAATTCAGGCACGCTAAAATCGTCCAACGCCTTAATATGCAAAGACAGGTGCACCCCTTCAACCACCAGCTCCTGCAGCACTTGTCTGGCTTCGCCATCGAGGCGCTGCCAATCATGCACCGATATCTCTAGCACCAAACAAGCAATTGGGAAGTCGTAGCTGTGCAGCAGATGGATAATATCGCCCATGCTGCCCGGCTGGCTAAATTCGCGACCATTGATCGCCAATGACAACCGCAAATGCGGCTGTTGCCTATGCCATAGACGACATTCGAGCACGGCTCGCTCCAGGGTTTGCAATAAGAGTTTTGACCACAGTCGGGTTTGGCGGATATGGGGGAAATAGTCGTGCGGCGCTAACAGCTGGTCATCATATTGCCAGTAGGGCAAGACCTCAAAACCGTGCAAGTGTCCGCTTTGCATCCCGTAGATTCCCTGATAGTGGTTGATAAACTGGCATTGCTCGGCGGCGACCATCAAGGCTTGTTCGGTAGCCAAACTGCGTTGCACCTGGGCATTGATCTCCGGCTGGAAGAAATGGAACTGGTTGCGACCACTGCGCTTGGCCTGGTACAGCGCCAATTCGGCGCCCTTAAGCAGGGCCTCTCCCTGGTGACCATCCTCGGGAAACAGTGCCACGCCAACACTGGCGTTGGCGGCACCCAGCATGCCCTGACAGGGTCGCATCAGCACTTCCTGCACCTTGCGGCACACTGCCAACACTTGTTCCAGCTCATCAATGTCTTCGAGTAGCAGGGCAAATTGCTCCGGCTCGATACGCCCCAAACTGTCTTGCGAGCGCACCGCCCGTTGCAGACGATAAACCAGGCTCAGCAGTTGCTGTTCGCCGGCGATATCCTCTGTCCCCCCGACAACCGGCAAGGGCACATGGATCAACAACAACGCACAGCCGCGGTTGTCCCGCTGCGCTTGTTCAAGGGCATGTTCGACTCGGTCCATAAACAAAGGACGATTAGGAAAGCCGGTCAGGCTATCGTAGTGCGCCTGCTGTTGCTGGGTCACCAGGGTATTTTTCGCTTCGCTGATGTCGGTCAACATAACTATATAACAGGTACTGTGCTGCTCACTGTCGGCAACGGCGCTCATTTTTAACAGCACGGGAACCTGCTCGCCGGTTTTAAGTACCACCTGCTCTTCGCACTGGTAATGCTCACCAACGCGCAATCCCTTAAGAATACGCAGATAGTTGATGCGCACATTTTTCGATAGACCCAGGTTGAGGCGTCTCGAGGACGGACTGCTGGTACTGTAATCGAAGTTATCCCGCAATGCCTGGTTGGTCGCGACGATGCGCAGCTTGGAGTCGAAAATAATCAGCCAGTCGCTGGCCTGCTCAAAGGCGGCACCAAACATGCGAGCGTTTTCTTCCAGCACCAGCTCCCGGGTCATATTGGTGTAGGTGCCCGCAACCTGGACCGGATGGGCACCATCCCATTGCATCACCTTGCCAAAGTCTTTGTACCAACGCCACTGTCCACTGTTATGACGCAGGCGATAAACACAGTTAAAGTAGCCCTTGTCGGTGGATAAGAACTCCAGCCATTCAATGCGGAATTTTTGCCGCTCATCCGGGTGGATCAACGCCAGATATTGGTCAAGCTGACAATGCTCATAGTCATAGCCCAGTTCCTCACGCAGCCGCGGCTGGTAAATCTTACTCTCATGCTGGTGCCAATCCCACACCCCCGAGTGACTGCCTTCGAGTGCCAGCTTAAGGCGCGCCGCCGATTCCTTACTTTGCTTATGGGCGGCCATCAGCATTTTTTGAATGCGATTACGGCGATAGATCCACATGGCTATCAAGCTCAGGGTAACCACCCCGTACAAAGTGATAAATCCGGGTGAACTCCACGGTGGGTAAGCAACACTAATGCTCAGTTTCGCCGGCTTGGTAGACTCGCCGGTAAACGGGTCACGTGCCCACACCTGTAACAGGTGATCACCGGGGTTAAGCTTAGGGAACACCACGCGATTATTGTCCCGGGTGAAGCTTTTTTGGCTGCCATCGAGCTGGTACTCGTAAATAACCCGGTCCTGATAATTAAAAGCCATGGCACTGAAGGTGATCTCTAACCCGATATCGTCATGAGCCAGATGAACCTGGGTTAAGGGCCCCATGGTCGGTAAGGCTAGCTCACGATACATCAACTCGGCCGAGGTAAAGTTTACCCCTTGCAGCAGGGCACGCTGTGGCATATTTAGCTCTGGGTAGAAGAGTGTTGCGCCCTTGACCGAGCCAAAAACCAGGCGACCATCGTTACGACGACTCACCGAGCCAAGGTTAAATTCGTTGGTGGCCAGGCCTTCCTCGGTGGTGTATTGAAAAAAGTGCTCATTTTGCGGGTTAAAACGCCACAACCCCTTGTGGCTACTCATCCACACCATGCCCGTTTCATCGAGCATGAGATCATACATCAGGTTACCCAGGCCGCGGCGCTGCAGATCAATGCGCTTAATAAAACTAAAGTTGCTGGCGTTTAAGGCCACCAGCCCATAATTAGAAAACGACAGCCAGAGGATATTGTTATTGTCCACCACATAACCGTTGAGATTGATGGCCAAGCTACCTTGGGATCGCGGTACCTGATAAAGCAGTTGCAGGGTTTGCGTTTGAGCATTAAAACGTAACAACTGGCCACCGGAGAAAAACAATGGCTGCAGCGGCTGATCCGCTAACGGCGCGCTGAACCCCAGGGCCAAAAAGGGGTCATGGTTATCCAAGTCGCCACCTAAGGGCTGCACCCGTAGCTCAGCCAAGTCAAAGTAGAAAAAGCCCTGATTTTGATTAACCGCATACAAACGACCGTCTTCGGTCAGGTGCAGGCCATGCAAGTAGCCCTCAAGATAGGCCTGAGAATCTGGCTCTTTGGCCTGCAATTTCGTGACTTGCTGCGTGTCTTTGTTAAAGCTGAACAAGCCGCGGGTGGTGTTCATCAGCAACTGCTGACGATAAGGGATCAGGGTATAAATGCTAAAGACATTGTCGAGTTCGTCGCTGAGATAACTTTTAAATTTCACCTCGCTTTGCATTGTCGCCAGATCCACTATGGTCAAACCATTATGGGTCCCCAAATACAGGGTGTCGCCACTTTGTGCCGAGCTCCAGATATTATGATGGGATAGGCCGTCGCCGCCAAGGGTGTCGGCAGTGATATTTTGAAAATCAAAACGCTTATTAGGCAGGAAAAAGGCGCCATCGCTTTTGGTGCCCAGCCACATATCGCCCTGCTCCGTTTCCACCAATTTGATAATACTGGGATCCGACAAACTGTAGGGACTCTCGGCGAGCCGTTGTTGCTTACGCAGACGGTTTACTTGCCAGTCATATTCAAATAAGCCCTTATCCGTGGCCAATAGCAGTGTTTGCTGGTCCAAGGGTTTGATCTGCCAAATATTCAGATCCGGCAGTAACACCTTGCTTTGAAATGGCCGCTGTGGCTCGTTAAACAAGGCATCGAGCTCGGCGATATCTGTGATATACAGGCCCTTCACCGTTCCTATCAACAACTTGCTGTTGTCGAGCAAGGCGAAGGACTTTACATTCTCGGTGTGTATGCCACTGCTGCCCGACGGAAATGCTGCAAAGGCCTCATCCGAAGGCTATTGAGGTCATAAACAAAGGCACCGTTGGTGGTGCCGATGAAAATATAATGCTGATATTGAAAAAACACCCGAACCAAGGCGCGGTTTTCATCATCACTTACCTTAAATAAGCTGGTGATAGCACCGCTTTTCGGGTTAAGGACGGCAACATCGCCGCCTCGGCCAAGCAGCATATTATTCTCGTCCAGGGAGTGCATGGAAAATACGGCGGTGGCAAAATCTGGGTCCAGTTCTTTTGGCGGCGCCACCACCCGTTCAAGCACCCCCTTGCCGCTATCATAGCGATACAGGCCGCTAAGAATTGAGGAGGTCCAAATTTGCCCTTGTTTATCCATATGCAGGGCATCGATCATGGCATCATCAAGTTCGCCCTTGCTGTCGCTGATAATTTTTACCTGATAGCCATCGTATTTATTTAAGCCACTCTCGGTGGCCAGCCACAGATACCCTTGGTGGTCGATGACCATATTGCCGACATAGCTTTGAGACAGCCCCTCACTGGGTGACAAACGCTGCACCTTGGCTCCCGCGGTAGCGACCAGGAACAAGCTCAATAACAACAGCCAGCAATTACGCATCGGCGGATTCCTTATAGCAATAAGGCAACACATCCCGCCCCTGACGTCGATAGCTGTGCAAACGCGACGCCAGATGCTCGGGCAGGGTCGCCACGGCGGCAAAGCCTAATTGTTCATACAAGGGACTGAGGTGCTGATAAATAAAACTATAGATGGGCCCGTTTAACTCGGTACATACCTGGCGAATTAAGGTGCCGGCCAACCCCTGACGGCGATGACTGGCGGCGACAAACACGCCGCACAGGAATTGCTGCTCTTCGAGGCGACTGACTCTGGCCGCCGCCACGATTTCATTGTCGCAACGCACCACCCAAAGCTGGTCTTGCTTGTTGGCGCGACCCCGGGCACCGACCCGATCATAAAACTTGTTCACCAAGGGCGTAGCCAGGGCGGGTAAGCGTTGCGCCAAAGGGGGGCTCATCGCGAGGCACTCATCATCGCCAAGAAATGTTCAAACTGCTGCTTAAGATAGCTTTGCTCCGAGACAGGACGCATGTTGATGGCTTCATAGACCTTATCCCGGGCATTTTTACCACGAATAATTTGATACGCCCAAAATGACGCCTCGTAATCCAATTGAATTCTGTACTTCTCTTCTCGTGGAAGTCGACAAAGATTGACACTCATCGCTGCAACACTATTTAATAACTGATACGACCTATACTATAACAGATAGTACCCAGGGTGTATGGAACCCAGCCTAAGCTAAAGCTGGTATTTCTACCCTAGTTTACCTAAAATAGAAAAATACATCACATAAATTTAACAATGTGATTAATGAAAATAATGATAACCACTGCCCCCTTATTCCGCTAATTTTTTCTTCAAGGTCGCAGTGTTACGCCAGCAGGTATTTATGCATCACATCTTTGCCTTAGTGCTGCCGCGATTGCTGCTAATGGCTCTCTGTTGCACCCTAGGTAACGCCTACGGGGCAAGCAACAGCACTAAGATGACCTTTAACAGGCCTATGGACACGGCCCAGGCGCGCTTTGTCATCGACCTGATGTCACATGCTTATGCCCAACTCGGCTATGAGCTGGAGATCATTGATTTTGATCACCCGCTGGCCTTAGCGGCGGCAGACAAGGGGGAGTTAGACGGTCAGTTGGGGCGGATTGCCAATATCGAATCGCGCTACGAGAATCTGTTGCGGGTGGATTTCCCCTTGTTTAAGTTTGAGCTCTTTATGCTTACCCGCTGTCACTATTGCAACCTGCAGGAGCTTTCACGGGTCGCTATTCGCAATGGTTATCCGGTCACCGAGCAATACCTGCATAGCAATAACTTCACTGGACAAATCATTAAACTGGAAAGTGTCGCGGCGCAGTTGAATCTCTTGGCTCAAAATCAGGTGGATGCGGTGGTGCTCCTCGATTTCCACCTGCAGCGACGCTTCCAATATCGCGCCGAGCAACCCTTTGCCCGCCATCATCTGCAAGATTATTACAGCTATCATTATGTGCATAAGCGCCATAAGGATAAAATTCCCAAGCTCTTGGCCGTCTTGCAGGGCTTAGAGGCAAGTGGTGTGGTGGCGCAATTGCGCAAAAAACACGGCTTATAAGTCTAATTCGCCCTGCTCCATGGGCGGTGGCTGCTGTCCTTGCTCCTGCTGGCGCGCTAAGAAACGTTTATAACGCTGCTGGCACAGCATATTGACATGGCGCTTTTGCGCATCGGTTAACTGATTCCAATGAAAGCGCTCTTCTCGCGACCGATAACAACCACGACAATAGCCGCGACTATTGACCTGGCAGATCCCCTTGCAGGGGCTATCGATGGAGAATATTTCAAGCTGTTGCATAGGCACATCATTGCATTAACCCTATCTCTAACGTTAATGCCTGACGCGCCTAATTGCCAGTGAAACTTACCTGTCCATTTCTTCTTTGCGTAATACCGGCTTGGCGTAAATGGCGGTAACCAGATCACGCAGATGCTCAGGGATCGCCTCCATACGCTCGGCAAAGGCCTTCACATCCTTGGATTCTGAGTCGACCACCGCATTGGCATGCTTAGCAGCAATGTAGTTGCCCGGATGCAGGTAGAAGGACTCCACGATCTGCTTATCTATGGTTTTTGCCAGGTCTTCCGGGGTGCTGCAATCACAGCTAATGGGCTGACCAAAGGCAAGATGCACATGGCCCTTATCGCTGGTAAAGCCTTCCACTATGCTTTCGATGTCTTCACCGGCCGACTTTACATATTCGCCATGATGCTTTTTATGATACAACTCCTTGGCTTTTGACAGGGCACAGGGTTCGTACTGGTAGGAGATAGACACAGGCACAATTTTGAGCTCGCGCACGTACTCGGCAAAGTCTTTCTTTTGCTTGCGGCCATTGAGCTGCAGCATTTTCAATAGCGCCGGATCGGTTTGGTCGAAACCGTCTTTGGTGCGCCCTTCACGCTGGGCAATCCAGATGCTATGCCCCTCGCTCAGAGAGTCATAAATATAGGCCGACAACTGGGTCAGGGCCTTAAGCATTTCTTTTGGTGCCTTGGCCGAGCGCTTTACGATAAAGCTCTTATTTAAGCGCATTAATTCGGTGATATAAGGGATTTGCAGCAGGTTATCGCCGATGGCAATGCGCACCGTATTCATGTCGTGCTGATGCAAACCAAAGTTCACCAAGGCCGGGTCCAGAACGATATCGCGGTGATTGGAGATAAATAAATAAGCCTGGTTTTTATCCAACTCATCAAGGCCGGAAAAGGTCACCTTGGCCGTAGTGTTATTCACTATCTGCTCCAGGTAGTGCACCACTTCAAGCTGCACCTGCTCTACGGAGCTAACCTGACCCCATTTGCGCTGTAACTGCCTACGTACCAGCGGTCGCGAAATAAGACGCAACGACGCCAACCAAGCGGGCAAGTTGTGCTTAGCAATGAGATCAACAAAGGCATTATCGGCAATCAGCCGAGCTACGGCTGCCGCCACTTCGTCATCGTTGTAAGGTCTTATATCTGCATACTTATCCACGGTGCTCACCTTATTACTGCAGGCAAAAAAACGGCGCCTATTGTATCGCGCCCTTTATTTATTCGCTAAGTTTATCAACTCTTACCAGTGAGAGCGACTGAATTTTAGCCACAGTAAACGTAGCAGTAAAAGGCTCAAGATAACCGCGGAGCCTTGCTCCAACCAGGGCGGCAACACCTCATGATACTGCCCACCCAGTGGCGTCACCTCAAAGCCGAATTCGTAAACCAGGTAATCGGTGATTAAGCCAAACAACAAGGCCACGCCTATCACCCCGGTTAAATAAGCGGCAACGGCGCGACGGCCCAGCTCCTTACCAACTACCCCTAAGGTGGCGATATTGGTAGCCGGTCCGGCCAACATAAAGACCAGCACCGCTCCGGGCGACACTCCAGCCAACAGTAAACCGGCGGCAATCGGCGTAGAAGCGGTGGCACAAATATACATGGGGATGCTGATCAGCACCATCACAGTCATGGCCAAAATACCATTGCCCCATTGGCTTAAATAAGAGGTGGGTACATAGGTTTGCACCAGGGCCGCGAAAAACAGACCAATCATCAACCATAAGGCTGTGTCGCTCAAAAGCTTGGTGGCGCTAAAGTGCAGCGCTTGCTTGAACTTGGTGAAAGCAGCTGCTTGAGCAGGTTTTGTCGGTGCTAAAGCCTCTGCATCGGCGCGACAACAAGCGGGTTCTTCTCGTGTAGGCTGAGCTTGAGAGGGGCAACAGCTGACTGCTTGCTCATCGGGCTGAACCCGGACGGCGCTGCAACTCGCAGGGCTCTCGACAAACGTCGCCTTGGCCGTGGAAGCACAGCACGCACTTTCCTTAGGTGTCGAACTTTCAGTTACGCTTTGCTCCGAGCTGCCCTCACGCCCCACCAGTAAACCGGCGGTAATAGCGCTAAAAACGGCGGCGATCGGCCGGATCATCGCCATAAACGGGCCCAATAACGCATAGGAAACGGACACCGAGTCGACCCCGGTTTCCGGCGTCGAGACTAAAAAGGATGTAGTCGCACTTTTTGACGCTCCCGCCCTTCTGAGTCCGACTGCCGCCGGGATAACCCCGCAGGAGCAGAGCGGCATGGGCGCTCCGATCAGCGCCGCCTTAACCGTGGTCCAGAGGCCCTCTTTGCCGAGGTGACGATTAAGAAAGTTAGCGGGCAAATACACATTGATTAATCCGGCAAGCAGCAACCCCAGCATCAGCCAAGGCGCCGACAGTACAAACAGTTGCCAGAAATTACTGAGTAAGTCCATCTATGTCCTCCAGGGCAGTAAGAATCGAACAATGTTGTGCCGGTGCGCTACTGCCGCAGCATTGCTCTGCGAGTTGCGACAGCGAGGCATGGAAACGTTGTAACTCGGCGATGCGCTCGGCCACCAACTCACGCTTTTTCAGGGTTAAATCTTTCACTTCCTGACAGCTGTGCTGTTCCTTTTCGAAGTTTATCTTTAACAGCTCGGCAATTTCCTCCAAACTAAAACCAACATCCTTGGCACGACGAATAAAACGCAATTGCGCCATATGCTTGCGCCCGTATTGACGGTAGCCACTGGCATTACGCAGAGGCGCGCTCAATAGCCCTTGCTGCTCATAGTAACGCAGCGCGTCCGTACTCATATCCACCTGCTTGGCCAATTCACCTATGCGCATCTAGACTCTCCCCCTGTGCTGTTCAATTAGTGGCCATTATAAACCTTAGAGTTAACACTAAGGTCAAGGATTAATTTTGCGCTAATCGCCGGTCCATGAAAAACTAGCGCCAATAGCCTATTTGGAGAGCACAAATGAACATCGTCATGTTAGACGCCGACACCTTAGGAGCAAACTCACTGGCACCGATTGCCGCTTTAGGTGAATTTCACAGCCATGCACTCACATCGACACGGGATGTCGTTGCGCGCTGCGCCGACGCCGAGGTGGTGATCACCAACAAGGTGCAGCTTGGCGCCGAGCAGCTAAAGGCACTGCCAAAACTAAAACTCATTTGCGTCGCCGCTACCGGTACCAACAACATAGATATTGCCGCCGCCAAAGAACAAGGCATTGTGGTGTGCAATGTCGCCGGCTACTCCACCGCCAGCGTGGTGCAGCATACCTTTACCCTTATCTCTTTGCTGCTTAATAACCTGCATAGGTATATTGACGATTGTCGTCGCGGTGCATGGCAACAAAGCGAGATGTTCTGCCGCCTTGATTATGATATCGCCGAGCTCGCGGGTAAAAAAATCGCCATTATTGGTCATGGTGAACTGGGTCAGGCCGTGGCCAGGGTGGCCAACGCCTTTGATATGCATGTGCTCATTGCCGAGCGCCGCGGTCACGCCCCTCGTCCCGGTCGCATCGCCTTTGAAGAAGCTCTGGCGCAGGCGGACATCGTCAGTATTCACTGCCCACTCAATAGCGAGACCGAGCAATTAATCAACCGCGACACCCTGGCCTTAATGCAGCCCAGTGCCGTGCTGGTCAATACCGCTCGTGGCGCCATTATTAACGAAGCCGATCTGGCGGCGGCCTTGGCCGACGGAACCCTGGGCGGCGCGGCCTTAGACGTGCTCAGTGAAGAACCGGCCAACCCGGCAAACCCTTTGGTACGCTATCAGGGTGACAACCTGCTACTGACGCCACATATTGCCTGGGCCTCGGCACAAGCCAGAGACCGGCTTATCCATCAGTTGGCCTTAAATATTCGTGCCTTTGCCAATGGTGAAGTTCGTAACCGCGTTGGTTAAATTCACTAACTCTTTAGTAATAGCACCAAGCAGACTAGAGCGAAAAAATTCAACCCATTGAAAAATATAGAAATAAAAATCTGGCACTGTATTTGATTAGTCACTGCCTACCAGATAATAAAAAATTGGATAACACAATGAAAAAAGCACTTCTTTGCGCCCTTGTCAGCCTACCTCTGCTAGGAGGTTGTATCGTTTCCGTGAATGACGGTGAAGCAGACGCCCATTGGGCATCAAGCGACTGGCAAAAACAACAGCGACAAAATCGCGATTATATTGCCCATCTTGATCTAGGTAACAGCGCCATGGTAGTCAAAGAAACTCTGGGCACACCGGATTTCAGTGAGTCCTTTGCCCATCAGGGAGAAGAATATCAGGTGCTGTTTTATGCCACGCAAAGCGTTAAATCCGATGGCAAGATCGGCAAAAACGAATGCACGCCCTTAGTATTTAAAGCCGGCCGTTTGATCAGTGTTGGCGAAAGCGCTTATCAGGCTTTGGTCGGTAAGCTGTAAAGAAAGGAACCAGGCCGCCGTATATAACCCGGCGGCCTTTTTTTTTAACCGTAGAAAGCAGCGCCATTGCGCCCTTGTTGCTTGGCCTGATACATGCCCTTATCGGCATTTTCGATCAAGGCCATTTCGCAGCTGTCGCTGTTGTCGCCATTAAAAGTGGTGGCGCCAATGCTGATGGTGATGTGCTCGGCAATGGGTGAGTCAATATGAGGAATATTCAGCTCGCTGATAACCCGGCATAGCTTATTGGCTAATGCCATGGCGGTATGCTCCTCACTGCCGGGCAAAACAGCCACAAACTCTTCACCGCCGTAACGGGCGATGAAATCACTGCCACGCTGACAATTGTTGACCAAGGCGGAGGCCACCTTCTTCAAACACTCATCCCCCTTTTGATGGCCATAACTGTCGTTGTAACGCTTAAAGTAATCGATGTCGATCAAAAGCACAGACAGGGGCAAACCGGCACGCACGCTGCGGCGCCATTCTCGGGCAAAGTGCTCATCAAAATAACGGCGATTAGGGATTTCCGTTAAACCATCGATACTGGCCAGCATTTCCAACAGGTCATTTTTTTGTTTGATGGTAAGTTGGTTTTTCACCCGGGCACGCACAATGGCGCTGCCAAAGGGCTTAGTAATATAGTCCATGGCGCCCAATTCAAGACCCTTGGCTTCATCGCCGCAGGAATCATTTGCGGAGATAATAATGACGGGAATGGGCTGCGTTTTATCATCGTGTTTTAACTGCCTCAGTGCCTCGTAGCCATCCATGCCCGGCATCATGATATCCAGCAAGATTAAATCGGCGGTGTTTTCCTCGAGCCAAGCAAACATGGCCTCGGCATCATTCACGCAATGCACCTGATATTGAGGGGTGAGGGTTTTGGTTAAAATCACTTGGTTTAATTCGTCATCGTCGACAATGAGAATTTTTGCTGACTTCATGAGCCTTCCTGTTTGCTATACCTTGCCCAACAATCCGTCCCGTGCAGGCCTACCGCTGAGCTGTATTTGTTATTTGTTTAGCGCACCTTTGCTACCAGTTTAGACCGAGTTAGTGATCTTTACTTGGTATTTTTACGGTAGTTTTTGTTACCAAGGTGGTTTTTTGCTTAATCTAGCATGCCAATAAGTCACTGGCATGGTACCGCTGTGGAGCTAACCATACCTTATTAATGGACAAAAGCAATGCGTACACCGCCTATAATAGACGGTGTACTGTACTGATAGCTATAGGTTTTCTTCTGCAAAGGAGGCTAAACGACTGCGCACCACGCCATTAAGGTTAACCGTCGCACTGCCCTCAAAGTCCTTAAAGCGCTCAACAATGTAGGTTAAACCCGAAGTCAGCGGGGTTAAATAGCTGCTGTCGATTTGCGCCAGGTTGCCGGAACAAATCAGTTTGGTGCCGGCGCCACAGCGGGTAATAATGGTTTTTAACTGTGAGGCGGTAAGGTTTTGGCTCTCATCCAACAGCACCACGGCATTCTGAATACTGCGCCCACGCATAAAGTTCACCGACTTAAACTGAATGTTGGCCTTTTCCATAATGTAATTACGGCTGGATATGGGGTTTTCATCACTTTTGTGTAACACCTCCAAAGAGTCGGTGATCGCCGCCAGCCAGGGCGCCATTTTTTCTTCCTCTGTACCCGGCAGGAAACCGATGGACTCGGCTATTTCCGGAGTGTTACGAGTTACAATCAGTTTATCGTACACGCCTTTTTCGATGATCATTTCCAGTGCACAGGCCAATGCTAAAATGGTTTTACCACAGCCAGCCGGGCCGGTCAGCAGCACCAACTCAACATCGGGGTCGAGTAAGGCATCCATGGCCATGCCCTGGTAGATGTTCTTCGGCTTAACGCCCCAGGCATTACGCGACATTAAGCGTTCCACGCCGAGATCTTTTAAGGTGATATGGGTATCGTTATACTCCACCACTCGAGCGGCAAAGTGCCCGGTTTCATCAAGTAGATATTCATTGGCAAAGACATCCGGCACCAACTCACGAGACACATGATGCAAGGCATCGCGCCCTTGCTGCTCGGTCTCACACTCGCCAACTCGCTGCCAAAAATCCCCTTCCATCTTTTTATAGCCTGAGGTCAACAAGGCCACATCGTCGATCAACTGATCGGTGCGGTAGTCCTCAACATAATGCAGCCCGGCACCCTTGGCCTTTAAGCGCATATTGATGTCCTTGGTGACCAATACCACCTTGGCATCGCTGTATTGTTTTTGCAGATAGACCGCACAGTTAATAATCCGATGGTCATTTTCATTGCCCGGCAAACCGGAAATGCTGTCGGCAAACAGGTGGTCGTTAACTATGATCAGCTTGCCGCGCGGCTGCTCCGGCGCCCGCTTGTCGTCCGGCAATAACACCCCCTTGAGCATTTGCTCCGGAGTGGCATCACGCAACACTTCGTCGAGGGAGCGAATGGCAACACGGGCATCGCGGCTGACATCGCGTTTTCGGTCCTTAATATGGTCGAGCTCTTCGAGTACCGTCATAGGAATGACGACGGCGTGTTCTTTGAAACAGAGGAATGCAAGGGGGTCGTGAAGTAGTACGTTGGTGTCGAGCACATACATTTTACTGCTTTTAACGAGGCGGTCTTTATCCATAGCGCGTTCCTAATTTGTCTTTATTATAACTGCACCTTTACAGCTACACTAACAAGGTGGTTATGCCTTAGTGGCATACTTCAAGTTTAGTCTATGGTCACAAAAAGACGCTTTGATGACGGCAAAAAAGTAGAGAAAAAGTGCCGTTTTGCATTTGCAAAAAGCGCCGTCTTTTGCTGCTGTATGTTTTCTAAACAAGCACCACACTATTTATCAGTTTTCAGGTGATAATCACCAAGTTGCACGCTAATATAGCCGCCTTTTTTTGCTCGGGCCGCCACGGCCCAAGCCTAGATAACCCATAGTCGAGATTGAGCACGAAATGAATTTTTCCTTAGGTCAACGTTGGATCAGTGATACCGAGTCGGATTTAGGATTAGGTACCGTAGTTGCATTGGAAGGACGCCAAGTTAACATCTTATTCCCCGCCAGCGGCGAGAGCCGAGTTTATGCCCAGGCCGAAGCGCCGGTCACCCGAGTGCTATTTAACCCCGGCGATGTGATCCGCAGTGCCGACGAGTGGGAACTCACGGTCAGCGAGGTGATCGAGCAAGATGGTCTGTATACCTATAAAGGCACGCGCGTTGACAATGAAGAGCCGACCGAGCTTAAGGAAACTTTTCTTGACCACTTTATTAAGTTCAATAAGCCGCAGGACCGCCTTTTTGCCGGCCAAATTGACCGCTTTGACCGCTATACCCTGCGTTACAACACCTGGCAGCATAGGTTTCACCGCGACCAGTCGCCTCTAAAGGGCCTGATCGGCCAACGCGCCAGCCTAATTGAACACCAGTTGCACATTGCCCGTGAAGTCGGCCAACGTTTCGCCCCTCGGGTTTTAC
This sequence comes from Pseudoalteromonas sp. T1lg48, assembly GCF_002964785.1. Lineage (GTDB taxonomy): Bacteria > Pseudomonadota > Gammaproteobacteria > Enterobacterales > Alteromonadaceae > Pseudoalteromonas. Next base: position 206,878 of record NZ_PQCC01000002.1, read on the forward strand.
TCAGCGACGAGGTGGGGCTAGGTAAAACCATCGAAGCGGGGATGATCTTACATCAGCAATTGCTGACCGGTCGTGCCAGCCGAGTACTGATCGTGGTGCCGGAAAACCTGCAACACCAGTGGTTGGTAGAAATGCTGCGCCGCTTCAATCTGAAATTTGCCATTTTCGATGAAGAGCGCTGCGCCGAGGCCTTTGCCGACAGTGCCAATGTATTTGAGACCGAGCAGTTGGTGCTGACCAGCCTGGAGTTTCTGACCAAGAAAAAACGCTGGTTCGAACAGGCCACCCTGGCCGATTGGGATCTGCTTGTGGTTGACGAAGCGCACCACCTAAGCTGGTCGGTGGATAAACCCAGCACCGAATACCTCCGCATCGAGGAACTTAGCCGAGATATTGCCGGCCTCATCCTGTTGACGGCCACCCCGGATCAGCTCGGTCATCAAAGCCATTTTGCCCGTTTGAAATTACTCGACCCGGATCGCTTCTACGACTACGACGCCTTCGTTGAGCAAGAACGTCACTATAAAGACATAGCCGATGCCGCCAATGGTATATTACAAGAGCAAGCGCTTAACTCAGAACAACAGCAAGTACTTACCAACTTGCTTGGCAGCCAGGGTGAAAAACTATTGGCGCAATTTAACGAGGGCGATAGCCAAGCCAAGGAACAGATACTCGAGCAACTGCTGGATAGACACGGCACCGGACGTATTTTGTTCCGCAACAGCCGCAGTGGTATCAGCGGCTATCCGCAGCGCATCCTGCACAGCTATCCCATGACCATGCCGAGCCAATATAAAACCGCAATGAACGTGATGGGCAGTCTAGGCAATAACGGCCCCATCGAACTCAGTGCCATTCGTGCCCTATTCCCGGAAAAGATCTTCCAGGAATTCGAAGGCGCCAATGCCAGCTGGACACAATTTGACCCGCGGGTGCAATGGCTGATCGATACCCTCAACAGCAACAAGCCCGAGAAGATGCTGGTGATCTGTGCCAAGGCCGAAACGGCACTGAGCCTCGAGCAAGCACTGCGCGAGCGCGAGGGCATCAAAGCGGCGGTCTTCCATGAAGGCATGAGCATCATTGAGCGCGATCGTGCGGCGGCTTTCTTTGCCGACATAGAAGACAGCGCTCAGGTGTTGATCTGTTCTGAAATCGGCTCCGAGGGTCGTAACTTCCAGTTTGCCCACCATTTAGCGCTGTTCGATCTGCCGCTTAACCCGGACTTGCTGGAACAACGCATCGGTCGTCTTGACCGTATCGGTCAAACCCAGGACATTAAAATTCATGTGCCTTACTTCGAGCACAGCGCCCAGCACACCCTGCTACGCTGGTATCACGAAGGGTTGCATGCCTTCGAGCACACCTCAACCACGGGCCATATGCTTAACCAGGAATTTGGCGATGAGTTGCTGCAGTTGCTTGCCCACAATAGCTATCAGGATGAGGTGTTAAGCGAGTTGGTTGAACGCGTTGATGGCCGTTATGGTGAGCTGAAGGCGCAAATGGAGTCCGGTCGTGATCGCCTGCTGGAGCTACACTCCAGTGGTCAGGGTAAGTCCGAGCATCTGGTAGAAGATATTAAGGTGGTCGATAACAGTTTTGAGCTGCCCACCTATATGATCAATGTGTTTGATACCTGGGGCGTCAACCAGGAAGACAAGGGCGAGAACAGTATTGTGCTCAAACCCACCGAGCACATGCTCGGGGCTAATTTCCCAAGCCTGAAGGATGAGGGCATGAGTATCACCTTTGACCGTGATACCGCCCTGGCTCAGGAAGATTTGCATTTTATCAGCTGGGATCACCCCATGGTTGAAGGGGCGATGGAAATGATCTGCGACGACGATTTCGGAACCGCGTCTGTGGCCTTGCTGAAAAACAAGAAGCTGCCGGCGGGCACCTATTTTGTCGAGCTGATTTATATCGCCGAGGCCATGGCGCCGAAATCACTGCAACTGGGGCGTTACCTGCCACCAACTCCGGTGCGCGTACTGCTTGATAAAGGCGGTAATAACCTGGCGGAAAATGTGGCCTTCGATGCCTTTAATCAACAGCTCAATGCGGTTGGCAGACAAACCGCCTCTAAGCTGGTGAATGCCCTGCAAAGCGCCATTCACCCGCTTATTGAGCAAGGTAACACCCTGGCGCAAACGCAAATGGAGCAATTACGTGCGACCGCCAAAACCGCCATGCATCAGGCCGTTGATAGCGAGCTGGAGCGCTTAACTAGCCTCAAAGAGATCAACCCCAATATTCGCGATGAAGAGCTTAAACATTTTCAGCGCAGCCGCGCCGAGATGGATGACTATATCGATAAAGCCAAGGTAAAACTCGACGCCATTCGCTTAATCGTTGTCAGTCACTAGGCATTTCTTTAAAATGGCCGGCCAAGGGTCTGTTGACCCTAGCTAGAGGTCGGCCATGCTTTTAAACTACAATCCCCCACGTTTCCCCTATCTGCAGATCATCTATCAGGATGACGACCTGCTGATCCTGGATAAGCCCAGCGGCCTGCTCACGGTGCCGGGAAAAGACCCTAAACATGCCGATAGCCTGATTCGACGAGCCAATGTCGTCTTTCCCAGCGCCAAAATCGTGCACCGTTTGGATATGGCAACCTCGGGGGTAATTTGCCTGGCGCTCAATAAAGAAGCGCACCGCAACCTCAGCATGCAGTTTCAAGATAGACAAACGGCCAAGGAATACATCGCCATTGTCGATGGCCATCTTAAAGAACAGGCGGGTTCGGTGGATTTGCCGCTGATCTGCGATTGGCCTAATCGCCCCAAGCAGATGGTCGATATGGAAAAGGGCAAGCCATCGCTAACCCATTATGAGGTGCTCGAATACGGTGAGAACAACAGCCGGGTCCGTCTAACCCCCATAACCGGTCGCAGCCACCAGCTGAGGGTGCATATGCTCTCCCTTGGCCATGTGATCCTTGGCGATCGCCTCTACGCCTATCCCGAAGCCAAAGCCCGCGCACCGCGTTTGCAATTACATGCCCACTGGCTGACCCTGAATCATCCCATTAGCGGCGAAAGCATGACCTTTACCGCCCCCTGCCCCTTCTAACCGCAACGGGGAATCCTTCACTAGACCTAAACTATTTCCGGGTACGGTCGATAACGGGCGTATGGATTTTCTTGGGATTGAATTATGCTCCAATGCTTACTTCTGTTATGCCTATCTATGACGGCGCCGTTGTTTGCCAATGAGGTCGCCAGCAATGAGCAATCGGTTACGCTGTTGGCTCAGGGTGAAGAGTTTCAAATAATACATCGTCCGGCCATGGCGGCAGAGCACCGCGGTGCGGTGATCCTCATCCCTTCCCTGCATGACCCCTACGGTAATCGCCAGGGCTTCGCGCGCTTACGTCTGGCACTTAGCGAACAGGGGTACAGCAGCTATTTGGTAGTTAACACGCGCATGGAACAAAAGGAAATCGAGCCACTCGGCACGGTTGAGTCTACAAGAAAGATACCCGAACAGGAGACTCTGCCTAAAAACCAAAGCCCAGCCCATGGCAATAAGCCCACCTATGTTCCGCCCTATCAACAAGCCATCACGGAAAAAGCACTCAATACCCATCGGCGCCTACTTGAGGCCCGCCTCGAAGCCACCTTTGCCCATGCTCAAGCCAGCGGTCGCCCCATTAGTCTTATCGCCGTGGGGCAAAATGCCGGTCTGTTAAGTGAATTCCTGAGCGATTATCCGGATATGCAACTCCAGGCCTTTATCAGTATCGGAGCTTATTTAAGCGATCCACAGCGCCACCAGCATATTGGTGCTAATTTATCAGTGTTGGCCACGGCGGTGTTGGATGTGCACAACCCGGGGCAACATCCTTGGGCCTTGGCACAAAGAGCTCAGCGCCAGCAATGGGCACAAAAGAATCATAAGCTGGACTATCGCCAGATCTGGTTTTCCGCAGATCTGATTGATGCGCAGCAAACAGAGCGCTTAAGCCGCGAGATAGACGGTTTCTTACGCCGCCTTTTTTAGGTATTCGTAAGCCGCCTGAATATCCTGGCTCTTCTTTTGTGCCAGGCGCATCATGTGCTCTGGCAAACCTTGAGAAACTAGCTTGTCCGGATGGTGTTGTGCCATCAGCTTGCGATAGGCTTTTTTCACCGTTGAGGCATCGACGCCTTCTTCCAGTCCTAAGATATGCAGTGCCTGAGCCCGGCTCATGCCACTACTGGCACCGCTGGGTGTACGCTGCTGCTGGTGTTGCCGATGAAACCTCTGCTGTTGCTGGCGAAAAGCGAACTCGGCCTGATAGCGCTTGAGAATAAAGCTAAAATGCGTTTTGCTGACGCCCAGTCCCTTAGCCACTTGCTCCAGCAACACTTTTTCCTGTGCCGCCAGGTGACCATCACTGAAGGCCATTTGAATCTGAATCTCTAAAAATAACTGGATCAGGTCGAAGCGTCCGGCAAAATGCTCACGAAACTCCCGCAAGGTGACGTTCATGGAAAAATCATCGGCTTTACCGGCGTTAAACGCCAGTTGTGCTTCGCGCTTGTCCTCACCGGTCAGGCCCATTTCTTCCATAAAGGCGGTGGCGGCGCGAATATGCAGCTCGTTCACTCGGCCATTGGACTTGGCTATATGCCCCATCACCGCAAAGCAGCTGGAGAAAAACAATGCCTGGCGCTCGGATACATCGTCGTTATTAAAGAAACCACGAAATCCACCGGCATTATCAAAATCCTGTTTCAGACTTTTATCAAACAGATGACCAATAAACAGGCCTAGGAATAAACCAAAAAAACGGCCAAACATAAAGCCAAAACAGGCACCGAGCACCTTACCCCACATTCGCGCTAACCCTTGTTATTTGAATTTGCCCCCACATAGTGACTAAAAATCATCGAACTAACAAGCACAAGCAAGCATCAATTGAGACAGATATTGACCATAAAAATGACGTATTTGTGGGTACTTGGCGGATGTAATTAGCCAAAAATTGCTTTATTATGTCATGCTTAATTCTAGGGTCTGTTTATCTTTGTGGTTTACTTTATATTCAGCCTAAACGCAGAAAAAACAATAAAGGTCAACAGACCTAATACTTCTGGCAACTAAGCTAAGGTGAGTCAATGAATAAATTATGGGGCATGATAGCTATAGCCCTATATGGAACCCAAGCCAGTGTCGCACTTGCCGCTGTGGAACAGGCGATGGATGCCAAGGTACCCGCTTCCGAACAAAAAAAGTTCACCGCGCCTGTACAGGCCTCTGGACACATCCCCCATTGCCTTGCAGTGACCCGTCCGGCCCCCTGGCAAGCGCCCGATTTACCCTTAGGGGTGATTGAAATCGTCGCCGATGATGTCGAGTTAATCGGTCAGGCCAGCGCCCAGTTTGACGGCGATGTAGACATCAGCAGCAGCACCATGATCCTTAACGCCCGCTCGGCGTTAATTGATAAACAACAGGGTCTGCTTAATGCGCAGGGGCCACTCACCTATCGCGATGGTGTCGCCATTATTACCAGCCGCGGCTTAAATGCCAGCCTGGATGACTCCAATATCAAGTTACTGGCCGCCGACTATCAGTTGACCGAACAACAAGGCCGAGGTGGCGCCGAACAATTGCAGGTGTCGCAAGAGGGACTGACCCTGAGCAATGCCAGCTTTACTACTTGCCCGGTGGATGACGAAACCTGGTCTATTAATGCCGATAAAATTATTTTGTCGCAGCAACAAGGCTGGGGTGAGACCTATGGCGCCACGCTAAAAATCTACAATACCCCGGTCCTGTATTTGCCCTATTTTACCTTCCCCATTGACGATCAGCGTAAAACCGGCTTTTTAGCGCCCCAGCTATCAAGCTCGAATCGTTATGGTGTGGAAACCATTACCCCTTATTACATTAACCTGGCGCCTAATTACGACCTTACTCTGACGCCCCGTTATATGTCGAAAAAGGGCCTGCAGATAAAATCGGATTTCCGTTATCTCACCGAGACCAGCCAGGGCCGCCTCGGCTTGGAATACCTCGACTCGGATAAGACCGAGCGTGAGCTGGGCAGTCGCTACCTTTATCACTGGCAGCAGCAAAGCTATTTTAACGACCAGTGGCGTGCCGGGGTCGATATCACTAACGTCAGTGACGATAACTATCTCACAGACTTAGGCTCTAGTTACGCCAGCAAAACCGACACCCACTTGGCACGCTCGGGCATTCTCACTCATTTAGGTGAGCGCTGGCGTACCGATATACAGATTCAGGACTATGAAGTACTCGGTGATCATCTCGAGTCCTACACCGCCCTGCCGCGTATTAATTTTGCTCAGACTCAGGCCTATCAACTGGGCTGGTTTGACGCCAGCATCAATGGCGAAATCAGCCATTTCCGTAATAGTACCCGGGTCATAGACGAAGCAACCCGTCTGCATATAGAGCCTAAGTTGCGCTTCAGTGAAGAGCGTTATGCCTGGTCTTTCTTGTCCGAGTTCAGCCTGTTGCATACCTATTATGATCAGCAAGGAGAGCTCTTAGGCAGCGAATTTGAGCAAACGGTGCATCGCACCTTGCCCAAGGTACGCCTGTACAGCCAGTTGAATTTTGAGCGCGACACCAGCTTGTTCGTTGATAACGGGATTCAGACTTTGGAACCACAAATCCAGTACCTGTATACCCCGAACAAGGATCAAAACAACATCGGCTTGTTCGACACCACCAAGCTGCAGGACGACTTTTTCGGCCTGTTCCGCGACCGTCGCTTTTCTGGGGTCGACCGAGTCGCCGCGGCAAACCAGATCACCTTGGGGGCCACCACTCGAGTGTTCGATCATCAAAACGAAGAAGTGTTTAACCTAAGCGCCGGTCAGATCTTTTATTTGTCGGACTCAGCCAAACCCACGGCCCAGGATTTTGCCGACGAAACCAGCTACGACTCGCTGTTTGCCAGCGAAGCCATGTGGCACTGGCATCGCCGTTGGTACCTGTCCGGCGGAATTCAATACGACATTGACGGCAGTCAAATGATTCAATCGCATCTGACCTTAGACTATAAGGGTGATGACAATGAGCTGGTGCAATTGAACCATCGCTATGCAAACGATGTCTCAGGGAATACAATTGAGCAAGTCGGCATGTTTACCAGTGTGCCCATCGATAATAATTGGCAATTAGTTGCCAGCTACCACCGCGATATCGAATCCGGGCGTAGCATCGAGGTATACACTGGAGTACAGTACGAGTCGTGTTGTTGGGCGGTACAGATCACCGGACGCAGACAAATCGAAACAGACTTGAATCAGAGTATTAACCAAGAGCAAGCGGTCTTCGACTCGGGGATCGGCATCAAATTTGTCCTTAAGGGACTCGGAGGCAAGAGCAGTTATGATGCACAAGAAATTCTTAAAGAAGGCATTTTTGGCTACCGTCGCCCCTACTTCCTTACTAATTAAAGCAATAACAACTATGAATTTTAGACGTTTTTTAGCAACCAGTATTCTCGCCCTTGGCCTTAGCCAAGGCGCCATTGCCAAACCGCAACTGATCGATCAGGTGGTGGGCACAGTCAATGAAGGGGTCATTTTACAAAGTGAAGTTGACGCCATTATCAACCGAGTTAAAAGCCAGGCCAAGGCCAGCGGCCAGGAGCTTCCAAGTGACGAGGCCCTGCGCGTGCAGGCCATTGAGCGCCTGATCGACCAAACCCTGCTGCTGCAAATGGGTGAGCGCATGGGCATGGAAATTTCCGATGGTCAGCTTGACCAAACCTTGGCCAATATGGCCCGCGATCAGGGTGGCACCATTGCCGATATGCGCGCCTCCGTCGAAGCTGAAGGAGAAAGCTTCCAACAGTTCCGTGAAGATATTCGTAAAGAAATCACCACTCAGCAGGTACTGCGTGCCAACGTTGACCGCCGCATTTATATCAGCTTGCAAGAAATTGACAACTTGCTGAAAATCATGGACCAGCAAGGTGGTAACGCCGAAGAATACGACATCGGCCACATTCTTATCGATATCCCAAGCGGCGCTAACGCCAAAGAAATTGCCAGCTCTCAAGAGCGCGCCACCAAGGTCATGGAGATGCTCAACGATGGCCAGGAATTTAAGCGTATCGCCATCGCCTCATCAAGCGGTTCAAAAGCCCTGGAGGGCGGCCAGTTAGGCTGGATGAGCACCAATGAAATGCCCTCTTTGTTTGCAGAAGCGGTGAAGGGCAAGAAAAAGGGCGAAATCATAGGTCCACTGCGCAGTGGCGCCGGTTTCCATATTATCAAGGTACAAGACGTACGCGGTCGTCAGGTTGTGGAAACCGTAGAGGTTCGCTCGCGTCATATCCTGTTAAAGCCATCGATTATCCTCAGCGAGGAAAAAGCGCGCTCTATGCTGGCCGGTTTTATTAAAGACCTGCGTGCGGGCGAGGCCGACTTCGCCGAATTAGCGAAAGAATATTCGGAAGACCCGGGCTCGGCGCTTAAGGGCGGCGAGTACGACTGGACCGATCCAACCACTTATGTACCGGCCTTCCGCGATACCCTGATGGCATTGGAAAAAGACGAAATCAGTGAGCCGTTTCGCACGACCTACGGTTGGCATATAGTGCAACTGCTTGATAAGCGTGTCGCCGATAAAACCGATCTGGCCAAGAAAAACCGCGCGCAGCAGTTGTTGTACAACCGCAAATTCAAAGAAGAAAGCTTTGCTTTCCAACAGGAAATTCGCGAACAAGCACACATTGATATTTTCGTAGAGGAATAAGGGCCATGACGTTGCGTATCGCTATCACCCCAGGTGAACCGGCTGGCGTGGGTCCAGACTTGCTGATTGCTCTGGCACAGCAAGATTGGGACGCACAATTAGTTGCCATTGCCGATGCGCAATTGCTACAACAGCGGGCCGCCATCTTGGGCCTGCCGCTGACCCTTATCCCTTTTGACGAGCAAGCCCAGGCGCAACCAACGGCGGCCGGGACCTTGTTTTATCATCAGGTAGACATGGCGGTCGAATCCATTCCAGGCCAGCTGGATGAACAAAATGGCGAGTATGTACTCGACACCCTGCGCATTGCCTGCGAAAAAAATATGGACGGCACCTTCGATGCCGTAGTCACGGGACCGGTGCACAAGGGCATTATCAATAAGGCGGGTATTTCCTTTAGCGGCCACACCGAATATTTCGCTCAACAATCGAATACCCCGGATGTGGTTATGATGTTGGCCACCGAGGGTCTGCGTGTGGCCCTAGTGACCACCCATATTCCGCTGGCCTATGTATCCAAAGCCATTACTCCTGAACGCCTCGCCAAGGTGATCGGTATCCTAGATCACGATTTGCGCACCAAGTTTGCCATCGAGCAGCCGCGTATTTTAGTGTGCGGATTGAATCCTCATGCGGGCGAAGGCGGACACTTGGGGCGCGAAGAAATCGAGGTGATGACCCCAACCCTTGATGCCCTTAATAACCAGGGCATGCACCTGATCGGCCCATTACCAGCAGACACCCTGTTTCAAGACAAATACCTTAATGAAGCGGACGCAGTGCTGGCTATGTATCACGATCAGGGGTTACCTGTGTTAAAATATAAGGGTTTTGGAAATTCAGTAAATATCACCCTTGGCCTTCCCTTTATTCGGACCTCCGTCGATCATGGTACAGCCTTAGATCTGGCGGCCAGCGGCCAAGCAGATGCCGGCAGTTTTCGTGTTGCCTTGAGTGAAGCGATCAAACTGGCGAGCAAAAAAGCGCAGAGACAATGACAGATAAAGTACATTTAGGACACCGAGCGAGAAAGCGCTTCGGACAAAACTTCCTCCATGATGAAACCATCATCGACAAGATCGTCACCGCGATCGATCCACGCCCAGGCGATAACCTGGTCGAGATCGGCCCAGGTTTAGGTGCGATCACCGAGCCGGTAACCGAGCTTACCGACCATCTTAACGTGGTAGAACTGGATAAAGATCTGGCCGAGCGCCTTATTCACCATCCCTTTATGGCACCGAAACTCACCGTTCACCAAGGCGATGCGATGAAGTTTGACTTCTCTAGCCTGCTTAACGACGAGCGCAAGCTGAAGATCTTCGGTAATCTGCCCTATAATGTGTCGACCCCCTTACTGTTTCACTTGTTCGAGTACGTCGACAATGTTGAGCACATGCACTTTATGCTGCAAAAAGAAGTGGTTAACCGCATGGTTGCAAGCCCGGGCTCAAAAGCCTTTGGCCGCCTTAGCGTAATGACTCAGTATTATTGTCACGCCATTCCGGTCATTGAAGTACCACCGAGCTGCTTTAAGCCGGCACCCAAAGTGGATTCGGCCGTGGTTCGCCTGGTACCTAAAGCACCAGAGCAACGCACCGCCAAAAGCACTAAGCTGCTTAATACCGTGTGCCTTGAAGCCTTCAATCAACGTCGTAAGACTCTGCGCAATAGCCTGGCAAACCTGCTTGATGCCGAGCAGTTACAAGCCTTAGGCATAGACCCGAGCGTGCGCGCAGAAAGTTTAACGCTACAGCAGTTTATCGATATCGCGAATTGGTTATATGACAACAAGCAGTAACTCAGAGTCGGCCATTAAAGTCATGGTAGAGACCTTCTATGTTGAGGGTCAATCCGAGCCGGAGCATGACAAATATGTGTTTGCCTATAACATCACCATCAAAAACCACAGCCTGAGCAGTGCTAAACTGCTTAGCCGCTACTGGCTGATCACCGACGCCAACGGCAAGGAAGTCGAGGTCGAAGGCGAAGGCGTGGTTGGCGAGCAACCGACCATAGGACCAGGCGAAAGCTACAGCTATACCAGTGGCGCGGTGTTAGACACGCCGGTGGGCACCATGCAGGGCTATTATGTGATGCGCAGCGAATTCGGTAACGAATTCCAGGCACCTATCGATGTATTCCGTCTTAGTTGCCCGAATATTCTGCACTAAGCCATGGCCCAGTATGCACTTGGCGACATCCAGGGTTGCTATCAAGAATTAGATGCGCTGCTAAAGCGCATCGACTTCAATCCAAGTAAAGATCACCTTTATTGCGTCGGCGATATCGTTGCTCGCGGCCCGGACTCCCTCGCCTGCTTGCGACGTCTGCATGCCATGGAACACGCCGTGAGCATTACCTTAGGCAATCACGACCTGCATCTGCTCGCCACCGTGGCGCTGGGCAAAAAAGCCAACCCCAAGGATAGACTCGCTCCCCTGTTAGCGGCTCCAGACTGCCCACAATTGTTAGCCTTCTTACAACGCCAACCCCTGGCCATCTGGCTGGAAAAACGCCGTATCCTGCTAAGCCATGCCGGCCTCTCGCCACAATGGTCGCTGGCCCAGGCGCTGCAGCAAGCCCGTTTTGCCGAGCAGTGCTACCAGGGTGAGGAAGCGGCTTACTACTTTGAACGCATGTATCAAAATGCGCCGAGCCAGTGGGCGGAGGCCAGCAGCCAGGTGGATAAATTTATCTACACCATCAACGCCTTTACCCGCATGCGCTTCGTTGACCAACAAGGGGCGCTGAATCTCAGTGACAAGGGCGCACCGAATCAAAGCAGCCCGCTTATACCTTGGTTTAAACATCCTAATCGTGGCCAGGAAGATTTTGATATTGTCTTTGGCCATTGGGCGGCGCTCGAAGGCCATACCGGCATCGCCCATATCCATGCCTTGGATACCGGCTGTGTCTGGGGTGGCAGCATGACGGCTATGAATTTGAAAAATAAAAACAAAGTATCGATACCAGCCTACCTTTCATCGTAATAAACAGCGCTCCATGGTAAAAATTGTTACATTTTCGCTATAAACCCCTCAACTTTTCGTGCCTGTAGCCGATAAGTTATCTAGTCCAATGTAGTTAGGAATTTGTATGCAGCTTACCGTGAGTCAACGTATCTGGGGTGGTTTCATTATCATCACCTTGTTACTGCTAACAATTGGTGGTAACTCACTGTTTCGTATAGCCAATATTGATAGCTCAACACAAAGTGTAAATCAGCTTTCACTACCGGCGCTGGAAAAAAGCTCCGAGTTACAGGTTGAATTTGCACTGATGAGCAAGGCCGCCCTGGGTGCCTATTACAGTGAAGATTTAGCACAACTTGGCGCACTCAAAAAGAACTACCAGGAACAGCAAAAAAAATTCCATGCCAGTATGGACAGCTTACAGCAGGTGGTCACCGAGCAGCCAAAACTAGCCGCCTTGGCTAAGCAGGTAAAGCAAATCTACGGCAAATCGGAAAGCCAGGTCGCTCAGCTATTTAGCGATAAGGATCGAGCCCTTACCCTAAGCACTAAGTTGCGCGAGCAATTCGACACCATAGATCTAAATGTAGAAGACGCCATTGCCGTGACCCTGGATATTGCCGATCTCGACGGCTTAGAAAAATCGGCGCCCCGTGCCTTTGAAGCGAACCGGCAAATTGAAAACCACCTAGGTTCCATAACCACCACCAGCAATGACCTATTAACTCTAAACAGCCTGCAAACCCTGGACATAGTCAAAAATGATCAGCTCTTTTATCTTACCGAGCTAGAGCGCTCCTTAACCTTGATTGAGCCTGAGGTCAGCGCCAAAGACGAGGGTTTATTCAATGACTTGAAGGGGTACCTGATGAGCATTCGTGAGCAGCTCCAGGGTGACAACTCTTTGGCTCAGAATAAGGCGGCGCTATTGCAAACCCAGGCCCAGGCCAAGGCCAATTTAGATGGTTCAGAAACCACCAATGCTAAGGCGATCGCCGCGCTGGCAGCGCTGGTTGAGCAGGTTCATGAGTTGGCCACAACACAACAACAAGGCGTTCGCAGCGATGTCACCAAGGCCAATGTCTGGACCTGGTTAGGCATGCTAATTGCCACCCTGATCGCCATAGTCGTTGCCTTTATCACCGTCAGTCGTATCACCAAGCCATTGGATGAAGTGAACCGCGTGCTCAATATCGTCGCCTCTGGCGATATGACCCAGCGCCTTGATGACAGCGGCAAAGACGAATTTGCCGAACTGGCACAAAGTTGCAATACGCTGATCGACAGCCTGCGCTCGCTGATCCAAAGCATTATTTCCCGTTCCACACAACTAGCGGCGGCCTCGGAGCAAACCTCGACCATTACCAGCGAGTCGAGCCAGGCCATCGAATCACAGCGCGCCCAGGTTGAACAAGCAGCCACAGCAACCACAGAAATGAGCAGCACCTCGCAAGCGGTGAACGACAGCGCCCAACAGGCATTGATTGAAATTAAAAATGCCGATGCCGAAGCCAATCGAGTGAAGGGAATTTCTAACCAGAATAAGCTCACCATAGAGCAACTGGCCAGTGAAGTGGATAACGCCTCTCAGGTGATCAATCAGTTGCACCAAGACAGCGCCTCCATCGGCGGCATTCTCGACGTGATCCGTGGTATCGCCGAACAGACCAACCTGCTGGCGTTAAACGCCGCCATTGAAGCGGCGCGGGCAGGTGAACAAGGCCGTGGTTTTGCCGTCGTTGCAGACGAGGTGCGCTCGCTGGCAAGCAAGACACAAGAGTCAACGCAGGAAATCCAAACCATGATCGAATCGCTCCAAAGCGGTGCGCAAGCGGCGGTTGAAGCCATGTCCAAGGGCCGCCTGCAAGCCGAGTCCTGCGTCGAGCAAAGCGAGCACGCCAACGCTGCGCTCGACTCCATTACCCATGCGGTGGCCACCGCCCATGATGTCAGCGATCAAATCTCCTCGGCGGCCATGGAGCAGCACCAGGTCTCCCAAGAGATCAGCGAACGTCTTGAGCAGATCGTTGCCATCGCCGAACAAACCGCCCAGGGCGCGAACCAAACCTCGGAATCCAGCTCAGAGGTCGCCAAACTGGCAGAAGAGCTGCGCTTATCCGTGGATGGCTTTAGGGTTTAAAACTCAACCGGAAGACCGGCCTACCCGGTCTTCCTCTCTCTCCCGATCTTCTCCTAATCACTTCTCTCCTGACAGGCATCGTGTTTGTTGTCGCTGTGGATATTTATTTGCTACAGTCATTTCTCTGCCAAGGAGGAAAATATCCATGAAAAACAAGCTTATTGCGCTAATGATAACGACGCTGATGCCCTTTAGCACCCTGGCCGGCACCACTGTGGTGTACAACGCCAAGGGCTATACCCCAACTCAGGATGGCGAGCTCGCCCACTTTAGCACCCTGGTGATTAAAGACGGTCGCGTGCTTAATCGCGGCGATCAGCAACTAGCCAAAAGCTACCCCGATGCCGAGCGCATAGATGCCAAAGGTAAGGTGTTGCTGCCAGGATTAATCGACGCTCACGGTCATGTGATTGGCCTAGGTCAAAACCTGATGCGTTTGGATTTACGCGACACCCAGTCGGTGGAGCAAATTGGTGAAAAGTTAAAAGCCTTTGCGGCGCAATCGAACCAAGAGTGGATTATTGGCCGCGGCTGGAACCAGGAGAACTGGCCCACAAAGCGCTTTGCCACGGCGACGGACTTGGACAAATATGTCAGCGACCGCCCGGTTGTCCTAACCCGCATCGATGGTCATGCCATCTGGGTCAACACCAAAGCCATGGAACTGGCCGGCTTTAAAGGCACCGAGCCAAGCCCCGAGGGCGGCGAAATCATTCGTAATGACCAAGGACAAGCTACTGGGGTCTTCATTGACAAGGCTGAAAACCTGATCACCCCCCATATTCCCAAAGCCGATGCTCGGGCTCTGTCCACTGCCTTGGACAAGGCCGGCGCCCATTTACTAAGCCTCGGCATTACCAGCACCCATGATGCCGGCATAAGCAAAGACACCTGGCAGCTATACCGCCAGCGCGCCGCACAAAATAACTTACCGCTGCGCATCTATGCCATGCTGAGCGCCGCCGAACCTCAACTGGTAAGCATGCTTAAGGCCGGTAAGGTCAGCGATGCCAACGACATGCTCTCCATTCGCAGCGTTAAAGTCTATGCCGATGGCGCCCTGGGCTCCCGCGGAGCGGCGCTGCTTGATGATTATGCCGACCGCAAAGGCCATCGCGGCCTGATGCTGGAAAGCCAGGAGCAGTTAGAAGAGATTTTCAAAACCTGTTTTGCCCATGGCTTCTCCGCGCACACCCATGCCATTGGCGATCGCGCCAACCGCGATGTGCTCAATGCCTATGAAAGCGTGTTTAAAAGCACCGGCGGCAAGTTACTGCGTAATCGTATCGAGCATGCGCAAATTGTCGCCCCAAGCGATATCCCTCGCTTTAAAGAGCTGAAAATCATTCCTTCCATGCAACCGGTGCACGCCACCTCGGATATGCATATGGCCGAGCTACGCTTAAACGAGCAACAATTAAGTGGTGCTTATGCCTGGCAGACATTTTTAGCGCAGGGCTCTAAGGTCGCCGCTGGCTCCGATTTCCCGGTGGAATTAGCCAATCCCTTCCACGGTCTTTACAGCGCCATTACCCGCCAGGACCATAACGGTCAGCCGCAAGCCGGATGGCGCCCACAGGAATTATTGACCAGAGAGCAGGCACTGCGCGCCTTTACTTTGGATGCGGCTTATAGTGCCCATCAGGAGTTTAAGCTTGGCAGTTTAGAAAAAGGCAAATGGGCGGACTTTATTATCGTCGATACCGATATTATGACCGCCCCGGTGCAGGACATTTGGCAAACCCAGGTATTACAAACCTGGCTTGGCGGTGAAAAACGCTATGAGCGCAGCGGCTCGGCTGCACCTTGAAGGCGCCTTAACTTGTAAAGGTGGTAGAGGTTAACCAGGGCCAGCACGGCATTGGTTAACGCCACCGGCCAGGCATCAATAGCCAGACCATAACAACTAAAGGCGATACATCCGGCAAGATTAAACCAACGCAGCTTATAAACATCACTCATAGCCAGAGAGGCAACGAGCAGCGCCGAGGCAAAATACCCTAAATATTCCCACGCCATTTGTCCTCTCCTTCGCTTTACGTTAGCATTGATAAACCGCTGTGAAAGCAAGGACCCGCATGCATCACAGGGCGATTACAGAGAATAAAAAGGTCAATTCACACCACCGAGTAATAAACCGAACAATAAACACGGGAATCGTTATGCTAAGGAACAACCCGGTTATAATGTGTAAATTGACATAAAATACGTTAGACCTTCATGCTAGCGTCATATGGTTGTAACAAAAAGGACAATTGTCCCAGCAGGCTTTGACAATGTTTCAGTATCATTTTTCGACGGATCTCGTTGAGCAGCTTCTTAATTATGCTGGTAGTTATTATCAGCAGGAGAAAAAAGAAGTCTTGCTGCACCAGGATCAACCACTACAAAAGTTAGTGCTGGTTCGCAGCGGTACTGTGTCTTTTAGTTATGATGTGGGTAACGGCCGCCGTCTTTTGCTTGGCCAGCTTGATTGTAACAACACCTTGATCGGTGAAATTGAGGCATTGAATAACCAGCCCTGCATCTATACCGTCACCTGCTTTAGCGATGTCAGCTATAACCTGATCGAACTAAAACATTGGCGCCAGGTATTGTTGGCTAACCCGCAGTTGAGCCTGTATACGGCGCAGACCATTGCCGCTAAGTTTCAGGAGAACCAAAAGGTTAACCTCGACAAACTGCTGTTGCCCCTGAGCTATAACATTGCCAAGGACTGCCTGATGCGGGCCCAAAACACCAACCCGACCTTGTTGCGTGCCTACCCTACGGTGAGTGCCGAAGCGGAGCGTTTTGCCACCACGGAGCGTGCCTACCGCCGGGTGGTAACCGAGCTGGTCGACCGGGGCCTGATCGTACGCTCAAAAGAGGGCTTGCAAGCCATCGACATTCCCGCCCTCTCGGCCTTTGTCGACAGCTTTATCTAATACCAATTCACTTAAATAGCTAATCATTCTAGCGGGCTAAATATCATGCTCACATATTTAACAGAATTGGTATAAGCATAAAAAAAGCAGCCTAGGCTGCTTTTTATTTCACTGTCTATTACACAAACAGATCTTTAATATTGGCAAGATCGGATTTACCTTCCTGCAACTCTTCAGGCGTCAATCCCGACAACTCGTGCGGGAACACTAACCACTCATCAGAGTCATGAATGTAGTAGTCCGGCTTCATTGGCACCTTGGTATTCTTCGGCTTGTAATAAGGACAAGCAACACGAATATCCTGAGGCAGGTTTAAACGCATCAGTTCGGCCAGCTTTTCCTTGAGTGCGTAAATGCTGCGGCCCGAATCGAATACATCGTCAACAATCAACAATGAGTTGTTGGCATTGGCATTTTCAATGATGTAGTGCAGACCATGCACCTTGATCTCTTTCGACTGCTTGCCGATACCATAGTAAGACGAGGTACGTACGGCGATATGATCCGTGTCGATACCCTTGTAGTCGTAGTACTCTTGCACGGCGATACCTATAGGTGCGCCGCCACGCCAAATACCAATGATGAAATCGGGTCGAAAGCCATCTTCATAGACTTGTGCTGCGACGCGGAATGAATCTTCCAGCAGCTGTTGCGCGGTAATATAACGCTTATCTGACATAGGAGTGCCCCTAATAATTAAATGGCGATAGTGCCTGCATATTGCACTCTGCCACCATGATCTTGAAAGACTAAAGGCGGCAGATTCTAACTTATTTATGGAACAAATGCTCTAGGCGATTAATCCTAGCCGTCATTTTGTTCCGATTCTGCCTGATGCTCGGGTAACAACAAATTTAGTAGTATGCCAAAGATGGCACATAGGCTAACCCCTTGCAGGGCAAATTCATTGCCGCCTATCTGCATGCCGCCAATTCCGAAGACCAAAATTAAGGCAATGATCACCAGATTTCGGGGTGCACTTACATCCAGATCCGCCTTCATCAGGGTCTTTAGGCCCACCACGGCAATGGAGCCGAAAAGCAAGATCATTATGCCGCCCATCACAGGCACAGGAATAGTTTGCAGTCCGGCACCCATCTTGCCGATAAAGGCCAGCACCACGGCGATAATGGCGGTCCAGGTCATCACTCTGGGGTTAAAGTTTTTCGTTAACATCACCGCCCCGGTCACTTCCGAATAGGTGGTATTGGGCGGTCCGCCGACGCTAGCCGCCAAGGTGGTGGCGACCCCATCCCCCATCAGGGTGCGATGTAGGCCAGGCTTTTTCAAAAAGTCTTTACCGGTGACATTGCTGATGGCCATCATATCGCCGATATGCTCAATGGCCGGCGCCACGGCCACCGGGATCATAAAGGCAATGGCCTGCCACTTAAACTCAGGTGCGCTAAAGGCCGGCGCTGCAAGCCAAGAAGCCTGTTGCACCGCGCTAAAGTCGACCACACCAAACGCCAGGGCACACAGATACCCAGTGATCACCCCGGCGAGAATTGGCACCAAACGCCAAATACCGCCGCCAAACACCGAAACCACCAAGGTGGCAACCAGTGCCGACATGGAGATCCACACCGCATCATGGTAGGTAACCAATTGTGCCGTACCATCGCCGCTTTTACCCATGGCCATGTTCACCGCCACCGGCGCCAAGGCCAGACCGATAACCATGATCACCGGGCCAACCACCACGGGTGGTAACACCTTGTGCAGCATGTCCGTGCCCTTTAAGCGCACCATCACAGCCAGCAACATATAGGCGCCACCGGCAGCCATCAGCGCGCCCATGGTAGCGGCACTGCCATACAACTGATTACAGGCGATAATGGGAGCGATAAAGGCAAAGGACGAGGCCAAAAATACAGGGACCTGACCGCGTGTGATCCATTGAAATGCCAAGGTGCCAAGACCGGCGGTAAAGAGCGCGACATTGGCATCTAACCCAGTTAACAAGGGCACCAAGACCAGGGCGCCAAAGGCTACAAAGAGCATTTGCGCGCCGGTGATCATGGTCTTAGGGGATAAAAATGCACTCATTAAACGGTACCGAAGATCTTATCGCCGGCATCGCCCAGTCCTGGCACTATGTATCCTTTTTCATTTAAATGGCTGTCTAATGAGGCGGTATAAATATCCACATCCGGGTGCGCTGCCACCGTTTTCTCTATGCCTTCCGGCGCCGCCACCAATACGATCACCTTGATCTGCTTACAGCCTGCCTTTTTAAGCATATCCAGCGTAGCTATCATAGAACCACCGGTGGCCAGCATAGGATCGATAACCAAGCTTAAGCGCTCATCGATATTGCCAACCAGTTTTTCAAAATACGGAACCGGCTCAAGCGTTTCTTCGTTACGCTCAAGACCAACAACGCTGACCTTGGCACCGGGGATCAGGTGCATCACACCGTCAAGCATACCTAGACCCGCACGCAAAATTGGCACCACGGTAATTTTCTTCCCTTTAATACTTTTAACGGTGAGCTCATTTCCCTGCCAACCTGTGATTGAGGTATCCGCCAGTTCAAGCGTTTTCGTTGCTTCGTAGGTCAGTAAGGTGCCGACTTCCGAAGCAAGCTCGCGAAAACTTTTAGTGCTAATGCCTTGCTGACGCATTAAACCTAGTTTGTGTTGTACTAAAGGGTGATCAATTACGTGAATTGCCATAGAAAGACCTAGTTGGAAAAATTTGCGCTATTTTAACCAGTATAGGGCGTGAACTGAATTAGATTTAAAACCAAAAACAAAAAAACCACGGTAAGAACCGTGGTTTTTGTGCTTTTTTAGCGAATTTTGCATCAATAGCAATAATTCTATCGGTATTATAAACCCGCGCGTTCTTTTAACACGGCAATAAGCGGCGAATCCCCATAGCCATTGCTTGTTGCCCAGTTAAGGTCGGCGCCATCTTCAAGTGCACTCTTAGGCAGGCTCTTGATGATGTATTCGCCGGTATCCACCGCCTGACTCGCTACGGCGTGACGTACCAGGTTATTGCCATTACATTGCACGCTGTCGCTCACATCACGAAGCTTAATACGTGCGCTACGCAAAGTTTTGCGCAGGCGGTTTTTATCATTGGCGGCAATGTATTCGCAGATGGTTACGGCGAGTCGATCATTGGCACTGGCTGGCGCCGTATAAAACGCCGAGCCGGCCAATATGGCCGTTGCGATTACCCCAGTTAATAATTTCATTAGTTGCACCCTTTTAATACTTTTTTATTACAAAGTAGACAAATAGTTTACCAATTGGGGTCATATTTAGCAATTAGCTCACACTTCCTTACTAAGCGTGACGAACTCATAATTATGTGGATTCGTCTCATCCTGACCATGCTGTTCACGCTCTATACAGTGCCACGGCCCTACGGCTTCATAGTCTGGAAAGCAAGTATCGCCGGCGACATCCAAATCGATAAAGGTTAAATAAAGGGTGTGGCACAAGGGCAAACATTGACTGTAAATATTACCGCCGCCGATAATCATCACCTCTTCAACCCCTTCTACCAGGCTTAGCGCCTGTTCAACCGAAGTTGCCGTTTCGGCGCCGGGAAATTGATAGTCGCCATTACGGCTGATCACTATATTGCGCCGTCCTGGCAGGGCTCGGCCAATAGACTCCAGGGTTTTACGCCCCATAATAACGGGTTTACCTAGGGTCACTTGTTTAAAATGCTTCAGGTCGGCGGGTAAATGCCAAGGCATATCATTGTCTTTGCCTATCACCCGGTTATGGGCCATCGCCGCTATCATGGAGATTTTCACTGCTGATTCCTTTACTTCACTCATAAAAAAGGGCGCAAGCGCCCTTATGGTAATCTATTAACGTTCGTAAATGACCTCGACATCATAGTCGTCGTCATCCCAATCGTCCCAATCATCGTCGTTGTCATTATCTTTGGTTGCGTGACGGTGATAGGTGTCCCACTTAAATTCGACTTCTTCTTGCTCTTGGTGCTGCTCGAACTTGTCTTTTGGCATAGATTCAAGCAACTGCATGATATCTTGACACAGTTCCTGCGTATTCACCTTACTCGCGGCACTGATTTTATAGATATCCTGCTCGACGCCTAACTCCTCGGCGATACGGGCACAGGTTTCCTCGACTTCATCCTCGGGAAGAAGATCGATTTTATTGAATACCAGCCAGCGCGGCTTATCGGCCAATTTCGGGCTGTACTGATGCAGCTCATTGACAATAGCAAAGGCATTATCAACTGGATCCGAGCCGTCAATTGGCATCACATCGATGATGTGCAACAACACGCGACAACGCTCAAGGTGTTTTAAGAAGCGAATACCCAAGCCAGCACCGTCGGATGCGCCTTCGATCAATCCCGGGATATCGGCGATAACAAAAGATTGCCCCGCAGCCGGACGTACCACACCCAGGTTCGGCACCAGGGTGGTAAATGGATAATCTGCAACCTTAGGTTTGGCCGCCGACACACTGCGAATAAAGGTCGACTTACCGGCATTCGGTAGACCTAGCAAGCCCACATCCGCTAGCAACATCAGTTCGAGCTTAAGATTACGCACCTCACCCGGTGTGCCTAAGGTCTTCTGCCGAGGCGCACGGTTAGTACTGGACTTAAAGCGAGTATTCCCCAAGCCATGGAAGCCACCCTTGGCGACGATCAGCTTCTGTCCATGCTTGGTTAAATCACCTAAGGATTCTTCTGTATCAACATCGGTTACGCGCGTACCAACCGGTACCTTCAGGACTAAATCAGCGCCCTTCTTACCGGTACAATTACGGCTTTGGCCATTGGTACCGCGCTCGGCGCGATGAAAGCGCTCAAATTGGTAATCGATCAGGGTATTGAGGTTTTCGTCGGCCTCTAGGTAGACACTGCCGCCGTCACCGCCGTCGCCGCCATCCGGGCCGCCATCGGGTACGTATTTTTCGCGACGAAAAGAGACTACGCCACTGCCACCGTCGCCGGCTTCTGCACGGATTTCGACTTCATCAACAAATTTCATGATTTTTCACTTAGCGGATCTGCGATTGAATGTTTCTATTATTATATCAATTGCTAATGATTAATGCTCACTAACAGTGAGATTAGACAAAAGAACTCAACCTCATTGGCAAAGCTCCAGCAATTGAAAACAAAAAACCCCGCAAGAGCGGGGTTTTTCAGTAAGTCTGTAAGCCGATTATTCAGCTACGATGCTCACGTATTTACGGTTCAAAGGACCTTTCTGTTCAAACTGAACTTTACCATTTGCAGTTGCAAATAGAGTGTGGTCTTTACCCATGCCTACGTTTGAGCCAGCGTGGAACTTAGTACCACGTTGACGAACAATGATGTTACCCGCTAGTACAGATTCACCACCGAAACGCTTAACACCTAGGCGTTTGCTTTCTGAATCACGACCGTTACGAGTACTACCAGCTGCCTTCTTATGTGCCATCTTTCTGTACCTCTAAATTAAGCGCTAATGCCAGTGATTTTAACTTCAGTGAACCACTGACGGTGGCCCATCTGCTTACGAGAATGCTTACGACGTCTAAATTTAACAATCTTCACTTTCTCGCCACGACCGTGAGAAACAACTTCAGCTGTTACCTTACCACCGTTTACGAACGGTGTACCGATCTCGATTTTCTCACCATTAGCAACTAAAAGTACTGTGTCAAATCAACTGCTGCACCAGTTTCAACGTCTAGCTTCTCTAGACGAATCGTTTGACCTTCAGTCACACGGTGCTGTTTACCACCACTTTGGAAAACCGCGTACATAATTAACTCCGTCTGTGCGCCCTCAAATCGACGCAACTAAATATTCTTCAATAGGGCGCGAAGTCTACGCTAAAACACCCTTCTTGACAAGCGTCTTTTTCAATAAATTATTTGAAAAAATGGCGCCGATGAGGACATGAAAAAATTTTCCCTATTTTATCCTTTTTTAGGCGCTTGCCAAGTTCATTACGCACTTTTTAAGCAATTAATTTGCCTTTGGTCGTTTTTTTGCTACTTAGGCAATAAAAAAGCCCCTTTATGGGGAAAGTGTCGAGCTGAAGCTAAAATTAATGTACAATTCCCCGCGCATTTCCTCGGACAAACGACGTGGCACGGAGTTAAATGGATATAAAGGCTATCCAGACGCTTATCGCTGACGATATGAACAGCGTCAACCAGTTAATATATGCGCAGATGCAATCTGATGTTGCTCTGGTCAATCAACTTGGCCTCTATATAGTCAACAGCGGTGGCAAGCGTGTTAGACCCATGCTGGCCCTGTTAGCAGCGCGCGCACTGGGCTATCAAGGTGATAAACACATCACTTTAGCAACCATAGTGGAATTTATTCACACCGCAACCCTGTTGCATGACGACGTGGTCGACGAATCGGCCCTGCGCCGAGGTGAGCCAACGGCCAATGCCGAATTTGGCAATGCCGCTAGCGTCTTGGTGGGCGACTTTATCTATACCCGCTCATTCCAGTTGATGGTCGGCCTAGGTCAAATGCGCATCATGGATATCCTCGCCGATGCCACCAATGTGATTGCCGAAGGCGAAGTGTTGCAGCTCATGAACTGCAACGATCCGGATACCACAGAGCAAAGTTATATGCAGGTGATTTACTCGAAAACGGCCAAGCTGTTCGAGGCCGCAACTCAGTTAGCAGCGGTGATCACCGAGCAAGATGCCGACGTCGAAGAGGCGTTGCGCCTATACGGTATGCACCTGGGCACCGCCTTCCAATTGGTAGACGATGTGCTTGATTATAGTGCCGATGCCGAGACTCTGGGCAAAAACATTGGTGACGATCTCGCCGAAGGAAAACCCACTCTGCCGCTTATTTATGCCATGACCCGAGCGGAACCGGCTCAGGTCGAACAAATTCGCACCGCTATCGAGCAGGGAAATGGTTTAGATCACCTTGACGACATTCTTGCCACCCTGGCACAAACCAAGGCCTTGGAATTCACCATGGAGCGCGCCCAGAAAGAAGCGGATAAAGCCATTGCCGTTCTCGACTTTATGCCCGCCAGCGAGTTTAAAGACGCCTTAGTGGCACTGGCCAATATTGCCGTTAAACGCGATCACTGAGCATAGCAATACACATATAACGAAAAAGGCCAGCAAATGCTGGCCTTTCTCATGTCTGTTACTCGCTTAAGCTTATGCCATGGCGTTTTGTAGTTTCTTCATCGCGCTTTTCTCAAGCTGACGAACACGCTCCGCAGAAACCTGATACTTTTCAGCCAGCTCTTGTAGCGTCGCCTTTTCATCGGCCAACCAACGCGATGACACTATATCTTGTGAACGTTCGTCCAGGGTTTTTAGCGCCGAGAATAATCGCGTATGCGACTGCTCTTGCCACTGCTCCTGCTCTACCGACTCGGCTAAATCCGAACTGTTGTCGGTCAGGTATTGGACCGGTGAATAGCTC
This sequence comes from Pseudoalteromonas sp. T1lg48, assembly GCF_002964785.1. Classification (GTDB taxonomy): domain Bacteria; phylum Pseudomonadota; class Gammaproteobacteria; order Enterobacterales; family Alteromonadaceae; genus Pseudoalteromonas. The sequence goes on from NZ_PQCC01000002.1 coordinate 231,072, forward strand.
TGACCAAGGCTGCTATCGTCTTCATCGTTGGTAAGATCAAAACCCATATCCTGGCCGCTCATACGCGACTCCATCTCACGGACTTCTTTTTCGCTCACACCTAGCTCATTAGCTACCGTGGTCACTTCTTCTTGATTGAACCAACCAAGACGCTTTTTATTCTTTCGCAGGTTAAAAAACAACTTACGCTGCGCTTTCGTGGTTGCAACCTTAACGATGCGCCAGTTCTTTAACACATATTCGTGAATTTCGGCCTTAATCCAATGCACCGCAAATGATACCAAGCGCACGCCGACACTCGGGTCGAAACGCTTAACCGCCTTCATCAGACCGATATTGCCTTCTTGAATCAGATCCGCCTGCGGTAAACCATAGCCGCTATAGCTTTTGGCAATGTGCGCAACAAAACGCAGATGCGACATGATCAACTGCTTTGCAGCGCTTAGGTCACCCTCATCCTGAAGCCTGGTTGCCAAACGGCGCTCTTCCTCGGCCTCGAGCATAGGGATGGTGCTAACAGCCTGCAAATATCCTTCGATGCTCGCGCTTTGTTGGCTTACCGGTAATGCTAGTGCATTTAAATTTGTGCTCATTATTCACCTCGGATGATAAATCTTCATCTAATTTAGCACTCTTTTAGCGAGAGTGCTAAAGCATTGTAACCTTTGACCGCGCGCTTATCAAGAAGTTCTCAAAGATCAATAAAACAGGCGTAACACACTGTTTTTATTGGTTTAAATTACCAATAGCACAGTTTCTAAATATGACAATTTGATAACAGCTTAAGTTCAGACGAAGAAAATGAGCGCGCTGGCAGTGAACATTAAGTGAACTTTAGCAGTCGTCAGCCAGCTTAACAACAATGGCTAACGACTGCAGAAGTGATTAAACCTTATCCGGTTCGATTTCTTTAATATAGCGACGTACAGACAGGTAAGAGCCACTGAAGCCGAGCACCACGGCCAGACCAATTAGGGTAATGAACTCATCGGCGCTGAGCCCTTGCAGTATAAAGCTGGATTGATAAATGCCGGTCACCTGCGCTACCGCTGATTCCAGCCACCACATCATCAGCAGGTTACAGATCAGTGCCACAAAGCCACCAACCACCCCATACCAGATGCCGGTCCATAAGAATGGCGCCTGGATAAACCCATTGGTGGCACCGACCAGCTTCATCACCTGGATTTCACTGCGCTTGTCCATGATAGAAAGACGGATGGTGTTGCCTATGATCAAGATCACCGAGGTCAATAACAACACGGCGATGGTGATCACACTTTCCTTGAGCAGATTAAGAATGGCGTTAAGTCGCTCCAGCCACTCAATATCGAGCTTACCGAAGTCGACCTCGCGCTCTTGCTGCAGCTTACGTAGCAGGACTTTAGCCGCCTGAGGTTGACGGTGGCGTTCGGTGGGGGTTACCAACACCACATCGGGAAGCGGGTTAGCATCAAGATAGTCCAAGGCATTCGCAAACCCCGATACCTGTTTAAACTCTTCCAAGGCCTCGGTTTTACTAATAAAGCGCACATCTTCCACTTCACTGAATAGTGCCAGGCGCTTTACCAAGGTTTGCACTTGCTGCGCCGACATATTCTGTTTTACAAACAGGGAAATTTCCGCGGCATTGTCAAAACCACTGCTCACCTTTTGCACATTTTTGACTACCAGGTATAAAGTAGAAGGTAAGGTGAGACTTAACCCTAACACTAAAATGGTCATCATAGACGCCGCCGGTGTGCGCCACATTTCCCCGAGGCTTTGAATGCCCTGGCGAATGGTATTAAAGAGGCTAAAGTACCAGCGTGTTAAAAAGGAGTGGCCCGTGCGTTGATATTCAGTTTTTCGGCCTTTAAACAATAAACTCATAGCGCTGCCTCCGGTGCTAGGGGATCGCTAAGCAGACGACCATTTTTCAACGTCAGGCTGCGGTATTTCATTCGTGCAATCAGACCCAGATCATGGGTGGCGATCAACACCGAGGTACCGTGCTTATTAAAGTCTTCAAATAGTTTAAGGATTTCCATCGACAACTCGGGGTCCAGGTTACCGGTCGGCTCATCGGCCAGCAATATGGGTGGTGAATTAACGATGGCACGGGCAATGCCGACTCGCTGCTGCTCACCACCGGACAGGGTCAGCGGATTACAACGGGCTTTATCCCCTAACCCCACTTTTTCCAGTGCCGCCGACACGCGCTTTTCAATTTGTTTACGGTGCGCGCCTTCGATCACCAGCGGCAGGGCCACGTTATCAAACACTGAATATCTGTCTAATAAGCGGTGGTTTTGAAAAATAATGCCGATATCGCGGCGCACATAGGGTATTTGCTGCTGCTTAATCGCACTGAGGTCGACGCCGTTAATGGCCACACTGCCCGCCGAGGGGCGTTCCATTAGGCTGATCAGTTTTAGCAGGGTACTTTTACCAGCACCACTGTGACCGGTTAAAAAGGCAAGCTCCCCCTTTTTAATATGAAAGCTTACCTTTTCAAGGGCTAAGTGGCCGCCGGGGTAGGTTTTACTCACATCTTGGAATTTTATCATTATTATTATGTCCCAATTTGTACTAACCGTTATTGCTCACCGCTAAAGAGTGCCTCAATAAAGTCATTGCTGTTAAAGGTACGAAGGTCATCGATACCCTCGCCCACACCTATATAACGAATCGGTGTTTTAAATTGATCGGCGATGGCAAAGATCACCCCACCCTTGGCTGTACCATCAAGCTTGGTCAGAGTAATACCGGTTAAACCCACGGCTTGGTCAAATAACTTCACCTGACTAATGGCATTTTGACCTGTACCCGCATCTATGGTCAACATCACTTCGTGTGGAGCGTCAGGATCTATCTTCTTCATAACTCGAGCAATTTTTTCCAGCTCTTGCATTAAGTTGTCTTTATTCTGTAAGCGCCCAGCGGTATCGGCGATAAGTACATCAACATTACGGGCCTTGGCGGCCTGGAAGGCATCGAATACCACTGAAGCACTGTCGGCACCAGTATGCTGAGCTATCACCGGAATCTCATTACGCTCGCCCCACACCTGCAATTGCTCAACGGCGGCGGCACGGAAGGTGTCACCGGCGGCCAGCATCACGGATTTACCCTGCTGCTGATACTGCTTCGCCAACTTACCTATGGTGGTGGTTTTACCTACACCGTTAACACCTACCATCAAGATCACGAAGGGGCCGTCTTTTTTATCAATATCTAACGGCTTCTCGGCGCTGGCCAGCAACTCCGACATTTCCTGCTTCAATAATTCATAAAGCGCGTCACCGTCCTTAAGTTGCTTGCGATCGGCGGCATCGGTCAAATTATCAATCAGTTTCACCGTGGTCTCTACGCCGACATCGGCGGTGAGCAGCTGGGTCTCTAATTCTTCAAATAGTTCGTCGTCGATTTTCTTGCCGGCAAACAGGGAAGCAAAGCCGGAGCCTATATTCAACTTGGTTTTTAATAGACCTTTCTTAAGTCGCGAGAAAAAGCCTGCTTTTTTTGGTTCCGCCGTTTCTTGCTCGGTTTGCTCTTGAGCCAGACGTTCTTGCTCAGCACGTTCTTCCACCTGCGCTTCTTCAGCTAAACGCTCTTGCTCTTGACGCGCTACTTCGGCGGCCAAACGTTCTTGCTCCGCTTTTTCTCGCGCTGCTCCTTCGGCGGCCAGACGTTCCTGCTCCGCTTTCTCACGCGCCGCTTCTTCGGCGGCCAGACGTTCCTGCTCCGCTTTCTCACGCGCCGCTTCTTCGGCGGCCACACGTTCCTGCTCCGCTTTCTCACGCGCCGCTTCTTCGGCGGCCATACGCTCCTGCTCCGCTTTCTCACGCGCTGCTTCTTCGGCGGCCAGACGTTCCTGCTCCGCTTTCTCACGCGCCGCTTCTTCGGCGGCCAGACGTTCCTGCTCCGCTTTCTCACGCGCCGCTTCTTCGGCGGCCACACGTTCCTGCTCCGCTTTCTCACGCGCTGCGGCTTCGGCGGCCAGACGTTCCTGCTCTGCTTTTTCGCGCGCCGCTTCTTCGGCAGCCAGACGTTCCTGCTCAGCTTTATCTCGCGCCGCTTCTTCGGCAGCCACTCGTTCCTGTTCTGCTTTTTCGCGCGCCGCTTCTTCGGCAGCCATACGCTCCTGCTCTGCTTTTTCGTGCGCTGCGGCTTCGGCGGCCACACGTTCCTGCTCAGCTTTATCTCGCGCCGCTTCTTCGGCAGCCACTCGTTCCTGCTCTGCTTTTTCTCGCGCTTCCTGTTCGGCGAGCTGTTCGGCACGTTCTTCGGCTAGGCGTTGTTGCTCTAGCTCTTGTTGTTCCTGCTTCTCTTTTTTACCTAAACCGAACCAAGACAGAAACTTACTTTTTTTAGCCATAATCTGAAACCGTAAACTCAATATTGACGTGGGCCATGGGTCTAATTACACAGGTCACTGCCTGCCAATATCGACCGCCTCTACTCGGGCCGCTGTTGCTGGCCACAAATATTATTTATAATTGCGCGTTATATTATCATTTTCCCCGCACATGGAAAAAGCATAAGTGAGTAAAAGCATGATCGGCCGACGAAAAACGGTAAAAAGCAGCCCTAAAAATCACTCTGGTGCCGGACAAATCCGTATTATCGGTGGTCAGCATAGAGGCCGAAAGCTACCGGTTCATGACGTGATTGGCTTACGTCCAACAACAGATCGCCTTAAAGAAACCATTTTTAACTGGTTAATGATGGATGTGCGCGATGCCCGAGTGTTAGATTGCTTTGCCGGAGCCGGAAGTCTGAGTTTTGAAGCCCTTTCACGCTTTGCCAATCAGGCAACCTTGCTTGAACTCGATGCCAAGGCGGCTAAGCAACTCGACGAAAATGCAAAGTTATTAAAACTGACTAATGTCGAAATCGTCCGTGGCGATGCTATAGCTTATTTACAACGTCCGGCCAGCAGCCAATATGATCTGGTGTTTGTTGACCCGCCCTTTCATCAGAACCTCAGTACGCCCTGCTGCGCCGCCTTGGAACAACAAAGCTGGCTGAGCGAACAGGCGCTTATTTATGTCGAAGTGGAAAGTGGTAATCAGGACTTTTGCGCCCCCGCCAACTGGCAGTTGCTAAAGGAAAAACAGGCAGGGCAAGTTTGGTGTCGACTGTATCAACGTGCTTAGCAGACCTAGCGCTAGCTAAGCCTGCTAAAGGCAATTAAATCTCTACGCCGATATTGGTTTGGCCATCGGCTACGGCCAGTTGACGCAGCGCCTTGGCACTGTCTTTATCGAGTCGTGTGATGGCCGCAACGAAGTCGATTAGCTCCCCAAGCACCTCAATTTCGTATTCCATCAATGGGTGCTGATTCACATCCTGTGCGCTGTAAGGCTGTTCTTCTAGCTCAAATTGGTATTCAATTAGGCGGGCAACGGTGCCTTGCGCTATCTTACATACGCTCACATATTCTTGTTCGTCTTTACTTTGCAGCCCCTGAAGCAAAGTCAGAAGTGCGGTGGCGGCATCTATGGCGGGATAAACGCCAAAGACATCAAAGTCGTTCACCTCGGGCACGTTTGGCTCTACCTTTTCGACCAATTTTTCTATGCTGATCTTACTCTTGGGTAGCAGGATCTTTTCCCAGCACAAGGCCAGAGCATTGCGCAGCACCTCGGGCTCACCAAACTCAAGGGCCTCACTAAAGAGCGTATAGTTAGGCAACATGCGTTCTAATAAAGCCGCCGCTAGGGCTGCCTTTTGCACCGTATTCAATTCACGAATACGCTGAAAGTTATTGGGCTTCTTCATTTTTATCTTTCATACAGGACCAGCACAAATCGAAGCTAGCGGGGTTCCACTGCTGGCAGAACTGACACTGCCACTTTGCTGCTGATGTTTTTGATTGACGGTATTCTAGCAAGATTTCTTTGGCTGCGGGCAGTTTTATATCGTATACCCAAACACTGACGGTGGCCTCGGTGAAGGGGATCTCACCGAGCGCCCCTTGCAGGGCCTCACCCTTGAGTTGACATTGAATGCCGGCATGTTCAAGCATGCCTTTAACAATGTTGGCCTCGACGCTGTGCTCAGCGTCAAAGGCCTTTACCCATTTAAAGCTCATTAGCGCAAGCCGGTTTAGGCATCGCTTTGTAACTGCTTCTGGGCGTAATCAAACTTAAGTTTATATTCCATCATTTTTTCTTGCGCCTGCTCAAGCTCGTCTTTTAGCTCAAGATGTTCAGTGCGCAAGCTGTCGAAGGCCTGACGTGCTTGTTTCGAGTCATTATCGATACGCGAGCGCAGGCTTTCATTGCGCTGCTGTTCGTCGCGATGACGCGATCCCAACTCTTCAATTTGAGCTCTTAACTGCTCGATTTCCTGGCTTTCTTGTTCGCTGCGACTTTGTATCTGCTCAAGCTCTGCACTCATGGCGCTTTTCTCTTCATCGAGTGCCTGATTTTGCTCTTCCAGCTCTGCTAAGCGCTGCTCCAGATCGGCATGCTGTTGCTGCCATTGCTCTTGCTCTTGCTGCAATAGGCTGTGCTGTTGCTCGGCTTGCTCTTGAAGCGCCTGCTCGTGCTTCTGCTCTTGCTCTTGCAATTGCTGCTGTAATTCATCGATGGCCGCAAGTTGCTCACTCAAGCTGGCAACTTCTTGCTGCGCTTGCTGATATTGTTGCTCTATTTCCTGGTGCTGTGCCTGGAATTCGGCCAATTGTTGGCTAAGCTGCTCGTTTACCGCTTTTTGCTCGGCTAATTGCTCCTGCTCGGCATTTAGCTCATTGCGCAACTCTTCACCTAAGTTCTTTAAGCGCTGCACCATTACCTTCTGGTTTTCACCTTCTTCGCTCGATTCATTCAACTGCTCGGACAAATCCGAAAGTTGTTGATTTTGGCGGCTTACCAATTGCTCGTAATGAGCAAGTTGTTCTGAAATGGCTTCATTTTCTTTCTGCAATTCAACAAGCTGCTGCGCCGCTTGCTCACTGCCTTGCTGTTGTTCAGCCATTTCCTTAAGCTTTTCTTGCCAAGCGATATTGCTCTGACGTTGACTTTCTAGCGCTTCTTTCAGTGCCTTATTATCTTTTTCAAAGGCCGCTTTTTGTTCTCTTAAGGTCGCTACCGCGCCCAGTAACTCTTCACGCTCACCTTGAGAGTTATAGTTGTCGCTTTCCAGCTCGGTTAGTTTGTGCTTAAGCGCCGCCAGCTCATGTTGTTTTTGCTTTAGCTGCACGTGTTCATCGGCATACTGAGCATTTTCTTGTTGAGCTTCGAGTAGTTGGCGATTCTGCGTAGCATAACGCTCTTTTAAGGCGGCTAGTTCACCACGCGCCTCTTCGAGTTGCCCGGCATCAACGGCATTGGCATTATTGCCTAATTGTGCGGCCACAAGAGCGATACTTAATTGTTGACTTAGTTGTGCGGCGAATTGACGCAGCTGTTGATTATCAGAAGATTCAGCCAGGGCGTTATTTAATTGCTCCGGCTCAACGTTAAATAAATCTGCACAGCGCTGTGCGAACTCCTGTGCCAATTTATCTGGTACCTCTTGCTGTTGAGGTTTACCATTGTTGATAGCCATTTTTCCCCCTTAACATAGACGTATGGTGCTGCATTTACTACTTAAACCGAACATCTATTTGCATATATATATGCTTGATTAAACTTGTCTAATGCCTTAGTTTCTAAGGCCGACAGCAAAATTGTTAATATTAAGCCTGTTATTTGTAAAAAAGTCTAGCCTATAGTTAACATTCCACTATTATAAACGTCAATAATGGAAAAAAGATGACATTAACCACTCCCGCACTACTTTTTCCTGCCATCTCTCTACTACTTTTGGCTTACACAAATAGGTTTTTAGTGCTGGCGCAATTAATCCGCGAACTTAACGCCCGTGAGGGTGAGCACATAAGGCCTTTTGTGGCTCAGCAAATCGATAATTTAAAGAAACGAATTCGCCTTATTCGTACCATGCAGGTATGGGGTGTCGCCTCTTTTTTATTATGCACTTTGGCAATGTTTGCGCTATTTGTACAGATTAATTTAGTCGGCACAGTTTTATTTGGTATCAGTTTAGTCGCTTTGATCATATCCCTGCTAACTTCCCTGTATGAAATACATATTTCCTGTGACGCCATTGCCATTGAGCTCGAATCCATCGGGCAAAAAAAGTAAGACTTTAGCATTAAAAGAAGATGAATAACTCGGCTAGACTATAAGGCCCAAAAAATCCAGTAAATATCGGCCAAATCGGAGTATAAAATACTCACTTTCGGGACGCTTATTTAGGTTTGTTACGCTCCTCGAAAAACGACTTTTTAGCAGCCCCCCTATTTATTTGGGGTACAATGTACTAATATTGAACTCGGCTACAAAGCAAAGACCTATATACTTACTTTAAGGGATTTAAAAGTGAGATTTGAACAATTAAAGCAGTTTTTAGCACTCGGCTCGTTACGCCATTTTCGTCAGGCCGCAGAACAAACCAACATCAGCACCTCAGCATTAACCCGCAGTATTCAGACATTAGAACAAGAAGTGGGTCATCAACTGGTAAAACGCTCCACTCGCTCGGTAATATTAACCGAGCAGGGAGAAATGTTCCTGCATTTTTGCAGACGCACACTGGACGAATATAACCAGATAATTCAGCGTTTAGATCATAGCCAAGGCAAGCGTGATAATCGCTTAGTGGTCGGTTACACCAACTCCGCAAGCTCCATAGTCCCCATTTCCTGTGGCCAATTTATGGCAAGGCATCCGGAAATAAAAATTGAGATGCAGTTGCAAGAAAGTGAAGCGCTTTACTCCATGCTGAAGCGTGGCGAGATAGACATTTATGTCAGCGAAGAAGACCAAGACAGCAATACCATAGATATCCATCTTCCCGATCAACTGCTGCTGTTCGCCCGTAAAGATCACCCCCTTGCCAGCCAAGATTGTATTACCTTGGAGGATCTCGCTCCCTACCCCTTATTTGGCTGTTTTTCACAGAGCCTGCATGTACAAAGCATGATAGGTGAAGCGGCGCAGCTGCTGAACAAGGGCGATGACATTCGCCTTGGTAGCCTAGGCGAAATTATTAATTGCGTGAATAACAATCACAATATTGCTATTGCCGCCATAGAACATGCTAAAGCCTTAAGCGCTCACCCTGAATTGGTACAAATTCGTTCCAATAGCAACGCCACTGAGGCCCGTTTTGTGGTTAAAACCCAACAAACCGCACAACCACACAGCCACCTTGATGAGTTACTTAAAGTCATCACGCAAACAGCCAATGCGCAAGGAATAGAGGCATAGTAGTTATACCGTTGATAAAGTACTCACTGCTTTGCTTTTTCAGCGGTATACTTAGCCACCATTAATTTCCATGTCTACTATGTGAATACGGAATCCTTATTTAGTCGTGTCCTTGATGATGTCCATCAGCAAGGCTATGCCGTCATTGAGCAGGCGCTATGCCCAAACCTTACCGCACAACTTTATGCCACCGCACAAGCGCAGCTCTCGGCTTTCTCCCCTGCGGCCATAGGCCGACAGGACGAGTTGCAACTTAATAACCAGGTAAGAAAGGATAAGACCCTGTGGTTTAGTGGCGACTGCGCTGCAGAACGCGATTACCTATCGATCATGGAATCATTGCGTTTAACCGTAAACCGGCACTTCTTTTTGGGGCTATTTGATTATGAATGTCACTTTGCCTACTACCAAGCAGGTGATTTCTATAAAAAACACTATGATGCCTTTAAGGGACGGTCGAATCGGGTGTTAACCACGGTTTTTTATCTCAATACCCCACCACAAGGCGGCGAGTTGGTGATTTATAAACCCCGCTCCAAGGAGGTTGCCGAGCAGGTGTCGCCCAAGGCCGGCACCTTGGTGGTATTCGAAAGCGAGCGCTTTATGCATGAGGTATTGGCGGCGCAGCAGCCGCGTTTTTCCATCGCCGGCTGGTTTAGGAAAAACAACTCCATTGCCGGGGTCATAGACCCGCCGCGCTAGTAAATGCTATAGGTAACGCGCCCAATAGGGGCGCTTTATCAAAACAGACTGATAGCCAGGCCGATAAAGATGGCCATACCCACATAATGATTATTCAAAAACGCCGCAAAGCAGGCATCCCGATCACGCTGACGGCTTAAATAAAGCTGTCGTATCAACAACAGCACCGCCACCAAAAGCCCAAGCCAATATGGCCAAGCTAATTGCGCCGAGTAACCTATGTACACAAGTATGGCCATAAATAGGGCATTCAGAAGCGCCACCATGGCCAAATCAAAGCGACCAAATAGAATCGCCGTGGACTTAATGCCGATTTTCACATCATCATCCCTATCCACCATGGCGTATAGGGTATCGTAGGCTACCGTCCACAGCAGATTGGCTATAAACAACAACCAGGCCTGCATAGGCACGGTTTCCAACGTAGCCATATAGGCCATTGGAATAGCCCAGCTAAAGGCTGCTCCCAGCACCACCTGAGGTAAATGGGTATAGCGCTTCATAAAGGGATAACAAGCCGCCAAAGCCAGAGCCGCAAAAGACAGGGCCAGGGTTTGCCAGTTGAGCAGCAACACCAGCATAAAGGCTATGCTCACCAGCAAGGCAAAGAGACTCAGGGCCTCACCGGCGCTGACCTTGCCAGCGGCCAGGGGCCGGGCCTGAGTTCGAGCTACGGCACCATCGACCTTACGATCGGCAAAATCGTTGATCACACAGCCGGCACTGCGCATTACAAACACCCCGGCGGAAAATATCACTATCAACTCAAGAGCCGGCCATCCTTCCGCCGCCAGCCACAGAGCCCACAAGGTAGGCCACAACAGCAATAAGGTGCCTATGGGCTTATCGGTGCGCATAAGTTGTTGGTAGTGAGGCCTGTGCGCCCAGTGCAATGCTGCTAACTTCATAGGTACGGATAGGCTCCCGGTAAAAACACTTCGCACACCATAATTTGTTGCCCGGTCAGGTTAAAACGACTGCGACGCCCCCATAAGGGCTGGGTCGGCAAATTAAAGGACAGGGTCAAGGCTTGAAGGTCGCTATTGGCGCTGAAATCGGCGACCTGCAATTGCTGACGAGACAACTGGGGATCCTGGAAAATCACTTCGCCCAAGGGCTTATCGCCAAGGTGCGTAAGGTCCACCCCCTGCTCCGCATGAGCATGACAGGGGATCCAGCTTTGGGCATAAACCATAGGCTGACTATCACAAAACAAGATTACTTCACGCACACGTAACTGCGCGGTAGTGCAGGTAAAGATGTCGCTTTGGTAAGTCTCGGCGGCAACAAGGCGCTCGCTCAGCACCTCAACGGCAAACTGTTCGGATAAAGATTTAAGCCGCTGGGTGAGCGAGTTAGGCTCGACTAACCAGTCAAGCAATTGCTCTGATACGGCGACGCGCTCGACATCTTGCCATTGCGCCTGCAACGAAAGAGGGTAAGTAGGCAAAGGACCACTCAAATGAATCAAAAAACACCGTGGGATCATACCACCGCTCAGGCAAGGGCTAAAGAGATGTGTTTACCGCCGGGTTGTTACATTTGCCCTAGACGCAAAAACGACAAGCACGTAAAGTAACGCTAATGGAATTTATAATAACGACCACACATTATGCGCTTTGCAACTAACCTGCTGTTCGCACTAATTTTATTACTTACAATTGGAGCGCCAAAAAAGGCTGCGGCCGATGTTGGCTATTATGGTTTTGAACCAGACATAGTCGCTAACTACATCAGCATATCGGGACGTAAACTCGGCTATGTGCGCGTCACCGTCGATTTAATGCTAGAAGATATCAACAACCTGGCGGTGGTGGAGCATCATATGCCCTTGCTGCGCGATGCCATAGTCGAAATTCTATCCCAGGAGCCGGAAGAAAAAATCAAAAGCCTGAGCGGGCGTGAAGAGATCCGACAAAAATGCCTTGAGCGCATTAACACCCTGCTGCAGCAGGAAACCGGCCAGGATATTATCCGCGACCTCCTCTTTACCAAGTATCTCTACCATTAGTAGAAAGTAAAAAAGCGACCCTAGGTCGCTTTTTTACTGCCGCTCAGTATTGCGACTCAATGCCATAAACACCGCAATCAGCATCCCGCTGAGCAGGCCACCTAAGTGCGCCCAATTGGCCATGGGCATAAAGAAGGTATCGGTAAAACCGAAGGCCAACCACAGCAATAAAAAGCCTATCATGCCCTTGGTCATCATCGGCCTGGTCTTTGCCAGCAAGGGATATATCCAGCAAAAGCCGACCTGGGCATACACCACCCCGGAAAGGCCACCAAAATTGGGCCCCACCATTAGATACTGTGCCCAGCTGCTGACCAAGGAGCCGATAATAAACAGGCTTACCAGTGTCAGTTTTGAGGTCTGCCGCTCAATGGCCGGGCCCAGAGTCAGCCACCATAACACATTAAAAATCAGATGAATGGCAGAGAAATGGACGATAGAGGGCGTCAACCAGGATAAGGGCTGTGCGGGGTTAAACTGCAACAGCGGGAAAATCTCGGCGAATTGACCGAGCAAGAACAAGGCGTAGATCAGCACACTCACAATACTGATACCCTTAACCAGCAGGCTTAATTGGTTAAAGCGCTGCAACAGGTTCAGCTTGGTGCCGCCGTAAACCAGGCCCGAGTCGGTACGGCCACTTTGCCAGGCGGCATCGGCATAACGAGGATGATCCGGTTGTGCCTGAAATTCTTGCCATAACGGTTGGACCTGATGAAAGTGCTCCGGGGCAACGCCAATAATCACATGGCCCTGCTCGCCTTGTCTTAGTGCGCCCACAAAGCCCTTTGTGCCGATATAATCGACAAAGCCTTGCGCCGCGCGCACATTATTGGTGCTGCCAAGCTCTATCATTTTTCAACCAGTTCCGGAAATTGTGTGGCCCAGGCCGAGAAGCCGCCATCCATGGTATAGACATCATCAAAGCCCTGCTCGGCCAGATAACCCGCCGCGCCTTGTGAGCTAATACCATGATAGCAAACAACAATAATTGGCTGGTCATACTCTTTATGAAGCATAAACTCACCGATATTACTATTGCTTAGGTGCTCGGCCTTGGGAATATGTCCGGCCGCAAAGGAGTTGGGATCGCGAATATCCGCAATCACCACATTTTCATCATTTAACAGGGCCTGGGTCTGCGCCACTGAAATATGTTTGTATGCCATAGTGCTGTAACTACTCTTCTAAAACAAAAGGCGGCCTCAGCCGCCTTATTTTTGCTCATTATGCCCAGTCTAGAATGACTTTACCAGACTGACCGCTAAGCATGGTATCGAAGCCTTCCTGGAAGTCATCGATATTAAATTCATGGGTAATGATGGGCGAAATATCCAGACCCGACTGGATCAGGCTGGCCATCTTGTACCAGGTTTCGAACATTTCTCGACCGTAAATACCCTTGATGATCAAGCCCTTGAAAATAACCTGGTTCCAATCAACGGCCATGTCCGAAGGTGGAATACCCAGCATGGCAATTTTACCGCCATGGTTCATGTTATTCAGCATAGAGTTGAAGGCCACCGGCACACCCGACATTTCCAGACCCACGTCGAAGCCTTCGGTCATACCCAGCTCTTTCATCACGTCTTCGAGCTTTTCCTGACTTACGTTAACGGCGCGGGTAGCACCCATTTTCTTAGCCAGATCAAGACGGTACTCGTTAATGTCGGTGATCACCACGTTGCGGGCACCCACGTGCTTAGCAACCGCGGCGGCCATAATACCGATAGGACCGGCACCGGTGATCAACACGTCTTCACCCACCAGGTCGAAAGACAGCGCCGTGTGCACCGCATTACCGAACGGGTCGAAGATAGACGCCAATTCATCCGGGATATTGTCTGGAATTTTAAAGGCATTGAATGCCGGAATAACCAGGTACTCTGCGAAGCTACCCTCGCGGTTTACGCCCACACCGATAGTGTTGCGGCACAGGTGTACACGACCGGCTCGGCAGTTACGGCAGTGGCCACAGGTAATATGGCCTTCGCCAGAAACACGGTCGCCAATTTCGAAGCCGCGCACTTCCTGGCCCATGTCCACCACTTCGCCCACATATTCATGCCCCACAACCATGGGCACAGGAATGGTGTTTTGCGCCCATTCATCCCAGTTGTAGATATGTACATCGGTACCACAGATGGCGGTTTTACGAATTTTGATCAGCAGATCGTTATGACCTACTTCCGGCTTAGGGGCATCCGTCATCCAGATGCCTTTTTCTGCCTTAAGTTTTGATAATGCTTTCATCGATGCGCTCCTTAAATAACGCCCAACTCTTTACCGATACGGGTAAAGGCTGCAATCGCTTTATCAAGCTGCTCTTTGGTGTGGGCAGCCGAAATCTGCGTACGAATACGCGCCTGGCCCTTAGGTACCACAGGGAAAGAGAAGCCAGTAACATAAATGCCTTCGGCAAGAAGCTTATCAGCCATTTCACCTGCCAGTTTTGCATCGCCCAGCATCACCGGAATGATGGCGTGGTCTTTACCCGCACAGGTAAAGCCTGCGGCTTCCATTTGCTCGCGGAAATAAGCGGCATTTGACCACAGAGTATCGCGCAGCTCTTTGCCGTCGGCCAGCATCTCTAATACCTTGATAGAGGCGGTGACGATCGACGGTGCCAAAGAGTTCGAGAACAAATACGGGCGCGAACGCTGACGTAACCACTCAACAATCTCTTTCTTACCCGAAGTATAGCCGCCCGAGGCGCCACCCAGTGCTTTACCTAGGGTACCCGTGATAATGTCGACACGGTCCATGACGCCACAGTATTCCGGCGTACCACGACCGTTTTCACCCACAAAACCAACGGCGTGAGAATCATCCACCATCACCAGGGCATCGTATTTGTCGGCCAGGTCACAAACGGCTTTAAGATTACAGATCACACCGTCCATCGAGAATACGCCATCGGTGGCGATCAGCTTGGTTTTAGCACCCGCTTCGTCGGCGGCGATCAATTGCTGCTCAAGGTCCGCCATGTCGTTGTTAGCATAACGGAAGCGCTTGGCTTTACACAGACGCACACCGTCGATGATGGAAGCGTGGTTTAATGAATCTGAGATAATGGCATCGTCGGCACCAAGAATGGTTTCGAACAGGCCGGCGTTGGCGTCAAAACACGACGAGTACAAAATAGTGTCTTCGGTTTGTAGAAACTCGCTGATTTTCGCTTCAAGAGTTTTATGAATGTCCTGCGTACCACAGATAAAGCGTACCGAGGCCACGCCGAAACCGTGATCGCTCAAACCTTGCTGTGCCGCTTTGATCAGCTCAGGGTGGTTAGCTAAACCCAGGTAGTTGTTGGCACAAAAGTTAATAACTTTATCGCCACTGGCTACTTGAATCTCGGCTTGCTGTTGCGAGGTGATAATACGCTCACTTTTGTACAGACCATCGGCTTTCACTTGCTCGATTTGTGCTTGCAGCTGGCTATAAAACGCAGAAGCTCTCATAAATTTCTCCAATACTTGAACCGACTCTCTTGGCCGGGCCGGTTCAGCGGTTAATAAATATTTGGGGTATTGTAAAAGGTTCGCGGCACAATTGCATCGTTTGTCGTTCATCGCAGTGCAGATAAAGATGCACCCTGTGAGCATAGATATTTACACTTGGGTTTGTGCCAGGGCTTTCGGTCAGGCCTTCAACTAAGCCGTCGGTAAAGCCTGTACTAACGCCGGCACCTCGGCAAGAGAGTCACAGACCAGATCGGCATCGGCCAACGCCTGCTCGGCAAACTCCTGACCACTGCGCACCAGAATTTTAGTACCTATACCACAGCGTTTGGCCGCCAGCATATCGCCATGCTTATCGCCGACCATGATGCAGCGACTAGGCTCTAAATCAAATGCCTCTATACCCCGTTGCAACATGCCCGGCTCGGGTTTACGACAATCGCAGTCAACACCGTACTCACCCTGACCCTTAGTGGGGTGATGGGGGCAATAATAAATGGCATCGAGCTGGACGCCGTGCTCGGCGAATTGCGCCGTCATCCACTCGCTGAGCTCGGCAAATTGTGCCTCGTTGTAATAACCCCGGCCAATGCCCGACTGGTTGGTGACCACGATTAAATGATAGCCCATCTGCTGTAAGGCCAGACAGGCAGCAAACACGCCGTCGATAAATTCAAAGTCTTCGGCCTTGTGGACATAGGCATGATCGACGTTGATCACCCCGTCCCTATCTAAAAATACCGCTTTATTGCTCATAATCGGTGCTCTCGTACTACCTTATCGAACATGGCAATCACATCGTCCACGGCAATGCGGTCCATCAGCTCACCCTTGGCACGCACGCCCCAGGGAAGCTCACTGGCCGGCTTACCGTATTGCTCTTGCACCGCCTGGTTATACACCTCAACCACATAATCCTGATACAGATAAGGCCCGGTGCGTTTTGGGTTGGAATGAGCGTAAAGGCCGATCACCGGCGTCCCCTGAGTCACGGCCATATGCGCTGGACCGGTATCCGGAGCCAACACTAAGGTCGCCAGACCCAACACACAGGTTAATTCTTTTAAGCTGGTTTTACCCACCAGGTTGAGCACCGGCTGCTGACAATGATTGATAATCTGCTCGGCCAGCTGTTGTTCCATCGCCGTGGGTCCGCCACTAATAGCGACACGAAAACCCTGCGCCATAGCATGCTCGGCCACCGCGGCATAACGCTCCGGCAACCAGTTGCGCTCGGCCTTGCTCGCCGCGGGGCTTATCACCAGCAGGGGCTCACCGTCATCGCCCACCAGCTTCATGGCGTTTTGCTTGTCGGTGTCGCTGAGCGGCAATTGCCAATGGGGCGTAAAGTCGGTGACACCCAATTGCTCGGCAAACTGCATAAAGCCTTCTAACACATGCGGCTGCTCTTTGGCATCAATACGGCGATTAATAAACCAGCTATGCAACTCTTTAGAGCGTGCCTTGTCGAAGCCGATTTTGACCTTGGCGCGAATACAGCGACTCGCCAGCCCGGCGCGAAAGGCCACCTGCATATTCAGCAGCACATCGAATTGTCGCCCGTTAAGCTGCTCACGCAGGGTTTTAAACGCCTGGCGCCCCTGCTTTTTATCAAACACCACAAACTCAACGCCGGGTAAACCGTCGAGCAACATGGCCTCGACCTTACCTATCACCCAGGTGATTTTGGCTTCGGGATGCACCCGCTGGATGGCTTGTACGGCGGCCACCGCGTGACAGACATCACCGATGGCAGATAAACGAAGAATACAGATAGATTGCACGGAATTGAGTTGCAAAACGAGCGTCCTAAAGCAAAAGTCTGAGCAAATGTTAAAGCAACGCCAGCGCATTGCAAGTTCATTAAGAAGTTTACCCAGCGAGTTTATCGTTGGGGCAAAAAAAGCTACACTGGCAAGCACCTGCAGCCAATCTGTTTATTAGGGTCTGTTTATTATGCAACTGACTCCCCTAGCCCCGAACAAAACCCTGTTTACCGCAAATGCCAATGTTGGCGAGATCACCGAACTATGGTTTTCTCCTGAACACTGGTTGGCCCAGGATAAGGTGTACGCACAAAAAACCGGACGTGCCACCGCCTACTTTTTTGCCGAGGGAGATTTACGCGCCGTGCTCCGTCATTATTGGCGCGGCGGTCTAGTTGGTAAGGTGCTGCAAGATCAGTACCTCTATACCGGTATCAAAAACACCCGAGTCTACCGCGAATTTGACCTGATGTGCGACCTGTATCAGCAAGGCCTGCCCGTGGTTGAGCCCATTGCCGCCTTGGTTAAACGTTCGGGTCTGATTTACCGCGGCGACATCATTACCCGTGCCTTAGAAGGGGCACAAAGTCTGTGTGAACGCCTTCAGGCCGACTCCTTAAGCGAACAAACGATACAGGGTATTGGCCAGACCATCGCCCGTTTCCATAACGCCGGCGTCTATCACGCCGATTTAAATATCAATAATATTCTCTTTGATACTCAGGATGATGTGTACATCATTGATTTTGACAGAGGGGAATTGCGCCAGCCAGAACCACAGTGGCAACAGCAGAATATGGCCAGATTAGCGCGCAGCTTTGCCAAGGAAGCCGGTCGTCAAAGCACCTTTCATTGGCAGGAAAAAGACTGGCGATGTTTGATGAGTGCCTATCAGCAAGCACTGGCCTGCTGATAGGGCTCGGGCTCAAGAGGTGCTACGAGCGGATTTTGCTGATCACGTTGGACGTTGAGCAGCCGTTTAGAAACTCCAGCACCTCAACCTGACCACCGTGACGCAGCACATGCTCGGCACCGGCGATCTCTTCAACCTTGTAATCCCCGCCCTTAACGAGAATATCCGGGCTTACCTGCTCGATAAGCTTGGCCGGGGTATCGTTTTCTTCCACCTTACCAAAGGGGATCACCCAGTCCACCGAGGCCAGGGCGCTAAGCACCATGGCACGCTCTTCAAGCGGGTTGATAGGGCGCTCCGGGCCCTTTAAGCGGGCAATGGAATCATCGGTATTTAATCCCACCACCAGGCGGTCACCCATGGCTTTGGCCTGGGCTAGATAACGCACATGGCCGGCATGAAGAATATCGAAACAGCCATTGGTGAAAACGATTTTCTCACCATTTTGCTTGGCAAATTCAATATGCTGCAACACGGACTCAAACGGCGCCTGATAATGCTCGCCATTTTCGCGCAGGTATTGTCCCAGCTTACGGCTGAGCTCTTCCGGCGATACCGTAGCGGCACCGAGTTTGCTCACCGCAATACCGGCGGCGATATTAGCCAGCTCCACCGCATCTGCCGGGGCCATGCCGGCACCTAGCATCACGGTCAGGGTGGCGATCACCGTATCACCGGCACCGGTGACATCGCTGACCTCGCGCACCTGGGCGGCAAAGTCATGTTTTTCGGTGGCGCTGATCAGCGACATCCCCTGCTCGGAGCGGGTTAGCAGCATAGCACCAATGCCGGCCTCGCGAATGAGCGCCCGAGCACTGGCGGTCAACGCCTGCTCGTCGCTGCTGTCACCACCGGCTAGCCTGAACTCATTGAGGTTCGGAGTGATATAATCGGCGCCACGATACAGGCTAAGCTGCGGCGATTTTGGGTCTACCAACACGGTTTTACCGGCATCCTTGGCAACGCGGATCATCGCCTCAATCAGGGTCAGTGACCCCTTGTTGTAATCGGAGAAGAGCACAAAGTCATAGTCGTCCACCACGCGCTCAAGACGCTGTAGCAACAGTTGTGAATGCTCTTTATTGAACTGCTCTTCCTGATCCAGACGCACCACCTGCTGATGGCGGCTGATCACCCGCATTTTCGCTATGGTCGGCAGCTCCACCACCTGCACCAGCTGCGAGTCGATGTGTTCTTGCGCCAAAATGCGCTGCAGGGTTTGCCCGCTTTCGTCATCGCCGATCAAACCGAGCAAGGCCACCTGGCCGTCGAGTCGGGCAATGTTTTTAGCGACGTTAGCGGCACCACCGGCCTTGTCTTCAAGGCGGTTTACCTTCACCACCGGCACCGGGGCCTCCGGTGAAATACGTCCGGAGTCGCCATGCCAGTAGCGGTCAAGCATCACATCGCCAACCACCAACACCTTGGCTTTATTCAGATTTTTAAGTAATCCCAGATCCATGCTTACTCCGCTACCAGCATATCGAGCGCTTCACACAGCCAGTGGCCGATAAACATATGCGCTTCTTGAATGCGAGCGGTTTCATCGTTGGCGATGATAATCGGCAACTTGGCGATGTTTTTCACCTCGCCCCCGTCTCTGCCGGTTAAGGCCACGGTGTAAGCACCGATTTCATTGGCGGCCTGTAACGCCAGATTGATATTGGCACTGGTGCCCGACGTGGTCAGGCCGATCACCAGGTCTTCCGGCTTACACAAAGCCTGCACCTGGCGCGCAAACACGGTATCGAAGTGATAGTCGTTAGAGTGAGCAGTGAGGATCGAAGTGTCCGTGGTCAGGGCGATCGACGCCAAGGGGCCACGCTCTTTTTTATAGCGCACTACAAATTCAGCGGCCAAATGCTGGGCATCGGCGGCACTGCCACCATTACCAAACCAGATCACTTTGCCGCCGGCTTGCAATGCCTGATGACAGGCGGCCAGTAATTCGGTTGCTTGCTGTTGATACGTATCCATGACTTCAAAAAGCGCACGATGGCGGGCAAGGCTATCCTGGTAGGAAGCCGCTAGATTGTCGGTATTGACCATTTTCGATCCTCATTCACGAGTTTTAACGGCATTATTCCAAAGAGTATTTAGAATTGCACGTTTTTGTCTTAGATTGACGGCCAGCGCTGGGCATTCATCCTGTGGCTGCCCACACGCAAAATGAGTTAATAAAGCTTAACTGTTAACTTAAATGCCACATTTGGGTACTGCCATTGCCACCCCGGCTTTGTTATTATTGGCCGGTATTGAATTAAATCAGGCTTAATTAAGTGACCCAGCACGGAAGTAATCCCTTAATCGGCGCAGCCCAATTACAACAAGCGAAGCGCATATTATATATGAGCCATCTGGCGCTGGGTGATTACGTCTATCAAGGGGTGTTTTTGCAGCAGCTGGCCGCCACTTACCCGCATTTAGAGATAGATGTGTGGTTCGATGACTGCCGCGAGCAACGTAAAAGCTGGCACGGCGGGCGCAATCAAATTTTAGGCCAGTGGCTCGAAAGTGAGCCCAATATCAGCCATATCTACGCCAACCCAGATTCCGAGCAACAGCGCCAACAACAAATACAAGATGCACAGCAGCGCCACTATGATCTGGTGTTTTTTATCGCCACCACGCGCAGCGAGCGCTTCTGTCATTATGCCCGACTGATAGCCGGCGACGGCTGCGCAGTGGGGGCCTATGCGCTCAATGCGGTGCAACGCTGGCAGCACAAAGAGGCCATTGCTGCCCTCGATGCCAGTATAAAGGTCAGTAAAAGCACCCGCTTCGATCATATTAGCGAGTTTTACCGCCATCACTTTCACGCCCTGGTTGCCATGGACTCCCCGGCACGGGCATTTCAGCAATTACGCGTACCACAACTTTATTTGGATGCGCTGCAAAATAGCGACGAGCTGGATAATTTCGTTTTTATCAATCATCTGTCGACCACGGAAAAGCGTGACTGGCAACTGGCCCAGGTGTTTGAATGCATCGCCACCTTACACCAGGCGCAACCGACCTTACGCTTTGTGATCAACGCCACCAATGAGCAGGTAACGCAGTTGCAACATCAGGTGCAAAGCAACAACCAGCTTAGGGATATTAATATCAGTACCTTCAGCGCTAAGCGTCATTTTTACGAGTTACCGGCGATGATCAGCCGCGCTCGTTTAGTGATCAGTGTGGAAACGGCGATTATGCATTTAGCCGCCGCCTTAAACGTGCCGGCGCTGGCGCTGATCCGTGCCAAAGCGCATCAATGGCGCCCCTTGGGTCCGGGTGAAATCCTGGTCGGCGGTAAGCGCGTCGACAGCATCAGCGCGCAAACCGTGGCCGATAAGGCCCTGGCGCTATTAGCCAAGGCCCAGGCTGAGCCTCACCGACCGCTCAATTACCAGTAAAGCGAGATAGAGGCGTGGCCGTAACTTTCGTCAAACACGTCGTTGCCATAGGTCACCTGAGTTTCCACTCGATACCCATCAATCATGCTGCTGTTAAGTAGCTGAAGTTCCTGAGCACCGCTGTACTGGGTCGAATCATTATCCTGCAGGGTCAGCTTAAGCTGCCATAATGAGTCCATATCCTGCTGATAATCCAGCACCAGGGCATGCACTTCGGCGGGCACACCGTCGCCAAAGATACGTCTGTCGCCGGCATAGTGACCAAACACGAAGCCATCGTTGGTGTTACCAAACTTATACAAGCCATTGGTATACCAGGATGTTTTCCATTTGTTGTATTCGTAACGCAAGGCAACATCCGAGGTCAACTGAGGCAGATAGGCACCAAAGGAAGTAACCTGATTGCCCAGGCTAAAGTTGCTGCCACCCTGAGTGTCTTCGCCGCCGTACTCAAAGTAGATTTCGGTGGGCATGCCCCAATCGAAATAGAAGGTAGAGGTTACCGAGGCCAATTGGTCACCCAATTCGGTGTCTTTTTCTTCTGCGCTATAGCTGTTATCGCTGCCGGCAGGGTCGAAAAAGGCATCCAGCACATCGCCAAAGTCCACATCGCGGGGACCACCACCAAATTGCATAATACGGTTAAAGCCCAGTTTCCAGCCACTTAGCGGTTCAAGGCTGATATGGGTACCGGCTACACGCGGCTTACCATCGTACCATTCGCCCTGATATTGAATGCCCTCTTTAACCTCTTCCAGCTCGGTGTAAAAGAGTTCAAAATCAAAATTCCACCAGTTATGCGCCGGCGCCACCATACCCAATGAGATGGAAGGCGAGGCTTTGGCATTAGTCGAGATCATCTGAGCGCTTGTTTTAAACGGAGAAAACCAATGCTCCTTGTAGCCAATATTAAGCTGGAGATCTTCACCGGCAATAGCCACAAAAGTGTTATAAGGCACCAGGTCGCCAGCTTCGGCACGGTATTCCAGACCGACTTGCATCAACATCATATTGTTCGGGCGCCAAATGCCCTCGAACATCACCTGGCCCCACTCATCCGTGGTTAAACCCCGTTGATTGGCCAAAGGTGTGGTTTGGTCATGCTCATAACGCAGGGTCACACCGGCACGGGTGATGTTGTCATCGCCGCGATAACGCGCGAGTTTGTCACTGATGGAGCGAAAGAGCGCCGGGTTTTGCTCTTTTAGCTGGGCTAAAGCCTTATCGATATCACTAAAGCGATAGGGCTTGCTCATGGGCGTACCCGTGGTTTGCACAAACATGCGATCCAATTGCTGTTCTAAATTTACGTCATAGCCTACCGGCAGGTATGCCGTGGGCTTGGCCGCGGCCGCACCACTGAATGCCAATAGCAGTGCCGCACCTGCCACAGAGGTGGCGAGTTTATGTCCTTTCATGCGATTTCCTAACGCCTTTAAATAATGCGAAATATTACCAAATTCATGGCCATTACTCAGCAGTTAAATTGTAAAGTTTTGGCACCGGGGTGAACTCGGGTTACACTAACGCTTTGCAATTTCTGGCCAGTGATTCTTTTGTTTGCACGCTTTTTATATTCCCTTATTCTGCTGATTCTTATGCCCTTGGCCTGCTTTTATTTGTATGTACTACGTGGGCGCAAAAACCCGGGCTACAGACAAGACTTTGGCGAACGCTTCGGCTTTACCGACGCCAGCGGCGACATCATCTTGCATTGCGCCTCCGTCGGCGAGGTGCTGGCCACACTGCCATTAATTAAGGCGCTGCTGGCCGATAAACATCAATACCGCTTGGTGATCAGCACCAACACGCCGACCGGACGAGAGCAAATTAACCAGCTGCTGGCCAAAGACATTGCCGCCGCCCGAGTGCAGGTCTGTTACCTGCCCTTTGACTTGCCCCTGGCTCAGCGCCGCTTTATTCGCCGCTCTGGGGCGCGCCTGCTGGCGGTGATTGAAACCGAACTCTGGCCTAACCTCTTGCACCGAGCCAAACGAGCCGGACTCAACACCTTGATTATCAACGCCCGTCTGTCAGAGAAATCAGCACAAGGTTATGCCCGGGTCGCGCCGCTTACACGCAGCATTTTGAGCGATATAGACAGGCTCGCCTGCCACCATCAGGCCGATGGTGAGCGCTTTATTAACCTAGGTTTGGATAAAGATAGGCTTGAGGTGACCGGTTCAATCAAGTTCGATATCGACGTCAGCGAACAACAGGCAACGCAGGCCAAGCAACTTAAGGCCAGCCTGGGGCAAACGCCAATCTGGATAGCCGGCTCTACACACCCGGGCGAGCCCGAGCTGCTGCTTGGTGCTCATGAGCAAGTGAGAAAAAGTTACCCCGATGCCTTACTTATTATCGCCCCGCGTCATCCGGAGCAATTCGACAAGGTCGCCGAGCAACTCACAGCTCAAGGCATGAACTTTTCCCGTCGCAGGAAGGGCGAACATCAAGGTGAGGCAGTACTGCTGGCCGACACCCTGGGCGAGCTCACCATGCTCTATGGCGCCGCCGATGTCGCCTTTATTGGCGGCAGCCTGATTGAGCGCGGTGGCCACAACCCGCTCGAGGCCTGTGCCCACGGCATACCTGTGCTTAGCGGTCAGCATACCTTTAACTTTGACCATGTCTATCCTGCCTTGATTGACCAAGGCGGCGCCCTCTGGGTTGATGAGCACAACCTGGTCGACACCCTAAACAGCCTGTTTAGCGAGCCGCAAAAACGTGCCGACATGGGTGCCTGTGGCCTTAAGGTGGTACAGCAAAATCAGGGCGCTATTAATAAAACCCTGGCGCTAATCGAGGAGCAAATTAATGCATAAATGTGAAGCGGCCATGCGCCAATGGGTGAGCTCGGTCATAGTCAAATACAACTTCTGCCCCTTTGCCCGCCAGGAAGTGGAAAATAACGCCATTCGCTATTATCTAAGCGAGGCCACCGAGCTCGAAGAGGCGGTGCTCGACACCTTAGAGCAATGCCGAGAGCTGGATAATCACCCGGAAATTGAAACCACCTTGGTATGCTTTACCCAGGGTTTTAGCGATTTCGACCAGTTCTTAGATCTGATCGATTTAGCCAATGCGCTGTTAGTCGCCCAGGGCTTTGAAGGCACCTATCAGCTCGCCCACTTTCACCCCGATTATGTGTTCGCCGATGCCGATGAGGACGACGCCGCCAATTACACCAACCGCGCCCCCGCTCCCTGTTTGCATATTATCCGCGAAGAAAGCATGGAACAGGCTCTGGCCAACTATGACGAACCGGAAAGCATCCCCGAGCACAATATGCGTTTGGCGCGCCGCAAAGGCGCGGACTTTTGGCAAGCACTACTTGAGAAGTGTGGGCACAAAACACAAAAGTAACCAACACTATTAGTTTCAAATTAGGCTTAATTTGACAGGTTAGATAAGCCTTCAAATTTAGATCTTGTCGGGTCGCCGACTTCGACTTAGAGGAAATGCTAAGTTCAGTGTTAATAATTCATCCCTGAAGCTGGGTTCCTGTTCGTGACGAAGTTACGGCATCAATGCCTCCACCTCCTCGTGCTGCGAAGCCATGCTTCGGTCACTCGTCGCCCCTAAGAACCCCGAGGCGCCCCAACATTGCATTATTTCCTCAACGCGCTGCGAGAAATGAACGTAACCAACATGCACAGCCCAATCCCCCTCCTCGTAGAACTCGTCGCCTTCAAGCGGCGGGAGTGAAATTATTCACTCCCTTGTTTCCGCTTTCAGCCATTTCCTGAGCATGTTTTCGCCCGCAGTCCCCCTCCTCACAGAGCTCGTCGCCTTCAAGCGGCGAGAGTGAAACTGTTCACTCTCTAATTTCCGCTTTCAGCCAACGGGCGATTACTCTTCTCGCACCCCGTTTTGGATGCAATGTAAGGGGATTAGGCTGGTACACCTGCGTTCTACAGAAAGTCTAATAAAATCTGTAATTCCGAAAAGAGCGACATCTAGTCTTCCACCCAAATCACTGTGTATACATCCATAATCGTTGAGTTTCTCCCATAGTCAGGAAAACGACCCAATCGCTCGATATTAAATTGTTATGCTACAAGGAGAGTTCAGTGTATAAATTAATCTCTACTATAATTTCGTTGTTATTTGTGACTTCGTGCGCATCAACTACCCCACAGCTTAACTCAGGTACTCCTGTTAATATTTATGGTGTTTCTTCGTTATCACCTAAAAATGGCAGTTGGTCTGTCATTACTTCAACGGGGTATCAGCTTGCTCTCGGAACTAAGCTGACTGATGACAGTAGTGGCATTATTAATTTGTCACTCTATCAAATTCCCGAATTCCCCTCGGATGAAGAGTTTCTTTCTCATGTTGTTAAACATAGAGCAGCCTCACCGGATATTGGCAGGTTTGACCTTGTGGAAAACTCAGAAGAGCTGGTAGAACTTAATGGTGCAACATGCGTAAAGCACAGAACTATTTCTCAAGATAACAGTGCTAAAGTCAGTGGCAATAAAACAGCCGTAATGCAAATAGAGTATCTTGGATATAATTGTATACATCCATTTAAAAAATCAATTGGTGTGCATACGGAATACTCTCTGCGTCACTACAAGGGTAAAGAATATCCTGAGTTAGCTCGAAATGCAGAAGAGTTTTTTAGTGACATACAGTTTAAAGCGTTTTAGTAGCATAACAAGCGCATAAAGTGGTGGGACTGCTAACGCTTGGCTCGGTTCCGCTTCGCTTCACAAGTATAGCCAAGCATTATCAGCCCCTTATGCGGGCGTTAGGTGACTATGGGTACTGAGATATTATCAATTTTTATTTTAGCTCCACTTGTTGTTGGCTTAGTTGATTTGATAAAAGTAATAAGTGATAAAAACCGCTTAAAGCACTCTATATTATTGGTGGCTTCTCTCAGCTTAATTGGCTACCTTTCTCTGGATTCATATTTAAGTGGCTTTAATCCAATACAAGGTGTTCTTATAGGTAGTTTATTTTATATTCCTGGCTACTTAATATTGTATTTCGCGTTAACCGCTTATTTTAGAAAAGTGGAAATTGAGAAAAACGTCACCTAACAAGCGCCTCATATTACTCGTAAACTCGATGGGACAAATTTTCGCGGTCTGTTTGCTTCGCTCAAGTTTAGTCCACTCAATTTGCCCCATAGGCGGGCGTTAGCCAACTGGAGGTAATTTGAAGTTTCAAGTTAGATACAACCCACATTCAGATCTGGCGAATTTAGCTCAATATCAACTTGATTGCATTGAGACAAAAAGTAGTTCTGGTCATTCCAATGGTCTCAGTATGGATATGCAAGCATGTTTAATCTCACATGCATTTCTGGCTGAGGCGTTAATAAATATGGCGGGTTTTGGCTTGTTCCAAGAAAGTTTCAAGGAAAAGAAACCGTATCATTGGAAACGAAAAAAAGTTTTCTCAATTTTAAATGTCGAGCATATCGAAGGACTACATGAAGTCCTTGATGCACTTCAAAATGCCAGAAACAGCTTGGCACATGCAAAGCCCGATAGATATGAATACGATCTGGGTGACAGTGAAGACGAATTTGCAGTGTTTAAGCGACCTTATGAAGAACTCTTGACGATTGAATTTCTCAAGCATGCAAACTCAGCTCTCGATGAGCTCTGGTATGTAATGGGAAACAATGAGGATATAGAGGACTACGGGTTAATTACTTCTGCGGTAGAAGTTGGCTAACAAATTGTTTAAGAGTGATTCGGCACGCGTGGCATTTTTACTATGCGTTAGATTTAGTGGTTAAGGTGGTATGCGGAGGCTTAGGTATTGCGTGCCTCACACCTTAACAAAGCGTTACCATCGTCCGCAATTGGCTTAGCGGCCTATCGGATATCTCAAAACTAACAGGTATCGATCCCCCCGTTTAGATTCGCGCTAGAGAAATCGGCTTTTGTTGTGGAGTGTGCTTGAAACAACGGAGCATGGATGCGCAGTTAGGTTTACCGAGGTAGGACACCTCGTTAAACCGCGTTTGAAGCTAAACGCAGCGTTTAACAAAACGCTGAGTTCGTAAGCGTTAGCGAATCACGGGCGCCTTGGGGTTCCAAGGGGCGGTTGGCGCAAACCGCCCTTTGGTTGGAGTCTCCGGCCCCTCGCTGGCTCAAGGCGTTCGCTTGCTAAAAATAGTCCACCGGACTATTTTCTTAACGCGCTCACCCAACGCGACAAGATCTATCAACAAACGCCATTTTAGGTGGCTCGACAATATCAATCTATTGGCATCTTTGTCGGCGCAAAGCACCGACCTACAAAAAAGCGCTTGTTGGCGCCCCAACAAACAAAAAAGGCCAATGCTTTCACATTGACCCTTTAAAACCGCATTAGTCGGCGTTCCCACGAACGATAACGCCGCGGTCGGCGTCTCGACGAACCAAAAGCGCCCTGTCGGCGCCCCGACCCGAATTACGCAGGTTTCAGCGCTGCCTTCTTCTCATTGTAGCCACGGATCAACTCATCCACGGTATCCTGACAGTATTCGCGAATACCCGAGACCAGCATGTGCTTCTCACCACGGCCAATTACTTCGCCATTTTCAATCAGGTCAAAGCGCAAGATGATCTTGCCGCGCTTGCCTTCATAGCTGAACTCGTGCTCTCCTTCGCGCAACTCGGGAGCGTGAGCATCAAGGGTGTCCATATGAATGCTCATGGACTCATAGATGATCATCGGGCGCGCCGGGTTAATCATCACATCTTGCTTACCCATCAGCGGGATCACCACGTGTGGGAAGGCCTTACCCGAGAATTCCACATAGTTCTTGATCAGCGCGTTGGTCAGGGTCTTACAGGCACTGTTAGCGCCTTCACGAGCCACGCTCAAATAGCATTTTTCGCCATCTTTAATATCGAACTGGTCGCTGCCCTCTGGCATGCCCAGTTTAACGCCTTCGTCGACCATGTTGGCGAAGGTGAAGCGCATCTGCTCATTAATTCCGTACTTATCAAGCACTACTGAAAACAGTAAATCTCCTGGCACACAGAATTTTTTCGCTTCAACGTCATGAAGTGGATTGAAATCATCGGCCACGGCTTTGGCAAAACGACTGCCCTGTTCACGGGTGATACACACGTGGGTGCCAAAATCTTGATAATACTGCTCTAACATAGCTGCTCTACTTGAGTACAAAAAAACTGCGGCAGTGTAACAAAATTTACGCACTGAGAGGTCGTATCTGTTGCTTTTTCCTTTAAAAAGGCACAAAAAAGGCCACTTTGCGGGGCAAGGCAGCCTTTTTTCTTAGAGTGCGACCTAGTTAAAGTCGCGGTAGGCTTTTTCTAGCTTTTTCGCCTGCTTTTTCGACACACCAAGGTGCTCTAACGCCAAACGCAGGCGTGCACGGGACATGTCCGAACCCAGGATTTCCATGGCATCTAGCACAGAAGTTGACGACTTCTTGCCGGTAATTGCCACGAAAATAGGCTCAAGGAAGTCTTTAATCTTCAGCTCGTGGAAGGTCGCAACCTTTTTAGCAATGGCGAAGATTTCCGATTTTTCCCAATGGCGCAGCGTTTCCAGCTCCCAGATAAAGAATTGCAATGCCTGACGCACCACATCTTCTTCAACCTTACCATCGGTTAGCAGCGCCGGATCATAGTGCGGCATACCGGCAACAAAGTGCCCGGCCAGGTCAACCAGATCAGAAAGCGTATCGATACGGGCTTTCGCTTCCGGCAAAATGCGGCGCAGCATGTCGCCATTGTATTTCCAGTCAACGAAGCGCTGAATTAGTTGCTCGTCGCTGAAGTCTTCACGTAACCAGGTGCCATTCAGCCATTTCAGCTTCTCGATATCGAATACCGGGCCGCCCAGAGAAACGCGTTTCATATCGAAGTGCTCGATCATCTCTGCCAGGGTGAACTTTTCACGCTCGTCCGGCATCGACCAGCCCATGCGGCCCAGGTAGTTCAGCACCGCTTCCGGCAAGAAGCCCATTTCTTTGTAGTAGTTGATAGAGGTCGGGTTCTTACGCTTGGACAGCTTAGACTTATCCGGGTTACGCAGTAACGGCAGGTGACCCAGTACCGGCGCTTGCCAGCCAAAGTCTTCGTATAGCTTAAGCAGTTTTGGCGCCGAGTTGATCCACTCTTCACCACGGAAGATGTGGCTGATCTGCATATGGTGGTCGTCCACCACATTGGCTAGGAAGTAAGTCGGGAAGCCGTCTTGCTTCAACAGCACCTGCATATCAACGTTTTCCCATGGGATCTCAATCTCACCGCGCAGGTAGTCGTTAAATTTAAAGCTGCCTTCGGCAGGGATTTTCATACGGATAACGTAGGGTTTGCCCGCTTCCAGGTTTGCCTTCACTTCGTCGTCGCTTAGCAACAAGCCACGGCCATCGTATTTAGGGCGCAGGCCCTCGGCCATTTGCTGCTCACGCATTTCGTCCAGCTCTTCGGCGGTGGCGAAACAGTAAAACGCCTTGCCCTCTTCAACCAACTGGTGCGCATATTTTTTATATAGATCAGAGCGCTCAGACTGACGATAGGGGCCGAACTCGCCGCCCACATCCGGACCATGATCCCACTGCAGACCTAACCACTGCAGGCTGTCCATAATGGCTTGTTCCGACTCCGGCGTACTGCGCACCTGATCCGTATCTTCGATACGTAAAACAAACTCACCGCCTTGCTGCTTGGCAAAACAATAGTTAAATAGGGCGATATAGGCAGTGCCTAGGTGCGGATCACCGGTCGGTGACGGGGCAACACGGGTACGAACAGTCGTGCTCTGGGTCATGCTAGCGTCTCTTTCAATTAGCAACTAAAAATTTGCTGCAAATGCTAGCACAATGGCGGGTAATTTCGTAGAGGAAAACGCCGCGACAGGGCACCTGAGTGCGAGAAATTTCAGCACCCAGGGGAAATATTGGAATCTTAAGGTTAAGCGGCAATTTTATCCAGATAGGCGACGATATCCGAAGATTCGTACATCCACTGCACCTGACCATCTTCTTCAATGCGCAAACAAGGCACTTTCACCTTGCCACCCTGCTCCGCCAGCTCCTGACGGTAGGCGTTATCGCCTTTGGCATCGCGGGTTTCAATGTTCAGACCGTTACGCTTAATAGAGCGGCGCACCTTTACGCAAAACGGACAGGCATGGAATTGATACAGTGCCATGTTGGCGGTCTGCGTATCCAGCTGTTGCTGCGCTTGCGGGTCGCGCTTTTTGCTGCGCGGGGTAAAGATAAAATTAAAGAATAAAATAATGCGGCCTAACAACCAGCGAATGACTTTCATAACAACTCTCATCACGACAAAATCAAAGGCGCGAGTGTATCACGCGGTTAAAATTGCGCCAAGGGAAGTGCACGCCCCTGGCTCCTGTCGAAAGTTATTACCGAAAACGGCTGCTGTAAGCTGTCGCTAAGAGCTAATCCCGAAAGCTGACAAAGTCATCGCGATGGATCAGCATAGCGCCATTGTCATAGCCCAACACCTGCGCCTTAGACTGCTCCGGGTTCGCCAGCGCTGCTGCAACTCCTCACTGTGATAACGGGCCACGCCCTTACCCACACTGCAGCCCTGACTGTCGAATACCTGCACCAGATCGCCGCGGCTAAACTCGCCGGCAAAACGGGCAATACCAACGATCAGCAAACTGGCGCCTTGCTGTCTGAGCGCCTTCGCCGCACCATCATCCACATAAATGGCTGCCTTGCTGATGGGGCCGGCCAACAGCCAACGTTTGCGGGTGTCTTTGGGTGCCGTCAGGCTGACAAAGCGGGTGCCCAGCTGCTGAGTCAAACAGTTGCTGATCACGTCCTCGCCATGACCGGCACTGATGATCACATCGACCCCGGCATGGCGGGCAATGCTCGCCGCCTCGATTTTCGTAGCCATGCCGCCGGTGCCCACCGCCGTGCCACTGCCGCCGGCCAAGGCCTTAATGGAGTCATCGATATGACGAATTTCCGGGATAAGCTCGGCATCCGGGTTGGTGCGCGGATCGGCGCTAAAAAGCCCGGGCTGATCGGTCAACAGCAGCAGTTTATCCGCATCCGCCAACACCGCCACGCGGGCCGATAGGTTGTCGTTATCGCCCACCTTGATCTGCGCCGTCGCCACCGCATCGTTTTCATTGATAATGGGCACCGCCCCTTCTTTAAGCAGTGCCATCAGGGTATCGCGGGCATTGAGATAGCGTTCGCGATCATCAAGATCGGCACGGGTTAACAGCAACTGCCCCACCGGCACATTATAAAGAGCAAACAGGGTTTGCCAGGTGTGAACCAGCTGGCTTTGGCCTATGGCCGCCAGCATCTGCTTTTGTGCCAATGTTTCATTACCGGCGCTGCGCCCCAGTAATTCACGCCCTGCGGCCACGGCGCCGCTGGATACCAGCACGATACGGTTGCCGGCCTTTTGCAGCTGCACGCATTGGCGCACTAACTCCACCATATGCGCCCTGTCCAGTCCCTGGCCGTTATTGGTAAGCACACTGGTGCCTAATTTGATCACTATGGTTTGCACCGTGTTTAGCCCTGTTGATAGTTAAAAGAAGTTCATTTTTACCCCAAGCTTGGGCGATTAAACAAGTTAAATTAATTCAACTGTGCTAGCATCGCCGCACATTTTCACCACACTAGTTATCTCTTATGCCAGCGAGCCTTTGCCTGATCATTGCCACCTTTTTATGGGGAAGCTCTTTTATCTCTTTAAAGTATGCGGTGGGAGTCTATGACCCTACTGTGGTGATTTTTTTGCGCATGCTCACCACCCTGGCGGTGTGCCTGTGCTTATGGCGTTTTGTAAAACGCTTTGAATACCAAAGTGGTGACTGGAAATACCTGCTGGGCATGAGTCTGGCCGAGCCCTGTTTATACTTTTTATTCGAAGGCCACGCCATGGAATACACCTCGGCGTCTCAGGCTGGGGTGATAGTCTCCTGTTTACCGCTGATCGTCGCATTCTTGGCCTTTTTTATGCTCAAAGAGCACATTAGCCGCGCCATTATCGTCGGCTTTACCCTGTGTATCGGCGGCAGTGTGCTGCTGACCCTGGTCTCGCCAAGCTCGGAGCAAGCGCCCAACCCCTTACTAGGCAACACCTTGGAATTCCTGGCCATGGTCTGCGCCGCCTTTTACACCGTGAGCGTAAAACGCCTGTGCAGCCGCTATGCGCCGCTTACGCTTATTGCCTTGCAGGGTCTGGCCGGCTCGCTTTTCTTTGCGCCCTTTTTACTCTTTGTGGAAATGCCGCAGCAACACGACCCGGTGGCCTTTGCCCATATTCTTTACCTGGGCACCTTTGTTACCCTGGGCGGCTACGGCATGTATAACTATGCCATCAGCAAGGTATCCGTGCTGACAGCGGCGGCCTACTCAAACCTTATCCCCATCTTCACCCTGCTGCTGTCGGCCATAGTGCTGAGCGAGATCCTGACCCTGTGGCAATGGCTCAGCATCGCCGTGGTTTTTGTCGGGGTGATGATAAGCCAGCGCCATCAGGCATTGGTGGTCGACCTCGACGAAGAGGATATCAGCGAGGCCGACACCAGCAAACGCAACTCGGTCCCGGCTACCGGCGAGTTAAAGGGATAACAGGTCACCAGATGCAGGCCGCTGGCTGCGGCGGCCTGAGTATCGCTTTGATGCACCACCTGTTTGCTGTCGATGCGATAACTCAGGGTGCGACCATCGCGCAGCGTCAGGCTTAATTCATCGCCCACCTGCACATGGCGTAAAAACGCGAAGTGAGTGTCGTTATGGGCGGCAATCACACTGGCGCCCTCACCTCCAAGCGGCCCAAAGGCCTCATCATGAGTTGGTGCAAACGCGAGATTACGGCCGCTGCTGCCGGCCAGCACAAAACGCTGTAGCGCCAAGTGGGGCACGCTCAATTTGGCCACCACATGGGTGTCGGCATAATACCAGGGCGGAATATTGGCTCCGGGCGCTGCCAGGCTTTGCTGCCAGGCCCGCTCAATCAACCATTGCGCCAACCAGGCCTTGCTCTGCATATAAGCGCCCTGAGCAAAAAAGCTTGCCCCCAACGCAAACAGGGCAATGGCGCCGTAGCGCCAATAACTTGCCCGGGCCGCTACTCGCTTTCCCTTAGCCATGAGCCTGTCTCCGCTCTCGTCTCAACCAAGCGGCCGTGCTTAACATCAAGAGTGCGCCCAATAATAAGTGCCACAGGGATTGCCCGTCGGTTTGCGCAAAGCGTTGCACCCGCTGGCCGCTGGCGACGTTATTGGCCACCTGCTCCTTATGCTGTGCCACGGTCGATGTGGCCACCTCTTCAACGGCAATAAAGGCGGTAAAGGGACTTAGCAACTGATGTTTCAGGGCCAAATCCAGCACCTGTGGGCGTACCGCTTCGGCCGGGTTATAAAGCAAGAGCGAGGCAATTTGCTGACGCGCCCACAAGCGGGCAATGGCTTCGCTGTGCGGATAGGTTTGACCGGTCTCGTGCATGGGCATGGTTAAGCGCAACGGTCCATGCTGGGTGTTGGCGTCGATATACATATCCTGTTGCTGCGGTGCCAGTTTGATCGCCACCATCAGCGGCTCACCAAAGTAGAGATCCGGCAAGGGCTGCGGCCAATAGGACAATTCCTTGGCGCGCGCCGCGCTTAGGCGTACATCGCGCAGCGCCGGGTTTTGCAGGCGTTCAAACAGGTCCTGCATCTGGGTTTTCACCTCGTTGCCATCGCTGATAAAGGTATAGCTGCCGCGGCCAACATGGGCGGCACGACGCATAAAGTAGCCATTGGGGGCACTGCCTATGCCCACGGTAAACAGCCGGTTATCAACAAGTTGCCTCTGCACCAAATCAAACAGGGCTTGCTCGTTGCCGACGCTGCCGTCGGTTAAAAACACCACCTGACGCACATAATTGGGATGCGTTTTGCCATCGAGGGCCAAGTCCAGCGCCTGCGCCATTTCCGTACCGCCATCGGCCTGTAATTGATAGACAAAGCGCTCGGCATCGGCGCGGTTAAAGGCATTGGCCGCCACCGCCTGAGGGCGGAATAAGCGCGCACTGCTGTCAAAGTCGATAATGTTAAAACTGTCGTTTTCATCCAGGTTATCAAGTGCATAGAAAAGAGCCTGCTTGGCCGCATCCATGGAGCTGCCGTGCATGGAGCCGGAGCTGTCGATCACAAAGATAAGCTCTCGGGCCAGGCGCTGCTGGGCGCTAAACTGGTCGCTTGGCGGCAACAGCATCAGCAGTCCATAGTCGCCGCTTTGCGCCGTTTGTCGAAAGAAGGCCGCCTGCGCCTGCTGACTCGGCGACACCTTGGCACGCAGCACAAAATCGCGATTCATGGCATCGTCACGTAATTGCACCCGGTAACGGCCAAAATCCAGATTACTCACCTGAGCCTGGTAGTGAGGCGTGCGGATCTGCTCCAGCTGCAAACCAAAATCTATCTCTATATCCAATTGCAGTAAGGGCTCACGCGAACTGTCGATAAAGTCCTGCTGCTGTGCCAGTTGCTCAACAAATTTAGGCGCCAGCCAGCCCTGCGCGCCATTATTGGTGGCGTTTGCAGTGGCTCGTAATTCTTCCACGGCATAACTACGAGGATGATAGCGCGGTGTAAAGGTCATCGGCAGACGCACGCTGAGCTCGGCATCGCGAAAACGGATCATTTCCTGATAACTCAGAGTGATTTCCACCCGCTCTCCGGGGCCAAGATTAGCAACCCGCGAGGAAAACATATTGGCGCGCTGCTGCTTTACCAGCGCCGCCCGCTTACCGGCGCGCTGGGCGGCGCGATATTGACGCTCCGCCTGCTGCTTCTCGGCAATTTTACCCACTATGGTGCGTTCGCCGACCTTCATGGTCATGGCATGCACCGCGCTTTCGCTTGGCAGTGGAAACAGGTACTGGGCGTTGACCGCAAAGGGGTGGCGGTTCACAAACACCTGGGTCACCTGCACCTGGTTGATCAGCCCAGTGATCTGCATGGACGCTCGGGTACTCAAAAGGACGCCGGGCGCCACATCCACACCCCGGGCATCGCTAAATTGCAGTTGCGCCTGGCCTTCGGAGAAGGCACTGGCATTAACGGGGGTAAAGAAAATTAGGCATAAAAGGCTCACAGCGAGAGCTGTGAGCACTTTGTTAGGACAACTCAACATAATTTGGTCCTCGGGTTGCGGTGGCTTAGTTTTTCGCCATGCGGTTTTGCTGCGCACCGCGGGCCGTCAAGGTTACGCGACGATCAAAGAAGTTCGTTTCATATTCGTTACCATTGGCGACAATTTTCTGCTCACCTCGCCCTTCGGCGAACAGCTGGGTGGCGGCCACGCCTTGCTTTACCAGGTACTGCTGCACCGCATCGGCACGGCGCTGAGACAGGTCTAGATTCGCTTGCTCATCCCCTTGCACATCGGCATAGCCATTGAGGTTAAGGTTTAAGTCCGGCTTGCGCTTAAGGATCTGCGCAAGGTGATCCAGCTGCTCGGCAAAGTGGGGTTCGATGTGCGCCGAGCCGGAGCGAAACTGCACCGTCATGGCTAAAAGGTTGTCGATACGGGCTTGCTCTAAACGATTTTGCTCATCTTCCAAGGCGTTGATTTGCGCAGTCAGCGCGCGGTTTTGCTCCAGGGTACTGTGCAACTGTTGCTCCGTGTCCTGGTATTGGCTCAGCTGCACTTGCTGTGACTTGATGGTGCTGTGCGCCGCTTCCTTTTCGCCGATAATGCCGCCGATAAAGGCTCCGGCAAAGGCACCGATAGGACCGCCAACAATGGCCCCTACCGTGGCACCGGCGCCCAGACCCCAGGCGGTCTCGGTGGCCAGCTCTTTTTGCTCTTTTGCCATCGCTGGCGCCGCTACCAAAGTTGATACTAATGCAGTTACTAAAATGTGTTTTTTCATCGTCGTCATCCTTCAATTCTTAATGGGTTGGGGCAAGAACAGAAGTGGTTGCTTCCTCGCCTTGCTTGGTAGTTATTAAAACAAGGCACAGTGGCAACAAAGGGGCGCAAAAATGGAAAAACAGAGGGCAATTATGGCAACAAAGTGGCAAGCCTGACCGCCAACTTAACAGGCTTTAAAACAAGGAGTTAAAGCGGGCTAACCGAGCTCAGCGCAGGATAAGTGCAAGGGGGTAATTACAGGGTTTTCAACACTCGGCCACAGCACCTGTATCTGGGCGCTAAAGCGCTGACTGTCACCACTGGTGAGCAAACGTACTCGACCCGGCGTTGCGCTGGGCTGCGTTCCTAACTGATAGCTTGGCGCTAAACGGCGCTGTAATTGCAAGGCCACCGCCTGCTCGGTGGTGATCAGGCTAACGCCCGAGGGCAGAATGCGTCTTAGCAAGGGGGCAATAAAGGCGTAATGAGTGCAGCCCAAGACCAGCACATCCACCCCCTGGCTCAGTAGAGGCTCACAATAACGGCGCAATAGTGCCTCCGTGTGATCACTGTCGAGATGCAGGGCTTCTATGGTCGCCGCCAATTCGGGACAAGGTTGAAAAACAATGCGCCCCAGGTCTTCGGCCTGTTGCCGGCACAGGCGCTGAAAGCTCTGCGACGCTATGGTACTGGGGGTGGCCAGCACGCCAATAACGCCACTTTTACTTTGCTGCAATGCGGGTTTCACGCCGGGCTCGACGCCAACTATAGGTAAGGAATAATGCGCGCGTAGTGAGCCAATGGCCGCCATGGTGGCGGTATTACAGGCCACCACCACCGCCTTGGCGCCCTGGGTCGCCATATAATCGACTATGGCATGGCAGCGCCCGCGTATTTCGTCCTGCGTTTTACTGCCATAGGGCATAAAGCCGGAGTCGGCGATATAAAGCAGGTCTTCGCTCGGCAGCAACTGATGCACCGCCTGGGCCACGGCAAGGCCGCCGACGCCGGAGTCAAAAATACCTATCGCTTGCTTATTCATGGACGAGTTACGCATTATCTGGAGGGTAAACCTTTGGGTGGCAAATTTTAGGGCCTTTGGCGGTCAAAGCCAAGTCCAATCACGGCATCGCCCCCTTTCCTCTCGTCCGCCTTCGGCAGAACCTTCGGTATAACCTTGCCTAAATGCCAATAGCTGCTAAAAATTAATGCTTACTGCGCGTAAATTCAAAGAGTAATGCGCATTCTATTTTCATAATCAAACACCGCATCAGGGAGAGTCCCCAATGAGTAAGGATGTATATATCACGGTTCGTATTAATGATAAGTGTCAGCCCATAGACCGCGGCGACACCTATGAAGACCCGTTGGATGAGGTATTGCAGCGACTGCAATTAGGGGAAGTCACAGGGGCCGGCACCCAGCTAAATGCAGAAAACCAAATCGAGTATTGTGAGCTTGACGTCTTGGTCAGCGGCGATATCGACCAGGCCAAGCGCGCCATTATCGACA
Organism: Pseudoalteromonas sp. T1lg48; assembly: GCF_002964785.1. GTDB lineage: Bacteria > Pseudomonadota > Gammaproteobacteria > Enterobacterales > Alteromonadaceae > Pseudoalteromonas. The sequence continues at coordinate 268,931 of NZ_PQCC01000002.1, forward strand.
CTCTGGAGGGGATCGGTTTGCCCAAGGGCTCTAAGCTGTTTATTGACCGCGACGAATTTGCCATCGGCAATCATGAGGTGCTGGCCCTGCATTTCGATAACCTCACCCTGCCCGAGACCATTTACGAGCAACACGATATCAACGATGTGCTCGCCGAAGTAGAAACCCTGCTGGCCCACAGCGGCAAACGCAATTGCCACAGCAGCACCCATCACGAAACCATCGTCTACTATGGCGGCCCCTGCTTTACCACCATGGAGCAGCGCATCCTCGACTATGTGCGCCAACATCCGCTGTGCCAAAACGGTAGGATCACCCAGGCGGCGTAAGTTACTAGGATTGAATTAAAAAGGGTGACGCTTAGGTCACCCTTTTTATTAATCTTGTCTTTTGTGGGAAAGCCTAACAATACTGCCCACAGGCGAAGCCGCAGCTCCAGGCATATTGGAAGTTGTAGCCGCCGAGCCAGCCGGTGACGTCGGTGACTTCACCAATAAAGTATAGGCCCGGTGCTTTTTTTGCTTCAAAGGTTTTTGAGCTGAGCTCATCCGTATCCACGCCGCCTAATGTCACTTCGGCGGTGCGATAGCCTTCGGTGCCATTGGGTTTGATTTGCCAGTTATGCAGGTAGTCATGCAACGCGGCAATTTGGCCGTGAGTCAGCTGATTGATATTGGCCTCAGGAATGGCCTTGGTGTCGTGCAGCATTTCCACAAAGCGTTTCGGTAAAATAGTCGCCAAGGCATTTTTCAATGACTTTTGTGCGCTTTGCTGGCGTTGTTGTTCTAACCATTCTGTGATGTTTAGGGTTGGAAGTAAGTTAATACTCACTGCCTGCCCTGCGCGCCAAAATGAGCTAATCTGCAAAATGGCCGGACCCGATAAGCCGCGGTGAGTAAAGAGAATATTCTCGCGAAATTGGGTACCACATTCACTTGTCACCAGGCAATCGACGCTGATGCCCGAGAGGCCATCAAAACGGTCTTTATCATGCTGGTGCAGGGTAAATGGCACCAAGGCAGCCATGGTAGGCAACACCTTTAAGCCGAACTGCTCGGCAATTTTATAACCGATTGGCGTGGCGCCGAGTTTTGGCATGGTAAGGCCACCAGAAGCCACCACCAAAGATTCACATTCATAGGTGTGCGTGCCTGTGTTGACTATGTAGCCTTGCTCGGTTTTTTCCACACTAATGACTTCGCTGCGCAATTGTACGCTTACGCCCGCCCATTCACATTCGGTCATAAGAATATCGACGATGTCTTGGGCGCTGTTATCACAGAACAATTGGCCGAGGGTTTTGTGGTGGTATTGCAGGCCGTGGCGGTCGACCAGGTCGATAAAGTCGCGCTGGGTGTAGCGACTCAAGCAGGATTTTACGAAGTGCGGGTTGGCACAGAGGTAATTTTCAGGGCTGGCATTTTCGTTGGTAAAGTTACAACGACCACCGCCGCTGATCAGGATCTTACGGCCGGGCTTTTTGCCCATATCGACCACTACCACATCGCGGCCACGGTAACCCGCTTGCGCTGCACACATTAAACCCGCAGCACCGGCACCAATAATCACCACATCTTTTTTAATCACAATATCACCCCTAGAAAAACCGCCGCTATTCTACCAAGCCAGGGCCGACAAAGATATTTACCCGGGTTAATTAAACGCGCCGAATGCCAGACAAGAGCACCGAATTTAAACGCAGGTTGAAATTGCACCCAAAGCAACAATAGAACAAAAACCAGCCAACCAAAAATAAAACAAAAGCATTAATAAAAATAAAAACAAAGATACTAAATAATTAATTTTAACCGTATATACGGCCAGATATAACAACTTGTACCCTTTTTATTTCCAAAAGTTATTACAAATATATTAACAAATAATTTACCATCCTCTGCGAAGTGTACCATTTGGGTACAAACTAAAAATAAATGGGGACTCTTATGACAACTAGAAAAACACTCCTCGCGCTAGCAATCCCGATGGCTCTTAGCTCATCGGCCCTCTACGCGAATGACATTCAAGAAGTGACGGCGCCGCAACAGGCAACACTGGCACAAACTCAGGCCAAGCTAAAAGGCCAATCGCCATTAACCACGCGCTTTATCATCAAGTACAAAGACAACGCCGAGCTAGGCACCAGTGCTGCGACCATGCCAGGCAATGGCAAGGCGCGTGCAAAGAAATTTGTTGATGGCTTTAAAACCAATCGTGGCCAGGCTCGCGCTCAATACGTGCGAGAAATGGCCCTGCAAAATCACCACGTGATCCGTACAGATAAGAAATTATCGGCGCAAGAAGCACAGCAGTTCATGCAAGACATGGTTGCCAGCGGCGAAGTGGAATACATCGAAATCGACCAGATGTTAAAGCCGTTCGCCACACCGAACGACCCGCGCTACGGCGATCAGTGGCACTACTATGAAGCGGCCGCAGGCATTAACGCACCAGCGGCATGGGACTCAGCAACCGGTGCCGGTGTAACCGTGGCCGTGCTTGATACGGGTTACCGCCCACACGCCGACTTAAACGCCAATATCCTCCCTGGTTATGACATGATCTCCGACACCTTCGTTGCCAACGATGGCGGCGGTCGTGATAGCGATGCTCAGGATCCGGGTGATGCCATTACCGCAAACGAGTGTGGTTACACACACGGTGCACAAGGTTCAAGCTGGCACGGCACTCACGTAGCGGGTACGGTAGCGGCCGTTGCCAACAATGGCGAAGGGGTAACGGGTGTTGCCTATGACGCCAAAGTTGTGCCGGTTCGTGTACTGGGTAAATGTGGTGGTTTAACATCAGACATCGCCGATGCCATCGTATGGGCATCAGGTGGTTCGGTATCGGGCGTACCAGCCAACGCTAACCCTGCCGATGTGATCAACATGAGTCTAGGTGGCAGCGGTTCATGTAGCTCTACTACCCAAAACGCCATCAACCAGGCACGTGCCAACGGCACTGCGATTGTTATCGCCGCCGGTAACGACAACGACAATTCGGCAAACTACAACCCGGGTAACTGTAGCGGTGTAATCAACGTGGCCTCGGTGGGCCGTAACGGTGGTCGAGCCTACTACTCAAACTATGGTTCAAACATCGATGTGGCGGCACCGGGTGGCGCACAAAGCTTCGCTAACGACCCTGAAGGTATCTTATCTACCCACAACTCGGGCTCAACCTCACCTTCAAGCGACAGCTACCACTACTCGCAAGGCACCTCTATGGCGGCGCCTCACGTAGCGGGTGTGGCTGCACTTATCAAACAAGCTAAACCCACGGCGACACCGGATGAAATAGAAAGCATCCTGAAGTCGACCACCAAGGGCTTTAGCGCAACCTGTACCAGCTGTGGTACCGGTATCGTTGATGCGGCGGCTGCGGTTGCTCAGGCAAGCGGCGGTACACCACCACCAAGCGGTGGCAATGAGCTGACACCAGGCACGGCAGAAACTGGTTTAAGCGGCGCAGCCGGCTCTGAAACAACCTACACCATGACGGTACCTTCGGGCGCCACTAACGTGACCTTCACCACCAGCGGTGGCAGCGGCGACCTGGACATGTATGTTAAGGCGGGCAGCGCGCCAACCACATCAAGCTATGATTGCCGTCCATATGAGAACGGTAACAACGAAACCTGTAGCATCGACAACCCAACGGCGGGCACCTACTACGTGATGCTGCGCGGTTACAGCGCCTACAGCAATGCATCGCTATTGGGTGAGCTAACTACCTCAGGTGGCGGCACGGGCACCGGCGGTGGCGGTACCGTAGCCGATATTTCAGCATCGGCGGGTCAGTGGAAACACTACACATTGGAAGTGCCTGCGGGCATGAGCACCTTGGATGTAAATATCTCCGGTGGTACAGGTGATGCCGACCTATTTGTTCGCTTTGGCGCACAGCCTACGGCAAGCAGCTATGACTGTCGTCCTTATAAAGGCGGCAACAACGAAAGCTGTAGCTTTAGCAACCCACAAGCGGGTACCTGGCATATTAGCCTTAATGCTTACCAGACCTTCTCTGGTGTGACATTAAACGCGCAATATAACCCTTAGGATATTCTCCTACCCAGCAAAAAGGCCGCGTGATGCGGCCTTTTTTATGCAAGCAAAACGAACCCTTATTAAAGGTTCGCCAGTACATGCTCGGCTTTAGATACTTCAAACTGCTTGTCTTCTTCCACAAACAGCTGGGTAACCACGCCATTGTCTACCACCATGGCATAGCGTGTTGAACGCACGCCACCGAAGTCACCCGTGTCTTTATCCAGCCCCAGGGCCTTGGTAAAGCTGGCATCGCCATCGGCCAGCATGCGAATACGATCGGCATTCTGGCTCTCGCCCCAGGCCTTCATAACAAAGGCATCGTTCACCGACACACACATGACTTCGTCAACGCCTTTTGCAGTAAACTCTTCGCGCAGAACAACAAAGCCTGGCAAATGCGCCGCCGAGCAGGTCGGTGTAAAAGCGCCGGGTACGGCAAACAGTACCACTTTTTTATTGGCGAACAACTCGTCGGTAGTGAAATGGTTCAGCCCCTGCTCGCCTAGTTGTGTCAGGCTTGCGGCTGGAATTTTTTGACCTTGGGCAATCATAATGACTTCCTTCTTTTATAGAATCAGGGTAGATCTTGGGCCATTATCACGCTTTTAAACCCAGACTCTCACGAATTGTCTGCATTTGTTGCTGCAAGCTTTGATAAATGCCCTTCACCTTGCTGTCGGAGCTCTCGATTTGCGTCTGCATTGCCTGCATCGATGACTCAAACTCACTCAGCATTTCCTGCTGACGCTGGGCGTAATCGGTGGCCTGTGCCGCCACGTCATTGGCCTGGGCGGCGCTTTGCGATACGTCTTCGGCGGTGCGTTTAAGCTCCTGGGCATTATCCGTTTGCGTTTGCGCCTGGGTCGCCAGCTCGCAGATGTTTTGCGACACCCGTTGCGAATGACCACTGAGTTCGCCCAGTTGGGCATGAATATCGCCCAGCGATTGCTGTGTTTGCTGCGCCAGTTTACGCACTTCATCGGCGACCACGGCGAAACCGCGGCCATGCTCGCCGGCCCGCGCCGACTCGATGGCGGCGTTGAGCGCCAGCAGGTTGGTTTGCTCGGCAATATTGTTGATCACATCCAACACCTTAGACACATCGTCCACACCGGCCAGCAACTGACGCAGGCTCTGCATGCCATCGTCGATACGCTGCTCCGTGGTTGCCGAAGCATGCAACATGGCCTCGGCAACACTCACGCTCTGCGCCATGGACGCATGGGTCTGCTGAGCATTGGCCGCCACCTGGGCATTCACACTGTTGACGTCATCACCCAGGTGCTGCACCTGAGTCAACAGGCTTTGACTATGGCCGGCCAGTGCCGTACTTTGCTCCGCACCCTGACTGATGTGTTCCAGGTTTTCACTCATTTCACGCATAAACTCGTTGATCACCTGCAGCATCTGCTGTCGGGCCTGGGCTTGTGCCTGCTGGCGCTGCAACAGTTGATTAAAATAGGCGGCGATTTCCCCCACCTCGGTGTGGGCATTTTTACTGATGATGGGCGCCGGCTCGTTGCTGTCGAGCAAGTCAGCAAAGCCATCACGAAGCTGGCGCAAGGGGTTCAGCACCTGAGAGCGCTGCAACAAATACACCGCCCCCGCCAACAGCAATAAGCCACCAATCGCCGCACCAAAGAAGAAAAGTACACGGGTTTTCACCGCCTCCTGCTCGGCTAACAACTGCTGCTCGGCAGCCACCACCACCTCGGCAATGCCCGCCACTTCGGCGCGTAACTGCTGCATGCCTTGCTGACGCGTTTGTCCCTGCTCTAAGGTGCCTTGTAAATCGCGAGGAAAACGCTTCGGCCAGGAGCGGATCTCCGCTTTAATTTCAGCGGCCAGATCTTCGGGCTCGGCGTCAAAGAACAACTCGTCTTCATCAACCTCACTCATCACTCCCAGGTTATCCAGGGCCTCGATGTCTGCGGCCAAGGCATTAAGTTGTGCCAGCGCCTGATTGACGTTTGCTTCTTTTTCACTGCTGTAATCCTGATACAGGGCCTGAGTGGCCAGACTCAGGGTCAGCACGCTTTGATAATAATCGCCGGCCAGGGCGATATATTCGGTGGCTAAGGCGCGCTTGTCGGGCTGCGCCTGACGGGCATAATTAAGCAGTGAATTGGCCGAGCCGGCCATTTGTCTAAGGGCATTGTCCAACAATGCACTGCTGTTACCCGAGAGTTTACCCAGGGCACGGTAATCCCCTTCTATGCCTTTAACCAACTGGGTTAACAGCGGCGCAAGCTGTTGCTCCAAGGTTGGGGATAAGCCGGGGAGTTGCTCCGTTTGCATGCGCTTTAACCTATGCTCGGCATTGAGCAGGTACTGGGCATCGCCGGCACTTAGGTAGTCTTCAATGTCCGCGGTCAGCGCTAGGGTGATGTCGTTTTTGAGTAAGCCGTATTGGCTGCTTTGCTGTTCCAGGGTTTGCAGAGTTGCAAACGCCCACCACAGGGTCACTACCAGCATTAAACTGGCCAAAGAAAGCAGTAACGCGAGCAATCGCGTAAAGGTTGAGACGCGCATGCCTATCTCTTAGGTCGATAACAATGCGCGTAGAATATTAATTATTTATGACAAGGATATGAAAATAATACAAAAATAAGATATTACCCAATTCGAAAACAGGTTATTTCATGGCCGCATTCACGTACACATCGAAACGGTTTTTCTTGGTCTTGATCTGAGTGCTGGGGGTGCGTTCGTTTAAAAACGGCGCATAATCCGGGCGTTTAACCACCACCCTTTTGCTCGCCAGTTGCAGCGCCGGCGTCAGCAGATCATCGGCATCGCCGTCATCCCCCACCAGGGATTGGAACACCCGCATTTCCTTTTTGACCAAAGCGGATTTTTCCCGATGCGGGAACATGGGGTCGAGGTACACCACATCAACTTCCCCCTCGGAAAGGGGTTGCTTCTCTAACAGCACATGGCTGCTGCCATGATGCAGGTGCATGCGCTCCTTCATCCAGGAGCCGATTTCCGCATCCAGGTAGGCGCGTTCCAGGCCATCATACAGCAAGGCCGCAACCACGGGGTGGCGTTCAAACAGGGTGACCTTGCAGCCGAGCGAAGCCAGTACAAAAGCATCACGGCCAAGTCCGGCGGTGGCATCGAGCACATGGGGCGTGGCGCCCTTATTCAGGCCGACGGCCTTGGCAATGGCCTGGCCTTTGCCGCCACCAAACTTACGGCGGTGAGCCGCGGCACCTTCGACAAAGTCGACACGAATGGGCGTGAGCTTGGGCTCGTCACGCTTGCATAAGGCCAATCCCAACTCATCGTATTGCAGGTAAAATTGCTCATCGAGTGGACATTCATCCAACTTAAAGCGCTGGCTTAGGGTATCGCAATAGGCTTGCGCGGTATCGATACGGCAATAGATGTGCACGACTTTCTCCGTGGAAATGGCTGTTGAGGGGGTATGATATCAGGATTTTTAGCCGCATCGATCACTTAAATACAGTGAAAAGTGCGGCTAAATATTTGGCTACGCCATTGGCAATGCTTTCGGCATAGCCTTAAGCAGCAATGCCACTGTGACGCAGCAGGGCATCCACGCTTGGCGCACGGCCACGGAAACGCTCAAACAACACCGCCGGCTCCTCCGAGCCACCCTGCTCAAGGATATGGGTTAAGAAGGCACGGCCGGTGTCGGCGTTAAAGATCCCTTCTTCCTCAAATTTAGAGAAGGCATCGGCCGAGAGCACTTCCGCCCATTTGTAAGAGTAATAGCCGGCGCTGTAGCCACCGGCAAAAATGTGGCTAAAGCTATGCTGGAAACGATTAAAGCTTGGCGCCTTAACAACCGAAACCTGCTCACGCACGCGATCGAGAATTGCCTGTATTTCACTGCCCTTGCTCGGGTCGTAGTCCGCATGAATATGAAAATCAAACAAGGAGAACTCAAGCTGACGCACCATCTGCATCGCCGACTGGTAGTTCTTCGCCGCCAATAGTTTATCCAGCAGCTCCTTAGGCAAAGGCTCATGAGTTTCATAATGACCCGAGATAAAGGCCAGCGCCTCCTGCTCGTAACACCAGTTTTCTAAAAACTGACTTGGCAGCTCCACCGCATCCCAGGCGACACCGTTAATGCCGGCAACGGCGGCGGCGTCTACCTGAGTCAGCATATGGTGCAGACCATGGCCAAACTCATGGAACAGGGTAACCACTTCGTCATGGGTAAACAGCGCCGGCTTATCGCCCACCGGACGGTTAAAGTTACACACCAAGTAGGCCACTGGCGTTTGCAATTGTCCGCCTAAACGCACCTTGCGGCCCATGCAGTCGTCCATCCAGGCGCCGCCACGTTTGTGCTCGCGGGCATAGAGGTCGAGGTAGAAGCGGCCACGCAGGGCATCACTGCTGTCGTAAATCTCGAAAAAGCGTACGTCTTTATGGTAGGTATCAAATTCTTTTTGCTCTTCAACACGAATGGCAAACAGCTTTTCAACGGTTTTAAACAAGCCGCTCAGAACCCTGTCTTCGGGGAAGTACGGACGCAGTTGCTCGTCGCTGATGGCATATTTTTCCTGCTTTAGCTTTTCGCTGTAATAGGCATAATCCCAGGCTTCCAGCGCCGTTACACCGTGAGTTTGCTCGGCATAGCTGCGCAGCTCCTCTAAGTCTTGTTGCGCCTGCGGCTTAGACTTGGCGGCCAGGTCGTTGAGGAAGCCAAATACCTGCTCCGTTGAGTCAGCCATCTTGGTTGCCAGTGACTTTTGGGCATAATTCTCAAAGCCTAACAACTGCGCCAGTTCATGACGTAGTTTCAGCTCTTCGTCCATAATGGCGCTGTTGTCATATTCACCGGCGTTAGGGCCCTGATCCGAGGCACGAGTAACAAAGGCGGTGTACGCTTCTTCACGTAGTTCGCGGTTATCCGCATGGGTCATGATCGGCAGGTACGAGGGGATATCCAGGGTAAACAACCAGCCTTCTAATTCTTTGCTTTGGGCGGTGTGTGCCGCCAGGTCTTTTGCCGACTCGGGCAAACCGGCCAGCTCACTCTCATCGGTGATATGCTTTTGCCAGGCCAAGGTGGCATCCATTACATTATTGCCAAACTTGGCGCTCAGCTCACTCAGGCGACTGACGATTTCGCCATAGCGCTTTTTATCTTCGTCATTCAAAGCAATGCCCGAGAGTTTAAAGTCGCGCAGGGCGTTATCTATGACCTTCTTTTGCGCCTTGCTTAGGCGAGTGTATTCATCGCTGTTGGCCAGTGCCGTATAGGCATCGAACAGACCCTGATGTTGACCCACAAAGGTGCTGTATTCGCTCAACAGTGGCAATACCGTGTCGTACGCTTCGCGCAGCTCAGGGGTGTTTACCACCGAGTGCATATGGGAGACGGGTGAAAACAATCGGCCCAGTTTGTCATCGGCCTCTTCCAGAGGCATCACCAGGCCTTTCCAGGTAAAATCCTGCGCTTCAAGAACCTGGGCTATGGTGTCTTTACATTCTTTGATGCCATGTTCGACGGCCGGTTGCACATGCTCGGGCTTAATTTTTGAAAACGGCGGCAAGCCTTCGAGGGCGATCAAGGGGTTAGTCATAACTGAGTCTCATAATACGATTAATACCTACATTCTTGGGGCAATACGGCAAAATACAAGTGCAGATCAGCGCCTTCATTTCTGCTATGGTATGGCAAACCAAATATGACAGTAAAAGTTCATAGGAATAAACAACATGTCTCAACACTTTGATTATATTTGTATCGGTGGCGGCAGTGGTGGTATCGCCTCGGCTAACCGTGCCGCCATGCGCGGTGCCAAGGTGGCCCTGATTGAAGCCACTCACCTGGGCGGCACCTGCGTAAACGTAGGTTGCGTACCGAAAAAAGTAATGTGGCACGGCGCCCAAATTGCCGAAGCCATTAAACTCTACGCACCGGATTATGGCTTTGATGTTGAGCTAAAAGACTTTAACTGGCAAAAACTGGTGGAAAGCCGCGAAGCCTATATTGGCCGCATCCACCAGGGTTACAATAAATACCTGGCCAGCAATGGCGTTACCGTGATCAATGGCTTTGCCAAGTTTGTCGATAACAAAACCGTTGAAGTGAATGGCGAGCACTACAGCGCCGACCATATTCTTGTGGCCGTCGGTGGTCGCCCTACCATTCCTAATATTCCCGGCGCCGAGTATGGCATCGACTCTAACGGCTTCTTTGAATTAAACGAGCAACCCAAGCGCGTTGCCGTCGTGGGCGCCGGCTATATCGCCGTGGAAATTGCCGGTGTATTAAATAGTTTGGGCACAGAGACTCACCTCTTTGTGCGTCGCCATGCGCCGCTGCGCACCTTTGACGGCATGCTGGTTGACACCCTGGTCGAGGTAATGAAAAAAGAAGGCCCGACCCTGCACACCGAGTGCTCACCGAAAGAAGTGGTTAAAGAAGCGGATGGCAGCCTGACCCTACACTTCGAAAATGGTCACAGTCAGAATGTCGACCAGGTGATCTGGGCCATTGGCCGTACGCCAACCACGGATGCCATTAATATTGCCGCGGCGGGTGTGGAAGTGACCGAGTCTGGTTATGTGAAAGTCGACGAATATCAAAACACCACGGCCGAAGGCGTGTATGCAGTGGGCGATATTATCGAAGGCGGTATCGAGCTGACGCCGGTGGCGGTTAAGGCCGGCCGTATTCTTTCCGAGCGCCTGTTTAATGATGAGCTGCCTAATGATATGAAGATGGACTATAACCTGGTCCCTACCGTGGTCTTTAGCCACCCGCCCATCGGCACCATAGGCCTAAGCGAAGAGCAGGCCATTGCCGAGCACGGTGAGGACAATATCAAGGTGTATACCTCAAACTTTGCCGCCATGTATACCGCAGTGACTCAGCACCGTCAGCCTTGTGCCATGAAGCTGGTATGCCTGGGCAAGGAAGAGAAGATCATCGGCCTGCACGGCATAGGGTTTGCCGTGGACGAAATGATCCAGGGCTTTGCCGTGGCGATGAAGATGGGCGCAACCAAGGCCGACTTTGATGCGGTGGTGGCGATACACCCAACAGGCTCTGAAGAATTTGTGACTATGAGATAGAAAGGCTTGGGCTATCATCCCTGATGGTACGCCCGGCTCGACATCCCATGTCTCGCGTTCAAGCCTAAAAGAGCTACGCGCTCTCGCTCTTTTCGAGCAGCTTTCACCCAACAGGTTCGGAAGAGTTTGTTACTATGCGCTAAGAGTGTGTGAACAATTCACCTAAAAAAAGGGCCACTAGGCCCTTTTTTTATCTTAAGAAATCTTTCCTGCCCCAGCCACCATTCCCCTTAACCCCGTTCCTTTTCCGCCAGATAACTCCCCAGCACTAAACGCAGTTCATTTACCGTTGCCTCGACGCTGTTCGGCTCGAGCAAATATGCTTGCTGCATGGTACCGGCGGTGATGTTCTGGACCATAATCGCCAGAAATTGACTGTCTTGTGGCGATAAATCCGGGTTACGCAAGGCCACTATCTTGGTCATAAAGAGAATAAATTCGGAGTTTTTATGAGGCTGACGCACTTCTTGCACAACCGGTAAATAATCGCCGTGCTGCCACACATAATTGGCAAAGGGCAGCAACAACTTATCAACCAGCTCATAGGGAGACAGGGTTAACCACAGCTGATCATCCACCTCTTCCAGGGTACGCACTATATCGCCAATGGACTCTTCGTGTCGCTCGAACAAGGCTTTGAGTACCGCATCCCGGTCGGAGAAGAAATGATAAAGGGAGCCGATAGAGGTGTGCGCCATTTTCGCCAGGTTTTGCATGGTCAAGTTTGCCAATCCATCAGCTTCAATTATTTTGGCGGCGGCATCTAGTAACATTTGCACACGGCGAAATCCCCTTTCCTGCTGGGGAGTGCGTTGGGCTGTGCTTTTAGCATTCGAATTTGTCATAGACTCTTTTACTGACTTGGGTCCTGCTGGACATTAAAAACATTTGAGCACAACCAGGCGATGAAAAACAAGAAAATTAGATGACACCCTCTAGTTTTAAAACTAGAATACCCCCTCTATTTTATTACTCTAGTTGCGAGCAATGCGTTATGAGTATCTGGTACCTACTTTGCCTGCTGTCGACCCTGGCAGTATTAATCGCCTTCAGTAACCAGTTTCTGGTGAAAACTCAGCCCACCATTGCCATCACGGCCGGGTCCTTGTTGATGTCGATGTTGCTTATTCTTGCCGGTAAGGTCTTTGGTACCGACGCTACACAGGAACTCTTTAACTTGGTTGCCGAAATAGATTTTAAGCAATTTCTACTGGATGGCGTTCTGGGGGTGTTACTCTTTGCCGGAGCGCTGGAAATTGACCTTAGGGTGATGAAAAAGCAACGCAAAGAAATAGCCGTCCTGGTGCTGTTTTCAACCCTGGTCTCTACCTTTATCGTGGCTTATCTCAGTTATCAGTTACTGGGCTTTATGGGTTGGCCCGTGCCCTTTATCTACTGCTTACTTTTTGGGGCGCTGATCAGCCCTACCGACCCCATCGCCGTGCTGGCCATCATCAAGCAGATGAAGGCGCCGGAAAACATTTCCATTCAGGTAGAGGGCGAGTCGCTGTTTAATGACGGTGTCGGCCTGGTGCTGTTTACCACCATTTTAGCCGTGGCCTTGTCGGGCACCGCGCCGACCGCAGCCGGGGTTGCCCACCTGTTTTTGGTCGACGCTATTGGCGGTATCGCCTTTGGCCTGGTACTCGCCTTCGTCTCCCATGTACTGATCATAAAAAGCCGTGAAGCCAATATTCGCCTGCTGCTCACCATCTGTATTCCCACCGCTGGCTTTGCCACCGCGAATCTGCTCGGAATATCCGGGGCCTTGGCCATGGTGGTCAGTGGTATCTTTATTGGTAATGTAACCCGAGGAAAAGCGGCGACCATGTCGCGCTACACCAGCGTTCGCAACGTTCGTAACTTCTGGCATGCCATCGAAGGCGCCTTAAATGCGCTCTTGTTCCTCTTGATTGGCCTGCTGTTAGTCACTCTGCCCTTTACCTGGGAAGAAATAAGCATAGGCTTAATCATGATACCCATTGTCCTGCTGGCGCGTTTTATCAGTGTATCGCTGCCCTACCTCGCTTTTCGTCGCTTCCGCCAGTACGACGTGAACTCTGTGCGCATTCTCACCTGGGGTGGTTTGCGAGGCGGACTCGCGCTGGCGATGGCGGCCTCCATTCCCGCGGGCCAGGCCGTGATTAATGGCACGGATATTAAAACCCTGTTGGTGACCTTAACCTACGTGGTGGTGATCTTCTCCATTATTGTTCAGGCGTCCACCATTCGCCCCCTGATCGAGGGCAGTATCCGCGCCTCGGCAAACAAGGATTCCTGAACCCAGGCACACGTTCAGGGTTAATCTAGGCTCACCCAGATTAGCCCTGATCCTTCTTCGGCAAACGCCGCCCCAGCAACCATTCGTTTTTTTAGAATGGTAAGCGCTAATTTTACTAATTTTCGTTCTTATAAATTGAGTCTATTATTTCCTTATCGCAACACAGAGACCTAATTAAGGAAACGAAGATGAACTTACACCCACTTATTAACAGCAGCGAGACTCTCAACAACGTCAGTGCCCTATTCGGGCGCTTTGGTTTAACTGCACTCTTTGTGCTTACAGGCTTAAGTAAAATCGAATTCTACGATGCCACGGCCCAGTACATGGCCTCGGTTGGCGTCCCCGGCATGTTACTACCGCTGGTTATTTTATTGGAGGTCGTTGGCGGCATCATGATTATTGCCGGCCTGCTGACTCGCTTAACTGCCTTGGCCTTTGCACTCTTTAGTGTGGTGAGCGCCCTGCTGTTCCACTTTCAGCTTGACGACCAAACCCAGTTTTTAATGTTCTATAAGAACATCGCCATTGCCGGTGGCTTCCTTGCCCTGGCGGCTTCGGGAGCAGGCAAGTTCAGCCTGGATGCGCTGCTAAGTCGCCGTCAGGCCAAATAACCGAAAATGAATCAACGGCCCGCACCCTGCGGGCCTTTTTGCCGCTTATCAGCCGGGTGAGACCTTTCTTTTTACCCAGCGCATGTTAGGGTTAGGCTATGATTAATCGTCCTTTTTAGCTCATGCTCAGGATCACCTTAGAACAGTGGCGGATGTTTCGCGCCGTCGTCGAATCTGGCGGCTTTAATCAGGCCGCACAGAGCGTGCACAAAAGCCAATCAAGCGTACACAGTGCGGTCGCAAAAATTGAGGCCGCCTTCGGCGTTAAGCTCTTTCATATAGAGGGGCGGCGCACCGTACTCACCGACGCCGGAAAAATGCTGCTCAGACGCGCCGAATATTTGTTGGAAGAAGCGGCCAAGGTCGAAGCCATAGGCCACACCTTGGGCGACGGCATTGAGTCGCGTCTGCGTATCGCCGTCGACCAAACCCTGCCACAGCATCTTCTCTATGCCGTGCTCGAAGCCACCAGCAGCCAGTATCCGTTATTACGCATTGAGTTGTTTGAGTCCATTTTGACCGGCGCCTTGGAGTTAGTGCAAAACGATCAGGTAGAACTGGCTGTTTCCCCCTACTCTGGCGATGGCTTTAGCGAGCAGCTTTGCAGCATCGACTTTATCGCCGTGGCACACCCGCGGCATGCACTGCATCATCTGGGTCGAGCGCTGACCCGTGAAGATTTAAAAGCCCACCGCCAAATAGTTGTCCGCGACTCCGCCCTTCAGGGGAAACAAGATGCCGGCTGGCTGGGTGCCGATCAGCGTTGGACGGTTAGTCAGATCAACACCTCCATCGACATGATAGGCAATGGCCTGGGCTTTGCGTGGTTACCCAAGCATGCCATTACCCATGCCCTTGCCGATGGCACCTTAAAACCCCTGCCGTTAAGTAGCGGCGCACAGCGCACCCATCCACTGTATCTCTTGTTTAAAGACGGCGATAACCTGGGGCCGGCGGCACGGACTTTTATCGGCGAGTTACGCAGCCGGGTATAAATCGCAGTCCCAACAAGCGTTCGCTTAAAACGAAAGATATGTGCTTTTTATACTCATTTTAATCTCTTTAGCGGGATATTAGACTGGCTTCAACACCTCAAGTTTGGAGCACATCTTATGAAATATTTTCGCAAAGCCACTGAACGCGGAACGGTTGATCTCGGTTGGCTAAAAAGCCAACATAGCTTTTCATTTGGCCATTATTACGACCCCGCCCATATGGGCATCTCGGCGCTCAGGGTGATTAACGAAGACAGGGTTCAGCCAGGGCAAGGCTTCGACACCCATGGCCATCGCGATATGGAAATTATCTCCTATGTGATCAGTGGAGCCTTGAAGCATAAGGACAGCCAGGGCAATGAATTTATTGTTCCTGCTGGAGAAGTGCAGCGTATGAGTGCCGGCAGCGGCATTATGCACAGTGAATATAACGCCTCGGACAGCGAGCTGGTGCACTTTTTACAAATTTGGATCCAGCCAAAATTCCGTGGCATTGCACCCAGCTATGAGCAGATGCAAGTTCATCAGCACGGTGCAATGACGCCACTGGTGACGCCGACCGGGGAGCCGGGCACCCTGAGCATAAATCAGGATGCACGCATCTCGCGGCTGCAGCTAAAACCGGGAGCGCAATACAAGTTGACTAGCGCCGGTACGGGTTATTTGCACCTGGTTAGTGGCCACGCCCACAGCCAGGAGTTGACCTTAAATGCCGGCGATGCCTTTGCAACAGATAAGGATGAAACAGTGACTATTTATGCCGATTCGGCCCTTGAAGCGCTTTGGTTTGAGTTGCCCTAATGACGCTCACCACGCTTCTCGTTATCGCCGCAGTGGTGATGCTCACCGGCATTTCCAAATCGGGATTTGCCGGCGCCCTGGGTATTTTTGCCGTCCCCTTACTACTGCTGGTGATGCCCGCCCTTGATGCCATCGCCTTGATGTTGCCGATTCTCATCATTGCCGATGTCTTTAGCTTAAAAAGCTATTGGCGCCAATGGCAAAACGAGCTGATCCGCCTGCTGCTGCCCGGCGTTGTTGTCGGGGTCTTGATAGCGCAATGGCTGATTCAAATTATTCCCGCCGCCTGGCTCAGTGCCGCCATCGCCACCCTGAGCCTGCTGTTTGCCCTGCGCAGCTTATTTTTTGCCAAGATACGTTACGGCTTTTTGGCAAGCGATTGGGGCGGACGCGTTATGGCTACCTTATCCGGACTGGCCAGCACCTTGGTCCATGCCGGCGGACCGCCGTTGATCATTTACTTCACCGCCAAGGCTCTAGCCCCGCGCCAGTATGTGGCCACCGCGGCAGCGCTATTTGCACTGATGAATGGCGTTAAACTCGCGGCCTTTAGTGCCCAGGGACTGCTCACCCTGGATCTGCTGTTCACCGCCTTAGCCTTTGTGCCATTAGCCCTGCTAGGCAATTGGTTGGGAGTGAAAATTCAGCAAAAGTTCAATCCCCAGCATTTTTTACGGGTGATGAACTGGCTCTTGCTGCTGTTGGCTTTAGTCCTCTATGCCAAGCTCATGCTTAGCTAGGGGAGCGCAAGACTTCCTCCCCGTCTGCCGCTGGGCGCGCCAAACTTTTTACTCATTCTCGTGTGCATCCACCATACTGATAGTTTGTAACCTTCACAGGAGCAAAGCCATGGCCCTGAATCTTCACGTCATTATTTGCAGCGTCCGACCCGGCAGAGTCGGCCCATCCGTCGCCAACTGGTTTTACGAGTTTGCCAAGGAGCAAAGCAACTTTGATGTTTCCCTGGTGGATATTGCCGCCTTTAACCTGCCCATGTACGACGAACCCAAGCATCCGCGCCTGCAGGAATACCAGCATGAACATACCAAGGCCTGGTCGCGCAGTGTGGCCCGGGCCGATGCCTATGTGTTCGTGCTGCCCGAATACAACTTTTGCCCACCCTCGTCCTTCACCAACGCTCTGGATTATGTTTATAACGAATGGAATTACAAACCCTGTGGCTTCGTCAGTTATGGCGGCGTCTCCGGCGGCTTGCGATCCACCCAGGTAGCCAAACAGTTAGTGACCACCTTAAAGATGATGCCCATGATGGAGAGCGTAATGGTACAAATGCCCTGGAACCTGCTCGATGAGGATAAACATTTTGTTGCCAATGAACACCATACCGCCTCCGGCAAATCCCTGTTAGAAGAGCTGGAAAAATGGGCCAAAGCGCTAAAAACCATGCGCTGATCTCCGGGCTATTTCCATCACCGTACCAGGAGCCAGACCATGAGCATCAAACTCACTAAAACGGCCGACGGCCAATATCGCCAGCAAGTACAAATCGGCCCACATCGGCTCTTTGCCGATGCCCGTATCGATACCCAGAGCGACAGCGCGCCGGACCCTCACGACATTTACGACTCGGCCCTGGCGGCATGTAAGGCCATTACCCTGCTTATGTATGCACAAAGAGCGGGGATCCCATTAACGGATGTGGCCGTGAACATCACCCGGGATGCCAGTGAGGAACGCCAGGGACGCTACCAGTTGCACCTAGACCTTATGCTGGGCGGTGAGCTGGATGCGGCGCAGCGGGAGAAGCTGGCGCAAATTGCCGATAAATGCCCAATTCATAAACTTATGACCCAGGTAGAAACCATCATCACCACGGACTGCAAATAGGAGCCCATATGAGCAATCTAACCAATGACACCCGCAATGACTGTGAGCTAATGGACGCCTGCGGCGCGGTGAAAATGGTGTTAAAGCCCAAGGACACAGATCTGGGCGGTTTTTCCGTCCGTCGGTTGTTACCAACGGCGCAATTAAAAATGATAGGCCCGTGGATCTTTTTCGATCATATGGGCCCGGCCAGCTTTGCCCCTGGCCCAGGCATCAATGTTCGCCCCCATCCCCATATCGGCATTGCCACCGTCACCTATTTGTTTGCAGGTGAGATCCTTCATCGCGATTCTTTGGCCAGTGTGCAGCCCATTAAGCCGGGGGATATCAACCTGATGGTCAGCGGCAGCGGCATAGTCCACTCCGAGCGCGAGCGCCCCGAAGCCACCGAGCACGCACGCAACCTTAACGGCCTGCAACTCTGGCTTGCCCTGCCTAAGGAGCAAGAAGAAATGGAGCCGGCCTTCTATCACTACTCGGCCACCAGCGTGCCCCTGGTCCATATTGATGGCGTGCCCGTGCGAGTCATGATGGGCAGCGCCTATGGCGTCGAGTCGCCGGTGCGCACCTTTTCCAATACCCTGTATTTGGAAGCCGTGCTTAAACCCGGCGAGTCATTAACCCTGCCACCATGCGCGGAGCTCGGCCTGTATGTGGTGCGCGGTCACTTACAAGCGAAAGACACCGACATCCCCGAGCACTGCCTGGCGGTGTTTTCCGATACCCACGACATAAGCGCTGGCGTTACGGTCACCGCCAGCCAAGACTCGCGCATCGCCCTTATCGGCGGTGAGCCGCTGGGCAAACGTTTTATCGAGTGGAACTTTGTTTCCAGTCGCAAGGAACGCATTGACCAAGCCAAAGACGACTGGCAAAACGGGCGCTTTGCCAAGGTTCCCGGCGATGAGCAGGAGTTTATTCCGCTGCCCTAACAAGCATATGATGTTACCACTTATCGCCATCCCCTTTCTTTTTTTACCGGCTTGACGCATGCTAGGCCGAGTAAAAACTCTAAGGAGCCGAGAGATGTCCAATCAAGATGCATTTTTAGAACGTTTTCCCAAGGCCTGTGAAATCAAGGTAGCCTGGGGTGATATGGATGCGCTGCAGCATGTCAATAACACCCTCTACTTCAAATACTTTGAAATTGCCCGTATCGATTTTTTAAATCAGGCCGGCATACTTGAACACCTTGCCACAGAGCAGGTCGGCCCTGTACTGGCCGACAATTACGCCAAATATAAGCGCCCGGTGACCTTTCCCGACACCCTGCTGATCGGCGTTAGTATCAGTGACATAGGCAACAGCAGCTTTACCACCCACTACAGCGTGTTTTCCAGTGCGCAGCAATGCGTAGTGACCGAGGGTCAGGCAATGTTGGTGATGTTTGACTTCAAAACAATGCAAAAAGCGCCATTGAATGATAGCTTGTTATCATTCCTGCACTTAAACCTAAAGGGCTAATCATGGACTATGCAAAGCTCGGCCGCAGCGGCTTAAAGGTATCACGCGTCTGTCTTGGTACCATGACCTGGGGCAAACAAAACACCCAAAGCGATGCCGATGAGCAACTCAATTATGCGCTTGCACAAGGCGTTAATTTTATCGATACCGCCGAAATGTATGCCGTGCCACCGAGTCCCGATACCTATGGTAAGACCGAAACCATTATCGGTGACTGGCTCTCTCGTCATCAAGAAAAACGTAAGGATCTGGTGCTCGCGACCAAGATAGCGGGCAACGGCTTAAAGTGGGTCCGCGGTGGCGGCGACATCAGCAAAGAAGCAGTGATAACCGCCGTTGACCAATCCCTTAAGCGCTTGCAGACCGATTATATCGATCTTTTCCAGTTGCATTGGCCTAACCGCACTTCACCGCATTTTGCCAAACAATGGCCGGGCATGGTGGATATCAAGAGCGTGGATAAAAGCACCGAACGCGCGCAAATGCATGCCATTTTAGAGGGTTTAGATACTTGTGTTCGCGCCGGTAAAATCCGCCATTGCGGACTTTCCAACGAAACTCCCTGGGGTCTGAGCCAGTACCTGGACCTCGCCAAGCAGTATTCGCTGCCAGCGATGGTGTCGATGCAAAACGAGTTTAGCCTGGTGCATGGCAAGGATTGGCCTTATTTAATCGAGCAATGCCATCATGAAGACGTAGCCTACCTGCCCTGGTCACCACTGGCCGGCGGTATGCTTAGCGGCAAGTATCTAGGTGGTGCGCGCCCGGCGGGCTCGCGCTGGACCATAGCTCAGCGCAATGGCCTGTTTCGCGATACCGAGCAAGGCCAGCAAGCGGTGGCCCGCTATCAGGAAATTGCCAAGCAACAAGGGATCACCACGGCACAGCTGGCACTGGCCTGGTGTAACCAGGTGCAGGGCGTCACTTCGACCATTATCGGCGCCACCAGCATGGCCCAACTGCAGGAAAATATTGACGCCTTTGCGCTTACCCTCGACGAGGAGACCTTGGCGCAAATCGATGCGGTATTTAGGGAGTATCCGGCGCCCTATTAGGGCTGACAAAAGCACCCTGACGACATAAAAAAGGCTTGCAACATGCAAGCCTTTTTTAACTCTTAGAGCCATTGACGCAGCAACACGGTGAGCGCCAGGAAGGTAAAGGCCACGGCCAGTAGTTTATTGATAATTAGTTGATTACGTTCCAGCCAGACATAAAAACGCGGGTGACTGCAAAGCATGGCCACCACGCAATACCAGAGCGCATCGATAACGGTCGGCGTTGCCACCATCACCGCCTGCTGTTGCCATTGCATGGGCTCGGCGGGAATAAAGGGTGAAAACAGGGCAACAAAGAAAATCGCCAGTTTGGGATTTAAAAAGGCAATGGCAAAGCCGTCTTGTATGGCGTTAAGACGCTGCTTGGTGCCGGCTTCTTCGATTTTGAGTTTGGTGGCGCTGCTACGCCAGCTATTAAAGGCCAGATACAACAAATACAACGCACCGGCATAAATCAGGATCTGATACAACATGGGTATTTGTTGCTGTAAGGTGCCCAGGCCTAAAATGGCCAACAAGGCATACACACCCACTCCAAAGCCATGACTAAGGGCGCAGGCAATACCGCCGGAGCGACCACTGTGCAGACAGTGCTTTAAAACCACCGCCAGGCTCGGACCCGGAGACATGGCCCCCATTAAACAAATGCCTACCAAGGCCAGCCAGTTTGTTAACTCCATTATTTTTGCCTTTGTTCTTGTATTAATTCAAATAATTGTACCGTGGCCAGGGTGTCATTAATAGCGCGGTGATGCCCCTGAAGGTCAATACCCAGCTCCTTGCACAGCTTACCCAGGGAATAAGAGGCATATCCCGGCAGGTACTTGCGTGCCAAACGCACGGTGCACAGCTTAGGTAAAATTAAATTTCTGTCGGTACGGGCAAACTCGGCGCGTAAAAAGCCGTAGTCAAAATTGACATTGTGAGCAACAAAAATGGCCCCCTGTAAAAACTGCCACAGCGACGGAGCAATCTGCGCAAAGGTCGGCGCCTCGGCCACCAAGGCATTGTCTATGCCGGTCAACTCGGTAATATGGCGCGGAATATGACGTTCGGGGTTGATCAGTGAATGCCAGCGCGCCACCTCCTCGCCGTTCACCAGCTTGATAGCGGCGATTTCGGTCACCCTGTGCGCATTCTTTTGCCCACCTGTGGTTTCAATATCCACCACCACATAGGGCTGCTCGGGGTTAACCTGCCAGCAAACGCTTTGCACTTGTACCTCGAAGCCGGCTCGTTGCAACTGGCGAATGGCGATCAGCTGATTGCGGCGCAGGCTATCGCCCGGCGCCTTAACCTCTTCAAAGCGCAGCTTGCCTTGCGCTAACACCATCAAATCCGGGTAGCCGTCTTTGGCATTGACGAAATCCTTGGCCATCACGGTCAATTGCGCATAAATGGCCGACAAGGGTGCATGCTCAATCAGGCTCAGTAAGGGATCAAGCAGGTTTTCATGCCAGCGGATAAAGGCATTGGGCTGCTGGTAGTGCCGGGTGGCGTTAGCGGTAATATGATGCACCAGCTTGGACTTAGTATCACAAGCGGTAAACAGCGCCGCTATGGTGTCGCCATGCAACTGATAAAAACGCCCGTCGCGCAAACTGCTTGGGAATACATCAAACTCGGTGCACACGCCGCCCTCGGCACCGACAAAAAGCACATCCCAAAAGCACAGGGCAAAGAGATGGAGCCACAATTGGTTCTCGCAATGCAGCGCCTCGCTCCCCTGTTGACGATATAAATCGATGACCCCCTGCTCTACGTGGTGAGAGTAGGCCTCGTCTATGGCCAGAGGCTCGCCATCGCGCAATAGATCGGTCAAGGTGCTGGTACGCTTGCCCTGAAATTTAAGGGCATAAAAGTCCTGGGCAAAAAACAACACCTGCTCACAGCTGGGATCCTCGATTAAGGCCAACAACCGAGCCTCGACCCAGTCTTTATCACCGCGCTTATAGCGCTGGCGTACCACCAACTCCACAGCCTGAGGGTGTTCGCTCTGGGCCAGCAAGTCCAGCGCACCTTGCTCATAACACTCTCCCAAAGCCAACAGTTTTTTACCCAGCACATACAGGGTTTCATGGCGGTAACGCTGTGCCAGAGCCCCATGTGCCTGCGGCGCCTGAGTTAAGGTTTGCGCCAAGGCGAGCAAATGGGGCTCCTCCTCCAAGGTTTTTGCCTGAGCGCGTACGTCACCAAAGAAAAAGGCACTTTTAGCCTCGTCGAGCTCATTAAAGCGCGCTCCGGTCTCCCCCTTGTTGGTGCGGCGAATACCGAGATCGCGCAATGAAAATTGCGTCATCGAGCTATTGATGCGACCAAAGAAGACAAACAGCAGGTATTGCAGCACCGGATTATGGCTGTGTACCAGATAACTTAAAAACAGTTGGCTATGGCGCACATGACCAAAACTCAGGGTTTGCTGACAATAGGCCAGCCACATCGGCTTTTTTGCGGAGAGGGCGATACCCGGTAACTCAAGCTCCTTACACAGATTAACCAACTCCAGCTTAGTAAGGGATTCAAGCCAGGCGGCAAACTCATGCTCCTGCACATAGCGCACCCACTGGCGACGTTTAAGCAACGCCAATGCCAGCGGCACATGGTCGATTTCTTCGTAATGTAGGCTGCTTTGCTCAACAAAGTCGGACTTACGGTTATACATGCGCACCAGCACACACTGGGCATGCTCGGGCAGGCTCAGAAATTCACTGATATAGCCGCGCTCGGCATCCGCACATAGATGCCAGGCGTGCTGCTGATGATAGTGGAGAAACTCTTTAAAATGCGCCAAGTAATAGCGTGGCGGTAGGACTTTCTTATCCATGCAAGCACACAGTTAGGTAAAACTAACCGTGAGATTAACACTGTTTATTTATACAGTAAACTATTGAGCTTGCCATTGTTTTGCGACCAGGACCTGCTCGTCGAGTAACACCTGCCCTTCGAATACCTGCCCCGTGCGCACCTCACCCACTCCCTTGGGTGTGCCGGATAACAACCAGTCACCGTCTTGCAAACGCTGCCAGCTGGCCAGCTCATCAATGGCCGCTTGCACTGGATACAACATCTGCGTGGTCTGGCCCTCTTGTATCAGCTCGCCGTCGATATACAAACGCAGCGACAGCCGAGCGATATCGGTCTCGTCGATGGCGACAAAGTCACTGGCCAGCACGGCGCCGTCAAAACTTTTTGCCCGCTCCCAGGGCAAGCCCTTGGCCTTTAGCTCGCTTTGCAGGGCCCGCTTGGTGAGGTCCAAAGCAAAGGCCACGGCAACGGGGCGATTGTTTTTAATGGCAAAACACAGCTCCCCTTCATAGTGCAGAGCCTCATTTTGATGCTGCGATTGCAACACATCGGCCAGTGCCGAAGGTGGCTTGTTGAAGATCACCATGGCATCGGGCATGGCATTATCCAGCTCCTTGATATGCTCAACATAATTACGACCTATGCAGGTGATTTTACCGGGTTTGGTGACCATTACTTTATCTCGTCTGTTGATTTTGCTTCAGTGTATGGCGCCACTTGCACCATCGCAAGCACCTGAGCTCGGCCGCACACATTTTTGCAATCGACGCGACTACTGCGCTGGATCAAACCCATAAAGTCGGTTTTTTGGTTAACTAGTATCAGGAGCTGACTCGGGAGAAACTCATGCCCAGGCTTTCCACCTTAACCCTACTCAAGGTCATTATTGTTTTTGGCGTACTGCTGATCATCGGCGGTCATACCTTGCTGGTGACGGACTCGTTTCGTGATTATTTTGGCATTTACAGCTTTATGATTGGCGCTGTCTGTATTGCACTGGGCTTAATCATGTCTTTGCCGACTAAGATCTATCTGACCATCTTGTTGATGCGCAATGAGGGCAAGGAGAGTAAATTTAAGTGAGGTAACGACTCACTGAGCCGCTACCTCTCGGTCGATTACGACTTTTCTTGTAGTGTGCGAGCTACGGTACGCATACCCAGGGTGGTTGCGCCGGCAGACCATAGGCTGGTTGGGCTGTTTTGGAAGGCCGCTGCCAGGTCCATATGCACCCATCCCTTACCTTCGTCGCGAACAAAGCGTGATAAGAAGCCCGCAGCATTCGAAGCGCCACCAAAGCCACCGCCTTTTTGCGGACGACTGTTTGCTGTGTCGGCATAAGGTGAAGGACAGTTGTTCTGGTGGAATTTCTCCAACGGCAGTGGCCACGCGCCTTCAAATTCTTCGCTGGCAAAGCCTTCAACGTCACGCACCATGTCTTTATCCAGACCGAATAGCGCATTGTATTCCTGACCTACCGCAACCAAAGCCGCACCGGTTAGGGTTGCTGCGTTGATAATGGTGGCTGCACCCGTTTCACTGGCAGCCATTAGGCCATCGGCCAATACCAAACGACCTTCGGCATCGGTGTTAACGATTTCAACCGTGGTGCCATTTTTGTAGGTAAGAATGTCGCCCAGCTTGTAGGCATGACCCGAGATCAGGTTCTCGGCACAACATAGGAACAGCTTAACACGCTTGTCCAGACCGCGATTAATCGCCAGTGCCAGACCGGCAGTAACCGTTGCTGCACCGCCCATGTCACACTTCATGGTCAGCATGCCTTCGCTTGGCTTGATTGAGTAACCGCCGGAATCGAAGGTGATACCCTTACCAACCAGGGCCGAAGCCACAGGGGCGTTATCATCGCCGGTTGGGTTAAAGTCGAGCTCAAGCAAAACCGGTGGACGCTCACTGCCGCGACCTACCTCGTAGATACCAATCCATTGCTGCTCTTTTAGCGCTTCGCCCTTGATGATCTGGTAGCTCACGTGCTCAGGAGCAAGTGACTGGATAAACTCACCGGCTTTTTCTGCCAGGCTTTCCGGGTAGATGTCTTCGGCGGTGCCGTTGATCATCTGACGCATCCAGATGGCCGACTGCTTAAGTGCCGCCAGCTCTTTTAAATCACTTTGCTCGTTATCAACGAATTCAACGCCATCTAGTACTTTTGGGCTCACAAAACCTTGGTAGAAAGCCCACTGACTTTCTGTGCACCAGGCATCACCCACTAGAGTGACGGCTTTTACACCCTGATTGGCAACGGCACGACCGGCCTTTTGCACATTGATCAGGGTGTCGGTTTCGCTTAGGTGCACGATTGCACCTTGCTCATTGAAAGAAAGGTTTGCTGCCTCACCCCAATGACCTGGGGCTGCCTGCTCGCTTAGTTGTACTAAAAATTGTTGACTCATAGGGGTCCTCTTGGACTGTGATTACAATTACCAGCAGTTTACACTAGGGTCATGCAGTTCTAAAGCGAAGTACGATTAATGTTGTTTCTACCGCCTCTTCAAACCGCCACCCTGTTAAAACGTTATAAACGGTTTTTAGTGGATTTACGCCATTCCGATGGCCATGAATTTACCGTGCACTGCGCCAATACCGGCAAGATGACCGGCTGCGCCGAACCCGGTGTGATGGCCTACTATTCCACCAGCGACAATGCCAAGCGCAAATATGCGCACTCCTTGGAGCTATCAAGTAATCAAGCCGGCGACTTAATCTGTGTGAACACCGCCGTGGCCAACAAGGTGGCCATCGAAGCCATTGAAAAGGGCGTGATTGACGAACTGCAAGGCTATACTGAGCTGCTTAGTGAGGTGAAATATGGCGATGAAAACAGTCGTATCGATATTTTACTGCGCGATGCCAACAAGCCGGATTGCTATATTGAAGTGAAGTCGGTGACCTTATTGGAAAAAACGGCCAAGGCTATTTCCCCGATGCACAAACCCTGCGAGGGCAAAAACACTTGCGGGAACTTATGGCAATGAAGGCGCAGGGATACCGAGCCGTACTTTTGTTCGCCGTGCTGCACACCGGCATCGAACGCGTTAGCGCTGCGGCACATATAGATCCCACCTATGCAGAGCTATTACACCAGGCGGTTGAAGCCGGCGTCGAGGTTCTCGCCTATAAGGCAAATATCAGTGCCGAAGAGGTCGTCTTAAACCTGTCTGTGCCCTATGCTTTATATAAGCCATAAAATAAATTGGATAAGGCACTCTAACACTTGTAGCTGCTGCGGGGGCCCTTAAGCGCTGCTTTCACAACGACCTTAAGCGGTATTTTTACATTAACAAGCTCTTGAAATAAATTCGGACGGCCCAATATAAAGGCGAATTAAAAAACCAGCCCCCGGCTGGCGGCTCGGCTGAAAGCAAGAGCCGCAGCCAAGCCAAGGCAAGGTACTAAAATAAAAAGTGTTTGCTAAGGGGGTGGTATTTTGCTATTTATAGCCGCCGGTATTTACCGGGGACTTGGTATTAAGGATTTAGGAGATAGTTATGCCAGAGCAGCGTAAATTAGGTTTGATCGCTCAGGCGGGGTTAGAGCCGTATCAGGAACAGCCAGGCGAAGAGTACATGAATGAAAAGCAACGTGCTCACTTTCGCAAAATTCTGGAGTCATGGCGTAACGATCTAAGAAATGAAGTGGATCGCACAAAAACGCACATGCAAGACGAAGCTGCGAATTTCCCTGATCCGGTCGACCGTGCAGCCCAAGAAGAAGAATTCTCATTAGAGCTGCGTACTCGTGACCGCGAGCGTAAACTGATTAAGAAAATTGAAAAAACTCTAACCCTGATCGACGAAGACGATTTTGGTTATTGTGAATCGTGCGGCATCGAAATCGGTATCCGCCGTCTTGAAGCTCGCCCTACGGCCGACCTGTGTGTTGACTGTAAAGCCTTGGCGGAAATCAAAGAGAAACAATCGGGTCGCGGTTAACACACCATGACCCACTTGGATGGGGATCACGGCGCCACAGCCTATGTCGGCCGCTTTGCCCCTTCCCCTTCAGGCCCTCTTCACTTTGGCTCACTGGTTGCCGCCCTCGGCAGCTACCTTGACGCACATGCACATCAAGGACAGTGGCTGGTTCGTATTGAAGACATAGACACCCCCCGTGTGCGCCCCGGCGCCGACAGCGATATTCTCCATACCCTAGAAGCCTATGGCCTGCACTGGCACGGCGAAGTGATCTGGCAAAGCCAGCGGCTACCACGTTATGCCCAGGTGACCCAGCAGCTGATGGAACAAGGCCAGGTGTATGGCTGCCAATGTACCCGCAAAGAAATTAAAGCCTTAGGTGGTGTTTATAAGGGTCATTGCCGCAACTTACAGTTGCGCGGTGAACATTTGGCGCTGCGCTTGAAGCAGCAACAGCCGGTGTATCATTATCTGGATGCACTGCAAGGTCGGGTCGATATTGCCGCCTTGGAAGCCGAAGAAGACTACATAATTAAGCGCCGTGATGGCTTATTTGCCTATCAACTCGTGGTGGTGGTTGATGATATGGACCAGGGTATTACCCATGTGGTTCGTGGTGCCGACCTGCTTATTCCGACAGCACGCCAAATCGGCCTGTTCCAGCAACTCGGATACCCAGCGCCGCAGTATATGCACCTGCCTCTGGCGGTCGCCAGTCCGGGCTTTAAGCTATCGAAACAAAATTATGCCCCGGCCATCGACAGGCAAAATCCTCAACCCGCATTGCTTGATGCCCTGCGCTTTCTCGGTTTTGCGCCCGATCCTGAGTTAGTCACCTACCCGGTTGCCGACATTCTTAGTTGGGCCCTTAGTCAATATCAACGCCAGTCTCTGCGCCGCGCCCTCGAAGTACAGGTTAGCGCAGACGCCAACGGCAAGACCCAAATTCAGCAGCTATAACTGGCGCCAAGGCGTTAGCACAGCTATTTTTATTCGCGCTCGCTTAATTTTTCTGCCGTGCTGGTATATTATAAGCCACTTTCACAATCGCCATAACTGTAGCCTAGGAGAGCGATTATCATTTCTAAACTGTTTCAGCTATGCCGGCAGGTGTTGTCCGCAAAAGACGCAAGTGATGCCGAGCAAGGGCAAATCACCACCTTAAACGAGCCGGTTATCATTCCTCGAAGTGAGCACGGTATTTCCCGTAGCCAGTTTAGCCCCAATGCCCTGAAGGTATTGTACCGCCTAAAAGACGGCGGTTATGAGGCTTATCTGGTTGGCGGCTGTGTGCGCGATCTCCTGTTAGGCTTACAACCGAAAGACTTCGACGTAGTCACCAACGCCACCCCGGAGCAGGTTAAAAAGCTGTTTCGCAATTGCCGCTTGATTGGCCGTCGTTTTCGTCTTGCTCATATCGTTTTTGGTCGCGAAATTATCGAAGTAGCCACCATGCGTGGTCACCACGGTGGTTCCGGCGGCGGTAAAAACAATATCAGCCAGGCATCGGAACACGGCCAGTTATTGCGCGATAATGTCTACGGCACCATAGATGAAGATGCCGAGCGCCGCGATTTCACTATCAATGCGCTGTATTACTCGATTCAAGACTTTTGCATTTACGATTATGCCAATGGCGTCAAAGCCATAAAGAATCGTCGTATTGAGCTGATTGGCGATCCGGAAACCCGTTATCGCGAAGACCCGGTGCGCATGCTGCGCGCCATTCGTTTTGCTACCAAACTGGATATGTCTATTTCCGCCGCCACGGCCAAGCCGATAATGGAGCTGGCGGACTTGCTTTCCAATATTCCGCCGGCACGCTTATTCGAAGAATGCTTGAAGCTGTTTTTAAGCGGCAAGGCCGAGGCCAACTTTAAGGCTCTGCGTGAGTTTGGTTTGTTCAAGCATCTATTCCCTGCCTTGGATAAGATCCTTGATGCCAACCCGGACTCGCAGCAAGAACGCTTTATTACCCAGATGTTTATCAATACCGATGCGCGCATCAATAATGATAAGAAGGTAACCCCGGCGTTTATCTTTGCCGCCTTGTTATGGTTCCCGCTGCTGCAGCGTTGCCAGGAACTGATGCAGCGTGAGCAGTTGCCTCATTTCGATGCGCTGGCAGCGGCTATGAACCAGGTATTGAGCGAAAGCGCCCAACAGGTCGCGGTGCCGAAACGCTTTACCCTGGGCGCCCGCGATATTTGGCATATTCAACATCGCTTCGATAAGCGTAGCGGTCAACGCGCGTACCGTTTAAGCCAGCAGCCGCGCTTTAAAGCCGCCTATGACTTTATGCTGTTGTTGGTCGACAGCGGGCAGGACGAACTGAAAGAGCTGTGTGACTGGTGGACCGCCTACCTGAATGCCGACATAAATGGTCAAAAATTAATGGTGAAGTCCCTGGGTGGTAGTGGTAGTGGTAACAGCCGCCCCCGCCGTCGTCGCAGCGGTGGTTCTCGACGCAAAGGCAATAAGGCCGCGGGCGAGTCGTCATCATGAGTTACCACACCGTTTACCTGGGATTAGGGGCCAATCTCAATGACCCCGTTGCACAGTTACAACAAGCGGTCGATGCCCTGACGCAACTGCCAGGCACCCGAGCACATCGCTGCTCGGCGTTTTATGCCAGCAAGCCCATGGGACCACAAGATCAGCCGGATTATGTTAACGCGGTGATGGAGCTGCAATGTCAGCTCGCGCCCCATGAGCTCCTCGATGCCACTCAGGCCATCGAATTAAACCTCGGCCGCGTGCGTAAGGCCGAACGCTGGGGTCCACGGACCCTGGACATAGATATCCTGCTTTTTGGCACCGAGTGCATCGACGATGAGCGTTTAACGGTGCCTCATTACGGCATGAAGGTGCGCGAATTCGTGCTTTATCCGCTGTTTGAGCTGGCACCCGAACTCGAGTTACCCAATGGCAGCTCGGTGCGCAGCCTGACAACGCAAGTGCCTCGCAACGGCCTAGAACAACTCCAATAAGGAAAGCTAATGGCGAAGATCTCCGTATCCACCTTGCTCAAAAAGAAGCAATCCGGTGAAAAAATTACTTCTTTAACCGCCTATGATGCCAGTTTTGCCAAACTGTTTGCCGACAATGGCGTTGATGCCGTGCTAGTGGGTGATTCCCTGGGTATGGTGTTACAAGGCGGCGATGACACCCTGGCGGTCAGCATCGATGATATTGCCTATCATACTAAGTGCGTGCGCGCCGGTAGCCGCGAGCTTTTCGTTATTGCCGATATGCCCTTTATGACCTACAACAATGTCGAGCAAAGCTGTAGCAATGCCGCCAAGCTGATGCGAGCCGGTGCCAACATGGTAAAACTTGAAGGTGGCCAGTGGCTGCACGACAGCATTCGCGCCCTTACCCAGCAAGGTGTGCCGGTCTGTGGTCACCTTGGCTTAACGCCGCAATCCGTGCATGTTTTTGGTGGTTTTAAAATTCAGGGCCGCGATAAAGAGCAAGCCGATAAAATGATTGCCGACGCTCAGGCTTTAGAGGCCGCAGGCGCTCAGCTGCTGGTACTTGAATGTATCCCCAGCGTGCTGGCCAAAGCCATTACCGAAGCGGTGAACATTCCCACTATCGGTATAGGTGCGGGTAAAGACACGGATGGTCAGATTTTAGTAATGCATGATCTTGTGGGTATCTCTGCAGGTTATATCCCCAAGTTCTCAAAAAACTTCCTAGCAGAAACCGGCAATATGCCGGCGGCGGTGAAGAAATATTGTGACGATGTAAAAAGTGGTGCCTTCCCTGGGCCTGACCACGAGTTCAATTAAGCGAAATTAGTGCATGCAAACAACCAGCGAAATCCGTTCTCTTCGTAGTCAGGTGAAAGCCTGGCGTCAGGCGGGGCTAAGCGTCGCCTTTGTACCAACCATGGGCAACCTTCATGAAGGTCATTTCTCCTTGGTCGATAAGGCTAAAACCCTGGCCGACAAGGTGGTGGTCAGCATCTTTGTTAACCCCATGCAATTTGGTGCTAATGAAGACCTGGATGCCTATCCACGCACCCTGCAGCAAGACCAACAAGGCCTTAGCGAACGCGGCGCCGACTATTTATTTACGCCCACGGTAGACACCATTTACCCCAATGGCTTGGGCAGCCAAAGCTTTGTCGATGTGCCCGAAGTGTCCATGGGATACTGCGGCGGTTCACGCCCAGGTCACTTCCGCGGTGTAGCCACAGTAGTGACCAAGCTGTTTAACCTGGTGCAACCGGATTTTGCCTGTTTTGGCGAGAAAGACTTTCAGCAGTTGCAGGTGATCAAAACCATGGTCCGTGACCTGTCTATTCCGGTGGAAGTGATAGGCGTGCCGACGCAACGCGACGTCAATGGTCTGGCCCTGAGTTCGCGTAACGGTTATCTGAGCGACGCGCAAAAACAGCAAGCCACCGTGCTCTTTGCCACCCTGAACTGGGTCAAGGAACAACTTCTGGATGGTATTAAAGACTTTGCCGACCTTGAACAACAAGCCAAGGCGCGCATTGCCGCCGCGGGCCTGGTTGTTGACTACTTCAGTATTGCCGAGCGCAACACCTTGCGCCGTGCCGAGCAGCAAGACAGCCAGCTGGTTATTTTAGCTGCCGCTTTTGTTGATAAAGTAAGACTTATCGACAATTTGCCGCTAGACTGCAAATAGAACAGAAGAATAAACAAGGTGATAGGATGAACAAAGCGATACCTTCTGCGGCACTTGCAGGTGCATTAATGCTGTTGCTCGGGGGCTGCAAAAATGGCGTCAACAACCCGGAACTCAATCAATGTGCGCAACAAAACTACCAATGTGAAAGCAGCTGCAACAACAGCAGCATTGATGACAGCATGACCAATCAGGTGTGTGTGGCACAGTGCCAGGAAGTGTATAACCGCTGTAAGAAACAGGCCGAGAAGCTCGGCGACACAAAGTAACTCTATCCCTTGATACGGCATCCATTGGATGCCGTTTTTCGTTTTAAGGCAGTTGCAACGCCTGTTTTAGCTCGGCAATTTGCTGCTCGCTGTATGGCTTACTCGGATGCAGCCCCCACACTGGCCTGGGCCAGGCGATATCGGTGCGATAACGGGCAATATGATGAATGTGCAGTTGCGGCACCATGTTACCCAGCGCCGCAATATTAAGCTTATCCGGATTAAACACCGACTTTAATAACTGACTCAACCGCGCCGACTCCTGCATCAACATTAGTTGCTCCTGCTCGGTTAAATCGATGATCTCGGTAACCCCCTCCTTGCGCGGCACCAGGATAAACCAGGGGTACTGGCTGTCATTCATCAGCAACAGCTTACACAGGGGCCAGTCGGCTAGTTCAATACAGTCTTTTTGTAATTCGGGCGCCAAAGAAAACATATCTGCTCCTCTTGTTTGATGGCATAAAGTTGCGCTGCCCCTGGTGCATGAGTACCATCGGACATAGGATTCCAACAATAAGGTTTACCCGTGTCTAAAACAACCAAATACTTATCTCTGGCGCTAGCCAGTGGCTTGGCGTGCAGCGCCGCCAACGCCAAAGAGCTCAGCCTGGAACGTATCTTTGACGACCCTAACCTTGCCGGCACGGCCCCGGTGCAATTAAAGTTTTCTCCAGATGGTAGCCGCGTTACCTATTTGCAGGGTAAAAAAGACGACTACAACCGGTACGATTTATGGGAATACAACCTCAAAGACAACAGCAATCGTCTGCTGGTCGACTCCCAGGCGCTGTTTTCCGGCCCGGAAACCCTGTCCGATGAAGAAAAGGCGCGCCGCGAGCGCCAGCGCATCTTTGGCCGTGGCATTTTAGAATACACCTGGTCTAAAGACGGCCAGGCGCTGTTATTCCCTCTCAATGGCGATCTTTACTACTACCAGTTAGCAACGGGCAAAAGCCGCAAGCTGACCGATACCGAAGCCTTTGAAACCGATGCCCGCTTCTCGCCCAAGGGCAACTATGTGTCCTTTATCCGTGAGCAAAACCTCTATGCCCTGGCGCTAGACAGTGGTAAAGAAATCCAGCTGACCAAGGATGGCGGCGGCGTTATTAAAAATGGCATGGCCGAGTTTGTCGCCCAGGAAGAAATGAGCCGTATGACCGGCTACTGGTGGGCCGGCGATGAAAGCAAAATTGCCTTTACCCGCATCGATGAAACGCCGGTAGCCGAGGCGATCCGCAACGAAATCTATGCCGAAGAAGTGAAGCTTTTCAATCAGCGCTATCCCTTCACCGGCACCGATAATGTTGAAATCGAGTTGGGCGTTGTCACCCTCAACGAGCAGCACATTGATTGGGTTGACCTGGGTGAAGAAAAAGACATCTACATTGCCCGTGCCGATTGGCTAAAAGACAATAAAACCCTGTCTTATCAATGGCAAGACCGTGCCCAGCACAACCTCGAACTACGCTTCTACAACAGCGAAACGAAAACGCAAAAGGTGGCCCTGAAAGAAACCAGCGATACCTGGATCAACTTGCACTTCGACCTTAAGTTTTTAAAAGACAAGCAGCACTTTGTCTGGGCATCGGAACGTGATGGCTTTAAGCATCTCTATCTGTATAAAATTGATGGCACCTTGGTACGCCAGATCACCTCGGGTGAGTGGATTGTCGAAGCCATTAAGGGTGTGGACGAGAAAAAGGGCCTGATCTACTTTGCCGGTCGCAAAGACACGCCGCTTGAAAGCCACCTGTATAGCACGCCACTGTTTGAGCAAGGCGAGATCACCCGCATCACCAACAGCGGCGAATACCACAATGTGGTGATGGCCGATGATCAGCAAACCTTTATCGACAGTGCCTCTGCGGTGAATCGCCCTCCTTATGTGGCGCTGCGCAAAGCCAATGGCGACTTTATTACCTGGCTGGAGCAAAACGAGCTTAATGACACTCATCCGCTCACGCCATACCTGAGCGATCTGGTGGAGCCTGAATATGGCACTATCGAGGCGGAAGACGGGCAAATCATGCATTACCGCCTGTTTAAACCGCGCAAACTAAACAAGAAGCAAAAGCACCCGGTGATGGTGAACGTTTACGGTGGTCCTCATGCCCAACGAGTGACTAATAGCTGGCGCAGTAAGAACCTGTATTTCCAATACATGGTGCAGCAAGGCTATGTGGTCTTCCAACTTGATAACCGCGGCTCATATAACCGTGGCAAGCGCTTTGAAGACGTGATCTACAAACACCTGGGCGAGGCCGAAGTACGCGACCAGATCAAGGGCGTTGAGTTCCTGCGTACCCTGGAGTATGTCGACCCTGAGCGCATCGGCATTTATGGTCACAGCTACGGCGGCTATATGGCACTGATGACCATGTTTAAAGCCGGCGATTACTTTAAAGCCGGTGTATCCGGGGCTCCGGTGACCGACTGGGCACTGTACGATACTCACTATACCGAGCGCTACCTAAGCCACCCGAAAACCAATGCCAAGGGTTATGAGCAAAGTGCGGTATTCCCCTATGTGGATGGCCTCAAAGGCCCGCTGATGATTTATCACGGTATGGCCGATGACAACGTGCTATTCACCCATGCCACCAAGCTGTTTAAGCAACTACAGGATAAGGCCCTGCCGTTTGAAATGATGACCTATCCGGGCTCGAAGCACAGCTTACGCGGTAAAAAGGTGCAAACCCACCTGCATCAAACCATTACCGATTTCTTCAATCGTCACTTCGATATGGAAGAAAAATAAGTCGTACTAAATATAAAAAAGGCTGGGAATTCCCAGCCTTTTTTATGTCTTGGATTGTAGGTTGGCTTTGTCGGCGCAGAGCACCGACCTACAAGTGAGCCAAGTCGTTTTTAACCGCTATTAACGGCAGTACTTGGCGAACAATGCCGCCACGGTCGGCGCCGTCGGTTTACCATGCTGCCAGTCGCCACCCTCGACGCCGCTACCGGCAATATCCATATGCACATAAGGCAATGGCTGGTCGCTGTCTAAGCCGTGCTTATCAAGGCCAGACACTATGGCTAAGAAGGCCATCGGGAACTGGTGACCACGAGCGGTTACCGCTGAAGGCGCATTGTTACTGGAAAGCAGATCATCGGCCTGAGTGCGCGGCTGGACAAAGTCATAGTCTTCACGACGCGAGCGAGAAACCTCTGCGCAGTCGGCCCATAAATCGCCATGCTCAACCAGCTGTTGCGATACCTTAGCGGCGCGAGCCGGACCATTTTCAACATAGGCGCTGTATGGACCTACGGCGCGTGCGGCATGGCCGGTTAGCGTGGCCACGGTGAAGATAGCCGGGTTCACTTCATTTTTCGCTAAGTCTTTGGCTTCGCTTAACAGATCACCCATGGCCAGACGACCCTCGGCATCCGTATTACCTATGCGTACACGTACGCCTTCACGGCCGGTGATGATCTCATCGGGAACGAAACAATCCGAGCCGATAGAATTACGCACCACGGCCAGGTAAGCAATAACCTTAACGCCTTTAGGCTGCGCCTCGGCCACCGCCTTCATAAAACCGGCTACCGATGCGGCACCGCCCTTATCGCGGCTCATACCAGCCATAAAACCGCCTACCTTCAGATCGGCACCACCTGTGTCATACACCAGACCTTTACCCACGAAGATAAGGGTACGTTCAACGTCGCCCTCGGGCACATAGGCCAGTTTTACTACGCGCGGATGATGACGCTCGACCGCGTAAGAGGCGCGGGCTACCGTGCTTAGCAGCGGGTAATCCTTGTCGATGGTGGCGATGTCGCTGATCACCTCGGCAGTCACCTTGGTGCCCTTAAATAAATCCACACAGTAATCGGCAAAACGCGGCGGTGCCATGCGCTCAGGCTCGGTACCACATAGATCGCGAGCGGCATACTGACCGGCGGCAATGGCATTCATCTGCTTAAGTTGCTCTTCGCTCGCACCAACAACGCCGATGGCTT
This sequence comes from Pseudoalteromonas sp. T1lg48, assembly GCF_002964785.1. GTDB lineage: Bacteria > Pseudomonadota > Gammaproteobacteria > Enterobacterales > Alteromonadaceae > Pseudoalteromonas. The sequence goes on from NZ_PQCC01000002.1 coordinate 304,743, forward strand.
GAATAGGAGAAATCGCGTCGCCGTGATACTCACGCGCTTCAAGAGGCTGCCATAGCGCCTGATTAGCACCCAAAAAGGCCACTTCGCTGGCAAACTCATACCCAGAAAGCTCGCTGATACCAGACACAAACAAGGCAGGCTTCACGGCACCGGCTTGCTTAGCCAGCTCAATACCGGCCTTAGCGGCGGCATATACGCGGCGAACGTCATCATAGTCACGATTCAAAGGCCCGGTCGGAGCAAGAATAAGACGCTGAGCCGGCGCCGATTCACACACCACAAGCGCACATTGCTTACCAATGCGGCTGTCTACGGCGCTGTGTTGGCGCAATACGTCAAGGTAAGGCTGGGGCACTGAATCCAGGCTGGCGCTGATAATGATTAGGGCATCGAACTGTTCTGCTGCGCTTGCGGCATCAACACTGGCGCAGGCAATGGCGTGGGCATAAGACATAAAAAAGGTCCTAAATTTAAACAAAGGACCTTTATTATCGGTGATTTAGCGCCCCTTTACTACCGGGTGCATAGCTTAGCGCCGCGGCCTGTAAAGGAGCTTGGCAAGCAAGCCTTACGACGAGGCTTTGTTTGCTTGTTCATCACGCCGGTGGGTGACTATGACCGACCAGGCTTCAAGCATGACCAACACGCTAACCACCAGCACAATGGCATCCAGGCTGACCAGCAACCAGTTGCCCTGCTCATAGTATTCGACCAGTTTAATCAAGCCGGCGAAAAAGGCCATGGTAAGTACAAATACCATGGGGATCAGGGTATATATGGCCGGGCGACCCGCCTTAATCAGCATCACCGAAATAACCAACAGGGTCAAACTGGCAAGGATCTGGTTGGTTGAACCAAATAATGGCCAGATGATCATGCCACCGCTGCCCGATGAGCCGCCGGCACCAAAGGCCAGCAGCAAACAACATCCCACCGCGACCAAGGTTGCGATAATGCCATTTTTCAACACACCAAGATTATAGATTTCGCCCCATTCCTGAATAATGTAGCGCTGCAAACGCACCCCGGAGTCCATGGTGGTACCGGCAAACAGCACCACCATCACCGCCAACAGGGTTGAGGCCACTTCGGTGGAGATACCCCAGCCGCTTTCAATGAGATTGGCACCGCCGGTAATAAAGGCGTTCACGCTGCCAGCCCCGAGGTGACTGTAGATCTCATGCCACTCCTCGGGAGAGACGGCCAAGGCCACACCGCTCACCGCCACCAGGGTGATCAGCGCCAAACAGCCCTCGCCCACGGCACCGAGGTAACCCACAAAACGACCGTCGGTTTCCTTATCCAGTTGTTTAGAGCTGGTACCGGAGGAGACGATGCCGTGGAAGCCGGACACCGCACCACAGGCTATGGTCACAAACAACAGCGGAATAATACTTGGGGTATCGACCGCGGTTTGGGTGTTAAAGGCCGGCGCCGTGATATCCGGCATGGACACAAACACCGCCCCATAAAGCAGCACCAGACCCACCAGCAATTGCATGCCGTTGATAAAGTCGCGCGGTTGCAACAGCATCCATACCGGCAGTAAGGACGCAATGGCGGCATAAATAAAGAGAATAATGATCCAGTTAGCCTTATCGGCCAGGCCAAACATTTCCGTGGGCAGAGCCAGTGGCATGGAGCTGCCCATATAGATGGTGGCATAGAGCACACCGACGCCGATGGCACATAACGGAATCAGCGGCACCTTACGGTGCAGCAGCTGACCTATGATCAGCGCCACCACGATGGCCGACCAGGCCGGGAACACCGCATTGGGTTGTGCCACAAAGGAGTTGGCGATCACCACTCCGAACACCGCGTTCACCATCAGCAGCACCAGGAACACCACTATCATAAATAATGAGCGGGTACGCTTGCCGATTACCGACTCCGACAGCGCGCCCATTGACTTACCCTTATGGCGGGCACTGGCCCAAAGCGCTCCCATATCGTGCACACCGGCGAAGAAGATGGTACCTAATACCACCCACAGCACCGCCGGCACCCAACCCCAGTACACGGCAATGGCCGGACCCACTATGGGCGCGGCACCGGCTACCGAGGTAAAATGGTGCCCCCAAAGTACCACCTTGTTGGTGGGCACATAATCGACACCGTCCTCTAGCTCGTGAGCTGGCGTTACAAACCTGTCATCCATGCGAAATATTTTTTCAGCAATAAACTTGGAATACACCAGCCAGCCAAATAACATGCCGATGATGCCAAGCAAGACAATAACAACCGATTGCATAGTCTTCTCTCTTTGTTTTTGTAGTCACAAGGGTTAAGCGTTGTAACGCACGAGCGCGTTTACGCAAAAACTCAGATTCACCTTATCAGCATAGTGTAAAAATACACTAGCGCTTTAGTCTAAGATGCTCAGCTGCTTGACTTCGTGCGGCTCATTGTCTACGCCCACGCCCAACCCCAGAAGCCTCACCTCTGGGGTCACGCCGCGTTCATAGGCCTTGCCCAGCAAGGCATTAAATACCTCGAGGCTAAGGCTGCGCCCACTCTGATCCGCCGTAGTGACATGAAAGTCGGCAAACTTTACCTTAACCGAGAGTTTATTGATGCGCTGGTGTAACTGCTGCTTATCAAGGCGCGCTGTGAGCTCTTCGAGCAGTGCCGGTAACGCTTGTTGGCACTGCTCTAGCGAGGTTTTATTGTATTCGTAGGTGTGTTCCACACTGAGGGATTTGCGCACTCGCTCGGTGCTGACCGCACCGACCACCCGACCGGCACATTTTTGATATAAGGAGGCGCCAAAGTTTCCCAAGTGCTGTTGCATCCAGGCCATGCCCTTATCGAGTACATCCTGACCCTTAAACAGACTGTGGGCATGCAGTTTCTCTATGGTGACCTTGCCGACCCCGGGTATTTTTTTTAGATCCAAAGCCGCTAAAAACGCCGGAACCTGCTCAGGGGTGATCACACACTGGCCATTGGGCTTGTTTTCGTCGCTGGCAATTTTGGCTATAAACTTTATCGGCGCTATGCCGGCGGAGGCCGTAAGCCCGGTTTCGGCATAGATTTCCTGTCTGATTTGCTCGGCGATCAGGGTGGCACTGCCCTTACAGGCACGAGCATCGGTGACATCAAGGTAGGCCTCGTCCAGCGACAAGGGTTCGATCAATTCGGTATAGCGGCGAAAAATCGCCCGTATCTGCTGCGACACCTCTTTGTACACCTGCATGCGCCCGGGCACGATAACCAGCTCAGGGCAGAGCTGCTTGGCATGGTAGTTGGACATGGCCGAACGCACCCCGTATTGGCGGGCGATATAATTGGCGGTGGACAGCACCCCGCGACGACTTTTGCCGCCGATCGCCAAAGGCACCGTGGCAAGCTTAGGGTTATCACGCATTTCCACTGCGGCATAAAAGCAATCCATATCGATATGGATAAATTTCTTCATGGCCAAGAGAGAAGTAAACCGTTTTGCCTATCTTCGCAGATACGCATCAACAAAACCACAAAATACTGTATAAAATACTGTATAGAATTAATGTGAGCGGCAATTACACGTTAAGGCTCAAGGTGGACACTAAAAAACCGGCCTAGGCCGGTTTTTAAAACTCATTGTCTGGGTAATCAAGAAGTCTCTTTATAGCAGGTGCTTACTCGACTTGGCCCACTTGGCAATATCATTACCCAAGGTATTCACGGTATGTGCTAATACGGAACAAGAGCCTTTAAAGCCACCTAAAAAGCCACCCGCCGAATTGCGCGTTTTGCTGGTGCTATCGACCACCTTGCCGTCAATCATCAACTTAGCGGATACTGAGGCCGATTTACGGTGACCAATAAAGGCATTACCACCACTGTAGACATTATCTATGCTCAATTGCAGCACTTTACCGGTTTGTGGCAATTCAGCCTTCACCTGTTTAATTTCGATGCGTTGCGCCTTGGCATATTTAACCAAGGAGTCTGAAAACTGACTACCTAACTGATAACACTCGTTTTTAACGTTATCGGCAATTATGTGGGGCTGCGAGTAGGGTACATTGGCGAGAATGTAGAGCACCTCATTATCGTGTGCAGATTTGGATGCCTTAGCAAGGTTAGCTTCGCTAACCTGGTCCTGTTGAGGGGCCTGAACAGAGGCTTGAGCCGAAGCCTGTGCTGGGGCTTTATCTACTGTGTTCTTGCTCGCTTCAGCACTGCTCACAGCGGCACTGTTACTTTGCAGCTTGGCTGTGCCTGTGGCGGTGTTATTGTCGGTCGAATTACAGCCGCTCAGAGCCAGTGCGGTTAATGCAATAAGTGGATATTTCATATTAACTCCCTTTATTATTGTTTTAAGTCGGACATTGTTACAGGGATGTAATCAATTGTAAAACCCATCTTATTTAAGGGGGTACATGACTCTGCCTTTCCTCAGCCTCAGGTTAAAGAATCTTCTTTAACAACAAAGAGGTGTATAAATCATCCGCATAGCATGTATCACCAACCTGGCGCCTCCATTTCAAGCTTATGAAATAAGGTCAGAAAACCGGTGGCTGCCGACACAACTGTTATACTTAATGCAATAGGCAATAAGGGTGTGGGCACGCCCCTAAAACCGGGTCTTGCCAGCACCGCCACGGCCAATCATCTTCACTTTTTGGAGGAGTGGCAGCTATGTTTAAACGTGTCTTTTACTGGGCTTTGGTCGCACTCGTCGCCTTGCCTCTGACTGGATTTGCAGCCACATCAACCTGGAAGATTGCCTCGCTGGAATGGCCGCCCTATGCCAGCGCCCACATGGAAAACGGTGGCGACGCCATCGCCTCACTGCGCGACCTGCTAAAACCCCATGATATTGCCATTGAAGTCGACTATATTCCTTGGGAGCAAGCTCAGTGGCGCTCCGCTGCTGGCGAATACATAGGCTACTTCCCGGCCTGGCCCTCGGAGGTACGCAGTGGCTTTATCGCCTCGGCACCGCTGGGGTTTTCACACCTTGGCATCTTAACCAAAAAAGACCACGACCTGGATTATCGCAACCTGATTCATCTCTTCGAGCAGTATAAGGTTGGCGTGGTTGCCAGCTATGTTTATCCCGTCAACATACAAAAAGTGCTCAACGAGTATAGGGAAACCATACTCTACGCTAACTCTGAAAAGGATTTGGTGGCCATGCTGCACAGGGGGAGCGTTGATTTGATCCTCGCCAGCCCGGAAGTTGTCACCCATGTCTCGTCTCGCAAACGCGCGAATAGCCTCAGAATGGTCACCCAATTTGCCGACATTCCGCTGGTACTGGCTTTTAGGCAGAGTGAAAAAAACCAAGCCCGCCAAGTACTTTTAAATGACCTGTTACAGCGCCACTTAGATACGAATACCGCATTTACCCGTCCCACAGAGCTGACAGGCACTTACATAGATACGCCCGGGGTTGAGCCCTTTATCCACTTTATCGAGCAGGTCTACGCCGAGCTTGGCATCAGTTTAAAGCTGGAAGCCGTTCCGGCCCGTCGTGGCCTGGTGCTGCTTAATGCCGGAGTGAGTGATATTGATGTTGTGAGAGTGGCGGCCAACATGTCCAGATTTAAGAATATTCGCGTACTTGCGCCTAGCCTGGCGGTCGGCGAACATATTCTCCTGTGTGATAAGGCGGTGCCTTGTAACCTGGCGGCGTTGAGCAAGCCGAGCAACAAGATACTGATTGCCCGCGGCACCCTGGAGTCGCTTGCAGAATTTGATATCAAGGCCAAGCTGGTGTTTAACGAAAAGCTTAAAAGCATACCCGAGTTGCTCAAGCGTTATGAATTTGAATATGCGATATTTTCTACCGTTTTTGGCGATAGCCGGCAGTACGCGGATAACTTTAATGTTTTGCCACTAAGACGGTTTCGTCTCAATCATGTGATTAATCGCAGTCTTGACCCACTGATCCCCGAAATAGAACGCACTATTCGGGACAAGTTAGAAGACTTTACCCCAAACAGCATGCATTAAGGCTTGTTTTGTTTTTTCTTGGTGCGTTTGAACAGGCCCAACCAAAACGCTCCTTCGAGAAAGACGCCGACGATTAATAAGGCCAGCACACCTTTTTCGGCGCCTATGGCATAACAAATTAATGCCAGCGGCAAGGCCCATAGCCAAAGATATTTACGTACGCTCATCGCCCAATCCCTATCTAGTTGATGGCCTTAGGCTATCTAACTTAGCGTTTTTGAACAACAATTGCGCAGCACAAAAGTGTAAGCATGTATTACTAGGAGGGACATCACCGCGCTGCGGCGGCGATCAACAAGGATTTAGAGGTAACCTTCCTGATGAATACGCACAAATAACTTGGTGCCGACTTTGGAGTAATCAATTTTATATTCTTTGCCATCCAACGCCTGGATAAACAGCAGGCGTTTTTCCTCGGCGAAAATATCGGCGCTGGCAACATGCACTACCTCCAGGTAGCGCTCCCTGGCTTCGCGGCGATTGCGCGGTAACGACTCTTTAAAGGGCTCAAGACCATGCTGAGTTACCTTGATTTTTGGGTGGTGTTCACCGTTAACGACCACTAGATCCACCTTTTTAATTTTGTGGATCAGGGTGTTACGACCACTTTTAATAAACGCTCTTTCATCGGCCATGAAGAATTTCCTCTGTCATTTACTACTTGCTGCAGACAGCTCTTGCCGCAACCGGGACACGGTAAGCACCGGGTCTTGTTGCCAACGATGTAACATATAACTGAAGGTCCAAATATCGCGATCCAATGCCGCCGCCGGCAGCAGGATATGGTATCCGGTCAATAGTTTTAAGTTTTTCATTCTATTAGCAAACATGGCCAATAATCCAGTATATTTGCAGCCGGTATCGCTGACATACTCGGTGTCTTCTACCAGCCAATGGGGGGGGCATTCTTTGCCATCATGGCAGTAAGCCTTGATGGCCTGCAGCAGAAAATGGCGCTGCTCTATCAACAAGCGCCCGGCAAGACGCGGCGATAACCGCCGTAAAAACTCGTCTTCATGACGGACACAGATGCCTATTACATTGAGATCCAAACACTCTCCCTGACGATGCACCTGCACCACACCAACCCGGGCCAGGTTACTCACCTGCAACTGCCAACAGCCGTACTTATGGTTATAACTCAGCTTATCGCTATCGAGATAGATGCTATAAAAGGGTTCGCGTAATTTAAGAAAGCCCACCAGCACACCGACTAAAGAGGCGCTAAGAATAAAAATTTCCGCCAGCAGTACCTCACCGGGGCGGAACTTCATGACCGCCACCAGCACCAGTAATACACAGGCGCTGATCAACAAGGTTTGGGCTCCATAACGCGAGCCCTGCGCGCGGATCTTCGCGCCCTGATACCCTTGATCCTGCCGCTCACCTTGATGCTGTGGCGAAGAATTGTGCGCCATAACCCGCCCCCTACTTCTATACTCTACTCTTGAGTGTATATAAAGATACGTGGCAATGGCTAGTTGCCTTTATTGTTCTTGTTTTGTGAACAAAAACTGTAGGGTCTGTTTATCTTTGCGGTTTACTTTATGTTCAATCTAAACGCATTCTGATCACGACGCTTGTTATGATGCATAGTCACTCTATGTACATAGCGAGCAACACAGAGCAGGATGCGTTTAGATGAACCCTTAGGGCAGCGCGTGTAGCGCATTTCTACTGTGTTGTTACATGTTTATGTAGAATAACTACACTACACATGTGCCGCCTTGTATAAATTCACTACAAACTGCTGCAGAAACAAACAACAAAGGTCAACAGACCCTGATTATTCATCACAAAATCGTTATTTTCGGTTAACACACAAAAATACAGGATTGGCGGTCTATGTGTGCGCCGACAAATTCGTAAACTATCTTCGGGCTAAAACAACATAAGGCATTATCAATGAACCACAGTAGGCACTCGGGCAAAGCGCTGTTTCCCGTTTTTATTATTATCTTTTTGGGATTGTGCGTTTATTTGTACCTGCCTAACGGCCAATCGCAACAAAATACCCGGCAAATGCAACCAACCAAGGTGCAGGTGCACACGGTTACACAACAACAACGCGCCGTAAGCGTTGACAGCATCGGCAGCAGCCGTGCCAATCAGGCCATTTTTATTAAAAGCGCGCAGAGCGACTACGCCGATGAGATTTACTTTGACGATGGCGAGCTGGTTAAGGCGCAACAGCTTCTGGTGCAATTGCGTGACACCGAAGAGCAGCTCAGAGTAAAAGAGCTAGAGGCCAACCTCTCCGAGGTAGAACGCCAATTAAATCGTTTGACCGAGCTGGCCCGCTCGCAAGCGGCGGCCAAGTCATTACTGGAAGAACAAAGAGCCAAATTTGAAGCCACTCAGGCACAGCTTGAGGGAGCCAAAACCAAGCTGGCAGAAATGCAGGTGCGCGCTCCTTTTGCAGGTACCCTGGGCAAGCGCATGATTTCTAAGGGGGCCTTTGTCTCCAGCAGCACGGAAATCACCACACTAGATGATATCAGCGTGATCAAGGTCGACTTTAATGTGCCGGAAAAATACCTGGCACAGTTGCGTGTTGGCATGGCAGTTACCGCGCGCAGCGATGCTTACCCGGCACGCACCTTCAAGGGTCAGGTCACTCATGTTGGCTCGCGGGTCGATATCAACACCCGCAGCGTGCCCATCAGCGCCAGCTTTACCAATAACGAAGCCCTATTACGTCCGGGCATGCTACTGAATACCGCCTTGGAACTAAAAACCTATGAGGCCCTGCTGGTACCAGAAAAAGCCATTATTCCCCGCCAGGACAAGCATTTTGTGTTTCAGGTAGTCGATGGCATCGCCAAAGAAGTGGAAGTGAAGGTCGATAAACGCTACAACGGCTGGGTTGGCATCAGCTCAGGCTTACAAGCGGGCGATCAGGTAGTGACAGAGGGCGTTATTAAAATTCGTTCCGGCTCACCGGTGAATGCACAGGAGAGCGAACAGTGAGGATCACCGATACCGCGGTAAAACGCCCCGTCTTCGCCATCGTTATTAACCTGTTGTTGCTCACCTTCGGTTTGGTGGCCTTCTCTATGTTGCCGCTGCGCGAATATCCCGATATTGAAAGCCCCATAGTCAGTGTCAGCACCAGCTACACCGGAGCCTCGGCGGAGATAATCGAAACCAAGATCACCCAGGTGATCGAAAACCGAATTTCCGGCATCGAAGGTATTAAAAGCATTACCTCATCGAGCCGCAATGGTCGCTCCAATATCACCATAGAATTTAATATCGACCGCGATATCGATGCCGCCGCCAATGACGTGCGCGAACGAGTTTCCCGCGCCTTGGATAGCCTGCCGGATCAGGTGCGCCCACCGGAGGTGTCAAAGTCCGACTCCGATGAAAGCCCGATCGCCTGGTTTGTACTTAACAGTAACACCATGGATACCCTGCAATTATCGGACTATGCCCAGCGTTATATCGTCGACCGCCTCGCGGTTGTGGACGGCGTCTCCAATGTCCGCGTTGGTGGTCAACGCCAATACGCCATGAAAATCTGGCTTAATCGTCAGGCCATGGCCGCTCGCGGCATTACCGCCGCCGATATCGAGCGCGTGCTGCGCGCCGAAAACGTTGAGCTTCCGGCCGGGGAAATAGAGTCTAAAGACCGTGATTTCTCGGTTCGCACCGCCCGTAGTTACCTCGATCCGCAGGATTTTCGTAATCTCGTGGTGGCCCGCGGTGATGGCGGTTACCTGGTACGCTTAAATGAAGTAGCCGATGTGCAACTTGAAGCCGCCGACGAAGAAAGTATGTTCCGTGGTAACGGCCGCAATATGATAGGTCTGGGGATAGTTAAACAGGCCAAGGCCAACACCCTGACCGTGGTGGAAAACGCCCGCAAAGAGTTGGAAAACATTAAACGCAACCTACCCCCGGGTACGACCATAGAAGACAGCTACGACTCGTCCATCTTTATTAAAGAATCGATTAACGAGGTGTATCGCACCCTGGCCATTTCCATGGGTCTGGTGGTGTTAGTCATCTTCTTATTCCTTGGCAACATTCGCGCCACCCTAATTCCGGCGGTAACCGTGCCGGTGGCGCTGATCGGCAGCTTTATGTTCCTGCTGGCCATGGGCTACTCCATTAACCTTCTTACCCTGTTGGCATTGGTACTGGCCATCGGCCTGGTGGTGGATGACACCATTGTTATGCTGGAAAACATCCACCGTCGTATCGAGCTCGGTGAGCCGCGCCTGCTTGCCGCCTATCGCGGGGCTCGCGAGGTGGGTTTTGCCATCGTCGCCACCACCCTCGTGCTTATAGCGGTATTTGTGCCCCTGGTCTTTATGGACGGTCGTATCGGCGCCCTGTTCACCGAATTTGCCATGGCGGTCAGTGCTGCGGTGTTTTTCTCCAGCGTGACCGCGCTGACGCTCTCCCCTGCGCTGTGCTCCAAGGTGCTTAAACAAAGTGCCAACTCGGGACGCTTTAGCCAATGGATGGACCGTCAGTTTGCCCGCTTAGAAGGCGCCTACGAGCGCACCCTGGCAGGCAATATTCGCCGCTCCGGCATGCTCACCATTATGTTGATACTGGCCGGCGCCGCCTGTTATGGCCTGTTTCAAAAAATTCCATCGGAATTAACACCCAAAGAAGACCGCGGTACCTTCTTCGTGATGATGAATGGCCCCGAAGGCGCCAGCTACGAAAACAACGCCGAAAACATGGCCAAAATTGAAGAGCGTCTGCTGCCTTATGTGGAGTCCGGCGAGCTTAACCGTGTGCTGGTGCGTGTGCCTGGCTGGGGCGGCCAGGGCGGTGTGGCCATTATCGGCATGGCCGACTGGGATGAGCGCAAGCGTGATACCTGGTCGGTGATGGGCGAGATCAGTGGCAAGATGCGTGAAGTGACCGACGTCCGCGCCTTTGCCATTATGCGTCGCGGCATAGGCGGTGGCGGCTCATCGCGCCCCATCGAATTTGTGCTGCAAGGCAATGATTATGACGAACTGGCCGACTGGCGCGATCGCATCATTGCCCGCGCTCAGCAAAATCCGGGACTGGTGCGTATCGACCATGACTATAAAGAGACCTTCCCGCAATTTTTGGTGAGCATAAATAAAAACAAGGCCGCCGATTTAGGGGTGTCGGTCTCGGATATCGGCCGTACCCTGGAAACCATGCTGGGTCAGCGCCGCGTCACCACCTTTATAGACCGCGGTGAAGAATACGATGTGATCTTAAAGGGTGAGAAACAAGACTTTGCCAGCCCTCAGGACGTGTCAAATATCTATGTTAATTCCCGCTCCGGCGAGCTGGTGCCGTTGGACAGCCTGATCACCGTTTCCGAAGAGGCCACCGCTTCACGCCTAAATCGTTATAACCGCATGCGTGCCATTACTCTAAGCGCCAACCTAGCCGATGGCTACACCCTGGAAGAGGCGCTGAGCTTCCTCAACCAGGTGGCGATGGAAGAAAATGACATCGACGGCGCCATCGACTACAAGGGCGAGTCGCAACTCTTCTATGAAGGAGCCTCGGCCATGGTGTATGTATTTATCCTGGCGCTGACCGTGACCTTCCTGGTGCTGGCGGCGCAGTTTGAAAGCTTTGTGCACCCCTTTGTGATCATGCTGACCGTGCCTTTGGGCATTGCCGGCTCGCTGTTTGGCCTTTACGCCACCGGGCTGACCCTGAATATCTACAGTCAGATAGGGATTGTTATGCTCATCGGTCTGAGCGCGAAAAACGGTATCCTGATTGTGGAGTTTGCCAACCAGTTGCGTGACAAGGGCATGGAGTTTAGCGCCGCGCTGTTGCAAGCGTCCAAACAGCGCTTACGTCCTATTATCATGACTTCGCTGACCACGGTTATGAGCTCGGTGCCCCTGGTACTGGCCAGCGGTCCAGGGGCGGAAAGTCGCCTGGTAATAGGTGTGGTGATCTTCACCGGCGTCACCGTGGCCACCTTGCTGACCCTGTTTGTGGTGCCCAGCGCCTATTATGCCCTGGCGCGTAAAACCCAATCGCCGGAGTTCTTGCAGCATCGCCTCAACAACCAGGCGCAGCAGCATCCGTTACAGGAGGAGTAACGGCAATAAAAAAGGCAGAGCAATCTGCCTTTTTTGCTTGTACCAATTCTGTTAAGTATGTGATCAGATATAGCGCTGGATAAATGATTGGCTATTTAAGTGAATTGGTATTAAAGCAACCGCTTAGCACTTAATCGCGCTACACTTGAACTAGATAATGCAAACAGGAAGCTGAGTAATGAGTGAGCTACGCACAGCCACCTTCGGTGGTGGCTGCTTTTGGTGTATCGACGCCGCATTCAGGCGAGTCAAAGGCGTGCAACAGGTTTCTTCCGGCTACAGCGGCGGTCATGTTGAGCACCCCACCTATCATCAAATTTGTGCCGAAGACACAGGTCACGCCGAGGTGGTGCAGCTGATCTACGATGAACACATGATTGACTATCCCACGCTATTAAAGATGTTTTTCGCCCTGCACGACCCCACCACCTTAAACCGTCAGGGCAATGATATCGGCCCCCAGTATCGCAGCGTGATCTTTTACCATGGCGATCAGCAAAAACATCAGGCCGAGCTGGTGATGGAACGTCTGCAAGAGCACCTGGACGATGCCATAGTCACCGAACTCGTTCCGGCCCAGGAGTTTTATGCCGCCGAGAGCTATCATCAGGATTACTTTAGCGCCAATCCTCAGCAGCCCTATTGCAACCTGCTTATTGCTCCGAAAATAGCCAAGTTTGAGAAGGAATTTGATGCATATTTGGTGTGACACATTATTGCTTTTGGCTTACAGCCAAAGCAGTCAATGCCCAGTAACCTCCTGACAAAAGCATATAAGTTTAGATCTTGTCGCGGTGGCGACGACACCCAAAGGGTGGTTTACGCCAACCACCCCTTGGAACCCCAAGGCGCCCCAACATTGCATTATTTCCTCAACGCGCCACGAGAAATGAACGTAACCAACATGCACAGCACATCCATGTACTGGGCATGTTTTCACCCGTAATCCCACGGGCGATTACTCTTCTCGTCTCGCGTTTCGGATGCAATGTAAGGGGGTTAGGCTGTTACACCAGCGCTCTACAGCAAGATTATCGCAATCTATAATGCAGTTAAGAGCCAATAGCGGAAGTTTGGTAACGCTTCAAGCATAGGCGCTTGCGTCCTATGCCTTGACTTATTAGAACTTTTTTAATTTAGCTTTCATTTGTGTTATTTATCTTAGCAGAAAGTGTTAAACAAATAGCCAAAATACATGCTGCAAGAGTACCAATTTTTAAATCTGGAGAAACATAATCATTTTGCGAATTGAAATCAGATAATTGTGCTATGAAGTCATTAATGCGCTTTTCTAAATCTTTGGGTTCTAAAGAATGAGCAAGTTTATTACGTAGGCCATTCAGTTTTTCTATGCTTGACCATAGATTGTCATTTGAATCTTCTTTTGAGATTGCTCTTGCAATACAAAGAAGGTGATGAAATGAGAAACGTGCATCTTTTAATTTGTTAGGGCGCGAAAAATTTAAGCCTACAAACTCTGTTAATAGCTCCTCAACCAATAAATGCCCCTTCAACACAACAGTCACTTTATCAGTACTATCTAATGGAAGATGTGCAATAAATCTGTTTAGGTCTTTATTTGTGCGATTTGACACTTTCTCTCCATTGAGTTCTAACAGCGTATTAGTGCGAATTCACGGTTAAGGAAGTTATCCACAGCCTCCCCTTCCCACTAATAAAATTTTTATTCAATAATAGCAGCAAGTTATCAGGTGTTTTTCTCACAAGCAATCAAGAAAGAAGCCAACAAACGTGCCTTCACTTATTCGAACCTTGCTTGGCTCTCTATGTATTTTAGTTTCTCACTCAGTATCAGCGGCCAATCGAACACCTCCAAACTAACAGTTATCGATCTTCCCGTTTAGATTCGCGCTGTAGAAATCGGCTTTTGTTGTGGAGCGTGCTTGAGACAACGGAGCATGGATGCGAAGTTAGGTTTATCGAGGTAGGACACCTCGTTAAACCGTGTCGAAGCTAAGCGGAACGCTTAACAAAAAACCGAGTTCGCAAGCAATAGCGAATCACGGGTTCGCGGGGTTTCCAAAGGGGGAGTCGAATCACTCCCTCTTTGGTTGTTGTCGCCAACGCGACAAGATCTATCAGTTAAAGCAAATGTCGGCGGCTCGATAAAAGATATCGGTTAGAACCGTTGTCGGCGGCCCGACAAAAAAAGCCTCCTTTCGGAGGCCTTCATCAATTACAGCGATAAGCTCACCCCTGCATATACTTTGCGCTCGGCGCCGATATATTCAGAAGTAATGGCACCCGTGGTCCAGTCCGTGGCGGCAACATTGGTGACGTATTCCTTATCGGTCAGGGTTTCAATGGCAAAATCAAAACTGATATTGTCCACCAGCTGATAACGCGCATTCACATTAAGCAAGGTGTAGCTTGGCAGGTGAGTGCGGTAATAGCTTACGCGATCCGAGCGGTATTGCAGCTGTGCGCCCACATACCACTTATCAAATTCCTTACCCAGACCCCAGTTAAAGGTGCGCTTGGCGCGCAGTACCAGGTCTTCGCCGCTGTTGTCGTCCTGGGCATCCACATAGCTGAAGTTCAGCGTGTGATTAATGCCAAACCAGTCGGCGACCTCGGCGCTGACCTCAATGCCTTCAAAGCTGGCCTTGTTGACGTTTTCCGGACCATTGACGCCCCAGTCGATGAGGTTGTCGAAGGTGTTTTTATAAACCGCCACATCGTACTGGCCGCCAGCCAGATTTAAGCGCAGGCCGAGCTCGGCATTGGTCGACTCTTCCGGCTGCAGGTTAGGGTTGGCACCCCAAATTGAGCTGGCGTCGTTAAAGGTCGGCGCCTTAAAGCCGGTGCCGTAGCTGGCGCGTAAGGTTGCGATATCGGCGAAAGGGACGCCAAACGCCAGATTATAGGTCGACTCGCCGCCAAACTCGCTGTGATCGTCGTTACGTACCACGGCATTGGTGCTAAAGGCATCATGGCTATAGTAGGCACCCAGATACACGCCCTTGTTGCTTTGTGTTTCGTTGACAAAACCCGACTGTGGCTGGCCTTCAAGGGCGTAGGCATTGATGGAGTCGCCCACATCCTCATAGTAATAATCCAGACCCGAGCTGATGGTCAGGGCGTCACCTAACGCGATATTAAGCTGATAACCTAGCTCGTCGCGCTCGGTAATGTACTGATTGGCCTTGTAACCCGGGTATGGGTTTTTCAGGGTGTTGAAGTTGTCGTCCTTTACCAAGGCGGTTTTCAGAGTATGGGCATAACGGCCGTGTGCTTTTTGCCAGCCCAGTTGCAGGTGGTAGTTTTCAAACTTACTGAAATCGCTGCTGGTGCCGTCGTACTCGACTTCCGCGTCGCTGTATTGACCGACAAACTCCAGCTTACCTAAGGTATCAAAGTCATAGCTTAAGCGAGCGCCAATATTTTGGTTTTCATAACCGTCGCGGTCCGGGTCTTGTCCCGTGGTCACGTCATAACCATCGGTTTGTTCATAACCCAGGTTAATAGCGCCCTTAAAGGCGCCCTGAGTCAGGGCATAAGCTCCCTGAACATTCACATAGTTGTCGCTGCCGCTCGATACCGACAGGGATTGGCTGTCGCCATTGCGGGTGATGATGTTGATCACCCCGGCCAAGGCATCTGAGCCATACCAGGCAGCGCGGGCACCACGGATGATCTCCACCCGCTCAATACTGTTCAGTGGCAAGGTTTCTAAGGCCTTATAGCCAAGGCTGGCGGAGCCAACACGAACGCCGTCCACAACCACCAGCGAGTGACGGCTGGCGGCACCGCGAATAAATAAGCTACTGGTTTGCCCTTGGCCGCCGCTGCGGACAATGTCGATACCGGCATAATTAGAAAGCAGCGCCGGTAAGTCGCGCACGCCGGCATGCTCAATGTCTTCACGGGTGATCACATTGACGCTGGCCAGCACCTTATCAAGAGGCTGTTCAAATTTGTTGGCCGTGACCGTGATATGTTCGATTGGCTGTGACTGCGCCGCCACAGATGCAGAGAAAAGTGCCGCCAAAGACAACGCCACCTTGGTTTTGCTATACATGTAGATCCCTTAACCCGCGCCCACCGCACAGGATTATAGTTGGTTAGATAAGCGTTATGGCCGGTCTCCGGACTGATTGGCAAATACCAAAATCACCGTTGCGGGGGCAGCGTAGGATTCACACCTACTTCCCGATTATCCCTGAGCACATAACCAATGGGCGAGTTCTGCAAGGCACCATAACAAGGCGGCGTTATTGTGCGCAGTAAGGAGGGGAAAGTCAATGGACGTCTATACATCCATTGACGAAATGATTACAACCTTAGAATCGGGTTGTTTTAGTCGCGGAAGTTCTTAAACTGGAACGGCTGACCAAGATCGGCTTCGCGCACCACTTGCATGGCGGCTTGCAGGTCATCACGCTTTTTACCCGTCACTCGTACTTCTTCGCCTTGAATCGCGGCCTGTACCTTGATCTTGCTGTCTTTAATGGCTTTAACCAGCTTCTTGGCCACGTCTTTTTCAATACCCTGCTTCATGACCACCTTACGGGTCACGTATTTACCATGCAGGTCGGCTTTTTGGATCTCAAAGCTGTTTACGTCAAGACCACGCTTGGATGCTTTGCTGGCAAAAATATCGAATAATTGCATTACCTGCTGTTCGGCTTCAGCGGTCAGCTCGATTTGCTCGTTGTTAAGCTCAATTTTGGCGTCGACACCACGAAAGTCAAAGCGTGTTTCCAATTCGCGTTTGGCGTTTTCAACGGCATTTTTTGCTTCGCTCATCTCGATTTCAGAGACGATATCAAATGAAGGCATGGGGGCTCTCCTAAACTTAAATTTTTGTGATTATACCCTGAGATTTGCAATTTTGTGCATTGGTACACAGTGAATTCAGGTTTTAGTTTGTTATACTGCCTGCGTTTTCACCAGATTTTAAGGTAGTGATAGTGACGCGCCGTGTCTATAAGGGGTTGTTTTTAATTAGCCTAGTTGTTTTTACTATGCTGTTTGCCAAAGAAGTTAAAGGCGCAGCGGTAAACCTGTTTCCACACATAGATAAGGTCGCCCACTTTGGTATTTTCTTTATCCTTGCTTTTATTATGGATAAAGCCTTTAAAATTCCCTTTATCGTCCAGGTTATTCTGCTTAGCCTTTACGGCGCCGCCATCGAATGGATGCAAGGCATGCTGCCCCACCGTCAGGCTTCTGTCGCCGACTTTGTCGCCGATGCTTGTGGCGCCGCCAGCTACTTTGTTCTGCACTATATTTGGCAAACACGATGGCAAAAAAAGAACAGCTAACGCCGGTTTATATCTTAGGTCCGGGCGCCCTTGGCCTGGCCTTTGCCAAACTTTTTAGTGACCACCGCCCGGTCACCCTACTGACCAGGCCCCACCACCCACAACAGTATCAATACAGTTATCAGGCGCACAGCGAAGCCTTGCAGGTTCAGTCTTGCCCCCTTCCCTCAGGAGAACGGGTGCCACAACAAATAGGCGAACTCTGGCTTTTTACCAAGGCCCACCAGGTTGTTGAGGCGCTTACGCCGCTGCTGCCGGCACTTAACAAAGACGCCCAGATTATTATCAGCCATAACGGCATGAGCGATTTAAACGGGCTGAACCAGCTGTTGGGACCGCAGCAGGCGCTGTATTTTATGCTGACACAACAAGCGGCCTATAAACCGGCGGCGGATAAGGTGGTGCATGTAAGTCAGGGCCTAAGCACGCTCGGGGCCGCCAACAAGGTGGCACAGCAATGCCTGGCAAGGCAATTACCGCTGTGGCAACAACAAATACCGAATCTGGTGGGCAGCGACAATATCCACCGCGCCCGCTGGCAAAAGCTGCTGGTCAACCTAGCCATTAATCCGGTGGCTACCTGGCGACAGCAGCGCAATGGCGCCCTGCGTGCACCCGAGTATGCCAGCGACATTATGGCGCTGGTTCAAGAGGCCATAGGCGTGGCCAGGGCTCAGGGCCTAGATTTCTCTTTGGTGCAGGCGCTTAATATGGCGTACCGGGTAATGGCGCAGACCGCGGATAATCGCTGCTCTATGCTGCAAGACAAGCTACTGGGAAGGGAAACGGAAATTGATGCCATGTGCGGCTATGTGTATAAAACGGCGCAGCAATTAGGTTTGGCTGCGCCGGTTAATCAGCTATATTATCAGCGTATTAAGGGCGATACACCTTAACGGTTTTAAAGCCATTTTCATGCAGGATCAGCGCCTGCAACTGGCTCATCACGCCCTTGGCACAGTAAAGGTAATATTCCTTATCCTGAGGCAGGTCGCCAAACTTGGTGGCAAGGCGGAAAAACGGCAGGTGCACGACCTCGATGCCGTCCAGCTCAAGTGGATTGGCGTCTTCTTCCTCCGGCGAACGAATATCCACCACGACCGCACCCGACGGCAACTGCGAGACCGACTCTGCTTCTTTCACTTCTTCCCTGGCCTGGGTTTCTATGTCACGCACATCCATGATGGTGGCATTGGCCACGACCGTATCAAGTACCTCGAAGTCAAAGTTTTGCTCTTGTTTCTCAATCACATCGAGCTTGGCTTTAACCGTAGGCTTGCGCGAGATCACACCACAGTACTCGGGCATGGCCTCGGCCATTTCCGCGGTACCGATGGCACGGGCGATATCGATGATCTCCTGCTTATCGTGCTGAATAAGCGGACGCAGGATCAGGGTGTCGGTTACCCGGTCAATGACACTCAGGTTAGCCAGGGTTTGGCTTGAAACCTGACCTATGCTTTCTCCGGTTACCAGGGCTTGAACACCGAGTTTTTCGGCCACCTGACTGCCGGCACGCATCATCATGCGTTTGAGCACCACGCCCATCTGCGAGTCTTCGATATTTTCCAGAATTTCCGCTACCACGGGCTCGAAATCAACGGTGATAAACTTCACCTTGTGAGTGGAGCTAAAGCGCGACCAGATATAATGGCTGGCTTGCTTAACACCGATTTCATGAGCGGCGCCGCCGAGATTAAAGAACAAGAAATGAGTGCGGGCACCCTTGCGGATCATTTGATAGCTGGCCACACCTGAATCGAAACCGCCTGACATCAGCGACAGCACGTCTTCTTGGGTTGGCAACGGGAAGCCGCCCATGCCTTTGTGGGCGTGAGTTACTATGTAGGCGCGCTGGTCCTTGATTTCAATCTTTACCGTTACTTCCGGGCGACTCAGTTTTACCCGCGCCCCTTCAACGTGCTGGTTTAAGCCACCACCTACATAACGCTCCACATCGGTGGAGGTAAAGTCATGCTGACCCTGACGCTTACATCGCACACAAAAGGTTTTACCGGCGATTTGATCGGCAAGTAACAGCTGAGCCTGCTGGTAAATATCATCCAAAGTGGTAAATTCCACTTCGGTGACCTCGTTAAACAGCACGATACCGGGAATGCGACCCAGGGCGTCCGCCATCTCGGCACGCACCGCCTCATCAGCGCTCAGCGATTCAACCGTGAGGTTATCCCAGTTGTTGCGTACCTTTACCTGCTCATCAATGCGACGCATCATGATCTTGATGTTGTTTTCCAAAACCTTGGTAAAACGCTTGCGAACAGACTTACTCTTGATCGCAATCTCCGGGTGCAACTTAACAATAAACTTGATCATGACTTACTCGTAGCGGCTCAATAAAGGCCGACGGCTAACAGACACATGCCATTTTCCGCGACCATGGATTCAAAGCGCGCGATTATAACAAAACAGCGCGCTTACGGAAATAATAGCGAAGATGTTGCAACTACGCTGCTTTAAGCCACTAGAGGTTTTCCTGACGTAGCTGATAGGTTTGCTTTAATGCCGCTAATTGTTCGCGGCCGGCGTCGGTAGCGAAGGCGGAGAACAGGGTGATCACCTTAAGTAGCCCCTGATAGATATCAGCGCGATTAAGCTCGCCACTTTGGCGTCGGGCCTTGATGTATGGTGTCCAAAAGCTCACCGTCAGCTTAAGCATATGGGTGAGCTCCGCCGCATCTTCATCGGCAATGGCAATAATACCCTTGTTGTTTAACACCAGGACTATGTCTTTTACCTGCTCAAACAGTCTTTGTTGGAATTGAATGTAGTCGGCCTTTAATTCCGCATCGCGGGCGAGAATGTCGGTCATGTTGTCGTAGAAGAAGTGGAAATTCCACATCAGCTCGAACAAGGCATCAAAATAATGGGTTAACTGACTCAACACTTCAACATCGTCTTGCAGCGGCTTGAACTGAGTGTCCAGGTGCTGACGATAGAGCACAAAAATATGCCGCAAAATATCTTCTTTATTTTTAAAGTGATAGTAAAGGTTACCCGGGCTTATGCCCAAATGGGCGGCGATATGATTGGTGGTGATGGCGCGTTCGCCGTGGCGATTAAACAATTCAATGCTCGCCTGAATAATGCGTTCCTTAGTACTCATATTTACTTCTACCCAGCTTTTTATCGCTAGCAGTATAAACAATCTTGGCTTGGCTGAACAATGACTCCTTGATTGTCGCCAATTTGGGGCTGGCAACGAAGGCAAAGATTGTTAAAATGCGCTCAGCACCTTAGAAAAATGAGAACGATAATGAAGGTAACCGCACTATATCCTGGCACCTTTGATCCCTTAACCAATGGCCATCTGGATCTAATTGAGCGCGCGGCAAAAATGTTTGATCGTGTGATAGTGGCAATCGCCCACAACCCGAACAAAAAACCCTGCTTTAGCCTCGATGAACGGGTTGCCTTGGCACAAAAAATCGTTGCCCATTTGGACAATGTCAGTGTGATTGGCTTTAGCGGTTTGCTGGCCGATTTGGCCAAGACGCAAAAAGCGAATGTGCTGGTGCGTGGCATTCGCGCCGTGTCTGATTTCGAATACGAATTTCAGCTCGCCAATATGAATCGCAGGTTGAACCCCGACTTGGAAAGCGTGTTTCTTACCCCTGCGGAGGAAAATACCTTTATTTCCTCAACCCTAGTCAAGGAAGTCGCATTGCATGGCGGCAATGTATCAGAATTTGTTGCGCCCGAAGTGGCCGCAGCATTAAAGGAAAAACTATCAAAATGACCCTGTCTCGTTGTGCGCTAGCTCTTAGCGCCTCCTTGTGTGCCGCTCAGGCCCACGCAAGCCCTTGGATTGATCCCGACTCAGCACTGCTACGCAGCTCGATTGATATGTTGGTAAATCAAGGCGTTATTAACCGCCCCGTGAACACCTACCCGCTGATGTGGAAAGGCATTGCCGGTGATTTACAGGCAGTATCGGTGCAGGAGTTAACGCCGCAGGCGCGGTTTGCTTACTACCATGTACAACATGCATTGAAATATGCGCAGCAAGGCACGGTCTCCCGCGTACGCGTATTTACCAATTCCGAACCGCACACAATTCAAGGCTTTGGCCCACGCAACCAGGCCAAAAGTGGCATAGAAACAAGCGGCAGCCTGACCGGCAAAACCGCCAGTGCCAAGGTAAGCGTAAGCTACCGCGACGACAGCAATGACGGCGAATATATTAATTACGATGGCAGTTACGTCGCCGCGCTGTTAGGCAATTGGTCGCTCAGTGGCGAAAAAATTCACCACTGGTGGGGACCCGGTCAGGAAAATGCTCTGGCGCTGTCAAACAATGCCCAGGCCATGACCGGCGTGCGCCTAACTCGCCACGATACCAACTACTATGGCCCAAGCTGGCTTGCCTTTATCGGTGCTTGGAACTTCACAGCCATTGCCGCCAAGCAGCAAAGCCAGGTGAGTAAAATTGGCGAAGAAAAAGTCGAAGACGGCGATTTCTGGGGCTGGCGCTTCAGTGCGACCCCCATTCAAGGCCTTGAACTTGGCTTAAGCCAAACCAAGAGCGAATGGTTGCACTACCCCGACTCACTAAGCGGTATGGTGATAAACGCAGACGAACTGGCCGACGAGCAAAAGCTCAGCAGCCTGGATATTAAATACTCGACCCTTATCGGCACGGTGCCCGTGTCCATCTATGGCGAATATGCCGGCCACATTGAATCCGCCCTAATCGCCGAAGACGGCGCCTTTACCTTGGGTGCGCAAACCCACTATGGTACTGAGCAGGCGCTGCTCAGCGGTTATATCGAGTACACGGATACCAGCAGCGAGTGCGTATCGCACTTACCCGAGTACAACTGTAACTATGGCAACCTGGGTATCACACAAGGCTACCAGCATAGAGAGCAGAACCTAGGCCCGGCCATAGGCGCAGATGCCGAAGCTCTGACGCTTGGGGCCACCTATCATCGCATAGGCGGCTATGGTGCACACCTTAAGCTTGGTCGCATCGAAAAAGAGCAGATGGATACCGATATTTCTCGTCTTGAGATCGGCTATCAGCAGGGGATATTTGGCGCCTTAGTCAATATCACCGGGCATTTGTGGCGTGAGTCCAATGCTCTTGACTCGGATACCCACTCAGCCGTGAGCATGGCGCTGGAATACCGTTTTTAATAAACGGCCAGCGCGGCACAGGCCAAGGAAGTCCCGGTTAACCACCAGCACGATGATCATCAAGGCATCATTCAAATTGATGCCTATCGAATATAGACTCCATAGCCACCAAGGCTCCCTATTGCCCTGAATGACTATATCTAAATGCATCACTATGTGCAGCATGGCATTAAGCACCAACCCCACGGCACAGTAATAAAGCACAGGTATTTTTACCCGCCTCCCTTGAACGATAAACAAGGCAACTATGGTCAATAAGTCTGCGCTAGCCCAGAAGGGATATTTATAATAATCCACCTCAACAATAGAGGTGGCGAAGTAAGACAGGTTGATCGTCAAGCAAAGCCATAAGGGCGACCGCGCTCGATACTTAACCTCTGAGTAGCTCAAAGATTAAACAGCAGCGCCATCATAAAGCCCCAATTCACGAAGGTACTTAACAATTGCCCTAGCTCTGGGCCGGCAAAAAACATTTAATAGAGACCCTTATCTAATTTATTATCTCGCCCTACAAAGGCTTTTAACCAGCACCCAAACCGGCAAAGCCCTAAGAAGTCTCTATTAACAACCAGCACGATGATCATCAGAGCATCATTCAAATTAATGCCTACCGAATATAGACTCCAAAACCACCAAGGCTCATAGTTGCCTCTGATATATAAATCGATATAGAGCGAGAGATGCAGTAGTCCATTTATGGCTAAGCCGAACGTACAGTAATACAAGGCAATAATTCGATTACGATTTTTTTGAACTAAGTAGAGCGCACCAATGGTAACAAAATCAGCTAAAGCCCAGGGCAAATATTGAAAGGAACTTCTTTCTATAAATGACGTGCTAAAGTAGGAAAGGTTAATGATGACACATATCCACAAAGGGGAATTAGCGCGCTTTACAGACTCTGAGTAGCTTACCAGGTTAAAAAGCAGTGCCATCATAAAACCCCAGTTGATAAAGGCAGCGATCAGCTTACCCATTTCACCGGATTCATAAAATTGCACTAGAATATTGGGGTCCAGTAGCATTGGCTCAACTTTCCGTTGCCGTAGGTAAGACTTGCGAGGCTATTGGCACTTTTTCACCTAGTGAGAAGGGGTTATTAAACGGAATTCAAAAACACTCAGAATATAACACTATATTAACAGTACAGCTAGAAACCCAGGTATTCTCGAAGAAGTAAGCATCTCACTTTAGTCAATGGAAGCGTACAATTTCCACGGCTTTTTACTAACTATTCGGAGCGAATCCTAACCACTTCCCTCTAAAGCTCCTTGCAGCCCGGCACAATCCTAAAAAGTCCCTATTTATAATTAATGCAGTGATAATAATGGCATCAATCACATTGACGCTCAGGGGATAGAGGCTCCACAACCACCAATATTCTTCAGTCCCTGTAATATAGAGATCGTAATACACCCAAAGGTGAAGAAGGCAGTTAACGGTGAGACCAGCGATGCAATAGTAGAGTGCGGCTATTTTCTTTTTTCTTAATTGCACCAAATAAAGAAGTGATATGGTGGCCGCATCGGCAAGGGACCAGTATAGATACATGTAGCGGTTCCACTCTAGGTAATAGGTGCTTAAATAAGATAACACCAAGACCATACATAACCGCAAAGGAGACGAGTCGCGTTTTTCCGGGGCGGAATAACTCACTAAATTGAATAGCAGCGCCATCATCAGGCCCCAATTGATGAACACATTGAAAAGCCGAGCTATATCTTCAAAGCTGAAAAGTAAGAAGATTTCTTTTAATGAAAAAGCCACAGTAAGTATTTCTTACTTTTGAGTCTAGTCAGGAGGATTACTAACTCTGTTGTACCTGACAGGATTGGGTGAATTTATTGAGGAATGAAGACTTCTGAGTCGTAACTTGTCTTTTTACATAGCTTTTAATGGTAATTAAACCAAGAATATCTCTATCGACGATCAAAGCGACTATCATTAAAAAGTCAGATACATTTATTCCTATTGAATAGAATGACCAGAACCACCAACGTTCTTTGTTCCCTACTACAACAAGGTCATAGTGAAGAAGTAAAAACAAAGCAGAATTAAATGATAGGCCCAGTACTACATACAAGACACCTGGAGGCGCTTTGCTTTTACTCAAGAATATAACAGGAATGATAAGCATCAGAGTCACAACATCATAGTAAAACCATGTTATTACAACGTCTGCTGTTCGAAAAAAGTCATGAAAAGAATCACTGATGAAGTATGAAATAAACATGACGATGCTGACCCATACAAGCCTGAGATCCTTTTTTGCTTTAAGCCCTAAAAGCATCAGGTTGAAAAGCATCGCCATAAGGAAGCCCCAAACTACAAAGGCTCCCATAAAGATTGCTAGGCTTTTCTCATCTACCATCCTTCATCTCGCTGTCACTCTTAATTCTCTTTCTTATCTACAGGAATATCACCACCACCGCGCTGCAATTCTGCTTCACTTGCGGCTACCGCATCACTTGATAAAGTTACTGTATCAGATTGTAGCGTCTGAGTGCTAGTAGTTTGCACTGTAGGTTGTTGAGTTTGCTGCTGTAACTTGGTGTAAGCTTGTGCTTGAATTTGTGTGTTGGCATTAACTTGCATAGTTAATCTCCTTTATAAACTAAGTTAAATTTTTATTAACACCAGTGTCAAAATAACACACTTGGTGCCGCTGTCACACTACAAAGAAAAATCTTAGCGACTGATATAGTTAATGCAGAACGCGTGCCAAAGTTAGCAACGCGTTCTCAATTTTAAGCAATTAGCTTACAAGGTATCTCGCCTACGGAAGCATGTTGGAGGTAGAAATCCATGGCAACCTCGTCACAGTTCTCCTTGCGTAGGCAGAGTTCACAGTCTTTCATCACCTTTTCCGGTAAGCTGTCTTTACTGCTTTGCTCAAAGCCAAGTTTAGCAAAGAAATTGGGTACACGTGTTAATACGATCACTCTTTTCAGCGCCAATTTTTTGGCTTTGATGAGCAAATGGTCCACCAGCATACGTCCCTGCCCTTTAACACCGCATTCTGGGTTTACCCCGAGTGAGCGAATCTCCGCCAAACCGGTATCATAGATATACAGGGATGCACAGCCGGTGACCTTGCCATTTACCTCGGTGACCGCAAACTCATTTATCGAATGCACCATATCACTTTTAGCACGCGGCAAATTCTCGCCGACCTTGGCCCAATACTGAATTAACTCGCTGATGGCTTCAACATCATGTAAGTTGGCATCGCGTACCGTAATGCAGTGCTGTTGTTTGGCATGCTTAATGGCATGCGCAACCTGCTGTTGCGAGGTGCCGCCCAAAGCCTGACGAGCCTGTAGGCAGGCATCAAGCTCCAGTACCGGATACACATCCTCGTCAATGACACTGCTTACCGCCTGGAATTGTTCCAGCGTCAGTTGTTCCAGGCTTTTACCTTCACTGATGGCCACCTGAACCAATTGGCCGACGATATGGTGTCCTTCACGGAAAGGGATCCCTTTAGCAACCAGGTAGTCGGCCAGCTCGGTGGCATTGGCATGACCGCCTTGCGCCGCCGCTCTGGTTTTATCGCCGTTAACCTTAATACCCTTGATGCAGGATTGTGCCATATGCAGACAAGCCAACCAGGTTGGTAGCGCATCGAACAAGCCTTCCTTATCCTCTTGCATATCCTTGTTATAGGCCAAGGGCAAAGACTTAAGCGTCATCATCATGGCACTCATGGCGCCAAAAACCCGTCCGGTTTTACCACGGATCAGCTCCAGGGCATCTGGGTTTTTCTTTTGCGGCATCAAGGACGAACCGGACGTGACGTTATCCGCCAGCTCAACAAAACCCGCTTCGCCGGAGTTATAGAAGATCAGATCTTCGGCAAAACGCGACAGGTGCAGCATGGAAATCGACGCCGTGCTTAATAGCTCAACCACAAAATCTCTGTCCGACACCGCGTCCAAGCTGTTGCGGGTTGCCTGAGCAAAGCCCAGGTCCTGAGCCAGCAGCTCACGGTCAATGGCATAGGCGGTCCCGGCCAGGGCACCGCTGCCCAAAGGACATTGATCCATGCGCTTAACGGCATCTTGTAGGCGACCTGCATCACGCTCTAGCATTTCCACATAGGCCATACACCAGTGACTAAAGAGCACTGGCTGAGCCCGTTGCAAATGCGTATAGCCAGGCAAAACCGTACCAAACTCCCGCTCTGCCAGGGCAAGTAGCGACTGCTTGGTAGCAATAAGGGCCTCGGCAATGGTGCTCGCGGTTTGCTTACACCACAGACGGAAGTCCGTGGCCACCTGATCGTTTCGACTGCGCCCGGTGTGCAACTTCTTACCCAGGTCGCCTACCTTATTTATCAGCGCCGCCTCAACATGCGAGTGAATATCTTCTTCGCCACTGAGGGCAACACTGCCTGGGTTTGCCTGAACCTCTTCAAGTAACTCATACAATGCCGCCACCAAACGCTGATGTTCGTCATCGGTTAACACGTCAACGCGATTTAACGCTCCCGCCCATGCCACAGAGCCAATAATGTCTTGCTCAGCCATCACATAGTCAAACGGCAAAGAGTCGTTAAACTGTTTAAATGCTTCATCTGGACCCGATGAAAACCGTCCGCCCCAAAGTGCCATTGCCTTCTCCTACCTTACTTCTTCAACGCCGATATTCTGCTTGATAACGAGAACAAGCGAATAAAGCCTTCGGCGTGTGATTGGTCGTACACATCATCGGCGCCAAAGGTGGCGAAATCTTCGCTGTACAGGCTGTTTGGAGATTTCTTCTGCACAGCTACAACCTGACCCTTATACATTTTCAACACCACTTCACCACTGGCAAACTCGGCAAATGCTTCGGCCGCCGCCAGGATGCTGTCTTTCAATGGCGTAAACCAACGACCGTCATAGACCAGATGCGCAAACTCGCCGCCCAGGGTTTCTTTCCACTTGCGGCTGGCCTTATCCAGAACCAATTCGTCAATGGCCTGCAATGCCGCCATCATCACCGTGCCTCCCGGAGTTTCATAACAACCGCGCGACTTCATGCCTACCAAACGGTTTTCGACGATATCGACACGGCCAACACCGTGAGGCGCCGCCAGTTCATTCAGTTTCACCAGACACTGATACGGGCTGAGTTGCTCGCCATTTACTGCAACTATCTCACCTTTTTCTACGCTGATGCTGACCATTTCCGGCTGATCTGGTGCCTGCTCTGGTGAATTTGTCCAGGTCCACACCTGATCGCTTGGCTGACACCAAGGGTCTTCCAACTCGCCGCCTTCATGGGAAATATGCCAGGCATTAGCGTCACGGCTGTAGATCTTAGTCGCCGACGCGGCACAGGGAATATTGCGCTCGGCCAGGTAATCAAGCAGGGATTCACGGCTGGAAAGATCCCACTCACGCCAAGGGGCGATCACTTTAAGATCCGGCGCCAGAGCGGCAAAACAGGACTCGAAACGCACCTGATCATTACCCTTACCGGTACAACCGTGCGACAAGGCATCGGCGCCAACCTTACGGGCTACTTCAACCTGGGCCTTGGCAATAATAGGACGAGCCATCGAGGTACCAAGCAGATAGGTGCCTTCATAAATAGAGCCGGTTTTCAGCGTCGGATAGATATAATCGGCAACCATTTCTTCTTTAAGGTCAACGATGTGACATTCTGATGCGCCCGAGGCAATGGCTTTTTCTTCCACGCCCGCCAGCTCTTCAGCGCCCTGGCCCACATCGGCCACAAAGGCCACCACTTCACAGCCGTAGTTTTCTTTTAACCAAGGCACAATCGCCGAGGTATCCAAACCACCCGAGTAGGCCAATACAACTTTTTTAATAGTGCTCATCTCAAGTCCTTAAAAATTTGGGTTTAATAATGTAACTAACAGGGCGTTTTGTGCATGCATACGGTTTTCCGCCTGTTGAATAATCTTAGAATAGTCGCTGTCCATCACATCCGAGGTAATTTCAAACTCGCGATGAGCGGGCTGACAATGTAAAACTGTTTGTGCGCCAGTCATATCTAGCAGCTGTTTGTTAAGCTGATATGGCATATATTTTTCTTTTACCTGTTCAAGCGGCGTGTTATCGCCCATAGAAACCCAGGTATCGGCATACAGGGCGTTAGCTCCTACCGCCGCTTCAACTCGGTCGCTGACTAGGATAGAAGCGCCCTTGCTGGCGGCGATTTGCTCCGCCTGCTTCACAATTTGCGCATCCGGGCTACTGCCTTTGGGGCATACGGCCACAAAGTCGGTGCCCAAGGTGGCCGCCAACAGCATCAGTGAATGGGTAACATTGTTTCCTTCACCTAGGTAAGCCAGCTTAAGTTGACTCACATCGCCATACACTTCCTGCAGCGTTAAAAAGTCGGCTAATGCCTGACAGGGGTGGTAAAGGTCACATAGAGAATTCACCACTGGCTTGGAAGAAAACTCACTGAGCTCTTCCAGCGTTTTGTGCTGATTAACCCGAGCAACGATGGCATCGGCCCAGGTGCTGATATTCAGGGCAAAGTCTTTCACCGACTCACGTGAGCCCATGGCACCGTTTTGCTGGTCAAGGTAAACCGCATGGCCGCCAAGCTTGTTAATGCCGATATCAAAACTCAGCCGCGTGCGCAGACTCTGCTTTTCAAATAAGGTCACAACCGACTTGCCGGCCAATGCCTGAGCATAATCCTGCGGCTGCGCCTTCATTTTTTGTGCTAAGGATAAAAGCGTTAAAATCTTTTTTTCATCCAGCTCTAGGCCGGTAATAAAGTCTTGTTTCATGGTGTTATCTACATAGTGATCTGAGTGCCAACATGCTCCCCTTGGAGCAATGCAATAAGGTTTTCTGGCTTTTGCCAGCTGGAGATGTACACACCCCGTCGTAAATGCTGGGCAGCAAGAAGGCTGGTCTTTACTTTGACCTCCATCCCGCCCGAGATAACTCCTTGTGCAATCAAGTCATCGATTTGTGCTTTGTTCAGCTGATGCAGGGCACAGCCTTGTTGGTCCAGCACCGCCTCTACATCCGTCATAAAAATAAGCTCGGCGCCAAGTAACTTGGCGATGGCCGCCGCCGCTTCATCGGCATTGACGTTGTACCATTTCCCTTGCTCATCAAAACCGATGGAACTCACCAGGGCTAAACGCCCAGCATCAATAAGCATTGGTAAGATAGAGTCTGCACTGGGCACACATTCGCCGACCTGACCCAGAGCCTTAAGCTTTTGCTCGGCATTAATGCCCGCCTCAAACAGGCTTAAGCCTACCGGCTGCAGTTTGTTTTTTAGGGCCACGCCCAATAGTTGCTTATTGGCACACCCGGCCAGAGCACCGACGATATAAGGCATTTGCTCCGCCGGACTAATGCGTAAGCCCTGATGTTTTGCGGTGGCAAAACCGGCGTCATGTAACCAGCGATCCACAAGGGCACCGCCGCCATGGACAACCACGAAATTAGCCTGCTGCGAGCCCAGAGCCACAAAAAGCGCATCGAGCGCCGCGGGATTATTCAATACCGCTCCACCGAGTTTGATTACCCAAGTTTTCTTAGTAGTCATCATGTGTTCCTCATACCAAACCGGTGTTAATGGCCAGACCCGCATTCAGGTTCATGCACTGCAATGCTTGACCCGAAGCGCCTTTAAGTAGGTTGTCGATGGCGACGCTGACAATCAGCTGCTGCCCTTTAACATGCCAACCGATGTCGACATAGGGTTGATTTTCAATGCCTTTAATGGAGGCCACCTGATTGGCGCCCAATAGGCGAATTAGGGGCTCGTCGGCCAGTACCTGATAGGCACCGCTGACATCATCCAGCGTTACATCGGCATTGAGGGTGGCGTAAATGGTGGCCAAAATGCCGCGCTTAAAATTACCCAGGTGCGGTGTAAACAGTACGGGATGCTGCAAATACTGCTCGATTTCAGGAGTATGACGATGGTTAAACAAGCCGTAAGGAGCCAAAGAGACTTCGCAAAAATGGGTGCCGATATTGGCCTTGCGCCCTGCACCGGTTACCCCGGATACCGCATTGATGATCACCTGCTGCTCAGCGGCCAACAAACCGGCCTGTTGCAACGGCTTCAGAGCATTTAAACTGGCGGTCGGGTAGCAACCGGCCACGGCCACTAGCTGCGCGGTTTTCAGCGCTTCGCTGTGCCATTCCGCCAAACCATAAACGGCCTGCGCTAATAGTTCGGGATGTTGGTGGGTAAAACCATAGAATTCTTCATATAAATCGGCATCGGCAAGGCGAAAGCCGCCGGATAGATCAAAAACCTTCAGGCCCTTGGCAAGAAACTGGGGAGCCAGATCTACACTGACTTTGTGATCCGTACACAGGCACACCACATCGGCCTGCGCCGCAATGGTGGCAATGGCCGATTCGTCCATGCCCTGCAACGGCAGGTCCACTATGCCTTTGTGCTCTGGATACAAGACACTAAGGGGTTTATTAAGATCCGCACTGCCGGCAGAAACATAACAGCCGACAAGTTCAAAGTGAGGATGTGTTGCGACTAATTTGGCTAGCTCTGCACCGCTGTAGCCACTCGCGCCAATAATTACAATATTCATTAATTACACTCAAAAATCAGAAAGTAAGTAACGGGCGAGATGCCCGACGAAAAAAAGCGAGTACACACAAGGGAGTTTGTGTGTACTCGAACTATCGTCGTGACGCTATGCTAAAGAGGTATTGAACCATTTACCTAACCAATATTTATGCTGAAAATGTGAATTGATATTCACTATAAAGACATTTATATTATTATGCAATAGATATGAATAAATATTTGGAATTTATATGTCGAACCCAGATTTTCTTACGCGCTACCAGCAACTTATTGCCGCTCCCTCGATCAGCTCGCTCGATCCGGCCCTAAGTCAAAGTAACCGCGGTGTTATTGAGTTGCTGGCAACCTGGTGCGAATCCTTGGGTTTTCACAGTGAGGTCATCGAGCTGCAAAGCGCCCCCGGCAAATACAATTTACTGGCCAAACGCGGCAGCGGTGCAGGTGGCCTGATGCTCGCCGGGCACACGGATACCGTGCCCTTTGACGAAGGTCGCTGGCAGCGCGACCCTTTTACACTCATGGCCGAAGACAACAAGCTATATGGTTTGGGCAGTATTGATATGAAAGGATTTTTTGCTTTTGTGCTCAATGCCATTGCCGAGCTTGATAGCAGTAAACAACAGCGTCCATTATTACTGCTGGCCACCGCCGATGAAGAAACCACCATGGCCGGAGCTCAGGAAGTGGCTCGCTATCCAGATCTAAAACCCGAGCGCTGTATTATTGGCGAGCCTACCGACATGGTGCCCGTGTTTACCCACAAAGGGCATATGACTTCGGCCATTCGCATCATAGGAAAAAGCGGTCATAGCTCAGATCCGGAGCGCGGTATTAATGCCATTGAAGTAATGCATCTGGTGATTCAAAAGCTGCTGAAATTAAAAGAGGAACTAAAGAATAAATATTCAGTTCCTGATTTTGCAATTCCCTACCCGACACTGAACCTGGGTCATATCCATGGCGGCGACAATGCCAATCGTATTTGCGGCTGTTGTGAGCTGCAACTCGATATGCGCCCGCTGCCCGGCCTGAGCATCGCCGAGCTGCAAGCCATGTTGCTTGATGCCACCAAGGACATCAACGCACGTTATCCGGGCTCTGTGGAAGTGTGGGATATGCACGAGCCGATCCCGGCCTTTGCCGGCAGCAAAGACAGCGCCCTGGTCAAATTGGCGGAAAAGCTCTCACAGCAAGCGGCCGTGGCCGTTAATTACTGCACCGAGGCACCCTTTATTCAACAGTTAGGATGCGAAACCATAGTGATGGGGCCGGGCTCCATCGAGCAGGCACACCAGCCCAATGAGTATCTGGCCATGGAACGCATTGCCCCTTCACAAAAGATCATTAAAGAGCTTATCTATCAAAGCTGCTGGTAAGCCAAACCCTAAAACACAGGCATAAAAAAAGCCCCTCAGTGAGGGGCTTTGCTATCTAATCAACAAGATTCAAAGGATTACATCAAACCTAGCTTTTTAAGCTCGCTTTCAACCATCTTGTTAGAAAGTGGTACATAGCCGTCTTTCTCAACAATCTTTTGACCGGTTTGTGACAGCACCATCTTGATAAACTCTGCTTCGATAGGCGCAAGCGGTTTATTTGGGTGCTTGTTCACGTAAACGTATAGGAAACGTGATAGTGGGTACTTACCAGTTGCAACGTTTTCTAACGTTGCATCTACGAACTTATCGCCTTTCTTCGCTAGAGGTACGGTACGAACACCCGATGTTTTATAACCGATGCCCGAGTAACCAATGGCGTTTACTGATGACGAGATTGACTGTACTACAGAAGCCGAACCAGGTTGCTCGTTTACGTTGTTACGGAAGTCACCTTTACAAAGTGCTTTCTTCTTGAAGTAACCGTAAGTACCTGATACCGAGTTACGACCGTAAAGCTGGATGTCTTTAGCAGCCCAATCGCCTTCAAGACCCACTTCACCCCAACGATTCACTTCCTCTGACGCACCGCATTTACGAGTAGATGAGAAAATAGCATCTACCTGGTCAATACGAAGACCTTCGATTGGGTTGTCTTTGTGTACGAATACAGCCAGGGCATCAATCGCTACACGGATTTCAGTAGGCTTATAGCCGTGACGCTTTTCGAATGCTTCGATTTCTTTCGACTTCATCTTGCGGCTCATAGGGCCAAAGTTTGCCGTACCTTCGGTCAATGCCGGTGGCGCAGTAGATGAACCAGCCGCTTGGATCTGGATATTTACGTTAGGGTAAATACGCTTATATTCTTCGGCCCAGAAGGTCATCATGTTGGCTAAGGTATCAGAACCTACTGATGAAAAGTTACCAGAGATGCCGCTTGTTTTTTCATACTCTGCGATAGCTTCATCTGTGGCCATCGCCTGACCTGCAGTTAGGGCACTAACAGCAACGCCCATTGCAGCAACTAAGTTTTTAAATTTCATTGGGTTCTCCAATTTGTGTGTCCCATGTTTCAACTGCGACCATTGTGCAGCGATAAAATGACAGTTAGATTACTCGAAAATGACACTTTTATGACTTTACGGAAGGTGTTGAATTTGGCTTATTGGTCACTATCCAGCTCGGTGCAAATGCAAACCAAAAACACGAGCCTACGCCCACTGTGCTCTCTATATGCAACTGCGAATCATGACGTGACAGCACGTGCTTGGTAATGGCCAAACCCAGCCCCGAACCACCTGTTTTTCGGCTACGGGCCTTATCAACACGATAAAAACGCTCGGTTAAACGATTAAGGTGTTCGGGCGCTATGCCTTCACCGTTATCGCTGACGCTAAAGTGGGCACAACCATCCTTGCGCTGCCAGCGCACGGTGATCTTCCCGCCCTCGGGGGTATAATGCACGGCGTTAAAAACCAGATTAGAAAAGGCACTGCGTAATTCATCGGCGGCGCCGAGAATATCGAGATCCGACTCAACGTCAAAGACCAGGGTATGGCCCTTCTCTTGATTGAGCGACTGTGCCTCGGTGTGAATTAACTCCAACATGTGTGGTACATGCACTGGCTTATCGTTGTCGTGTTTACGCGCCCCTTCGATGCGCGATAACGACAACAACTGATTGACGAGCGAGTCCATGCGCTGACACTGTTCGATCATGGTGCCATGGGCCTTATTCCACATCGACGGCGGCGGCATATTGTCACCATCCATCATTTCCAGGTAGCCGGTTACCACGGTCAGCGGTGTGCGCAGTTCATGAGACACATTGGCGACAAAGTCTTTACGCATCTGCTCAAGCTGTTTTAAACGGGTAATATCACGCACCACCATCATGATCTGCGACTGAGCATAAGGCATCACCCGAAATTCCAATACCTGTTCGCCATTGTGGGCTATATCGAGCTCGAGGGCTTCTTCATACTCCCCCCCGGCCATATAACGGCTAAATTTAGGATGGCGGATCAGGTTGTCGATGCGCTGGCCATGATCTGTAGGCCATTGCAGTCCTAATAATCTTAATGCCAATTGGTTACACCAGACGATACTAAAATCACGCTGTAGCACGATGACCGCATCGGGCACCGCCTCGGCGCCTTCTCGAAAACGACGAATTAAATCGGCCAGTTCGTTGCGCTTCTTGCGGTTGCGCTGTTGCAGGTGGTATATCCCCTCGAAGACTTGCTCCCAGGCCCCCTCTCCTTCGGGCGGGTTAAAACTGCGCTGGTTTATTAACCAATCGCTAAGACGATAAAGTTGACGATAATGCCATAACAACAAGGTAAAGGCGCCGAGGAAAAGAAGCAAAAAAGGCGCGCCTACAAGCACGCCTATCAGCACCAATGGTAAGAAATACATAAACAAACGCTTGGTTAAGGTTCGTTTATTAACTACTCGATACATACAATATCTCTGCTCTATGCCCGGCTAGCCGAGCATAAACCTACTCATCCGTGAAAAGTAATTGATGACAGGCTAAACCTTACTAGAAAAACGGTACCCAGCGCCACGCACTGTCTGTACCAGACGATCATGGCCCATGGGTGAGATCGCTTTACGTAAACGACGAATATGCACATCCACCGTTCTGTCTTCCACATATACGTTCGTCCCCCAAACATGATCAAGCAGTTGCTCGCGACTGTATACACGCTCTGGGTGAGTCATAAAGAAGTGCAATAAACGGAACTCGGTTGGTCCCATATCCAATTCGCTGCCCTGCGAGGTGACACGGTGTGAAATAGGATCCAGGCGTAAGCCATGTACCTCAATGGCCTCTTCCAATGACGTTGGAGCGACACGGCGGATAACGGCTTTAATACGCGCCATCAGTTCTTTCGGAGAAAACGGCTTAGTCACATAATCATCGGCACCCACTTCGAGACCACGCACCTTGTCTTCTTCCTCGCCACGGGCGGTCAGCATGATGATGGGGATCTGACGAGTGTGCTCACTTTGCTTAAACTTTTTGGCAATTTGAATACCACTGCCACCAGGAAGCATCCAATCAAGTAGCACCATATCAGGGTAAGGCTCAACCATGGCCGCTATCGCAGAGTCGTAATCTTCAGCTTCGATAGCCTGAAAACCATTCTGTTCTAATACAAACACCAGCATTTCGCGGATTGGTGCCTCATCATCAACAACAAGAACTTTACGTGACATTCCATTTATCTCTAATCAGTTTCATTGGACTGATGTCATTATTATGACTTTTTGTGACAGTTTTATGAAAGACTACACCCTTAATGATGATCTCGCAAAAATCCTTTTGATCCGCAGGGATCAGCGTTTTACTAAGTATTGTTGCCAGGATCAGATTTGTACTAAGCAAGGTATGAGGGATCAATATTTTACTAATTGATCCCGCCTGGGATCAGTTTTATACCTAGTGCTCACTGCTAGCCCTTGGATAAGATGCTGATAATTGTTTACTTCTTAATCAGCGCATCAAGCCTGAGCGCGGCAATGGGTATTATATTGATCCGAAAACAAGCTCGGGTTGATAAAAACCTGATCCCAAGGATCCTTCCTTGATAAAACCTTGATCCAAAAAAGCCCCGTTTAACACGAGGCTTTTTTATCGGACTAAGTCACTAAAATTACTTAACTTTAGGATTTAGCTCACCGCTTAGATAGCGCATGTGCATGTCATCTAGCGAGATAGGCTTGATCTTGCTCGCCTGACCGGCCGTACCGAATGCCTCATAACGCGCCACACAGATCTCAGTCATGGCTTTCGTTGCTTCGGCAAGGAACTTACGCGGATCAAAGTTCGATGGGTTTTGCGCCAGATGACGACGAACCGCACCGGTTGAAGCTAAACGTAGATCGGTGTCAATGTTCACCTTACGAACACCGTGCTTGATACCTTCAACGATCTGCTCTACCGGCACACCGTAAGTTTCAGGGATCTCACCGCCAAACTCGTTGATCACCGCTAACCACTCCTGTGGAACCGATGACGAACCGTGCATTACCAGGTGCGTATCAGGAATACGGCTGTGGATTTCTTTGATGCGGTCAATCGCAAGAATATCGCCCGTTGGTGGACGAGTAAACTTGTAGGCACCGTGCGAAGTACCACAGGCGATTGCCAGCGCATCAACACCGGTTTTAGCAACGAAGTCTGCCGCTTCTTCCGGGTCGGTTAGCAGTTGGTCGTGGCTTAGTTTACCTACCGCGCCAATACCGTCTTCTTCACCCGCTTCACCGGTTTCCAGTGAACCTAGAACACCTAGCTCACCCTCAACAGATACACCACAAGCGTGGGCCATTTCTACGGTGCGACGAGTTACGTCTACATTGTATTCATAAGATGAAGGCGTTTTACCATCGTCAAGCAATGAGCCATCCATCATTACCGATGAGAAGCCAAGCTGGATAGAACGCTGACATACCGCCGGTGAAGTACCGTGGTCTTGGTGCATTACTACCGGGATGTGTGGCCACTCTTCGATTGCCGCCAAAATCATATGGCGAATAAAAGGGGCACCCGCGTATTTACGTGCGCCGGCTGAACCTTGCACAATAACCGGGCTGTTTGTTTTGTCGGCCGCTTCCATGATGGCACGCATTTGCTCTTGGTTATTTACATTGAAGGCAGGTACGCCGTAACCAAATTCCGCCGCATGGTCGAGAAGTTGACGCATACTGATCAAAGCCATTTCGCTTATCTCCAATTTTTGATAGCACCAGACTATCGGGTTTTTTGAACGGGATGATGCTTGGTTTTACCAAGGGTTTTACCAAGCGGAGCCCTAGGCTCCAAACACAAGGCCGGCTATAGTGAGAGGCCGGCCTTAGAGTATCTTATTGTTTTGCTCGCTCTTCTAGCATAGCAACCGCAGGTAGTTTTTTCCCTTCTAGGAACTCCAAGAAGGCACCACCACCGGTAGAGATGTATGAGATCTTATCAGCCACATGATATTTATCAATGGCTGCTAGGGTGTCACCACCACCGGCAATTGAGAATGCATCCGACTCGGCAATCGCTTTGGCAATGCTCTGCGTACCATTACCGAATTGATCAAACTCGAATACGCCAACCGGGCCATTCCAGACGATGGTACCGGCTTTGGCAATGATATCGCCAAGCTCTTTAGCCGTGTCCGGGCCGATATCGAAGATCATGTCTTCATCGGTCACTTCCTGCACGTCTTTAAGCTGTGCTACTGCCGATTCCGAGAACTCGTTACCAACCACCACATCAACAGGAACCGGAATATCACCGCCGTTAGCACGGGCTTTCTCGGTAAGCTTTTGCGCTTCACCAATCAAGTCCTGCTCATACAATGATTTACCCACTGGGTGACCGGCCGCTGCGATAAAGGTATTGGCAATACCGCCACCGGTAACCAATTGGTCAACCACGTTCGATAGCGAGTCAAGCACGGTCAGCTTGGTTGATACCTTAGAGCCACCAACGATGGCAACCAAAGGACGTCGTGGGTTATCAAGGGCCTTACCTAGCGCGTCTAGTTCCGCAGCAAGCAAAGGGCCGGCACAGGCTACAGGAGCATGCATACCCACACCGTGGGTTGAAGCCTGAGCGCGGTGTGCGGTGCCGAATGCGTCCATTACGTACACGTCACATAAAGCGGCTAATTGCTTCGCCAGCGCTTCGTCGTTGGCTTTTTCACCCTTGTTGAAACGCACGTTTTCGAATACCACAACTTCGTTGT
Source organism: Pseudoalteromonas sp. T1lg48 (assembly GCF_002964785.1). Taxonomy (GTDB): domain Bacteria; phylum Pseudomonadota; class Gammaproteobacteria; order Enterobacterales; family Alteromonadaceae; genus Pseudoalteromonas. The sequence continues at coordinate 342,872 of NZ_PQCC01000002.1, forward strand.
CAGCAACTTCTACGCCGTTTAGATAATCTTTCGCTAAACGTACATTTTGCGCCAGCTTGTCGTTCAGGTAATCAACAACCGGAGCCAGAGAGAATGCATCATCATATTGGCCTTCGGTAGGACGGCCCAGGTGCGACATGATCATCACCTTAGCGCCTTTGTCTAACGCCAATTGAATGGTCGGCAAGGCAGCACGCAAGCGCGCGTCAGAACTTACCTTACCATCTTTAATAGGCACGTTTAGATCTTCACGGATCAATACGCGTTTGCCTGCTAAATCCAAATCCGCCATCTTAATGACCGACATTCTCATCTCCTTAGTTATACGTTTTATACAAAGTTAGATGCTTATTTTTGCATCCACGCAGCCGAGGTATCGAGCATTCGATGAGCGAACCCCCACTCGTTGTCACACCATACTAATAGTTTTATCAAACGTTTATGACTAACCCGTGTCTGTGTACCGTCGATGATGCAAGAATGTGCATCATGGTTAAAATCGACCGACACCAGAGGTTCTTCGGTATAGTCTAAAATGCCTGCTAAGCGCCCGTGTACCGCCTTGGCAATGGCTTGATTGACATCACTGAGCGAGACATCGCTGTTGACGGTCACACTCAAATCCATTGCGGTTACATTTATGGTCGGCACGCGCACCGCAATAGCCTCAAAGCGGCCATGAAATTTAGGTAAAATGCGTTCGATGCCACGCGCTAATTTAGTATCCACCGGAATTATAGACTGACTTGCGGCACGGGTGCGGCGTAAATCATCATGGTAGGCATCGATTACCTGCTGATCATGCATTGAGGCATGAATAGTAGTAATGGCTCCGGACTCGATACCGAACGCATCATCAAGCACCTGAATCACTGGCACAATACAGTTGGTGGTGCAAGAACCGTTGGAAACTATGGTCTGCTCGGCGTTTAATTCGTGATCGTTAATGCCATACACTATGGTGGCGTCGACATCGGCATCGGCGGGTTGAGAAAATAACACCTTTTTGGCACCAGCATGCAAATGCTTTTGTGCGTCAAGACGGGAGTGATAGACCCCGGTGCACTCAAGCACGATATCCACCTCGTGCTGCTGCCAAGGCAAGGCACTGGCGTCTTCTTCGCAATATAAAGCTATGCTGTCACCATCGACGATCAAGGCCTGCTCGCCGAGCTCCACGGGAAAGGCAAAACGCCCATGGGCCGTGTCGTATTTGAGTAAATGAGCAATGCCTTCTGGCTTAGCTAACTCATTGATCGCAACAATTTCAAATTCGCTGCGGCGTCCGCTCTCGTATAAAGCTCGTAAAATATTGCGACCGATGCGGCCAAAGCCATTAATTGCCAGCTTAATTGCCATAACTACAGACTACCGCCTTGAAAAGTTGCCCAAATGCAGGTCTTAAAAGAATGGCCGCTATTGTAATAGACCTAGGCCTTGAGTGTAAGGGGGGAGTATAAATAAAAACCGCTGTGGCTTAGATTGCAGACCCCGAGGTGAGCAACCTAAGCCGACATTTGCTCCTAGGCCAAACCACCAAACAAGGTAAGTATCGCGATTAATGCCAGGAAGAAGAGTACGTTACGTTTCACCAAACGCATCATACACTGGGCTTCTATGGTGCAGCCATAGTGCTCAATCTCTATCTGTTCTGCGGCCAGGGCGGTTTCGGTGATCACCTGACGATTCGACACCGAGAAATCGAGCACATGGCGCAGCCAGCACTGGGTGCCCTTGGAAAAGTTACCTATCACCAAGTAACCTAAGCTGGCCACCCTAGCTACCGGCCATTCAAGCCAATAGAGAATTTTGCCCAAGGCCTGATGCCAGGGCGCCAGTTCATGCTCGGTTTGTTCACTGAAATCATAGAAGCTGCGCACCAGGGCATAGAACAAGGCGCCCGCAGCCCCCAAAAATACAAACCAAAAAATAACCGTACAGTAAAAGCGAAAGTTCACCCAAGCCAAGGTTTGCGCAAAGGTTTCACCATCTTCTTCGTTTTCGGTGCGTTTTTGCCCCATTTGCAAGGCATATAAGGTGGCCGCTTCGGCATCGTCCCGGGTCAGGGCATTTAAATATCCCTTGTAATAGCCACGCAGGGTGGCACAACCGAAACAGGTGAGTACCACAATGGTATTAACCAGCAGTTGCCAAAGGACAAAATCACTTAATTTAGCGAGGGCAAAAACCAGGGCACTGGGGATCAATAACCACAAGATCATACCGGCTTCTTTACCTAAGCCGCTAAAGCGTTTTAGCAGGCTAATACTTTGCCCTTGATACCAATGGGCATAGGTGGCAATTTGCCAGTTTTTTGAGCGCGCGCCGAGGCGTTCGGCGATAAGCGCAAAAATGATAGCGATCAGAGTCATAGCGGCAATAAGTTAACTTATATTTCCTTTAGTCTATCGCAATTACTGGTAAATGTAAGGTCAAAAAAGTATGTCCAATCAAACGCTTCGCCCGGATCGGTTTTACGACCCGGGGCGATGTCGCTGTGTCCGACAATGCGCTCGCGCGTGATCTGCGGGTAGCGTTGCATAAGTGCCTGGGTCAGCTTCGCCAGACTCTCATATTGGGCCTGGGTGTAGTCACTTTGGTCGGTGCCTTCGAGCTCAATACCTATGCTGAAGTCGTTACAACGCTCGCGCCCGGCAAACTGTGAAACCCCGGCATGCCAGGCTCGCTCACTAAAAGGTACGTATTGGCGCACCTGCCCCTGACGGTCAATTAGACAGTGGGCTGATACCCGCACTCCTTGCAATGAACTAAAGCTTGGATGGGCGTCACAATCGAGGTTACCGGCAAACAGAGCATCAATATAAGGGGTGCCATAGTGCCCTTCGGGCAGGGAAATACAATGGATCACCAGTAGCGAGACCTCCCCCTGCGGACGCGCATCGAAATGTGTGCATGGATGCTGCTGCGCTTGGGCGTAAACCCCTTGTTCATTGATTACCATAAGCCCGCTCCCGTTACCTTTGCCGACATGGTAAAAGTCTAGGGCTGATGGCGCAAGGGCAGCTCAGGAGAAAAGTCACAGTCGCCGTGACGGTCAACCGTGACCAACTCATTATTACGGTGCAACACCGCTAATTGCGGGGGCGGACAGTCGGTACGCACAAAGTCCAGCTGGTAACCCAGTTTGGTCAGGCTGTATACCTTATTAACCTGCTCAGCTGTGAGTCTGGCGTAGTGTTGATTGAAGGTTCTTTTGCCACGGCGGCGCTCCGCGCCCGTTTGCTTTGTTGTCGCCATAATGTCCATCCTTTAGACGTTATCATAGCCTCAAAGCATAAAACAAAAAAAAAGCACGGGCAAAAAACCGTGCTTTTTTGTACGTGAAAGAATTGGCTCGAAAGCTTACTCGGCGCGCTGTTCGCGCCCCAGCAGAGCCATGGCGGCTTCTTTCACGTCTTTGTTTTCATACAGCACCTGATAGATTTGCTCGGTGATCGGCATCTCAATGCCACTGCGTTTAGCCAGCATATAGACTTCTTTGGTATTTCTATAGCCTTCAACCACCTGACCAATCTGTCGCTGCGCCGCTTCCACATCCAGGCCCTGCCCCAGAGCTAAACCAAAGCGTCTATTGCGCGACTGGTTATCGGTGCAGGTAAGGATCAAATCTCCCAACCCAGCCATCCCCATAAAGGTTTCCGACTTGGCACCAAGGGCACACCCCAGGCGACATAATTCGGCTAAACCTCGGGTGATCAGGGCGGTACGGGCATTGGCACCAAAACCAAAACCATCCGAGATACCGGCACCGATGGCGATAACATTCTTCACCGCGCCACCGAGTTGAATACCGATAAAGTCATTGTTGCGATACACCCTAAATGAGCGGCCACAATGAAGCAGGCTCGATAAGCGTTCACAGAAGCTATCGCTGGTCGCCGATACCGAAATCGCCGTGGGTAATCCCGCAGCCATTTCTTTAGCAAAAGTAGGCCCCGATAACACCGCCAGTTCCACCTTATCGCCCAGTTTTTGCGTGGCAACGTCCTGCAACAAGCGCCCAGTATCTGGCTCTAAGCCCTTGGTCGCCCACGCCACCTTGGCGTCGCTGCGCAACATAGGGGCAATGGTTTCCAACAGCCCGGCAAAGGCATGGCTCGGCACCACCACCAACAGGATGTCGCTGCTTTGCACCGCTTTTTCTAACGAGCTTTCAAGGATCAGGGTTTCAGGAAAAGGAATATCGCCGAGGTACTGTTCATTTTTGCGCTCGCGAGCCAGCTTCTCGACTTGATTGGCATCGCGCCCCCATAGGGTCACTGGGTGGCCATTACGGGCGAAACAAATAGCAAGGGCGGTGCCATAAGACCCCGCCCCTAGAACAGTGACAGCTGAAGGTGCTGTTTTGCTCATAACTTATGCGTCGGCTTGTTGTGCTTGCTCAGCAGCGCGTTGCTGCATGTATTGGGCAAATAACGCGTCAAAGTTAACCGGAGCCAGGTTCAACTGCGGGAAGGTACCACGGTTTACCAGGTTAGATACGGCTTCACGAGCATACGGGAAAAGTACGTTCGGGCAGAAAGCACCAAGCATGTGTGCAGTTTGTAGCTCTTCTAGTTCACCGATAGTGAAGATACCAGCCTGTTGGATTTCACATAGGAAAGCCGTTTCTTCGCCGATAGTAGCGGTTACGGTTAGCGCTAGCACTACTTCGTAGATGCCTTCTTCTAACTTGTTTGAACGCGTATCTATGTCTAGCTTAACTTCTGGCTTCCACTCTTTTTGGAAAATAGCCGGTGAGTTTGGTGTCTCGAAAGATACGTCTTTAGTGTAAATACGTTGAATTGAGAATTGCGCTTGTTGTTCTTGTGCTGCGCCTTGATTTTGCTCTTCCATTGTCGTTCCTATCAATCTGTTAATGGTACTGAGCCGCATTCGCTGCGGCTCGATACCTAAAAAGTTGTTATACGTTTAATAACGCGTTTAATTCGCCACGAGCTTCGAGTGCCATCATATCATCGCAGCCGCCAATGTGCTGTTCGCCGATAAAAATCTGCGGCACAGTGTAACCACCATTGGCGCGGGCGATCATTTCATCGCGCAGCTCAGGCTGAAGGCCAATATCATACTCGGTATAAGTGACACCTTTTTTATCCAGCAGAGCCTTAGCACGCTGACAAAAGGGACAATATTCTTTGCTGTATAAAACTACATCGCTCATAACTTGCTCTTAATACTAATTAGCGGCCCGATACCTGAGGTAATCCGGCACTTTGCCATGATTGCATGCCACCAGAAAGGATAAAGACACTTTCAAATCCGGCTTTTCCTAGGTTATTGGCAATGCCTGAAGCCGTCATACCCGTAGCGCATACCAATATAATGGGTTGGCTTTTATGCTTTTCAAGCTCTGCAAAGTCACTTTGTTTCGCTTTTTCCGCACTTAGGTGGATGGCATTAGCAATGCGTCCGGCCGTAAAGTCTTTTTGGGCGCGAATATCAACCACAACCGCGTCTTCGCGATTCACCAACAAGGTGAGCTGCTGCGGATTGATCTGCTTAATGGCCGAAAACTTACTTTTAAACCATCCCGAAATAAGCATAAACACGATAACCAACCAGATAATGCTTAAAATCGGATGATTGCCGATAAATTCTATGTATTGTTCCATACGTTTTACTTTGTTAGTTCAAACCTTGAGGGCGGCACAAGTATACACATTTGCCTTGCACTTACCAATTGGTGAAATATTTTCTACTGCGATATGACGTAAAAAACGGTAGGATATTAACATAACGTGCACATTACCCAGGAGATACAATGACACAGCCCAAAAAGCCGCTCGTTTTGATGATTCTAGACGGATGGGGTTATCGTGAAGAAAGCGAAAGTAACGCCATTTTAGCCGCTAACACCCCGGTTTTAGACAAACTTTGGCAACAGTGCCCACATACGTTAATTTCCGGCTCGGGTATGGACGTCGGTCTTCCCGATGGGCAAATGGGTAACTCCGAAGTAGGCCATGTCAACCTTGGCGCCGGTCGCGTTGTGTACCAAGACTTTACCCGTATCACCAAGGCCATTGACGATGGCACCTTTGCCACCAACCCGGCTCTGGTCAACGCCATCGATGCCGCCGTAGCCGAAGGCAAGGCGGTGCACCTAATGGGACTGATGAGTCCGGGTGGCGTACATAGCCATGAAGACCACATTATTGCCGCCATCGAACTGGCCGCCGCACGTGGTGCCGAACACATCTATGTGCACGCCTTCTTAGATGGCCGCGATACGCCACCGCGCAGCGCCGAAGCCACATTAAAGAACATCGACGCGGCTTTTGCCCGTGTCGGTAAAGGCCGCATTGCCAGCCTAATCGGCCGTTACTATGCCATGGACCGAGATAACCGTTGGGAGCGTATCGAAAGCGCCTACAACCTGATGGTACTGGGTGAAGCCGAGTATCGTGCCGCCGACGCAGTGAGCGGGTTGCACGCCGCTTATGAGCGAGGTGAGAACGATGAATTCGTCAAAGCCACGGTGATCGGCGATACCGCCGCCACCATTAACGATGGCGATGCAGTGTTGTTTATGAACTTCCGCGCCGATCGTGCTCGTCAAATGACCCGCACCTTTGTTGATGCCGACTTTAACGGCTTTAACAAAAAGAAAAGCCCGCAGTTAGCCGCCTTTGTGATGCTCACCGAATACGCCGCAGATATCGATGCGCCGGTGGCCTTCCCCCCCGAGCCACTTAATAATGTGCTTGGTGAATGGCTGGCTAAGCATAATAAAACTCAGCTACGTATTTCCGAAACCGAAAAATACGCACACGTTACCTTCTTCTTCAGCGGTGGCCGCGAGCAAGAGTTTGAAGGTGAAAGTCGTGAGCTTATTCCATCGCCGGATGTGGCCACCTATGATTTGCAACCTGAAATGAACTCAGAGCTACTGACCGATAAGCTGGTCGAAGCCATCCACAGCGGCAAGTACGATGTGATCATCTGTAACTACCCTAATGGCGATATGGTGGGTCACTCGGGTGTATTCGAAGCCGCAGTCAAAGCCTGTGAAGCCGTCGACCACTGTATTGGCCGTGTTGTAGAAGCCCTGGAACAAACCGGTGGTGAAGCGCTGATCACCGCCGACCATGGTAATGCCGAGCAAATGCAAAATGCACAAACCGGCCAAGCGCATACCGCCCACACCAGCGAACCTGTGCCCTTTATCTATATCGGTCGCGATGCCGAGCCGGTAGCGGGTAAAACCTTAAGCGACGTGGCCCCAACCATGTTGCACCTATTAGGCATGGAGCAGCCAGCAGAAATGACAGGCTCGCCGATCATGCTGCTGCGTTAATTGAGACGCATATGTTTAGGTTTATCCACCTAGGCTCACGCACAAGAGTGTCGCTGTTAAGCGCGGCGCTCTTGTCCTTGTGCGCCCTGCCCGCCAGCGCTAATGAAAACCGTACCAAACAAGACTTAACCGAAGTCCAACAAGAACTTAAGAAAAATCAGCAAAACCTTAAAACGCAAAAGCAATCCCTGAGCTCATTGCAACAACAGCTTAAAAAATCCGAGCAGGCCATAGCCAACAATGCCAAAGAGCTGAGGAAACTTGATACTCAGATCAGCACCAATCGCCGCCAACACAACGAATTACAAACGCAGGCAGAGCAATTAGAACAACGCCGCAAAACCTTGGACACCGCCTTAGCAGCACAGCTCAGAAGCGCCTACATGGTCGGCGGTCATGATTATTCCAAGTTGCTACTCAATCAGCAAAACACCGCTAAGTTAGAGCGCACCATTAGTTACTATGACTACCTCAACAAGGCGCGCTTAAAACAACTTGATGAACTGCGCCAAACCCTCAAAGAAATAGAAGAAAATCAATTGGCACTGGCGCAAAACCGCGAGCAGCTTGAACAACTGCGAAGCCAAGAAGAACAACAAAGACAGCAATTGTTAGCCGCCAAGAGCGAACGCCAGGCTCAGGTGCTGGCGCTGCAAAGCGAATTGAATCAGCTGCAAAGCTCCATCGCTTACCTTAAAGATAACGAACAAACTCTGATCACCACCATAGAAGAGCTTGAGCAGACCAAGACTCGTCAGGTGGCCATGCTCGGCCTTGGCAGCAGTAAGGGCAAACTAAACTGGCCAACACGGGGCTCGTTAAAACATCGCTTTGGCACCCGAAAACGCCCTGGCTTTAATTGGAAAGGGGTGGTGATCAATGCCAAAGAAGGCAGCAACATCAACAGCATCGAAGACGGTCAGGTGGTGTTTGCCGACTGGCTTAAGGGCTTTGGCTGGGTCATGGTGGTTGACCATGGCAAGGGCTACATGAGCCTCTACGGCCACGCTCAAGCCCTGCTCAAGGAAGTCGGCGATCAGGTCTATCAAGGCGAGACCATTGCCCTGGTTGGTCAGAGCGGCGGCCAGATTGATCCTGGTCTATACTTCGAGATACGTCACAAAGGACGTGCCGTTAACCCAACTACCTGGTGCAGGTCCTCCTAATTGAATAGCGGCTGCGCCACAAGGGGCAGCCTATGTTTGCATATAACGCACTCATTTTTAGGCACTTTTTAACCTGGTGCATAGCCATTGCGCTAAGCATTTTCAGTGCCTCAACGTCGGCGCAGGAAAGCCAACTCGAAGAAGTTTTATTTCATATTAACCACTTTTATGTTGAGGAAGTGGACCGAGCCAAACTGGATCATCATGTGCTTAGCAGTCTGCTCAGCGAGCTCGATCCCTACAGCGAATACCTTGACGAACAGGAATTAAAACGCCTGTTTGATGTCACCAATGGCGAGTACAAGGGTCTAGGAATAGAGGTCGAAAAACGCGATGACCATGTGGTGATAGTTTCGGCGTTGCCCAACTCACCGGCCCAAGCCGCAGGCTTGTTAGGTGGTGATATTTTATTGGCAATCAACGATGTGGCCGTAATTGATAAGTCGTTGGAAGACGTATCAAAACTGATCAATAGTCGGGAAAATGGCGAAGTCACCCTGGCCATTGCCCGTGCCGGGCATTCGCAACGGCTCGATTTTCACCTCACCCGCCAACCGATACATATCGAAAGCGTAAACAGCGAGCTTAAAGCCAATCGCACAGGGTACTTGCGCATCAATAGCTTTAATAACCACAGCTATCATGACGTCGCCCGTCATATTACCAAGATGCAACAGCAAAGTGGCGCCGCATTGAAGGGCTTGTTAATTGATTTACGAGATAACCCGGGCGGCACCTTCGATAGCGCCGTCAATATCGCCGACTTGTTTCTCTCTACCGGCACTATAGTCTCGACCCGAGGCCGATTTATCGAAGCCAATCAACGCTTTGTTGCCCAGCCAGGTGATATTTTAGAAGGCGCTCCTATTGTGGTGCTGATCAACCAAGGTTCGGCCTCCGCGGCAGAAATCGTGGCCGGTGCACTGAAAGACAATCACAGAGCCAAGGTGGTAGGAACCCGCTCTTATGGCAAGGGTTCGGTGCAGTCGCTGATCCCTTTAGGCGATGGTCGCAGCGCATTAAAACTAACAACCGCAAAATACTATACCCCCTCAGGCATTTCCATTGAGGGAACGGGGATCACCCCGGATGTCGCTATTTTGCAACCAGACCTTTCCCAATCAAATAAAGAGGTTATAATCAATTTAGCGGCTGGGAAAAGTGCCAATAACAATCTTACCGCTTTATTGGACACACAATTAATAAAAGCCCAGCAAGTGCTAGAAGAATACTAAAAAATAATAATAGTGAGCCAATGCGAAAAACATTGGCTCTAATAAGAGCATCAACAGAAGAATTACTATTACTGTGCACACACTTAAATGGATTGTTGTGGTTGTGCTAGTGGCTTATCAGGTGATCAGTCAACCGGTACAAGCAAAACAGGTGGCCATCGTTATCGACGATATTGGTTATCAACGTAATGATATGTCCGCCTTAAACTTACCCGGCCAGCTCACCTTTGCCATCTTGCCTTTCACTCCCTATGCCACACGCTTTGCCAATCAGGCCAATGCGCAAAATAAAGAAATTATGCTCCACGCCCCCATGCAATCGCTCAATGATCGAGCCCTTGGACCCGGCGCCCTAACCATGAATATGCCCAAGGAAGACTTTCAGAGCCGTTTGCGGGAGGCGCTAAGCAGCTTGCCGAATATTAAGGGCGTGAACAATCACATGGGCTCGCTCTTGACCCAGCAGAATATGCCGATGAACTGGACCATGGAAGTGCTCAAGGAGCAGGACCTTTATTTCCTCGACAGTAAAACCACCCCGCACTCCAAGGCGCAAAGCATTGCGACTCTCTATGGCGTCGAAAACATAGCGCGACATGTGTTTTTAGATAATATCACCAGTGAAAAACAGCTGCGTTTTCGTTTTGATCAGCTCAAACGCATTGCCAAGCGCCATGACTATGCGGTGGCGATTGCTCACCCCTATCCGGAAACCTTTGCCTTCTTGCAAGGCGCGCTGGATGAGCTTCAGACGGAAGGCATTGAATTGGTGCCTCTGTCACAGTTAGTGCAACTGCGAACCCTGCGCCTGGCTCAGGCTAAAAGGACGAAAACCAGCGAATAATGAGTGCCATTTTTTGAGGACATAAAAAAACCCGCGCCATGCGCGGGTTTTTCATACACAAACCAGTGATTAGAATTGGCTGTTTGCCGCCGCTACCACATTGTCCACGGTAAAGCCGAACAACTTGAACAGCTCGTCCGCTGGCGCCGACTCACCAAAGGTCGTCATGCCAATCACCTTGCCATTTAGACCAACATACTTGTACCAGAAGTCGGCGATGCCGGCTTCAACGGCAACACGGCGAGTCACCGCAGCAGGTAGTACAGATTCTTTATAGGCTGCATCTTGCTCATCAAACAGATCAGTCGAAGGCATAGATACTACACGTACCTGCTTACCTTGTGCACGCAGTTCGGTGGCCGCGTCCATAGCCAGTTGTACTTCTGAACCGGTAGCGATCAAAATCACCTCAGGGTTGCCGTCACAGCTTAGTACATAGCCGCCTTTCTTAACGTTTGCCAGCTGCTCGGAGGTACGCGCTTGCTGGGCTAGACCCTGACGGGTAAATACCAGTGACGTTGGACCGTCTTTGCGCTCGATCGCTTGTTGCCAGGCGATAGCCGACTCCACCTGATCACAAGGACGCCAGTTAACCAGGTTAGGGGTATAACGCAGGCTCGCCATTTGCTCTACCGGCTGGTGCGTTGGACCGTCTTCACCCAGACCGATTGAATCATGGGTGTACACGAAGATGCTCGGCGTTTTCATCAGCGCCGCCATACGTACCGCGTTGCGAGCGTATTCCATAAACATTAAGAAGGTCGCACCGTAAGGAATAAAGCCTTTGTGCAGCGCGATACCATTCATGATCGCCGACATACCAAACTCACGCACACCGTAGAAGATGTAGTTGCCGTTGGCATCATCGCTGGTCAAGCCTTTAGAGCCGCTCCACAGCGTTAGGTTTGAGCCGGCCAAGTCCGCCGAGCCACCCATAAACTCTGGCAACATAGGACCGAAGGCATTCAGGGCATTTTGTGATGCTTTACGCGTTGCCGGGTTATCCGGGTTTGCTTGCAGCTGCTCGATGTAGGCTTGTGACTTTTCAGCCCAATCCGCTGGCAGCTCACTGTTTTGACGACGCTCAAATTCCGCTGCTAGTTCAGGGAACTCAGCCTGATAGGCAGCAAACTTATCTTTCCAGCTTTGTTCTTTTTGCTGACCCGCTTCTTTAGCGTCCCACTGGCTGTAAACGTCCTGAGGGATTACGAAAGGTTCATGGCTCCAGCCCAGGAACTCGCGTGCCGCTTTAATTTCTTCATCACCTAGCGGTGCACCGTGACAATCATGGCTGCCCGACTTATTCGGTGAGCCGTAACCGATCACTGTTTTACAGCAGATAAGCGTTGGTTTGTCACCATTGGCACGGCCTTCTTCGATTGCCGCGCGAATCGCTTCGCTGTCGTGACCATCAACACCACGTACCACGTGCCAGCCGTATGACTCGAAACGTGCTGGCGTATCATCACTGAACCAACCTTCTACCTCACCGTCGATTGAGATGCCGTTGTCATCCCAGAACGCGATCAGCTTGCCCAGACCCAGCGTACCGGCTAATGAACAAGCTTCGTGCGAGATACCTTCCATCAAACAGCCATCGCCCAAAAAGGTGTAGGTGTAGTGATCAACAATCTCGTGGCCTTCGCGGTTAAATTGCGCTGCCAGGGCTTTCTCAGCGATAGCCATACCCACAGCGTTGGTGATCCCCTGGCCTAATGGGCCCGTAGTGGTTTCTACGCCGGGTGCATACCCATACTCTGGGTGACCCGGTGTTTTTGAGTGAAGTTGGCGGAAGTTTTTAATTTCCTCCATAGGTAGGTCATAGCCGCTTAGGTGTAGAAGCGAATAAATCAGCATTGAACCGTGGCCATTGGACAGGATAAATCGGTCGCGATCAACCCACTGGGGATTAGTAGGGTTGTGCTTTAAGTAATCACGCCAAAGGACTTCGGCGATATCGGCCATGCCCATAGGGGCACCCGGGTGACCTGATTTAGCTTGTTGAACGGCGTCCATGGACAAGACGCGGATGGCGTTAGCGAGTTCTTTGCGAGATGGCATGAATTCTCCTACCTTTAAGTGTATTTGCGCTGGAAGATTCGCCTTCGCTCATGCTAGCGAAGGGAAAATAGGTGCCCATTTTTACTTATTCATACGCCCCCTGCAAATAAAACTTGTGGCCAAAGTGAACGACTTTAGAATTACTCATGAACTGGAGTAATTACTTTAGCTGTTTTAGAGTTGCCGCTGGGCTTGGCAAGTAGAAATAAGTAATTTGGACGTCTAGGCGTAAAATTGCTATGCAAGGTGCGATCATTTAGCTAGAATACGCGCCTTATTTTTATGCTGCGCTGCGCCCAGAGGTTGGTGACGAGTTTGGGAAGCGCGAGACTTGTGAGAAAAAACCAATGGCAAAACATTTATTTACTTCTGAGTCAGTATCTGAGGGGCACCCGGATAAAATCGCTGACCAAATTTCAGATGCGGTATTAGATGCTATTTTGGAGCAAGACCCGCACGCCCGTGTCGCTTGTGAAACCTATGTAAAGACCGGCATGGTTATGGTTGGCGGTGAAATCACTACCAGCGCATGGGTTGACATCGAAGAGCTTACTCGTAAAACAGTACGTGAGATTGGCTACACCCACTCAGACATGGGTTTTGATGCGGATTCATGTGCGATCCTTAACACCATTGGTAAACAGTCTCCTGACATCAACCAGGGTGTTGACCGTGCACGCCCTGAAGATCAAGGCGCCGGTGACCAGGGTCTGATGTTCGGTTACGCCTGTAACGAAACAGACGTATTGATGCCTGCTCCTATCACCTATTCACACCGTCTGGTACAGCGTCAAGCGCACGTTCGTAAAAACGGTGAGCTACCTTGGCTTCGCCCTGATGCAAAGTCTCAGGTAACCTTTGCTTATGAAAATGGTAAAGCGGTTGGTATCGACGCGGTTGTTCTTTCGACACAGCACTGTGACACCATTTCGCAAGACGCCCTGGTTGAAGCCGTGATGGAAACCATCATCAAGCCGACACTTCCGGCCGAGCTAATCACTTCAGCCACTAAGTTCTTTATCAACCCAACCGGCCGTTTTGTTATCGGTGGCCCTATGGGTGACTGTGGTCTGACTGGTCGTAAAATCATCGTTGATACTTACGGTGGTATGGCCCGTCACGGTGGTGGTGCCTTCTCTGGTAAGGATCCATCAAAAGTTGACCGTTCAGCAGCCTACGCAGCCCGTTATGTAGCTAAGAACATCGTTGCCGCCGGTCTTGCAGATCGTTGTGAAATTCAAGTGTCTTACGCTATCGGTGTTGCCGAGCCAACATCTATCAGCGTAGAAACCTTCGGCACCGGCAAGCTAGACGAAGAGCACCTAATTGCACTTATCCGCAAGCACTTCGACCTACGTCCTTATGGCCTGATCCAGATGCTTGACCTTGAGCGTCCTATTTATCAACCTACCGCTGCCTACGGTCACTTCGGTCGCGATGAGTTCCCATGGGAAGCGACGGACAAAGTAGAAGCATTAAAAGCAGACGCGGGCTTCTAAGGCAACCGCATAGAAAAAAAGCGCTCAATGAGCGCTTTTTTTATTTCTGCTTAAAGCCGGAGCAATCACCTTCTTGCAAAGGCAGGGGTGACATGACCTGGGTCTTGGGCAGCACCCGGCGTAAATTCATCAGCGTCTTGTAGACACTGTTTAGCGACACCCTGTTACTCAGCCAGGTGGGAATGGTACCGCCCGGGTCGGCCACAACCTCATATTCCAACACCAAACCATCCGTTCGCGGCGTCAGCGTCCACAGCGCTTCTAACTCTTTGATGCGTACTCGCCCTTTCCCCACCTCTTGGTCGGGATCCAGACTCTGGATTAACAAGCGTGAGCTTTGCCCCTCCAGGGCTTGGTAACAGGATTCGGTATAGAGCTCCCGGTCGGCCACCGGCCAGGGCGAATTAAGGTGGGTAAAGACCAGGGTTTGATTGGCACTGGGGCTGTCGAGCAAGGTGACTCGCTTTACACCCTCTAGCCAATCAGGTGCATGCTCGGTATCGTGCAACAGGCTAATAAACTGCGCCTTGGTGGCCTTGGCAATAAACAACTTTGCCTTTATGGCATAGTGTCCTTCCGCGGTTTTGTAATAGTGCACCTGGTATTGCTGCGAGTGCTTCCAGGTGCGCCAATTTGCTTGCTCCGCAAAGGCGTAGCTTTGCGCGCTCAGTAGACTAATCGCGCCAATAAGGCTGAATATTACGCGTTGCTTCACGACTTTGCTCCATGGCGCCAAGTAGACTTTCCGTTTTCTGTGTTAGCCAGGCCTGAATTTTGGCCAGCTCTTCACTGTCTTTGCCTTGGCATAGCTGGCCAAGATAATTCAGAGTAAACAGCTCAAAGGTGCCGTGGATAATATCCAGCCACGGGGCTCGGAAATTCATCCGCGCATTTTCATCGAACAAGGCCCCCAGGCAGCAGCCACTCAATAAATTGCGCTCAAGACGCTGCTTTAAGCTCAAGTATTCACTGCTTGAAAGCGACTCATCATTGTCGACCAGGGCACGCATTTCATGCCAATCAAACTCCAGCAGATGAGCTGCGATATCATGGATATTTTTCTCCGCCGCCTGAAATTGTGACTGCCCCCAGGACTGTCGCCAACCCCGCTCGGTTAGCCAAATGGTGAGATCTAACAGCAGCAAGTTATAGCGCTTACTGGTAAAGACTTTTTGTACCTCTTCAATGCTCGGCTGGATGGCCTTTAAATCGTCGATCACCTGGGCCAACTCGGGGGCGGCATTGATCTTTTTATAGTAGGCGTGTTTTTTTGAGGTAAAGGTTTTCAGTTGGATGGCGGTTTCCACCCAGCTTAATTCACTTAACAGCCATTTCAGCTCTGAGCGTAAGCGCTCGGTGTCCTGCTTTTCAACGATGTCGCTAAACAACCACAGGCTATGGCGAATAAGGCTGACTCCGTCGGTAATGCGTTTCAGGGTTTTTAAAGTAGGCTTTTGGAAATAGCATTCCTCATGTTTTTGCACAAAGGTGATGCCATGGTTTAAACACTTCTCCAGTGCCCGCTCCTGCGAGTCGGCATTGCTCAGCGCTACCATGTCGATTTCCTTACTCGCCACCAACGGCTGATCGTCGGCCAAACGATAGCCACGCGCCGCCTTGGAGTAGAGGCCCATACGCAGCGGCAGGTTTTCAATTAACTTTTCAGCCAAAGAAAAGAGCTCGCTGCGCTCGCCTTTAATCAGTTCGATTTCCAGCTCACAGATAGCTTCAACATTGGCATTGGCGGCCACCTCGCCCTTGTCCAACACCACTTCAATCAAGGTGCCGGCCTGGGTTTCTATTAACCAGGTACGGCGAATAAAGTTGGTGCTAAAGAGCGGATATAAGTTTTCGGCGATGGCCTCAACCTGCACCCCGTGCGGCCAAATGCCGGCATCAAACTTGCTCAGCTCTGGACGGTTGCCTTCAATGGGCAAATTAAACTCTGGACGCTGGTGCAACCCCCCGACATTATCGCCGGCTAGCTTAATGGTTTGTTCGCATTGACCATCGCAGCAGCGTGTACGCAGACCTATATCCAGGGCCCGCAGTTCACGACTGGGAGTATCAAAGTAGGCGTTTTGCAGATTACGTGAAGGCTTATTGGTTACGGTTTTTGCAAACTGTGTGATAAGTGCTGGAATTGACGGAATGACCGCCTCAGAAACTAAAAATTTCAGCTCTATTTCAGTGTCCATGCGCTATAGAAGACCAATGAAATTGACAAGAAGACAACATAAACAAAGCCGCTAATGAATGCAAACTTTTTGCTTTCATTTCCCAGTAATTTAGGCCCTTAGCTGCTGGGTTGGGTTACAAAATCGGTCTTGCCATTCGCCACGCCAGCCAATACTATGCCTCAATCAACATCTTATTTACGTAAACAAGGTTTAGTTGCATGCTAAAACACCTGTGTGTTGCGCTACTTTTTATTTCCAGCGCACTAATCACCAAGGCGGCCAACGCCGCTCCAAGTACCGCTTATATCAGTGATGATCTCTACATTTTTATGCACTCTGGTGCGGGTAAAAACTACCGAATTATCGGCTCTGTTAACGCCGGTACCGAAATCAAGCTGGTTACCGGCACGGAAACTAACGGCTTTTTCGAAATTGTCGATGATAAAGAGCGCCAAGGCTGGGTAGAGAGCAAGTATATTAATCAAGAGCAAAGCCTTAAGGTCAAACACCAAAACCTTGCCGAAGAGTTGGCCAGCACCCAGCAAAAGTTACGTGATGTGCAGGCACAGGTACCGCAATTGCAAAGCTTGAACAGTGATTTAACCACCCAAACCGAACAGCTACAGGCACAACTCGAGCAAGCCATTGCCGAGCGTGATGCCATTCAAACCAAGCAGCAGAATTTGCGTTCTAAAGAAAAACGCCAATTACTGACCTATGGCGGCGCCATTGCCTTTATCGGTTTATTCTTAGGGATTATCTTGACCATCTTCCTATCGCGCAGAAAGCGCTACGATGGTTGGGCGTAAACACCCCTTTACATGAATTATTATAAAAAAGAGCGCCCTGGCGCTCTTTTTTATAACTCGATACGCAAGCCGGTATCTTCTTTGACCTTTTCAATCACCATATAGGTATGGTGCGTGCCCACCCCTGGAATATCCACTAGATCGCCCAGCACCTGACGATACTCATTCATATCGCTCACCCGCACTTTCAGCAAATAATCATACCCACCGGCGACCATGTCACACTCTACGACCTGCGGGGTATTCATTATGTGCTCCTTAAAGGTTTTAAACACAGAAGTATTTGAGGTTACCAAGGATACCTGCACATGGGCGAGCAAACTTTGATTGAGCTTCTGCTCACTCAACTTGGCAAAATAACCTTCGTAAAACCTTCCGCCTCGAGACGCTTGACCCGATCCAGGCAAGGGCTCGGACTTAGGTTTACCTGTTTAGCCAGGTTTACATTAGAGATACGACCATTCTTTTGCAGTGCATCAAGGATGGCTAAATCGATTCTATCTAGGACTCGAGACTTGGCTATAAAGGACATAACAGAATTTTATACGGGCAAGGTACAAATATACCCTGTAAATTATCGTAAATGCCAAAATTAAACCAGCATATTCTGCGGTATTTTCTTTAGAATGCCCGCGAATGTGTATTCATAAGAGCGCAATCTTAACCGCACACACTGAATATCCACGTAGGTAAAAAACTACACTCTCGCAGTTAGAACCTACAATGTAGTAATTGTCGTAACCGAGGCCCCACCATCTCACCTTGTGGTGTAGGGTACAGTTGCTATGTTTAGACTCCGTTATTTTGAGGGTTGCTTATGTTATTTGAAGGCAATTTGATTACTGAATGCCCTATTCGCCAAAAGATCCGTGATTTTTATCGCATTGATGAGAATGAAGTCATTGATCACATTCTTCCTTTGGCTGAAGTAGGCGTTACGGCACGAAGCCGCGCTTGGGAGCGCGCACGTCAAATGGTATTGAACATCCGTAAAGACCAAGACGGTCAAAGTGGTGTTGATGCCCTATTGAACGAGTTCTCCCTGTCTAGTGAAGAAGGCGTGGTGTTAATGTGTTTGGCAGAGGCGCTGCTGCGCGTGCCAGATAAAGCAACACAAGAGCAATTAATTCGCGATAAGCTTGCCAAGGGTGACTGGAGTTCACACCTTGGAAGCAGTGACTCACTGTTTGTAAATGCATCATCTTGGGGCTTACTCGTAACCGGTAAAATGGTTAACTACAGTGACAAAAACAAAGAAGATCAATTTGGCCTACTTAAGCGAACAGTAGGTCGCCTCGGTGAACCAGTAATTCGTAAGTCAGTAAACTTTGCCATGAAAATCATGGGTAAGCAGTTCGTTATGGGTCAAACCATTGATGAAGCAATCGAACGCGCTGCTGAAACTGAAAGCAAAGGCTACGTATACTCATACGACATGCTGGGCGAAGGCGCACGTACCATGCGTGATGCTGAGCGTTACTACAAAAGCTACGAAATGGCGATTCACGCCATCGGTAAGGCAGCAAATGGCCGTGGCCCGGTAAAGAGCCCGGGTATCTCGGTTAAGCTATCGGCTATCCACCCTCGTTATGAGTTCACTCACCGTGAACGCGTGATGGAAGAGATAGTTCCAAAACTAAAAGAGCTTGCGCTACTTGCTAAGCAATACGATATCGGCCTGACAGTTGATGCCGAAGAGGCGGATCGCCTTGATATTTCGTTAGACATCATCGAAGCAGTATTTAGCGACGCCGAGCTTGGCGACTGGCAAGGCTTTGGTCTTGCCGTTCAGGCATACCAAAAACGCGCTATTTTCGTTATTGAATGGCTAACTAACCTTGCCCGCCGCGTTGGCCGCAAGCTAATGGTGCGTTTGGTTAAAGGTGCCTACTGGGATACCGAGATTAAAACCACACAACAAGATGGTTTAGATCACTTCCCGGTATTTACTCGTAAAGCGACTACCGACGTATCTTACAAAGCCTGTGCTATTAAATTGATGGAAGCGCGTGATGCAATTTATCCGCAATTCGCAACGCACAACGCGTACACCGCTGCAACCATCCTTGAAGTTGCCAAAGGTGACAACGAAGGCTTTGAATTCCAACGCCTGCACGGCATGGGTGAATCACTCTTCGACCAAGTAGTAACGCAAGAAAAAATTCAATGTCGTGTGTATGCACCAGTTGGTCAGCACGAAGACCTACTTGCTTATCTGGTACGTCGTCTACTTGAAAATGGTGCGAACTCATCGTTCGTAAACGCCATTGTAGATACCACTAAACCGGTTGAAGAGCTACTGCCAGATCCGGTAGAGACACTGCAAGGTTTACGTAACAAGTACAACAAACAAATCAAGCTGCCAATTGAGCTCTACGGTGATGAACGTCCTAACTCAAAAGGCATGGACCTAACCGACATCAATGCCATTACGCCGCTAAAAGCAAACCTGGATGCCTGGTTTAAAGAGCACCTAATTAGCGAAGATCAGGTTGCAGAGGGTAATCTTGCGGTTCGCAACCCAGCGAACCATAAGGAAATCATTGGTCAGCATCGCCTGCACAGCGGCGATGAGATGCAGTCCTTGCTTGAAAACGCCGAGAAAGAGTTTATTTCTTGGTCTGCCACGCCAGTTACAGAGCGCGCCAACCTATTGCGCCGCATTGGTGACATTCTAGAGCGTCACCACGATGAGCTAGTTGCGCTATGTATCAAAGAGGCCGGTAAAGTTACCCAGGATGGCATCGATGAAGTACGTGAAGCCGTTGACTTCTGCCGTTACTACGCCGCTCGCGCCGAAGAGCTGGCAGAAGATGAACGCTTTGAAGCCCGTGGTGTGGTGTTATGTATCAGCCCATGGAACTTCCCATTGGCCATCTTCCTCGGTCAGGTTGTGGCAGCAATCGTAACCGGTAACACGGTTATCGCGAAACCAGCAGAACAAACCAGCCTAATCGCGCTACGCGCCATTGAACTAATGCAATCTGTGGGTCTCCCTGAGCACGTAGTTCAGCCGGTTATCGCCCGCGGCAGCGAAGTAGGCAAGTACATTGTTCCTGATGAGCGTATTCAAGCAGTGATGTTCACCGGTTCAACCGAAACCGGAACACTGATCTCGCAAACTCTGGCAGCCCGTAATGACATCCAGGTACCGCTTATCGCCGAAACCGGTGGCCAAAACTGTATGATCGTTGACTCTACCGCTCTCCCTGAGCAGGTAGTAGACGATGTGATTAGCTCTGGCTTCCAAAGTGCCGGTCAACGTTGTTCTGCGTTACGCGTATTGTTCTTACAAGACGATGTAGCCGATGGCATTATCGAAATGCTTAAAGGTGCGATGGCCGAACTGCATGTTGGCGATCCTGCTTACCTGTCTACGGATATCGGTCCGGTAATTGATGAAAAAGCACTGAAAGCGCTAACGGCTCACGTAGAATACCTAAAAGGCAATGCAACACTGCACTATCAGTGTGAGATCCCTGATAACACCGAAAACGGTGCCTACTTCTTCGCTCCTCGCTTGTACGAAATCAAGGACTTGTCGGTTCTTAAGCGCGAAGTATTCGGCCCTGTCGTACACATTATACGCTTTAAAGCCAACGAACTTGATAACGTGATTGATCAAATCAATGGGACGGGTTACGGCCTGACCATGGGTGTTCACTCGCGTATCGAAGAGCGCTGTGAATATGTAGCCCGTCAATCTCGTGCCGGTAACGTCTACGTTAACCGCAATATGATCGGTGCTATCGTAGGTGTGCAGCCATTTGGTGGCCGCGGCCTTTCTGGTACCGGTCCTAAAGCCGGTGGTCCTAACTACCTGCTACGCCTGGTTAAAGAGAAGGCATCTCCAGAGAACGTGCAGATGACGGATCTACCAGCGGATGAAGCGGATCTGCACCATTACTCTGGCGCCAATGAAAAAGTAGAGGCGCTTATGGCTACCTCTATGCGCGACGAGAAAATCTGGCGTGCAACGGCGTTAAACGACCGAGTATCGGCGTTGCGTCAGCTGTTGGCAAAAGTTGCAACGGTAGAGATCATCGATGAGCTAGCCGATGACCTGGCAAAAACCCTGAGCGATGCTCGTGCGCAGCTTAACCGCATTGAAAAGCGCATGAAGCGTCCTAAGGTATTGCCTGGACCAACGGGTGAATCGAATATTCTTTATCTAGAGCCGCGTGGCTGCGTGGTGTGCTACGCAGATAAGAGTACCTCGTTCAACTTCTGGGCGATTTCGATTATCACTGCGCTGGCCGCAGGTAACACGGTTATCACCGTTGCTTCTGAGCTGTTCTATGACGAAGCCATGGCGTTCCGCGATAAGTTCATCGCTACCGGTGTAGCCGAGGGCGTACTGCAAGTGGCCAAACCGAACCAGCTACAAGCCATTTTGGCTCACCCTCACCTAGCCGGTGCGGTTGTAGCGGCACGTTCATCGCGTTTGGGCTACTTCGCACAGCAGCTGGCTAACCGTAAGGGTGCTATCCTGCCGGTGATCAGCGCTGAGTACTACGATACCCTGATCAACCGTCTATTGACGGAAAAGACCATCAGTATCGATACCACGGCATCCGGTGGTAACACCTCGCTGATGACCCTAGTAGAAGACGAAGAATAAGTCGTAAGCTACTGAAAAAGGCGCCAATTGGCGCCTTTTTTATTGTTCTCTCGACGCCTGAACGCCGATAAGCCGGTGCCTTTATTAAGGCCAATCCTGCATCGCTTCGAGCGAGAACTCATAGTTATCAATACTCAAAATTGTCTGCTCCGGGGTGATCTCCACAACCCGAATGCGGCCTACATTGTCACCCTCATACAACTCATAGCCATTGAGTTTAATCCAACGCCTGTCCTGATCGGTGGCATAAATATGGGCTTGGTAGACCAAAGATGGAATACGGCTCTGAATCGCCTCCGGCAACAATTCGATGGGCTCTACCATGGCACTGCTGCGCGATGCAGTAGTGACGGTATCATCATTCTGCATGCCTTCAGTGGCAGCAACGGCGTCGGCAAACTTACGCTTTAGCTCATTTGACACCCCTTGTAGCTCGGCATCGTTATAGCTCGGTGTCGAAGAGTAGCTTTGCTGGGGTTGCTGATAGGCATTGTCGCCCTGCTCCAGCGGCTTACCTACCACCTTATATTGACTGGTATCGACCGGTTGCGCCGCAGGGTTAAATGTCTGCGGATATTGCCCGGCATTGGCCATCATTGGATTGCCGTAAGCTGGAACCCATTGCATATAGGTGCCGGGACCATAGGCCTGTGGCATTTGTCCCATCACATAGACGGGTACCATTTGCTGATAAGGCTGAGCAAATTGCACCGGTACCTGCAAGGCATTCACGTTAACCTGGCCCTGCGGATGCCCCTGTGAATGCACTTGCGGTTGTCCTTGCATCTGTGCAACCGATTGGTTATTCGCTTGGTTAACCGGCTGGAACTGAGCCGCAGCCAACTCGGCATTAACCTGCTCTGGTGAGGCCGTTTGCGCCGCACCTGCATTCGCGTCCAATGTCTGCTGCACCTGCGCTTTTGTCTGCACCATTAACTCGGTGCTATGCTCCTGCCACCACTTGCCAGCGAAATAGCCAACCACAAGAACAAGGGCGACCACCACAAGGCCGACTAATCCCCAACTTAAACGCCGATAAAAGTCTAACGCTTCTTGTTGCGATGAATCAGCCTCTTGCTCTAGGGCACTCGATTGATTTTGTGATTGTTTTAATGCGTCTAATAACAGCGACATAGTACAGCCCTAAATAAAGTAAGATAAGCCGATTCCCACGGCGAACAGCATCATAACCCCACCCAGGGTAAAAACAAAACGTTTGCCGCGGCGCTCGGTCCCGTTATTTTTCTGGCTTGGTAAGGTCTCCGGCAAGGCTTCCTGGGCCGCTTGAGTAACTAGTTTTTTGCTGACCTGATTAACCTGGGCCGAATAGGCACCGAGCAAGGCGCGTTCGCATAGCAGGTTGATTAACCGCGGAATGCCACCGGTCAGTTGGTGAATTTGTTTCACCGCAGCACGATCGAAAAGGATCTGCCTGCCACCGGCAATTTTTAAGCGGTGTTTCACATAGGCGTCAACCTGAGCTAAAGTCAGTGGCAACAGGTGATAACGGGCGGTAATACGCTGAGCAAGCTGACGCAACTCATTGCGTCGCAACAGGGTCTGTAATTCCGGCTGGCCAACCAGAATAATCTGCAGCAGCTTTTTATGGTTGGTTTCTAAGTTGGTAAGTAGGCGCAGTTGCTCTAACACCTGCGGCGCCAAATGCTGTGCCTCGTCGATGATCAGCATGGTATGACGACCATTAACATGGTTACTCAGCAAACGACCCTTAATGCGATCCGTCAACGTCTTCAAGGTGGCATTTTGGTGATCATACTCGATTTCGAGTTCATCACAGATACTCGCCAGCAATTCCAGTTCAGACAAGGTGGGATTAAGAATAAAGGCCACCTGGGTCGAGTCTGGCACCTGCTCGAGCATGCATCGAGTTACCGTGGTTTTGCCAGTGCCCACCTCGCCGGTTAGCAACACAAAGCCGCCGGACTCACCCAGACCATGTGTCAGATGCGCCAGCGCCTCATTATGACGCTCGCTAAGATAGAGGTACTCGGGGTTCGGGGCGATGGAAAAGGGTTTTTCGGTTAAGCCAAAGTAATCTAGATACACAAATAGGTCCTTAGTTTTTGCCACAGGCCATACCCGGAAAACCTCCATGGTAGGCACTAAGCGCTGCGGTTTAATTAAATTATCACTCGCACTTCTTATAATGGCAAAAAAACCGCCATGATAAAACTCTGTTACAATCATCTTTTTAGCCGCTCGGGAAAACGGATGCAAACATATTTAGTCGGTGGTGCGGTACGCGACCAATTATTAGGGCGAGTCGTCAAAGAGCGCGACTATGTGGTTGTCGGCGCCACCATAGAACAAATGAAACGCCTGGGTTTCACTCAAGTCGGGAAGGATTTCCCGGTATTTTTGCACCCACAAAGCAAAGAAGAGTACGCCCTAGCGCGCACCGAGCGTAAACAAGGCCAAGGCTATACCGGCTTTATTTGCGACTTTAACCCGGATATTACCTTAGAGCAGGATTTAGAGCGCCGCGATCTGACCGTCAATGCCATCGCCGAGGATGAGAAGGGCGAACTAGTCGACCCCTTCGGTGGCCAGGCCGATATTGAAAAACGCCTGCTTCGCCATGTCAGCCCAGCTTTTAGCGAAGACCCGTTACGGGTATTGCGAGTGGCTCGTTTTCGTGCGCGCTATCACTACCTGGGGTTTAATATTGCCGAGGAAACCATGGCCTTGATGCGCCACATCGCCCACAGCGGTGAACTCCAAGCCCTGACCCCTGAGCGCGTCTGGATGGAATGGCAAAAAGCCCTGGACGACGGTTATATCCATGTTTTTATCGACACCCTGGCCGAATGTGAAGCCCTGCATGTACTGTGTCCTGAATTAGCCACCCGCTGGCTCACAGAGCAACAGCGCCTGCAAGCGCGAATCGACTATGGCCGCACTCACAACTGCGCTCCCCCCTGTCAGTTTGCACAAATCATGCTGCCTCTGGATGTAAAGGCACGCCAGGCGTTTTATGACCATTATCGGGTGCCAAAACAATATAGTGAGCTTGCCGAAGCGCTGGCGAGTCATGGTGCCCTGCTCGGCCAACCAAATTGGAGCGCGAAAGAGTTAGCTACACTGTTTAATCAGCTGGATATTTGGCGTCGCCCACAACGCCTAGACGCTCTGGTTCAGGCCTATTGCTGCGCCCGGCTTGGTGATTTTAGCCGCCAATCACTGCTCCTTGAGGCCGCCGCGGCAGCGCAACAGGTGAATGCGCAGACCTATATTCGCCAAGGCATAGAAGGTGCAGCCATAAAAACGGCGCTCGTCCAGGGTCGAATTGAAGCAATTGAAAACATTTTGGCCCCATAAACAGGGGCCAAGTGTTATTCCTTGCTATCCAAGGAGGTAAAAGAAAAGCCGAGGCTATTGATAAAGCAAAAACGCCAGTAAACCAAAGCCTAGGAGCAAGCGGTAGACCACAAAGGGAAACATACCCATACGTTCGATAAACTTAAGGAACAAGAATATGCAGGTATAGGCGGCCATAAAGGACAAGCCGGCGCCAAGCGTAAGGGCTTGCCAGTCTACGGCCTGCTCACCGGTGGCCAATTGAATGGTTTTAATTAACCCCATCCCGCCTATCACAGGCACCGACAGTAAAAACGAAAATCGCGCCGCACTTTCCTTGGTTAAACCTAAAAATAAACCCGCGGTCATGGTGATACCCGAACGTGAGGTGCCGGGAATAAGTGCAACAGCCTGGGCACAGCCAATAAGCAACGCCGATTTCCAATTTAGTTGATAAATATTCTTTGTTTGCTTGGCCTTAATATCCGCCAGCCAAAGCACCAAACCAAAAAAGATGGTGGTAATGGCGATCACTATGGCCGCGCGCAGGTGCTGTTCAATCAAATCCTCAAAGAATTTCCCGGCCAATCCTGCGGGAATGGTGGCCAATAAAATATACCAGCCCAGCTTGCTATCGTCGGTGGTCCCTTGGGCGCCAAACGATTTAAACCAGGCAACCAGAATGTCGCCTATCTCTTTGCGGAAATAAATCATCACCGCCATCAAGGAGCCAACATGCACGGCCACGTCAAAGGCCAGTCCCTGGTCCTGCCAGCCCAACAGTTGCGAAGGTAAAATAAGGTGTGCGGAGCTCGAAATGGGGAGAAATTCTGTCAGTCCTTGAATCACAGCCAGTACAACAATAGCTAGAATACTCATTCGATAGTGACCTTCCATAGGTTTTGTTTTGATTTATCATAATCTTGCCAAAGTTTGGCAATGGTAGTTTGAGTAACGGGATGCACCAGTTCCGGGGCGATCTCAAACAAGGGCCAGAGCACAAAGGCATTCTTGGTGATCTCATCACGAGGCAACTGCGCTGGGGAGTCACAGATCATCTCGTCATAAAACAACAGATCTAAATCCAGGGTACGCGGGCTAAACTTTTTATCGTCAGGGGTGCGACCGTTATCACGCTCAATCTGCTTGAGCAGGCTACATACCTGATCCAGACTCAGATCGGTGTCGGCTGCGGCCACCGAGTTATAAAAGTTACTGCCGTTAAAGCCCACCGCTTCGCTTTCATAAACATTGGAGTGTTGTAAAACTCCAAAGTGTTGGCGCAATGCGCTTAAGCCATTAAGGAGGTTTTCGCGCTTATTGATATTTGAGCCGAGGCTAATATAAATACGGGCCATAACTAACTTTTACTACGTACTATTTTAACCCCGACGGTTTGCGCCGCCGGCACCGCTGCGGGTTTACTTACGGTAATAGCCACCCGAGGGGTATTGAATTCATTGAGGATAAGGTCTGCCAACTGCTCCACCAGGGTCTCCAACAATTCCACCGGTTTAGCCAAACAATGCTCGGTAACGCGCTGGCTGACCTGGGCATAGTCTATGGTAAACGAGAGATCGTCACTTTGGGCAGCCTGGCGTAAGTCGCAGTCCATTTCGATATCGAAATAAAGGCTTTGTTTACTTTCTTTCTCAAAGTCGTACACTCCTATAATGGTGTCCACTTTAAGTTGTGAGATATAGACTTTATCCATATGTGCAACTCCAATGCCAGCTGGTCGGATACCCAAAAAGGATTAGAATCAGTACCCTGACCTTGCGTAACCGCGTTTACCTGGATGCGCTCGGCATGAAATAGCTCGGCGCACACTCATAATGAGCGGCGATAATAGCTCAAAACGTACAATTAAAAAATAAGGATGACAGTGTTAGCGGCGTTAATGTGCATTTTTGCCTACCTTCTTGGTTCGGTCTCTTCTGCAGTCCTGATCTGCCACCTTTTTGCGCTGCCCGATCCTCGCCAAGCCGGTTCGAAAAACCCCGGTGCCACCAACGTCTTGCGTATTGGCGGCAAACTCCCCGCAGTCTTGGTATTAGTCTTCGATATTCTCAAAGGAACCATCCCGGTCTGGAGTGCCTATTTTATGGGGATCGATCCCATTCACTTAGGGCTCGTTGCCGTGGCCGCCTGTCTGGGGCATATCTACCCACTATTTTTCGGTTTTAAGGGCGGCAAGGCCGTGGCCACCGCCTTTGGCGCCTTGTTACCCATAGGTTTATCGCTCGGGGGTTTGCTGATCCTTACCTGGGCCTGCGTAGTCGCCCTGACCCGCTATTCATCCCTGGCCGCCTTGGTAACCGTATCTTTGGCTCCCTTGTATACCTGGTGGATTAAACCCTTGTACACAGAGCCAGTGCTGTTCTTAACCGTGCTGATAATCTTTCGTCATCGCACTAATATAGTGCGTTTGCTTAAGGGCAAAGAGTCCAAGGTAGGAAAAAAGAAAGAGAGTGTGGCGCCAGAGAAATAATCACTGGCGCTTAGGCTGCTGCTAGCGAATGCTAGGAAGCGTGTCTATCGGCCAACGTGGCTGAACCCGGGTATCCAAGGTGGCAGTTTGCCCCGCCTTAAGACGCTGCATGCCCGCATAGGCGATCATCGCGCCATTATCCGTACAAAAAGCCGGACGCGGATAAAAGACTTCCCCTTGCATCCCCAGCATCACCTGCTCCAATTGCTCACGCAAATAGGTATTGGCACTTACACCACCGGCAATGACCAGACGCTTGATGCCGGTTTCCTTGAGCGCGCGCTTACACTTTGATCGCCAGGGTATCAATAACCGCGGTTTGGAACGCATGGGCAATATCCGCTTTGGTTTGCTGATCGTCGCCTTCGCTACGAATGGTATTGGCGGCAAAGGTTTTCAAACCACTGAAGCTAAAATCCAGACCCGGTCTGTCGGTCATCGGACGTGGAAACTTAAAACGATCCGGGGTGCCCTGCTCGGCCAATTTCGCCAACAAGGGGCCGCCTGGGTAATCTAAGCCCAGCAACTTAGCGGTTTTATCAAAGGCCTCACCAGCAGCGTCATCCACCGATTCGCCTAATACTTCATATTCACCAATGGCACTGACCTTCACCAGCAGGGTGTGACCACCGGATACCAACAAGGCAACAAATGGAAACTCGGGAACCTTTTCCTCCAACATGGGCGCAAGCAGGTGACCTTCCATATGATGCACAGCCACAGTAGGTAACTTCCAACCGTAGGCCAGCGATCGCGCGATCGACGATCCTACCAGTAGTGCACCAACCAGGCCAGGCCCCGCGGTGTAGGCCACGCCATCGAGATCCTCTGGGCCACAGTTCGCCTCGGCAAAGGCTGCTTCAATCAAGGGCAGAGTCTTGCGCACATGATCTCGCGACGCCAGCTCAGGCACGACACCACCGTAGTCGGCGTGCATTTTTACTTGGCTATAGAGTTGGTGGGCCAACAAACCTTGTTCGTCATCATAGATGGCGATCCCGGTCTCGTCACAGGATGATTCAATCCCCAAAATGCGCAATGTCTGTCTCCTCGCAGGGCGATGTGGCTGATAAGGCCGCATATTCTACTCCCTTGCTGCAATTTTACCAGTATTGTGATATTTATTCTTTACACACCGGGGTAACTCGGATTACAATGCCGCACCATTTTTGAACCACATGATCATTATTTGATCGAATGAGTGCAGCTCATTAAGTTAGGTAGGTGAAATTTTAATGCCAGTAATTAAAGTAAGAGAAAACGAGCCGTTTGACGTAGCCCTACGCCGCTTCAAGCGTTCATGTGAAAAAGCAGGTATCCTTTCAGAAGTTCGTCGTCGCGAGCACTATGAAAAGCCAACCGCTGCGCGTAAGCGTAAGAAAGCGGCTGCTGTTAAGCGTCACATGAAAAAGCTTTCTCGCGAAAACGCACGTCGCGTTAAATTATACTAATCACTGTCCGGTCTTGTTGTCATGAGTCTACTAGATTCGTTAAAAGATGCACAAAAAGACGCGATGCGTGCCAAGGACAAAATGCGCCTTGGTGCTATTCGTTCAGTACTCGCTGCAGTTAAACAGCGTGAGATCGACGAGCAAATCACCTTAGACGAAGCCGCCATCACGTCGGTTGTCGTTAAATTAGTGAAGCAACGCCGCGATTCTTATACCCAGTATAAGGATGCCGGTCGTGACGATCTTGCCGATGTTGAAGCGGCTGAAATGAGTGTTTTGGAAGAGTTTCTACCAAAGCAGCTGAGCGAAGATGAAATCAATCAATTGATTGATAAAGCCATCGCCGATACCGGTGCACAAGGCATGCAGGACATGGGTAAAGTGATGGGCGTGATCAAGAGTCAAGCTGAAGGCCGTGCCGACATGGGCAAATTATCAGGTCTTATTAAACAGCGTCTTAGCGCCTAATTCGCGAAAGCAAATTCAAGCAAACCGAGCCTAGTGCTCGGTTTCTTCGTTTCTAGGGTCTTTGAACTTTGTCGTTTGTTTCTGCAGCAGTTTGTGGCGAATTTCTATAAGGCGGCACATGTGTGGTGTAGTTATCCTACATCAACATGTAACAACACCGTAGAAATAAACAGACCCTAGGCCAGTCAAAATCTAGGCGTAAATTTATAGCCCCTTTTCTTATCGCCCTTGATATACTAGTGTGATTCTCTCTTCTTCTTAGGTGTTGCTAATGGCAGGTAAGATCCCCCGACAGTTTATCGACGATCTTTTAGCGCGTACCGACATAGTCGAGTTGATCGACTCGCGCGTAAACCTGAAAAAAGCAGGCAAGGATTACCAGGCTTGCTGTCCATTTCACAACGAAAAGAGTCCATCCTTTACCGTTTCTCAGGATAAACAGTTTTATCACTGCTTCGGTTGCGGTGCCAACGGCAACGCCATCAGCTTTGTCATGGAGTATGACAAACTCGATTTTGTTGATGCCATTGAAGAGCTGGCCAGCCTGTTGCACCTGGAAGTGCCCAGGGAGCAAGGCAATACCCATCAAAGCGATCGGCCACCTGTCAGTCAGGAGCAAAAACGCTCCGACTATGACTTAATGGAGCAAACCGCACGCTACTATCAGCAGCAATTACGTCATCATGCCAATGCTCAGCTCGTTATCGATTATCTCAAAGGGCGTGGCTTAAGCGGGCAAACAGTGAAGGATTACGGCATAGGCTATGCCCCCAGTGAGTGGGAAGCGTTGTGCCAAACATTAGGTAAAAATCCCAAGCAGAAGCAGCAGCTGATCGAATTAAAGTTGGCGACACAAAAAGACAATGGTCGCACTTTTGATTTCTTTCGCGATCGGCTCATGTTTCCTATTCGCGATCGTCGCGGTCGCGTTATTGCCTTTGGCGGGCGCATCATGGGCCAGGAGGATAATGGTCCCAAATACCTGAACTCGCCAGAAACCCGTATTTTTCATAAGGGCTTTGAATTATACGGTTTTTATGAGGCCAAACAGGCCCATAAAAAGCTTGAACAGTTACTTATTGTTGAAGGCTATATGGACGTAGTGGCGCTGGCCGAACACGATATTAAATATGCGGTGGCGGCCCTGGGTACCGCAACCACCAACGAGCATATGCAAATGCTGCTGCGGGCAACCGATAAAGTCGTATGTTGCTACGATGGCGACCGCGCCGGTCGCGATGCCGCTTGGCGAGCCTTAGAAAATGCCCTGCCCCATTTAAAAGACGGCAAGGCACTCAAATTCGTATTCCTGCCCGATGGTGAAGATCCCGACTCCTTGGTACAACAAGAAGGCAAGGTCGCGTTTGAACAACGCCTGGTCGATGCAAAAGATTTTAGCGAGGTGTTTTTCAGCCGTTTAAGCGACGAGATAGACCTGACTCAGGACGCCGGCAAAGCCAAACTGTTAAGCCTGGCTCTGCCCTTGATTGAGAAAATCCCCAGCGACTTCTATCAGGAAAACCTGTTGGAGCGCCTGGCCCGCTTTATCGGCCGCACCCGGGAGCAGCTTAATGCCAAGCTAAAAACCCCGCGTCAGCAACACCGGGTGGAGAGCCAATTTAAAATGACGCCGATGCGTACCGCCATTGCCTTGATGCTGCAGCATCCGCAACTGGCGGCCAAGGTCGACTACATGCCGGAGCTGGCCAGCCTAGGCCTGCCCGGGCTGGAATTGTTTATCACCATACAAAAGCAATGTCTCGATAACCCCAATGCGCACACCGCGCAACTGTTAGAACACTACCGTGAACGCCCCGAGTATGGTGCTTTAACCAAGCTCGCTGCCTGGCCTCACCAAATAAACGATGAGGTATTGGAACCTCATTTCCAACAAACGGTCAAATTCATTGAAGATCAGTGTTTAAATCACCGTTTAGAGTCCTTATTAATAAAGGACAAGACTCAAGGTTTAAGCGTGGCGGAAAGGCGTGAATACGCCCTGCTGACTCAAGCACTTAAAGGCAGTGAAGTGCTCGAAAGCTAGCCAGAAATTTCTCGGTCTGTTATACTACGCTATTCACTGCGTCAAACCGGCTTGGGGCACCCAGCTTAGGTTCTTAAGCTGACGCCTGTTGTATTAATTTATCAGGGTGGAAGAGCAAATCTCTATGGATCCAACTCCTCAGTCACAACTAAAACTTCTGATTCAGAAAGGTAAAGAGCAAGGTTATCTGACATTCGCTGAAGTGAATGATCACCTTCCACAAGACATCATAGATTCGGATCAGGTCGAAGATATCATCAGTATGATCAATGACATGGGTATCAAGGTTTGC
This sequence comes from Pseudoalteromonas sp. T1lg48, assembly GCF_002964785.1. Taxonomy (GTDB): domain Bacteria; phylum Pseudomonadota; class Gammaproteobacteria; order Enterobacterales; family Alteromonadaceae; genus Pseudoalteromonas. The sequence goes on from NZ_PQCC01000002.1 coordinate 374,669, forward strand.
GAAAGCGCGCCCGATGCCGATGAATTGATGATGGCGGAGACCACCACCGATGAGGATGCGGCAGAAGCTGCCGCTGCAGCGCTTGCCACCGTAGAAAAAGAAATCGGCCGTACCACGGATCCGGTACGCATGTATATGCGCGAAATGGGCACCGTGGAGCTATTGACTCGTGAAGGCGAGATCGATATTGCCAAGCGTATCGAAGAAGGCATTAACCAGGTCCAAATTTCCGTTGCCGAATACCCGGAAGCCATTTCTCACCTGCTAGAGCAGTGGGATATGTTCGAAGCGGAAGAAATCCGCCTCAGCGATATTATTACCGGCTTTTTCGATCCTAACGAAGATGAGACGCAAATCTCGGCCACCCATATCGGTTCGGAACTAAGTGACGAAGACTTAGATGACGAAGACGATGATGGCGATGACAGCGACGACGATAGCGCGGAAGAAGAAACGGATAATGGTCCAGATCCGGAAGAAGCGCGCGAGCACTTCGAAAACCTGCGCACCTTGTACAGCAATGCCCGTGTAATTTTTGAGGAAAAGGGTCGTTCACACCCTGACGCAAAAGCCGCGATCATTGAGATCGGTGAGCTATTCCGTACCTTTAAGCTAGTACCAAAGCAATTCGACCGCATGGTTAATAACATGCGTGACATGATGGACAAAGTGCGCGTACAAGAGCGCATCATCATGAAGCAAGCGGTACAAGTGGCCAAGCTGCCTAAGAAAACCTTCGTTAAGCACTTTGCAAACAACGAAACCGATAGCGCCTGGCTGGATCTGGAAATTGCCGCAGGTGAAAGCCACTCGGCGAAATTAGCCGAACTTAAGCCTGAAATTGAGCGTTGTATCAACAAGCTTAAAGTGATCGAGCAAAGTACCGGCTTAACAATTGAACGTATTAAAGATATCAACCGTCGTATGAGCATTGGTGAAGCAAAAGCTCGCCGTGCGAAAAAGGAAATGGTTGAAGCGAACTTGCGTCTTGTTATCTCAATCGCGAAGAAATACACCAACCGTGGCTTACAATTCCTGGATCTGATCCAAGAAGGTAACATTGGTCTGATGAAAGCGGTTGATAAGTTTGAATACCGTCGTGGTTATAAGTTCTCAACTTATGCAACATGGTGGATCCGTCAGGCTATCACCCGTTCAATCGCCGACCAAGCGCGTACTATTCGTATTCCGGTGCACATGATTGAGACCATCAACAAGCTCAACCGCATCTCACGTCAAATGCTGCAAGAGATGGGTCGTGAACCGAACCCAGAAGAACTGGCAGAGCGTATGATGATGCCGGAAGATAAGATCCGCAAGGTACTTAAAATCGCTAAAGAGCCAATCTCAATGGAGACACCAATCGGTGATGACGAAGATTCGCATCTTGGTGATTTTATTGAGGATACCACCATTGAGTCACCGATAGATTCGGCGACCATGGAAAGCCTCAAAGGCGCTACTCACGAAGTACTTGCCGGCCTTACAGCACGTGAAGCCAAGGTATTACGCATGCGTTTCGGTATCGACATGAACACCGACCACACTCTAGAAGAGGTAGGTAAACAGTTCGATGTAACCCGTGAGCGTATCCGTCAGATTGAAGCGAAAGCATTGCGTAAACTACGCCACCCTTCACGCTCAGATCTGCTGAAAAGCTTCTTAGATGCCAATAAATAATTAGCGTCTAATTAAATAATTACAAAGGCCGCTTATTTAGCGGCCTTTGCGTATCATCTATCTTATTTCACTCATCCAACATGGGGATTATCATGGCCTGGATTCAAATCCGCATTCGTGCCACAGAAGCAACGGCAGATGCAATTAGTGACCACCTTATGGATGTAGGTTGTCCGTCAGTCACCTTTGTGGACACCAAAGACACACCCATCTTTGAACCACAACCTGGTGAAGTTAAATATTGGGCTGAAACCACTGTGATTGGCCTGTTTGAAGCCACGCACGATATGCAGGCGGTGGTCGATTACCTCAAAGTTCAACCTGAACTACAAGAGCAATTCCATTACAAAATCGAACAGTTAGAAGACAAGGACTGGGAACGGGAATGGATGAAAAACTTCCAACCGATACAGTTTGGTGAGCGCCTGTGGATTTGCCCGAGCTGGTTAGATGTTCCGGATCCATCAGCGGTTAACGTGATGCTCGACCCGGGTCTGGCCTTCGGTACCGGCACCCATGCCACCACCGCATTATGTTTGCGTTGGCTTGAGAGCCTGGATTTAGCTGGCAAAACCGTGGTCGACTTTGGCTGTGGTTCCGGCATCTTGGGCATTGCCGCCATTAAACTTGGTGCCGAGCGAGTCATAGGTATCGATATCGACCAGCAGGCACTCGATGCCAGCATTGATAATGCCGAGCGCAATGGGGTGGCCGATAAGCTAGAGGTTTACCTGCCAGAGAATCAGCCAAGCTTCGAAGCCGACGTGGTGGTGGCGAATATTCTCGCCCAGCCACTGCGCGAACTAAATGAAGTGATTCTTGGCCTGCTGAAGTCAGGAGGCGAACTGGCCCTCTCAGGGGTCCTTGAGGAACAAGCGGAATCGGTAGCCAGCTTCTACGAGCATAAAGTGACCCTAGATCCAATTGCCATTGAAGGTGAATGGGTGCGGATCAGTGGGATTAAAAAGTAACCGCTTTTGATCTTCACCTGCGCAGCGGACAAAAGTCCCTGCGCAGGCCCTTTCCCACTCTTTTTACACTGTTTACGCCCCATCAACACCCCGCCACATCAGCCCTGTCAAGCCAGTGTTCATAAAACAGGCAAAAAAATCCTTCCTCTCCTTCGTTATAAAATGTCAATACAAAAAGTTTAAAAAAAAAGCACTTTTGTTCAATTTATAGCCTTTGATTTTGCCGCAAAAAACCGTAAACTTAGCGCCCCTTGAAACGAGGTAAATTGTAACGCTGTGCAAATTGGTCCTTACCAGTTAGAAAACAATTTGATGGTTGCACCGATGGCGGGGATCACCGATCGCCCCTTTCGGCAATTGTGTCGTCGCTTAGGCGCCGGACTGGCGGTATCAGAAATGTTGTCTTCCAATCCCAAGGTGTGGCAAACCGCCAAATCTTTGGGCCGTATGGATCATAGCGGCGAATCGGGTATTCGCTCCGTGCAAATTGCGGGGGCTGACCCAGAGCTAATGGCGCAAGCGGCACAATTTAACGTTTCCAATGGCGCGCAGATCATAGATATCAATATGGGCTGCCCTGCCAAAAAAGTGAATAAGAAGTTAGCAGGCTCTGCCCTGTTGCAGTACCCCGACTTGGTCGAGGCCATTGTTAAAGCAGTGGTAGAAGCGGTAGATGTGCCCGTCACATTAAAAATCCGTACCGGCTGGGATGTGGACAACCGCAACGGCGTCGAGATTGCAGCAATTGCTGAACACAATGGTATTCAGTCATTGGCCGTACATGGGCGCACCCGCGCCTGTATGTATAAAGGCTATGCCGAGTACGACACGATCAAAGCGATCAAGAGTTCAGTGTCAATTCCTGTGGTTGCGAACGGTGATATCACCTCACCGCAAAAAGCGAAACAGGTATTAGAATATACGGGCGCAGATGCCATCATGATTGGACGAGCCGCTCAAGGTCGCCCCTGGATTTTCCGGGAAATTGACCATTATTTAAAAACCGGAGAAATACTCCCGCCCCCGGCCATTGCCGAGGTGCGCAGTATTCTGATGGAGCACCTAGTGAACCTCCATCAATTCTACGGTGAGGCCATGGGGCCGCGGATTGCTCGAAAGCATGTTGGATGGTATTTGCAAGTCCACGACGAAGACCGTCAGTTTAGGCGAGTATTTAATGCGCTAGAAACACCTGAAGATCAGGTGGATGCACTCAATGAATACTTTGAAACTTATTGCTAATCCAGAAAGAAAGAGACAATACAACGATGTTTGAACAAAATGTGACTTCTCCTTTTATTACTAACGCTCACGTTCAGTCACAAGAGAAACCACAGCCTCTTCGCGACGCTGTTAAAAAAGCTGTTCACCACTATCTAAAACAGCTTAACGGCCAGGACGTACAAGACGTTTATGAACTTGTTCTTTCTGAGCTAGAAGCGCCACTTCTAGAAGAAGTAATGACCTATACACGCGGTAACCAAACCCGTGCCGCCATCTTACTAGGTATCAACCGTGGTACTTTACGTAAGAAGCTGAAAAAATACGGCATGAACTAATTTATTCGCAGCCTTGAGCTGCACTGAAAAGCACCCTAGGGTGCTTTTTTATTTTCGCCCATACGCGAAAAACGACCACAGCTACAACTCGGTCGTGGTGTTATACAAAAACATCATCATTGTTTAAAATAGGGTTCTAAATAACCCCTTGCCTAACCCCAAGGCGAAAGCCTTTGGCAAGATTATCTACTCAACTGAGGTAACAAAAACTACCATGGATACACATCGTCCAATTCGTCGCGCGCTCCTGAGCGTATCTGATAAAACGGGTATCGTTGACTTCGCTCGTGAGCTAGCCGCTCAAGGCGTCGAAATTCTTTCTACCGGTGGCACCTGCAAGCTACTTGCAGACAACGGCATCAAGGTAACTGAAGTATCTGATCACACCGGTCACCCTGAGATCATGGATGGCCGCGTTAAAACATTGCATCCAAAAATCCACGGCGGCATCTTAGCCCGTCGCGGCCAAGACGAAGGCGTCATGGCTGAGAACAACATTGATGCAATCGACATGGTAGTTGTAAACCTATACCCATTCGCGCAAACGGTCGCAAAAGAAGACTGCTCGCTAGAAGATGCGATTGAGAACATCGATATCGGTGGCCCAACCATGGTCCGTGCCGCAGCGAAGAACCACAAAGACGTGACCATTATCGTTAATGCCGCCGACTACGGCCGCGTTATCGAAGAAATGAAGGCCAATGAAGGTTCAACCTCGCATGCAACGCGTTTTGACCTAGCCATTGCCGCATTTGAGCACACGGCTCAATACGACGGCATGATCGCCAACTACTTTGGTAAAATGGTGCCTGACTACACAGAAGAAGCTGCGGCAGAGACAAAGTTCCCACGTACCATCAATATGCAGTTCACCAAGAAGCAAGACATGCGCTACGGTGAAAACTCGCACCAGGATGCGGCCTTCTATGTTGAAAACGACATTGAAGAAGCTTCAGTAGCCACGGCTAAGCAAATCCAAGGTAAGGCGCTTTCTTACAACAATATCGCCGACACCGACGCGGCGCTTGAGTGCGTAAAAGAGTTCGATGCCCCAGCCTGTGTTATCGTTAAGCACGCTAACCCATGTGGTGTGTCTGTGGGTGAAAACATCCTTGAAGCCTACGACCGTGCCTTTAAAACCGACCCAACGTCGGCATTCGGTGGCATTATCGCCTTCAACCGCGAGCTGGATGCGGATACGGCCGAAGCCATCATCGCCCGTCAGTTCGTGGAAGTGATCATCGCTCCAAGCATCAGCGAAGAAGCGGCGCAAATCGTTTCTGCGAAACAAAACGTGCGCCTACTTGAATGTGGTCAATGGCAAGCGAAAACCACCGGCGTTGATATCAAGCGCGTAAACGGCGGTATCCTGGTACAAGACCGTGACCAGGGTATGGTCACCATGGGCGACCTTAAGGTAGTGTCTAAGCGTCAGCCGACCGAGCAAGAACTGAAAGATCTGATGTTCTGCTGGAAAGTAGCCAAGTTTGTTAAATCAAACGCCATCGTATACGCAAAAGATGGCATGACAATCGGTGTGGGCGCCGGCCAAATGAGCCGCGTATATTCGGCGAAAATCGCCGGTATTAAAGCCGCCGACGAGAACCTTGAAGTTAAAGGTTCGGTCATGGCCTCCGATGCATTCTTCCCATTCCGTGATGGTATCGATGCAGCGGCCGAAGCTGGTATTACTGCGGTAATCCAGCCGGGTGGTTCAATGCGTGATGAAGAAGTTATTGCCGCGGCCGATGAAGCCGGCATGGCAATGGTCTTCACTGGCATGCGTCACTTCCGCCATTAAGAACTAAGCCGCCAGAGCCTAGGCTCTGGCGCGTTTTCGTAGACTATTCAAATCAATCTGCTATTTTGTGTTAACGCATAAAAAATCATACAAGGATTCGATTATGAAATTTGGCTTAAAAACGACCCTCGCAGCGGCCGTCGCGCTCTCGCTAAGCGCCTGTGTAAGCACCACCACCAGTGAACAACTGAGTGAGGCCACCCAAGGTGAACTGAGAAGTGCACAAGCACAAGCCAGAGATCAATATCGTCACCCCATAGAAACTCTGACCTTTTTCGGTATTGAACCGGATATGACAGTGGTTGAAGTCTCTCCTGGCGGTGGTTGGTACACGGATATTCTTGCCCCTTTACTTAAAGACAAAGGCACCTTGTATGCCGCTCACTTCCCTGCCGATTCGGACGTGAAGTATTACCAGCGCTCTTTAGCTGGCTTTAAGGAAAAAATGGCCAACACCCGTGCCTATTCCGAAATCCGACTCACCGAGTTTTACCCCGGCACGCACCACAATATCGCCCCGGAAGGCAGTGCCGATATGGTGCTGACATTCCGCAACCTGCATAACTGGTATATGAATGCCGACGAGCAAGGGGTCAAGGAAGCCATGCGTGCCTTCCACACTGCCCTTAAACCAGGTGGCGTGCTAGGTATAGTGGATCATCGCCTGCCGGAAACACGCGATAGCGGTAAGGCAAAGCGCTCGGGTTATGTAAAAGAAAGCTGGGTAATTGCGCTGGCACAAGAAGCCGGATTTGAACTGGTTGCGAAAAGTGAAATCAATGCCAATCCGAAAGACTTCGCCAACCACCCCAAAGGCGTGTGGACCCTTCCACCGAGCCTCAGTCTGGGTGAGGAAGATCGCGCCAAATATGAAGCGATCGGCGAAAGCGACCGGATGACGCTGAAATTCATCAAACCCCAATAGGATTTAAAAGCCCATGAATGTATTAGTCATTGGCAGTGGCGGCCGCGAACACGCACTTGCGTTTAAGGCCGCGCAATCAAGCAAAGTAGAAAAAGTATTTGTAGCCCCGGGCAACGCCGGCACCGCACTTGAGCCAAAGTTGGAAAACGTGGCCATTGGTGTTGAAGACATTGATGCACTTATCAAGTTCGCGAAAGAAAACAAGGTTGAACTCACCATTGTTGGCCCCGAAGCGCCATTAGTAATTGGTGTGGTTGATGCCTTCCGCGAGCAAGGCCTTGCTATCTTCGGGCCAACACAAGGTGCAGCCCAGCTTGAAGGCTCGAAATCGTTCACTAAGGACTTTTTAGCACGCCACAATATTCCAACCGCCTTCTATAAAACCTTTGAACAAATCGAGCCTGCGCTTGAGTACATCAAAGAGCAAGGCGCTCCTATCGTGGTTAAGGCCGATGGCCTAGCGGCGGGTAAAGGCGTTATCGTCGCCATGACCGAAGCGGAAGCGGAAGAAGCGGTACGCGATATGCTAGCGGGTAACGCCTTTGGCGAAGCCGGTAGCCGCGTGGTTATCGAAGAGTTCCTAGAGGGCGAAGAAGCCTCTTTCATCGTTATGGTAGACGGTAAGAATGTATTGCCATTTGCGACCAGTCAGGACCACAAGCGCGCGTACAATGGCGACCAGGGTCCAAATACCGGTGGCATGGGTGCCTACTCTCCGGCGCCTGTGGTGACCGCGGAAATTCATGAGCGCATCATGAATGAAGTGATCAACCCGACCGTTGCCGGCATGGCCGCCGAAGGTCACCCGTACACGGGTTTCCTGTATGCAGGCCTTATGATTGCCGCCGACGGCACGCCTAAGGTAATCGAGTACAACTGCCGCTTTGGCGACCCTGAAACTCAGCCGATTATGTTGCGTTTACAGTCGGATCTGGTTGAGCTTATCGAAGCCGCAAACCGTGAAGAGCTGGATAAAACAGACATCCAGTTCGACCCGCGCGCTGCGGTAGGTGTGGTACTGGCAGCCAAAGGTTACCCAGGTTCATACCCTAAAGGCGACGCCATCTCGGGTCTACTTGTTGAATACCCGGAAGGTGAGAAAGTCTTCCACGCCGGTACCAAACAAGAGGGCGACAAGGTAGTGACCGCCGGTGGCCGTGTACTCTGTGCAACCGCCTTAGGTGAAACCGTGACCGCGGCACAACAGCGTGCCTACGAGCTGGTCAAAGCCATCGATTGGGACGGCGTTGAATACCGTACCGATATCGCTTATCGCGCCATTGCTCGCGAAAGCTAATCTGGCGCTAAAGATCTCTTGAAAAAGCGAAGCCCCGGCTTCGCTTTTTTATTGCTTAAGGCTTCACCATTTACCCTCTCAATCGAGCCCCGGGCACAGACAGTTCAGAACCAGTTTGTTACCATAAGCCCATACTTTTGCCATTGGGGCGTAACATGCAAGGCACTTTAAAGAAAATGAAAACCCAGCTGGGCGATGAGCAGAACCCGGCGGTGCAATACCAACTTCCAGTTGGCGACGAACTATTACCACTGAATGAGCTGATAGGTAAAACCCTGACCTTAACCTATAGCGGTAATATTTTCTGTTCCAGCTGCGGTAAAAAAACCAAAAAGAGCTACTCTCAGGGGCATTGTTTTGTGTGTATGCGCAAGCTTGCCAGCTGCGATATGTGCATTATGAAGCCTGAAACCTGTCACTACGACCAAGGTACCTGCCGCGAGCCGCAATGGGGCGAAGAAAACTGCATGATCCCCCACTATGTGTATCTGGCGAATACCTCGGGACTCAAGGTGGGTATTACCCGTCATACCCAGATCCCTACCCGCTGGATAGATCAGGGCGCAACCGCGGCCTTGCCTATTATCAGGGTGCAAACACGTTTGCAATCCGGTTTAGTGGAAGTTGCCCTGGCAGAGTTTATCGCCGATAAAACCAATTGGCGTAATATGCTCAAAGGCACCCAGGTTGAGGTTGACCTACTCGCCGCGCGGGACGAACTCTTACCACAGATCCAAGCTAAATTGGATGAATTGGCCGAGTTGTTCGGTGCCACCGCCGTGGAAGTGTTGGATGAAGAAGTGGTTAACATCACCTACCCAGTGGAAACCTACCCAAGCAAAATCAGCTCCTTTAATTTCGATAAAGAGCCTCAGGTAAGTGGTGTTCTACTGGGGATTAAGGGTCAATACCTTATCTTTGATACCGGCGTCATCAACATTCGCAAATTTGGGGCGTATGAGGTTGAAGTAGACTATAGCGCCTAGCAAATTCCTCGCTACTGCAAGGCTTACCCAGTAAAAAGCCTTGCAGATAGTCGCAATGCAACTGCTGTAAAAATTGATGCTGGCAGGGCTTTTCCACCCCTTCGGCTACCAGGGTTAAATTCAAGTTTTTCGCCATAGCCACTATGGCACTGACAATCTCACTATTGCCATATTCATCGGGCACCTTGGCGACAAAGCTGGCGTCTATTTTCAGTTTATCTATGGGTAACTTGGTTAAATAACTGAGCGCCGAATAGCCGGTACCAAAATCATCTAAAGCAATCTTCACCCCCAATAATTTCAGCTCCAACAACACCTGTTTGGCTCGCGTAAAAGACTGAATAAAGCTGCTTTCGGTGATCTCCAACTCCAACTGCGTGGCATCGATTTGATAACGGGCAATGGCTTCGCGCAGAGCTTTTACCAGGCCATCCTGACAAAAGTGCGCCGCCGAGATATTAATGGCCAGGCGCCCCTGCCAGCCTTTATCTTGCTGCCACTGCGCCAGTAAGGCACAGCTCTGATTTATCACCCAACGGTCAATATGAGTGATAAGACCCAGCTCTTCGGCCAGGGGGATAAATTGACTCGGGGGGATCATACCCAGTTGCGGGTCCTGCCAGCGTATCAACGCTTCTGCACCGGCCAAGACACCATCTTCTGCGCGAAGTATCGGCTGTAAGTGCAAGGCAAATTCATTCTTCTCCAATGCCTGCTTAATACGACTGGTCATGGTAAGACGCTCTAATGAGCGGGCATTCATGGTGGCCTTATAGAGCTGGTAGGAGTTACGCCCAAGATCCTTACTGCGGTACATGGCCACATCTGCATGCTTGAGCAGGGTTTCCATTGAGCCGCCATCATCCGGGTAGAGGGAAATGCCGATGGAGGTGGTGATTGTAATGCTCTTTTGCGCCAATGAGAAACTGGCATTAAATTGCGCCAACACCGCCTCGGCGCAGCGGATCACCTCGTCGACGCTGTCCACCTCATTAAGCAACAGGGTAAATTCATCGCCGCCCAAACGCGCCAGGGTATCGCCGCTGCGCACACAGTGTTGCAGACGTTGCGCCACCTGTTTTAACAGCTCATCGCCTATGCTGTGCCCGAGGCTGTCGTTGACCCCTTTAAAATGATCCAGGTCGATAAACATCACCGCTAAGCGCTGTTGCTGTCGCTGGCTATGCGCCAGAGCCACGCTAAGGCGGTCCTTAAAGAGTCGGCGATTGGGCAGCCCGGTTAAATCATCAAAATAGGCCAACTTGGCAATCTTTCGCTCCGCCGCCTTGCGCTCGGTGATATCGGTAAAAATACCCGCATAAACCAGGTTTTCATCGTCCTGCTCTTGAATGGCGATAATGGTCAGCCATTCCACATAGGTATCGCCGTCCTTACGACGATTATGTATCTCTCCCTGCCAGACACCATCACGAGCCAGGGTCTGCCACATGGCGTGGTAAAAGGATTCACCATGGTGGCCCGAACTCAAGAGTTTGGGGGTCTTGCCCACCACTTCCTCGGCACTATACCCGGTCAAGCGGCTAAAGGCCGGGTTGACCTGCAAAATAACGCCGCAGTGATCGGTGATCATGATGCCATCCAAGGAAGCGGCAATGATTTTGTTGGCCAGATAGAGGTCCTTTTTTGACGCCTGCAGCGCCGAGTCGCGTTCGGCCAACACCGCCCTCAGCTCGGTTAAATACGTCGATTCAATTTCCGTGTTGATATGTTTTAGCGTCAGTACTCCCAGTTCGCAGCGGCTTTGATTGTCGACCACCACCAGATGGCGAATACGGTGCTGATGCAGTTTATGATAAGCACACAGCAAGGTGTCTTTGGGGGTCACCGTCACCAGCTCGGTACTGGCATATTGCCAGCAAGGCTGCTGCTTATCGCTGCACAGCAGCATATCGAGCACATCGGCGGCGGTGATAATGCCTAGCTCCCCCTGGTGCTTAACCAACACCGCATGGGTGTTGGATTTAGCCATTTGCTGGGCCACCCGGGTCAGGGTACTGTCCCCCTGCACACAAGGCACATGGCGGTCAAAATGCGTGCCGATGATTTTCAAATGAAGGTAATGCTCAAGGCCCTGGCTGTCGACGATATTCCCCAGGGACAACAAGCCACTCGGCTGCCCATTTGGGTCGACTACCAGCAGATGACGAATGCCAAGGTTGGCGCACTTTAGCGCCGCATCACTGAGTTTATCTTCGCTGTCGATGCAATGGACCGGTGTAGACATCAGCTCACTGATCGGCTGGCAGATATCCCCCTGGTTTTGGGACTGCATACGCACACAATCAGACTCGGTCCAAATGCCCACCACCTTATCGTGCTCACGCACGGCTATGGCGCTGACATTGTATTGACGCATCAAGGCAACTACGGTTAATACATCCTGTGTTGGCGCACAAAAATAAAGCGGTGAGGTTCGTGCGTCCTTGACCCTGTAATCCCTTGTACTCAGTTGCATTGTTTATCCTGCTGATTGTAACATCACGATACTAATGAATACTGTTCTTACAGAGCTTGACCTAGGACAAAAAATGCCCAGTTTAGATTTCCCGGTGCTGGCCGTTGAATCAGACTTTATTACCCTGTGCCAGAATGCCGAGGAGCTTAAGGCCGCGGATAACGGCCACCTGCTCTTTGTCCTCGATAGCCGTCATCACTACTTTGATGCAAAGGGCCAGCCCATCGACCGCCAATGGCCTCGGCTGTGTATGGCCGTACAGGATTATTTAAGCGCCGAGGGACATTGCTGCGTGGCTAAGTTACAGCTTCAGGATGAGAGTCAGATCTGGCCTTTGCTCGACGACTAAATGGGTAGCGGGCTGTTAAAGCCCTTCATAGGCCGCCAGTTGCCCACGCAGATAATGCTCCACACCGCGGGCCAGGGCCGATAAATGGTAACCCCCTTCCAAGAATGACACTATGCCCAGCACGCCATGAGCCTTGGCAAACTCGCCGATACGCTGACTGAACCAGGCGTAATCCTGCTCGACAAATTTGAGTGCCGCCATATCGTCTTCAAGGTGACCGTCAAAGCCGGCGGAGACAAAGATCAGTTGCGGGGCAAAATGAGTTAAGGCCGGTAGCCACTGACTTTCGACCAGGCGGCGCAAGTCATCACCGTCGCTGGCCGGCGGCAGGGGCGATTGGATCAGGTTGGCTCTCTCGACCGGCTCGGGATTAGGATAGAGAGGGTTTTGGAACAAGGAGCACAGCAATACATTGCGCTCATCTGCAAAGATGCTTTGGGTGCCATCACCATGATGCACGTCTATGTCCAAGATAGCGATGCGTTGTATTCCCTGTTGCTGCGCGTAACGCACGGCGATAGCCAGGTTGTTGTAAACGCAAAAACCGGCGCTGTGCTCTCGGCTGGCATGATGGCCGGGCGGACGAACCGCACAAAAGCCGGCATCGATATTCCCCGCCAAAACCTCATCAACCGCCGTTAAGCCAGCCCCAACGGCCCGCTCTATGGCCTGCATGGACTCGGGACACAAGCGCGTATCGCCATCGAGGTCGGCATAACCAATATCCGGTATGCGTTGCTCCACCAAGGACACTAACTGCTCGGAGTGAACACTGAGAAAGTCCTGACGCTCGGCCTTACGCGCCTGTAATTGCGCTATTTCCAAGTCCAGGCCACTGGCGAGTAGGCGGTCTTGAATAACATCAAGGCGAGCGGGTGAGTCGGGATGATCGCTGCCCATTTGGTGGCGACGACAGGCAGGATGAGTGATAACGGCGATACGGGACATAGGCTGGCTACATTAAACACTTTTATCAACAGCTTAACAAAGTCGCAGGGCCATGACCCTGCGACTTTGGTGTTAGCTCGCTAGTAGCTTGCGAGTAGCTCGCTATTAGCAGCGTTCCATAACTATCGAGGCTACTTTTTCGGGCGTAAATCCAGGTTGCGAAAATCAAAGCTGAAATCGGTGATCTCGGTAGACACCGCGTGCATCTTCGCGCTGCTGACCTTATTCTGCTCATCCAGGGTAAAGTGGATAAAGGCATCGGCCTCAAGCAATGGCTCATCCCACTTGACGACAAAAGTATTGCCGCTGTGATGCTGCAATTCACCCTTTAAGCGCTTAGTGTGGGTAAAGTCAATGCGCAGCTTACCATCGAGTTGCTCGATCACCACATCGCCATACCAGGCATCCTGTAGGGTACCGGTATAGTAGATAGGCGGTAAAGCGCTTTGATAGTCCTCGACTAATGCTGGCTTAGCACTGCCATAGGCCTGCTCCTTGCCTTTGAAGTGACGCTCGGCAAAACGCTCCACATAGTCTTTATCTTCAAGCTCCAGGGCTTGTTCAAAGATCTCTTCGGTCACCGCCGAGAGCGCCGCAAAGGCCTGCTGATTTGACAGCACCACGACACCTAGCTTTTTCTCTGGCAACAGCGAAACCTGCGATACCATACCAAGAATGCCGCCGCCGTGACCGACGCGTTTATAACCATGGTAATCGACGATCGACCAACCTAAGCCATAGCCACTAAACTGTTGTCGCGAGGCCGCAAAAGCCGCCTTACTAACGGGACGATTAATATGCGGCAGCCACATTTGCTGTTGTTGTTTGGCGCTAAACAGGCTTTCACCATTGGCCATGACCCCAGCGTTAAGCTGAGTATTTAACCACAGGCTCATTTCTTTCACGTTAGAGGCGATGGCGCCGGCACCGCGAAAATCTTCCAAATAATTAACGAAGAAGGGATGGAGCTTGCCGTTTAAAGGAATATGGCCGGTGGCATAGTTGTCATTATCTTCATCGATACGGGAAAAGCCGGCGCGCGACTGCTTCATACCCAGCGGTGTTAGCATCTTTTGCTCGATAAAGTCCTGCCAGCTCATGCCGCTGACCCGCGCCACCACCTCCCCGGCGGTCACAAACATCAGGTTGTTGTAGGCATAGGCGCTACGAAAACTGGATTGCGGTTTAAGGTACTGCAGACCTGCAATGATATCGTCCACCGATTTATCCGTGTCTGGCCAAATCATCAGATCGCCCTGCCCCAATCCCAGGCCACTGCGATGACTGAGCAAATCACGAATGGTCATCTCACGGGTGGCATAGGCGTCATAAAGACGAAACTCGGGAAGATGGTCGATGACCTTGTCATCCCAGCTTAACTTGCCTTGATCCACCAGCATGGCCAAGGCCGCACTGGTAAAAGCCTTGGTATTTGAAGCTATGCCAAACAGGGTGTCGGCAGTCACCGGCTCTTTACTATCAAGGTGTCGTACACCAAAACCCCTGGCATAGACGAGTTCACCCTCTGCCACCACGGCCACGGCCATGCCTGGCACATCGAAGCGGGCCATGGATTGCTCAATGGCGGCGGTAATTTTTTGTTCTTCGAGCTTGGCTTGCGCCGGATTATTAAACCCCAGCAGCACTGCACTACATAGCAGCAGAGTTTTAAATTTCATTATTATTCCTTGTTGAGTTACTTCTAAATCCCGATATGGCGGCGGCTACTTAACGCCCTAATTGTTGCCCTTATCCGCCTGGTCGGCGTGGATCTGCATCTCCCGCAGGTGCCGCTCGCGATTAAGATCTTCAATACTGGCTTGGCGGGCGATTTCAGCAATATAGTGCTGTGGCAAACTCGCCTCTTGGGCACCCCGATACACATGCTGAACATACCAATCAAAAGGCAAGGCCACCCGATCCAGGGTGTTGGCGATATAACAATAGGCCCTGATTTGTTGCTGCTGCTCGACTAGGGTCACCTCAATGTACTCTACGTCATAGCGCGGCCCTTCAATGCGATGCAACGACTCCTGCTGCTCAGCGTCGAGCAGCCAAAGTACACCATAAACGCTGGCTCCGCTTTCGCGGTGAATGGTACATTTTCCCGAGCCATCAAGACTCAGCATATCGAAACCTAGGCGATAATCGCGCAAGTGCGCCACCCCGACGCGCTCTGCTTCTGGCAAACGCTCGCCAAGACGTTGTGCCGACATATTGGAACCGAATGCAAAATAATATTGTGTCATAACAACACCACCTGAATCGCTAACACTATCAATACCACACCAATGGCGCGGTCAAACCAAAACCCCTTGGCATTAAAAAATCCCCGAACCTGTTGCTTCGAGAGCAACAGAGAGAGCAAAGAAAACCAGGCCCAGGTTGCCAAGGCCATATACAGACCATAGCCCAATTGCACCATTTTTGGTGTTTGTACCGATACCACCAGGGTGAAGAGCGAGAGAAAAAACAAAGTCGCCTTGGGATTAAGGGCATTGGTTAAAAAGCCACGTCGAAAGGCCACCAGCAAGTTCTGGTGCAATAACGGTTGCGGTTGAGTCTGCTCAGAATCGGTCTTCGCCGGCTTGCTACGCAGCGCCTGGATGCCTAAGTAACCAAGATACATGGCGGCCAGGTACTTCAACACCATAAACAAGGTCGGCGCCTGAGAGATCAGTAAGGCAACGCCGAGCAAGCAGTAAAGGATATGAACCAGAATACCGGCGCCCACCCCGGCACTGGTTGCCAGGCCATTGGCGCGACCATAACTGACGCTGTGTTTTAGCACCACAGCAAAGTCAGGGCCCGGGCTGGCAACGGCAAAAAAATGAGCAATGGCTATGGCTGCAAACTCGGGCCAATAACTCATGCCTGATCCTTGGTGAGCAGAGATAGTAACAAGGGATCGGGGCTGTTTTGCGCCAACGCACGCAAGGTTTTCGTCGCCTTTTTAAAGTAGCTGCGCAGGTGCCCTTTTAGATGCGCCGCCCCTTTATCGATGCCCTTAATATGACAAAACAGCGCCAATAAAAACACCTGCTGTTGCTCGGACAGCTCACTGGAGCGATTGGCATAGGGGTTGTAACACTTACCGCAACCACCGCGAAATTGATATACGGTGTTGCTCAACATAACGCCAAAGCCAAAGAAGCTGGCGACCACCTCGGTGGCCGCATCCACATATTGTTCGCCGCCCGGAGGTAACTGTCCGCCCTGATAAATCATGACCCGCGCCATGCCTTGCGCAAAGCTGGCAATCAGGTCCTGAGGCTGGTTGATTTGTTGCGGGTTGTAAGACACCTGCACCTGTCCATCGCTACTGACTAAATGGGCCTGAGGGCCGCGTAAACAGTTGGCAAACTCCATACGTGGGAAGCGTTGCGGCTGACTTAGCTCGGGGGCGACCAACACCAGGGGCCATTTTTCGAGACCAGCGTACTGCTTTACCTGGGTAAAAACCTGTTCCGCCATTTGTGCCACACTATGGCTCTGACCAGAAAAAAATTCGTTGGTAGGTAGGACCAACTGCGTATGCTGGCGAAAATACTCACCATCAAAATGCTCAAAGGCCCACAAAAAGGTATCCAAGAGCCATTGCTGCTCTTGCTCTGCCAATAAAGGCGAGGGTTTTAACCAGCTCAACATAATCATTTTTATTGCAACTTAAGTTCTTACCTGCAAGCATACCAACTAAGTTTAAAAATAACAGCCGGGTGCGACAACACACGCTCGGTAAAACGGCGCTAACGCTTGGCAAGTCGAGTCAATGCGGGCTTTACTGGGAGAAACTGGCATTTTATTAAAAATGTGCTAAACCAGTTTAGTACTCACTGGCGCTACCTATGTAATGTTAACGAGTTTTACCATGCCCCATATCATCATAGAACACTCCGAAGATCTGCCGGTGCTACCACAAGTATTAGTGGACAAGATACATCAAGCCACCTATGCCAGCGGCCTTTTCGAACTCGCCACTATTAAGACTCGTGCCATTGCCTACCAGCATTATGAATTGGGTGAGGGTAAGGACGGCTTTATCCATATATGTGCCTACATTATGGCTGGGCGCACTCGCGAGCAAAAGCAGCAACTCAGTAGTCAATTATTAGAATGTTTGCGCACCTACTGCCGCCGTTCAGATTGTTTAAGCGTGGATGTACGTGATTTAGATCCAGAGATCTACATGAAGTGCTAGACGCCGGGGTGTTGCACCTCGGTGGTATAGAGACGGTGCGCATTGCTGTACGCCAGGGCACTGAAATAAGGTAAATCCATGTCCCGGTAGTCCTGCCAAAGCCGTTGATAGCTGCGACTGAATAAACACAGAGGAAAATTGCTGGCGAGCATAATGCGCCGCTCCCCCAATTGCGATATGGCCGTACGGATCACCTTTTGCTGCCAATTTATATCACCATCCGGGTAAGTAATTTCCCAGCCGCAACATTTAAGATGGATGTTGTTGCATGTGGCACACAGGCTTAGGCCTTCCAACCAGGCATCCCAGGTGTCTGGCGTCACCAAACCGGCATGATTGATCACTATCTCCAATTCAGGGTTGGCCTTAGCATGGGCCACCACAGCCGCCGCTAAGTCGGCTTCGTGAAGGCTAAACTGGGCCTCAAAAAGTAAGCCCAGTGTGGCAAGATGAACAAGGTTGCGGCCGACAGAGGGGCTTAACAGCCGTTTGCCCTCGGACTCTTCGGTAATGTCACGAATGCCACGCAATAAGGGCGATTTCAGCCGCGCCAGGGCTAGGTAAAATTCCTCAGGTGCTTGGTCTATGGCCGCATAACTGATTGCCGGCCCCTGGAAGTCTTGCTCTTGCAACCAGCTTAACTCCCTGTCGGGATGCTGGTTATCGAAACCAGCTTCGATATGGGCAACGCCTTTTAACTCCAGGCCGTGCCCGAGTATCAGGTCGGCCATGGAAAAGTCACGTTGAATGCACCGCTTTTGTGGCCAAAACGGCGGGCCCTGTTGTTTAAGCCAATGATAATCCCCACGGCCATAAGCAAAAAAATGCACATGGGGATCAAAGACGGGCGTTGCCAAGGGCTGTGCCGAAAGCGCTGCCAGAGAGGCCGTCATAGACTCGTTACTGCGCCGTATAACCACCGTCGATCACTTGCAATGAGCCGGTGATAAAGCTGGCGTCCTCACTGACTAAAAACGCCACCAGATTGGCCACATCTTCCGGCTGTCCTAAACGACCCAAAGGTTGTAAGGCCGATTCCTCAGCTACCACTTCATCCTTATTGGCACCGGTATTGGCACAGTAGTTATCAATGGCACTGTGGAATAATGGCGTTTCTATGGTACCTGGACACACGGCATTGGCACGAATGCCAAATTCGGCGTAATCCAGCGCCGTGGTTTTCGCCATCGAAGCGAGCGCCGCTTTCGACAGGTTATATGCGAAGGAGTTACGTTTACCCACCAAGGCCTATCGGAAGAAATATACACAATCGCCCCGCGCTTGGCGTCACGCATCAAAGGCAACACGGATTGGGTCGCGGCAAAGGCGCCTTTAATATTCAGAGCAATCACCTCATCAAGCATGGCTTCAGACGTTTGCTCTATGTTGGCACTGCGGTGAATACCGGCGTTGCAGACCAAGACATCTACTCGCTCTTCGCGCTCACAGATATCGGCAATGACGCGCTGTACACTGGCCACATCGCGAACATCACAGTGACGATACTCGCCGAGATCGGAAGTGACAATGTCGAGGTTATAAACACGATACCCTTGATTTACCAGCTTTTCTACAATGGCCAGACCAATTCCCTTGCTGCCACCCGTTACAATAGCGACTTCACTCATATTCATTTACGCCTTGATGTACATATCAGCTAATACTAGCATCAGCGCTAAATAAAAATATAGGATTAAAAATAATGACTTTTCGTCTCGATATGAAAGTGCGTGACTACGAATGCGATTTGCAAGGGATAGTTAATAACAGCGTGTACTTCAACTACTTAGAACACGCCCGCCATGAGTACCTGCTAGCACAAGATGTTGATTTTGTGGCTCTGGCCAAAGAAGGCATTAATTTGGTGGTGGTGCGCAGCGAAATGGATTACAAGGCTTCCTTGGTGCCGGGCGATAAGTTCTATGTCAGCGTCGAAATGGTGCGCGAAAGCCGCCTCAAGTTTGCTTTTATCCAGCATGTGTATCGCGCCAGCGATGACAAACTGGCGTTAAAAGCCAAGGTTATCGGCACTTCGGTCAATGCCGAGGGACGCCCCTTCTTACCCGAGCAATTAGAGCGTTTATTTGCGGCTTAGAGCCTACTGATTAGGCGCAGCGCCCAGGGTAAAGGTAAGGGTATGAGCCCCTGTTAAGATCAGGGTCTCATTCTCCACCTGCAGTAAGGGCGATGACTTTAAAGTGCTGAGTAAAGCACGCTCGTTACGCTGAGCCTCTCCCTCACAGACCCGATAGGTCATTCCCAAACCACTCACCTGCAATCTTTGCTCTTCCACCCTGGTGCTGGCGAAAAAGTTATTACAACCGGTGTGGCCATTTAACTGCAGCGCATCAATAAAGCCAACATAGGTGTTGTTGGTAGCGACCACTTGACCATCTACGCTGGTTAAATACCAATGTTGAAATTTCAATGCATCGGCCGTGCGTTGATCGTTTGCGGCACACGCCGTCAATCCGGTTAGTAACGCTGCCGCCAATATTAATTTTTTTCTCACCTTTGCGACCTTAGACTCGCAGCTGCTTATGGGCTCCAATGCTAAAGGAAAGGCCGTCAATTTGCACCGATAAGACCGCAAGAAAGTGCTAGAAATCACAACTTTTAACTTCCTTTTTACACCCACATACGCTTTAGTATAGAGTTAGTAACAGAGCACCTAAAAAATGGATTTCACTATGACGACCCAGCTTATTAAACCTTTACTTATTAGCGCCTTGAGCGCCTCACTGCTCGCCTGCGGTGGCGACGGTAGTTTTGACGGCGGCGACGGCGGCACTTCTTCCGGTTGGACTCAAGGCGTTTTTGCCCCGTCGAGTCAGTTTAAAGGACAATGTAACGCCCTCGACGAAAAAAACTGGTTGCGCTCTTGGAGCAATGAAACCTATTTGTGGTATGACGAAATTACCGATCGCGATCCCGCTTCCATTGTTGGTGTTATCGATTACTTTAATACCTTAAAGACCAATGCCACTACCGCCTCCGGAGCGGCTAAGGATAACTTCCACTTTAGCTTGCCCACCGACGAATACCAGAAAATGCAGGAAAGCGGTGCCGTGATGGGCTATGGCTTTAACTTCAAGCTGCTCCGCAGTGCTCCACCGCGCGAAGTGGTGGTTAGTTACACCGAGCCTGATACCCCGGCAAGTGCAGCAGGAGTTAGACGCGGCTGGGAAATCGTTGCCGTTAATGGTGTCGATATGATCAACAGCAATGATGTTGATGCCCTGAACAGCGCCCTGTTCCCAAGCACTAAAGGCGTACAAACCGACTTCACCTTTAAATTGGTCGGTTCAAATGAGGAGCGCAATATCACCCTGACAACCGGCGAATTTATCCAAGATCCGGTGATGAATGTGAGCACCATAGCCACCAACACTGGTAACGTCGGTTATGTCCAGTTTAACGACCACAATGCCCCGGCGGAACGCCAGCTGTATGATGCCTTTAATCAATTGGCAGGTAGCAACATCAGCGACCTGGTAATCGACATGCGTTACAACGGCGGAGGCTATTTGGCCATGGCGGCACAGCTGGGTTATATGGTTGCGGGCGCAGAAAACACCAGTGGCCTTATTTTTGAAAAAACCATTTTCAACGACAAATACCCAACCACCAACCCGGTGACCGGCAGCCCGCTGACGCCCTATCCCTTTATTGATGAGTATATTGCTTTCGATCCGGACTCGGGGATCAGCGAGGGCACCAAGTTGCCAAGCTTAAACCTTGAACGTGTCTTTGTGCTTTCTTCGAGCAACACCTGTTCGGCCAGTGAAGCGCTGATCAATGGCTTGCGCGGCATCCCTGCAGCGCGTGGTTTTGAAGTTATCCTCATCGGCGGTAATACCTGTGGTAAGCCTTACGGTTTCTATCCCACAGATAACTGCGACACCACCTTCTTCACCATTCAGTTTACCGGCGTAAACCATGCTGGCTTTGGTGAATACTCCGATGGTTTTGCACCACAAAACACGCCGAATGCCGAGCTAGCCCCCGTCTATGTACAAGGGTGTGCGGTAGCCGATGACTTCACCCACCTGCTGGGAGACAAAAACGAAGCCATGCTGGCGGCGGCGCTGAGCTATCGAACCTCTGGCGTCTGCCCGGCCCCCACCACGGCGGCGGGCTTAAAAGGCTATGCGGTGCAAAGCTCAGCCTCTGAGATGGGTGTCAGCCTCAGTGACAACCGCTGGCAGACCCAGTTGAAAAATAATCGCGTAGTGACTCCCCTACCTAAGGAGCTAAACTAATGCGTAAGTTTTGGCCTCACAGCCTGCTGGCGGCGCTCACACTGGCCACCAGCAGTGGCTGTAACAGCACAGTCAATCAAGACGAGTTGCGCCCGGCATTACTGACCGAGCCCAGCCAGCAAGAGGTTGCAGCCCTGGTCGCGAAGGCCTTGAACACCGAGGAAGTGAATGTCGGTGAAGAGGTGTTTATGCAAAAAAGCTCCTTGGTACTCGATTCGCCGCCCTTTACCGATGCGCAGGGTAACCCCCTGATGGGTAAGCAACTTGAGATGCCACAGCGCTTTATGCTGCTCACCGATGGCGAGCTATGTTATTTGCAGCACCTTAATAGTGAGCAACTCCTGCCCGCACCGACTCTTTCTTGTCGTTAATAAAAAAAGCGCCGGCTAAGACCGGCGCTTTTTTCTTACCCATTTTTGAATATCTATTTTATCTCTACCCGAGCCGAGCGCATCACCACCTCATCGTTAAGCTCGATACCAATACCCGGCTCCTCGCTTACCTTAAACTTACCCTTAACCGGTTGTGGGTCTTGAATACACAACTCACGGTTCCATTTTTTAATGGCGTAGGTGTGGTGTTCATGGATTAAGAAGTTAGGGATCGCCGTCTCCAAGTGCAGTGACGCCGCGGTCGCCACCGGCCCACCACAAACATGAGCCTGAATACGTACATCGAAAATATCGGCGTAGTCGCACACCTTTTTGGTTTCGGTAAAACCACCACACAGACCGATATCCGGCTGTAACACGTCGATGCTCTGATCTTCCAGATAAGGGCGTACCCCCCAACGGTTATACAAACGCTCACCACCGGCAATAGGCACGGCCACCTTATCGGCCACCTTGGCATGCAAGGAATGATTCAGGTAATTTACCGGCTCCTCGTAGTACATACAGTCAAATTCCTCGGCGATTTCACCAATTTGAATCGCCGATGTGGCGCCGGGCAGGCTGTGGCATTCAAAGATAATATCCACTTCATCACCCACCGCTTCACGGATAGCTTGCATACGGGCGCGATAAAGCTTCATCTCCGCACGGGAAATAATCTTGGTGCGATCATAATAGGTGTTGCCGTGCTTGTCGTATTGAATGGGATCGACCTTCACGGCATCATAACCCTCGGCCACGGCTTTGAGTGCCGCCTCGGCATATTCCTGCGGCTGCACCAGGGCTTTAAACTCGCTGTCCCAGTCAAATTGCAGCTGTGACGCATAGGTGCGCAACTCCTCGTTAACCTTGCCGCCGAGCAATTGATACACAGGCAGGCCTAGCGCCTTGCCCTTGATATCCCAAAGTGCCGTATCTATCGCGCTCATGGCGGCATAAACTACGGGACCACCGCCCAATCCCCAGAAGCTTTCACGCAACATGCGCGACCACAGCAGCTCGGTTTGAAACGGGTCATGGCCGATCAAAAAGGCCTCGGCCATTTCCTTGATCATCGCCGCCGCGGCACTGTGGCCGAGATCATAAGCCAACCCTGCCTCGCCAACACCGCTAATGCCCTCATCGGTGTGAATACGAACAAACACGGGCGTCCACGCCGGGCGGTCTGGGCAGTGAATGTCGAAAACTTCAACGCGATTAACTTTCATATTCTTTCCTTCTTATTCGGCAAAGCCAGGGTCCAGGCGATAGGCCTTACGCAGCATGGCCGGCCAGGCCTTTTGCCCACCGGTGCTGCCACTGTGTACCACGTTGGCCTGATGATAAATATTGTCGATAATGGCTTGAGGAACCCTTACCGGGTTCTGCTTCATGCTTTGTATGGCCACCTGAATCTCACAAGCGCGTTGCAAATCATAAAAGCGCATAAAGGCATCGCCCACGGTCGGCCCCACTGTTAATCCCCCATGATTTACCAGCAGCATATGATTGGTATTACCTAGGTCGCGTTGCAAACGGGCTTTTTCATCCTCGTTAACCGCTAACCCCTCATACTCGTGATACGACAAGGATGGCAGGGAAAACATCGAGTGCTGTGAATAGGGTTGTAGTCCGCCTTCGACGCTGGCCACGGCGATGGTTTCCTTGGTGTGCAGGTGGATCACGCAGTGGGCATCGTCACGTACTTCATGAATGGCGCTGTGGATGGTAAAACCGGCGGGATTAATCTCATGTGGCGTCTCATCTAAAACCTCCCCTTTGAGATTTACCTTCACCAGATTCGAGGCCGTCACTTCGTCAAAGCTTAGACCAAAGGCATTGACCAGATACTCATCGGTACCGGGGATGCGTGCCGACATATGGGTGTAAATTAAATCGCCCCAACGCATATGCTCGACCAGCCTGTAACAAGCGGCCAGATCAACGCGCAAGCGCCACTCTTGTTCACTGACCTTATCTTTGAGGTTTAATTTGGGTAACTGGGGGATCAGGGTCATGCACCACTCCACACGTTTAATAGATGTATAGAAGTCTAAACACTTATAGACCGCCATTCAACAAAAAACCACCGCAGAGTAAACTCATACGGTGGTTTTTTTGATACGGATAGCGAGCGTTATTTAACGCTGGCTAGGTACTCGGCAATAGCTGCAAATTCTTCGTCAGAAACATTGGCTACCATGGCTTTCATCGCCATTGACATACCATTTGAGCGAGCACCAGACTTGATGTCTTTCATTTGCGCCACTAGGTATTCTTTGTTTTGGCCAGCAAGCTTAGGATAAAGCGGCATAATTGGCGCATTGCCATCGGCACCGTGACAGGTGTGGCAGTTTTTCTCTGTGTATAACGCCTTGCCGTCTGCTGCTTGTGCATTCATCGCCATCGCAGACATTGCAATCGCACCGGCTCCCATAAGTACTTTAGTGATCTTTTTCATAATATTTACTCTTATAATTGACGGTAAAACAAGAGGGGATCCCCCCTCATTAGCAATGAGTGTAGACCCTTGTTCTTTACTGTAGCAACTAAGAATTAACAGACACTGAGCATCCGGCAATCAAAAATGGCGTCTTACCACATCAGATCATCAGGAACTTCATAGCCTGCGTAAGGATCGTCCTCATCGACATCTTTATCATCGTTTTCTACATGGAAAACAATATACTTTTCATCTACTTCTGCAATCTTACGCGCGGGCTCATCCTGCAATACGTAAAATTTCCCTTCAAGCACACAAATAGCTAAGCGGCCATTGGCCAGGGCTTTTTGCGTTTGCGCATTGACCTCAATCTCCTTCACCTTATTTTCATAAGTGAAGTTAAAGGTAAGTGGGCCGCGAATTTCGTCCTGGTTGTGATGCTCTAAAATCTGCTTCACACGGGCAACCTGTTCACGCTCTTTAATCTCTTCCTGGCGCTGTTCATTAAGCTGCGCCGCCTTTTCCTGCTGCGCCTTTTTGGTTTGCTCGATATGCTTTTGCAAATCACTTTGCTCTCTCGTTGCACCTTTTTTCTTCTTTTTCTTTTGTGCTTTGCGTTTTTCTGTTTTTGCCACCTTTGCCTTATGCTCGGTGGTTAAGCCTGCTTTAAGCAGCTGATCTTGTAAAGAACCCATAATTGTCACTTATTACCAACAAACCGAATTAAGGTTATTCTATACCAATTACATGAATATTTTGACCACCGGGGAAGAATATTGCGCTATGTTGTGGCCGAGTGACGGTATCATGGCCTAATCGCGCAAGCTTTGATTAATCGCAAGCTTTTCCCTCTGCCCTTGGCGCTATGATACACTCCTTCGTGCCTAGTCTTTGACGTCTCCTATTATGTCTTATTGGTTATTGCTGTGCTGCTCAGTGGTGATATTTTTTGTGCTTTATGCCGTGCAGCCCCTGCTCGCGCTCTTTGCCCAGCAATACCAGGTCAGTCCGGCCAGCGCTGGCTCACTGATGACCTTGACCATGCTGCCTTTGGCCATAGCCCCCTTGTTTTATGGGGTGTTGCTCAATCGTCGTAACCTCTATCGAGTGCTGCAACTGGTTATGCTGGTATTAGCCTTTAGCAATGCCCTCGTCCCCCTATGCACCGAATTTTGGCAGTTACAGTCGCTGCGTTTATTGCAAGGCCTGGCGCTGCCTGCTGCACTCACAGCCATGACCGCCAGCATCGTCCTGCGCTTTCAGGGGGAAGACATCAACGCCAAAATGAGCGGCTACATTGGCAGCACCATTGCCGGTGGTTTTTTAGGTCGGGCTCTGGCGGCAGGGTTTGCCGAATATCTCAACTGGCAGAGTTTCTTCTGGTTAAACTCCTTGCTCTTACTGTTATTAGCACTGCTTATTCGCGCCAAGGCCGACCCTGTCTATCAGGCTCACACGCCGTGGCGTGGAAATGTAAAGGCATTGGCCTCAATGCGTATTATCAGTCTTTATGGGGCGGTGTTTTGCATGTTCTTTTGCTTTGCGGCACTGCTGAACTACCTGCCCTTTATTTTACGCAGCACCTATGCCATGAGCAGCACGAAAAACATTGGCTTGGTGTATAGCGGCTATTTGCTCGGTGCCTTAGCGACCCTGGTCACACCCTATCTACAAAAGCGATGTCGCAATGTCTTTGCCTTACTCGGCGGCGTGTTTTTATTTTATTGCGCTACCATAGCGCTGATGTTTTACCAGCATTTACCCGTGTTTTTAATCGCCTTTACCTGTTTCTGCGCCGCCATGTTTATTATTCACGCCACTGCCGCGCCCCTGGTAAATCGTCTCAGCAATGCCAGCGCCAGCCTCACCAATGGTGGATATGTGTCGTTTTACTACAGCGGCGGAGCCCTCGGCTCCTTTCTACCCGGGTTGCTTTACCAGGAATATGGCGAATATGCGTTTCTAACTTGTCTCTTATTGGTGTGTTTGGCGGGCTATGGCTTGATTGTGCTGCCGCAACGTTTGGCCACAGGTAACACCAAGGGCTGACGTTGCCAGTGCCCAAACAGGGTGTTTAGTCCGGTTTTAGGTAACAGCCAGGTCTGTTCGTTATCGAAAGGGTGACAATGGTAGAGGGTGTCGTCTTGGGTATCGGCCCAAATAGCCTCATCCAGCCACAACTCCACCTGCTGCTGCGGATCGTTCATCAGCGCCAGCATGGACACGCAGCCGGGGCGCACTCCCAGGTAGCGCAACAAGCGCTCGTCGGAGGCAAAACCCAAACGGGAAACCCGCTGCGCCTTTGACAATGCTTTAAGATCCACCTGCGCATTATGCGCGGTGATCAGTAAAAAATGGCGACGACCGTAATTGTCACGTAAAAACAGGTTCTTCAAACGCATACCGGGTCTGTGCAGGGCGATTTCATCGGCGGCGCTGGCGGTGGCCAGCGGCGGATGGGTGACCTTTTCACAATCGATATTCAGCTGAGACAGCAGCGCTGCGAGCGCTTCTATGCTGGCGGCCATTACAAGCAGATCCCACGTAGTTGCACGCTAAAGTCGCGCCATAACACTTCATTGATTTCGTAGGCATCGGGGCAATACTTGCGCTCTTTGAGCTCTTTTTTCAGTGCCGCCGCCGCGTCATCCTCAAGTTGTAATTTAAGCACCCTGGACTCATCGAAATGTTCACGCTCGATATACCGCTTTAATTGCTGGCGACTAATGGGCTTGCTGGGATCCAACGCGGCGCGCCTGTTTGCTTTAACGGTCATCACATAGGCAAATATTTTTCGCCCTTGGTCGT
Source organism: Pseudoalteromonas sp. T1lg48 (assembly GCF_002964785.1). Classification (GTDB taxonomy): domain Bacteria; phylum Pseudomonadota; class Gammaproteobacteria; order Enterobacterales; family Alteromonadaceae; genus Pseudoalteromonas. The sequence goes on from NZ_PQCC01000002.1 coordinate 401,743, forward strand.
CGGTTTTAGCGTAAAAATCCTGGCTATGTATTTCATATTGACGCTCATCCACAGCGGAAGAGCACCCTAGTAGCAAGGCTGTGAATAATAAAAGGGACAGAGCGCTTTTCATAACTTCGACTGTTTTTCTTATACTTACCCGCTACTGTAACAAAGCACGCATATTTTTGGTCAATTTATCACGATTTTTTCTGGCCCACGCTTGACCGGGACCCAATAATTTATAAAATAATCTCTATTCCTTCGGGAACTCACCTAAGAAGTGGGGCTATAGCTCAGCTGGGAGAGCGCCTGCCTTGCACGCAGGAGGTCAGCAGTTCGATCCTGCTTAGCTCCACCACTTTCTTTCTAAATAGACTTTTGTGTTAACCTGGCATCCAAGCCCATCCCCCGGCTCGATATCCTTATCTCGCGTTCAAAACTAAAAAAGCAGTGCTTTTTTCGGGCGTTTTTTACCCTGCTTAGCTCCACCACTTTCTTTCTAAATAGACTTTTGTGTTAACCTGGCATCCAAGCCCATCCCAATCACATTCACTCTGTAGATTAGCCCTTGGTCGCATTTACACGAAAATGCCTGGCTTCTTAATATCTCTGCCTTAAATGCCATGATATGCTTAAAAAAAAGCTAGCCGTGCCGTTATGAATCCGCATAAACAAAGCCTTATTTATCTGCATATTGCCGTGCTCTTATTTGGCGGCACCGCCCTGTTTGCCAAACTGATCAATCTCTCGGCCTTAGATATTACCGTTTATCGCACTGCGGTGGCTGCCGCGGCACTCGCCTTACTGCTTGGCTTTCAGGGTCAGCGCTTGCGTTTAAATAGTCGTAAAGATTATGCCATTGCCCTGGCCCTTGGCATGATTGTCGGCATACATTGGGTTACCTACTTTGCCGGTATGCAGCTGGCGGGGATCACCATAGGTATTATCGCGTTTTTTAGTTACCCGGTGCTCACCGTCTTGATTGAGCCTCTGATTCATCGCCAGCTCCCCAAAGCTAAGGACATACTCGGCGCTCTGGTGGTCAGTCTGGGGATCTATCTTTTGGTGCCGGAAGCAAATTTAGGCAATGATGTGACCCTGGGGATTGTTACCGGGGTATTTTCGGCCTTATGTTTTGCGCTGCGTAATATTTTTCAAAAGCGCTATTTCACCCATTACAGCGGCCCACAGACCATGTTCTACCAAACTTTGGTCGCGGCGCTTATGCTATGCGCCTTTGTAGAGGTTCCCGTGGCGGATATACCCGAGCGCGACATTGCTCTGTTGTTATTAGTGGCGGTGGTTTTTACCGCCGCTCCCCATGCCCTTTTTGCGGCCTCGTTAAGAGGCCTTAGCGCCACTACAGCCGGGCTTATCTCTTGCTTACAACCCTTGTATGCAACGATTTTGGCGTTTATGCTGCTGCAGGAGCGTCCCGACACGGCAACGCTATTAGGTGGCGTATTGGTGGTCTGTGCCGCCCTCTTTGAAACATGGTCAGTATCGAGGCAATCGAAATGAAAGTTTTTGCACACCGCGGGGCCAGCGGCAACTACCCGGAAAACACCCAGCTCGCCATTAGCTCGGCGTTAGATGTTGGCGTTGATGGTATTGAGGTAGACTTACAAAGTTGTTTGGATGATTACGTTATTATTCACGACTCCTGGTTGGATAGAACCACCTCTGGGCAGGGCAAGGTCAATGCCATCCCCTTTGCCGATATTCAAAAAGTGGATGCCGGGCTAGGACAAAAGGTGCCGGGCCTGCAAGACGTGATCAACTGGGTGGGCAATAAAACCGTCTTGAACTTAGAATTAAAGCATACCTTTTCGCTCGATAAGCTGGTCAGCACCTTGGAGCACAATGTCGCTCAGGGCCGGCTCAACCGCGACCAACTTATTGTCTCTTCTTTTGATCACCATCAACTGCAATGGTTGAAGCAGAATCTGCCCTGGGTCAAAATTGGCGCATTAACATCGTCCATTCCTTTGGGTTACGCCGAATTTGCACAGCGCCTCAATGCCTATAGTCTGCACCTGGATAAAAACTTTGTTAATCATCAGTTTGTCGCCGATGCCAAGGCGCGGGGGTTGGAAGTCTATGCCTACACGGTAGATAAGGATGAAGACATCTTAACCATGCAGGCACTAGGGATAGATGGTGTCTTTACCAACTTCCCTTTTAATACCAAGCAGTTATTGGCACAGCATAGGGATGCTTCAAAAGGCGTCGCTTAGGAATAACTTTACACCACTGCGCCCTATAGTTTTTCTGGCCGTGGCCGATAAGGTTTTAAGCGATTGTTTTCGCCAATCATGGCTGAAAATACCCGCTCTACTGGCAGATGGAGCAAGCATTTAATGAGTCGGTTTATGCGCATTTACAACTATATTGAACAAACGTTTTTTTACACGCTGACGCGCAAGATTGTTGGTAACCTCAGCTTTTTGCTGCTGTTGCAACTGCTCAGTCTATTTTGGCTTTATAAGGAGCTGGCGGCGAGCGGCCAAGGATTAGGGCTGTTCTTCGTGCTCACCACTGTGATTCTCGGCGGCTTTATCTTCACCATATTCTATATGCGCCATCTGATGGTGCGCCCGGTGCAGGCAATGCGCGACACCCTGATCCAAATAAACAGCCAGGATGCCACCCTCAATGCCCGGCTGCCGCAATTTACCTTTGATGAGTTCCACGAGCTCAGTGAACAATATAACCAGTTTGTACATCACCTCGGCGAGTTATTGACGAGCACTTATCATGGTGCAGCCCAGGCCGCCAACAGTAACCAACAGGTTAACTTGTCGATGCAAAATACCGCCGAGCTCGGTGCGCAACAGCTGCAATTTAGCAATGAGATTGCCGCAGGGACCGCACAGGTTACGCAAAGCCTGGAGCAAATTGTCGCCAGCACAGATGCGGTTTTTAACGCTAACAGCGATAACCTGATCTTTGTGCAGGGTTCCTCCCAAGAGCTTGCTCAACTGGTGGCGAAAATCCAGCAAATCACCCAGCTATTGGCGCGCTTTTCCGATACCGTTAGCGGGTTAAAAGAAAACTCGGAAAACATTCGCAATATTTTGAAAATGGTCGAAGGGTTTGCCGATCAAACCAATTTACTGGCCCTCAATGCCGCCATTGAGGCCGCTCGGGCCGGAGAAGCCGGTCGCGGCTTTGCCGTGGTCGCCGACGAGGTCAGAAGCCTGTCGCTTAAAGTCAGCAATGCGACCGGACAGATCAGTGATTTTATCAATCAAATGAACAGCCTGGTGGCCGACACCAGCGAAGAGTCACTCTTGTTGATAGACCATTCGTCGGAGGCGGAGCAAGCCATCAATAGCACCGCCAATGGTTTTAGCCAGTTGGTCAGCGACTTCGAGCAAAACCAGCGCCAGCTTCAGGAAATCGTCGCCGCGGTGCATGAGCTGGAGCAAAGCCAGGCGCATACGCATAAATCGGTGGAGCACATCAGTTTGCTGGGACAAGATGCCAAAACACAAATAGATCAGGCGGCCCAGCAATGCGCCCACTCCGAGCATTTAACCCGCAGTACACAAAGCGATTTGCAGCGCTTTGTCAGTTAAGTAACTACCCGCATAAAAAAAGCCGCTTGATAGCGGCTTTTTTATTACTGATCCTGCTTAATCGCGCACCTGACCGATGCCATTCACCAGGTATTTTTCCGTGGTGAGTGATTCCAGCCCCATGGGACCGTAGGCATGCAGCTTGGTAGTGGCAATGCCAATTTCGGCGCCTAACCCCAACTGCGAACCATCGGAGAAGCGTGATGACGCGTTCACCATGACTACGGAAGCATCGACACTGCGCTGGAACAGCGCCGCCGTTTGCTCGTTTTGGGTGCAGATCACCTCGGTATGAAAACTACCGAAACGATCTATATGCGCCACGGCGGCGTTAAAGTCTTCTACCATGCGCACGGCGATTTCTAAATCCAGGTATTCTTCACCGAATTCGTCTTCATTGATGACCTTGGCACCGTCAAAATACTGTGCGGCCTGGCTATCGGCGTTAATACGAACACCTTTTTCGGCCAACGCCTTGGCGGCCATAGGCAAGAATTTCGGGGCAATATCCTGATGCACCACCAGCCCTTCCAAGGCATTACATACACCGGTACGTTGCGTTTTACCGTTTAACAGCAGATTTAACGCGATATCCAGGTCGGCGTCTTTATCCACATACAGGTGGCACACGCCTTTAAAGTGCTGGATCACCGGAATAGTGCTGTTTTCGGTGACAAAATTAATCAGACCTTCGCCGCCGCGAGGGATGATAAGGTCGATTGTCTCGCGCTGGCGCATCAGCTCCATCAGCAGGCCACGGTCCGGATCCGGGATCACCGAGATCAACGCCGTTGGCAAATTATGCTGCTGCAGAACCTGATGCAGTACCTCGGCAATGGCCATGCTTGAGGCCAGTGCCTCTTTACCACCGCGTAAAATAACCGCATTACCGGATTTAAAACACAGGGCACCGGCATCGGCGGTGACATTAGGGCGCGCTTCGTAAATCATGCAGATCACCCCAAGCGGCACGCGCATTTTATTAATTTTAATGCCATTGGGGCGCTCGCCCAACGAACGTAACTGGCCGACCGGGTCGTCCAATTCGGCAATGGTTTCTATGCCGACGGCCATATCTTCGATGCGCTCATCGGTCAGGGTTAGGCGGTCTACCATGGCTGGGGCCAGGTTATTGTCCCGGGCCTGGGCAAGATCTTGCTCGTTACGTGTTTTGATCTGCTCTTTATTGTCACGCAGTGCCTTGGCCATATTTCGTAATACGGCGTTTTTACTTTCGGTATCAAGCAATGCCAATACCTTGGCGGCCTTGGCTGCTTGGGTAGAAATATCCTTAACTAAACTCATGATCTCTCCAATACTGCGATGTCTTCATCTGAAATAATCGGGCCGATTGAATCTTGCACCTCATCGCTGAATTCTGTGCTTTCGTTCTCGGCTATAAAGTTCAACAAACAACTACTGTAGTTGGCCTTGGCCTTGGCGAGCCTAGTCCCATCATTACTACGGACTAATATGGTGTCGCCTACCGCAAACTCGCCCCGCACCTCGACTATCTCATGGGGATTAAGCTGCTCGCAATTTGTATCCAAAGGCTCAGAAAAACTCCCTTCAATCACCACCTCACCCTGCTCGCTAGCGGTATGGGTACGCCAGTGAATTGCTTCCTGCATCGGCTTTTCATAGGGTTTAAAGATAGTGCCCGGGTTTTCCCCCTCAAGTAAACGATTAAAAGTTTGTTCCTTAAAACCATTTAGAATAAAGGTGGTGATCCCGTGCGACGTTGCCTTCTCTGCCGCTTCGATTTTGGTTTTCATGCCACCTGTCCCAACGGCACTGGTGGCACATCCGGCCATGGCATAAATCGACTCGTCGATCTTGCTTATCTCGGGCAGCAACACCGCATCGCTGTGCAAATTCGGGTTTTTATCGAATAAGCCATCAACATCGGAGCAAATCATCAAGGCATCGGCATCTGCAGCACCCGCCACCATGGCGGAAAGGTTGTCATTATCGCCAACCTTGAGATCATCGGTAGTCACCGTATCGTTCTCATTAATAATAGGCAGCACACCGTGATCAAGCAGAGTAAAGATGGTTTCACGAATACTTTTATAACGCTCACGGTCACGCAAGTCACCATGGGTTAGTAATATTTGCGCCGAGGGAAAGTCAAAAAACCTGTCCCAAGTGGCCATCATCTCGGTTTGTCCGGCCGCAGCCATGGCTTTTTTCATGGCCACCGAACGGGCTTTTTCGGCTGGAAAAAGGTGCGAGCCAGCAGCCACCGAACCAGATGAGACTAAGATCACCTCAATACCTTGCGCACGACAACGAACAATAAACTGCGCGATGCTAAGCAGGTAGCGCGAGCTACAACCATTTTGCTCTGGCGCAATCAAGGCGCTGCCTACTTTGAGTACGATACGTTGCCATTTAAAGTTTTGCATGTGCTTTATATTCCTTACCGAATGGGTTACTCAGGTTATAAGCCAGCTCATTGCATCGGCTATCGCCAGTGCGATAACGCGTGTTGATAAGGGCCTAATTTACATAATAAAAAAGCCGCCATAGAGCGAGCCGAGATTAACCAAGGCATGCCTGTGCTACCGCATTAACACTTTAGACCAGGCGAATACCCAAGGGAGTTAAGAAAAAGCACTAACAGTTATGGTTTGTCAGCTCAAAATGAGTCAAAACCACAATTAATTAGCACTCTAATGTTTTGTCTACGAACGTTATTATGCGGGTTTGAAATTAATTATCAAGCAATAACGGGCTATAGAGAACATAAAAACCATTTATAATAGGGTATTTCGCCGCATAAAGAATGGGGGGAATAAGTTTAAAAACGAACAAAAAGATTAGAGGTGATATTAATCATCCCACCTAAAACGAGGACACCCATATAGAAAAAGACAACACAGTGATTTTACCGGACCGACATTGTCATCGGCGCTCACTTACCTCATACTTAAGTTTCATGGATAGACTAAAAGGGTCTTTATGTCAGCAATTTATATTGCAGGAATTGCGCTTTGCAGTGTGATTGCGCAGTGGCTCGCCTGGGCCTTTCGCGTTCCCGCTATTTTATTTCTCCTCTTGATTGGCCTCCTACTCGGGCCTGCCACTTCCCTACTCAAACCAGATGAACTGTTAGGCGAACTGCTTTTTCCCGTGGTCTCCCTATCGGTGGCAGTGATCCTGTTCGAAGGCGCTTTAACACTGCACTTTCGAGAGCTTAAAGGCATAGGCAAGGTGGTGCGAAATCTGTGCTCGGTGGGTATGCTGCTGACCTTTTCGGTGATCGGTGTCAGTGCCTACTGGATACTCGAGCTGGACTGGCGGGTTGCTGCGGTACTGGGTGCTGTTTTAGTGGTGACCGGGCCCACGGTGATAGCCCCTCTGCTCAATGCCATGCGGCCGAATCAAGACATTGACCGGGTGCTGCGCTGGGAGGGCATAGTGATCGATCCTATCGGCGCCTTATTTGCGGTGTTAGTGTTTGAAGCCGTGATGCTGGTTGGCCAAAGCGATGTATTTAGCCACACCCTGGGCGCCTTGGTGACCACCTTAAGTGTCGGCTTTTCCCTCGGCGCCGCCGCGGGCTGGATCACTACCCTGCTTATTCGTCGTGAGTGGCTGCCTTATGAGTTGCATAAATTCTTCACTCTGGCTCTGGTGCTGCTCAGCTTTACCGTCTCCAATCATTTAAGTCATGAGTCGGGCCTGTTAGCCGTGACCGTATTTGGTATCTGGTTAGCAAATCAGGATGATTTGGAAATCGACTCGGTGCTGGAGTTTAAAGAAGACTTGTCGATGATCCTGATCTCCACCTTATTTATCCTCTTGGCCGCTCGCCTGCAATTGTCGGATTTAATGGCCTTGGATGCCCAGGTCTTTATCTTTCTCGCCATCGTGTTGTTTGTGGCCCGCCCCTTGAATATCCTGCTCTCCACCTATGGCAGCGATCTGCCGTTTAAGTCGCGCTTAGTACTGGCCTGGATAGCACCGCGAGGCATAGTCGCAGCGGCGGTGGGGTCGGTATTCGCACTCAGTATGGCCGAGGCCGGAATCCTCGATGCCAATAAAATGGTGCCGCTGATCTTTACCGTAATTATCGTCACCGTAATCCTTAACAGCCTCAGTGCCGTGCCCTTAGCTAAACTGTTGGGAGTACGTCAACCGGCACCCTCTACCCTGCTAATCATTGGTGCCAACCACGTTTCTCGCGCCATTGCTCGCGGCTTAAAGGATCAGGAGATCGACGTCCACCTATCCGATCCAGCCTGGGAAAACTGCAAAATGGCACGCATGGATGGCCTTCCCTGCTACTACGGGAACCCACAATCCGAGCATGCCGAACGTTACCTCCCGTTGACCAGCCTTAGCAAGGTATTAGCCCTCTCACCAAACCGTCATCACAATGCTCTGGGTATTCAGTACTTCAGTCATTTGTTGGGAGAGAATAAGGTGTTTTCTTTAAAGTCGTCGCAAAGTCATGCCAAGGCCAACAAGGACAGCGCCACCTTTTTGTCGCGACAGATCCTCTTTGGCGAAAACGGCTCCTACGCCAAACTCAGTAGCCTGATAGCCAAGGGCGGTAAGGTAAGCGCTACGCGCTTAAGTGAAGAGTTTGACTGGCAGCAATACCAGGAAGTAAACGCCGAGGCCATTCCACTGTTTATTATCGATGCAGATAAATCAGTGCGCATCATCACCGAGCAGATGGAGCGACCTCCGGAGGAAGGAGAGAAAATCGTGGCACTGCAGCCGCCGAAAATGTCGATGCTCAAAGGAAGCCAACAAAACGCGCCAACGAAGAACCCGCAGTTACAGGCGACGAAAAACCCGGGTTAATGCCCGGGTTTTCTGTTCGCCAAATATCGACTTACGCGTGTAATCGCTTCTTCAGGCAACAAAAAACCCGACATTAAGTCGGGTTTTTTAGCATATGCTGTTAAAGCTTAGAATCAAATTACTTGATTTTCGCTTCTTTGAAGATCACGTGTTTACGAGCCTTAGGGTCGTATTTTTTGATCTCCATTTTTTCAGGCATGTTACGCTTGTTTTTGTCGGTAGTGTAGAAGTAACCAGTACCGGCAGTTGAAACTAGACGAATCTTATCGCGCATGACTTAGGTTCCTTAAACTTTTTCGCCGCGACCACGGATTTCTGCTAGAACCGCGTCGATGCCTTTCTTGTCGATAATACGCATACCTTTAGTAGTAGTACGTAGTGATACAAAGCGTTTTTCGCTTTCAACCCAAAAACGGTGAGTTTGTAGGTTAGGTAGGAAACGACGCTTAGTCGCGTTGCGCGCGTGTGAGCGGTGGTTACCTACCACTGGGCGCTTACCTGTAACTTGACAGACTTTAGACATGTCTATTTATCTCCAATAACTTCGCTCGAGCTTAATTTTCCCTTATGGCCTTTTTGTATATTGCCCCGGGATAAATCGAAGGGCGCTCTTTATACAGCATAGACAGGCAAAGATCAAGAAACCTGATCTCAGAATCAGCTCATGTATGAATTTTGATAGCGGCCAATTATAGAGATCTAGGCGGCAAAGGGAAAGCAAAAACTGCATTTAAATTGCACTAAAGCCGTTTATTTTTGCGCTTTGCTCTGCGTGTCATCTAAACGCTTTCTGCTCGCAGTGTGAACTAAGGAACGAACAACAAATAACGGGAAGCATTTAGAGCAGCCCCTGCTCGGCAAAAGACACACATTGGCTGCCCCCTACGACCAGATGATCCAACACCCGAATATCCACCAGCGCCAAGCCCTGAGTCAGTTTATGGGTGATCAACTTATCCGCCTGGCTGGGCTCTGCCACGCCGCTGGGGTGGTTGTGAGCGAGGATCACCGCAGCGGCATTGTGCTTAAGCGCCGCCTTTACCACCTCGCGCGGGTAGACAGATGCCGCATCTATGGTGCCCTGAAACAAGACTTCCCTGGAGATTAAACGGTGTTGCGCATCTAAAAACAGCACCAAAAACTGCTCCCGCTGCTGAGTTTTGAGCTCAAGCAGTAAAAAGTCACGCACCGCTTGCGGTGAATCAAACAGGGTGTCGCGCTCTAAGGCGCTGAGCAAATGCCGTCGTGCCAGCTCGATGGCCGCCTGTAATTGCACATACTTGGCGGTGCCCATACCGCGCCAGCTGCAAAACTCATCATGACCGGCGCTCAACAAGGGCGTAAGCCCCTGGCTATGGCCCAGCACCTGTTGTGCCAGCTCCACGGCATTGGCGCCGGGTACGCCGGTGCGAAAGAAAATGGCCAGTAATTCGGCATCGGATAGACTGGCGGCGCCTTGTGCAAGCAGCTTCTCGCGCGGCCTTTGAGCATGGGGGATATCGGTGATACGCATAAGCACTCCTTGCTTCGCTAATTGCTAAACTATAGTGCAAGGGCCCGACATCTGGTATCTTTTACCCCAGTTTAGGGCGTTAACCCTTTTAAATATCAACTGAATTATTGTTCGCTATGCAAAACAAAAAAGTGGTCCTTGGGATCAGCGGCGGCATCGCCGCCTACAAATGTGCCGAGTTAACACGACGCCTCAAAGAGCGCGGTTGCGAGGTTAAAGTGGTGATGACCGACAGTGCCAAACACTTTATCACCCCACTGACCATGCAGGCAGTATCCGGTGAAATGGTGTCGGACTCCCTGCTAGACCCTCAGGCCGAAGCAGCCATGGGCCATATCGAATTCGCCAAATGGGCGGATCTGATTTTAGTCGCCCCGGCAACGGCGAACATTATTGCCAAAATGGCCGCCGGCATTGCCGATGATCTCCTCACCACCTTGTTGCTGGCCACCGATGCCGAGGTCGCCATCGCCCCGGCGATGAATCAACAAATGTATGCCCATCCGGCAACCAAAGCGAATTTAGCCACCCTGGCCCAACGCGGCGTCGCCATTTGGGGCCCGGGCAGCGGTGAGCAAGCCTGTGGCGATGTGGGTGCAGGACGTATGCTTGAGCCGATGGAATTGGTTGAGCTGATCTGTGCTCCTATACACGAGCCGGTGTTGGCGGGCAAAACCGTCACCATCACAGCTGGGCCGACCCGCGAGCCGCTCGATCCGGTACGTTATATTTCCAATCACAGCTCGGGGAAGATGGGTTATGCCCTGGCCGAAGCGGCACTGGCCCTGGGTGCTAAGGTGAATTTGATCTCCGGTCCTGTAAGTCTGACTCCACCGGCGCAATGCCAGGTGTATAGCGTGCAAAGTGCCTTAGAGATGCACCAGCAAGCGCTGGCCTTGGCGCCGCAATCCGATATTTTTATTGGTTGTGCCGCGGTGGCGGATTATCGCGCCGCCGATATCGCCGCGCAAAAAATGAAGAAGCAAGGGGATGAGCTTACCCTGACGCTGGTAAAAAACCCGGACATCATTGCCGACGTAGCCGCCTTAACAAAACAGCGCCCATTTACCGTTGGCTTTGCCGCTGAAACTCAGGACGTGGCCAACTATGCCAAGGGCAAATTGCGCAATAAAAACCTGGATATGATCTGCGCCAACGACGTGGCAAAACAGGGACAAGGGTTTAATAGCGACAGCAATGCCCTGACCTTGTTTAGCGCCGACAGCGAACTAAGCCTGCCATTAACCGACAAGCGTAAGTTAGCGCTCACTGTCATGGAAAATATTGCAGCAAAGTTGATTTAAAGCATGCAAAAGACTGGAAAGGGATTTCAGAAAGCATTAATATGGCGTTCATAATAAAGGTCGAAGACCACTAAAGAGCTTTAAAAAGGAACGCCATGGCTGCCACACGCCGTACCAATCGCAAAGAGCAAATTCTCCAATCACTTGCGCAAATGTTAGAGACCAGCCCGGGTCAACGTATTACCACCGCCAAACTGGCAGCTGAGGTGGGCGTATCGGAAGCGGCGCTGTATCGTCACTTTCCGAGCAAGGCACGCATGTTCGAGGGCTTGATCGAGTTTATCGAAGACACCTTGCTATCGCGCATCAACATCATCCTGGAAAACGAAAAAGAAACGCAAAGCCGCGTGTATAACATGCTGATACTGGTGTTGGCCTTTGCCGAGAAAAATCCGGGTATTACCCGCATCCTTACCGGCGACGCCCTGCAAGGTGAAAACGAGCGTCTGCGCGAACGCATTCAAAGCCTGTTTGAAAAGCTGGAAACCCAGTTTAAACAGGTGCTGCGCGAACGTAAGCTTCGTGAAGGAAAGGCTTTTGCCAGCGATGAAGGCACGCTAGCCAACCTGTTTCTCGCCTATGTAGAAGGTAAGATGAACCAGTTTGTGCGCTCTAACTTCACCGCCAAGCCCAGCGCCCAATTTGAGAAGCAGTGGCAAGAACTGCAAAAAATCTGGCTTTAACTCGTTTTTCCAGCGCTGACCGTGGTCAAAGGCCAGCGCTGCATTTCGATTAAGCGCGACTGGGTACGCGCAAATTCAAACGCTAAGCGCTCGCCCTGGTATAAGCTAGTCAGCTCTCCTTGAGCGGCAATGACAATCAACTTACCCGTGTCGTAGAACTCATCCACCAGCGCGATAAACCTTCTTGCCTCATCATCAAGTCGAGCCAGGCTAACCCGTTCGCGCTCGCGTATGTATCCTTCTTCTATCCCTTGGGCGGTTAAGTGCTGCAGTTTTTCTAATCCCATCATGGGCACATTATCCACATAGAGCACATCAAAACGCTGAGCTAATACCATATAATCGGCACTCGAACGCCCAAGCCCACACAGTTCAAAGAAGTCGATACAAGCGGCGTACTCACCTATGGCTTGAAAACGAACGGCACGATTGTGGATCAATAAAGACTGGCTTTGGGCTGGCTGATTTTGCTCTGTGCTAAAGCGGTTTAAAAGGCGCTCCGGCTGATACTCAATAAAATGCCGAAAACCTTTAAACCCGTGCAAGCGATAATCTTGCTCGCCGCTGACATCACACAGCTGGCAGTGTGATTCAAGCAGCGCTATGGTAGGCTCAAAGCGCGCGCGCTGCAGACCATTTCGATACAACTGCTGTGGATGACAATTACTGGTTGCCACCAGGACCACCCCCTCAGCAAACAAGGCTTCAAAGAGGCGCGCCATGATCATGGCATCGCCAATATCGCTGACAAAGAATTCATCAAAGCAGAGTAAACGCGTGTTTTTCGCGTAGTCCTTCGCCAGTTGTCGCATTGGATTTTTAGTCCCTTGCAGTGCCCGCAAACGCTCATGCACCCAGGCCATAAAGTGATGAAAATGCAGACGTTGTTTATTTACTATCGCTACATGCTTATAAAATAAATCCATCAGCATAGACTTGCCGCGCCCCACCGGGCCATACAAGTACAGGCCATGGACTGAGCGCTTTTTCTGCCAAAAAAAGCGATGTCTTGCCTTCTCGCTCTCCAACTCAGCAGCCAACTTAGCCAGCGCCTCGATAGCACGTAACTGCACAGGATCGGCAAGGATCTGTTTATTGCCAATAAGCTGGTTGTATTGGTCGAGGATTTTACTCAAGGTGGCTGTTTTCACCGTGTTGCATGGGCTATACTCGCGCCATTGTAACCAAGTTTAAGCCCGTCCCCAATGAAGTTTCCCTGCCGATTAGACAAGTTTATTAGCAACCTAGCGGAAATCCCGCGCACTCACGCCAAAGCCGCCATTAAGAAAAAGCGTGTCACCGTCAACGGAGAAGTCACAAGGCAGCTTGATCAATCAGTGACTGAACAAGATGAAATTATGCTCGATGGTGAGATTCTCACCTATCAAGGGATACGCTACTTTATGCTCAATAAGCCGGAAGGTTATGTGTGCGCCAACAGCGATGAGCTCCATGCCACCGTGTTTGAGCTGCTTGATGAGCCCAACCTGAATGAATTGCATATCGCCGGACGCTTAGACATAGATACCACGGGTCTGGTTTTGATCAGCAATGATGGCCAGTGGAGCCACCAGATCACCAGCCCGAAAAAGCAAAAATTCAAAACCTATCTGGTTGAGCTGGCCGAGCCACTTTCAGAGCAAGCGGTTAGTGAACTTGAGCAAGGAGTGCAGCTTCATGGTGAGCGCGACCTTACCCTACCCGCCAAGGTGGAAGTGCTGGCGCCGTACCAAATTCGCCTGCATATAGTTGAAGGCAAATACCATCAGGTTAAACGCATGCTGGCCGCGGTTGGTAACAAGGTGGTGACCTTGCACCGCGAAGCCATTGCCGGCATTGAGCTTGACCCGGCTCTCGCCCCGGGTGAGTATCGTCCCCTGAGCGAAGAGGAAATCGCGCTCTAGCGCCTATTCTCCGGTAGATAAGTCCATTGCACTGGTGTGCGGTTCACCTATAGTAAGAGGTATGTACCGATTAAGCCTATGAGTAGCAATGGAAATCATTCACCACGGAGCGGTCAATGGCGTTACCGGCTCTTGTCACCAGCTTAAGATAAGCGAGAGCGAGTCCTTATTGATCGACTGCGGCCTGTTTCAAGGACTTGAAGCACGCCAGGATCTTGGCATTGAGTTTGATATCAGCGCGGTACGGGCTCTGTTGGTAACCCACTGCCATATAGACCATGTGGGTCGCATTCCCTATTTGCTTGCCGCTGGATTCACCGGGCCTATTTACGCCTCCGAAGCCACCGCCGCCCTGCTCCCTTTGGTCATCGAAGATGCCCTAAAACTAGGCGTTACCGAGGACGAGCAGCTGGTTGCTACCTGCTTACGATTAATTCGCCAGCAATTGGTGCCTCTGCCCTTTAAGCATTGGCAAACGCTGGATAAATTTAGCACGGCAGTACGTTTTCGCCTGCAACGGGCCGGGCATATTCTTGGCTCCGCCTATATCGAAATCGATGTAGGCCAAGGAAAGCAGGCGCAACGTGTGGTTTTTTCGGGAGACTTGGGCGCACCCTATACGCCCTTACTTCCGGCGCCTAAACCGCCCTATAAGGCCGATACTCTGGTGATTGAATCCACCTACGGCGATACCCTTCATCAAGGGCGTAAAACCCGCAGTAAACGACTTAAGGAAGTAATTGAAAAGGCGGTGCGCGATAACGGCGTAGTGCTTATTCCCGCCTTTAGCATAGGCCGTACTCAGGAGCTACTCTACGAGCTGGAGCAGATCATCCACAGTGCTCCTAAAAGGTCGTTTTGGCAGGACATTGAGGTGATCATCGACTCCCCCATGGCCGCTAATTTCACCAGCGAATACCGACGCTTTAAATCGCTGTGGGATCAAGAAGCCAAGGCGCGTGGCTAAGGGTCGTCACCCCCTGAACTTTGACCACCTGTATACCCTGGATAGCCACCAGGAACACGTACAAACCATTAACTACCTGAAGCAGAGGCAAAAACCGGCAATTGTGATTGCCGCCAGTGGCATGTGCAGCGGCGGGCGCATAGTAAATTATCTAGAAGCTTTTTTAGGGGATCCCCGCACCGACGTGATCTTTGTCGGCTATCAGGGCCTGGGAACGCCCGGACGAGATATTCAAAACTACGGTCCTCGGGGTGGTTATGTGGTGTTAAATAAGCAAAAGATTGATATTAAGGCGCAGATACACACCATTAGCGGTTACAGTGCCCATGCGGATCAGGCCAATTTAGTGCGCTTTGTCACTGGCATGACGAAGAAGCCAAGACATATCAAAATAGTGCATGGCGATACAGAGGCAAAGCAAGCGCTTGCGGATAAACTTAAAGAAAGCCTCAAAGGCGAAGTGAAGATAGAAATCGCGACCTAAGGCGTTGTAGGTCGGCCTTTAGGCCGACAAATATGCACATAGTTAGCTTTGTCGGCGCAGAGCACCGACCTACAAAGGGGGCGCAAATGCACGTTGTAGGTCGGCCTTCAGGCCGATAAATATGCACATAGTTAGCTTTGTCGGCGCAGAGCACCGACCTACAAAGGGGGCGCAAATGCACGTTGTACGTCGGCCCTCAGGCCGACAAATATGCACATAGTTAGCTTTGTCGGCGCAGAGCACCGACCTACAGGTTATTACTCATAACCATTGGGGTTTTGGCTTTGCCAGCGCCAGGCGTCTTGCATCATTTGCATTAAGCCTCGCTCTGCCTGCCATCCCAGCTCATTCAAAGCTTTTTGCGCACTGGCATAACAGGTGGCGATATCGCCATCGCGACGAGGGGCAATATAATAGGGCACGGGTTGATCCGCCGCCTGTTCAAAAGCCTGCACCATTTCCAATACCGAGTAGCCGTTACCGGTACCCAGGTTATAGATATGCACACCGCTGTGATCAAGAAGCCAGTCCAGGGCTTTAAGGTGACCCAAGGCCAGGTCGACAACATGAATGTAATCGCGCACTCCGGTGCCGTCTTTGGTAGGGTAATCATCCCCAAATACCGCCAGTTTCTCCAGCTTACCTACGGCTACCTGAGAGATATAAGGCAAGAGGTTATTGGGAATGCCGTTAGGGTCTTCACCTATTTGCCCACTGTGGTGGGCGCCAACCGGGTTAAAGTAGCGCAAGATAGCAAAACGCCAACGAGGGTCGGACTTGGCTACATCTTCTAAAATCTGCTCCACCATCAATTTAGAGGTGCCATAAGGGTTGGTAGTGCCGCCTACCGGAGCGTTTTCATCTATGGGTAAGGTTTGCGGGTCGCCATAAACCGTAGCGGATGAGCTAAATACCAAAGAGAACACTTCGGCTTCGCGCATCGCTTCAATCAGGGTAAGCGACCCTTGGACATTATTTTGATAGTACATCACCGGCTTGCTCACCGACTCGCCCACAGCCTTAAGGCCTGCAAAATGGACCACGGCGGTGATATGATGATCGCTAAACACCTTATCCAAGGCCGATTTATCGCGAATATCACCCTGAATAAAGGTCACCGCCTTACCAGTAAGTGCCTCGACGCGACGCAGCGACTCCTGCGAGCTGTTGCTCAGATTATCAAAGACCAGCACTTCGCTGCCCTGTTCGAGCAATTCAAGCACCGTGTGCGAACCAATATAACCGGCTCCGCCGGTCACTAAAATTGTCATAATCTATCCCTGTCAAAAATTAGGCGTAAAAGCCTTTGTACCATTTAACCAACTGCTTCACACCGGAGGTAACATCAACCTGAGGACGATAGCCGGTTGCAGCAAAAAGGTCTTCGGTATCGGCATAGGTTTTATACACATCGCCTGGCTGCATTTCGCGGAAGTTTTTCACCGCTTCAATACCCAGCTCATCTTCAATGGCCTTAATAAAGTCCATTAAGTTAATCGGGCTGCCGTGGCCGATATTGTAAACCTTGTAAGGAGCCGAGCTAGTGGCCGGCGAGCCAGACTCAAGCTTCCAATCCGGGTTCGGCTCGGGCACCACATCGGCAATACGCACCACGCCTTCGACAATATCGTCGATATAGGTAAAATCGCGCCACATGTCACCATGGTTATTCACGTCTATGGTTTCGCCGTTAAGGATTTTCTTGGTGAAAATGTAGGGAGCCATATCCGGGCGACCCCAGGGGCCATACACGGTAAAGAGACGCAGCCCGGTAGTTGGCAACGCATATAAATGAGAATAGCTATGAGCCATTACTTCGTTGGACTTCTTGGTCGCCGCATAGAGGGAAACAGGATGATCAACCGAGTCTCTGGTAGAGAAAGGCGTGGTTTCATTTAAGCCATATACCGAGCTGGATGACGCATATACTAAGTGCCCAATCCGGTTATGACGACAGGCTTCCAAGATATTGAGATGACCAACCAGGTTACTCTCGGCATAAGCGTGCGGATTATCAATGGAATAACGCACACCGGCCTGGGCCGCTAAGTGAATAACGCGGTCAAACTTTTCCTGCTCGAAAAGGTGTACCAGCGCTTGTTGCTGAACAAGATCCAACTCAACAAAGTTAAAACGTTCATGCTTTATGTGTTCAAGGCGCGCCGTTTTTAGGGCAACATCATAATAATCATTGAGGTTATCTATACCAACAACCTCATGGCCCTGTGCCAATAGCTTGCCACTTACTGCGGCACCGATAAAACCCGCGGCGCCCGTTACTAAATATTTCATAGAAAACCTTTAGTCACTGCCAAACAAGTCGCGAGTATACACCCTGTCCGCGACATCGCTCAATTCATCTGTCATACGATTGGAGATTATGACATCAGAGCACTGCTTGAGTTCCTCTAGCGAGGTGGTGACCTTATGACCTGTCCCCCAAAATTAACACCATGACTTTGTGGAGATTTCCAATAAACTGGAGACAATGGAGATCTCAAAATGAAAAAACGTTACGCAGAAGAACAAATTATCGAGCAATCAAACATCGTGAAGCTGGCGCTAAAGTTGATGATATTTGCCGAGAGATGGATATATCGGCAGGCACTTTTTATAACTTGCGCAGTAAATATGAGGGCCTGGAAGTAAATGAAGCGAAGCGCTTAAAATAGCTTGAATCAGAGAACAATAAGCTCAAACGCTTGTGGGCTGAGAAGATGCTTGAAGTTGAAGCTATGAAGGATGTGCTCTCAAAAAAGTGGTGAAGCCTTCGGATAAGAAACGGATCGCTCGCCACCTCATCGAGCTATTTAACCTCAGTGAACGAGCAGCATGCCAACTATCAGGGGTTAGCCGAACCGCATTTCGATATAGCCCAAGAGCGATGGCTGATAACACACTAAGAGAGCAACTAAAGCGCTTAGCTACTGAATACCCTTGTTATGGTTATTTGATGCTTCACGGCCTGTTAAAAGCAAAAGGCTTAATGAGGAATAAAAAGCAGACATATCGAATTTATACTGAAGAAGGACTTCAAGTTCGCACCAAAAAGCGAAAGAAAATACAGCGGCCAAGACTACCTTTGGAAGTACCATCAAAGCCGAATCAACGCTATTCTATAGATTTTTTGTTTCAGATCAGCTAGCCAATGGTCGACGCTTAAGAACGCTTAATGTGGTTGGTGATTATTCACGAGAAATGATCGGGCAACTCGTGTGTGTGTCAATTGGTGGCAGACAGGTCGCTCGATTTTTATCTGAGATGATAGTGTAACCCCCCCTAATTAGTTGCATCCGTAATTAGAGTTTTCAACCAGTTCATTCTTCGCTAAAAAGCACACTTGAACAAGCTGCATAGCTAAAACCTGCCGACCATTTCGTTTTTTCAATGGGTTATAGCTATTTGTAGTAAACCGAGTCGGTATAAAGAAAATTTGAACAACCGTGTTAACTCCACTTAAGAGCAATCTACACGCATCCCGCTCTTTGTTACTTGCCACATAACATAGAATAACTATGCTGCACATCTCATATCAAGAACAGAATGCATGTGGATTGAATATATAGCAAACGGCAACGTAGAAATTTTAACGTTGTGCACTATCTGCAAGATCTGCTTTTAAAGAGCCTCTATACGATGTTCGTTCTTTCGATAAAACACCAAAGTGTCGACCTGCTTCTCTTGCACCGCTTTCAAGATAGGCACTGCCCCCTCTTCTACACTCATAATATTTGGGTTTTGAATGAGTAAGCCATTACGAATTTTGGTCTCAATGGCTCCAGGGCACATTACAGTTACGGAATAACCGTCTTTGTGCATGCCCCTTGAAAGCGTCACCACGCCAGCCTTTGCTGCACAATACGAGGTCCAGTCTTTGTAACTATTAAATGCCGCTGTAGACGCCACATTGACCAAGTGAACGTCTTTGTTAGCGCGCACAGCTTCACGACTCACCAAATAAGTGCCAATGAGGTTGGCTTCAATATCACGAATCCACAAAATAGGATCCGATTCAGCAACCACACTTGAGTACAAGGTCCCAGCGTTGTTGATCACCGCATCATATCGTTTGCCTGTAAAGAAAGTATTGACTTGCTGGATTGAGGCAACATCAAGTTCTTGACGCGTTGGCGCATCCACCAAATGCCCTAGCTCACGCAGCTTCACCGCTACATATTTAGCTAAGTCACCACCGCCCCCTGTGATTAAAATATTCATGACTTGGGCTCTGGGATAGGGTGATCGTCGCTTGGCTTAATCAACTTCTTATACTGGTTGTAAATTTTCTTCTTAAGGTTTGTTGAGCTAACACCTTTACCATAAGGGAAATAGAAAACCTTTACACCTTGATCTTTTAAATAATCATACTTACCTTTCCAATCATCACCGATAACGAACACATCAATGTTTAAGTTTTTAACGGTTTCTTTATGGTCAAGTGTATGTTGGGGAATTACAACATCAGGTGCACGCAAACCTTCAATAATAGCAATGCGCTCCTCAAACGGAACTGCTGGCGGGTTTTTGTATGAGCACACTAGTTCATCGGTACTCACACCAACGATCAGAGTGTCACCTAAGCCTAGACCGTATTCAATCATTTTTAAATGGTTACTATGGAACAAATCAAATGTTCCTGATACATAAACTACTGTATTACTCATTACAATATCCTTTTATATTACACAGCCCTGCATGCTGCCATCAAAAGATCGAAGTACTCTGTACCCAAGGACAAAAAGCAAGAACCGATTATCACAGCTGGAAACTAACGTTTAGTGAAAGTTACTAAGCCACACGGCGCCATTACTTTGGCAGGGTGTAAAGCACGGATAATACACCAAACAGTTTGACTCGCCCACCGCGAATAAAGCTAACGATGGCAAATATCAAGCTGGTAAAGAATCGAATTTGCCCATTTGAAATTTCAACGACTATAATTATCAAGGCGAGGAACTTTCAAAATATTGAAGTGCCCAACCCGGTTACTTGCGGCGTAAGCATTAAGTTCTCTATGGAATATCGGACGCCCACTTGCTCCGCCAGATGAATAACGCGGTCAAACTTTTCCTGCTCGAATAGTTGCGCCAGCGCCTGCTGCTGAGCAAGATCCAACTCAATAAAGGTAAACGTTCGTGCTTTATGTTCTCAAGGCGCGCCGTTTTTAGAGCCACATCATAATAATCATTGAGGTTATCTAAACCAACAACCTCATGGCCCTGTGCCAATAGCTTGCCACTTACTGCGGCACCGATAAAACCCGCAGCGCCCGTTACTAAATATTTCATAGAAAACCTTTAGTCGCTGCCAAACAAGTCGCGAGTATACACCCTGTCCGCGACATCGCTCAATTCATCTGTCATACGATTGGAGATTATGACATCAGAGCACTGTTTGAGTTCCTCAAGCGAGGTAGTGACCTTAGAATGGAAAAAGGTATCCGACTCGAGCGTAGGCTCATATATTAGCACTTCGATACCCTTGGCCTTAATACGCTTCATTACGCCCTGAATCGCCGACGCCCTAAAATTATCCGAGCCGGCCTTCATCACTAGGCGATACACACCTACAACCTTAGGTGCACGCTTAATGATTGAGTCGGCAATAAAATCCTTACGGGTAGTGTTGGCATCAACTATGGCGCGGATCATATTGTTAGGCACATCCTTATAGTTGGCCAACAACTGCTTGGTATCTTTTGGCAGGCAGTAACCACCGTAACCAAATGAAGGGTTATTGTAATGACTGCCGATACGCGGGTCTAAACCCACCCCTTCAATTACCTGACGGGCATCCAAACCGTGCGACTCGGCATAGCTGTCCAGCTCATTAAAATAGGCCACACGCATAGCAAGGTAAGTGTTGGAGAACAGCTTAATGGCTTCGGCTTCGGTGGAATTAGTCAACAACACATCCACATCGGGTTTTTCAGCACCTTGCTGTAACAAGGCCGCAAACTTAGCTGCGCGCTCACTTTGCTCACCAACAATAATACGCGATGGATATAGGTTATCGTGAAGCGCCTTGCCCTCACGCAGAAACTCAGGCGAGAAGAGGATATTATCAACGCCAAACCTTTCCTTGATGCTTTTGGTGTAACCCACGGGCACAGTTGATTTGATAACAATCAGCGCCGCTGGGTTGATATGTAGCACATCCTCAATCACCTTTTCCACGGTTTGAGTGTTAAAGTAATTGGTCTCTGGGTCATAGTCGGTGGGGGTTGCTATCACCACATACTCAGCTCCCTGCAGCGCCATTTCTTTATCCGTTGTGGCGACCAGGTTAAGCGGTTTTTTTTGCAAGAAATGACTGATTTCAGTGTCGACTATGGGCGATTCTTGATTATTCAGTAAAGCAACCTTGTTACTGTCTATATCCAGAGCTACCACTTCGTTGTGCTGCGCTAAAAGCACCGCATTAGACAGACCGACGTAGCCGGTACCAACAATAGTAATTTTCATAAAACCTATAAATCCTTCTCAAGGGCTGTCAACAAGAGGAACTGACAGCAACCTTGTTTACTTTAAAAACAAGAGACTTGTGTATTCTGGCTTAAAACTAAACAAAAACACCCAGCGCGGCAAAAAGCGCCAGAACAGGATGTAAGTCGTACCTACAGCCCATACCTTAAAGGCTTTTTAGATGCGCCGTAAACGCCTCACCCAATTCCGGGTGTTGTTGGGCATAACGCACAAACGCCTTGAGATAGCCCAGCTTATCGCCACAATCGTGTGACTCGCCGCTCATACGAAACGCCTCTACAGGCTCTTGCTCAATCAGCATATCGATGGCGTCGGTGAGTTGAATCTCTCCACCCGCACCTATGGGCGTTCTTTTCAGTAAAGGCCAGATATTATGAGAAAGCACATAGCGGCCTACCACGGCCAGGTTTGAAGGCGCATCTTCCACCTTGGGTTTTTCCACCATGTGTTTGATAACAGAGCTTTCGCCTGGTTCAATTTGCGCGCCATTAATATCAGCAATACCGTACTTACTCACATCCTGCTTAGCTACCGCTTCAAGCATAATTTGACTGATTTGAGTCTCTTTAAAGCGCTTGATCATCGCGGCTAGGTTTTCACTGCTTTGATCGGCGCTGAATTCATCGAGGATTACATCCGGTAAAATCACCACGAAGGGGTTGTCCCCAACGATTGGTCTGGCACACATAATGGCATGACCCAATCCTTTTGCTTCGCCTTGGCGCACATGCATCACGGTTACATCTTCCGGGCAAATGGAACGCACCTCATCAAGCAACTGACGCTTAACCCGCTTTTCTAACGTTGCCTCTAATTCAAAACTGGTATCGAAATGGTTTTCAATGGCATTTTTTGAGGAATGCGTTACTAGCACTATCTCTTTAATGCCAGCTCGAACGCATTCATTAACGATATATTGAATAAGGGGCTTATCTACCAAAGGGAGCATTTCTTTAGGAATGGCTTTAGTTGCCGGCAACATACGAGTACCAAGCCCTGCTACTGGAATTACTGCTTTCATGGTCAATCCTTGAAGCTAAAAGTTGAATGGCCAGCATACGCTGGCCATTGAGATGACTAATAATAAATACAATGCACTTGTTTAATCTAGTCTGTACCAAAAATATCTCGGGTATAAACCTTATCTTTTACGTCTGTAAGAGAGTCAAACATACGATTGGCGACAATTACATCGACTTCGGCTTTAAACTTAGCTTCATCGGAGTACACCTCGGAATTAAAAAAGCTATCACCCTCGAAGGTAGGTTCATAGATGACAACACGAATGCCCTTTGCCTTGAGGCGCTTCATAACACCTTGGATCGCTGAAGCTCTAAAGTTATCTGAACCAGATTTCATAATTAAGCGATAGATTCCCACCACTTCAGGCTTTTTTGCTAAAATTGCATCGGCAATAAAGTCCTTACGAGTTCGATTGGCATCAACGATTGCTGAGATAATGTTATTGGGCACATCTTGGTAATTTGCCAACAATTGTTTAGTGTCTTTAGGCAAACAGTAACCACCGTAACCAAAAGATGGATTATTGTAGTGCTTTCCAATACGTGGGTCTAAGCCTACACCTTCTATAATTTGCTTAGTATCTAAGTTATGAGACTCAGCATAACTATCCAGCTCATTAAAATAGGCGACGCGCATAGCAAGGTAAGTATTAGAAAAAAGCTTAATAGCCTCGGCTTCAGTGGAGTCGGTAAAAAGTACCGGTATATCTTCCTTAATGGCGCCTTGCGCTAACAAACCAGCGAACTGCCGCGCTCTCGCTGAGCGCTCACCTGCTATAATCCGCGATGGGTGAAGATTGTCGTAAAGCGCTCTACCCTCTCTTAGAAATTCAGGAGAGAAAATAACATTTTCGGTACAGAATTGCTTTTTTACCATCTCAGTGAAACCAACAGGTACTGTAGACTTAATCACCATTACTGCGGTGGGATTATACTTTAAAACATCTTGAATTACGCATTCAACAGAAGAAGTATCGAAAAAGTTTGTTTCTGAATCATAGTCTGTCGGTGTTGCGATAACGACAAAATCAGCATTTTTATACGCTTCCTCTTTTGAAGTTGTAGCACGTAAATTCAAAGATTCATTTGCTAAAAAATGCTCAACTTCTGCGTCTGAAATAGGCGATTGTTTATCATTAATAAGTGATACTTTTTCTTCTATTATGTCTAACGCTACCACTTCATTGTGCTGCGCTAATAATACTGAGTTTGACAGGCCAACATAGCCCGTCCCAACAACTGTTATTTTCATACTCAGTTCATTCTTTCGCTTAGAGCTCACTTTCAAAGTCTTTCAATTTTTTTCCTTTGATTCGTACTGAATCAACAAAATAATATTGACATTGGATAGCCTGTTCAAAATAGTTTTCAAACTCTTGATTAACGCCTTAATTAGTGATGAGTCTTCCAGCGCTTCAATAGACACCTCTAACAAACCTTCTTTTTTTTGCACACATCTATAAGAAAGCTTTAAACCATGCCCTAACGCCATATTTTTAAAAACATAGTATAAAGTTAGAGAAGGAAATAACTCTCCATTTTTACCTACAATATTTTTACCAACTCGCCCCGCTACTTCTTCAAGTACTCGATGGGCTCTACCACAAGCACATGGCTTATCAGATATTTTAATATAATCGCCTAAATCATAACGGATAGTTGGAAAAGAATAAGCAACCAAATTTGTTATAACAGCTCGGCCTTCTATTTCTTCTACAATACATGTTTCTTCATTCAAATGCATTTGGCCATGTGGGCATTCAAATGCAATTATGCCAGACTCAGCAGAACCATACTCACTTATAATTTTTTGACCAAAAGCTTTTTTTGTTTCTTCGTGGTAATGGTCGTAAATTTTCTCTGATGTCCCTTTCACAAGCTTAATATTATCTAGCTTTATTCCAAGCTGATTTGCTTTTTTTGCTACCTCGTAGATCATGGAACTATAACCCTCAAGGTAACAAGCAGATTTAGACTTATGTAAAAAATTTTCTATTTCATCATTTGTGTACGAAAATAAACGAAACCTATTCACCAGTAGATCCATTACCTTCACTTTTAGAGCTCTTAATCCCTGATTACTGAACCCCCAAAAGTAGCCGTTCTTATTCCAAGGTTTAACACCAAACCAAGATAATCCCCGGTTTATAGAAGCCCTATTGTATGAGTCCCACAATTCATCTTTGTGGAAAGTTAACGCTTCACCTGTTGAGCCAGATGTTTCAGAGAAAAAGGTTTTCTTGAATGTATAATTAGCATGAATATCAGAGTTGAATTTTATTAAATCCCCCTTACTCAGTAGTGGAATCTGACTCAAAATACCTTTGTCATACACGTCACTTTCTGGATTAAAACTAATTTCATTGAACTTTTTTCTATAGTAAGGTGAATACCGATAGCAAAAGCAAAGCAAACATCTCAGCTTATCTTCCTGAATTTTTTTCAGGGTATCACTATCAGCAAACTCCGTCTCTTTAAGCTCGCGATAAACTTTATTTAAACTTGGGTTACGAAATCTAGAACCCAAAATGTATAATAAATAATAAAACATATTTTTACGTGTAAGAAAATTTTAGGAATTTCAAAAATGCTTTACTTCTAATTAAAGCGGGAGCTTTCTTAATTACAAAGGCAATAAACATTAATTCTCCAACATGACCATAAACTCTACGCATAATTTTTCGCTTTGCTCGTATCTTTTCGGGTGTCGAGAAGAAATCATCCCCTGATGCGATATCAGGGTGATGTGACAAGCAAACCTTTACTTTATTTACTTTACTTTTTTCCTTGAGCAAGTCTGACGTGAAAATAAATTCTTCACCGGAAGGAAGTTTTGTTCCTAAACCAAAATTTTCATCAAAAAGCACCTTATTCTTTACCGTTTCTGCTTTCAAGCACATATCGATTGATGAAACCCCCGCCGCAGAAAGCCTTGTTATATCTTTAACTAACGTGCGTTCAAACTTAGTTCTATCTATTTTTTTATGTGAAAAAACTAATAAATCTGAATTACATGATTCAAATGCCGTGCAAATAGCTTCATAAGCTGTAGGTAAGATATGCACATCATCATCCATAATCCATAAAATATCCCCGATAGAGTGCTTTATAGCAAAGTTCCTACTTTTGCTAAGTCCCGGCTCTTTCATTTGTATGTAACGTACGTTCGCCGCAGACAAATTCGCCATGAAGTAAGATTTGTACTCATCAAACTTATGGTCCGTTACCTGATGAATTATTAAGTAGGAGAAGCGACTTTCACTTATCTTGATATTCTCCAACCCATTATTCAAAGTTGAGATTAGGACTTCAACATTCATTCCTACCCCTTATATAAAGTGAGAAAGTAACAACTAGAAAAAAAAGAAATATGGAGTTTATATAAAGAGACAAAGTCCCGGCCATAAGACCAAGCGAGACAACGGAAAAAATCAAGAATGGATATACCTTTCTCAATTTAAAAGCCATAATAGTCATGAAAAGTAAAAGACTCAAAAAGAAAGCCAACCCCACAACCCCAACTTCCACCAACAACTCCATATAAGTATTATGAGCATACTTATGACTAGAAAAGTACTGCATATTTAAGTCTCTGAAGTTAAATATCCCATGACCTAAAATTGGCTTTTCTAAAAACAAAGTATAAGCATTCGCTATCAATTCAAATCTACCAGCCCCACTAGAGGCTCCCTCCACCCGCTTTTCAATTAAGTTAGAAACATCTACAGCAAAAAAAAGTTCTAAGGAAACATAAACGAACATTGAAAACAAAATGAAAGATAAGAAAATACGAAAAACCTGAATAGGTTTAATAACAAAAAAAGAAACAAAAAAGAAAGATAAAAAAAGCGACAACAACCCTGAACGAGATAACGTCGCCAAAAGAAGAATTATTGATAGAATCGAAAAAACTTTCCGGTAGGATACTTTTGAAAAGTGGAAATAGTAGAAACATACGATAAATGTTAACGATGCAAAATTTGGATCTATAGTTAATCCTACCAACCTAGGCAATGATTTCTCAACAAATAGGCCGTAAAAATATTGATGCTCCTGCAGTGGGGAAAAAACCATCAAACCAGCCAGATAGTATAAAAGCGTCAAAACTAAGTATACCTTTAAAGAAACCCCTAGCAATAAGTAAATATCTTTATTTGCACTAACAAGATAAGATGAAAAAGAAAAAAAGAAAAAAAGAAACGCCAGAGCACCAAAAAAAAACCTAAATGAAGAATCGAAATTGTAACTATAAAATGATGATAAGAAAAAGCAAAAATAAACGAAAAACACAAAAACAAAAGATAAAAATAAAAACTTACTCAATCTCATTCCATTTAAAAAAATAAAAAAAATAACTATTGGCAAAACAAAATATGCTAATGTAACAGAAAAACCAACATCATAATAAATACCATTGGAAAGCATTGACATAAAAAGGACGACAATCAAAAAACTAGATGTTTTTCCATTAATATTAATAACCATTTTTTCTTCTTATATAAATCAAAATCATTAAGCAAATTATTTTTGACCATCTCAGATTATAAAAAACAAACTGAACTTTACTTATGTTTTTCTTCAGTTTCCAAGATTTAGATATTAACTCACTAAATTCATTGTAATAGTCATTTAAAAGCATAGAGATTGATATCTGAAGATACTCATTAGCTAATGCATACTTTCTAAACCTGCTATCCATTTCAATCGCATTCAATGAAAAATTATGTCTTTCAACTTCAACAAGTAAATCATTTAGATTTTTCTTTTTCCTATGACTACTCCAAGATCCAACCGCCTGAACTCGATAACTAGCAGTAACTTCTGGTAAATATATAGCCCCATTTTTCGAGCCAAGAATTTGTAAATAATAATCACCAACAGGTGCCTGTTCAAACCAATCAGGTAGACAATCGATGACTCTTTTCTTAACCATGATGGTAGCGGTGGGCATAAAACCACCACCACTTTTGATCACATCTTCATAACTAAATATTTTTTGAGAGTCACCATAATCAGCGATATCACCTATCTTCTTCTCATCAGATACTCTATGTGCAGTTGTGAAACACAACTCATAGTCACTACCTTTAAGGGCAGTTAATTGTTTCTGAATCTTACAAGTATCTACCCAATAGTCATCACCATCACATATAGCAATAAACTCACCTTGCGCAGCCTTTAATACTCGAGTGAAATTAGCTTGCGCTCCCACATTATTCTGTGAAGTGACAATTTTTACCACATTGGGGTGCTGACGTTGATACTCCTCAACTATTTTCGCCGTGCTATCAGGGCTACAATCTTCACCTATAATAATTTCTAGTCGCCCTTCAAACTCCTGAGACAAGATGCTCTCTATTGTTTGAGCTATATACATTTCTTGGTTATATGTAACTACACACACTGAAACCAAAGGTGAATATTCATTAGTCATATTATTTTATCTATGTGTCTACGTGGGCTAAGATTTCACTCTCAGGAGACATTCGACCATATCTACTGAAAACGTTGGAATACCTAGCTTACTTCTGACATCAGCCCGCTCACTGAAAGCATCATCAATAAAAATAGCCCCAGAGGCGTCAATGTAATCTGACTTTGGGCTCTTATCTTGTATGTGAATTATTTCATCAAAAATACCGGATAAGCGATATTCACACAGTGTTTGCTCTATATCGCGCTCATGACGAGTAATCAAACTCACTTTGCCCCCGTTATTTATGCATTCATAAATTAACTTAAGCAGTGATGTATTGACTTTATCATTCACGATCAAGCAGTCATCAAAATCTGTATAAAGGTGAGTAAAATTCAGATCACTGTGAAATTGGTAAGATAGATTTCGGTACAACTTTACCTTCTGGTTATTAGGCAGTGCCTTTACCGATACACCTTCAGCCACTAACAATGACAACTCTGTAAAATTAATGCCATTGAAACGATTCGTAATCATAGAGCCAGCAATACGCGTGGCAACCTCTAACAGACACAACTCGCCATTTTCATCTTCTTTAACCTGAAAAAACCAGGCTCCACGGAGCTCTAAGCGCTGAGAAATCTTTAATGCAATATCGTAAAAGCGATCGTCGTTAGTTACTAGTTCAGTTTCAACGGCGATGCCATTTCGCATTGAGCAGCGACGGCGAGGCCCTGCATACAATAGCTCGCCACCAGCATCACTTACACAATCCACTGTATATTCTGAGCCAGGCAAAAGCTCACAAAGTAAATCGTTGTCATTTAAGGCTTCTAAATCTGCACGGCTGTCAATTCGCTTGGTTCCAACGCTCCCTTGGCCGACATCGGGCTTAGCAAAAAGAGGAAACGTTAAATTTTCGTCCCAGTGATTAAATAGAGTAGGAACGCGCACCACGTCTTCTAGACAAGCATAGGTTTTTTTCTTTGAGCGGCAAATATCGTTTGTCTCAAAGCTTGAGGAGACTACCTTTGCCTCTAATTGCTTTGCGTACTCAGTTAACTTAAGTGCGGCAGAGTCGTGCGCAGGAAACACGTGAGTAATTCCATGTTTTCCTATAAGCGCATTTAAAGAATCAACAAAATCAGCTTCATGTATAAAAGGAATGCCCACAAATACATTTGCGTTTGAAATTTCAGTGTAGCAGTTTACGCTGTTAGCCCCGAAGACCTCGACACCTTTGACACCATACAATGAACGTACAATTTCATGCGCTATTTCTGTACCACATGGAACAACTAAAACTTTCATCATCGCCAATAAACATCCTCATAGTGAACCGCTTGCTGTATTTCTTCTTTAGTCGGGATTTTTTCCCAATCACCATATCTTTTAACCAAAAAATCTTCCGGATTATTTGGGATTTTAAAATTAAAACCGTCGAAGTTACACGTCTTTAAATCATCAAAAAGTTGCTTCCCATAGTATATTTCCCCGGCATTTGTGTAGTAACTTCCTTGAAAATTCACAGCTCTCAATCTCTCTAAATTACACGCTATACTTTTTATAAATTTAGATTTCAAAACAAAAGAAAGCTTATGAAGGTAAGCGGAAGACTTGGTGAAAAAAGAATGCAAAAGCCTAGCCAACCTGTTCTGTGGTCTAATATAAAAAGGGTATATATCAATACACAACCCCAAGTCATTATTAATCATAGTATGGTTATACAACTCCCATTCAGTTTCCTTAGCATCAACCTTTGTTTTTTGATCAGAAACCCTCATAACCCAATCATAATAGTTATGATTTTTTTGCGAATAGAAATTGCAACCAGATAATGAAGTAAATATTTTATTTAACTTATATTGATACCTTGCAGGAATGGCGATATCAAAGTCATCATCCCATGGAATAAAACCTTTGTGTCGAACAGCACCAAGCAATGTGCCATAAACAAGAATATATGGAATGTCATTCTCATCCAACAAATCAGTTATTAAAACAGCCATATCCAATAGCTTTTTTCTTGTCTCTTCTTTTGTTAATTTAATAGCCACTCTTAATCACCGTAATTTACTTTCTTTTGTACCTATCTTATTCTTGATAAATATCTTTAAATCCCATCTAAATCAAATTTTTCAAGTCATAAAAAAGAGATTCACTCTCAGCTTCGAAGATAGACTCCATTTTAGGTGAATAGACTACTTCAAAAATTTTTTCAAATCATCCTTCTCAATCACCAGCAATAGCGAAAAAATCTATATTATGCTTGTTAAACGTATCCCTACATACTTCCATAACCACACGCTAATTTTACAACCTCAACAACTTTCTCTACTTCCTCTTTAGCTAAACAGGTGTGAATAGGTAAACAAATAACGCTGTCAGAAATCTGTTTAGCAGAATTGAAGATTTCATTGTTGTTTTTATAAGCATCAAAATCAGTGATTAATGGGTAAAAGTATTTCCTTGCCAAAATATTATTACCTTTTAAATATTCAAAAAGCTCATCACGAGAACAACCAAACTCAGATTCATCTACTAATATTGGAAAATACGAATAATTTGGCTGTACATTATCAGCTGGTGTGAACAATTTAAGGCCTTTCACCGACCCCAAATGTTTGTGATAATAGTCAGATACTTCTTTGCGTTTCAAAATGGCTTGATCGATATGGTTCAAGGTAACAAGACCAAACGCTGCCTGTACCTCATTTAACTTGGCATTCATACCGCATTGAGAAATAGCTGTTTCAGATTCGAATCCAAAGTTTTTCAATTGATCGAGCTTTTCTTTCATCTCTAAGCTATGACAAACAACAGCACCGCCTTCGATGGTTGAGTAGGTTTTCGTTGCGTGAAAGCTCAATATTGCCACATCACCATAATTTAAAATGGAAATATTATTTTCTTTAACCCCGAAGGCATGTGCCGCATCATAAACAATTTTTAAGTCATGCTTATCGGCAATTTTTTCAAGCGCCTGATGATCGCATGGATTACCATAAACATGGACAGGTAAGATAGCACTGGTTTTATCAGTAATGGCCTGTTCTACTTTTTCAGGATCAAGGTTAAAAGTTTTAGGATCAACATCGACAAAAACAGGTGTTAGTTTATTCCAGATAAGCGCATGGCTGGTTGCAATAAAAGTATAGGGTGTGGTTATTACCTCACCTTCTAAATCCAAAGCTTGTAGGGCCGTGATCAATGCCAAGGTGCCATTAGAGAACAAGCTAATATATGGCACATCCAAATAGTCACACAGGGCTTGCTCTAACTTTTGATGATACTGACCACTGTTAGTTAACCATTTGCTGTCCCAAATATCTTTCAGTAAGGGGGTCAGCTCTTCCAAAGGAGGTAAGAGCGGTGATGTTACGGTAATTTTATTCATAACTTGTTATGCCTTGATCGGCTTAAGAAGCCGGGTAAACTGTTTTATAAGATCTCGCTCAAACAATACGAGCATAAAGAAATACAATGAAATAGCGACAATAATAGTACCCAGCAACTGCTGTGAATAACTTTGTGTTATTTTGTTTATAGACCAATAAGCAAGAGCATTTGAAAGTAATGCAAAGCACCATATAGGAAAGATGTTTATCAATTGTTTTATTGGCGATAGAGTCGTTAATTTTCCGGTGTAGTATGTATTAATTAACAATGCGATATAGGACTGAACAACTATACCTATACAGATAGCTTTAACACCCAAGGGAACCGCGATAATCAACATCACTGTAGTGACACTTTTTTTAATGATTTCAAGCTTCAAGAATAAATCAGAGCGCCCTTTCACCTGCAAAATATTTAAATTAATTGCATGAATAGGCATTAGCATAAAGCCAGTACAAAGCAGCATAACAAATGGAATAGAGTCTACCCATTGCTCTCCTAACACTAGATGAATAAAGGGAGTTGCAATAGCTCCTATCCCCACAATAAGCGGGAAAATAACAAGCGCGGCTAAACGTAGTGTCAGTAAATAGGCTTGATCCAATCGCTTAGTATCGTGTTGAATATGACTTAACAGTGGGTAAGTAACACGCTGAATAACAGTTGTGAGCGTTGCTGCTGGGACCATAGTGATTTGATTCGCTTGAGTAAAATAACCTACATCTTTTGCACTAAAAACCTTACCAATAATCAGCTGGTAAATATTTTTATAAAGGCTATCAATTACCCCCGAAAGTAAAAGCTTAGAACCAAAACCAAACATATAATTAAACGATTTTTTTGAAAAACTTTCATTTGGCCACCAGGGATGTAAAAACATCAAAAAAAGGCTATTACAAGCGCTCATAATCAGCATTTGCGCAATCAAAGCCCATACACCAAAACCATTATATGCCATGGTAATAGCCGCTGAACTACTTAAAAGCACACTTAGCAGAGATGCTTTCGCCTGTGTTTTGAAGTCCATTTTTATGGTTAATTTCGCACGCTGCACAACCGAAAAAGCACCAAAAACAACATTTAAGCCTAATACGCGTAGTAACCCAGTCAGTTCCTCAAGCTGATAAAAACCTGCAATTAAAGGGGCTGTTAGATACAAAAAAACGTAACAAGTAACAGCAACCAATACATTAAAATAAAATGCAGTGGCAAAGTCAGCTTCTGTGCAATCAACTTTGCGAATCAATGCCGCACTAAAGCCGGCATCAACAAAAACTTGTGAGAGGGCAATAAAAACAGCAAGCATGCCCACTAAACCAAAAGCTTTTGGCCCTATCATATTGGCTAAGGCCAACATCACAATCAGTTGCATGGCTTGAGTGGTTAAACGTTCTATAGCACTCCATTTTAAGCCACTTGTCGCTTTAGCCTTTAAGTCCATTTACTTTAATAGTCCAGCCAAATACTCGCCGTAATTATTCTTACGTAATAGCTGGGCTTGCCCTTGTAGCTGCTCAGCAGTCAACCAGCCGTTATGAAAGGCTATTTCTTCTAAGCAAGCAATTTTAAAGCCTTGGCGCTTTTCTACCGTTTCTACAAACTGTGCGGCTTCCAATAAACTTTCATGCGTGCCTGTATCTAGCCAGGCAAAACCACGTCCTAGCATTTCAACGTTTAACTTGTCTTGTTGTAAATACATTTCGTTTAAGCAGGTAATTTCCAACTCACCACGGTCTGATGGTTTAACCTGTTTTGCCATTTCAATAACCGAATTATCATAGAAATAAAGACCTGTTACCGCGTAATTCGATTTGGGTTGTGCAGGTTTTTCTTCGATAGAAATAGCTTTTAGTTGACTGTTAAACTCCACGACACCAAAACGTTCAGGGTCTTTCACTTGGTAGCCAAAAACAGTAGCTCCTTGACCTTGCTTGGCTTGTTCAACAGCATGTTTTAGTTTGGGTGAAAAACCCTGGCCATAGAAGATGTTATCGCCTAACACCAAACAGACATCGTCTTTACCAATAAAGTCTTCACCAATAATAAAGGCTTGAGCTAAACCATCTGGGCTTGGTTGAATTGCATATTCAAGTTCAACCCCGAATTGAGAGCCATCTCCTAGTAAGCGTCTAAAAGAGTCGCTATCTTCTGGAGTAGTTATAATTAATATTTCTCTAATCCCCGCAAGCATCAATACTGATAGCGGGTAATAAATCATTGGCTTATCGTATATGGGTAACAGCTGCTTCGATACACCCATGGTGATTGGGTACAATCTCGTTCCTGAACCGCCTGCTAAAATTATTCCTTTCATTACTACCTCTATACTTCCTTACGCACCAATACGCTCTAGGCGATATGAACCATCCAGCACTCGTTGCCACCAGTTTGGGTTATCTAAATACCAAGTTACTGTTTTACGAATGCCAGATTCAAATGTTTCTTCCGGTTTCCAGCCCAGCTCTTTTTCTATTTTGCTCGCATCAATGGCATAACGAACATCATGCCCTGGACGATCAGTAACATAAGTAATTAAGTCTTCGTAATTAGTTACACCTATTGGCTTATTTGGAACTAGCTCTTCCAATAACCTACAGATCGTTTTCACCACATCTATATTGGCTTTTTCGTTATGCCCGCCAATATTATATGTTTCACCAATTTCACCTTGTGTGACAACGGTATATAAAGCCTTTGCATGATCTTTAACGTAGAGCCAATCTCTAATTTGCAAGCCATTGCCATACACAGGTAAAGGCTTCCCTTCTAATGCATTTAAAATCATGTGAGGGATTAGCTTTTCAGGAAAATGGTATGGACCATAATTGTTTGAACAATTGGTTATTATTGTGGGTAGCCCAAAGGTTCTGAGCCATGCACGTACTAGGTGATCACTTGATGCTTTACTTGCAGAATAAGGGGAGCTTGGCGCATAAGGCGTGGTTTCTGTAAATAAATCATTAGTACCTTCTAGGTCACCATATACTTCATCTGTAGAAATATGATGAAAACGAAACGCCGCTTTTTTATCCGCACTTAAGGTATCCCAATAATTTTTCGCTGCTTCAAGCAATGTAAATGTGCCAATAATATTGGTTTGTATAAAGTCGCTTGGACCATCAATAGAGCGGTCAACATGAGACTCAGCGGCAAGATGCATCACAGCATCAGGTTGATGTGATTTAAAAACCCGATTTACCTCAGTAGCATTACATATATCCACTTGTTCAAACGCATAACGCGAGCTTGATGATACAGCTAGTACAGATTCTAAATTACCGGCATATGTCAGTTTATCAAGGTTAACGACTTCATCATTAGTACTTTCAATAATATGACGAACGACTGCAGAACCGATAAAGCCTGCCCCACCTGTTACTAAAATTTTCATAGTTACCTAAGATACTTAATTAATCCATGGGTTGCATAACTAAACAGCAATGACAAAGAGGTCAGATAGCCTAGCTTTAAATGCTCGCGATAAAAGAGCCATTGATGTTTAATAATTTTGGCTTTGTTTTGAGTCATACCTGTGTCAGTTGAGTAATAAGCCAACACCTCAGGCAACCCACGAGCAACGACACCTGTCTTTAGAATAGCAAGCCATAAGGCATAATCTTGCCGTTTTCGAATTGTAGGCATATAGCACTTGCCTAACTGTTGACTATCGTACATTGCGGTTAAACAACCGATATAATTAGTTTGTAATAATTGCTTATAAGAAGCACTTGAAGGTGGAGAAAAAACCCCCTTCATCCCCTTTTCGTTAAACTTTTGATAAGCATGATATGTCAAAGCATATCCATTATTTAGCATAAAGTTCACTTGTGTTAATAGCTTATCTTTGTGCCAATAATCATCTGTATCTAAAAAGGCTATAAATCTACCTGTCGCTTCAGATATTGCTTTATTGCGGCTAACTCCCGCTCCAGAGTTTTCCACGTTGGAAAAGACGCGAATTCGTTTATCACCATGGCTCTGAGCTAATTCCATGGAATCATCAGTTGAGCAGTCATCAACAATCAACAACTCCCATTCGGAGTAAGTTTGATTTAATACGCTGTCTATAGCACGGTTAAGGGAACGACTCGCATTATAGCAAGGCATTACAATAGAAACTTTTTCCATTACCTTCCCATACCAAATAAAACTACCTTGATTGTTTTTAAGAATATTTTTAAATCAAGTAAGCTACTGTGATGCTTAATATAGTAAATATCAAATTTATGTTTCCAAACGGCATCTTCTAACGATGCTCCGTATTGATACGAAACTTGTGCCAACCCTGTCACACCTGGTTTTACTGCATGGCG
Organism: Pseudoalteromonas sp. T1lg48; assembly: GCF_002964785.1. Classification (GTDB taxonomy): domain Bacteria; phylum Pseudomonadota; class Gammaproteobacteria; order Enterobacterales; family Alteromonadaceae; genus Pseudoalteromonas. The sequence goes on from NZ_PQCC01000002.1 coordinate 437,614, forward strand.
AAAACGGTAATATGGAATTTCCTTTTCCAGGTTTTCAATAAAAACCTCCCGCTCTGGCCGTGGACCCACCATCGACATTTCGCCTTTTAATACATTAAAGAGCTGCGGTAATTCGTCGATACGAGTTTTGCGGATAAACTTCCCCACACGGGTTACCCGCGTGTCATTTTTTACCGCCCACTGCGCACCATCTTTTTCCGCATCCGTGCTCATTGAACGGAATTTTATAACCTTAAACTCTTTATTGAACTGCCCTGTTCTCTTTTGCATGTAAAAGATTGGGCCCTTAGATTCCAGCTTAATAGCTATAACCGTGAGTAGAAAAACTGGAAAGGTTAGAACGAGTAATAGTAAAGCTGAACCAACGTCAACCACTCGTTTGGCTACCTGAGTTCTTTTTTTAGATAGAATAGAAAATGCTTTTTGGTGTAAAAAGTAACTTGTTCTCAAAAAAGACACTTCTGTATAACCTAAACGGCTATCCAAATAGCTAACTAAAGGCTCAACCCAAGCACCAAACTCGGTTGCTTGTATTAGAAATTTTTTCGCTGGCAACTCCAGCTCACTTGCCTCATAGTGACAAATTACTTTATCTGAGTAATCTGTAACCGAATAATCATTAAAGATTAATGTGAAGTCATAATTACCAATACAATCTCTAATTTTTTCTATGTAGTCTTCAGGGCAATAAATATATATTTTCTGTACGGACTTAGCCTGTCTAGTTGACATAAAAGCCGTCACTGGTTCGCACTCAGAATTTACAATTCGATTTTCAAAATTGCCGGACATGACTTAATCCTTCACTAAGAAACGAGTAATTACAAATAGAGTAGAAAGAAATAAGCCCAACATTACTCCAAGAATGCAAATAAGCGCTCTTTTAGGCTCAGACTTTAGCTCGGCTACTACCGCAGGGTCTATTGTTTTTAAAGCATATTCAGCTCGAACACTGGCTAACATTTTTGTTTGCTGCTGTTGTTCGATTAGTTGATAAAATACCTTCTGCATATCAGCTACCGAGGTTTCTTGCAGGGCTCTAGTTAAGTACTCAATGCTATTCTCAGCATCTGCAATGTCATTGGCTCGCATTGTATTGTTGAGCTGCTCAATTAGCTTGTCTGTAAGCTCTTTGGCTACTACTGGGGAGTAATGTCTAACAGATACTTTCACTAACCCTGTTTCTTTGTCTTGTGAAACATTTAAGAGCTGTTTAGTGAACTTATCATGCACTTCCAACTGACTGGGTTCTGGCTGCTTGGGCTCTTTAACCTCTCGTAACCACTTATTTGTATCAGGATTATAGATTTCTCGATTGTAAAGCACTTGGTGGTTGTCGCGATCCCAGCCATTTGCCGCCATAATCACAGGCTTCAAATTATGCTCTTGAACAAACTCACCGATAAAAGAGCGGCTTTTTAACAACTCCAACGCAATAGTGGTCTTATCTGCGCTGCCGCTTCCAAGATTTACACCCGCGAGTGACGCTAAACCTCCAAACTGGCCTGCGAGTGCTGAGAGACCACCGCTTTTACTATCTTCAGCAGGGGCTAATAGCGCCTCACTTTTATAAATATTTGGCAGATTTAATGCGTATACTACTGAGATGATCGCTGCGACAACCGTTGTGCCTATGATAATCCACTTTCCTTGCCACAAGGCTAGAAACAGATCTTTTAGATCGATTTCATCATCTGCAATAGTAGTATGTTGTATATGGGTAACTTGATTATTCATGAATGCTATTCCTTAAATACCGCTAATAGCAGCTATACCCACACCAAGCTGATAGAAAATCTGCGTTGCCGAGCTCCAAAGGGTAAGGCTATCCATATGCGCGGTATCCATGGGCACGACTATAGTGTCGCCCGGTTCAAGTTGATGACTAGTGTTTACAGCAAACCAGCCTTTATTTTCTGGGATGTAAACAGAGCCATTAGCCTTAATCACATAAATGCGCTCTTCATCCGCACGTGCCTTGGTACCACCACTAAGACGAATATAGGCATCTACACCTGTATCCGGATTGTAAAGGTGGGAGGTCGCATAATTAACTTCACCAATCACGCTTATTGAATCACGCTTTGAAGGTATATAGAGCGCATCGCCATCTTGCAGCACAAGCTGTTGTTTATCAGCTAAAATATCATCTAAGTTAATAACTAGGCGTCCCAAGGTTGGCATTTGTGATAAATCAGAAATCAACATAGCCATCTCATCGTAAGAAAGTTTGACGCTATTTTGTGAGTACTCGAAACTTTTTGAAGCAAGGTCGCGACGCAATTCGTTTGTTAAACGTTCAATTTGAGCCCGTTCTTGTTCTTGGATCGTTTTGCGCGTAAAAACAGCTGCGTCTAACGCAGCGAAATCTGAAAAGCCCCCGGCACGTTCAATCACGTCTTTTATAGTTTCACCACGACGAATGGTGTACTGACCCGGGAAGGTAACCTCTCCTTCCACCTTGACCTTAATATTTTCCTGCCAATTGGGGATGGTAAGAATATTAAGGCTGTCTTTACTTAGTAAAAGTGGATTTTCCTCTAAAGAACCGTCCAACGCCCCTTGGAGATTGAAAGTTATATGCTCGATATCATCATTGGTGCCGGTTTTAGAACGAGTAATTTCGGCCTTATCTAAGAATGCTGACTCGGTTAAACCGCCACCAGCAGTAATGAGTTCCCTAACAGCCATGTTTTTAGCAAGCGGATATACACCAGGGAAACGAACATTACCATTAACTTCCACTAACTTGATGCGTTCTCCAGCACCTGCCTGTAGTTGTAATTTTTTAATCACCTTATCAAGCAGTTGATTACGGCTAAAGGTTGCGTATTCAATTTCCTCTTCTTCATCTTTTGAGCGCGCTGCAATAATATCTGTAAGCTTTTGTTTACTTTTTAGCTCGGCCTCTTCTTCTTCACTAAAGAGTGGTTTTCTCGTACCCACAAATTCTTCAAACTGGCGCTGCTCAAACAGATGCCACAGTTTTACTTTTTTCTGTAGTTCCTGCTCTTCTTCCGTTAACGCGAGTTGCTTTAATGCATCTTGCTCTTCTGCTTTTGACTCAAAGCGGCTAAATACGATCAGCTTGTCTCGGGCATTTAGTAACAGATTATGATTACTATCTCCGGCTACGGCCTTGGCTAAGCTAAATTGATATACCTCGATATTTCCATACACATCCACTTCTCGGAGCAAAATGGCGTAATCCAAATCTGCTTGAGGTAACAGAGCACCACGGAGTGAACCTATGATATCGCCAATACGCTTACCCTGATGCCAAGAATATTCCCCCGGACGCGTCACGGCGCCAATCAAGGTTACCGCATTGTTGTAAGCGCTACTGGTTTCACTCACTCGCACTACATCGCCATCTTGTGGAGTGTAGCCAGAGTTAGTCTTAGTAAAATCAAAGGATAGAATTTGCTTATAATCACCATTGCCGGCGCGTTCTACCGTCACTTTTTCGCTGTAGGCATTGGCCTTTAATCCGCCCGCCATTGCTAGCAAGTCGGCTGTACTCTCGCCTTTTTTTAATTCGAAAATAGCAGGGCGCTTTACCGCTCCGGTTACACTCACCTGTGCACCCACAGGTGGAATAAATACCACATCGCCTGGCTTTAAGATGATGTCGTTGCTACTGTCGCCTTTGATCAGTAGGTCATACAAGTCAAAATGATTAACAATCTTACCACCGCGCTTAATTTCGATATTACGTAAAGAAGCGATATCACTCACTCCACCGCTGGCAAACAGCGCGTGAGTAACAGTACTGAGAGACGACAGTGTATAACTACCTGGCTTGTAAGCTTCACCCACCACCAACACGCGAATACTGCGTAGCTGCCCTAAGGAAACAAAAGCTTTTACGCCGATCATCTCGTTGCTGACTTTTTCGCTAACCAGGGACTTTAATTCTTTAAAGCTCATACCAGCTACATGCACGGGAGCTAGCTTGGGAATGCTTAAGCGGCCTGAACGGTCAATGCTTACATCCACCGTTGCCGATTCTTTACCATACAGGGAAATTTGTACTTGGTCGCCAGGGCGTACTATGTAATCATCAGGAACAGGTGCACTTTCACTGGGCATAAAGCTGGTTGGTTCACCGGCAAAAATATCATAGCCAAATGGTTTTAGCTCTTCTTGCTTTGGCTTAAATTTCTCTTCTTGTGTTTGCAGCTCTTCTTCAGCTAAGACCTTACGTTCACCAATTGTACTTTCAACTTCTTGGTCATTGGTATTTGTTTTAGACGAATTGCCCATAATAGTTTCAAGGTCAACACCATATTGCCTCGCTAGGGCTTCTTGCTGAGCGCGAGGTAGCTTTTTAAACTGCTCGATTTGCGCGGGTGAGGGGTTAACCGCCTGAGCGATAGTTGCATAAAACAAGATAAAAATGGCGGATAAAACGCCGAGGTAGGTCTTAAACATTTTTCCCTGCATGTTTGACTCCAAAAAGATGACATATCATACACGACAAAACCCACGAAAAAAATGCGCTAAAAGCAATTTTAACGTGGGTTTTAAGTGCACTTAGAAGTTATAAACTAAGGTCAATGCCGTTTCTGTATCGGTATTGTCTTTGTCATCAGCGACATCAGAGTTGTGAACGACATTGAAACCAACCTTCATTTGTAACGAACCATTGATTTTGGTTAACAATGCTGTTTCAGAGCGGGTTTTGGTGTTGGTATCACCATATTCCACCGCCAGCAGTTGCGTAAACTTAGCACCTTCGGAAATCTGCCAGGTATAATCGGCTTTAGCTAGCGCGATCACTTCGCCTTCCCATTCATCGGCAAGCGACTGACCGTTGTCATCAACCTCGGTGCTGTCGTCTGGATATCTAAAATACTTATAACCAGGACCAAATTCAGCATTAAGCACCATGGTTTCATCATCAATTAGGCGTAAACCATAACCGCCCGATACCACGGCTTCCTCACGATAGGCGCCAAAGTAATCGCTCAGGTATGAGCCATAAATGAATAAGTGGGCATTCTTTTCGTTTAATTTGTAATTACCCTGCGCCGAGCCAAAGTACTTTTCATTGGTGCGCTCGGTAATTTTAGTGCCATCGTCCTGTTCAACTTCATCTTCTTTAAACAGGCCACTTAATTTGTACTCGTTATTCCACTTTTCGAGATTGTGTTTAACGGTAAGCGCCCCTTTAAAGGTCGTTGTTTCGGTGTTACCACTGGTGATAATGGCGCCAAGTTCGGCGTTGGCTTCCCAGGTTTTTTTCTCTTCTTCTGCTACAACAGTAGTTGCAGCAAAAGCTGCAACTAATAAAGATAGGTACTTCAATTTCATGTTAGCGATATTCCCCTAATTATTCGCCTGTTTTGTGTAAGTGCACATCCATTTGTGGGTATGGAATACCAACGTCATTAGCGTCTAGTTCAATCTTGATGTTTTCCATTAGATCGAAGTAAGTTGGCCAGTAATCTGCGGTGTTAACCCATGGACGAACAACAAAGTTAACGCTTGAGTCGGCCAGCTCGCTCACAGCAACCGTGTAGGCTGGGTCTTTCAAAATGCGGCTTTCGGCGTCTAGCACTGACTTCAATACACTTTTGGCTTTTTTCAGATCCGCGTCATAGCTTACACCAATCACTAGATCGATTCGACGGGTCTGTTCACGAGAATAGTTAACAATGGCGCCTGACATAATGGCCGAGTTAGGCATGACGATAATTTTATTGTCTGGTGTATTTAACTCGGTTGAGAAGATTTCAATTTTGCGTACCGAACCGGCTTTACCACCGGCTTCAATGTAGTCGCCCGATTTGAAAGGACGAAGGATGATAATTAGTACACCTGAAGCGAAGTTTGATAGTGAGCCCTGTAGCGCTAAGCCAACCGCTAAGCCCGCGGCACCAAGGATGGCAATGAAAGAGGTAGTTTCGACACCAATTTGAGACAACGCCATCAAAATAGTACCGATAAAAACAAGTGCGTAAATAATATTACCGCAGAACGAGCCAACGGCTTTATCTACTTTACGCTTTGCAAACGCCTTTTCAGTTAAGTTGCTACACCATTTAGCAATACGTAAACCAACAATAAAGACAACGAGGGCAAGTACAAATTGTACCGTATAGTGAAGTATTAGATCCGAGTTTTCCGAGATCCAGTTAGTTACAGTTTCCATTAGCGCTCCTATCATCCGCTTTTTGTTTGATACAACGACGAAATTAAACGGCTTCGTTGTACCCAATCCGTAATTATCTCAACTTTCTTATAAACCGCAACTAAACATTGTCGCGGTTCACCTAATAATAAAAGTAGGTCGTGCTTTTTGCCTATTTTTTATCAAGTTACGTGCCTTTGGCGATTAAAATTACAGCAAACGAAAAAAACTCGCTAATTTACTCTTCACAACATCAATTAAACTATGTATTATGCGCGCCACACATCGAGAGGTGTGTAACTTCTTTATGGCGGCTGTAGCTCAGTTGGTAGAGCCCTGGATTGTGATTCCGGTTGTCGCGAGTTCAAGTCTCGTCAGTCGCCCCATCTCCCCCTCTGTTTTTAAATATCCATTTTTTCCTAATTAGATACCTTCTAAGTCGATGCTCTATTCGAAGCAAAAATGCATCTAAAAAATGCCAACCACCAGGCTGACCCGCATACTCTATAGCGACTAAGCTCGATCAACATCGAAACTTAAGACTTCTTTAATATGCTGTTTTTGACATGCCAGCATCACCAAGCGATCTATTCCCAATGCTACACCGGCGCAAGCGGGTAACCCGGCCTGCAAAGCGCCAAGCAGATTTTCATCTATCGCCACCGGCTTTAATCCGCGATCAATGCGTTTTTGGTTATCTTTTTCAAAACGCTGTCGCTGCTCTTTGGCGTCGGTCAACTCATTGAAACCATTGGCCAGCTCTAAGCCCTGATAATACAGCTCAAAGCGTCCGGCAACGCGAGGGTCTTGCTCGTTTAGTCTAGCAAGGGCGGCCTGCGAGGCGGGAAAGTGATAAACAAAACAGGGGCGCTGTTGCCCAATTTGCGGCTCAATTACCATGCAGAAAAGCAGTTGTAGCAAGGTATCGGCATCGCGCTCGGTTGCAGCAATGTCACCAAACCCCTGTGCGGTGGCGACCTGTTTTAATTCGTCCAGGGTGATGGTTAAGGGATCTATGGCCAGCACCTTAGCAAACGCCTGCTGATAACTGATACGCTCGGCGCTCTCGGTCCCGAGCACCAACTGCATCAGCTCATCTATTTCGTCCATCAGGGCAAACTCATCGAACCCAGGGCGATACCACTCAAGCATGGTAAATTCGGGATTATGATGACGGCCGTTTTCTTCATTCCGAAATGCCTTACAAATTTGATAAATAGCGCCGCTACCCGCCGCCAATAAACGTTTCATGGCATATTCCGGCGAAGTTTGTAGGTACATGGGTAAGCCTTGAGCATAACCCTGACCAACAAATTCGGTGGCAAAGCTTTGCAGATGCTCATCGGTCACGCTCGCCTGTGATAAGGTCGGCGTATCCACCTCCATGACCTGACGCGAAAAAAAGAACTCACGAATTTGCCGCAAAATAGTTGCACGCTGTTTTAACGTATCAATCTGGGCACTGGGTTGCCATAAAACATCTTGCTGACTCATTGGTTCTTTCCTCACTTTGCAAAGCTGAGACATAAAAAATCCCAGCGCGGCTTGCCGGGCTGGGCTTATCCCGAAGGGATTGTAACGCCAATAGCGCTTATTTTACACGGCTTACATATTCGCCAGAGCGCGTATCAACCTTGATCACTTCACCGATTTGAATGAACAAAGGAACACGAACTACCGCACCCGTGCTAAGGGTTGCTGGCTTACCACCAGTACCGGCTGTGTCACCTTTTAGACCCGGATCTGTATCCGTTACTTCCAGCTCAACAAAGTTAGGCGGAGTTACGGCAATCGGGTTACCGTTCCACAGAGTGATGGTACATGAATCGTTTTCAACCAACCATTTCACGTTGTCGCCAACCGCTTTTTCGTCTGCAGCGATCTGCTCAAAGGTGTCGTTGTTCATGAAGTGCCAGAACTCACCATCGGTGTAAAGATACGCCAGATCGGTATCCATTACGTCGGCCCCTTCCACCGTCTCGCCAGATTTAAAGGTTTTTTCTAAAACCTTACCAGAGATCAGCTTACGTACTTTTACACGGTTAAACGCTTGACCTTTACCAGGCTTAACAACCTCATTTTCAAGGATGCTACAAGGCTCGCCGTCCATCATAAATTTAAGGCCACCCTTGAACTCGTTGGTGCTATAATTCGCCATCTTGTCCTCTAATAAACAATTTCTCGAGTAATTAACCTGTCAATGATACAAAGAATCGAAGTAAATTTGCATAAAAACTGGCAAAAAGAATTGGCCGAGGTGGTTACTCGCCCTGAAGAGTTACTCTCACTACTCGAATTACCCGAAGCAGACTTCCTCCCAGACAACGAGGCGAGAAGCCTGTTTAACCTGCGCGTGCCACGCCCCTTTATTGCCAAAATGAAAAAGGGCGATCCCCGTGATCCCTTGTTATTACAGGTTTTACCGCGCCGCCAGGAGTTTAATCAGGTCCCCGGCTACAGCACGGATCCACTGTCCGAGCAAGACAATACGCAACCCGGCTTGCTGCATAAATATCGCTCCCGGGTACTCTTGGTATTTAAATCGGCGTGCGCCATTAATTGCCGCTATTGCTTTCGTCGCCACTTTCCCTACGCCGATAATCAGCTCAATCGCGCTGCCTTAGAAGAAAAGCTGGCGTATATCGCCGCACATAATGAGGTAAACGAGGTGATCCTAAGCGGCGGCGATCCGTTAATGGCCAAGGACGAGCATATCGCCTGGTTTATAGCGCAACTTGAGGCTCTGCCTAACATCAAGCGTCTACGCATTCATTCCCGCCTGCCGGTGACGATTCCCGTTCGTATCACAGAGACACTGTGCGATACCCTCGCAAACACCCGATTGCAGGTGGTGTTTGTGCACCATATTAATCACGGAAATGAGATAGACGAGCATTTTGCCAACGCCTGCGCCAGGCTCAAAGCAGCTGGCGTGACTCAGTTGAATCAGGCGGTGCTGCTCAAAGAGGTAAATGACAACACCGATGCACAGGTAGCGTTAAGCGAGCGCTTATTCGAAATAGGGATCCTCCCTTACTATTTACATCAGCTCGACAAGGTACAAGGTGCCGCTCATTTTGAGGTCAGTGATGCAGAAGCTAAGGCGCTTATGGCGCAAATGCTGAGCGCCCTGCCCGGCTTTCTAGTACCCAAGCTGGTAAGAGAAATTGGTGGCGAGCACAGCAAAACGCCCATTGACCTGCACCTAGAGCCATAAAAAAGCCCGCATAATGCGGGATCCACCGGCTAGTCAGTCAGCCTAAACCCGGATATTGATATGATTACCCAGGGTAGACGTAACGCCGGTATTTTCACTTTGCGCGCTTGGGGTGACATTCGTGGCCGACTCAATGAGCGCCAATGCCGCCTGACCTTGAAGTTCTTGATGCCCTTTCGCCAGCGCCGCACTATAGACCTCAGCACCATCGCCGCGGCTTGCCATAGCCGGAAGTGTACTAGCCGATATATTCATCACCCTTACCTGACTTTTTAACTGAATCAACGTACCATATCGGCCTAATCTGCTAAAGCTTTAGCTAATGCGTTTAGATTGACCATAAAGTAACCCGCAAAGATAAACAGACCCTGGATATGAATTCGATTATTGAAAAACTGAACGACAACCTCAAACTCGCCTATCGTCAGGCGCTCGACGCCGATCAAAAGTTAGATCAGTTACAAAAAGACGGCCATGGAAAATTCCAGGCCTTATTTAATGAAGATGCAGGTTTTACCTTTGCCGCCAAGCGTTTTAAGCCCTATGTACTTGATGTTGCAGCCGATATTGAGGCATTAAGCAATGCAGAGGAGCTTGATGAAGCCCTCTTGAAAAAAGCCGTACTCAAGCTGCAAAACCTGCTTGCCTTGTTGGCAACCTTTAAAACTCAATAACGCCAGACCTTGGTCGGCGCCAAGCGCCGACCAGTACACTGTAAAGACACCCAAGCTGCTTCAACGTCAGCCGAGATGATTGGATTAGCGATAGACTTTCTGAGGCTCAATCCCTAGCTCTGGATAGAGTGAGTCTTGGAACCAAGAGCTGATCAAGCGAAAGTCGTAATAGAACTCTTTATCAGAATGAATGGAACGTATTCGGTCCATGTAACTCATATCTTTAATGTCGACATCGCCGCTACTAAGCACCTTGCCGTCTTTATCCACCAGCTTATAGCTAAACTCGATACGCGGAATATAAATAGGCTTCATCACTCGAAAATCATTCATACCAAAATTCACCTCACCGGCCAGATCTAAGTCGGTTATTTCGGCATTAAACACGCTTCCTTCTGGCAAGTTCTGTGCTTCAAAATTGAAGTGTTTGTCGAATTTTTTCTTCAAGCGCTCGTGATAAGGCTTTTTCACTTCTTTACTTGGACGCGTATCGGCGTAGTCATTTAAGTCCTGCCACTTAATTTTAGCCTCACCGGCGTAGCTCGCAGCAGATGCCGCCATGGCCAGTAAGGCCACTAATACTGTACTTACTTTCATAATTTTCTCCGTTTAAGTCTGCTTAAATATAGACCCGCTTGCATACATTTAGATCACAAATCAACCTACAAGTTCGTTACCAAGCGTAATCATTCATTGTCTTTTGTAGCTTCCGCAACTAGTTAAGTCAATGCACAAAAAAACCCAGCCGAAGCTGGGTTTTTTTTATAAGCTAGATAGCTGGGGGATGATTACATCATGCCGCCCATGCCGCCCATTCCGCCCATGCCGCCCATATCTGGAGCTGCTTCATCTTTAGGAATTTCAGCAACCATGGCTTCAGTGGTGATCATTAGACCGGCAACTGACGCTGCGAACTGCAGTGCAGAACGCGTTACCTTAGTTGGATCCAGGATACCCATTTCGATCATGTCGTTGTATTCGCCGTTTGCAGCGTTGTAACCATAGTTACCGTCGCCCGCTTTAACTGCATTAACAACTACTGACGCTTCGTCACCAGCGTTTGAAACGATTTGACGTAGAGGTGCTTCCATCGCACGAAGTGCAACGTTAATACCATGGTTTTGGTCTTCGTTATCAGCTGTTAGTGAAGCAATCTTAGAAGCAACACGTACTAGCGCAACACCACCACCCGGTACTACACCTTCTTCAACCGCGGCGCGAGTTGCGTGTAGTGCATCTTCAACGCGGTCTTTCTTCTCTTTCATTTCAACTTCGGTAGCAGCACCTACTTTGATTACTGCAACACCGCCGGCTAGTTTAGCCATGCGCTCTTGTAGTTTCTCTTTGTCGTAGTCTGATGTTGCTTCTTCGATTTGCGCCTTGATCTGACCTACGCGGCCATCGATAGCAGCTTGCTCGCCCGCACCGTCGATGATGGTAGTATCATCTTTAGTGATCACAACGCGCTTCGCAGTACCTAGGTCTTCTAGCGTGGCTTTTTCAAGTTCTAGACCGATTTCTTCAGAAATCACGGTACCATTAGTAAGGATTGCGATGTCTTGTAGCATGGCTTTACGACGGTCACCAAAACCAGGCGCCTTAACGGCGGCCACTTTCACGATGCCACGCATATTGTTCACTACTAGAGTTGCTAGTGCTTCGCCTTCAAGGTCTTCAGCAACGATTAGAAGTGGCTTGCTTGTTTTAGCAACCGCTTCAAGAGTAGGAAGTAGTTCACGGATGTTAGATACTTTCTTATCAACCAGAAGGATGTGCGGGTTATCCAGCTCAACCTGGCCTTTCTCTGGATTGTTGATGAAATAAGGAGATAGGTAACCGCGGTCGAACTGCATACCTTCAACAACGTCTAATTCGTTTTGCAGTGATTGACCTTCTTCAACCGTGATAACGCCTGACTCACGGCCTACTTTTTCCATTGCTTCGGCAATGATGTCACCGATTTCTGAATCAGAGTTTGCTGAAATAGTACCAACCTGAGCGATTGCTTTAGTGTCTGAACATGGTACCGACAGTGCTTTTAGTTCTTCAACAGCAGCGATTACCGCTTTGTCGATACCACGCTTAAGATCCATTGGGTTCATGCCCGCGGCAACGGCTTTAAGGCCTTCGTTTACGATTGCTTGCGCAAGAACGGTTGCAGTAGTGGTACCGTCACCGGCTGCATCATTGGCTTTAGAAGCAACTTCTTTCACCATTTGTGCGCCCATGTTCTCGAACTTGTCTTCCAGCTCGATTTCTTTCGCTACCGATACACCGTCTTTAGTGATGGTAGGTGCGCCGAATGACTTGTCTAAAACAACGTTACGGCCTTTAGGACCTAAAGTTACTTTTACTGCATCTGCTAGTACGTTAACGCCTTTTAGCATTTTAGTGCGAGCATCATTTGCAAAACGAACTTCTTTTGCTGCCATTATTTTTTCCTCTAAATTCTGTTTAATTCGGTTCTAAGTTCAACATTAGGGAGGCGTGTTAGCCTACGATACCTAGGATGTTGTCTTCGCGCATAATTAGGTATTCCTGGCCTTCGATTTTCTCAGTTTTTTCAACATAAGAGCCGAATAGCACCGTGTCACCTGCTTTTACTTCTAACGCGCGTACTTCGCCGTTATCCAATACACGGCCATTGCCCACTGCAACTACTTCACCACGTGAAGATTTTTCTGCCGCAGAGCCGGTAAGCACGATACCGCCAGCAGACTTGGTTTCTTCTTCTAGACGCTTAACGATCACGCGATCATGTAAAGGACGAATGTTCATTTGTTTAGTTCTCCTAACAGTTTCTGAACAACTACAGAAAAGTCTTTAAATTTGGTTGTCTTCTCTTATGGGGGTGAGCAAATTAAAACCCAAGAGTAAATGGTAAAAATTTTTTACTCTTTACGCTCAAATTCACCTTCGATTGTGGTGTTTGATTGGCCTTGTTCAGAGTGCACTGAATGCTGTTCTGCACTGTGATGACGTGTATGCGAGCTGTGATAATGAGCACTGAAGCCACCACCTTGGGTCATGTGCACCTGCGCTTGTGAAGCAAATGCTGCCGACATGCGTTTGCGCACCGCCGGAGTGAGTAATAAGAAGCCGAATACGTCGGTCACGATTCCCGGCGTCAGTAACAGAACACCGGCAATAATGACACAGATACCGGTAAACATTTGCTCAGCCGGCATTTGCCCTTGTGCCATTTGCAATTGGGCATCGCGCATTGCACTCACGCCCTGCTGCTTAACTAATTTTGCGCCAATAATTGCGGTGATAACGATTAAGGCAATCGTAGCGAAGCCGCCAATGACTTCACTCACTTGTATTAATAAAGCGATTTCAATGATAGGAACGATGATGAAAAGTAGAAATAATGCTCTAAACATAGGGGGTCTCGTTTAAGTCGATGAAATAAATGTGCGGCTGACAAGGTCACTTTTCAAGTCTTCTGTCGACACTCTATGGGCTTTAACTTTGCTATCCGCTAGTATGGGGGTTAGAAAAAGGACTCACTAAAAGGTTCAGTATGACTACTCACTATCGGTTGATATTTACAACCTGCGCAAATAAAGAAGAAGCAAGAGCAATGGCAGAACAACTGGTGCAGCTTAAACTGGCTGCGTGTGTGAACATCCTTCCCGAGGTAGAGTCTATCTACATGTGGCAGGGGAACGTGACCACCGCAACTGAAACCAAGCTGCTGATCAAAACAAAATCCGAAAAGATGAACCAAGTGATTCAAACCATTAAAAAATTACACAGCTACGAAGTGCCTGAGATTCAGGTTATTGATGTGGCAACAGGAAACTTGGCCTATTTCAATTGGATGGATGAGGTACTTAATTAATGCAATTGCTAATGCGCGTGTGGCTACTCATACTCACCTTTGCCTTTAGTGCGGGCTCTTGGGCCAATAACTCGGTGCTGGATAGTTTGCTCAATACCCAGGCAACCACCTTTTTACCCGTTGATCAGGCCTTTAAGCTGGACTTTGATCAACAAGGTGAAACCCTGTTTATTGGCTGGGATATCGAACCCGGCTACTACCTCTATAAGCACAAGTTAGAGTTTGCAGGTAAAGGCGCCACGGTGACTCCTCCCGCCCAGTTGCCTGACGGGGAAATGATTGAAGACGAGTTTTTCGGTCGCACCGAGGTGTATTTTAATGCCGTGAGCTTTACCATTAAGGTCAGTGATATTACCGACGGGGCCTTGGTTAAGGTACGCTATCAAGGCTGTGCCGAAGCCGGACTTTGTTATCCTCCCGAGGTAGTTGAAATCCCCCTTTCTGTGATCGGTGGTGCTGCAAGTACAACAACGACCGGTGCTGTGACCGATGCGCTCATGGTACAAGACGCACCTGAAGAGAAAGAAGATAAGGTCGTCCAAAGCAATAATGAAGGTGAGCAATCACTAACGGAACGTCTTGCCAGTCAAAGCCTGGTAACTAATCTGGTGTTCTTTTTCGTGGTTGGTATTGGCCTGGCCTTTACCCCTTGCGTCTTCCCCATGTTCCCTATTCTTTCCAGCCTGATCGCAGGACAAAAACACCTGTCGACCAGTAAGGCCTTTAGCCTTTCCTTTGTCTATGTGCAGGGTATGGCTATTACCTATGCGCTCTTAGGATTAGTAGTGGCTTATTTTGGTGGCCATATTCAGGGTTATCTGCAACACCCTTATGTGCTGATCAGCTTTAGCCTGCTGTTTGTGTTGTTAGCGCTCTCTATGTTCGGTTTTTATGAGATCCGTCTGCCGCAAGGCATGATGGAGCGTCTCACCAAGGTCAGCAACAAGCAAAAAGGCGGTAATTATGCCGGAGTATTCCTTATGGGTGTGCTCTCGGGCCTGATCGCCTCGCCCTGCACCACTGCGCCATTATCGGCGGCGTTATTATATGTCGCGCAAAGCGGTGATTATATGATTGGTGCACTGACTCTGTATGCCCTAAGCCTGGGTATGGGTCTGCCACTGTTACTGCTGGGTACCTCCGGAGGCAAGTTACTGCCTAAAGCCGGTGGCTGGATGGAGCAGGTAAAAACCCTGTTCGGCTTCTTGATGTTATTCGTGCCTTTAATTCTGCTTGAGCGCATTTTGCCGTTCGAGGTGATTTTACTTATGGCCGGTATATTAAGTATAGCTACCGCCATCTACCTGCATTATTGGCAAAGTGGCCAAACTCAGGGCAGAGGAAAAACGATTCTTTGGGCCATGGCCATGACTCTGTTCGTTAGTGGTTTGATGCTGGTTAAAAACTATGTATGGCCTCCCACGGTCATTAAACAGGTGCAAGTTCAGCAACAAACCGCAAGCGGCGAGTTTGTTCAGGTTGCCGACCTAACAGAGTTAAATGAACTGCTGGCAGACACAGATGGCCTGGTGATGGTCGACCTTTATGCCGACTGGTGTGTTGCCTGTAAAGAGTTTGAACACTACACCTTTCCCAAGGAGCAGGTGCAACAACAGTTTAAACACTTTACCCTGGTGCAAATTGATTTAACCGACACCAATGACAGCTCCATCGAGTTGATGGAACAGTTTACCGTGTTCGGCTTACCCAGCATCTTGTTCTTTGACAAAGAAGGCAATGAGCTTCCCGAATTACGGGTAACCGGTTTTATGGGTGCCGACGACTTTGCCACGCACCTGCAAAAAGTGCGTGATCATACCGGCAGCTAACCAAGCCCCAATATAGCGAGGTGCCAACAAGAGCACTTCGCTCCTTTCTTTTGCTAATCCCACAGATTTCGCTCACCAAGGTGATTAGACCAGTATTTTGCTGCTATTTTCCTCGAACTCACTATAATAGTTCGCTAAAGTGAGAAAAATTTGCTATTTGCAATTTTTACCCTTAAGTTTACTACTAATATTTGTATAAACGCTTATAACTCACAAGTTAAAGGATTTTAGTCGCATTATGACTGCAAAGTTTAAGATTTTAGTTATCAACGGTCCAAACTTGAACATGTTGGGTCGTCGTGAGCCAGACAAGTATGGTTCCAAGACATTGGTGCAAATCACCGATGAACTAAATGATGCAGCCGCGGCACTTAATGTTGAGCTAGAGCACTTTCAAAGTAATAGCGAAGCGGCCCTGATTGAGCGTATACACCATGCCTGGCAGCAAGTTGATAGCATTATTATTAACCCTGCCGCATTTACGCACACCAGTGTCGCCCTGCGTGACGCCTTATTAAGCGTTGCCATCCCCTTCTTTGAAGTACACCTGAGCAACATTCATCAACGGGAAGCCTTTCGTCACCACTCTTATTTTTCCGATGTGGCGCAAGGGGTTATCTGTGGTTTTGGTGCAATGGGCTATCACTTCGCGCTGCAAGCAGCGGTTAGCCGGTTGCAAGATTCGAATTAAAAACTAACTAATAGGCGGGTTTTTCATGGACATTCGCAAAATTAAAAAATTAATCGAGCTTGTTGAAGAAACAGGTATTGCTGAACTAGAGATCACCGAAGGTGAAGAGTCGGTACGTATTAACCGTCACAGTTCGGCTCCTATGGCTATGCCACAGCAGTACACAGTTGCTGCACCTGCGGCCGCTCCGGCTCCTGCAGCGGCTCCTGCTGCTGAAGCGCCAGCAGCTCCAGCTCAGCCAACTGGCCATCAGGTTAAATCACCTATGGTAGGTACTTTCTACTCGGCTTCTTCACCTGAAGCGGCTGCATACGTAGAAGTAGGCACAAAAGTGAACGTAGGCGACACCCTGTGTATCGTTGAAGCGATGAAGATGATGAACCAGATCGAAGCGGACAAAGCCGGTACGGTTAAAGCTATCCTGGTTGAAAACGGCGAGCCAGTTGAGTTCGATCAACCACTTTTCATCATCGAATAATCGCGCAACCCAAACAAGGCATCAACTATGTTAGATAAAGTTGTTATCGCAAACCGAGGTGAAATTGCACTTCGCGTGTTGCGCGCCTGTAAAGAGCTAGGTATTAAAACGGTAGCGGTTCACTCAACCGCAGACCGCGACTTAAAACACGTGCTCCTTGCAGATGAGACTATTTGTATCGGTAAACCGGCCGCCAGCGAAAGCTACCTGGATATTCCTCGTATTATCGCCGCCGCTGAAGTAACCGACGCGGTAGCCATTCACCCTGGCTACGGTTTCCTTTCTGAAAACGCAGATTTTGCCGACCAAGTCGAGCAAAGTGGCTTTATCTTTATCGGTCCTAAGGGCGACACCATTCGTCTGATGGGTGATAAGGTATCGGCTATCGAAGCCATGCGTAAAGCCGGCGTACCTTGCGTACCTGGTTCAGACGGCCCACTAACGGAAGACAACGAGCGCAACATGCAAATCGCTAAGCGCATCGGTTACCCGGTGATCATCAAGGCCGCCGGTGGCGGTGGTGGTCGTGGTATGCGTGTGGTTCGCAGCGAGAAAGAGCTTGTAAACTCAATCGCCCTGACTCAGCAAGAAGCTAAGCAGTTCTTTGGTAACGGTATGGTTTACATGGAAAAATTCCTTGAAAACCCTCGTCATATCGAAGTTCAGGTACTGGCCGATGGTCAAGGCAATGCTATCCACCTAGGTGAGCGTGACTGTTCAATGCAGCGCCGCCACCAGAAAGTAGTGGAAGAAGCGCCAGCTCCGGGTATCACAGCGGAAATGCGTAAGTACATCGGTGATCGCTGTACGCGTGCATGTATCGAAATCGGCTACCGTGGTGCCGGTACATTCGAATTCCTATATGAAAACGGCGAGTTCTATTTCATCGAAATGAACACCCGTATTCAGGTAGAGCACCCAGTAACCGAAATGGTAACCGGTATTGACCTGATCAAAGAGCAGCTAAAAATTGCTGCCGGTCAGCCGCTGTCTATCACGCAAGACGACGTTGTGATCCGTGGCCATGCCATCGAGTGTCGTATCAATGCTGAAGACCCGAAAACCTTTATTCCTTCGCCGGGTAAAATCACCCGCTTCCACCCTGCCGGTGGCCTAGGAATTCGTTGGGACAGTCACATTTATGCGGACTACACCGTACCGCCGCATTACGACTCAATGATTGGTAAGCTGATCTGTTACGGTGAAAACCGTGATGTTGCTATTGCTCGCTCGCGCAACGCGCTTAACGAGCTGGTGATCGACGGCATCAAGACCAACACCGAACTGCACAAGATTATTTTAGCGGACGAAAACTTCCAAAATGGTGGCACTAACATCCACTATCTAGAGAAGAAACTAGGTCTGTAAATTAAATTGTTAAGCAAAGCCAAAGCCGACATTTTGTCGGCTTTTTTTGTATTGAGCCTTTGAAAACAATGGTGAGTGGCTGATAGGACAATAAGTAAGCAGTTGATTTCTACAAACTTAAATAAACCCCCTTCAGCTAGTGACAAGGCCTGGAAAAGTTTTTATACTGCTCGGCGCTTACTTAAGGATATCTCCTATCCGATAAAACAAGGTAAGCATCGAGAATACAAAATGGCCCTATAGCTCAGTTGGTTAGAGCGCACGACTCATAATCGTTAGGTCCCTGGTTCGAGTCCAGGTGGGGCCACCATTTTTTCTTATCAAGAATTATCAACAATGTTGATAAATTAGCTACAAAGCTGATTTTTATACATATTTTCTTACATTTTAGTTATCAAAAGCTCTCATTTCATATTGAGAAATCTCACTCTCTATGTAACATTTTTTGTAACACGCCCACTTCAGCTCAGCGTCTGGTGTTACAATGCCAAAGATTACCGTTCCCCTTAGTGATACAAAAATACGTAACGCTAAGCCTAAAAGTAAAGAGTACAACCTTGCCGATGGCGGCGGGCTCTTTGTGCGCGTTAAACCCAGTGGCGCTAAGCATTGGTTGTTCAATTACATAAAGCCTTACACTAAAGCCAGAACCAACATCAGCTTTGGTAAATACCCTGAATTGTCGCTAGCCTTAGCACGAGCTAAACGTGATGAGGCCCGTGCCTTACTCGCCGAAGATATCGATCCCAAAACTTACTATCTCGACCAAGAAAAGCAACGTGCGAGTGAAATTGAAAATACTTTCTGTAAGTTTGCCAATACCTGGTATCAACTAAAAAAGCAGAAAGTCAAAGAAGAAACTGCAAACAAAGCTTTCCGTAGAGTCGAAAAACACTTATTTCCCAGCTTGGGCAGTTGTCCAATCCATAATCTGACCCCCAAACTGCTAATCCAAGCATTAGAGCCTGTAAAAGCCAGAGGCAATTTAGAAACAGTTAAAAGACTCTGCCGCTATGTAAACGAGATCATGAGACTAGCTATTGCGGAAGGTACAATTTCGACCAACTATTTAGTAGAAACGACAAAGCTGTTTCCTGCCCCACAAAGTAAAAATATGGCGTGTATCAAGCCAGAGCGACTTCCTGAATTTATGAAGGCTTTGGCCAACTCAAACACTTCCATAACAACTAGGTTACTCATCGAGTTTCAGCTACACACAATGACCCGGCCTATCGAAGCAGCTTCAGCAGAGTGGGCAGATATTGATTTGCAAAAACGGCTTTGGGTTATTCCAGCTGAGCGCATGAAAATGAAAAAGCCCCATGCTATCCCCCTTTCACCCCACGTTTTAAAAATACTCGACACAATGCGAACTATTAGCGGAGCTGGACGTTTTGTTTTCCCCGGTCATTTAGATCCTAAAAAGCACGCCAATAGCTCAAGCGCTAATGTAGCAATTAAAAGAATGGGCTTTAAAGGGGAGTTAGTAGCCCACGGGTTGCGCTCGCTTGCCAGCACAGTGCTAAACGAGCATGGCTTCCTCTCTGAGATTATCGAAGCCTGTCTTGCTCATAGCGATAGAAATGACGTCAGAAGAGCCTATAACCGCGCAGAATACCTAAGCCAGCGCCAAGAAATAATGTGCTGGTGGTCTGAATACATCCTTAAAGCATCCCAAGGCACGCTGAGTGCCGCCTAACCAATCTGTAGTAGAAAAACATGTCAAAATCATTATTAAAAAAGCTATGGTATAGCCTAGATGAGGCTAGCAATATTCTCGATTGTTCCCGTGACTTTTTAATCCACCTAGGGATTACTGGGCAAATACAAATTGGCTTTGACTGGGTAATCCAAGATCAGATTATGCGAAAGTTTGACTTGGAAAGCGGATATCGCTTCTCAATTGATTCAGAACCATATCACACATGCGATAAACCAAATTATGTTGAAGAGCCCCACAAGAGGATCGCATTTCTATCCGGTAATAATATTGCGCACCTAGCCAGAAATGGTTCAATAAAAGCCCCTCTCGCACAACTGGAAGGCTACTCACTCTCCCTATCCGCACGTGAATACTGTTCCGATACATCACCCGCGGTGCTAGAAATGAAAGACTTAGTGATACTTGGCACAACACTCAAAACCCTTAAATTAGAGCTATCCAAATCAAGCGTAGATACAGGTACACAGGCTGGAATAGTAATGGGGGTAGAAGAGGATATTGCTCCCCCGACGCCAACCAAGATCCCTCATCAGCATAAGAAAGAAATGCGAACCGTTCTGAAGCTTCTTGGTGCAGCAATAAAGTATATCGCAGCAGGTCAACCGTCGACTTTTTATCATGGTCAAAATATTAATTACTCTAAAGTAGAGGAATCCCTACAACCCTACTATCCAGATGATCAAACGGGATTAGGCGACACAAATGCAAGAAAAAAAATATCAGAAGCATTGCGATTACATGACGAATAACTGGCAATTGCCAACTAAGTTTGGCAGTTGCCACACCTGTCAGCATTAACACCATAAATTCCATATCGAATACACATAACCAATGAGGTAATTCAATATGGAACCATGCAATACAAACAACAACCCCTTATTCATAAAGATCAATGAAACCGCAGGACTGGCGACTGTTTCCGTGCCAACTTTTTACCGAAAAGTTGCGCAAGGGCTAATGCCAAAACCAGTAAAATTAGGCCCTAGAGCCGTTGCCTGGCTTAAAGATGAGATTATCGCAGTCAATCAAGCATTAGTACTTGGATACTCTAAAATGAAATTAAAGCTTTAGTCCGGGAGCTACATGAAGCAAGAGCTGAAAAGTTCGGAGGTAAACATGATGTTCAATAATACCTCTATGTTAGACGCCGCCCTTTTTTATGCTTCGAAAGGCCTAGCCGTTTTCCCTCTGCATCATAAAATTGCTGACGGTATGTGTTCATGCAATGACCCTGACTGTAAAAGCATAGGGAAGCACCCGCGAATCAAAAACGGGCTGACAGCCGCCACCACCGATGAAAACATAATCCAGTATTGGCTAAAAGCTTTTCCCAATTGCAACCTTGGCCTAGTCACTGGCGCTAGGTCAGGCATTTTTGCCATTGATGTAGACACCAAACAGGATGGCTTGAGGGCATGGGAAACGTTCAAAGACGATCACATGCTTGACGATTACAACACCCCGGTACAGCGCACCCAAAACGGCGGGATGCACATTTTCTACAAGATGCCCGAGGGCCAGAAAGTGACCACCCGCACCAACGTACTAGCCAAGGGGATCGACGTTCGCGGCGATGGCGGCTATGTGGTGATCGCGCCCTCAGTCGGCTATGCGTTTGTGGCCGATCAAGGCATTGGTGACATCGACTTTGAGGAAGCCGACCAAGCCATTCTCGACTTGGTGGTTAAGCCAGAGTTTGAGGAAAAGGCCGAATTTAAAGCCCCAATTGAGGGGCTACTTAACCTTGATACCGGGCTAATCGAGAAGATCGAAAGCGCCTTAGCTGTTTTAGATACTGATGATCATGATACCTGGCGCAATGTGGGGTTTGCCCTTCACGACAGCAACGGGAAACAGGCATTCCAACTATGGTGCAACTGGTCACAGCAAAGCGAAAAATACGACCACCAGCGTCAGGTTCAATTCTGGAATGATTGCGATAGCCGCCGCGGCCAGACAGCCAATAACATTGAGCTTGAGTATATATTTAAGCTGGCAACTGATACTAAGAATTGGTCATATGAGGAAGACCTCAGTGATGTTGATTTTGCTTCTTTCAACACCTGCAACCTTAAAAGTGTGACCCAGGTATCGTCAAATCAGCCTTTCCAATTACCTAAAGAGTTCATTGAAAGGCGACCGTTACCAATAAAGACAAAGCTTCTGCCAGTTAAACCATTTGATTGTGAAATGCTCCCGGCCCCTTATATTGATTTCGCCAAAGATGTAGCTGAGCGTATGGATAACACAAGCCCCGACTACGTGGGAGTTGCACTTATGACTTTAACCGCGGGTTTAGTTGGCGCAAGAGTTGCGGTACAACCAAAAGAGTTTGACAGTGGGTGGACAGAAACTCCTACTTTATGGGCTGCTGCTGTGGGTAAGCCTTCTGCAAAAAAAACGCCTGCCATGTCCGCAGTGCTCGCCTTACTAAACCCCATACAAAAGAAATTTCACGATGAATACGCAGCAGAAGTGAGAGTTTATGATGCGGAAATAAAGCTTAACAAGCTTGAAGAGAAAGCTGCTGAAGCTAAAGCTAAAAAGGTAATCTTTGACATTAACTCTAAGCTTAGTAGAAATGAAAAGCTTGAACTATTAGCCGAGCCGGAAACAAAAGAAGCCCTTATTAAGCCCCAGTTCCGCAATGTAGTTATAAACGATTGTACCGCAGAAGCACTTGCTCTCAGGCTTGAGAACAACCCTTACGGTGTATTGCAATACAGAGATGAATTAACTGCTTGGCTCTCATCAATGACCGCTCAAGACAGAGCGCATGAAAGAGCATTTTTTCTAGAATGCTTCAGCGCAAAAAATATTCCTTACTCTCAAGAGCGCATTACACGAGACAATGTCAAACTAGAGCGAACGGTATTGTCTGTTATGGGCTCTATCCAACCGAGCAAACTTTTACCGCATCTCAATAGCAGACGCAAAGGCTCTACCGATGATGGTCTCCTAGAGCGAATTCAGTTAGCAGTCTATCCCGATAACCTAGGTACGAAACGTGTAGATAAGTCGCCCGATAAAGTTGCAAAATCACAAGCGCAAGAAGCCCTAAACAAGATTGCCGAGATCCCAGATCCAGAGGATGGTAAGCAATTAGTTTTTAAGTTCTCACCTGAGGCGCAACAGGCTTATAACCATCAATATGAGTTATTGCATAGTGAAGCTGAATCAGCAGATGAATCATGGCAAGCTGTAATCGGCAAACATGCTACCTTGCTTGCTAAGCTGGCCCTATTAACCAACCTGATTGAAGCACCTGAATCACGTGAAATTAGTGTTAGCTCACTCAAAAAAGCCATATGGTGGCTAGGGTATTTACAGAGTCATGCTCAACGTATTTACGCCTTAACTGACGACAATATTGAGAGTGCCACATCGTTGTTAGGAAAAATTGATAACCTATCCAACCCGTTTCAAATGTCTGACTTTACAAGGAATGGTTGGAAAGGTTTAAAAAGTAGTGAAGATAGGCGGTTAGCTTTAGAGCTTTTAGTAAGGCACGGATATCTACATGAAATAACTGTAACTCCCAAGGGGTTGAAACCCTACAAGGCTTATTACAAGCACCCGTCGTTAATTGACGAGTTTTAATTGTCACGGTCCAACCTACATAACCGACTTTAGGGTAAGATTACACCTTAGGTAGGTTATGTAGGTCTCTCCTAGGCCTGCATTATTTTTTGGAATTGAGTTAACTATTGCCTCCTCGCTGCAACTCCCCCTGACGGATTTCAATGTGCCAAAAGCGGACAAAGAGAGACTTAGTCAATTAAGAATACCTGCTTCAAGAAAACCGTGTAGTAGTGAACCTTAAATATTTACAGCAAAAGAGTAAGTCTTCATGAGGCACGCAAGCCCACAAAAAAGTACCGTTCAATAAAACATCATAAAAATCAAAAAACTGGACTTTCCAACGCATACACGTCACATTTGACCAGCGCTTTTTACAATAAGGATATGTTTTATGGAAAAAGTAACAGCTTCTAACTTGGCTATGGCTATTAACTCACTAGACAAGAATGTCATTTATGACTACCCGAACCCAAAAACAAAAACCAAGATCAAAATTTTACATGTGAAAATTCCTGAAGGACCGATCAGTATAAAAAGGTGCGATCCCAACAAAGGGGAATCATTTGATACTCAAAAAGAGGAAACGATTTCGTCTCAGATGTTATGGAGATTGGCAAACGCCATTAAGCCAAACTACCCCATTAATATTGACCGCGTATTTGGTGCGAGTTACAACACTAGGTCAGCCTTAGAAGCACTTCTATTACATACAGAAAAATATTATTTATGTTATCCAGGACGATTAGAACGAACTGGTGAAATAACTGAAGTAAAAAATGGTCACAAGCATATTATTTACAGTCCTGACGACCCACATCCCAAAGGTCAGATTGGCATAAAAGAAGTCAATAATATGGTTATTAGTGACATCGAGCGAGAGTTTCTGATTGATTCCTTGCTGTTGAATCATCAAGAGAACGCGAAGAACAAAGCCGAGCTAAATATTCAGCGCAGACATGCTCATATCCAAGTTCTGCTAATTAAGTGCGCCGAAGCAATGGGATTAAAATCTTGGGTTGCTAAGAATGATCACAGTATTGAATACAATGGTCAGAAACTTATCGAACTAGATTCTGTGATCAAAGACCTATCTAACGCCAGTGCGTTACGAGGCTATGATCGGGCAGCGCCCTCAGGTGAACTCATTGATATTATCTGGTTTGATGAGGAGGGTAAGAAAATACCTGCAATTATTGAAATTGAACACAGTACTGGGATCACATCAGGGTTAACTAGGATGAAAGGCTTCCAAGAAGAAGCCCCAGAGCTTGCACATATGACATACATAATCGTTGCGCCAGATGAAATGCGTTCTCAAGTAATGCAAAAAGCAAGTAAGCCTCAATTTGAAGGTATGAATGTAAAGTTTCTTCCTTATTCAGCAGTAGAAGACCTTTACCTACTATGCCAACGCAAACTAAAAGGAATAGACAATATCAAGTTCTTGCATACCTTCCTTGAGGATGTGAACTAGCCAGCATACAATTTTAGAAACTTGGCGACCGTTTTTGCTAACCCCGACGACACCAAGAACGGGACGCCATTACCAATTGTTTTAAACATATCACTTAACGTCATGGTGGCAGGGAAATGAAATTCAGCTGGCAGAGACTGGATTGCCAAAGCTTCTGCCGCATTTAGCCTTCTTGCTTTGTATGGATGAAGGTGGACTTCATTATTCCCATAAGCCGCCGTAGGTGAGTAGCGCCAACGGTGTAGCCTTTTGAATGACTTCTTGGAGTCATCACCTTCTTTAATAACACCAAACTTGTCTGACTTGGGTTGAAAGAACTTATCTGCATTGGGGTGCGAATCAACATTATTTTTCTCGAACCAATGTTGCACTGTGAATGGTTTGAGGTCTTTTGAGATATAAGCCGAAAAGTCCGTTACAGATCCCTCCTCAAAAGGCTCCTCACGTGGCCATAACTCTTTTTTGAGAACATCGTTTCTATCAACAGAAATATTCGAGTCCCAATCAAAGCATTCAGTCAAGCTATTGCCGTTCAACTTGGATGCTACTTTATTTACTTTAATTCCAAACATCAAAATGCGATCACGATCTTGAGGTGCACCATACTCAATAGCATTCGTTAACCTATCAGTGATAACGTATCCGTCGGCCGTTAACCTTTCTTTCATCTCTTCATAAAACTCACGGTGCCTCTTGGTACGCCATAAGCCCTTAACATTTTCAAATATGAAGTAATCAGGTTGGTCCTTTAAGATAAGATCGATATAAGTTTTGGTTAGCTTACCATTCTCACCATCCTTCCCTTTATTTTTTCCTCCAACTGAAAAGTCTGGACATGGCGGTCCACCAATAAATCCTACAAGTGATCCAGATTGTTTAGCTGTCTCAACCATCTTTGAGAACTCGCCTCCCTGGGTGCCTGATAAAAACTCTTCGATACTCGAGTTACTATACCCAAACTGTGGAGCTGGAATGCCCATATGGGCACGAGAATACTTGTAGGCCTCAAGGAATGGGGTGTGGTATTCATTCACAAATGCCACATTAAACCCACTAGTTTCAAAACCTAAATCTAGAAAGCCCGAGCCAGAGAAGAATGAAAACAATATTGGGTTAGACATAAAATGTAGCTACTGCAACTTATCTGAATTTTAATGCACTGATGTTATCACGAAGTCTTAGCTTTGATTAGTGGTAAAGTCCCCCTAAATCTAAGGCGTCTTTTAATGTACTCAAAATAACCGCTCAATCTAGTGCATGTAAACGTCCTTTATTAATCTTTTCTAGGCGTTAAGCAACCTATCAAGGTAATAATCTTCGGCTTGAAAGTAGCAAGAACAAAAATGGCAAGCGATGGCAGGTTTACCTAGAGCATTTTCAATGTTTGAATTGCTATCGCTCTCTCAGTCTATTAGATTTATTTTACTATCTATTCTAATGAGCTTGTTGCAAGTAACTTATCTACATAACCTACCCCTTAGTAGGTTCTTTTTTACAAGTGACTAGCTTGGGGGGTACGCTGATTGCGGGGAGAAGCAACAGAGAGTAAATTATGAAATCTGTCTACTTGCTTCGCCGAATAGCTAGATTGGCTACGTTCTATTGTAAGACTGGGCGAGTAAAACAAGCGCTTTAAACCCAATTTTTTAGTAACACCACAAGTAACATCCTTCTTTTAATTTGATTACCTTTCATAATAAAATCAAAATACTAAGGCAGCAATTCGAGTCCAGGTGGGGCCACCATTTTTCCTACTCTTTCTTGTGAATTACGCCCCGAAATAAGCGTGCTTAGTGTCTTTCGTATACAAAAAAGCTGAGTCAGCTAATAACCCAACTAAGTCTTAGAGCTTAAAACCACTTC
This sequence comes from Pseudoalteromonas sp. T1lg48, assembly GCF_002964785.1. Lineage (GTDB taxonomy): Bacteria > Pseudomonadota > Gammaproteobacteria > Enterobacterales > Alteromonadaceae > Pseudoalteromonas. The sequence goes on from NZ_PQCC01000002.1 coordinate 464,496, forward strand.
GATAAACTAATTAAAATCAGTGAGCGCCTCGGCCAGTGAGCCCTCGGGCTTTTCAACCACACGCAATACTTCTGTCTCACCATCGAGGACGATAAAGGTGGGGGTGTATTTAAGTGCAAATTGCTCGGCCAGGCCCTTGTCGTCTTTTTTGCTGTAGTCAACGGCCACCAGCTCAAGCTTGGCTAACTCGACCTTGTTCAGTGCCAGCAGCTTTAACAGTCGCGGTACTTCGCGCTCGCTGTCATGACACCAGGTGCCGAATAATACCAACACGGACTTGCCCGTGAGCTTATGCATCTGCGCCAGCTCGTCATCGCTTGGGGTAAAATCGGCGTAGGCCGTGGCAAAAGCTTCATATTCGCCCAGTAAACTGGTGCCATCAATTGCGCCTATATAGGGGCTATCGTCGGCGTAAGCCGCCGTCGCCGATAAGGCGATAATAAAAAAGCAGAGTTTTAGAAGAGTTCGCATGGTTATCAATTCTTGTGGTTATTATCTAGGGCCATTATGGCCTTGTTATTGAGTCTTGTCTTGCCTTATTGGCATCTGTGCCACGGAGCGCCGGTGCCAGTTGCGCTAGCGGCGTATGGGAAATCGGCTAAACTTATGATGCAGGCACGGGGGTAATATGCAGGGCATAGATGACAAGCTTCTTTCACAACTTGAGGTGGGTTTTAAGCTGCCAGTAAAGCCGGCGGCACTTAATCAGTTGCAGGCCGAATTGAACCGCAGCGATCCCAGCCTGGATAAGGTCAGTGAATTGATCACCGCCGATGTCGCTTTGGCGGCTACGGTTTTGCGCCTTATTAACTCGCCCGAGCTGATGTCCGAGCTAGAAATCACCGATGTGAGGCAGGCGGTTAAGTTGTTGGGCCTCAACACCATCAGCCACCTCACCTCCCGCTACTTGGTTAAACAAGTTTTTGATCAATCGAGTTGTTGTATCTCTCTGGCCCGCTTTTGGGATAGTGCCACCGAAATATCACGGTTATGTCTGTATCTGGCTCAGGGGCTAAGACACGATATCGCCCTCGACAATGTGCAAACCCTAGGTCTGTTTCATGATATCGGCATTCCGGTGATGGCCCTGAATTTTCCGGACTATGTACAGGTGCTCAATGCCGCCAATGATGACGGTAAGGCTTCGCTCACCGCTCTGGAAGACCAGCGCTACCCCTGTAACCACGCCATGCTGGGATTCTATATGGCCCATTCCTGGCATTTACCCAGCGCGCTGTGCAAGGTAATACTGCACCATCATGACGTACATTTCCTAGACGAGCCCCATGGCGAGGAGGAAAAACTGTACTACGCCATTTTAAAGATCGCCGAGAACATTGCCCATGTGCATAAGCGCTTTCGCAATATCAATCACTGGCATCTTCTTGAGCCAAAAGTGTTCGCGACCTTAGGCTGGCAACATCAAGATTACCAAACACACCTGGACGGTGGCCAAAACCTACTGGTATTCGCCGCAGACTAACCCGTTTCCTCCACATTAGCCTCAGGACTGTGGTCCCTCTTTTTGCCATGTTACAATGGCCAAAAAGCATTCCACAGGACAAGGATATGGCAGTAAGTTCCGCACCAAAACAACTTAAGCTGATCGTCGGCTCCAAAAACCCGGTTAAAATGAACGCCGCAAAAGCCACCCTGGCCACCTACTTTCCCGACCATCTGATCGAATGCCTGGGTGTCGACGCCCCTTCCGGGGTCGCCGACCAACCGATGGGTGAAGCGGACACCCTACTTGGTGCCGAAAACCGAGTGCGCTACTGCCAGGAGCATTACCAGGGGGATTTCTATATGGCCATGGAGGGAGGCGCTGCCCGCTTCGACTATGGTGCCGCCACCTTTGCTTATGTGGTGATCGCCGATAATCATCAATTGAGTGTTGGCCGAAGCTGCAATCTCCCCCTGCCCGAATCCTTATTTGAGCAGTTACAACAAGGCCACGAGCTTGGCGATGTCATGGATGCGGCCTTTAATACCACCAATATCAAGCAACAGGGTGGTGCCATTGGCCTACTCACCCGCGGCCATGCCACCCGCCAAAGCACCTATCAGCAAGCGCTTACCCTGGCCATGGCGCCCTTTAATCACCCCGAACTATTTTCGAGTTAAGTCATGCGTTATCCCTGGATATTATTTGATGCCGATGAAACCCTGTTTCATTTCGATGCTTTTGCCGGCTTGCAGGCCATGTTCGCCAAACTCAATGTCGCCTTCACCGAGCAGGACTACCACACCTTTGAGCAAGTAAATAAGCCGCTGTGGGTGCAATATCAAAACAATGAGATCAATGCGAAGCAATTGCAGGAGCAACGCTTTATGTCCTGGGCCGAGCGCCTGGATATCTCGCCCCAGCAGTTAAACCTGTGGTTTATGGAGGCCATGGCGCAAATTTGCCAGCCCCTGCCCGGTGCTATCGAGCTGTTAAACGCCCTGCAAGGCAAGGCCCGACTGGGGATCATTACCAATGGTTTTACCGAGCTACAAAGCGCCCGCCTAGAGCAAACGGGTTTAAAGGGTACATTCGAGTGGCTGGTGATCTCCGAGCAGGTAGGCTATGCCAAGCCGCATATGGCGGTGTTTGAGCACGCCTTTACGCTGATGGGTAACCCGCCGAAAAGCGAGATCCTTATGGTCGGCGATACCCTGGAGTCAGATATTCAAGGCGGCATCAATGCCGGTATCGACACCTGTTGGCTTAATCGCCGAGAAAAATTGGCGCCCGCACATTTAACCCCAACCTATGAGGTTAAGTCCTTGTGCCAGCTGCGCACCCTGTTGCTGAACGCCTAGCCATAAAAAATGCCAGCATACGCTGGCATTAACACGGGATGGTTGCCACTTATCTAGATTCCGATCACTTCCAGGAAGTCATCTTATGGCCTTTGATAGCATAGAAAAGAATGAACAGATAACAAGGCAACATGACCAAATAAGCACTCTGCTGTCCCTGAGCTCCGCCATCGCTACCGCTTGCCAAGCCCCAGAATAACGGCCCGAATGCACCACCGGCTATCCCCATGATCAACAGCCCTGATCCTACGCTGGTCAGTTTACCCAGGCCGGACAGCGCTAGCGGCCATACCGCGGGCCACACAATGGCATTGGCAAAGCCGAGTACGGCAATCAGCAACAAGGGATCGGGCAGCGCCACGCCGCCAAAAGGCACCAACAAAGCGTTGGCAATCATAGCCGATTGCGCATCGCCAAAGACAATGGCTAGGGTCAGCACAGAGCCCAATATCGCCGAGCTAGTCAGTGCCGTTTGTTGTGACAGCACCCGTGGGATCAACACAATGCCTAAGGCATAGCCCACGACCATACAGACCATGGTATAGGAGGTCATAACACTGTACTTTTCAACGCCCAACGCCAGCGCAAAGGTGCCTATGGTGTCGCCGGCAATCACTTCAACGGCTACATACACGAATAACGCCAGCACACCTAAAGCCAGATTAGGACGCGCCAAGGCAGCCTTCACCTGACCCTTCTCATGGGCTTGGGTGTCGTCATCGATTAACTCGGGCAAGGGTGAAAATTTAACGGCCAGCGCCAACACACCGATAAACAGCGCCATGCCAATGTACGGGAAGATCAGGCTATTGGCCATTTGGTCAATTTCTTCCTGGCTTAGATCTTTACCCACTAAGCCGGTAAAGTTACTTAAAATCAACGCAGTAAATACCATGGGTGCGAGCACTCCGGCACTCTTATTTAAGATACCCATAACACTGACTCGGGCCGCCGCCGACTCTTCCGGGCCAATACGCACCACATAAGGGTTAACCGCGGTTTGCAACAGGGTTTGCCCTATGCCCATCACCAACTGGGCAAACAAAAACAGCGCAAATACCTGGGTTTTGGCCGCCGGCACATATAAAAAGCCTGCCAGCATCATCACCGCCATACCTAATGCCATGCCATTCTTATAGCCAACCTTCTTGATGATGATCGCCGAAGGCACCGCGGTAAAGGTCACGGCGATATAGAAGGAGAATAAAATAAGTGAAGCCTGCAAAGGCGTTAAGTCCAGAATTTGCTTTAAATAAGGCATCAATGAACCATTGAGCCAGGTCGCAAACCCAAGGATAAAGAACAGGGTGGCAACAATAGCCATAGGCACAAAGTTGCTTTGTTTTTTGGTTGTAGACACTGTTGCTTCCATAACACTTTCTCGTTGTCGAAATATTTACCTTTAAGGCGTTTGCTCTGCTTGAACAAACGGCCATTAAAAGCGCCATTTATTATTATTTTTTAGTCGTAAAAATGAGCAGTTCAGAATACCAATTAATTGCCATTTTTGACAGCGCTGACATGCTCTCCGCCTTTACTGTACGGACACCGACGTGGTGCGGCTGACCTGCTCTTGTACTTGAGTACGCAGTAAAATTTCACCGGGCTCTGCAGGCTTAAATGGCTGCTCATACAGGTGCCAGCTAGCGCCCTGATCCAGGCTATATTCTATCTTCAAGCCGGCAAAAGCACTGTTGGCCACCACACGACCCTCACTGAACTTAGCACCAGGCACCGGCAGATGCAGGGCAATACCATCGCGGTCCAGCTTGGCCAGCTCCTTATGCGCCAAGGTGGCGGAAAATGCCTGCCAATCTTGCTCACGTAAGCGCGCATCCACCCGCTCTCCTTCCCAAGGGGCCTTGCTCCAGGCCCGCTCGGCCACGGCCAGCATACGGGGGAATACCATGGCCTGCAGTTGCTCCTCGGTACGTATGGTTTCCGACCAAACCTGACCCTGCATGCCGAGAATATTCTCCGGCTTTTGCAAAGCAGGCATGGGCCTTCCCACCAAGGCTTCAAGGTTGTCTATGGCGGCGCCGGTGCGAGTAAAATCGGCATTGGCGTAGACGTTATCCGGCATGTAAGCAAAGACCTTTTTGGTATCGGTATAGCGAGTCGCCCAGTAATAGCCGCGCTCTTCGGGATGCGGCTCATAGGGATGATCAAAATACAAATGCGTACCATGGGAGAGCACCACCTGATAGCCGTCATTGGCCAGGCGATAGGCCCTGTCGGCCACGCCCCACTCCCAAATATTATCCCAGGCATTGGTAAAGAAGGTTTTGTTCGCGTATTCATCGCGATTAAAAGAGTTCACCTTGTCGTACATAATGCCGTCTTCCCAGATCCCGGGGGCAATGCCGCGTTTGTGCAATAAGTCGGCGACGCGCTTGGTAAAGTAGGGCTTTAAATCTGCGACCCCGGCAACGCCATTATTGGGTTCGGCAAAAAGCGCCTGACAGGCGGGAGAGCCCACCCAGGAGCCCGCGCCGACCTCATCGCCACCGATATGCAAATAGTTCAGCTTGGTGCCGGCCTCGCGGTACATCTGCTGTAATTCATAGGTGACCTTGTCGATAAAGGCATAGGTGGAGTCCATGCACACATTCATCGAGTTATCCGTGTAATTCTGCACCGTAATATAGCTGGAGCTGTCCTTGGGATCGGTCAGCAGGTATTGGGTCGCCTTAGATAAATCCGCGCCTGAAAACTCCTGGCCCCCGTTTTTTGGAGTGAGCAGCGAGTTGCTGGCCACGGCTTCGGCCTGCGCTTTCAGTTTACGGTATCGCGCCTCCATGGCTTTAATGGACGCCCGCGCATGGCCTGGGCCCTCAATTTCCGGAATGATGTCGATATGGCGAGCCTTGGCAAAGCGCAATAACTCTATAAAGTCGGCGCGATTCAAATAGCCGTTACCCGAGCCTGATTTAAAGGGCCCGGTACCCAGCTGCGTCAGCAAGCAGCGGTCTTCAGCCAGATCGAAGCAGCGGTAGGCGCCCACCTCGGTCAGCTCTTCCAATCCGGGGATCTGCAGACGCCAGCCCTCATCTTCCGAGAAATGCCAGTGCAAGCGATTCATCTTGTATCGCGCCATTTGCTCGACCAGCTTAAACATGGCCTCTTTACCATGGAAGTTACGGCCATTGTCATAATGCATGCCCCGCCACGGATAGCGGGGCGCGTCGCTTATCTCCACATTGGCCAGGGTCGGACTGCCCGTTGCCGGCAACAAGGCCAACAGGCTTTGCATGCCATAAAAGGCGCCGGCATTGTCGGCTCCGATAATGCGAATATGCTCGCCGTCTATCTCCAGGCGATAGCCTTCTTTGTTACCGATTTTGCTATCAACGCCTATGCTGATAACCTTGCTTTTTGGAGCGCTGATATGATCGGCCTGCGCCTCGAGAGCCAGTTGATACTTTTTCTCTAAATCGCTCTGAAACAAGGCTACTTCCGCCTGCAATTGTCCGGCATAACGAATTTTCCAGGCATTGGAAAGAGTGGTTTTGCCGCGATTAACCTCAAACTCCTGGGGTTTGGGAATAATGCGCGTTTGCACCTGATCGGCATCCTCCTGCTGGGTACTGGCATTAAGTTCATAGCGCAGCTCGGCGGTCATTAAGGGGGTGAGATCTTGAGGCTGGTTATAGCGACGCAGCTGTTGCTCCTGGGTAAAAGGGGCAACAAAATCGCCAAAGTCTTCGCTGTCGGTATTGGCAAAAATGGCTGGCTCGGTATTGTGGCCCACCATAAAGGCCCGGGGCATAAAGTCGCTGTAGGCAACAATCCAGACCGCCGCCTCAAAAGGAATTTCTAATTGCTCACCGGCCGCTAGGCCGTTAAAGCTGGACGTCGGGCTAAGACGATGCAGATCGCCATTCACATGCTCAATACGCAAGCCCTGGCTGATACCCTCATTAATTTTTCGCACACTGTGCAGGTAAATCTGCCAGGGTTGTTCACCGGCGGGCAGGCTGACTCCAGAGCGGTTAGTAAGCGTAATACTGCCAAGAAAGCTCTTATCCTCATTATGGAAGTTGCTGTTTACCGCAAACATGAACTCGGTGTTTGTGGCAAACGCGTTTATTTGCTCCTGGCTTAGTTGTGCCTGTACAGCCAAGGGCATTATTAACGCCGCAATAAGGCTCGCTTTAAACATGCTTACTCCTGGTCCTGGACCTTAGATTCTGATTGTCGCGTGTTAGCATCATATAAAATATAAAATGACAGCGCTATCATTTATGTTAAATAATCGTCAATTAAAGATAAAAGGCGGCCTTGGCCGCCCTGAAAATCAGACTGTCATTCCTAATATCCGGCGGCTTGGCCATCCTTACGAGATTCGGACGCACCATAATAAACGCCGCTTTGCGGGTCTTTGAGAATCGCCTGATAGCCACCATAGGGGCCCACGGCTTCTTGCAGGGTATGGCCTTTTTTCATTAATTCACGGCGCGTTTCCATGCTAAAACCGGACTCCAAGGACACCACACCACCATCGGTCATGATCTCATCGGTGGGCTGGGTTGAGCCAGAGTGCAGAATACGCGGCGCATCCCCCGCCTCTTGCAGGTTCATGCCAAAATCAATCATGTTGATCAGGATCTGCGCATGCATTTGCGGCTGCGTCGCGCCGCCCATCACCCCATAACTCATATAAGGTTTGCCGTTTTTGGTGACAAACGCTGGGATAATGGTGTGAAAGGGCCGCTTGCCCGGCTCATACTGATTGAAGTGCCCTTCTTTAAGCGAGAATAATTCACCGCGGTTTTGCAGCACAAAGCCAAGCTTTTCAGGTGTCATACCCGAGCCCATGCCACGGTAATTGCTTTGGATCAGCGACACCATGTTGCCGTACTTATCCGCCGTGGTCAGGTAGATGGTATCCCCTTCAACCGGGCCGGCATGGTCGCGCTTGGCCGCCTTATTGGGGTCGATGAGTTTGCGACGCTCGGCGGCATATTCCTTGGAAATCAAACGCTGCACCGGAATGTCGTTAAAAGCAGGATCGGCGTAGTACTTGGCCCTATCGGCAAAGGCGAGCTTCTTGGCCTCAACAAAGGTGTGAATATACTCGGGGCTGTCAAAGCCCATGGCGGCAAGATCATAGTCTTCGAGGATATTCAGGATCTGCTGGGCGGCGATACCCTGGCCATTGGGCGGTAACTCCCACAAGGTGTGTCCGCGATAGGTGGTGGCCACCGGCTCAACCCATTCACTGGTGTGGGCCGCCAGGTCTTGGTAACGGATATAACCGCCATTTTCCTGCATATAACGGTCGATTTCCTTGGCGATATCGCCCTTGTAAAAGGCATCGCGACCACCTTCTGCCAGTTGCTTGTAGGTGTTGGCCAATGCCGGGTTTTTAAATATCTCACCTTTTTTCGGCATCTCGCCGTCGGCCATAAAGACCTCTTTAAAACCCGGGTATTCGCCCCGAGCACCGACACTGCGCTGCATGTAATAGGCGATCACCTCGCTGACGGGAAAGCCCTTTTCGGCATACTCGATACTGGGTTTTAAAATTTCTGCCATGGGCAGAGAGCCAAACTTTTCGTGTAACTCAAACCAACCATCAACGGCACCGGGAACTGACACCGGCAGCGGTCCATAGGCGGGGATCTTCCCCTCGTCCTTGGTTATTTTCTTAAGCTCTTCAAAGCTCAAACCAAGCGGTGAGCGACCCGAGGCATTCAAGCCATGCAGCTTGCCATCCTCGGCGGAATAAACAATAGCAAAGAGATCACCGCCGATCCCACAGCCGGTAGGCTCAACCAAACCCAGCATGGCGTTGGCGGCGATAGCCGCGTCAATGGCATTGCCGCCCTGACGCAAGATATTCAGTGCAACCTGGGTGGCTAAAGGCTGAGAGGTGGCAGCCATGGCCTCGCTGGCGATGACTTCGGATCGGGTGGCAAATTCCTTGCCGGTAATGCGATCGTGGGCGAGTGTGGCTGAAGGTGCCAGTAGACTTAGCGAAATTCCTGCTAGAAAAAACCCTCGTTTTATTCGCTTCATAATTCTCTACTCTTTGCTTTTATTTATTAGATAACAAAGTTAGTAGATAAATAACGACCAAGGCAATGGGTTTGCGTTAACGGGGGAAACAAGTGCGATAAAAAACAAAGGCGCCGCCCCGTTACCCTGCCTCTATTTGGCGAGGATAACAAGACAAGCGCCTTGGCAGTAATTAGCCGAACTTACCAGATCTTAACGCGATCTTCCGGCTTAATGTACATTTCGTCGCTTTCTTTCACGTCGAATGCCTTATAGAACTCAGGCATATTTGGCAGCACACCGATTACACGGTAGTGGCTTGGTGAGTGCGAGTCAGTCATCAAACGATTGCGCAGCTCTTCATCACGGTACTTACGACGCCAAATTTGCGCCCAGCCCATAAAGAAGCGTTGATCGCCAGTGTAACCATCCAGAACAGGGGCTTCTTCACCGCCCAGTGATAACTGGTAGGCCTTATAAGCTACGGTTAGACCGCCTAGGTCACCAATGTTCTCGCCCAGCGTCAGCTGGCCGTTCACATTAGCGTCTTCAAACGGGGCATATTCGTTGTATTGCGATACCAGCTGCTGACCACGCTCCTGGAACTGCGCCAAATCTTGCTCGCTCCACCAGTTACGCAGGTTACCGTCACCATCGTATTTCGAACCCTGATCGTCGAAGCCATGACCTAGCTCGTGACCAATTACCGCACCGATGGCGCCGTAGTTCACCGCGTCATCCGCTTCCAGGTTAAAGAAAGGCGGTTGCAGGATGGCCGCAGGGAAAACGATTTCGTTGTTCACTGGATTGTAGTAAGCATTTACCGTTTGCGGTGTCATAAACCACTCGCTGCGATCCACCGGCTTGCCCAGCTTGTTACGCATATCATCGTATGCCCACTCACTGTGACGAATAAAGTTACCCGCTAGGTCGTCCGCTTTAATCTCTAGCGCCGAGTAATCTTTCCACTTGTCCGGGTAACCAATCTTAGGCGTAAACTTGTTCAATTTCTCTTTGGCTGCCACTTTCGTTTCGGCACTCATCCACTCAAGGCCGTCGATGGCCTGGTCGAAGCCTTTGATCAGGTTAGCAACCAGTTCTTCCATACGCGCCTTGGCTTCTGGCGGGAAGTTGTCTTTAACGTACACCTTCCCAAGCAGCTCACCCAGTACCGAGTTGGCTGAGTCTACCGCTTTTTTCCAACGCGGTTGTTGCTCTTCAACCCCACGTAAGGTTGTGCTGTAGAAGGCAAATTTACGATCAACAAATTCCTTGCTTAGCTCATCTGCGTAGTTACTAACAAAATGGAATGTTAGGTAATTCTGCCAAGTAGCCAGGTCGGTTTGCTCGAAGATGCCACCTAGCTTTTCAAAATAAGAAGGCTGACGTACAACCAAATCTTCGGTGTTGATTTTTGATTGCTTTAAGAACTGGGCAAAGTCGAATGCACCGGTTAGCTCATTGGCTTCGGCAACCGTCATCTTGTTGTATGACTTGGTCGCATCGCGGCTTTCTACTCGGCTCCACTGCGCCGTCGCCAGCTCGGTTTCAAGGGCAAGAATATCCTTTGCCGCTTTGTCTGCGTTTTCAACGCCGGCCTTGGTTAGCATGTCCGTGATATAGGTTAGATATTGCGTGCGGATGGTAGAAAACTTCTCATCATCTTTCAGGTAGTAATCACGATCCGGTAAACCTAAGCCCGACTGAGACACATAAAGGGCATACTGACTTGAGTTCTTGGCATCGTTGTTTACGTACCAAGAAAATGGTGTGGTGCCACCTTGAATGCGCAGATCGGCCATTAACGATACCAGTGCCGCTTTATCGGCAACGCCGGCAATCTTGTCCAGGTATGGCTTAAGCGGGGTGATGCCCTTCTCTTCCAAAGCGTCTGTATTCATATAGCTAGAGTAGAAGGCGCCCAGCTTTTGCTCATCGCTGCCCGGTGCCGCCTTGGTGTTTTTAGCCGCCGCTTCGATCACTTCTTTCAGTGCCGCTTGCGATTGGTCATAAAGAGCAGTGAAAGAACCGTAGTTAGACTTGTCGCCCGGAATTTCGGTGCGCTCTAGCCATTTACCATTGATGTGGTAATAGAAATCATCTTGTGCGCGCACTGCGGTATCAATGTTTTCTAGATCAATGCCCGAGCTCAGTTGTTGCACTTGTTTTGTTTGTTCTTTGGCAACGCTTTGCGCTTGAGTTTCGGTATTTGCACTTTGTGCTTGTTCACTACAACCGGTAAGTCCTAATGCCAGCGCCGTTGCGGCCGCTGCTAAGGTTACTTTAAACATATTGTTATCCCATTTTTAATTATGAAAGAGGTGATCCCCAACTAGCCCATATTAAACCCATGGGCGCAGAGCGAGAAACGCAGTTTGTAACAATTTATGAACATAGTTTTTCTAAAATAGCCTGGTTCGCCTTCGGGAAGGCGTAGCGGTGCAATTCGCTTAGCGCCACCCATTCACCCTGCTGACCTTCGGCGCCATGAGGCTCACCGCTGAAGTCGCTAACCTTATGAATATCGAGACGCACCTGTTTGTCGCCATAATCATGTTCAATCAACATAAAGGACTCGCTGCTGTGTACGTCAATGGCGACTTCCTCCAGCAACTCTCTTGCCAATGCCGCGGTGGTCGTTTCACCCACTTCGATTTTACCACCGGGAAACTCCCACAAGCCGCCCTGATGTTTATCATCCGGACGCTTACATATATAGGTTTGCTCACCTCGAAGAATGATCCCCACGGCCACATTTACCACTTTCTGACTCATTAACTGCTCCATAAAAAAAGCGGCATAGGCCGCTTTTTATTCAAGTAAGTGAATACTTAACTTAATTTGCCACAACACTGCTTGTATTTCATACCCGAGCCACATGGACAAGGAGAATTACGGCCTACCTTAGGTTCGGCGCGCGCCGATACCGGGGCCGGCGCTTCACCGCCAACCTGCTCGGCTTCAGCGTGTTGATACTGGCGCGGAGTTTCTTCAGACTTACGATGTTGCTCTTCAACCTTCTCAACATCTTCCTCGGCACGTACCTGAACCTTACTCAGAATGTTCACCACATCTGTTTTCAGGTTCTCTAGCATGTCTGAGAACAGCTCGAATGACTCACGCTTGTATTCTTGCTTCGGATTCTTCTGTGCATAACCACGTAGGTGGATGCCCTGACGCAGGTGGTCCATGGCAGCCAGGTGATCTTTCCAGTGTTGATCCAGGCTCTGCAGCATAACCGCTTTTTCGAATTGGCGAAGTACTTGTGGACCCACCATTTCTTCTTTTGCTTTATATGCGTTAGTGGCTTCTTCAACGATGCGCTCGCGCAGCTTCTCTTCAAACAGCTTGTTGTCTTCGGCAAGCCATTGCTGGATTGGCAAATCAAGTAGATAGTCTGCTTTTAGACGGTCTTCTAAGCCAGGCACGTCCCACATTTCCGCCAGCGATTGTGGTGGAATGTACTGGTCGATTACGCCGTTGATGACATCGTTACGGATAGCATCGATGGTTTCTGAAATATCGCCTTCTTCAAGCAGTTCGTTACGCTGAGCGTAAACAACACGACGCTGGTCGTTGGCCACGTCATCGTACTCAAGCAATTGCTTACGAATGTCGAAGTTGCGGGCTTCCACCTTACGCTGGGCATTTTCAATGGCACGGTTAACCCAAGGGTGCTCAATGGCTTCGCCACGTTGCATACCGAGTTTACGCATCATGTTAGTCATGCGCTCACCGGCGAAGATACGCATGAGGGCATCTTCCATCGATAGGTAGAAACGGCTTGAACCGGCATCCCCCTGACGACCAGAACGACCACGTAGCTGGTTATCGATACGGCGAGACTCGTGACGCTCGGTGCCTATGATGTGTAGACCACCGGCGGCGATGACATCGTCATGACGCTTTTGCCATTGCTCTTTAATTTTTGCGATTTGCTCGTCGCTTGGGTCATCAAGCTTTTCAACTTCGCTCTGCCAGTTACCACCCAGCATGATATCGGTACCACGGCCAGCCATGTTGGTGGCGATAGTGACTTTGCCCGGTAGACCTGCATCGGCAACGATGTCGGCTTCCTGAGCGTGGAACTTAGCATTGAGTACGTTGTGCTGGATTTTCTCTTTACGCAGAAACTGCGACAGGTATTCCGAGCTTTCGATTGAAATAGTACCAACGAGTACCGGCTGGCCACGCTCTTGGCAATCTTTAATGTCGGCCAAGATCGCTTCGTATTTTTCTTCCTGAGTCAGATAAACCAGGTCGGCACGATCATCACGGATCATCGGCTTGTTGGTAGGAATAACCACAGTGTCCAGGCCGTAAATAGACTGGAACTCGAACGCTTCGGTGTCCGCCGTACCCGTCATACCGGCTAGCTTGTCGTAAATACGGAAGTAGTTCTGGAAGGTGATTGACGCCAGGGTTTGGTTTTCATTCTGGATCTTCACGCCTTCTTTGGCTTCCACCGCCTGGTGCAGGCCTTCAGACCAACGACGGCCTTCCATGGTACGACCCGTGTGTTCATCAACAATGATGATTTCATTGTCTTTAACCACGTAATCGACGTCTTTTTGATACAGTTTGTGGGCGCGCAGTGCCGAGTACACATGGCTTAGCAGGGTAATGTTACCCGCCGAGTACAGTGAGTCGCCCTCTTCAATCAAGCCGCGCTCGGTCAGCAGCTCTTCGACTTTAATCTGGCCGCGCTCGGTCAGGTGAACCTGCTTGCCTTTTTCGTCTATGGTGTAATCGCCGTCGCCTTCAACACCTTCTTCGTCTTCTTTTTCTTGCTGGACCAGCTCGGGCACAATTTTGTTGATTTGCGTGTACAGCTCTGATGAATCTTCCGCAGGACCCGAAATGATCAGTGGCGTACGGGCTTCATCGATCAAGATGGAGTCCACCTCATCCACAACCGCAAAGTTAAGCGGACGTTGTACGCGCTCATCGATGCTAAACGCCATGTTGTCGCGCAGGTAGTCGAAACCAAATTCGTTGTTGGTACCGTAGGTAATGTCTGCAGCGTAGGCGTCTTTTTTCTGCATCGGCATCATGCCAGGCACGTTACAGCCAACGGTTAAGCCAAGGAATTCAAATAGTGGGCGGTTGGTTTCGGCGTCACGCTTGGCTAGGTAGTCGTTCACGGTAATAACGTGTACGCCCTTACCCGATAAACCATTAAGGTAAGCTGGTAGGGTTGCGGTCAGGGTTTTACCTTCACCGGTACGCATCTCTGCGATGCGGCCTTGGTGTAATACCATGCCACCTATCATCTGTACATCAAAGTGGCGCATGCCATAAACACGCTTTGACGCTTCGCGTACCACCGCAAAGGCTTCTGGTAAGAGGTCATCTAAACTTGTGCCGTTGTCATAACGCTCACGAAATTCAGCGGTTTTTGCTTTTAGTTCTTCGTCGCTGAGTGACTCTAGTTGGCCTTCTAAGGCATTGATTAGCGCGACCGTTTTACGTAAGTTTTTAATTGTGCGGTCATTGCGACTACCAAAGATTTTGGTAAATATTTTCGTGATCATGATTTAACCGTTACATTCTCATCTGCGTTAAGCGCTCTGGTTTATCCTTCGGGGTCACCCCTAAGGACGCTGCCGAGTCACTTGCGAACTTCGTTTATCCAATTTATACCGCACTCAAGTTACATAAGAGCGACTATTGTGGATCTATTGAGTGTGACTGCTTGAGCGGTGTACTTTTGAGCGACATCATAACAAACTCAATGAATTGCAGCACCTAATAATACCAATTCCATAAGCACTTCCGGTAACTTGCCTTTACAGCAGAAAGCCTATTAAAAACTAATGGCATTGGTATTATCGCTGGCCTATCATAACGTTCAGAGAAATCTTTGCAAACTTAGCAATATAAAGTGGGTCTAAAGTACAGCAATAGAGACTCAAGCATTGCTATAGAAGTGGTGACGATTCAGTCAAAATCAAGAGGTGGATGCCGTTTATGGCAAAAGATCGCTATGCACCAAAACAACTTAACGAGGTGCTGGGACAATTAAACCCGCGGTTCGGTTCGCGCATTGCCAGCTATGGCGCCAAAACTCAGGAGCTGGCCTCGCAACAACATACCCTGCACCAGGCGGTAGGCGAAAACCTGGCGAAAAAGTGCCGGGTAGCCAATATTCGCGATGGCGCCCTGATCATCGAGGCTCACAGCGCCACAGTGGCAATGAAACTCAACTACATCAAGATGGATATTCTCTCGGCATTTCGTCAGCAGGGCTTGGTGGATTTATGTCAGGTGAAAATTGTCACCTCTCCCAATGCGGCACAGCGCGCACCTTTGGCACAGGCGCGGACGCAAAATCAGAAGGTCAGCAAAGAGACCAGTAACACACGCACCATGAGCGAACAGACGGCTCACAACCTTGGAAATGCTTGCCGAACATGCTCCCCCCTCGCTGCAGCTCAAATTAATGCGCCTGGCGCAACACGGCAGACAAAAAAAATGACGCTCTAAAGCGTCATTTTTTATTTTAAATCGTTTCGTGCATTTAAGCTGTCTGCAACTCTAAGGCTGGTGCAGGCATAGATACCGTATCTTCAAACGTTGCCCATTCCCATGCCGACTCAGTCGCCATGATCTTACGTAGCAATTTGTTGTTTAGGTCATGACCCGACTTATACGCCGTTAACTTACCTAAAATGTTGTGGCAGGTCATAAACATATCGCCCACACAATCGAGGATCTTATGCTTAACAAACTCGTCTGCATAACGTAAGCCATTTGGGTTTAACACCTTAAACTCGTCAAGCACAACGGCATTGTCCATGCTGCCACCTAGAGCCAGGTTGTTGGCATGCATGTACTCGATGTCTTTCATAAAGCCAAAGGTACGAGCACGGCTGATCTCTTCGATAAAGTTCTGAGCCGTTATATCCAGGGCAATACGCTGACGACTGTCGTTGATAGCCGGGTGGTCAAAGGCGATTTCGAAATCGATATGAAAACCATCATAAGGTTCGATTTCGGCCCATTTTTCACCTTCTTCTACGCGCACCTTTTCTTTGATACGAATAAAACGTTTGGCTACATTCTGCTCGGCGATACCACCTTTTTGTAGCAGATAGATAAATGGTAGCGCGCTACCATCCATAATAGGTACTTCACCACTATCAAGCTCAACAATCAGGTTGTCGATGCCTAACGCAGCTACCGCAGCAATCAGGTGCTCGGTGGTAGATAAGCGAACGCCGTCTTTATTAGTTAAACAGGTACACAATTGCGTATCGCCCACCGCTTCCGGGGTCGTTTCGAAATCCACAACCGGATCAAGGTCCACGCGACGAAATACTATCCCAGTATTCGCGCTCGCTGGTCGGAGAGTTAAGGAAACCTTCTCACCCTTGTGGAGACCAACACCCGTGGCTTTGACTACTTCTGCAATCGTACGCTGTTTGATCATAGGCTTTCGCTCACTTACTAAACTAAAATTAGACGGCGGATTCTACCACACATCGCACCAGTTAACAAATCAGTTTGTTTTTTAAACTAATCTGCTTGCTTACGCAAGAATGCCGGGATATCGAAATAATCACCGGTTTCATCCTGCTTCTTCGGCGCAGCACTGGCCTTGCTTTCCTGACTTGGCGTCGGCGCACTTGGCTGACTCATAGCCGCACCGGCATTGCTGCTCGATGACTCTTCTACCGGCTTTGACTCTTCAAAACCAGATTGAGTTCCTTGTGTGGCAAAGCTTGGTACAAACATAGAGGTGCTCTGCGTGCTCTGCGTACCTTGAGCGCTCACATCAGAACCCACTGCACGCTTAAAGCCATTATCCACAACACCAAACTGAGGACGACGGTCGCCACCTAGGCCAGTTGCAACAACGGTTACGCGTAGCTCATCGCTCATTTCCATATCGATGGCAGTACCCACAACCACAGTCGCATTCTCAGAAGCCAGGGCCTTAACATGATTACCGACGATCTCGAATTCTTCGATAGATAGGTCCATGCCCGCGGTGATATTAACCAGGATGCCTTTCGCACCGGTTAGATCGACATCTTCAAGCAGTGGGCTTGAAATAGCCGCTTCAGCCGCTTCTTGTGCACGGTCTGGACCCGAAGCCGAAGCCGAACCCATCATTGCCGTGCCCATGGCAGACATAACGGTACGTACGTCGGCAAAGTCGACGTTGATCAGGCCGGCGCGAGTAATTAACTCGGCAATACCTTGTACCGCACCGTAAAGCACGTCATTGGCTTTAGCAAAAGCATCCAGCAGGGTTGTGCCTTTACCCAATACTTTTAGTAGCTTGTTATTTGGGATAGTGATCAATGAATCAACGATTTCCGCTAATTCGGTAATACCCTGATCCGCTGCCGAAGCACGCTTTTTACCTTCAAAATCGAATGGACGTGTTACCACCGCCACGGTCAATATACCCAGCTCTTTGGCAAGACGAGCGACCACTGGCGCTGCACCGGTACCCGTACCGCCGCCCATACCGGCCGCGATAAAGACCATGTCTGCGCCTTGCAGGGCACTTTTAATGGTTTCGGCATCTTCTTCGGCACTCTTCTTACCGATTTCCGGGTTGGCACCGGCACCTAAACCTGAAGTGATCTGTGTACCTAGTTGCACCGTGACATCGGCCGATGACTTACGTAGTGCCTGCGCATCGGTATTGGCAGTGATAAATTTCACCCCTTCGATGTGCTGTTGCACCATGTGTTCTACGGCATTACCGCCGCCGCCACCGACACCTATTACTTTGATGACAGCTTCTTCGCTGTGCTCTTCCATCATATCAAACATTGTTTACTCTCCGACTTGAGTACTAAAACTCACCCTGGAACCATTTAGTAATACGGCTCCACCAGTTACCCTCGTCCGCTTTCGATTTCGTTGCGTTGATCGACTGCATGGTCCGACCATATTGTAACAAACCTACGGCGGTTGCAAATGAGGGATCGCTTACATAATCGGTTAATCCCGTTATCCCTAGTGGACTACCGATACGTACCGGCATTTGGAAGATGTCTTCTGCCACTTCCAAAGCACCGGTCATCTTTGCACTGCCGCCGGTAACAACCAATCCGGCAGCAATTTGATCTTCAAAACCGGAGCGACGAATTTCTTCGAGCGCCAGTTCAAATAACTCTCTAAAACGCGGCTCAACCACCTCGGATAAGGTGTGGCGCGACATAATACGCGAAGGACGTCCGCCAACGCTAGGTACTTCAATTTGTTCTTCATTACTGGCCATTTGGCTGCTGGCACAAGCGTGCTGCACCTTAATGGCTTCGGCATGAGAAATAGGAGTACGGAAAATTTTGGCGATATCACCGGTTACCTGGTTACCCGCCACCGGGATCACCGCGGAATGACGTAAGGCACCGTTAATATAGATGGTGATGTCCATGGTACCGCCACCGATATCCAGTACCGCTACGCCCAGCTCTTTCTCGTCCTCGGTCAGTACCGAATAACAAGATGCCAACGCATTGAAAATAAGCTGATCAACCTGTAAGCCACAGCGTTCGACACACTTTTCGATGTTCTTCGCCATGTCATTGGAACAGGTAATGATATGGGCCTTGGCTTCCATACGCACGCCGCTCATGCCCAGTGGGTTTTTAATGCCCTCTTGCATGTCGATGCTGTATTCCTGTGGCAAGGCATGCAGCATTTTGCGTTCGGCTGAAATTGGCACTGAGCGGGCAATGTGAATCACATTGTCGATGTCTTCATCGGTCACTTCGGTGTTGTTAATTGCAACTACACCGGTTTCGTTCTGACATTGAATGTGCTTACCGGAAATACCCAGATACACAGAGCTGATGCGGCAGTCGGCCATTAGCTCTGCTTCATCGATGGCGCGACGGATAGACTCAGACACCAGGTTCAAGTCATTCACGCCACCCTTATCCATGCCATGGGATACCTGGCGGCCCACACCAACAATGCTGAGCTTGTTGTCATCGGTGATTTCACCGACCGTAGCCACCACTTTCGAGGTGCCCACATCCAAACCGATAACAAGGTTACGTTCTACTGACTTGGTCATACCTTACTCTTTTGTTCTTCTTCCGTTACTGCCAGCGGCTTAAACTGCACCGCAAGCCCGGTATCATATCGCAAATCAACGACATCTACTTGTACATCTTGACGTTTTTTCAAGTGCGGGTAGACATCAATAAATCTTTGTACGCGTTTAGCTTTATCATCTCGCCCTAAATTAAGGCGAATGCCGTTATCCAACCACAGCTGCCAGGCAAAACGCTCCGACAACGCCAGACTCGATAGTTTCAGCCCGTTCACCGCAAACAGCTCCTCAAAGCGATTAAAGGTCTGCCAGGCCTCCAACTCGCTGCCTTCGGGGCCGAACAAGCTAGGCAGCCGATCTTTTATGCCATCCTGCGGCGCGGTGAACACCTGCCCCCGACTATTGAGCAGTTGGTCATCATTCCAAAACGCTACCGCCTGGTGCTCCACCACATACACCTGCAAGGTGTCCGGCCATTGCTTACGTACCGAGGCACTGGCAACCCAAGGTAAATCGGTGACCAACTCCTGCACCTGCTTTACATCGAGCTCAAAAAAGCTATCCAAATCCGCCTGTTTAATGGCCTCGATAATGGCGCGTTCGGCGGTGTATTTGGGTTCGCCTAAAACCTGCAACTGCTTAAGCTGGGCGTCCTTATCACGGACCAGCCAATCGGAGAAGTTGAAGGTCAACTTCAGCACCATGAACACCACCAGCAGAAAAAAACTCAAACCAAACAGCAAGGACCAATTCGTTCCTTGTTTTAGTTCTTTCAGCTTTTCTCTCCATGTCGCCATTTACAGAGTTTGCTCCAATATTTTTACCACTAGCGCGGTGAAATCTACACCCGTAGCCTTGGCCGCCATTGGCACCAGGGATTTTTCCGTCATCCCAGGCACGGTATTAACCTCAAGCAGGTAAAACTCGCCATCATCGCCTTGCATGGCATCGACTCGGCCCCAGCCTTTGGCTCCCACCAGATTAAAGGCCTGCTCCGCCATTTCTTGCAGCTGCGCCGTTTGCGCTGCGCTCAGATCCGCTGGGCAGAAATACTCCGTGGTGCTTGATTGATACTTGGCCTGATAGTCATAAAAACCGCTCGGCGTGCGCATTTCAATAACCGGCAGCGCCTTGTCGGCCAAAATCGATACGGTAAATTCGCGACCGCTCAGCCACTGCTCCACCAACACCTCGTCATCAAACTTAAATGCGGCCTCTAGCGCCTGCGCTAATTCCTCGGCATTGTTCGCCTCGGCCATGCCGATGCTCGAGCCCTCGTGGGAAGGTTTCACCATCACATGACCCAGTTGCGCCATAATCTGGTCACAATCAAAGCCTTGGCTTTTCGACACCACCACGTAAGGTGCAGTGCGCAGACCCGCCACCTGAAACAGGTGTTTACAACGAATTTTATCCATCGCCAGGGCCGAGCCCAATACGCTTGAGCCCGTGTAGGGCAAACCCATAAATTCCAAAGCCCCTTGCAGGGTGCCATCTTCACCGCCACGACCATGCAAGGCGATAAATACGCGCTCAAAGCCCTCTTGAGCAAGCTCATGCAAGGGTCGCTGTGCCGGGTCAAACTGGTGCGCATCGACACCGGCCTCAACCAGAGCCGCGTGCACGGCGGCACCGGATTTAAGCGACACTTCGCGCTCGGCAGATGAACCACCTAGTAAAACTGCTACTTTGCCAAATGGCTGATTCATGACGACACCTGCTGTAACTTTTCAATCTGTAATTCGGTTGCGGCCAGCTTTTTCACTAGCTGACCTATGTTGCCCGCACCTTGGGTGATCACCAGATCGTCATCGGCCAAGGTGGTGGCTAAGACGCTTGCCAACTCATTGTTGTCGGCCACGTGCAGAGGTTCCTTACCGCGCTGGCGCAGGCTGCGACACAGACTCTTGGAGTCGGCACCCACAATCGGCTCTTCTCCGGCGGCATAAACATCGAGCAAAATAAGCTGATCGACGTCGCCCAACACCTTAACGAAGTCTTCGTACAGATCACGGGTGCGGCTATAGCGGTGCGGCTGATAAATCATCACCAGGCGTTTTTGTGGCCAACCATCGCGGGCCGCCTTAATGGTGGCCGCTACCTCACTGGGGTGATGACCATAATCATCCACCAACATCACCTTACCGCGCTCATTGGTGAATTCACCGTAATGCTGGAAGCGACGGCCAATGCCTTCAAACTTCTCCAACGCTTGTAAAATCGCGGTGTCGCCTATGCCTTCATCCTTGGCGACGGCGATCGCCGCGGTGGCGTTCAGAGCATTGTGTTTGCCCGGCATATTCAGAGTCACCTCAAGGCGCTCCCCCTGCTTCGAGGTCACGGTAAAGGAGCAGGTACTGGCATCCTGGCTGAAATCAGCCATGCGATAGTCAGCATCTTCATGCTCACCATAGGTGATTACCTGACGGGAAAAGCGCGGGATCAGCTCACGGGCAACCGGCGAGTCGATACAGACCACGGCCAAACCATAAAACGGCAGGTTATGAATGAACTCCACATAGGTGTCCTTCATCTTTTCCAGGCTGCCCTCGTAGGTATCCATATGATCTTCTTCAATATTGGTGATCACAGAAACCATGGGCTGCAGGTGCAAGAAGGAGGCATCGCTTTCATCCGCTTCGGCAATTAAGAAACGACTCGAACCCACTCGGGCATTACTGCCTGCGCTATTAAGCAAGCCGCCAATAATAAAGGTGGGATCCAGCTTAGCCTCGGCAAAAATACTGGCAACCAGACTGGTGGTGGTAGTTTTACCATGGGTGCCGGCAATGGCTATACCATGGCGAAAACGCATAAGTTCGGCCAACATCTCCGCACGACGCACGATAGGAATACGGGCATTACGGGCGGCGATAATCTCTGGATTCTGCTCATTGATGGCGGTGGAGACAACCACTACAGAGGCATCTTTAACATTGTTCTGATCATGACCGATAAACACCTCGGCGCCCGCTTTGATCAGGCGTTCCGTCATCGCACTTTGGGCGATATCCGAGCCTGTGATGCGATACCCTTCATAGGCTAGAACCTCGGCAATACCACCCATACCAGCACCACCGATACCGATAAAGTGAATGGTTTCAACGCGACGCATGGCCGGTCGCTGACCCTGTTGTTGCGTGCCCTGCTGTTGGGCTGTGCCTGTTGTTACTGTCATTAACTATACTGCTCACATTGTTTTGCAACCGCTGCGGTTGCCTCGAGTTTGGCCAGCGCTTTGGCGCGCTTACCCATCTCGGTAATTAATTCCGGTTGCTGAAAATAGGGCGCCAGCGCCTCAACCACGGCGGCTTGATGAAAAGCGCCCTGCTGCATACACAAGGCCGCATCTCCGCGCACCAAATACTGGGCATTAGCGGTTTGATGGTCATCCACGGCATGAGGATAAGGCACAAACAAGGCCATGCGTCCGGCCGCCGCCACTTCACTGACGGTCAGGGCGCCGGCACGGCAAATAACCATGTCGGCCCAGGCGTAGGCGGCATCCATATCGTCAATAAAGTCGCTGACCTTGGCGTCAAGCTGATGTATCTGGTATTGCTCCTGCACCTTGCTGGAACGACCCTTACCGGTTTGATGCCACAACGCCAGGCTATGCTTTTTCGCCAGCTCGGCAAACACCGCTGGCAAGGTGTCATTTAACACCTGCGCTCCCAAAGAGCCACCCACTACCAGGATGTTGATCGGGGCGTTGACCTCGGCCGGGGCAATATTCATTAGCGACTGACGTACCGGGTTACCCACCACTTGAAAGTCACTTTGTGGCAGAGCACCGGGGAAGGCTCCCAAACAGGTATTGGCCAGCTTGGCCAGCAACTTATTACTCATACCGGCCACGGCATTTTGTTCATGGATCACCAAGGGGATCCCCAAACTCTTCGCCGCCAGACCCACAGGCCCGGTGACATAACCACCCATGGCTAACACCGCCGCAGGACGACGTTTCTTTAAAATCTTCCGCGCCGCAAAAAATGCCTTAGTTATCATAAGCGGCGCTTGGAAAAGGCGCTTTAAGCCGTTACCACGGACGCCCTGAGCGCGAATAAAGTCGATGTCGATACCGTGCTTGGGCACCACATCGGCTTCCATTCTATCATCTGTGCCTATCCAGGAGACATCCCAATCTTGCTCGCGCAGGTATTGGGCCACGGCGATGCCCGGGAAAATGTGTCCGCCTGTGCCACCGGCAACCACTACTAAGGTTTTATTCATGCTGCCTCCTGTACTGCTGTAGGGCTGGGTGCAACACGACGATGCCCACGGGCATTGCCCCTGGAGGTCGCCTGCTTAGTTGCCATCTTGGTTTCAAAATCGATGCGGAATAATACCCCGGCGGCAATGGCCATCACCAGCAAACTGGAGCCACCGTAAGAGATAAAGGGCAAGGTCAGCCCCTTGGTTGGCAAAATTCCGGCGCTGGCGCCAACATTGACCATGGACTGGAATGCAAACCAAATACCTATGCCCAAAGCCAAATAGCCTTCATATTCTTTATTGGCCTTAAGTGCACGTTGGCCTATCAGCAGTGCTCTAAATACCAAGGTACCCAGTAACACCAACACAGTGAATACACCGACAAAGCCTAGCTCTTCGGCAACCACGGCAAAAATAAAGTCATTGTGAGCATGGGGCATGTATTGCAGCTTCTGCACGCTGTTGCCCAGGCCTTGGCCAAACCAGCCACCTTGGCCGTAGGCCATCAGTGATTGCACCAATTGATACCCTTTACCAAAGGGATCATCCCAAGGTTCCAAGAAGCCCACTACTCGGGCCCAACGGTAAGGCTCAAATACGATTAAGGCGATCACCAAGCCGATACCCGAGAGCATCAGGGCAAAGAACTGCCACAATTTGGCACCGGCCAAAAACAGTAAGCCGACCGTGGTCACAAACATCACCACCACGGTGCCAAGATCCGGCTGTAACAGGATCAAACCGGCATACACAACAAAGACACTGATGGGCTTCACAAAACCCTTAAAGTTTTCCTGCACCTCGTCGCGCTTACGCACCAGATAGCCGGCCAGGTAACTAAAGAAAAACAGCTTAGCCACTTCCGAGGCCTGAATATTAATGGGGCCGAAGGGGATCCAACGCTTCGAGCCATTGATTTCATTGCCGAGCACCAGCACCGCAACCAAGAGTCCCAACCCCATAAATAGCAGGTAGGTGTTGGCGACCTTCCACCATTGCATTTTTACACTGGTTGCCAGGATAAATAAAAATAGCGCCATCACCATAAACACCGCCTGACGCACCATAATATGATACGGGTTATCGAACAGGCGCTCGGCTTCTGGCATGGACGCACTGGTTACCATCACAAAACCAATCCCTACCAAACACAGCAGGGTATAAAGCAGGGGAACGTCATACAACTGGCCCGAGGGTTTCAGATGCAAGAGGTCTTTAATGCGATCCCAACTCATGCCTCCCCCTCATGCACCTGTTGTGCAAAGTCGTTACCGCGCATCATGTAATTGGCATACATATCCAGACTGGCACAGGCCGGTGCCAGTAAAACAATGTCGCCAGCACGAGCGCAGGCTTTGGCGCAACGCACCGCTGCGGCCATATCACTGACCTGATGAGCACCGGGCTTGAGTGCTGCAATGGCGGCACCATCTTTACCCAAACAAATCAGTTCATCGACCTGGTTGACCAGCGGCTGTTGCAAAGGCGTCAAATCGGCCCCCTTGGCATCGCCACCGGCAATTAAAATCAAGCGTCCCGGTTCGTCGGCAAAGCCGTTAATCGCGGCTATGGTAGCCCCCACATTGGTGGCCTTAGAATCGTTGAAGTAGCGTACCCCATCGAGGGTATCGACATACTGGCAGCGGTGATCCAAGCCGGTGAATTCCTGCAACGCCCGCTCAAACACGCCGGCGTCAAAGGCGAAAGGATGACATAAGGCCATCACTGCCAGCACGTTTAAACGGTTATGACTGCCGGGCAACAAACTGCTGGCACAGGGCAAAATAGGCTGTTGACGAAAGGCAAAGTAGGCTTCACCCTCGTGCATCATGATATGGTAGTCGCCCTTGTCTAGGCCAAAGCTCATGCGCTCGGCGGTATTATCCTGCTGCGGCTCGGTGGCGGCGTCGTCGCTATTGTAAACGGCAAACTCACAGCCCTGATAAATACGCTGCTTGGCATCTATATAGCCGCCCATATCCTCATATCTGTCCATGTGGTCTTCACACAGATTCAAAATACAGGCGCTTTTCGCTGCTAGGCTGGAGGTTGTTTCCAGCTGGAAGCTCGACAATTCTAAAACATAGGCATCGGCGTCCTGGGCCAGTAAATCCAATACCGCAGTACCGATATTACCACCAAGACCAATATGCAGACCGCCGCGCTCGAGCACTTTGGCCAGCAGGGAAACCACGGTCGACTTGCCGTTAGAGCCGGTCACCGCCAGCACCGGCTTGGTATTGATACGGGCAAATAGCTCAACATCGCCGATCACCTCCACACCGGCGGCAATGGCTTGCTGCACCTCGGGGGTGGCCAGGGCAAGTCCCGGACCAATCAAGATTAAATCGAAGGATGTCAGGTCGGCATCAGCCAAGGAACCAAAACGTTGCTCCAGGTGCGGTACGTAAGAGTCTAACCACAGTTGCGTGGGCACCTGTTGGCGCGAGTCGATCAGCACCGGCGCTAACTTATGGGCATGCAAAAAACGCACTGTGCCCAGGCCGGAAACACCCAGCCCAAGCACCGCAATACGTTTATTTTTAAGCGTCTTGATATAGCCCATTTACCTAATCTTCAGTGTTGCCAATCCAGCAAGTACCAGCACGATAGAAATAATCCAAAAGCGCACGATAACACGCGGCTCCGGCCAGCCCTTTAATTCGTAATGGTGGTGAATAGGCGCCATGCGGAATATCCGCTCGCCCCGTAACTTATATGAGCCCACCTGCAGGATCACCGACACAGCCTCCATCACGAAGACCCCGCCCATAATCACTAACACCAACTCCTGACGCACCAACACGGCGATAATGCCAAGCGCACCACCCAGGGCCAAAGAGCCCACATCGCCCATAAAGACCTGTGCCGGATAGGTGTTAAACCACAAGAAGCCCAGGCCGGCACCGACGATGGCGGTACAGACCACAACCAGTTCACTGGTCAGCGGCAGATGCGGCAGGTGCAGATAGCTTGAAAAGTTCGCATGACCGGTCACATAGGCCATGATCGCCAGCGCCGAGGCCACTAAAATGGTTGGCACTATGGCCAAGCCGTCAAGGCCGTCGGTAAGGTTTACGGCATTGGACGTACCCACCACGACGAAATAGGTCATGATGATGTAAAAGAGGCCCAGTTGCGGCATCACGTCTTTAAAGAAAGGCACTATCAGGGCGGTTTCCGCCGCCTGCTGCGAGCTGGCATACAGGGCAAAGGCAACGACCAGGGCAATCACCGATTGCCAGAAGTATTTCCATTTGGCAATCAAGCCCTTCGGGTCTTTACGAATAACTTTGCGATAATCATCAATAAAGCCCACCACGCCGAGTGAGCCAATCACAAACAAGGTGGCCCACACGTATTTATTGCTTAAATCGGCCCATAACAGGGTACTGACAAAAATTGCCCCCAGGATCAGCAAGCCCCCCATGGTTGGGGTGCCCGACTTGCTTAAGTGAGACTGCGGACCGTCGTCACGTACGGTTTGACCGATCTGCATGCGCTGCAATGCGGCAATGAGTTTCGGACCAAAATACAAAGACAGCATCAGCGCCGTCAAAATTCCTAAGATGGCTCGAAGCGTTAAATAAGAAAATACATTAAACCCGCTGTAAAACTGGGTTAGGTATTCAGCCAGCCACACTAACATTACTTCTCTCCCTCGCCGGCTAACTGTTTGCCATGCGCCACTAAATCTTCCACTAAAAGCTCCATGCGAGAACTGCGCGATCCCTTCACGACTACCGTAATTTTTTGTTGTGTATGTCGTAAGTCCTTAAGCATTTGCTCAAGAAGTTGGTCGCGCCCAGAAAAGTGGCGTCCGGCTTGTTCATAGACATCACTGGCGTACGGCTTAATACGCCCAGAGAATAGACGGCTTCAATGCCTTTTTGCTTGGCATATTCACCTACTTGTTGATGGTATTCACGAGCGCCTTCGCCGAGTTCATTCATGTCGCCGAGAGCTAATACCCTGAAACCAGGCACTTGCGCCAATAAGTCAATGGCCGCTTGTACCGATCTCACGTTGGCATTGTAAGTATCGTCAATGACTGTAAGCTGACTTGTTACCTCGATAATATTCACGCGCCCTTTCACCTGCGCCATGTTGGCCAGGCCACTAGCCACGTCCGCCAGGCGACAGCCCAGGCTGCTGGTTAATGCCGCCGCTATCAACACGTTGGTGACATTGTGCTGGCCGGGCATGGCCAGGGTCACGGGCACCCGCTCATCAGCATTGCAAAGCATAAAGGAAGGCCGAGCCAAGGCGTCTAATGTCACCTCTTCGGCCCATACATCCAGGTGTTCGCTGGTTGAAAACTGTTTAACCCGGCGAGTCCCCAGGCCATCGAGCCATTGTTGTTTAAACTCGCTGTCGGCATTGATCACCGCCACACCGTCCTCTGCCAGGCCCGTGAAAATTTCGCCTTTGGCGGTGGCCACGCCCTGCAGGGAGCCAAAGCCTTCGAGGTGCGCCTCGGCCACATTACAAACCACAGCCACATCCGGCTTGGTCAAAGCCGTGGTATAGGCAATTTCGCCAAGATGATTGGCACCGAGCTCGATCACAGCGTATTGATGCTGAGGCTCAAGACGCAACAAGGTCAGTGGTACACCGATGTCGTTATTAAAGTTGCCCTTGGTGGCCAGCACCGGGCCTTTTTGTGCCAAGATGGCGGCACACATCTCTTTTACCGTGGTTTTACCCACACTGCCGGTAATGGCGATGGTTTTTGGCGCAACGAAGGCTTTTACCGCGGCGCCAATTTGCCCTAGGGCAATACGGGTGTCGGCTACCACCAGCTGAGGTAAGTGGGTTTCTACCGGATGAGCCACAATCACTGCCACCGCGCCTTGACGCTCGGCGACATCGATAAAGTTGTGGCCATCAAAGTTAGGGCCTTGCAGTGCCAAAAAAACCTCGCCGGCGCACAGAGTGCGGGTATCGGTATTAATATTGCTCAGGGTGCAATTACTGCCCTGATAGCTGATTCCTAAGGTTTTGGCTAACCAATCTAAGTCCATACTAATCATGATGTTGCTCCTTGTGCCAATAACTGCTGCACCAAGGTGCGATCACAAAATGGCAATACCTGATCGCCGATAATCTGGTAATCCTCGTGACCCTTGCCAGCAATAAGGACAATATCGCCCGGCTGCGCCTGAGTGATAGCCAAAGCAATGGCATTGGCTCGGTCAATTTCATACTGCACATCGACGTTGGCACTGAAACCAGCGCGGATATCATCGAGGATGGCTTGTGGGTCTTCGCTGCGCGGATTGTCACTGGTTACCACAATACGATCGGCGTACTTTTGCGCCGCCTTCGCCATTAATGGACGCTTGCCCTTGTCGCGGTCGCCGCCACAGCCGAACACACAGGTAACCTTGCCTGACGCATGCTGATGCAGCGCCTGTAGGGCCAATTCGATGGCATCGGGCGTATGAGCATAATCAACCACACAGGTCAGACCGTTAGCGGCGCTGTAGGCCTGCATGCGTCCGGCGATGGGCTGTAGTTGTTTGCAGGCAGCCAACAACTGCTCTAGTGGATAGCCCAGTCCCAACAAAGTGGCCAGCGCGGCCCCCAGATTATACAGGTTAAACTCGCCAAACAGCGGTAAGGTGACTTCACCCTCGCCCCAACTGCTTTCGATATGCGCCTTCAAGCCATGGGGAAGGAATTGCACCTTGCTGAAATACAGATAACGGCCATGGGTGGGTGGCAGCGTTTTACGGCCATACACCACCAACTCGGGAAATTCATATTTTTCCAGCCAGGTCTGTGCCACCGCATCGTCCTGATTGAGCACCACCAACTCGGCATCGCAATCACGCATCAGGATCAGCTTGGCATCGCCGTAGCTTTGCATATCACCATGGTAGTCGAGGTGATCACGGGATAAATTGGTGAACACTGCGGCCTTAAAACGACTGTTGGCAACACGTCCCTGGATCAGGCCATGAGACGACACTTCCATCGCCACCAGCTCTTTTTGCTGCTCTTTTAGCTGAGCAAAGATCTGCTGCAGCTCAACACTCGAGGGTGTGGTGTTGGCCAGTTCATTGAGCTTGTCCAGCTCACCCCAGCCTAAGGTACCGATAATGGCACTGGGATGTTGGCAATGCTGAGCCAGGGTGGCGATCATCGCCGTAGTCGATGACTTGCCATTGGTGCCGGTTACCCCGACCAAATCGAAGGCATGACTGGGCTGGCCATAAAAGCTCGCCGCCAGCTCGCTTAAACGCAGGCTGAGACGATCAATGACGATAATGCGCGCATCGTCGCAATTTAGTTCACAGCGACTGTCGGCAATCACCGCACTGGCGCCTTGGGCGATGGCTTGCTGAGCAAACTGACCGCCGTCGAGTTGATGACCTTTAATGGCCACAAACACATCGCCACGTTGAACGCGGCGACTATCTAATTGTAATTCGTTGACCAAGCCTATCTCGGTATCGATTCCCCAAGGGGCGAGTACTTCGCGAAGATTACGCATCTCCACCTCCTTTTACTGCTAGGTTGGCTACCGGTTCTAAATCGGGCGCCACGTTCAGAATACGCAGCGCATTGGAAATGATTTCAGCAAAGGCCGGACCCGCGGTGGCACCGCCATAATACACATCACCACCGGGTTCGTTGACCATGACCACCACAGCCAGGCGCGGGTCGCTGACCGGACCGACACCGGCAAAATAGCCGACATATTCGTCGCCGTATCCGCCGGCAACCGCTTTCTTAGATGTACCTGTCTTCGCCGCGACGCGATAACCGTCGACCTTCACCTTGGATGCGGTGCCGCCCTTCTCAAATACGCTTTCCATCATTTCGACAACGGCTTTAGCGTCTTGTTCTTGAAAAACACGCTCTCCGGGTAAGGGTTCTTCTTGTTTTAATATGGTCAGAGGGCGTGAAATGCCGCCGGCACCCAGGGTCGCATAAAAGCGCGCCAACTGGGCCGTGCTCACCGAAATGGCATAACCGAACGACAGCGTGGCAATTTCAAAATCGGACCAACGGCGGTTTGGATAAAACAGGCCGCTGCTTTCGCCTATCATACCGGTGCCGGTGTCGCTGCCAAAGCCTACGCGCTCGAACAGGCCAACAAAATAATCTTTAGGCAGATCTTGGGAGATCTTCGCCACACCCATGTTACTTGAAACCTTGAGGATCTCGCGCAGTGACATCTCGCCACGGTTACGGGTGTCTTGTACCAGGCTGCCACCAACACGCATCCAGCCCGGATAGGTGTCTATGGTATCGTTGGCGTCGATATTGCCATAATCCAAACCGGCCAGGATAGTCAGCGGTTTAATGGTTGAACCCGGCTCGAACAGGTCGGTAATAGCGCGGTTACGACGTTTATGGGGCGCCGCATCTTCCAAATTATTGGGATTAAACGAAGGACTGTTAACCATGGCCAGGATCTCGCCGGTTTTAACATCCACCACCATGGCGGAGCCGGATGTTGCCTTATAGGTCAGTACCGCAGATTTAAGCGCTTTGTAGGCAATAACCTGAATACGCTGATCGATAGACAGCTGAATGTCTTCCGGCTCCACGCGCTGGCGCTCGTCCAAGACGGCAACTTCGCGGCCACGGGCATCCTTACGAATAGTGCGGCGCCCTTCGGTACCGGTCAGCGCTTCGTCATAGAGCTTTTCGATGCCCTCGATACCATGGCCGTCGATATTGGTAAAACCGAGTACATGGGCGGTGACTTCACCGGCTGGGTAATAACGTTTGGACTCGTCAAGCAGGTGCACACCGGGCAGATTCAGCTCATCGATATAGTTGGCCACCGCCGGTGTTACCTGACGTTTTAGGTAGATAAATCGACGGTCTTTGTCGCCGGTTAAGCGGGTATCAACATTGGCACGCTCTAGGCGCAACACATCGGCAAGCTCGCGCCAGCGCATATCCTGCTTGTAAAAGGCGGTCTTAAGTTCGGCCAGGTGAGCCGGA
Organism: Pseudoalteromonas sp. T1lg48; assembly: GCF_002964785.1. Taxonomy (GTDB): domain Bacteria; phylum Pseudomonadota; class Gammaproteobacteria; order Enterobacterales; family Alteromonadaceae; genus Pseudoalteromonas. The sequence goes on from NZ_PQCC01000002.1 coordinate 495,502, forward strand.
CGGTCGAGGATATCCTGCGGATCTTCCCCTTGCTTTTTCGCGCGCTTCACCACCTTGCTTTGCAGGTACTTGTCGATAGCCTTAGGGTCGGCATAAACGCTGACCACGGGCACACTTACAGCCAGCTCTTTGCCCTGACGGTCGAAGATCATGCCGCGCTGCACATGCAACTTTTCTACCCTTACGGTGCGCTTAGCATTTTCACTGCGCGCCTTATCCGGCTCGATCACCTGCAAATAGGCGGCACGGGCCACCAGCGTCACAAAAACCAGCAGCACAGCAGCGCATACCAGCACAAAACGCCAGGTAATTAAATTGTTTGCATTGCTTTTGCGTTTCGCTGCTCTCATGGCACTATCACCACTTCTTCATCTTCACTGGTTGGTCGCTTCATATTCAGCTGCTCGGTGGCAATTTGCTCAATCCGTGCATGCTGAGAATAAAATTCTTCTTCTACCAATAAATAACGCCAATTTAGGTCAAGCTCGTCACGTTCTTGCAGCAGCTTGTCTTGAGCAATCAGCTGCGCCCGTGATAAGTGCGTTACCTGGACTATGGCTAACGCACTGAACAGAATAGAAAAAAGCAGCCCCAACGTTAGCTTGTTGTCAATCAATCCCCGTATAATCTCGACGAAGAGGTTTGGTTGGCGTTTTACTGGTTGTTGGCTCATCCCAATCTCTCGGCTACACGAAGGACGGAGCTGCGCGCACGGCTATTGCGAGCGATCTCTTCATCACTCGGCTTAATGGCTTTGCCTACTGCCTTTAACGTCAGTTCTTTCTTTAATTGTGCGTCGGTTAATGGCAGACCTCTAGGCACAGCCTCTCCCTTGCTCTGCTTTTTGATAAATTGTTTTACGATTCGGTCTTCCAACGAATGGAAGGAAATCACCACCAGGCGACCACCGGGTTTAAGCACCGACAGAGATGCCTGCAGCGCGGTTTGAATCTCTTCTAGTTCGCTGTTGATATAAATACGAATGGCCTGAAAGGTACGTGTGGCCGGGTGCTTGTGTTTGTCTTTCACCGGCACCGCCTCGTCAATTAACTGGGCCAATTGCGCCGTGGAGTTAATCTCGGTGTGTGCTCGGGTTTCGATGATCTTGGTGGCAATACGGCGGGCAAATTTCTCTTCGCCGTACTTTTTAAACACAAACACCATGTCCTCTAATTCAGCCTCGGCCAACCACTGGGCGGCACTGCGCCCCTGGCTTGGGTCCATACGCATATCCAGCGGGCCGTCTTTCATAAAGCTGAAGCCACGTCCGGCATCGTCCAGCTGCGGCGAAGAAACGCCGATATCCAACAAGATACCATCGACCTGGCCGGTGATCCCGGCCGCCTCGGCGACCTCATCAAGGCGCGAAAAGCGACTATGGGCAATGCTAAAACGAGGGTCGTTGGCAAAGCGCTCAGCGGCGGCAATGGCCGTAGGGTCCTGATCTATGGCCTGTAAGCGGCCCTTTTCTCCCAAACGGGCAAGAATCTCGCTGGAGTGGCCGCCACGGCCAAAGGTACCATCGATGTAAATGCCGTCTGGCTTAATTGCTAAGGCATCAATGGTTTCCGTCATCAGTACGGAGATGTGTTGAAATTCTTCGCTCATGCGTGTGCTCGCGCCCTATAGAGTTAGAATGAAAAATCGCCGAGATCTTCATCCTGATCAAAATCTTGTTCTAATTCGATGGCAATATCTTTGGCCATCCGCTCTTGCCACAACGTCTCATCCCAGATTTCAAACTTGTTCGATTGCCCTACTAAGACGATCTTCTTGCCGAGTTTCGCATAATCGCGCAGGTTCGGTGCCAGTAACACGCGCCCATTCTTATCAAGCTGATAATCCATGGCGTTACCCAGCACCAAGCGCTGCATGCGTTTGGCTCGTTCTTTCATATTCGATAGGGCGGCGAGACGCTGTTCAACGATTTGCCATTCACTGAGGGAGTAAAGCAACAAACAGGGGTCGCCAATATTGATGGTGCATATAATTTCGCCGCCATTATCCGCAAGCAGCTGATTACGATACTTGGTTGGTATCGCAAACCGGCCCTTGTCATCAAGGCTGAGTGTGCTTGTGCCGCGAAACATGAGTTAAAAATGCCGTCCGTTTGTTGCTTATTATTGTTTGCGGGTCATAGATCCATAAAGATCCACTTATACCCACAATTTCCCACTGAACTACAGTCTAGGGCTTGACAAGGCTTTTTGTCAAGCAATGAAAGTATGGAAAATGGCGCGAAACCCTAGATAAAATGCGGCCTTAAGGGAAGTCTATGAATTAGGTGGAAAAAAGTGGATCGAGTGATTAGATACCCTGCTTTCGTTCACTTTTTATTCAAGTTTAACCTTGAAAAGCTCAGGCTATTCGCCCCCTAGAGCGGATAAAAGCTAGGTATTTTGTATTAAAAATTGAGCGTAAAAAAGGCAGAAACCGGCTGTGATTAGCCGCCATTTCTGCCCTCGGAGTGCCTTAATAAGGGACTAGATTGAATTCGGATAATTTTACACATAAAGACGCAAGCAAGTAAAAACCAGACAAGAGAGTGTCGCGCCGGGTAGTTACCAACGCGACATAAATTACCACACGCCTAAGCGAAAAAGCGGCGGTTATGAGGGCGAGTAAAGTCGAGGCTGGGTCCCTTAGGCACCACGCGGGTGGGGTTAATTTGCCCATGGCTAAAATAATAGTGACGCTTAATATGGCTAAAATCGGTGGTTTCGGCCACACCCGGGTACTGATACAGCTCACGCACATATTGAGATAAGTTCGGATAACTCTCTATGGTGCGCAGGTTGCACTTAAAATGGCCGAAGTACACGGCATCAAAGCGGATCAAGGTAGTGAATAAACGCCAGTCTGCCTCGGTGAGCCTGTTGCCCACCAAATAGCGCTGCTTACTCAGGCGCAGCTCCAGATGATCGAGGGCCTTAAACAAATCATCAAAGGCTTGCTCATAGGCTCGCTGCGAGGTGGCAAAACCGGCGCGATACACGCCATTATTGATATTTTCGTAAACAAAGGCGTTGATCTCGTCTATTTCGCTGCGCAACTCACTCGGATAAAAGTCTTGTTCGTCCCCAGTCAGGGCGTTAAACGCCGAGTTAAACATGCGTATGATTTCCGCTGATTCATTGCTGACAATGCGGTTGGTTTGTTTGTCCCACAGCACGGGTACGGTCACCCGACCGCTATAATCGGCTTTATTACGCGTGTAGATCTGGTGCATAAACTCGCTGGCAAACAAAGCGTCGCCGCTACTACCTTCTCCTTGATTGAAGGTCCAACCGTTTGAGAGCATATCCGGGCTGACCACGGACACACCTATGTAGTTCTCCAGGCCCTTAAGTTTGCGAAATATCAGGGTGCGATGGGCCCAGGGGCAAGCCAGAGATACATATAAATGGTAGCGCCCCTTTTGTGCCTTAAACCCCGCATCACCACTTGGGCCCGCTTCACCTTCGGCCGTCACCCAGTTACGCAACTGAGCCGCTTCACGGTTAAATTCACCCTGACTCGATTCGGTGTCATACCATTGATCACGCCATTTACCTTGAACTAATAATCCCATGCTGCTCTCCTATTCGATTGTACCAAAACGACCGGCCTGATAGTCCCGCACCGCTTGCATCAACTCTTCCTGCGTGGTCATCACGAAGGGCCCCATATGGGCTATAGGCTGCTCCAAAGGCTCACCGGCCAGGAGCAAAGCGCCGCCTCCGTGCTCCGAGCTAAGAGCAATGTCACTGCCCGGCTCAAGGATCAAGAGATCACCCGCCTTATATTGGCCCTGCGCCAAGCTGCCCGTATGGATATAGACCATCACCTTAGACTGATGTAACGGTGCCAAATCTAGCCGCCCGCCAGGTTGCAGCTCCACATCGGCCAACGCCGCATCTGCCGCCAGATTATTAAGCGGCGACTCGGCCAGCTGTTCTGCCACTTGCCAACGACCACCAAGCGCTCGCAGACGAGCGCCGGCACCATTTTCAATGACCGGCAAGGGAGCGGAGGTAGAATCCTGGTAGCGAGGCGGACGCATTTTGTCGGCACTCGGCATATTGATCCAAATTTGAAAACCATGCAGGCCCTCACTTTCGGCCAAGGGCATTTCACTGTGTATGACCCCACGACCCGTACTCATCCACTGCACATCGCCGCTGCGAATGGCCTTTTGATTACCCAGGTGATCCCTGTGCTCAAAACCGCCTTTTATCAGATAGGTAAAGGTTTCGATGCCGCGGTGGGGATGCGGCGGAAAGCCACCCATATAATCTTTTCGATCGTCGGATTTAAGCTCGTCCAGCATTAAAAAAGGGTCAAGGTAACGACCATCAAAACCGGCCACGCGGCGAATATTAACGCCGTCACCATCCTGGGTCGGCTGAGCGCGTAAAACATGTAAAACTTTCATTGGGTTTCTCCAAAGTTCTGTTACAGCCAGTTTAGTGTGCGTTTTTGTGAATTGTAATGCGGGAAATCAGCAAGGAAGATGCTAATTTTTAGCATACTGAATCGGATGTCCTCTTACATAAAGGGTAACTACTTGTAACTGCCTCACACCAAGAGACACACAGAGTTAAAATACGTGCCTACATTTGACAATTTGTAACCTAAGTTTGCCTGGTCGCCACTGGTCGTTGACAGCATTAGACCCAAAGGATAATAATCCTCCTGCCTTAAGTGAACGTTCGTTTTGTTATGAGATTAAAAGACGATAATAAAAAGCAAGCCATCTATCGCGCTGCCATGCGAGTCGTCACCGAGCAAGGGCTTGCCGGTGCATCCATGTCGAAAATTGGCCGGGCGGCCGGCGTATCGGCATCAACCTTATATGTTTATTTTGAAAATAAGGAAGACATGCTCAACAAGCTGTATGTGATGCTCAAGGAAGAATCGGCAAATGCCTATTTCGGCGACGTGAATAGCGACACCTCGGTAAAGAGTGTTTTTTGCCAGTACATTCGTAATATGTTTGCTTTTTTTATCGCTAATCCCATTATGTTTTCTTTTCAGGAGCAATTTAAAAATTCGCCCAATATCAGTGCCCAGGCGCGTGCACGGGGCCTAGAGTGCGATGCACCTTTACATGAGCTCTACACCCGGGCCGTAACTGAAGGCTTGGTAGTCAGTTACCCTAAGCCGGTTGTACATGCACTGACCATAGCCCCGATCACCCACCTGATCCAGGCTCACCTGAACCGGGAAATCGAGGTGGACGCACAATTACTCGAGGCGACAGTCGATATGGCATGGCGCGCGGTTAGCCGCTAAATCTCTTTAGAGCCAAATACACAAGCAGGTAATACACACCTGTTTTTTTACACCACTTAAAAGAACGAACGTTCGGTTAATAAAGTTAAGTTATTTACCAAGTCATTGCAAAAGTTTTTAACCGTGGAGACACAGAAGTATGAAGATTCAATATTTAGCACCTATCGCCTTTCTAGCCAGTGGCAGTGCCTTCGCCGATTTAGGTGAGGCGGGTTGGAGTGGCGACGTATCCTTTATAGCCAGTGCGCGCAGCCACAAAAGTAACCTTTATAGCGGTGATGATAAGGTCAAAAACGGCACCTTGAATAGCAAGGGCAACAAAGAAGACGACGTGGTTGCCTTCCCTATTGGTACGGTCAAATACACCTTTGGCGATACCAACAACCAGCAATTCTTTATTAATGGCGAAACCCGTGATGGCGTTCGCACCGGGTTGTTTTCCGTTGCCCTGGGTTACCGCGTGGAGGTGGGCGGGAAATCCACTCTGGCCGTGGCCTTGATCCCCAATGTGATCGCCGATGAAGTCTGGCGTGACCCCTACATGACCGACGAGCGCCGCCACGACACCGATATGGGAGATGATGCGGTACGCATTACCTACAAGAATATTCTCGATACCAACTTCTACGCCCAGCTGACCGGATTTAGCCGTAAGGTTGACGATGAAGATTCAGGCCTCAATAGTTACTCCGCGTTTCAAGACCAGCTCGAACGTGAAGGCAATGGTTACTACCTTGAAGCCGGTTATGTATTTGACCTGGGTCCACAGTCGAATTTCAAACTAGGCGCCAACTATAATGATTTCGATGCCGATGGCGAGGCCATGTCCCTGGACGGTTACGGCGTAGAGCTAACCTACACCACAGTATTCGGTAATCACTCCCTGGCTCTGTCGGCGCGCTACCGCAGTACGGAAAATGATGAATTGAACCCTATTTTCAATCAGGTGCAAGAAGATGATCGATACTCGGCCATAGTGGCGTACAGCTATGACAAAATTGAGGGCTGGGACAACTGGTCGTTTGTAGCCTCTGGAGGTACACGTCGCACCGACTCCAACATTGAGTTCTACGACGAAACCGAAAACTTTGCCGCCATGGGCCTGCGCTACCGTTTTTAAAGCCAAGAGCGATGCACAAGGAAGTGATTTAAAGCGAGCTAGATGCTCGCTTTTTTTATCTTCTTTGCCACCGAGATTTGCCTTTTTAAGCAAAACCTTTGGCCGGGCTCACATTTAGCCATTTTCCTCACTAAACTCATAGTAGGTTGAATAACGGCAAGCTTTTTCGCTTGTGGGTATATTTTTATGGCAAAAATTACATTTCATGGCGCAGCGCAAGAAGTAACGGGCTCCTGCCATTTACTCTCCACACCGGCTCTTGGTGAAGTGTTACTCGATTGCGGCATGCTGCAAGGGATGAGAGCAAAACACAAGGTATCGAGAAAGCAGTTTAACTTTAACCCTGGTCGCATAGATGCCGTGATTTTATCCCACGCCCATTTAGATCATTCAGGTCGCTTACCCTCTTTAGTTCATGATGGCTTTAAAGGTCCCATCTATTGCACCGAAGCAACTTCACAATTACTCCCGGTAATGCTTTTTGACGCCCTGGGCCTGTATGAAAATGATCTGATGCGGGAAAACCGTAAATTAATGCGCAAGGGCAAACCAGAAATTGAGCCCCTGTACTCAAAAGCCGATGTGTTGCAGGTGTTGGATTTACTCAAACCCATTGCCTATAAAGAAAGAAAAAAATTAAGTGAGGGTGCTTCACTGTGCTTCTATGATGCCGGACATATTCTCGGCTCAGCCATTGTGGAACTACAATTTGACGACCAGGGTCAGCATAAAACTCTCGTTTTCTCGGGGGATTTAGGCAACAAGGACACCCTGTTGATGAATGACCCCACCTTGCTTGAGAATGCGGACATAGTTCTTATGGAAGGCACCTATGGCGATCGTGAGCATAAATCGCTGGGTGACACCTTAAGCCAGTTTAGAGAAGTGTTGCACACCGCATTTGAAAATGGTGGTAATGTGATGATCCCCGCCTTCGCCGTTGGCCGTACCCAGGAGCTATTGCTGTATCTGGGTAAATTGCAGATGGCCGGTGAGCTGGATAACTGGCAAATCTTTTTAGATAGTCCCATGGCGATAGAGGTCACACAAATTTACGATCAGTGGCTGCCTACCTTGGATTGTGAAGGGGTTAAACCCTTATGCACGGGGGAGCAAACCCTGTTAAAAAACTTTCTTTCCACCTTGCATTTGATGGTGAGCGCCGAAGACTCCATGTCCATTAATAAGATCAGCAAGGGCGCGCTTATTATTGCCGGCAGCGGCATGTGTACCGGCGGGCGTATTACCCACCACTTTAAGCACCGCATTTGGGACAGTCGCAACACCTTAATTTTTGTCGGTTTTCAGGCTTACGGTACGCTCGGGCGCATACTGGTTGAAGGCGCGCAGCACATTAAACTCTTTGGTGACGATTTTATTGTGAAGGCCAATGTAGAAACCCTGGGCGGTTTTTCGGCCCACGCCGGACAAAGAGAGCTGATTAACTGGGTTGCCAACTTTAAAACCCAGCCCAAAGTGGTGCTGGTGCACGGGGAGCCCGACGCCCTAATGGCATTGTCGGAAAAACTGCTGAATGAACACAATATTGAAGCTGAAATACCCATTTTAGGCCAAAGTATCGAGTTTTAACCGGCTTGAAATGTACGAGACTTTTGCGTGAATCAAAAAGCCGCCTGAATAATCAGGCGGCCATGGAGTTTGTTGAGTCAGCACGTCCGCCTAATCGCAATCTGGAATGACTGTAACTCACATGGCTTCGAGTGGTGGGGGATTTTTCAGTGTGTACCAAGCCATGTACCACTGGTACTCGGGCTTATATGACGTTGTTTGGAAGTTTAGCAAAGCGCTTGAAAGATCAATTGGTTAGTTGAGTTAAATATCAAACAGAAAGTTTCCTTTTATAAAAGATAAATCTGTAGTCTATGTTAGACTCTTTTTTTTTGATTTAGTGTGTAGTTGTAAGGCAATCAATGATTAAGGGTTTAATCTCCTTCAAAAATTTCATCCGAAATTGCTTTATACTGATCGTGTTACTTTTACAAAGCGCCAACGCAGCCGCCAAGTTTTCATCATCGCTTTTCTCTCTCCCGCTTTTTTCTGTTGAAAGCAATAACTTATTACCAAGTAAAGAAATATTAAAACTAGCTCAAGACGAACAAGGATTTATTTGGGTCGGTACTCGCAATGGAGTTTATCGTTTTGATGGTTATCAATACCAACCATTATTGGCAACGAACGATGAAGTAAACCTTACCAACATTCATGTCCGTTCGTTACTCGCCGATGGCGATACACTTTGGATTGGCAGCATGACACGTGGCTTATTTAAAGTAAGTTTAAGCAGTGGGCATGCGCAGCAATACTTCCAAGATAAGCAGAACCAAGAAAATAATGACAAAAGCGTTGGCGGCAATCAGGTCAATGGATTGAAACGAGATAGCAGTGGCAGTTTGTGGATAGCCCACAGCTATGGGCTATCCAAACTCGATATTGAAACTGAAACATTCACCCAATTTAAGTCTCTTGATAACGCCACTGATCGGTATTTTAACTATTTACTTGATGTGGAACTTGATAAGAGTGACGACGTTTGGCTCGCTACAGCCAAAGGGATAGCCAAGTTAAATTTAGCAAAGCAGGGGTTTAATCTAGTAACTGACAAAGCGGGAAATGACTCGGTAATTAATGTCGTCGCAAGACGATTATTTACTGCCAGCGACGGCCGCATATGGGTGGGCACTCAACGGCAGGGCACTTATTTAATCGATCCTGCCAGCGACAAGATCAGCAAACTCGAGAGCTCAGCGGGCAAGACTCCAAGTATTGATACTGGCATTGCTGAATCTAAAGCAATTGATGGTGAGCCACGACAAATATGGATCTCCGGCTACGACGGCATTGAAGTACGCCAGGCCACAACAGGCGAAATATTATATAGGTTTGAAGGTAACTTATTGGATAGTTACGGCCTCAAAAGCAACACTGTTTATCCGATACTGACATCAAAATCAGGCCTGATCTGGCTTGGCGTAAACCAATATGGTCTACAATATTTCGTGCCTGATGTTCAGCAATACCAAGTAGTAAACAGGTTCCACCGCGCGCTTGAGCCGGTCTTTTCTTCCTTTATTCAAAATGTGATTAAGGTTAATGTCCAATCCATTTTGGTGCTGAATGCAGATAAGCCCTACCGCGTTAATTTAGCAACGGGTAATGTCAGCCCGTTTTTTACCACGCCGGAATATATCAACACTTCTGTAGTGGGTGGTGTAGTCAATGATGATGGTACTTTTTGGCTGGGCAGCACAAATGGCAGCATAATCAAAACAGATGCCGATGGTAAGGTGCTCTTAGAGCTTACCTTGCCACTGACTAAAAATCAGGGCGTCTTCGTTTATACCTTGGTCAAAGGCCTTAACAACGAGTTATGGATAGGCACAGATCGCGGCTTAGTTAAACTTGATTTAACCACTAACCAACTGTCCCCCGCCTTAGCCGATGGCAAGCCTTTCATTGCGTTTGTCCGCTCACTGTATGTCGATACACAAAACAGGATTTGGGCCGGCACGATTAATGGTGTTGGCGTGATAGAAAGCGGTGAGCTCAATGCAACCATCTACACCGAGCAGCGCCATACCAACAATACCTTAACCAACAATTATATTGTTCAAGTAACAGAGTTGGCTGATGGAAGCTTGATTGTTTACACACGTGGTGGGCTATTTAAGCTCATTTCAGAAACCAAAAATGAAAAGCTATTTGAGCCGTTTGCGGCTGAGTTATTTACTGGTGCAGTGCTTGAAGAAGGCATATTACCAACGCATGACGGTGGTTTGCTCATTGGCGCCGGCAAGAAAGTAACAGCGAATGGGGAGCAGGTGTTAGCTTTAACAGCTAAAGATGGCAATATAGTCAATGGCAGAAGCAAAGCATTTTTTGCCTTAAATAATGATTATTATCTTTATGCCACCTCACATGCCATTACCTTATTTAACAATCAGTTAAAAGCAAATTGGCACTACCAAGCGCCGTTGGCCATCACCTCACTACACATTGATGATGCTGCGTTCAACCTTAACCCCAACACACCTAAGCTCAACTTAACGGCCGAGAATACCGAACTCACCTTACGTATTTCTGCACTTGATTATTCTCAGCCAGAGAAAAACCAATATCGCTATCAACTAATCGGCTTTGATGAGAAATGGCACACTACCCCTTGGGACGTTCGGCAGATCCGCTACACAGGGTTGGCTCCAGGTCAGTATCAACTCAATATTCAAGGCTCTAACAGAAATGGTATGTGGACTGAGCCATCGACAAGCATTGCAGTTACCGTGCAGCCAAAGTTTTATCAAACCTTAGTGTTTAAATCCTTGTTGGTATTGTCAGTGTTGGTATTAGCTTATTGGCTGTTTCGCTGGCAGTTAGCACTGGCCAAACGCAAACAGTGGCAAAAGTTAGAACAAACACAAGCGATAGAACGCGCTGAAATGATGTCTGAATTGATGAATCAGAAAAATCAGTTACTTGCTGAGGTTAGCCATGACTTACGCACCCCCATTTCAATGATCAAATTGCAATTAGAGGCAATGCAAGACGGCATGCTAGCACCGGATGAAAAATCCTATGAGCGGATGCAAAAACGGATCACCAATTTAAACCAGTTAGTGGGCGATATTTACCAACTATCCATGGCTGACAACCATATGCTCCGTTTAGATAAACAGCCCTGCGATATTGCTTGCCTATTGAGTGAAGCCCTTGATGCTTACCAGCCGCTATTAGAACAAAAACAACTGAGTTTAATATTCGATAATCAACTTCCAGAACACAGCGTTTATCTGCTGATGCTTGATGGTGCTCGGATGTTACAAGTGTTTAGCAACCTACTGAAAAACTCTGGTCGTTATACCGACAACGGCGGACAGGTCAAAGTAACGATTAGCGACGACAAAAACAAAGCAAGGCACATTCAGATCACGTTTGAAGACAGCGCCCCAGCCGTGGATCTTGATGAATTAACTCACTTATTTGATCGTCTCTATCGAGCCCCATCCAATAAATCAAAAAGCGCTGACGGCTCTGGCTTAGGTTTATGGATCTGTCGCACCATTGTTGAATCACATCAAGGAGAAATCGACGCTCAGCTCTCGACCTTAGGTGGTATTGCCGTTAATATCTCATTGCCTGTTTCTGTTTTTAGTTCAAAGTGATATGTCCCATACCATCGTTATTGTTGAAGATGATGCAGAAATTGCTGAAATTGTCACCCTGTATCTGCAAGCTGATGGATTTACGGTGAAACACTTTGACGATGGCGCCAGTGTTGCCGATTGGATTAAGACACATTCCCCCGCTCTGTTATTGCTAGATTTAGATTTACCTACAGTCCAAGGCAGTACTGTTTGTAAGCAAGTTAGGGAGTTTTCTACTTTACCAATCATCATGACCACGGCAAAGGTTGACGAAGTAGATCGACTTATTGGCTTGGAAATTGGCGCTGATGACTATGTGTGTAAGCCTTATTCAGTCAAGGAATTGGTCGCTCGGGTAAAAGTAAACTTACGCCGCATAGCATTCTCACAACAACCCAATGCCACAACGACTACACAAATAGCTGTTGATGAGGATACCCTTAGGGTTTGCTATCAGCTGCATTGTGTACAATTAAGCGCCATTGAATTTCGAATACTTCAATTACTGTATGCTCAACCCGAGCGTGTTTATAATCGTCAGCAAATTTTGGACAACGTCTATCACGATTATCGTGATGTTTCAGATCGCACGGTGGATAGCCATATTCGTAATGTGCGTAAAAAACTGTCACAATTACCGATAGGCTTTGAACTTATTCAATCAATTTACGGCGCAGGTTATAAATATCAACCAATGCCAATTTAACTCTTTCCTCAGCCTGATAAAAAATGTCTAAATACTTAAGCCCAGTCTACGCAAACTAAAATACCTACCTAAGCCCTAGTGCCAGCCTTCTCCAGTATTTAGCGATGAGATGCGGCAATCCACTCTCCTACCTCATGCTCACAGCTCACAGCTCACAGCTCACACACTCACAATGATTAGGCTTTGGGTTGCCACCAGCCTACATGATGAGCTTTTTAACAGCCCTGTTAACTGAACAAACACATTTATGTAAGGTGATGCAGAGTTTCAAGAGTGTGAGCTGATTAAAGTTCATCGATTTCCCCTAATAGCACCTTACTATCGTGCGCACTCATTATCCCCAACACATTAAGGAGTCATTTTTGCACATTCACTGCATATTTGTTTTTTAGAATTGGAAAAGGTTTTTAGAGCCATTTTAAAAGACATTGATTTGGGGACTCACTTATGGGCATACACAGTGTTCATCAGCATGTTTTAACTCGGATAAAACAATTCATTGCGATAACCTCGCTTACTCTACCCTGTTTATTGCTATCTACTGCTCACGCTGCCAGCGTCGATAAGGGCAGCATTGGCACACTAAGTAGTGATAACGCGATTACTAACAATCTAACCTTGAGTGGTGATACCACCATAATCACTCAAGCAATAAATCCACAAGCCTCTGGTTTTATTAGCAATGACGGTGGTGAACAGTGGCGTTTTTCAACGACCGACGGTTCATATTTAGACAATGTAGGTGGTTATTATATTCGCTTTGACGGTGCACCTGCGTTAATGGGGATCCCAGCCGAAACCGGCACGCTCACAGTGGGCGCTGGCAATATTATTAACGATGTTTGGACTAATCGTATTTTTAGCCGCCCAGTCGTCTTTGTTGCCTTTGCAGACCCAAATCTGAATAAAGGCGTCAGTATCGTGCCCACAGCACCAATTACGCACGGCAATCAGTTCTTATTTGATATTCGCCAAGCGCCGGGGTTTTCTGCTGACTTGCAAGGCGCCACCTTAAAATACTTTATTGCTGAAGAAGGCTGGCATCGCCTAGCTGATGGCCGCATGTTACTGATTTCCAGTACTGAATTAAAAGATACCGGTTTTACGGGGGCCACGATTGAATTAGGCGCTACGTTCTCCGATGCCGTCACGGTCGCACAGCTTCAACGCCCGATGTTGTATAAAAACAGTTTCGGCTTTCGCCAACTTAACACCATTGAAGTCTATCAAGGCGCCACAGTGACCAGCGGTATTGGCGAAATTTCCAGTATCGGTTTGCGCATGATGCAAGCGAGAAGTGTCGAAGAAGACAATGGTAGTACCGTGTATGGTGGTCGTGTTGGTTTTATGGTGCTCGGAAATATCAGCAGCATTGCTAATCGCTTTAAAACCGTCCGAGATACTAATACTAATATTCGCGGCGGTAGTTACTTAACGGTGCCGCAAACAAACTTTCAGTATTATCAGCATAGTGCGGCAACCTCACCATTATTAAATAAAGCCGCTTGCGCAGAAGATGATGATGTACAAAACTTTTGTACTTACTTATCTGTGCCAGTTGATGCGTTTAGTCGGGGCATATTTGACACCCCACGACTGCCATACGTAAACAGCGATTTTGAGCCACTGCAAATGCAGCGCACGCTTTACTCTGAAATTGAAGGCAGCTGGGAAGGCACTGCTGAAGCCGAATTGGCTGCGCCTGTTACCGATGGTGACAATAAACCTATCGTCGGTACCTTAGCCAAAATGTTCCCTAATTTTGTCGCTGCCAGAGGCTGGGATCATGAAATTATCGGCAGTAATAGCTATTGGCACTGGTTTGCCACCTACCATTACAACACTTGTGTGTTTGATAGTATGAATACCGCATGCGTTGACTACTTACCTGGCGACACTATTGTTCAGGATAGAGCCATCTTATGGCAAGCCAGTACCGTACGTTACGATACCGACGATGACGAGTATATCGGCATACATCATTCGGCAAATCGAGCGCAGGAAATTTTTATTAACCTTGATCAAGGTCGAAATGATCGTGGTCTCTACTTTGAGAGGTTGACACCGCCGAGTTGGGCCGCCAGTGAAACCTTCGATTACTTAAAATTTAAACTGCCAGATACGAACAAGTTTATTAGCCTTACAAGCATTAACGATAGCAGCAAAGAGCTGCTTGAAATAGCAGCAGAACCCTGGCAATTAGCCTTTACCAGAACCAATGCCACCGCCTCTGAACGTTGGTGTTCTACCTGCGAAGGCATTCCGACTTTTCAAACAGGTGATTGGCGAACAAGTGAATCGAGCTATTATGGTGTCGCTGTGCATTCAGATGCCTATTACTACGGCGAACGCCACATCAACGATATCTGGATAAAGCCCCGGGTAAGTAAACTGGGCCAGAGTATGCGGGTTGGTGATTATTTGTTTGCCAATATTCCTTATGGCATCAATCCACAAGATGTATATTGGATTCGATCGGTAACGGGAACCAGAGATGATGCAGAGTGGATTGCCTATGGAGACTATGGCTACCAGGCTACAATGGCCGAGGGCAATCATTACGTCACCCTGTGTATGTACTATAACGAAACCGAGCGCTGCGGCGATTGGTTCAAAGTAGGCAATATTCCTTATGCGGAAAATGTGGCTGTAACCACCATTTCTCCAACGGGCGTCGATTTGGTAGGCAATTATACTTATATAGCGCCCGGTGACGGCAATTACGATGTGGAGTCTCGAAGTCCTCATCAATGGCAAAAGCTAGTTAACGGCGTTTGGCTGGATATCAGCGGCGCAACAGAACAAACTTATGTGGCAAGTGGCTCAGTAGGCTTGCACGTGCGTTTTTGTGTTATTCCACGTTCGCTAGACGGTATAACGGGCCCTGAAGTTTGTTCGGCAGGGGTCGTTATTTATGGCGATAATGACTCGGATGGCATTGCCGATCACTGGGACAGTGACGATGATAATGACGGAGTTTTCGACTGGTATGATGACTTCCCATTTGATAATACCGAGTCACTTGATACCGATGGTGACGGCATTGGTAATAACGCTGATTTAGATGATGACAATGATGGCATCAGCGATGAAGACGAAAGCGCCGGTTTAACCGATCCGTTAAATTACGATACCGATGGTGACGGCACCAACGATCTAGAAGATCCCTTCCCAACCAGCTTTGGCAATTTCCCTGATTTTGATAATGACGGACTTGACGATACCGTCGACGAAGACCGAGACAACGATGGCGTCATTGATTATTACTATCAGGTAGAAGGTAAACCCGGCCTGCAAACACTGATCACTGAAGATGATGTTGTTTTAGCGTGGGCGCGAGTCGATGATGATCCATTTAGCCCATGTCTTGCTAATGAAATTACCGTAACCAGCAATGCAGATAGTGGCCCTGGGACGTTACGTCAAGCGTTAGCCGATTTATGTGCCACTGAACCAGGCGCTGATTTCAATACCATTACCTTTAGCGGTGCGATGACCATCGCGCTTAAGAGTCCGCTGGTAATCACGAAGGGGATGAAAATTGATGGCAATCGTGAGGTGGTGATTGATGGTCAAAATACCACATCACTTTTCGCAGTGGTGATGACCGATCACTTGATGAGCAGTCAGTTTCCACACTTTG
Organism: Pseudoalteromonas sp. T1lg48; assembly: GCF_002964785.1. Taxonomy (GTDB): domain Bacteria; phylum Pseudomonadota; class Gammaproteobacteria; order Enterobacterales; family Alteromonadaceae; genus Pseudoalteromonas. Next base: position 511,404 of record NZ_PQCC01000002.1, read on the forward strand.
TGGGCTTAACCTTGCGTAATGGTTTTAATCAACAAACGGATATTTCAGTAGAGCTTGGCAACCCTGCTGCCCTTACTCCCGCCAGTGCTATCGAAATGCGCACTGCGTCCTATGTGATGCTCGATTTCACCTTGATTGAAAATATGACGGCTCCCGTTATTGGTGGTGAAATTTATAAGCTGTATATGGATAACAGCTTGATTGCCAATGTAACGGGTGATGAAGCGGCATTGGTGACTATCGATGGTCTAATTTCGCTGTATTCGAGCACGATTTATAACAGCGAAAGCGGCACCATTTCAGTACTAGGTGATGGTGGTAAGGCACAGTTGCAAAACAGCTTACTGTTAAATGGCCCAAGCGGTTCTACCGTGTGTGATGTCGCCACTTGGGAAATGCAGACCACCAGCTGGGTGGAAGGCAGCGAGTGTGGCTTCACCTCGACAGGTACCGTGGTGTTAGCAGATCCAGCAAATGGCGATTATCGCCCAATTCCAGGCAGTGCCAGTATTGATATGGGCACCCCGGGCGACGAGGGCGTAGATACCTTCGATTTACTTGGCGCTGAGCGAGTGTTAGGGGAATATAACCCTGATAACCCTGTTGAAGAAGGCGGTCCTATCTATCCACAGCTGGATGTGGGTGCCATTGAATATGACTTTTATGGTGACTTTGACGGTGATGGCACGCCAGATACCAACGATGACTTCCCAACCGACGCGACTGAAACCACAGATAGCGACGGTGATGGCGTGGGCGACAATAGTGACGCACTACCCAATGATCCAACCGAAACATTAGATACCGATCTTGATGGTATCGGTGACAACGCCGACAATGACGACGACAATGATGGTGTTGAGGACGCACTGGATGCCTTCCCTCTAGATGCCAGTGAGTCAATTGATACCGACAACGACGGTATCGGTAACAACGCTGACACCGACGACGATAATGACGGTGTGGAAGACGCCTTGGATGCCTTCCCATTGGATACCAGTGAATCAAAGGACACCGATAACGACGGTATCGGCAACAACGCAGATACTGACGACGATAACGACGGCGTGGAAGATACCTCTGATGCCTTCCCATTAGATGCCAACGAATCACTGGACACCGACAACGACGGCATCGGCAACAACGCTGACTCTGACGATGACAATGATGGTGTGGAAGATGCTTCTGATGCCTTCCCATTAGATGCCAGCGAATCACTGGATACCGACAACGACGGCATCGGCAACAACGCTGACTCTGACGATGACAATGATGGTGTGGAAGATGCTTCTGATGCGTTCCCTCTAGATGCCAGCGAATCACTGGATACCGACAACGACGGCATCGGCAACAACGCTGACTCTGACGACGATAATGACGGTGTTGAAGACTCATCTGATGCCTTCCCATTAGATGCCAGTGAATGGGCCGACAGCGATGGTGATGGCATCGGTGACAACAGCGACCCGGATCGCGATGGTGACGGTATTATCGATACCCAAGAGCCGAATGTTGCGCCTGTTGTTACCTTAGTAGTAGTGCAAAATAATCAATCTGTTTCAAAAGTTTACGCTAATGCGGGCAGCGTGACAGTGACGGCACTGGTTTTCGATGAAAATCCACTCGATAGTCATCACTTTAATTGGGCAAATTCTGACAGTATGCTCAGCATCACAGCGCAAACTAACACGATTGAATTTGATCCATCGGCACTAGAGAACGGCGTGTATAAAATATCGGTAGATGTTTCAGACAATGGCGTTGGTGAATTACAAACTTCAGCCGACTTCTTAATCAAAGTGAATGCTGTCGCTCCTATTCTCTTACCGGGTGCAGACAGTGACGGTGACGGAATTCCTGATGTAGATGAAGGTTACGCTGATAATGACGGAGACCGTATACCGGACTACCTGGATGCCTCCGACAAAGTAAACGAACTGCCACTTATTAGCAGCGGGGTTTTCATGCAAACGCAAGAAGGTCTGCAGTTAAAATTAGGTGATGTGGCTTTCGCAGCTGATAAAACCAATGCGCAAATAACATCTCAAGAACTGACAGAAGTGACTGGTTCAAACAAAGATACTGGCTTTGAGATTGTCGGTCAGTTAGTTGATTTTATTATCTCAGGTATGGAAATAGGCACTAGCGTAAACGTCGTGATCCCTCAATCCTCTGCGATTCCAGCAAATGCCACTTATCGTAAATTTATTGATGGTAAAGGATGGCAAGCCTTTGCTATTGATGCCAAAAACCAAGTTTACTCGGCGGCAGGCGCACTTGGTCAATGCCCCAAGGTGGGTGATGAAAGCTATCAACTAGGGCTAACTGAGGGTCATTATTGTGTGCAACTAACTATCGAAGATGGTGGAGCAAACGATGCTGATGGGCTAGCCAACGGTATCATCCATGACCCAAGTGCTGTCGCGGTCGAAATACCAACGCCAACTGTAAGCGCCTCACTGAATCGCTCTGAAGCAGGCAATTACAATCAAGATGATGGTGAAAAAACGGTTCTGAATTTCTCTATCACAAGCGATTCTGGCGATGCAGAAATCAACAGTTTGACGCTATCTACAAGCGGAGATATGGATGAAGTTAATGATATTGGCTTTGTACAAATCTACCTAGATGTTAACCGAGATGGTATTGCCACTGCGGAAGAACAAGTCGGCCAGGGCAAATTTAACGAAGATAACGGACAACTAACCTTTGAGTTTGAGCAGGCTGTGCAGTTAGTTGTTGGCGAAACCCACTTTATTGTTAGCTATGAGTTTTAGGAGAGGATAATGACAAAAGTAAGTAAACTATTAACTCTTTCTTTAGTATTAATATCAGCCCCCCTGGTTGGCTGTGGTGATAACTCTAAAGATGATGAAGCAGTCACTGAAATTACACCACCTGTAACTAAAACTTTTACGGTAAGTGTAACTGACATACAAGCAACTCAGACAAGTACAGGTAAAGCCATTACAGTGGATATTGACAGCGTATCACAAACAGGCACGCTCACAGTTCAATAATAGACGATCTAGCCACAGCTCTTTTGGGCTGTGGCTAAGCAATCGTATCTTCAGTAAATTAGTTTGATAAAGTTCGAAATTATAAATCGAAGCCACACGCCGTTAAGATTGGACATTAATCTTAAGGAAATCAAACTGCCCGCGACAACACAACCAGCCTATAAAGCCATCAAAATAACTTTATTAAGCTTTTAGCGATAGATATTGCGATGCAATGAGCGTTTACGATGTAAACCACTATTATCACAGGATACATGGAAGTTCGGTGTAATGAAGAAGGATTTTAGAAAACCGCTTGATCTACATAAGCAAATCAAGCGGTTACTAAAATTGATGAGTCAGCCTGTAAGCCGGGTTCTGTCGTGGATAATCATTCGTCTAGACCTTGGATCGCTCCAAGGTTCAAGCAACCTACCCGGTTCCGATGTGGGCCACACCATAAGGAACCCTATTTGGTCTTGCTCCGGGTGGAGTTTACCCTGCTGCCAACTGTTACCAGCGGCCCGGTGCGCTCTTACCGCACCCTTTCACCCTTACCGGTCCCGAAGGACTTAGGCGGTCTTCTCTCTGCTGCACTTGTCGTAGGCTTGCGCCCCCCAGCCGTTAGCTGGCACCCTGCCCTGTGGAGCCCGGACTTTCCTCCCCCTGATCATTTTCGTCACAGGCAGCGATTATCTAGCCGACTCGGGCGCTATTATACCTATTTACACCTAACTAGCCAGCGCCATTACGCAGCTAAATGCTTCGGACATTCGCCCTTGAGCGACAACGGCGTAAAACAACAGAACTACTGCTGTTCCAACATACTTTTATATAATGCGTTTTTCTTTAAACCGAAGTAATCGGCGGCGACGGCGCAGGCCTTTTTGAGTGGCATATCCGCCTTTAACAGCTCAATAAGACGAATAGCCTCGGGATCGATCGTGGTTTTGTCCGCCACCTTTCCCGGCAGCATAAGAACAATCTCCCCTTTTTGACGAGCCGGATCTTCTTCAAGAAACGCGAGCAGCTCCACCACGGTGCCGCTAAAAAAGGTTTCAAAACTTTTAGTCAGTTCCTTTGCCAAAACAACCTGTTGCTGCTCGCCCAAGGCTTGCTGTAAATCATCAAGGCTGGCCATGATCCTGTGCGTGCTTTCATACATTATGCTAGTGATGCCGCTTTCATGAGCCTGTACATAGAACTCTTGGCGGGCCTTACTTTTGGCCGGCAGAAAGCCAACGAACTGGAATTTATCCGTGGGTAACCCCGAGCAACTAACCGCGGCAATGGCGGCACAGGCTCCGGGAACGGGCGTTACCCGAGCACCACTGGCGCGACACAGGCTCACCAGCGCATAACCCGGGTCACTGATAAGCGGTGTGCCAGCATCACTGACCAGAGCGACATTGAGCCCTTCTTCCAACCATTGCAGAACTTGTTGCGCTTTTTGCTTTTCATTATGGTCGTGCAGGGCCATGGTGCGCTTGCTGATCCCCAAGTGCGATAACAGCTTAGCGGTATGGCGGGTGTCTTCAGCCGCGATTAAGTCGACCTCGGCTAGGGTTTTGATAGCACGCTGGCTGATATCATCTAAATTTCCTATGGGCGTCGCGACAATATATAAGGTGCCGGCGTTTGTGTGGGGATGATCGGTTGAAATATCCGCATTGGACATTGAGCTCTCCTGCATCAGTCAGTAAGATAAGCGAATCACACTATGGCCAATTGGAACACAAAGACTGTGCGACTCAAATCGATTGCTGGTTTAGTGCTATTGTCGGGCTTATCAGCCTGCAGCACAACACAAAAGCCCCAAGAAAATGTAAATCCCGCTACAAATATCAGCGCTCCGGCACAGCCCGAAGTGTTGTCGGCACAGCAGCTCTATGCACAGGCGCTAGAATTGAATGGTGACCAGCAAAGATTTAAACTGGTGGCGGCACAGAATCAAGCCCTTGCCGAGCAAGACTGGCAAACCTTACAAAGCGTTAGCGACACCTTGCTGAAGAAGCATCCGCGCTGGCATGTGCAGGCCTTGTTAATTCGCGCCTATGCGCAAATAAAATTAGGCAACCCAAATAACGCCTTACGCGACTCCGCCTCGGTTCAATCCCAACTAAGTACCCCGGAACACTTTTACTGGCATCAATTAGTACAGGGCGCCACCTATGCCCATATGCGCTTAGACAATCAGGCCGTCCCTTTTTTATTGCGCGCTTCGGAAACCGCCGACCGCTATGAGCTTGATGATGCCGAGGTTAATCCGCTACTTTGGCAAAGCTTGCAAGGGCTTACCACGGAGCAACTGCAAAGCTTCAATAATGGCTCCAGCATTCAACAAGGCTGGATACAACTGGCCCTAATCAAACAGCTTTATCTTGGCCAACCGGTAGAATTACATAGCGCCTCCAATAATTGGCAGCGTCGTAATCCTGATCACCCGGCCAGCTTTGCTCTCAATGAGAAAGTCGCCCAGTTAATGCAAGTCGAGCCCTATAAGGTGGCTAACCTGGGTGTTTTCCTTCCCCTGAGCGGTGGTAACCGTACCCTGGGTGAAGCCGTTAAAAATGGAGTGATTGCCGCGCTGGACAAGCACCAGTTTAACGATGTGTATTTTATTGATGCCAACCTTAGCAACGAAGACATTCAAGCGGCCATCATCGCCAATAATATCGACTTTGCCATAGGCCCGCTATTAAAGGGCAATATCAATCGCTTTGAGCAGCAAGCGCTTCTCGAAGGCATCCCCAGCATCTACTTAAACCGCAGTGATTACCTGCGCCAGTCATCGCAACACTTTTATTTTGCTCTTGCACCCGAGCACGAGCTCGACCAAGCCCTCCAGCACTTTATGGCCCAAGGCTTTAAAAAGCCGCTTATTTTGGCCAGCAATGACCGCTCGGGTACTCGCTTAAGTGAATATTTCAGCAATCAATGGCTGCGCTATAACGAGCAAGCCCCCCTGGTTGGCTTGTTTGATAACAACAAAGAAATGGAACAGGCGATCACCGACATTCTCGAGGTGGGACAAAGCAAAGCGCGCATCGAGTTAATTGAAAGCCTGTTTAAACAAGCGGTGGAAAGCGAAACCCGCTCACGCCGCGATATCGACGTGATTTACCTGCTCGCCGACGCCACACAGACTCGCTTGTTAAAACCCTTTTTGGACGTCAATGTCAGCACTTTTGTCGAGCGTATCCCCTTATATGCCAGCTCAAAAAGTCATAGCACGCAAATCGATACTACCGACAAACGCGATTTAAACGGCTTATACTTTACCGAGCTTCCCTGGATGCTGCCAACGACCGGTGTAAATAATATGGCCACTCGTGAGCTAAAAGAAACGGTTCAAGGTCTGTGGCCTAATCAGGCCGACATAGAGCATCGCCTGTTTGCCATGGGCTATGATGCTATAACAGTGATCCCAGAGCTGCGTCAGTTAAGCATGCTACCGGGCAAAAGCCTACCCGGATTAACAGGACAATTAAGCGTTAACAGCGATGGCGAGGTGGTACGTCACCTGGCATGGGCACATTATCAGTCGCGGCAAATAGCCCCGGTGAACCTTAAACATATCAGCCCAACACCGCTATTGAGGCAGCAGCCGCAAGAGGAAACAAGCGATGTTTTGGCAACCGAAGGAATGGCGCAATAGCAGGGCAAAAGGACAGCATTACGAGCTTCTGGCCCAGGACTATCTAGAAAAACAAGGTCTAACGCCGGTCTCTCGTAATTATAATTGTCGTTACGGCGAATTAGACCTGATCATGAAAGAAGGGTTAACCTGGGTGTTTGTCGAGGTTAAGTTTCGCCGTAAACAAGAGTTTGGTGGCGTACTCTATGCTTTAACGGAGCGCAAACAACAGCGGCTACGACGCACCATTGCCCATTATGTACAAAAGCATGACCTGGCGCACTGTATACTCCGTGCCGACTATGTGGCTATTGAAGGCCAGTCGGTACCCCAATTTCACTGGATAAAAAACGTATTATAAATGCAGGAACAAATTAAAGAGCTTTTTACCGAAAGCATCCAAGCGCAAATAGCCGCCGGAGAAGTGTTACCCGGGGTACTTGAATCGGCGTCTCTGAGCATTGCCCAGGCACTGATCAATGGCAATAAACTGCTTTGTTGTGGTGCTTCCAGCTGCCATATGTTGAGCGATCATTTTGCCGCCTTGCTGGTTAACTTTTTTGAAACCGAACGCCCATGCCTACCGGCCATTTCCTTATCGCCACATGCATTAAACCTAAGCCCGCAGCCTAGCGCTACACGCAGCCGGGATATTTTTGCGCGGCAAATAAGAGCACTGGGTGAGCAAGGTGACCTGCTTCTGGTGCTAGCCATCAATGGTAATGAGAAAGCGGTGATCAGTGCCGTCGAAGCAGCACTAACCAAGGATATGACGGTGATAGCCCTCGTTGGAGACGACGGCGGCGAATTAGCCGGGTTACTAAGCGCCAATGACGTGGAAATTCGCATTCCCGCCAAGCGCCCAAGCCGTATTTTAGAATCACACCTTGTCAATCTGCACTGTCTTAGTGAACTCGTTGACATGACGCTGTTTCCTCAGGGAGAAAACTAAATGAATAATAAAAACCTTGTCGCCGTGTTAGTCGGTAGCTTATTACTGCAAGGCTGTGCCGCCGCCGTGGTCGCCGGTACCGCTGGTGCGGTGACCGCCGCCAATGATCGCCGCACCATAGGCAGTCAGATCGACGATAACAATATCGAGATTAAAGCCACCTTGGCTATAAAAGAACGCATAGGTCAACGGGACGACGCCAATGTAACCGTGGTCAGCTATAACGGTATCGTCTTGCTACTTGGTCAGGTGCCCAACGATCAAATGAAGTCACAGGCACAAAGTGCCGCCGAGAGCGCCGATGGTTTGCGTCGCCTGCATAATCAGTTGCGCCTGGGTTCGCCGACGAGTATCAGCACACAAAGTCACGATACCTGGCTTACCTCCAAAGTAAAAACCCAGTTATTGGCGGCCGATGATGTCAGCGGTAACAATATTAAGGTGGTTACTGAAAATGCCGAGGTCTTCTTAATGGGCCTAGTCAGCAAGGCAGAAGCCGAACGCGCGGTGCAAATTGCTCGCAACATTTCCGGCGTTGAGCGCGTTATCAAGGTGTTCGAATACATCTAATAGCCCTCAGAATATTCGCAATAAAAAAGGCCACTTTTGTAAAGTGGCCTTTTTAATGACTAACACTGAATAGCAGGCATAAAAAAGCCACTCATTAGAGTGGCTTTTTTCTTATCAGATAGGCTTACAGAGAGCTCTCAACCATAATCTTCGGTGTTACGAAGATAAGTAGCTCACGCTTCTCATTACGCTCACTGGTTGAGCGGAAGAGTGCGCCCAGGTAAGGAACGTCGCCCAGTAGCGGTACCTTACGAGCCGAGTTGATGATCTGCTGCTGGTAAATACCACCTAGCACCACGGTTTGACCGTTTTCAACCAACACCTGAGTCTCAATACGCTGAGTATCGATGGCGACCGCAGGACCCGTTGCCGTATCTACCGTGTCACCGCGGGTATCCTGGGTGATGGCCAAATCAAGGATAACCTTGTTATCAGGAGTGATATGCGGAGTCACTTCCAGGCTTAGTACGGCCTTTTTAAAGGTCACCGTAGTCGCACCACTCGATGCCGACTGAACATAAGGGATTTCAGTACCCTGCTCGATACGTGCCTTTTTCTGGTTGGCGGTTGTAATACGCGGGCTGGCGATGATCTCACCCTTGTTTTCTTGCTCTAGTGCTGAAAGCTCCAGGTCAATCAAGGTACCATCGGCAAGCTTAGCCACGTGCATACCAATACTGCCCGCAGGGTTAGCTACCGGTAAGTTCACATTCAAGCGGTCGGTAATACTTGGCACAATACCGTTAGCAGCATCGGTTGCGCCTAACAGATTACCCGATACTCCAGTGTCGCCACCTTGGTCACTAAAGCCCCAGCGGATACCCAGGTCTTCTTGAACGTTATCGCGTACCGTTACCATGCGAGATTCGATAACAACCTGCTTCACCGCCACATCCAGAGTTTCAATCAAACGACGCACGTTTTCAATGCTCTTAGCCGTATCCTTGATTAACAAGGTGTTTGTACGGGCATCAACCGACACGCTACCACGACTAGAAAGGATGCTGTTCACGTCGGTTTGCAATAAATCAGCAAACTCTTGCGCCTTAGCATAGTTAAGCTGAATGTATTCGCTGTATAGCGGCTCCAGGTCTTCAACCTGTTGCTTGGCTTTTAGCTCTTTGGCTTCACGAGCGGCTAATTCTTCGGTTGGTGCAACCATTAGAATCGAGCCTTCCATACGCTTATCCAGGCCTTTTACTCGTAGTACGATATCAAGGGCTTGGTCCCAAGGCACACCGTCTAAACGTAGTGTGATGTTACCGGCAACCGAATCACTCACTACAAGGTTAAAGCCATTATAATCGGCGATGATCTGCAGTACCGCACGAATAGAGATATCCTGGAAGTTCAGCGACATGGGACGACCTTGGTAGTCCTTACCATTGCCAAGGAAGCTGCGCTTCGACTCATCTTTTTCCAGAGTAATGGTAAAGATGTTGTCGAGTTGCTGATAGTTGTAATCGAATGCGTCTGTGGTATCGATTTCGATGCGGCTGTTAGAACCTTCTTTAAAGGTTTCTACCATGCTCACCACGGTACCGAAGTCCATCACATCCAATTGATAAAGAAGGTCATCAATGATGTCGGTGTTGTGGAACTCTACAATAACCTTGCCCGCTTGCTCCTGCACATCAATAGCGGCCATGTTTTCTTGTAAGAATACCAATACGCGCGCTTCACCTTCTTCGCCACGACGGAAGTCCAGGGCTTGAATACGGTTGATGTAGTTATCACCTTCGTCTTCTTCGGCAATGGTTTGCGATGCGTCTTGCACTGGGTTATCGGAAACGTGTAGATAGAACAAGTTCTTATCGATACGCGTCTGATAAATTTTCAGGCGATCTAGGTATACGGTTACCTTAAAGCCGTCATTAACAAACTCACTGGTTACCTTCTCTACACCGGCCTTATTAATTAAGACTTCTTCAAGACTTTGCTCATAATCGGCCTCATCAAAGAAAAGCTCAATACGTGCCGGCTCACTGAATACCTGAATCTGGGGTTCGATGTAGATTTCCTCATCGAATACAAACTCTACCTCAGTTTCACCTTCCAGTAATGGGTTGTAGCGAACGTCGTACAACAAGGGTACGGCTGTCGCAAAACTCGACATAAACAGGGTAGCTACTGCGAGTACCAAAGAATAGATACGATTCATTTTGAATGCGTTATTTTGCATTGTGCTGTTACCTTGATTTTTATGAACTGGAATCATCACCTGCCTCCAACATTTCTAGCTTGGTCAGGCGTTCTTTCCAACATCCTGCTCCATCAGGGATTAACTCTAATAATTCTATGTAGTTACTGCGTACCTGAGTCACTTTGCCGTGATACAAGCCAACGTAATTGCCTCTTGAAATTCGGTGTAAGGTATCATCCGATGCCTTCACAAGGGCCCATGTTTGCGGCCCGGTACCGAGTGTGCCTTTCATCGAGAGGTTATCTAGCGGATAACGCTCCAAAGGCTCTTTCTTACGCTGTGGATCCGGGTGTAAGCAATTTTGCACCTGAATCAACTTATCCTGAATTAGCTCAGGCTTTGGCGCCACAAACGGGCTACGTAAGTCGGATGCGCTGTAGGCAAAATGCTCAAACTGGGCAATTTCAGGAATTGGCTCCACCTTGGGCTGCGTACTGGCTTTTACTCGGTTGATAAACTCTTTTTGCTCGGTCGTGTCATCAAAACACCCACTCACTAACAGTGTTAACGAGGCGACTGCGAGGAGTTTTTTCATTATTCATCCCCCTCATAACGGTAAGTCTTGGCGACCACACTAAAGACTAGCTGGTCATCACCTGTAGCTTCGATTTCAAAGTCGTGCAAGCTGATAATACGCGGTAGCTGGGCTACCTTACCGACGAACTCACCAAATTCGTGGTAGCTTCCTTCAACCTCAATCTTGATGGGTAGCTCGGTGTAGAACTCTTTTTTAATCTCTGGCAACCAGCCAATTTTGACAAAGGTCAAGCCACTGGTTGTCCCTACGTAAGAGAGGTCATCCAGCAATCCAGGCGTTTCATTCGAGGTCGGCAACTTTTTCAATAGCTGGGAGAACTTCTCTTCCATCTCTTGCATTTGTTGCTTGTAGATTTCTAGGCGACTGGCTTTGGAGTACTTAAAGCGATAGCTATCGCGCAATTCGACTTCTTTATTTTGCACGTTTTCATAACTAGTGATTTTATCTTCCACGAGCAGTTTATAGCTAAAGAACAACACCAGTCCGGCGGCGAATACACACACCAACCCCTTAACCAGGGCGGGCCATTCACCTATGTTGTCGAACTCCAGCTCACCCCACTCGATATCACTAAAGGCTTTAAAACCTGAACTCATTGTTTCACCTCGTCAATCTCATCGAAGGACTTCACGCTGAATTGCATATTGAAATCACTCAACAAACGAGCCTGTTCTTCCCCGGCGACAATGCCTTGCAGGGATGCTCTTTCTAGTAGGTATGAGCCTTCAACTTGACGAATCATGGTTGATAAGCGGTTGTTAGACTCACTTTTGCCCGTAATCTGAATTGCATCACCGCGACGCTCTAGCGTCGTAAAGTAAACGCCGGAAGGAACGATTTTCGCTACTTCATCCATAATACGTGTACCCAGGTTACGGTTACTTTGCAGCTCTTCAATCAGGCGCATACGCTGTTGCAAGCTTTCTTTTTTCTTGTCCAGCTCACGAATTTCGGCGATACGTTTATCCAGTATTTGAATTTCTCTTACTAGGAAGTTGTTACGTACATTTTGACCATCGATCATGGCACCATAAACTTGGCTAAGTGCAAACATAGAAACAAAAGCGACCACAACCACCATCACCAAGATGGTAACGAAGTTTTGTTGCGCTTCCTTTCGTGCGGCTTCGCGCCAAGGCAGTAAATTTATATGTGGCATGCTGAGAAGCTCCTCAATGCAAGACCCGTGGCGACGGCGAATTGGGCCTTATGCTTGTCGATCAACTCCTGATCAACGCGCGAACCAATTTCCATGCTGGCAAAGGGGTTAACAACAACGGTATGAATACCCAATTCATCGACAAGCAATCTATCCAGGCCATCGATCATGGTCGTACCGCCAGACAAGACAATGTAATCTACTTGATCTTTACCACTGGTGGTCAAAAACATTTGTACGGCGCGACGAACTTGCTGCAGCAAAGAGGTCTGGAACGGAGCCAACACCTCAAAGGTATAGTTAGGCGGCAAATCGCCTGTACATTTAGCCCGCTCCGCTTCGTCAAAGCTTTTGTTGTAGTAGGAAACAATGGTGTTGGTATATTGCTCACCACCGAATACCTGGTCACGGGTATAAATGGTCTCGCCTTTTTGCACCACGCTGACCAAGGTCATCACTGCACCTATATCTACCAAAGCCACCACCTTGTCTTTGGCATCGTCTGGCAATGATGCGTAGGCCACATCCAAACTCCTGCTCAAAGCATAGGTTTCAACATCAACCACCTTGGGCGTGAAACCACCGGCTTCAACCGCTCCGGAACGCGCTTCAACGCTTTCCGTGCGCGCTGCCGATAGCAACACATTGACCTTTGACGGGTCAGCCTCGTTGATGTCGAGCTTTCGAAATCAATGCTTACCTCATCCAGGGGATAAGGGATTAAGCTATCGGCCTCGATTTCGATTTGCGATTCCAGTTCAGCATCACTTAATGACACGTCCATGAAGATCACCTTAGTGATCACCGTCTGACCAGACACAGCAACAACGGCGTGACTAATAGACTTTGGAATGCGTCTTCTAAGTTTTGCGATTACGCGGCCAATCGCCTCAATATCTTGTATGTTACGCTCGGCCATAGCCCCTTTAGGCATAGGTTCGATTGCAACAGCATCGAGACGATAACCCTGGTCCTGCTGTGTTAGTAACACCGCTTTAACAGAGTGTGAGCCAATGTCGATGCCCACCATGGCAGGCACTGACTTTTTGAGAAGTCGATTTAACATAAGACCAACGTGAAACCTTTTTTTATAATTATAATAGACTTATAAATTATTGATGAAAAAATTTTATTCACTTTCTAATCAAGATATACTAGCAACCTCTGCGCTCAATTGGGAGTCCAAATAGGGAATTATCCGTGAAAATATTCAAAAAATTTTTACAAATCCTTTGCATATGTGGCCTCCTGGGCTGTATTACTCTGGTTGCTTTATACCTTTACGTGAAGCCTGACATCCCCAGCGTAGCGGTATTAAAAGATGTAAAGTTACAAACACCAATGCAAGTATTTACGCGGGATGGCAAACTGATCAACCAGTTTGGTGAGAAGCGGCGAATCCCTGTAAAAATCAACGACGTCCCGGAACCACTTCTGAAAGCATTCCTGGCCACCGAAGATAATCGCTTTTATGAACACTACGGTATAGACCCAATAGGTATAGTACGTAGTGCTTTAGTACTAATATCCACCGGTGAAAAACGCCAGGGAGCCAGTACTATTACAATGCAATTAGCGCGAAACTTCTTTTTAACTCGCGAAAAAGCATATATTCGCAAAGTTAAAGAAATATTTATTGCCATCCACATTGAGCAATTATTAAGCAAAGATGAAATTTTCGAGCTTTACCTTAATAAAATAGAATTAGGAAACCGCGCTTTTGGTATTGGTGCTGCGGCCCAAGTTTATTATGGTAAATCGCTCGATGAATTAACTCTAGCACAAATGGCGATGATTGCAGGTTTACCGAAAGCCCCTTCGGCATTAAATCCGATTCGCAACCCGGAACGTGCCAAAGCACGCCGTAATGTGGTGCTCGCGCGTATGTTGGATGAAGGTTATATCAGCTCTTCTGAATATCAGGAAGCTACAAGTGCTCCAATCACCGCGACCTTCCATGGTGCCGAGATAGAACTCTATGCTCCTTATATTTCCGAGATGGCGCGCGCCGAATTGGTGGCCATGTACGGTACCGAACAGGCTTATAATTCGGGCATCAAAGTCTATACCTCGGTAGAGTCAACCATGCAGGCGGCAGCGCAAACCGCGCTTCGCGATAATCTCTATGCCTATGATATGCGCCACGGTTATCGTGGCCCCGAGGCCTACTTATGGCAAGATGGCAGTGACGAGCCCCTAAGTGACCAAGAGTTAGTACGGTACCTAAAAGGCGTTAATACACTGGCAGATCTTCATGCCGGGGTAGTGATGTCTGTTGAAGAGCAAGCTATTACCGTGCTAACCAAAGACAATGAGCGTCTAACCATAGATTGGGAAGGCCTGAAATGGGCACGCACCTTTATCACCCAATCACGTCAAAGCTTTGCCCCAAAAACGGCCGCCGATATTGTCAACCCAGGGGCACAAATCTGGTACCGCTTCAACAAGGATGGCCTTCCCTTATTGGCTCAGCTTCCCGATGCCGCCAGCGCCTTGGTATCGATTGACCCCAAGGACGGTCGCATTAAGGCCATCGTCGGTGGTTACAGCTTTGAACAGAGCCAATATAACCGGGCCGTACAAGCCAAGCGCCAGGTAGGCTCGAATATCAAGCCCTTTATTTATTCTGCGGCTCTGGAGCATGGGTACTCGTTGGCCACCATTATCAACGATGCGCCAATCAACCACTGGGATAAAAGCCAAGGTGTAGCCTGGCGTCCAAAAAACAGCCCGGAAAAATATGTTGGTCCCATTCGTGTTCGCCGTGCCCTGGCCCAGTCTAAAAACGTGGTCTCGGTGCGCCTGATCCGTGGTGTGGGCGTTGATACCGCCGCCGAGCACCTACTTAAATTCGGCTTTAAGGACGAGGATATTCCGCGCAATGAAACCTTGGCCCTGGGCAGTGCCTCGCTAACGCCGTTGGAGTTGGCTCGCGGGATGAGCGCCTTTGCCAATGGTGGTCACCTGGTGGAGCCCTATTTTATTAGTACCATCCTCAACAGCGAAGACGAAGTGCTTTATCAAGCTCAGCCATTACTTGCGTGTAGCAATGAACAGCATCGTAAAAATGAGGTGTTAGCCGAGTTTGCCGAACTCGCTAAGCTCGAAGACTTGGCCACAGGTGAAGCCACTGCCAGCGAACAATTAACAACCGAGCTGCAAATCGACGAGCTGCAATCGCAAGAGCAAGCCATACCCAGCTGTGCGCCACGCGTGATCTCCGAGCAAAACGCCTTTTTAATTGCCGATGCCATGAACAGCGCGATTTGGGGTGGTGGGGACTGGCAACACGGCACCGGCTGGAACGGCACCGGCTGGCGCGCCACCAAATTAAAGCGTCGTGATTTATCCGGTAAAACCGGCACCACTAACAACTCGGTCGATACCTGGTTTAGCGGCTTCAATGCCAATGTCATGACCACGGTCTGGGTTGGTTTCGATAACCCCGGCAACCCCCTGGGACGAACCAGCTACAACAATAATCTCGACCGCGGTCAGATCTTTGGTGCCGAGTCCGGCGCTAAGACCTCACTGCCGGCATGGATCGACTTTATGCGCGTGGCCCTTGCAGATCAACCATACGCGGCGATTGAACCACCCGAAGGATTAGAATCGGTGCGCATTGACCTGAAAACCGGTCTGCTAAGTCATAACAACGACCACACCAGTCGCTTCGAGTACTTTATTAAGGGCACGGCGCCGACCCGTTACGTAGAAAAAGCCCCACCGGTGCTGTTTGAAACCCAGACGCCGGGAGAGAAGGCTCTGCCGACAGAGGACGAGTTGTTCTAACATAAAAAAGCCAGCATATGCTGGCTTTTTTAATTCTGAGCGAAAGCCCTGATTAGTTTAATCGGGTGGCAAGCCAGTAAAGATCAGAATGCACACCCGCAGCGGTGACTTCCTTGCCCGCCCCCGGCCCTTGGATCACCAAGCCGTTATCCTGATACCAGTTGCTATTGACGACAAAAATATTGTCACCGGGGGGCAAGCCCGCCAATGGGTCATTGGTCGGCACCGCTACCAGCCCGACCTTGGCTTCAACTTTCCCCTGCTCAATGCGTAAATCGGCGTTATAACGCAACACCTTCTGCTCTGCCTTGGCTTGCTGCGCGCGCGTCGCTACAAAATCATCCAGTTCACCAAGATCTTCCAGACATTCTTGCCAAGTGCCCTTGGCCAATTGCGCTGGCATTAAGGCGCTAAGCTCAATATCATCCAGCTCCAGCTCTAACCCCAGTTCACGCGCCAAGATCAACAACTTGCGCTGGACATCGCGCCCAGATAAATCTTCACGAGGATCAGGCTCGGTAAAACCAAGCTCCTGCGCCTTCAGCAATAACTGGGAAAACGCCGTGCCGCCATCATAGCGACTGCACAACCAGGATAGGGTGCCGGAAAAAACGCCCTGCAACCGGGTCACCCTATCACCACTGTTTTGCAGATCAGCCAGGGCGAAGTTTATCGGTAGTCCGGCACCAACGCTGGTGTTGTAGCGCCACTGCAAGTTACGCTGAGCCAAGTCCTGTTTCAGGCTTTGATACCAGGCCAAGGGTGCGGTTCCTGCGTATTTATTGGCACTGATTAGATGACAATCGGCCTTGGCAAACTGCGGATAAAGCTGGCTAAAAACCTCACTGGCGGTGATATCGATGACTACCTTGTGCTCGTAATCAAGCTGCGCCAAACGCGCTAACAGCTCGTTATTCGTATAAGGCTGAGCATCTTGCTCCCAGGCCGCTTGCCATTGTTCGGTATCGATGCCACAAGGGTCATAAAGCATGTTTTCGCTGCGCACTAAGGCCACCACCTTAATTTCTATATGCTGACGTAAACGCGCCAATTGCTGGGCAAATTGCGTCACGAAAACCTCGCCAACATTACCCAAGCCAGCCACCACCACGGCCAACTGCCGTTGGGACCCCAACAAACGCTGGTGCAAGTAGCCCAGGCTATCGGCATCAATTTCTTCATCGGTTAACTGCAAAAAATAACCTTCACCTAGATAGCTAAAACGGGCATTTAGGTTGAGTTCGCTCAAACCCTGTTGTGCCTGTTGCTGGCATTTTTCCAACTCTCGCTGTGGTGCAACCAGGGCAAAACCGTTGACATTTGACTCCAGCAATTGGGCGCGCTCTGCAAAGTAATGCAGTAGCTCGGCACTGTGTTGCTGAGGCACCACCAGATACCAGATGCCATCAAGGTCGCAGGCGATAAGACTAGTCTGTAATTTACGTTGTAATTGTTCCAGCTCCCCCTGCTCCAAACGCAAAACCTTAATCACATCCTGCTGCGTCAAGGTGGTAATAAAGTGCTTATGCTTACACCCTCCCTCGCGCACGACTTCGGTGCCCACAGCATCGCTATCATAGGAGCTGCGCACCGTCAGCTTAATGTCTGTGCCGTGTAAGGGAGAGAGAGTCTTGGCGTGCAATACAGGGTTGCCAAGGGCCGCTAATAATTGTGCCTGAGCGCGGCAAATTTTATGGTATTTCTGCGCCGCAGAAACCTTTCTCGGATCGGTGCTAAACACCCCTTGTGTATCGGTCCAGATGCACACTTCGTCTACGCCCATATAACGAGCAAATAAGGTGGCGCTGTAATCGCTGCCATTGCGCCCCAAGGTCACTGTTTGACCCCGCTGATCGGCGGCGATAAAACCGGTGATCACATTAATCTTATCCGAGCTAATTAAACGCTGACACTGCTGCTCATTAACGCGATGCAATAGTTGTCCCTGTTGGGCACATAACAGCTGGCGCGCATCCCAAGCCAGCGCCTCAACGCCCAGTTGCTGCAAATAGCTGGATAACAAACGCGCCGACCATAGCTCGCCATGGGCCAATAATGCCGCCTCCTGCAAACTCCCCTGCTCAAATTCTTGCCATACCTGCGCTAATTCCTGCTCCAACAGATTTAATACCAGCGCTTTGTTCTCGCCGCTTAACAGCTCTTGGATCAGCTCCTGCTGATGATTACGCAACAGGCTTATCACATCCACAGCGCAATGCTGATCTTGTTGCTCAAACGCCTGCCATAACTTAACCAAAGTATCCGTGGTCTTACCGGCGGCGGACACCACGACTATGTCACCCACCTGGCTATGTGCGAGAATAATATTGGCGACCGCATAATAACGCGCCGCGCTGCTTAGGCTAGAGCCGCCAAATTTATGTACTACCTTGGCCATGAATCCGACTCCCGACTAGCTGTTATGAAGTAGTGTAAAGGCACGCTCAAGATCGGCAATCAGATCTTCTTTATCTTCGATGCCAACAGAAATACGAATAAGGGTGTCACCCACGCCAGCTGCTAAGCGCGCTTCCTTATCCATGCCCGCATGGGTCATGGTCGCCGGGTGACAAATTAAACTCTCGACACCGCCCAGTGACTCGGCCAGGGTAAATTGCTGCACCGAGGTAAGAAACTTGGCACTGTCTTTTAGCTCGCCTTTGATATCAAAGCTCACCATGCCGCCAAAGCCACTTTGTTGCGCCTTGGCCAACCGGTGTTGTGGGTGAGTGACCAGGCCAGGATAGTAGACCTTCTCCACTCCAGGATGCCGTTCCAGATACTCGGCGATGGCCCGGGCGTTTTCTTCATGCTGGCGCAAACGTACTTTCAGGGTACGCAATCCGCGCAGGGTAAGATAGCTATCGAACGGCGCACCGGTAATACCAATATTGTTGGCCCACCAGGCCAGCTCTTCGCCCAGTTCCGGTGTTTTACAAATCACCGCACCACCCACCACATCGGAGTGACCGTTAATGTATTTGGTCGTTGAATGCACCACGATATCGCATCCCAATGCCAATGGGTTTTGCAGCGCCGGCGATAGGAAGGTGTTATCCGCCGCCACCAGGGCACCCACCTGGGCCGCGGCGGCGCACACGGCCTTAATATCGGTCAGGCGTAAAATTGGGTTACTCGGGGTTTCAACCCATACCAATTTTGGTTTAGCAGCGATCAATTGCTGATAGCACTGAGCGTCGGTGAAATTCACCACCTTCACCTGCAACAGACCCCGCTTTGCAAGCGAGGTAAACAGACGGTAGCTGCCGCCATAACAGTCATGAGGGATCACCAGGGTATCCTTTGGTGTCAGTAACTGCGTCACTAGATGCACCGCAGCCATGCCAGTGGCCGTAATGATCCCGCGTGCGCCGCCCTCAAGCTCCGCCAAGGTCTCGGCAAGAATATCGCGATTAGGGTTACCGCTACGGCCATAGTCATACTGGCGCTTGGTATCAAAGTCGGCGAAAGAATAGGTGGTAGATAAATAAATTGGGGGCACAACTGCGCCATGATGCTGATCGGCATCAATGCCGTGGCGCACCGCAATGGTCTGTTTATTTAGCTTGGGCATAGTGCCTCCAATCAGATATAGATGTTTAGACGTCCAAAAGGTTAAAATATCCAAGTTTAGATGTCAAAACATTTATACGTCTAAATAGCTATATGAGGAATATTTGACTATCCTTTCCAACACGATAAAATTTCGGCCTTATTGATGCCTAAGTGACCAAAAACAAGACGCAAATTATGGCCAAGTGGAATGGTGAATATATTCACCCTTATGCGGAACACGGTAAGAAAGCCCAACAGGTAAAAAAGATTACCGTTTCAATCCCGCTCAACGTTTTAAAAGTATTAACAGACGAACGCACCAGACGCCAGGTGAACAACCTGCGTCATGCCACTAACAGTGAATTACTCTGTGAAGCGTTTTTACACGCCTTTACCGGGCAGCCACTGCCCAGCGATGAAGACTTACGTAAGGATAATCCGGAAAAGGTGCCGCAGGAAGTGCGTAAGATCATGGCGGAAATGGGATTAGAGATCCCGGAGATCGGTGACGATTAAACGCTTAAAACATAAAAAAAGCCCCAAGCTAGCTTGGGGCTTTTTTTATTGGCAATGCCAGTAATTACTTGTCATTCATGTAGTCACTTGGCAGTTCAATTTGCGCTACACCCGATGCCACAGCCGCTTCGGCCACCGCTTTAGCAACACGAGGCAATAAGCGCGGATCCATTGGCTTAGGAATAATGTATTGCGGGCCAAATTCAAGCTCGGTGACACCCGAAGCCGTCAACACCTCTTGTGGTACCGGCTCTTTAGCGATACTACGAATGGCTTCGACCGCAGCAATCTTCATTTCATCGTTAATTGCCGTGGCACGCACATCCAGGGCACCCCGGAAAATAAACGGGAAGCATAATACGTTGTTTACCTGGTTCGGATAATCAGAACGACCGGTAGCCATGATCAAGTCTTGACGGACGCCGTGAGCCACTTCTGGCTTAATTTCCGGATCCGGGTTTGAACAGGCAAAGACCACGGGCTTGTCGGCCATCAACTTTAACTCATCGGCAGAAAGCAGATCAGGACCAGATACACCAACAAACACGTCGGCATCGGCAATCACGTCTTGCAGGGTACGCTTATCCGTATTGTTCGCAAATAGCTGCTTATATTCATTCAGGTCGTCACGACGAGTGTGGATAACGCCTTTACGGTCTAGCATATAAATGTGCTCGCGCTGAGCACCACATTTAATCAACAGCTCCATACAGGCTACGGCTGCGGCACCGGCACCTAAACATACGATAAGAGCGTCGCTGATATCTTTACCTTGAATCTCAAGGGCATTGAGCATACCCGCTGCGGTTACGATAGCAGTACCATGCTGGTCATCGTGGAACACAGGCACATTACAACGCTCGATCAGCGCTTTTTCAATTTCAAAACACTCCGGCGCCTTGATGTCTTCAAGGTTAATACCACCAAAGGTATCGGCAATGTTTTCAACCGTGTTGATAAAGTCTTCCGTGGTACGGTGCTTTACTTCGATATCGATCGAATCTAGGCCAGCGAAGCGTTTAAATAATAATGCCTTACCTTCCATTACAGGTTTTGATGCCAACGGACCTAAATTACCCAAGCCTAAAATTGCCGTGCCGTTTGAGATCACCGCAACCATGTTGCCTTTCGCGGTGTACTTATATGCATTGTTGGCGTCGGCGGCAATTTCGCGTACCGGCTCGGCCACACCCGGACTATAGGCCAAGGCGAGATCGTTGACCGTTTCTGCACTTTTAGTCAGCTCAACGCTGATTTTGCCAGGAACGGGATGAGCGTGATAATCGAGAGCTTGTTGACGAAAGTCTGACATGAAAAAGTATCCTGCTAGAAATGTTGGTGAGAGTTCAGGTAACTACGGCAACAATACTGCTTTTCCAGCTATATTCCAAGTAATATCAGGTCTATCCTGTTGTACGAAATTAAGCGGTTTTAGCATCATGATCCCGGTTAATTATTTTAATTTCCCCAAGCATGAGCGACATTCACATGCCTTTTAGGGGTGAAAAAAAGCAATTAAAGCTGCATAAATCATAACTAAAGATATAAAAAATGCAATTCATATAACAATAGAGAATAAAAAATAGGTTCGTTAACTAAATAGGAAAAATAGCACCAAATTTCCTCACTTTAACCTCATTTAGATGCATTATTGCTACTTTTATAAATACTATCGGCGGTAAAAAAAGCAAAGTGACTTGTATCAATACTGGGAATGGATAAAAACAATTGCGCTCATGAAGTGAGAACTAGAGCAGACAAGGCATTAATTTGGAGAGAGAAAAGCAACAGGCACAAAAAAAGCACCCGAAGGTGCTTTTTTCTAATAAGCAATGAATTACTTCTTGCTGCTAAGCGCACCGAAGCGCTTATTGAAGCGGTCAACACGACCACCTGTGTCAAGAATCTTCTGCTTACCAGTGTAGAAAGGGTGACACTCTGAACATACGTCAAGGTGAATGTCTTTACACAAAGTTGAACGAGTTTCGAACTTGTTGCCACAAGAGCACGTTGCATTGATTGCTTCGTACTTAGGGTGGATACCTTCTTTCATGGGGGTTACCTCTAAATAGGCCGTATCGCTCTCCAAACCCGAAGTTTGGCACCATACGCGTTAGTTTCAATGTGCTAAGACCAGTAAAGTTTTGCTCAGCACCCTTAAGGCCGCGTATTTTATTTAACTAGCGGTTAATGTTCAAGCATTAATTGCCGCTATTCACCTCGCCATGAATTTAGTACATTAACAGCATGTCTGATGCTGTGAGTTTACCCTTGTCGTCTTCACCGAGCCCCCAACAAGCTAGTATTTTAATAACCCAAAATGAAAGCTATGTGGAAGTGGCCATCAAGGTGCCCTTACACCGTAGTTTTGACTACCTAGTCGACGACCCGGATATGGCAGCCAGCCTTGAACCCGGTATGCGGGTGCTGGTGCCCTTTGCCAACCGCCAAGTGACAGCCCTAGTATTGGCTACCAAAGCCAGCAGCGAGTTGCCAAAAGACAAGGTAAAGACGGTGATTAAGGTGCTCGATAGCGCTCCTGTTATTGACACGACCCATTTGCAACTATTGAAATTTACCGCCCGTTATTATCATTATCCCTTGGGTGAGACTATTTTCACCGCCTTACCTAAGGCACTGCGCCAAGGGGAAGATATAGATAAAACCAGCATCAACTATATTCAGCTCACCGAAAAGGGCCGCGCGTTACCCACCCTAAGGGCAAAGAAACAGCAGGCGCTGATGTCGCAGTTGGCGCAATCGGGGAAATCACCGGTAACCGAGGTAAAAGCCCTGGGCTACACCAAGGCCACTATCGATGCCTTAGTCGATAAGGAACTGGCCGAGATCAGCATCGAATTCTCCAGTCATTGGCGCGACAATGAAATCAAGGTAGCAAGTAAGCCGAAGCTAAACGCCGAACAGGCGGTGGCTTGCAGTGCCATAAATCAAAGCTCAGGCTTTACCTGCTTTTTACTCGAAGGCGTCACCGGCAGCGGAAAAACCGAGGTTTACCTGCAATGTCTGGAAGAAGTCATCAAGCAAGGCAAACAAGCGCTGGTGTTAGTGCCGGAAATTGGCCTGACGCCGCAAACGGTCAACCGTTTTCGCCGCCGCTTCCCAGACACCCCAATTATGCTTTGGCACTCGGCGCTCACCGACAACGAACGCTTGCAAACCTGGCGCTTTTGTCAAAAAGGCAGCTGCGCCATAGTCATAGGCACCCGCTCGGCCATTTTTATGCCGTTTTTATCCCTAGGTATGATCATAGTCGATGAAGAGCACGACGCGTCATTCAAACAACAAGACAGCCTGCGCTATCACGCCCGCGACCTCAGTGCTTATCGTGCCCAACAGCATAATATTCCGTTGGTATTGGGCAGTGCAACCCCGGCGCTGGAGACCCTGAACCGGGCGATTGAGGGAAAATATCATCTGCTGTCATTAACGCAGCGAGCGCAAACCAGCAGCGATAACCACTATGAACTGGTGGATATCAAGGGCCAGTATCTGCAAGCAGGTTTAAGTCACGCCAGCCTCGCCTATATACAACGAGAACTAGGCCGCCATAAGCAGGTGATGGTATTTCTCAACCGCCGCGGCTTCTCACCTTCACTGATCTGTCACGAGTGTGGCTGGCTCAGCGACTGCCCGCGTTGTAGCACCAGCGCCACCTATCACAAGTCCATGCGACGCCTGGTCTGCCACCACTGCGGCGAACAAACGGCGCCCCCCATGCAATGCCCGGATTGCGGCAGCACACAGATACACCCTGTGGGCCTGGGCACGGAGCAGTTGGAAGAAGCATTAAGCAAACAGTTCCCAGACATCCCCATCAGCCGCATAGACAGGGACTCAACACGTAAAAAAGGCAGTTTAGAAGAGGAACTTGAACGCATCAATCAGGGCGGCGCCCGCATTTTAGTGGGCACACAAATGCTCGCCAAGGGCCACCATTTCGCCGATGTCAGCCTGGTGATAATCCTGGATGTCGATGCCGGACTGCATTCCTGTGATTTTCGGGCCACCGAGCATCTGGCGCAATTACTCACGCAGGTAGCAGGCCGCGCCGGAAGGAGTGGCGAGCCGGGCACAGTATTGCTGCAAACCCACTTTCCAGAGCATCCGCTACTGCAAGATCTGGTCAATAACGGCTATCAGCATTTTGCTCGCTACGCCCTGCAAGAGCGCCAGGAAACCGAGTTACCACCCTATAGTCATTTAGCCTTATTGCGTGCCGAAGCCCACGATTTATCGCTAGTGCTTCGTTTTTTAACGGATTTAGTTCCCGCAACCCGTATCCCTAAGATACAATTACTGGGACCAATACCCGCTCCTCTGGAGCGCGTTGCTGGTAAATTTAGGTACCAGTTGCATATCCAGGGTGCTGATCGAGGCGCGTTACACGCCTTTGTGACGCAACTTATCGACTACTTAGGCTCGCATAAGTTGGCACAAAAGGTGCGCTGGAATTTGGACATAGATCCCATCGACATGATGTAAAGAGAGTCAACACACACGTATGGCGCAACACGACTACATAAATCGCAAAAGACCCCAACGCGGCGCAAAGAAAAAGGCCCCGCCGAAAAAGAAGTTGCCTGTCTTGCTAATTATCGCCGCCATTATTTTATGTGCCGGCTTTGGCTATGGCCTGTGGTACATCAAAAATAATGCCGACCCCGAGGCCGTCGAACAGGTAAAACAGCCGCCGCAACAAGAGTCGAAACCTGTTATTCACAAACCAGAAACGCCCGAGTTTATCAACGAGATAAAACAGGCCGAAATTGAGGTGGAAGTTAAAGAGGTTGAGCAAAAAGGCCCTTACGTCATGCAGTGTGGTTCATTTAGAACCTATGCCCAGGCAGAAACGCTGAAGGCCAAAATTGCCTTTACCGGCCTGATGGCCGAGATCCGTCGCACCGAAGGTTCAAACGGCGTGTGGTATAAGGTGCGCTTGGGTCCTTACCCCACCAAGCGCGGCGCAGAAAGCGATAAAAACAAACTCAAACGCCAGGCCAAAATCATGGGCTGTGGCATCTGGCTGTGGCAATAAGCCTCAGCCCCCATTAAAAACACAGCCAGTCCGCGGGGATTTCGCCTTATACCTTGAAATCCCCGACCCACGCCCATATTACCTCGCTATTAGACTCAACAAAGCCCAGATTGATTAAGGGCAAAGGATTCACATGACTACGATAGTTTCTGTACGCCGCGAAGGTAAAGTCGTTATTGGTGGCGATGGCCAGGTTTCCCTTGGCAACACGGTAATGAAAGGCAACGCCCGTAAGGTGCGCCGCTTGTTTAACGGCAAGGTTATTGCCGGTTTTGCCGGCGGTACCGCAGATGCCTTCACCCTGTTTGAGCGTTTCGAAGCCAAATTGGAAATGTATCAGGGTAACCTCACTAAGGCGGCGGTAGAAATGGCTAAAGACTGGCGCAGCGACCGTGCTCTGAGACGGCTTGAGGCCTTATTGGCGGTGGCCGATGAAACCGCGTCATTGATCATTACCGGTAATGGTGACGTGGTACAACCCGAGAACGACCTTATCGCCATCGGCAGCGGCGGCAACTTCGCCCAGGCCGCAGCCACCGCACTGTTAGAGAATACTGAGCTATCAGCACGAGAAATCGTTGAAAAGAGCCTTAAGATAGCCGGCGACATTTGCGTATTCACTAACAACTTCCAAACCATTGAAGAATTGTAATTAAGGAGCTGCCATGTCAGCCATGACTCCCAGAGAAATCGTCCATGAACTTGATCAGCACATTATTGGTCAAGGCAATGCCAAAAAGGCCGTCGCCATCGCTCTAAGAAACCGCTGGCGCCGCATGCAGCTTGACGAAAGCCTGCGCCAGGAAGTGACCCCGAAAAATATTCTGATGATCGGCCCAACCGGTGTGGGTAAAACCGAAATCGCCCGCCGTTTGGCCAAGCTTGCCAATGCTCCTTTCTTAAAGGTTGAAGCAACTAAGTTCACCGAAGTTGGCTATGTTGGTAAGGAAGTTGAGACCATTATTCGCGATCTGGTAGAGATCGCTTTTAAAATGGTACGCGACCAGCAAGCTAAGAAGCACAGCTTCCGCGCCGAAGAAGCCGCCGAAGAGCGTATTCTCGATGCCCTATTACCGCCTGCGAAAGACAGCTGGGGTGAGACGCAGCCAAGTGAAAATACTTCGACTCGCCAGGCATTCCGTAAGAAGCTACGCGAAGGTCAGTTAGACGACAAAGAGATCGAAATCGATATCGCCGAACAAGGTGCCAACGTTGAGATCATGGCGCCTCCGGGCATGGAGGAAATGACCAGCCAGCTGCAGAGCATGTTCCAAAATATGTCAGGCGGCAAAACGAAAAAGCGCAAGCTGAAGATCAAAGAAGCATTCAAGCTTTTGGTTGAAGAAGAAGCGGCGAAGCTGGTCAACCCGGAAGACGTCAAAGAGCTGGCCATCGATGCGGTTGAACAAAACGGTATCGTATTCCTCGATGAAATCGACAAAATCTGTAAGCGTGGCGAAAGCAGTGGCCCGGATGTAAGCCGTGAAGGCGTTCAGCGCGACCTGCTGCCACTCATCGAGGGCTCTACGGTCAGCACCAAGTACGGCATGGTTAAAACCGACCATATCCTGTTTATTGCATCGGGTGCATTCCAAATGGCCAGACCGTCGGATCTGATCCCCGAGCTTCAGGGTCGTCTGCCGATTCGTGTCGAGCTTGATGCTCTAAGTGCTAACGACTTTAAGCGCATCCTCACCGAGCCACACGCGTCGTTAACGGAGCAACAAATCGCGCTGTTAAACACCGAGGATGTGAGTGTAGAGTTTACCGAAGACGCAATTGAGAGCATTGCTCAGGCGGCGTGGCAGGTCAATGAGAAGACAGAAAATATCGGCGCCCGTCGCCTGCATACCGTAATGGAGCGCCTAATGGAGGAGATCTCCTTCGAAGCCAGCGATAAGGCCGGCACAACCCTGGTGGTAGATGGCGATTACGTCAACCAGCACCTCGGCAACCTGGTTCAGGATGAAGACCTAAGTCGCTTTATTCTATAAGCGTAGGGGCCTTGTGCCCCTTCTTTGTTTTAGGGGAACATTATGCTGGTCAAGACGTTACATTATCATCGCCGTACCAAGTTGCTGGATATCCACTTTGATAATGGCGAGCAAGTAAGCCTAAGCGCCGAATTTTTGCGGGTGCACTCACCCTCCGCGGAGGTACAAGGGCACCATCAAGGACCACCGAAACTGGTGGCCAATAAAAAAGCGGTGGCGATTAGTGATATAGAGCCCGTTGGCCACTATGCGGTGCGCTTGCACTTTGATGATGGCCATCAAAGCGGCTTGTATAGCTTTGGCTATCTTGCCGAGCTCTGCAATCATCATGAGCAATTATGGCAAACCTATCTTGAGCGCTTAAAAATGGCCAATGCCCAGCGCGATGCCAGTATTGCTATCCGTGTAACCCCATAAGCGTGTGCCATGACATCATGGCTCCTATAAGCAGACAATAAAAAAGCCGCGAATGCGGCTTTTTTATTTATCCGTTGAGGCTACACCTGATACTTCGCCACGGCCTCACGTAATACTCTCGCCTGCTGCGCCACTTCCTCACTGGTGTGGGCATTGGTAGTGGCATGGCCGCTGGCCTGCTCGGCGATATCGCGAATACGTACTACGTTTTGGTTCACTTCCGACGCCACCTGAGATTGTTGTTCGATGGCCACCGCAATTTGCGTGCTCATTTCCATAATGGTTTCGATTTCTTGAGTGATATTACCCAGCAGATCTCCAGCTCTTGACGCCTGCTCGGCACTCTCGCCGCCTTGCTCACGACAACGCTGCATAATGCTTACCACTTCCTGGGTACGCTGTTGCAAGGCCGAGATGATGTTCTCAATCTCCTGGGTTGAATCCTGAGTACGTTGCGCCAGAGAGCGCACCTCGTCAGCGACCACGGCAAAACCACGACCCTGCTCGCCGGCACGGGCCGCTTCAATGGCGGCATTGAGCGCCAAAAGGTTGGTCTGCTCGGCAATACCGCGGATCACATCCAGCACCGAGCCTATGGTATCGGCATCTTTCTCCAGTTGACCGACCACCCCAGAGGCACCGCCAAGGGATTCGGACAACTCGGCGATACGTGAAACGGTCGATTCCACCTCCTGACGCCCCTGAGCGGCATTGTCATTAGTGGTTTGCGCGCGCATTGCCGCTTCCTCGGTGTTACTGGAAATATCCTGAATGGTGGCCTGCATCTCGGTGGCGGCGGTGGCCACCATGTCCGCTTCCTGCAACTGCTCCTGCACGCCACTGCTGGTCGATGCCGTGGTATTGGCCAGCTCCGCGGTGGCTCCGTTAAGGGTTTCCAAAGCACTGTTTACATCAAATATCAAGCCGCGAAAATCCGAGGTTAGGGCATTGATATTCTTGCTTAGTTCGGCAATTTCATCATTGCCTTGCACCGGTATTTGCAAGCTTAAATCGCTTTCCTGACGTATACGGGCGATAGCCGCCACGGCACTGTTGATAGGCTGAATAATGGCGCGACTGGTCATCACCAGCAGCACGACGACCAGGAGTGCGGCTAGAACCAAGGTGATGATCGCCACAGCCTGGGCCGAACGCATCTGCGTATCTATTTGCTCCTTGGTACTAAGCAGCACTTCAGTAGCAAGCTTATCGCTGGCTTCCACCGAGGCCAACAGCTGACCCAGGGCACCGCTTTCCAAGTTAAAACCGAGTGCTTGTTGCGCTTCAACTAACGCTTTGAATTTCAGATGGTACTGATTCAAAAGAGCAGTTAGACGCGAACGATAGTTGCTATCAAAATCGGCAATGGCAATCTGCCCCTCTAAGCGGGCAAAGTGTTGCTCAAATTTGTCAAAATATTTGCTGTCCAGACGCAGCATAAAATCTTTTTCAGCGCGGCGCAGCTGTAACATTAACGCCAACATTTCAAAGTTTTGCTGCTGTTCGAGGAGCTCTTCGACTTTATGTACGGCGCTGCGTAACTCGCCATAAAGGGCGTCTTTGGGGTGCAAGCCAATGACACGTTGCAGGCTGACCACGTGCTCAAAGTCTTCCTTATAAATGCGGGCCTGCTCGGCAAACCTATCTATTTGCTGTGGCGCCACGCCGAGGGCAACAAATTGCTCACGCAGCTGGGCAACCCGGTTTTCCAAGGCGCTATACTCATTGGCAAAGTATTCGAGGTCGGTTTCGCTTTTATAAAATAAGAAGTTTTTCTCGTACTTTCGCATGGATAGCTCATGAACATTCAGCTCTTCGGCATTTTCCAAGGTGGCGTTTAACAGGCCCATAACCTGAGCTGTATACATGACCACGGCGAAGAGCACCAACAAAGCTGCTGCGACCACCCCGCCGTTAACCTGAAGGCGACGTTTGATCGTGAGCTTTTTCATAAAATTCATGGCTAATACCTTATTATTTTTTACGGCAGTATTTATCCGCGGATTCTAGCTAGCAACGGGGATACATCGCAATATCTTTGTCGCTTTACGCCGTATTTGGGATAAAAACCGTACTAAATAACTAGCCAAAATTTATGTTAAAGCACTCCCTGCCAAAGTTGTTGATTTAGGCTTTGCCGCTCCTGCCACTGCCCCGCCAGCAACCAGGAAATTAACGGCGCCGGATCATGGGGAAAATTGATGCGCTCTTTTTTGTCCATATTGAGCCAATCGTCGAGGGCATCCTGGTCAAGATAATGCATCACATGCGCCCGCTGCATATTTTGCAGGGTTAAGGCATTGGAATGTTGCTCAAACTGACCGTTAAGGGGTTTCAACAAGAGTTTTTTGCCCAAGGTTAGTGCTTCACTCGACAATTCAAAGCCGGCATTGGCAATAACGCCGCTGGCACTGGCCAAGTCCCGTAAAAAGCCCAGCCTGGAGGGTTTTCGTAAATGAATATGGGCCATGGACTGATCTTCCGCCTTGGGGTGGTAACAATAAAATTCCTTGCCGGGAAAGTCCTTCAGATAGGCAATAACCTCATCGAGATCTTCAAAGGGAAGATAGACCAGCACCTTGTTGTCGACATACTCGCTGTCGACCGGGCCGGCATGCTCGATAAAGGGTGGAATAATCGAATCATCAAAGGGTTGCCAATGCACACCCAGATAAACATCGGCGGGGGCAAAATTACGTATCATCGCCTTGGTCAGTATATTGTCTCCAGTGACCGGCACACTGGCCGAGAGGAATGCGGCCTGATGACTCATGCCCACCACCGGCACCTTTTGCCGCTTTGCCGCCCAGGCGGTAATGGGTTCAAAGTCGTTAATCACCAGATCATATTGCTTGAGGTTCAGCTCACGTATGTCTTTGAGTAGTTCACACACCTTGGCATTTTTCAGGGTTTTTAAACCATTAACACGGCCACGTTCGGTGACAAATGTTAAGCCCTGCCGGGTCTGGTAAGGACCAAACTCATGCATATCAAAATACTGGTCACGGCTGCGCCCGGAAAATAAATAATCCACTTCCACACCGGCCTTGGAAAATGCCTTTGCCATCACCCGAGCCCGGGTGGTGTGGCCGTTCCCTGTGCCTTGTACGCCATAAAGAATCTTCATAAAGTCCCTGTGATAAGTAATGCAAATACGGCACAGCCGTAACCAAGTAACGAACCTAAAACTATGTCTAACGGATAATGCACTCCAAGCAACACCCGCGAGCAGGCCACGAGTGTCGCCCAACCATATAAGTATGGTGCAAGCTGTGGATAGAACTGGCCGACGATGACTGCAAACACCCAGGCCGCAGCACTGTGCCCCGAAGGCAAACTAAACTTATCGCTCGGACGAATATGGGCATAGCAGGTCAGCACATCACAGGGGCGTACACGTTGAAACAGGTTTTTGGTGAAAAAATAGATAGGCCGCTCGATGGCATAACCAAGCAATAACACCAGCAGCAGGGTGATCTGTTCGGGCGTGCTATATACCAACAAATAGAGTCCAAACAACGCATACAAAATGCCGTCACCGGAGCGTGACATCAAGCGAATGCCATGGTGCTGCCAGCGCCGATACCGAGCTCGAAACAACACCTTAAATAACGCCCGATCAAAGCGATCTAATTGCGCGAGTATCATGCTCTTTCGCCTGTGATATGTTCATTGTTTTGAATATAGTCAGCGAAAATAACAGTTACATGACGTTTTTTAGACAGTAATGTGTCCAGGGCCTGTGGTGCCTGGCACCTTTATATGTCAATACCTTAGCTTGCTAAGCCCCATAACCTAGGTATACTTGAGACAACAAAGTCTCTGGGAGAGTCCGATGGAATATAGTACCTCTGAACTGTGTGATCACTTTGCTGATGTAGTCGATGTACTCGAACCTATGTTCATTAATTTTGGTGGCCGTGGCGCTTTTTGTGGGCGCATCCGCACCATCAAGTGTTTTGAAAGCAACCAGCTCATTCGCGAAGTTTTGCAACAAGACGGTACCAATTCGGTACTCTTAGTCGATGGTGGCGGCTCAACTCGCCGCGCATTGATCGACATAGAACTGGCCGAGTTGGCGGTGGAAAACAACTGGGAAGGGATCATAGTGTATGGCGCCGTGCGTCATGTCGATGAACTCGAAGAGCTAGAGCTTGGCATTCAGGCCATTGCTTCGATTCCCGTTGCCGCCGACAACCTTGCCCCGGGCGAAGAAGGTATTCCGGTTAATTTCGCCGGCGTCTCCTTCTACGAAGACGATTTTCTGTACGCAGATAGCACCGGTATTATTATCTCCGCCGAAGAGCTTGAACTCGAATATGTCGAGGACGAAGAGCTGGTTGGCATAGAAGATTAATCACCGCTATGGAATATGCAGTTACTATCTATGACGAGCAGAGCATTGCCGATTTAGTCGCCGCCCGCAGCGCCGAGCAGCGAGTATTTCAGAGCATTGCCCTACTCGATACCGCGGTGGAATTTAGCCAGGCGCTAAAAGACGCCAAAGACTTTGGTATTCGCTATGTGATCGTCGGCATTCCCGAAGACATAGGCCCCCGAGCCAACTTAGGAAAAGGCGGAGCGGATCAGGGGTTTCGTGCCTTTTTGTCGAAGTTCCTCAATATCCCGGTGAATGAGTTTACCCCGGTGCAGGACGTCTTGTTACTTGGTGAGGTCGACTGTGCCGACTTACAACAGCAAAGTCAGGCGCTCGATAACGGCAACGCCGACAACTTGGCGCAATTACGCTCCTTATGCAGTGAGCTGGATCAGCGTATCGAACCGGTCATCGCCGCCATATTCGATGCAGGGCTGACCCCCATAGTCATAGGTGGCGGCCACAACAATTGCTACCCACTGCTGGCGGCCAGCGCTAAACATTACAATACCGCAATTAATGCCATTAACCTTGACCCACACGGCGACTTCCGTGCTCTTGAGGGACGTCATAGCGGCAATGGTTTCCATTACGCGGCGGCGGCGGGCTATCTTAAACACTATCATGTAGTGGCACTGGATCAGCAAAAGAACAATGCCGCAATTTTAGCGGCCATGGCGCAACATCACAGCACCTATACCAGCTATCACAGCCTCAAGGTGTTGGCACAAACCTCGATTGTTGACAGTGTCAATGATGCCCTGGACAGCTTTACCCATCAGGCACCTTTAGCCATAGAGCTGGATATCGATGCCATTACCCTGGCACCGGCCAGCGCCTTAAATTATCGTGGTATGTCTTTGTCTGACGCCGAGCAATATGTCTATAACGCCACCTGTGACAGCGATGTAGCCTATTTGCATTTATGTGAGGCTGCCCCCAGTCAGGATCCCAATGGTCTTAACGCCGGCTTTAATGCCGCAGGACAATTGCTGAGCGCTCTGGTTATCGCCTTTTTACGCGCTCGCTACCACAACTAAACTATGGTTGAACGCCTCTACCAGGTAGGGGCGTTCTGCTGTTGTAACTTCTGCTGCCATTGTCGCGACCAGCTCAATAAGCCATCCGCCGGCAAAGGATGAGTAAATACATAACCCTGCGCCCCCTGCACATTAAACTCTTTCACATAGCTTAATTGCGTGCTGCTACCAACGCCCTGACAGATGACCTTGGCCTTAAGATGACGATGCATTTCGATTAATCCGTTTAACAGTGCCTTATTAGCACTGGTGTAGTCGACATCGGCCGAGAGGCTTGGATCGACTTTGACGTATTCGAGATTGATCTTCGGCAACTTTGCCAGGAATAGTGGTGTTTCACCCATGCCATCGAGACACAAATGAATCCCCTGCTGATGCAGGCGAGTTAATAGTGCGAGTCCACGTTTATCCAATGACATCAGCACCGAAAGCGGGCATTCGATAATCAAGTCTCCCGGCTTTAGGGTATGCTCACGCAGGATGCGGCCGGCAAACTCAACAAATTCATCGTGCAATATTTCCTCACCGAAAAGGTTGACGCTTACCGGCATGGCCAAGCCGTCCATCTTCAGCGCCATAGCCATTTCGGCGGCGCGCTCCAACACATGGAAGGCCAACTTATAACCGCGCCCCACGGCCCGTAAGTCATGAATAAAGTCTTTCGCTTCCACCACACCACGCTCAGGGTGCTGCCAACGCAAAAGTAACTCGGCATAAAGAGGCTTATTATCCTCCAGGCCAATGACCGGCTGGAAATACAAAGAAAAATCACGTTCAAAGTCCGCCGTGCTCAGCAAATGTAGTTGCTGCTGATGGGCTGCGGCTTGCTGCTCGAGAGCATCATTATAATGGCAGATACGCTGCTGCGGATGATACTCGATGGCTTTGTAGCCCTGTTGTAATAACTCATCCAAAGAGGTTTCACCGGCCATCCCTGTACTAAGCGCAATATGCGGCTTCAGTTCCACCACCCCATGACGGGAGTTAAAGGGCTTTTGCAATACCTCGGCGATGTCCTCGGCTAGCCGCTCATGACTATGGCTGTCTGGGCTGATATCTATGACTAAACCGTAGCACAGGGGAGCTACCTGAAAGACCTCGACGGCAAACTGCTGGCGCTTCTGCAGGTTCAGCACGGTAGGCTGCGCCGCCGCCTGATTAATACGAGCCAGGCTTTGCATCAATACCAGCTCGGCAAACTCCTGACCGAGCGAGCGGTTTAGCTGCTCGTAGCCTTCAACCTGAAGAAGTAATAAGGCAACTCGGTGATTATGCTCTTGGCGCCAAAGATTATATTGGGCAACCGCCTGTCCCCAGGGAATAACGGGCAGGTTACGGGCGTTAAGCTCATTATGTTGCGCCTTTAACAACTGCTCATCGTCGCTGCCTTCGAGTTCCATAAAAGCCATGACTTGCAGTACTAGAGGCAGGATACACAGCCAAGCAAAATGCAATGGCAACACCAGATTGAGAGCTACAACCAGTAATTGCAAGGCGACTAAGGCGCCCCGAGCGAGCACCATTTGTCGACCTTGATGGCGATAGAAAAGCCACCAACGCCCGGCAAAAGCCAGGACCAAAATCCCGCTAGCCACATGCCATTGGCCACCAACATAGGCTAATCCTGCAAGCGAATAGCACATGGCGCTGATGCCATCTTTACGTTCACTGAGCAACACCACGCTGATCAGTAATGCCATTATAAATAAGCCGCAAATAAAGGCACCAAGATGAATACTGGTTATCATAGTTTTTATAATCATTGTGTGAGTGGCTGAGACTCCAGCCACTTAGGATTTAGTCACACATGATCAAAAAGCCTTACTTAATGCACCCTGAATCCATAGTTTTTTCAACGGTGCGGTGCCGAACTCGTAGCTCAATTGCGATGGGTGCTCAATGTCCCATAAGGCTATATCGGCACGCATATTGGCAGCAAGCTGACCACGATCATTCAGGCCCAGGGCCTTGGCAGCATGACGGGTTACCCCAAGTAAACTCTGCCCCGGCGTTAAGCGGAACAGGGTGCAGGCCATGTTCATCATTAACTGAATAGAACACAGTGGCGAAGTACCCGGGTTAAAATCGGTCGCGATGGCAATAGGCACTTCATAGCGCTGCAGCAGCTCAATAGGTGGGTACTTGGTTTCGCGTAGGTAGTAAAAGGCGCCGGGCAGCAGCACAGCGACCATGTCTGCATCCTTCATGGCTTTAACACCGGCCTCGTCAAGGTGCTCTAAGTGGTCCGCCGACAAGGCCTGATAGCGGGCTGCCAATGCTGTGCCATGCATGTTGGAAAGCTGTTCGGCGTGCAGTTTTACATTAAAGCCCAGCTCCTTGGCACGCTTAAACACGCGCTCGGTTTGCGCCTGATTAAAACCGACATTCTCACAAAACACATCAACCGCGGTGGCCAGTTTTTTCTGCGCTACCGCTGGCAGCATCTGCTCACACACAAGATCGATATAGCCGTCGGCATCGCCTTTGTACTCAGGTGGCAGGGCATGGGCACCCAAGAAGGTACTTTCGATATGCACCGGGTGGTGCTCATTGAGTAACGCCGCAACTTCCAGCAACTTGATTTCGCTGGCTAAATCCAGTCCATAACCAGACTTGGTTTCTACCGTGGTGACACCTTCACGCATTAGCGCATCAAGACGCTGCTTGGCTTTGGTAAAGAGCTCTTCGGGCTCGGCGGCGCGTGTTGCTCGTACCGTGGTGGCGATACCACCGCCTTGTTGGGCAATGCTTTCATAGCTTTCACCCTGCAAACGGCGCTCAAACTCCTGTGAGCGATTACCCCCAAAAACTATATGGGTGTGGCAGTCCACCAACCCAGGAGTCAGCCAGGCACCGCCCGCTGAATACACGGGTAATGACAACAGATCCACCTCTGGCATCTCTGCCATAGGCCCCACCCAAGCGATTTTATCGCCGCTTAGCAATACAGCGCCGTTTTCGATAATACCGTAGTCATCGCTGGCAGTCGCAACCATGGTCGCAATATTGGCATCAATAATAACCTGATCAATGTGCATGCTGTTCTCCAAAATTAGCCCTACTTGTCCAGGGTCTGTGGACCTTCGCTGTTTTTTCTGCAGCAGTTTGTTGTGTATTTATACAAGGCAGAGCGTGTATGGTGTAGTTATTCTACACGAGCATGCGATACCACAGTAGAAATACACTACAGGCGCTGCCCTGCGGGTTTACCTGAACGCTTCCTGATCTTTGTTGCTCGCTGTTTACATAGAATAACTATGCTGCATAGCTCGCATGACGATCAGAAGGCGTTTAGATTGAACATAAAGTGAACCGCAGAGATAAACAGACCCTAGAAGAAATTATGCGCCATGTTACACACGGCCAGTCAACAGCGCAAAGTTTCTCCCCCTTGCACAAAGCAAGCGTTAGGAGAGAGTGTTCAGTAAATTGTGCAAAAATCTTTGCGCTTTAGATATCCAGGCTATAGGTAAAGCCAAGCGCTTCGATGGCGCTGCCATCTATTACCCGTGCCACGGGTTGCTCGGCGCTAAATTCCGGCACTTGAGTTCCCTGACGCTGACAATGCGCTTGGTAATATTCCAGCTTGCTGGGATGGCGAGGGTGTACCAGGTTATAAACGGGTTGTGCCTTTGGATAGTTCTCAATTAAGGCAAGAATGCCGGCTATCACATCATCGCGCTGCACCATATTCACCACATCCTCCGCGTGCGAGGATAAGATTTTACCGGCGACAAAGCGACCAGGCTCCCTTTGTGGTCCAATTAAGCCCCCTAAACGCAGTACCTTAGCACCAGATGCCAAAGCCACTTGCTCGGCCGCGGCCAAACGCTGTTG
Organism: Pseudoalteromonas sp. T1lg48; assembly: GCF_002964785.1. Taxonomy (GTDB): domain Bacteria; phylum Pseudomonadota; class Gammaproteobacteria; order Enterobacterales; family Alteromonadaceae; genus Pseudoalteromonas. The sequence continues at coordinate 548,047 of NZ_PQCC01000002.1, forward strand.
CCTTGCCGTTACCAGACCTAGGGGACTGTGCTCGTCATATTGACCGCTTTGTTGATCATAAATCCCGGTGCTGGAACAAAGCACAAAGCCTTTCCCATGGAGTTGTTGATATAAAGCCAAGGCGTGCTCTAGGCTTTGCTGATAATTACTCGGCTGACGCCTGGCCCCGGGACTCATAGCACAGACCCAATAGGCATCGGTAAGGGACACATTGTGCAACAGGGTGCCGTCCTCTTGCAGCGCAAACTGACGCTCATGGGCTTGCGTCCCCAGCTCCCTGTGCGTGGCCTGTACCTGCCACCCCTGTGCTATTGCCGTTTGTGCCAGAGCCTCACCAAGCCAACCGGCACCGATTATCACTAATTTCTTATCCATTTATTACCACCATTTGCCACACCATCATAGTTATGCGCGCGTCTGTTTTGGGTTGAAGCACATCATACTATTGTCGCCACAAACCGAACAAGAGTCGCAACTATTGTTGTAGATCAACACCCGGTCAGAGGCTTTTATTTACACTGCACCGCATCATTAACCAAAATGAATATGCGTCGTGATCAAACAAGTGCAATGGCAGAGTAAACTCATTAACAAATACAATGTGTCTGGGCCTAGGTACACCTCGTACCCAACGGCTTTGCAACTGGAGCCCGGCGCCAATACACAAACCCTGGTGCAGGCTTTGCAGCAGTGCCCAAATGGCGGACTCTCGCTGTATATTCATATCCCGTTTTGTCATCAACTGTGTTACTACTGCGGTTGCAACAAGGTGGTCACTCGCCATCAGCACAAGGCCGACCTATATCTGGATTATCTTGAAAAAGAAATGGCGTTACTCAGCGCCCATTGTCGGCACCTGGAGGTGCAACAACTGCATTTAGGCGGCGGCACGCCCACTTTCTTGGATACAGGGCAAATGGCACGCCTTATGGCAATGCTGGAGCAACACTTTACGTTTTCCGTCGACGGCGAGCGAAGCATAGAAGTTGACCCAAGGGATCTCGCCCTCGAGCGCATCGATGAATTACAGCAACTGGGCTTTAATCGTATTTCCTTTGGGGTACAGGACTTCAATGATGAGGTACAGCTGGCGGTCAACCGCCCACAATGCGCCGATCAGGTAGAAGCCCTGGTACGCCGCGCCAAAGCGGTGGGGTTTAACTCGGTGAATGTGGATATGATCTATGGCCTGCCCCTGCAAACACCCGAATCCTTTGCCGTCTCCATTGAGCGTCTATTGAATATAGGTCCGGATCGGGTATCGGTATTCAACTATGCTCACCTGCCAAGCCGGTTCGCCGCCCAGCGCAAGATTAAAGATGCCGACCTACCCGATGCAGCGGCCAAGCTCACCATGTTTAAACAAACTCTAGAGCGCATGACAGCGGCAGACTATCAGTTCATCGGCATGGATCACTTCGCGAAGAAGGATGACGAGCTGGCCATTGCCCAGCGCGAGGGACATCTGCACCGCAACTTCCAGGGCTATACCCTGGGTGGCGACCTGCCCTTGCTTGGCCTTGGGGTGTCGGCCATCTCGCAGTTGCACGGCCATATTATCCAAAACCAAAAAGAGCTAAAAAGCTATTATGGGGATTTAGAGCAAAACCGCCTGAGCGCCTGTAAGGAAATCCGCTTAAATGAAGAAGATGAGTTAAGGGCGGCTGTGATCAAGCAATTAATTTGTCACTTTGAACTCGATATGGCGGCGTTTTCACAGCGCTATGATATCGACTTTAAACAACATTTTGCCACCGAATTAGCGCAGCTACAGGGCTTTATCGACGACGATATGCTCACTATCAAGGACGACCTCATCAGCATCAATGCCTCCGGCGTGCTTTTTATTCGCATCATCTGTATGTGCTTCGATGCCTACCTGCAAGGCCAAATAAATCAGCAGCGCTTCTCTCGGGTTATCTAATAACGCTAGACAGCAAAAAGCCGCCAACAGGCGGCTTTTTTAATGGGTACTTTTACAAGCAAAGCGCAGATGTTTACATAAATACATGCTTGGTATTCGGGTCGGCGGAAAACTGGAGAACCAGCTTTTCACTGTCGACCAGGATTTGCTCTTCAAGCTCCTGCTCTTTACGCCAACGGGCACTGTCTTGCTTAAAGATTTCCTTCTTCGAGTACTTTTTACGCGCCTCATGGGTCGGCAAGTCTTTAACCGCCTCATACATAGCAAAAACACCTGGGTATTCCACTTCCAGGTCAAGCTCCTGGGCACTGGTGTGTTGACTCATCAACACCCATACCCGCAAGCACCCCTCTGAATATTCACACTGACCCTCTTTCATGGCCTTGGCGATCAGGTTAATGCTATCGCTGAGCTTAGCGTTACGGGCGGCGCGCTTTTGCGCATATTCGGCCTGCTGTTTTGCCAGGCGCTGATTTTGCTCACGCACCTGCCACAATAAGCGACCGGCATAAAATGCCAGGCCGGCAATGATCAAGGCGCCAATAACTAGAGCTATGATCCACAGGCCATTCATTTTTCATCCTCGTCATCAAGCCATTCGTTGGCCAAAGAATCATTCATATAATCATCAAGCAGGTCTTCATCGTCCTCGAAATCGTCATCCAAGCCGAGGATTTCACACAGCTGCTGATGGCGCTCAACCTTGGCATTAAAGTACTTGGCATCTTTGCCTTGCAGGATTTCGCCATTATCGTGGCGCTCAATCAAGGCCAGTAGGCGCTCATCGGACTCCAACTGTTCCAGCTCTTGCTCCGGTGTTAGCTCCGGCTCTTTGTAGGTGCTGAGCACCGCCTGCGGTTTAAGGTCTTTACGTACCTGCGGCTTTTGCGGCTGTGCTGTCACAGCCTCAGGGGTCAGGCTCACCTGCTTTTTACTGCCAACACGCTTATCGCTATTGACGCTGCCCTTAGCCTCAGTGCTTTCCACCTTTAATAGCTGCGAATTACGGTTACCCGCCTGGGCACCCTTTTTCTTTTTCTTGGTGCGCATCTCTTTTAGCGCACGAAGCTCTCTTAGTTTGTCTTTACTTAAGCGCGCGGTGCCATTGTTAATGACTTTGCGTGACTTCTTCTTTCTGGTCATAGCGTTCTCTATGTTGCGGGCTTTGTTAAAAAGATGACATCGGCCGCGATAAATTCAAGGGTTAATCCAAAACGCTCGGCAATATAAGCAAAGGTCTCTTTGCTATAAAAGGCAATGTGCGTCGGATCATTTTTGTAGTGCCAGGTAGCAAAGCGTTGTACATCGATCACCAATTTTGTCATTAACGCTAACGTCCCACCTGGGCGCAATAATTCTAGCCACAAGTGCAATTGCTGCTGCGGATGTGCTAGGTGCTCGATCACTTCGGTACTACAAACGAAATCATAGCGAGCCTGTAATACCTCTTGCCTAGGCTGGTAATACAGATCATACAAGGCCACGGTATGCCCCTGCTCTTGCAACATGGTTGCCAATAATGGCGCCGGACCACAGCCAAAATCCAAACCTGAACTGGCCGTCGATAAGCGCTCATTTAAGGGCGTAAAAATCCGTGTAAGAAAGCGACGATAACCTTCATCGGCGAGGTCATTCTCGTGCTGATCATAGATGGCTTTTTCATCGGCTGCACTTAAGTGCTGATGCGCGGCCACAAACACTAAGGCGCAACCGGCACATTGCCAATAGTCGCGTACTTTATCTTGATGATAATGGCTGGTTTGCGCACTGTCGCACAAGGGGCAGGAGATCGCTTTCATGGTGCGCATTGTAACAGGACAAATAAAAAGGCGGTAGAGCAAAACTCTACCGCCGGATAACTCGAGCGCCAACTACTATTGGACACTTCTCCCTTCGACTTTTTTATCAGTCTGTATTTATTATTTTTATTATTACTTTCCGTATTGTTTTTATTTTTCTTCCGTGTATTGCTTTATTTTTCTCGGTCTTCCTAACGCTTTCTATTTCTTCCTTGTGGTGCATCTTTCGATGCTCCCCTAGCGCACTAGCTTGTCGCGCTTCCTATGCTCTGATCCCTGTTGTAATTCTTTGTTGCGACAGCAGATAATTTACTGACTCATAAATTAGTTACAACTAATTTATAACCTTTTTATTAAAAAACACCTATTCAGTTATAACTAACCCTAACCTTTTCATTAAGTTAGCATTAATTATCCATTTTATTTGAGCAATAACTCACATAAAACTATGGTCAATATCTCACAATCAAGTAAGACATATCCCAATTTAAAAAGAGCCGTTAAAAAAGCAGCTAGTGCTGCTTTTTTAAATATTTAACTAAGCTGTCGCTGCTAAGAGGTCTACTCTAGGCAGGAGAGTTCTTAGTGCAGACCACCAAGGTACTTAGAAAGTACTTCAATGTCTTTATCGGTTAGCTTCATCGCGATATCACGCATCATGCCGTTGTGGTCATTGCCACGCACACCGCTGCGGAACTTCTCAAGCTGACTCTTGATGTACTCAGGATGCTGGAAAGACACCTTAGGGAAACCTGCTAATGAGGTACCGTTACCACGAGGACCGTGACACGCTGCACAGGCAGGAATACCACGCTCGGCATCACCGGCTTTGTAAAGTTTTTGACCAACTTCCACTACGTCTTCAGGAGTTGAGCCTTCAGACATATGTAAAGATGAGAAGTAAGCAGCCAAGTCTTTCATGTCTTGGTCGCTCAGTGGCATAGCCATGCCACTCATAACAGGATCCATACGACCCTCTTTGCCGCCAGAAGTCATGCCAAGTTTGAATTCTTTCAATTGCTTGTAAATGTACTCTGCATGCTGACCCGCAATCTTAGGGTACATATTAACTGGGGCGTTACCATCTGCGCCGTGACAAGCAGCACATGTAGCCGATTTGTCTTTACCAGCGTTAATGTCGCCATCGAATGCTGCTGCGTTGTTTGCACTCAACACACCAACTAGCAAAGTTAAAGATAGTGCTAATTTCTTCATGGTAAATTCTCTGTTCCAGACCCTGTATTTCAATACAATCGTTTCGATGCAATGGCACTATTCTACACGATAAAAATTTCTCTGGCACGTTTTCTACCCATATTAAACTTATAAAAAGCGGGGTTTTAAGGAAAAAAATTGAAGTGAACTGGATTTAAATCAATTTATCCTGTGGTTGGAGAGCCTTTAGGTTCACCCCAAACTGATATAAAATAACCCTTAGATCAGTTTCGAGCCCCTCACTTCAGGAGTCAATGTGGCTAAATCACGTGTCAATTACACCCAAGCGCAATTCATCACCAGCGCCCCGGATATTACTAAATTACCGGAAGATACTGGTATTGAAATCGCGTTTGCAGGGCGTTCAAACGCCGGAAAGTCTAGCTCGCTCAATACCCTTACCGAGCAGAAATTGGCGCGAACCAGTAAAACTCCGGGCCGTACCCAGTTGATTAATGCCTTTGCCTTAGGCGAAGATCAACGCTTAATTGACCTACCCGGCTATGGTTTTGCCAAAGTTCCTATCGAAATGAAAAAGAAGTGGCAGAAATCTTTAGGTGAATATTTGCAAAAACGCCAAAGTCTAAAAGGCTTGGTGGTGCTTATGGACATTCGTCATCCGTTAAAAGATCTGGATAGACAACTTATCGAGTGGGCGACCGGCAGTGATATTCCGGTGTTGGCGCTGCTTACCAAGGCCGATAAATTCAAACAGGGTAAGCGTAAATCCGAAGTACTTAAGGTGCGTCGAGAGCTGGCCGAAGTCTCCGAGTCTATCAAGGTACACGCCTTTTCTTCCCTCAAAGGCACCGGCTTGAACGAGCTGCAAAAACAGCTTGATGAATGGTTTTTGGGCCCGGTTCAGGTTAACCCGCCGAGCGAAAACGAAGCCGCTCCAGAGTAAATCACAAATTCCTGCTGCGTGGTCTCAACCAACTCCTGAGCCCACGCATAAAATACCGCCCGCGAAATCTTGGCCTCGACATTATGAGGCAACTGCAAATAAGGCACTTCCTGGCCTTGTGCATCTTTGCGTACCAGCAAAGGGTGCGCTGCACCGACTATGAACTCACGGCCGATATTGTCACGGCAAATCACCAGCGGATGCTCGGCATCGTGCTCCGGCAACTCTTGCAGACGCCAATCTACGATCAGCAGGGGCGCATCGGCAACGCTGATGGCCATTTTTTCAACCGGTGTTTTTAAGTAATACTGACCCTGCTCGCGGCACAGCACCTTGGCAAACAATTGCACCAAGGGCATGCGCTTTATGGCACTGCCCTGGTGATGCCAAACACCATCGGCGCTGATATGAATGTCAATGGCGCCGCAATCCTGCGGCTGCCACTGCTCCATCGGCGCGCTTTGCTGTTCGATCAAACGCGACAAGGAGGCTAAAGGATCGTTATTTTGACTCATTCAGGGTCAGCACAAAAGAGACTGGCACGGCGCGGGTAATGGATTTCAACCCGGCCACTTTTTGCAACTCGTCAATGCCCGAGGTCAGGGCAAAATCAGCAGGCTTTACCAATACCGGGGCCATTGAGCTTACCTGGATATTATTGTTTTTATCCAGGCTGGCCAGCAGATCGATATTAACGGTTTGCGTTTTCCCATGCAGGCTGACGGTCGCGTCCAGGTTGGCTTGCGCGCTACCTTGTTGCTTAAGCTCGGCCAAAAGCGCTTTAACATCCGCCTGCAAAGTTAATGCAGGAAACTCTACGGTGTTAAATAACATCTTCTGCATGCGCTCGTTGCGAATAGGGATCTGCGTTTCCACGCTGGCCAGGTCTATGGTTAAATTAAACTCACCGGCGTCGCTCAACACCCCTGAAATCTGCTTAAAGTAATGATTTTCTGCTATTTGGTTATTCTTAACGGAAACAAAATTCACACGGCTTTGGTCATTGGCCACCTGCCAATCGGCATGAGCCTGAGCACCACCGAATAGCGCGGCGGAGAGCAAAAGTGTACGAGTAATCGAATTAAACATAACGCAGTTCCTTAATTAGCGAGATTGACCTAGGGTAAGTTGGATCCTAGAACTAGAGTGTAATTGAGATAACGGCGAAAGTTAATATAGGAAGAAAAAGCCGGCTTACCAATTAGCAAGCCGGTTATAGCAATCTGGGGAGAAGCTATCAATACGCTGTACCATCGCCAGGCGAGTGGCACATCATCAACAGGATGTCCTACAGGATGAGGACGGGCGGACTTTACCAAATCACCCCCCATAAATAAACGCCCTCGCCGCCTTTATGCGCATATTTAATTCCTTATAAACCAAAAAATACCAAATATTATACAATTTAACAAAAGCTTAACTATTGAACAGTTTTTGCAAAAATTTTTCGCAGGCACCCAGCCTAAATTGGCAAAGTGAGGTTAAAAGGGCAAAAAGAAAGAATAAGGGGAGCCGACGCTCCCCCCTTTATTTTGACTTAATGTGCTTGTTGCCAGTTGTCGCCACTGTCGGCTTCGGCGATCAAGGGCACATCCAGCTCGGCGGCTGCGGCCATCAGCGCACAAATTTGCTCTGTGTAGGCTGCAACATTCTGCTCCTTGATTTCAAACACCAATTCATCGTGCACCTGCATCAGGATCTTCACGCTGTCCTTGGGCTGTTCTTTTACCCACTGATGTACAGCGATCATGGCTTTTTTGATGATATCTGCGGCCGTACCCTGCATCGGCGCGTTGATCGCTGCACGCTCGGCGGCCTTACGGCGAGCACCGTTGCGGGCGTTGATCTCGGGCAAATGCAAACGACGACCAAAGAGGGTTTCCACATAGCCCTTTTCGGCGGCGCTTTCACGGGTGCGCTCCATATACTCTAAAACACCGGGGAAGCGTTCAAAGTATTTATCCATATAATGCTGGGCTTCATGGCGCGGAATATCTAACTGGCGCGCCAAACCGAACGCCGACATACCATAGATCAAACCGAAATTAACGGCCTTGGCCTTACGACGCATATCGCTGGTCACATCTGCCAACGGCACCGAGAAAACCTCACTGGCGGTGGCACTGTGCACATCCAGCCCCTCGGCAAAAGCATTAAGCAAACCCTTATCCTGAGATAGATGCGCCATGATACGCAGCTCGATTTGCGAGTAGTCGGCGGCGACGATCTTGTAACCAGGGCTTGCAATAAAGGCTTCGCGAATACGGCGGCCTTCTTCCGAACGAATCGGAATATTCTGCAAGTTCGGATCCGTCGAGCTTAAGCGTCCGGTGGCCGTTACCGCCTGATGATAGGAGGTATGCACCCGCTTGGTTTTCTCATTGACCATCAGCGGCAGCTTATCCGTGTAGGTGGATTTGAGCTTGGATAAACCGCGATGCTCGATGATTAACTTAGGCAACGGATAGTCGTGGGCCAGCTCCTGCAATACCTCTTCTGCGGTGGAGGGTGCGCCCTTCGGGGTTTTCTTAATCACCGGCAGTTCCAGCTTCTCGAATAAGATGGCTTGTAGCTGCTTGGGCGAGCCCAGATTAAACTCCTCGCCAGCCATCTCATAGGCTTCTTTTTCCAGCTCCTGTAGGCGCTCACCCAGACGTTGCGAGTGTTGCGCCAGCATCTGCGAGTCAATCACCACACCGGTGCGCTCGATATCGGAAAGCACCTCGACCAAGGGCAATTCAATATCGCAAAACACCGATTTCAACTTGTCGTCGGCGGCGACCTTGGGCCATAAATGTTGATGCAAACGCAAGGTAATATCGGCGTCTTCGGCGGCATACGGAGCGGCTTGCTCCAACTCGATTTGGTTAAAGGTCAGCTGCTTTTTACCCTTGCCAGCAATGTCTTCAAAGCTGATATTTTTGTGACCCAGGTATTTTAACGCCAGCGAGTCCATATCATGACGAGTGCCGACGCTGTTAAATACGTAGGACTCAAGCATGGTATCGAAGGCTAGCCGTTAAATTCGATGCCGGCATTGGCCAATATGCTCTTATCGTATTTAAGGTTTTGTCCAACCTTGGCTTTATTTTTATCACTTAAGATAGGTCCCAGCTTGGCTAGGATCAGCTCCAGCGGCAGTTGCTCGGGTGCCCCCGGATAGTCGTGGGTGATAGGCAAATAAGCGGCTTCGCCTACTTCCACGGCAAAGCTCATGCCCACTAGCTGCGCCTGCATATAATCCACACTGGTGGTTTCTGTATCAAAGGCAATCAGCTCGGCGTCTTGTAACTTCTTAACCCAGGTATCCAGCTGCTCTTCGGTCAAGATGGTTTCATAATGGGCGTCCGCTTTCGGTACTTCCTGTGCATCAGTAGGCGTGTCTAAATGCGTGTCGGTATCCGTGCCTTTATCCAGCAACTCGGCGAGCCAGCGGCGGAATTCACATTCACCGTATAGTTTAATTAATGCATCGGTATCCGGCTCAAGTAATTTCAGCGTCTCAAGATCGGATTCAAGCTCGACATCAAGCTTAATGGTTGCCAGCTCATAGCTCAGTGGCAATTGGCTAACTGCATTACGTAACTTTTCACCAATTTTGCCCTTGATCTCATCGGCATGATCAATAACCCCTTGTAAGGAATCATATTTGTCCAGCCACTTCACCGCGGTTTTCGGGCCACAACCCTCAACACCTGGGATATTATCAACCTTATCACCCATGAGAGCGAGGTAATCGATAATGCGCTCCGGGCCAACACCAAACTTTTCTTTTACCGAGTCGGGATCGGAAATACTGTTGGTCATGGTGTTGATAAGGGTGACATGCTCGTTTACCAATTGGGCCATGTCTTTATCACCGGTGGAAATCAACACGTGGCGCTTTTGTTCACTGGCAATACGGGCATAGGTGCCGATCACATCATCGGCTTCTACGCCTTCAATACTGATCAACGGAAAACCCATGGCACGGATGATCTCGTGCAAGGGCGCTATCTGGCTGCGCAGATCGTCCGGCATAGGAGGTCGATGCGCCTTATATTCGCTGTACATATCGTTGCGGAAGGTTTTGCCCTTGGCATCGAAGACCACCACCATATGGGTTGGGTCGTATTGCTTCACCAGGCTCTTAAGCATGTTTACCACACCATAGATGGCGCCGGTGGCCTCCCCTTTGGAATTAGTTAAATGTGGCGGCGCATGATAGGCACGAAATAAATAGGAGGAGCCGTCAACTAAGATAAGCGGATTTTCAGGGATTTGCGCCATTTTTCAGCACTCAAGTAGGGTTATTGCTAATGGCTAAAGGATGCCATAAGGCGACTAAGAAAACGAGCGGCAATATAACTCAAACGATCTTTAGATTGGCTTCTAAGGCCCGGTTTTAGATTGCGTAACATTGGCTGCCGGTCACACCGGCACATGATCGGGGAAAACCGGCTCAGTGTAGCCGGTGGGATGCACTAATACGGCGCATATGCACCATTATAAGCTGTGGATAACTTTGTAGATAAAAAGCACGCGAAAACCTCCGAAGTCATAAAACTGACATCAGATTTAATTTAACTCTTTGTTTTTAAGCGAAAAAAAGAAGAGACTCCGTATCTTATTTTCTTATTATTTTTTTAATCCTTTGTGGAAAGTGGTTATTGCTAAGGGGCTTTTAGAGTAACCCTTCTAAACAACCAGCTAAGCATTCTAGCATAATGGATCAAAGATCCCAGCGATCCTTTATAACTTTTTTCTCTTAAGTTATCGTTCATAAAGCATAAATGAGCATTGACGGGAGCTGGCTTAGCTGGCTACCTTACTGTTTTAGTTATTTTTCAGTTAGGAACTCAAGTTATGACCAAGGTAGCGATCATCCTTAGCGGCTGTGGTGTATTTGATGGAGCCGAAATTCACGAATCGGTATTAACCCTGCTTTATCTCGACCTGGCTGGCGCCCAATACCAGTGTTTTGCCCCCAATATTAATCAACATCATGTGCTCAATCATCTTACCGGCGAAGAACAGCCGCAAACACGCAATGTACTTGAAGAAGCGGCGCGCATTGCCCGCGGTGAGATCCTTGATCTGAAAGAGTTGAACGTTGACGACTACGATGCCCTGGTGGTCCCCGGCGGCTTTGGCGCCGCAAAAAACCTGTGCGACTTTGCCCTAAAAGGTCCAAATAGCAGCCTGAACGCCGACGTTGAGCGCGCATGTAAGGCCTTCGCTGAGCAGCATAAACCCGCCGCCTACCTATGTATCGCCCCGGCAATTATCGCCCATATCTATCCGCAAGGTACCAAGGCGACCATAGGTAACGATGCCGATACCGCCGCCGCACTGACCGCATTAGGCGCCGAACACGTAGACTGCAGCGTAGATAACATAGTGGTTGATGAGCAGGCCAAGGTGGTGTCTACTCCGGCTTATATGCTGGCGGGATCGATTAAGGAAGCGGCCAGTGGCATTGAAAAGGCCATTAATAAGTTGCTGAGCCTGGTTTAATAACTGAGCAATAATCAACCAGAGGCAAGTGAAAATTTGCGCTAAAGCATAAAATGTCTACTTTTTAACACATTAATAAAGGCTAGGCATTTTATAAATTGTTTGGCGAGGTTATAATTTGCCGATATTTCGTCACCCGGTCGCTTTGACCGCTAGCATCCGAATGAGCAAAGAAACATGAAGAAATTATCTGCCGCATTGTTATTGTTATCCACTGCTGTATACGCACAGCCTCAAGACAACGCTATGACCGAAGAAGCGATCAAGAAGCGTCTTCAGCCTATTGGCGCAGTTTATCTAGCTGGTCAAACGGCTGCCGCTGATGCCGCCCCTGCTGGTCCTCGCAGCGGCGAACAGGTATATCAGGCTTCATGTTTCGCATGTCACGGCTCTGGCGCACTAGGTGCACCTAAAACAGCGGCCGACTGGGAGCCTCGTCTAGCCAAGGGCGAAGACACTCTGCTTGACCATGCAATCAACGGCTTCAACGCCATGCCACCTCGCGGTACCTGCATGGACTGCTCCGATGATGAGATCAAAGCCGCTATCGCATTTATGACTAAGCAATAAGCGCTTAGCACATAACATATTGTTTTAAGGGAGGCTTTGCCTCCCTTTTTGTTATCTGAATACCTTGACCTGAGTTACAAAAGATGGAATATTCAACGGTTAAGATTTAGCCAAAAACCTAGTGGCACGTTCAGTGGATGAGTGTTCGGTAATTAAGTTGCGTAAGCAAAACAAGCGGTTAAAGGAACTGCTGCAGAAATATAAGCATCAGCATCATCTTCAATATGCGCTGATCGGCCTTTCCGAGCAGGCCAGTACGCATCCGGATCTAAACTCCTTTTATCCCGCAATCCGACAACTCCTCGCCGACTATGTCCCCAGTAAAAACTTCTATGTAGTGTTACAAAACCCCAGCTCCGGGCTACTCGAACTGTCTTACTTCGTTGATCAAAAAGACACAGAGTCACATCCGGAATTAACCGAGCAACATTTTGAACAAAGCCTCACCGGCTATGTATTTCGCTCCCGTGCCACCGCCTACTTTAACCGCGCCACCATGGCCGCGGCGGCGGCGGAAGGTAAATTTAAGCTACACGGCACCCGCTCTGAGCATTGGCTGGGAGTGCCCATCTATCAAGACACCCAGGTTATTGGCGTCATGGTGTCGCAAAGTTACGAGCGAGAGCTAGGTTACAGCCAGGAGCAAATTGAGCTGTTCGAGGTGATCGCCCTGTATTTGGCCACCGCCATTGAGCGGGTGAAAAAACGCGAGCTATTAGAGCGGCAGGTGGAGCAGCGCACCCTGGCACTGACACAAAGCAATCATGCCCTCAATGAAGAAATCGCCCAGCGCAAAAAAGCACTGGAGCGCCAGCAAACCCTGTTTAAAATTGCCGATCTCGCCACCCAGGCCATCAGTATCGATGATGTGTATTACCATGTGCATCAAATCATGAAGACCATCACCTATGCCCAAAACCTCTATATTGCCCTGTATGATCGCGACAACAACTGGCTGACCTTTCCCTATGCCGTTGATGAAAGCGAGCCGGACTTTAGCCCCCGCCCCTTTGCCAAGGGCTACAGTGAATTAGTGCTTACCAGCAAAAAATGCCAGTTGATCAGCCGTGAGCGCGGTGAACGGCTTTGCGAGCAGGGCCTGGTTGAACGCACCCGAGCGCTCACCCAAACCGGACGATGCACCAGCTGGCTCGGCGCGCCGCTGAAAACCGCCCAGGGAGTTATAGGCGTGATAGTCTGTCAGGCCTACAACAATAAATATGAGTTTGTGCAAGAAGATGTCGAACTGATCGCTTACGTCTCCAACCAAATTGCCAATGTCTTACAAAACCAGCTCTCACAGCAGGCGCTAAGAAAAAGCCACCAACAACTGGAGCTGCGTGTGGCCGAGAAAACCAAGGAGCTGCGCCAGGCCAATGTCCATCTGCAACTACAAATAGACGAGCGTCGTAAAATAGAACAACAGCTGTATCATGATGCCCACCATGATGCCCTCACCGGGCTACCCAATCGCAACCTCTTTATCGCCCAGCTCGAACGAACCATGGCTCATTTTCAGCACATACCCGAGCAAAGCTTTGCCGTACTTTTTATCGATCTTGATAAGTTTAAAGACATCAATGATCAGCTCGGGCACCAGTTTGGCGATCAATTCCTGATTGCCGTGGCCACCAAGTTAAAACAATGTGTGCGAGAGCATGATTTGGTCGCCCGTTTGGGTGGCGATGAATTTGTCGTCTTGCTGTCGCGCCTGCAGGAAAAGCAGCAGGCAGAGGATGTGGCCAAGCGTATTATCGCGGTGATGCAACAACCCTTTTGCCATCAGGGAAATTGCATTCAAGGCGGCGCCAGCATCGGCATTACCTTTAGCCATGAGCACTACGGTGACATCGACGAGGTGATCCGTGACGCCGATGCCGCCATGTATTACGCCAAGCAAAGCGGTAAGGGACGCTTTGAGTTTTATCATCCCCTGCTGAACTATGGCGATGAGCAAACGCACAGCCAAAGCGAACACCATTTAATGGACTTACACACCCATTTTCAAAGCAGCCAGGTGCTCGCTGCCGACCAGCAACCAATCTGCCACTTGCTCAGCGCCTATGGCGAGCATCCGGTACTGGGCAGCACCAGTTTCGAGCAGCTTAAACGCTTTAGCAGCGATCGCTATGAGCTGGCCCAGGTAGAGCTCAAACTATTGCAACAAGGCTTTGCCCAGCATAATAACCAAGGCTTAACCCTGCTCCCTTGTTCCGTTCAGTTGCTTGAAGATGAGTATTTCCCAAGTCTGTATTCTTGGGTGAGCCAGATAGATGACATCGAGCATTTATGTTTGCTGTTTGAGGAACCGGAATTGAGTTGCGCCAGTGCCAAGCAGTTGCACAATCTGGAGACCCTGTACCAAAGTGGTGTGGACATCGGCCTGAATGACTTCGCCAAGGAGCGCTGTGAGCTAGGGCTGTTGGCACAATTCCCCTACTACTGCGTGCTGCTAAGTAACACCTTTAGTCGTCGCCTGCTGCAAGAGCCTGCCTATATGCGCATGCTGCCTGGCATACTAGCGCTGACCCAGCAGGCGAACTGTAAACTAATAGCAAAAGACCCGGAAGCCTTGGCCGAGCGCGACAAGCTTGAGCGCCTGGGCATAGAATACTTTGTCGGTCAACGCTCGCCGCTGGCACAACAAGGGCCGTTAGATACGCTTACTTCTTTAGCATCGCCCGTAAATTAGCGACCCGCGCCTGCCCCTGTTGCATGCGCTGCTCCTGGTTTTGCGGCGGCTTTCTCGCCTCAAAGGCAAGATCCTGTTGCGGCAGCTCCTCAATAAAGCGGCTGATCTCCGGGGTGATCACCTCACCGAATTGGCGGCGATTTTTGGCATAGGTCATCACCAATTCCTGCTGCGCCCGGGTAATGCCCACATAGGCCAAACGCCGCTCTTCTTCGACATTGTCCTCATCGATGCTGCTCTGATGCGGCAGCAGGCCTTCTTCCATGCCCACCATAAACACATAGGGGTATTCCAGACCCTTGGAGGCATGCAGAGTCAGCAGTTGCACCGCATCGCTGTCGTCCTCTTCCTCATTACGCTCCATCATATCGCGCAGCGCCAGCTTGGTGACCACCTCAGGCAGGGTCAAAGGCTCATTATCGGCATCACCGGTGAGCATATCGGTGATCCAGCGGTACAGCTCGGAGACGTTTTTCATGCGCATCTCGGCGGCCTTGGCGCTGGTCGAGGTTTCATACAAATAAGCCTCGTAGTTGATCTGGCGCACCAGATCTTTAACCGCCTCCAGGGTGTCGCTACGCTGGGCATTATCCGCCAGCTCCACCACCCAGCGGGCAAAACCCATCAGCGCATTAAAGCCACGCCCCTGCAAACGCCCAGCCAGCTCGGGCTCAAAACAGGCGGCAAACAGACTAATGTGTTTTTCATTGGCCAGGCTGCCGAGCTTTTCCAAGGTCACCGGGCCGATTTCCCGCTTCGGGGTATTGACGATGCGTAAAAACGCATTGTCGTCATCCTGGTTCACCAACAAGCGCAGGTAGGCCATCATGTCTTTGATTTCCGCACGGGCGAAAAACGACATGCCACCGCTGATCTTATAGGGAATGCGGTTGCTCATTAGCGCCTTTTCAAATAACCGGGCCTGATGGTTACCGCGGTAAAGAATGGCGTAATCCTTGTAATTGGTGCGTTTGGTAAACTTATGGGAGATGATCTCCGCCACCACCCGCTCCGCCTCATGCTCCTCATCCCGGGTGGCGATCACCTTGATCTCCTCGCCATAATTGAGCTCACTAAAGAGCTTTTTATCAAACACATGAGGGTTATTAGCGATCAAGATGTTGGCCGCTTTTAGGATGCGCCCGGCACTGCGGTAGTTTTGTTCCAGCTTAATCAAGCGCAAGCCGGGAAAGTCTTTGCTGAGTAACACCAGATTTTGCGGCTTGGCACCACGCCAGGAATAAATCGACTGGTCGTCGTCGCCCACCACGGTAAAACGGGCGCGCTGCCCCACCAAGAGCTTTACCAACTGGTACTGGCTGGTGTTGGTATCCTGGTATTCATCCACCAGCAGATAACGGAAGCGGTTTTGCCAACGCTCGCGCACCTCGGCATTGGAGCCGAGCAAGAGGGTTGGGATCATAATGAGATCGTCAAAATCCATGGCGTTATAGGCGCGCAACTGGGTTTGATAGCGGGCATAGAGCTGAGCAAACAGCGCCTTTTGCGGCTCTCTAGCCATGGCGATGGCCTGCGGCGGCAGGATGAGTTCATTTTTCCAATCGCCAATCTGCATTTTCAGCAGATTGAGTAAGTCTTTATCCCCTTGCAATTCATCGGCGGTCAGCTCATTAAGCAGCTGATTGGTATCCTGATCATCGAAAAGTGAAAAACCCGCCTTAAAGCCCAAGGTCTTCAGCTCTTTTTTAATGATCTCCAAACCCAGGGTGTGAAAGGTCGACACCCACAAGCCTTTGGCCTCTTGCTTGCCCAGGGTTTGTGCCACCCGCTCGCGCATTTCCCGCGCCGCCTTGTTGGTAAAGGTCACCGCAGCAATATTTCGCGCCTGATACTGACAGTTTTGCACCAGGTGGGCGATTTTATTGGTAATAACCCGGGTTTTGCCCGAGCCGGCACCGGCCAACACTAGGCAGGGTCCGCTAATGTACTTTACCGCTTCATTTTGCTGGGGATTGAGCTTCATAAACACTAATCTAAATCACATGGGACCGGCTATTTTAGCCTATCTGTGACCACGATACAGCCATGATAGGCAGGGCTATGGAAATTAGTTACACTTAGGGCAGATAAAGATAGGAGCCAGAACATGATTAACCCGAGCAAAATTGAAGAAATCGCCCGCCAGATCGGCAGCAACATGCCCAAGGGCATGCGCGATATCGCCGAGAATTTTGAGAACAAAACCAAGCAGGTATTGCAAAACAAACTTGCGGAGATGGATTTTGTCAGCCGTGAAGAGTTCGACATTCAAAGCCAGGTACTGGTGCGCACCCGCGAAAAGTTAACGGCGTTGGAAGAGAAGGTCGCTGCGCTTGAAGCCATACTGGCGACACAAGCGAAGGACGCAGGTTCGGAATAAGGCTCCCGCCTTACAAACCGGCTGTGGCGCTGACTGCGCTTTTAAATTGACTTTATGTCATGGTGACGACTTCACAAAAAAGGGGAATAACACAGTCCCCCTTTTTTCATCCCCAGCTTTCCAGCAGTTGCAAGCCCGTTTCGGACGCAATGTAAGTAGACAACACTGATACACCGAATTACATATTTAAGGGCATTGGCTTTGTTAGCCTGTCACTCTTATTACCTTGAAGATATATAGCTCCTGGGAAGACGAAACTAGCTAATTCTATAGCAATTTGTTATTTATATAGCTGTTAAGTGAACATAGAAATTGTCAGCAGACAAGCGTCTTCAGTTCCCTCTAATAAGCAAGGACGAATACTTGACGAGTTCATCAATCAAACAAATAATCGGCTTCTTTGGTGTGTTGCTTTTGATGCCACTGTTACTAAGTGCTGAAGGAACCTATACAGAGAGAGATGGATTACTTGCTGTTGCGGTCATAGGCTTTATTATATTCTTGGTAATATTTTCGTTTATCTACTTCCTCACTGACCAAGGTGTAATTCTAAACCGCGAAGCTAGCAAGCATGAGAGAGTAGTGCTAAGCGGCTCTTTATCCGTTTTGCCTTCGACCCTGCTTGTGATTCTTTTACCTGCAATCAACTTCGTAGATGAATCAAGGTACATCCAAAGCATTCCTAAACATAAGGTCCGAGTTGAGTCTAAAAGTTGTGTTCTCAACTTCTGCACACTTGAATTAACTGACGTTACTAACGGTAAAACCTGGCTTTTCTCTTCTTTTAAGGGAGTTAAGTTAAAAGGCGATTGTTATTTTTTGGATACCGGAGTTGGAAGCTTAGGGCTCACCTACATGCATAATTTCTTTAGTTGTGAAGAGGTCCGAGCCTTCAATGGATTTCGGGATGTATATGAGCCAACTCAGTAAAAAAACCGCTAATTGTGTACTCGGTGTCACATTGCACTAAAACCCCAACCCTCTTTTTCCCTATTCAATAATTAAAATCAAAATTCACAGGTATTGGTCTTCCCGTTTAGATTCGCGGAGTTTCCAAGGGACGGTTGGCGCAAACCGCCCTTTGGTTGCCGTCGCCAACGCGGCAAATTCTTTTGGAGCAAAACCCCACTTACAGATATCACCAATAATCTTACATATTGATTTATTGATGTTTTTAATAGATTTCCCCTCCATCTATTTATAGACTGCCCGCTCTCCATAGGGTGGCACAGCCAATAAAGCCACTCGCTTCTCAAATGAAAAAGGAAATCACATCCATGCTCGAGTCTGATGTTTTTAATCGACGAGCCACCAGCAACAAAGAAATCAGCCCAGGGCTTTACAATCTGACCATAGGGCTGTGTTTACTCTGGGGTTTTTCTGTAAACTGGTTTTTGGTCGTTAATATCGACCCGCAAACCCTGTGGGCCATCAACCCCTGGGTCTTCTTTATCGGCTATTTTGCCTCCTGCTTTGTCGGGGTCTGGCTCTTTAACGAGTCGAAGAAACCAGTTGTCAGCTTTCTCGGTTACAACCTGGTGGTGGTGCCCTTTGGCTTAATCGTTAATATGGTGGTGGCGCAATACAATGAGGCTCTGGTGATTGAAGCGATTCGCCTTACCGCCGGCGTCACCCTGATCATGATGCTGTTGGGCTCCATGTTCCCTCGCTTCTTCCAACGCATTCTCGGAGTATTAAGCATCGCCTTGCTGACAGTCTTAGTGGTCGAACTATTTCAGATATTTGTCCTGGGGATACATCATGAGTGGATCGATTGGGCCGTCGCAGTGATCTTTTGTGGTTACATTGGCTACGACTGGGGTCGAGCAAACCAAATACCGAAAACCCTGGATAATGCCGTAGACAGTGCTGCGGCCTTGTATATGGATATAATTAACCTGTTCTTACGCATCCTTCGCATACTGGGGCGAAAGCAGTAACAAAAAAGGGAAGCTCATGGCTTCCCTTTTTTCATCATCTTACCGAGGTTAGTCGGTCAGCTCGCCACGAACACGCTTAGCCACGTCTTCAAGGGCTTCTTTGTAGCTGTCACCCAACTCCTGCTGACAACGCGCCACAGAATTCATGTCGTGCAGGCGGCCATTTTCCAGGCTGTACACCCAGCCATGCACCGTTAGTTCCTGGCCACGCGCCCAGGCGTCTTGCACTATGTTAGTACGACATACATTGCGCACCTGCTCGATCACGTTCAGCTCGATTAATCGGGCGAGGCGCTCCTGCTCCGGTGCTTGCTCAAGCAGCTCCAGATGGCGCTCTTTAATATCGCCCACGTGACGCAACCAGTTGTCTATCAAGCCGAACTTCGCTTCGTCTAGAACTGCCTTAATACCACCACAACCATAGTGACCCACCACCATGATGTGTTTAACCTTAAGTACCTCAACGGCATACTGCATGACCGACAAACAGTTGTGGTCGGTGTGCACTACCACGTTTGCTACGTTGCGGTGCACAAATAGCTCGCCCGGCATCAAATCAACGATTTGGTTTGCCGGTACGCGTGAGTCCGAGCAGCCAATCCACAGATACTCAGGGTTTTGTTGCTCTGAGAGTTTCTTAAAGAATTCCGGATCTTGTTCGGTAGTACGCTTAGCCCATTGCTTATTGTTTTCAAAAAGATGACTTAAGTTTTTCACAACAACTCTCAATTTAATTTCGCTTCTATAAAGATATTTCTCGGTGTCAGTGACGCTTCACAAAACTCGAAAATATCCACCCGATAATTTGCTTGCTGCAAATATAAAGCACGATCGAGCACGAGCCAAACCTCAATTGCCCGCCGAAACAGATGTCTTACCAGTTCGATACGATCCGTCATGTGTTTTCGATCAGCGCCAAGGAGCAAATAATGCGGGTAATTCAAGCCTTCGGGAAGGGTTAACCCCTTCTGCGCCGCCGCCCACTGGCAAAAATCTTTAAACTCGCCGCTAAATACTTGTTTGCCCACCGAAGGCACCGGAGTGTACTCACTGCGAGCAAACACATCGCGCACCAGCTGATCAAAACCAAGACGCCATTGCACCTCGGTTTGGCGCAGTCGCTGCACTCGCTGCCCGGCGGTCACCGTTTGCTGCAAGGCCAGTTTCAGATCGCTGCTGTAAAAGCTGTTTTGGCTGGCCCTCGCGGCCTGGCTCATGGCCTGGTAACGCTCGCCGTCGATAAACAAATGATAGCAGCACGGAGAAATAGATAAACGTGGTGTGCCCAAGCGGCTGGCCTGACGCATCAGTTCCTGATGCAAACCGCCGCAGGCATGCAGAGCCACCGCATGGTCGCACTGGCGCAACCAACTCTGGCAATCATCCTCAAGCACATTGGCGACGTTAAAGCGTATCGGCAAGGCAAAACGCTGCGCCAATTCTTCTCCCTGGGCACATAACTGCGGCTGAATTTCAACGCTCTGTACGCCGATACCGTATTGATGTGCCAACAGACGCCCTAAATGACCCTTGCCCGCACACCACTCCAGCAGGGTTGCGGCGTTTTCTTCGGGCTGCAAATGGGCAACAAAGGCCTGTAGCTGAGTGAGCTTTCTGCCCTTGATGCCATTGCTCAACCAAAAGGGTAAGGCCGGTTGCTCACCGGCTTCACCGTGACGTTGCGGCAACATACTCAGCTCATTCAGCTGTGCCAATTCGGGAATGTGGGATTGGAAAAACGCCAGCAACTGTTGAGGTTTGGCTTCAAGCTGCGCCACTTGCTCATCGCTTAGACCATCCAGTACCCGGGCCAGCTCGGGCCAGGGGTATTGGCTACAGGAAAAGGCCACACACTGCCAGTAACGGCGGGTTTGGTATAAGAGATGATCCAGCGCTTCAAAGTGCGCAAGCAAGGCTGACATAAGGGTACGGCGGTTAACAATTTGCCGGCGATTATAGCAAAGTTAGTGCCGCCACGTCGCAGTAAATCTATGCCTTCTTGGAATGGCGGGCGCAGTAAAACAGGTGAATATAAGCGGGCACCGCCACCAGCATCAGCACTAGAGCCAGCACCATCATCCAAGATAAATTCACCGGCGAGTGCGGTGGCGCCGGCCGATAAATAAAACCGTCAAAATGCTTAGCCAGCTTTTTCGGCTCCAGGTGGTAAAGCTCGGTTATCACCCGCCAACGGGCATCGGACATGGCGCCGATGGAGTTGCCCGACTGCATGATCAGGGGCTTGAGCTGATCAGCCTCGAATGCCAGTTGCTCCAAGGATTTATTGGGCGCGTAATGTTGTTGCGTGATGGCAATAGCCTGATCGAGATTCAATAAGGCATAGCGCCAGCCGCGCATGCTCGCCTGATGAAAGCGCTCTACCACCTCGGGGGAATGGGCAAGCAGGTGCTGCGAGGTAAAAAGCACGTCGCCATAGACATTCAGGCCATAGCGTTTTGGGCAAACCAGACGATAATCTATGCCCATCTGGCTGAGTTGATAAGGTTCATTGGTGACATACACCTGCATGGCATCGATTTCTTGCGCCAGCCAGGCGTCTAAATTGGACTTGCCCACATGGTCCACCACCTCGACATCGACCTGACGATGATCCAACAGGCTCATCAGTTCGGCGTCTTCACCCTTGGTAAGCGGACTAATACGCTGGCCCTGAAAATCTTCGGGATTGAAAATCGCCGAGTCTTTGCGTACCAGCCAACAATAGGGAGAAGATTGCAGCAAGGCCGCCAGTGCCACCACCGGCTTACCTTCGAGTCTTTGCTTGATAATGCCCGAGTGGGTAATACCGAAATGAGCACCACCACTAAGCACCTTAGCCATAGTATCCGTGTCCGTTGGCGACGCCGGCACTATATTGACCTCTAAACCCGCATCACGGTAGTAGCCCAGCTCCTTGGCAACATAATAACCGGCAAACTGGAATTGATGTTGCCACTTCAGCTGCAGGGTCACCTCGGTGGGCGTATCGGCCCAAGCCCAAGGCGCTGTGCACAGCAACAACAGCCGAACACAATAGCTAGCGAATGCAGTTATTTTGTTCACGATTCATCCCTGATTACGTTGACTACTCCACTATAAGCAAGCTTCACCGATATTGCCAGCCGCGTTACTTTGGCCCTGGCGATGAGCCAAAAACTGCCGGTAACAAGGGTTCTCCGTTTCGTCTATATATTGATAACCCAAACGCTGCAAATGCTGATTAAATGCACCCTGCTCCACCTCGGGTACCTCAAAGGCGGCGAGCACATTGCCAGTCGCGGCACCATGGTTACGGTAATGGAACAGGCTAATATTCCACTTGCTGCCCAGGGTATCTAAGAAGCGCGCCAAGGCACCTGGATACTCGGGAAACTCAAAGCGCAGTAGTCGCTCTGCAAGCTGCTCGCTGGGCTTACCACCGACCATATAGCGCACATGCAGCTTGGCCAGCTCGTTATCCGACATATCGACATAGTCGTAACCTTGCTCGTCTAGCGCTGCCAGTAACTCTTGCAACTCGCTGGCGCCCTGGCGCAAACCAATGCCGACAAAGATTTGAGCCTCTCCGGGCCCGGCATACCGATAGTTAAACTCGGTAATGGCACGCCCCCCCAAGGACTGGCAAAAACGTTTAAAGCTGCCCTTCTCTTCTTTGATGGTGACCGCCAGCAAGGCCTCATTTTTCTCACCCAGCGCAGTGCGCTCGGCGACATGACGCAAGCGATCAAAATTCAGATTGGCGCCGGAGAGCACCGCCGCCAACTTAAGCCCCTTCTCCCCGGTGTTTTGCACCCACTTTTTCAAACCGGCCAGCGCCAAGGCTCCGGATGGCTCAGCGACGGCGCGGGTGCCGACAAAAATATCCTGCACCGCGGCGCAGATTTCATCGCCGCTAACGGTGACTACTTCGTCGCAGAATTGCTGCGCCAGCCTAAAGGTTTCGGTGCCAATGATCTTCACCGCCACACCATCGGCAAAGCTGCCAACACGCTCCAGCTCCACCGGCTTACCGGCGCTCATGGCTGCCTGTAAACAGGCGCTTTCTTCGGCTTCCACGCCAATCACGCGAATATCCGGACGCAGAGACTTAATATAGACCGCCATCCCGGCCAGCAAACCACCGCCGCCCACCGGCACAAACACCGCATCGAGCTCTGGCAACTGCTGCATCAGCTCACGGGCTATGGTGCCCTGGCCGACGATCACATCGGGGTCGTCAAAGGGTGGGACAAACACCGCCCCTTGGCGCTCGGTAAGTTCCAATGCATGGGCCTTGGCGGCATCAAAATGATGACCATGCAACACCACCTCAGCACCAAAGTTACGCACCGCATCGACCTTGATCTGCGGCGTGGTCAGTGGCATGACTATGGTTGCCTGATGACCGAGTTCGGTGGCGCTCAGTGCCACCCCCTGGGCATGGTTGCCCGCCGAGGCAGTCACCACCTTGGAGCCCTTGGGTAATTTGCTCAGCTTGTTGTAGGCGCCACGTAGTTTAAAGGAATAAACCGGTTGCTGGTCTTCGCGCTTAAGCCAGATTTTTGAGCCCAGTTTTGCTTCTAACGCACTGAGCTCACTGACCTCGGTCACCTTGACCAAGGGCTCCATATTGGCCTGAATGATGGCGCGAAAATAATCGAGTTCGCTTGCCGCCATCAACTTAACTCCTCAAGCTTTTGCAAGTCGCGCACCGCGCCCTTGTCTGCACTGGTGGCAAGCAAGGCATAGGCTTTTAACGCCGGAGTAACCACACGCTGGCGATCAAGCGGCTTATACGCCTGCTTACCACGAGCTTCTTGCTGGGCACGTCGCTCTGCCAGTTGATCCTCGCTCAGGGCTAAGTTAATGCCACGATTAGGGATATCTATGACGACCTTATCGCCATCCTCTACCAGGGCGATGGCGCCACTACTGGCGGCCTCTGGCGACACATGGCCGATAGATAAACCGGAGGTACCGCCGGAAAAGCGACCATCGGTGATCAAGGCACAGTCTTTATCCAAAGCCATAGACTTTAAGTAACTGGTGGGGTAAAGCATTTCCTGCATACCCGGGCCCCCTTTGGGGCCTTCGTAACGAATGATCACCACATCACCCTTTTGCACCTTGCCCTCGAGTATGCCATCGACGGCATCATCCTGAGATTCATAAACCTTGGCTGTGCCTGTAAACACCAGCATGTCTTCGGCGACGCCGGCGCTTTTAACAATACAGCCGTTGGGCGCCAGGTTGCCGTAAAGCACGGCCAAACCGCCATCCTGGCTAAAGGCATGTTCGACACTGCGAATACAGCCCTGCTGACGATCCAGGTCTAACTCATTCCAACGATAGTCCTGGCTCATGGCCTTGGTGGTTCGAATGCCCGCCGGACCGGCGCGATAAAAGGTCTGCGCCCGCGTATTTTGCGAGTCGGTGGCGTCAAAACGGGCGATCACCTCGGCCAAATTCTCGCCGGCAACATGGCCAACGGATAAATCGAGCTTATCGGCCTTGGCCAGCTCATTGAGTATGGCCATTATGCCACCGGCGCGGTGCACATCTTCAATGTGGTATTGCTGCGTGGCGGGTGCCACTTTACAGAGAAATGGCGTGCTGCGGGACAGTCGGTCGATGTCCGCCATATCAAAATCAACGCCGGCCTCTTGCGCCGCGGCCAACAGGTGTAACACGGTATTTGACGAGCCGCCCATGGCGATATCCAGGGTCATGGCGTTCATAAAGGCCGCCTGGTTGGCGATATTGCGCGGCAGTACAGACGCATCATCGTCGCCATAAAAACGGTTACACAAATCGACGATGCGCTGACCCGCCTCCACATAAAGCTGCATGCGATCCTTGTGGGTTGCCAAGGTGGTGCCATTACCCGGCAGAGCCAGACCTAAGGCTTCGAGCAAGCAGTTCATGGAGTTGGCGGTAAACATGCCGGAGCAGGAACCACAGGTAGGACAGGCCGAGCGTTCAACCTGATCCGAGTCTTCATCACTGACCGTGGGGTCTGCGCCCTTGACCATGGCATCGACCAAATCCAGCTTGATATCTATATTTGCCAAACGGGTTTTACCCGCTTCCATGGGGCCGCCGGAAACAAAGATCACCGGGATATTTAAACGCAATGCGGCAAGCATCATCCCCGGAGTGATCTTATCGCAGTTAGAGATACACACCATGGCATCGGCGCAGTGGGCATTGACCATGTATTCCACCGAGTCGGCGATGAGGTCGCGCGATGGCAGCGAATAGAGCATGCCGCCATGGCCCATGGCGATGCCGTCATCGATGGCTATGGTATTAAATTCGCGGGGAACACCACCGGCATCGCGAATGGTCTGCGCCATTAAATCGCTCAGTTGGTTTAGGTGTACATGCCCGGGCACAAACTGAGTGTAGGAGTTTACTACGGCAATTATCGGTTTTTTAAAATCGCTGTCGGTCATCCCAGTTGCTCGCCATAGGGCGCGGGCGCCCGCTCGTTTACGTCCTTCGGTTGTCGTTGCACTGCGTAATTTAGCCATGTCTACCTCAATAGTTTTGCGAACACCAATGTGTGTCGACTTTCCTCATTCCCAAAAAATATGGCAGCGTCAATGCGCTGCCCTCAGTATTATTCGTTTACGTATTCCAACCAACCACGCGGGTCTTCGCTTTGTCCCTTAACCAGGTCAAAGTAAGCCGTTTGCAGCTCTTCGGTGATAGGACCTCGCTCGCCCTGACCCACCTGAATTTGATCCACGCTGCGTACCGGCACGATTTCCGCCGCGGTACCGGTCATAAAGAACTCGTCGGCAAGATAAAGCGCCTCACGCGCGATCGGCTCTTCACGTACGTCGTAACCACGCTCCTTGGCCAATGTCATAATGGTGTCGCGCGTTAAGCCCGGCAGAATGCAGGCGGTGGTCGGCGGGGTATAAAGCACACCATTTTTGATCACGAAGAGGTTTTCACCGGCGCCTTCGCTAAGTAAACCATTGGTATCCAAAGCGATGCCTTCAACATAGCCATTACGCTTGGCCTCACCTGAAATAAGCTGTGACGACAAATAGTTACCACCCGCTTTCGCGGCCGTTGGCATGGTGTTCGGGGCCAAACGGTTCCAGGATGAAATACACACATCCACACCTTGCGCCAGGCTGTCATCCCCCAGGTATGCCCCCCATTCCATTGCCGCCACTGTCACTTCGGCGCGATGGGATTTAGGGTTCAGGCCCAAGCCCACATGACCCAAAAAGGCGAATGGACGAATATAAGCATTGGTAAAACCGTTTTGTCTTACCGCATCCTTACACGCCTGGTTGAGCTGCTCTAAGGTAAAAGGAATTTCCATACGGTAGATCTTGGCCGAATCGTAAAGCCGTTTCATATGATCGGTTAAACGGAAAATCGCCGGACCGTTTGGCGTGTCATAGGCGCGAATGCCTTCAAAGACCGAGCTACCATAATGCAGGGCATGGCTTAATACGTGTGTTGTTGCCTGGTGATAAGGGATCATTTCGCCGTTATGCCAAATCAGTTCAGAGGTTTGTGTCATGTGTTGTACCTTCTTTAAAATCCAGTTGCCTAGCCGGCCCAAATGGGGCGCGGATTAACTTGCTTGTTGTTGTAGTTGCGCCATAGTGACACTGTGCACATCTACTAATTTATTCAGTTGCTGTGTTAAAAGATAGATAGGTTTATCGCTATCTACCGTGATCTTGACCGCATATTGATCTTGGTCACAGGCCAGCTCCAAAGCGGTCAGCTTAAAGCCACGGTGACGGGCCACACGCAGGAAACGCTCCACGGCCACGGTTTGATTCGCTAAGTTTAGGGTTAAACGGTGTTTCATGGTTGCTCCTAGGTGTTGGCTTGGGTCAGCATTTGGTCATTGGCGGCACCCGGTGGAACCAGAGGCCAAACATTGTCTTTGTCATCGATGCAGACATGTAACAGATAAGGTCCTTGGCTACTAAGCATGGCATCCAAGGCCTCATCGACTTGTTCCTGGCGCGTGATACATTGACCATCGATGCCAAACACACGCGCCAAAGCAACGAAATCCGGGTTATCTGACAGGTTGGTCTCACTATAACGTTCGGCAAAGAATAGCTGCTGCCACTGACGCACCATGCCGAGGCGCTGGTTATCTATAATCACGATTTTCACATCCAGGTTATTACGACGTATGGTGGCCAATTCCTGGATATTCATCATGATTGAACCATCCCCCGACACCGTCAGCACCATATCGGTCGGCCGCGCTATTTTGGCGCCTATGGCCGCTGGCAGGCCAAAGCCCATGGTGCCGGCACCGCCACTGCTTAAGTGATTGCTGGGGTGAGAAAATTGCATATGTTGCGCCACCCACATTTGATGCTGACCCACGTCACAGCAGACCACCGCATCGGCGCTTAAGCGCTGCGACAGTTGATTTAGTAAGGCCGGCGCGTAAACCGTTTCGCCAGGATAGTCATAGCGCCATGCATGCTGCTGTGCCAAGGCGGTGATATGCGCGCACCAATTCGGCTCGGTGACAAAACAGTGCAGCTGCGGCAAGGAGGCTTTTAAATCCGCCACCAAGGATGCGGCAACCGGCTTGCGTTTACCCACCTCGGCGGCATCGATATCCAGGTGAATAACCTGGGCATTGGGGGCAAATTTAGTCAGGTTACCGGTCACCCGGTCATCGAAGCGTGCTCCGATACACAACAATAGATCGCATTGCTGCACCGCCAGGTTGGCTGCTTCACCACCGTGCATGCCTAACATGCCAAGGTTCAGTTCATAGTCTGGGGTCACACTACCCAGGGCTTTTAGCGTTTGTACCGCTGGCATCTGGGTTTTATACAAAAACTGCATCAATTGTGCTTGCGCATCCGCGGCCTGCACGCCGCCACCGATATAAGCGACCGGGCGCTGGCATTCGCTGAGTAGCTGATTGGCTTTATTCACCTGTTCCTGACACGGCTGCTGTCGCGCCTCGCTATCGGCCAGCCACGGCTGGTACTGTGCTTCACCCATTTGAATGTCCTTGGGGATATCCACCAGCACTGGGCCGGGACGACCGCTTTGGGCTAGATGAATAGCCTGCTGCAATATGGGCGCCAGATCTTCACTACGCTCCACCATAAAGCTGTGTTTGGTGCAGGCCAGAGACATACCCAAGACATCCACCTCTTGGAAGGCGTCAGAGCCGATGGCGGCGGTGGGAACCTGACCTGTGATCGCCAATAAGGGCACCGAGTCCATCATGGCATCGGCCAAGGCGGTGATCAAATTGGTTGCGCCCGGGCCACTGGTGGCCATACAAACTCCCAACTTGCCACTGCTACGGGCGTAGCCTACTGCGGCAAAACCGGCACCTTGCTCGTGACGAGTAAGATAGTGAGTTACCTGAGATTCATACAAGGCGTCATAAATGGGCATGATGGCTCCGCCTGGGTAGCCAAATACCTCGTTTATTCCTTCCATTGCCAATATCTCTACTACTAATTCTGCGCCGGTCATTGTTCCTCATTCCTCAATGTGTTGGCCCTGAAACGAAAAAGCCCCCCGAACTTTTCAGTGCGGGGGGCTTTAAGCGTGTTAATTTTTTAACGCACTACGAAGCCCCCGCGGTAATAATAATCACCACGGTGTTAATCACTAGGACTAGGCTTGATAGCAGGTTAAGCATAAATTAATTCGTTCTAAGTCTAATTAAAAAATCTAATGGACGGCTGGACCGTCGCTCTTTTTCTATTAGTACCGCGAGCACTGTCGCAAGTCAACCACAAAAACAATGCAAAATTGCAGATTAAAAAGGAGCAAGAAGCATAAAAAATCCCTGAAACAACCTAAAATTTAAACCTATCAACCTTACAGCCCTCAACTGCATATAACTTACCTTCACTTACCGATAGCACTAGCTGATTAATTTTTCGCAATTATTTTCCGGTCAATGGGTTTTATGAGTTAACTCGGTTACACTCGGAGGCGACTCTAGTATCAGGATGACACGATGAAAAAATTAACTGCATTTTGGCTCTTTTGCCTGTTTATTATTTTTACCCAACCCGCATTTGCCGAACTGACACCGGCTTTATGGCAGGTGGAAAAGCAGGGAAAAACCTCGTACTTATTCGGCACTGTGCATGTTGGCGACAGCAGCATGAATGGCCTACCCAAGAAGATCGAAAAGGCCATCGCCGACAGTGAAGCAGTGGTGGTGGAAGTTGACTTGAGCGCCCTGACTGCGGTGCAAATTCAACAGCGCTCCATGCCATTTTTAATGCTGCAAAATGGCCGTACTTTGCACTCGGAATTAAGCCCACAAAGCTACCAGAAGCTCGACCAGTACTTTGGTGAAAAAAGCATTAATATCAAGATGTTTTCGGCGTTAAAGCCGTGGGCCGTGTTGCTTACCGTAATGCAGATTGAGCTGCAAAATGCGGGCTACTCGGAGCAATTCGGCATAGATAAACAAGTGATGGCCAGCGCCGCGCAACAAAACAAGCCCATCATAGAGCTGGAGTCCCTCGAGCAACAGTTAGAAATGTTTACCGTCATGGAAGAGCATGCCGACCATATGGTCGCCGACACCTTTCGACAAATCAGTCAATTTGAAGAACAATTTCAACGCCTGATCGATGGCTGGAAAAAGGGCGAAACGGCCATGCTTGCCGAGGCCTATGAGCAGGCCTTCGATGACTCCGAATTTGGCCAACTTAATGAACATGTGCTCTTGATTGAACGTAACCATAAGTGGATAAAACAGCTGGAAAAACCCTTGAGTGAGCAATCTCTTTTTATTGCCGTCGGCGCCCTACACCTGGGTGAGGAAAATGGTTTAATCAAGCTGCTAAAAAAGCAAGGATTTAAGGTGACTCGTAGCTAATTTAGCGCCAATCTGCGCGGATAAACACGGAAATTAATGCCTCCATGAACGTTGACAGCGAGGCATGGAAAGTGTTTGAATAAAAAAGCACCCTATTGATTCGGCCATTTAGATGGCCGCAAGGGCTAGAAGAGGTGCGTCATCCAGGTAGTTATGATGAGGAGAGCAAGCTCCAACGATTCATAATGAGGGGGATGTACGCCGAGAGGTGAGGTAAATTGCTTAATACTCCCTCGGGCGCTTGGGTTGAATCCCGGCGACTGTCACCAATAGCACATAATTGCTATATGTTTGGTGGAGAGCTTCTGGTCTTAGCATAACAGGCCGGCAGGCTCTGTTACGTATAAGCCCATTCGCTCTTCGAATTTAACCTGTTCGAGTCGGCGAATGCGGAAACCACTCCCCTTTGTTGCTCTCGAACTCGCACTAAGTTCGGATGAGATGACAACTACTCAATCGTTATCACACACTGTGCTGTGGACAGCACTGATCACCCCGATGCTTGAAGATGGCGGCATTGACTTTGATGGCCTAAGCGCGCTGGCACAAGAGCAAGCGGCAGCCGGTAATGGCGTGCTGATCCTTGGCTCCACAGGCGAAGCCCTGGCCCTGGATGTAGCCGAGCAACAAGCCGTGGTGAAACACATTTGCGCCCTGGAACTAAACACCCCGATCATGGTCGGTGTGGGCGGCTACAATCTGGAAGCGCAGCGCCAATGGCTGGCCTTCTGTAATGACTACCCGATAGACGCTTATTTGCTTGGCGCTCCCTTGTATGCCAAGCCCGGTCCGGTAGGGCAAGAGCAATGGTTTCGCGCTCTACTTGATGCCAGTGAGCACCCCTGCATGCTTTACAATGTCCCCGGCCGTGCCGCGGTCAGTCTGGACCCGCAGGTACTCGGCAAGTTGCAAGATCACCCGCTCTGCTGGGCGTTGAAAGAAGCCAGCGGCAGCATCGACTGTTTTGAACAATATCGTCTTGCGGCACCTGAATTGGCTATTTTCAGCGGCGACGACGCGCTGATCCCTTATTACGCTCAGGCCGGCGCCGCCGGTTTGGTGTCGGTGGCGGCAAACGTGTGGCCCGAGGCTACGCACCGTTTTGTGCAGTTAAGCCTGCAGGGACAAAGCCATAACGCATTTTTGCATTGGCGCGAGGCGGTGGCGGCACTCTTCCATGTCAGCAACCCGATTCCTTCAAAGTGCTTGTTACACGCGCTTGGGCGCATCACATACCCAACTCTTCGCGCCCCGTTAACACATGCAGAGGTGGATGATTTACATCTCCTTTTACGCGTACACGACAGCATCACATCTTGGCATTCAACACAGGTTTAAAATTTTCATGAACTGGTTAGAACTTCTTAATAATTTAGAAACGGGCGCCGTTCGCGCCGCATCACAGGACGAAAATGGTCAATGGCAGGCCAATATCGAGGTTAAACAGGGCATTCTTGAAGCCTTTAAAAACGGCACCAATACCGAATTCCCCGGCGGTTTTGTCGATAAAGACAACCTGGCACCGCGCGGTTTTAGCGCCGAAGACAATATCCGTATGGTACCGGGCGGCACCTCGGTACGTCGCGGTGCCTATGTGGCTGCGGGCACCATCATTATGCCACCGGCGTATGTCAATATTGGCGCTTTTGTCGATGAAGGCACCATGGTCGACAGCCATGCGCTGGTCGGCTCCTGCGCCCAGGTAGGCAAAAACGTACACCTAAGCGCCGCAGTGCAACTCGGTGGTGTATTGGAGCCAATCGGCGCCAATCCCGTGGTAATCGAAGACGATGCCTTTATTGGCGCTGGCTGCGTAATCGTCGAAGGCGTGGTCGTGAAAAAAGGCGCGGTACTTGCGCCGGGTGTACGCCTGAGTGCCACCATTCCAGTTTATGACTGTGTCAATGAGCGTCAGCTCGACAAGGGTGAACCCATCCCGGAAAACGCCATTGTGATCCCGGGGTCACGTCCAAGCTCAAGCGACTGGGGCCGTGAGCAAGGCCTGTCGATGAGCTGTGCCCTGATTGTGAAATACCGAGATGAGCAAAGCGATGCATCATTAGCGCTGGAAGAGGTGTTACGCTAATGCGCCCTGTCGGTACCGAATTGCAAGGGCACCTTGAGTGCATCAGCCAGGAGCAGCTGGAGCCGTGCTTTGTATACGACCTCGACGCCTTACGCCAGCACTTGGATAAGCTGATGGCACAAGACGTGGTCAAGCTCTGGTATGCGGTCAAGGCCAACCCCTTGTCGCGTATTA
This sequence comes from Pseudoalteromonas sp. T1lg48, assembly GCF_002964785.1. GTDB lineage: Bacteria > Pseudomonadota > Gammaproteobacteria > Enterobacterales > Alteromonadaceae > Pseudoalteromonas. Next base: position 580,076 of record NZ_PQCC01000002.1, read on the forward strand.
TCCGCACCCTGGCCGAAGCGGGCTTCCAGTTCGACGTGGCCAGCAGCGGCGAGTTGCATCAGGTACTGGCACAACAAATCAACCCGGAGCAGGTACTGAATACCGGCCCGGCGAAATCAAGACGACAAATCGATGAATTTATCGCCCTGGGCGTGCGCACCTTTGTGGCCGAAAGCCTCAATCAGGTGCGCTGGTTAAACCAGGCAGCTCTGGCTCATAAGGTGCAGCTAAAACTCTTGTTAAGGGTGCAACTGCGCTGGCCCAAGGGTGAGAAAAATCCGTTGGGCGGTGACACCCTCACCCCCTTTGGTCTTGACCCGCAACAGTGGCACGGTCTGTATCTGGCCGACTATCCAGCGCTCACCTGCATCGGCGTGCATATTTTCCAATGGGGCAATATGCTCAGCGCCGATAAACTGCTAAGTCTGTGGCAGCAAATGCTACCGCCACTTCAGGCCTTAAGTGAGCAGCTTGGTTTTGCCATGCAGGTGCTTGATTTAGGCGGTGGCCTGGGCGTTCCCTATGACGACGAAAGTGAGCCGCTAGCCTGGCAGGATGTACTTACGGCGCTGGAGCAGATAAAACGCGAAAGCGGCGTGCAGGAGCTGTGGATGGAGCTAGGTCGTTATGCGGTCGCCGAGTGTGGCTATTACCTAAATCCTGTGGTTGAGCAAAAGGAAAACTATGGCGAGCAGCAGTTGATCGTCAGTGGTGGTATCAACCACCTACTGCGCCCTGCCGTGGCCGGTCAGGCCTTCCCGTGCACCCTATTGCGTACCAGCGAGGCGCCGACGAGAGCATTCAATATTCATGGGCCCTTGTGTACGGCGCTGGATAGCCTGGGCACCCACTTGCTTCCCGAAGACATTAACGAACAGGACTGGCTGGTGTTTGCCCAAACTGGTGCCTATGGGTTCACCGAAAGCATGCCGTTTTTCTTGTGTCACCCGCTGGCGGCGGAGTATGTGATCCAAGACGGCAATTTACATCTTTTGCGCGAAAGTGCTGCCCCCAGCAGCTATTTGAGGTAGTCGCCATGAACAAGATTGAGCAACAAAATATTCAGGTTGGCGAAATCGCCAACGGCCTGCCGCTGACCATTCCTGTTTACCGCCTTAAGGGCGATGGTACGGGTAAAAACGTCTATATCCAGGCCAATATGCATGGTGCCGAGGTACAAGGCAATGCGGTTATTTATCAATTGCTTGAGCAACTTAAAAACTTAGGGTTGCACGGCGACATCACCTTGGTGCCCTATGCCAACCCCATCGGCTGTAACCAAAAATCGGGGGAATTTACCCTGGGTCGTTTTGACCCCATAACCGGCGTTAACTGGAACCGCTTATATCACTACAACGCCGAGCTAGTCAGCCATTTTGCCGAGCAAAGCGACAGCCTCTGCGATCAAGATTTGATCGCTCAATTTAAAGCAGCTCTAGTCGATGACGTGGAGCAGCGCTTAAATGGTCCGCAGCATGCGTTATCTACGGGCAAGCGTATTGCCCTGAATCTGCAACGCCTGGCGCACCAAGCGGATATCGTACTGGATTTGCATACCGGTCCCATTTCGGCCAAGCACCTGTATTGCCCCGAGTATGCCCGTGCCAGCGCCCGCTATTTTAATATTGAACATGTGCTGTTGATCCCCAATGAATTCGATGGCGCCATGGACGAGGCGGCATTTTGCCCCTGGTGGGAGCTGCAAACTCAACTAAAACGTCGGGGCCGCGATTTTGAGGTGCCGGTGGAGGCTTACACGGTGGAACTGGGCTCGCAAGAGCGCATTGATTTAACCGAAGCCTTGGACGATGCGCAAAGCATTTTAAGCTACTTGAATTACCAGGGCCTGTTTGTGGATGCCGCCTATCAGCCTAAATCCATGCAGCGCCACGCCTGCTATCTGAAAGACTATGTGGCCTATTATGCGCCCATGGGTGGGATGATCGAATATCTGGCCGGGTTGGGTGAACATCTGAAAGCCGGTGATGCCATTGCCCGTATTCTGAGAATGGAGCGCTATTTGAGTGAAGAGCCGCTGCATACCTTGCACTTCGACCAAGATGCCATCGCAATTTTGCACTTTGCTTCGGCCAGTGTGAATCAAGGCACCGAACTCTATAAATTCTTTACTAATACCTTCGAGTTATAACCGATTGCGTGAGAGTCAGTGAGAGGTACTCACTGCGCATGGGCGGCCTAGCCGCCCATTTTTTTCAGCTTAAATTCACCTAATTGCTGCGAAAGTAGCACCCTATCAGTATAATTCTTCGTATCTCCAACGAGTTAATAACAGGCAAGTTATGGATTGGCGCTATCTAATTGCCGGCCTAGCCACCAGCACACAGCTGTGGGCAGCCGAGCCGGACCCTACGCAGCAAAGTCAACAGCAAGAAGAGCTCAGCATAGTTAAGCAATGTATTCTCAATGAAGCCATTGCCGGCGATGGCGAGCAAACCCTTGCCCAATTGCGAGAAAAATGCGCCGCCCTCGAGGTGAGCAGGCAGCTCAGCGCGATCGATAAGCGCAAGGCTCGAGAGCAGGTGACGGAAAAAAATCGCAACGTCATCACCCCGCATAATCGCAACTATATTTTGCCCGTCACCTATATCAAGCATCCCAACGAGAAGCCCTTTGGCGATCTTGAAAACCTGACCAAAAATGACGATGGAGAAAACCTGGATAACGTCGAAATTAAATACCAACTTTCGCTTAAAGTCCCAGTTTTCGACGACTTTAGCGACAAGGACCAGGCTATTTATTTTGCCGTGACTCTGCAATCCTACTGGCAATTCTATAACGACGATATTTCCTCGCCGTTTCGCGAGACCAACTATGAGCCGGAAATTTTCTGGATAAACTACCTAGATGAAGAAAATGTCTGGTGGGGCGATGAACTCGCTATTGCCCTCGGGATCTCGCACCAGTCGAATGGTCGCAGTCAGCCCTATTCACGCTCCTGGAACCGCATCTATGCCAACTTTATCTGGGAGCAAGACGGCTATGTATTTAGCTTTAAGCCCTGGTACCGCCTTCCCGAAGACGAAAAAGACGATCCCATGGAAGCCAAGGGCGATGACAACCCGGATATTTACAAGTACATGGGTTACTTTGAGTTTCGCGGGGTGCGCCGCTTTGACGACCACGAAGTCAGCTTTATGCTGCGCAACAACCTCAACTCGGATAACCGCGGTGCCTTGCAGCTCGACTGGTCCTTCCCGCTTTGGGGCCGCCTGCGCGGCTATGCCCAATATTTCAATGGCTATGGCGAAAGCATGATCGACTATAACGCCGATATCGAGCGCTTTGGCGTTGGTATTTTGTTGACCGACTTGCTGTAAGAAGCAGCCATTATCATTAAAAAAGCCAGCATAATGCTGGCTTTTTTGTCTCTGTTATCAAATCGTTGACGATAAGGCTATTTCGCTACAACAACAAAGCGCCCTTCAAACTCGCCGACCAGGATATCACCATCATAAATCTTCACCGGCACCTTGTAGCTGGCTTTGCCATCGCTTTCCAGCTCATCAAAGCAGCCTTCACAGACTTGCTGATCGACATGCGCCCTGGGCTCCGACTTAATTGGCTTCATGTACTTGATATTGGCATTGGCAAGAACAATATCGCCTTCTTTACCCGCTTCTCTCAAGGCAAGGTAAGTTGCGCCCCACCCAGCCAAAGTCGCCATGGAATACACCGAGCCGGCAAACATGGTGTTATGCACGTTGATGTTGGCATCAAGATCGGCCACTACACTAAATTGCCAGTCCGTGTACGACTCCACCTTAATGCCCATCTTATCGCTGATAGGGATGGATTCACGCCAGGTATTTTGCAGCACCTGAGTCCAATCCGGGTGACGGAACCAGCCCGGCTCGCTGGGACGTTGTTTGACCATGCGCCAATGCTGTACATCACCAAAGGCCAGATGTGCTTTTTCTTTTAATTCATAGCCATGGCGCTTATAGAACTCAAGCGCACGTTCGCGGGCAAACAACACCAGCTCATCGGCATTTTGCGTCCAGGCAATCTTCTCTAGCTCGTGCAATAAACGGCTGCCCAAGTGCTGGCCACGATGTTCTTCGGCCACCGCCATGTAGCGCACCTGAGCCTGCTGACTATTGTTAAAATGCAGTCGGGCTACGGCGATCACTTCACCTTCTTTATTTTTGATAAAGCGATGCTCTGATTCCTGCTCTAAATCATCCTGCTCACTGCCGCGAGGCTGATCCCAGGGCGCGCGTAATACCTGCCAGCGCAGTTGGTAATACGCCTGCCAATCATCACTACTTTGTGGGGTGGTAACCTGGAACATACTTCCTCCAATCACTTTTTTGCCATTCACCTTACAAGATTTAAGCTCAAGCGCAAATAACACTAAAGCACAACTAGCCAAATGAACGTAAAATATTATGCACGGCTAGGCAATGCCGCCAGTTGAGTCTATGCTGAGCTAATGAACGCTGCGCTTATACACAACGATGAAGCCTCAGCGCACTTTATTACCAATTGTGCCAATCTGGGACATTTACTTTATTGGTATCGACAAGGTGGCACGCGCATTGAGGTTAGACAACAGCAAGAATTTCGCTGGCTGTTGCTCAACCACACCCTGCAATCCGTCATTGCCGCCAATCAGCCACAAAGATTACTGCTGCCCCACCTGCATATTATGGCGCAATATTGGCAAACACTAAAAAGACCTGAGCGGGTGTTGGAGCTGGGCCTTGGCGGCGGCGCCATTCGTAATTACCTACTGCACAGCTATCCCGAGGCCGAGCTGGTCTCGGTGGAGCACAATGCTCAGGTGATCCACTGTTACAAGCGCTTTTTTAGTACGGGGAAAATCGGCAACCTTTGCTGCCTTGATGCCGAGCAGGCACTCAACCGTTGCGGTCGTTTTGACTGGCTAGTGTTAGATTTATTTAGTGAACTGGATGCGCCGCTGTTTTTATATCAGCGGCAATTTTATGAACTGCTGCGCGAAGCCTTGGTGCCCCACGGACATATTTTTATTAACTTTTTGGCACACCATCCCAGCCAGTTACATCATTTGCAGCGCCTTCTTAGCGCTAGCTTTGGCAAGGGCGTACAAATTATGTCCGTGCCCGGCTATGCCAATCATGTGTGCTTTATCAGCCTCTAAACCGCCAGGTTAAAGGTCACCGGGCCGTCATTGGTTAAACTCACCTGCATGTCGGCGGCAAACTGCCCGGTGGCGACGCGTATCCCTTGCGCTTGCGCCTTAGCGACAAAGTATTCATACAAATGGGTAGCCTGCTCCGGGGTTGCGGCACTGGAAAAACTCGGGCGCATGCCCTTTTTAGTATCCGCCGCCAGGGTAAATTGCGACACCACCAACAGCTGGCCGCCAATGTCCTTAAGACTGAGGTTCATCTTGCCCTGCTCGTCGGTGAAAATCCGGTAGTTGCTCACCTTATGCAGTAGCTTATCCGCCTGCTCTTCGCCGTCGGCTTTTTCCACCCCGAGCAACAACAAAATGCCCTGATCTATTGCCCCAACAATACTGCCTTCAACTTCCACCTTGGCGTTACTTACACGCTGAATTAATCCTTGCACCGAGACCTCTTTAACTGCAGATACATATGGTCGGTCGCCCGACATAGAGCCTGACAATATACCTCATTTTCAGGGGCGCGACCAAGCTCGGCGACTATTTGCAAACGGGCTTGCAACCGAGTTGCCAGGCGCTGTACCCGAGCAAAGGAGCAGCGCAAATCATAGCGCCCATGGACCATATAAACAGGTAACGTTTTAAGACTAGCGGCCTGTTCCAGCAGGTGATCATCCGCTAAGAAAAACCTATGTATAAGGTAATGCAGCTGCAATCGCGCCTGCTGCAGATGATGGTCATGCTCTATGGTTTGCCGGCCCAGTTGCTGCTGCCAGGCGCACCAGGCGTTAGCGGCTTCTATCTGGGTCAACTCGTTGGCGCCAAAAAGGCGCTGTTGATAGTCCTTCGCCAAGGCTTCCGGGCCAAGCTGCTTAGGGTTAAAAAGTTCATACTGCTGCGGATAGAAATGTGCCGCCGCGCCGGATAACCCAAGGCTCCAGGCCTGATCTTCGGTTGCGGCTAAATAGCTTGCCCATAACAGCAGTGATGACATCCGTCGGGGATAAGCAAAGGCATAGCAAAGGGCTAGCAGAGCACCAAACCCTTCCCCGCAAACGCTCCAATGGCTAAGGCCAAAGTGATCACGGATCTGCTCTACATCTGCGACCAATAAATCGAGCGTGTTATGCTCACAACTGTGCGGGGTGGAGTTGCCACAGCCTCGCTGGCTGTAGAGGAAGATACGATAATGTTCTGGATTAAAGTAGGCACAAGAAGCGCGATTAAGGCCGGCTCCGGGGCCATCATGGCAGATAATCACCGGAAAGCCATCGCGATTGCCGTGTTCTTCGATCTCGAGTTGGTGCCCATGGGCGACGGCGAGATGATACACCTGCCGCGGCGCCCTAATGGGATAGCTTAGCGCCATGCTCACTCCTTGCGAGCGGCCACCTCCTCGGCAACGATATCCTTGATAGGCGGTCGGCTCACACTAATACATACGGTAAATTCCGCGCCCAGCAAGACCACAATCCACGACAGATAAACCCAAACAAACAAGATAGGCACGGTAGCCAGAGCACCATAGATCAGCTCGTACGAGGGAAAATGGCTAATGTACAGTGCAAAGCCTTTCTTGGTCAGCTCAAACAACAAGGCCGCAAAAATAGCGCCGGGGATCGCTGCCCTAAAGGGAACACGGGTGTTAGGTACTAGAGTATAGAGCATTATAAAGCCCACGGTGGAGATCACATAAGGCAACGACTTAATCACAAAGCCACTAAACCCCGGGATCCCCTCGTCGGCGAAGGAAACCAGGGACACGATATAAGAAGTGGCACCTATGCTTAGGCCAAGCAACACGGGGCCAAGGCTGAGCACCATCCAATAAATGGCGAAAGAAATCATCGCCGGACGCTTTTTCTTGATGCGCCAGATACGATTTAGGGTGGCATCGATATTGCGGATCAAAAACAGCGCCACCACCGCCAAAAAGCTTACCCCCACCGCGGTCATCTTATTGGCGTTGCCTGTAAAGGCGCCTATATGCTCCTTGATCACATCGGATGAAGTCGGCAGAAAGTTGGTGAATAAGAACTTCTCAATGGCGATGCGGGTATCTTCAAAACCTGGGAATGCCGAAAAAATAGCCACACCGACCGCGATTAAAGGCACCAGGGATAATAAAGTGACATAAGCGAGGTAGCCGGCATTGACGGCGATCTGGTCTTCACCGCAACGGGTAAAAAAGTAACGCCACCAGCGCGGCTGGGCTTTAACCCATATTGCCAGGGTTGTTTTTATTTTGTCACTGTCCCACTTCATCGCTACCCCAGATAAGAAAATCTTTTGCTTATCATAGCAATCAGCCACATAATTTACAGTATCAAGTATAGAGACAGGACACTCACATGCTCAAAAAATTAGCCCTAGCGACGGCTTTTCTCTCCCTTAGCGCGTGCCAATCGGCCTACTACTCGGCCATGGAATCCGTGGGCGTACATAAACGCGATATTCTTGTCGACCGGGTGGAAGAAACCAAGGAATCGCAAGAAGAATCCCAGGAAGAGTTTCAGTCCGCCCTTGAGCGCCTAAGCACCCTGATCAACTTTGACGGCGGTGACCTGCAAGACGCCTACGAGCAACTCAACGACGACTACGAGTCGAGCCTGGCGGCCGCAGAAGAGGTCAGCTCCAATATCGATAAGGTCGAAGACGTAGCCGAAGCCCTGTTCGAAGAATGGGCCGATGAGCTCGAGGAGTACAAAAGCGCCTCATTAAAGCGCGAAAGTGCGAAAAAACTGCGCGCCACGGAGCGCCAGTTTGCCCAGCTGTTACGCTCGATGCGCGCCAGCGAAGCGAAAATGGAGCCGGTGCTTGAGTCGCTGCAAGACAACGTGCTTTACCTCAAGCATAACCTTAATGCTCAGGCCATCGCCGCCATCAAGGGGGAGTTTGCCAATCTCCAACGCGACATCAAGGTGCTTATCGACGATATGAACAAGTCGATTGCCGACTCCAACCGCTTTATCGAACAGATGAGTCAGGGTTAATCATCATGGTAAAAAGGAGTCGCACGACTCCTTTTTACTTGTTATGGCTACTTAGCTCCCTCATTAGCTTGAGTGCAGCCGCCACAGCATGAATCATTATCAATTGCTCCCTGCTCGGTCCCGGCTAGCACCGGTGATGTCACTCCTGTAGTGACAGGCAGCGATACATCCTTATCAATACCGAACACCCCTTTCACAACCTGCCACGTCACCGCAAAAGCACCAATAATGAATACCACATCGCCAATGGTGCGGATCCAACGCAATGCCACTAATACATCGCTTTGCAATAAAGCCTCTGAACGGGCATACCACAAGCCCTTGGATGCGCTGGCGTAAAATTGAATTAAGCCCACAGGCAGTAAGCTGGTAAACAGCATCAGGGCCAGACCGATATTCATCCACCAAAATGCTGTTTTCATGAGTTTGTCATCAAATTGCATAGTGGGGCGAATATAGCGTAACACCAACAAGGTAAAGCCCAGAGCAAGGAAACCATACACGCCAAATAGCGCCGCATGAGCATGCGTTGCCGTGGTGTTTAAGCCCTGTACATAGTACAAGGAAATGGGTGGATTGATGGAGAAGCCCAATACGCCCGCTCCCAACATATTCCAAAATGCGACGGCGACAAAAAACATCAAAGGCCATTTTAATTTTGCCATCCATGGGCTGCGCTCTTTAAGCTTGTAATGCTCCCAAGCTTCATGGCCAAGGACAATAAGTGGCACAACTTCCAACGCACTAAAGGTCGCGCCAACCGCCATAACCGGTGTGGTTGTACCTGAGAAGTACAAGTGATGGAATGTTCCAGGCACGCCACCTAATAGGAAGAGTGACGCGGAAGCCAAAGAGGCAACGGTCGCTGAACGCTTAGAAACCAGACCCATACTATGGAAGATAAAGGCTAATGCTGCGGTAGCAAATACCTCAAAGAACCCCTCAACCCAAAGATGGACAATCCACCAGCGCCAATACTCCATCACCGAGATATGGGTACGCTCACCGTAGAAGAATCCTGCGGCATAAAATAAACCAATGGCTACAACCGAGGCACTGAACAAAGCCAAAAGGTTTTTATCACCTTCCTGCTTAAAAACAGGCAGAATCGCTCTCAACATCAGCACTAGCCAAAATGCTACGCCAGTAAATTTACCTATCTGCCATACACGTCCTAGATCAACGAATTCATAGCCCTGATGACCGAGCCAGAAGTTTAAATGCGCAGGCATGATTTGTGCGATAGCCAGATAGTTGCCAACAAATGAGCCAACAACCACGACCACTAAGGCCCAGAATAAAATGTCTACACCCAGCTTTTGGTATTTGGGGTCACGTCCACCATTGATAATCGGAGCCAAGAATAAGCCTGCGGCCAAAAACCCTGTAGCTATCCAAAACAGCGCGGATTGAATATGCCAAGTACGCACTAAGCTATAAGGAAACCATTGCGATGTCTCTATCCATAAAAGCTTTGTCCTTCGACTGTATAGTGTGCCGTGAAGCCGCCCAGCAAAACCTGAAAAGTAAATAGCGCAACCACTAAGAATAGATATTTACCCAAGGCTTTTTGCGATGGCGTTAACGAAAATGAAGTGATGGGATCCTGCTTAGGCGGCGTTGGTGCCTCATCATCTTTATGCAAAAAGGACCACGCCCACACGAGCGCACCTATGCCAGCGATCAGCAAAACGACGCTGACAATTGACCACATAACGTTTTCTGCTGTTGGTTTATTATCGATCAGGGGTTCATGAGGCCAGTTGTTAGTGTAAGTGGCCGAACCATCCGGGCGCTCAGTGGCTGCCGCCCAGGCCGTCCAGAAGAAGAATTCTGTTAGTTTTTTGCGACGTTCGGCATTGGGTAAGGTAATTTCTTTCATCGCATAATGTTCACGCGTTTGCTTTAATTGCGGATCACCTCCGAATAGCGCATCGTAATAAGCCGCCGTTTTCTCAATGGCAGCCAAGCGTCGAATAGATAGGGTTACCGTACCCGAAGTTGGATCGTAGGTGTTGGTTCTGTACTCTTTTTTGAGAGCCCAAAGTAAAGGCTGCTGCAGCTCTTCTGACAGTTCGTCAAAACTCACTCCATGCGTGTCTTGGGCGGCTAGATCCAGCCACTGTGTGAGTTCACGATGCAACCAATCGGCTGTCCAATCAGGCGCCTGATAGGCACCATGCCCCCAAATTGATCCTAATTGCATCCCCCCGACCGATTGCCAGGCGGTCTGCCCATCTAAAATGGCTTCTTTAGAAGTGTAAGTGTGGCCGTCCTGACTAATAAACTGCTCGGCAATAGGTGGCGCAACACGATAAACCTCTTTACCAAAATAACCGAGGATGGCGAAAGTGATGGCGAGCACCGCAAACAGTGTCCACCATAGTTTTTTATATTCTCTCATAATCTTGTTCCCTTAAACCCTTGCGAATAAGGTGTTGTTTTCAATATGTATATGCATATTCAGATCACTAATAAATTCCTGTAAACCAAGATATAAAGCGGTCCATGTATTACAGGCTTGTGGGTGCAAAGTAACGTCATTGGTCATGACATAAATCTTTTCTATATCTTGGAGATGTTGCTGGTGCTCGGCAGTCATCACACTGATCGGCCCACTGACCATTGGGTTTACAGGAGTGCTAGCTAGAAGAGGAAATAATATTTGCTCCTCTTTTTGCATGTGTGCTTCAAGTTCCGAGCGCATTTCATGCAGATGTGCAGCGAGGCCTAACGGGCACAAGCTATGATCTTGGTGCACCGTTTCAACACGCTCACTCAGACGAATCAGTTCGTCTAGCTGTTGACGATGAACTTGGTGGTAGCGGGATAAAATATAATCAATCAGCTCATTGTTCGTATATTGCTGAATCTCCTTTGGCTGTGCTCGTTTTGCCAGTTCTTCAATCTGCGTAGCGACTGTATGAGTTTCCACCCCGCGCTTTCTAAGTGCATCGGCCAAAGTGACCTCAGCGTGACAACAGAAGTTAACTCGGTTAGCGAACAAGATAGCTGTAGCTCCGGGTATATGGGTTGCAATTTGGCCGACGGGCCAACTCAGATAATCTTCCAACTTAACCTTCCTCTATAACATGTATTTCAAATGAATCTTAATGAGCGAGTTTACACCCCCTTTTTAAAGATGTAAAATAAATGCATATTTAAAATTATGAATAATTAATTTGCTGCTAAGGTCCCTAGTTAATGAATATCACCCGATTTACTGACTATTCACTGCGTGTGCTTATATACACAGCGCTCCATGACGGGCAGACCGTAACGATAAAGGCGGTGGCGGAGAAATACGATATTTCCAAAAACCACCTTATGAAAGTTGTCCAAGAGCTAAGTAATAAAGGCTATCTAATCGCTACTCGTGGAAAAAATGGCGGAATCCGGTTAGGGCGCGAGCCATCATTAATCAATGTTGGCGAGATAGTGCGGCTGCATGAGCAAAACTCCGTTCTAGTGGAATGTTTTGGCAGTGATAATCAGTGCGTAATTACCCCTGCCTGCAAATTAAAAACTATTTTATCTAAGGCAATGGAGCAATTTTTTGCTCATTTAGATCAATATAGCTTGGCCGACTTAGTGAATTCGGACTCTCAATCGGAGCTAAAACAATTGTTGCAAGTAAGCGAACCATCTACATTTTGAGATAACAAAGAGAGGTTATCATGGCAGTGTTACTACCCAGTGGACAAATTGCGGAACCCAGTGAAGAGGCTCGGGGCTGGGCTTTTTTCCGTTTAGCGTTTCGCCCGCTGTTTTGGCTCGCGGCACTATTCAGTGTATTGAGTATTACGGCGTGGAGTTTGAGCTTTACCGGCCATATACAATTTACTCCGTTTGGCGGCGGCTATTTTTGGCACATTCATGAAATGCTATTCGGTTTCGCCGTTGCGGTGATTGCCGGCTTTTTACTCACCGCAGTGCAAACATGGAGTGGCATTGAAAGTATTAAAGGGCGACGCTTAGGCGCCTTAGTCTTACTTTGGCTCAGCGCACGAATATTGCTCGCCTTTCCTGGTTTGGCTCCCGATGCTTTAATCATCACCCTCGACTTAGCTTTTTTACCGGCCACCGCTTTTTTCTTGGCGCAACCGATTATTAAAGCGCAGCTGTGGCGCAATCTATTTTTTATTCCCGTTCTGTTACTGATGGCCGTCTTAAATGCTTTGACCTACTTGGCCTTGTTTAACCTCATCGAGACAAGTTTTGTCACCTTAAGCCATAGCATGGTTCTAGCTATTACCCTAGTCATGGTGATCATGGGTGGGCGGGTTTTCCCTATGTTCACCGCCAACGGCACACAGACACCGCGGGTAGCCAATATTGCTTGGCTGGATAAAGTCGCCATTATCTCGGTAATCGCATGTATTTTCTTAACCCTCATGGGGCCATCAATTCCGCCTGAAGTACAAGCCGCATTATTTATTTTTGCAGGCGTGAGTAACTTTATTCGTGCGCTGCGTTGGCGTATTTGGGTCACTTTAACAACCGCATTGGTTTGGCCATTGCATATTAGCTATTGGGCTATATGCGCAGGTTTAATCATGCTTGGCTTAGTTAAATTATCCCTGCTCACTCAACCCTCGTTGGCATACCATGCCATCACCGTTGGTGGCATTGGCTTAATGATCCTGGCAATGATCTCACGTGTGTCATTAGGCCACACTGGACGCATGATAAAGGTCGGAGCGGTAATGACAGGAGCATTTATTGCTATGTTCACCGCCCTTGGCGTACGCGTGTTGGCACCGCTTTTAAGCGATCAATATCAAGTACTTATTTTGCTCTCCGCTGGCCTTTGGGGGTTTGCCTACCTGATTTATGTCATCACCTATGCGCCCGTGGTATTTAAACCCCGTGTCGATGGCCGCGATGGTTAAACATGACGGCGTCAATACGCCGTCTCTGCCTAACGTTTTTTACTTCGCCCATTTAAGGCTGGCGTCACGACCAGCATCACGCCGCTGACAAAAGCAAACACAGCAATAAAGGTCAGCACACCATTTATCATCCTGGGGTGCTCAATCGCGGTACTTTGGAAAAACACCCGTCTTCCACCATCAACCCGCTCTTCAAATTTTACCCCTAGCATATCAAAACTGTATCTATAGGTTTTATCGGCCCGCAGATACATTTCTTTTCGCTTTTTATCCACTTCTACGGGGTCTTGCTCATCAGGTAACAAATGGCGCCACCTTGAAAAAACATCATCTGGCTCAGAATCTTTTATCACCCCTTGCGACTCATAAACGATTTGCCGCTCAGGGAACAGCAGGGCATTGTGGGCGCAATAGAAAAGTGCACTGCCAAACGCAATCAAGGCAATGGCCCAAATCTGCATCTGTGCCCGGCGACGCTGTAACGCACTTTGCTGTTGCTGCAAATACCGCTTGGTTTGTGTAATTTGATTCAGCTGCCCGCGGTCTATACCCTCTCCCAACTGTTCCATAAACTGTTCGACGGTAAGATTAAACGCGCTTAATAAGCGCTCAAAGATATCGTGAGAAGGGGTCGATTTATCATTTTCAATCTTAGACAAGTAGCTTTGCTCTATGCCCACCTTGACCGCCAGCTCGGGCTGACTCAACTGATACTGCTGACGCAGATTTTTTATTGCCGTTCCTAAACTCATTTCTGCTCTCCGTGTAGATAATCAGCCCAAGTCTTTCTAATTCCTTAAAGAATAAAAACATGAATAGTGATGAATACTCAAGAATTTTCAAATAGCTACACACGCATCAAGGAACTGGAGTAAGCTTTGCACAGCAATTTTTCAACCCGCACAAAAAAGCCCGCAATCAATGCGGGCTCTTTTTTGTAACTAGCTTAAGGAACTAATTAGCTTTTCTTCGCTTCACGCGAAGCGCGCTTACGTTCGTTTTCTGTAAGATACTTCTTACGGATACGAATGCTTTCAGGCGTTACTTCTACTAATTCGTCATCATCGATGAACTCAAGCGCTTGCTCTAGGGTCATCTTGATTGGCGGTACAAGTGTTTGCGCTTCGTCGGTACCTGATGCACGAACGTTGGTTAACTGCTTACCTTTAAGGGCGTTTACAGTTAGGTCGTTATCACGGCTGTGAATACCGATAACCATACCTTCGTATACTTCAACACCGTGGCCGATAAATAACTTACCACGCTCTTGCAGGTTGAATAGTGCGTTCGTAAGTGCTTTACCTTGCGCGTTAGCGATCAATACACCGTTCTTACGCTGACCGATCTTACCGCCTTTGTGTGGACCGTAGTGATCGAACGTGTGGTACATCAAGCCAGAACCTGAAGTAAGCGTCATGAACTCAGTTTGGAAACCGATTAAGCCACGGCTAGGAACCATAAAGTCCATACGAATACGGCCTTTGCCATCTGGAGACATGTCGGTCATTTCCGCTTTACGCAGACCAAGCTGCTCCATGATTGAGCCTTGGTGCTCTTCTTCACAGTCAATCGTTACTGTTTCATACGGTTCTTCAAGAACGCCGTTTACTTCACGAAGGATTACTTCTGGACGTGAAACGGCAAGTTCATAACCTTCACGACGCATATTTTCAATCAATACGCCTAAGTGAAGTTCACCACGACCCGATACACGGAAGCTATCAGGGTTGTCAGTGTCTTCTACACGCAGTGCTACGTTGTGAACAAGCTCAGCGTCAAGACGCTCACGAATGTTACGTGAAGTAACGTATTTACCTTCTTGGCCAGCAAACGGTGAAGTGTTTACTGAGAAAGTCATGGTTACTGTTGGTTCGTCAACGCTTAGCGGTGGAAGGGCTTCAACCGTGTTCACATCACAGATAGTATCTGAGATTTTCAGCTCACCAAGACCGGTAATTGCAATGATGTCGCCCGCAGCGGCTTCTTGCGCCTCGTGACGATCAAGACCTAGGTAAGTCAGCACCTGACCTACTTTACCGTTGCGTGTTTTACCATCGGCACCGATAACGGTAACCTGCTGGTTAACTTTAACCGTACCACGCTTGATACGACCAACACCGATAACACCCACGTATGAGTTATAATCAAGCTGAGAGATCTGCATTTGCAGTGGACCTTGAGGATCCGCATCAGGTGCTTCAACTTCTTTAACGATGGCTTCAAACATGGGTTCCATGTTGTCTGAAGGCTCATCTAGATCAAGCGTTGCCCAGCCATTAATAGCCGATGCGTAGATCACTTTAAAGTCTAGCTGTTCGTCGGTGGCACCTAGGTTATCGAATAGGTCAAAAACCTGATCCATTACCCAATCAGGACGTGCGCCCGGCTTATCGATCTTGTTGATAACAACGATTGGCTTCAAACCCTGTGCGAACGCTTTTTGCGTTACGAAACGCGTTTGCGGCATAGGACCTTCTTGAGCATCGACAAGAAGAAGTACAGAATCAGCCATCGATAGTACGCGCTCTACTTCACCACCGAAGTCGGCGTGTCCAGGAGTATCTACGATGTTGATATGGTAATCTTTCCAGTTGATTGCCGTGTTTTTGGCTAGGATGGTAATGCCACGCTCTTTTTCAATGTCGTTGGAGTCCATCACTCGCTCTTCGTTACCACCGCGAGTTTGCAGTGTGCCCGATTGCTCAAGCAATTTATCAACCAGAGTCGTTTTACCATGGTCAACGTGCGCGATAATCGCAATATTTCTTAACTTTTCGATGCTCATATATCTACTTAAGAGGCAAGCCTCATTGTTCCTAGATGATCCACGCCCGGCAAACTGCTACCAGCGTTGGGTTTAAAAGGGCGCGTATTATCCCTTATAACGCCACTAGATGAAAGTTTATCCAACATTATTTTTCTATGACTGTGGCCTAATTGTCACAACACGCCAATAAAATGGATGAAAATCAACCACAGCGGAAATCTTAGCAGGTATTTTTCAGCTAACCTATGTATCTTAAAAAGCGAAGGTGTTTAACTAATTGAGCGACGGGTGACTAACACACGTCCAAAGTGCAAAAGTATACGCACCAAAATAACGCAAAGCAGCACCAAAAAGGTGCAAAACAACTAAACCCTGAAAGCGTATTTATAAAAAAACCTTTATAAATAGATAGTTGAAAAATTGGCACGCTTTAAGCTTACTAGCGCACAATTGCAGTAACATGCAGCACACAAAATATTCCTAGTTGGAGGACACATGTCTCATACGGTTTTAACTTTTATTAAAGAAAATGACGTTAAGTTCGTAGATTTACGTTTTACCGATACCAAGGGTAAAGAACAGCACGTTTCTATCCCGCATCACCAAGCAGACGAAGATTTCTTCGAAGAAGGTAAGATGTTCGATGGCTCTTCAATCGCTGGTTGGAAAGGCATTAACGAATCTGACATGGTGCTTCTACCAGACGCAGACAGCGCAAAGCTTGACCCGTTTGCAGAAGAAACCACACTTATCGTACGTTGTGACGTAGTTGAACCTTCAACGCTACAAGGCTATGAGCGTGACCCACGTTCAGTAGCTAAGCGCGCCGAAGAGTACATGCGCTCTACCGGCATCGCCGACACTGTACTATTCGGTCCAGAACCTGAGTTCTTCCTTTTTGACGACGTGAAGTACAAAACCGATATGTCTGGTTCAATGTACAAAATCGATGCCGAAGAAGCGTCTTGGAACTCAGATAAAGATTACGAAGGCGGTAACACAGGTCACCGTCCAGGCGTTAAAGGCGGTTACTTCCCGGTTGCTCCTGTTGACTCTTCACAAGATTGGCGTAGCGCAACTTGTCTAGTTCTTGAAGAGCTAGGTCAAGTTGTTGAAGCACACCACCACGAAGTAGCCACTGCTGGTCAGAACGAGATCGCTACTCGCTTTAATACCATGGTATTGAAAGCAGACGAAATTCAGGAAATGAAGTACGTTATCCACAACATGGCGCACCTTTACGGTAAAACGGCAACCTTTATGCCTAAGCCAATCGTAGGTGATAACGGTTCTGGTATGCACTGTCACCAATCACTTGCTAAAGATGGCAAAAACATCTTCGCTGGTGACAAGTACGGCGGTCTTTCAGAAGAAGCACTTTACTACATCGGTGGTATCATCAAGCACGCTAAAGCGATCAACGCCTTTGCTAACGCTTCAACTAACTCATATAAGCGTCTAGTCCCTGGTTTCGAAGCGCCGGTAATGCTTGCTTACTCAGCACGTAACCGTTCTGCTTCTATCCGTATTCCAGTGGTTCCTTCGGAAAAAGGTCGCCGTATCGAAGTACGCTTCCCGGATCCAACTGCTAACCCATACCTAGCCTTCTCAGCAATGCTAATGGCTGGCCTTGACGGTATTAAGAACAAGATCCACCCTGGCGATGCCATGGACAAGGATCTATACGACCTACCTGCAGAAGAAGCAGCAGAAATCCCAACGGTTGCGTCTTCACTGGACGAAGCCCTTGCTTGTCTAGATGCAGACCGTGAGTTCCTAACTCAAGGTAGCGTATTCACTGATGACCTAATCGACGCTTATATCGCGCTTAAGTCACAAGAAGTCGAAAAGCTGAACATGACAACTCACCCAGTTGAGTTCGAAATGTACTACAGCGTATAAGCTAGATAATGACAATTTAGTTATATCATGTGTGTTCTCAAAGCCTGCTCTGCAGGCTTTTTTTATGGAAAAAGTACAACCTTTGGACTAAAGTTAAAGCCTAGCCAATAACTTGGCTTTTTTTGCTAACTATAAGAATAACAACCGTAAAATAGGATTTCATGTGAACACAAGGCTGTATATTTTAAGCATGGTCGTGCTGCTATCTATTATCAGTACAGCATGGGCCGCACCGAGCAAAAACATCTACGTTTACAAGGATGAGAATGGCGTATTGGTGTTTTCTGACACCCCGCGTAAAGGGGCGGAGAAAGTCACCCTGAACGCACCGGTTATGAACATGCCCACCATAGACACCAGTGTTCTCGACGAAAAAGACGACGAGCTGGAACAAGTCAAATTTAACATCACAATCAGTTCTCCGACGCACGAAGAAACCATCCGTGACAACACCGGCTCGGTGCATATCAGCGGACAGGTTAAACCGAGGTTTTTACAAGGGCATAGCGTACAGCTGTTTATGGATGGTCAACCCTACGGTAAACCACAAAGTTCCAGCCTTTTTGCCCTGCGTGATGTCGATCGCGGTGAGCACAGCCTAGTACTGAAACTGCTCAACAGTGAGGGTGAAGTACTGGCCAGCTCTAAGTCCGTCACCTTCTTTATGCATCGCCGCTCGGTGATCACCGGGCCTTAATGGCGGTGAAACCGAGGAAATGGCTGCGCACTCCCCCATAAACCTGCTAAGATGGTTGCACCATACTGGTGCAACTGATTACTAAAGATGAAACTTCACGGCGATTTTTTCCAACAGATGTGGGAAAACCTGCATACTGCCATATTAATTTTAGATAAAGACTTTAACCTGGTTTATGCCAATACCAGTTGCACCGAACTGCTTGGCCAAGGCTTAAAGCGCATTAAGGGCCAACCTTTTAACTCGCTTTTTAACTATCATTCGGTAGAGCTTGAACGCATCGCCAACTACACCCTAAAGCAAGGGGTAGATTGTCACCAGCACAGGGCTGACGTGGTGTTTGTCGATACCCGACATGCCAACCTGGCGCTCAATAGCCGCCGCATTAGCTACCACAACGAAGCATATTTATTGTTTGAAATCCGCCAAACCGACGAAGAAATACGTCTCGATCAGGCGTCAAACCAAATGCATCAACATCAAGCGGCGAGAACCCTGATCCGCAATTTAGCGCACGAAATTAAAAATCCTCTAGGGGGAATTCGCGGAGCGGCGCAATTATTGCAGTATGAGGTTGATCAGCAGGAGCGCGATGAGTGTGCACAGCTAATAATTCACGAAGCGGATAGATTAAGGCAATTGGTCGACAGGTTATTGGGGCCAAACCAACGCTTACAAAAACAAGCGACCAATATCCACCAAACCCTCGAGAATGTATTAAAGCTCTGCGTGCTGGATAACAATAAAGAGATTGCGCTTATAAAAGACTACGACCCGAGTATTCCGGATGTGGTAGTTGATGGCGATAAAATTCAGCAGGTCCTCCTTAACATAGTGCGCAATGCCATGCAGGCGCTCAGTGCGGGAGGCGAAATAAAAGTATCGACCCGGGTTCGTTATCATGTGCGCCGCTACGATACCACTCTCAAAAAAGCCCTGCAGATCAAAATTTGTGATAATGGCCCAGGCATTGCGCCCGAGGTAAAGGAAACCCTGTTTTATCCCATGGTCACCAATAAGGAAGGAGGCTCGGGATTGGGACTGTCGATCGCACAAACCTTGATCGATCAACATCAAGGCTTTATCGAGTGCGACAGCTGGCCTGGCCATACTGAGTTTACACTGTACTTGCCACTGTAAGCGGCTAAGAGGGCTATGATGAAATCTGTTTGGTTGGTAGATGACGACGCATCGATTCGCTTTGTGCTGCAAAAGGCGCTCACGCGCAGCGGTTTTCAGGTGGAAAGTTTTGATAACGCCCAGGATGTATTAACCGCCCTGACCTTTTCTCAGCCCGCGGCACTGCTCTCGGATGTGCGCATGCCCGGAATGGACGGCATGGCCTTGTTAGAGCAGATCAGCGAAGAGAACCCCAATCTACCGGTGATTATCATGACCGCCCACTCCGACCTGGACTCGGCGGTACAGGCATTTCAAAAAGGGGCCTTTGAATACCTGGCCAAACCCTTTGATCTGGAAGAAGCGGTCAACGTAGTTGATCGCGCCGTACGTGCCCACTCGCAAAAGAAGGCTAAAAAAGCCACCAAGGAACAAAAGCGTTCGGTAATTATCGGCGAGGCTCCGGCAATGCAGGAGGTGTTCCGCGCCATAGGTAAGCTCAGCGCCTCAAGCATGAGCGTACTGATCAACGGCGAGTCTGGTACGGGTAAAGAACTGGTCGCCAGTGCCTTGCACCAACATAGCCCACGCAAGGATAACCCCTTTATTGCCCTGAATATGGCCGCCATCCCCAAGGACTTGGTGGAGTCCGAGCTCTTTGGCCATGAAAAAGGCGCCTTCACCGGCGCCGACAGCGTGCGCAAGGGACGCTTTGAGCAAGCCAATGGTGGCACCTTGTTCCTCGATGAAATCGGCGATATGCCTTTAGACGTGCAAACCCGCTTATTACGGGTGCTGGCCGACGGTGAGTTTTATCGCGTTGGTGGCCACCAGAGTATTAAGGTGGATGTGCGCATCATCGCCGCCACCCACCAGGATTTAGAGCGTCTGGCGCAACAGGGCAAGTTCCGGGAAGATTTATTCCACCGTTTGAATGTCGTGCGTTTAAAATTGCCACCACTGCGCGAGCGCACCGAAGACATAGAGCAGTTAGTTGAGTATTTCCTCAATAAAAGCGCCCAGGAGTTAAAGGTTGCCAGCAAAACCTTAAGCCCACAGGCGTGCGAGCAAATGAAACTGTTCCATTGGCCGGGCAATGTGAGGCAGCTTGAAAATACCTGCCGCTGGCTCACGGTCATGGCCCCAGGGGAATACATAGGTGCGGAAGATCTACCGCCTGAGCTCAGCGCCAGCACGGAGCAAGCGGTCGATGCCGACTGGCTCGATCTATTCCAACAGTGGCTTAACAACGAATTTAAACAAGGCAAAGACAATGTCTGGCCCGATATTCAGGCGCAGTTGGAAACGCGGCTGATCAAGTCGGCCTTGGCCAGCTGTGGTGGCCATAAGCAAGAGGCGGCGCTGCGCATTGGCTGGGGGCGCAACACTTTGACGCGTAAGTTAAAAGAACGCAATATAACGACGTCCTAATGATGAGACTACTGGAAAATATCGCCATGTTTAAACGCATGGAAATTATTAATCGGGTGCCCTTCTTTCGCGATTTTGAACTTGCCGAGCGGCAAATGCTGCTAGAGTCATTTTCGCACTGGTATATGGTGCGCCAGGGGCAATATGTGTTTAAACAGCACGAGCAACAAAACCAGTACCTTTACATAGTGCTCAGCGGTGAGCTGATCGTCTTTCGTCAGCACGATATGAAAAACCTGGGTCATATTCATCCCGGCGAATTTGTCGGTGAAGGGGCCTTTATCAGTCACAGAGAGCGCAGCACCAACGCTCGTGCCAAAGTCGACACAGTGGTGCTGGCCATCGACCCACAGGCGCTTTTCAAACTGCCGGTCGTGGTGCGGGAAAAGATAAAAGATCAATTGCTTGTCGGCATGAGTGAGCGCATTGCCAAACTCAGCAGCGGCACCAATAGTTGTGACGTTAACGAAACGCCAGCCACGCCTGCATCAGAGCGATAAGGTCTTCGACTCCACAAGCGGCAACTAATTCGGATTCATCAAGCACTAGCTCATCGGTAGCATAGGCTTCGAGATCTTGCTCATCATGGTGCAAGCCGTGGCTTTCAAAGAGCACCTCTCCGTGAGCTATCACCACACGCATCTCTTTGCCGTTGACCACCTGCTCTTGAGAGCCATCTGGAGAGCCCTGATGCAAGGCCTGCTGAAAACGCTCTAGCAGCACGTCATTGCCTTGTAACTCGTCATTAAACCAGCGCGCCACCAAGCGATGCTCGTCACTCAGCTTTACACGCTTGCCCCATAAGGGATCAGAATATAGCTGATATTCCATAGTATTTAAGCCCTTGCGAATAAGGCGCGCATCATACCAACAAGCATAGCTTATTGCCCAGGGAATTAGTTGTCCGGTCTACTCCTTGAGCATGTTAAAATCTCTTCATGTACCGCTAGTTACTATCACCATGATCGATACCTTTGCCATTATATTTCCATTGATTTTTATCGCCGGCGTCGGCTTTGGCTGTGCCAAACTGCGCTTTCTTAATGGCGAGCAACTCTCCGGCATCAGTCGTTTTATCTTTTATATCAGTATTCCGGTATTTTTATTTATCAATATGGCGCAGGCGCAGCTGGGCAGCGTGGTTAGCCTGGAGCTGATGCTCAGCTTTTATATTCCGGTGGTGCTGATGTTTACCCTGATGCTGATTTTGTATAAGTACTACTGCGGTGACTGGGCACAGGGGTCGGTCTTGGCGTTGGGCGCCAGTTATTCCAATACAGTGTTAATCGGTCTGCCCATTGCTATCCAGGCATTGGGCAAGGATATCGCCGCCACCGTGTTTGTACTTATTACCTTTCACAGCGCGCTGTTGTTCTTACTGACCTATGCGTTTTCGGGGCGTTCGCAAAGAGTAAGCTGGCTCACCACGGTACGCCAACTGCTGTTAAATCCGGTGATCTTAGCCATTGGTTTAGGACTGCTATTCAACCTTAGCGGCTTTGCCCTACCCATACCCCTGGAAAATGGCTTATCGCTGTTAGCGGAGCCGGCCATCGCCGGTGCCCTGTTTGTATTGGGCGCCAATTTACATCACTACCAAATCCGCCCGGGATTGCGTTTGGCCCTGATGCTTTCACTAAGCAAGTTATTACTCTTACCCGCCCTAGTATGGCTGGTCGCCAGCCAGGTATTTACCTTACCACAGCCACAAGTCTTACTTGTTGTTCTGCTGAGCGCCTCACCCTTGGGTGTGAATGCTTATTTAGTAGCGAAACAGCTCAATACCCGCAGCGAGGTGTTGGCGAGCACTGTAGTATTAAGCACACTGTTGAGTATTGTGAGCTTTTTCTTTTGGCTGACTCTGGTATAAAAAAAAGCGTGCCCTAAGCACGCTTTTTTCTGTCTCAATCGTAAGAACGATATTTAGCGGCGTCGATAATGGCCCATACATACACGATTGCAGCAATAATGCCGGGCACAACCAGCCACCATAGGGCGGCACCGCCGAAGAAAAAGATGGCAAACAATAAGGCGGCGAGAATACGCCCCTGTACCAATTGCCCGAGTCCCGGGAAGAAAACGTTACATAAAGCGGCGATTACGTTACCACCTGAACCTTGTCCTGACATATAACCCTCGTTAGTCAATTACTATTCTTAATTACCATAACCATTTACAATAATCAGGCCAACTTTTTATACTTTACTTTCAATAAGTTAAAGCTCAGGCCGTTTTGTAATTCCATTAACTTTAGCCTATCATGCTAAAGTTTAGTCTTTTTAACATTACCCTATATATGTTAAGAGAGTAACAGTTAAAACGATAATATTTAAAACCAAATAGTTGCACACCTATGCTCGCCAAAATTGCTAAACCCATCGCCAAACTTACCGACAAATACATGCCAGACCCACTGCTGATCGTGATGCTGTTAACCCTGGTCAGTTTTATACTCGCTCTGCTAAGCAGTGATCATTCACCACTCACCCTGGTGCAGATGTGGGGGGGCGGCATCAGCAACCTTTTTACCTTTGCCATGCAGATGCTGCTGGTTTTGGTATGCGGCTACCTGCTGGCGACGACACCTAGTGTTGAGCGTGGTTTAAACTTTGTCGCCCGACGCCTGAATACGCCGGGCAAGGCGGTGGTCGTCACCACTTTAGTAGCTCTGCTGGCCAGTTGGCTTAACTGGGGTTTTGGCTTGGTTGTCGGCGCCCTGTTTGCCAAGGCGGTGGCACGCTTTTGTCGCGTCGACTACCGAGTCTTGGTAGCCAGTGCCTATTCCGGCTTTATTATTTGGCACGGGGGTCTATCCGGCTCAATACCACTGACCATAGCCACCCCTGGGCATTTTGCCGAGCAACAAATTGGCCTGATTGACACCTCGCAAACCTTGTTCTCGACACTGAATCTGGCATTGGTCATAGGCTTGGCGATCATTTTGCCCGTGCTTAATTACTGGCTGCTTCCTAAGCCGCAAGATGCGGTGTATGTCGATACTGAGCAACTGAAAACCAATAATGATATGGCACCACAAAACGTATCTGGCAACCGCTTAGAGCAGGCCCGCTGGCCCACGGCAACCTTAGGTATACTAGGTCTGGTTTATTTGGGCAGCAGCTTTTATACGGGCGAGCAAGGCCTGAACCTCAACACCATAATCGCCCTGTTTCTGTTTTTTGCGCTGCTGTTGCAGCCTAACACCAGTGCGCTGATTACCCAGCTCAATAATGCGGTACGCAGCGGCAGCGGCATTGTGATTCAGTTTCCGTTTTACGCCGGTTTGATGGCACTGATGAGCCAAAGCGGCTTGGCCAAAGATATCTCTGAACTGTTTATCGCTCTCTCCGATAGCAGCACGCTGCCTATTTGGAGCTTTCTCAGTGCCGGCCTGGTCAATATATTCGTTCCCTCTGGAGGAGGCCAGTGGGCGGTACAAGCACCTTTACTGTTACCCGCAGCTCAGGCCCTTGAAGTGCCCGTATCATCGGTGGCCTTGGCCGTGTCTTGGGGCGATGCCTGGACTAACTTGATCCAGCCATTTTGGGCTATTCCTGTACTGGCCATTGCTGGTTTAAAGGCCAAAGATATTATGGGCTTTTGCCTGATCCAATTGCTCGCCAGTGGCCTGTATATCATCTTGCTGTTAGCCTTACTCGCTTGATGGCTCACCGGAGCTAAAATAGGCGCCAGCAATATGAGATGGGGGATAATTTACGGGACATACTCAGTACCCAAATATTTTTACTGCTTGCTCACCATTGATAGCGTGCCTCAGGGCTTTAACGTTAATAGTTGGCAGTGAGGCCATTACACTATAAAGTTGGGGGGTGAAAACTGTCACCTATTTAGGTCAATAATACGCTAGGTAAAACCATATGCCCGTTCATGTGTTACTTGTTGAAAACGATGAGCTGCTTGTTAAGCGCATCGAAAGTCATTTTGCCAATACCGAGTTCTGCATCCATGTTGATAGCACAGGAGCGCAAGCATTGGCGTTGGCGCAAGCTTCACAGGCCGATACCCAACAAGCGATTGAATTAGCCATAGTCGATATTGTCTTACCCGAAAAAGATGGCCTTACCCTAGCCCGGGAGCTAAGTACCCTCACCGAGATGGGTGTGATTATGCTCTCGAGTCGAGACTCGCAATCGGATCGCATCGCCGGTCTGGCACAAGGAGCCGATGATTATATTTGTAAGCCCGTTGATTTACTTGAGCTCGAACTGCGTATGCGCGCCGTTTACAAACGCCTGCATGGCGCCGCGAGTCAGGCCAACGATAGCATCGAATATATCGAGTATGCGGATTTCAAACTGCATCCGGATAACCGCACCCTGATCACCGCCGGCAATGAAGAGCTACGCCTCACCGAGGCTGAGCACAAGGTATTAATTTGTTTAATTGCAAATGCCGGCAAGGCCACGTCGCGAGAAAAGGTGTCCGAGGAAATAGGGCAACCGGACTGGAGCCCTACGGATCGCACGGTGGATGTGCTTATTGGTCGCCTGCGTAAAAAACTGGGTGATGAAAAAGAGCAAAAGCGCATTGTCACGGTGCGTGGCAAAGGCTATATGCTCTCCTCGAGTTAAAACAGGATATTCCCCTGCTGATAGGCTGCTAGCGACTGCTGAAATGGCGCCTGATCAAAAGCCTGCTCATTGGCCTCACTTAACGCCTGTTGTTGATAATCAACGGCCTCTTCAAAGTTACCTAATTTAGCGTGCGCCGCAGCCAAGTATGCATAAGCAAGGGGGTGGTCATTTTCATCGGCCACTTCCTCGGCTAACTCAATGGCCTTTTCCAACTCACTGCCATTATCGGAATAACGTACATACCAACCAGCCAGCTTACGCTTGGCGATTAAGTTACCCTGCGCCGCCGCTCTTTCTAACCAATACTTAGCCTGATTCGCATGCACCGTAGCACCATCGGCTTTAGCCAATAAACATTTGCCCAGTTGTAATTGTGCACGACTGTGATCCTGCTTCGCCGCCAGAGTCAGTAGACGTATATTACAGTTCACCCCCAGTTGAAAGAGGGTATCACTGTGCCCGCCCATGGCCGCCTTCTGCTGCCAATAGCGCCATTGTTGCATCTTTTCTTTGTTGATCAGTGGCTTCACCTCAACGTAGGCAACAATTTGGTCGTTCAAATACTCTGGATTAGTGACCTGATTATTATAGAAAAACTGCACATAGTACCAGTTCTCGTCATTGAGCTCTCCCTGGGCAGGACTGAGTTGCCATTGCTGCATTAGCTTTTCAGCCTTTTTGCGCAACACCTTGGGGATTTTAACCTGTTCATACGGCTGCTTATGAACCACCTTGCCCTCAGTATTGAGGTTAACCAGGTAGGAAAAATTAAAGGTGCTGGTCTCGAGCTTGGTCTGCTTGGTAAATTCTGGCTGCGTAATGCTGCTATAGCTTATTTCCGGTGCTACAACCGGGATGGCCTTAACACCGCCGTCAATGGCATGATATTGAGGCTGATCATCCAACAGTTTTAATACCGTGGCTAACTCTGCCTGGGCATTAACGTCATCTCTTTTAGCTTGCAGCAATAACTGCTGTGCCCTGGCCTGGAGCTTCTGACTCACTTCACTATCCTGGGCACCGGCAAAAACGCCGCGAATAATGGCGTTATTAAATTTTTTATCGGCGGCAACAAAACGCGTCTGGCGCAGTTTTTCGGCAATACTTTGACCAAACTCAGGTGCAGGATAGGAATTGAGTAAAATCAGATCCCTCGGCACACCATTTTTATCTATATCGAAAAGATAACTGGCCAGACCCGGCACCCCGTCGCTGTGTAAGGCGTCGGGGTAAACAGTTGCGGGGTTGACGGTTTTCTCACGAGTCGGGTTATAGGTAAGGGTGCGGCTTATTTCATAGTTGATGCTCTGACTACCGGATTTACCGTAACGAGCGATAAGTTCAGCGGCCAGCGTTTTAGCCTTAGCCAACTGTGACTTATCTAAGCGTCGAGCCACCGACTTTCGGGCTTGCTCGGCCATTTTAAAGCCATTGTCTATGGCTACTGAGAAGTAACCATAAGCCTTAATTGGATCGGCTTTCACCCCTTGTCCACGCAGGTACTGCACCGCAAGGTTAAACTGACTACGGCCATCGCCAAGCTCGGCGGTTTGCTCAAACAAGGTAAAGGCTTTTTGGTACTGTTGGTCAAGGTAAAAGGACATGGCATCGCTGGCATTTGCCAGGCAAAGTTGAGGTAACAGCGCGGCCGCAAAAATCCACTTTTTCATTGAACACTCCAATAAGGCTAATCTAACAATGTTAACAGGTGGTAAATACAGGTGCAACGGCAATTACCCCAGCGCCGCCACCATGCGTTCAAAGGCACGATAACTTAGAGCTTCTTTAATAGCGGCTTGAGAAATTTCGGTCTCACCGGCGAGATCGGCTATGGTCCGTGCGACCTTAATAATGCGCTGGTGCGAGCGTGGCGACAACTGAAACTGTTCGCTGGCAGCACCAAGGTAATCACGACAAAGGGAAGTTAATGAACAGTGGATATGCAACTCCTGAACCGAGAGTAAGGCATTGGCTTTTCCCTGACGTTGTTGTTGCCTCTGCCATGCTATGGCAACACGTGAGCGAATAGTCGCGCTGTCTTCTTCGGCTTGTGGCGATAGCAGCTGAGCACTGGGAATGCGAGGTAGTTCAATCTGTAGGTCAATGCGATCGATAAAGGGGCCCGAGATCCGCGCTAAGTATCGCATTACCTGATCGGGCGTTGCGCGCTTATCACTATGGTGCCCGGTAGGACTGGGGTTTAGTGCGGCAATCAGCTGAAAGCGAGCGGGAAAATCCACCTGCTGGGCGGCCCGGGAAATCGTCACCTTACCGGTTTCCATCGGCTCCCTTAGGCTATCTATGACCTTACGCTCAAATTCGGGTAGTTCATCCAAGAATAAGACGCCATTATGCGCAAGGGATATCTCCCCCGGTTTTGGTTTCGACGAGCCGCCAACCAGAGCGACCGCAGAGCAGGTATGATGGGGGCTACGAAAAGGCCGCTGCAGCCATTTGCTGGCATCAATGGCCTTTCCCGAGACCGAATACACGGCGGCGGTCTCCAGAGCTTGCTGTGTGGACATTTGCGGCAAAATCGTTGCAAATCGTTGTGCCAGCATGGACTTACCGGTGCCGGGCGGACCGCTAAACAGTACGTTATGCCCACCCGCTGCGGCAATTTCTAATACTCGCTTAGCCATTGCCTGTCCCTTTACATCACTGAAGTCAACGCTAGCAGACGTCGTTCGCTGTTCAATGGGGAGGGGGGTAACCAGGTCTAGTTCCTGCTGCCCAGATAGATCATGCCAAACTTGCTGTAATGAATGGGCACACTTGACCTTGGCACTGTCGATTAACGCCGCTTCGTCTTGATTCTCTGCACTGAGGTAAACTAAGCGCTTGGCCTTGTTGGCGGCTAACACCGAAGGGATAACCCCACGAATGGGCCTTAGCTGGCCATCAAGGCCAAGCTCGGCGAGCAGCTCTACCTCAGCAAGATTAGCAAACTTAAGTTGCTCGGAGGCGATAAGTATACCCACGGCGATAGCGAGATCGTAGCGCCCACCTTCCTTTGGTAGGTCGGCTGGAGCAAGATTGACGACGATACGTTGACTTGGAAATATAAAATGGCCATTCTCAATGGCACTGCGTACCCTGTCTTTAGCTTCCTTTACCGAAGTTTCAGGTAAACCAACGATATTGAAACTGGGAAGACCGGAGCCGAGATAGACCTCAACACGAACCTCAATGGCTTCGATACCGATTTGTTCACGGGTATATACTTGCGCTAAAGACACATCCCTGTCTCCTTGCCTGACTTATTACTTAAGTCTAGCTAGGATATCGAAAAACGTATAAACCTAGATTCCAACGAATGGCGATTAGTCGTACCAACAAGGTCGCGGCGCCTCCCAGCCACATGGCCAGCTGCGGGTTAATATCCAGGTGCAACAGTAAGATATATAGACCAGCCCCGACAACGCAAGCAATGGCGTACAAAGGCCCTTTTAACAACATGGGGACCTCCCCGGCTAAAACATCGCGGATAACACCGCCAAAGCACCCGGTCAAAACCGCCATTATCACCGCGGTCATTGCTGGTACACCTATTTCCAGCGCTTTCTGAGCACCCATAATGGCAAAAAAGGCTATCCCTAAGGCGTCGGCTACTTGTAAGAAATAATGAGGAAAACTTTGCTTGTAATTAAGCCACATTATGGTGATAAAAACCGTGACTAATATGGTGATAAAGTAACTGGTATCATGCACCCAAAACACCGGCACATCTAAGATTATATCACGCAGGGTACCACCACCTATGGCAGTCACGGCCGCTAAGATGATCACCCCAAAACCATCCATGCTCTTTTCATGAGCCAAAAGCGTACCTGAAATGGCAAAAACGGCTACACCTAACAGATCAAACCAATGATAAAGCTCATACATAGTCGCGGCTCATGGGTAAAAACTCTTTGTAACATAAGCATAAAAGTACTGGCAACCTTGTTTGGGCAAGGCTTTTCGGTAATGGTGCTTAATCACTCGGAGTAACAAAGAAACTTCACTGTAGATTAAACTGGAGTCAGTACGAAGAGGTTACAAGCAATTTTTTAAGTTACAAACGCAAAAAACCCGCTGCATTGCTGCAACGGGTTTCTTTAATAAGGCCCTGACGATGTTCTACTTTCACATGGCAAATGCCACACTATCATC
>NZ_PQCC01000014.1 GCF_002964785.1 Pseudoalteromonas sp. T1lg48
TGAATTTTTGTAAGTGCGACTGCCGAGCCAACGAGGCTGAGCGGCCTAATTACAAAAACACATGCTTTTGTCACTAGGACTGGTTATTTAAACTCTTACCATACGAGTTAAGTGGCGTCCCCTAGGGGATTCGAACCCCTGTTACCGCCGTGAAAGGGCGGTGTCCTAGGCCTCTAGACGAAGGGGACAAAAAGTTGCATTTCGAAGCATTGCTTCGATGAATTTTTGTAAGTGCGACTGCCGAGCCAAGGAGGCTGAGCGGCCTAATTACAAAAACACATGCTTTTGTCACTAGGACTGGTTATTTA
>NZ_PQCC01000015.1 GCF_002964785.1 Pseudoalteromonas sp. T1lg48
GCCCACACAGATGATTGCTTCATATTTTTAAAGAACGTTTCGAGTTGCTTTCGCGTCTCGAGGGCTGTGCATTCTACTCAACCCTGATTTTTTGTCAACACTTAATTTTGAGAAAGTTTAAAGTTTCTTAAAACTCAGTTTTACTTGACTCCCTGAGTCGCTAGCGCCTCGCTATGCGTTGCTGCCTGCCGTCTCAGTGGGGTCGCATTATAGTGAGATTCGATTTCGACGCAAGCCCTTTTTTAAAGAAAAT
>NZ_PQCC01000016.1 GCF_002964785.1 Pseudoalteromonas sp. T1lg48
ATCAAGAACATGGTGCGGAAGGTGAGACTTGAACTCACACATCCGAAGATACTGGAACCTAAATCCAGCGCGTCTACCAATTCCGCCACTCCCGCATATTGCTTTTCCCATTTTCTTATTGGTAGAAAGAAAATGGTGGCTACGCCCTGATTTGAACAGGGGACCCCATCATTATGAGTGATGTGCTCTAACCAACTGAGCTACGTAGCCATGGCTGGAGTACCAGGATTTGAACCTGGGAATGGCGGGATCAAAACCCGCTGCCTTACCGCTTGGCGATACTCCAGCAATAGAGTTTGATAGTTTTAATTCTTATCAAGAACATGGTGCGGAAGGTGAGACTTGAACTCACACATCCGAAGATACTGGAACCTAAATCCAGCGCGTCTACCAATTCC
>NZ_PQCC01000017.1 GCF_002964785.1 Pseudoalteromonas sp. T1lg48
ACAAGGTAGCCCTAGGGGAACCTGGGGCTGGATCACCTCCTTATACGATTTAGAACGAATTTGTTCGCAGTGTCCACACAGATGATTGTTGATTATGAAATAGAGAACAAACGTCATTGTTTGGGTCTGTAGCTCAGCTGGTTAGAGCGCACGCCTGATAAGCGTGAGGTCGGTAGTTCAAGTCTACTCAGACCCACCACTTTGCTTCAAAGCAAAGACCGGTTATAAACAATGCACGTATCCTAGTAATGTGGGGCTATAGCTCAGCTGGGAGAGCGCCTGCCTTGCACGCAGGAGGTCAGCAGTTCGATCCTGCTTAGCTCCACCACTTTACTACTCCTTCTTATAGATAAACATTCTTTCGGGGAAATGCCCTGAGAATAGAGTGTGTTTAACTCTGAGAAGTAATTCTCTTGCTCTTTAAAAATTTGGAAAGCTGATAAAAACTTTGAATTGTTCAATTTTGAATGATTTAGAGTTCTCAATAAGTAAAGAAATATGCC
>NZ_PQCC01000018.1:0-921046 GCF_002964785.1 Pseudoalteromonas sp. T1lg48
CCCCATGCCGAACTCAGAAGTGAAACGAAACAGCGTCGATGATAGTGTGGCATTTGCCATGTGAAAGTAGAACATCGTCAGGGCCTTATTCAGAGAAACCCGTTGCAGCAATGCAGCGGGTTTTTTGCGTTTGGCGTTTTAAAATTATCAGCCTGGGTGCAATCAATTCATCCATGAAGTATCTCCCCTTCGCGCATCCATGCGCTCACTTCCTCGAACTGCGAAGCGGGGCTTCGGTTTCTCGTCACCCAAACTCAGAAGTGAAACGAAACAGCCGGATGGCCGGCCCCGGCTAGGCGCCCCCGGTCAAAGATAGTGTGGCATTTGCCATGTGAAAGTAGAACATCCTACTTCTTAGCGAGCCAGGGCCTTATTATACGAAGAACCCAGCCTAGTGCTGGGTTTTTTTCGTTTTAAAGACGTGATGTTCTATTTGAACGCCGAAGGCGGCCCGAAGGGCGGAGGGCAGGAGAGCCCGGAGTAAAGTAGGTCATCTTACTGCGTCACGAACCAGGCTCCTATTCAGAAAAACCCGCTCAATGCAGTGGGTTTTTTGCGTTTGGGGTTTTGAAAAGTGTTTGTAGCCTAGCGGAAATGAATTCAGTCATTCAGCTATCACCTTCCTTAGCCCTACACCTTAAAGTTAGGTAAAAAGTAGGGGAGTATGGTGTTTAAATGAGCTTCTATTTACTTGTTAATTAATCGGGGATTCAGCAAGTTAACTAATCTTGGGTAACCCTTTGCTTTGTTACTGGCTTTGTTTTAGGATCAGGGCATTCACACTAAGGTTTAAGACGACGTGATCCGTAATTTATTACTGCTACTTATAGTCCTTGGCGCTTGGCCATTGCAGGCAATTGAAGTTAAAGGCTTATATCAATATCGCCAGCCGGTGGAAGACAAAACCAGAGCTAGTCGCGCTACCGCCAGCCAAAATGCGCTGCTCAATGTTATCGTTAAAGTAACCGGCGACGCTGGAGCATCGGAAAACTCCACCGTGCGTGCCGCCTTGCCCGATATCGCCAACTACATGACCAAATATGAGTATGCGGACGACAAGGGACAAACGTATTTACGGGTGCAGTTCGACGGTAACAAGGTCAATGATTTAGTACGTGACGCTGGCTTACCCTTATGGGGTAATCGTCGTCCATTGGTCGTAATTTGGTTGGCAATTGAAGACGGTTGGCGTCGTGAGTTAATGACCGCAGATTCTTATCCGCAAATTCAAGAATTGCTTGCCGAACGAGCGTCCCGTCGCGGACTTCCCGTGGTGACGCCTTTATTGGATCTACAGGATCATCAGCATGTTACCGTTGCGGATGTATGGGGTAACTTCAGTGACTCGCTTGATATCGCCTCTGAACGTTATATGGCTGAGCGTGTCGTCTCTGCGCGCCTTTATAAGGATGACAATTCCGATGCTTGGGAGGTGGAGTGGCGATTCACCAATGAAGACCAATTTGAAGCTATTAAGCATAAAGGCGACCAGCAGCAGGTCGTGGTTGATATGGTCGATGCCCTGGCAAGTGCTTTGGCAAGCGAGTACGCCATTGATGCAAGCTCAAGTTATGAAGCGCAACAGCAAACCCTAAAACTCTATAATACCCGTACCTTTGTCGATATAGAGTATGCTTTGCGTCGATTAAAAAGCCTAAGCGTGGTGACCGATGCTGCGGTGACGCACATTAGTCAGGAACGCGTGGAAATACGTATTAGTCACACAGGTGGCGTGGAAGATCTCAAAAAAGCACTTACCCTTGACTCTTACTTTAGCGACTATCGCGATCCGCAGAAATTCTATTACTCCAATAGTAACGATGACTTAGAGTACGCGTGGCAATAACCTATGATGCTTAGCTCGCAATTAGCGCTGCCGGTTACCTTGCCCGATGATGAAACCTACGCCAGTTACTTTGGCGGGGAAGACTCACTGGAGGTTAATCATCTGCAGGCGGCTTTCAATCACCTAAACGAACAGTTTCAATACACCTATTTGTGCGGTTTAGGTGATTCTGGCAAGTCGCATTTGCTTTATGCAACCTGTGTTCACGCCCAGGAGCTAGGTCTTTCCAGTATGTTGTTATCACTCAGTGAAGTGCAGCATTATGGCCCTCAGGTGCTAGAGGGAGTCGATGCCCTCGATGTGGTTTGTATCGATGATTTACACCTTATAGCCGGTGATGAAGCCTGGGAAAAAGCCCTTTTTAACTTCTTTAACCGCTTTAACGAGCCGGGTAAGCTTTTGCTTATCTCCGCCGACCTGTTGCCAGATATGTTGCATTTGGATCTGCCGGATCTTGAGTCCCGCTTAAAGTGGGGCACGACCTTGCAAATCCGCTCCATGAGCGATGATGATAAGGCGCAGGCACTGACCAACAGAGCCAAGATGCGCGGCCTGGAACTATCCGATGAATGTGCGCGCTTCTTGCTGACTCGTCTTAGCCGGGACATGCGTGCACTTCTGGATGTGCTTGATACATTGGATCACGCATCCATGGCAGCACAGCGTAAGCTTACCATTCCTTTTATAAAAGCCACACTAAAGCTGTAGAAACAGCCGCTCGGGGCTAGAATCAACGCGGCCCTTTAGTTATCATAAGTGGCTAAATAAACACTTTAAATTATCACCCTAGTCAGGTATCCGATGAACTTAGAAGCGATTTTGGCTGACGCCTTAAAGGCGGTTGAATCAGCCAGCGAAATCGCGCACCTAGAAGATGTGCGCGTAAACTACCTTGGTAAGAAAGGTGAAATAACCGGGCTACTTAAAACACTTGGGCAAATGGCGCCAGAAGAGCGTAAGAGCGCAGGCCAAGTAATTAATCAGGCTAAGCAACAAGTTACTGAAGCAATCAACGTTAAACGTGAAGCATTGAGTGCGGCTGCGTTAGAGGCGAAACTTGCAGCCGAAACAATAGATGTCACTTTGCCGGGCCGTAACATGGCCGCGGGCGGTGTTCACCCGGTGACGCGCACTATCGAGCGTATCGAGTCCTTCTTTGGTGAGCTAGGCTTTGCCGTTAAGTCGGGCCCAGAGGTTGAAGACGACTTCCATAACTTTGATGCTTTGAATATTCCAGCTCATCACCCGGCACGAGCCGATCACGATACCTTCTATTTCAATCCTAAGCTGGTATTGCGTACGCAGACCAGTGGCGTACAAATTCGTACCATGGAAACCGAGCAACCGCCACTGCGCATTATCTCGCCTGGTCGCGTATATCGTAACGATTACGACCAAACCCATACGCCGATGTTCCACCAGGTTGAAGGCCTGATGGTGGACACAGACGTAAGCTTTACCGAGCTTAAAGGCATTCTGCACGACTTCCTTCGTAACTTCTTTGAAGAAGACATGGAAATCCGCTTCCGTCCCTCATACTTCCCATTCACCGAGCCTTCTGCGGAAGTAGATGTGAAGGGTAAAGACGGTAAATGGCTAGAGGTATTAGGCTGTGGCATGGTGCACCCGAACGTTTTACGTGCGGTAAACATCGACCCTGAAAAGTACACCGGCTTTGCTTTTGGTATGGGTGTAGAGCGCCTGACCATGCTGCGCTATGGCGTAACCGACTTACGCGCTTTCTTCGAAAATGATATGAAATTCCTAAACCAGTTCCGTTAAGAGGTCGTGATAAATGAAATTCAGTGAAAAGTGGTTACGCGAATGGGTTAACCCGGCCATCGACGCGAACGAACTGGCAGAGCAACTGTCCATGGCAGGCCTTGAGGTAGACGGCGTTGACGCCGCTGCGGGTCAATTTGAAGGCGTGGTTGTGGGTGAAGTGGTTGAGTGTGGCCAACACCCTGATGCAGATAAACTGCGTGTTACCAAGGTTAACGTAGGTGAAGACGAACTACTCGATATCGTGTGTGGTGCGCCAAACTGTCGCCAAGGCCTCAAAGTGGCCGTAGCAAAAGTGGGCGCGGTACTTCCTGGCGACTTTAAAATCAAAAAAGCCAAGCTACGCGGCCAGCCTTCACACGGCATGTTATGTGCGTTTGTAGAATTGGGTATCAGCGAAGAAGGCGACGGCATCATGGAGTTGCCTCTTGATGCGCCTATCGGTCAGGATTTACGTGAATACCTGGCTCTTGACGACAAGATTATCGATGTTGATTTAACGCCTAACCGAAGCGACTGTTTAGGTATTAAAGGCCTGGCTCGTGAAGTGGGTGTACTAAATAACCTGGACGTTAAAGAGCTTGAAATTCCTGCGGTTGAACCAACAATCGACGACAAAATTAGCATCGAGCTGGTTAATGAAGAAGCCTGTCCGTGTTACCTTGGCCGTGTGCTTAAGGGCATTAACCTGGATGCGCAAACACCACTGTGGATGGTTGAAAAGCTTCGTCGCAGCGGCATTCGTTCAATCGATCCGGTTGTAGATGTAACCAACTATGTGTTGATTGAGCTGGGTCACCCAATGCACGCCTTTGATCTTAATGCCATTGAAGGTGGCATCAAGGTACGTAGCGCGAACGCCGGTGAAGAACTGGTATTGCTTGACGGAAACACAGCGAAATTAAACGAGTCGACTTTAGTGATCGCCGATCATAACAAAGCCCTGGCCATGGCCGGTATCTTTGGTGGCGAGCACTCGGGTGTAACCGAAGAGACCTCAGATATTCTGCTTGAAAGTGCTTTCTTCAACCCAGTTGCGATTGCCGGTCAGGCGCGCAGCTATGGTTTACACACCGATGCCTCACACCGCTATGAGCGTGGTGTGGATTTCGCCCTGCAGCGCGACGCTATGGAGCGTGCCACCGCATTGTTGCTTGAAATCGTTGGCGGTCAGGCTGGCCCTATCGTAGAAGCGGTTGCCCCTGAGCAATTGCCTAAGGTCACGGCCGTAACGCTTCGTCGCGAGCGTCTCGATCGTGTCATCGGTTATCATATCGATGATGAAACGGTCACCAATATCCTGCGCCGCCTGGGCCTGGATGTACAGTTCGAAAACAACACCTGGCAGGCGGATGTGCCTAGCTACCGTTTTGATATTCGCATCGAAGAAGACCTAATCGAAGAAGTGGCTCGTGTTTTTGGTTACAACAATATTCCTAACGAGGCACCGTTAGCCAAGTTGAATATGACCCGCCACAATGAAGCCGATGTTGCCATCAAGCGTATGCGCGACACCCTGGTAACCCGTGGCTATCAAGAAGCCATTACCTATAGCTTCGTTGATCCTAAAGTGCAAAATGCCATTCACGGCGAAGACAATAGCCTGGTTTTACCACACCCGATTTCAATCGAAATGTCGGTGATGCGTAAGTCTTTGATGCCGGGTCTACTTAACACCTTGGTGTATAACCAGAACCGTCAACAGCCGCGCATTCGTTTCTTCGAGCAAGGACTGAAGTTCATAGCCGATGAGCAAGCCGAAAATGGTGTATTGCAGCAGGCCGTGATCGGTGGCGTGGTAGCAGGCAGCTGTTACGGTGAGCATTGGCACCTAGATAGCCGTGCCGCGGATTTCTACGATGTCAAAGGTGATGTAGAAGCCTTGTTGGCGCTGTGTAATGACAGTGCGCGCTTTAGCTTTAAGGCTCAGGTGTGTGATGGTTTACACCCAGGTCAAAGCGCGGCCATTTACGCCGATGGCGTACAAGTTGGTTTTATCGGTGCATTGCACCCGCAGTTGCATAAGCAACTGGGCATTAATGGCACCGCGTTTGTATTCGAAATTGAAATAGCCGCGCTAAATAACCGCGTGCTGCCACAGGCAAAGGCTATTTCTAAGTTCCCATCGAACCGTCGCGATATCGCTATTTTAGTCAAAGACGAGGTGAAAGCCGGTGATGTTTTGGCCGCGATAGAAAAAGTTGGCGGAAATCAATTGGTTGACCTAAACTTATTCGATGTGTATAAGGGCAAAGGTATAGAGCCAGATTATAAGAGTTTGGCGATTGCTCTGACACTACAAGCGGTTGATAGAACGCTCGAAGAGAAAGATATCAACCTAGTTGTCGACAACGTCGTAGCCACTTTGGCTAAAGAGTTTAATGCATCGTTGAGGGACTAGATATGGCGCTTACCAAAGCCGACATAGCTGAACACCTATTTGAGAAGTTGGGGATCAATAAGAAGGATGCCAAAGAACTAGTTGAAGCGTTTTTTGAAGAAATCCGCTCAGCTTTAGAGAATGGGGAGCAGATCAAGCTTTCTGGCTTTGGCAATTTTGATCTTCGCGATAAGAAAGAGCGACCGGGTCGTAACCCAAAAACCGGAGAGGATATTCCTATTTCGGCGCGCCGTGTGGTTACCTTCAGGCCCGGGCAAAAACTGAAAACCCGTGTTGAAGTCGGTACCAGTAAGCTTGAATCTTAATAACAAAAAGCAGCCTTAGGGCTGCTTTTTTAATGCCTAAAACGGCAGACATTAGCTGTTTGTGCGCTTATTTTTGCTGTCAGCGTCTGGTGCTATGTTTTCTACAGCTGATATCTCCAGCCCCTATACCTCAATTTACCATCGCCCATTCTTAGGGTATTTAGTTAAAGCCAACTAGAGGTGGTTATTGTCGGCGCTTTGCATTAGAATATGGGCGCCCGGCAACAGGCATATTGTCCTTGATCACGCTCTCACTTTGTGGTCTGAACAATGGAATGCTGGGGTTGATATCCGTTCAAAACAAATTTCAAAGGCAGAAACAATGACCTTATCTCACGAGCAAGAATACTTAAACAGCTGGCAGGAACGCCAAGACTTCGCTGAAAGTATGCAACCTATTATTGGTAAACTGTACCGCAACCGTGGTATCGAAATTGCTGTATATGGCCGTCCGCTAGTAAGCGCCAGTACTATCGATATCATCAAAGCGCACAAAACCGTCGCTCAATTTGAAGATTCAAAACTGCGTTTACGTGAAAGCTTCCCATTCCTAGAAGCCATTAGCAAAATGGAGTTAAACTCTGCTCGTATCGATATCGGTAAGTTAGCTTATAACTACCTATACAAAGATGCAGCCAATGGTCGCTCTGTTGAAGAATACCTAAACGATGAACTGGCTGAAATCGTTAACGCCGGTTCAGCAAAAGAGCCACGCGACGTAGTACTTTACGGTTTCGGTCGTATCGGTCGTCTGCTAGCTCGTCTACTTATCGAAAAATCAGGTCCTTACGCTGATCTTCGCCTTCGTGCCATCGTAGTTCGTGGCGGTAAAGACGGTGACCTTGAAAAGCGTGCCAGCCTGTTGCGTCGTGATTCAATCCACGGTCCTTTCAACGGTTCAATCACTGTTGATACCGAGCGTAATGCCATTAAAGCAAACGGCAGCTACATCCAGGTTATCTACGCTAACTCACCAAGCGAAGTTGATTACACAGCTTATGGCATCAAGGATGCACTTGTTGTTGATAACACAGGTATCTGGAAAGACGAAGCTGGCCTGGGCCAACACCTTGAAGCAAAAGGCGCGGCAAAAGTACTACTTACCGCTCCTGCTAAAGGCGATATCAAGAACATCGTATACGGTGTTAACAACCAGGATATCAAACCTGAAGACAAGATCGTGTGTGCGGCAAGCTGTACTACTAACGCCATCACACCAACCTTGAAGGCTCTTAACGACAAGTTCGGTATTAAAAATGGTCACGTTGAAACGGTACACTCGTACACCAACGACCAAAACCTAATCGACAACTACCACAAGGCCGAGCGTCGTGGTCGTGCTGCGGCATTGAACATGGTTATTACCTCTACCGGTGCGGCTAAAGCGGTATCTAAAGCGCTTCCAGAGCTAGAAGGCAAACTAACTGGTAACGCTATCCGCGTACCTACGCCTAACGTTTCAATGGCTATTTTGAACCTGAACCTTGAAACTGCAACAAACGTTGAAGAGCTAAATGCCTTCCTACGTGACACTGCACTATACTCTGACCTGCGCGACCAAATCGATTACACAGCGTCGACAGAAATCGTGTCTACTGACCTTGTAGGCAGCCGTTACGCCGGTGTTGTTGACTCGCAAGCAACGATTGTTGACGGTGACCGCGTAGTACTTTACGTTTGGTACGATAACGAATTCGGTTACAGCTGTCAGGTTGTACGTTGTATGCAAGACATGGCTGAGGTTACTCACCCAAGCTTGCCACGCTAATAAGCGTAAAGAACAAGACTAGCCGACACCGAGTGTCGGCTTTTTTATTGCTAATACTGACTTTCCCAGCATTAGAGTGAGGGAAGGGCCAGGCTATTGCACTAATGCCAATTCTGTTAAGTATGTGATCAGAGATAGCGCTGGATAAATGATGTGATAACAAGGCGGAGTTTTTCTTATATAGTATTCTACATAGAAAAATTCCAACGCAGTTAGCACGATATTTAGCCCGCTAGAATGATTGGCTATTTAAGTGAATTGGTATAACTATAAGGATCAGCAATGAAGATCACCAGTAATTTCGACAGTGGTAATATCAAGGTTATCGCTTGTGAAAACCCGATGAATATCCAGCTAGAGATCAATAAGGACAACCAGTCTGATTTTTATCAGTGGTTCCACTTTCGCCTAGAGACCACGGCATTTGTTGAGCATCGTATTCAGATCAATGAGTTGGCGCAGTCAGCTTATCCAGAAGGCTGGGACGATTACCAGGCAGTGGCCTCATACGACCGTCAAACCTGGTTCCGCGTGCCTACCCGTTATGAAGACGGAAGCCTAGTCATCGACGTTGAGCCTGAATGTTCACAGATGTTCTTCGCTTACTTTGCGCCGTATAGCTATGATCGCCACTTGGATTTAGTGTATTGGGCACAAAGCCATGCTATTTGTGAAGCGCAAAACCTGGGCCTAACCCTGGACGGTCGTGATATGACGGTTCTACGCATCGGTGAGCCGAGTGCAGAAAAGAAAAACATCTGGATCACCGCACGTCAACACCCGGGCGAAACCATGGCCGAATGGTTCGTTGAAGGCTTGCTACACAAGCTACTGGACGACGAAGACCCCCATGCGGCAGCCTTATTATGCAAGGCCGTGTTCTACATAGTGCCGAACATGAACCCAGACGGCAGCGTGCGTGGCCACCTGCGCACCAATGCAGCCGGTGTGAATCTAAACCGTGAATGGGCAACCCCAAGCATGGAAAAGAGCCCGGAAGTATTCTTGGTGTTGAATAAAATGCGTGAGGTAGGCCTGGATATGTATTTGGATATCCACGGCGATGAAGCCCTGCCTTACAACTTTGTTGCCGGCAGTGAAGGGATCCCAAGCTATGATGCGCGCCTGGAAGAGTTAGAAAACACCTTTAAGCAAGCGTTGTTGACCATCACGCCAGAGTTCCAGGATGAGTTCGGCTACGATAAAGATGCGCCAGGCGAGGCCAACTTGACCGTGGCATCTTGCGCCGTGGGAGAAGAGTTTAAGGCCTTGGCCTACACGGTAGAAATGCCGTTTAAAGATAACGCCAACCTGCCAGATCTAGATTATGGTTGGTCTGATCGCCGCTCTTATCAGTTTGGCCAGGATACCCTAAGCGCCATCGTTGCTGTGGTCGATAAGTTGAGATAATGCGCTAATGCATGGGCATAAGTCATGTCGAGTGCCCATTTAACAGCTTAGCAGCCAATTAAGGCATGCGTCGTATCACGGCCCATGCCTTTTTTATTACTTTTAACATGGTCAGGATGAATTCTGGTTATACTAGTTTAACGTATTCAAATTAAACGACTTTTATTGTTGAAATACGTGCCAGCAGACACCCAAATGCAGTTGGATTGAAAATTAACTGTTAACAAACTTGGGTGGTATAAGTTAATATTCCAAAGGTTGAAGAGTGGGGTAAGTGTGCTAACCGATCCTCACTGCCTTATGTCCCGCATTCTCAGTATCGTAACTAAGAATAAAAAATATAATTATAGAGGATATCCATGGAAGCTTTTGTAAGCGCCGTTAATGACGTTGTGTGGAGTAGTGCACTCATTTATCTCTGTCTAGGCGCAGGTCTATTTTATTCCTTACTAACCCGTTTTGCGCAAGTAAGACATTTCAAAGAAATGTGGAAGTTGCTGCTGAGCTCGAATGAATCAAGTAAAGGTATCTCATCTTTTCAAGCCTTAGCCGTTTCATTATCCGGACGCGTAGGCGTAGGTAACATTGCCGGTGTCGCCGCGGCGATTGGTTTTGGTGGTCCTGGCGCTATTTTTTGGATGTGGGTCGTGGCATTTTTGGGTGCCAGCACCGCCTATGCCGAATCTACCCTAGGCCAAATTTATAAAACAGAAGAAGATGGGCAATACCGTGGTGGCCCAGCTTTTTATTTTGACCGTTGTTTGCAGCAAAAATGGCTGGCTATCTTATTTGCAGTCTCTGCCATCGTTGCCTGTGGCGTGTTTTTACCGGGTGTGCAGGCGAATGCGGTTGGTAATGCCTTTACCGAGGTATTTGGCCACGGTGAAATGGTGACTACGAGCTTTGGTGAGGTAGGAACCTTTAAACTCGTTGCTTTGGCTATTATTCTGATTGTTCTCGCATTTATTATCTTTGGTGGGATTAAACGTATCGCCCACTTCACTCAAATTGTCGTGCCGTTTATGGCCTTGGGTTACATTGTTCTGGCCTTGATCGTGGTCTTCCTAAACCTGGATAAAGTGCCGGGTATCTTCTCATTAATCGTTTCCGATGCCTTTACCGCACAAGCCGGTTTTGGTGCGGCGATTGGCTGGGGTGTAAAACGCGGAATTTATTCGAATGAAGCAGGCCAGGGTACCGGTCCTCATGCAGCCGCGGCCGCTGAAGTTGACCATCCTGCGCAGCAGGGTCTGGTGCAAGCCTTCTCTGTGTATGTGGATACTATCTTCGTGTGTACGGCGACGGCGTTAATGATCCTGATTACCCAGCAGTACAATGTGGTTGGTGAACTACCTGCGGGCCAATTTATCGTGCAAAATGTGGATGCGGCAACCGAAATTGGCTCTGCGGCATTTACCCAAATGGCTTTGTTTAAAGTGTTTGGTGACTTTGGCCATGCCTTTGTCGGTATTGCTTTATTCTTCTTCGCATTTACCACCATACTGGCGTACTACTACATTGCCGAAACCAACGTGGCCTACTTAAACCGTTACTTCAAAGGCAACATCCCAATCGTGATTGTGAAGTTGGTGATCATGTTTATGGTTTCATATGGCATGGTTAACAGCTCAGGTTATATCTGGAATATCGGTGACATTGGTGTAGGCCTGATGGCGTGGATCAACATTGTTGGTATCTTGGCTATTCTGTTTGTCGCCAAGCCGGCGTTGACCTGCTTGCGTGATTACGAAGATCAGAAGAAAGCGGGCGGTAAAGTGACATTTGACCCGGTAAAATTAGGCATTAAAAACGCCACCTTCTGGGAAGAGCGCCTTGCCAAGCAATCAAAAGATGCTGAGTAAATAGGTTCATTTTGTTGATGTAGAGGTGTAGCTCACCCCCATTTTTGAATCTCGGCATTTACCTTAAATTCAAAAAAGACATCGACAAATAAAACCAGTACAATGAGGCGCCAAGTGGCGCCTTTTTTATTTGGCGCGCAATTGCATCTAGGAGTAAGCATGGCCATAATTTCATGTCCGCAATGTCAAAAATCGATATCCGACAAACATAAAGCCTGTCCCCATTGCAATGCCGCTTTTGGCGAGATGGATGCTGAAACCAAAAGTCGATTGGCGGCGCGTACCAAAACGCAAAAACAGCAGTCGCTGATGAACCAATCTTTTATCGCCTTAATCCTTTTCCTCGGTGGCTTTTTAGTCCTTTACTGGCAACATCCGGTGCCCGGCTCATGGCAGCAAACAGCCTGTTATGGCACCATTGCCATTGGTGTCGTCTGGTACCTAGTTAACCGCGTTCGTTTAGTGTTTTTGAAAAGAAAGAAATTATGAATATTGACCAGTTAGTCCAGTCTATTACCCCAGAAGTATACGAACGTCTGCAATACGGCGCCGCAACCGGCAAGTGGCCAGACGGCAGCCCGTTAAGCGAACAACAAAAAGAGCAAACCGTGCAATTAGTCATGCTCTATCAAGCCAAGGTGCTCAAAAGCGACGAGCAGTTCACCGTTGGCGCCGACGGCCAGTTGGTGCAAAAGTCTAAGAAAGAATTAAAGCAGCAATTTAAGGCCGAAAACGAAATAGCTAGGTTCAGTGAAAATGATCTTTAAACAGTTGTTCCAACCCAAGTGGAAGCATCCAAAAGAAACCACTCGCCTGGGAGCTTTAGCCCAGTTGGATAAACAACAGGATGCACACATCATCACTGCACTGGCGTGTGAAGACCCCAGCGTCAATGTGCGTACCGCAGCGCTGAAAAAGCTTAATGATGTCGCTTTGTGGTGGCAGGCCTGCCAACAGGATGGAGAGCCAAGCATTAAACGTCTGGCCAATCAAAAAGTGGCCGAGGCCATTTTAGCCAGCCCTAATGCACTGAGCGACGCCGATAAAGAGCGTTATATCGAGCGTTTTGCCGCTGATAAAACCCTGGAACAACTGGCGCTGCAAGAAAAAACTGCGGCCATTAAAATTAAGCTGTTAACCCGCTTAAATAAAGCGCCCTTGGTGGAGCAGGTCTTCCGTAGTGCCGATGAGACCTTACAGTTGCAATTGTTCGAGCTGGTCCTCAAATTACAGCTGACGGAAAAACTGCTTAAGGTCGCCAAGGGCGAGGCCAAGCAAAAACTGCAGGACGTCATTGATGAGCAGCAGCGTCAGGCGCAGATGCCGGTTGAGGTGGCCGAGCAGGCCAAGTTGATTCTTGCCAAGCTGAACGCCTTGCGTGACAAAACTGACTATCAGCTGGTTAGCGGGCAATTTTCACAACTTCAAAAGCAGTATCAGCAGTTGGAGCTTGAATGGCTGGATGAAGAGCTACGTGGGCAAACACAACAAAAGTTTACGCAACTGGCGGCCAAACTAACTTCCCATAGCGATAAGCTAAAAGTTGCCTTTGAACAACAGCAAGAACAGCAGTTAGCTAAACAGCGCAGCGTACTCGCCCTGGCCAATCTCAGTGCCTTGGCCGAAGAGATCAGCAATGCCATGGCGCTGCGTTTTGACGGTAACGAGCAAATTCAAACCGATTGGCTTCATGCCAAGGTGGCGCAGGCCAAAGACATGCTGCAAAGTGAAGACTTGCAGGCCGGCACCGAGCTGCAAAGCCAGCAGCAGGAATTAGTGCGCTTATTTAAGCAGGTAGAGCAGCTCGCAGCCTACGAACAAGACGTGGATGCCCTGCGTGAGCAGCTTGCCAGCTACAGCAGTTTACGTGCCCCTGACGAGGTCAGTGAACTGGATGCGGCCATTAGCGCCGAAGCCGAGTTGCGAGCACAACTACAACAGGCCATTAAGGCACTCCCTAAAGAGCTGGCAGCGCTTTGGCAGCAACAGTTTTCGCACGCCCGCAAGCACTGGCAGAGCCAGAGTGACGCCCTAATGCAGGAGCAAAAGCAACTGCAGAATGCGGCGCGTAAAAAGGCGCGAGATATTCGTCGCCTGATCAACCAGGGCCGCTATCGCGTTGCCTTTGGCGTGTTCAATGGCCTACAGGAAATCTTTGAGCAACTGGCCGAACATTTTCAAAACGATATCAGTCGCGAATACGAAGGCCTTGCGCAAACCCTGAGTGAAGCCAAAGATTGGCACCAGTACGCCGGCGAAGCACAACAAGAGCAGTTACTAGAAGCCGCCAAAGCGCTGGCAAACGGCGACTGCGATGATGCCAACGAGCGCTTGGCGCAAGTGAAGCGTTTGCGTAAAAGCTGGCAGCTGTTGGGGCCAGAGGTGGCGCAGCAGGCGAAAGACGAATTCGAACAGGCGATCGAGGCGGCATTTGCCCCTTGTCGCGATTAT
This sequence comes from Pseudoalteromonas sp. T1lg48, assembly GCF_002964785.1. Classification (GTDB taxonomy): domain Bacteria; phylum Pseudomonadota; class Gammaproteobacteria; order Enterobacterales; family Alteromonadaceae; genus Pseudoalteromonas. The sequence goes on from NZ_PQCC01000018.1 coordinate 13,826, forward strand.
TTTGCCGAGCAACAAAAGCTTAAAGAGCAGGCAATTGCCGAGCGCGAACAGCTCATTGCGCAAATGACCAGTCTGGGCGAGCGCAGCGGTGAGCTTGAAATTCGAGAGCTCGAGCACCAGTTCAATGCCCTATTAAAACAATGGCGCGCGGCTAAGCAGTTAGAAAGTAAGCTTTATCACAAACTCAATAAAGCATTTAGCAATGCTCAAGGGAATATGGGCGAGCGCGTTGCTAACTTCTATCAAGACAATGCGAATGCCAAAGCGGCGCTTTTACAGCGAGCGGAAGAGCTGCAAAGCCAAGACGATGTGTTTGCGGCTACGCAAACGCTAAAAGAGCTGCAACAACAGTGGCAGCAAATCGGCTTTGCTGGCAATAGCAAAGAGCGTAAGTTATGGCAGGCGTTTCGCCGCGTAAACGATAGTATCTTTAGTCAGCGCGATGCAGCTAAGGCACAGCAACATCAGGCCCATGCCGAGCAAAAAGCCGAGCAGGTGAGTGCCCTTGAGGCGCTGGAGCAACAACTGGCGCAAGCGCAAAGCAATGCGGATTTGCAACAGCTGCGCAATGATGTGCAGCAGCTGCAATTAGTGCGTGAGCTACAGGGGCGACAGAAAAACTTAGTGGCCCGCATTGAGGCGGCGTTGAATGCTAAAGAGCAGGCACAGCAAACCCGTCATCTGCAGGAATTGCGTGCAAGTTTGGCTCAGGGACAGGCGCTGCCAACAGACTGGCTGAATGATTCGCGCCTTGAGCTAAGCAGTGAGCAGATAGTACTTCGCCTGGAAATTGCCAATAATCTGGCCAGCCCTGAGTCACTTTCGGCACAGCGCATGCAGGAGCAAGTCAATATGCTCGATGCCAAACATCATGGCGTTGAGTACAGCACCGATGAGCTGTTACTTGCCTGGGTAGCCAAGGCGGGTGTTGACGAGCAAGGTATTTGTCAGGGTGACGCTCAAGAGCGTGAGCGCATCCTAGTAGTATTAGATAAGATGGTATCAGTATGAAGCAATGGATAATGGGTATGGTGCTGGCTTGTGTCGCCTTGTTAGGTGGCTGCGCCAGTCATGCACCTTTGAGTGTTTTTTCACTAACGAGTGGCGAGTTGGAGCAAAGCCTGCTGCAACAAAGTGATCGTTATGGCGCCAATGCCACCGTAATGGGTGTGCCCATGGAGCTGACGGTGAATGATATTGGTGTGCAAATTGGCCCCGAGCAGAGCCCTAATGGCATTGAGCTCGCGCTGGATAATACGGTGATGATGCAGGCCTTGGCACTTAAGGTGCCGGTGCGCGTGCGCTTAAATATCGCCGCTGTGCCTTATTTTAATGGTGATGAAGATGCCATCTATTTGCAGGATTTTAAAATCCTCAATGCCGATATCGATGCCATGGGCTACCGCGGTAAGTTGGCGCCTCTGTCCGAAGAGGTGCAGCAATTATTGACTCAGGCGTTGAGCCAATATCCGGTGTACAGCCTGAATAAGCAAGACCCTAAACAGGCCTTGCTGGCACGCTTTAAACTCGCTTTAGAGGTTAATCCAGGGGTGATCACCCTGACTTCGGGCCTTTAATTGCATTAAACCTTGCGAAATTGTGTGGGCAAGCCCTAAAATGACGACATATCGTCACTTGCTCGCACATTTCCATGGACTCTTCATTAAAACATTTTCTTCACGATCCCCGTCTATTGCTTGATGCCGCCGGCGAGGGCATTTACGGTTTCGATCTCAGTGGTAATGCGGTATTTATTAACCCCGCCGCAGAGCGCATGACCGGCTGGCAGGCAGACGAGCTACTGGGCAAAAAGATCCATCAGTTTCATCACCACAGTCACGCAGACGGCAGTGAGTATCCGGCCGATCAATGCCCCATTTATCGCACCATGTTCGACGGTCAAACCCGTCAGGTAAGCAATGAGGTTTTCTGGCGTAAGGATGGCAGCCAGTTCCCCGTTGAATACACCTCCACGCCTATTTATAAGGACTCCCAGCTGATTGGCGCAGTGGCGATATTTCGTGACGTATCGACCCAACGCAGTACCGAGCACGCTTTGCGTGAGGCGCTGCAAAGGGTGAGTCAGCTTAGCGAGCAATTGCAGGCGGAGAATCGTTATCTGTTAGAAGAGCTCAACGCGGATTGGCAGAATGGTGATCTGGTCGGTCAGTCGGCGCCATTTCGCACCATGATGCAGCAGATTGATCTGGTGGCACAAACCGATGCCAGCGTCTTGATCCTCGGTGAAAACGGCACCGGCAAGGAGCTGGTGGCGCGCCACCTCCATGCCCAAAGTGAGCGCCGTGATGCTCCATTAGTTAAGGTCAACTGCGCCGTATTTGCCGAAAGCCTGCTGGAGTCCGAGCTCTTTGGCCATGAAAAGGGCGCCTTTACCGGCGCCGCCCAAAGGCGCAAAGGGCGCTTTGAGCTGGCCGACGGCGGCACCTTGTTTCTCGATGAAATTGCCGAGCTGCCCATGGCGGCTCAAGGCAAGCTGTTGCGGGTGTTGCAGGAGCAGGAGTTCGAACGCTTAGGAGGGCAGGAGACCATCAAGGTGGATATTCGCCTGATTGCCGCCACCAACCGGGATCTGTGGCAAATGGTGCAGCAGGGCACGTTTCGTATGGATCTCTATTATCGCCTTAATGTATTCCCCTTAACCGTACCGCCGCTGCGCGAGCGCATTGAGGATATGGAGCTGCTGGTGGCCCAGCTACTGACTAAGCTATCGCAGAAGTTAACCCGTAGTTTCACCGGGATCAGTAAGAAAAGTTTGGCCATGCTTAAGCGCTATTCCTGGCCGGGCAATATCCGTGAGCTGCAAAATACCCTGGAGCGCGCGGCCATTTTAAGCCCGGGGCCGATTTTGCAAATACCCAGCTTGATGCTGGACGATGCAGCAGGGGAGCCTGTTCACGATGCGATGCCAACCTTGGCCGAACACGAAAAGCAATATATCGAAGAGGTGTTAAGCCAATGTCAGGGCCGTATTAATGGCCGTGGCGGCGCCGCAGAAGTTTTGGCACTGGCACCAAGTACCTTGCGCTCAAAGATGAAGAAGCTTGGGATCTGCCGCGGATAGTTTGAGTCTCGCCGATTTAGCCAAGGCCGCGCCGGCAATATCCAGGGCGCTAAGATTTGTGTAGCCCTGCTCAATCAGTTGATCGACCAGTACCGACGCGCCACCGCCCACGTCAATAATTGGCGCAGAGGGCTCAAGATGACACTTGGCTATCAGTTCCAGCGAGATGGCAGGCTTTAACTGAAACCAACTGACTTCTGTTGCTGCTTTTTGCTTATAGACGTTTTGCCAATGGGCCTTTCTGTCCAGATCTTGCACTAACTGCTCCAAAATCATATGTAACGCCCGCATAATGGGCGGATTAAGCTTGGCTAAAATTAGCGAGGAACGAGCACAAGCCAAGCGTTTTTCGTCCGATTATTTGTCTTGTTATACGTCTTTACTCGTAGGTTGCAATGGATAACCTTCAGGTTGTTTCACATGCTGGCTTTGTGGAAAGTCAAGTTTTGGATTTATGACAAAGACCTTTCCAGTTGGCTCGATTTGTAATTTAAATAACCAATGAGAAAAGTAATATCCCTCACCAAATTTATGATTAATGTAAGTAGGTTTATAAAACCACACATCAATTCCAGACGAAACTCTAACAGCTAGACCAATATAGTTATCCCAACTATCAATAGTTGCTGAAGTACTCTTAGATATAGCAACTGATTTCATAGCCTTTCCTTCACTGTATATAGTGAGGATAATATTTTCATTTGTATTGTTAAATACCTCAAATTTTGATGGTAACGAGCAGGCATTCAATAGAAATACCAAGCTGAAGAAAATGAAAATTCGAATACTAATCTGATTCAAATGAACCATCCTTGAGAATCGTATAACAGATGTGGCTCCGTTTCGCGCAATTATCATTGAGTCGGCTTTACAAGTTGAACTCTTACATAAGTTCGCAAGTATCAAGTGATTAGTGTTGACACCGAGGGAGTCTACATAAGCTAATTAGCGAGACCTTGCAAGGTAGGAGGTAACCCCTATACCGGTGCACTAACAAGTGCTTTAAAAAAATAGTCGTAAATCATACAGTAAAGGAAATAATGTCTGCGCACAATGCGAAGAGGATGCCTCACCAATTCAATCCTTTTCTAAGTATTCCGTCAATGGAAATAACGATATTTCGATACCTTCGGCGTTATGTCGTCACTAAGTCTGCTTTTGATTTTAAAAATAGTTAATAAAAACAATAGATTATTTTAATTTCCCACCTGGCACGGGGCTTGCGATAGGGGCTGTGTTCCCTAGTTAGTAAAAGCAAGTAATATGAAATTTGATATTAAAGAAGAAGACCTGATTATTAAGCCCTATAAGCAATCCGGGCCGATTTATGTGCGTGAGCAAAAGGGGCGCTTTCAGCGTATTCGCCGAGTGCTTAGCTGGTGTTTAATGCTCGCCTTTATCGGGCTGCCCTGGGTGAGTTATGAGGGCCAGCAAGCGGTGTTGTTCGATGTTGCCCAACAACAGTTCAGGATCTTTTCCGCCACCTTTTTCCCGCAAGACTTTATGCTGGTTGCCTGGCTCTTTATGGCCGGGGCCTTTGCGCTCTTTTTTATCACCAACTGGCTCGGCCGTGTCTGGTGTGGCTATCTGTGTCCACAAACCGTGTGGATGTTGATGTATACCTGGGTTGAGCACCGCCTTGAGGGTACCCGCAACCAACGTATAAAACGCGACGCTCAGCCCTGGAGCGCCGATAAACTGGCTCGTAAGGGCGCCAAGCATCTGGTGTGGATAGCCATGGCCTTTTTCACCGCCACCACCTTTATGAGTTACTTTATTCCCGCGCACGAACTGTATAGCGACCTGCTGGGTTTGAGCTGGGGTGGTATCACCTTATTTTGGGTCTTCCTGTTCACCCTGTGCACCTATGGTAACGCCGGCTGGCTGCGGGAAAAAATGTGTATCTATATGTGCCCCTATTCGCGCTTCCAATCCGTGATGTTCGATAAAGACACCTTGGTGGTGAGCTATGATCAAGCCCGGGGCGAAGCCAGAGGACCAAGAAAGCGCAAGGCCGACCCGAAACAACTGGGGTTGGGTGATTGCGTTGACTGTAACCTCTGTGTCGAGGTATGCCCCGCCGGTATCGATATTCGTAATGGTCTGCAATACGAGTGCATTAACTGTGGTCTGTGCATCGATGCCTGCGATCAAACCATGAACAAGTTTAATTATCCAAAGGGCTTAATTGCCTATCGCAGTGAGCGCCAGCAAAACGGTGGCCGGACATCAATTTGGCGCCTAAAACTGGTGGGCTATGCACTGATGACGGCCTTGGTGTTTGTGGTGATGGCTGTTTGGCTCAATGGCCGTACGCCATTGGAGGCTTATATCACCCGGGATAGGGGAGAGCTGTCGCGGGTCGATTATCAGGGCCAGGTGGAAAACCCATATCGCATTTCCATCATCAATAAATCCCAGCAGCCACAGCGCTACACCTTGAGCATAGACGGCTTGGCGCAGGCTCAATTGCAGGTGCATGGCCACTTGTTTTTGCATCCGGGTGAGCAAAAAGAGGTGCCGGTCACGGTTAGCGTAGACGGTGAGTTACTCGAGCGTAAGGTCACGCCCTTTAGCTTTGTGATAACGCAAAGTGAGGGAGAGCAGCAAAGTATTAGTAAGGAAACCCGTTTTTACAAGTAGTTTGGCCAATTACCAGATATATCCGAGCAATAAAAAAAGACCCAGCGCTAAACTGGGTCTTTTTTATTTGAGCCTACTTGGTTTTTTGCCTTAAGCGCTGCTTATAAAGCGCGGACAAAATCCAGGGCTGCGACCACGGCCGCTACCTGGGCGGCGACGCAATTTTCAGGGGTGCTGCGCGGGCTGTCCGGATACACCTCGGTGGTGGTGACATAAGGAGCTAAAGTCAGGCCCATGCAGAGCCCAAGCTTACGACCGGCGTATTCAATCACTCCATGCCCGGAAATGGGCACGCCAATCAACTGATTATTGACATCGGCTTCGGCAATATGAGTAACGGTCGCCACCTTGGCATTGATGGCTTTTTGGAAGTCAGGCTGTGGGCGCTCGGTGTCGGCCACCAGATAAAAACCATCGGGAATATTCCAATTGTTATTGGTCGTGCCTTCTCTGGCTGCCAAGGCCGGGCGGAATTCGGAGTTATCCGTATCCGTGGTTTCATGCAGGTCGATATGCACCAACACATCGCTGCTAAAGGGGGCAATAAAGTCCAGCAGCAGTTGGGACTCGGGGGCCGGCGAGCCCTCATAAAACGAGCGGTTAGGATCAACTGCAGCCGGATTCCAGCGGTTAATGGTTTCATAACCCCAAGGGCTCACACAGGGAACGACAAGAATATTGAAGGCGTCGCTGTGTGCTGGCGCCAGCTCGGCGGCAAACGCCAAAGCACCGTGTACGCCGCTGGTTTCATAGCCATGTACGCCACCGGTCACCAGGGCAATGGGGCGCCCGGGCTGCCAGTTTTTGTGCTTAAGGGCATAAAGCGGGTAGCGATTTTGGTAGTCAAGCTGGCCGTATTCGACGATGTCATACTGGTTGGCCAAAGCCTGGACCTTAGTGACGACCTCATCCTGATAGCTGCGTTGAACGTTTTGTGCTGCCAACCATTGTTGTTTGTGCTCTTCTCCCCACGGCTCGCCCGGCGTGCCAATGGGATAAATGGTGTTGCTCATAAGCCTTCCTAGTGTTCTTTTGTGTTTAGCCGCAGCTTAGAGTCTTGGTGTGGTTTGTCAACCAAATTGCCTTAAGTGGCCAGCGGCATGAGGTGCCTACAGGCGCACTTGTTTGCGCGGCCAACGCCTCAGGGGGTCGCTAGGTGTTCATTAACATAGGCCAGGGCATCGTCAAAATTATCGAAGACAATGTCGGAGGCGGTGTCGGCACGCCCTAGTGAGCGGCGAATTTGCTCTAACTGATTAATGGCGATGGCGGAGTCGATAACAAAGGCGGCGGCCTGACAGCCGTGGGCAAACATCTTCTCGGCCACGGAAACCATGCGCAGTTGCGCCTCCGGCGTGGCAGCGAGCACGTCCATGGAATTGCTAATGTAGGCCCAACGTTGAAGTTGATGCTCTTTAACCAGGGTTTCTAACTGAGTAGCGAAGGTGGCTATCATGCGCTCATTGATGGCACCACTGAATTGGCCGACGATAACATCCCCTTGTCGGGTTAGTTGATACGAACCATTGGCGCCGGAATAATGAAACATACATCCCCCTGTAGTTTGTGAAGGCCAGAATCTAATCACAAGGCGCTTATTGTAACTGCATCCAGGTGTATTTAGGATGCTTTTTTGCGCTTTATTTGATGTGAGCTAGGTTCGATAGATTTAAGTGTAGTCGATGCTTGAATCGCGTTGTTAAAATGAGGTACTTTCAGAACATAATGAACATTTGGGGTTGGTGATGGAACTAACAGACAAAATGCAGGCCTTTGTAATGCACTGTGGCGAAATGGGCAGTCGTTGGGGCTTTAACCGCACCATAGGGCAGATGTATGCGTTGTTACTTATTAGCGAAGAGCCTCTCAGTGCTAACGAATTATCGCAAACCCTGCATATTTCTCGTGGTAATGTCAGCATGGGTATTAAAGAACTCAATTCCTGGCAATTGATCGCCACTCGGCATAAGCCGGGCGATCGCAAAGAATATTACCAGCCCGCAGGCAGCATTTGGCAGATGGCCAATCGTGTGTTTGAACAGCGCCGCAAGCGCGAAATTGACCCAACCTTGAGCCTGCTGCGCGATAACCTGCTCGATGAGCCCAGGGATCAGCAGGAGCGTTATGCCCAGCAACGGTTATTAGAAATTCATGACTTACTGGAAATGATCACCGAATGGGCCTCCGAGCTACAGCGTTTAAGCCCGGAAAAATTATCGACCTTGATGAAGCTCGGTGCCGGCGTTTCGAAAATCCTCGATTTTCGCGATAAGCTCAGCCCCAAGGACCGCACGGAGTCCTGAGTTACTCATTTATTAGCCTGAAAAGCACAATAATACTAAACGCGTATATCTATATAACGAAAGAATTGAGGTGTTTTTGCGCAATTAGGTTAATAATTAGTTATAGGTTTCCAGCCAAAGATAACCAATCTCGCTCGTCGAGTTGGTTTTCTTCTTTTTTGGCCCTTCTTAATTTTCCCCACGCCTTGTACCTGCTCGCACAACACTAGACAAATGGCCGTCTAGCCGCTAACGTAAACCGGTTTATAACAACAAGAATGGAACTTTTATGCTTAAAAGAACACTGGCTGTGGCCGTGTGTGTGGCCCTAACCGGCTGCAACGACAAACCGGCGGCAGAAGCAAGCGCACAAAAAGAACAAAAAGTAGAGCAAACTCAGGTTGCCCAGGCGGCCATCAGCTACCCAACCACCCGTAAAGGCGATGTCGTTGACAGCTATTTTGAGCAGCAAGTGGCAGACCCATACCGTTGGCTTGAAGACGATATGAGCAGCGAGACGGCACAATGGGTTGAAGCGCAAAATAAGGTCACTTTCGGTTACCTTGAGCAGATCCCTTTCCGCGACGAGCTTAAACAACGTCTTAAGACCCTGATGGACTATGAAAAGGTGAGCGCGCCGTTCACCGAGGGTGAATACACCTATTTCTATAAAAACGATGGCCTACAAAACCAATACGTACTGTATCGCCAAAAGGGCGAAGGTGAGCCAGAAGTTTTCCTAGACCCGAACACCTTTAGCGCCGATGGCACCACCTCACTGGCCGGCATCAGCTTCAGCGAAGATGGTTCTCTCGCAGCCTACCAAATCTCAGAAGGTGGCAGTGACTGGCGTAAAGTGATTGTTCTTGATACCAAAACCAAAGAACAAATTGGCGAGACCTTGGTCGATGTGAAGTTCAGCGCTATTTCTTGGTTTGGTAACGATGGCTTCTATTATTCAAGCTATGACAAGCCCAAGGGCAGTGAATTGTCGGCGAAAACCGACCAACATAAGCTGTATTACCACAAGCTGGGTACGGCACAAAAAGACGATGCCCTTATTTTTGGTGGCAGCGATGAGCAAAAACACCGTTATGTTGGCGCCGAGGTGACCTCGGATGCGCGCTTCCTGGTAATCTCAGCGGCCGTATCTACATCGGGTAACAAGCTGTTTATTAAAGACTTAAGCAAAGAAGACAGCGAGTTGGTTACCATTATCGATGACCTGACTTATGACAGCTCGGTACTGGATAACAAGGGCGATACTTTGTTTATCGTCACTAACAAGGATGCACCGAACAAACGTGTGGTGACCGTTGACAGCAAAGATCCAACGCCTGAGAACTGGCAGGATCTTATTCCAGAAACCGAGAATGTGCTGAACATCTCTAAAGGCGGCGATTATTTCTTTGCCCGTTACATGGTTGATGCCATTTCTCAGGTGAAGCAGTTCGATAAGACCGGCAAGCTGGTACGTGAAATCGCCTTGCCAGGCCTGGGCACGGCATCGGGCTTTAGCGGTAAAAAAGATCAAACCACCCTGTATTACAGCTTTACCAACTATAAAACTCCAAGCACCATCTTTAGCTTTGATGTAAACAGTGGCGACTCGGCCGTGTATAACGAGTCTGGCGCCCAGTTTGATCCAGCACTGTACGAGTCTAAGCAGGTCTTTTATAGCTCGAAAGACGGTACCAAGGTACCTATGATCCTGACCTATAAAAAAGGCACCGAGCTCAATGGTAAAAACCCAACCATTCTTTATGGTTACGGTGGCTTTAACGTGAGCCTGACTCCTCGCTTCTCGGCCACTACGGCGGCTTGGTTGGAGCAAGGCGGCGTCTATGCGGTGGCGAACCTGCGTGGCGGTGGTGAGTACGGTAAACAGTGGCATAAAGCCGGTACGCAAATGCAAAAGCAAAACGTATTTGACGACTTTATTGCCGCGGCCGAATACCTGATCGCCAACAACTACACCTCAAGCGATTACCTGGCGGTACGCGGTGGCTCTAACGGCGGTCTATTGGTTGGTGCGGTGATGACGCAACGCCCGGATCTGTTTAAGGTTGCCTTACCTGCGGTAGGGGTACTGGATATGCTGCGCTATCACACCTTCACCGCCGGTGCAGGTTGGGCCTACGACTATGGTACGGCGCAAGACAGCAAGGAAATGTTTGATTACCTTAAGGGCTATTCTCCGGTACACAATGTAAAAGCGGGCACCAGCTACCCGGCGACTCTGATCACCACGGGCGATCACGATGACCGCGTGGTTCCAGCGCATTCATACAAGTTTGCCGCCGAGCTGCAATCGAAGCATGAGGGCGACAACCCGGTGATGATCCGCATCGAGACCAATGCCGGTCACGGGGCGGGTACGCCAACCAGTAAGATTATCGAGCAGTATGCAGATATCTATGGCTTTACCTTGTATAACATGGGTATTAAAAAGCTTTAATACCCAGTAAGTTATGCTAGTTTGAAAGCCGAGCCTTGGTGCTCGGCTTTTTCGTTTTAGGGATATGACAATGCCATTAGCCTCCTTTAAATCACCCAGACTCGAACACCAACCCTTGCGCCAAGCGCATTGGCCGCTGTTTGCAGCGCTTCATCAAAACCAAGAGGTGATGCGCTATGTCGCCGACTTACCCTCACACGCACTGATAAAAGAGCGCTTTGAAGCACGCTTGGCGTCACAGGCAACAAGTGATAGCTGGCATACCTGGGCCATAGTCAACGAAGATGGCCAGGAAATCGGTGTGACCGGCTTTTTACCTCAAGAGAGACAGGGTGCGGAACTAGGCTTTTTACTTCTGCCCGAGTATCAAGGCCGGGGTTATGGCCAGGAGTCATTACAAGCCTTGCTGATCCATGGCGAGCGGCGTTTTGCAATTGCTCAATATCGGGCTACGGTTACTGCAGGCAATCTTGCATCGCGAGCACTGTTGCTTAAATGCGGCTTTATCCAGCTCGCCAGCGCCCGCAATGGCTATTGTATTGGCGGTGTTGAGGTGGAGGACTGGTTATTTCAACTGAGCTTGTAATCGCAGTAAACGTTTTTTATTGTGCATATACGCACAGAGCCTAGCGCCATGGCGCCATGTTCACGGACCAATCGCTGGGATAAGCTAGAGTAAACGAGGAGTAAGAAGTATGTTGAATAATACCGAGCATGGCTATGGCTGGATGCACATTGCCTTGCACTGGCTGGTGGCTCTTGCCGTCTTTGGGCTTTTTGGCCTGGGTCTGTATATGGTCGAATTAAGCTACTACGACAGCTGGTACAAGGGATCGGTTGACCTGCATAAAAGCATAGGCCTGACATTGGCACTGCTTTTTGTTCTGCGGCTAGTGTGGCGTTTAACTCAGGCACGACCTCAGCCGGTGGACAGCAGCTTAACATGGCAAAATCGTGTGGCGCACTGGGTTCATATCACGCTGTACCTGGTGTTGATCGTGGTTATGGTTTCCGGGTACCTGATCTCAACCGCCGACGGTCGTGGTATCGAGGTATTTTCCTTGTTTACTGTTCCCTCGCTAGGGGAGTTTGTCGACAACCAAGAAGATATTGCCGGCATGGTGCACGAATACGCGGCCTGGAGCCTGGTTATTCTTGCCGGTTTACATGCCCTGGCGGCCCTTAAACACCATTTTATTAACCGCGACCATACGCTGGTGCGTATGTTGAAAGCGAAAAAAGGAGACTAATGTGAACAAAGCTCTGACTAAATTAACTATGGCTGCGGCCTTGGTGGCTGCCAGCGGTGCTGCCAGTGCGGCGGATTATGTTATCGATACCCAGGGAGCTCATGCCTTTGTGAATTTTAAAATTCAACACCTTGGCTATAGCTGGTTACATGGGCGCTTTAACACCTTTTCCGGCGACTTCAGCTACGATGCGCAAAAGCCCAATGACTCTCAAATCAAGGTGGTGATCGACACCGCCAGCATCGACTCAAACCATGCCGAGCGAGACAAACATTTGCGCAGTGCTGATTTCCTTAATGTGAAGGCACATCCTAAGGCCACCTTTGAAAGTACCAGTATCGAGTTTACGGACGCCGATAATGCCAAGGTAACCGGTGAATTCACTCTCAATGGTGTGACAAAAACCATCAGTTTTGATGTTAACAGGGTGGGTGAAGGTAAAGATCCGTGGGGCGGCTATCGTGCCGGCTTTAACGGCCATACACGCTTTGCCTTGGCCGATTTCGGTATCGATCAAGACCTGGGTCCGGCGTCAACCCATGTAGAAATTGAACTTTCCATTGAAGGCGTACGTCAATAACCTTCTTTCGCACACGCCTACAGCGCTTGTTGTAGGCGTGGCTTCAGCGCGGTGGGCAACCATTGCAACATCACCTCCTTGTAGGCCTGACTGCTTACCACCTGTTGCAGTGCCGGCGCTAAAATCTTGACCTGCTGTTGACCTAATTCATTGTTGCTACAAGCGATATAGCCATAGCTTAAGGCCGGTGCTTCGGTGATAGGGAAAATACTGAGCTGCTCATCTACACCCATTTTCTCGCTGAGGTACTGATATTCGCTGGGATAACTCAGCAAAATATCGAGCCGCTTTTTGGCCAACATATAGGTCAGACTGGCAAGCATATCGCGTCCGGGTCGGGTTGCTATCTGGGATTTAGGGACCTGGGCTATCACCTCATCCAACTCATTGCCGTAGGAGCGTCCCATGGGCAGACCTAAACGCAGATGATGTTCACCGAGTAATTTAGTTAGAGATTGGGGGGCACCCGGAGTTAAACCCAATTGCCGTGCCACCTCTTTGTGCATAACCAATGCCGGCGACAAGCCTATGGTGGAATACTGCTCACTAAAGTGTAGCTCCATCAGCCTTTGGCTGGTTTTATAAAGAGATACTAAGCAGTAGGTACTTTGCGTATGGCGCAGCTCCGTTAGTAAATGACTACTTGGGATAGCCATAAAATTAAAGTGATAATCCGGTAGTTGCTGCTGCAGTAAATTGATCACTTGCTCATCCCGGCCTTGCCCGGCATTGGCACCATTGAAAATATAGTAAGGTTCGAAATCCAGGGTCAGCCAGGTAATGGTTTTGCTGCTTTGCCCAAAACTGGCGCTAGAAACAATCAGGGTGAAGCACAGGCACAGGCTTCGCTGGAGACGTTGTCGGAGATACCACATACAAGTTACCGCTAATGTAAATCAACCCTTTGAGTCTAGCACCGGTATTACCCCAGGCACATGAAATATATATAAAAATGTAAATATCTTGCTCAGCAATAGCTCTTTGTGGCTATTAATATCATGAATAATCAACACACTAGCTTGAAATTAGCAAAGTAACTAAGACCTTGGTATAACTAAAAAAACAACCTTCCGGAGCCCCCTATGACACAAGCACAGAGCGTGGCGGTAGCCTATATTGACGGCGATGGCATTGGCCCCGATGTGATGCCCCTGGTGCGCGAGTTAGTGGATCTCGTGCTCGAGCGCTGCTATGGCGGTGAGCGGCAAATTCATTGGCACTGTTTACTGCTTGGTGAGCAGGCGGCTCGCGAAGGCGATGGTGAATGGTTTCCGCAGGCCACCATATCGGCACTACGTGAACTCAAGGTCGCACTGAAAGGGCCGATGAGCAGCGCCATTGGTGGTGGCTTTCGCTCACTGAATATTGCCCTGCGCGAAGAGCTGGATTTATTTTGTAACATGCGGGTGATCAAAGCCTTACCCGGCTTGCCTTCGGCGCTAAAAAATCCTGATGGGATTGATTTGGTGGTGTTTCGCGAGTGCAGTGAGGATAGTTTTGCCAGTATAGAGCTGGCCGCCAATAGTCCCGATGCCGAGCGGCTCATTGAGGTGCTGGAGCAGGAGCTGGGATATCATAGGCTACGGTTTATCGATGACTGCGCCTTGGCGATAAAAAACTGCTCTCGGGCGGCCACCGAGCGTCTGATCAAAGAAACCGTCGATTACGCCATTAAACAAGGGCGCACAAAAATTACCCTGGTGCATAAGAGCAATGCCTGGCAGCTCACCGAAGGACAATTTCAACGCTGGGCCCTCGATTACTTAAGTAAAGAATATCAGCTGACCCAGAGCGAATGTCAGCAGTACTACCTATTGCCCGGTACCGACGGCACTGAGATCCAGGTTGAACAGATGATGTTGGATCAGGTGATGCAGCGACTGCCGCGACAAGCGGCCGCGTTTGATGTCATAGTGTGCAATAACCTGGCTGGGGATCTTATAGCTGATTTGGCGGCGTCCCTGGTAGGCGGAGTAGGAATAGTGCCCAGTGTGAACTGTAACCACGAGTTGGCACTGTTTGAACCCAGCCATGGACCATTTCGGCGCATTGCCGGCAGCGGCTTGGCCAATCCCTGTGCCAGTGTGTGGGCGGCGGTATTGATGCTGCAGCATTTGCAGTTGGACCGGGCGGCCTCAAGCCTGTTCAGTGCCTTAACAAAGGTGATCGCCAGCCATGAGCAGTTGTTTCAGCTGGACACTCGCAATAGCTTAGAGCAGGGCGTACCGACCAAGCAGGTGATTGCCGCCCTGGTTGAGGCTTTGCCATGCTAAACAAAGCCCCATTTGTTTTCCATTAAGCGGCAATCGCTCCTTGCAGTAATTGGCGGGCGCGGACGCGCGCTGGATCCTTGCTGCCTAATCGGGGTGCGAGGCCAAGTTCATCAAGAAGGATAAACAGCATGGTGACCGGGATGGGGCAGTTGTTTTCGTCAAGAATATCGGCCTGAGTAGTGTTAACGCTGGCGGCATTGGGGTAGTGCTCACGCAGTGCATCCAAGGTCACGCTATTGTCGCCACAAGCGCGGCAGCGCCCACCAAACTCATCATTGAGTTGTGCGAGGGCTTGATAAAATTCCTCAAGAGTCATGGCTGAGGCACAGGCTTGCAGCTGGGCACGAATAAAAATGTCTAACTCGGTATTAATGTGAATGCAGTCGTAGTGTTTGTATTGGCGTCGTAGCATGGGTGCCTCCATCGGCTTGTTGTTGCTATAACTCTACCTTAGGGGGAACCACTCTATTAATAAAATGGATAACATCGATATTTGGTATTTATAGCGTAAATTATCTGGTCAGCCCCTACGCATAGCATTGTAATTGTTGTCTGAGCCAGATATGGGCCGGGCCGTGGTGCACCAGTGGACTCCATAACATGGACACGCCAATGGGCACGATGGGAAAGGGTACGGCGCACAGGGCTAAGGGCGCGTTACTTTGGGCGATAATATGCTCCGCCAGGCGCCTTGGCAGGGTGGCGATTAGCTGCGAGTCTGCACACAGTGCGGGGATCAGGCTGTGATGGCGGGCATAGACGCGAATATTACGACGTTCGCCTAGTTGTACCAAAGCCTGATCAACCCAGCCTAACTTTTGTGGCTCGCGATTTTTGATCATTGGTTCGGGGCCAAAGCCGCTGCGGTTAAGCCACACATGCGGGCTAGCCAAATAGGTTTCTAGGTCCAGTCTTTGCTGTATTGGATGCTGCTGCGAGCTCAAGCAGCAATAGTTATCCCGCCATAATGTGGCCTGATGAAATGAGGCGGGCATGCGGGTAAAACGATCGATGGCAATATCAACCTGCCCATGTTCAAGCTCACTTAAGGTGACATCGCTGGGGTTTATCAGATCGATATTAATCCCTTGGTAGGCGCTTAATACCTCGCTGATAAAGGGAACTAACAAGGAGGCGACTAAAAACTCATTGGCCATAATGCGAAAGGTATGTTCGCTGCTACTGGGGTCAAAGTCTTGTTCTGGTGTGGTGATCGCCTGCGCCACTGTAAGAAAGTGTTCCAGCTGAGGCTGCAGAGCCAGCGCTTTTTCGGTACACATCATGACACTGCCACTGCGTACCAGCAGGGGATCAGCAAATAAATCGCGAAGCCGTTTCAGGGCGTTGCTCATGGCACTTTGTGTGAGCGCCAAACGGTTTGCGGCTGCCGAGACGCTGCGCTCCTCGATTAGGATATGCAAATACACCAATAGATTAAGATCGACCTGACGTAAGTTCATACTTTATACACAAGAATATTATCTAACCAATACTCTATCCTAGCCGTCATGATAAAGCTAACCACAGCAACGGCTTAAGGTATTTTCATTGTTGATAATGATTATTTGCCGCTGCTCGGGATAGCAGAAAAGGAAAATAGGGGGGAAGCGTTGCGGTGATGGCAGAGGGCATAAACGGTAAAAAGGCGCCAACTCGGCGCCTCAGTATTTATGCACTTTGGGCTGAGCTCATGCCATCACCCATGTACTTTTTTGCTTCTTCGTCGTCCTCCGAGCGTAAACGCTCAAGCTCCGCATGGGTTTCCGCCAGGCTTGATTCCAGTTCGCTAAGACGGCTCTGCGCCAGGGTCGCACTCTTAGAAAGGCGCTCCAGCGTTGACGTTGAATTTTGCTTCAAGAAGGTGATTTGTTCGCCTAGGCGTTTGTTCTCATCAATAATACCCTGAGCTTCAGAGTCTTTATTCGCTAAGCGCTCTTCGAGCTCTTTGATCTTCTGCTGGTATTGATCGTTACTGGCGGTCAATCGCTCGATGGTTGAAGCGGAGTTATCTTTTAAGAAGCGTACCTGCTCATGCAATTTTTCATTATCCTGCTGCGCTTGAGCATGTGTTTCTTTAAGCTCTTGCAGCTCCTGAGTCTGGCCTTTATTTTGCTCACGTAACTGACGAATGTCTTCGCGCTGGCTCTCCTGGTGCTTGGCGGCAATGGCGCTTTGCTCCTTGAGCATGCTATTTTCATTCTTCAGGCGCTCAACTAAAGGCTGTTGCTCTTCTAATTGCTTCTGCAGACGTTCAATTTGAACGTCGATATCCGATTTTTCTTGCTCTAGCTGTTTGTGCTTGTGCGCAAGCTCGTCACGTTGCTGCTGTAACTCGTCGCGCTCTTGGGCCAGGGCCGCATAATCGTTATCGAAGTTATCGATGCGCTGTTGCATCGTCGCAATTTTTTGTTCGTTTTCCGATTGGGCTTCTTCAAGGCGCTGTTCTACGCCAGCGAGTTGATCTTGATGTTGTTCTAGCTCTGCGGCTTGAGCATCAATTTGCTCTTGGCGGGCGGCAATTTTTTCGTTTAATTCTTCGTTTTGCTGGGATAGTTGCTGATACTGCTGTTGCAAGTTATCTAGGCTTTGCACCGCCAGTTGCTCTGCCTGAATCATTTGTTCTAGCTGTGCCTGTACCGGGGCGAGCTGAGCATTGGCAAAAGCCTGAGACTGTGCCTTAAAGGCCTGAACAAATTGGTCGGAAAACTCAATATCGAGATCGGTCGCCTTGGCGGGTTGGGGTGCCTCTTGTGGACGAGCGGAGCGATCCTCGCTGCGCCATTGGCGGTAATGTTCAAGCACGCTAGAACGGTCTCCGTTAACACGTTGTAATAAAATTTCCAGTGTAATTGGTGTACCGGCGTGATGTAGTTCATCACAAACGGCTTTAATTTCATTATATTGAGTCATCAATCTATCCTCCCAGCAGATATTTAGGATAGCATTAAAACAGCCACTGGTCAGAAAAATTCTAATAAAAATATTCTAGTTAATTTCGCAGCGGCGGCTAATAATTACTATTTTAGTTGTAGTTCTATCCTTATAGGTACTACCTCAATCATACTACGACAATTTGGTATTACACAATGCTAACAATTGATTTAAATGAAAATA
This sequence comes from Pseudoalteromonas sp. T1lg48, assembly GCF_002964785.1. Classification (GTDB taxonomy): domain Bacteria; phylum Pseudomonadota; class Gammaproteobacteria; order Enterobacterales; family Alteromonadaceae; genus Pseudoalteromonas. The sequence goes on from NZ_PQCC01000018.1 coordinate 31,508, forward strand.
AACAGCCAGTTATAGTTGAGTCAGCAAAGGTTCAGGCAAAGGCCGGGCAATTACTGATAAAAGTGCGCGCAGCGGGCGTTAATCGCGCCGATTTATTGCAGCGTCAGGGTAATTACCCACCCCCACCGGGTGACAGTACCACTTTAGGATTAGAGGTGTGCGGCGAAGTGGTGGCCGTGGGCGAGGGAGCTGACAGCAAGTGGCAGGGTCAACAGGTGATGGCGCTGTGTGCCGGTGGTGGCTATGGCCAATATGTGGCCGTGGATCAGGGTCATTGCCTGGTGTTACCCGCCAACTTCAGTGCCGAGCAGGGGGGCGGCTTTTGCGAGGTGTTTTTGACCGCATTCGATGCCTTGCGGCAGTACCCAGGATTTGGTGTCGGTCATACCCTCCTAATACACGGTGGTGCCAGCGGGGTCGGTACCGCCGCTATCAAGCTGGCCAAGTATTTTGGCGCCAAGGTGGTGACCACCGTTGGCAGCGAACAAAAACGCCAGGCCTGTTTGCAGCTCGGCGCCGATGTGGCGATTAATTATCGGCAATCCGATTGGTTAGAGGCTATGCGTGCAGAAAATCTCAGCGCCGACCTGGTAATAGATCCGGTTGCCGGTGACTACCTCAATGCCGACCTGAAAGTCTTGGCTCAAGACGGCAAAATAGTGATTCTGGCCATGCTAGGCGGGCGCTATTGCGAACAATTGGATGTCGCCAGGGTGCTACAAAAACGCGCATCCATCATAGGCTCTACCTTGCGTAATCGCAGTAGCGAGTATAAATCGGCGTTGGTAAAAGAGCTGCAGCATAGGTGCGAAGCGGGCATGCTGAGCGGTGAGATAACGCCGGTAATTGATTCCCTGTTCCCTTGGGAGGAGGTGGAACAAGCGCATCAGCGCTTAGCGCAAAACGCCAATATAGGTAAGGTGATCTTGGTGCATACATAGAAAAGGCCAGCATTAAGCTGGCCTTTTAATCTGTATACTGACAGGCAGTAATGCTTACATCACGCGCATGCCCGGCTTGGCACCGGCATGAGGTTCAAGAATGTAGATTTCATCCTTGCCTGGGCCTGCCGCCAGCACCATGCCCTCGGAAAGACCAAAGCGCATCTTACGCGGTTTAAGGTTGGCCACCATTACGGTGTGTTTGCCAATCAGCTGCTCCGGGCTATATGCCGATTTAATGCCCGCGAATACCTGGCGCTGGTGACCACCCAGATCCAGGGTCAGTTTAAGCAGCTTGTCGGCACCTTCAAATGCTCGGCGTTGGCGATGAGGGCAACGCGCAAGTCCACCTTGGCAAAGTCATCAAACTCGATCTCATCCGCCAGCGGGTCTTTTTGCAACTCGCCGTTGTCGGCTACTTGCTCTACCGCCTGGCTTTGTGGTGCAAGGCTTTCTTTTGATTCATCGACCATGGTATTAACCTTATCCATTTCGACACGCTGCATCAGCGCTTTAAATTTATTGATAGGCTGACCTAGCAGCGGCTTATCGACACTATCCCATGCCAGCTCATCGTTTAAGAAATCGCTCACATTGGCGGCCATGCCCGGCAAAATTGGGCGCAGATAGGTCATCAGGATACGGAACAGATTCAGACCAACGCTGCATACCTCATGGGCTTGCTGCGCCGTGTCTTCGTTTTTAGCCAAAACCCAAGGCGCTTGCGCATCTATGTATTGGTTGGCCTTATCCGCCAACGCCATAATGGTGCGTACCGCACGACCGAATTCACGGTTTTCATAGTGTTCGGCTATGCTTTCTTTGGCCGCGGCAAACTCGGCCAACAAGGCCGGCTCGGCATTGGTGTCGCTTAGCTTGCCATCGAACTTCTTGGTGATGAAACCGGCACAGCGGCTGGCGATATTGACCACCTTACCGACAAGATCCGAGTTAACGCGCTGGGCGAAATCTTCCAGGTTTAAATCCAAGTCGGTGATACCACCGCTTAGCTTGGCGGCAAAGTAATAACGCAAGTATTCAGGGTCGAGATGATCCAGGTAAGTACGAGCCTTAATAAAGGTGCCTTTTGACTTAGACATCTTGGCGCCGTTAACGGTTACAAAACCATGGGCGAAGACATTGGTCGGCTTTCTAAAACCGGCGCCTTCAAGCATGGCTGGCCAAAACAGGCTGTGGAAGTAAATAATGTCTTTACCGATAAAGTGATACAGCTCAGCGTCGGAATCTTCGCGCCAAAAGGCATCAAAGTCGATACCGTTTTTATCACACAGGTTTTTAAAGCTGGCCATATAGCCGATAGGGGCGTCCAACCACACATAGAAGTATTTACCTGGTGCGCCTGGAATTTCAAAACCGAAATAAGGTGCATCGCGGCTGATATCCCACTGCTGCAGGCCATCGGCAAACCACTCGTCAAGCTTGTTGGCCATTTCTTCTTGAATACTGCCCGAGTGCAGCCAACCTTTAAGCATGCCTTCAAAAGCAGGCAGGTCGAAGAAGTAATGCTCGGAGTCGCGCAGCACAGGGGTGGCGCCTGACATCGCAGAGCGTGGTGATTTCAGTTCGGTCGGCGAGTAGGTGGCGCCACAGACATCACAGCTGTCGCCGTTTTGGTCTTCTGCATCACAGCTTGGACAGGTGCCGGTTACGAAGCGATCCGGTAGGAAGATTTGCTTTTCCGGGTCGAATAACTGCGAGATGGTGCGCTTTTTAATATAACCACCATCGTTAAGGCGGTTGTAAATAAGCTCGCTTAGCGCCTTATTCTCATCCGAGTGGGTGCTGTGGTAGTTATCAAACTCGATATTAAAATCGGCAAAGTCACGTTGGCGTTCAACGCTAACCTTGGCAACCATTTCCTCAGGGCTGATCCCTTGTTTTTGTGCGTTAAGCATGATCGGCGTGCCGTGGGCATCGTCGGCACACACATAATAGGTTTCATGTCCTTGGGACTTTTGAAAGCGAGCCCAAATATCGGTTTGAATGTACTCAAGCATGTGGCCCAGGTGTGTAGGACCGTTTGCATAAGGCAGGGCGCTTGTAATGAGAATTTTTCTCTTTGCCATAAGGTGCTTATTCCATCTCAGATAGGATCACCCAGATCATCGACTCAAGGCGCTGTAGCGCGATGAAGTTTCGGTGCCTAGGGTGAATAGACTGGTGTTAATGCCCTGAATGTTACATAATTTGGCGGCACATTTCATTACGCTTCTTTAATTATTTATGCAGTTACTATGTTTGGATTAGGCTCAGGTAAAAAACCCTCTTTGTTTTCAAAACGCCGGGGTTCACAATGGCAGGAAGAATATAGGCAACATCTGGGTCGCTATCGCAGCGCCGCCTTTCCCGTAGGGGTGCCAGAGACCGCGGTACAGGCCAGCAGCGAGCAAGGTTTATGCAAGCTTGTTATGCCCTTCGCCTGTGCTCAAGAAGCGCCGGAACTCGGTGCCTTTCTAAGCGAGCAATTGAGCCGCCAAATAGAGGTGGCAATTGACGTTCAGTTGGCTGAAAAACCGCGATTTGCCAACATTAAACACATTATTATGGTTGCCTCCGGCAAGGGCGGGGTGGGTAAATCCACCTGCGCCGTCAATTTGGCCATGGCGCTGCGCCATGAAGGTGCCCGCGTCGGTATTCTTGATGCCGATATTTATGGTCCTTCTATTCCCTTGTTATTGGGCCTGCAAGGACAGAAACCTCAGGCCAAAGACGAGAAAACCCTGCTGCCCATGAGTGCCCATGGCTTAAAAGCCCAGTCCATTGGCTTTTTGGTGGACCCGGACGATGCCACCGTTTGGCGCGGGCCCATGGCATCACAAGCCCTGGTGCAACTGCTGAATGAAACCCAGTGGGGGGAGCTGGATTATTTGGTCGTGGATATGCCTCCAGGCACTGGCGATATTCAGCTGACTATGTCGCAAAAGGTACCGGCATCCGGGGCGGTGATCATCACCACTCCCCAAGATTTAGCCTTGGCCGATGCGCAAAAAGGGGTGGCCATGTTTAACAAGGTGAACGTGCCCATTATTGGTTTGATGGAAAACATGAGTCAATTCCAATGCCCTCACTGTGGTGAGTCGAGCCATATTTTCGGTGCCGATGGTGCGGTGCAACTTTCGCAACGCTACGGCGTGCCTATATTGGCGCACTTACCGCTGGCGATGGAAATTCGCCAGTGCTCGGAGCGCGGCGGTGACCTAAACGAGCAAGATCAAAACATGGCGGCACATTTTGCCGCGGCGGCGCGCCTGTGCGCCAGCCAACTCTATTATCAACAAGGCGCTCATCAGGGCGTAGAAATTATTATAACGGACGACTAACCATGCGTTTATCAGATACCCATATAAAAGAATACCTAAACGATCAGCGCATCGTGATCACCCCGCAGCCCGACGAGCAGATGATCTCAGGCGTCAGCGTCGATTTGCGCCTGGGCAATAAATTTCGCGTGTTTCAGGATCACTGCGCGCCGTATGTAGACTTAAGCGGCCCTAAAGAGCAGCTTAACGCGGCGATGGAGTCCATTATGAGCGATGAAATCGTCATCAAAGAGGGCGATGCGTTTTTCCTGCACCCGGGTGAGCTGGCGTTGGCCATTACCTATGAATCTGTGACCCTGCCGGCTGATATCGTTGGTTGGCTCGACGGTCGTTCGTCATTGGCCCGTTTAGGTTTGATGGTGCATGTGACCGCACACCGCATCGATCCGGGCTGGAGCGGCAATATCGTCCTAGAGTTTTATAATTCCGGCAAGCTGCCTTTGGCGCTGCGCCCGAATATGAAAATCGGCGCACTGAGCTTTGAAACCCTGTCAAGCCCGGCGGAAAAACCCTATAACGCGCGTGTAGATGCCAAATACAAGGGCCAGAACAGTGCCCTGGCAAGTCGCATCGGTGACGAAGGCCAGCAGTAAGCTCGCTTCCTGTCTCTTGGCCGCCCAAGTCTTCAGGGCGGTCCTACCCTTATCCCAGTGATTGCCCCAAAAGGGTAAAATATTCCCGAAAACACGGCGCCAGCTTTGCCGCCTCGGCGGCATTGGGGTAGGCGCCTAGCTTTGCTAATTCCCCTTGCTTGGTGCCACTGACCAAATACTGGTTTTTAATCTCGGCATTTTGTACATAGTGTTCAAAAGCGCGAGCACTGAGTTCTTCAGGCATGGCCAGATAATATTGACCGGCGCCGGCATCGAGCTGTGCGCAGCGTTGCAAGTAGGCCGAGCTATCCGTTTGCTGCTCATTTAAGAGCGTTAGGGTTAAGAGTTGCAACAAGGGTTGATTAAGGCGATGCCCATTGTAGTCATTGCGGGTGAGCCAGAGTTTACTGGCAAAGGCGCGCTGCGGCGTCGGCCCGGTAAACAAGAAACGGCTGATGTAGTGATCAAATGCATGCCACCATTCATGGGCAAAGGCGCCGCTGCCGGCGTTTTTAGCCAGGGCTATGGTGCGCGTGCTGCTGTGATAATGAGCTTGGACACCAAGGCGTCCGCCCTGTGCGAAGGCCAGGGTTAAGGTCTGGCGCAGGCCAATGACCTCGGGAGGAACCGCCAGAATTTGGGTGAGATCCGCTAAGGCATCATAAACCAGATTAGCGGCTCGTTGACGCTCTACATTATTAACCCAGCGTCCCACACTGATGGCACGCAGGCCAAAGGTGGTACGCACCTCACTAAAGTCTACGTCTACGCCAAAACGATAGTCCGGACCGCGGCGGTACTTGTCCGCCATAAGCGATGAACTCATTTTTGATAACGTTGCTTAACGGCATCGGGCATCTGCTTTGTTTGCATGGTGACAAACCCATCAAGCAAGTGCAGTAGCGGGTTGGTATCCAGACCTTCGAGATGATGTAAACAATAGGCGCTGGCTTCAAGGGTCGACAGGCTTTGCTCACGATTGGCCTTACGAATATGGTAGCGGCTGTGGGGAACCTGGTCGAAGCTAAGGGTTTTTAACTCATGTAGCCAGGGATTTTGTTGGCATAACCTATGCACCTTACTCCAGGTGCCATCGAGGACAATAATGTGCTCAAGGGGCGTATTGATATGCTCCACCGGCTCGGCTGTTGGACCGGGATATAACAATGCACAGGCCTGTTTGGAAATGGCGCGCACCTCGGTGAAATCCTCGGGGAGCTCACCCACGCACAGCTGCACATTAGTCAATCCCAACTGCAAAAGTGGCGTGGTACTTTTAGCCTGTTTTTGCTCATGAGGATGCTGCAATACCCAAAGCTTAATACGGTTGTTTACTTGGGTCACAAAGGGGCACACACAGCTGCTGGGTGGATAATGACACTGAGAACAAAGAGGACGAGCCATAGCAAAAAGTATGTGTTACTGGTTGATGACGCCATTGTACTGGTTTTAGTTATTTGCTCCAAGTTACGCATTTGCTATCCTTTGCCGAGCCACTGATAAACGAGGGAAAGGGAACATGGACATAAAAATTGATCAATCAGCCTTATCGGCGATGCAGGACTTACTCGGTGAGCATTTTGATGAAACCCTCGCATTTTGTTTTAGTGAATTTAGCCGCTTACATGGTGCCTTTAAACAAACCTTGGGCAAGGAACAAAGCGATGCCATTCGTTATATTCACAGCCTAAAGTCCAACGCCGCCCAATTTGGTGCCATCACCTTGGCGGACACGGCTAGAGCCATCGAGCATGGCTTGGCCGAAGGCCAGCAACAGGCGTTGCAGACGCAGATCGACGCACTTCCCAGTGCCATAGAGCAAAGTATTGAGCTGATAAAGCAGTGGCAACAACAAAGTTGAAATTAATTCATAGCTAAGGGCATATCACATATAGCTATTTCCCGCTTGTGCCGATAATCTAACGGTAATAATTTGAAGGGGGAAAGCATGTCAGAAATTTTAAAAAGTCAGAAGTTACACGGTGTTTGCTACGATATTCGTGGGCCCGTGTTGGCTGCCGCCAAGGCCATGGAAGATGAAGGGCAAAAGGTACTTAAGCTTAACATCGGCAATCCGGCGGCCTTTGGCTTTGATATGCCAGAAGACATGCTTAAAGACATTATTCGTAACCTCAGCTCGGCTCAGGGCTATTGCGATTCCAAGGGGTTATATTCGGCGCGGGTGGCCGTCTATCAACATTATCAACAGCGTGGTTTGCATAACCTCAGTATCGACAATATTTTTATCGGCAATGGGGTGAGTGAGCTTATCCAAATGGTAACCCAGGCCCTGGTGAACAATGACGATGAAATTCTTATCCCGGCGCCGGATTACCCCTTATGGAGTGCCTGTGTGACCCTGGCCGGCGGTAAGGCGGTGCATTATCGTTGTGATGAGCAGCAGGACTGGTTTCCCGACATCGACGATATTCGCAGCAAAATCACCTCAAGAACCAAGGCCTTAGTGCTTATTAATCCAAACAACCCCACGGGGGCGGTGTACAGTAACGACCTGCTGCTGGAGTTGATCGCTCTGGCTCGTGAACATAACTTGCTGTTATTGAGTGACGAGATTTACGAAAAAATTCTCTATGATGGCACCACCCACAGCTCTATCGCCTCCTTGTGTGACGATGTGCCGGTGATCACCTTTAATGGCTTGGCGAAAACCTATCGCGCCGCCGGTCTGCGTATCGGCTGGATGGTGCTAAGTGGTCCGACTAAGCGTATGAGCGACTTGATCCAGGGGTTAGACATGTTGGCCTCCATGCGCTTATGTGCCAATGTACCGGCTCAATACGCGGTGCAGCAGGCTCTTGGTGGAGTGCAATCCATCGATGCCCTGATTGAGCCCGGTGGACGTTTATACGAGCAGCGCAATATTGCCTGGCAGGGCCTGAATGATATCGAAGGGGTGAGCTGTGTGAAGCCCAAAGGAGCCCTGTATGGTTTTGCCAAGGTCGATACCAAGCGCTTTAACATCAGCAACGATGAAACCATGGTGTTGGATCTGCTGACACAGGAAAAAATTCTGCTGGTTCATGGCCGTGGCTTTAACTGGCCGGAGCCAGACCACTTCCGTATCGTTTTCTTGCCCCATAAGGATGAGCTGGCCCCGGCGATGCAGCGTTTAGGTCGCTTCTTTGAGCGTTATAAACAAGATTAGGCACAAGCCTTGGGCCTTAGCCATATACTGAGGCTAAGCGCCTGGCCAAATAAAAAAAGCAGCGCGCTGGCGCTGCTTTTTGGTTTTTATGGAGTCTTCATTCCGGCGCGCAGAGCGTGAGCACATAACGCTCATAGAGCTCATCAAGATGGGGGAGGATCTCGTCTTTTCCCGCCACCTCAGATTTATTAAGGGCGTCGGCTATGGTGGCCGGGGTTTGCCAACCTTGTAACGTCTCGGCACTGCTTATATGGCTGATATGCCAAGGTTCAGCGGCAACACCGCCCAGGTATTTTAGATAGGGGCGATAGAACCCCAGTTCATGCAGATGTTCGCTTAACCAGGCGTTGAGGGTGGCAAAAGGGCCGTTTGAGGCATATTCGTCAGGGTTCAGTTGCAGTTGATAATCCTCAGCCACAGTACTTGGGTCCCACACATCAAAATCACTGCCGAAATGGTGGCGACTGGCTCCGGGCAACGCCGAATAAAGCATGATGGCATGCAGGCGCTCTATCGCGGGCAAGGCAGTGAGATCGACTAGCTGTTGTGTGGCATCGTAAACCGGACGCACGCCCAGGTACTTGTTGTTCCAAATCATGGCCTGGCGGGAAAAGGAGCGATACCCGGAGGCAATACGCAGGTCAATACCATCGCCCTGAGCAAGGCGTTGCAAGCGCTGGAAATCCGCCAACGCTTCACGATTTAGGCGATGACCTTGCCAGTCACACAAATGGGACTCGCTGCGCCCGGTAGCGCATAATGCCAGGGTCATGTTAGCAACCGCCTTAAGATCCCTTCGTAAATCAGCGCCAGTTTGTCTAAATCGTCACAGCTGACACATTCATCGACCTGATGAATGGTGGCGTTACGTGGCCCCAGTTCAATCACCTTGGCGCCAGTTGGGGCGATAAAGCGACCGTCCGAAGTGCCGCCACTGGTTTGTAGTTCAGCCTGATAGCCCATTTGCTCTTCAATCGCCCCTTGCACCGCGGTGGTTAACTCGCCCGGCTCGGTGATGAAGGGCTGGCCGTTGTGAGTCCAGTCGATATCGTAATTGACCTTATGCTCTGCTAAGAGAGCCAACACTCTGGATTTGATCTGCTCTGCACTCAGCTCGGTGCTGTAACGAAAGTTAAATTGCACCTCCAACTCGCCTGGGATCACGTTGCCGGCACCGGTGCCCGCATTGATATTGGAGATCTGCATGCTGGTGGCGGGGAAAAATGCGTTGCCATCATCCCACTTTTCCTGACACAAGGCCTGCAAGAAGGCAGTGGCCTGATGCACTGGATTCTCGGCCAAATGGGGGTAGGCCACATGACCTTGCTTGCCCTTAACCGTTAAATACGCGGTGAGCGAGCCGCGGCGGCCATTTTTGACCACATCGGCGAGCTTGTCGGTGGAAGAGGGCTCGCCGACGATGCACATATCGATTTTTTCATTACGCGCTTCCAGGGTGTCAATGACCCGGGTGGTGCCGTTGATAAAGGGGCCTTCTTCATCCGAGGTGATCAAAAAGGAAATTGAGCCCTTGTGTTCGGGATGGTTGGCGACGAAGCGCTCGGTGGCCACCACCATGGCTGCCAAAGAGCCCTTCATATCGGCAGCGCCGCGGCCATGCAAATAGCCTTCATGCTCGGTGGCCGCAAAGGGCGCAAAGCGCCATTTTTTTTCATCGCCCACCGGCACTACATCTGTATGTCCGGCGAAGCATACATTGGGCTTGCCCTGACCCTTACGCGACCAGGTGTTAAGGGTATCGACGAAAAACATCGGCTCATTGGTAAACCCTATCTTCGCTAAGCGCTCGGCGATAACATGCTGGCAGCCGGCGTCTTTAGGGGTCACCGAAGGACGGCGGATTAACTCTTTGGCCAGGTCTATGACTGCACTCATGGCGTTTCCTATGCAAAAATGGCGTCGTAGTCCGCCGCCTTAAAACCGATCAAATGATGCTCGTCGGTGCGCAAAATAGGGCGCTTTATTAAGGCTGGCGACTCCAGCATCAGGGTCATGGCCAAGTCTTTATCCAGTTGCTGCTTTTGTTCGTCGCTAAGCTGGCGATAGGTGGTGCCACGCTTATTGACCATGGCTTCCCAACCGAACAAGGCTTCAAGCTCGGTTAATAACGCCAAGTCCAGGCCTTGTTTGCGATAGTCGTGGAACTGGTATTCCACGTTATTATTTTCTAGATGTTTTTTTGCTTTTTTAATGGTATCGCAGTTACTGATACCGTACATAATTGTGGTCATAATCTGTATGTAGCTTTAGTTGCCGATAAATAATAAAGGTTCATTGGCCGCAACCTGGTGCTGGCAGTAATACGTCAGGGTCGACGGCGCAAGATTGGTGATCATGATAGCGGCCAAGGGCGCAGATTTAAACTGCCGCAGGTCGAAATAGGCAATTTCTTCGCCGCGCGTTAAGGTGGCGCCGTCTAAGTATTTTAATTTTGCCTTGTTACAAATACCGGGCTCATCAAGGTGTAAATAGAGCAGAATATTGAGCCCGTGCTTACTACGAAAATGCCACTGTTTTGCTCCTTCGCTGACTTTCACCAGGGTGCCGTCACAGGGGGCCAGCAGTTTATGGCCGCGCATCTGGATACAGACACCGGGACCTAATAAACCCATCGCTATAAGGGCATCGGGCGCCTCGGACAAGGGTAAAACGGCACCGCTTAGAGGCGCATAAAGGATTAAACTTTTCGATAGCGGGCCCGCGGAAAACAAGTCCTGCGACAGGTTGCGCTCGGGTATCAGTTGCGCGGTGTGATTCATGAACGTACGTTATAACCTTCTTTTTTTAATGAATTCATGGCGTTTGTAACTTGCATACGTTTGACCAAAATATAATCGGTATCAAAGGTGGAGATGGCGAAGATGGAGATGTTGGCTCGGGCTAATACCCCGGAGATATTAGATAAAATGCCGGTAAGGGAGAAGCCCAGCGGCCCCAACACCTCAAATGCCACCCAGCCGGGTTCCTGCGCCAGACTATCAAGCTCAATATCACTGTTACAAACGATGGACAGCTCCTCGGAGGTTTTACCGACAAAGTAAACTTCGCTTTGAAAAATAATACTCGGGATAGCAGCCGTGCTGTCGAAGCTGTGAATGGTGAATTCATGTGGGAGTAATTGGAGCGTTTGTTTGGCCATACAGATCCCCTTGGGTTAATACCAATTCTGTTAAGTATGTGATCAGATATAGCGCTGGATAAATTAGGTGCTAACAAGGCGGATTTTTTCTTATGTAGTTATTCTACATAGAAAAACCCCAACACCGTTAGTATGATATTTAGCCCGCTAGAATGATTAGCTATTTAAGTGAATTGGTATAAGTACAAGTTATACCTAAAAAGCGCAATTTATGCCACCGCAAGTTGCTCACAATAGCTGTGGATAAGTTTGGGGGTAGGGTGGTCGATACTATTTATCTTTATGAAATATATAGAAAAATATTGTTTGCCTGTTTATTGATCAACAGTGGTTTGGTTATTGCTAATAACGAAATAAAAAGGGCCCGCCAATATCCTAATAAATGGCGAGCCCTGCTATTTATTACATCTTATCCGGTCTAAAACTAAGCCTGTGTTTGATCCGCCTGAATGGCGGTCAGGGCGATGGTATAGACGATGTCATCCACTAAGGCGCCGCGGCTAAGGTCGTTGACCGGTTTGCGCATCCCCTGCAGCATTGGGCCTATGCTGACCAGTTCGGCGCTACGCTGTACCGCCTTGTAGGTGGTGTTGCCGGTATTCAAATCTGGGAAGATAAACACCGTGGCTTGACCAGCTACCGGGCTGTTTGGGGCCTTTTTACGGGCCACATTTTCCATGATAGCAGCATCGTATTGCAGCGGTCCGTCGATGATTAAGTCGGGACGCTTTTGTTTCGCCAGTTCGGTGGCTTCGCGCACCTTTTCAACGTCGGCGCCGGCTCCCGAGCTACCGGTACTGTAGCTGATCATCGCCACGCGCGGCTCAATGCCAAAGGCGCTGGCGGAGTCGGCGGATTGAATGGCAATGTCCGCCAACTGGGCGGCGGTCGGATCCGGGTTAATAGCGCAGTCGCCGTATACCAGCACCTGATCCGGCAGCAGCATAAAGAACACCGACGAGACCAGGGAGGAACCCGGTGCGGTTTTGATCAGTTGCAGCGACGGGCGTATGGTATTGGCGGTGGTGTTCACGGCGCCGGAGACCAGGCCATCGACTTTCCCCTGAGCCAACATCATGGTGCCGAGCACCACATTGTCTTGCAGCATTTCTTCGGCCACTACCTCGGTTAAACCCTTGTTCTTACGCAGCTCCACCATGGGCGCCACATAGTCACCACGGATCTGCTCTGGGTCAACGAGTTGCATGCGCTCGTTGAGTTCGACACCTTGTTGTTCGGCGATGCGGGTGATTTCCACAGGATCGCCCAGTAATACCGTATTGGCAATGCCACGCTCGCCACAAATCGCCGCCGCTTTTATGGTGCGTGGCTCTTCGCCCTCGGGCAGCACAATGGTTTTATGGGCGTGGCGGGCTTTATTCGTTAACAGATAGCGGAATGCCGGTGGCGACAACTTACGGGTTTTTTGTGACTGCTGTGCCAGGCTATCTAGCCAGTCGGAGTCGATAAAGGTGGCCTGGTGCGATTTAACCTTGTCGACGCGCTGCTCATCATCGCAAGGCACTTCTAAGTTGAAGTTGTGCAATAGTAAGGAGGTGCGCCAGGTATCGTGCTCGGTGGCAAGGATAGGCAATCCGGTTTGCTCCATGGCTTGATGACACAATTCCATAATGCGCGGCTCTGGCTCGATCCCTCCGGTGAGTAAGATAGCGCCTATCTTGGTGCCATTCATGGCCGATAAACAGCCGGCGACCAGGACATCGGAACGATCACCCGGGGTGACCAGCAGTACACCGGGAGAGATATGGTTTAACAGGTTAGAAACCGTGCGCGCACAGAAGGTTACCCGGCGCAGACGGCGGTGTAGCAGGTCTCCCTGGTGAATAACGCGGGCATCTAAATAATTGGCCAGGTCGATGGCACGCGGGGCCACCAGTTCAAAGTCCCAGGGAATGGTTCCCAGGAGCTGGAACGGATGCTTGCGAAACAGTGGCATCGACGCCAAGCGGTTAATTTCGTTATCCAGTAAATCCGGGTTAAACTGTTCGACCAAATCGGCACGGGCGCGGCCCTGCTCATCCAGTGGCGCATTGACCTTGTTGAAAATACAGCCCAACACCCGTGGGTGGGCGATGCCACCATAGTTGCCGGCGGCGATTTCTAACTTGTCTTCGAGCTCTTCAACCGTGTCGTTGCTCGGGGTCACCACAAAGACGATATCGGCGCCCAGGGTTTGCGCGATTTCACGGTTAACGCGCCCGGCATAGGGTTGGTTACGGGTCGGTACCATGCCCTCGATAATGGCGATTTCATCGTCGTTAATGCCGCTTTCAAAACGCTCAACGATTTCTTCGAGCAAGGTATTGCCCTTACCATCACCGATCATCTTTTCCGCATAGGCCAGTGAAATCGGCTCCGGCGGGTTAATGCTTGAACCAATTTTTACTATGGCGGTGGACTTTTCCGGGCCACATTCACCGCGACGTGGTTGGGCTATGGGTTTGAAAAAGTTGACCTTCAGTGCTTTTTGTTCCAACGCCCGTACCAAACCTACCGACACCGAAGTCAGGCCAACGCCGGTGGAAACGGGGATCAGCATAATACGTCTAGACATGATTAAGCTCCTTGTGCCAGACGAGCCGCATCCTGGCAGATCATCCACTCTTCATTGGTAGGGACCACCAAGGCGGTAATTGGGCTGTTGTCACTGGTAATAACGCCACTTTTGCCAAAACGAGCCGCTAGGTTACGCTTTTCATCGAGTTGCCAGCCAAGGAAGCGAAGGTGCTCAAGCACCTTGGCGCGAATAATGTCTGAGTTCTCACCTATGCCGCCGGTAAAGACCAGAGCATCCAAACCGTTTAACGGCACCAGGTAGGCGGCAATTTGTTTGGCCAGGCGGTAGCAAAAGATATCCAGCGCTAAAGTGGCCTGCTCGTGTCCCTTTAGATAGGCCTCTTCTATGGTGCGACAGTCATTAGACAATTCGCTAATGCCGAGTAAACCACTTTGCTGGTTGAGCATGGTATTGACCTCGGTCACCGAATAGCCAAGCTGACTGGTGAGGTAATCGAATAAGCCCGGGTCGATGTCGCCACTGCGGGTGCCCATGACCACGCCTTCAAGTGGGGTCAGTCCCATGCTGGTATCGACACTGGCACCATTTTTAATGGCGCAGACCGAGCAGCCATTGCCCAGATGTGCGGTGATCAAGCGGTGATTATCTGCTGCCAACCCCAGAGCCTCGACGGCCTGAGTGGATACATAATGATGACTGGTGCCATGGAAGCCATAACGGCGTACACCATGGTCTCTGTAAAGCGAATAAGGCAAGGCATATAAAAACGCGTGCTTTGGCATGCTCTGATGGAACGCGGTGTCGAATACGGCAACCTGGACCAGCTCAGGAAACGCCGTTTGCGCTGCCTTAATACCGGTTAAGTTAGCAGGGTTATGTAATGGCGCTAATTGCGCGGTCTGGGTAATGGCGTCAAGCACGTCCGGGGTGATCACCTGAGAGCCGGTAAACTGCTCACCACCATGAACCACACGATGGCCTACGGCAATCAAATCCTTGGCCAGATCATACTGGTGGATCAGGGCAACAAGGGCATCGATGGCGATTTTGTGATCGGCTCCGCTGGCTAATGCGTTTTGCTCTTTGTTGCCGGCGAATTTATACTTTAAGGTAGCGTCGTCGTTATGGAGGCGTTCGGCTAAACCGCTTAACAGTTCATCGCCGCTGCTGGCGTCGATAACCGCAAATTTTAGGCTCGAGCTGCCGCAATTTAAAACTAGGACGTGTTGTACAGACATTTGGTAGACCCGTGGTTGAATATCAGAAATTAAACCCCACGTTTACCTATAGTAATAGCTTTTAACCTGGTCATAATAGTTATGACCAAGGGCTACATGTAGACCAAGGTATTATTGCAGTGGGACCGGCTATTTTACCTTATATTGCCACTAAACGTTAGCTGTAAGGGGCGTAAATGCAAAACAGTATGATGGCACAAATTCAACAAGGGCATAGCTACGCCAAACTCTGGCCGCTGCGCCGAGAGCTGGCTCCCATGTTTGTGGAAAACCGTATTATCAGTGCCACCTTATTCGCAATTAAGGTAATGCCGCTGCTGGCGCTCACCAGCTTGGTGGTGCAATTGCAATTATTGGGGCAACATTACTTGGGTCCGGCGCTGGCGTGCGCCTTATTGATTTTATCCTTGCCGGTACAGGGGCTGTTATGGCTCGCCAAACGGGCGTCGTCACCGCTGCCACCGGCTCATGCCCATTGGTACAAGGAGATCTACACGAAAATGGTGGCCCAGGGTTATCAAGGCGCCCCGGCTAAGGCCAAGCCTCGTTATCGAGAACTGGCCCTACTGCTAAAGGACGTGTTTGATAAAATGGACAAGACTTTTCGTCAGGAACTCTTCTGAAACTCGCTGAGGTAAAACTCGGCCTGCACCTTAAATTCGGGCTGTGCTGCAAGCGCAGCCAATTGCTCTACACTAAATTTCCAGGCAAAGGGCGTCATTAAGGCCAGATCTCTCGCCTGCTCGCCAGTAAGAGTCAGAGTATGGCTAAGCAGTTGTTCGGCGCTGCGAGTAAAGCCGGTGGGTGTTTCAAGTGGCTGATGCTCACGCACCTCACGATAGATTATCTCTTTAAGCTCGGCTAAATGTCGCGGACCGGGGGAGGCCACCACCAGGTGTCCCTGTGGCGCCAACAAACGAGCGCTTTCTTGAGCAAAGATGGGCGCAAACACGCTGGTCACAACCGACGCCGAGCCCGCCTTCAAAGGGATCTGTTTACTCGATGCCACCGCAAATTCGCAGGTGTCATAGCGTTTGGCGGCGTAGCGTACCGCTGGCTTGGCGATATCTATGCCGTAGACCTGACCCTTATGCTGTAACTGGTTTGCCAGTTCGCTGGTGTAATAGCCCTCACCACAGCCCATGTCGATGGCCGCCGTGTTCGCCTGATGCAAGGCGCTAACGCGTTCGGCGAGCGCCTGGCGTAAAAACTGATAATGGCCCGCTGATAAAAAGCGGCGTCGGGCCTGCACCATATCTTGATTGTCACCGGGCTGTTTTGATTTTTTGTATTGCACCGGCAATAAATTGATATAGCCCTCTTTGGCATAATCGAACTGGTGTCCTTGTTCACAGCTTAGGCTGTTGCCCTGACGGGCTAAAGGTTGTTGGCATAAGGGGCAGCAATAAGCACTCATGGTGCAAGGTATTCCTTATCATAAAAGGTGCGCACCCAATGGGGGCGATAGATCACCAGCAGGGTCATGGCCATCCCGGTGAGCATGGCTTCCGGGAACCAGATAAGCGCACTTAGAATCACGTAGTTGTCCATCAGCATAGGCCATTCATAGGTGCCAATGGCCCAGTAGTACAGGGCACCGACAAAGATCTTCAGGCAATTGGCCAGCGCAGCACAAAGAAAACTACAAACGAATAGATAGATAAATAAATGGCGTGGCAGCAGGTTATAAACCAACACAAAGGCGCCATAGCTAAAGTAAATAGGGATAAGCGCCGTGGTGATAGCAAACACCGCCGCGTTTTCCCAGGCAATGGTCGAAAAGCTCGTAAGCAAAGCAGTGGCCAGCACTGCGGCCAAAGTAGCTAAACGCCAACCGAGGATCAAAGTCACCGCGGTAATACCGAGAATATGTATATCCAGCCCCGGGGCGATGCCTGCCTTAATTCGCCACAACAGCGCTAACACCAGGGCGCAGGCAAAGAGCCCGGTTTGTCTTGCCGGGCGCTGCCATAGACCAAGCACGCTGGGTTTATCCAGGGTCAACATCAGGATAATCGCCAGGGCCAAGGTGCTTACCAACATAACCAATTAGCCCTCGAAGGTGCTCCACACCGGCGCATGATCCGAGGGTTTTTCAATACCCCGTAGTTCATAGTCGATACCGCTGTCGGTTAATGATTTGGCCAAGGCGGGGGTGGCTAGAATAACGTCGATACGCAGACCGCGGTTGTCGTCGAAGCCCTTGGAGCGGTAGTCGAACCAGGAATATTGGTCGTCAACGTCCGGGTGTAACTGTCTAAAGGTGTCCACCAGGCCCCAACTCGTAAGGGTGGCCAACCACTGTCTTTCTTCTGGCTGGAACGAACATTTACCAGTTTTTAGCCAGCGCTTCTTGTTGGCTTCGCCGATGCCGATATCCAAATCGATAGGGGAGATATTGATATCGCCCATTACCACTAGTTTGCTGTCGGCGCTGTATTGGCTGCTTAGCTCGGCCATCAGGTCGCTGTAGAATTGACGTTTATATGGGAACTTGGTCTCATGATTGATGTTATCGCCTTGTGGAAAGTAGCCATTGAGCACGGTGACATCTTCCCCTTGGGCATTTTCCACGGTCACCGCAATCATGCGTTTTTGGTGCTCGTCGGTGTCGGTGGAAAAGCCTTTTTTCACCATTTTGGCCGGCTTTTTGGTCAGCATGGCCACCCCATAGTGGGCTTTTTGGCCATGGAAATAAACGTGATAGCCCATGGCCTCGACATCGGCGACGGGAAACATTTCATCATGCACCTTAATTTCTTGTAAGCCGATCACATCCGGT
Source organism: Pseudoalteromonas sp. T1lg48 (assembly GCF_002964785.1). Lineage (GTDB taxonomy): Bacteria > Pseudomonadota > Gammaproteobacteria > Enterobacterales > Alteromonadaceae > Pseudoalteromonas. The sequence continues at coordinate 49,268 of NZ_PQCC01000018.1, forward strand.
TGATGTTTGTCGATAAGTGCTTGAAGTTGATGAAGGCGAGCACGTAAGCCATTAATGTTGAAGGAAATTATTTTCATTGGTGATAAATGATGAAAGTTATTATTAATAGCGCGCCAGTGTAGCATTTTGTGCCCTTGGAAGGAATCGCGACAACACGGCAGGGGCGCTTTTCGCCGCCTTGCACCTTGTGTTAGTCCTGATGGCTAAATATATTTGCCTTGGCTTTGTCGGCAATATAACCAATGGCTTTTTGTGCACGTACACTGTTGCCGGCACCATCGAGGCGCGGTGAAAAGGCGGCAATGGCGAATTTACCCGGCATAATCGCGATAATGCCGCCGCCAACGCCACTTTTCGCCGGCAGACCAACGGTGTAGGCCCATTGACCACTGGTTTCGTATAAGCCGGCGGTGGTCATGACCGCTAAGACCCGTTCAACATTATCGGCACTCATCAATCGCTCGCCACTGATGGGGTGGGTGCCGCCATTGGCCAGTACAGAAGCCATCATCGCCAGCTCTTTGGTGGTGACTCCCACGGAGCACTGGCGGGTATAGATATCCAGGTTGATATCCACATCACCGTAAAAACGACCGTAAGATTTAAGCAGCTCGGCAATGGCCAGATTATGACCGTTACTGTTGGACTCGGAGCTATAGACCTCCTCAAGGACCCCGAGTTTAGTTGTGGCAAATTGCTCATACCAAGCACTGATTGCCTGCCACTTTTGTTCGGCCTTATCGCCGCCTATCAGGCTGACAGTGGCCATGGCTCCGGCGTTTACCAAGGGATTGACAGCTCTGGCCTCATTCAACTCAATGGCCGCCACCGAATTAAAGGGCAAGCCGGTGGCGTTAACACCGATTTTATCTCGGATAGCCTCGGCACCTTTTTGTTCCATGGCCAGAGCCAGGGTGAATACCTTGGAAATGGACTGAATTGAAAAGCGAGTATTGATATCGCCACGGGTAAAAACCTCGCCGTTGACGGTGACCACGGCAATAGCAAAGCGCTCGCTGTCGACCTTGGCCAGGGCGGGAATATAATCCGCATTGGCGCCACTTTTATCGTCTTTATACAAGGCGTGGGCCTGGGCTAATACCTGCTCAACCTTGGCGGCGTCGTAGGGCCGGGCATCGAGTTGTGTAGAGGACCCGAAGGCCAACACCAATAACAGCGAATAAAGTATTTTTTTCATTTGTGTGAGTCCTTATCACTAAAGGGGGAAAGTGGCTCTAATATTTAAAGCCAAAAGAAGTCTGCAAGCGGATGTTGTCGCCCTTGTCTCCCTGATAATTTTGCAACTTACCGTATTGCAGCTCTAACCCGAGGCGCGACATGATGGTGGGGTTGTAAATCAGGTTTACCGTACTGTAGAGACTGTTGTTAAAGGAGAAGGGATGCTGGGTAATGATGTTGTCGATATCCACATAGCTGATGCCAAGGGATGAGGTGTAGCTGTCGTTCCATTGTTTATCCAGATAGATAAAGCCAGCCGTGGCTCCGATGGCGGTCAATTCGCCATTACCGTCCAGGCCGGCATCGCTTCCGCCGGTGATATCGGCATAATAATGGCAGCAGGGATCGTTAAGGTAGCGGCCTATGCCTTTGCCGTTAGCCAATTGAAATTTGAGACTATGGCTGTAGTCCAGATCATAGGTGCCGCTGACATTGATACCCCAGCCCCATACCTTGTCTTCTTGCTGGGTGGTTTTATATCCCAAATAACGTAATATCAGTGCTGTTTTAATATATCCCTGCTCAAATGGATAGGTATAGCTGGCGCTGGCATCGGGCCAGTCGTTTTGTTCGCTATAGTTCAGGGACGCCGGGTCGATATAAACCGGTAACGCAAGATCTGCATCTGAGCGCTCAATGCCCACCGTCCAGGAGCTACCGTTGCTTAAACTGCGGCGATAACGAATTTGCGGGTGGCGGGCAAACACCATGGCCGATGGGCCCCAATAATCGAGGATATTGGGAAAGGAGTTGATGTCCATAAAACCGCTAAAGGTCTGCCCAGCCCCCCAGTTGCCCAGCTCTCCCCAGAGGTGAGTGAGATTAAAATCAGCCTTGCCATCGGCATCGAACATATCAAATTCAAAACGTGTGGTCATATCGCCATGCTCGGTGGGGGTATGACTGCGAAAGGAGAGTTTAGATTGTCCAGCGCTAAGCAGGGTGTCATCGTCACTGGCGTTGCCTTCAAACAGAATTGAGGAGGTTTGGAAGGCGCCGCGGTTGACCATTTCACCATCGTTATAGATGGCATCGAGCCAGATTTGCCCACCAATTTGCAAGGTGGTTTCCGAGTCGCTCAGGAAAATGCTTTTTGGTGGTGTTTTAAAACGGTAGCTTGGGCGTTCGTACTCCTGATATAGACGGCCATTGATCTTACTTCTGGGCTCCTCGGTTTGGGTTTTGACCGTGGTGAGAGGGCGTTTTATTGCAGCGATTTCGGCGTCCTTAAGCTTAAGTTGTCGTTCAATCTCGGCATCCTTTTGTTTTAATTGCTGCTCTAATTCGGTAATGCGACGTTCCAGCGCGGCTAAGCGTTCTTCGACCGTGGCACCTTGTACCGGCGTGGCCAACATCATCAGAGTTAGGACCAGGCCAAAAATGGGGCCCTTGGTGGGGCTTTGTACTGTGGCGCCGCTGAGGCGTCGAGGGGGTATCACGGCCATATTCACTCCTATAATTCGACGGCAAAGGTGACGATCATCTTGTAGTCGTCCTTTTTAGGTAAGCTGCCATCGGCATTGGCAATGGGAGATTGCAAATGATCCCAAAGTAGCGATATATCGAAATCGATATCACTGGTGATGTCTATAGAGGCACCGGCCAAGGCATGCTGGGCATTGCCGCCGGCGGCCTGTTCGGCAAAGGTAAAGCGGTAGTCAAAGTTTAAATCTATGTCAGACGTCAGTTCATAATCCATATTCGATGCAAAATAAGCCGAGGTGGAGGAGTTGCTACTGGCCGCATCGGCGGCGACATTGGCAAACTGTGTTCGTTGATAGGCCGGACCCAGACCAACATCCCACTCCCAGCGTTGATTATCAACCACGTAATAACCTACCCCGGCACCCAAGGTGTACTTATGGTCGATATTTTGAAACGGGTCGCGGTAGTACTCGAAAAATACCGGACGAAAATACAGTGCCTTGGTATAAAACCAGTCAAAGGTGCCGTTGGCGCGTACGTTATTTTCCGTGACCTCTTCGTCATTACTGGTGCGTGCCGCTAGCGCGTTTATCAGCAGTCGATTGGTGGCGGTGCGCCGCTTAATATCGACACTGGCGGAGAGCTCTGTTTGCTCCGTATTTCCACGGCTGAGATTGGCGCCAATGCCCACCTTGGCATACCAGGCACCGCCGACATTGTTTGCGCTGGCGGCGATGGAAACCAAGTCTTTGGGCAAATAGGTTAGTTTACGTTCGCCCACCTGGACATAGTCTGGGCCTATCAGTAAGGGTCCTTCGCTCACCGATCCATCATTAAAACGCACACTATGGGCCCTGCCGGATATCACCATGTGCACATCTTCGCGGTCGATAAACAAGGTATCGAGTATGTCGCTATCAAACTCGATTTGTTTGTCGTACATGGCTTTGAACTCGCCCTTTAGCCACTCCCCTGAGCTCAGGCGTATCCAGTCATATTTATCTATGTCTTTGACAATGGCCTGGCGCTCTTCAATGAATAACGAAGGCTGTTGAGCATAAACTCCTGGCGCTAACAACAGAGCAAAAATAACCATAAACAGGGCGAAAAATGGCATCGCGACTTCCTTTGCAACTCGGTTTTCAACGGGGGTGAATAAACGCAATTAATTGCCTATTAATAATAGGTCAATCTGCCGAGGGTACAAACGGGTGCAACGTTAAGCTCGCATTCTTAGGCGCAAAGCCTGTTTTGTTAATAAGCGCTGCTGCTAAACAGGCGCTGGTGGGTTTTATAAGCATACTCATCGGTCATGCCGCTGAGATAATCGCACAACACCCGATAGGTGCTGGTACCGCTTTGTTCCGCCTGGCGATAAGCGATGGCGGTTGTTTCCGGTAATAGGCGCAGTGGGTCGCTGGCAAAGGCTTCAAACAACTCGATGATCAGCTTTTGACCGTTAAACTCGATCTGCTGCATATGCGGGGCGCGAATAAGGCGCTTATAGATAAAGCCTTTAAGGCCATCCAGCAGCGCCTGATAACTCGGTGGCAAGGCCACCTGGTAGCTAAGAATATCGCAACTAAAATCCCCGTCGGTGGGCAACAGTCTGGCCTGGGTTATAAACAAATTAACTAATTCACCGATAATGTCCTTGCGCTGCGCCTCGCATTGGAAAAATAATCGTTGCGCCATATTGGCATCGCTCAACCAGGGGCAGTCGAGCTCAGCGAGGGCAGGCTCGGCATGAGATTGCCAATCGTGGATGGTGATCTGCTCGGTGGCAATGGCATCCTCTAAGTCATGAACCGCGTAGGCGATGTCGTCGGCAAGCTCCATGAGGGAGGCATCGACCGACTTATACAAGGTCTTGGCGCGGAAGCTATCCAGCGGCTGATGGCTTTGGAACAAGGTACGATCTGCGGCACTGAGGGGCGCAAAGATCCAGTCCACCAAATCGCTGTCGTCGCCATACAAACCTTTGGCAGGGCGCCATTCGTTGGCCTTGATATAGCGCTGCTGCGCCGGTTCCGATGGCTTGCTGTGCCATAAGGTATCGAGCATCGCCGGGTATTTGATAAAGCCCAGCAGGGTACGGCGGGTTAGGTTCATGCCATAGCCCTGGGTATAGGGTTCGAGCTTGGCGACAATCCGCAGGGTCTGCGCATTGCCTTCAAAACCACCGTGTTCACGCATCATATAATTAAGGGCAATTTCCCCGCCGTGGCCAAATGGCGGATGACCGATATCGTGTGCTAAACACAAGGTTTCCAACAGGGAGTCGTCGGGTAGGCATTTGACCTCGGGGTGCTGTCGGCCCAAATGGCGCAGCAGACCGCTGCCAATTTGAGCAACTTCTAAAGAGTGGGTAAGGCGGGTGCGGTGAAAGTCGTTGAGACCGATGCCCATGATCTGCGTTTTTGCCTGTAAGCGACGAAATGCAGCGGCATGAATGATACGTGAGCGATCCACTTGCCACGAAGAGCGATTATCATTGGGGCGGTGCTTATCTTCACCTGTGCGTCTTTGTTGCCAAATATCGGCCATGCAATACTCGTCACCCTGAGTCTTATATACTCAGTGTAAACAATAAATAACTCATTGTCTTGTATGATGTTAGCGCTCAAGTAGTGATTATTTCGTATTTGCCTCTGTTAGGATATAATGTGCCGTTTGTTTATCCAGACAGATGAATTCTAGAGGTGTCATGATCAAAAAACTGGGACTCGTTTTATTCGCCATCGTATCCATTACCGGTCTTTTGTACCCCTTTATTTGGGGGCAGCAAGAGCAAGGTGCACAAGTCACAGACGCGACTCCTGAGCAGGTGGCTAAAAAGCCGGTGGTAGAGAAACCACGGCATAATGTGAAGCTACCGAACTTTGCACAAGTGACGGATATCAAAAAGAAAAAATCCCTGTTTTTTGACTTTATTCGTGGTCCGGTGGAAAAAGCAAACGGCCGAGTCAGGGAGCAGCGTGCGAGCTTAGAAATTGCCCTGATGATGGTGCAGTATCAGCAGGCCTTATCCACCACACAAGAGCAAAAGGTGGCAGACATCTTTGCCGAATATGGCCTTGCGGATGAAGAAATCGGCGAACTGTCATTGCAACAGGCATTACGTCGCGTTGATGTGATCCCAAAAGAGCTGGTGATGATGCAGGCGGCCAATGAGTCGGCCTGGGGCACCTCGCGCTTTGCCCGTATCGGCTTAAACTTTTTTGGCCAATGGTGTTTTAGTGAAGGCTGTGGCCTGGTGCCCAAGCGCCGTAACCAGGGTGCTAAACATGAAGTGGCCGTGTATCAATCGGTACAAGAGGCGGTCGATGCGTATTTTTACAACATTAATACCCATAATGCTTATCGCGAGCTGCGCGACATTCGCGCCGAATTGCGCCAGGCACAACAACCCTTGAGTGCTAAAGCGCTGGCCTATGGGTTAATGTCCTACTCCGAACGCGGTGAAGCCTATATCGAAGAGCTGCACGCGATGATAGATCATAATGAGGCGTATTTTGATGATTAAATTGTCTTCCTGGTTATCCCCTTTATTAATTTTGTCGTTTGGCGCGGCCGCCGAGCCCGTAGTGATGTCTTACGACGGGTTTTATGACCGCATGGAAGTGGTGAACGAAGGCGAATATCAGTATGCGCAGGTAGGTTTCTATTTAAAAACCTATGCCGATGCCAAACCGTGCGATATTGCTGAGGGTGAAATCTTAACGGAAAAGCAAAGCTATGCCTTGACTTACAACGACCAAGGTCAGCTGTTTTTACCCTTTGATAAAGAGCTTGATACTCACAAGGCCATGGTGGTGGTAACGCCCGCTAGTGCCGGTGGTTGTCAGTTGAGCATGCAAATTGAAGCGAAAATGCCGCAACAGGGGATCACCGCAGGGCAGCTCTATCAGGTAAATGAAGAATTTGATGAGCTATTAGCAGATCTTTCCGGTTTCTTCGTCGGTACCCTGATGTCCTTCTTGTTACCAGAGCAGCAGGGCATTCAGCTGCACTTTAACGGCTCGGTACCGACCAATGTACCCTCCGATTGGCAGTGCGTTGACACCCGTTGTAAGGTCACTATCAAAAATAAGTGGCAAGACAGTGATACGGTATTGGTTGATGGCGGCAAACTGGTGCGCATCACTCCCTGGATTGATAAAGGTTAATCTTTGACCATAGTGCCCGGTGCCGCCGGGCTACTGACCCACCCCATTTCAACCTTGATTGTCTGTACTACGGCAGACTAACAAAACTCTTCCTATTGCTCGCTGCAAAGTCCTGTCTCGCTTCTATACTTTCTACGAGTGTAATGACGGTGACCCGTTCATTTTGTATTATGCGAATGCCTCGATCGCCGTTAAAAGCAAGCAACGAGGAATATAAAATGCAATACATATCCAAAATAGGAGCCATGCTGTTTGTGGTCACCTCAGGCGCAAGTATGCAGGGCTTGGCAACCGAACCCTGCGGTGATTTCGGAGAATGCCTGGCTCTGATTGAAATTAATGCCAGCGACGGAGACATAGGTTTCCACTTTTTATTCGACGGTGACGACCTTGAGTCGGCGCGGCTGACGGACCCAGATGGCGCCAAACTGTTCGAGTACAAAGTCGGGGGGTCATTGAAGGAACAAACCTTGACCGAAACCTTTGCCGAAAGCGCCGAACCCTTGTGTTGGAATGATCCGGAAGCTGAAGAGGATGAAGAAATAGTCACACTAAGTGAGTTTCTAGAGCGCTGGCAACCCGGCATCTATATGGTCACGGGCAAAGGTGAAGAAGGAGAAAAAGCCGAGGGAGAGACCTTGCTTACCTATCACCTACCGGCCGCGCCCGCCAATGTTTCATATAATGGTGGAGTGATCACCTGGGAGCCGGGTAATGATCTTGGTAAATGTGCGACCAGAGGCGAACTTGATGACTTAGTCAGTGATGGTAGCTTGCCTATGCACCCCGAATTTGTAGCCGTCGGTGCGTGGGAGGTCGTTATGGATACCGTTGTCGAGGATGGAGATCCCTTGGCGAAGATGAAATTCAGTGTTCGGGTGCCCGCATCGGCGTTTCAGGTTGCGGTCTCACAAGAGTTTTTGGATGCCTTGCCGGCAAATACGGAAATGAAAATTGAAGTGGGTGCCATAGGAGTCGACGGTAATGCCACCTTTACTGAAACCGGTGATATTTGTGTTAATGAAATTGAGGAGGGCTGCGAATAGGCTAGCCGCCTTGTATATATGAAAAAAGCGCTCATTAGCGCTTTTTTCAGGGTGACATTAAGTCAGTTCAATAATCGCAGGGGTCGTATCGGCGACCTCATCTTCTTGGTCATAGCCTACGGGGATGACGGGTACCTCAGGTTTATCCATCGCCGTGTCACCGCCGTCGATCACCTCGCCGGTTTGTAAGTCGCTAAAGGCAAATAAATGAGTGTCGGCCAGGTGCGAAGGCACCACGTTTTGCATCGCGGTAAAGATGCTTTCGATGCGTCCCGGATGTTGTTTATGCCATTGCTGCAACATGGCTTTGATGTTTTGTCGTTGCAGATTTTCCTGCGAACCACACAGGTTACAAGGGATAATCGGGAACTCCTTATGCTCTGCATACTCGGCGATATCCACTTCCTTACAGTAAGCCAAGGGACGAATCACCATGTGCTGGCCGTCATCGCTCATGAGTTTCGCCGGCATCCCTTTTAACTTGCCACCATAGAACATGTTCAGAAACATGGTTTCTATCATATCGTCACGGTGATGGCCCAGGGCAATCTTGGTGGCGCCCATTTCTTTGGCGGTGCGGTACAAAATGCCGCGGCGCAGACGTGAGCATAGCGAGCAGGTGGTTTTACCTTCGGGGATCTTGTCCTTAACGATGGCGTAGGTGTCTTCCTCGACTATCTTGTATTCAATACCCAACTCATTAAGGTATCCAGGGAGAATATGTTCTGGGAAGCCGGGCTGCTTTTGATCTAGGTTTACGGCGAACAGCTCGAAGTTGACTGGTGCCGAACGTTGCAGGTTTTGCAGTATATCCAGCAGGGTGTAGCTGTCTTTACCACCAGACAAGCACACCATGATGCGATCGCCTTCTTCAATCATATTAAAGTCGGCAATGGCCTGACCGGTATGGCGGCGTAAGCGCTTTTGCAGTTTGTTGAAATTGTATTGCGCTTTGGCTTGTGCTGAATGCGACACCTGGGCACCCTCGTTACGGCTAAAATCAAAGGCGCGTATTATAGGCTGACGCACTCTAGGCATCAAGAAAAAGGCAGCTGATGCTGCCTTTGGGTTTTGAAAAACGTTAATCTTCTAGGGGGCTGCGATAGCCGTCCGGCTTAAGCGCCAGTACATCGCAATCAAGGCTATCGATCACATGCTCGGCGGTGTTACCCACGAGTGCAGCACTAAACCCGGTACGACCCACGGTACCAATGACCACCAATTCGCTGTCGAGTTTTTTCGCCAGGCGAGGCAGCACGTCTTCGGGCAGGCCTTCTTCCACATGTTGATGATGCTCGGCAATACCAAATTGCTTACCCAGCTCCCGGGTGGAATTTAGGTGGTGCTCTTTCACCGTTTCATTATATTGAGACGGGTTAAACTCGGGGATTTCGATGGCAATATTGACCGGAGTTGCCGGGTAGGCATTGACCAGGTGCAGATCGCCCTGAGCGATTTTGCTAATAAACTGGGCATCCTTAATAATGCGCTCGCTCAGTGCTTGATGCTCTTCATCATCACTGGATGCATTAACGGCCGCCAAAATAGCGCCGCCAACCAACCACTTATGATCCTTCACCAGCAACAACGGAGTGGGGCACTTACGAATAAGGTGCCAGTCGGTAGGGGTGAAAATCACCGATTTAAGAGCGTGATGCTGATGGGTACCCTTGATCACCAAGTCATATTCATGCTCTAACACCTCACGAATAATGGCTTCAAAAGGACGGTTATGCCACACCACCTTGGTATCGAAGCTGATGTCCTCATGCTGTGCCGATAACGATTGTAGCCACTGCTGTTTATCGGCGATCACGGCTCTGCGCATGGCTTCACGCTCATCGCCGCTAAGCATGGTGGTCATTTCATAAGAGAAATCGTAGATGGATAAGAAGGCGGTTATTTTTGCGCCGGTGTTGCGTGCTATTTCAGCGGCTCGAGATAAGCTCTGTTGTAGCTCGACGGAAGGGTCGACAACTGCGAGTATTCGTTTAATTTTGTCCATTATGCGCCTCCTTAATACCTAATTTTAAGAGTATTTCAATACATCTTTGAGTGTAATCGAAATCTCTGATATTTAAAGGCGCTAATGGACTTAGTTTGAGTCAGATCAACTGCTTGGCGTAGAAATCGCTGCGGCCTGAGCAAGTTGCTGATGATCGTTGATGGTAATAAATTTACCGTCGACGCTAATAAAACCACTTTTTTGGAAACGGCTGAGTAAACGGCTGATGGTTTCAACGGTTAAACCCAGGTAATTACCAATTTCACCTCGGGTCATGGTAAGGCGAAATTCACGGGCCGAGAAACCACGCTCGCTAAAGCGACGAGACAAGGTATGCAAAAACGACGCAAGGCGTTGCTCAGCGGTCTTTTTGTTCAGTAGCAGCAGCATCTCCTGATCGTAATTAATCTCGTTGCTCATCAGGCGCATGATCTGCTGGCGCAATTTTGGCAAGCGTCCGGCCAAATCATCGAGGGTTTCAAAGGGAATTTCACACACCATAGAGGTCTCCATGGCCTGGGCAAAGCTTTGGTGAGTAAAGGTATGAATGCCATCGAAACCCACGAGATCTCCCGCAAGATGAAAACCAGTGATCTGCTCTTCACCTTGCTCGGAAAGGGTGAAGGACTTAAACGAGCCGCTGCGAACCGCGAAAATGGACTTTAGCTTAGTGCCGGACTCGAACAGGTAGTCGCCCTTGTGCAGTGGCTTTTTGCGCTCAATGATTTCATCAAGGCGGTCCATTTCTTCGCCATTTAAGCTAAAAGGAAGGCACAACTGTGAGATAGAGCAGTTGGTACAGCTAATGGTGCAATTCGATTTACCGGCGAATTTACCAGAAAGTTGTGTTTTTACGTCCATTTTACATTCCAAGGTAAGCAAGAGATGAAGTTAAATCTACGTGACTAGCGAGGCACTTGCAATAACCAAGCTATAGAGCCCATACCAAAGTAATAGATTACCTAGCACCAGGCGCACCCACGTTTGGTTAAGTATACCCTTTATGGCGTTGGCGCCCAAGCCCAAGGCGAGCAGCGCGGGTAAAGTCCCCAGGGCAAACAAAGCCATAAATAAGGCACCGTCGGCTGCACTTTGGCTGAAAATAGCCCAGGTGAGGGCACTGTATACCAAACCACAGGGCAACCAACCCCACAACGCGCCATATAACAGTGCCTTGGGGTAACTATTGACCGGCATCAGGTGACGATTAAGCTTGACGATATGGCGCCAAATAGCCCAGTTTCCGAGCTTTTCTATGCCGCCCAGGGGGTTAAATAGGCGCATCACATAGAGGCCAACGAGGACCATGAACACCGCACTGAGCAGGCTCAAAGCCTGACTAATATGGTTATTTTGACTGGCGAATGCGGCGCTAAAACCGCCGACCAGGGCACCGGCAAGGGCATAGCTGCTTAAGCGCCCGGCATTATAGGCAAGGGTTGCCCCGAGCGGCGGCAGATCGCGGCTGGCGAGCTGAAACGTGCCGGCGATACCCCCGCACATGGCGACGCAGTGACCGCTACCGGCTAGGCCCATAAGCAGGGCCGCGGCAAAGTTAATCTCGTTCATTGCTCTTGTCGTGTTCCTCTTTGTCGTCTTCAAAGAGAATACTGTGACCTTGCTTTTCCAGATCGGAAAACTGCTCGCTTCTGACCGCCCAGAAAAAAATACCTATGGCGATAAGCACAAACAAAATGGCAATGGGGATTAAAACGTAGATGATACTCATAAGCGCAGCAGCCGTAGTGAATTGGTTATAACAATAATCGAGCTTGCCGACATGCCGATCACCGCCATCCAAGGGGCGACCCAGCCCAAGGCGGCAAGGGGCAGAATAGCTCCGTTATAACACAAAGACAGGGTTAAGTTCTGCCTAATGATGCGCCGCGTTTGTTTGGCCACGCGGATCAGTTGCGCCACCGAGCGTAAGTCGCTGTTAAGCAGTACCACATCGGCGGTGTTTTTAGAAATATCGGCACCGCTGTCCATTGCAATGGAGAGGTGAGCGGCATTAAAGACAGGGCTGTCGTTCACGCCATCACCTATCATGGCGCATACCTGTCCTTCGCCATGCCATGTTTGCATTAACGCCAGCTTGTCTTCGGGAAGCAGGGCGCCGTGGTAGGCATCGAGCTCCAGCTTTTCGGCCAAGAACTCACCGGCTGTAGAAGGGTCACCGGTGAGCATCACACGGCTGATATTTTGCTCTTTAAGCTCCGCTTGCAGCGCTTCGGCATGGTCACGTACCTGGTCCTCCAGATAAAAGGCGGCCACGGGCTGTTGGTCGATAAACAACACCGCCTGGGCATTGAGGTCAAGGTCGTGGGTGAACCAGTTGGCCTTGCCTATATGTACCCGATGTGCTTGCCACACCCCGGCAACGCCAAAGCCGGTATGCACTTCCACCTGCTCCGGTTGGGGGTGAATGGGAGTGATATCGCTAAAGGCTTTGGCAATTGGGTGCTCGGAATAGCGCTCCAAACTGGCCGCTAATGAACGCAACTGCTGGTCGCTGTAACTGGTATCGAGAATTTCTATTTCGGCGATGGCGAAGCGGCCGTAGGTCAGCGTGCCTGTTTTATCAAAACCGACCTTGGTCAACTTGGTGGCGGTTTCCAGCACATGGGCTTGTTTTATTAACACGCCCCGCTTGGTGAGGTTGGCCACCGCACAGGTGAGCGCCGTGGGAATTGCCAGGCTCAAGGCACAGGGGCAGGTGGCAACCAAGACAGCTATGGTCACCCAAAAGGCATGTTCCGGATCGATTTGATACCAGGACAACGCGGTAATCGAGGCAAAAACCAATAAGCAGGCGACAAACCACTGGGCCACCTTGTCGGTGATTTGCGCAATTTTCGGGCGTTGACTCAGGGCACTGTGCTGCAGGCGAATAATCTGATTGACCAGGGTGTTTTGGCCTACCTTGTTTACCTCTAAGGTTAACACTCCGTCGTGATTTACCGTGCCGGCATGAACCTGATCGCCGTGGGTTTTGTTAACTGGGTGATGTTCGCCGGTCATCATTGACTCATCGACGCTGGAGCGCCCGCTCACCACCAGGCCGTCGGCGGCAATGGTTTCGCCGGCTTTGACTCGCACCGTATCGCCGAGCTTTAACAACTTAGCGCTGATCAACTGCTCTTCGTTATCGCCGTCAACCACGCGGGCCGTCAGTGGCAGCAGTTGCTGCAGGTTTGCGGTGAATTCGCTGGCTTTGAGGCGGGCGCGAAACTCCAGGTATTTGCCCAGCAGCAGTAAGAAGGTAAACATACAGATGGACTCAAAATACACCTCGCCGGTACCGCTGACGGTGGCATAACCGCTAGCAAAATAGGCGCCGAAAATGGCCAAGGAGACGGGCACATCCATATTTAATTGTTTGGCCTTTAAGCCGGTGATGGCGTTACTTAAAAACGGCAGTGCTGAGTAGAAAATTACCGGCGTGGCCAGGCTTAGGCTGATCCAGCGAAAATACTGTTCAAAGTTGTCTTCCATGCCGGAAAACATGCCAAAGTACATGGCGAAGGCAAACATCATCACCTGCATGGTCATCAAGCCGGCCACACCGAGACGGCGAATAAAACTCTTTGCCTGTGCCTGCTTTTGCGCCGCTTCGTTATCGGCCTGGAAGGGGTAAGACTTGTAGCCGATCTCCGCCAGGCTGGTGATCAGGGTACTGAGTTTGGCCTGAGTGTCGTCCCAGACGATCATGGCGCGATGGGTTGAGGTATTTACATCGACGCGCTTCACCCCGGAATGAGCCAACAGCTGTTTTTCAATCAGCCAGGCACAAGCAGCACAGCTTATGCCTTCCACACTTAGCAGTACTTCTTTGTCATTGCCCTGATGGGAAATAAATTCCTGCTGGATAGACTCGTTATCATAGCTTTGGATCAATGCCAGTTGCTCTGGCACCAGCTGCTGAACCTTGCCCGCGGACTCGGTGCGGTATTTGTAATAGTCACTCATGCCCTGAGCGATAATGGTCTCGGCCACCGCCTTACAGCCAATACAACACATGGGCTCGGGCTGGTTGTTAACAACAACCGACTCATTGAAGCCCTTGGGTATGGGCTCCAGGCAATGAAAGCAGGACTGCATGCTCATTTATTTATACTCGGGGCTCACTTTAATCGCGCCCGGTTGTGGCAGTTGAATGTTTTCTTTTAACTTCCAGGTGTCATCGAATGGGGTGATAAACACCGTATAGGCACCTTGCTCGATAGGTGCATCGAGTAGGGTGGTGAACTGGCCACGAGCGTTTTTGGTAAGCCTGAAGGTCTGGTCTTTATCGCCAATGGTACGGTGATATAACCCTATGTTTAGCGCCGCTACCTTTGAGTCATCGCCCTTCGTGAAGGTAAAGCTGATACGCTCACCAGTGATTTGCAAATCGCCATGTAAATACAAGGCCTTAGCCTTATTGAACTTGGTTAACTCGAGGTTGATGGCCTTGCCTTTTTTATAGTAGTCATCGACCACCATATCCGGGCCATTGCCCACCGCCAGAGTGATCAGGCCAACACAGGCAATAATGGTTGCAAGAGGGAAGAAAAGTAAAAACCAAGGCCAAAACTGCTTATACCAGGGAGTTGCGTTCATAATACCAAGTTAGTTGCCAGATAAGTGACGGCTATTTTACGGCATTGGTGAATAAAATCCTAAAAAAAAGCCTCCAAATAGGAGGCTTTTTTGATTTCGATTAAATTCGTATGCTTACTTGTCTTGCGACAGGCTGTATACGTAGGCGGTCAACAGGTGAACCTTGTCTTCGCCAAGAATGTCTTTCCACGCTGGCATTACACCGGCACGACCGTTACGTAGCGTTTCTTCTACAGAACGAGCTGAACCGCTGCCGTATAACCAGGTGTTGTCGGTTAGGTTAGGCGCACCGAAAGGTAGGTTATGAGCCACCGAACCTTTACCGTCGGCACCGTGACAGGCAGCACACATGGCAAACTTAGTTTTACCTGCGGCGGCATCACGTTGGTTAACCGTACGACCAGAAAGGCTAAGTACATAGGCAGTCATTTCTTTGATGCCTTGGTCACCAAGGGCTGCTTCCCAGCTAGGCATAGCAGCAACACGACCGTGTAGTAGCGTTTCTTTGATCTTGTCAGGCGTACCACCGTATAACCAATCATTGTCGGTTAGGTTAGGGAAGCCGTCACCACCACGGGCGTCAGAGCCGTGACACTGAGCACAGTTTTGTAGAAACAGGCGTTGGCCGATTTCTAGCGCTTGCTCGTCAGATGCCAGGTCCAGTACGTCACGTTTAGCGAATGACTCAAAAATAGGGCCGAATTTTTCTTCTGCCGCGCGGTACTCGCCATCCAGCTGGATGCGGTAGCCGTTAGCGTGCATGTCTTCAACCGCTTTTTTCGACTCTTCTAGTGATGTTACGCCCTGGTTAGAGCTTTTCCACTTTAACAAACCCTCAAAGTTACCCAGGCCAGGGTAGGCTGCTAGGTAGTACACGGCCCACACGAAGGTCGCGAAGAACATGTAAGTCCACCATTTAGGCAGCGGGTTGTTAATTTCTTCGATGCCATCGAATTCATGGCCACAGCTCTCGCCTTCTTTAACACCTACGAAGTTCTTTAAGTTCCAAACTAGTAGGCCGAAGATAAGAACTAGACAGGCCAAGGTTAGAACGATGACCCAAATACTCCAAAAGCTAGTCATTTCTCAGACTCCTTTTCCTCATTAGTGATTGTGCTTTGGTGTTTCTTTTCGTCTTCAAACACGGCGTTGGCTGCATCGTCGAAGCGCTTTTTGCTGCGCTTGCTGAAGGCCCACAACACAATCACGATAAAAAGTACCATTATTACCAGAGTTAAAATGCCTCTGAACGTGCCGTAATCCATAATAATTACTTCAAGTGTGTGCCAAGTTGCTGCAAGTAAGCGATAAGCGCTTGCATTTCGGTCTTGCCGTTTACAGACTCTTGCGCGCCCTGGATGTCTTCATCCGTGTAAGGCACACCAAAGTCACGGAAAACTTCCATTTTCTTGGCGGTCAACTTGCCATCAAGTACGTTTTCATCTAACCAAGGAAAAGCCGGCATATTTGACTCAGGAACCACGGCGCGTGGGTCCATTAAGTGAGCATAATGCCAATCGTCAGAGTAACGTTCACCAACACGAGCCAGATCTGGACCGGTACGCTTAGAACCCCACTGGAATGGGTGGTCCCACACGCTTTCACCAGCAACAGAGTAGTGGCCGTAGCGTTCAACTTCGTCACGGAAAGGACGGATCATCTGTGAGTGACAGTTGTAACAACCTTCACGTACATAGATGTCGCGGCCTTCAAGTTCTAGCGCCGTTAGAGGACGTAGACCGTCTACCGGCACAGTGGTGTCTTTTGGAACATCAACGGAGTGATTTCCACTAGGGCACCAAAGCTGATTGCGAACACCGTGAGAATGGCCATTAGGCCAACGTTCTTTTCAACAATTTCGTGTTTGTTGCTAGAGTTATTATTGCTCATCATCCTACCCCTTAAGCTACTTGTGCTTGCGCATCGTCTGCAATTGAGCCTTTCTTAGCTGCAATAGTGCGATAGCTGTTGTAGGCCATTACCAGCATACCCGCTACGATGAATACACCGCCTAGGAAACGCATGATGTAGAAAGGATGTGATGCTTCTAGCGATTGTACGAAGCTGTACATAAGCGTACCGTCTTCGTTTACTGCACGCCACATTAGACCTTGCATTACGCCAGAGATCCACATAGCAACGATGTACAGTACAACACCTACTGTGTGTAGCCAGAAGTGGGTGTTAACCAGTTTCACGCTGTACATACGGCTGTGGCCGAATAGTGCAGGGATCAGGTGGTATGTTGCACCGATTGAAATCATGGCAACCCAACCTAGGGCACCCGAGTGTACGTGACCAACGGTCCAGTCAGTGTAGTGCGAAAGCGCGTTTACTGACTTGATAGCCATCATTGGGCCTTCGAACGTAGACATACCGTAGAAAGAAAGCGATACAACTAGGAAACGAAGTACCGGGTCGGTACGTAGTTTGTGCCATGCGCCAGATAGCGTCATGATACCGTTGATCATACCACCCCAAGACGGAACGAATAGAATTACAGACATCACCATACCCAGTGACTGAGTCCAGTCAGGTAGCGCGGTGTAGTGTAGGTGGTGAGGACCAGCCCAGATGTATAGAGAGATAAGTGCCCAGAAGTGAACAACCGATAGACGGTAAGAATAAACAGGGCGACCCGCTTGCTTAGGTACGAAGTAGTACATCATACCAAGGAAACCAGCGGTCAGTAGGAAACCTACCGCATTGTGACCGTACCACCACTGTACCATGGCATCAACGGCACCGGCGTAGATAGAGTATGACTTAGTCAGTGATACCGGTACGGCCATGCTGTTAACAATGTGCAATACCGCAACCGTGATAATGAAGCCGGCATAGAACCAGTTGGCAACATAGATGTGCGATACTTTACGCTTAATCAGGGTGCCAAAGAAAACAACAGCGTAAGAAATCCAGACGATGGCGATTAGGATATCGATTGGCCACTCAAGCTCGGCATATTCTTTCGAGCTGGTAATACCCAAAGGCAGGGTAATGGCGGCTAAAACGATAACCAGTTGCCAGCCCCAGAAGGTGAAAGCTGCAAGTTTATCGGAGAAAAGGCGCGTTTGGCAGGTACGCTGCACAACGTAGTAAGACGTTGCGAACAGGGCACTGGTGCCGAATGCGAAGATAACTGCGTTCGTGTGTAACGGACGTAGTCGAGAGTATGTTAGCCATGGGGTGTCGAAGTTCAATGCTGGCCAGGCAAGCTGGGCAGCAATTAACACACCAACACTCATGCCAACGATGCCCCAAATCACTGTCATAATAGCGAATTGGCGAACAACTTTATAGTTGTACTCAGTTTGTGATGCTACTGTTTGGCTCATTGTCAGGTTTCCGCTGCATTATTATGCGATTAGAAATGAAATACCTACTCTTGCGAATAGGGCCTACTGATGGTGTCAAAGCCGACTACCTAAAACTCTCATTTCACTAAGCGTTTCAGAAAGCAGACTCACAACACTCTTATTATTTGCGGTCGAAATAATAAAATTTTTGACCTCAAAAAGATAGCGCAAATGGCTAAAATAATGACTTCAATCAAATTATCACGCGAAGTTGGGGATTTTTTAACTAATGCCTAGTCAGCGGTGATCCCTTTGGTTAATATTGTCGCTAAATTAATGTTCAATAAATAACCATGCTGCCGCCGTTCCACACCCGTCACTACCTTATTTTGTTTCCCCTGTTGGCGACGCTGCTGTCATTGACCGCGTGTGACGACGCCGACATGAGTATAGTCAAAGATGGGCCGCTCACCCATTGTTGTGATTACCACCCCTTGCATATCGAGCCATTTTACTTCGCCCTAAGTGCCGAGCGTGTCCATCCTGAGTCGTCGTTTTCTGTTTCTTTGCACATGCCATCCGATACGCAGATACAGGGCGCAAAGATGCAGGGAATCACCATGTATATGGGCACTATCCCGGTGCTTTTTAAGCAAATAGACGAGCAGTTGTGGCAGGCCGATATCATGGTTGGCGCCTGCTCCGAACCTAACATGCTCTGGCACTTAAGTGTCAATGTGAGCCATAACGGACAAGCACAAACCCTTACGTATCCCATTAACGTTACCCACCCGTAACACGCCCAGTGGACGGCCTCGTTCTATCCCAGTAATTCAACGGCAAAGCTCATTTCCGGCTGATACTTAGGTCTCGGTGCTGTTTCGCCGCGCCCGTTTGAATATTCTGTTTGCATATAAATTCACCGATAGTTGGTTGGATTATAATCGCCAGCCATTATTGTTTTTTCAGCAAGTCAAAAACTGGTGGCGCTAAGCTATTAATTTAACCCGTATATTTTAAATGCATGAATAACGGCCTGTGTATAACTTGTAAATTTTCGATTAAGCAAACCCCGGCACCTCTGATTACATTGAGTTACAAAGTCACCGCATATAGTTTCAGGTATCAAAAATTGTTATTTGCCAAGGTGCTTAGTTCGCATTTTTAAAGGCTTATAGGCGTAAACATTTATAACAAGTGGTTACATGCTTTTATGGGAAAACTCGGGGTATTTTGTGTTGTTTGATATGCGTACTTTCATTCAGTTTTCGTTCAGTTAATTAAACCTAAGTTGCTCGGCGTTGTGCAGTAAATTCATAAAAATATGAACTGCATAGCCACCCAAAACGGGTAAAAATTCAACAAGTAGGGTTTAATATGAAAAAGACACAACTAGGGCTAGCTGTTGTTGCAGCTTTGCCTATGTTCTCAAGTGTTCAAGCAATTGCTGCGGATTCTTCAGCCGACGCAATTGAAAAGATTCAAGTAACGGGCTCTCGCATCAAGCGTACCGACATGGAAACTGCGTCGCCAGTAACCTTGATCGGTGCCAACGATATTAAAGCCATGGGTGCGACCAGCATCGATAGCGTATTACAAAAAATGACTGCTGCCAGCGGTGCCATGACTAACCCTGCCGTGAACAACGGCTCAGGTGGTAACGCACGCGTTGATCTACGTGGTTTAGGTGCTCAGCGTACGCTAGTACTTGTAAACGGTCGTCGTATGATCAACTCAGGTACAGGTGCTGCGTCTACTGTTGACCTTAACACCATCCCTGTTTCTATGATCAAGCAGGTTGAAGTACTAAAAGACGGTGCTTCTGCTGTTTACGGTACCGATGCGGTAGCCGGCGTAGTTAACATCATCCTTAAAGATGACTTTGAAGGTCTGGACATGAACCTAAGCGGTGCAATCACCGGTGAAGGCGATGCCGATGAGACTTCATTCGACATCACTATGGGTTCTAGCTTCGACCGCGGTAACGTGGTTATCGGTCTTCAGTACACCGACCGTGGCGATGCTTCTCAGGCTGACCGTGATTTCTCTGATTGTCCAATCGAAGAAGATTACGATAACGGCAGCTTCTACTGTGGCGGTTCTTCTTACACGCCTTTCGGTCACGTTTGGGCTGAAAATGCCAGTTTACAAGGCCAAGCTGACGGTGAATGGCACGACTACGACGGTACTAAAGATGCATACAACTACTCGGCATCTAGCTACCTATACACGCCAATGCGTCGTCTTAACCTAACGGGTGTGGGTAACTTTGAGCTAACAGACACTACGCGTCTAGTTTCAGAGTTCACTTACTCTAAGCGTTGGTCAGATCAGCAAATGGCACCTCAGCCAGTATGGTTCGACTTTACTTATGACGCTGAAAATATGGGTGATTCTCTAGTTTCACACGGTGTTGCCGACGGTGAAGAGATCTCTTACGGTCGTCGTATGACTGACGTTGGTCCTCGTGGTTACGAGCAGGTTGTTGATACTGTACGTGCCGTAGTTGGCCTAAACGGTGAATTCGACAACGGTTGGGGCTGGGATACATCAGTTGTATTCGGTCGTAACGACTCGGTTGACCGCGCAACTAACCTACTAAACATGGGTTCAATCCAAGACGCTATCGTTGAAGGCGACTTCAACCCATTAGATCAAACTGACTGGTCTGGTGACAACTTACAACAGTACAACTACACCGAAAACAACTCGGGCGGTAGCCAGCTATTGGTTATTTCTGCGGGCCTTAACGGTGAAGTAATGGAACTTCCTGCTGGTTACGTAGGTTTCGCTGCGGGTATCGAGCGTCGTGAAGAAAAAGCCTGGTATGTGCCAGACTCACTAACTTCACAAGGTCTTGCTAATGACCCACGTGTTGAGCCTACCGGCGGTCGTTTCGATGTAAACGAAGCTTATGTTGAATTCGCCGTGCCGCTAGTTGCCGATGCAGCATTTGCTGACAGCATCGACCTAAGTGCAGCCGTTCGTGCATTCGACTACAGCACCTTCGGTTCTGACGAGACGTGGAAGCTAGGTCTAACTTATCGTGTAAACGATGAACTAATGCTTCGTGCGGTACGTTCAACAGCTTTCCGTGCTCCTACCGTATCTGAGCTATACCAAGGTAAATCACCTTCATTCGAACAGGTTAAGTTCCCAGGTGCACAAGACCAGGCTGAAGTAACTGTAGGTGGTAACGACCAATTGACTCCAGAAGAAGCTGATACGCTAACTGCTGGTTTCGTATACGCGCCTTCATGGTTAGACGGTTTCTCAATGACCGTTGACTACTTCGACATTGAAATTGAAAACGCGATTTCAAGCGTAAACGACCAGTACATTGTTGAGTACTGTCTAGACAAGAACACAGGTGGTTACATCAACACAGGTTCGGCTCTATGTCAGTCTGCAGACATCAACTTCAACCAAAGCACTGGCCGCATCAGCTTCAACAACCAGCTACAAAACATCGGTGCTGAGCAAACTAAAGGCTACGATGTTAACTTCAAGTACGCGTTTGACGCCCTTGATCTAGCATGGCGTACAGGCCTGGATATCACTATCCTTGACGAATACATCGTTGACTCAGGTACAAGCAGCATCGACTATGTAGGTCTAGTAACTTCTAGCCTAGGCAGCTACGCTGAGTACAAGACTAACTTCACGCTAAATGTTGCTGGCGACAACTGGGACGCACAGTATCAAGCACGTATGATCGACGGTCTTGACAGCTACTCATGTCTTGCCGATGACGCTGAGTGTCTAGTACCAAGCGTTGGCACCGTGGTTTACCATGACATCAGCGGTTCATACATCATCAACGACACTGTGTCGCTTTCTGGTGGTGTAAACAACTTGTTTGATAAGCAAGCGCCTTACTACTCAGGCAACAACGATTCTAACACTGACCCGTACACGTATGACGTACTAGGTCGTCGCTTCTTCGCGAGTGTGAACGTTAAGTTCTAATTGGCTTTAAGCCTTAGCATTAAAATGCCTATCAGCGTGCTGATGGGCATTTTTTTTATCCATGAAAAATAGGTTATACTTTTATTATCAATACAATAGGGGGCTTAGCCTTTGCACGAAATCGCTACACTCAAACTTGATGAAGGCTTGCGTCTGGCGCTTGGGCAATCATTGCTACCTAAATCCCACACCCGTATCGAGTTGTATTTTTGTATCCCCAATGAAATGGGTATTAATCCCAACACTCTGGGGGAAGAAAGCTTCTACTATAACCATATTAAAAGTCATTTGGCTTATAATGCCAGCGGTATACATTTACCCTTAGTTCGTAGCCGCTACGTAAGTAAAGTGCGTGGTGATGAGCAGGAATACCGGCAAAATCTTAACCTATATTGCTATCAGGTACGTCTGGCAGTGGATACTGATATTTCTGAAGCGCTGAGTATTACTGAGGCGGACGAATTTTATATACGGGCATTAGCATTAAAACAAGAAACCGAGCGGCTGTTAAAACGTTTGCGCCGTTACAAGCCGAAAGAGAAGAAACTGTTATCTTTCTATCACAACGCGGATAACTTTCTCAGTTGGTATATTGAGCAAGGGCTTTTAAGGTTACTCGACAAGGCGCCAAAAACCACCGACTTCGGTTTGGAGCGTTCGCAATTACTACAATTTTGCCAAGATGAGAACGAGCACCGTCAAAATGCCCGCTATAATTCCTCATCAACCTTGGAAGATCCCAACCGTCTCGCCAATAAGATGCTGTTATTACAGCGTTTAATTGAACATGGTGTGGTCTTGAAAAGAGAGACGAAGAACCTGAATACGTTGTTGAAAAGGATGGTTAAAGGTCTGGTAACTGCGGTGATCATGGCTTTTGTGATGGTACTCGTACTCAATACGCGAACCAGTTTTACTCAGGTTACCGTTGGTCTAGTGGCTTTATTGGGAGCCATTTATGGTTTACGGGAGATATTTAAAGAAGATATTACCCATTTTTTATGGCGGCGTATTATTCGTGGTCGCGCCAAGTGGCTTAATATATTTTATAACACTACTACTCGGTCTCGAGTTGGCAAACAAAAGGTGTGGTTGGAATATATTAGGCCTAAGCGTATACCCAAGGATGTTGCGGCTATATTTTCTAAACGACGTCAGCAGAATAAGCAGGCTGCACAATGGCTATATATGCAGTTTGAAAACCAGGTTATGGTTAATGCGTTTTTACCTGGCTACGACGCATTAAATCAAACTACGAGTATAAGCTTGGCACCCATGGTGCGTTATTTACGTAAAGGGGAAGGGAAGCTATATGAATATACAGGTAAAAAAATACGTAAGCATGTGGTTGAGCGGCGTTATCAGATTAATCTGGTATTAGTAAGCCACAGCAGCGCTGGCGATAAACAGGCCCAGCGCTATAAGATCACTTTGAATCGTTCCGCGGTCGTGGCCTTAGAGCCCATAGGTGAAGTACAGCATAGTTAGATTAGTTAGTGGTGTCGTTGACCACGTCATCGATCTTGCTGGAGTCGATATATTTTTCCAGTCCAGCGATGGACTGCGTGACCTCAGGGCTGGCAAACAATTCCTGACCCGCTACCTGGCCAAGCACTTCAAAACTGCCTTGGATGGCATATGGCCCTTCGTAACGAATGGCATCTCTAGTTTGCACCTTGCATGACTTGGTTAACAAGCGCATAAATAACCCGGCGGTAAGCTTGTTGGCTGTTTCCATTTGTTGCCCTGTCACGTTAGAGATGTCTTGTACCGCAGGGTGGGCAGAGGCGGCGGCAAACATCCATTGTACTAATTGGGTTCTATCTTGAGGGCTGGTTGATTTAACCAAACATTTTGCCAGGTCATCGGTATAAATACCGGCAATGGAGTGACTTGATAGCAGTAGGGTGGCACAGGCGCCAACCAGGCTTATTTTTTTCATGGCAATATCCTTATTCCATTAATGAGAGTAGATTGTCGGGGTGGCAACGCCACCCCATCTCGATTACAAACCTTTTTCAGAATAAAGAGTTACTTTATCCGATACCAGGGTAACTTGAATGTTTTTGCTTTCTGAACCCCAGATGCAGTTGGTGTGTAGGGCTTTGTCTTCACAGGCAGACGGGCTGCCTAAAAGCGCTTCTACTTCTGCGCGGTCCATACCGACCTTGATTTGCTCGTAGTTTTCCAAGGTTACTTTAGAACAAGCAGTTAGGGTTAAACCCGCGGCGATAGCTAAAAGAAGCGATTTTTTCATGTTATTTTCCTTATCACTAATTAGTGATTAAAACGTCTAATTTGCACCAGCATGCCAATTTGCGGGTGATCGAAGTAATGGATTTCGCCAGAAATAACGCGACGAAATTGTGAAAACTCACCACTGACCGAGGTGTCGGTGTCGCCTAAGGCGCGGGTCACCAGGTTAGAGGTGATGTAAAGATAATGGTTTAGGTGCACCTTTAAAAAGCCATCCAATTGCCACTGCGGTTCGTAGTGCGTGCTTGGTGCTAATAATAGACCATCTTGTGCCATCTGTTCGGGTAGCTCGCTCAAGGTCGCCACCTGCTCACCACCGAAAAGGCGAAAACGCGGCGCCGAGCGTTTAGATTGACCGGCAAAACGCCAGCCGGTATGCACAAGAACCCGTTTGCCTTTACGGTTGAGGGCCTGGCGCTGCTCGTCAAATTGCAGTTGCTCGGGCGCAAGCACATAAGGACTGGCGGTATGGTCTTGCGCCTCGGCCTTGGGTACCTTGGGCAAGCGCTGCAGGTTCACCAAGTCGGCGGCATTGTAGTCACAACTAGCGCCCGACGCTTGCCCTTGCAGAGCAAACACATCGTTGGCTCTTGTTGGCGGGCTTATTTCGCCATTAGCACACTGGCCGTTTAGGGTATACAGGTAGGCTGGGGTCAGCAGGTCGTTGTCGTATTGATACTGGCTCAGATCGAGCTCCTCGTTACGCAGCGTTTCCGTACTTTGGGTCTGGCCTTGGTCAAAGACCAGTACCTCGATTTCAAACCAACGACCATCGGCGTAACTCGGGACACTGAGCATTGCCAGCAACGTGATTAACATTATTCTTATCATTAACTTCCTACCTTGGCTTCAAATTCGGTGATCATCGCCGTAATTAACTTAAGTCGCTCTTTGGCATTGGCTTCACTGATCATAAAGCGTAACCGATTCGCGCCTTCCATTCTATAGTGTTTTGGATCTGCTTGAATTAAACCAATAATAAAGCCCGGGCTCACCTTGGTGTGTTGGCTAAATTCAAAGTAACCGCCCTTAGGGTTGGCTTCAACCTTGGTTATTCCTATTGCACCGGCACGTTGTTTTAGCTCCTGCAGGGCGAATAAGTGTTTGGTGGCGTCGGGCAGCAGGCCAAAGCGGTCAATAAGCTCCACCTTAAGCTCGTCCAGAGTTTCCGTATCACCGGCACTGGCAATGCGTTTATACAAGCCCAAGCGCAGATTCACATCGCCTATGTAGTCGTTGGGGAGCAGCGCAGGCAGCTTGAGATCCACTTCGGTGTGGGATTTAAGCAGCTTATCTAAAGTGGGCTCCTGGCCATTTTTTAACGCTTCAACGGCCTGTTCCAGCATTTCCATATACATGCTAAAGCCAATGGTTTGAATTTGCCCGCTTTGCTCATCGCCAAGCAGCTCACCGGCGCCACGAATCTCCAGGTCATGGGTTGCCAGGGTAAAGCCGGCGCCCAGGTCTTCCAGCGAGGCGATGGCCTCAAGACGTTTTTGTGCATCTTTAGACATGGCTTTGGGCGGTGGCGTTAACAAATAGGCATAGGCCTGGTGATGGCTGCGGCCCACACGACCACGTAGCTGATGCAATTGCGCCAGGCCGAGGCGATCGGCTCTGTCCATAATAATGGTGTTGGCGCTGGGGATATCGATACCGGTTTCTATGATG
Organism: Pseudoalteromonas sp. T1lg48; assembly: GCF_002964785.1. Taxonomy (GTDB): domain Bacteria; phylum Pseudomonadota; class Gammaproteobacteria; order Enterobacterales; family Alteromonadaceae; genus Pseudoalteromonas. The sequence continues at coordinate 74,946 of NZ_PQCC01000018.1, forward strand.
GTGGTACAGACCAGCACGTTGAAGCGTTGATGGTAGAAATCGCTCATCAGCGATTCCAGTTCGCGTTCGCGCATTTGCCCGTGGGCCACCGCAACCGAGGCTTCAGGAACGATAGCACGGATATCTTCTGCGGTGCGCTCTATGGTTTCAACATTATTGTGCAGGAAGTAAACCTGACCACCGCGCTTAATTTCCCGCAAAATCGCTTCGCGGATCATCTCATCGTCGCGTTGACGGACAAAGGTTTTTACCGCCAAGCGTTTTGCCGGCGGGGTGGCGATGATGGATAAATCTCGCATGCCACTCATGGCCATATTAAGGGTGCGCGGAATTGGGGTGGCGGTCAGGGTAAGAATATCGACATCGGCACGCAGCGCCTTGATTTTTTCTTTATGACGTACACCAAAGCGGTGCTCTTCGTCCACCACCAAAAGGCCTAAATCGGCAAAGTCGATGTTTTCCTGCAGCAGTTTATGAGTACCGATCACGATATCCACCTGGCCCTCTTTAATCTTGGCCAGGGTGGCATTTTGTTCCTTGGTGGATTTAAAGCGCGATAGTATGTCCACAGTCACAGGGAAGTCGGCAAAGCGATCGCGAAAGTTCTCAAAATGCTGCTGTGCCAACAGGGTGGTGGGAACCAGCACCGCCACCTGCTTACCATCGGCCACGGCAACATAGGCGGCGCGCATGGCGACCTCGGTTTTACCGAAGCCGACATCACCACATACCAGACGGTCCATGGCGTTTTTACTTTGCATATCATGAAGCACCGCGCTGATGGCGTTTTGTTGATCTTCGGTTTCTTCGAACACAAAGTTATCGCTGAACTGGCGATAGCCGGCCTCGTCGAGGGCAAATTTATAGCCTGGCTTGGCCTGGCGCTTGGCATAGATATCGAGCAGTTCGGCGGCAACATCGCGAACCTTTTCGGCTGCGCGTTTTTTGGCCTTTTCCCAGGCGTCGGAACCCAGTTTGTGTAATGGCGCACTGGCTTCTTCACCACCGGAGTAGCGACTGAGCATATGCAAGGCCGCAACCGGCACATAAAGCTTAGCCTCATTGGCATACATAATGGTCACAAATTCGGTGGCCACGCCCGCAGCATCCAGGGTTTCCAGGCCGATATAGCGGCCCACACCATGGTCCAGATGCACTATGGGCTGGCCTTCTTTAAGTTCGGCGAGGTTGCGAATGAGCGCATCACTGCTGACCTGATGCTTATGCTTACGGCGACGACGTTGGGAGACACGAATGCCAAGCAATTCTTGCTCTGTGATCAGGCTGACGCGGCCGTTGTGATTCAGCACCACACTTTGTTCAAATGGTGCCACGATCAGGGTGATATCCGCATCGCTCGCCAACGCTGCGTCAAGGTTGTCGCAGGGCGTGATTTTTAACCCACTTGGTTTTAGCAGGGTCAACAGCGCTTCACGGCGACCATCGGACTCCACGCTTAAAACGATGCGGCCCTTGTTTTGCTTCTCTGCCAAGGCATAGTCCACAAAGGCGCCATAGGGGGGCTGCTTGGCATGGTCGATACGTACTTCGGGCAGCGGCTCGGTGCCTAGGTTAAAGTGCCCGGCGCGCAGGGGCAGGCTTGCCTGGGAAAGCTCGATGCGCGGATACTGTTTAAAGCGGCTGTTAAGTTCTTCAAGGGGCAGATATAAACGTTGCGGCTCTAGTAAGGGGCGCAGTGGGTCAACCTTGCGGCTGTTATAGCGGCTGTGGACATCCGCTAAGAAACGCTCTGCACCGTGCTGAATATCACCCATATGCATAAACACCGCCTGCTCGGGCAGGTAATCGAACAGGGTATCAAGCTGATTGAAAAACAGCGGTAAATAATATTCTACCCCCGGTGGCAATGCGCCCTTGGAGACCTGCATATACACAGAATCCTGTTCGGCACTGGCGCCAAAGGCTTCACGGTATTGAATACGAAAACGCTCAATATCCGCGTCCGTGGTGCCAAACTCATGGGCCGGGAGCAGGTTGATGGCCTTGATCTGCTCGGTAGAGCGTTGCGTGTCGACATCGAAATGACTCATGCTGTCAATTTCATCATCAAATAAATCAAAGCGAACCGGTGCATTTTGGCCCATGGCGAAGAGGTCGACGACCGAGCCACGCACGGCAAATTCGCCATGCGCCATCACCTGTTGGGTGTGAAGATAGCCGGCATCGTCAAGCTGCTTGCGCAGCTTGTCGATATTCAGGGTGTCACCGACGCGATAGACGATGGCGTTGCCATAGATAAATTGTTTGGGCGCCGAGCGCAGCATCAGGGTCGACACCGGCACGATGAGCACACCCTGGTGCGAGTCGCGCAGACGACTCAAGGTGCTTAAGCGGGTGGAGACGATATCCTGATGCGGCGAGAAGTGATCATAAGGCAGGGTTTCCCAGTCGGGAAACACCATAACCTGATCGCGAGGCAGTAGCGCATGGAGTTCGTGCTCAAGTTTAAGTGCCGTGGGCGTATCCGGGGTGATCAGCACCACCAGTTGCGGGTGTTGCTTTACCGCTTCGCCGACACTCAGGGTCAGGGCGCTGCCGCTTAACTGACCCCATTTGATTTTATCTTGTTGCGTTTTTACCCAAGGCAATTCGATGAACTGCGCTAACTGCATGGAAATCTCCGTTTTAGTCGCGATAAAGTTTGGTTAGGTCGCCATAATGATCGATACGGCGGTCACGTAGATAAGGCCAGATACGGCGCACATTCTCGCCACGGGCAAGATCCAGGTTGGCGCTCAAAACCTCGGCCTGGTCATCGCTGGCGGTGGCTAAAAACTCACCCTGAGGTCCGGCGATAAAGGAGTGACCCCAAAATTGGATACCAGCGCTGTGACCGGTAGGATCGGCTTCAAAACCGGTGCGGTTGGCACTGATCACATATACGCCGTTGGCCACCGCGTGGGCGCGTTGAGAAATGACCCAGGCATCTTGCTGACGTTTTTGCTCTTCGGCATCGTCGTTCGGATCCCAGCCGATGGCGGTCGGGTAAATCAGGATTTCCGCTCCCTTAGTGGCCATTAGACGTGCGGCTTCAGGGAACCACTGATCCCAGCACACCAATACGCCCAGGGTGCCCACCGAGGTTTTAATGGGTTCAAAACCCAGATCGCCCGGCGTAAAGTAAAACTTCTCGTAAAAACCCGGGTCATCCGGGATGTGCATCTTGCGGTATTTACCGGCAATGCTGCCGTCACACTCAAGCACCACCGCGGTATTGTGATACAGACCGGCGGCACGGCGCTCGAACAAGGAAGCAACAATGACTATGTTCAGCTCTTTGGCCAGTGCGCCCAGGGTATCCGTACTTGGACCTGGAATGGTTTCGGCGAGATCAAACTGGTTTACATCTTCGCTCTGGCAAAAATATAAGCCGGTGTGCAGCTCTTGCAACACCACTAGCTTGGCGCCCTTGGCGGCGGCCTCGCGGATCCCGGCGATGGAGTTAGTGAGGTTAAAGTCGCGGTCTGCGGTGTTTTGCTGCTGTACTAATGCCACAGATAGAGGCGCAACGGCTAAGTTCGAAGAGGACATTATTTATTCTCCAAAAAACCATGGGGCAACTGCATGGTAATACAGTGCAGGCTGCCAAATTGTTCAATCAGGGCGCAGCAGTCTACGCCAATTACTTCACGTCCCGGATAGGCCTTGGCTATTTGTGCCAGTGCCACCTGATCATGGCTATCATTGTAGGTTGGTACCAAGACAGCATCATTAATAATCAGGTAGTTGGCGTAGGTGGCCGGTAGGCGCTCGCCTTCGCTGTTATACACGGCTTTGGGCCAGGGCAGGGCAATTAATTCGTAGGCGTCATCGTTAAGGCCACGCAGGGCCACCAGTTCTTCGGCCATTTTGCCAAGCTCGTCATAATGCTCGTCTTGCGGGTCGTCGCAGCGCACATACACCAGAGTATTGTTCGGGGCAAAACGCACCAGGGTGTCGATATGGGAGTCGGTGTCATCCCCGGCCAGGTAACCATGGTCCAGCCAAAGAATCTTTTTAGCGCCAAGCAACTCGGATAATGCAGCGTCGATTTGCTCTGCACTCATGCTGGCATTACGATTTTTATTGTGCACACAGGCGCGGGTGCTCAGCAGTACGCCCTGTTCATTGATTTCAATGGCGCCGCCTTCGAGGATAAAATCGCTTTGCTCGGTACGCACGTTTTGATTGAGCGCCTGTGCAAACAGCTGACCATTTATGGCGTTGTCTTTATCGGCTTCATACTTACCGCCCCAAGCGGTGAATTGGCAATCGATGGCCTTAAGCTGCTGTCCGTCGCTTAGGGTCAGCGGACCATGATCCCGGGCCCAGGTGTCGTTACAGGGGGCATCAACAAAGTTTACCTGCGTCAGGTCTACACCCTGTTCGCTTAGGGCGCTGTGAATATGGGCTTTGAGTTCGGCATTGTCGGCGACGATCAGCAGGCGTTGGCGCTCGCTGATATGCTTGCTTAATTCAAGATAAACCTGCTCGACGGCAGATAGGTTGGCCGCCCAGTCGGTGTCTTGATGGGGCCAGGTGAGCATTACCGCATCCTGAGGATGCCACTCGGGAAGTAAACTAAAGGTCATTGCTGTCAATCACTGAAAAACAAGCCGCTAGTTTAGCATTTATAGCTTGAATGTCAGCTAAATATGCAGCTTTCAAGGCGGATTGGCGGCAATTTTTGCCGCCTGCTACCAAGTGCAGCCAAAGTATTTAGTGTTGTTGCTGGTTACGCTTTTTGAGCTGTCGGGTTTGCGCGTGCAAACTGGCTCTGACCAACAACTCCCGGTCTTGTTCACGAACCAGGGTGAAGAGGATTTGATGCATAAAGCCTTCCTCGTTGCTACTGACATCAATCACCTCGCCATAGCAATAAATGGCCGCGGCTTCATGCTCTAAAAACAGTTTGCAGCGAAAGCATTGACCGCGCTCAAGCGCCGACTCGCGCCACAGGGTAAAGCCGGAGCCGCCATAACTGTGGGCGCGCTCACTGGGATGTTCGGCATTTTCCTGCATCAGGATATGACTAAGGATGAGATCGATTTTGCGCGATTGTAAGGATAAATACTGGGCCAGTTCGCTGGCGGTTTCGCTCAGTAACCGCAGTGGTCGCAGCGCACTTTGTTCCAGAGTGCTCACCTCATTGGCCAGGCGAAACAAGGGCGGGATATCGTGCTCAAGGGCGTCGGTGTCGTTGGGGACTTGCTTCGGCTCTATGGCTTCAATCACCACATCAATACTTTCTTGTACTTGAAAAAATTCGGCAAACAACTCGCCTTTACTAGTAGCCATATTTATCTCTTAACACGCTGATTTTCCAATAGTAGCGGGCATTACAACAATTTTAAAGCGGGATTTTTGCGAGCACAGAGAAAAGGCGCCGCAGGCGCCTTTGTGTGAGTTGATTAAACCAAACCTTCTTTGGTATCTATTTGTTCTTTTTTATGTTGGCTGGCGATTTCATCCGCGAGTTCCTGGCGTGAGCGGCGCTCACCGAGGCGACGCTGTGTCAGCCAATAGAAAAACAGAGGCACAAAGAACACCGCCAGGAAGGTGGCCGCCATCATACCGCCCATCACCCCGGTACCAACACTGTGACGGGCACCGGCACCGGCTCCAGAGCTCAACACCAGCGGCACTACGCCGAGGATAAAGGCCATGGAGGTCATAATGATGGGGCGAAAACGCAGTCGTGCTGCCTCAAGAGCGGCGGCAGCGGCACTCCACCCCTGCTGATGCTTAAGCAGGGCGTACTCAACGATCAGAATGGCGTTTTTACCGGCCAGGCCGAGCAGGGTAACCAGGCCTATCTGGAAATACACATCATTGGTTAAGCCCGCTATCCAAATGGAAATCAGCGCGCCAAAGGTACCAAAGGGCAGGGCCAGCATAACTGACAGAGGCAAAGACCAACGCTCATAGAGCGCCGCGAGGATCAAAAATACCATGATCACCGCAAGACCCAGCGCCAATCCGGTCGTACCCGAACTGCGTTTTTCCTGAAAGGCGGTGCCGGTCCAGTCATAGCTCATATCCGCAGGCAATACCTGGGCGGCAATACGCTCGATTTCGGCGATGGCCTGACCCGAGCTGTAACCTGGTGCCGCCTCGCCCAGCAGTTTGACCGCTGGTAGGTTGTTGTAGCGACTCAGGCTATCAGGGCCGCGGCTAAACTCCATGGTGGTAAAGGCCGACATGGGCACCATCTCACCGGAGCTGCTTTTAACGTAAATACGGCCTATGTCTTGGGGCTGCATGCGATATTGGGCCTCCGCCGACATCAATACCTGCCAGGCGCGGCCAAACTTATTGAAGTCGTTAACATAGTAGGTTCCCAGCGTACCGGCCAGGGTATTAAAGGCTTCATTGATATTGACGCCCATGGCACGGGCCTGTTCGCGGTCAATATCCACCTTCAATTGCGGTGCGTCTGGACGCCACAGGGTTTGCACGCCGCCGACAATGGGGCTTTTTTGCGCCTCACTCATTACCAGTTGCATCGCCTGCTGCAACTTCTCTGGACCACCGGCTCCCTTATTTTGAATATAAAACTCAAAACCACCTGTGGACCCCAAACCGAATATCGCCGGCGGGTTAAATGCCAGGACCAAAGCCTCGTTAATATGAGCGGTCTTACCAAACAGCTCAGCGACCAGGGCCTTGGTGTCGACGTCACGCTCATCCCAGTGGGTTTGGGTGACGAACATGGTTGCGGCATTGTTTTTAAAACCGCCGCCGATAAAGTCAAAGCCGGTAAATGAGGCAATATTTTCGTTCGCCGGGTTCGACTGCACTGCGGCTATCACCTCGTCGACTACGGCGGAGGTGCGCTCTAACGAGGCGCCATCGGGTAGAAATACCGCGACGATATAAAAGCCCTGATCTTCATCGGGGACCAGTGAACTGGGCGTTTTTTGCCAGATACTGACGGTGGCTGTGACCATGGCTATCATAAGCACTAAACCCAGCAGGCCACGGCGCACCATAAAGCCGACGGCGCCGACGTATTTATGGGTAATGGCACTAAAGAACTTATTAAACCAGACAAAGAAGCCCGCGGTTTGCTTGTGTTCGTGTTTCAGAATAAGCACGCACAGCGCCGGTGTCATGGTTAAAGCCACAACACCAGAGAGGCTGACGGCAATAGAAATGGTAATGGCAAACTGGCGGAACAACTCACCTGTTAGCCCGCCGAGGAAGGCGATGGGCACAAACACCGAACACAACACCAGGACTATGGCCACCACCGGGCCAGAGACTTCGCCCATGGCTTTAATGGCCGCGTCACGGGCACTGACATGCTCTTCGTGCATAATGCGCTCAACATTCTCCAACACCACTATGGCATCGTCGACGACGATACCGATAGAAAGCACCATGCCGAACAGGGTCAGGGTATTGATGGAGTAACCCAACATATACATGCCGGCAAAGGTGCCAAGCAGGGAGACCGGAACCGCCAGTGTCGGAATCAGGGTGGCGCGCCAGTTCTGTAAGAACAGATACACCACCAGGAACACCAGGATCATGGCCTCAATCAGGGTCTTCAATACCTCGCGGATTGAAACCTCAACAAAGCGGGTGGTGTCATAGGAGACCACGTGTTCAAGGCCCGCCGGGAACTGGGGTTTAAATTCGGCCATCACCGCCCCCACTTCTTGGGCTACTTCCAGGGCATTGGCGCCGGGCTGTAGAAATATCCCCATCAGCACCGCTTCTTTGCCGTTAAAGCTACCTTCAAAGTTATAGTCCTTGGCACCGAGCTCAACCCGGGCTACGTCTTTTAGGCGCAGCGAGCTGCCATCGGCATTGGCGCGCAGGATAATGTTTTCAAATTCTTTTGGCTCCGACATGCGCCCCCGAGCGGTGACACTGTAGACCAAAGATTGTGGTTCAACATGGGTGGGTGTGGCACCTATGTTACCGGCGGCATATTGAGAGTTTTGCTCACGAATGGCGGTGGTGATTTCGTTCACCGTCACGCCAAGTTGGCTCATTAAGTCCGGGCGTAACCAGATGCGCATGGCATAATCCTTGGCACCGAATATTTGCACATTGGTGGTGCCGGGGATGCGCTTGATGCGATCCAGTATATTCAAGGTCACATAGTTCGAGGTCCACAGCGCCGAGCGACTGCCATCGGGGGAATAAAAAGCATGGACCTGCAAAAAGCTGGATGAGCCTTTTTGTACCACCACGCCCTGGCGACGGGTTTCCTCGGGTAAACGCGCTTCCACCTGTTTAACGCGGTTGTTTACGTCCACCGCGGCCTGATCGGCATCGGTGCCGATTTCAAAGGTCACTTCTATGGTGGTGGTGCCGGCACTGGTGGACGTCGATGCCATATACATCATGCCCTCAACGCCGGTGATGGCGTTTTCTATGGGGGCGGCCACGGTTTGCTCCAGCACCTGGGCGGCGGCACCCGGATAACTGGCGGTCACCTGCACTACGGGAGGCGCAATTTCCGGGTATTGAGCCACCGGCAGGGCACGCATGGCGGCAAGACCCGCAAGGACGATGACAATGGAGATGACAAAGGCGAAGATCGGCCTATCGATAAAATATCGAGAAAACATAATGCCGTTATCCTTGCTCGTTGGTGATGCTAACCGGCATGCCCGGGAAGAAGATACGGGCCATGCCTTCAACGATGACTTTGTCGCCGCTGCTCAGACCGCTGCGAATAATCCATAGATTTTCAATCTGGTCTCCGTCTTTATGACGATACCATTCGCCTACTTCAACGGGAGCGGGACGGGCAATGGTGGCTCCTTGTTCATTGGTGGCGGCCAGGTAGACGAATTTGCCGGTGCCGTTATCGAGTACTGCTTGTTGAGGCACGGCAAAGGTGCCTTTATGCTCTGCGCCGAGCAACTCGACCTGCACGAACTGACCTGGGCGAAGACTAAAGTCCGGGTTGGCGACGATGGCCTGAAATTCCGAGGTGCCGGTATTGGCGTTAATGCGCACATCGGTAAAGTTTACCGTGCCCATATGCTCATACAGGCTGCCGTCTTGTAATTTTAACTGGGTTTGCCATTGGCCATCGGCGGGCAAGGTTAGTTCGCCGCGTTTTTGTGCCTGGCGCATCATCAGTTGTTCACGCTCGGACAAGCCAAAGCGCACCCGCACCGGGTCGAGTGCGGTGATCTGCGTGAGTAATACCTCTGGGCCGGAAACATAGGTGCCTTCGGACACCTGCTCACGACCCATGATGCCGTTAACCGGGGCCTTCACTTGGGCATAGTCCAGGTTGAGCTTGGCTTCACGCAGTTGCACTTCGCTGGCATTGAGATCCGCCTCGGCGATATCGACGCTGGAACGGGCATTGTCATAATCGCGCTGTGACACCGATTTATCTTCGCGCAGCTTTGCCAGTCGCTTACTTTCTCTTTGTGCCTGCTCTAACCGTGCCTTGGCGGCGACTACGGCGGCATGGGCCTGTTCATAGGCGAGCTGATAGGGCGCCAGGTCTATGGTGAAGAGTGATTGCCCGGCACTGACCTTTTGTCCTTCTGAGAAATTACGCGACTCAAGCACGCCACTGACCCGGGCGCGAATTTCAACCTCTTTGGAACCCGATACTGTGGCTGGCAGTGAGATCACATAGGGTGCATCTATGGGGGTGACAGCCAGTACTTCAACCTGTGCCGGAGGCATGGTCTGCTGTTGTTGTTGTGCGCCTTGCTCACAGGCACTTAACAAGAAGCTGGCAGTGAGCGCCAAAGACGCAGAGCGGGCGAAAGAATTAACTAGGTTGCATCGCATAAGATAAGCGTTTCCCTGTGCAAGTTAAATGAAATTTAAGTGCCGCCGAGGCGGAATACTTGGCATCTTTAGGCTGTTATCAAATGGCAAACACACCCTTTTAAACAAAGCGTAGCGTCCATTCTGAAAAGAATGAATTCACTTTGATAAGTGTAATTAATGTAACCCAATGGTCACCAAGTAAACGAAAGTGTATACTTTTTTTTAATTTAGGTATACTTTTTAGTTTACCAACTATCTTCTTGGTGCAGTTTAGTTATACTGCCGAGCGTTGACATAAGGGGCAGCACATGAGTAGTACAAAACAACAAGCAGTGATCGGCGCAGCCATTGCCTTGTTTGCCCAACGCGGGCTGGCGGGCACGACGATGGAAGCGGTGGCCACTAAGGCCAAGGTATCTAAGCGAACGCTATACAAATACTACAGCAACAAAGAACAACTTTTTGATGGCGTTGTCGATTTGTTGATTGAGCGCATTCGCCCGCTACAAGATAATCCCTTCTGCACGCAAACGCCTATTAAAGAGCAGTTGCAGAAGTTAGCCGATGTTGCCCTGAGGTTGACCCAGGACAAAGACTACCTGACCCTGTCACGCATTATTTTGATCGAATCACTGCGCTCGAAAAAGCGCGCCGCCATGCTCGATGAGCGCTTTAAGCCTTGTGAGCGGGGGATTAAGGAGTGGTTCGAGGAGGCCGACAGCAAAGGTGCGCTCAGGGACATTGCCCCCGACACCGCCGCCGTGGTGTTTTTTGGCGGCCTCAAAGAGCTGGCATTTTGGGAGCAGTTGATCGCCTGGAAACCTCCGGTCGATAAAGCAAAGCTAGATGCCCTGGTCGAGCTTTGTAGCAAGATGTTTGTTCAGCCGCCGTTGAAATAATCCGGCGTACCGTGCGCCTCTATGCCTTCACTGAGGTGCTTGAGGGCTACGGCATACACGGCATCGCGAAAGTCCATACCATTTTGTTCCACCAGATCGTTGGCGCGTGTAAAGGCGCGCTGCATTACCTGACTCAATTCTCTGCTGACCTTTTCCCTTTGCCAGCGCTGTCCACAGCGGTTTTGCACCCATTCAAAGTAGCTCACCGTAACACCGCCGGCATTGGCAAGAATATCGGGGATCACAATTATTCCCTTGTCTTTTAAAATGGCATCGGCATCGCTGGTCACCGGGCCGTTGGCAATTTCAACGATATAACGAGCATTGATAGCCGCGGCATTGTCGGTGGTGATAACGCCATCAAGAGCCGCGGGTATAAGGATGTCGACGTCACTTTCCAATAATTGGGCGTTACTAATACGTTCATGCGCTTGGGCCTCGCATACCGAGCCTTCACAGTACACGGCCTTGAGCTCCTTATGCTGTTGCTTTTGCCGATAAACGCTGTCTATATTCAGCCCCTCCTGGCGATAGATGGCCCCTTGCGAGTCACTTACCGCGACCACTTTATAACCGTCATCGGCGAGCAAGCGCGCCACGTGGTAGCCGCCACTGCCAAACCCTTGCACGGCGACACGAGTTTCTTCGGGAACAAGTTTATCGCGTTTTTCCAACTCCTTGATGCACAGATAGGCGCCTCGCCCGGTGGCATCGTCACGTCCTAAGCTACCGCCTAAAGCTATGGGCTTGCCGGTGATCACTGCCGGATTCTTTACCCGAGTGATTTTTTCGTATTCATCCATCATCCAGCCCATAATCAAGGCGTTGGTATAAACGTCCGGCGCCGGGATATCGCGCTCCGGACCAATAAAGTCGGCCATGGCGCGCACATAGGAGCGCGACAATCGCTCAAGTTCAAAGGGAGAGAGGATTTTAGGGTCGACACAGACGCCGCCCTTGGCGCCACCAAAGGGGATACCGACTACCGCACACTTGAGGGTCATCCACAGCGCCAAGGCCTGTACTTCATCGGCGTTGACCTGAGGGTGAAAGCGGATCCCGCCCTTGGTGGGACCGAGCACATTATTGTGTTGGCAACGATAGCCCGGGAAGTAGTGAATATGGCCGTTATCCATGCGCACCTCAACATTGACATGCAACATGGCGTTGGCGTGACTTAATGCACTGATCACCTGATTGGAACATTGGGTGAGTGCGCCGATACGCTGTAAGCGTGCTACCGCATCGTTAAATACCCGATTCGCCATATAATCCCCCCTTGGTGTGATTTCTTTTTTTAATTTGTGCGATTTTTATCGCCACCGGTTTGATTTGTCTTGTTTTGCCCATACCTAAGAGTAGGTTGTCCTTTGCTGAAATAACAACTGAGCGGGGCAATATGATGATTTGTGGGTGAGCTTATTGTGCGTGCGTTTTTGATAATCTGGGTGGCAGCGGTCACACTCGTTTTGGCGAGTGCGCTTGGTGCTGGGCAGTTTTCGCAGCAGAGTTACTCACCTGCACCAACGGCACTGTGTGTCGCGCAGCAAGTGCAAAGTACTGTCCCTTGTATCACCTCGGCGTTTGGTATGGATATGGATGCCAAGCAGCATCAAGCGCCCACGTCTCATCCGGTACAACTGCCCCAGCGAGCCATGGGCTCGCACCCGAGTTACTTTTTACATCCCGAGCAGCAACCCTTGTATCTGCTCGCCTACACCCTGGCGCAACAAGACGAGCCTAGTCGCCTGGATAAGATCAGGTTGACGCCAAGGACCGACTTACCCTGGTATATGCATACGTGTCTACCCAACAGTGGCTTGCTTGACAACTGCAAGGCCGCCAATCTCACCTATCGCAGCCGTCTGCTGTACCACTCTCTGCCTGGTTAGCGGCTCGGCTAACGACCCGCTTAACAACCCATTTAGCGGCTGGAACAAGTATCCAGCAAACGTTTAATTCCTTGTTTACAGACCTGTTTAGGCCGCGTCTGCTGACGAGGAAGGCAAATTTTTACGCTTGTTATGACAAGTGTAAGGTAGAGATTATGAATAATAAAAACAACTCGTTATGGCGAGCTAAGCGTGGCATGGGCGTATTTACCACCCTTGCCCTCATTGTGATATTGGCACTGAGTGCCTTACCCAATTTATACCCCAATACCAAGGTGATTTCTGTCAAGAATCCAGAGGGAGCGCTGGCCTTGGTTCAGGTCGAACGCTTGCTCGAGAGCCAAGGTTTCCCTGTACAAGGTGGCCACTTTGACACCCAGGCACAGAGGTTATTGTTGACCCTGGAAAAACCGAATAACAGCGCCGCGGCGGCCGGGGTATTGCGACAACACTTAGCGGACGCCGACGTCAAGGTGCAAACACAAGCGACCACACCGAGCTGGATGCAAAGTCTAGGCTTAGCGCCGATGAAACTGGGATTGGATTTAGGGGGCGGCGTGCTTTTTGTCCTGCAAGTCGATACCGACCAAGCTATGGCGCAGCGTATTAAATCCATTGCAGCGGATGCCAATACTCTTAGGCGCACCCATGGAGTGCGAGGCGTGAGCATAGACACTGGGGATCATGCCCTGGTGCTGCGCTCCCCACTGCGTTCGGCGGCTCAGGGCGAGCAATTACAAGAGCAGCTGCAGCAGCTGTATCCACAATTGCATGTTACGCGCGAGCAAAAGGGGGATTTTGTCTATTACACACTGCATTACCCCGCGGCCCAACAGCAGCTTTTCGCCCGTGAGGATATGGCTCAGGCTCTGGCCACCTTGCGCAAGCGCATTGAGGAGCTGGGGATCACCGAGGCTGTGGTGCAGCGTCAGGGCGAGCAGGGCATTCGCATTGAGTTGCCCGGCGTCCAAGACCCGGCCGAGGCCAAACGTATCATAGGTGCTACCGCTCAGCTCTCATTTCACGGCTTGCAGGAGCAAGGTGGCAAGCGGGTGTTAACCCAAGAGGGAGACCGAGTGGCCATCGATGCCAAGGCCATATTTACCGGCAATGATATTACCGGAGCACAGGCCGGACGCGATGAGTGGGGCCAAGCCATGGTGCAGTTGCAGCTCTCATCCCAGGGCGGCGATAAAATTAATCGCTTCTCGCGCGCCCATATCGGTGAGCCCATGGCCACCTTGTACAGCGAGTATGTGCAAGGCGCCGATGACAATGTGCATAAACGTGAGGAGGTGATCTCAATTGCCACCATCAATGAAGCCTTGGGAACGCGTTTTAGTATTACCGGTCTGGGTTCCTGGCAGCGGGCGCAGGATCTCGCCCTGGTGCTGCGTTCCGGTTCTTTGGAAGCGCCGATCCGCATCATCAAGGAACAAACCATGAGTCCGAGCCTGGGCGAGCAAAATATCAATAATGGCCTTAATGCCTTATTGCTTGGCTTTGCGTTGACCCTGGGATTTATGCTGTTTTGGTATCGCCGATTAGGTGTGGTGGCGAACCTGGCGTTGATGGTTAATGTCGTCAGTTTACTTGGGCTGATGTCCTTGTTGCCCGGGGTGGTGTTAACGCTGCCGGGGATCGCCGGCTTGGTCCTAACCATAGGCATGGCGGTTGACACCAATGTCATCATCTTTGAGCGCATCAAGGAGGAGCTACGCCTGGGGCGCACTCGCTTGCAGGCACTGCAGCGAGGTTATCAACACGCCATGAGCAGTATTATCGATGCTAATCTCACCACCTTTATCAGCGCCTTGGTGCTGGTGGGGGTGGGTTATGGTCCGGTCAAAGGCTTTGCCATTACCTTGGCCCTGGGTATTGCCACCAGCGTCTTTAGCGGTGTACTGGTATCCAAATATCTTTCCTATTTGTTGTTTAACTGGGCGAAAGAACCGGCTAAGCACCCGACCAAGGAGTTCCATCATGGCGAGTAATTTTAAATCCGTGCGCAAATTTGGCCTGTGGTTGAGTGTTGTGCTTATGGTATTGAGCCTGTTGATCATCACCATTAAGGGCGTACCCTTGGGGCAGGATTTTACCGGCGGTTACGTCAGTGAATTTAGTCTGCCTCAGTACGTCGCCCAAGAGCAGTTAAACCAAGTGCTCGGCAGCTATATTGATGGACCATTTCGCTTAACCGAGCGGGGCCTGGGGCAATGGTCGGTATTTCAAACGCCCGAGGCGGGACGCGCTAGCGGCGATTGGCTGGCGAGCTGGTCGGTGCACAGCGGTGCAACCGTGCTCGATAACAGCTTCTTGGGTGCCGCCGCCGGCGATGAGTTGGTAGAGCAGGGAATGATGGCTCTGTTATTTGCTACCCTGGCGGTGATGCTTTATCTCCTTGGTCGTTTTGAATGGCGCTTAAGCGTGGCGGCAACCCTCGCCTTGGCTCATGATGTGATTATCACCCTGTCGCTGTTGGCCTTGTTTGAGGTGGAATTTACCTTAACCGTGCTGGCGGCTATTTTGGCGATAATCGGTTACTCCCTTAATGACTCCATCGTCATAGGCGATAAGGTGCGCGAGATAGTGCGCGCTAAACCCGAGCAAAATGTGTCCAGAAGCGTGAATGAGGCCATTTTTGCCTCCATGAGCCGAACCTTGATCACCTCCTTGACTACCTTAACCACCATTATCAGTATCTGGATGATGGCGGGGGCGCCGCTGCGTGGTTTTGCCATCACCTTGTTCATTGGCGTCCTGGTGGGTACCTGGTCGTCGGTATTTATCAGTGCCACCTTGCCCCAAAGCCTAGGGTTAAGCAGTGATAATTACCTGCAAAAGGACAGTGAGGAGGTCAAAAGGCAATTGGCTGAGCCTTAAGCAGGTTTAAAAAAGGGGAGCCTAGGCTCCCCATCTTATTTTTGAATTAGTCGCTGCTACGCCCCAGCATACGACTTAAGGTTTTATCTTTATCGATAAAATGGTGTTTTATGGCCGCGGCAATATGCACAAGTAGGGTCACAAGCAACACCCAGGCAGCTGGTCCATGAATATCGTGCCCAAGGTTACCCATCCATTCGATTTTTTCACTTTGGGGATAGAGCTCGAAACCAAAAATCGCTGCACCATGGCCGCCGCCTATGCTCATCATTAACCCGGAAATGGGCATCAACAAGGTGCCTATTAGCAGCACCATATGCACGGTTTTGGCGGCCATTTCCTGTATCCTGCTCAGCTCGGCGACATGAGAAATTTCGCCTTCTTTGAGGCGCCATAGCAAGCGGGCAAAGGCAAAACAGAGCACGGTAATGCCAAAGGATTTATGCAGCGCCAGCAGCTCAAGCTTTTCATCTCCCTTAGGCAGCTCCTCAACATAGAGACCAAATGCCAACACGCCGATAAATAACAAGCCGGTTAGCCAGTGCAACACTATGGTAGGGGTAGAGAGTTTATTATCCATATTTAAGTCTCTGAGTTAGCGATACTAAAAACCCAGTATGGGCGAAAATTGTCTCATTTTCGATGGCGCTGAGCGTAAAGAAGTGCAAATTTCACACAAAACAGGATGTGGATCATGTTTTTACTCCTACACCGGGGGTGCTAATTTACGCCGGTGGGACCAAATAAGCGAATGGCCAGCATAAAGGTAAGGGCCATAAATAATGTGGAGATCATCGAGACCACGATGGGAATGGCGATCAGTTGCCACAGCTTAAGTATCAGTACCCTTCTTAGGACGAAGGCAAAGAGTATCACCGAGACGATAAGTGTGGCGGGCTCGATAAGGCCGACAAGGTCGATAATCCAGCCACACATAAGTTGAATGACTAAAAAGCTGATGCTGAGCACCAGGGCCCTTTTATTGGTCTCTTCTTTTACCCGTAAGTACGCGAGCACAAAGCGAAAGCCAATAAAGGTTCCGGTAAAAAACGTAATTAAAAAAAGTGGCTGAAACAATGAATTGGTCACCCTGGCGGCTCGCTAAACTGGCTTAGATTAAGGATAGACAACAAAAGCGAGTTTATTGCCATCGCAATCGCGTACATAAGCGGCATAAAAGCCATCACCGTATTGCGGCCTATATCCGGGGGCGCCGACGTCGCTGCCACCTTTTTCCAGCGCCATTTTATGCAAGGCAACGACTTGCTCCGGTGATTGCACCCTAAAGGCCGTCATCGTGCCGTTGCCTGGACCGGCTGGCTTGCCATCGAATGGATAGCCTATAAAAAAGCGCGGTACCGACTCATCCTCGGCAAGGCCGTAAGAGACACAGTTCTCCTCTTGCCAGCATATTTCCATGCCCATCTGTGAAAACAGGGGACCGTAGAAGTCTTTAGCCGAAGGTAAATCGCTCACTCCAATCATGGTATAGGCAATCATTTATTCTCTCCTGTTGATGGATGGATACTAAAGCGTAGTGACTTAGGGGCAATAGAATGAGTATATGCAAGGTACTGAATTTATTGTAGAGAATCATGACTAAGCCGTTGTGCTGGCCGTCATTAGGGATAAATTTACCGACGTTTCACCGAGAATAATCCATGCTATAGGGGCGGTAGTAAACGAAGCCGCTAGAAAGTCACTCTAAAATTCGCAAGGAACAAGCTGGCTTTGGGCGGCCCCTAACACACAATGCAAAGGTGCCGCGCGGGCACCAAGGAGAATAAAAATGAGTTATGTTGATGGTTTTGTCTGTGCGGTGCCAACGGAAAAACGAGAAGAATATCGCCAACACGCGAAAATAGCCGCCGGGTTGTTGAAAAAGTTTGGCGCCGAGCGCGTGGTGGAAACCTGGGGGCACGATGTACCCGAAGGCAAGGTGACATCTTTTCCCATGGCGGTGCAATGCAAAGATGATGAGACCGTGGTGTTTTCCTGGATCCGGTGGCCGTCAAAAGAAGTGCGTGATCAGGGCTGGGCAGAATTTATGCAGGACCCTACCTGTCAGGAGCAATTAAATCCCATGCCCTTTGGTGGTAAGCGAATGATTTACGGTGGTTTTGAAATATTGGTTGACGAATAATTCCATTTTTACCCAAATAAAAATACATAAAGGGGCGAAAGCCCCTTTATAAATTAAGAAACCAGCGCTTCGTTTTCGACGCGGATCCAATCCTTTTCATCCACCCAGTTTTGTTTGCCATCGCCTAGGGTGCGGATAGGGACGATATAGTCGCAGCTGATCTGCGGCTTAACCGAGGCAAAGATGGGCACAAAACCAAAACTCAGTGCGGTTTCGATAATGGCCTGCTGGTTTTGCGGGTCGATATCGGCGGCTTCATCGATATACAAGGGCACTCGGTATTGGCTTTTCTCTTTATCCGACAGCAGATGGCGAATAAACAACATGCCACACAACAACTTGATGGTAATACGGGTACCGTTTGAACCGGCCGAGTCGATTTTATCGAAATACTCGGTGTCGCCAGCGCGGTTAACCACCTCAAAGCGGATATCGAAAAGATCGCTCAGCGTCAGTCCTGCCTTGTCGGAAGCGAGCTTGATCAATTGATCTTTGGCCTCATTCACCTCACTTTCGTGTACATCCTGCTCCGCCAATAAATCCAGGCTGTCGCCTTGCTCGTAAAGATCCGAGGTGGAGAGTATGGTGTCTATGCTTTGCACCAGGGTTTTTCTTGGTACCACTTCAATCTTAAAGCCTTTGAGGTTTGAGATCTGGTGCTCGCTAATGCCTTGGTTAAACAGGCGCATTTCTGCGGTTAAGCGGTTTAAGTCCTGACGCAGTCCTTTGATGGTGGCGGCAACGTCGGTCAGCGCCACCCGGGCCTGACGGTTAACCGCTTCGCGCTCGTTATCCAGGTTATGATAGGCGCTGATCAGCTTTTGGTACTTGCTTAGCTCATCGCTTTCGTTATCAAACTTGGTAATGCCGGCGTTGTAGATATGCAAATAGGTATTGCGCACATTGATATCGAAGTTGCGCAGCTCCTGACAATCCTTGTTAAAGCCATGAATGGTGTCGGCCAGGGCATCGAGATCAAAGGTGATATCGATAAGATAGGGGGTGACCTTGCCGCTGATAAAATCCAGGGTGTGATCCAAGCGCTCGCTCTTAACCTGCTGCAAACGAGCTTTTTGACGCTCCAGCGCTTCTTTTTTCGAGTTGATAATGGCTCGGCGGTCGGCAATGCCGGCGGCATTTTGCTGCACTTCGCTCAAATGTGCATCCACCTCTTCTTGCTCACCATGGAGGCTTTCCTGCAGGGCCTGTTGGGCCTCGGCAGAGCGTTGCATCACCTGATATTGTTCAAAGCGTTTTAACGCCGCTTCCTGGGCCATTAGTTGCTCATACAGGGCATCACGCTCAGCCTGTTTACCGGCGACATCGGCAGCCACCTCGCGCTGGGCTTGAAGATCGTTAAGTGAGCGCTCAAGGGATGCCAACTGCTCGCTCAGCTGTGCCTTGTCGGCACCGCTTTGCATCTGTACTACCGGCAGTTTTTTCAGGGAAATGGTCGCGCCGGGCACGACCAGCTCGCCACCGCGCACCGCCTGGGTGAGCTGGGTTAAAAATACGCCAAAGGCATCTTCATCGCTAATATTGACCTCGCCGCCGTTGCTGGTGGCAAAAGAAAGCAGATCCGGGTTAAGTACTCGTGAAATCTCTTCCACTTCTTTAAGCGACAAGTCTTCGCGCATGCGGGTAAAGAGGTTGTACTCCAGGTTCTTCAATTGCAGTTTCAAACTCTTAATCTGCTTTTGCGTTTCTTTTATGCGGTAATCCAGAGTATGCAGGCTTTGACCCTCGGCGCTTTTGAGCGAGTGCGACAGGGCTTCGTATTCTTGTTTTAGTGCTTTTAACTCACTGTGTAGCGTAGCGCTGTTGGCCAGTTCAAACTCTCGATGCAGGGCATCGTAATCGCTAAACCAGGCCCCCAGCTCGGTGAGCTTGCGCTCGATATCCCGAGACTGTTGCACGTAGAGGCGCTGCTTTTGCTCGAACTCTTCCTTCTCCTGCGTGATTTCTTCAAGCTGCTCAGCCAAGGTGGCGTGTTGGTCCTCATAAAAGGTATCGAATTCTGCCAGGGCGAGATCGATTTTTGGCGCATAGGCGCCAAGCTTGCCCTTGAGTGCACTTTGGTGTTCCAACATACTTTCCAGTGCGGCAATGGGCTCTTGCATGGTTTCCAGGGCATTAAGCTCACGGCGGGCGCGATTAACCTTGTCGAATGCCCGCTGCCAAACCTCGTAAAAATCGACATGAGCGTTGGACATATGGCGCTCAAAGACACGCATCATAAAGCGTTTCACATCGCTGGCGCCAAGCTTATGCAGGTTGAGCATGCGACGGAAGATTTCTTTATAGGTGGCGGCATCGCTGACATTGTTGAGCGGGATCATGCGCAGGTTGATGTCGCCGTCAAAGGGCGTGGCACCGCCTATTAATAGGGCATTGAGTTCCTGCGCCTTAAGTTCGATGGGGTTAAAGCCCTTGTCCTTGAGGTGATTGAACAAGCGGGTGTATTTGACGATGCGCTTGTTGTCGGTAAAGTCATCGAGGTTCAGCGCGCCGTTATAACAAAAGAACTGATGGGCAAAGCCGGCTATTTTGCCAAGGCCCGCCACACCAATCACCACCTTGCCATGGGGCAGATCGGCCTCAAGCAAGATATAGGACTGGTCGGAATTAAAATAGAATTTGCGGGTTTCTTCTAAATCGTGGCCATCCCATTCGGTCAGACGCAGGTCATTAATAAGGGGAAACTGCAGGGCGTTGATCACCGAGCTTTTACCCGTGTTGTTCGGGGCGCAAATAGAGCTGCTCTTATCCAGTGGAATGACGCACTTGGCATAGCCCGCGGTATTTAACAGGGCTAGTTTACTCAGACCGTGTAATTGCTGCATTTATAGCTCCTCGGCGCTTTCGAGCGCGTCTTCATTTACTTCTAGCAGGGCATCGAGATAGCGGTGAATGGGGGCGAGTAAACGAAAGACGCTGTCCTTGTCTTTGGCCTTGGCCATGCCCAGCCGTACCATGCGCATCAGTACGTCCTTGCGCAGATCGGTGCCGGAGAAAATCTCCAACTGGTCGTAAAGCACCTTATTGTGCAGCACCAGCTCCTGGCACAGCTCAAGATCCACGTCTTTGTCGAACAGCGCGCGCATCGGGTCCTGGCCCTGGTTGGCGTAATGCTCAATCAGGGTATAGATAAAGAGCGCAATGGCTCGGGAGATCTTACCCATGTTGGCGGTGCCCTCATCGGTGGCAAAATGGAAAAAACCACGGGCGTCGTGCACCAAGGTATGACCCAGGGCACTAAACAGGGCGGCGTATTGCTCTTGCTGCTGGTCCAGCTCTTGCCAGGCGAGATTGTCTTGCTCGCTGATATGATAGCCGCTGACCAGTTTCTTATTGATGTAATGCAACTGAGTGAGCTGCGTTAAGTCTATGGTGCTCATAATTATTCGCTAGTGTTAGTTGGTGTAGCATCGCTGGCATCGATAAAGGGATACAAGGCAAAGCGCTTGCCGGCGATGGTTTTAGTTTCAAGCTGCTCGCTTTGACTCAGGGTCAAAGAAGCGTCATTAATAAGTTTTTGGTACAGATAAAGCAGCTCGTCGGGATCCAGCTCCGGATAATGCTTATCCAACACATCGATAAGCTGCTGTTTGCGTACCTTACTTTTACCCTTAGCGGGTTTAAAGAGGGCACGCACATCCCTGAAACTAGGAATGTTTGGCGCGTGATAGGGCTCGGCGGCACTGGCGTCGGGCATTTCAAAATCGTGCTCTTCGAACTCGCTGAGGCCGGCCATATAGGCCACTAGTTGTGCATTGCTCCCCAATTGGTGATGCATAGGGTCGCTGGCAAAAAACGGTTGATGGGCGCTCATGACATTATCGAGCCCGCGTTTGCGAATAAGTCCCAGCACTTTGGCGGCCTGACGGGTGATCAGGGTGTTTTGTCTCAGTTCTTCGCGCAGCGGCATCAACATATCGGCACTTTGGCGCAGGCTTTCGCGGCCTATATGGTGCATATCGAGAATACGGGTGCGCAACTGCTCCAACATGCGAATGGTTTTGGTGTCGCGGCCGCTTTGTTTAAGGTGCAACAGGTGCTCGGTGAGACCTAACTCAATGGCATCGAAGCAAACTTGGAAGGCACCACTGATGTCGAGCATCTCCAGCATTGGCTCTATGTATTCGTCAAAGGCTTCAATCACCGCCTTATAGCGCTTACTCAGGGACATGCTTGAGCCATTGGCCTTGGCTTGCTCTACCAGGTTATAAATGGCGTTTTCATTGTGCTTATAGAGTTTGACGATTTTGCGTACCCGTTCATCCATAATGCGGGTGTAGCGGCTGATATCGCCGTAATCATCGTCGTTGACCGCTTTAGAAAGCTTATTGCTTAAGCGATCCAAGTCTTCCACCAACACATGAATTTCCGCGGCCACGCCCAGGCTTTCATCTTGCAATAAATACGCGGCAAAATCGCTGACCGCACGGTTGATCTCCAATTGCGATGATTTTGCTAAGGGAACAAGAATGTCTTGGCTGAGCAGGCGGTTGGTTTCTTTGTAAATTTGGGCGCCGGAATAATGGGGAAAGTGCTGTTTTATGATGCTTTGCACTTCCTTGATGCTAAAGTCGCCCATTTTGAAACGTTTCATCAGGGTCTCAAGCACCGGCCATAGCTCCGTCAGCGTGTTAAGCACGCGTTTCGCTATTATCATTTATATTCTTTCTTTGTGCTTGGCAATAGGCAGGGATTATAACCAAAGGTACAAAAGGGGAAAATAGCTTTTCGCTGTTACTTTAACTTTACGGAGAACGTTGTTTTTGGTTGACAAGAATTATGTAAAGAAATTGTCATTTACCACGAATTGGTAATAGCCCCTTTGTCATATGAATGTTAGAATTCGCGCCGCTTGCAGACTGTAACCGTCTGTTAATAACTCATGGTATCGCTAAGTTTGTTATTTGTACATCAGGGTATTTTTGTACCACCAATAAACTTAGCCGTACTTTTTTAAATCGCTTGTCGCAAGGAATAATACCCAAAATGGTCAGTGCGCTCATCTTGACGCTCATTGCCGTGGCGTTTGTGCTTATTGTTGTGGAAGACGTCATCCATGTAAATAAGGCTAAAACCACGCTGTTTTTCGGCACGTTGTGCTGGATTATCCTCTTCATCTCGCCCCTTCACGGTCATTCCCTTGACCATATTAAGCATGAACTCAATGAGAACATTTTAGAAATAGCGACCTTGTGGCTGTTTTTAATGGCGGCCATGACCTTTGTTGCCTATCTCAACTCCAAAGGGTTTATTCAAAATTTGGTGCAACGGGTACTGCCAAGTAAGATTAGCGAGCGCAAGCTGATGTTCCTTATCGCGGGTTTTGCGTTTTTATTCTCATCGATTTCCGACAATATTACCGCGACCTTAGTCTCGCTGGCGGTGGTGATGTCGTTGAAACTCGATGGCCGCAAGCTGGTAAAATACGCGACCTTGATTATCTTTGCGGTTAACTCCGGCGGCGTGTCGCTGATCACAGGTGACGTCACCACCTTGATGATCTTCCTGGCCGACAAGGTGACCATAGGAAATCTGTTGTTATTGATTGCTCCCGCGGCCTTTAGTGTACTGGTGCTGGCGACCTTGTTATCGATGAAGATGCGCGGCACGGTGACCTTTTCTCTGGGCGAGCGCAAACCCATAGAAAAAACCGACATTACCATAGCGGCAATTTTCCTTTCGACAATCGTCGGCACCCTGACCATGAGTGTGCTGTTTCAAATTCCGCCCTTGTTGACTTTTTATTCGGCTTATCCTTGATGTTCCTTACCGCACAGTTTTTGATGCGCAAAAAGGATGTGAACAAGCAGATCATCGACTATATCCGTGAGATTGAGTACGACACCTTGTTGTTCTTCGTGGGTGTATTGTTATTGGTTGGCGCGCTAAAGGAAGTGGGCGTGCTGGCCCAGTTTACTCATCTGTATGAGGTGTTAGCGCCAAGTCAGGCCAACTACCTGATGGGTCTACTGTCGGCAGCGGTCGATAACGTACCTTTAACCGCGGCACTGCTTAAAGCAGATATTCATATGGATACCCAGAACTGGCTGGCATTTACCTATGCTACCGGGGTAGGCGGCTCCATGCTGGTGATTGGCTCGGCGGCGGGTATTATCGCTATGAGCAAGGTGCGCGATTTGACCTTCGGCAGCTACCTGCGTAACAGCTTCTATCTCTTGATTGCATACTCCGTGGGGTATGTGGGCGCCTATTACATGGGCTCTTTTGTGTAATCCATCTCCCACATGGCATAAAAAAAAGACCACTTAAGCGTATGCTAAGTGGTCTTTTTGTCTTTGTTCACAGCCAGAACACACAGATTGGTACACTAAACATTACTTCGCGTATTGTTCCGTGCTTAAACTTATCGCACTATTATCGAATTAAGTAAGTTATTGACCGTATTAAAAAAGGTGGCTTATGCGTATTGCGGTTTTTGGTGCCGGTTCGACGGGCTGTTATTTAGGGGCGCTGTTAAGCGCGGCGGGGCTCAGGGTGTCTCTGATATGCCGGGCACGAATTAAAGACGCCATTGTTAACAACGGCGGCATTCATATCAGCGACTATCAGGGGCTGGACAAAACCCTGATGCCCAAGGAGCTGCTTACCGAACCCCAGGGGCAGCGCTTTGATATGGTTTTTGTCACCTTAAAATGTCATCAATTACAAACCGCGCTGCCACAGTTGCTGGCCCTCACCGACGAGCACTCCGAGCTGGTGTTTATGCAAAATGGCCTCGGCAGTTTTGAGGCCATCAAGAACCAGTTCGGGGCGCGCAGCTGTGTGTTTGGTATTACTCCATTCAATGTGTTGCAACAAGGCGCGCATTTTCATAAGGGCACCGAGGGTGAATTTGTGTTTGCCAAAACCGTCCGCACCGAGCAAATAGCCAAGGCCCTGCGCGAGCATGGGTTTAACTGTCAATTAGAGGCGCAGATGGAGTCGGTGATCTACGGCAAGCTGCTATTGAATCTCAATAATGCCCTTAATGCGGTGGCCGATATGCCCATTAAAAAAGAGCTGGAAAATAAAGCGTTAAGACACGTGCTGGCGGCGGCGATGCGCGAATGGCTTGGGGTCTGTAAGGCCATGAACATCGAGCTGGCGCAGTTTACCAAGGTCAAGCCGGCGCTGGTGCCGGTGATCCTAAGTTTACCGAATTGGTTATTTAAGCGTGTGGCGTCCGCCATGCTGGATATTGACCCCAAGGCGCGATCGTCCATGTGGGAGGACATTCAGGCGGGGCGTAAAACGGAAATCGCCTACCTCAATGGTGCCGTGGTAGCCCTGGGTGAGCGCTACGGCGTAGAGACACCGGTCAACCAGGCCATAGTAGCCTGTATTGAAAAGCGAGAGCGGGGCAGTGAAGTAGACCTTGCGGATCTAGTCCAGGCCGCCAGGCAAAAATAAAGTGCAGAAGAGCGCCCAGGTGGTGATTGACATCCAGCCATCCAAACGTTAAATTGCTTGCCTAGGTTTGCGGTTCATACCGTAAACCAGTAGCAGAAGAGGTGCGATAGCTAGGTAGTAAACGCGAGGCAGACGTAGGCCCACGACCGTTTATGAGGGAGACTATCGCCGAGGAAGTACATTGCTCGTCACAATGGCTTTCGGTTCTTGAGGCTGAATCCTCGGAACTGTCACCTGTTTGGGTGGAGGGCTTCTGGCAATGGACATACCTTTCTTTTAAGTCTTGCCAAGTTCTCCTGATTGTATTTGAAAAATAACCTATTTTTCATCTCGGAGAGAAAATGAATCAGGAATTTACCGTCGCCAAATTCGGCGGCACCTCAGTGGCCGATCATGCAGCAATGAACCGTTGCGCCGATATTATTGCCAGCGACCCGCAAGTACGCATTGTCGTTGTCAGTGCCAGCGCCGGGGTCACTAATCATCTGGTCGCCTTGTGCCAAACCGGGCTCAGCAGTGAAGAGCGCCAGGCCCATATCGACGGCGTTATTGCTATCCAATTAAATATCCTCGAGTGCCTGAGCCTGGATGCGGATTTAGCCCATGGTTTTGATGTTACCCTGAATGATTTTAAAAACACCGCACTGCATGCAGCACAGACCAATGCGCAGCGCGACGAACTGCTTAGCTTTGGCGAGCGTTTATCCTCTTATTTATTCACCCAGGTGCTGCGCGATAAAGGCGTACGCTCGGCTCGCTTCGATGTCCGCTCGGTACTTAAAACCGACAGTCAGTTTGGCAAAGCACAGCCGGAGATAGCACAAACCAAGGCACGTGCTACGGCGGAGTTGGTGCCATTGCTCAGCGAGCAGGTGGTGGTGACGCAGGGGTTTATCGGCAGTGACGAATACGGCGAAACCACCACCTTGGGGCGTGGCGGCTCGGACTACAGTGCCGCCTTGTTGGCGGAGGCCTGTGGTGCCAGCAACATTCATATTTGGACCGATGTGATTGGCATTTACAGCACCGACCCACGTTTATGTAATAAGGCAAAGCCCATTGCCCATCTGACCTTTGACGAGGCCGCAGAAATGGCGACCTTCGGTGCCAAGGTATTGCATCCGGCCACCATTTTACCGGCGGCGCGCAGCGGTATTGGCGTGTTCGTTGGCTCCAGTCAGGACCCACAAGGTGGCGGCACCTGGATTGAAAAGGTGCCAAGCAAGGAGTTGATCACCGGTGTTCGCGCTGTTACCCAGCGCAAAAATCAGCTGTTGCTGACGTTAAAAAGCCCGGAAATGCTGCTCGCCAGCGGCTTCTTGGCGCGGGTGTTTACCATTCTTAGCGAGTATAAGATTTCCGTTGATTTGGTCACCACATCGGAGATAAGCGTAGCCGTAACCCTGGATAATGCGCCTAACGCCAGTCGCCCGGAGCTTGATCAGGAGGCCCTGGAGCGCTTGGCCGAGTTTTGTCATGTCAGTGTGGAAACTAACCTGGCCTTGGTGGCCTTGATTGGCTCTGAGATTCAGTTACGCCAAAGCGAGCTTAACCTGATGCGGGTGCTCAGTGGTTTTGATATTCGTTTGATCTGTCATGGCGCCTCAAAGCACAACCTGTGCTTCTTGGTGGAGCAATCACAGTCGGATCGGGTGGTGCAGGCTATTCACCAGCAGTTGTTAGAACAAGGTCGATAAGTTCGACCTCGGCCTTGGCGGTGATCAAACTGAGATCGAATTGCCGCCAGGGCTGACAATAAACCTGAGCCGGGAAGCGTTCAAGTAAGGGCAGTATGGGCTGGCTTAACAGCGTGCTGATACTTTGTTTGGCGGCCTTGGCATAGGCTTCTTTTAACGTCCACACCCGAAAAAAGGTGTCGACATCGTTCCCTATATCCCGGGCTTCCACCTCGGGGTAAAAATGCGCCGCCAGTTTGGCAAAACGCCGGTTGGCATCCCGCTTTTCAATGTCTAGGCCCAAAAGAGATTGCTGTCCTTGGGTCATGGCCACGGCGATATGGCCGTGCGAGTGGCTGATCACCACATTGACATCCAATAATTGTCCGTCGATATAGAGCTGTAGCGCTTTTTCCTGCTCGTCAAACACACTCTGCCAACGTGTAAGGGGGATGTGCGCGTATTGCGGAAATAGCTGTTTTGCCAGGGTCTTGATGCAATGGCGGCTGCTTAGGTATTCGCGCTTGGCCTGGGGTTGGTTTACGCCTGTGTAGTACCGCCAGCTCCGTTGGGTGCAGGTGGGCTTCATTGAGCTCAATGGCGGCACCAAGGCACAGTAAGACTTTTTCCGATATCGGCACAGATGGTGTGGTCTTTGGTAATGCGGGAAAGCGATAAGCTGCATTAAACATGGGATGAATGGTCCGATATGGTTGGTGGCGACTACTTTGTTAATGGTAAGTGTGGTTTAATAGCGGCAAAACAATAACAGATATCAATAAGAATGACGAATAATCGTGACGGCTTTCAAAGTCGCATAGGATTTGTGCTGGCAGCTGCCGGCGCCGCAGTGGGTTTAGGAAATATATGGGGGTTTCCAACTCAAGCTGCAAACCACGGAGGCGGAGCCTTCCTACTTGTTTACTTTATCGTAATTTTTGCCTTGGCACTGCCCGCGCTCTTTACCGAGTTGTACCTGGGCTATGCGGCACAGGCCAACCCGGTTCAGGCGCTTAAACGTGCCTGGCAGAACAAGGCACCCAAGCTTGGCGCTGGCGCCGGTTACCTGGGCCTGGGCGGCGCCGTGATCATGCTGAGCTTCTATTCCATCGTGGCCGGTTGGATGCTGGCCCATGCGTTGGCACCCATCGCGCAAATGCTCGATATGCCCGCGGCGGCAGAGTTCTTAAGCAATGATTCCTTGACGCGCAACCTGGTATTTACGCCCTTAATGCTGGCGCTGACCGCCAGCATTATTTTGCAAGGTGTGAAATCGGGGATCGAAGCCTGGTCACGGCGCTTAATGCCCTTGCTCTTGGTTTTGTTGGTGGCGCTGATCTTCTATATTGGCTCCCTTGACGGGGCGGCGGAGGGCTTTGCCCATTATCTGAAGCCGGACTTTGACAAGGTGTGGGATGCGGATTTGATTATCGCCGCCATGGGACAGGCGTTTTTCTCCCTGTCGCTTGGTGTCGGGTGTATGATGATCTACGGCTCTTACCTTAAGCCGGGTGCTAACCTCGGCAAGTTAACCCTGAGCGTTGCCGCACTCGACACCTCAGTGGCGTTTTTAGCCGGTTTACTGATCGTGCCGGCCATTTTTGTGGCCAGCCATAACGGCGTCGAAGTGTTTGCCAATGGCAAGCTGATCGGCGAGGGCCAGCTCATTTTTGCGGTCTTGCCGCAACTGTTTGAAGCCATGGGCACCATGGGTCTGGTGATCGCCTTAGCGTTTTTCGTGCTGATGTCCATCGCCTCAGTGACCTCGACCATTTCTTCGACCGAGATCCCGGTAGCCTTTTTGGTTGAGAATCATCAAATGGATCGTAAGCGTGCGACCGCCTTGGTGACCTTAGTGGTGGCCATCGCCTCGGGTACCATCATTATGAACTTTGACTGGCTGTTTGGCTTGGTGATCCAGGTCTTTACCCAGTACCAGTTGCCATTGATGGGCTTGTTCTATTTCCTAACTCTTGGCTGGGTGTGGAATCGAGGCAATAAGCTGGCCGAGTCGAACCACCCGGGCATTAAAGCGCTGTTGTGGTATATCCGTTTGGTGTGCCCAATTTTGATGACCGCCGTGTTTATCAATGTAGCGATGAAATAATCCTACAAAGCCAACTAGAACGAAAAAAGGGATATGCTGTCATATCCCTTTTTTTGTGCCTGTTGAAAAGCTTTAAGCCTATATATCCAGTACCTGATTGGTGAGGGTGTCGCCCTTGGCGAATTGGTGCAGGTTAAAGTAAGTGGTCTGTACAATCTGTTCCAGCGCTTCTTGGGTGAAAAAGCCCTGGTGGCCGGTGATCAATACGTTTTTAAAGGTGAGCAGACGGGCAAACACATCGTCTTGAAGAATTTCTTCCGATCTGTCTTTAAAGAATAATTCGGACTCCTGCTCATACACGTCCAAGCCCAAATAACCAAGCTGTCCGCTTTTAAGCGCCTCGATACAGGCCTTGGTATCGAGCAGGGCACCGCGGCCGGTGTTAATGAGCATGACACCGCGTTTCATCGTCGCCAGGGCAGGTTTGTTAATGATGTGATGGGTTTGCTCATTGAGTGGACAATGCAGGCTGATGATGTCGCTGTTGGCGAGCAGCTCGTTTTGCGATACCAGAGTAAAGGCCCCGGTGGGTGCGGCCGGGTCGCTGACCAGCACCTTGGCACCAAAGCCGTTGAGTATTTTTACCAGCGCCTGGCCAATTTTACCGCAACCGATCAGGCCCACGGTTTTATTGTGT
Organism: Pseudoalteromonas sp. T1lg48; assembly: GCF_002964785.1. Lineage (GTDB taxonomy): Bacteria > Pseudomonadota > Gammaproteobacteria > Enterobacterales > Alteromonadaceae > Pseudoalteromonas. The sequence continues at coordinate 104,370 of NZ_PQCC01000018.1, forward strand.
AGGTTAAAGCCAAGCAGGCCGTTTAGATCGAAATTATCCTCGCGCACCCGGTTGTAGGCCTTATGGGTTTTGCGCGCTAAGGTCAGCATCAGGGCTACACTGTGCTCGGCCACCGCCTCCGGGCTGTAGGCCGGCACTCTGGCCACGGCTATGTTATGTGCTTTGGCCGCCGCCAGGTCGACATTATTAAAGCCAGCGCAGCGCAGCAGGATAAGGCCGATGCCAAGGTCGGCCAATTTGCCTATGACCTCGGCATTGAGGTTGTCATTTACGAAAACACAAACGGCATCGAAGCCTTTGCTAAGGGAGCAGGTATGGACATTAAGGCCGACATCGAAATATTCGATATCTACGTCTGCGGGGCAGAGTTCATCAAATACCTTTTGTTCATACCTTTGCGAGCTGAATAGGGCTAATTTCATCAAGTTGACTCTCTATCACCGACCTTAGGGTGTCGGGTTTGGTACGTGGCGCGTAACGATTTACCAGCTGTCCTTGAGAGTTTATGAGAAATTTAGTGAAATTCCATTTTATTGCCCGATTTTGGGCAATGCCACGGGTATGCTCTTTGAGGTAATTAAACAGTGGATGGGCGTCCGGGCCATTGACCATGACTTTACTAAACAACGGAAAACTAACATTAAATGTGCTTTCACAAAAGCCTTTTATGGTGGCGTTGTCGGCAATTTCGTGGCGCCCAAACTGATTGCAGGGAAAGCCTAAAATTACCAGCCCCTGATGTTTATAGTCTTGATACACGCGCTCCAGTGCGCCGTACTGGTGGGTGAAGTTACAGCTGCTAGCGGTGTTGACGATAAGCACCACACGTCCTTGTAATTGTTTGAATGAATAGGGTTGGCCGTCGATAAGTGTGGCGTTGAAATGGTAAATACTATCCATTGAGTGCTCCCTTGCTAAAACCAGACGTTTTTAGCCTTTGCCTTTGATATACTGTGTGCGTTTTTTCGAGGCTAGCAGGCAAATAGGTCAGAAATATGTCAAAAAAATGTACCTTTATCGGTCTAGGGGTTATGGGCTATCCCATGGCGGGTCACTTACAACAAGCGGGATACGATGTTTGCGTGTACAACCGCAGCGCCGAAAAAGCGCAAAAATGGGTTGAGCAATACGGTGGACGCAGTGCGGCAACACCCGCACAGGCAGCCAGCGACGCCGAATTTGTATTCGTGTGTGTGGGCAATGACGATGATGTGCGTAGCGTGATTTACGGTGATGATGGTGCCCTTGCAACCATGGCGCCGGGCAGCTATTTAATCGATCACACTACCACTTCGGCGCTATTGGCCCGTGAGCTAGGTGAAGCGGCCCAAGAAAAGCAGGTGGCCTTTATCGATGCGCCTGTTTCCGGTGGCCAGGCCGGTGCCGAAAATGGTGTATTGACCGTAATGTGTGGTGGCGATGCGGATGCGTTTGCCGCGGTGCAGCCGGTAATGGCGCCATTTAGTCGTTTTAGCGAATTGCTTGGTCCTATTGGCAGTGGCCAGCTATGTAAAATGGTCAATCAGATCTGTATCGCCGGTGTGGTTCAGGGTCTGGCCGAAGGTTTACACTTTGCCAAAAAAGCCGGCTTAGATGGTGAAAAAGTAGTGGAGACCATTTCTAAAGGCGCGGCAGGCTCTTGGCAGATGGAAAACCGCTACAAGACCATGTTGCAGGGTGAATACGAGTTTGGCTTTGCCGTTGACTGGATGCGCAAAGACTTGGGCATCGCCCTGGATGAGGCGCGTAGCAATGGCGCGACCCTGGCGCTGACGGCCTTGGTTGACCAATATTATGGCGATGTACAGGCCATCGGCGGTAATCGTTACGACACCTCCAGCCTGTTGGCGCGCTTGGAGAAGCTAAACCCTAGCGACTAAGCTGGGTTTGCTCTTGCGCCCAGGCCGTTTTTTACAGGCTTTGGGCGTAATGATAAAGGGCTTTGAGCACTGCCATATTGCGCTCATTGCTCTCGTTTTCATGCACCAGATTTTCAAGGCTGAGCATAAAGTCCTGAGCATTAATAGACGGGTTGTCTTCTCCGTGCATTAGTTTGTTCTGGCAGTATTTACGCCATGAATCCAGCTCCGCTGGGGTCAGGCTTTCCGGCCAGTTACGAGCGCGATATCGAAACAGCATGGTGGCGAATTTCGGGTCTTCAAAGTCCAGCTCCAGGTTCCCCAGCTCCAGCGGTGAGGTGCTGCGGATCACATCGAACTTGGCCTTATCTCCATTGCTGATAAAGCCACTGTATAGTTGATAATCCACATTGGTGGTGGCGGCAAATTCACGGCTTTCATTAAATACCTCGGCCACCTTGTCACGCAACTCGGGATGCGCCTTTAAAAACTTCAAATGCTCCAGGCATTGCTCTCTGTCTATGCCCAGACGTTCGGCGTTTTCCGGCAACAGGGTTTTTGCCGGCGCGAGAATAGGGCACTTGTTTACATGCACCAGCTTTAAGCCGATGGGCGCCTGACCTTCGGGCAGCTCGTCACGGCGGGTATAAAGGTACTCGCGCAGCTGTTCGACGGATAAATCGAGCAAGGGTTGGGGGTCTTGTGTCAGGTTAAAGCAGACCACGGCGTTTTTGTTGCTCGGATGAAAGCTCATGGGTGCAATCCAGGTGGTGCAGCCCTGCGTTGCCGGAATACGCGACGAGGTATGCACCAGGGGTGTCATATTGAATACGTCCACCATCTGCAACAGCGCTTTTTTATGGCGCAGGCCGAAAAAGAAGTTATATAGCTTGGGCTGGCGCTCTTTAACCAGCTTGGCCAGGGCAATGGTGGCCTTAACATCACTTAAGGCATCGTGGGCATCGGCATGCTCTATGCCGTTGGCCTTGGTGAGTTTTTCTAGGCGAAAGCTGACACTGCCGTCTTCCTTACGCGGCCAGTTTATACCCTCAGGGCGTAGCGCATAGCAGGCACGCACCAAATCAATAATGTCCCAGCGACTATTGCCGTTTTGCCATTCCCTTGCATAGGGGTCGTAGAAGTTACGATACAGGGTGTAACGGCTGACTTCATCATCGAAACGAATGCTGTTATAGCCGGCCACACAGGTGTTGGGCTGGCTGAATTCTTCGTGGATCTTGGCGATAAATTCCGCCTCGCTCAGGCCGTGGCGCAGCGCATGTTGCGGGGTAATGCCTGTGACCAGGCAGGCCTCGGGATGAGGTAAATAGTCAGGCGCCGGACGACAGTATTCAATCAGCGGCTCGCCGATAATATTCAGATCGAGATCGGTACGAATACCGGCAAACTGACTCGGCCTGTCTTTTTGCGGGTTCGCCCCCCAAGTCTCATAGTCGTGCCAGTAGATTGTGCTCTGCTCGTCGCCGTTATGCGCCATTGTCGATCCTTTCGCCTAACTTGTCTGTAACCGCGTAACTGCATGTTACTTATGATTTCCGTCATTATTACATAGCAAGTCATAGTCACAAAGTGTGGAGTTGTGCTTGGCGGTGGGATTAGCAAGCAGTGATATTATTAGCGACTCATAATATGCCTGCCGCATACAAATTAGTGAAGCAACTCTGGATTGGTGGGATTACAGTTAAACGCAATAAAAAACCGTCAAAGTATTAACTTTATCAATGATGTCTATTGACAATAAATTGATATGTTGAAATGTTAAACGCTGATTATCAAGTAGATAATGATGAAAATTATAAAAGTATCTTATTAACTGTCGGCATTATTGCTACTAACAAGCAATGGAACATTTAAGTGTCAGAATGCATATGGTGTGGACGGTGATGGAAATGTCACAGACGCATTGGGCGTAAAGTAGGAATGCTTATTGAAGAAGCGGACAAGATAGAATAAGCCGCACTTAAAAAGATACATGATAAGGTACGCTGTATTATCATGATTTCTCATTTCATATAAGGAAGTATTAATGAACCGTAAAACACCAGCCATTATTCTAGCCTCAATTTTATTAGTTGCATTAGTGTTTTTAATCGCTTTTGAGTTCGATGAACAGCCGTCGGTTGCTTTGAATATTGTTGAGCAGGATTTAAGTTCAAATATGCAATCGACTCATAAAGATAATGCCAGGAGCTCAGAGCCTTTAAGCGAAGATACTCAGGATGGCAGTTTATCAACGCTTCAAAAAGTAAATAGCGAGGAACAACACCAGCTAAAGCCAGAAGATAACGACATTCAAACTAAAGACCAAGTTAAGCCTAGTCTTGATAGTTTTGATGAATTGATTACTGAAGCGGATGGAAAACTCTACATGGACTCGGCTCCCATCGACTCAATGGATAGAGAGCAGTTATCTTGGTTTATATCTAGCTTGCCTAACACAATGACCCAAGCTCGTTCGGTGGATGTTATGGAAAATCTTAATCAAGAAATTGTAAATTACGCTACCGAAGCTGACGGTATATTTATTAATGATATGCAATGCTCAGATATGATCTGCGGTGTTATGTTCGAGTCCAGAGACAAGTTGTCAGTAAAGACCGCATTATCTGAACTTTCATCTTCAGATTCATTTAATAACAATACGCATGGCGGTGTGCTGAGAATTCTTGAGGAAAATGGAACCTTCTATGGCGTAATAGTGACATCAATAACAGAGTCAAATATTTTAATACGTTAAATGTCAATTATTACCAGCTAGGCTAGTAAGTAAGGCACCCATTCACAATATAATAATTCTAGTTAACTTAGAGTTTCACCCTCGGTTAGCTGGATAGCTATGGCAGGTAAGCCTTTAGCAAACAAAGTGACATTAAGAGATTTAGGAAGTTTCAAGGATGACAGGGATACACAATGTTAAAGCGAATAAAGGTTTGTTTGTCGTTTTCCTCCTTATCGCACTATATCTTTCAGGGCCGGCTTTTGCCGAAGAAAGTTATAAACAACTCACTTTGGCTAACGGTGTTGAAGTCTATTTAATCTCAGATCCTGTGGCGCCTGTCTCGGCTGCATCTTTGATAGTTCAAGCGGGCTCGGGAGATGATCCCGAACATCTAGCTGGGCTTGCGCATTTGCTAGAGCACGCCGTACTCCTAGGGAGCAAAGAATATCCTCAACTAGGTTCATTCAATCATTACTTTAAAAAGCACAATGGTTGGTCAAACGGTTCAACAAGAACGGATCACACCCGATACCACTTTCAAGTTAATAACAGCGAGTTTGAGTCGGCGGTAAATAGACTCGCCGATGCAATTGAAAACCCGATTATCAATGACAGCATCATGACAACGGCAATAAAGGCTGTGGATGACGAGTTTTCGGGGAAATCAATGGATGAGTGGCGTGGCACCCTTGAAGTCATCAAGGGAAGAATGAAAGAAGGTCATACTGCCGCTAAGTTTGATGTTGGTAATAAAAGCATATTTGATAAATTCCCAGACAACCTACAACAAGAGTTAGTTAACTTTCATCAAACGTACTATGTTGGTACCAATATAAAGGTGGTGCTTTATTCCAACCAGCAAATAGCGGAGCTTGAGAGGGTAGCGCTAAAGGAGCTTTCGATAATTAGAAAAGGGCTTGCAAACAATAGATCAGATAAGGGCTTGGTCTGGGAGCGCCCAAAACTGAATTTAGTTAATGTGAAATCCAGAGGAACATCGAAGTCTTTAGATGTTTTATTTCCAATACCGTCTAAGTATTTTTATGAAAAAAATAAAGTTAACCAGTTAGTCCTCAACTATCTAGGGACAGAAACCCAAGGCTCTTTGTATCAGCACCTGTATGATCAGGGCTTGATCACTTCGCTTAACGTGAATTTATTGGGTGACGCTGACTACGGTCTGCTTGATGTGTATTTAAAGTTGACTGACAAAGGCTTACAGAATACTGATTTAATCGTCAACGAGCTATTTACCTATATTGCATACCTACAACACTCTGAAGAGCTTTTGCGGTATTTTCTAGAGTTGAAATATCAAGCACAACTGAGTGCTCGCCAGGAATTGGATATTGAACCGGGCGACAGAGCGTCTTTGATTAACGAAAGGATGTTCTATCTTCCCGTAAATGCGTGGATAGATGAGTCAAAACTCTACAAACCGCAGTATGTTACCTCGAATGACATCAATAAATTTAAGGGGTTCTTATCCACGGAGAATGCTTTGATTGTTAAAACATCTCCTGAGGCGAATACAGACAAGATATCGCCTATCTATAAACTCCAATATAAGCTCAAAAATATAAAGCTTATAAAGAACGACCTTGAGAATAAAACAGCTTATTCGCTGCCACAGGCCAATCCCTTTCTTAATCCCGAGTACAGTGAAACCCCAGCTCGACCCGAATCAACGTTATCTGAAAAACACTACTTTCAGGGGCATGATTTAGATATATGGGTTGAGAGTGGTTCACATCAGGCTGAGGCCATTTCTTCTTTGAGTATTTTTGCATTTCGCGAAGATTTGGAAGCTGATGAGGCGTCCTACCTGAACAGGGTTATCAAGATCCAAGCGCTCATGTTTGAATTAAGCGACTTTCTCTATCATGCCCAAAGCGCGGGCTATAAAGTGAGGATCAGCGCAACATCCCAAGGCTACAAAATAGATGTATCAGGTAATTCAGTTCATTTTGAAAAGATCATTAACAACATATTGCACCAAGTCTACAGTAATGAAGTGTCACAGCCTGAATTTAACCGCGCCAGGGAAGCAAGCTTGGCTGCAGTTGACGGCATTTTGCAAGGGAGCTTGGAGTCCAGAGTCAGAAGGCGCATACAGGATGTAGTGAAAGCGCGGTTTTCCCTTACCAACGGCTCGCTGGATTATTTGCGCCATGTTACTTTTGACGACTACACCCAGTGGCATCATTTGCAGCCGGCAAACTATAAACTTAGAGCGGTGCTAATTGGTGACTTTAACCAGAAACACCTGGCTCGGTACTTCAATACCAGCTCGTTACAGCCCAAGGAGTTTAAAGCTCTTTCACCAAAACTCGAACTAAAAACAAGTCATCGTTTAAATAGTAGTTATGATGATGGCGTTTGTGCCCTTACCGTTGATTTACGGGATAATCCTGCCTTTGCGTACCTATTGAGCGCCATTATACGTAAAGATTTTTATAACGAACTGCGCAGTAAAAAGCAGCTTGGTTACTTCGTTTCCGCGGAGCTAATACAAGGGTGGGAAGGGCCGTTTTTATCCTTCCAGGTGCAGTCACCAAATTATGATTCTAAACGCCTTTGCAGCGAAGTTTCCGTGTTCTTGGCAAGTTATCATGAGAGCCTAAAGAACATAGATGAAGGTGATTTTAACAAGGTGAGAGCATCGGTGCGTACCGCGCTGTTAACTCCCTTTGCCAATGTGCATAAACATCAAGCTGTGCTGAATGAGGAAGTTATCGGTGGCTTTGCTGCACGTGAAGAAATAGCTCAGCGATTGGCTTTACTTGATCAGGCTAGATTCCTAGCCCTGTATCAGAGCCTCATCGTTGAACAAAAGGCAGCAAGAATTAAGGTTACTGTAAATTAAGCTAATTATGATTTCAACGCCAGCAGCAAATTGAACCTGACACCTAGGCACTAAAAAAACTTAGGTCTATTATCTCTAGGAGCTATCACCGGGCTCTGCATTTAACGCTAGATGCAATCATCTAACCCTATCTAACCCTACGTGTTACTTATTTTTCCTCATTATTGCATAGCCTCTCACACCTACAATCCTTGGGCTACACTTTGCTAGGACGTGAATGATAATTAACCAGGAGATATTTATGGAATTACACGGAAGCTGCCTATGTGGTGGCGCCAGCTACAGTGTGAGCGGTGAGGTGAGTGGTTTTTATCTTTGCCATTGTCATCGCTGCCAAAAAAGTACGGGCTCCGCTCATGGTGCCATCGTCTTTATGGATGCGGCTCAGCTTGACTGGATGCGGGGCGAGCAACTCTTGACCCATTATCGTGTTGACGACAGCCGCCATGAAAAGTGTTTTTGCAGCGTTTGCGGCTCCTCCTTGCCCTTGTTAGTTGAGGAGCAGGGCGTGGTGATGGTGCCCGCCGGCAGCGTCGATAATGGTGAGCTGCCCCAGCCCAATGCCCATATTTTCACTTCGCGCCAACAGGGGTGGCAGCAATATATTGCCTTGTTACCGACCTATGAGGAATATCCGCCCAAAGAGAGCAAATAACTGAATACTGTCATTATTCTGTTATGAAGCCATGATATAAGCTTCCATAATTATTTAGCATAAAGAATGGGGTTACGGTCGTAAGTGGTGGCCGTAACCGTGACCTAGGAAGTAGTGTGCGTCTTATTCTTGTAGTTATGTTTTTATCTCTGCCGGCCTACGGCAAACTCGATGTCAGGCAGAGTACGCAAAATTATCCCGTCTATGCCGACGTGTTGAGTGAATTGCTGGTCGCGGTGGATTCTGCCTCGCCGGTGAAACGCGGTACTCGGGTCGAGCATGGTTATACTCACCATCAGATCGGCTGGGAGTTTTGGTTTAATAGCCGGGCCCGTCAGTGTCAGGTGAATAAACTCACCACCAGGGTAGAAATCGAATATACCTTACCCAAGCTAGATAGCTACAGCGAGGCGGTGAAGAAACTCTGGTCCCGTTGGTATCCACACCTGGCCGAATATCAGCGTAAGCAGGGGGTGATGATCATTGCCGCCGCCGAGCGTCTCGATAAGCAATTAGAGGCTTTACCCCAGCTGGGCAACTGTCGAATCTTGGAACAGCAGGCGCAGCGCATCAGCGAGCAGGTACAGAACGAGTTGGCACTGGCGTTGGAGCAATTACAACAGCAGACCGAATTTGGGCGCTCGGAAAATGCCTGGCTGGTGGATCACCTTAACTAGGCACCACCAAGGTTCGGCTTATTAAGCTTGAGTCCGAGCGGGGCGTAACATGCGAGCGGCGCGCATCAGGGCAAGCACCATAAGCACAAATAACGCCTCTATGGTCCAGCTGACGAGCAGGGCAAAAATAACCGCGCTGGCCAAGGCCTCAAGATTCAACTGAATTTGCGGCGTGTAATTGTGCCAGACCTGGGTGCCTATGCTTGGCACGGGGGAGCGCACCAGATGCAGATAGGGGTGTTGGCTAAATTCATTGAGGGCGTTTTGCAGCGTCTCACTGCGCTGTAACAGGGTGGCGAGATTATCGCCGCCTTTGGCATAAACTGGGTCGGCGCTTTGCTGATAATGGGCCAATAACTTGGTGAGGGAGCCATCAAAAAACTGCTCGGCATCGTCTTTAAAAGGCGCTACCGCGGCGTTGGTCTCAACCATGGCCGCACGTAGCGCATGTCCATAATCGTCTTTAAATCCAGGTACCTGAAGGCCAACTAGCGCGGCGATAAAGAATACGCACAGACGTAAGTAATTACGGCACCAACGGACGATATTTAACATCATAGAATTTAAGGTGAAGTAGCAGATTGCTCCAGTGTGTCATTATTCACCGTCAATTGCGAGGCTATCAAGTTTTGCTCCTCAAAATGTTGGCGATAGCGATTTCGCAAAATATCGATACGCTGCACAAAGGCACGGGTTTGTTTAAACGGGGGCACGCCCCCATAGTGCACCACATTGCTGGGGCCGGCATTGTAGGCTGCGGCCGCAAGTTTGGCATTGCCCTTAAAACGCTTTAACAAATGGGCGAAATAGGCACTGCCGGCGGCAATGTTTTCCGCGGGGTCGAAGGGATCGTTAATATTAAACTCTTTAACCAGCAGCGGCATAAGTTGCATTAGGCCCTTGGCACCCTTATGGGATTCGGCCTTGGGATTAAAGTTGGACTCCGCATGCACGATTGCCTTAAGCAGTGCCAGATCGATGCCGTGCTCTTTGGCGGCGTCAACCAGGTGCTGATGATACTTTTCTGTGTACAGGGGAGTTCTGTGCCAGGCGGCTAATTTCTCTTCGCACTGGGCACACTTCAATTCTACCACCTCAAAACCGCGGACTTTGGGTTTGGCATCGGTAAAAACCGCGATCCCTTGTTGGTTGTAGTAATGATAGATGGTGGATTGCGCCTGAACTGCAAATGTTGTCCCTAATACGGCAAATAATACAAACACTTTCAAGGCATTAAGTTTGAACGAAAAGGGTCTTTCCATGGTGTGTGCTCGCATTTTGAATCATCTTTGAGTTTAGCACAGGCTCATGATTTAGGATGAGAATTTACCACTTAAATGAATTTTTGCTTAATGACCAGAGTGTTAGCTTTTCATGCGCCTTGCTTTTAAACACGGCTAATCGGGCCAAAACACATTTTGTGCACAATTGCCTAACAAATGAATTGGCGTCTTTTTTAAGTTGGCATTGTTCATGCTCAGAGTGTAGGGAGGCAGAGGTTTTTAATAAAAACCAGGGTTAACAACCAAAATTGCACTATTTTGGCGCGAGGGCTGCACTGTAATAAAGCGTCCATATTTGCCTGTTAGCCTGATTGAAACTTTGCAAAACACACCGATTTGCTTAGCAGTATCCATAGCACATTGATGTGGCGATCGAATATTCAACCCTATTTGGAGCCCAGCTATGTTAAAAAAACGCTTTTTTAAAACCAAAGAAGAAGCCGAAGTCACTTTTGAATATAAGCACCCGGATGCGGAAGCGGTCGCTCTGGTCGCCGAGTTTAATCAATGGCAACCCTTGGCCATGCAGTATTCAAAAAAAGATCACACCTTTCGCACTAAGCTGCGCTTGCCGAAAAACAGCGAGTTTCACTTTCGCTATTTAATCAATGATGAGCAGTGGGACAATGACCACCAGGCCGATGCCTATGTCGCCAACGACTTTGGCACCGACAACAGTGTTGTCTCGACCTATCTGAGCTAGCACCAGTTATGGATGCATTTGCTCAGGCCTGTTACCTCATGGGGGTTGGCTATGAGTATCATAGCTATGAAGGTGAGCTGCTGCGCTTTAGTCCAGCGGTGCGCAGCCAAGCCTTGGCGGCCATGGAAGTAGATGGCACCAATTTGGCGGCCCTCACAGCGCTTAATTATCGCCTGGATGCAGCTCCCTGGCAGCAGTTGGTTGATGAAACCACCTTGGTCAACGAGCACCAGCCACGCCTTCTGGTGCGGGTGGCGCGCTCGCAGTATCAGCAAAATAACGCCGGTGTTCATTTGCAGTTGCTTGAGGGCGATAAACAATTGCACTGGTCGTTGGCCGAGGGCGAGATTGTGGGTGACTACCATCTCGACCACGAAGTGTATTTAAAACTGGCCTTTAACCTGCCATTCAACTGGCTCGCCCCTGGCTTTTACGATGCCCAGGTGAATATCGGTGAACAACTCGCCGACACCCAGTTATGGTGGGTGCCTGAATATAGCTACCAACCTCACTGTTTTGCACCGCACGCAAAAGTGCCGGTGCAAAAGCTACTGGGCTTATCCTTTGGGCTCTATACCTTGGTCAGCGAGCGTGGTGTTGGCATTGGTGATTTTTCCGATTTAGCCGCCTTAGTGGTCGCAGCAGCAGAGCTGGGTATCGATTACCTTTTACTGAATCCCTTGCATCTGCTCGACACCACACAGGCGCAGGCCGTCAGCCCCTACAGCCCGGTGAGTCGGCTGTTATTGCATCCTTTGTACATCAGTATTGAGCTCAGTGAAGATTGCGACCCGCAACTGCGCCACGACTTGGCCGAGGCACACGCACACTATCAGAGTTTGGCTAATGCGCCCTGGCTCGATTATGAGCGGGTTTATGCCTTGAAGTGGCCCTTGTTACAGCGTCTTTACGATAATTTTTGTGCATCGGCCTGTGTCGAGCGTCGCAGTGCCTTTAGGCGTTTTCAAAGCGCTCGTCGCGATGCCCTGGATACCCTGCCAAGTGGCAGCTCGGAGCAGGATGAATACTGGCAGTGGCAGGCCTGGTTGCAGCGCAAACATTGCCAGCAATTGGCCATTACCAGTGGCATGCGCATCGGTTTGATTAACGACCTCGCCGTAGGCGTTACCCGCAGTAGCGGTGAATATCGACAATACCAGTCTCATTTTACTCAGGGTGCCGAGATAGGCGCGCCACCGGATCCTTTTGCCCGACAGGGGCAAAATTGGGGCATGCCGGCTTTGCACCCCAAACGTTTGGCGTCCGATCATTTTGCGTATTTTAAAAGCCTGTTACGCGCCAATATGCACGATGTGGGGGCGCTGCGCATCGATCACGTCATGGCTCTGCGACGCCTGTGGTGGTGCCTGGCCGACCAACAAGGGTGTTATGTGTACTACCCATTTGATGCACTGTTGGCGGTGGTGAAAATCCTCAGTCATCAAGAGCGTTGCGCCATTATCGGTGAAGACCTGGGGGTGGTGCCGCCACAGGTGCAAACGGCGTTAGCCGAATCGCGGGTATTAACCAACACGGTGTTTTATTTCTGTCGTGATCACCAGGGTTTTTTTGCACCAAAGCAGCTGCCCGAGCAGACGCTGTTGATGATCAGCAATCATGATCTTCCGCCCTTTGCTGCCTGGTGGCAGGGGAGCGATATCGACCAGGCTATCGAACTGCAGCTAATAAGTGACGAACAAGCACAGGACATGTATGGCGAGCGTGAGAGTCAGCGCCGGCAGTTGCTTGAACTACTCAGTGAACAAGGTCAGCAGTGCAACCTGGAGTCGGCGAGTGAAGACATTTATTCGGCCCTGTGCCAGGTATTGGCAAGGGCACCTAGTCGCCTGCTCACCTTGCAACTCGATGATCTGGACAACCAGCACGTGGCGGTCAATGTGCCCGGCACCCATACCCAATATCCCAATTGGCGACGGCAACTAAGCACCCAGGGCGGTGCTATTTTGGCCCGCCAGGCATCCCTTCTTCAGCAATTAGGTAGAGCAAGACATGGCACGTAGCGCGAGCAAATTCGAGTACCCGGTTAATTTAGACGATGCCCTGGCGGCTCTTGAACAGGCCCGAGTGGGCGAGCCGCGCCAGTTGCTGGGTCATCAATGCATAGATGGCGCCTGGTATATTCTAGTTTATAAACCCGGTGCCGAGTCTGTGGCGGTGGTGTTTACAACGGGCACAACCGAGGCCCAGCGTTATGGCGACTCAGCGCTGTTTTTGGCGCCCAGTAAAGCCCGGTTTGAACCCTACGAGCTGCTTATTCGCTACCCGCATTTAACCCGTCAGGAGGCGGATCCCTTTAGTCTGCCCTTGGGGTTAAATGCGGACGATCTTTATTATTTTCGCCAGGGGCAAGAGCAGCAGGCGCAGCGCCATTTAGGCGCACACCCCATGGATATCGATGGCATCCAGGGCGTACGTTTTAGTGTGTGGGCGCCCAATGCCCAGGCGGTGAGCGTAATAGGCGATTTTAACCATTGGGATAAGCGCCAGCATCCCCTTAGTCGCGTCGATGACTCCGGCGTGTGGGCTATTTTTATTCCCTCGGTGCCGCCGGGTAGCTGTTATAAATTCTCCATATACAGTGCCTTAGGTGAGCACCTGGTTAAGGCCGACCCGTATGCCTTGGCCATGGAAAAGCCCCCGGCCACCGCATCCATAGTCACCGCTGCGCCAAGGCTTACCCCGCTGAGTCCCGACTATTATGAGCAGCGCAGTGAACGCAATGCCATTGATGCGCCCATTAGCATCTACGAGGTGCACCTCGGATCCTGGCGGCGCGGTGAAAATAACGTGTATTTAACCTATCGCGAACTGGCGGAGCAACTGCTGCCTTATGTTGAGGACATGGGCTTTACCCATATTCAATTGATGCCCATCAGCGAATATCCCTTTGACGGCTCCTGGGGCTATCAGGGCATAGGCCTGTTTGCGCCGAGTGCACGCTTTGGCAGCGCCGAGGATTTCGCCTATTTTTGCGAACGATGCCGCACCGCGGGGATTGGCCTGCTGCTCGATTGGGTTCCCGGGCACTTTCCCGGCGACAGCCATGGCCTGGCCCGTTTCGATGGCACCCATTTATATGAGCATGCGGATACCCGCCAGGGCTTCCACCCGGATTGGCACACCTATATTTACAATTATGAGCGCCAAGAGGTGCGTAGCTTTTTGGTGTCGAATGCCACCTATTGGCTGGAACAGTTCGCCGTCGATGGCCTGCGTGTCGATGCCGTCGCCTCCATGTTGTATCTCGATTACAGCCGCGAAAATGGCCAATGGCTGGCGAATAAATACGGTGGCCGCGAAAACCTCGGTGCCATCGACTGTTTGCAGCAAATCAACAGTGTCTGTTATGCCCGCAACCAGGGGATCATGATGGTGGCGGAAGAGTCCACCGCCTGGCCCGGTGTCACCAACAGCGTTGAGCATGGCGGCCTGGGCTTTGGCTATAAATGGAATATGGGCTGGATGAATGACTCGCTCAAATACATGCAGCTCGACCCCATCTATCGTCAATACCATCACCATGAAATGACGTTTTCATTGGTCTACGCCTTTAGCGAGAACTTTATCCTGCCGCTCAGTCACGACGAGGTGGTACACGGCAAGGGCTCCTTGTTACATAAGATGCCCGGGGATCTTTGGCAGAAATTCGCTAATCTGCGGGCCTACTACGGTTTTATGTGGGCTCACCCGGGCAAAAAGTTACTGTTTATGGGCGGCGAATTTGCGCAGCACCATGAATGGAACCACGACATGTCCTTGCAGTGGGATTTGCTGGTGCATGACAGTCACCAGGGCATACAGCGCTGGGTGCGCGACTTGAACCAGGTGTACCGTCAATTCCGGGCTTTGCATGATAACGACCGTGACCCCAATGGCTTTACTTGGCTGGATGGCGATAACAGCGCGCACAGTATCTTCAGCTTTGTGCGCACAGCGCGCGATGGTGCCCAGAAGGTGGTTTGCGTGCATAACTTTACGCCTCAGGTGCACCATGATTTTCGCGTCCCCTTACCCGAGTCGGGGCGCTACCGGGTGTTGCTCAACAGTGACGACCAGGGCTATGGCGGCAGCGGGGTGGCCGTAATCGCTGATGAAGAGGTTGGGATTGACGCCGAGCCGGTGCCTTGGTTACAGGAGTCTTACTCGCTGCAACTAAGCCTGGGACCACTGGCCAGTATTTATTTGCTGTGGGAGCGCGAAGTCGATGCAGTGGCTAACCCGTAACGGCAAAACTGACCCCTTGGGCGCTTCGGTCAATGCCGAGGGCGTGAACTTTTGTGTTTTTGCCGAGCATGCTGAGTCTGTGTCTCTGTCCCTGTATGACCACTCCGGCCATAGCGAAGTGGCTCGAGTGCCTTTGCATCGCGGCGAAGCCGGGCTTTGGAGTGTGCAAATCGATGGCCTTCACGCGGGGCAGCTCTATGGCTATCGGGTGCATGGCCCATTTGCCCCACAACAAGGTCAGCTCTACAACGCCAATAAGCTCCTTATCGATCCATATAGTTATGCGCTCCATGGGGAGTTTCAGCCCAGCGTGCGCCATCGCGCCATCGATGAGCAGGGCGTTTTATGCCCCTTGGACAATGCGCATCTTATGCCTAAATCCAAGGTATGTCAGGCGACCCCTTATACCGGCAAGCGCCCAGACATCCCCTGGTCGGAAACGGTGATTTACGAGTGCCATGTTAAGGGTTGGTCGGCGCGCCACAACTGCATTAGCCCGGCCAAGCGCGGTACCTTTTTAGCCTTGGCCGAAGACACCTTTATTGAGCATGTGAAGGCCTTAGGGGTCACCAGTGTCGAGCTGATGCCGGTACACGAATTTATCAGTGAGCCGTTTTTGGCGCCGTTAGGGCTTAGTAATTACTGGGGATACAACACCCTGAGCTATTTTGCTCCGCATCGGGACTATGCCCTGGATCACCCAGTGCAGGAGTTTACCGAGATGGTCAGCAAGCTGCACAGCGAGGGTTTGGAGGTGATCATCGATGTAGTCTACAACCACAGCAGTGAAGGCGCCTTGCTTGGGCCTTGTTGTCACCTGCGCGGATTTGATAACCGGGCCTATTATCGCCTTGATGGCCAAGGCCAGTATATCAACGACACCGGCTGCGGTAATACCCTGGCGCTGGAGCATCCGCAAACCCTGCAATTGGTGCTTGATAGCCTGCGCTACTGGTACCAGGTATTGGGCGTAGACGGTTTTCGCTTTGATCTGGCGCCTATCCTTGGTCGCAATAAACGCGGTTTTAATGCTGCCCACAGTTTCTTTCAATGTCTGGCGCAAGACCCCATTTTGCGCCGCGCCAAGGTCATTGCAGAGCCCTGGGATATAGGCCCGGGCGGCTATCAACTGGGGGCGTTCGCGCCGCCGTGGCGGGAGTGGAACGACCAATATCGTGATGTGGTGCGCCGTTTTTGGCGCGGCGATGCCGATATGTTGGGGCTGCTGGCCAAACGCCTGCATGGCTCGGCGGATATCTTCGTCAATCGCCCCCCGAGCAGCAGCATTAATTTTATTGTCAGCCACGATGGTTTTACCCTGACCGATCTGGTCAGTTATGAGCACAAGCATAATCAGGCCAATGGCGAGCATAACCGCGATGGCCACAGTGCTAACTACAGCTGTAATTATGGTGTCGAAGGGCATAGCCAGGACCCGCAAGTTAAGGCGCGTCGCCTAAAAGCACAAAAGAATCTGCTGCTTACCCTGCTGCTTTCTAAGGGGGTACCCATGCTCAGTGCCGGCAGTGAGCTAGGTCATACCCAGGGCGGCAATAATAATGCCTATTGTCAGGATAACGCCATTAGCTGGCTGGCCTGGCACGATTACAACAGTCACCATCCCTTGGCGAGTTTTATCAGCGAGGTGCTGACCTTACGTCGTTACTTCGCCATTTTTACCCTGGACAGGCATGTCCATCCGGACGATCCCCGCTTTAGTTTGCTCTGGTATCGCCCCGATGGCACACAAATGCAAACCCAGGATTGGCACGATGCCAGCCTGCATACCCTGATCTACACCCTGGTCGATAACGAGCGTCAGCAGAGTTTGGCCATAGTGTTACACCGAGGTGGCAGTGAACGCACCTTGCGTTTGCCGCCTTTGGTCTTGAGCTCAGATGCGCCCGAACCTGGTGATGAGTGCGTACCAGGGCGCTGGCACTGCGTACTCAGCAGTGATAGCCACACCTTGGGTGAGAGCGATAAGCGCACGCCACCGGACCTCTACGAGGGCGACGAACTGACCCTGAGCCCGGGTTCCAGCTCGGTATTTAGCAATATTCCCTGGCCGCAAATAGTGAGACCTTCAGCATGACAAAACCTGCACCACAATGCCAACCCTACGACTGGCAAGAAGCCCCCTTGCTCGACAGCCAAACCCTGGCCGTCGACCTGGCTCGGCACTTTCACTACACCCTGGGTCGCGACAAGGTAGGGGAGTCGCAGCATTATCTTTATCAGGCTCTGGCGCTGACCATACGCGACCGCTTGGTGGCACGCATGCGTCATACCCGTAATGACAATGCCGACAAACGCAGCGTCTCCTATCTGTCCTTGGAGTTTTTAATTGGCCGCAGCCTGAATAACGCCATTTTAAATCTCGATTTGGCCGATGAAGTTACGGCGGCATTGGCAAACTACTGCGCCGAGCTGGAGCACGTGGCCGATGCCGAGCACGATGCCGGCCTGGGTAATGGCGGCCTTGGGCGCCTGGCGGCGTGTTTTCTCGATAGCTGTGCGGCCATGGGGCTGCCGGTGACCGGTTACGGTATTCGCTATGAATATGGCATGTTTAATCAGCGCCTGGACAATGGCTATCAGGTAGAGCAACCGGATCACTGGTTGCATGAGGGTCACCCCTGGGAGCTACCGGCGCCGGACCAAACGGTGCGGGTTAAATTTTTCGGCCATGTGGAAGTGTATAAGGACGCCAGCGGGCGCAGCCATCGCGTGTGGGTCGACACCCATGATGTGTTTGCCGTGCCCTACGATGTGCCTGTACCGGGCAGTGGCAATGACGTGGTCAACACCTTAAGACTATGGAAAAGCGAAGCCACCGATGAGTTTGACCTGAGTGAATTCAATGCCGGGGGCTATGCCGAGGCGGTAGCGAAGAAGAACCTGGCAGAACAGATCTCTATGGTGCTCTATCCCAACGATGCCTCGGAAAACGGCAAAGAGTTGCGCCTGCGCCAGCAATACTTCTTATGCAGTGCGTCCTTGCAGGACAGGCTGAAGATCTGGTGTGAAAAGCATGGCGACGATTTTACCGAGTTTGCCGATTATCACGTGTTTCAGCTTAACGACACCCACCCGAGTATTGCCGTGGCCGAGTTGATGCGTTTGCTGATTGATGAGCACGCGCTCGACTGGCCGCAGGCCTGGGATATCACCACTAAAACCATGGCCTACACCAACCACACCCTGTTGCCGGAAGCCTTGGAAAAATGGTCGGTGGCCTTGTTTGCCAGGCTGCTACCGCGTTTGCTTGAGATCATCTATGAGATCAATGCCCGTTTCCTCGTCGAGGTGGCCAAGCAATGGCCTGGGTGCAGTGACAAGCAAAGAGCGATGTCATTAATCGAGGAGGGCGCGGAGCCTCAGGTGCGCATGGCGTATCTGGCCATCGTTGGCAGTTACTCGGTCAATGGCGTGGCAGCGCTGCACAGTCAGTTACTGCGCCAAAACCTGTTTAAAGACTTTTACGAGTTATGGCCGCATAAATTCAATAACAAGACCAATGGGGTGACCCCAAGGCGCTGGCTGATGCATTGCAATCCCCGGCTGGCGGCGTTGATCACCAGCAAGATAGGATCGCACTGGCAAGATGACTTCAGCGACATCAGCAAACTGCGCCGTTATTATGACGAGCCGCAATTGCTGGCCCAGTGGCAGCAGGTAAAACAGGCCAATAAGCAGCGCCTGTGCGCCCTGGTGCAGTCGCAATGCGGTGTCGAATTTGACGCCAACATGCTATTTGACGTTCAGGTTAAACGCATTCACGAATACAAACGCCAGTTGCTCAATATTCTCCACGTTATCCATCTGTATCGACGCATTTGTGATGGCGACACCGACAACATGGTGCCGCGCTGTGTGCTCATTGGTGGCAAGGCGGCGCCGGGCTATTTTATGGCTAAGCAGATCATCAAGTTGATCAGCAATGTGGCGGCGACCATCAATAACGATGCCAAAGCCAGGCCCTGGCTCAGGGTGGCGTTTTTGCCCAACTATAATGTCACCGCCATGGAAACCATTTGTCCGGCGGCGGATCTCTCCGAGCAAATCTCCACTGCGGGTAAGGAGGCCTCGGGCACCGGCAATATGAAATTTATGATGAACGGCGCAATTACTATAGGCACCTTGGACGGTGCCAATGTGGAGATGCGTGACGCCTTGGGGGGCGAGCATTTCTTTGTATTTGGTGCCGAGATTGATCAGGTCGATACCATTCGCAGTCACTACAACGCCAAGGACATCATCGCCGGAGATGAGAATTTATCCGCCGTGCTGGCGCTGCTAAAAAGCGGCCATTTCAACCTCTGTGAGCCGGGGATCTTCGACTCAATCCTGGCGGCGCTTTACAGCGATTCGGATCCCTGGCTGACCTGTTACGACTTTGCCGATTATTGCCAGGCGCAGGAGCGCGTCAGCAAAGCCTACGAGGATAAACAAGGTTGGACGCAAATGAGTGTGTTAAACACCGCCGCATCCGGCCCGTTTTCCAGTGACCGAACCATTGCCCAATACAGTCAAGAGATTTGGCGCCTAAGCCCGATTGCTTCACCCCAAGGAGAATAGTATGCCCAGTTATGCCAATCGCTATATTAGTAACCTGACCCGTGATACCTATGCCTTGATCCTCGCCGGTGGCCGAGGCTCGCGCCTGCACGAGCTCACCGACTGGCGTGCCAAGCCGGCGGTGTATTTTGGCGGCAAACACAGGATCATCGACTTTCCGCTCTCAAACTGTATTAACTCAGGTATACGCCGTGTCGGCGTGGCTACTCAGTATAAGTCGCACTCGCTTATTCGCCATGTGCAACGCGCCTGGGGTCATTTCAAAAAGGAGCTGGGTGAGTCGGTGGAAATTCTACCGGCGTCGCAGCGTTACGGTGATGACTGGTATTGTGGTACCGCCGATGCGGTGTTCCAGAATATGGATATTATTCGCCACGACTTGCCGCGCTATGTGATGATTTTATCCGGCGATCATGTCTATCGCATGGACTATGGTGCTCTGTTGGCCAAGCATGTGGAAACGGGTGCCGACATGACGGTGTGTTGTATCGAGGTGGATAGTCAGGACGCGGCGAACACCTTTGGGGTGATGACGGTGGATGAACATAATCAAATCCGCCGCTTCGATGAAAAGCCGTCGGTGCCCAATGAAATTCCCGGCAAGAGTGGCCGCTGTCTGGCATCCATGGGTAACTATGTGTTCAACACCGAGTTTTTGTTCGAGCAATTAAAAAAGGATGCACAAAATTCCTGCTCGGGCCGTGATTTCGGTCACGACATTATTCCTGCACTTATCGATAAACATAAGGTCTTTGCCTTTCCGTTTACCGACCCGAATATGTCGGGGCAACCCTATTGGCGCGATGTGGGCACCCTGGACTCGTTCTGGGAGGCGAACATGGAGCTGGTATCGCCAGAGCCAAAGCTTGATCTTTATGACCCAAGCTGGCCAATTTGGACGTATCAGGAGCAACTGCCGCCGGCCAAGTTTATTTTCGATGATGATGACCGTCGCGGCATGGCGGTGGACTCCACGGTATCCGGCGGCTGTATTATTTCCGGTTCAACGGTGCGTAAATCCCTGTTGTTCTCCAATGTCTATGTGCATTCCTACTGTGAAATAGAAGAGGCGGTGGTGTTGCCCGGGGTGGTGGTTAACCGCAATTGCCGTATAAAACGGGCGATCATCGACCGCAGCTGTAAGATTCCGGCGGGTCTGCACATAGGCGTCGACCATGATCAGGACCGCGCCAACGGCTTTAGGGTGTCTAATAACGGCATCGTGCTGGTGACCCGCGATATGCTCGCGGCCTTGGCGGCAAAGACCAACAGCGCCGAGCAGCAAAGGGCCTAGTTCTTATGAGTGCAGTATTATTTGTAAGTAGCGAAAGCGCCGCGATTAGCGGCGCCAAGGTAGGGGGCGTTGCCGATGTGGTTGCCGAGGTGTCAAAGGCCATCGCCGAGGTAAATGCAGGTCTCAGCGGTAATGGGGTACAGGTGGTGCTTCCCGAGTACGCCTGCCTGGAGTTAGCTGAGCGCACGCTTTGCGGTCAATACTCGGTGAACTTTGCCGGCAATCAGCTAACCCTGAATTTATATCGGGTGCTGGTGGAGCAGGGGGTGACGCACTATGTATTGAGCCACCCTTGGCTTAATAGCGCCGAGGTGTATCACAATGACACGGATAATCGCCCCTTCGCTGCGGATGCCAGCAAGTTCGCATTATTCTGCGTGGGGGTGGCCGAGGCCATAAAGCAGGGTGCCTTTGGCGCTCTTGATGTGCTGCATCTGCATGACTGGCACAGCGCCACCTTGGCAGTGCTAAGGGCGTTTGCGCCTCAGTATGAGTGCTTGCAAGGGTTGCGCACCGTTTATACGGTGCATAACCTGGCGCTGCAGGGCACGCGCCCGTTTAGCGGCGATGAGTCATCGCTGCAAACCTGGTTCCCCTGGCTGGGTTATGATGGTCAGCAAATCTGCGATCCGCACTACCTGCACTGCTATAACCCGGTGCGCGCGGCCATTACTTTGTGCGATAAAATTCACCTGGTGTCGCCAACGTATGTTGAGGAAGTATTGCAACCGAGCGACCCAGAGCGGGGCTTTATCGGCGGTGAGGGCTTAGAGGGTGAGTTGCAAAAGGCTCATCAACAAGGTCGTTTGGTTGGCATATTAAACGGTTGTGACTATGAACAAGAGGCCGCGTCTTATCCGCCTAAGGCGCTTTGGCCATTAACGCAGCAGGCGTTGTTTTCGGCCATGGCCAAGTTGCCACAACTAAGCAGCGGTCACTATATTGCCCATGTGCGCATGCAACAATGGCAGCAGTTGCAAATTAAACCCTGGTTGGGTTCGGTGGGACGGGTGACGTCGCAAAAGGTCGCCTTGTTAGCGCAGCGATTGGCAAAGCCCTTGGCACAGCCTATGGCATCGTCAGAAGGAACTTTAGTTATCGATGCGGTGCTCGATGAACTGGCTAAAGAACAAAAGCATTTTATTATGCTTGGCTCAGGTGACCCAGACTATGAAGCGCTCATGACTCAAGCCATGGCCAGACATGATAACTTCCTCTTTATCAACGGCTTTTCCCTGGCACTTAGTGATGCCATCTATGAGCTGTGTGAGCTCTTCTTTATGCCAAGCTCGTTTGAGCCCTGTGGTATCAGCCAGATGCTGGCGCTGCGCAGCGGTACTCCTTGTTTGGTGCATGGCGTTGGCGGCTTAAAGGACACGGTGAGAGAAGGTGACAACGGCTTTGTGTTTAATGGCGACAGCCCAGCACAGCAGAGCGAGCAGTTACTGGCGTGCCTTATTCGCGCTCTGGACATGCACAAAGATCAGCCCCAGCGCTGGCAAGAGCTATGCGCAAACGCCAGAGAATGTCGCTTTAGCTGGCATGAGGCCGCCAAAGCCTATTTAAGCGAGCTTTATGGAGATTAATTCGCTTTAGTATTGCGCAGCCATATCCTTGATTCCCGATTCTGACACCGGGCCGAACATATGCTCGGCTCGGTGTCAGAAAAAGACCTTCGTCCCATATCCTCAAAAACATGGATAAGTAAAAACGCGTCAATTGTGCTTGTTTTGGCACGCTATGTAATACACAAAAACGGCTCGATTATGTGGTAATAAGAGATAGGTTACTGATTTTAATTGGCAAAAATAAAGTACATAGCGAGCCACGCAAGGCTCGAATAAGTGAAGGCTCGTTTTTTCAGGCTCGTTTCTTGATTGCGTGTGAACAAAACACCTGATAACTTATTGCTATTATTGAATAAAAAAGTTTATTAGTGGGCAATGGTGAGGTTGTGGATAACTTCCTTAACCGGGAATTCGCACTAATAAGCTGTTAGCTTTCAAGGATGGTATGTCTATAACTGATAGCCAAACGATTGACTCAGTCATTCGCAGCGATGAACATAATGATGTGGTGTTACTGATTACTGATCATCTTGATTGGTCAGAGCCACAAGAACACTTATTAGCATTGCAACAGAAATTGAATACGTATATTTCTTTTGTGGAATCAGGACAATTGTTCAGTGATTTTCCTGACACCAAAAATAAAGAGGTTTCCATTTTAATTGCCTGCGGATTTGAACCAGTCAATGCAGCACTTAGTTTTTTTAAAAAAGCAGATGTGTTCTTAAACGATAGGCTCAACATCAGGCTAAGGTATGCAATTGAAAGCTAACAAGTCAATTATGGCATGGACGCAAAACGCATGGCTTGTGCTCCTTCGTCGCTAAGTATAGCCATGCATTTATGCGCCCCATATTGAGGCGTTATATAGCCTAAGAGGCTTATGAGAAATCTACTGATTGGGTTAACTACTGTTTTTGCCTGGGTGCCATCAACTTTATTGGTTTTACTCGCATGCTTTGCTTTAATTGGTGCACTAGGCAGTATTTTTGATTTACCGATAACATTTAGCCTTAAATGGATTCTGACTTCGCTATTTGGGATTGCAGGCTATATTGCTTTAACTTCAGTAAGTTGGGGTTTAAAGCTTAATCTTAGAACGCGGTTGGTATTTCTTATTTTAGGCTTAATATCCCTGGTATTTACCTATTGGTCAGGTGTTAAATTTGACGGTGAAATTTTTACACTCGTTAGTGGCTGGTTTGGGATTTATTTGTTTTTATGCCCTGCTTTATTTTTGTTTATTCATATAGTTTTGCATCTACTTTGGTTACGCAAGGCTATATAACAAGTTACTAAATTTCGTTCCGGCCACAAACAGCGTGGCCTCCACGGGACTGCCTACGCTGCGCTGCGGCAGCCCATTAGTAAAGCGTTAGTTGCTTGGCGAACATCAAAATTACATGGAGGTTTTATGTCTAATAAAAGATCTGAAGAAGATAATACAAGAACGACAGGTTCTGCTGTTGGTGGAGCAATATTGGGGGCATCTTTAGGTGGACCTTTTGGAGCAATTATTGGTGGTGTAATTGGCGCTGCTCTTGGTGAATCAGTCAATGATTCCAAACGAGCGGAAAAGAAAAAAACACCATCAAACGATAATAAGCCAAAAGGAGGGAACCGTGGATAAAGTAATGCTTATTCCTTCTGCTATCTTGGGACTACTTCTAGTTCTTTTATATCTATGGCGCTGTTTGAAAACTGGTACGGAGTTTAATCATGCAGTTATGATAAATAGCGTGTTTCAAGCAAGTGGTATCGTCTGTGGTGCATTTTTGATTGCAGGTGTATTTTTCCCCGAAGCCAAGGCTATGATTTCAGGCATAGATATCTATATTTTTGTAAGTGGTCTCGCGGTTTTTGCTGTATCAGCACAAGGCTTCCATCGTGACGCTATTCAGCCAACAAAAGAAAGCGAAAGTGTTAATGACCAAGTGCCCGCAGAAGAAAGCAACTAACAAGCAATTTAAGAGGGATTCACAACGCTTGGCATTTTTGCTTCTACTTCAAATTTAGTGTTTATGGCACAATATTTTAGGTTTGGGTGGAGGCGTTGTTCACCCCTTAATTGGGCGTTAGGTGTGCAATGAAGCGCGGAGCATTAATTATAGTTTCGATACCATTCTTATTCGTTGGATTGTTTTTCGCTTGGTTCGATTTTAGTAATTTAGTTTTAGATGCCAAAACAACAGCAAATGACACAAGGCTTCAAATTCAGCGCACTAAAAATAGAGCTTTAGAAATTGATAATTATTTCAATGAATTTGGCAAGTTACCTACAAACAAGCTACTAGCTTGTGATTGGCAACCATGTCCCGAACATTTTTTTTGGTTGTGGGAGTTAGTCCCTTCGGAGAATGGCGAGTACACACTAAATTACATA
Source organism: Pseudoalteromonas sp. T1lg48 (assembly GCF_002964785.1). Classification (GTDB taxonomy): domain Bacteria; phylum Pseudomonadota; class Gammaproteobacteria; order Enterobacterales; family Alteromonadaceae; genus Pseudoalteromonas. Next base: position 129,224 of record NZ_PQCC01000018.1, read on the forward strand.
AAAATGAGCAACCGATTAGGTCCATTTTTCAAAAGCGTTGTTGTATATGACTCAAAGAGTCAAACAACTGATCATGACTGGTTTCAGGACCAAGCGAATGTGTACTTGTATGCAATATTTCGGTTGTTTATCGACATGCTAGTAATGTTTTTCCCTTTAGTTACATATCTTTCGTACAAAAGGTTAAAGCACACCTAACAAGCCAAGTCAGCGGGACAATTACATGCAGGCTCCCGTCACTTCGTTCCGTATTTTAGCCTGCATGTACTTGCCCCTGCTTGGGGCGTTAGGCATTTATATCAGGGCATTATGAAGTTACTTCTACTATCGTTATCTTTTTTGATTTTAAGCGCTTGTTCTAGCGTTAGTGAAGTTGGCTACCCCGACTTTGTGAATTTAAAGCCTGAGTACACCATCGTTTGGGGGCATATAGAAAAAGGCGAATATTTATCTGAGCTCGAAAGTGAATGCGCTAAAGATCGAATATGCATTTCTTTAGATCCACCTCCACTCAAACTTACCATAGAAGTAGAAGAAGTTATTTACGGGCATATCCAATCAAAATTTGTTACGGCTTACACAACCAGTCATTATGGATTGGCTACATACTTTGATGACGTACCTTATCTATTTTTACTAAAAAGCAATGGAAAAGACCTTATAATTCCTAGATATAGTCCTAAGGAAATTGCTTTTGATGTAAACGATAAACCAACACTTCCCATGCTAAGCGTCAATGACACCCCTAACTGGCTTCCTTGTGAAATATCCAAGCTAAATAGGGAGATAAAATACGATGGTGCAGATGAATATGTTTTGCACGCAATAGAATCCTTCTCTTCAGAAGACCTAAAAACTATTAAAGATTTTTCTATTATTTCAGAATACTCTGTTCGCGTTATACGCGGTATTTATTTGTCTGATTTAAAAAGCTATTTGGCTGATAAGGTTACATTAAATAATTGTGCTAAATAAAGCCTAACAAACTGTTTAAAATGGACGTCTTACTGCTTGGCTGGCGCTCATTCTTCGCTAAGTTTAGCCAAGCGTAATCCGCCCATTAACAGGGCGTTATGTGCACATGGAGAAGCAATGAAAAAATTAGTGCCCCTGTTACTTTTTATCCCTTTGTTCGCTTTCGCTGAGGAAGAAGTAGACTGTGAAAAAGCGTGGACGACACTCGCGATTAATCAGTGTATGCATAAAGATCTGGTGGCGGCTGAGAAGGTAATGGCTAAGTACTTGGCGAAGAGTCTAGAGAGATATTCACAAGACAGTGTATCAGCAACTGCAATTCAAAAAGGCCAGGACGCCTGGTTAAGTTATCGCGAAGCACATTGTGGAGCAGTTTATGACACTTGGCGTGATGGCACCATCAGGACTGCTATGGGACTGGGTTGCAAATTAGAATTAACTCATCAAAGAACGGCTGTTTTGTGGCAGTCATTTTTAACTTATGTTGATTCAACCCCTCCTTTGCTACCTGAGCCTAACTCATATGAACCAAAGTCATATTAACAGTGCACATAACAAGCGCCGAAACCAAAGGACGCCAAACAGCGAGTCTGTGCTACTTTTGATGGGGAAGACCAATTTCATTCTGGAGGGGTAAGTGCAAGAGTTTGATAGAAAGGCTCATTGGCAAAACGTCTATGAGCACAAAGAAGTGACTGAAGTCAGCTGGTTTCAAGCAAAGCCGGTTCTCTCCCTTGAGCTTATAGCCAACAGTCACCTCCAACCCGTGTCTCCGATCATAGACGTAGGTGGGGGAGCGTCGGTGCTGGTCGACCAACTGCTTGAACAGGGGTACACAATCTTACCGTCCTAGATATATCCGGTGCGGCATTGGCTAAATCGGCAAAGCGTCTGGGAGAAAAAGCCGGCGCGGTCAATTGGCTTGAGTCTGACGTTACCGCTTTCTCGCCGGATAGTCAGGTTGCACTTTGGCACGACCGTGCGGTGTTCCACTTCTTAACGGACGCTGCAGACCGTCAGCGTTACGTAGGGGCGTTGAAAAAGGCGCTGCGCCTGGGCGGTCATCTAATTATTGCTGCTTTTGCAATCGGTGGCCCTGAAAAATGCAGCGGATTGCCTATAGTTCAATATGATGCTGCAAAGCTGATAGCCGAGCTTGGGTCGGGCTTCAAGCTGCTTGAGGAGCGAATAGAGGAGCACCTAACTCCGGCCAAGAGGGTGCAAAAATTTGCCTATTTTCGCTTGGAGCGCATCGCAGAAAAAGAAACATAGTAAGTGCTTGCAGGCGGCGTTTAACCCGCTGCGCACCCTTGCTTCCACAAGGGCATATCGCCTCAAACGCGCCTGAACCACGGCGTTGGCGCTTGACAGTCGGAGCGACTTCTTATGGGTACAGGTAAGCAAGACAATTCAGGAGTCGCCCGATTACCCAAGGAATTTGCTGATCGGCTGACCAACCCCTTTGTGCGCTTCTTGCACATTGAGTCAGCGGGTGGGGCCATTCTTCTATTTTTCACTGTTGCCGCGCTCATTCTATCCAACTCACCGTGGGCTGACTCGTTCGAACACGCATGGGAGACACAAATAGGTCTTCAGGTTGGCTCATTCGAGTTTGTCCGTTCTTTGCGGGAATGGATCAATGATGGCCTGATGACGCTGTTTTTCTTTCTTGTCGCATTGGAACTTAAGCGGGAGTTGGTTCTCGGCGAGTTAAGCAAGCCTCGCATGGCCGCGCTATCCATAGCGGCAGCCCTAGGCGGTATGTTCGTTCCCGCTGTGATCTATCTGGCACTGCAATCAGGACAACCCGGCCAGCATGGATGGGGCACTGTCATGGCAACTGACACAGCGTTTGTTATTGGTTGCCTCGCCCTGCTTGGCTCACGCGTTCCTCAAAGCTTAAGGGTGTTTATGCTGTCGTTAGCGATTGTTGACGATATCGGCGCCATACTGGTCGTCGCAATCGGCTACAGCAATGATATTGCCTGGTGGCCCTTGGTGATGGCTGCGCTTGGCCTGGTGAGTATCCGCGCAATCGCAAGGCTCGGATTTCGTGGTTTTCCTCTGTACTTTCTGGTGGGCGTGGTCATCTGGCTTGCTGTGGATGCGTCCGGGATCCACGCTACCATCACAGGCGTGATGCTCGGCCTGATGACGCCGGCGCGTCGATGGGTCAGCGATGAGCGGCTATACGCGATATTGGGTCAGGTTATTGCGCACCCAGCAAGCAGTGAAGGCAGCGGCGATACCAAGGACCGACAAACATTAAAAATGGCCGAAATTGCCGCGCGTGAAACGCTATCCCCAGTGGAGCGTCTGGAGATGGCGCTACATCCCTGGGTGGGTTTTGTCATCATGCCCCTGTTTGCATTTGCGAACTCTGGATTGCCACTCACGTTCAGCGAAGTGGAGAGCCTGCTCACCGTAGCGATTTTCTTAGGTTTCGTGCTTGGTAAGCCTATTGGTATCCTGTTGTTCTGTTGGCTGGTTATACGTTTGCACATCGCCATTCGCCCACCAGAACTCAGCTGGAGGGTATTGGCCGGGGGGAGCCTGCTCGCCGGAATCGGCTTCACCATGGCGTTGTTCATTGCGAACATAGCTTTCGACAAGACCCTGATTGACAGTGCTAAGCTGGGAATTTTCCTCGCATCCGTTTTCTCTGCAGTGGCTGGGCTTGCTCTTTTGAGGTGCTTGCCTGCACGTACAAAACCTCCTTGAGTGTGTCACCAATGGCAGTTCTTCATACCCGTTTGGAACGGTGATAACGGATGCTGTTTGTGTTGCCTCTGGCGCTTACGAGGCGTTCAAAAAGGACCTGAAAAACGTCTTGCTTTTAACTTTAACGTTAGGTGTTCTCTGTTAACATTCAAAATTACTGAACTTGAGTCTTAAGACCTTCGTAAAACCCGTTGTTTGCAAATACAGTCAGAACGTTTTGGAGTGGGCATGAACCGCATTAACCCGGCTAAATTACACCATAGTAAGTGGACAGCAGTGAAGCCGATGAATCGAGAAAAGCATTTCTTAGTATCAGAAATTGAGTTCGACGAGGAGGGTTCTGTCATTTCCTGTAAATTGGAAGCGGTTTTGTCTAAGAACGAGTACTTCATAGACTGGACTGAATTGAAAAGCCAAGAGAAATGGCTTCAAGGTTGGAAATAAGGGCAACCCACCTTAATGCCGCTTCTTAGAGAGGACCCTTACAAACAGGCACAAAAAAGCCTGCGCTAGGGCAGGCTTAATGTCAGCGAAAATGGCTGTTTAGCCGTTTTCTAAGGCGTATTGCTTACACGCCTCCGTGTCCACACATTCACCGTACAGGTACAGGGAATGGTTAGTCAGTTTAATGCCATTGCTGGTGGCAATTTCAACCTGACGCTGTTCGATCATCTCGTCTTCAAATTCGATCACTCGGCCACACTTTAAGCACACCAGATGGTCGTGGTGGGTTGAGCCCGCAAGTTCAAATACCGACTTACCGCCTTCGAAATGGTGGCGGGTGACGATGCCGGCATCATCGAATTGGTTTAGTACGCGATACACAGTTGCCAGACCGATTTCTTCACTGTTATCGAGCAGGATTTTATAGACATCCTCGGCGCTGATATGTTGGTTATCAGGGCATTGGAGGATCTCTAAGATTTTGATCCGCGGGAGCGTGACCTTGAGGCCTGCTTTTTTGAGCTCTAGGTTATGATCAGTCATTCAACGTGTTCTCAATTATGATTCTTTTTGTGCACCTAAAGCAGATTTTGCCCTGGTGCGCGCGACGCATTTTAAAAATTAACAATAACGTGCTTAAGGGGCAAGTGTAAAGCCAAGTTAAACTTGCCCGTCAATGCGTTAGTCGGCTAATTCGGCTAGACACATTTCTTCATGAATTTGTGCACACCACTGCTTCACACGTTGCTCGGTTAGCTCAGGCTGACGGTCTTCGTCGATACCAAGACCAACAAAGTTGTTGTCATCGGCCAAACCTTTTGATGCTTCAAAGTCGTAACCGTCTGTTGACCAGTGACCCACAACGATGGCACCACGCTCGGTGATGATGTCGTTAACCATGCCCATGGCATCTAGGAAGTACTCGGCGTAGTCTTCCTGGTCACCACAACCGAAGATGGCGCAAAGTTTACCTTCGAAGTCGATTTCTTCTAATTCAGGGAAAAAGTCGTCCCAGTCACACTGAGCTTCACCATAGTACCAAGTAGGGATACCAAATAGCAGCAAGTCAAACTCTGCGATCTCTTCTTTACTACTTTTTGCGATATCGTGCACGGCCACGAGTTTCTTGCCGAGCTCTTTTTGGATCATTTTTGCTACGTGTTCAGTGTTACCCGTGTCGCTACCAAAAAATATACCTACACTTGCCATGAATAAATAACCTTTTATGTATCTATAGCCAATCGTTCTTGCAAAATGGTTTCAATCAACGCACTGCGGCTAATATTTTGCGCATCCGCCATATCATTTAATGCCTGATACAGCTCCGATGAAACTTTAAATTCGACGCGTTTCAAGCCTCGCGCCTTATCGCGCTTAAGCTGGTTTCGCTTATTAACTTTTAATTGTAACTCCCGTGGGAGCGGGTTTGTTTTTGGACGACCCGGGCGTCGCTCGTACTCGAATAAATCGAGCGTCGTTCTATCTAGCTCTGACTTGGCCATGGTTAACCCACACCTGCTCCTTGCCAAAACACCTGAATAAGGCCCTTAGCGATAAAGCCGGAACAGCCTAAAAATAATACAAGCCATACAACGTAACGGCCAAATTTAGGCACATCGCCTTTTTTCAACACGTCTTGAATTGCCATGCCGATGAAAAAAAAGATGCCAGCAAGGCCAAAATACAACCCAAGGGTATCCAGTCCATTTATTAATTGGTCGACCATTTACTGCTACCTATTAGTAAAACGGCGCGCATTGTAGCACATAAAAAACGAATAATTTAGGCCATAATGCGCGTTTCGACCCACATCATTATAGTGCGCTTAACGCATAAATTTATTGATATGGATTAACGAGTTAAAAAATCAACAATGGACTTATTGACCGCCACGGGTTTTTCCGCGTGCAGCCAGTGCCCGGCCCCTTGAATCACCTTGGCCTTGGCCTTGGGAAACAAGCGCATAATCTCATCGCGGTGAGGGCTGTCGATGTAATCCGAGTCGGCACCCTTGATAAAGAGTGTATCACACAAACAAGAATCATTTGCAACTGGGGCAGAAAGAATTTGCTCATACTGGGCGGTCAGCACCGGGAGGTTAAATTGCCAGCCAAGCGCTCCCGAGTCAGTTTTACTCAGGCTTTTAGCTAAAAACTGGCGTACGCCCTGAGCGTCGATATGTTCACTCATTAGCGCATCGGCTTCACTGCGTGACTGTACGGCGTTGTTGGCCACCTTGTGCAAGGCTTTAAAGATGGCGTCGTGGCGCGAGTGATAAGCGACCGGGGCGATATCCAGTACCACCAGCTTATCGACGCATTCGGGTTTACTGAGCGCTACCTGCATGGCGATTTTGCCGCCCATGGAATGGCCAACCAAATGTGCTTTTTCTATACCTAAATGGTCGAGCAGGGTGATGATGTCAGCGGCCATCGCCGGATAATCCATCTGCTCGCTGTGAAATGAACGACCATGGTTACGCACATCCACATTAACCACATGAAAGTGCTCGGCCAACGCACGGGCGACGACTTTTAAGTTGTCGAGTGAGCCAAACAGGCCATGGATAACGATAACGCTCGGCGCCTGTTCGATGCTTAATCCGCTTTGTTCATAATTAAGTAACATAGATATGCCAATTTGGGGTTAGGAAAACGCAGGGATTGTGCCCGAGCTAAGGGCCTATTTGCAACCTTGAAGGTAAATCAACTGGCGTATTTATACCGAGATGATGCTCTGTATACCCTAGCTTATTCAGGTAACTTGGGTATAATTCTGGCATGCGTGAAAGACATGGCAGTAATGACAGGAATATCATGAAAAAAATAGAAATAGACGACGAGCTATATCAATATATCGCCAGCAACACCCAAAGTATTGGCGAGAGTGCCTCTACTATTCTGCGTCGTTTATTGAATCTGCACAATACGGGCGCCGATTCGGTGCCTGCGGCCGCGCCTGCCCCTGCAGTGACAACTGCACCCGCAACATCGGCTGACGCAACCGGCTTAGAACAATCAGAGACTGCTACAGTGGCAACCAGTGCACCTGCTAAAGCACAGGCCAGCAATCAAGGGTCGGTATTCGATATTCTTAATAAAGAAGAATTGGCGATGCAAAAAGGGGTGGTGGGTCGCTTCTTATTTATTCTTGCGGCATTTCACCGCAGCCACAAAACCACCTTTGAACGTGTCTTGAATATTAAAGGTCGTGACCGTCGCTACTTTGCCACCAGCAAAGAAGAGCTTCAGGCCAGCGGCAGCAGCCTAAATCCAAAGAACATAGACGACAGCCCGTATTGGGTGATGACTAACTCCAACACCACGCGCAAGAAAATGATGCTGCATGAGGTGGCTCTGGAGTTAGGTTATAGCAAAGAACAAGCTGAAACCATTCGCGACTATTTATAAGGAGCCAAGTATGGCCGTTCATCCTAACGCTGGAAAAACCGCCCCTCAGTCAGAGCTGATTAATGTGCCCAAGCTGATGAGTGCGTATTATTTGCATGAACCTGACGTTGAGCAAAACCCCGAACAGCGTGTGGCATTTGGCACCTCGGGCCATCGTGGCTGCTCCTTGAATACCCAGTTTAACGAATCGCATATTTTGGCCATTACTCAGGCTATTTGCGATTACCGCAAACAAAACAATATCTTTGGCCCCTTGTTCCTGGGTAAAGACACCCATGCCTTGTCTGAGGCAGCGTTTAATTCTGCCATTGAGGTCTTGGTTGCCAATGAGGTGCAGATCATCACCCAAGAAGGGGATGACTACACACCAACGCCGGTGATCAGTCATGCGGTGGTGAGTCATAACCAAGCCCACCCGGGCGAGCTGGCCGATGGCATCGTGGTGACGCCGTCACATAATCCGCCACAGGATGGGGGTTTTAAATACAACCCACCGAATGGTGGCCCGGCGGACACAGAGATCACCAAATGGATTGAGGACAGAGCGAACCAGCTGCTGGCGGAAGATCTGGTTGAAGTCGAGCTGTTTCCTTATGTGCAGGCGGTGCGCTCCGGTTTTATCAAGTATGTGGACCTGAAAACCCCGTATGTCGAAGACCTTGTCAACGTAGTGGATATGCATGCCATTGCCAAATCCGGTATCAGCCTGGGCATTGACCCACTTGGTGGTTCGGGCATCAACTATTGGCCGCTTATCGCTAAGCAATACGGTTTAAACCTGACCGTGGTGAACGACGTCATCGACCCACGTTTTGCCTTTATGCCGCAAGACAAAGACGGCAAAATCCGTATGGACTGCTCGTCGCCTTACGCCATGACCAACCTGATTGGTCTTAAAGACAGATTCGATATCGGCATAGGTAATGATCCCGACTTTGACCGTCATGGCATTGTTACCAAGGATGGTTTGATGAACCCTAACCACTTCCTGGCAGTGGCCATCGACTACCTGTTGACCCATCGCGAGTGGCCAGAGGACGTCAAGGTAGGTAAGACTCTTGTATCAAGCGCTATCATCGACAAGGTGGTGGCCAGCCATGGCAAAGAGCTGGTCGAAGTGCCGGTAGGCATGAAATGGTTTGTTGAGGGTCTGCACAGCAGTGCCCTGTGCTTTGGTGGTGAAGAAAGTGCCGGCGCGGCGTTTTTACGCATCGACGGCTCGGTGTGGTGTACAGATAAAGACGGTTTTATTATGGGCCTATTGGCCGCCGAGATCCTTGCGGTGACCGGTAAAACACCGTCGCAATACTATCGCGAGCTGGTCGCCAAATTTGGTGAACCGCTTTACAAACGCATCGATGCTCCTGCAAATTCAGAGCAAAAACAAAAGCTTAAAGCATTAAGCGGTGACGATATCAGTGCCACCGAGCTGGCCGGTGAACTTATAGTTGCCAAGTTAACTGAGGCACCGGGCAATCATGCCGCCATTGGTGGCCTTAAGGTGGTCACCGAAAATGGTTGGTTTGCGGCACGTCCTTCGGGCACCGAAGATATCTATAAGATCTACTTTGAATCCTTTAAGGGCGAGCAACACCTGGCACAATTAGAACAAGCTGCCATTGAGCTGGTCAACGCCAGTATTGCTTAAGCCCCGTAATTAAAACAAAGCCAGTCGTTTGACTGGCTTTTTGCTATCTAAACTTTGCCACCCCCTTGGTGGCATCATATGTAGAAGGTGTACTATGTATTTACAACGTCTGCAGCAAAGTGGCGATTTCCTCGGAATTACCCGTGAGAATGAATTCACCTTGGCGCCAACCCAGTTCACGCTTGATAATGGCACCGATGTAAAGGTCCTTGACACTGGGGTGATCCAATTCGAGCCGAAGCACTACGGCAACAAGGATTTTATCTTCTCCAGCGCCGTGCACGGCAATGAAACCGCGCCCATTGAAATTTGCGACCAGCTTATCCGAGCCATTATTGCCGGTACTCTTGAGTTGACTCATCGGGTGATGTTTATTTTCGGCAACCCCAAGTCCATTAATATTGGTGAGCGCTTTGTCGATGAAAACCTCAATCGCTTGTTCTGCGGTAAACACAGTGTGGGTGAGGTAACGAACCCAGAGCGTGAACGTGCGAAAAAGCTGGAAGAATACGTTGAAGCGTTTTTTACCGCGCCAGGCGAGGGACGCTATCGCGCCCACTATGACCTGCATACCGCCATTCGTGACTCGAAAAATGAAAAGTTTGCCGTTTACCCGTTTCTACACGGTAAACCGCACAAGCGCGAACAGCTGCAATTCTTAATCAGTTGTGGGGTGCAAACCGTGTTGTTGATGGCGGAGCCGGCTTCAACCTTTAGCTATTTCTCCTCTCGCCACTTTGGTGCCGATGCCTTTACCATAGAGTTGGGTAAGGTGCGTCCATTTGGCGAAAACGATATGGCGCGCTTTGCCAAGGCCAAAGAGACGCTGGCGGCGCTTATTAGCCAGGATGAGGTCGTCTATCCACCATTAAAGGCGGAAGATGTGGAGTTATTCTCAGTGTATCGCACCATTAATCGTCATCATGAAGACTTTTCCTTCACCTTTTCCGACGACGTGCCTAACTTTACCGGCTTTGCCAAAGGTGAGTTGTTAGGTCATGACGGTGGCGAAGAAATACGCGCCGAGGTTGATGGCGAAGCCATTATTTTCCCCAATGCCAAGGTCGCTATAGGGCAGCGTGCATTGCTGACCGTTGTACCCACCGAATTGTCGGATGAATTCATCTGATCAGACCACTTCGCCTCATAATATTTAATCATTTCAGTGTGTTATGAGGCGTACACCGAACTTGCCAACCCGGCGTTATCAATGATGCAATTATTCGGCTATGATTAGTTGAATAAGCCTTTACGTTGACGTAAAGTGGCGGAAGCATAATTTAAACTAGGCACCAAGTGTAGAAATATTATTCTACATACTCACTGCGGTTGAATTGTTTATTTCAGATTTAACGTTAACGCAGAAGCCACAATAACAAACCTGTGCCTAGTGACATGACAACAAGAGAAGGGAAGGTTATGACTAACCCCAATAACGTTTCGTTGAATATCAGTCACGAACTTGCGTTCATCGACAGCCACGCGCTGAATATACCCACTTACCGTGTCCTTAACGAACAAGGCGGTGTAAGCGAAGGCGCCACCGTGCCTGAAATCGATCAAGCAACGGCACTTAAAATTTATGACACCATGCGCTTTATTCGTGCCCTGGATGAGCGTATGCAAGCGGCACAACGTCAAGGCCGTGTAAGCTTCTATATGCAATGTCTTGGTGAAGAAGCGGCGGTAACCGCCAGTGCTGCGGCGCTAGACGATAACGACATGATCATGGCCCAATACCGCGAGCAAGCGGCATTGCGCTACCGTGGTTTTACCCTCGAACAGTTCATGAATCAGATGTTCTCCAATGAGAAGGACTTGGGTAAGGGTCGTCAAATGCCGATCCACTATGGTTCTAACGAATTGAATTATATGACCATCTCTTCGCCGCTGGGCACGCAAATTCCGCAAGCAAGCGGTTATGCCTACGGCCAAAAAATTAAGCATATCAACAAGCAAAGCGGCGAGCTTGATAGCGAAATCGATAACATTACCATCTGTTACTTCGGTGAAGGTGCAGCCTCAGAGGGTGACTTCCACGCCGGTTTGAACATGGCGGCGGTGCATAAGGCCCCGGTGATCTTCTTTGCCCGTAACAATGGTTATGCGATTTCTACCCCGGCGGAAGAACAATTTGCCGGCGACGGTATCGCCTCACGCGGTGTGGGTTATGGCATTAAAACCATTCGTGTTGACGGTGGTGATGCCCTTGCCGTCTATGCGGCGACCAAAACCGCTCGTGAGCATGCAACCAAAACCGGTGAGCCGGTACTCATCGAATCTTTGGCGTATCGTCTTGGCGCGCACTCAACGTCGGACGATCCAAGTGGTTACCGCTCGAAAGATGAAGAAGCGAGCTATCGCGAAAATTGCCCAGTTGCGCGTTTCCGTACCTGGCTTGTGGCTCAAGGCTGGTTAGACGAGCAAGAAGACGAGAAGGTAAAAGAGCAGGTGCGTGAACAGATCCTGGATGCGCTTAAAGTTGCCGAGAAAGTGGCCAAGCCACCGCTTGAAGATCTGATCAGTGATGTATATAACACGCCAATTCCAAGCCTGCAGGCGCAATATGAGCAATTGAAATCTCATATTAAGAAGTACCCGGACGCTTACCCAATTACAGCAGGGAGAATCAAATAATGAAAACAATGAATATGCTCCATGCCATTAACTCAGCCCTGGATATCACCATGGCCGAGAATGATCATGCCTGTATTTTTGGTGAAGACGTGGGTTACTTTGGTGGCGTGTTCCGTGCCACTTCTGGATTGCAGGAAAAATACGGTAAGCACCGTGTTTTCAATACCCCGCTAACCGAGCAGGGTATTGCCGGTTTCGCCAATGGTCTTGCCGCCTTCGGTGCGCCGGCCATTGCCGAAATTCAATTTGCCGATTATATCTTCCCGGCCTTTGACCAAATCGTTAATGAGTCAGCGAAGTTCCGTTACCGCAGTGGCAACGAATTTAATGTGGGCAACCTGACCATTCGTACTCCTTACGGTGGTGGTATTGCCGGTGGTCTTTATCACTCGCAATCACCGGAAGCCTACTTTGCTCATACCCCGGGTTTGAAAATCGTTGTGCCACGCGACCCCTATCAGGCCAAGGGCCTGCTGCGTGCGGCCATTAAAGACGACAACCCAGTGATCTTCTTTGAACCTAAGCGTCTATACCGCGCCTCGGTCGGTGAGGTGCCTGAAGAGGATTACAGCATCGAGCTTGGCAAAGCCGAAGTAGTGCAAGAAGGTAAAGACGTGACCGTGTTGGCCTGGGGTGCGCAGATGGAAATCATCAGTGCCGCCGCTGAAAAGGCTAAAGAGCAGGGCATTAGTGTTGAACTAATCGACCTTCGCAGCATCTTGCCATGGGATGTAGAAACCGTTGCCAACTCAGTGAAGAAAACCGGTCGTTTGGTGGTCAGTCATGAAGCGCCGATTACTAATGGTTTTGGTGCCGAAATAGTTGCCACCATCCAACAAGAGTGTTTCTTACACCTGGAATCGCCTATTGCGCGCGTATGTGGTCTTGATACTCCATATCCGTTGGCACTAGAAAAAGAATATATCCCAGATGCCTTAAAGGTATTCGAGGCGATTAAAAACGCGGTTGAGTTTTAAGGGGACAGGCATGGCTAAAGATTTTATCCTACCAGATATCGGCGAAGGTATCGTCGAGTGTGAAGTGGTTGAATGGCTAGTCGCCGTGGGCGATGAGGTTAAAGAAGACCAGCCAATTTGTGACGTTATGACGGACAAGGCGCTGGTTCAGATCCCCGCAGTACATGATGGCGTGATCACCGAGCTTTACTACGCCAAGGGCGATATCGCCAAGGTGCATGCACCCTTGTTTGCCATGGATGTGGCCGGTGAGGAAAGCAGCGCAGCTGCAACGCCGGTTGCCGAACAAGCGACCCAAGCAGCGCCGGCTGCTCAAGGCTCGGCCCTTGAAGACTTTATCCTGCCGGATATCGGTGAAGGTATCGTCGAGTGTGAAGTGGTTGAGTGGCTTATCAGCGAAGGCGATGAGATCAAAGAAGATCAGCCCGTCTGTGACGTAATGACCGATAAGGCGCTGGTACAGATCCCGGCCAAGTACGATGGCAAGGTGATAAAGCTGTATTACCAAAAAGGCGATATTGCCAAGGTACACAGCCCCTTGTTCCAGATGGAAATCGCGGGTTCATCAGCTAATGCTGCAAACACTGATGCGGCTGCCGCTGTTCAAGCTGCACCAGCACAAACAGCCAATGCCGATAAGCCATCAAGCGAACCTGTGGCCCAAGGTAAAGCCCTGGCTTCACCTGCGGTACGTCGTCGTGCTCGTGAATTGGATGTGGATATCAGCACGGTTCCTGGCTCAGGCAAGAATGGTCGTGTGTTTAAAGAAGATATCGAACGCTTTATTGCCGGTGGTGCATCTGCTAAGCATGCGGAGCAAGCAACCAGCACAAGCGCGGCGCCAGCAGCTCCAGTAAGCGGTGGTACACGCGTCGAGCCTATTAAGGGCATGAAGGCGGCGATGGCCAAACAGATGGTGCGCTCGGTGTCGACTATTCCGCATTTCACCTACAGCGATGAAATCGATTTGACCGACCTTATCGCCCTGCGCGGTGGCATGAAAGAAGAGTATAAGCAACAAGGTGTGAAACTCACCATGATGCCATTCTTCATCAAGGCGCTGTCACTGGCGATGAAGGAATTCCCGATCCTCAATGCCCAGGTGAATGATGACTGCACCGAGTTGACGTATTTTGACGATCACAACATCGGCATGGCCGTTGACTCTAAACTGGGTCTATTGGTACCAAACGTGAAGCAGGTACAGAACAAGTCTATTGTAGATGTGGCTAACGAAGTAACGCGTCTTACGGACAGCGCCCGTGAAGGTCGTGTAGCGCCGGCGGACCTTAAGTCTGGCACCATTTCGATTTCGAATATCGGCGCTATCGGCGGTACCACGGCGACGCCTATTATCAACAAACCTGAGGTGGCCATTGTGGCCCTGGGTAAGCTGCAGCATTTGCCGCGCTTTAATGCCAAGGGTGAAGTTGAGGCTCGTGCCATTATGCAGGTAAGCTGGTCTGGCGATCACCGCGTCATCGACGGCGGCACCATTGCCCGTTTCAACAACCTGTGGAAAGACTACTTAGAGCAGCCCACAAAAATGTTGATGGCGATGAGCTAAAATTAGCTAACAACCTGAATAAAAACTGAAAAAACCAGCGCTTGCTGGTTTTTTTTATGCGTCTTTTGGATTATGATTTGTCCAGCTTTTGCGTCCAGCGAAGGTGGTTTGCTCTGGCGTAACTCGTTCAGATCAATGGAATTTACAATAACGAACAGGAAATAGTGATGAACTATTATATTGAAGCACTCCAGCGTTTTGCTGATTTCAACGGCCGTATCCGCCGCAAAGCATACTGGATGTTCTTTTTATTCAACCTAATCTTTAGCATCGTAGCCACGGTTATCGACATGGTTCTTGGTACCGCGTTTATCGGTACAATTTACTCGCTAGTGCTACTGATCCCAAGCTTAGCCGCGGGCGCTCGTCGTCTTCACGATACTGGCCGTTCAGGTTGGTGGCAGTTACTTTACTTCCTACCGCTTATCGGTTTTATCGTGCTTATCATCTTCTTTGCTCAAGACAGCCAAGACGGTGACAACGACCACGGTCCTAACCCAAAAGAAGCTGATCTAGAAGGCGCTGTTGCTTAATGCAGCAGTTTTAGCTCAGTAAAAAAGCCGGTTTAATAACCGGCTTTTTTATGTCTTTGGTATTTCAGCTAACCTATTTGGCGCGCTGGAACTCTGAATTGGCATACCATTTTGGCCATTGTTCCTGTTGCGAGATATCAAAGCCCACCTTATAGAACAATTGCAGGTCTTGCACCGCGCCGGACAGATCCCATTCATCGCGGTAACGGTCGCAAGGCTGGTGATAACAACCGCGCAGTACCAAGCTCATGCGCTTACGGTATTGTGCGGTTTCTTCGTCACGAGCTTTACTGCCGCCGCCTGCATACATGGCCGGGACACCCATGTTGGCAAAGGCGAAGTGATCCGAGCGATAGTAACCACCCGAACTTGGCTTAGGATCGCCAGAGATGGTGCGCTCCTGCATTTTCGCCGCTTCACCTAGCATATCGTCGAGCTCAGACTTACCCATGCCGACTACGCTCACATCTTTAACCTTGCCCAGCAGGTTGAGGCTATCCATATTGATATTGGCCACGGTTTTATTGGTGGCAATCACCGGGTTAGCGGCATAGTATTTAGCACCCAGCAGGCCTTGCTCTTCGGCGGTCACCGCCAAGAAGGTGATGGAACGGTCTGGGTGACGTGGTAACTTGGTGAAGGCTTCGGCCACTTCAATCATGCCGCCGGTGCCGGTGGCATTATCGTGGGCACCGTTATAAATCTGGTCGCCCTTGCGGTTTTTATCCGTACCCAAGTGATCCCAGTGTGCCGAGTAGATAATGTGCTCATCCGGCTTTTTGCTGCCCGGTAGGGTGGCGATAAAGTTATACGATACCGATTTTTTGATTTCGCTGTTTACCTCAACGCTGGCAGTCAGATCGCCCATATCCACATGGTAGGCGCCCTCGGCGGCACGTTGTTTGGCTTCATCAAAATTCAGTCCGGCCTTGGTGAAGAGCTCTTTAGCCACATCCAAAGTTACCCAGCCTTCGACGGCCACGCGATCCATATTGTTGTTATCTTTTTGGAAGCCGAACTGAGGACCACTCCAAGAATTTTCAACCACGGACCAAGGGTAGGAGGCAGGTGCGGTTTCATGCACTATGATGGCGCCGGCGGCGCCCTGACGGCTGGCCTCTTCAAATTTGTAGGTCCAGCGGCCGTAATAGGTCATGGCATCGCCGGTGAAGAGTTCTGGATTTTTAGTGGCAAAGCCTGGATCGTTTACCAGCATCACCACGGTTTTGCCCTTAACATCCAGGCCTTCGTAGTCGTTCCAGTTGTATTCAGGGGCATTAACGCCATAACCAACAAATACCAACTCGGAATCTTGAATGCTTTCTTTGGCACTGATACGGCTGGTACCTATCACCATGTCTTTTTTGTATTGGTAGTCTTTACCACCAATGCTTAGGGTCATGTTGGCATCGGCCTCGATAGACACCAAAGGCACTTGTTGTAAAAAGCTGTCACCGTTACCCGGCTTGTAACCCAGGGCTTTAAACTGTTCGGTTAAATAAGCCAGCGTCAGCTCTTCGCCTTTTGAAGAAGGGGCACGGCCGCCGAATTCATCAGAAGCCAAGGTTTTTACATGCGTTGCCAGTTGCTCGGCATTGATACTGTTCCAACCAGCCATGACGTCCTGGTTGCTGATCTGTGTGCTAGCGCAGCCGGCAAGAATCGCCGCGCTGACTAGAGTCAAAGGAAAATAGCGCTTCATAATTATTGGTTTCATTGCTATAAGACCGAGCCAGTATAAGGATAGCGGTAAAATTAAACCAGTTTTTGCGCTAAACTACGCAAAATTTACGCCTAATAATCGCAGTAATGAAACGTTTTACCCCTTTTAAACACTGGCAAACAGCCTGTTTGCAGACTGGTGCCTTTGCTCATTTAAATGCGCTTTTTGCACTGGACCAATACAAGGATTGGCCAACGCTGGCCGAGCTTAACCGCCACACTATCGTCAATGCTAATAACCAACCGCTGCAGTTTATTGACAACGCCGAGTTTGAGCGTGACGGACGTTATTATGAGTCGTTTATATTTGAAACCGGCAAGGTACCTACGCGCCAGCATAACTGGCACGACCTTTTTGGCGCCTATATGTGGCATTTATTTCCCAAAACCAAGGCGTTATTAAACCGTTTGCATATCGACGAAATGGCGGTGCAACAGGGAAATCAGCGCAGTAAAATGCGCAATGCCCTGACCCTGTTTGACGAATGTGCGGTGATCTTGGCGGTGACTGACTCAAGTTGGACAGAGGCATTTCGTGAACATCAATGGCATGAGGTGTTTGTATCGCGCCGCGAAGGGTGGCAGAGCGAAATCCGCGCCTATACCTTTGGCCATGCGAACTATGAAATGCTGACTCAGCCCTTTATTGGCCTAACCGGTAAGGCGCTGTTTGTGCCGGTAAGCGCTGATATATTTTGTAAAGATTTAGCCAGCCAATACAGCTACCTAGATGAGCGCCTCTATGAGATGATAGCCAAAGATAGGGTGTTGGCGGATAACTCAGCCATGTCGCCACTGCCGTTATTGGGGGTGCCGCATTGGTATGAAGACAATAATAACGCCGATTTTTATGCCAATACCGACTACTTTAGGCCAAAACGAAGGAAGAATAATAAATGATAAGCGTGAACGGGCTTAAGAAGAAGTTCAAGCTCACCAAGGATCATAAAAAGGGGATCACCGAGGCGCAGCAAGACCCGCGCGAAGAAAAAGACTACTTCCACTCCGTCCGCGATGTGCACTTTCACTGTGAACAGGGCGAAGTATTGGGCTTGTTAGGGCCCAATGGCGCCGGTAAAACCACCACCTTGCGCATGCTCTCTACGGCGCTTAAACCGGATGAAGGCAGTATCGAGGTCGGCGGCGTTGATTTAGTCAAAAAACCCTTGGCCGGGCGTAAGGCCATCGGCTTTTTATCCGGCTCAACCGGGCTCTATGGTCGTTTGACCGCTAAAGAAAATGTCGAATATTTTGCCAAATTACATGGCATGAAGGGCGCCGAGCTCAAGCAGCGCTGTGATGAGCTTTTTACCCTGCTTGATATGCATAGCTTTTTGGATAAGCGCGCCGATAATCTCTCCACCGGGATGAAGCAAAAAACCAATATTGCCCGCGCCGTAGTGCACAGACCTAAGGTGGTCATTCTTGATGAGCCGACCACGGGATTGGACATCATGACCACACAAACGGTGATCAACTTTATTAAAGGCCTAAAGGAGCAGGGCACGCCTGTGGTGTTTTCAACCCACCATCTTGATGAAGTGGCATTGTTGTGTGACCGCGTAACCGTGATTGACCAGGGACTCACTTGTTTTGATGGCACCTTGGCGGCCTTTAAAGAACAGGGGCACAGTGAGGAGCTAAACCAGGCGTTTATGAACATTCTTGAGGGGCATCGTCATGTTTGAAGTATTTTTAAAGGAAATAAAAGAGCTGCTACGTGACAGAAAAACCCTGATGTTTATTGTCGCTTTGCCGCTTTTGATCTTCCCGGTTATTTTTGCCGTGGTCGGCTACATGATGGCAATGGCTAACCTGGAGGCGGAACAAGAAGTCCATAAGGTGTATATCATAGGTGCGGAGGCGGCGCCTGAGTTTACCGAGAGTGTCAAATACCATAAGAACTTTGAACTTGTCACCGCCAACTACGCAAATAAGAATGACATTATCCAGGCAATCCAGAATGAAGAGCTGGATGTGGGGATTGTGATTGAAGCCAAGGCGCAACCCGAAAGCCGGGAGCAAACCACCTGGCAGGTTATTTATAATGACTCTGCGCGCATCAATTACCTGTTTATATACATCGAAGAATTAAAAGAGCAATACCAAAGCAAGGTGCAAACCCTCTCATTTAATGCGCTGGGTGTCACCAAAGAGAGCGAGATGGAGTTTTTGATATCCCCCATCAAGCTGGAGAAGGTGGATACCGCAGATGCACGTGAAAGCTGGGGTGAAAAAATTGGCGTGCTGCTGCCTTATTTGTTGATCCCCATTGTACTGACCGGGGCCGTCTATCCGGCCATCGACCTAGGCGCAGGTGAAAAGGAGCGTGGCACGCTGGAAACCCTGCTACTTACCCCAATATCCAGAACCAACATAGTTTTGGGTAAGTTCTTAACCGTGCTGTCCGCCTCCCTGGCAACGGCCAGTTTGAGTATACTCAGCATGGGGCTCTGGCTGTTTGTGGCCCGCACCTTTGTTAATGTCAGTGAGTTCACCGTCGCGCTATCGCACATCACCTTTGTTGAGCTGCTCGCCATGTTGTCCTTGTTGATCCCCTTGGCGGCGATGTTCTCAAGTATCGTGTTGTCTATTTCTATCTATGCACGCACCTTCAAGGAAGCGCAAAACTATATGGGTCCGCTGTCTATGCTGGTCTTTATTCCGGTGATGATTTCTGTGATGCCAAATATGGAACTGACCTATAAAACGGCGTTTATTCCGGTGACCAATGTGGCCTTAGCAATCAAGGAGTTGCTAAAGGGGACAAGCGAGATTGGCATACTGGCGGTGATCGTCGGCTCGAGTATCCTGCTGGCGGTAGGACTGTTAGCCTTTTGTGTGCGCTGGTTTAATCAAGAAAAAGTGCTGTTCAGATAAAAAATGGCGTTATGCTACGGTGGGTTTGCCACCGTAGCCACTCGCTCAACTAGATATTAAGGGGGGAAATGTCGACGCGGCGATTTTTCTCTTTACCCGCCTCAGACTCGTTAGCAAACCTAGGGCTTCGCTCTCCCACCGATTCAAAGCTTAATACATGCGGCATAACGCCTTGTGCCAACAAATACGTATAGACCGACCGTGCCCGTGCTAACCCCAGTTCGTGGTTATATGGCGCCGAGCCGCTGTTATCTGTGCCGCCGGTGATATTAAACCTGAGCTTAGGGTGTTCGTTAATGACCTTAACAAATCGATCAAGAGCGGTCGTCGTGTGCTCAGTGAGCGTTGCACTGTCGAAGGCAAAGCGCACGGAGGTTGCTTTAGGCGTATCTACTAAATCAAAGTGCTGCAGGGCTATAAAGTAGTTGTCGGCAAAGAAGGTCATTTTGCCAAGATAAAGAGAGTAGTATTCCTTATCCTTTACCCAAAGTTCGTGATATTGATCACCCTTGTCGACTACCGTGTTTTTGATCCCCAATTTACGCTGCAGGCTATTGGCATTGCCACAGGCCGTATCGCGGCAGCTAAACAGGCGCTCATATCCCATAGATGCTAATTTTTGGGCAACGTCGGACGTTAGCTTACGGGTTTTCATTATATCGCTGCCGAATTCTACGCCCGCTACCTTGGCATAACCGACCAGGCGCTTATTTTCTTCTAACGCATAATTAATATCGATGGGTGTGTATTGTTGCACATAGTCGTATGCCGAACTCGGTGCATCAATATCTAATATTTCCTTAATGTTTTCATCACATTTTGAGTCGGTTTCGGCCAGGGTGGTGTGACTAAAAAGTAAAATAGATATTGTTGTTATTATTTCATTAATTTTCATTTATGTCCCTTAATGAATACAAAAATAAAGTAACCTGGATTTTATTTTTGTTTTTCCATAGAATAATTTTTAATAATATTAATTCTAATGCTAACACGTATGAATAAACTAGTCATATCCCTAACATCAATGTTGTTTTTATCTTGTGATGCTAGCGCTGATTTAATACTTAATTACGATATATATTCACTGGATGAAAATGAAAAGCTAGGTAAGGCAGTACTCAAAGTCAGTGATAAAGTGTTGCGCACAGACTATCTGCTTGAGGGTGAAAACTGCTCTTACATGACCGAGAAGTGGGCGGGTCGTTATGTTATAGATCACAACCTGAAGCATGTTTTTGTAACCAACTACCAGGTTATGACAGAGCATTATGCACCGCAGTTGAAAATGATGGCCTCACAGATGCCTAACCTAAGTGAGCGCGATATCTATGAAATGGCGTTCGATCCTCAATCTGACCCCAGCGAATACCTTATTTATGCCCCTAGCGGAGAACATCAGCTGATTGGCCATACACCCGAAGACCCTAGCGATATTCGCTTTCGCATCAGCACTGTGCCTGCTGTTAATGGGATAAAACCTTTAAGCAGTGACGAGTTTAATTGGTTGTTGCAGCGGGTACGTGAAGACATACGTTTTGGCCTTTCCGGTACCCAGCTGACCTATCAGGTGAGCGAGTTATTTAGGCATATAAATTACCAGCATGATGCCTTTCCTTATCGTGTCGAAGACATTGATGCGGGCTTTGTTATTGAATTGAAAAAGATAATTCGAGGGCCTATAGACGAGCAGGGGTTAAGTATTAGCAAGGGCTACCTGCTTCAAGACGCAACGAAACGCTATCTCGAAGCACTTGATGACCTAGCCGAACATTTAGAGCAAGAATAAACGGGCAATCGTAAATAGCGATATTAAGAGGGACTTTAGATTGCATAGCGATACAGACTGGCGGCAAACACTGCGCCGAGAAAATATCAACTTCGTCGACCTTGATGAAATGACCTCCCGCCTTGATGAAGGGGCGGTGGCGGGCGTCGTGGTCGTTCATAGTCGTGGCTGTGATTGTCCATTGACACTTGAGCTCGAGGCGCTGGGTAAAGGCGCCAGGGGAGTGATTTATAAGGATATAGGTGCTCAAGAGCTGGAGGAGGCCATTAAGGCGCTCAACAACAATATCCGCTGGTTTTCCCGTGCGGCTATGTCGACCTTTATCGACCGGGTACTAAAAAGCCAGGCAGAAAAATGCCAGTTGCAGTCGCAGTTAACCCGCCGTGAGCGCGAGATAGCACAGTTGATAATTCAAGGTTTATCGAATAAAGAAATTGCGCTAGAGAAGAGGATAGCCGAGACAACCGCCAAAACTCATGTGCAAAACTTATTGCGAAAATTAGGGGTTAAAAACCGCACTCAACTTGTGGGTTATCTATCTGATTTTAATTTATAGCTATTAATTAAAATATTAATTTTGAGTTAATACTCCAATCGGATGATTGGTCGTTTGTTTTTATTAATCTAGAATGTTCATGTTTTATTAATTATGCATGGAGAGAAAATGAAACAACGTCAATTAGGCCAGGGTATGGTCGAGTACATTATTATTGTTGCTCTTATCGCTGTATCTGCTATCGGTGTATACAGTTTGTTTGGTCAAACTATTCGTAACCAGGTGTCGGGCTTGGCGACCGAAGTGGGTGGTCAAAACTCATCTGCACAAATTCAAGCGGCGCAGGACTCTGCGAAAGATGCGCAGGATAACGCCGATCAAGAGTACAACCTGGGCAATTACAATGAAGGTGCGGCTCAAGAGAGTGGCGGCTCAGGTAACTAATTGCTGCTAACGCTAAACAGAAGGACGCTGTCATGATGCTACAACTCCGAAAACAGCTGGGTCAGGGCATGGTTGAGTACATTATCATCGTTGCTTTGATCGCCGTTTCTGCGATTGGTGTTTACAGTCTCTTCGGGCAAACCATACGTAATCAGGTGTCTGGCCTGGCTACGGAAGTGGGTGGTCAGAACTCGTCGGCGCAAATTGATGCGGCACAGAGCTCTGCTGATAAGGCAACTACCAATGCCGATAAAGAATATAACCTGGGTAACTACAACGAAGGAGCCGCACAAGAGGGTGGCTCGGGTGGTAGCTCGGGTGGTTCAGGCACCGTAGATTAACCTCGTTTTATTAGCGCTAGGCAATTAAAAGAATAGGGGGCCTGGCTCCCTATTTCTTTCTTTAAAGGAATTAGATAATGCACAAGGAAAAGGGTCAGTCCCTGGTGTTGGGTCTTATATTTTTATCGATAATCGTCTTATCTTTGCTGTATTTATTTAATGTCTCACAGCAGAACTTGCATAAAACCCGACTGCAAAACTTCTCCGATGCCGCGGCCTTAAGCGGGGCTCAGCTATTGGCCCGTGATTTGAACTACAAGGCCTACACCAACCGCGCCATGGTGGCCAATCATGTGTCGGTAGCCCAGTACGTCGGTCTAGCGTCCTGGGGCAATATGACCGAAGAAACAACGCGCAACATTTCCCGTATCATGTATTTTATCCCGCCGGCGGCGGCCATCGCTTCGGCGATTGAATCCGCCGTGACCCAAATAAATCAATATATGCAGCCGGTGCTTGAATATGCGGTGATGTTTACCGATGGCGTCAATCGCCTGCTTTCAAGATCGCAACAGCTGATGAGCTCGGCGACCATGGTTGCGGCGGTCGATACCACCAATAAGGTGCTAAAAGAAAACAATCAAAACGCCGATATTGATACTATCTCAGCGCTCGGTGTCGCCAATTACGTGGCAAGGGACTGGGTGAATTTCCAGGGGCGTTTTGACAGACGCGATAACACCGGCCGTTACGATGACCATTTTAATTTGATTGTCGACTCTCGCGATCCCTTCAGTAAAAAACGTTCGTTTAATTGGTCTTTTCCTTTTTCCGCTCATTTATTCCCGGTGAAATATAAATCAAAGCAGGCGGGAGGGACCGAGCTATTTAACAATGGTGAGCGTGATGCGGAAACCTGGAGTGGTATGGATACCTTCAGCTTTCACTTTTATAGATTCAGTTGTAAACGATTTCGCTGTAAGTGGCGTGGCGGTGAAATACCAGTAGGCTGGGGCGCTGGGCATGCGGGCGATGACCAGGACACGACGAATTATACCGCGCGCCATTATTATGGCCGCTCTCGGGCGATTAACCGAAAGGCATCGCGTTACGCCTATACCAATGAGAGTGAGATGAATAATGCTTACTCCGGTTTACAGCCTTTTTATGACATCAAACAGAGTCAAAACAGAAACGTGGCGCCGAAATTCACCATTGCCGTGTCGCAAAAGCGTAAAAATATTCGCACCTCGGAGCAGCTTAATATCGGCACCGGCGGTCCGGCGCAGACCAACGTCAACTTAGAAGAGCACACCGCCACCCCGGACGGTGAGCTGTTAGTGCTCAGTAAGGCGAAAATATACTACTTCCGTGACCGTGCTCTGTGGGGACGCTCCGACTCTAAATGGGAGTATGGCAACCTCTACAACCCATACTGGCAGGTCACCCTGGACGACACCACCAATGGCGAGCGGGGCATGGTGGCCGCGCTCGCCTTTGCGGCGCAGGAGAAATAGTCATGAACAAGCAAACCGGTCAATCCTTAGTAGAAATGGGTATCTTTGTCGCCTTCATAGTCGCCCCCCTAATGTTACTGGTTCCGTATTTCTCCAAGTTAATCGAGGCCCGTCATTACAATGATATGGCCGCCCGTTATGTTGCCTGGGAGCGTACCGTATGGTTTGAACGCGCCCCGGGTAATTGGTCGCGCAGCAGCGGTCATCTGGCCATTAAGAGCACACCCGACGTGGTTGCTCAGGTACCTCATCGCATTCTCAATGGGCATGAATCCTTGATCTTTTCCGACGCCAGTGCGCAAACAAAGAAATGGCACGAAGACAAGGCGGCGCAGCACTACCGCTTTAATCAAGCCGGCCAGAATGACAGCCAGTTTCTGTTAGCCGACTACAACGACGGCAAAGACCAAAACAACAAGCAATACATGGTGCATACGCTTAATAATGAGCGCGTGCCAG
The DNA here is from genome assembly GCF_002964785.1 of Pseudoalteromonas sp. T1lg48. Lineage (GTDB taxonomy): Bacteria > Pseudomonadota > Gammaproteobacteria > Enterobacterales > Alteromonadaceae > Pseudoalteromonas. The sequence goes on from NZ_PQCC01000018.1 coordinate 153,721, forward strand.
GCAGAGTCACCTCGTTACTCAATTCGGCTATGTCGGTATTGAAGATAGGCGGACTGTCGTTAGAGACCCGGGGTATGTATTCGGGCAGCAGCAAAATTAAGGTAAACAGTCATAAGCTGTTGGAAAACGTCAACGGCGATCTGCTGGCCAGCAACGCGCAAGAGAATAAACGCCTGGGCCAGTTTGAATTAGAAATGGAGTCCAAAAACTACATAGTTGCCGATGGCTGGAATGCCGGCAGTCAAAGGCACAACACAAGGCGGGTGAAATCCCTGGTGCCTGCAAACCTGTTGAACATATCTCTGTTGAATAACTTACGAAGACTCTTGTCGAATATTCCCATTGCTCGGCCTATTCGCCCAAGTAGCTTGAAACTCGGGCACACGGACGTTGAAAAACTGCCAGCGCACAGAACAGGAAATAACACGGATGCCAATGATGAATAAATTGCTACTTATATCGGCACTAATATTTTGCAGTGCCAGCGCCGTTGCAAAAATAGAATTTCCCGAACAGGCGACTGTCACGACCGTCTCCGATGGCATGCTGGTTAATGGTAAAAAGGTCAAAGCCTGGACGTTCTCGGGGCAGTTATCGAGCACTGAGATTGCCGCCTATTACACCCAGTTATGGCAAGGGCGCAGCGATAAATTCGACGACCAAACCCTGAGCGGTTGGCGTATTATCAATGCCGTAATTGACGATATTCACTACAGCGCCAAGATCCCCGAGTTGAATGCCGAGGACAATCTGACCTATGTCAGTTCGATGGAAGAGCCGGACTCTGATCTCATCAAGTTGGACAAAGCCCTGGAGAATTTTCCCAAGCCCTTGGGCACCTATGTGGTGACCGATGTTAAAGCCAAGGACGGGGTCAAGCTGTCCAATACCTTGCTGATGCGCAATAGCCTGTCTATTGCCGAAAACCTGAATTTTTATGACAGCTATTTCAAAAAATACGGTTGGGATATAGACACATCGGCCTACACCCAAGATCAACAAAGTGGCGTGTTTATGGCCCGTAAAGGGCCGGAGAATATCAATATCACCTTTGATAGAGAACGCCAATATTCAATCATTACCGCGGTACGAGTCGATGTACAACTTTAAACGGGTCAAAGGCCAGTCAACGGTCGAATATGCCATAGTCACGGCGGCGCTTGCCGGCGCGTTATTGACCCCGGTTCCGCGTTCGGAGCTGATAGAGAACACCTGGCTAAAAGATTATCAGGGCAAAAACGTGATGACTATTCTCAATGACAGGCTAAAGCGCGCATACAACGCCTACAGCTATGCGAAATCTTTGCCACCATTGCCAAAAACAAGTCGGTAGAAAATAACAAGGAAGTAATCGATGAAGAAGCTTAAGTTTCTAGATAAAAACTGGGTGATCCTGCTCATTTCCATTCTCCTTGGCGGCGTGGCCGCCTGGTCCGTGGGCAACTATATGAAAGCAAAAGAGACGGAAATGCAGGAGCGCTATAGCCGTAACAACATAGTAAAAGTGCCGGTGATAGTGGCAACCAGGGAACTGAATAAGGGCGATATCATCGATCAGTCCGCCGTCGCCGTGCGTGAAGTGCCGCAAGATTATCTGGCGCCGGGCGCCATGCACCCCAGCGCATTTGCCGAAGCCGATGGGCAAATGTTGCTCGATCATGTGGCAAAGGGCCAGCCCATCCTACGTTCGTTTTTACCAGGGAAAGGGGTGGAGCAGTTTTCCGACATCATTGCCGATGGCCGCCGCGCGGTGACCATTAGCATCGATGAGCGTAACTCAAATGCCGGTATGCTCGTCGCAGGCGACAAGGTAGACCTGTTTTTAATGCGTGAAAAAAGTAATGAACAGAGCCGCTTGGATCTGTTAATTGAGCGCGTGACCGTGCTCGCGACCGGCAAGGTTACGGTAGATAAACACCGTGAGTTGGTTGATGAGATCTACTCCGATCCATCCAATTACAGTACGGTAACTTTGGATTTAAGTGCCTTCGATGCGGCGCGCGTAACGCTGGCCAAAGAGCATGGTGAGTTTGTGGCGTTATTGAGAAACCGCCGTGATGCGTTGCAAGTCCAACACCAATCGATCGACTCCGGCGCGCTGTTTAAACACGGTGAGTCAGAACGTGAGATTGAAATGATTCTCGGTGGTCAAGGCGGGCTTGCAAGTGGCGTACAAACCTTTGTCAAAGAGCCGGTAGATCCGCCTTTGAACAAAGATTATGCATCTAAGAACAAGAACTTATAATTGAAGTACAGATAAGGGAATATTTATGAAGGCGTCACTGAAGACACTTGCGGTCTTGATATTGTGCTTATATCAAGGTGTAGTTTTCGCTACCGTGCAAACCATTGACATGCAAGTTGGCACCATGGACTTGCTGCCAATTGAAAAAGTAAACCGTCTGGCCATTGCTAGCCCAGGCGTGATTAGCGCCAAAGTGATTGATGACGAGCACGTGTTAGTGATTGCCGAGGGGCAGGGTAACACCGAGCTCCAGGCCTGGGATGGCGAAGGTAACATTATCAAGATTCAAATCAGGGTGTCTGAGTTCAATGGCGACGAGCTTGAGACCAAGGTGCGTGCCTTGCTTAAAGGCATTGAGGGGATCGAAGTGCGCCAGGTTGGCTCTCTGATAGTGCTTAATGGCGAGGTAGACGAGCAACAACTCGGTAAAATCAATACCATAGCGTCGAGCATTCCTAATGTGACTTCATTGGTCTCTACCAAGGTGTTGTCGATGCAACAGATGATCCGCATGGATGTGGACATTGTGGAATTGAGAAAACGTAACTTAAAAAATCTCGGCGTGCGTTGGGACAGCAGTGCTGCAGGGCCGGCCTTTGGCGCTATTAGCAACTGGACCAGCAACGATCTGTTTTCTGTTTCATCGCCCTCCGTGGTCAGTAACTCCATCGTTGACCAACTGGGTGACACTTTGGTCGGTTCAACCAGCTTTGCCCATTTTGGCATTGTTTCCGGCTTAACCTCGCAAATCCAGCTGCTCTCTGAGCAGGGCGATGCGCGCATGTTGGCCCAGCCTACTTTGAGCACCCGAAGTGGTGAAAAGGCACGCTTCTTGGCCGGTGGTGAGGTGCCCATTCCCTTGCTTGCGGCCAATGGCGCAGCGAATGTCGAATTCAAAGAATATGGTATTAAGTTAGAAATTGAACCGGTCGCCGATGAAAAAGGCAATATTGTGTCATTTGTCAGCGCCGAGGTGAGCTCAGTAGACCAATCGGTGCAGGTCGATGGTGTCCCTGGGTTTAAAACCCGAGAAACGGAATCTGTGGTCAATGTCAGCAGCGGCGATACCATAGTGATTTCCGGTCTGGTATCCAGTGAAATGGCGAAGGCCGTGAACAAGGTGCCCTTCCTTGGTTCTATCCCAATTCTTGGCGAGCTGTTTAAATCTCGTGACTTTACCGACAACAAAACCGAGTTGGTTATTCTGGTGACGCCCAAAATCGTGCCTATCGAAAGTCAGGACCACCAAAACCGCCTTAAGCGTGCTCAGGAAATGATTTCCGAGGCTGATAATCTCGAAGCTTTTTATATTCTTGACTAGGAGCCGTTATGTTTGAAGTGAAAGTAAACACGGCCAAAGGCACTAAAGTCGGCACCATAAAGTGCAATGAGACCACCTGTGTTATCGGTAAAGACAAGCGCCACCCCGTGGTGTTGCATGGCTTTAAGGTGTCCCGCGAACATGCAAAATTGTATTTGCGCGACGATGGCATTTATTTAGAAGACAGAGCGAGTCGAACCGGCACCCTGGTCAATGGCAAAAGCGTTGAATCTGCGGGGCCACTTAATGGCGATGATGTGATTGAAATTGGGGGTTATCACCTGAGCGTGGTCGCCTCGGAAAGCATGAAGAAGACGCAGCAAGAGCAGCGACAAAGTGCCGAGACAAACCGAGGGGGCGTGCCCGCCCAGGCACCTGCCTTTGAGGTGCCAAGCGTATCTGATGGTGCCACTACCCAGGCGCCCAAAAAGGCGCTGGCCGCCAATGATACCGAGCAAAAGCGCGAAGAAATAAAGCTGCGCAACACCTGGCGTAAGCAGGTTCATAAGGAGTTGATCAAGCAAATCGACTTGCGCCGCGTGAATGTGTCGGAAATGTCCGATGACGAGCTGCGCACTCAAAGTAAGGGGTTAATTGACGCCATCATCGATAAGTTTGACTTGCCAGCGACCATTTCCAAAGAATCACTCAGCAAAGAGGTGCTTGATGAGACCATTGGTCTTGGGCCTTTAGAGCGTCTGGTGGCCGATCTGGATGTGTCGGAGATCATGGTTAACTCCCACGATGAAATCTTTTTTGAAAAGGCAGGTAAACTCTACCTATCAGACATCGCCTTTACCGACGATCAGGCGGTGCTCGGCGCCATTGAGCGTATTGTTACGCCCCTTGGACGGCGTATCGACGAAGGCCAGCCCATGGTCGATGCGCGTCTCAAGGACGGCTCCCGGGTGAATGCCATTATTCCTCCGTTGGCCCTAAAAGGACCCTGCATCACCATTCGTAAGTTTATGTCTAATAAGCTTGAGGCGGAAGATCTGGTGCGCTTTGGTTCACTGTCGCCGGATATGGTGCGCTTTTTAGAAATGGCCGTGGTGAATAAGCGCAATGTGGTGATCTCCGGCGGTACCGGCTCGGGTAAGACGACTTTGCTTAACGTTTTGTCCAATTTTATACCCGATGATGAGCGTATCATCACGGTCGAGGATGCGGCCGAGCTTAAGCTCTATCAACCTAACCTGGTATCCCTTGAAGCCAGGCCCCCAAACCAGGAGGGTAAAGGCGCCATCGAAATACGCGATCTGGTTAAAAACTGTCTGCGTATGCGCCCGGACCGCATCGTCGTGGGTGAGTGTCGTGATGGTGAAGCCCTGGATATGCTCCAAGCCATGAACACGGGCCACGATGGCTCGTTAACAACAGCGCATGCCAATACGCCGCGCGATTGTATTTCTCGTTTGGAAGTCATGGTGATGATGGCGGGGATGGACTTACCCATTCAGGCCATTCGCGAACAAATTGGCTCTGCGGTGAACATGATAGTGCAGCAGTCTCGCTTTAGTGATGGTTCGCGCCGGGTCACTTCCATTTGCGAAATTACCGGCGTTGAGTCCAATACCATTCAGTTGTCTGAAATCTTTAAGTTTAAACAAACGGGGTACAGTGAATCGGGCAAGGTGCTGGGCGAGTATGTCGCCACCGGCATGATCCCTGAGTTTTACGAAAAGCTGCGGGAGCAGGGAATGGATGTGGATCTGGGCATATTCAAGGTTAGCGGCAATGACTAGTTCAGTGATCTTGATGACCCTGGTCGGGGTGTCGGTGGCGCTCTTGGTTTATGGCGGCAACTACATCTCTCGAGACCTTGCGGTTAAATACCGAGAAACCTTTACTCACTCGGCACGGCACAATCTGTCGGATATGTTCTTGTTTATCGAACCGCAGAAGTTGTTCGCCATGAACTTGGTGGGCATGGCGGTGCTGTTTTTATTTATCTGGGCGTACACGGGCACGATTTTTGTCGCTTTCTTGATGGTGGTGTTGCTGTCGTTTGTGCCACCGTATTTGTATAAGTTTTTACAACGTCGCCGACGTAAAAAGTTTATCTCTCAACTGCCGGATGCGCTGAATATGATCTGCGCATCAATGCGCTCCGGTTCAAGCCTGATCAATTCAATTGAAGCCATGGTGAAGGAACAAGATGCCCCGATCAGCCAGGAATTTTCGTTGTTTTTACGTGAGCAGCGCCTGGGCGTCGACTTTAACGATGGCTTGAACAACATGCTGGCGCGTATGCCCGAGCAGGACTTTAAGTTGGTGGTGGCGGGCATGCAAATTTCTAAAGAGATAGGCGGTAACTTATCGGAAACCCTGGAGCGTTTAGCGGATACCTTGCGCAAGAAACTGGAAATGGAAGGGAAAATCGACTCCTTGACGGCGCAGGGGAAAATGCAAGGGGTGGTGATGACCGGCTTGCCTTTGTTTGTGGGCTTTGTGCTCTATCAAATGGAGCCCACCCATATGGCGCGATTATTTAGTGAGCCCATAGGCTGGCTGGTGTGTTTTGTGGTCGCGGTGATGTTGTTTATCGGTTACAAGTTCATCAAGAAAATAGTCACAATAGATGTATAAGGACAGTACATGTTTATAGGGATAATCGCCTTATTTGGCCTCGCTATTATGATGGGCTGTTATAGCGTTTATGCAATTAAGAAATCCATTCCCGACGAAAATCGGGACTTTATGGATCCGCTGCCCTCATCACTTCGCACCATATGGCCCTTGGTGCGTATCGCCGCCTATTATATTGGTGAGCGCCTGCCGATAGATTATCTGGAAAAGGTCGCCAAAAAACTGCAGGTGTCCGGCGTATCCTATATTTTAACGCCGGAAGAATACGTGGGTGTACGAGTGGTTTCAGCGCTGTTCTTTACCTTACTTGCCTATGCGGGGATGGCGCTGCTTGGACCCATTGACCCGTTAAACCTGTTGCTTGCAGCCGTTTTTGGCTCTTTTCTGCCGCTTATTACCCTCAATGACCTAAAAAAGAAACGGCATATGCAGATCTCCAAAGCACTTCCCGTGTATCTGGATTTTATCACTATGGCGGTGGAAGCCGGTTTGAACCTGACCGGGGGATTGGCGCAGGCGGTTGATAAAGGCCCTGAGGGGCCGCTTAAGGTCGAGTTTGAAAAGGTGATCCGCGACCTGCGCGCCGGGGTAACAAAAATCGATGCCTTCAGGGCCATGGCAGAGCGGGTGCAAACATCGGATATCAACAACCTGGTCAGTGCCTTAGCGCAAGCAGAGCGCACCGGTGCCAGCCTAGGCGGCGCATTGAGGATCCAGGCCGACCAAAGACGAGTAGAGCGTTTTCAGCGTGCGGAGAAAAAAGCGTTGGAAGCGCCCATCAAGCTTATCTTTCCGTTAGTGGCTTTTATATTTCCCGTGACCTTCATCATCTTGTTCTTCCCGATCGTGATGAAGTTTATCTACGAGTTATAGCGATGAAGTCAGTGTTTATATCCATAGAAGGAAAAGGTGAATTAGAGTTGCTGATGGCCGATAGCTGGTGGTTGCGCTTTAGGGGTTTACTTGGGCGCGTTATCAGCCCAAGTCAGGGGATGCTCATTACCCCCTGTCGTTCGGTGCACACCATGTGGATGAGCTACAGCATAGATGTCGTCTATTTAGATAAAGAAAATAGCATCGTAGCAATAAAAAGAGATTTAAAACCCTGGAAATTCAGTGCCTGTTCCGAGGCTTATAACCTTATTGAGTTATTGGCAGGGCAGGCAGAATTCTGGTGCTTTAAGGAAGGAAATACAATTGAGATATCGGGGTAAATAATGAGGATCTATTTGGTTTTACTATGTGCCTGTTTGCTTCTGACTGGTTGTGCAAGTTCTCAGAACAAGGGTGACACCGAGAAGCTAAACCTAGTGCAGTTGGAGAATCAAGCCGAGGCGGCGTACGTGGCCGGTCATTTGGATATGGCCGAGGGCATGTACAGACAACTACTTTCTGCCAAAGAAGGGTATGCACCGGCCTGGTTTCGCCTCGGTAATATCTATGCCCGAACAAACCGCCTAAATGCCGCCGTAAATGCTTATCAGCGCTGTATTCAAATTGATAATGAGCATGAAAAGGCCTGGTTCAATTTGGCCGTTACGCGCATGCGTCAATCCACCAATGTGATTATACAAGCGCAAGAACATGTAAGCAGCGATACCCAGATAAAAGCGCAAATGGATGAGCTTTTTATACAACTAATGAAATTGCAGACAGGGAAGGCTAACAATGCAAAGGCGCACGCGGATACCTAGTATCGGGGCCGTCAAGGGGCAGGCCATGGCGGAGTTTTCGATATCTCTGCCTTTCTTAGCGCCGTTTATCTTGGTGCTCATCATGTTGTTGGTGCAGTGGCTCTTCATCTACAAAGAAAAAGTGACCTTAAATGGCGCGGTGTTTGAAGCCGTTCGAGCGGGTGCCCTAAACCATGGTAGCCCTGAGGCAATGAAAGATGCGCTCGCCCAGGGCATGATGCCTCTGTTTATGGAAGCCGACACCGATGCCCCGGACGTTGCCGATGTCGCGACGGCCTATGCAAAAGCGAGGGCGTACGTGGCAATTGGCTCGGACATTATTATTTTAAACCCCACGCCCGCTGTTTTTAATAAATTCAAGCAACAGCGTAAATACAAGGGGGTTGGCACACTCTATGAGATACCTAACGACAACCTGATGTATCGCAGCAGCGCTGCGGTTAGGGTATACGATGATGTGAAAATTAATATTCAGGATGCGAATTTATTACAGATAGAGGTTAACTGGTGTAAGCGCTTGGAAGTGCCCATTGCCAACTGGGTTATTGGCGAAATACTGACATTGAAAAACGTCGACCCAAATCCCCTGTCGGATAATTACGTCAATTATATTCCTGGGCAGGAGCAATTAAAGTGCAATGCCTTGGGAGCCGCCGCCGGGAATGCACAAAACGGCCAAACAGATTATTACATAACTCTTAAATCCTATGCGTTAATTCGAATGCAATCGCCGTTTCGAATGTAATGGAATTCAATTTTAAAAGGGTAAGGACAATGAACGCAAAACAACTTCTCGCCATGCTGTTGGCAGGAACACTGAGCATAACGCTCGCAGGGTGTAATGAATCACTCGATGAAACGACTCCTACAGAACAACCAGATTCCGGCTCGGGTGATGGTTCTGGTGATGGTTCGGGTGATGGTTCGGGTGATGGTTCGGGTGATGGTTCGGGTGATGGTTCGGGCGATGGCTCAGGAGACAAGGAACCACCGGTGGGCACTTGGGAGAACCAAGATGAGGATAAGGATGGTGTGTTAGATGCCGATGATGATTATCCTTTTGATCCAAGCAAAAGTGCGTATCCCGTCTATGAGGAAGAAGAGCCAAATGATAACCCCTCGGTGGCGACGCCAGTAGAACTTGAGCAGGGTTTTAGGGTAAAAGGCACCATCTCTTCGCGCACGGATAAAGGGGATTTGTTCGGCTTTGATGTTGATGAGGTTACGCTGATAACGGCGGTATTTGAGAGTCCGGCTGAGCGCTTTAGTCCTCAGGTCTATATGTCGAACTCCGAAGGGCAGGTAATAGACAGTTTTGTGCTCAACGAATTTACCAAGGGTGGCAAACATATTGTTAATTTCCAACTGTTTGAGCCTGGTCGCTATCAACTTAGTGTGATGGATAATAACTATGCCGGTGGAACGGATCTCACTTATGAGGTCGTGGTTTTTCATGATCAAGATGTGGATGCCTTTGATGACGCTAAAGAGCGTGCCTTTGCCAGTGACTTGATAAAAAACGACCAAGATGAAGACGGTATTTTGGATGGTCTGGAGTTCACCTTACTCTACACCACAGAGCACATTGACTTTGACGAAGACGGCTTGGCTAACTGGCAAGATATGGATTCCGACGGCGACTCTTTTTCGGATAAGATCGAAGGGATTGAAGACCTCAATGGTGATGGTTTTGCCAATTATCTCGACCGCGACGCCGATGGCAATACCATAGATGACAAGATAGAAAGTGGCGATCCTCTGGCTCCAAACGATTTTGATAATGACAATATTATCGATCACCTGGACTTAGATGATGATGGCGATGGTATCTTTGATATCAATGATATGAATCGGTTAAAGCAGGCACAACGCGTTGTTCCAAGCAGCCCTGATGATTTCTCTATTGAGTGGCTATACAACCTGCATAATGCTGCGTTTACCGTGCGTTCCTTTGTACGCGCCGGCGACCCCGCCGAGCTAGTGGTACGCAATCTACCACAAGAGCAAAACCTGGTTGTTGTTTACACCATTAATGGTCAGGTGTTCAACAGCATTCCAGCGAGCACTGAGGTAGTCGACAATGAAACGCGCCTGTCATTGGAATTACCAAATCTGGTTGGCACAGGGTCGATTAAGCTGGCTTTTGGTGAAAAAATCTCAGACGAGCTGCCTATCGAGATAGTGGCACCAGAAAGGCCGTTGATCCATACCGGCCCATCAAGTTTCAGGCCGGTGACACTATCACCCTCAAGGGAGATAATTTTGACCTAGACGATACCGCCGTCGTTTTCCAAGGCACACCCGTGATGCCCTCGGTAAATAATGGCAGTGAGATAGTGGTAGAAGTTCCTGAGGGCATAGCCGCAGGGCGGTATTGGGTGTCCAATGCTCAAGGCAGCAGTAATGAAATGAGCTACTTCCTAGAGCAAAACATTGCCTATAGTGTCGCTGTTGCCGGAGCAAGCCCCATTTACTCGATTGGCGGCATAGTGCCTAGTCATGCGACTGAAGTTTCAGGAAATACAGTGCAGTTTAAAAAGCTAGGCAACAGCGCCGAGGTTCTCTACTCATTCGCGCTAAATGGTAATGGCCAGCCTGAAATGTATCTCAGCGCTATCCTGGAGGCCGGCGTGCAGGAGGTAGAGTTTAGCTATCGTTCTACCGCTCTGGCGAATATGGCTTCACACCTGATTTTTTTCATTGAAAGTAAAGGCATGAGCCTTGATGAGGCCGCAGACATTCTTGCCCAAAGCCCCGAGTTTGCCAATTACTTGCAAGAGGTGACAGAGGCACTTGAGGCTGATAAGGGTTTCTTCTCATTCGCAAATGCGCGTCCAGGCAGCGCTGAGTTATTGAATAAATACAGCGAGCATTTCAAAAACTATATCGACAATGCCAAGAGTCAAAGTAGCCTCAGTGCAGACCAATTTAACGCTGCCAATTATTCACGGGCGCATGTGTTACGTGGTGCAACGTTAAACGCGGCTACCACAGAAGCAGTAGATACCGATATAGAGCCCAGTATTGTGTCTTATCCTGAGACCAATGGGACCTGGAACCTGTTCGACATGAGTATGGAGGCGTCCACATTTTTAGATAACTCAGTTGAGCTTGGCAATAAATGTGGCGAAGGTGTAGACCCCAAATGGTACGAGGTACTGGGCTATGATGGTTGCGTTCGCTTAGAGAACCGGAGTCAGTTATACCTCAGTTATAGAGTCTATGAGGTGGATCCGGCAACGGGCGAGATCCCCGCTGACGCCATCAGCTCACCCTTAGCTGAACACATAGACACGCCATATCACACCGCCATGGCATCTCCTACCTCTGGTACTTTCCTGGTGTTTGAGTTTTGGTCTAGCGATAAATTGATCGATACATGCGTTTACAAAGACTGTGCGTATCAGATCCTAACCCCTGGTGTAGACGGTAGTTTTGGTCCGACTCCATTTAATCTAACGGGGACAGAAAGCCATAACCAAATTGCGCAAAAAGCACGACGTATGCTGACCATTCGCACCATTATCGATAATATCATCATTCGATTTTATTCAATCTTATTTGATGCCGCAGGCCTAGGTTTAGATAAGGGTGCGCTAAAAAAGCCGGAGCAAGCGCGTGCTGTTATCAAGGCTGTGTATGAGTACATGCCAGCGCTCACCTCGGAAGTGGAGAAACTGGCGAGTAAAGAAAAGGTCACCGAACAAGAGTGGATCGACCTAAGCCAGGCGATAGGTCTGGAAATCTATAACAAAGAAATTAAACCCATTATGACGGATCTGAGTAATTTCCCGAACATCAAACTCGGTCCCACAACAACCGCATTACTCAAGGTCTTCGCGTATGACCAGGCAGACTTTATTCAAGCACTGGGTCAAAAACTCGCGAAAAAGCTCATCCCGGGCTTTGGTGCGGTAGAGACAGCCTATGAAGCAAGCCAATTGGCCACGGCCATGGTTGATATGGGTAAAACCATTAAAGACCTAGCCACGGTACCAAGCAAACTCGATTATGTGGTTTCCTGGGGATTACAACTGGCTGATATTACCCCAAGAAGTATCCAACAAAATGGCCAAGCAAAGACCTTTACCCTGGTTGGCAGTGGTATGGCCGTTCAAAAAGGGGTTTTCAGTGATGAGGACCCAGAAGTCTTAGTGATTGACACGGCAACGAATGAGCGGCTCGATGTCACCTTTTTGAGTGTGAATAAACAAGGCACTGAGCTGGAATTTATGCTCGCTAACGTTAGCCAAATAGATGCGGCTAAAGGGCCACTGGATGTCTATGTAGAGCACCGTGATGATAAGGCGAAGTTACCCTATCAAATACTGGTCGGAACCGACCTGATGATTTCAGCTATTACTCCAAATAGGGCAAAAGCCGGTGAACAGGTAACAATCAGTGGAATAGGCTTTAGTGAACAGCTTGTGGGCAATATCGTGCGCTTTGTCAGTGAGTCCGGTGAAGTGAAGCGGGCGAGTGTCACCGCAGCGACCACAGAGTCTCTTACTGTCACCGTGCCGGACTCGCCGGGTGCCGGCTATGTCACCGTGGAAGTCGGGGGAGAGGTGAGTAACCAGCTGCCATTCTTTGGCCCTGGGCAAGTGAGCATTACCTTTGGTGATAACGGTAACTTTAATGATGATGTCTATAAACTGGCCGTAAATGGCAGAGTGATTTATGAAAACGGGACGCCGAAAAGAAAGGTGGGTCCTCTGGCTATAGCCTTGGATGAGGGTGAGCACACGGTGGAGTTGACCGGTATTCGTGCCGACGATGGTATAGGAACCTATTATATTGAGTTTTCTGGGGATGTTGTAAATGTCAGCGGTGACGCGCAATCGGGTAGGGATCTTTGCCCAGAAGTGGTCAAAACATTTACCATCACAGTCGGCCCGACTGTCGCTAATTCAGTGCCAAGTCAGCGTAGCTATGTTATTGATCCCATGTCTATTTTACAGGATGAAAGTAGTTCCGCACCCAGTGAGTGTGCTGGGCAATAACTACAAACACTAGATGGCCCTGATCACAGGGCCTTTTTAAGGAGAAAATATGAAGCTATCACCTTTGCTAATCGCCACAGCCGTCCTCTCATATAATGCCAGCGCAGCAGACTACAGTGTGCCAATCGAAAACTGCGTAAAAGCAGCCGAGGCTGTTAAGAATAATGATGCGGCCTTGTTAAAACCACTGGTAAGAGATTTGAGTCCTGAAGAAGAAAAAGCCATGGCTTCTTATCTTGCAAAAACGCATAAGTATTTCACAAACGGTAGTTATCAGGGCATTCATAACTTTCGTACAAACGAGGTGCAAGTGATAGAAAATGCCAAAACCAGCATCTATCAACGCACGCGAAAAAATGCAGAAAAGTACGATTACGACGAAGAAATTTGGGTAAATTATACTTTTGACACTAGCTACGCAGGCAAAGAAAATGGTCAAAAAAGCGGGCAGTGCAAGTTTGCACAACTGGATGGCCGCTGGGTCATGATGAATGTATTAAAGTAATCATGAAGCTTGAACTCACCGATCCTGTGTGGTTTTCCTACGTCCATTTTAAGGGGCAAAAGCAGTTATCGCCACACAGTGTTATAAAGCTGCCGTTACTTAGGCTGCTGGCAACGCTTTCGAACAAAATGGAATGGCTGTTTTCGCTTTTGGTACTGGCGTTAGCCTTGCTGCCTTTTATCCTTGAGCCCTTTTTTGGCCCTGCAGCCTTTGTCTTTATCTACTTTCCGGTTTTGGTCGGTGTATTGATGCTTAAACGCATTTTCTTTTGGCGGATGTTTGGCGCCGACAAGAAAAAGCTGATGGTCTTAAGTGCCGAGCAAATTGAGGTGAGCCCACTGGTTTGTGCGCAGTTAAGTGAAACGGCCGTGCTATCTCGCCAGGATATTGCCAGGGTAAAGGTTTACCATACATTTACTCACGACCAGGATGTGGGTAGTTCTGGGGCGAGAGCCTCGGTGAACCAGATCATCCTAGTGCGTAAGGATCACACTGAGTATAAATTAGACGGCTACCGTATTGGTCTGGCTAATGTACTCTATTTACTGGTTTATTTTGACTATCCTTTGGAGTTTATTAAGCAGTCAATAGCCCATGTACCAGGGCACCTGTGGCCTCTCGCTTTGCGGCTAATCCCTATCTGTGCCAACGTCCCGGCACTGGGGCAGACGCTATTTGCGTTAAAAAGCGCATTTTAGCCAGGCATCATTTTATATTTACAAGGACGTGAATATGCCACTCAGACCCCTTAGAAACCCCGCTTCAATCTTGTATCTATGATTTAATTTCTCGCGCGATTTACTTGCCGAGTTGTTATTACTTGGCAGACATTTTTCCTCATCAGGATAGTGTTTTGAGTCTCGGAACTGGTCAGATTTTCCTTATTGAATAAGGGGAGTTACAGCGCAAATCTTTTATTTTGCCTTCTTAGTTCCTAAAAAATGCCCATTTCTTCGCCGATTTCTTTCGACTCTAAAATGGCCTGCTATACTCTGTTCGATATTTGTTCACTTTCTATTAACAAAAAGCCGTAAACATAAGTGGCGAATAGCAGGGGCGAGTTAACGCAAGAGGTTCCAGCTAACCCGGCCCGTTGAAGGAAAACTTATAAAACTATCTTAGGAATCTATCTATGCTGAAAATAAAACGACCCCTGGTAGCGTCTGCAGTACTGTCTGCGTTAGCACTTGCAGGCACCGCACAGGCGGCCAACGAAGATCAACGCTATATAGTCAAATTCAAACCAGGTCACAAAGCATCGGTGATGACGGCGGTGAGCAATAGCCGGGGCAAGGTTGAGCGGGAGCTCGACAAACATCGCCTCGTTGCCGTTACACTCCCAGCGCAAGCGGCCAAACAATTCAAAAATAGAAAAGACATTGAATTTGTCGAAGTGGATCAAAAGCGCTACTTAATGGCAGAAAGTACCCCCTATGGCATCTCTATGGTACAAGCGGACCAAGTCAGCGATGCCCTAACCGGTAATATGAAGGTATGTATCATGGATACCGGTTATGATCTCGGCCATGAAGACCTGCCCAGTACCGGTGTGACCGGCGATGACGGCTACGACAACTACAACTCCGGAAACTGGTATGAAGATGGGCATGGCCATGGTACCCATGTCTCGGGCACCATTGCCGCCTTAGGCGGTAATGGCACAGGGGTGGTGGGTGTGAACCCCAGTGGTAACTTGAGCCTGCATATGGTCAAGGTGTTCAATAGTAACGGCCAATGGGCTTATGGGTCGGATCTGATCGCTGCGGTTGATCAGTGTATGGCCGCCGGAGCCAAGGTGATCAGCATGAGCCTGGGCGGTGGCGGCTCAAGCAGCGCCGAGCAAGCAGCATTCGATAATGCCCATGCTAATGGCCTGCTTTCTATCGCCGCGGCAGGGAATGACGGTAACAGCAGTATGTCCTATCCGGCTTCTTATGATTCCGTGGTGTCTGTTGCAGCGGTTGACTCTAGCGGCAATAAAGCAAGCTTCTCCCAGTACAACAGCCAGGTTGAGATTGCCGCTCCGGGTGTGGCAGTGAACTCAACCTTGCCCAATAACAGCTATGCGGCCTGGAGTGGTACTTCCATGGCCACCCCCCATGTAGCCGGGGTGGCGGCGCTGGTATGGAGCCACTATCCAAGCTGTAGCAATGATCAAGTGCGTACCGCCATGGCATTGTCTGCCGAAGACCGGGGCACTGCAGGCAAAGACAATAGTTATGGTTGGGGCATCGTAAAAGCGAAAGCAATGTTTGACTTGTTCGCCAATGGCTGTGATGTCGGTGAATTGCCACCGCCTCCAGAGCCGGAAGATTTAGTTAACGGCGTGCCGGTAGAGAACCTGGCCGGAGCCAGTGGCGATGCCTTCGAATACAAGATGGCCGTGCCCTCTGGCGCATCTAATCTGGTATTCAATATGTCCGGTGGCAGCGGTGATGCCGACCTCTATGTTAAGTTTGGCTCAAAGCCAACTTCCAGCAGTTATGATTGTCGTCCGTACTCTGGCGGCAACGACGAGAGCTGTAGCTTCACGTCACCACAGACAGGCACCTATTATGTGATGGTACTGGGTTACAGCAGCTTCTCCGGCGTTTCCCTGGTCGGTAACTATGATGGCGGGGGCACGCCCAATACGCCGCCAACCAGTGAATTCAGCTACAGCTGCACGGATTTAAGTTGCGATTTTGATGCCAGCCTCAGCTCTGACAGTGATGGTAGCATCAGTAGCTATAGCTGGAGCTTTGGAGACGGAGCGACGGCAAGTGGCCAGCTTTCATCACATAGCTACAGTGCCGATGGAAGCTACAACGTCACGCTCACGGTGACCGACAATGACGGGGCGTCCGACAGCAGCTCTCAAGTTGTGACCGTGACCGCAGGCGCAAGCAGCGATATTACCTTGCAGGCATCGGGTTATGCCGCTAGAGGCACGCGCTATGTGGATTTAACCTGGAGCAATGCAAACGGTAGCAACGTGGATGTGTATCGCACCAAAAATCGCGATACGGTGACCTTCTCTACGGCTAACGATGGCGCTCACACCGACTCCTTCGGTGGTGGTGGCTCTTTCGTCTACAAGGTATGCGAGTCCGGAACGCAAAACTGTTCACCGGAAGTAACGGTTAATTTCTAATTGCACCTAAGCCTTACAAATAAAAAATCCACCTGCGATGCGGGTGGATTTTTTGTTAAGCCTTGAGCAAATTTAAATTAACTCAACAGGCTATATACCAAAGCAGACACCGCCAGTGCGCCTACAAGGAGTACAAACAAGGTACTCAACTTACCGCGATATTGTGCCAGCGCGGGAACCTTATATACGGCAATCATGGGCATGATAAAGAGGATCATGGCGATAATAGGCCCGGAGATCGCTTCCATCATACCCAGTATGCTCGGGTTATAAATGGCACAAATCCAGATCGCTACAAACATCAAGGCAACACCGAGTTTATCGGCGCCGTGATAACTTAGTGATGAGTGTTTAACCACCAGACCATTAAAGCTTTCACGAGCACCTAAAAAGTGGCCGAAGAAAGACGAGGTTATGGCGACAAACGCAACCAGCGGGCCAACATAGGCTAGCAGTGGGTTGTTATAGGTGTTCGCAAGATAAGAAAGCACCGAAATATTGGCCTCCTTCGCGGCCAACAGCTGCTCGCTTGATAGTGCAAACACGCAGGAGAACACAAACAGCAGTACAAAGCTTATCAGCATAATGGCAGTGTACTTTAGGATGTTGTCAGATTTGGCACGAGCCTGCTCACCGTAGTGGCGGCGCTGGGCATTGGCAAAGCTGGAAATAGCCGCGGCGTGGCTGAATGAAAAGACAATCACGGGCACCGCTAACCATAGGTTGGTTGCCAGCTCTGGGGCGCTACTAATGTCCATGGAGGGTATTTGCCAATGAGGGATTAGATATAAGGACAAGCCAAATAACACCGCTACCAAGGGGTAGACCAAAAAAGCAAAGGCGCGCAACATCAGTTTCTCGCCGCCTAACATCACTGCCACCATGGCCGCCACCAGGACGCCAGAGAGCACTGCACGCGGTGGTGAGTCCATGCCTAACTGATTGACAATAAAGTCATCCACAGTGTTGGTCAGGCCTACGCCATAGATCAACAGAATCGGGAAGATGGATAGAAAATAGAGCAGGGAGATCAGGCGCCCTGCGGTGGCGCCAAAGTGTTCCTGTACCACATCGGTAAAGTCACTGTCGTCCTTCTTGGACGAGAGCACAAAGCGCGCTAAGCCTCGGTGTGCTAGGTAGGTCATGGGGAAGGCGGCCAACGCCATAATTACTAGGGGCCAGAATCCACCTAAGCCTACATTTATGGGTAAGAATAAAATACCCGCGCCGACGGCGGTGCCAAAAAGGCTAAGCAGCCAATGGGTGTCATGACGATTCCATGAACTTGCTGGTGCCGAGGCGCTGGCGCCAAGGACTTGGTGAGAGGAGTTCATATACTACTACCTGATACTGCATAAAAATTCGGGGCAATGATACCTAATATGCCAAAACAATTCATACTTATGCGTAACAGAGTGTATTTTTATGTGACTGGTAGGGCCTCTAAGCCTTAGCCTGTTTGTCTTAGTTATAAAAAAGGCCCCTGAATTCAGAGGCCTAGTTCGACTGGTTATTAATTACACTTTTTGTTCAGCGGGCTGTTCGCTGGGGTTGGCGTCGAGCATGGGCTCGTCTCTGCCGTTGGCGCGCTCCCAGAACTTGGCTTTAAAGTTAAGCAGAACCAGCACTATGCCCACGCCTATGCTAAAGAGAGCGATTTGCATGTATAAGGCCGGTATTTGCTGTACGTTTTCCGGATCGAAAGAACCGGCCAGCAGACCCGAAATAATATTACCGATGGAATAGGTCAGTACAAAGACCCCCATCATTTGGCCGACATAGCGGGCGGGAGATAGACGACTCACGGCACTGAGGGCCACCGGGCTTAAGCAGAGCTCCCCCACAGTATGAAGGAAATAGGTAGTGATCAGCCAGTAAGGCGCCACTTTGAGACCTTCGGCTGCGTATTGAGCGGCAAAAAACATCACCAAAAATCCGGTGGCCATAATAATCAAGCCTACGGCACATTTGACACTGTAAGAGGGGGTGATCATACGTTTGGCCATGTTAATCCAGAGGGCGGCGAAAAACGGCGACAACACGATAATGAAAATCGAGTTGGCCGATTGGAACCAGGCGGTAGGGATCTCGAAGCTACCGACTAAGCGGTCGGTATAGTCTCTGGCAAACAGGTTCAGTGAGGAGCCTGCTTGCTCAAAGCCAGACCAAAAACAGGCGGAGGCCACACAAACCAAAAATAAGGCCCACATGCGCTGCTTCTCACTGTTGGTGAGCTCACCCATAAAATAGATATGGCCAAAATAGATAAAGAAGGTGATGGTAAAGACAATGGCCACGGAGCCCGCCAAGGCAACCGGATTGATAACCAGCCAGCCCTGATAAGTGGCAATGACCGTGAGCGTGACAATTGCAATAAAGGCGCCGATGACGGTCCAGGCCAATGATGCGCCTTTGGCCGAGAGCGGATTGGCGGGCTTGTCATTAATGCCGGCTATATAGCCCTGGCTAAGGCGATATTGCACCAAACCTAAGGCCATGCCCACAGCCGCTGCACCGAAGGCCCAATGCCAGCCGACGTTTTCCATAAAATAACCACATACGCCGTAACCTATCATGGAGCCGATATTGATGCCCATGTAATAAATGGCATAGCCGCTATCACGGCGCTCATCTTCGGTTTTATAGAGCTGGCCGACCATGGCACTGATATTGGGTTTGAGTAAGCCGGTGCCGGTGGCAACAAAAATCAAGCCTACGAAGAAGGAGCTGGGGTGGGGAATAGCGAGAATAATATGGCCGCACATAATAATAATGCCGCCGTACCACACGGTTTTTTGCCCGCCGAGCAGGCGATCGGAGATCCAACCCCCGGGGAGTCCTAAAAAGTACACCGCCCCTGTATATAAACCGTAAATGGCACCGGCCGAGGCCACGGTAAAGGCCAGACCTTGCTGTTGCAAGGAGGCGGTCATAAACAGCACCAGCATGGCTCGCATGCCGTAATAACTCATGCGCTCCCACATTTCGGTAAAGAATAGGGTTTGCAGGCCCTTGGGATGACCAAAAAACGCGCTGTCCAGCTTGGCGTCTCCGGCCACGCTTTTTTGCGTGGATAATTGCTCGTCAGACATAGATTCACTTCCATTATTGTCGTTATAGTGAACAATTATTAGTACGTTAAATAGCCGCGAGATGCAACCTTGACCATTTTTGACGATTCAAAACATGGCCAAGGCAAGGTTTATTTAAGCCGCCTTACTGTTCACCTCGGCAAGGGTGTTACTTGCCACCACATGTTGGGTATCAGACCAGTGTAGCAGCTCCATGCGACCATGCTCGTTTTCGACTAAAGCAGTGCAGTTTTCTATCCAGTCGCCATCGTTACAATAAATAATGCCATCACTGATGCGTAGTTGCGGCTGATGAATATGACCGCACACGATACCATCGTATCCCTGGCGTTTCGCTTCATGGATGGCGGCATTTTCAAATGCGGTGATCGCTGCTTGCGCCTTGTGAAGCCGGGCCTTGATCCAGGATGCCAGGGACCAGTAACGCCCCCCATAGAGTCGACGTATACGGTTATGCCAGCGGTTTAAAAACAATAAAAAATCATAGGCGGCATCGCCTGCCACGCGGATCAATCTGTTATAGCGGGTTGCGGAGTCAAAATCATCGCCATGAAGGATCAAGAAGCGCTTATCGTCCTGCGTGGTGTGCACAAACTGGCGATGTACTTCTACCCCCATAAGGGTGTCCTGATCGTAGCGGCGGAAGGTTTCATCATGGTTGCCCGGCACGTAGATAACTCGGGTCCCCTCATCGGCTTTGGCTTTAAGGGCTTCAAGAACATGATAATGACTGGGATGCCAGAAAAAACGGCGTTTCATTGACCAAAGATCGACAATATCACCGACCAGATAAAGTCGTTCGCACTTTATGCTGTTTAAGAAGTCCAATAGATATTGAGCCTTACAGTCTTTATAGCCCAAGTGTACATCTGATATAAAAACCGCTCGGTAGTATGTGCGCTTAATCTTATCCATAATCAGGTTCATCCCAGAGTAATAGAATCCAGCCTAGGAGGCGCGAATGACAATAAGAAGTCTAAAAAAAGAACAATCCATGACAATGCTATTGCTGTCATTGTTGTTATTTCTGGGCGGGTGCAAAAGTACAGCAGGTCACAGTGACGCCTTTGTCGGTGTCGACTTTATTAACCGCTCCGGGGTGGTGATTAGGGATGTTAAATTAGCGGTGGCAGAGGGCATGGAGCATGTGAGTTGCACGCACATAGACAGCGCCGGTCAATGTGGAACGGGCTTTCCTGCGCACAGCTATAACGCTGAACTGTTGCGGTTGAGCTATTATCAAGGTAAGGACTTTAAAAGCCATTTGTTTAATATCAAGGTGCCCGAGGAAGGTGCTCAGTTTTACCGGGTACAAATTCGCGTAACCCGCGTAGAACCGGATGTATCGGTTATAAAACAATAACACCAGACGTTACTCACTTTGCGTTAGCTGCATAATTTGATGTGGTAAATTAGGAGGCACAGATGCGTGCAGCAATAATTCTAGCGTCACTGTGTATTGTTGCCGCCTGTGAGCAGCAACAAGCCACCGAGTTGCAGCCTGGTGATATGCGCAATCCGGCGATACGCTTTTGCCTGGAGCAAGGAGGGCATTATCTCAGTGAGGGCCGAGCGGCTAACCGACACCAATACTGTGTGTTGGATGATGGCACCAAGGTCGACATGTGGGAGTTTTATCGAGATTATCAATGATATTAAAAAAGCCAGTCTAGGACTGGCTTTTTTATGAGAGCTCGAGAGCGACTTAGTCTTGCTGCAACTGTGCCACGATGGCAGCCACTGCGTCGTCAATTTTAAGCATGGTTTTTTCACCGGTACGGCGGTTTTTCAGCTCAACTTCGTTGTTGTCCAGGTTACGCTCACCGATCACTAGGGTATAAGGTACGCCTAGCAGTTCCATATCGTTAAACATTACGCCTGGGCGCTCTTTACGGTCGTCGAATAAGACATCCACGCCGGCCTGTTGCAACTCGCTATAAAAGCGCTCGGCAATATCTGGGATACGGTGTGACTTATGCATATTCATAGGCACAATCGCAACCTCGAACGGAGCGATATTTTTAGGCCAGATGATGCCGTATTGGTCGTTATTCTGCTCGATGGCAGCGGCAACAACGCGGCTAACGCCGATACCGTAACAACCCATGGTCATGGTTTGGTTTTTACCGTCTTCACCCAACACACCGGCATTCATGGCTTCTGAGTATTTGGTACCAAGCTGGAAGATATGGCCTACTTCAATACCGCGCTTAATGCTCAGCGTACCTTTACCGCATGGACTAGGATCGCCTTCAACCACGTTACGAATGTCGGCCACTTCATAGTCGCTCACATCCCGGTCCCAGTTGATACCGCTGTAATGCACATCATCACTGTTGGCACCAGCAACAAAATCTGCCATCACCGCCGCACTACGATCGACAATGATTGGCACATTAAGGCCAACCGGACCCAAAGAGCCGGGACGGGCGCCAACCAGGTTAACTATGTCTTCCTCTTTGGCCATCTCAAGCGGTGAGAACACACCGGCAAGTTTTTCAGCCTTCAGCTCGTTTAGCTCGTGGTCGCCACGCAGTACCAGGGCAACTAGGCCGCGCTCGCCTTGCTCATTTTCTTCGCCATAAACAAACAGGGTTTTAACGCCACGGTGTGGCTTCACACCATAGTGCTCTTTTAGCTCGGCAATGGTCTTGGCCTTAGGCGTATCGAATTTTTGCAGTTCTTTGCTAGGCTCAGGGCGCGCATCGAGAGGTGCCAATGCCTCTGCTTTTTCGATGTTAGCGGCGTAATCACTGCCGTCGCTAAAGGCGATGGCATCTTCACCAGATTCGGCCAATACGTGGAACTCATGAGAGAAACTACCACCTATAGAGCCTGTATCGGCTAACACGGGACGGTAATCCAAGCCTAAACGGTCAAAAACATTGCAGTAGGCCTGGTGCAGTTTTTCATAGGTTTGCGCCAAGCATTCATCGCTTAGGTGGAATGAATAGGCGTCTTTCATCATAAACTCGCGCGAGCGCATGATGCCAAAGCGTGGGCGAATTTCATCGCGCACCTTGGTTTGGATTTGATACAGGGTGATAGGCAACTGCTTATAGCTGCTTACTTCACGGCGAATGCAGTCGGTGATCACTTCTTCGTGCGTTGGACCCAGAGCAAACGGGCGATTATGACGGTCTTCAATACGCAATAGCTCAGGACCATACTGCTCCCAACGACCCGACTCCTGCCAAAGCTCGGCGGGTTGGATGATGGGCATCAACATTTCGATGGCACCGGCCTTGTTCATTTCTTCACGAACAATATTTTCTACTTTTTTAAGTACTTTTACCCCGGTCGGAAGCCAGGTGTATAGGCCCGAGGCCAATTTGCGGATCATCCCGGCGCGAAGCATAAGCTGGTGGCTTACCACCTCGGCATCTGAAGGCGTCTCTTTCAAGGTCGCAAGTAAATACTGACTGGTACGCATGAAGGTTCCGTTTTGTTATTAGTAAATAGATATGGCGCTAGTTTAGCAGTGCTGGGCCCGCGGGCAAAGCGCTAAAGTGGCGATATTTGCTCGACGTGATTGTGCTCGCCGTCCACCTGCCAGCGGATATTATAATCATACAGGGTCATGCCGTAACTTTGTGTCCCTTGTTTGTTCTTTTTGTAGGCCGGGCGCGGATCTTGCTGCAGCACTTGGGTAATAAAGGTTTGCAGTTGCAGCGCCGGATCCACCGTGGCGATAAAGGCTAAGGCCTGGTCGGAAAAACTCACCGTCATTTGAGTGTGCGGTCGGGTGTCGGCAAAACCGGCGCTGGCATCGGGCAGAGCATCGGAATAGGGCAGGTAAGGCTTAATATCCAGCACTGGGGTGCCATCAAGCAGGTCGACGCCACCTAGTTGCAACGTTACCTGGCCGTTAGCATAATCTACCCCAAGCAGCTCAACCGCACTCATGCCGATGGCATTGGGGCGAAATGTGGCGCGGGTGGCAAACACCCCTTTGCGCGCGTTGCCGCCTAAACGTGGCGGGCGCACCAAGGCCGAATAGCCCTTGTCAGCGGTTTCATGAAAGCGAAATAACACCCAAATATGGCTAAATTCTTCGATGCCGCGGACAAACTCTTCGTGATTAAACTCAGGCGCCAGCACCAGTTGCGCGCGGGCGGTATCCACTAAGCGTGGCTGCCTAGGAATGGCAAACTTTTGTTTATAGGGTGAGCGGATATGGCCGATGGCGTCGATGGCAAAGGATGTGGTCACAGCGGTACTAGCTTAGGTCAAATATTAGCGCGCCAGTGTATCGGCGGCCTCGGCTAAATTCAAGGACTAGCGTTGAGTAATCAAAGCTCCAACCCTAAGCGCGAACCCTAAGCGCGAACCCTAAGCGTGAACCCTAAGCGTGAACCCTAAGGGTGAAATTCAATGGTTAACCCTTGTCTGTGGTTTGGTGCAGCAGATTTTCTGTTTCTATGGCAATTTCTTTCATGCGCATGGCATAGGCTTCGAGTCGCTTTTGTTCATCGGTTTTGGCAACAAACTCTGGCACTTCCACCGGGTACCCGGCCTGATCCATGGCGACAAAGCTAATCACACAATGGTTGGTTTCCACCATGTGCTGCGTTTTTGGATCGCCACAGCGAACTTGAATAAATATCTGCATACTGGTTTTACCTGTGTGGGCTATGCTGGCCTGGACTTCAACCAGTTGGCCAACCAGCACGGGACGGCGGAACTTGACGCCGGCCACAGACACGGTAACGCAATAATGGCCGCTCCAGCCGGCGGCGCAGGCGTAACCGGCCTGATCTATCCATTTCATCACTACACCGCCATGTACCTTACCACCAAAGTTGACGTCGGTGGGCTCGGCTAAAAAGCGAAAGGTCACTGATTGTTGTGGCATAGGTCTTCCCCGGCTGCATTCATGCTTCCTACTAGTATAGTAATCGTCTGAATTTAAGCACAAAAAAGGGGCTTACGCCCCAGTTGCAACTTAGGATATAGAAACAAATATTACATATTTGGATAGTTAGGGCCGCCAGCGCCTTCCGGTGTCACCCAGGTGATATTCTGACTCGGGTCCTTAATATCACAGGTCTTACAGTGCACACAGTTTTGTGCGTTGATCACAAACTTGGGCTCGCCTTCGGTGGTATCTACTTCGTAAACACCTGCCGGACAGTAACGCTGAGCCGGCTCATCAAAGCGCGCCAGGTTCACCTTAATGGGAATGCTGGCATCTTTGAGTTTCAGATGACAAGGCTGCGACTCTTCATGGTTGGTATTAGACAAGAATACCGACGACAATTTATCGAAGCTAAGCTGACCATCCGGCTTAGGGTAATCGATTTTCGGCGCCTGAGAGGCTGGTAATAAGGTGGCATAGTCCGGCGTATTGTCCTTAAAGGTGAAGGGCAATTTACCGGCAAACAGGTTTTGATCTAGGGTGTTATAGGCGCCACCGAAGAACTTACCTAGCTTGTGCATGGCCGGGCCAAAGTTACGTGAACGGTACAGTTCGTCAAACAACCAGGACGCTTCAAAGCGCTCTGCAAAGTCAGCTAGATCCGTGTGCTCCTCGCCCGCTTGAAGTGCGGCAAAAATGCTTTCTGCGGCTAGCATGCCTGATTTCATCGCCGTGTGGTTACCCTTGATCTTGGCGAAGTTTAAAGTACCGGCGTCACAGCCTACCAACAAACCACCCGGGAAGTGCATCTTAGGTAAAGAGTGCAGGCCGCCTTTAGCAATGGCACGGGCACCGTAAGCAAGGCGCTTACCGCCGCTAAGCACATCGGCAAATACTGGATGGTGCTTCATGCGTTGGAATTCATCGAATGGGCTAAGATGTGGGTTTGAGTAGTTCAAATCCACGATTAAGCCGACCACAACCTGATTGTCCTCACTGTGATACATAAAGGCACCGCCGCTGGTATCACCGGATAAAGGCCAGCCTGTCCCATGGACGACTTTACCTTCCTGGTGTTTATCCGCATCGATCTGCCAAATTTCCTTAAAGCCGATACCGTAATGTTGCACTGAGCTGTTTGCATCCAGGGCAAATTGATTGATTAGCTGCTTACCAAGGTGGCCACGACAACCTTCGGCAAACACGGTGTACTTGGCGCGCAGTTCCATGCCCGGCATATAGCCCGGCTTTTCATTGCCGTCTTTGTCCAGACCCATATCACCGGTGATAATGCCTTTAACCGTATCGTTTTCGATTATCAGCTCATGGGCACTGAAGCCAGGGAAGATTTCTACCCCAAGCTGCTCTGCCTGTTCGGCCAAAAAGCGACAGACGTTACCCATTGAGACGATATAGTTGCCGTTATTATGGAAGGTTTTAGGCACCATAAAGTGGGGCAGGGTTTTGGCGCTTTTCTCGTCGCTAAACCACAGGATCTCATCCTCGGTCACCTCAGTGTTTACCGGCGCACCGAGTTCTTTCCAGTTCGGCAGCAGTTCATCGAGGGCCTTGGTTTCAAATACCGCGCCGGAAAGAATATGGGCACCGACTTCCGAGCCTTTCTCCACCACGCATATCATTAATTCTTGTTGTTGTTCTTGTGCAAGCTGCGCAAGTTTAATGGCGCTGGCAAGGCCGCTAGGCCCTGCGCCTACGATCACCACGTCAAACTCCATGGTCTCACGTTCTACCATAATAATCCCCTGCTATTGATGACGGTCAAAGTGTTACGAAATGCAAATTAATCGTTACACAAAAGATAGTGCTCCAAGGTTATTTTAGGTTGACGTTTACGTCAACAGGAAGTACGCTGATTTCATCAAAATAAATAAGTTTACGTTAACGTCAGGTTGTGGTGTCAAAATAGTGATTATGCAGGCTATAGCCTCCTAGACCCACTTTCCTGCGTCTCTACTAGGAGCATATATGAAAGTATTAGTGCCCATTAAACGTGTAATCGATTACAACGTAAAAGTACGCGTTAAGGCCGATAACAGCGATGTGGATTTGGCCAATGTTAAAATGGCAATGAACCCATTTTGTGAAATTGCCATCGAAGAAGCCATACGTTTAAAAGAAGCGGGCAAAGCAACGGAAGTTGTGGCCGTGACTATTGGTGATAAGTCATCGCAGGAGCAACTACGCACCGCCTTGGCACTGGGCGCCGATAGCGCCATTCATATCGAAAGTGACGAAAAGCTGGATTCACTGCATGTAGCCAAGTTGCTTGATAAGGTGATTGATGAACAGCAACCGGATCTGGTGATCCTAGGTAAGCAAAGTATCGATGCCGATAACAACCAAACCGGTCAGATGCTGGCGGCATTGCGCGGTTGGCCACAAGGCACCTTTGCCTCAAAAGTAGAATTGACTGATGGCAAGGTTAACGTGACGCGTGAAGTAGACGGTGGTCTGCAAACAGTGGCACTAACGCTGCCGGCCATAGTGACAACCGACCTGCGTTTGAATGAGCCTCGTTATGCATCGCTGCCTAACATCATGAAGGCAAAACGTAAGCCGTTGGATGTTAAAAATGCTGCAGACATGGGCGTTGACCTGACCCCCCGCGTGCAGTTGGTGAGCGTTGAAGAGCCAAGTCAGCGTCAAGGTGGTGTGATCGTTGAAGACGTAGCAACCTTAGTCAGTAAGTTGAAGAATGAAGCGAAGGTGGTGTCATGAAATCATTAGTAATTGCTGAACACGAATACGGTCATCTTAAGCCTGAAACGGCGAAAACAGTGCATGCGGCTGCTAAAGTAGGCGCCGATATCGATCTACTGCTTATCGGTGAAGGCCTAGAGAATGCGGCGCAAGAAGCGAGCACCATCAGTGGCGTAAGCCGCGTTTTGGTGGCCGATAGCGCCGAGTATGCGCATCAGCTAGCGGAAAACTGTGCGGACCTAGTGGTTAAATTGAGCGCCGATTACAGCCATATCTTTGCTAGCGCCACCACTACGGGTAAAAACATGATGCCACGGTGTTGCTGCGCTACTGGATAAAGCGCAAGTATCGGACATTATTGACGTAATCGACGCCGAAACCTTTAAGCGTCCTATTTATGCTGGTAACGCCATTGCCACGGTAAAATCACTTGAATCACAACATATCATTACCGTACGTAGCAGTGCGTTTGATGTTGCCGAGCAGGGCGGTGCCGCGCCGATCGAAGCTGTGGCAGATGTGATTGCCTCTAGCAACAGTGAATTTGTGTCTAAAGAGCAGACAGAGTCTGAGCGCCCAGAGCTTACCGCCGCTGATGTGATTATTTCAGGTGGTCGTGGTATGCAAAATGGTGAGAACTTCAAGCTACTTGAAGGCATTGCTGATAAGTTAGGTGCCGCCATCGGTGCGTCACGTGCCGCGGTAGACGCCGGTTTTGTGCCTAACGATATGCAAGTAGGTCAAACGGGTAAAATCGTTGCCCCTAACCTGTACATTGCCGTTGGTATTAGCGGAGCCATTCAGCATCTGGCAGGTATGAAAGATTCGAAAGTGATCGTTGCCATCAATAAGGACCCGGAAGCACCTATCTTCCAGGTGGCCGATTATGGTTTGGTTGCGGATCTATTCGATGTGTTGCCTGAGCTTGAAGCCGCTCTGTAATTAATGCTATATAAATAACCTAAGCCCGTATAAGGTATTCTTATACGGGCTTTTTTATTATAGTAACTTGAAACAAGGAGAGTGTATGAAACACGTCATCTATTTATTGCTGACTCTATGTAGCACAGCCGTCTTAGCAGGACAAAGTTTCCGTTTAGCGGACGGTGATCTTGTTTATATTGGTATGAATAAGATAGAAGTACTCGATAAACTTGGTGAGCCTTTAATGAAAGATGTTCAAAGCGTAGGTGTGGATAAAGGAGAAGGTTTTGCTGGTAAGAAAACAGAAGTTTGGTCATATCGATTAGAAGGAGATATTGGCGGCGAATATCTGGTTTCGGTTACATTTAAAGGCGATAAAGCAACGAGCATTGACTCGAAGCAACGCAACCGCTGATGTGCCGCAGGGGGCAAAACATAAAAAACCGCTCAAGGAGCGGTTTTTTATGTTTGCTATATTACTATGCGCTTAGCTTAGTAAGTGGCGCTGCCCTTGGTGCGCGGGAAGGCGATGACGTCACGTACGTTGCCCATGCCGGTTACGTAGGCTACCAGGCGCTCAAAGCCTAGACCGAAACCAGAGTGTGGCACTGTACCGTAACGGCGTAAGTCGCGGTACCAGCTGTAGTCTTCTTTATTTAGACCCATTTCTTCAAGGCGGGCATCAAGTACATCCAAACGCTCTTCACGTTGTGAACCACCGATGATCTCACCAATACCAGGGGCAACCACGTCCATGGCCGCCACCGTCTTGCCGTCTTCATTTTGACGCATATAGAAGGCTTTGATATCGCGCGGGTAGTTTTTGATTACTACCGGTGCTTTAAAGTGCTCTTCTGCTAGGTAGCGTTCATGCTCTGACTGCAGGTCAACGCCCCATTCAACAGGGAACTCGAATTTTTTGCCACATTGTTTCAAGATTTCAATGGCGTCGGTGTAATCAACCTGAGCAAAATCTTTGCTAACGAACTCTTCTAAACGCGTAATGGCGGTTTTCTCAATACGCTGAGCAAAGAATTCCATATCGTCACGACGCTCTTCAAGCACCGCGGCGAATACGTATTTCAGCATGTCTTCGGCAAGCTTGGCGATGTCATTAAGGTCGGCAAAAGCCACTTCCGGCTCAACCATCCAAAACTCCGCCAGGTGGCGAGAGGTGTTTGAGTTTTCGGCACGGAAGGTCGGACCAAAGGTGTAGATCTTAGACAGTGCGCTGGCGTAAGTTTCGCCGTTCAACTGACCGGATACGGTTAGGAATGCTTCTTTACCGAAGAAGTCCTGGCTGTAATCAATCTCGCCCTTATCGGTAAGCGGCAGGTTCTGCATATCAAGTGTTGACACGCGGAACATTTCGCCGGCGCCTTCACAGTCACTGGCAGTGATGATAGGCGTGCTGATCCACATATAACCACGCTCGTGGAAGAAGCGGTGAATCGCTTGTGATAAACAGTTACGCACTCGAGTTACGGCACCAATTACATTGGTACGCGGACGCAGGTGGGCGTGCTCACGTAAATATTCGATGCTGTGACGCTTGGCCGCCATAGGGTAGGTGTCTGGGTTCTCAACCCAGCCAATTACCTCTACGGCTTCGGCTTGAATTTCATAGGCCTGGCCCTGACCGGCTGATGCAACCAGCTTACCGGTAACAGACACAGAGCAACCTGCAGTTAAACGAGTGACTTCATCATAATTATTAAGCGAATTGGGCACGACCGCTTGAATAGGATCAAAACTCGAACCGTCATGAACGGCTAAAAACGAAATACCTGCTTTTGAGTCGCGACGTGTACGCACCCAGCCTTTAATGGTGACCTGGCTGTCCACGGCAACGGCGCCTTTTAGTAGCTCGGCGATTGCTGTATGGCTCATTTTCACTCCAATGATTACTATTGCCCAAAGTGCTTAGCCATGGTTTTGAATCTTACTAAGCAGCTTTTATTATGATGTAAGTTAAGAGGCCTATCTTAACCGCGTTCGGGTGAGAAAAAAACTGTCAATTACGCTGTTTGCCGGTTAAATGCTGAAAATTGGCTGATAATTCACCTAAACTCAAATTGACGTTGATAATTAAAGGCAAACGCTTATGTTGCGAGGCGATAAGGTGAGTCCATTTGTCTTGGTCGGCTGGTGTGCGGCCATGGGATGGAGCGTATTTGTGCTGGTTTTAATACTGATCCATTATGGCCGTCCCGAACAGGATTTCGGCCTGTGGCGTTATTTAGGCGTGCAAACGCGGGATTTTTGGCTCATAAATGCAAAAAATTCTGTTTTATTGCTGCTTGGACTGTGCAGTCTGTGCGCAGTTTGTGGCATTATAAGAGCCAGAAAGATTAATAAAATGATGCATCTAGCGCCTTTATCCCTGATCGCCTTGGCGTTTTTATGTATCAGCTTCACGCTAGCCTTAGTGAGTAGTTAATGAAACAAGTGTTTATATTGCGCGGTTTGCCCGGCAGCGGCAAAACCCATTACGCGCTCAATCTCGCCGACGACCTGGTCGCAGGCGATACCAGTCAATTTGTGATTTGCAGTACCGACGATTACTTTGTCGGAGCCGGCGGGTATCAATTCGATAAACATAAACTGCCCGAATACCATAACCTTAACTTAGCGCGTTTTATTAAAGCGCTGAGCGAGGGCATTCCCTTGGTGATTGCCGATAACACTAATATCAAAAAGTGGGAATTTGTCGCCTATATCGAAGCCGCCCATGCCCTGGGTTATCAGGTTAAAGAGGTGATTGTCGGTGAGGTAAAAGACAAGGCCATGCAACATTTATATGCTCAGCGTAACACCCATAATGTGGCACTGCGCACCATAGCGAAAATGGCTTATCAGTTTGAATGGTAGGCATGAACTAAACAAATAAAAAATCCCGCATTAAGCGGGATTTTTTATGGCCTTACATGGCGTTGTATTCGTCTTCCCAGAAGAATTTCTGTTCGCCAAAGGCCGGTTTAAGATCATCCAGCCAGGTCGCCGTTTCATCGTACTTTGCAAAGAATGGACGCTGCACCCAATCCGGATTACGAGCCTGAATAAAGCGCAACACAAACACCTTTTCACCGGCGATTTCGCTCACCCCCGATACTTCGACCTTACCCGGACCAGCACTCATAGACGGACCGCGCACGGTGCGACTAACGCCGGAGATCTGCTTATAGGCTTCGCGGAAGGTTTCCCATGTCTTATACAGGGGTAACTCGAAATAGCGCTTCGCGCCGGTATCGCGTTCGATAAACATATAGTAAGGGATCATGCCCAGTTGCGTTTGCTCTTTCCACATCTCGGCCCACATATCAGGATCGGTATTGATGTTATTGAGCAGCGGCGCCTGGGTGCGAATTTGCGCCCCGGTTTTACGAATTAAGGCGATGGCTTCGCGGGTAGCCGGACTGCGCAGCTCTTGCTTATGATTTATATGAGCCATAATGGACACATGCTTTCCGGCATCCACCAGTTCTTTGAATAATGCCAGTAAGTCCTGCGCGTCTGGGTCGGTCAGATATCGGTATGGCCAAAAGGTCAATGACTTGGTGCCGATACGAATAGTACGAATATGATCAAACTCGGGCTCTTTTAACTTTTCAAGATAACCACGCAGTTTGACCGTACGCATAACCATGGGGTCGCCGCCGGTCATTAGTAGGTCGGTTACTTCGGTATGCTCGCGCAAATAACCGTGCAGCAGTTCGGTATCGTTGTTGTTAAAGCGTGTCGCTTTACCTACAAACTGCGCCCAGCGGAAGCAGAAGGTGCAGTAAGAGTGGCAGTACTGGCCCTGAGATGGAAAGAATAAGACGGTTTCTTTGTATTTATGCTGAATGCCCTCTACGCGCTCGCCGTCCAGCTCGGGGACATTCTTTTCCATTTGTCCCGCCGGATGGGGGTTAAGCTTCAGGCGAATCTCCTGGGCCAAAGTCATCACCTGTTCGGCACTGGGATTGGTTCTCTGGAGCGCCGCCATTTTCTCATATGACTCGTCGTCGAGCATACCGCGTTGGGGGAAGGTCAATTGAAAAACTGGGTCATTGGGTACCTTGTCCCAGTCGATCAATTCTTCAATGACAAAATTATTGACGCGGAAAGGGAATACGCTGGCGACCACCTTCATTTCAAAGCGCATATGCTCTGGCAGTTGGTGCAAAGCCTCGATTTTATCGATTTGGCGATGTTGATACACGGTAAACCTGGGTGGGACAAAAGCCTCCGCTGGCTGAATGTGGACGTGTTGCTGCATAGAAAGTCACTTGCTTATTGAAAAGTTTGGTACTCTAACAAAAAGCGGTGGGGAATTCCTAGCTAAATCCCGGGATTATGCGGTAATTTTCGCTATAAATGGGGTTTTTATTCACATTTACAGCAAGTTGTTTGCTTTGTGTGCAAACAAATAAAATTACCGCTTGGCCATATTCCTTTTGAACTAGTATTGTTTTTCTGCAATCGCCAGGTAAATTGCGTCACACAATGCCTCGATGTCTTGCTCCGAGCTAACAAAAGGCGGCATAAGATAGACTAATTTACCGAAGGGTCGGATCCACACCCCTTGAGTAACAAAAAAACGCTGGATCTTAGCGACATCGACCTGACTGTCGAGCTCTACCACACCAATGGCGCCCAAGGTGCGCACCGAGACAACGGCCTCGAGTTCTGTGCAGCGCATGAGCCGTTGCAGCCACAGATTGATATTACTAACCTGTTGTTGCCAATCATTTTCCTGCAATAAGTTCAGGCTGGCGTTGGCAACGGCGCAGGCCAGGGGGTTGCCCATAAAGGTGGGGCCATGCATTAAGACACCGGCTTCACCACTACAAATACCGCGCGCGACTTTATCGCTGGTTAGGGTGGCGGCTAAGGTCATATAGCCACCGGTCAAGGCCTTGCCCACACACATGATATCCGGGCTGATATCCGCATGTTCGACGGCGAAAAGCTTGCCGGTACGGCCAAATCCTGTTGCGATTTCATCACAGATCAGTAGCACATCGTATTGGTCGCACAGGGCGCGTACGGTTTTTAGATAGTGCGGGTGGTAGAAGTTCATGCCGCCGGCATTTTGCACTATGGGCTCGATGATAAAAGCGGCAACATCTTGGTGATGCTCGGCAAAGTAACTGTCTAATTGCTCGGCTTCTTGCTCGTCAAACTCGCCATTAAAGGTACTTACCGGCTGCGGAACAAAGATTTGCTCGGGTAAGAAGCCGCGATACATGCTGTGCATGGAATTAACCGGATCGCAGACGCTCATTGCCGCAAAGGTATCGCCATGATAGCCCTTGCGCGGGGTCATGATCTTATGCTTTTGTTTGTGGCCCTGGCTGAACCAATATTGCAGCGCCATTTTAATCGCCACTTCAACACTGACAGAGCCTCCGTCTGCCAGAAACACCTTATCCAAAGGTGCCGGGGTCATAGTGATCAGCTTTTTACATAATTCCACCGCCGGAGCGTGGGTTATACCGCCAAACATCACATGACTCATTTTCTCACTTTGCTCTTGCAGTGCCTTATTTAAGCTAGGGTGATTATAGCCATGCAGTGCACTCCACCACGAGGCCATGCCATCAACCAAGCTCTCGCCACTGGCTAAATGTAATCGCGTACCGCGGGCATGGGTGACTGGGTAGTTGGG
Source organism: Pseudoalteromonas sp. T1lg48 (assembly GCF_002964785.1). GTDB lineage: Bacteria > Pseudomonadota > Gammaproteobacteria > Enterobacterales > Alteromonadaceae > Pseudoalteromonas. The sequence goes on from NZ_PQCC01000018.1 coordinate 187,459, forward strand.
CAGCGGTTTAAGCATTGAGGTATAGGGGTGCCAAATATGGTCACGGTCAAATTCGACATCAATGGGGGTAGAGTCTGTATAATTATTATCCATAGGTAAACTTCAAACATTGCAATGGCGTTGACAATACTAAGGCAACTCGTAGACTGATACAAAATAAGTTTACCGTCGATAATAAAGAGAACCCCATGCAACAGGCCGAAATTCGCCATAACTGGACTCATGAACAAGTAAAAGCACTTTTTGAAATGCCGTTTAACGATCTACTGTTTAAAGCGGCTAGCATCCATAGACAGCACTTTAACCCTAATGAGGTGCAGATCTCGACCCTGCTATCGATTAAGACTGGTGCCTGTCCGGAAGATTGCAAGTATTGTCCTCAGTCCGGCCACTATAAAACCGACCTAGAGCGCGAACGCTTGATGGAAGTGGAGAAGGTGGTAGAGCAGGCCCGTTTAGCAAAACAAAAAGGGGCGACCCGTTTTTGTATGGGCGCCGCCTGGTCAGACCCAAAAGACCGCGATATGCCGTATATCGAGAAAATGGTCCGCGAGGTTAAAGAGCTTGGCCTTGAAACCTGTATGACCCTGGGCATGCTAGATAACGATAAAGCACACCAATTACGCGATGCCGGTTTGGATTACTACAATCATAACCTGGATACCTCGCCTGAGTATTATCAACAGATCATCACCACGCGTACCTATCAGGACCGTTTAGACACCTTAGATCACGTTCGCGATGCCGGCATGAAGGTGTGTTCGGGTGGTATCGTAGGCATGGGCGAGCAGGCTAAGGACAGATACGGCCTACTGATCCAGCTTGCTAACCTGCCAAAACAGCCGGAAAGTGTGCCAATCAATATGTTGGTGAAGGTAAAGGGCACACCGCTGGAAAATGTCGACGACCTGGATCACTTTGAATTTATCCGTACCATTGCCGTGGCGCGTATTATGATGCCGAAGAGCTATGTACGTCTGTCTGCCGGTCGTACGGCCATGAACGAGCAAATGCAAAGCATGTGTTTCTTCGCCGGCGCCAACTCGATTTTCTACGGTGACAAGCTACTTACCACGGAAAACCCGGAAGCGGATACAGATATGAACCTTATTCGCAAGTTAGGCATGCGTCCGGCTCAGGGGGAAGACTATTCAGATGAAGCCTATGAAGCGTCTCTGAGCTCGGCGATTGCCGACAAGGCCGAATCCGAGCTGTTCTACGAAGCAAAATAAATGGCGTTTGACTATATACATGACGTATTAAAGGCGAGGCGGCAGCAACATTTGTTGCGCCGTCGTGTACTGGTGGAAGAAGTCAGTGCACGCAGCATTCGTGTGCAGGGGAACGACTACCTTAACTTTGCTTCGAACGACTACCTTGCTCTCGGGGATCTGCCCCTGAGTGAGCTAGCAGCCCGTTCCGGTTCCCACAGTTCTCCCTTAGTGACCGGCTATCAGCGCTGTCATCAGGCGTTGGAACAGCGCTTTTGCGATCTGCTTGGTTATCAAAGCGCCATGCTTTTTCCCAGTGGCTTTAGTGCCAATATCAGTGTGTTAAAAGCGCTGTTTGCCGAGAGTAATGATGCCTTGATTGTGCAGGATAAGCTTAATCATGCCAGCTTGATCGACGGCGGCCTGCAAGCCAATGCCGCCATGCAACGCTTTAACCATAACAACCTAAGCCACTTACAGGCTCGCTTGAGTAAATCCAAGGCGAGTAACAAACTGGTGGTCAGTGAAGGGGTGTTTTCGATGGACGGCGATTGCGCGCCGGTCGATGACCTTCATGCCCTGTGTCGTGCCCATGATGCCTGGTTTATGCTTGATGACGCCCATGGTTTTGGCGTACTCGGTGAGGGCTTAGGCTCAGCGGTTAAGGGTAATACTCGCCCAGATATTCTGGTGATCACCTTCGGTAAGGCGCTGGCCAGCCATGGCGCCGTGGTGTTGGCATCAACGCCCGTGATAGAGCTACTGCTGCAGGGTAATCGCGATTATATCTATTCCACCTCTATCTCGCCCATGCAGTGTGCCATTACCGAGCAGCGTTTGACGCAATTACTTAATGCGAAGGCACTGCGTCAGCAATTGCAAAGTAATATCGCTTATTTTAGAGAGCGATGTGCACAGTCGTCTTTGGCATTAATGGAATCGCAGACGCCGATACAGCCGCTGATTGTGGGTGATAGCGAAAGCGCCTTGCAGATGCAAACCGATTTACGTGAGCAGGGGATCTGGCTCAGTGCCATCCGCCCGCCTACGGTTGCCCATAATACCGCGCGTTTACGTATTACCTTGACCGCGGCCCATCAACAGCAGGACATAGACACCCTGGTCAAGGCCCTGGAGTCCTGTAGATGAGCGTGGCGTTAAAGCAACAAACACAATCGCATTTTTCTAAGGCGGCGTGTCGCTATCAGCACCATGCCCGCGTTCAGGGCAGTGCCAGCGACGTGCTATTGGCGCGACTGGCACAGCGGCCATTAGGACTGTGTTTGGATTTAGGGGCAGGGCCCGGCGTTAACAGTGCGGCCCTTGCGGCGCAAAGTGATGCGCTTATCGCCCTGGATTTATCCTCATCGATGCTGGCGCAAATACGTACACCCAGCGTTAAAATCTGTGCCGATATGGATGCGCTGCCTTTGCAAGCTAATAGCCTGGACACTGTATTTAGCAATTTTGCCATGCAATGGTCGAGTGATATAAACATCGTCATGCGCGAGCTTTATCGTGTGCTCAGGCCAAAGGGGCGCGCTTATCTGGCCATCGTTGCCGCCGACTCTTTGGTTGAGGTTAAAAGCGCCTTTGCCAGTATTGGTCGTGAGGCCATTAATCATTTCGCTACCTTGGAAGAAATGGGCATGGCGGCACAAAATGCCGGCTTCAAGATAAACTGGCAGCAACAATTGCCCTTGTTCGACATCTATGAAAGTGCGAAGGAAGCCCTAAAAAGCCTCTCTGCCATAGGTGCGAACAGCGCCGAGCAGGGCCATAAGGCACTGACTAAAGGCGAGTACGCTCAGATATTAAAGTACTTAGAGGGCGACAAACCCGAAGTCGCCGTAAGTTATAACGTGGCCTTTTTGGAACTCATTAAATGAAACAATTTTTTATTACCGCCACGGACACCGATGCCGGTAAAACTCATGTGACCAGCCTTTTGCTTAAACTGGCGGTACAACATAAGCGTAAGGCCTTAGGCTTTAAACCCATTGCCGCCGGTGCCGAGCACGCCTTTGGTCGTCTGGTGAACACCGATGCCTTAACCTTAATCGAAAGCGGCAATACTCAGGCTTTGTACGAGCAGGTGAACCCCTTTATTTATGAGCCGCCCATCGCTCCCCATATTGCTGCGGAGCAACAGGGAGAGCAGATCACCCTGGCCAAGCTAGACAGGGCCTATGAAGAGATCAGTGCCTTGGACGTTGACATCCTGCTCACCGAAGGAGCCGGTGGTTGGCTGTTGCCTATTAATGACCACGAATTACTCAGTGACTGGGTGGCGGCAGCCAACCTGCCGGTGATCCTGGTGGTGGGCATGAAACTGGGCTGTTTAAATCATGCCCTATTAACCATGGCTTCCTTGCAACAGTGTGGGGTCGAGGTCGCAGGTTGGATTGCCAATCAGGTAGACCCAGAGATGGCGCAATACGATGCTAACCTCGCGACCTTAAAGGCACGTTTGCCGGTACCCATGTTGGCGGAAAGCCCGTACAGCGAGGGAACGCCAAAATTACGCGTTCACGGCGCCTTAATGGATGTGTTGGCGCTGCGCTAGCCCCTGCGTATCCCCCTGAGCGCTGTTACAACTATTTACAATTGTTCATGAAGCTATGTCTTGATGCCGTCATAGTTAGCCTATATATAGAACTCATGGCCAGAGTGATGCTATCCATTATGGGTCAAGGTCAACCCTAAGGGAGGACCCCTAATGAATAATCTTACTCGATTGGAGAATGAAGTATGAAACGTGTTGTGCTGTTTTTATTGACCAACCTGGCAGTGATGCTGGTGCTCGGGGTGGTGTTATCGATTATTTTTGCTGTTTTTGGTATTTCTTCACGCAGCATGGGCGGTATCCTGACCATCGCCGCGGTATTCGGCTTTGGCGGCGCATTTATTTCTTTAGCCATGTCTAAATGGATCGCCAAGCGCTCCACCGGCGCCTATGTGATAGAACACGCCCGCACCGACACAGAGCAATGGCTGGTTGCGACCGTGGCCGAGCAGGCTCAGCAGCGCGGCATTAAAATGCCCGAGGTAGCCATTTACGATAGCCCTGAGATCAACGCCTTTGCTACCGGCCCATCAAAAAATAACGCCCTGGTTGCGGTCAGCAGCGGTCTGCTGCATAACATGACCAAGGATGAAGCCCAGGCGGTGCTGGCGCACGAGGTCTCACATGTTGCCAACGGCGATATGGTGACCCTGACCCTGATCCAAGGCGTGGTAAATACCTTTGTGATCTTCCTGGCCAAGGTGCTAGCCGGTGTGGTGGATAACTTCCTAAGCGGCAACGAAGAAGAGAGCGGCCCAAGCTGGACGTATTTCCTCTTTGATATGCTGTTTCAAATCCTCTTTGGCGTGCTGGCCTCCGTGGTTGTTGCCTACTTCAGCCGTAAACGTGAATATGCCGCCGACCGAGGTGCAGCAGAACTAGTTGGCGCTAATAAGATGCGTGCCGCACTGGAACGTTTAAAAGGGAACCGTGAGTCGCAATTAGAAGGTTCAATGATGGCCTTTGGTATCGCCTCAGGGCGTTCAATTGGGGAGTTGTTTGCATCGCACCCACCACTGGATTCGCGTATCAACGCATTAAAGTAATGAAATACCAATTCACTTAAATAGCTAATCATTCTAGCGGGCTAAACATCGTGCTCACCGCGTTGGATTTTTTCTATGTAGAATAACTACATAAGAAAAATTCCGTCTTGTGATCACATCATTTATCCAGCGCTATATCTGATTTAATACTTAACAGAATTGGTATAAAAAAGGGCCAAAAGGCCCTTTTTTATCGATTTTAATTGCTCGCTTGTTCGCGCGCTTGCTGATTGGGCAGCAGTTGCTCGACGATTTCCCTGGCCGACAGGGTATAACGCACCCCGTCAAACATCACCGACGTATACTCGTCGATGCCGGTGATCCCCGTCAATGTCCATCCCTCACCGCGTTGTGGGCAGTAGACTGTGGTGGTAGGAGGCACCATGATGAATTGTTCTTGGCTCATGCTGTTGCTATTTTTAAACTTGCCGATAGCGCTAGTTTAAGGCAATAATCCGACAACTCAACCTCTGCTCCACAAGTTTAATGATTTATTGCCCAGAAGGCTCGCTGACACTGCGACCTGTACGCCATAAAGATGCGAGGGACCTTTATGCGTTACTTACACATCCCGAGGTAGTTCGTTACAACGATTATGCCGCGCCCTCAAAACAACAGGTGCGAGACATTATTCAAGGCGATATTGAGCTTTTACTTACGACTCAAGGAGTGCGTATGGCCATCGTTTATCAAGGGCAGCTAATAGGCAGTTGTGGGATTTATGACGCCCATACTCAGGTCGCGAAAATAGGCTATGAACTCCACCCCGGGTTTTGGGGGCGAGGTTTGATGTATCAGGCCTTGTCTTTGCTCTTGGCCCAGGGTGGGCAATATATGAGTGCGGGGGTAACGACCCTTGAGGCCCAGGTGCACAGGGATAATTTACGCAGTATTAAGCTGCTAAACCGCCTCGGGTTTGTATTTGTTGAGCAAGGCCGCTATCGCTTACCCTGGAAAGTACACACTTAGCGAGAAGGGAGAGTAGATCTCGCTTTAGAGCAGGGCAATCTTGGCACTGAGACGGCGGACCAGGGTTGAGACATCTGGGTGTTCACAATTGAGCCCTTCAATCAGGGTCATAAAGTAGCAATCCATCATGGCAGCGGCCCGCACCTCGTCATATTGCCGAGTACCATCGAATAACAGCTTTTTAAACTCTTCCATTTGCGCACTAAAAAATGCGCCTTGCCATACCAAGCCTTGCAACAAAGACTTACTGAATTCGATGTGCTGCAGATAAAACCGATAGAGGTGTTGTGCGTAGTGGCGCATTTTCAACTTTGGCAGTTCAAACGTATCCTCATGCTTGGCCTTGGCAATTACCTCATCGATGTGCATCAGCATCAGCTGGCGCAGCAAATCATCTTTATTTTCAAAGTGGGTGAATAGGGTGCCGTTGGCAACCTGGGCAGTTTTGGCGATATCGCGTGTAGAAGTAGCTGCAAAACCGCGCTCCTGAAATAATCGCCAGGCCGCACTCATGATACGTTCGCGAGTTAATTGTTTTTTGCTTGTTACTTCTTTATTGCTCACAAAACACCTGTTTTAAAACTGGAAATGAGCGCGCTCAATTTTAAAATCGTTAAGGAAAACAGCATGAAATCAATTACTAACCTTGCCACCTGGGCTTTTGGCTATATCTTATTTATGCCATTTATCATTTTTTATAGTTATATCCTAGGTCCTATACTCAAAGCAATTTTACTGCCTGGCGGTTTAACCCTCTTGACGCTTATTTTAGGCCCCAAAGAGACGATAAGGGCGTGGCGAGACGCTAACGCATCGGGTCAAAATAGCAAGTCCCGATAACACCATTTTATCCGCCAACTTGGCATGCTTTTTAGCTGGCTTTTTTGTATAATGCGCCGCAACTTATGTTGGCAAATGGCCAACCGCGGTGTGCTGGCGTACCCCTCAAGTCAATTGTGCTTGGTGCCGGCGCGGTTAAACTGCAGTTAAACTAGTATCGTTATTGACCCGAGGAGTAACAATGAAAGTAGGTATTATTATGGGTTCCAAGTCTGATTGGCCCACTATGCAACATGCAGCGGATATGTTGGATAAATTTGGCATTGACTATGAAACCAAGGTGGTATCGGCACACCGTACTCCTCAATTATTGGCAGACTATGCCTCATCAGCCGCCGAGCGTGGCATCAAGGTCATTATCGCCGGTGCCGGCGGTGCGGCTCACCTACCGGGTATGGCTGCTGCCTTCACTTCATTGCCTGTATTAGGCGTACCGGTAAAATCTAAAGCCTTAAACGGTGTTGATTCCTTGCTATCTATTTGCCAAATGCCTAAGGGCGTAGCCGTGGGCACTTTAGCCATTGGTGATCCGGGTGCCGCCAATGCTGGTTTGTTAGCGGCACAAATCTTAGGTTGTCAGCAGCCAGAGTTATTGGCAAAAATCGATGCTTTCCGCAAAGAGCAAACCGATACCGTTTTAGCTAACCCTAACCCAGCTGAATAAGGGGTAGGCTTCAATGAAAATGTTAGTGCTTGGGGCAGGACAGTTAGCGCGAATGATGGCGCTGGTTGGTGCCCCCTTGGATATTCATATCTATGCCTATGATGTAGGGTCAAAGCAGGTCGTTCACCCTGTTACAGGTGAAAATTATGGTTTAACACTGGAGCAGGCGATTGCCGAGAGCGAACGCATTACCGCCGAATTCGAACACATTCCTGCTGATGTATTAGCCCTGTGTGAGCAAAGTGGTAAGTTCTTCCCAGGGAAAGAGGCCATTGCCTGTGGTGGTGATCGTGCCAAAGAAAAAGCCTTGTTGGAGCGTGCCGGTGTTCCGAGCGCACCTTATGTGTTGGTAACCGAGCGCAGCCACTTCGATAAAGCCATCACCGAGTTGTCGTTACCTTTGGTGATTAAAACCTGTCAAGCGGGATACGATGGTAAGGGTCAATGGCGCCTAAAAGACGCCGCGGATGCGGACACTATCTGGGCTGAAATGGTCGAGTTTTTACAAAAGGATGCGCATCACAGCATTATTTGCGAAAAGATGATCCCGTTTGAGCGCGAAGTATCTGTGATTGGTGCCCGAGACCACCAAGGTAACGTGGCCATCTATCCGGTAACCGAAAACGAACATACCAATGGCGTACTGACTCTGTCCGTGGCCGGTTTGGTAAATGACAGTGTGCAGCAGCAAGCCATTGATGCCTATCGCAAATTGGCTAATGAGCTTGACTATGTTGGGGTATTGGCCATTGAGTTCTTCGACGTCGACGGCCAGCTTCTCGTTAACGAAATAGCCCCTCGCGTGCACAACTCAGGGCACTGGACGCAACAGGGTGCCTACAGCTGTCAGTTTGAAAACCATGTGCGTGCCGTAGCCGGTCTTCCTTTAGGCGATACCGAGTTATTGCGCCCAAGCGCGATGATCAATGTGCTGGGTCAGGCGGCTATACCGGTCGAGGTGCTAAGCGTTGCGCAAACCCGCAGCCATTGGTATGGCAAGGGTGTGAAGCCGGGTCGTAAGATGGGCCATATTAATGTTAGCGCCGATACTCTGCATGCCTTGGGTGAACGTCTGGTGGCCTTAGCCGAGCATCTTCCCGAGGAGCAATACCCGGGCGTCGCGGCCATGGCGCAGCGACTGATCCTTAATTAAGGTCCAATCAGTGTAAACAAAAAAGCCGAGCAACTGCTCGGCTTTTTTACCTCTTTTAATTCCAAAGTCAAATGCTTAACTGTTACCATGGCACTCTTGTACCAATTTTATTAATGCAATTGGTCGTAGGATTTTTCGTCAGCTTATATGGAACCTAGTATGACAGCACAATATCGGGCTTTTTCTTGTGTCGCGGCGTTATTTCTTGCCACGAGCGGTATCGGTGTTAGCGCCAACACCTCATCAGTACCCGAACCCCAAGCCACGCCAAGCATACGCATTGCCACCTTTAATGTGAGTATGGACGGCTCTAATTACAGTAAAAACTTTTCCTCACTAACCGAGTCCCCATTACCGAAATTACTGGCCGAGGGCAGCCACCCGCAAATCCACAATATCGCCACCATTATCCAGGCGGTGCGCCCGGATGTGATTTTACTTAATGAATTTGATTTCACCGGCGACTGGCAAAAAAACGTGGCGCTGTTTCAGCAGCATTTTCTCGGCCAGGAACATGGCGATTACCAGGGCATTAGTTACCAACACAGTTATGCTGCACCAGTGAATACGGGTATTGCCAGTGACTATGACTTCGATGGGGATGGTAAAAAGACCGGCATTGCCGGTGATGCCTATGGTTTTGGCTTTATCCGGGCCAATATGGCATGCTGTTGTTGAGCCGCTATGCCATCGACACCGATACGGTACGCACTTTCCAGCAGTTGCCATGGCACACGCAAACAGACGCCGTGGCACCCACACTCAAGGGGCAAGCCTTCTATGATCAGCAAACCTGGCAGGCGGCGCGCCTAAGTTCAAAGTCGTTTTGGGATATTCCGCTGGTGGTTGCGGACCAACGCCTGCATATTCTTGCCTCGCACCCAACGCCGCCGGTGTTTGATGGACCGGAAGATAGAAATGGTTTACGCAATTATGCCGAGATTAAGTTACTGGCAGATTATATCGCCAGCGATGCCCCAGCTTATCTTGTTGATGATAAGGGACAAGTTGGCGGTCTTAGAGGTGCAGGGCGATTTGTAATCCTTGGCGACCTAAACGCTGCTCCGCAAGGGCCAAAGGCTCGCCCAGCGGCCATTAACCAGGTGTTGAATCACCCAAAGGTTGATAGCAGTGTAGCGCCTCAAAGTAAGGGCGGTGCCGAGTCTGCAACCGAGCCCTATGCTAAATACTATACCGCCAGTTGGCAGGCCCGCGCTGATTATGTGTTGCCGTCTAAGCATGGCCTGCGTCCGCTCGGTGGTGGTGTTTACTGGCCGTCAAAAGGCGAACCAGGCTATGAGCTGGTGCGAGATAGAAAGCTTTCTTCGGATCATCGTTTAGTTTGGCTGGATGTGCAGATACTTACAAATGAATAAGCGTAATTGTTCAAATTATGGTCTATATTTATAGGGAACAGGTTCATAGCTTGTTTTATTGCTAGCGCAGAGTTTTGGTCAGCAAGACTTGCTGACCTTTTTTTGCGTTGTTATTCGCCTTGTTAAGCGCGTATTTAATCTAAAACACCTGTCTTTATTGCCGAGTTTTTGCTTAAATCTTGGCACCTGCAATTTCAATACTAATAATTATGTTTCATAAAACTGTGCTAGCGGCCACCATAGCTTCTAGCTTTATCCTCGCGGGCTGTCAAAGCACGGCGTCACAAACTGTGGCACCGACTAGCGTAGAGTCCAGCACGATTGAAAAACAACAAGTATCGACCCCTGCTAAACCTGGCTCTCTCGCCATTACCCTAGAGCAGGCAATGGCTCACCCTGACTGGTTGGGTAATCAGCCGGAAGGGGCTTTTTGGCGCGCCGACTCGGGTGCGGTGATTTATAAGCAGAAACAGCAGGGCAATGAACTAAGAGATCATTTTGTTCAAGTGCTTGGTGAAGATGCCGCCGTGGTGCCTTTAAAAGAGCTTCATACCCTGGGCGATGACGCTGCGGTAATGAGCAAAGATAAACGTCTTCAGGCCTATGTTTTTGAAGGGGATATCTTTGTTAAGGATATGGTTAACAATACCCTGATCCAAATTACCAAAACCTCTGCCTTCGAATCTAAGCCACAGTTTTTAAACGATAACTCTTTGGTATACAGAGTCGGTAACCTGTTTATGCAGGTTGATTTAAATACAGGTCAACGCAGCGAGCTGGTCAATCTAAAGCTTGAAGACAAGCCGGTGAAGGTAAGCGAGCCGACCAGCTACATAGCTAAAGAGCAGCATAAGCTGATCGACTATGTGGCCTTGCAGTTAAAGAATAAAAAAGATGCCGCCGCGCGCCAACAAGCGCTGCTGGATGAAAATGACGCGGTAGTGGATGCCAGTATCTATCTCGGCGAGAACAAACGTTTAGTTGACGCGCAGTTGTCTCCCGATGGTTCTAAGCTGATTGTGGCCTTGACCGACACCCGTAGCTGGCGTGGTGAAAGCGACATCATGCCTAATTACATCACCGATGATGCGGGCATTGATGCCGTACCCGCACGCCGTCGAGTGGCCGATGCTAAGCCACAGGAAACTGAGCTGGTTTATATCGATCTCGATAATAAGCAAAAGTCGACCCTGACCTACAATACTTTACCGGGCTGGGATGAAGACGTGTTGGCCGAGGTCAAAGCGGAAAACTACGCACGCGAAGGCAAAAAGTACATTTCTGAAAAGAAGCGTCGTGAAATCAATTTGATGATGGACTGGGGCTGGGAGCAAAGCGCCATTCAGTGGAACAACGCCGGTACCCAGGTAGCCGTGATGCTTGAAGCCTGGGATAACAAAGACCGCTGGATAGCCACCGTTGATTTCAAGGGTAAAAAACTGGTTAATCAGCACCGTTTGCACGACGATGCATGGGTTAACTACACCTTCAATGACTTCGGCTGGTTTAATAACAGCGATACCCTGTATTACCTATCGGAGCAATCTGGTTACAGCCATATCTACACCAAGCCGCTGGATGGTAAGGCGACTCAACGCACCCGTGGTGCGTTTGAGGTTTCAAACCTGACCCTGAGCGACGATGATGCCTACTTGTACTTTAAGGGCAATAAAAAGCACCCAGGTATTTATGAAATCTATCGTCTGGCGTTACAAGGCGGTGAGGTTGAAGCGCTGACCGATCTAAATGGCATGACGGACTATGTCCTTAGCCCGGATCAAAGCAAGCTGTTGCTGACGCACTCGACCATAATGAATCCGCCTGAGCTATTTGTGATGGACGCGGCCCCTAAGGCCGAGGTAACGCAACTGACTCACACGGTATCCGAGCAGTTTAAGGCCACCAAACTAGTAGCGCCGCAAATTGTTGCCGTACCATCAAGCCACGGCGAGCAGCCTGTGTATGCCAAGGTGTATTACCCAAGCGACTATCAAGAAGGTGAAAGCGGTAAGACCCGTAAGGCGGTGATCTTCAACCATGGTGCCGGTTATCTACAAAACTCCCACTTTGGTTGGTCCGGTTATTTCCGTGAATTTATGTTCCATTCATTACTGGCCAGCGAAGGCTACGTAGTCATGGATATGGATTACCGGGCATCAAAAGGCTATGGCCGTGACTGGCGTACCGCCATTTATCGTCAGATGGGCACACCAGAAACTCAGGATTTGCTGGACGGTATTCAATGGATGGCCGAGCATGCCAACGTTGATACAGGCGCCGTGGGCACCTATGGTGGCTCATACGGTGGCTTTATGACCTTTATGGCCTTATTCACCGCGCCAGATGCATTCCAGGCCGGTGCGGCACTGCGCCCGGTCAGCGACTGGGCTCATTATAATGCGCCATACACCTCGAACATTCTTAACCATCCGGATGTGGATCCCATCGCCTATGAGCGCAGCTCGCCGATTTATTTCGCCGAGGGTCTGCAAAAGCCATTGCTGATCAACGCGCCCATGGTGGATGATAATGTGTTCTTCCAGGACGTGGTGCGTCTGGTACAGCGTTTTATTGAGCTGGAAAAAGAAAACTTCGAGACGGCCATCTTCCCGGTGGAGCCGCACGGCTTTATCCAGCCTTCAAGCTGGTTAGACGAATACCGTCGTATTCATAAGCTGTTTAAAGAAAACCTGTAGTGGTTGATATTTGATAGCATAAAAAAGCCCGGGTATTTTTCCCGGGCTTTTTATTTTCTTCTACGGATAAACTAAGTTACCGGCGTGCAATTGATGTCTTTAGCCAGTGCAATGCGGCCAGCGCCACACCGCCTATAACGCCAAATAAATGGGCTTCAATGGCCACCCGGGAGGCGATTAGGGTTTCTAAGTCGGTACTGGCGCCGATAAACTGTTCATAGGCCACCTTGAGCAACACACCCAGCAACAAGAGGTAACCGGTTTTCTCGCTGCTGCGAATATCCCTCAGTGCACCATAGACCAATAAGCCGTGCAAGGTGCCGCTGAGACCAACGTAAATATCGATATTGTTGGCAAAAAAATAAATAAGCCCGGTGCACCCTACTGAGATGCTCACGACCGCCAGCCAGTAGCCACGAATCGTAAAAAAGTGACCATGGAGTATCCAAAGGGCGCCGACGCCAGCCATATTCATTAATAAGTGAGCGCCATTGCTGTGACTAAAATTGCCGCTGAGCAGCCGATATATTTGTCCTTCATCGATGGCAACGCGATCAAACTGCAGCAGGGGGTTAAGGTTGAACATCATGATCAGGGTACAAAGAATGATCAGGGCCAAGGGAGCAAACAGGGTCGACTTTTTAAACACGGATTGAAACATAGGGCGATTATCTATTATTTTTTGCGTATTGTGCCCGTTTATACCAATTCTGTTAAGTATGTGATCAGATATAGCGCTGGATAAATGATATGCTCACAAGGCGGAGTTTTTTCTTATGTAGTTATTCTACATAGAAAAATCCCAACACAGTGAGCATGATATTTAGCCCGCTAGAATGATTAGCTATTTAAGTGAATTGGTATTTCCCTTAAGATGCCAATCTTAAACAAGACAATGGACCTTGGCATTTTTATGACTTTTTCTAAATCTCTGCTGATCCTTGCAGCCACTCTTTTTCTCACCACAGGCTGCGTTACCACCAAAGAACTCGGTGCCACCGAACAGGTACTCGCCGATAGAGAGCCCGAAGCCACCACCAGTATCGTCACTAAGCACCAGGTTGTCGGTGGTAAATACATGGTCGCCGCCGCGAACCCTTATGCGGTAAAGGCCGGCGAGGCGGTATTGGCCAAAGGCGGTAGCGCTATCGATGCGGCCATTGCCGTGCAATTGGTATTAACCTTGGTCGAGCCGCAATCCTCAGGCATAGGCGGCGGTGCATTTATTATGCACTATGATGGCCAAGCGCATCAGTTAACCACCTTTGATGGTCGTGAAACCGCGCCACAGGCGGCCACACCCGAGTTATTTCTCGACTCCGAGGGAAAGGCGGTACGCTGGATAGATGCGGTTGTAGGTGGTCGCTCTGTGGGTGTACCCGGGGTGATGAAAGCATTGGCCGACGCCCATACGCGTTATGGCACCTTGGCATGGCAAGCGCTATTCGATGATGCCATCGCTTTAGCCGAGCAGGGGTTCGAGGTATCTCCGCGTCTGCATAACCTGCTTGCCCGTCGTATTAACCCCGGCGTTGAAAAGTTGCCGGTAGCGAGCGAATATTTCTTTCCTGGCGGTGAGCCCCTTGCAGTGGGCAGCATTCGTAAAAACCCGCAACTCGCGGCCTTATACCGACAGATGGCAGATCAGGGCGTAGCTGCGTTTTATCAGGGCGATAATGCCGTTGCCATCGCTAATGCGGTGCAGCACAGCGCAGTGGCCCCAGGGCTGTTAACCACCGCGGATATTCGGGGTTATCAAGCAAAAGAGCGAGCCCCGATCTGCGTTGGCTACCACAGCTACCGAGTCTGCTCCATGGCGCCGCCGAGCAGTGGCGGCATGGCGGTACTACAAATTCTAAAATTGCTCGAGCACAAAAACCTAAGCCAATACCCGGCCAACGACCCTGAGGCGCTGCATTATTTTACTCAGGCATCCCGGTTGGCCTTTGCCGATCGCAATGTCTATATGGCCGACCCGGATTTTCAGCCGGTTCCCACACAAGCATTGATGGACAGCGCCTATTTGGACAAACGTGCGGCGCTTATCGGTGAGCGCGACCAAAAGCAGCGCCATGGCAATCCGGTTGTGGGTCTAAGTTATGCCGAGGACGATGCCTTCGAGCTGCCCAACACCAGCCATATTTCTATTGTTGATGCCAAGGGAAACGCGGTGTCCATGACCACCTCGATTGAAATGGCCTTCGGTTCCACCCTGATGGTGAATGGTTACTTGTTGAATAATCAACTTACCGATTTTTCACTCTCGCCTATGCGTGATGGTAAATACGTGCAAAACCGCGTTGAAGGCAATAAGCGTCCGCGTAGCTCAATGGCGCCGGTGATGGTATTCAATGAAGATGGGTCATTGCGCCTGGTGATTGGCTCGCCCGGCGGCAGTCGCATTATTAATTATGTGGCGCACAGCATCATCGGCGTGCTCGATTGGGGACTAACGGCCCAGCAGGCCATTAATATGCCGCGTCTGACCAATCGCAACGATGTCACTACCTTGGAGCAGGGCACAGAATTGGCAAAGCTTAAACCGCAGTTTGAGTTGCGTGGACATGAGGTACGAATCGGTGATCTTAACTCAGGTCTGCACGCGGTCGAGGTTATTGATGGCAAGCTCTACGGCAGCGCCGACCCTCGCCGTGAGGGCATAGCCCTGGGTCAATAGGGCGTCAATGTTAATATAAATTCATGGGCTTGTTGGTTAATTGCTAACAAGCCCGAAAACGCCGAAAGAATGCGTAATCTAACCGATTTCGGTTTGCAATTTGTGCCCAAGGGGCAATAATATCAGGCAATTGTATTCTGCGCTAAGTAGGCATCATGACTGATAAATCATCCGCACCACAAACACAATCTAGCGATCCCAATTATCTTTATATTCCTTATTCCGGCCCAACTCTGTTAGAGACCCCCTTGCTTAATAAAGGCAGCGCGTTCACCCAGCGTGAGCGTGAGAGCTTTAACCTGGCCGGTCTATTGCCGCCACGCTTTGAAACCATCGAAGAGCAAGTCGAGCGCTGCTACCAGCAATACTCGAGCTTTCAAGATAATTTAAATAAACATATTTACTTGCGCGCCATTCAAGATAATAACGAGACCCTGTATTACCGTTTAGTGCGCGATCATATCGATGAGATGATGCCCATTATCTATACGCCAACGGTGGGCGATGCTTGTGAGCAGTTTTCCGATATCTACCGCAGCTCTCGCGGTCTCTTTATTGCGTATGAAGACAGACACAATATCGACGATATTCTCCGTAACGCCACCAAGGGCAAGGTCAAGGTGATCGTGGTTACCGATGGTGAACGCATTTTGGGCCTGGGCGATCAGGGTATTGGCGGTATGGGTATTCCTATCGGTAAGTTGTCCCTGTATACCGCCTGTGGCGGCATCAGTCCGGCCTATACACTGCCGGTGATGCTGGACGTGGGTACCAATAACGAAAAACTGTTGAACGATCCCATGTATATGGGAGCGCGCCATCCGCGTATTAGCCAGGCGGAATACGACGAGTTTCTTGATCTCTTCATTAAAGCGGTGAAACGTCGTTGGCCTAATGTGATGTTGCAGTTTGAAGATTTCGCACAGCCCAACGCCATGCCGTTATTAAAACGCTATCGCGATGAAATCTGTAGCTTTAATGACGATATCCAGGGCACGGCAGCGGTGACAGTGGGCACCTTATTGGCCGCTTGTCGGGTCAAGGGCACCAAATTAAGCGAGCAAAAAGTAGTGTTTGTCGGTGCCGGCTCCGCCGGTTGTGGGATTGCCGAGCAGGTAATAAGCCAGATGGTCTCCGAGGGCATTAGTGATGCCCAGGCGCGCAGTCAAATCTTTATGGTTGACCGCTTTGGCCTGTTAACCGAGGGCATGGACGGCTTGCGTGATTTCCAACAGGCGCTGATGCAAACTCAAGGCAACCTGGCGAAATGGAAGTACAGTGGTGATTATCCATCACTGCTGGACGTGATGCATTGCGCCGAGCCCGGGATCTTAATTGGGGTGTCGGGTCAGCCTGGCCTCTTTACCGAGCAGGTGGTGCGTACCATGGCCGAGAATAATTCGCAGCCGATTATTTTCCCCTTATCGAACCCATCGAAGCAGGTAGAAGCGCATCCACAGGACGTGTTGACCTGGACCAATGGCCAGGCCATTATCGCGACCGGTAGCCCTTTTGGCACCATTAGCCATGAGGGTCAGGATTACACCATTCCGCAGTGTAACAACAGCTATATCTTCCCTGGCATAGGCTTGGGCGTTATCGCCATTAAAGCCAAACGCATTACCGATGAAATGCTGATGGCGGCGAGTGAAACCTTGGCGTCGAGCTCGCCGTTGGCCAATGAGGGCAACGGCAGTTTACTTCCACCACTGACGCAAATCGAAGACCTGTCTAAACGCATTGCCTTTGCCGTGGCCAAGGTGGCCATTGAGCAGGGGGAAGCCCTGGAGGTCAGCGATGAAGATATTATGAAGGCCATAGACAAGAACTACTGGCATCCCGAGTATCGAAACTACAAGCGTGTGAGCATCTAATCAGCGCCTTAAGTCTAAACGCCGCACCCAGAGTGCGGCGTTTTTGCGTTGAAGGAAGGGTTAGATAAGACCAAATACAGTGCGTTTTGGGTTGGCTTTATTAATAATGATGTTAGATAAGTATGCAGCGTGCGTGGATATTGATGGCGTTGCCAAGGAGTTGAGTAAGTTTTGAATTGGCAGCAATTAGTCGATAATCGCCAGCGTTTTTTCTGGGTTTTGCAAATCGCCGGATGGATAGGCTACGCCCTGGTTAATTACATCGGCTCAAAGGTCTTTGAAATGCGTGATATTTACGTGTTCGTGATCTTACTCAACGCCTATGCCGGGTGCCTGATGACGGTACCGCTGCGCTATTTGTATCGTCGCGTTTGGAATGCCAAACCCTGGATTTTGGTGCTGGTGGTATTTGGGGTGTCCTATATCACAGGCACTCTGTGGTCAGTGGTGCAAAAATTTAATCTGTGGGAAATCTATCGCCACGGTTACCGCCCCGATGAATGGTTTTATTATTTTCAGCAGGGCCTTGACTCGGTTTATATCATCTTATGTTGGAGTGGTCTGTATTTCGGTATTAAGTACTACCAGCTCTTACAGGGTGAGCGGCAAAAGGCGCTTAAAGCCAATACCATGGCCCATGAAGCGCAATTAAAAATGCTGCGTTATCAGCTCAATCCGCATTTTTTGTTTAATACCCTCAATGCCATATCGACTTTGATCTTGGTTGAGGAAAACAAGGATGCCAACAAAATGGTGTCGCGTCTGAGTGACTTCTTGCGCTATACGCTCAACACCGACCCAATAAAAAAAGTGGCGTTAGAGCAAGAGCTGCACGCCCTTAGCCTGTATTTAGATATTGAGCGGGTCCGCTTTGATGACCGCTTGGCTGTACAAATGGATATCAGTGACGAGGCTAGAGAAGCCTTGGTGCCGAGTCTTATCCTACAGCCGATAATTGAAAACTCGTTGAAGTATGCCATTGCCCATATGACACAAGGTGGGGTGATCAGCATTAAGGCACAGGTATTTGCCAAAGAGCTGTTACTCGAGGTCAGCGACAATGGACCTGGCACCGAGCTTAAAGACGGGCAACTGCTGCATGCCGGTGGTGTGGGAATAGCCAACACCAAGGATAGATTAAAGACACTTTACGAGAACAATTATTCATTTGTATTATCAGGGAATACGCCGACTGGTTTAACCGTCAACATTCGTATCCCTTATGAGAAGGCAGTAACAGAGTGAATACCATAAAAACCCTGATCGTCGACGATGAGTCGTTAGCTCGCAAGGGCCTGGCCGTGCGTTTGGCACAACTCGATAACATCGAAGTGGTCGAGCAATGCGCCCAAGGTAGCGATGCGGTGGCCTTGTGCCAATCACAAACGATAGATTTGGTCTTTTTGGATATTCAGATGCCAGGAATGAACGGCTTTGAGGTGGCGGATGCGCTTGCGCAGTTGCCCAGCGAAAAGCAACCCCTAGTGGTGTTTGTTACCGCCTTCGATCGCTATGCCGTGCAGGCCTTTGAAGTACATGCGCTCGACTATGTGCTCAAACCTGTGGATGACGACAGACTAAAACAGGCGGTGGAAAAAGTGCAATCACATCTAAAAACACAACAAGATAATATTCATAAGAAGAAGCTCGCCAGCTTTGTTGCCGGGATCACCGGTAATAACTGTGAAGAAATTCTTAAGAAGCTAGCCAGTGGTGATAGCTTGGAAACCAAGCGTTATCCGGAATCTTTGGCGGTAAAAGAGCAGGGTGAGATCATCCGCGTCCCCACCAACAGCATTCAATGGGTGGACGCTGCCGGCGATTACATGTGTCTTCACTGTGGTGATGGGCAAACCCATATTCTGCGCAAGACCATGAAAGAGCTGGAGCGCGAACTCGATCCAAGCCTGTTTGTGCGCGTTCATCGCAGCGCCATCGTCAATTCAAAACAGATCAGCAAACTGGTGACCCAGGTCAGTGGCGAATACCTTTTGGTGTTGAGTAATGGCCAGGAACTCAAAGTTAGCCGCAGTTACCGCGATAAGGTAAAAGCGGCGCTGGCTAACTAACAGCCTGATGTTAAAGACGGTACTGCTTTAAGCGGGCAATAAAGTCTTTATTACGGGTCTGCGTATTAGCGGTATCGGCGAAGGGGATGGTGGTGATGGCATTGTTTTCTATGCCGACCATAATCCCGTTGGCACCGCCAGCGAGCTGTTCGATGGCGGCCACTCCTAACTGCGTCGCTAAAATGCGATCACCGGCCACCGGAGCTCCACCGCGCTGGACATAGCCCAAAATCGCACTGCGGCTATCGACACCAGTATAGTCGCTTAGTTGCTCGGCCAACTGCTGGGCAGTGATACTTAGCGAATGCTCCGCCATGACCAGCACATAACTATGATGTTTATCTCGGCTCAGCGCTAGCGCCATCTCTTCTTTTAGTTCGGTAATAAAGGCGTGCTCATCGTCGAACAGCTCTTTGCAGATAATTTGCTCGGCGCCACTTGCCAACCCCGCTTCCATGGCCAGAATACCGCAATCACGGCCCATAACCTCGACCACAAAGGTACGTTCAAAGGCCTGGGCGGTATCGCGAATCTTGTCTATGCAGTCAAGCGCCGTGTCTATGGCGGTGTGAAACCCTATGGTGGCATCGGTGCCATTGATATCGTTGTCTATGGTACCTGGGATACCAATAAGCTGCCCCTGCCAGTGTTCTTGTAACGCCTGCGCGCCTTTAAAACTGCCGTCACCGCCAATCACTACCAACGCATCGATATGGCATTTACGTAGACTGTTAGCCGCTTGCAATATACCCGCTTCGCTGTGCATTTGTGGGCAGCGAGCCGATTTTAAAATGGTTCCGCCACGATGAATGATGTCGGTGACATCTTGAGCATGGAGTTCGGTGTAATCTTCGTTGATCAGACCATTATAGCCGCCATAAAAACCGACAACTTGATACTCGTGGGAGAGGGCGTGTAACGTAAGGGCGCGAATTGCCGCGTTCATTCCGGGGGCATCGCCCCCGGAACTGAGTATTGCCACTCTTTTCAATTTAGCCATAAGTTATTGCGTTTGTTGCTTAAACCTATGCTAACTATTTATTGAACGGTGACAATTTTCAAGGTATTTGTGGCACCAATGGTTTCCATCATGTCGCCATGGGTGAGGATAACCGTGTCACCTTGTTGTAATTCGCCAAGTTCAACCAAGCGAGCAAGCGCCTGACTGGCAATCTCTTCCTTCTCATACTGGCTGGAATCGAAGTGCACCGGGTAGACCCCACGATATAAGGCAGACTGCCCCAAGGTTTGTTGATGGCGTGATAGCGAGTAAATGGGAAGACCCGATGAAATACGTGACATCAACTTAGCCGTGTTACCGGACTCGGTCAGGGCAACAATGGCTTTAACCGTACCCAGGTGGTTGGCCGCATACATGGCCGATAGGGCGATGGTTTCGGCATTGTCGGCAAACATGCTATCGAGGCGGTGTTTAGAAATATGGGTTTCTTTTTGCGACTCGGCACCCAAACAAACGCGGGCCATGGTTGCTACGGTTTGTTCCGGGTAATCACCGGCGGCGGTCTCCGCTGACAACATCACCGCATCGGTGCCATCCAATACCGCATTAGCCACATCCATGACTTCGGCGCGGGTCGGCATGGGGTTGTCGATCATCGACTCCATCATCTGCGTGGCGGTGATCACCACACGATTAAGCGAGCGGGCACGGTTAATAATGGTTTTTTGTTTACCCACTAGCTCGGCATCGCCAATTTCAACACCCAGGTCACCACGTGCGACCATAACCGCATCGGAGGCGAGAATAATGTCGTCGATGGCCTCAACGCTTTCGACCGCTTCGGCACGCTCAATCTTGGCCAACAATTGCGCCTTAGAGCCTGCTTTTTCGGCCAAAGAGCGTACATAGCGCATATCTTCACCGGAGCGTGGGAATGACACAGCGATATAGTCAACGCCAATTTCGGTGGCGGTGATCAAGTCTTCTTTATCTTTATCGGTAAAGGCCGGCGCCGTTAAGCCACCCCCTAGGCGGTTAATGCCCTTATTGTTTGACAGCACGCCACCTACTTTAACGATACAGTGGACCTTATTGCCTTCAACATGGTCGACGGTCAGTTGAATAAGACCATCGTTAAGCAATAACAGGTCGTCGCTTTTGACATCGCGCGGCAGCTCTTTGTAGTCGATGCCGACGCCGTTAATGTCGCCTTGGCCCGGGCCTAAGTCGGCATCAAGAATAAACTTCTCGCCTTGGGTAAGGGTCACCTTGCCATCTTTAAAGGTAGAAACTCGAATTTTAGGGCCTTGTAAGTCGGCGAGAATAGCGACGTGCACGCCTAAACGGCCAGCGATGTCGCGCACAGCATTGGCACGCTGCTGATGGTCGGCGGCTTTGCCATGGGAAAAGTTTAAGCGCACCACATTGGCGCCAGCGCGGATGATTTTTTCTAGATTATTGTCTCTGTCCGTTGCCGGACCCAGGGTGGCCACGATTTTTGTACGTCTAAGCATTAAAGTCTCCCGTAGGCGTATTTGCTTAATAGCATGGTAGCAAACTCTGGCTTAATTACAGCGTCGAGTCGGCTTTTACTTATTTTTTTACTATTTATGTTTCGCTAGTATGACACCGGTGTCAGATGCAGTCAATTGTGCTATAATCGCCACCTGACTCCTTTATGCAATGATATTGGGCTAATTTGATATAATTCCAAGGCGGGGATTGAATGGTGCATAGTTTTCCCTATAATGCCCGCCGTAATCAGGTTATACACCCAATTTTAAAAGGCGGTCAATCCAAGCGCTGGGCATAGACTGGCTAACGGGTTAATAATTGCAATGTAGCGTATCGCTTTATAGAAATTATTAATGAGGTTAGAGGGTTAGGGCCTAACGCTAACATATTTTTGTTATTGCACCTATGGGTGTTAAAGACCAGTCACACGTTTATACCGAGGAGGAAACTCGATGCAAGTTGCATTAGTAGGTCTGGGAGTGATGGGCAAAAATCTTGCTTTGAACTTAATCGAAAAAGGGCTCACGCTCGTTGCTTATGATAAAAATCCAGACGCTGGTGAAGAATTACTAAGCTGCGCCAAATCACAGGGAACGGCCGAGCGCTTGCATATCGTCTCCGATCTTCATGATATGGTACGTCGCCTAGAAGCGCCACGCTCCATCCTCTTGTTGGTTCCGGCCGGTGAACTGGTCGATCGTGTGTGTCAGGACCTGGTTGATGCCGGTGTCAGTAAAGATGACATCATCGTTGACTGTGGTAACAGTAATTACAAAGACGGTATTGCCCGCAAACTGAAATATCAGAATAAATTTGAATTCGCCACCATGGGAATTTCTGGTGGTGCCGAGGGCGCTCGTCATGGCCCGGCGATGATGGCCAGTGGCTCCGAGGGCGGCTGGGAGCGCCTCGAATCGTCATTTGAAAAAGTGGCGGCCAGCTACAATGGTGAGTCTTGCTTTGCCCGTGTAGGTCAATCCGCCAGTGGTCACTTTGTAAAAATGGTGCACAACGGCATCGAATATGCGCTGATGCAGTTAATCGCCGAGGTATACCAGTTATTGCGCCTGGGTGCGGGTAAAACACCGCAGCAAATTTCAGAGATTTTTGATGCCTGGTCAGAAGGTGAACTCAACAGCTACCTTCTTTCTATTTCAAGCCACATTCTTAAGCTTGAAACGACCGACGGAACTGCCTTAGTCGATTTGATCGATAACAAGGTTGGCGCCAAGGGCACGGGTTTATGGACGGCGCAAAATGCCTTGGAATTAGGCATCGCCGTTCCTTCATTGGTTGCCGCGGTACAGGCTCGTCACCTAACCAATACCGGTGATACCCATGCGGCAAAAGAAATGACCTATGCCGCTAAGGCCACAGACAGCATTGATATCGACCTGGAAGAGCTAAAAGATGCTTTCCACCTGGCGAGTTTGTTGTGCTATCGCCAGGGGCTGGCGCTGATCAAAGGCGCATCGCGTGCCCATCAGTGGAAGGTTGACCTAGCTAAAACACTGCAAACCTGGCGTGCCGGTTGTATTATCCGCGCCGATTATCTGGACCAAATTGCCCAAGGCGTTGAGTTTATCGACACCCTGGATACGCAATTAAAAGCGCTGCGTTCAATCAGCGGTGCCGCGGTCAGTACCGGTCTTGCATTCCCTGTGCTCAGTGCGACACAAAACTATTTGGCCACCTTAAGTACGCCGAGCAATGGTCATTTGGTTCAGGCGCAACGCGATTACTTCGGTGAGCACGGTATTAAAACGCACAGCGGTGAGGTGTGTCACCTAACTGATCTGGTTGAGATTGATGCCAAGGTTCGTTAATCCTCTCGGTTAGACGAATACCTAGAATATAGAAAAGCCCTGCAGATGCGGGGCTTTTTTTGCTTTGAATTTGCGATTAGCGGCTTAACTCACCGCGCAGATTATCCTGCATAAGATGACGAATACTTTGCGTTGAAATTTTCTTGCTCAGTAAATAATGGAGCTTGGTTAAACAGGCTTCCAGCGTCATGTCGAAACCGCTAATAACGCCAACATTCAACAGCGCATTGCCTGTGGCATAGCCACCCATATTTACCTGTCCCTGTAGGCATTGAGTGAGGTTGATCACAACAATGCCACGCTCATTGGCATTGGCTAACAGTTCCAAAAACTCATGGTTTTGTGGCGCGTTACCAACACCAAAGCTCAATAAAATAAGCGCCTTAATATCGTCGTTAATAATTGAGCCGACCACATCGGCGCTGATCCCGGGGTACAGGTGCAACACCGCGATGGCTTGCGGGGTGATGCGCGATACCTGTAATTCATTATCGATATAGGGACTGAGTTGACCCTCTATTAGTCTGATATTGATACCGGCCTTGGCTAAGGGCGCCATGTTAGGGGAGTCGAAGGCGTTAAAGCCGTCGGCATGAATCTTGGTTGCCCTATTACCGCGAAACAGCTGATTGTTAAAGAACAGGCTCACCTCGGCAATGGGGTAGTTAGCGGCCAAATACATGGCGTTTAAGAGGTTGACCTGACCGTCGGAGCGCAGTTGCGATAAGGGGATCTGCGAGCCGGTTACGATCACTGGCTTGGTCAGGTTTTCAAACATAAACGACAGTGCCGAAGCAGTGTAGGCCATGGTGTCCGTGCCATGGAGAACCACAAAGCCGTCATAATCATGGTATTTGGCCTGAATATCGTCGGCTATCATCTGCCAATGGGCTGGCGACATATCGGAAGAGTCGATGAGTGGACAATATTCTTCAATATCGAATAGCGGCATTTCATCGCGGTTAAACTCGGCACTGTTTTTTACCGTTTCGGTCAGGTAACCAGCGGCGGGGATAAAGCCCTGGCTTGATTTTTTCATGCCTATGGTACCGCCGGTGTAGGCGATATAAATACGTTTACGTTTCATAAAAAAGCCCGATAAATGCTATCGGGCTAAGTATACATGCTGTAGCGCCGTGACTAAACGTAGCGCTACGATTTATTTACGAAAATTAATTCGTTACGGTACACACTAAACAGCGGGCATAAATACCTTCTGGGTCGTTAAAGGCTTTAAGCGAGCTAACTTGCTGTTCAATCTGCTCGACGAAATTATCGAACTGCATGGCCGCACCGACGCTGGCGCTTTGCGGTGCTTGCTTGGTAATCAGAGATTGAACCATAGCAGTACCGAACAGGTTTTGAATGAAAATATCCTGTGGCGATAATGGCTGCTCAATAAGCTTCACATCATAGTGCTTAAGGCTCGCCAATTTGGCGGCGGCACTGATGGCAGCCTGTTTATCGCCAAGCTGGTCAACGAGGCCTAATTCTTGAGCCTGAGTCGCTATCCAAACACGGCCCTGAGCGATTTTATCGACTTCTTCAATGGGCAGGCCGCGAGACTCGGACACAACCTTTAAGAAGCGCGCATAGGCGTTTTCAACACTCATTTGAATGGCTTGAGCCAGTTTGTCGTTTAGGCCAAGTAATACGGATGAACCTTTCATCTCAGTGGTGCCGACGCCGTCCGAGTAGATACCCAGTTTTGCGGCGCTGTTTTCAAAGGTCATAATGGTACCGAACACGCCGATAGATCCGGTAATGGTGCTCGGCGCGGCCCAAATCTCATTGGCGGCACTGGCAATCCAGTACCCACCTGAAGCGGCTACCGAACCCATGGATGCAACCACGGGCTTACCCGCTTCTTTTAAGGCGATCACTTCACGACGAATCAATTCCGATGCGAACATGCTGCCACCACCTGAGTCGATACGAAGAACCACGGCCTTAACGCGATCATCGTTACGTGCTTCGCGAAGAAGGGCAGCGGTGCTGTCGCCGCCTATCTCCCCGGCTTTACGATGACCATCAACTATAGTGCCTTTGGCGACGATCACCGCTACTTTTTCGGTTAGCGGATTATCCATAGCCATCGGCAGCTTGAAGGTAGCCAGGTAGTCGTTAAAGCCAATCTGACGGAAGCTGTTGCCGTCATCATCGAGACCGACTAGGTCGATTAGCTGTTGACGCAGCTCTTGATTGTTTTTAAGGGCATCAACCCAACCATACTTGAGCGCGTATTCGGCGCCATTGCCATCAACCTGCTCCAGTTTGCTGAGATAAGTGTCCAGGGTTTCGTCAAAATTGGATTGCTCAAAGCCGCGCAGGGCTGCCACTTCGTCTTTATATTGCTGCCATAGGTGTGACAACCATTCTTTGTTCGCTTCTTTTGCCGCCTGTGACATATCATTGCGGATCAGCGGCTCGACCGCAGATTTAAAGGTACCAACGCGGAACACATGCTGGGTGATCTTGAGCTTGTCCAGGGCATCTTTAAAATACACAGGGTAGACACCAAAGCCTTCGATAGAGACGCCGCCGTATGGGTGTAGATTAATTTCATCGGCGTGAGCCGCCAGGTAATACTGACTTTGGGTGTAATAGTATCCCGTGGCAATAACCGGTTTGCCTTGGGCCTTAAAAGCATCAATGGCTTTCGCGATGGCCGCAAGCTTATTGATATGGGCGCCACCTAGGTTCTGCACATTCAATAGCATGGCTTCGATGCGTTCGTCACTGGCAGCCTTGTTGATCACATCAACCACATCGTCAACCAGGATCTCTGCTGGTTCATCTTGAGCGCCCATAGACTGGGCGAGGGCGGCATCGAGAGGGTCCACATAGCGTTTTTGTTCGACCAGGTAGCCATTGAGGTTTAGGTTAAGCACCGCGCCTTTGGGAACCAGAATCTCGCCATCGTCGCTCGTAATCGAGGCAATCACGACGATAACCAGTGCTATGAAGATGATGTTGACCACAAGGCGGCGGGAAAAGTTAATTCCATCCCATGTGGCTTTTACTACTTTCTTAATCAAAATCAGACCCTTAATTTTAAAATCTGCTCTACACCTAGTTTAGACTTCCATATTAGCCCAAAGACTTCAAAATTTTAAACAGAAAAAAGTAACTAAGTGTTTACAGTTATCTCTGTTTTCGCCACTGCGACTGTCGAATCTACTTGCCGCTGAATGCAAAAATCGCTACTCTCAAACAGGTATGACCAGATTAGTTAGAAGAGGATAGCCATGCTAGAACAACCATTAGAATTAGCGCATGGGCAGATACGAAATCGCCTGGTAATGGGCTCGATGCACACCGGCTTAGAAGAAGGGTGGCATAACCGTAAGCGTTTAGCGGCGTTTTATGAGGAGCGTGCCAAAGGCGGTGTTGGCCTGATTATTACCGGCGGCTATAGCCCCAACCTGCGTGGCAAACTCACCCCCATCTCGTCCTCATTTAATACCTTATTCGATGTGCTCAAGCACAAAAAATACACCCAGGCGGTGCATAAACACGGCGGTAAAATTTGTTTGCAGCTGCTTCATGCGGGCCGTTACGGCTATCACCCTTTTAACTGTGCACCGAGCGCCATTAAGTCGCCGATCACGCCCTATGCCCCTAAAGCCATGACCAAGGGCATGATCAAAAGCACCGTTAAAGATTTTGCCAACAGTGCCCGTTTGGCGCAGCAGGCAGGCTACGATGGCATTGAAATCATGGGTTCAGAGGGGTATTTGATCAATGAATTTATGGCCCCCCATACCAATCAGCGCGACGATGAATACGGCGGTGATAACAGCGGCCGTATGCGTTTTGCCAAGGAAATCGTAGAGGCGGTGCGTGCCCAGGTTAGTGATGAATTTATCATTGTCTTTCGTCTGTCTGTGATGGACCTTATTCCCAATGGCTCCAGTGCTGAAGAAGTCAGCGAACAGGCCAAAGTATTGGCCGCCGCCGGTGTCGATATATTTAATACGGGCATAGGCTGGCATGAGGCAAGGGTGCCGACCATTGCTTCTATGGTACCGCCGGGGGCTTTTCGAGAAGCGTCGCAGCGTTTAAAGGCGGCGACCGATAAACCTGTGATTGCGGTAAATCGTATTAACACTCCAGAGATAGCCAATGAAATACTAGGCGCCGGGCAAGCGGACATGATCTCTATGGCCCGCCCCTTATTGGCCGACCCGGAGCTGTTTAACAAGTATGCGCAGCAGCGCAGCGAGCAGATCAACATCTGTATTGGTTGTAACCAAGGTTGTTTGGACCATGTTTTCAAGGGGCAACGGGCCACCTGTTTGGTTAATCCCTTGGCGGCGTTTGAGCTTGACTTGGCGATTGAACAGGCCGAGAAAAGTAAAAATGTGCTCGTGGTTGGTGCCGGCCCGGCGGGTCTGGCCGCCAGTATTTATTTACGCCAGCGTGGCCATCAGGTCACCTTAATCGAGCGCTCCGATACCACTGGCGGTCAGTTTAACCTGGCCATGCGTATCCCGGGCAAGGAAGACTTTCAATTGGCGCTTAAATATTTTAGCGAAGAAGTGGTGCGCCAGGGCGTGCAACTTCATATGAACACCGCCTATGACGATTCGATGCAAAGTGACTATGATGATATCGTTTTTGCCTGTGGTGTTTCGCCCAGGCAGGCGAATTTTCCTTGCGAAGATGGTAAACGCGTTTACAGCTACGATGAGGTGATCCGCGGTGACGTGGAATTGGGCTCGCGCATCGCTATTCTCGGTGCCGGCGGAATTGGTTTTGATATGGTAGCGTTTTTAACCGAAGAGCATCATCAAAGCATTGCAAATTTTAAGGCGCAGTGGGGTATTGAGCAGCCAGTTGCACTGCATAAGAGCGACAAGAAACTCTACATGCTTAAACGCAGCAGTGGTCGCTTTGGTGCGGGACTAGGCAAGACTACCGGCTGGATCCATCGTCAGGTTGCCAAAATGCACGGCGTCGAGCAAATCGCCGATTGCCAATATGTGCGTTTCGACGCCGAAGGGCTGCATATCACAGTTGCCGGGACGGCAAGGGTGCTTGATGTGGATACTGTGATTGGTTGTATTGGCCAAACGTCTAACGACAGCGAAATCAAACAAGCACAGCAGGGTACAGGTAAAGCCAATCTGCATGTGATTGGCGGTGCCAAATTGGCGGCAGAAATCGATGCCAAGCGCGCCATTAAAGAAGCCCTGATGGTGGCAAGGGAAATTTAATTTCCCGTCCTTATACTCGTTAATTTTAATGCCGCTCAACAGCGGCATTTTTTATGCTTTTAATATTTTTTGTAATAAAAGCAGGGGAATGCAGGTCTTTGTGCTATATCATTAACAGCTTGTTTACTAACAAAGGTTGTCCCATGCACACACGAGTTGCCACTACCCATCAGGAAGTCCCGTTAGGGCCGTTACAGGCTTTTGATGGCTTAGCGCCCTTATTAATGCGCTTAATTTTGGCGCCGGTGATGATCATCGCCGGCTTTAGCAAATTGAACCTAGGTAACAGCCATTTGTCCTGGTCAGACCGAGTGCTCGCCGATCCCAATGTGGTGGCCTGGTTCGGTAATAGTGATTGGGGATTGGGTTTGCCTTTTGCCGATGTGTTTGCATTTTTGGCGGGCTGGGCGGAGTTTGCCGGCGGCTGGTTGCTCCTGGTTGGGTTGTTTACTCGCTTGGTTGCTATTCCTTTGATGATCACCATGGTGGTGGCGGCCACGACTGTCCATTGGGATAACGGCTGGTTTGCCATCACGCCAACCGATACACAAACAAGTCCGGCGCAGGTATTGGATTGGGCCGGCATTGAGGCGGCCCAGAAAAGCCTTGATAACTCTGTGGCGGCGAAAATGCGCCTGGAGGTGATAAAAACCCTGGTCGCCGAACACGGACGCCCAAGCTATTTATATGAGCGCGGCAATATTGTCATTCTCAATAATGGTATCGAGTTTGCTGCTATCTACTTTGTGATGCTGCTGTCGCTCTTTTTTGTTGGCGGCGGTCGTTATGTCAGTTTGGATTACTACCTTGTGCCACGAAGAAGGCGCACCTAAAAGGCTACTAAGGTGCAGCCTCTTATCAGCCTAGGGCGACTGTGGTAGCCTTAGGCTAAAGTACATAAGAGAAAGATCCACCCACAATGAATGCAACAGAGCTGTTATTAAATCGCCAATCCGATAGCCAACTATCTTATCCAGGCCCATCACCACATCAGATGGAACTGATCCAACAAGCGGCATTGCGCGTGCCGGATCACGCCAATCTTGCTCCCTGGCAGTTTATTGTTTTAGAAGATGAGCAACGTGAAGTACTCGGTCGCATCTTTGCTCAGGCTGCCGTGGCCGAAAACATGGGCGAGCGTACCATAGAGCGCGCCGCCAGTTTAGTGGACAGGGCACCCATGGTGATCGTCTGTATAATGAAATACACCCCGCACGACAAGGTGCCTAGAGTCGAGCAAATAGCCAGCGCCTCATGCGCTACCTTTGCCATGCAGCAGGCGGCTTTTGCACAAGGTTTATCGGGGATCTGGCGCACCGGCGCATTTGCTCAATCGCCTACGGTTAAATCCGAGCTGGGGCTCAGTGTCGACGATGAAATTATTGGCTTTTTGTATCTAGGCACGCCCACCTTGGATTGCCCTAAAAAACGTCGTCATCAAGTGGCAGATTTCTTTTCTTATGGTATCTAAGCTAGCTGAGGGCGCCGCACTAACAGAGCAATAAAGTGGTGCCGTCATCTTAGATTAATATTCGCTCATTTATACTCTATTTTTTGCTTAATTAATCACTTTGAGTGGTTTTTTATACCGGTTTTTTTTGTTAGGCTAAGAAATGTACAGAATTGTAACTAACAAAATAATAAGAAGATAAGAGTCAATGGGTAACTTATTCTTAAGAGAAAAAGAGCGTTGGGGATTATGGTCATTTTGGGGTGTAATTGGCGCTATGCTGACCACGTACGTGGCAATGGCCACTGAGGCGCCTTTATACATTACCCTCAGCGCCATGTGCGTAGTGATCTTGGTATCGAGTTGGATGCTTTACAGTAAGCGCTATGATTTTTTGCGTGCCCTCAAGGTCACCGCTTATGTATTGTGTTTTAGCGTGCTACCGGCACTGACTTTGCTAATTATTCCAGCCACAAAACAGCAGCGTGGCGAGCTTATCATGCAAAGCTTGCTGTTTGCTCTGATCGCCCTGATTGGTTGTGTGGTGTGCGCGCTCATTGCCAAGCGTCCTAAACAATATTATTAAACAAGCCCCTCAATGCGGCGAGCGCTCAGGGTTAGACTTTACTTTCGCACCCAAAGCTTTTAATATGCGCGCCAGTTCGGAGAGATGGCAGAGCGGTTGAATGCACCGGTCTTGAAAACCGGCATGGGTTAATAGCCCATCTAGGGTTCAAATCCCTATCTCTCCGCCACCTCATTCTAAAGACCGCCCACGTGGCGGTTTTTTTCGTTATAGTGTCTGGATTCTGATAGCATAATGGAGTTTACAAAATGGCAGCACCGATGCGCATTTTCTTTTGGCTGGCGTTAGCCTTTTTTTACGCCATGGGCTTGGACGTGGTCAATACGCTGGTGCTTGATGCACAGTTGGATACCCTGGCTCAATTGGCGAGTTTTGCCGTCTTCAACCTGTTAGTGGCGCACTTGATAGTCAAGTACGAAACGCAATTTTCCACCTTGTGCGCGCTTTTGGTAGGCTGCCTGGGCATAATTGGCTGTGGCGTTATCTTATGGCCTTGGTTTATCCATATGCCGTATTGGCTATGGGCTTATTTGATCGTGTCCTTATTGGTTTTCACCTGGGCTTGGCCGCTGGTCGCTAAGAAAATGGCGAATATATCGGCAAACAAATAAACATAGCGCCGGTTTTTGGGCGTAAGCCTGACGTACCGTCTTGAGTATGTTACCCTGTGCCCGAATTTTATATTTTCAAAAAGATGGACGATTTTATGTCTGATAAATTTACTACCCATGCAGATAAAGCCAGCTACGGTATTGGCCTGCAAATGGGCGAGCAACTTAAAGCCAACCCTTTTGACGGACTTAACCTGAACTCAGTATTCGAAGGCATGAAAGATGCTTTCACCGGTGAGAGCTTCCAAGTTGAGATCCCTGAAATTCAAGCAGCGTTCGAAAAGATCAATGCTGAAATTCAAGCACGCCGTGAAGAAGAAGCGAAAGTACTTGCCGCTGAAGGCGAAGCTTTCCTTGCTGAAAACGCTAAGCGCGCAGAAGTAACGGTTACCGAGTCTGGCTTACAGTTCGAAGTAATTGAAGCTGGTTCTGGTGAGAAGCCTACTGCTGAATCAACCGTACGTACTCATTACCATGGTACGCTAGTAAATGGCACCGTATTCGATAGTTCATACGAGCGTGGCCAACCTGCTGAATTTCCAGTAGGCGGCGTGATCAAAGGTTGGACCGAAGCATTACAAATGATGCCAGCCGGTTCAAAATGGCGTCTATATATCCCGCACGATCTTGCCTATGGTGAGCGCGGTGCCGGTGCTGCCATTGCGCCTTACTCGACGCTTATCTTCGATATCGAGCTACTTGAAATTCTATAATTTTAAGTGTGATAAAAAACCCGCCAACAGGCGGGTTTTTTTGTTTTTAATTCAGAGCTTAGGCTATTTGCGCGATTCCCATGCCTTTTTCACACCGCGACACCATAAATAGTCAACTAAAATAAACCCTATCAGTGCAGCCAAGGCGCCACAGACTGCAGAGCCGAGTAAAAAGGCCGGGCCTATGGTGGTGAGGCTATCGGTAAGCCATTGCCAGCTGGGCTCAAAGTAAAATTCCTGTTGTGGGTGGCCGAGGATCCAAGTGCCCACCACATAAGAGCAGTAAAAAATAGGTGGCATGGTTAAGGGGTTGGTGATCCACACAAGGGCGATTGAAAGCGGCAAATTAACGCGCAGGGGAATAGCGACGGCCGCAGCTAAAATCATTTGAAAGGGAACTGGAATGAACGCAAAAAACAAGCCAACGGAGAAGGCTCCTCGTGCAGAACGCCTATTTAGGTGCCAGAGATTGGCATCATGTAATAGCCGCCCAAAAATACGAAGCGATTTAAGCTGCTTGATCTTATTATGATCGGGTAAGAACCGTTGAATGGTTTTCTTCGCCATTGGATGGGGCCCTGTACATCTATTGCGCTGTGCAGTGGGTTTTCATTCGGCTGTATTTTGTCACTTTTCACCCCGTCACTGCCAGTACTTTTTACAATAATAGCCATATTGCTAGTTATTCGAACAGTAACTGGTTATTTTATCGGCCAGACCCGTGCCTGCCTGTTCGCACTCCTTTATACCTTAGTCTATTTTCAGGTGTTTTATCATTGGCATGGACCGAAAATTGATAATCGGGTTAGGCAGATAGAAGGGCAGGTGGTGGCCCTCAATGCATTGTCAAATAGCCAATTCGTGACACTGAAACTTAATCAAATTGATCAGTACAAAGTACCTTTTTATCAGAGGGTTATTATTAGTGTACCGGTTGCTGCGAAAATCGAGGTGGCGCTGGGTACCCAGGTCAAAGCACAAACCCGGGTACGCCATAAAAAGTGGCGGGTTAACTTTGCCGTGCGTGACGCACGTATATATGGCTTTTTACACGGGCCTCATCTGGTTGCCTCAAAACCGGTCACGGTTGAAATAGAGACTGTTCAAAGCAATATCGCTCAACGATATCGCTCTTGGCTAGATACACATCTGCGCGATTATCAACTTTATGGCGTCTATAAAGCGCTGCTTAGCGCCGATAGAAGTGCCATCTCTGAAGAGGACAGGCAATTATTTCGCGACACCGGCACCATTCATTTACTCGCCATATCCGGACTGCATATTGCGCTGCTGTACGCGTTTTGCTTTTACGGCATTAAGCTAGTGCTTTGGCTGTTCAGTGCCAGTCTCTTTAGGGGATTACCTCAGGCACACAGCATCAATGGGATTGTCGCGCTGATAGCCCTGATCTTATGTGCGCTCTTTGTGCTGCTGTGCCAATTACCGATTAGTGCACAACGCGCCTGGTTGATGTTGGCACTGTTTGTCGCCTTATATTTTAGTCGGTTACGCTATCAGCTCGGCCACAGTTTGTTGTTGGCATTAACCTTGGTGCTGGTTATCAACCCCTTTGCCCTTTTGGATGTGGGCATGTGGTTTTCTTTTTTTGCGGTGGCGGTCATTTTTGTCGTGCTTAGGCTAAGTACGGGGCGTCATTGGCTGGTGCGTTATCTCTGGGTGCAGCTCAGTT
Organism: Pseudoalteromonas sp. T1lg48; assembly: GCF_002964785.1. Taxonomy (GTDB): domain Bacteria; phylum Pseudomonadota; class Gammaproteobacteria; order Enterobacterales; family Alteromonadaceae; genus Pseudoalteromonas. The sequence continues at coordinate 221,171 of NZ_PQCC01000018.1, forward strand.
TGTGTTTGGGGTTGGCGCCGCTGAGTTTATTGGTGTTTGGTGGCCTCTCTTGGTCCGCAGCGCTATTCAACCTCTTGTTTGTGCCCCTGGTTAGCTTTATTTTGCTGCCACTGTTAATACTCACTGCTCTAAGCGCTTTTAGGCCTTGGTTGATGGCCTGCTTAGGCGCTTTCGATACGCTTGCAGCTAAGGGGGTAGCCTTCTTGCTGCCTGTAAGTGAGCACTTTTGGTGGTCAAGTTCGCATTTCTCTCTTGCAGTGGTGTTGGCCTGTTATATCGCTATTTTGGCCATGCTCATGCTGCGTAGCTTGTGGCCCGCTTCGTATGCCTTGGTGCTACTAACTGCATTTACTTCGATTGAGCGGGCATGGGCGCCTAGTTGGCAAATGGATGTACTTGATGTCGGTCATGGTTTGAGTATAGTGGTGAGTCGCGGGCGCAAAGCCTTGGTTTATGATCTCGGCGCCAGTTACTTTGGGCGCTATTCCATTGTTGATAATACCTTGTTGCCGTTTATCCAAAGCGAAAACCTAAGCCCAGAGCTGACTCTTCTCTCTCACCGGGATAATGACCATGCCGGCGGCTTAAGGCATTGGCGCGCAGCCGGGTATGGGGAGACATTGGCACGCTTTCATCCTGGAGGGAGGTTGACCTGCAATCAGCATGCGTTGAATTGGCATGGCCTTGAGTTAACTCCCTTGTGGCCGAAGTTTGCAGGTACGAACGACAATGCCAATTCCTGTGTACTGCTTATCTCCGACGGCACATATAAGGTACTGTTAAGTGGTGATATCAGCATGAAGGAAGAAGCCCAGCTGGTAACCCTTAACGCGCTGACACCGGTCGATGTTTTGGTAAGCCCCCATCATGGCAGTCGAACTTCTTCGAGTGCCGCCTATATTAATGTCTTGTCCCCCAGTGAGGTGATTCACTCAAGTAGTGCCCGTACAAATTGGCAGATGCCCCATCCGGATGTGGTGGCCAGATATCAGGCTGTGGGGGCGCGACAATGGCTGACCAAAACCCAAGGCGGAATACGGGTTCAGTTTTACCGCGACAAAATTGTCATTAAGGCGGCAAAAGAGCAGAAAAACTATTGGTTTATCATGGATTGAGTTTTGTTTTTCGCCGCGCAAAGCTACAATAGCCGCTAATGCGTGAATTTGAGAGTCTTATGCAACATAGCGCCACCCAAACCTATAAACGCCTTTTAGGCTACGTAAAAAGCTATAAGTCCGCTGCCATTGTCGCCATCATAGGTATGCTCGGCTATTCGGCCATGGATGCCACCTTCGTTTGGCTGATGCAGCCCTTTATTGACGAAGGCCTTACCGAGCGTAATAGCACAGTATTAGGTTGGGCGCCCTATGTGGTGATTGCGTTGGTTATTGGTCGCGGCACCTTTAACTTTTTATCCAGCTATTGCCTGGCTTATGTCGGCTCGCAGGTGGTGCGTGCTCTGCGTCAAGACCTGTTTGTGCACATGCTTAATTTGCCGGTGAGTTTTCACGATAACCATTCCAACGGCGAGTTGATCTCGAAAATTACCTTTGATACCGAGCAGGTACAGCAGGCCATTACCAAGGCGCTTCTGGTTTTAGTGCGTGAGGGAGCCTATGTGGTGTTCCTGTTAATGGTAATGTTTAACGCCAGCTGGAAGTTAAGTCTTATCTTTTTGGTTATCACCCCCATCGTGGCTGTGATTGTGGCGGTTGTGTCAAAGCGTTTTCGTCGCATCTCCAAAAATATCCAAAATGCCATGGGCGATGTAACTCGCTGCTCTGAGCAAATGCTTGCCGGCCACAAGGTGATCCATGGCTTCAACGGCCAACAACTTGAAACCGAACGATTTGGCCGAGTTAACAACCTTAACCGTTTACAACGGGTAAAAATGGATGCCACTAAGGCCCTAAGCGTGTCGGTTATTCAAATTCTGGCGGCTTCGTCTATGGCGGTGATCTTAGTTTTAATCTCTATGCCAGGCATGATCGACAGCATCACCTCAGGCACCTTTGTGACCTTGATTTCATCTATGATGTTGATGTTGCGCCCGTTAAAGCAGTTGTCTAACGTCAATAGCGAATTACAAAGAGGGATTGCCGCGGCGCAAAGTATTTTTGCCGTACTCGATACCGAGATTGAAAAAGATAATGGCAAGCAGGAGCTTACCAAAGCCAAGGGCCATATCGAAATTAAGGATTTGTCCTTCGCTTACCCAAGCAATGCTGAGCCGGTCATTAAGAATTTGAATCTGGATGTGAAACCGGGTACCAATATTGCGCTGGTGGGACGCTCGGGATCGGGTAAGTCGACCTTGTCGAATCTGTTGCCGCGATATTACGATGTAGAACCCAGTAACGCCATTACCCTCGATGGTGTCCCACTGTGTGATTATAAGCTGCGCAGCCTGCGTCAACAGTTTGCCATCGTATCGCAGCAGGTGGTGCTTTTTAATGACACCATAGCCAATAACATCATGTATGGCCTCGACACCCCACTCAGTGAAAAAGATCTGATTGATGTCGCTAAAAAGGCGCACGTCTGGGAGTTTGTAAAAGATCTGCCACAGGGGTTAAATACCCTGGTCGGAGAAGACGGGGTAATGCTCTCTGGCGGTCAGCGTCAACGCATTGCCATTGCCCGAGCCATAGTTAAAGATGCGCCAATTCTTATTTTAGATGAAGCGACATCGGCGCTCGATACCGAATCCGAAAAGCTGATCCAAAATGCCCTGGAATCGCTAATGCGTGATAAAACGGCCATTATCATCGCCCACCGTTTATCGACCATAGAGCAGGTTGATTGCATTTATGTCCTCGACCAAGGGCGTATTATTGAGCAGGGAACCCATCAGGAGCTACTTACTCAAGATGGCACCTATGCAGCACTGGCTAAAATGCAGCAGGGCGAGAATTAATGGCGGATACGGAAAACGGCTTCGGCAAACGTCTGGAGCGGGCCTGGTATCAAAAGGGTGACTGGCTGGCATACGTCATGTTGCCCCTTAGCGGACTCTTTTGGCTGTTAAGTTCGCTTAATCGGCTGTTATTTCGTCTGCAGATTAAAAAAGCGTATCGCGCCCCGGTGCCTGTCATAGTCGTTGGCAACATCAGCGTCGGCGGCAACGGCAAAACCCCCATGACTATTTATTTGGCTGAGTTGCTCAAGCAACAAGGCAAGCGGGTAGGGATCATCACTCGCGGATACGGTGCCCAGCCGCCCTATACTCCCTTTATGGTTGATGGCCAATGCGACACGCAAACAGGGGGCGACGAGCCCGTGTTATTGGCGCAACGCACCGGGTGTCCAGTGATCATCGGTGGTGATCGCCGGGCCAGCATCGAGAAAATGATGTCCGAACATCAAATTGATGTCATTATCAGCGATGACGGCCTGCAGCATTATGCTTTGGCCCGAGATATTGAACTGTGCATCGTCGATGCCGAGCGGCTATTTGGCAATGGCTTGCTGATGCCCGCCGGACCACTGCGCGAAGGGCAGTGGCGATTAAAAACCGTCGATCTCGTTATTTACAACGGGCAAGCGGGTGAACAGCAGCCAGCGTATCGGCTGGCGCCCAGTGGTATGTTCGGCGTTGCCGATGATAGGAGTATCACGCCGCCTTATACACCGGGCGTGGCCGTCAGTGCCATAGGCAATCCGCAGCGCTTTGAGCGCAGCTTGGTACAGCTCGGCATTGAGCTTACCGGCTATCGCCATTTTCGCGATCATCATCAATATCAAAGTGCCGATTTGCCTAGCAAGGGCGCGGTGTATATGACCGAAAAAGACGCGGTAAAATGTCGCGCCTTTGGCCATCGGCAATGTTATTATTTACGCGTTGATGCCAAGGCCAATGAGGTCCTGAAGCAACAATTGCACAGCCTACTTAAACGTAAAGGGGTCATTTAACATGGCGTTTGATACCAAGTTGTTAGAAATCATTGCTTGTCCGGTTACCAAGGGCAAGCTGCATTACGATAAAGAAAATCAAGAACTGATCAGCACCGCTGCCAAATTGGCCTATCCGGTTCGCGATGACATCCCCGTCTTACTTGAAAGTGAAGCGCGGGAGCTGAGCAGCGAAGAGGTAGAGAAGTGGAATTCGTAGTTATTATTCCTGCTCGATATGCTTCAACTCGGCTGCCGGCCAAGCCGCTGGCCGAAATCCATGGTAAGCCGATGATCCAGCATGTCTATGAGCGAGCTCAGGCATCGGGAGCCAGGGCCGTGTATATTGCCACCGATCATCCTGACGTTGAACAAGCCTGCTCGGCGTTTGGCGCAGAGGTGGTAATGACCCGCGAAGACCATCAATCGGGCACAGAACGCCTGGCCGAGGTGGTCACTAAACTTGGTCTAAGTGACGACACCCTGGTCGTAAACGTGCAGGGTGATGAACCCCTGTTGGCGCCAGAAAATGTTTCTCAGGTAGCTCGTTTGTTAGATGGCAATGATGCGCCTATGGCGACTCTGTCGACACCGGTTATTGATGCCGAAGAGGCGCTTAACCCCAATGCCGTTAAGGTCGTGAGCAACACCAGCGATAACGCCTTGTATTTCTCGCGCGCGCCCATCCCGTATCACCGTGATGCCTTATTAGCAAAACAATGTGAGCTGGACTTTAGCCATATGCAACGTCATATCGGTATTTACGCCTACCGTGCCGGGTTTATCTCGCAATACATTGAATTGACACCTTCACCGATTGAAAAGCTCGAATCTTTAGAGCAACTGCGCGTCTTGTATCATGGTTACACCATTAAGATAGCTGAGGCCGAAGTGGTGCCTGCGGCGGGCGTCGATACCCCCGAAGACTTAGCGCGTGTGATTTCGACTCTACAATGAAGCCATTGCAGCTAGTCGCCAAAGAGTGCGACTTTATTGTCGTTAATAAGCCTGCCGGTTTGAATTTTCATTGTGAAGAGGAAAGCCCGGGCTTGGTTGCCTTGGCTTCGGAGCAGTTTGGCCTGCCGCTGTTCCCCGTGCACCGCCTCGACAAGGTGACCTCCGGGCTGGTGCTCTTACCGACAAGCTCCGAGGCGGCGGCGCGCTTTACCGAGCTCTTTACCAGCCGGCAGGTAAATAAATACTATTTAGCCTTGGCCAGTGATAAACCCAAGAAAAAGCAAGGTTGGGTCAAGGGCGATATGGTCAAGGCCCGGCGCGGCGCATTTAAACTACTTAAAAGCCAAGAAAACCCAGCCATCACACGGTTTTATTCTTATTCTTTGGCACCTAAGGTGCGCGGCTTTGTCCTTAAACCTTACAGTGGCAAAACCCACCAACTTAGGGTCGCCATGAAATCCCTGTCGGCGCCCATTATTGGCGATAAGCTCTATGGTGGGGTGGCGGCGGATCGCACGTATTTGCATGCCTATGCATTACAATTTGAATATCAACAACAGAATTTTCAATTCTATATGCCACCGGGCGAGGGCGAGTTAAATCAGCACATGACTGAACTGACCAGCCAATTCGCCGAGCAACCCTGGCAATTAGAGTGGTAGATACATGACACAAGATTACGAACTCAGGTTTGGTGGCATTGGCCGCCTTTATGGTCAGCAGCAGTCTCAATGGTTAAGCGAAGCGCATTTTTGCGTCATTGGCATAGGCGGCGTAGGCAGTTGGGTCGCCGAAGCGCTGGCACGTACCGGGGTGGGTAAACTCACCCTGATAGATTTGGACGATATCTGTGTAACCAATACTAACAGGCAGATTCACGCCCATCGCAACAGTGTCGGTGAGGCCAAGGTAGATGCCATGAAGGCTCGCTGCGAGCTGATCAACCCAGACATTGAAGTCAGTGTTATCGACGATTTTATTACCTTGGATAATTACCGTGAGCATATTCAGGGCTTTGATTATGTGATCGATGCCATTGACGCGGTGAAAGAAAAGGCTGCGTTAATCGCTCATTGTAAGCGCAACAAGATGCCTATCATCACCACAGGCGGCGCCGGTGGGCAGACAGATCCGAGCGAAATTAAGTTTGGCGATGTTGCCAAAACCACGCATGACCCCTTGCTTGCCAAGGTGCGTTATATCTTGCGTAAGCAGTATAACTTCAGTTCTAACCCTAAGCGTAAATTCGACGTGGATTGTATATACTCAACCGAGCAATTGGTTTATCCCGATGGTCAAGGCCAGGTGTGCAAGGCCAAGCAAGCGGCGGACTCGAGTATGAATATGGACTGCGCGACTGGTTTTGGCTCGGCCACCATGGTTACGGGCACCTTCGGCTTTTTCGCCGCCGCCAAGGCGGTGCGCAAATATTTAGATAAACGCGCACGCCAGGCAAAATAGTCTGAGACTTTTTAAAGGTGCTGTTGTGCAAACGCGTTAATTTGCTGCACGATGGCTCGAATGCCATTGCCTCTGGATGGGCTGAGGTGCTTAAGTAACCCTAGCTCATCAAATTCTTGCTCGGCGTCAATAGCCACAACCTGCGCCGGGGTCTTGTGTCGGTACATCAGTAAGATCACCGCCAACAGGCCCTTAACGATACGGGTATCCGAGTCGGCAATGATCAGCAGTTGGTCTTCTTGCGGGGTAAAATCGATATACATCCACACATTGCTTTCACAACCGGCTACCTTAGCGTCGTCTACCTTCAACTCATTCGCCATCATGGGTAGTTCTTTACCCAGTAGCATTAACTCACGGTAACGCTGCTGCCAACCGCCTAAGGCAATAAACTTGGTTTTTAATTCGTCAAAACTGGCTACCATCAGGCTATCATCTCCAAGGTATTGGCTAATGCTGTAATAAAGGCATCGACGTCGGCCTTATTATTGTAAAACGCCAGGCTCACTCGTACTGTCCCGTTTACACCGAGCGCCGACATAAGTGGTTGTGCACAATGGTGGCCGTGGCGCAGGGCGATGCCTTCCATATCCATCAGTGTCGCTAAATCATAGGGGTGCTCGCCCGAGACCACAAAGCTGATGGTGCCTATGTTGTTGTTAAGGTCTCCCAATATCCGCACCTGACTGAATTGGGCTATTTGGGACTGCAAATAGGCAAAGAGCTGCAGTTCGTGTGCGCGTAATTGCGCGAGCTCAAGGGCGTTAAGGTAATCGATAGCGGCACCAAAACCCAGTACGCCGGCGATATTCGGGGTGCCGGTTTCAAATTTGCCCGGCGGCGGATTGAATTGCGCCTCATTGATGGTGACCTTGGTAACCATCTCGCCTCCAGTTTGAAACACCTCAAGCGCTTCCAAACATGGATAACGACCATAGAGGCCGCCAATACCGGTGGGGCCAAGGCATTTATGGGCGGAGAACACAAAAAAGTCACAATCTAAGGCTTTTACGTCCGGACGTAAGTGCAGCAGGGATTGGGCACCATCTACCAGAGTCAGGCCACCATGGGCTTTAGCTGCCTTGATAAGCGTGTGCACCGGCTGGATATTGCCAAGGGCGTTGGAAGCCTGGCTGATGGCCAATACCTTAGGCTTTAACGCTTCGATCAGAGCCAACGCCGATTTGGTCTCTATTATGCCCTGGTCGTTGACTGGGATGGCACGTAATGTGGCGCCGCTGCGCTTAGCCAATTGTTGCCAGGGGACTATGTTGGCGTGATGCTCAAGTTCGCTAATGAGGATCACATCACCTTTACCCAGACGATGCGTCAGGCCATAGGCCACAAGGTTGATGGCTTCGGTCGCACCCTTGGTCCAAACCAGTTCGTTGGCATGACAATTGATGAATTCAGCGACTTTGGCGCGGGCCAGTTCGTAGCCTTTTGTAGCGTCACTACTGAGCCTGTGCGCGCCACGGTGTACATTTGCGTTGCCATTTTCATAAAAATGACTGACGGCGTCTATGACACATTGCGGCTTTTGACTGGTAGCCGCGGAATCGAGATAGACGATCCCCTGCTGTTGGTGGTGGGTAAGGGCAGGGAAGTCGCTGCGAATAGCCTCGATATCAAACATAAGGGCGGTAAGTCACTTCTAGCGCGAAATTAATGGCCGTCATTGTAGAGAATTGCATTTAAATGGTAAATAAAAAGGCCAGCATAAAGCTGGCCTATTACAAATATAATGCTGGATTATGGCTAATCGCTTAGCGCTTATCCTGACTTACATAATCACGCTTGGTCGCGCCTTTATACAGCTGTCGTGGACGGCTGACTTGTGACCAGGCTGAGATAGCATTTCATCCCAGTGAGAGATCCAACCAACGGTACGCGCCATAGCAAAGATCACGGTGAACATGCTGGTAGGAATACCAATCGCCTTAAGAATGATACCTGAGTAGAAGTCTACGTTCGGGTATAGTTTCTTCTCTACGAAGTACGGATCTTCTAGCGCGATTTGCTCTAGACGCATTGCTACGTCTAGTAGAGGATCTTCGATATTCAGCTCTTTAAGCACTTCGTGACAGGTTTCGCGCATTACCGTAGCGCGTGGGTCGAAGTTCTTATAAACACGGTGACCAAAGCCCATTAGACGGAACGGATCATTCTTGTCTTTTGCTTTGGCAACGTATTCGTCGATGCGATCAACTGAACCGATTTCCTGCAGCATGGTCAAGCAGGCTTCGTTAGCGCCGCCGTGTGCTGGACCCCACAGTGATGCGATACCCGCAGCGATACACGCATAAGGGTTAGCGCCTGAAGAACCAGCGATACGTACTGTCGACGTAGACGCGTTTTGTTCGTGGTCAGCGTGCAACATGAAGATACGGTCCATTGCTTTAGCTAGCACTGGGCTTACCTTGTACTCTTCAGAAGGCACTGAGAACATCATGTGTAGGAAGTTCTCGGCGTAGCTCAAATCGTTACGTGGGTAAACGAAAGGCTGACCGATGGTGTATTTGTAAGCCATTGCCGCGATAGTAGGCAACTTAGCTACCAGGCGGATTGCGCTGCGCTTACGCTGTGCAGGGTCTGCAATGTCCAGGTCCTGGTGGTAGAAAGACGACATAGCACCAACCACGCCACATAGCATCGCCATTGGATGCGCATCAACGCGGAAGCCCTGGAAGAAAGCCGCAACCTTCTCGTGCACCATGGTGCTTAGGGTGATTGAGTTTGAGAACTTCTCAAGCTGTTCTTCAGTTGGCAGTTCGCCGTTTAGAAGTAGGTAGCAAAGCTCGGTGTAGTTTGAGTGCTGTGCTAGCTGGTCGATAGGGTAGCCGCGGTGTAGTAGTACACCTTTGGCGCCATCGATGTAGGTGATAGATGAGTCACAAGAGCCAGTCGACATAAAACCTGGGTCGTAAGTGAAGTAACCGTGAGAGCCCAAGGTACGAACGTCGATAACGTCTTGACCCGCAGTGCCTTCATAAATTGGAAGCTCGATCGGGTCGTGTCCATCAATATGAACTGTGGCTTTCTTATCTGCCATCTATTTATCTCCTAATAAGAATAACAAGCTGTTGCTGTTATGCATGATACTAATGTTAAGCAAATTGCGATCATTCTAACGTACAAGAGGGGTAGAAAGTCAATTTTAATGCATATTCGTATAATAAATATTCCTCGCAGATTAAATATTATACCAATGGCTAATTCGCAAACCTGCGAGACTAAACAAGAATTGTAATATCCTCTACAGACTTATATACTGTCTGAGGTTCAATACCGTAACGTCTTTGAGTAAACCGATTAGGACAAATCAGTGGAAATTCGCTTTAAAGTCGAACACCTAAAGTGAATCTTTCGCATGTCTGCGGTTTATTTCTGTGAGCGCATTTATGCAGCAATGCATAAATGGTTATAAAAACAATGTAGATGGCTCTATTTTTTCAATGTGAGCAAGATGGGCAAGTAACTGTGAAAAAGCAAAGACCTGTAAATCTCGATCTAACGACCATCTCTATGCCAGCAACGGCCAAAGCTTCAATTCTTCACCGCGTCACCGGTGTAGCAATGTTCTTTGCCTTGACCTTTGTGATTTGGGCATGGGCTGAGTCTTTATCTTCTCCGGAAGGATTTGAATTTGTCAAAAGCCTGTTAACCGGGTTTGTTGCCAAATTTATCGCCTGGGGTACCCTCACCGTTCTTTCGTATCACTTCATCGCAGGTGTACGCCACTTAATCCAAGATTTGGGTCCGTGGAAAGAATTAGACTCAGCTAACGCGACTGCAAAAGCTGGTTTCGTGTTGTGGGTAATTGTTGCTGTTCTAGCGGGAGTTTGGCTATGGTCTTAAATCAAGCATCTCTTAAGCGCAATGGCGTTCAGGATTTCGTATCTCTTCGTGCAACGGCGCTAGTAATCAGCGCATACGCACTATTTATTATTGGTTATCTGCTTTGCACTCCAGCACTAACCTATGAAGCATGGTCAGGCCTTTTTGGCAACCTAGCAATGAAAGTGTTCACACTTGTGGCACTGACTTGCATCATGGTTCATGCACGTATCGGCCTTTGGCAGGTACTAACTGACTACGTAAAGAACGCTCAGCTACGCGCGTTTCTTGGCTTCGTACTAAACCTTATGGCGCTTACTTACGTAGTAATCGGCCTATTCGTTCTATGGGGTGTTTAAGTGAAATATTCAGTTCGCGAATTTGATGCGGTAGTAATTGGTGCCGGCGGCGCGGGTATGCGTGCAGCACTAGCTATCACCGAATCGGGCAAGTCTTGTGCTCTTATTTCTAAAGTTTTCCCAACTCGTTCTCACACTGTATCGGCGCAGGGCGGTATTACCGTAGCGCTAGGTAACTCGCACGAGGATAACTGGGAATGGCACATGTACGATACCGTTAAAGGTTCTGATTACATCGGTGACCAAGACGCTATCGAATACATGTGTAAAACTGGCCCGGAAGCGATCACCGAGCTAGAAAACATGGGTCTTCCATTTTCACGTTTTGAAAATGGCCGTGTTTATCAGCGTCCTTTCGGCGGTCAGTCGAAAAATTTTGGTGGTGAGCAGGCTGCTCGTACAGCGGCTGCCGCAGACCGTACAGGTCACGCGCTTCTTCACTGCCTATACCAGCAGAACGTTAAAAACAAAACCAACGTTTATTCTGAATGGTATGCACTTGATCTAGTTAAGAACGACGACGGTGCCGTTGTTGGTTGTACAGCAATCGACATCGAGACCGGTGAAGTTGTTTACTTCAAGTCTAAAGCGGTTGTTCTTGCAACAGGTGGTGCAGGTCGTATCTTCGCCTCAACCACAAATGCGCACATCAACACAGGTGACGGTGTTGGTATGGCAACACGTGCCGGTGTGGCAATGCAGGACATGGAAATGTGGCAGTTCCACCCAACCGGTATCGCCGGTGCCGGTGTACTCGTGACTGAAGGCTGTCGTGGTGAAGGTGGTTATCTTTTAAATAAAGATGGCGAGCGTTTCATGGAGCGTTATGCACCAAACGCTAAAGACCTTGCTTCTCGTGACGTTGTTGCTCGTTCAATGATGACAGAGATCCGTGAAGGTCGTGGTTGTGAAGGTCCATGGGGTCCACACATCAAGCTTAAGCTAGACCACCTGGGTGAAGAAACGCTTAACCTACGTCTTCCTGGCGTATGTGACCTGGCGAAAACATTCGCTCACGTTGACCCAGCAAAAGAGCCAATTCCAGTAATCCCAACCTGTCACTATATGATGGGTGGTGTACCGACCAACGTAAATGGTCAGGTATTGAGCGTTGATGCACAAGGCAACGACAAGCTGATTGAAGGTCTATTCGCGGTAGGTGAAATTGCCTGTGTATCTGTACACGGTGCTAACCGTCTAGGTGGTAACTCACTGCTTGACCTTGTAGTATTCGGCCGTGCCGCGGGTAACTTCCTAGGTACTTACCTGAACGACTACCAAGCGCAGCGTGAAGCTTCAACTGACAACATTGACGGTGCCCTTGCGCGCTTCAATCGTTGGGAAACGTCTAAACCTGGTCAAGGTGAAGACCCAGTGCAAATTAAGAAAGACCTACAACAGTGCATGCAGCTTAACTTCTCGGTATTCCGCGAAGGTGATGCTATGGCGACTGGTCTTAAAGAGCTTAAAGAAATCCGTGAGCGTCTTCAGTTCGCCCGTCTTGATGACAAATCAAGCGACTTCAATACTCAACGTATTGAATGTCTAGAACTAGATAACCTGATGGAAACTGCTTACTCGACAGCGGTTGCTGCAAACTTCCGTACCGAGAGCCGTGGTGCACACTCACGCTTCGACTTCCCAGAGCGTGATGATGACAACTGGCTATGTCACAGTATCTACAACCCTGAGACAGAGCAGATGTCAAAACGTGACGTTAACTACGCGCCTAAGCTACGTGAAGCGTTCCCACCTAAAGCTCGTACTTACTAGGAGAGATGACGATGGCAACTTTAGAATTATCTGTTTATCGTTACAATCCAGATGTGGATAACGCACCGCGCATGCAGGACTACACCCTAGAGGTGGAAGAAGGCCGCGATATGATGGTGCTTGATGCCTTGATTCTGTTAAAAGAACAAGATCCAAGCCTGGCATTCCGTCGTTCTTGCCGCGAAGGTGTATGTGGTTCTGACGGTGTTAACATGAACGGCAAAAACGGCCTTGCCTGTATCACGCCTATTTCTGCGTTGCAGAAAAACGGCAAAGGTAAGGTAGTTATTCGTCCACTTCCAGGTCTACCGGTAGTGCGCGACCTCGTAATTGATATGACTCAGTTCTATACCCAATACGAGAAAGTGAAGCCGTACCTAATCAATGACACGCCGGCAGCAGGCGAGCGCCTTCAATCAATTGAAGAGCGTGACAAGCTTGACGGCCTATACGAGTGTATCTTGTGTGCGTGTTGTTCTACTTCTTGTCCGAGTTTCTGGTGGAACCCAGACAAATTTATTGGCCCAGCTGGCTTGTTACACGCTTATCGCTTCTTGGCGGATAGCCGTGATACAGCAACCGAAGAACGCTTGGCCGATTTGGACGACGCATTTAGCGTATTCCGTTGTCACAACATCATGAACTGTGTCAACGTGTGCCCGAAAGGCTTGAATCCGACTAAAGCGATTGGTCAAATCAAATCAATGCTTCTTAATCGTTCTGTTTAAGGGCATAATAACGCAAAGAATGGCTAGACATCTGTCTGGCCATTCTTCGATCACTTACTCAATTACTGAGTAGGCTAGACAATGTAAATCTGCGCTAGATAAAAGGGCTTATAAATGCACGATGGTGTGATGAAGGCATGGCTAGAGTCTTCTCATCTATACGGCGGCAACGTTGCTTATGTTGAGGAGCTTTATGAAGCATATCTTGATGATGTGACTTCAGTGCCAGAAGAATGGCGTGTAGTGTTCGAACAACTTCCAAAAGTGGAAGGCGTGGATGTAGAAACCAAGCATTCACAAGTTAGAGCCGAATTCGCCGAACTGGCAAAAAATAAACACCGAGAAGTAGTTATTGCAGAAGGGGGTCAGGGCGACCCGAAACAGATTAAAGTTCTGCAACTTATCAATGCTTTTCGTTTCCGTGGTCATCAAAATGCGAACCTTGACCCCTTGGGTCTATGGCAGCGTGAACGCGTACGCGATTTAGACTTAGAATTCCACGGCCTTTCCAAAGAAGATTTCGATACCGAGTTTTATGTAGGTTCATTCGCCGCCGGCGGTGAGATGATGAAACTGGGTGATCTATATCAAGCACTTAAGACTACTTACTGCGGTTCTATTGGTGCTGAATACATGCACATCACATCGACCGAAGAGAAGCGTTGGTTACAACAACGTCTTGAATCGGTGCAGGCTCGCCCGCAATTCGATAGCGCCACCAAAAAGCGTATCCTTAAAGGTCTGATTGCTGCCGATGGTCTAGAAAAGTACCTGGGTGCTAAATTCCCAGGCGCCAAGCGTTTCTCTCTTGAAGGTGGTGACGCCCTAGTACCTATGCTGAAAGAGCTGATTCACCGTGCCGGTGAAAGCGGTCAGCAAGAAGCGGTTATCGGTATGGCCCACCGTGGTCGTCTAAACGTGCTTGTAAACGTACTGGGTAAGAACCCGTCTGCCTTGTTCGACGAATTCGCCGGTAAGCACAATGACACGCTAGGCTCGGGTGATGTGAAATATCACATGGGTTATTCTTCAGATTTCGCAACCGCTGGCGGCAGTGTTCATATGGCACTTGCATTTAACCCGTCGCACCTTGAAATCGTTAACCCGGTTGTGATGGGTTCGGTGCGCGCTCGTCTAGACCGTCTAGGTTGTGAAAGCGGTTCAAAAGCACTGCCAATTACCATTCACGGTGACTCGGCTATCGCCGGTCAAGGTGTGGTACAAGAAACTTTCAATATGTCGCAAACCAACGCCTTTAAGGTAGGTGGTAGCGTACGTATCGTGGTTAATAACCAGGTTGGTTTCACTACCTCTAACGCCGAAGATACCCGTTCAACAGACTACTGTACCGACATCGCGAAGATGGTTCAGGCGCCGATTTTCCACGTTAACTCAGACGACCCGGAAGCGGTTGCCTTTGTAACGCAAATCGCCCTTGATTTCCGTAACCAGTTTAAGCGCGATGTGGTTATCGACTTGGTGTGTTACCGACGTCACGGTCACAACGAAGCCGACGAGCCAAATGCAACGCAGCCGTTGATGTATCAAAAAATCAAAAAGCACGCGGTACCTCGTGAAATCTATGCACAGCAGTTGATTTCTGAAGGCCTGTTCACCGAACAAGAGATCAAAAACCTGATCGATAGCTATCGTGCCGGTTTGGATGATGGTCACTGTGTGGTTGAAGAAATTGAGCCAGAGACTAAGCACTCATCTGAGTGGTCTAAGTTCGTTGGTCACGATTGGGATACGCAATACGATGCCAGCGTGCCGGTTGAGAAGCTTAAAGAGCTTGGTAACAAGGTCGCTTCATACCCAGAAAACCATAAGGCACAATCGCGCGTTAAGAAAATTTACGACGATCGTAAGGCCATGGCTGCCGGTGACAAAAAGCTGGACTGGGGTATGGCGGAAACGCTTGCCTATGCAACCATGGTAGAAGAGGGCACGGACATCCGCCTTACGGGTCAGGACTCGGGTCGTGGTACCTTCTTCCACCGTCACGCGGTTGTACACAACCAGACCGACGCCTCAACCTACTTGCCACTGCAGCATATCAGCGAAAACCAAGGCGCCTTCGAGGTGTACGACTCGGTGCTTTCTGAAGAAGCGGTACTGGCATTTGAATACGGTTATGCCACGGCAGAGCCAACCTCACTGGTTATGTGGGAAGCACAGTTTGGTGACTTCGCTAACGGCGCCCAGGTTGTATTCGACCAATTCCTAAGCTCGGGTGAGCAAAAGTGGGGCCGTCTGTGTGGCCTAACCTGTTTGCTACCACATGGCTACGAAGGTCAGGGCCCGGAGCACAGCTCGGCGCGTCTTGAGCGTTTCCTTCAGCTGTGTGCGGATCACAATATGCAGGTGTGTGTACCTTCGACTCCGGCGCAGGTTTACGCCATGCTTCGTCGTCAGGCGGTACGTCCGCTTCGTCGTCCGCTGATCGTAATGACGCCAAAATCGTTGCTACGTCACCCGCTGGCGGTTTCGTCACTGGAAGAGCTTTCTGAAGGCGTATTCCACAATATGATCGATGAGATCGATGATCTCGATGCGAAGAAAGTTGAGCGCGTGGTGTTCTGTAGCGGTAAGGTTTACTACGAACTACTGCAAGAGCGTCGCAAGCAAGAGCTCGATAATGTTGCCATCGTGCGTGTTGAACAACTTTACCCATTCCCGCATCAGGAAATGGCGAATATTGTTGAGCGTTACAGCCATGTGAAAGATTTTGTATGGTGTCAGGAAGAGCCGCAGAACCAAGGTGCTTGGTACTGCTCGCAACACCATTTCTGGAATTCAATTCCACAGGGTGCAAACCTGACATACGCAGGTCGTAAAGCCTCTGCAGCTCCTGCATGTGGTTATATGGCCGTCCATACTAAAGAACAACAAGCGTTAGTCGCTGACGCGCTTACCATTAAAAAATAAGGGATAAGAGATGACCACAGAAATCAAGGTTCCTGTTCTTCCTGAGTCAGTTGCAGACGCGTCAGTCGCAACATGGCACGTGAGTGTTGGCGACAAAGTTAGTCGCGATCAAAACCTGGTTGACATCGAAACCGACAAGGTTGTTTTAGAAGTAGTTGCACCTGCCGACGGTGTGATCACTGAAATTAAAGAACAAGAAGGCGCAACAGTGCTTGCCGAGCAGGTAATTGCCATTATCGGTGAAGCTGATGCCGCTGACGCTGGTTCTGAGCCAGCTCCATCTGAAGACAAAGCCGCTCCAGCCGCTGCTGGCGCACAAGAAGGTAAAGAAGTGGATATTAAAGTTCCTGTACTTCCAGAATCTGTTGCTGATGCAACAATCGCTACATGGCACGTACAACCAGGCGAAGCGGTAAGCCGCGACCAAAACCTGGTTGATATCGAAACTGACAAGGTTGTTCTTGAGGTGGTAGCACCTGAAGACGGCGTGATGGGTGAGCACATCCATGGCGAAGGCGAGACGGTACTGGCCGAGCAAGTGATCGGTAAGATGAAAGCCGGTGCTTCTGCTGGCGCTGCGCCTGCGGCGGCACCTGCAGCCGACGCATCAAGCGATGACAGTGCTGCTGACGCGCTAACTCCTTCTGTACGTCGTTTAATTGCCGAGAAAGGTCTTGATGCTTCAAAAATCAAGGGTTCTGGTAAGAACGGTCGTGTAACCAAAGAAGACGTTGATGCCTTCATTAAGAGCGCGCCTGCTAAGCAAGAAACTGCTGCAGCTGCGACTCCTGCGCCTGTTGGCAACCGTACACAAAAACGCGTTCCTATGACACGTCTGCGTAAGACCATTGCTAACCGTCTACTTGAAGCGAAGAACTCAACGGCCATGTTGACGACCTTCAACGAAGTAAACATGAAGCCTATTATGGATCTTCGTAAGCAATACCAAGAGGTATTCGAAAAGCGTCACGGTACGCGTCTTGGTTTCATGTCTTTCTACGTGAAAGCGGTAGTTGAAGCGCTTAAGCGCTTCCCAGAAGTAAATGCGTCAATTGACGGTGATGATATTGTTTATCACAACTACTTCGACATCAGCATCGCGGTATCGACTCCGCGTGGTCTGGTGACGCCAGTTCTTCGTGACTGTGACAAGCTATCACTTGCTGAGATCGAAAAGGGCATCAAAGACCTGGCGATCAAAGGCCGTGACGGTAAGCTAACTGTTGAAGATATGACGGGTGGTAACTTCACCATCACTAACGGTGGTGTATTTGGTTCACTACTTTCAACACCAATCATCAACTTACCGCAGTCTTCAATTCTAGGCATGCACAAGATCCAAGACCGTCCAATGGCGGTTAACGGTAAGGTAGAAATCCTACCTATGATGTACCTAGCACTATCGTATGACCACCGTCAAATCGATGGTAAAGAGTCGGTAGGCTTCTTGGTAACCATCAAAGAGATGTTAGAAGATCCTACGCGTCTTCTACTAGACGTATAAGCGTCATATTTGCATAAAAATTAAGCTGCGGCTCTTGCCGCAGCTTTTTTTTGCCACCTTTAGTCGTACTAGGGTTTTCAAGCATTGCCATGAGAACTATACTAGGTGCGCAATTTGGGATGGTTGAATAAATTGCATATTTATTCAGCTCTTTTAGTACAAAAAATTGGATAAAGCATCATGAATTTGCATGAGTATCAGGCAAAACAACTTTTTGCCGAATATGGTTTACCAGTTTCTGAAGGCTACGCATGTGACACGCCTCAAGAAGCTGCTGAAGCCGCTGATAAAATCGGTGGTGACAAATGGGTTGTTAAATGTCAGGTTCACGCCGGTGGCCGCGGTAAAGCGGGCGGTGTAAAACTTGCTGACAGCAAACAAGAGATCAAAGATTTCGCTCAAAACTGGTTAGGTAAAAACCTAGTAACTTACCAAACTGACGAAAACGGTCAGCCAGTTGCTAAGATCCTTGTTGAAAGCTGCACAGACATTGCTAACGAACTCTACCTTGGTGCTGTTGTCGACCGCGCTTCACGCAAAGTTGTTTTCATGGCGTCAACTGAAGGCGGTGTTGAAATTGAACAAGTTGCAGAAGAAACGCCTGAACTTATTCACAAAGCTGAGATCGATCCTCTAGTAGGTCCTCAAGCTTACCAAGGCCGTGAACTAGGCTTCAAATTGGGTCTTAACCCTACACAAATGAAGCAGTTCGTTAAGATCTTCCTAGGTCTTGGCAACATGTTCATCGACCACGATTTCGCTCTACTTGAAATCAACCCACTGGTAATCACCGACGAAGGTAACCTTCACTGTCTAGACGGCAAAATCGGTGTAGATGGTAACGCGCTTTACCGTCAGCCTAAGATCCGCGCTATGCACGATCCTTCGCAAGAAGACGAGCGTGAAGCTCACGCGGCTCAGTGGGAGCTTAACTATGTTGCTCTAGACGGTAACGTAGGTTGTATGGTTAACGGTGCTGGCCTAGCGATGGGCACTATGGACATCGTAAACCTACACGGCGGCAAGCCAGCTAACTTCCTAGACGTTGGTGGCGGCGCGACTAAAGAGCGTGTAGCTGAAGCATTCAAGATCATCCTATCTGACGACAACGTTAAAGCTGTTCTAGTTAACATCTTCGGCGGTATCGTACGTTGTGACATGATCGCAGAAGGCATCATCGGTGCTGTTAAAGAAGTTGGCGTAAACGTTCCTGTAGTTGTACGTCTTGAAGGTACTAATGCTGAACTAGGTCGTGACGTTCTTGCTAACTCAGGTCTAGACATCATTGCTGCAGAATCTCTAACAGACGCTGCTGAAAAAGTTGTTGCTGCTGCGGAGGGCAAATAATGTCTGTACTAATTAATAAAGACACTAAGGTAATCTGCCAAGGTTTCACTGGTGGTCAGGGTACTTTCCACTCTGAGCAAGCAATCGAGTACGGAACGCAAATGGTAGGTGGTGTATCACCTGGTAAAGGCGGTCAAACTCACCTTGGTCTTCCTGTATTCAACACAGTACGTGAAGCGGTAGAAGCGACTGGCGCAACTGCATCAGTTATCTACGTACCAGCTCCTTTCTGTAAAGATGCAATCCTTGAAGCTATCGATGCTGGCATCGAGCTAATCGTTTGTATCACTGAAGGTATCCCAACGCTAGACATGGTTGACGTTAAAGTTAAGCTTGATCAAACTGGCGTTCGCATGATCGGTCCTAACTGCCCAGGTGTTATCACTCCGGGTGAAACTAAGATCGGTATCATGCCTGGTCACATCCACAAGCCTGGTAAAGTAGGTATCGTATCTCGTTCTGGTACGCTTACTTACGAAGCGGTTAAGCAAACTACTGACGCTGGCTTCGGTCAGTCTACTTGTGTAGGTATCGGTGGTGACCCAATTCCTGGTACTAACTTCATCGACGTACTAGAGATGTTCGAAAAAGATCCGCAAACTGAAGCTATCGTAATGATCGGTGAGATCGGCGGTACAGCTGAAGAAGAAGCGGCAGCGTACATCAAAGAAAACGTCACTAAGCCTGTAGTATCTTACATCGCTGGTGTTACTGCTCCTCCGGGCAAACGTATGGGCCACGCTGGCGCCATCATTGCCGGTGGTAAAGGTACTGCTGACGAGAAGTTTGCAGCCCTTGAAGCAGCTGGCGTACAAACTGTACGTTCACTTGCCGATATCGGTAAAGCGCTTAAAGAGAAGACCGGTTGGTAATCTCCGCATAACGCTTAAAAAAAACCCGCCACTCGGCGGGTTTTTTGTATCTGCAATACGCTTAATTACGCCATGGCATTGTGACAGCGCTTCATTTCTTCTATCAGCGCCTGTGCCAGCGGTGAGGCGGAATTACTTTTTGAGGTGATCAACACCACAGGAATGGTATAGCGATACACCTCGGGCAGGATGGCCTTAAACAATCCCTTGTCCACCCAATGCTGGGCATAATGTTCGGGTAGATAGCCGATAAACTTCCCGGATAAAATCAAATGGGCGATGCCTTCGTCATGATAGGCGATGGCACTGTTTTGATAATTTAAACCGTCATTTCGGCTTTCCCTGTCGCGCATATAGTTACTGGTGATCACCTCTGCATCTTGCAAGAGGTCGGTAACGGCGGACGTTTCACAGTCAAACAGAGGATGGCCCTCGGCGCAATACAGGTAGTTCGTTTCATCATGGAGTGGGATATAGTCTAGGCCTCTTAAATGATGGCGGCTTACGCCTATGCCTACCAGCGCCCGACCATTGACCACAGAGGTTTCCACCTCGCGCGCCTCACACACATTGATATCGAACTGAACGTTGTTGCCTCGCTCCTTTAGCTCGGCAATAACGTGCGCAACGGCGCAGCGCGGGTCGCTAACCAAGGTGTCTATGATGGCCAGGCTGACCCGACCCGATAATTCATTTTTTGAGGTCGCGACCGTGCTGGCAAAGGCCTCGCATTGCTGTAACAGCTCCAAAGAGGCCTGATAGGTGATGCGTCCGGGCTCGGTGAGTTCGAAACCGCTGCGCCCGCGTTTACAGAGCTTAATGCCCAGGCGTACTTCTAAGTCCGATAAATGTGAACTAATGGTGGAGCGGCCAATGTTTAGGCGCGATTCTGCCGCCGCCAATCCGCCACATTCGACAATCGCAACAAAGATGCGTAGTAAGCGTAAATCAACATCATGAACTTGCACCAGACCCCCTTACTGTTTGTTATAAGATTTAGTTCGATAAAACCGGAATGAATTACGATTATTATGTATTTATAAAACATCTATGGCAAGTTAGCATGGCCGTATTAAGCAGTATTGCTTCGCACAGACAACGAGTTAGGAGAATAAGATGACGTTTAGATATGGTGTAGACCAGCTAAATCTTGACATTGTTAATGGCATCGCCGATGGCAGTATTAAAGCCGAGCTTTGCCAACAAGCACTGGATAAAATTAATAAGAGTCGCCAGAATGTCGATGTGATGGCCGCTTCCGATAAGGCCGTATACGGTATTAATACCGGCTTTGGTCCTTTGTGCGATACGCAAATCTCACCAGAAGAAACCCATCTTTTACAAAAGAACCTGTTGATCACCCATGCCGTGGGTGTGGGCGAGCCTATCGCCAAATCAATTTCAAAATTAATGCTGATCACTAAGGTACACGCTCTAAGCCAAGGCTTCTCAGGTATTCGCCTGGAAGTGGTAGAACGCATGTTGGCTTTCCTAGAGCTTGATCTTATTCCCGTGGTACCAGAGCAAGGCTCGGTCGGTGCTTCGGGTGACCTGGCGCCGCTTTCACACTTATTCCTGCCACTGATTGGCGAAGGTGAATTCTGGCAAGACGGTAAAACCGTGCCGGCGGCGCAACTGCTTGAAGCCAATGGCTTAGAGCCGCTCGAGCTGCACGCCAAAGAGGGCCTGGCGCTAATTAATGGTACCCAGTTTATTCTTTCACACGGTATCACCGCGCTGACCAAGATGCGTTACCTGCTTGATTTAGCCGATTTGGCCGGTGCCATGAGCATCGAAGGCATGCAGGGCAGTGCTTCACCCTTTAGAGAAGAGCTGCATGCAACCCGTCCGTTTGAAGGTAATATCGAAGTGGCCAAGCGCATGCGTGCCTTCTTTAAAGACTCACAAAATATGGCCTCGCACACCGACTGTGACCGCGTGCAAGACCCTTACTCGCTGCGTTGTATTCCACAGGTACACGGCGCATCACGTAACGCCTTTAACCACCTTAAAGAGCTGGTAGAAATCGAGATGAACTCGGTGACCGATAACCCAATCGTGATCAGCTCAGAAGAAGCGATTTCAGGCGGTAGCTTCCACGGTCAGCCATTGGCCATGGTATTGGATTATGCGTCGATTGCTGCTGCCGAGCTTGGCAATATCGCCGACCGTCGTTGTTATTTAATGCTTGAAGGCCTGCACGGTCTGCCGCGTTTATTGACCACCTCCGGTGGCCTTAACTCGGGCATGATGATCCCTCAGTACGCGACTGCGGCCTTGGTAACAGAGAACAAATCACTGTGTTTCCCACCATCGGCAGACAGTGTGCCTACCTCTATGGGCCAGGAAGACCACGTATCCATGGGCAGCATCTCGGGCAGAAAACTGAATCAAATCCTGGGTAACCTGGAAAAGATCTTTGCTATCGAATTGATGTATGCGGCACAAGCGATTGAATTCCGTCGTCCTAATAAATGCTCTGACATCATCGAAGAAAACTTCGCCATCATCCGTGACAAGGTAGCCAAGCTTGAAGAAGACCGTCTACTTAAGCCGGATATCGATGCCATGATTGAACTAGTTAAAGCACAAGCGTTTAGCGTGAACTAAGGGAGCCAATAACAATGACTTTCCAAGAACAAATTAAACAGGGTATTCCTAGCGTCTTACCTGAGCCTAAGCCATATCCAGCGGGCGTAAACCGCGCGCCAAAGCGAAAAGACATTCTTAGCCCAGAGGAAAAGCAACTGGCGGTACGTAACGCCTTGCGTTATTTCCCTAAAGAATGGCACCAGGAGCTTGCCGCTGAATTTGCCGAGGAACTGAAGCAATTTGGCCGTATTTACATGTACCGCTTTAAGCCAAACTATGACATGAAGGCGCGCTCGGTCTCTGACTACCCCGCAAAATGCGAGCAAGCCGCGGCGATTATGTTGATGGTCGATAACAACCTTGACCCAGCCGTTGCTCAGCACCCAGAGGAGCTGATCACTTACGGTGGTAATGGTGCGGTATTCCAAAACTGGGCGCAGTACTTGTTAACCATGAAGTACCTGAGCGAGATGGAAAAAGACCAAACCTTGCACATTTACTCTGGTCACCCAATGGGACTGTTCCCATCATCAGAAGATGCACCGCGCGTGGTGGTGACTAACGGTATGATGATCCCTAACTACTCCAAGCCGGATGACTGGGAGAAGTTCAATGCTCTGGGTGTGACTCAGTACGGGCAAATGACCGCAGGTTCATTTATGTATATCGGTCCGCAAGGTATTGTACACGGCACTACCATTACGGTGATGAATGCCTTCCGTAAGGTGCTTGAGAAAGGTGAGAGCCCGCAAGGTAAGATCTTCCTGACCGCCGGTCTGGGCGGCATGAGTGGTGCGCAGCCAAAAGCGGGTAACATCGCCAACTGTATTACCGTGTGTGCCGAAGTGAACGCCAAGGCCGCGATTAAGCGCCACCAGCAGGGTTGGGTTGATGAGCTGATCGACAACATGGATGCGCTGATTGAACGTGTTCGTCAGGCGCAAGCTAATGAAGAAGTGGTGTCTATCGCCTACGTGGGTAATATTGTAGATGTGTGGGAAAGCTTCTACGAGCAAGACATCTTTGTTCACCTGGGTTCAGACCAAACCTCACTGCACAACCCATGGTCGGGCGGTTATTACCCGGTTGATATCTCGTTTGAAGAGTCAAACCGTTTGATCCGTGAAGAGCCTGAAGTATTCAAGGTTAAGGTACAAGAGACCTTGAAACGTCATGCCGATGCGGTAAACAAGCACACGGCCCGTGGTACCTATTTCTTTGATTATGGTAATGCCTTCTTATTGGAAGCGTCGCGCGCCGGTGGCGATGTGATGGCCGAAAACGGCATCGACTTTAAATATCCGTCGTACGTGCAGGATATTCTTGGTCCTATGTGTTTTGACTATGGCTTTGGTCCATTCCGTTGGGTATGTGCCTCAGGTAACCCAGACGATCTGGATAAAACCGATGCCATCGCCGCAGAAGTACTGAACAAGATCATGGCCGAATCGCCGGAAGAAATTCAGCAACAGATGCAGGACAACATCACCTGGATCAAAGACGCCAAGCAAAACAAGCTGGTTGTGGGTTCACAGGCGCGTATTCTTTATGCCGACGCCCAAGGTCGTATGGAAATCGCGAAAGCCTTTAACGATGCCATTAATCGCGGCGAAATCGGTCCGGTCGTACTAGGTCGTGACCACCATGACGTGAGCGGCACCGACTCACCGTTCCGTGAAACATCAAATATCTATGATGGCAGCCGTTTCACCGCGGATATGGCGATTCACAACGTGATCGGCGACAGCTTCCGTGGCGCAACCTGGGTCTCTATCCATAATGGTGGCGGTGTAGGTTGGGGCGAAGTAACCAATGGTGGTTTCGGTATGCTGCTTGATGGCAGCGAAGGTGCCGAGCGTCGCTTGAAATCTATGCTGTTGTTCGACGTAAACAATGGTATTGCACGCCGTAGCTGGGCCCGTAACGAAGAAGCCAACTTCGCGATTAAGCGTGAAATGGCCCGTACGCCTAAGTTAAAGGTAACCTTGGCAAACCTGGTTGATGACGAGATCCTCGATAACTTGTCATTCTAATTTGCCGAGCAAATGTAATTTAAAAAGGAAGCCCAAGTGCTTCCTTTTTTGTTTTAGTAGGTCACCCTAACTAAGTCGCTCTGTGCCAGTACCGACCGTATGCCTAGGAGTGTTTTGGCGTCATTTGATAAATCAAAGGTTAACCGGTAGCGGTTTTTGGCCAACAGCGTTTTTTTGTGTTCGCCGGTGTTGATGTCGATACGGTGCAAGTAGGCGAGGTTTTCTTCGTGTTCGGTATAATAAAGCCAGTGCCCGTGCACCTGCCAGCGATTTGGACTGGCACTGGGTAACTGGGTAATAACGTTCTGTTTTTTACCTTCGCTCAGACGCCACACATTAAGGTCCTGATCCAGCTTGATTGCCACGCCATCGTTAATCTCTAGGGCTGCATAGCTGGCATCGTCGACTCGAACCTTGGTGTTTGTTTTTAGCTCATAGCGATAGAGCACCGGTAGCGCGTATTCCAGGCGTGCAAACATCAAGTCCTCGTTCGACTCTTGCCAATAAAGACTGGCTATTTGCTCCAGCTCTGAAGACAGGTATTTAAGTTTATTCTGCTTTAAGTCGTACAAAAATAGCCGGCCATCCACTATGCCGGCCACCTGTGTCTCGGCGTAATTGATCTGCAGCGCACTGAGCTGACTGGTGCTTGGAAACTCCCAAAGGGTGTGAGTCTTGCCATTGGTGATACGCACCAACTCGCTTGTATCGGTACCTTGGCTGATAAAATATATGCTGTGAGTTAGCGCACCTAATTGGGGTAGGTCTTCGTTGCCAGCAAACTCTAAATATTCGTGACTGGCTGTTTGTTGCGCTGAAAAAGGATTGGGGGAAAGGGTTAAGTCCAGGTAGTTGCCATTGTGTTGTCGTGCGAATAGGCATCGTGCACCACAGTGGTGGAACACATTGTTGATATGGGGCAGAGACAATGGCAATGGGGTGAGATTGCTATTGCTAAGCTTATATTGGGCAAACTTGCCATTAAAGCTTGATAGCGTGATTGTACTATCGCTGTCATTCCAGATAAGTTGGTTGAACGGGTGTGGCAGAGCATTAATATGTGTGAGCTCGCCCGTGTCCTTGTGTTGTATCAGCAACTCACTGTCTGTTGCACCTGTACTGCGTAAAATAGCAAGGCGTTTGCCATCATTTGACTCGCGGGCAAAATAGTCTCCCTGGTCCTTGTCGGCGGGGGCGGTTACATTGCTAAAGGTTTGTGAGGCAATCTCAAAGTACCATATCTTCTGCGATGAGCTCGGTTGTTTTGCATCGCTTAGATAAAGTCCAGCCCCATCCATAGACCAGCCTAGGAGGTAACGTTTATTTGCCACCTTGGCGGGGAGTGCCTTGGCGTTGAGCAATGCCTTTTCTTTGGAATAATCAGCGACCAGTATAGCGCTGCCTTCAGGCGTGCTGCGTGTGTAAGCCAGATGCAGACCGTTGGGAGAGAAGTGGGCATTGGCGTAATTGGCGTTATCAAAGGTTAAACGAGTCACTGTGTCGGCGTTCAACTGCTTACTAAAGAGTTGCAGGTAGTCGTCCTTATTGGCTCGGTGAGAAAAAACAAGCCTTTTGTTATTGGCATCAAACCCCGGGCTGACTTCAGACCCTGTTAAAGCAGTTAACTTTTCTATAGTTACAGCGGGCACTGTTTGCTGAGAAGTTTGGTGAAACACCAGCCCGAACAGGGCCAAGAGCACAGTACACGCAACCAACACTTTGGATTTTATAGTTACAGGTTGAGCTGACTCGGGGATATCCTCAACGGCTGCGATGAGTATGAAGCCCTTGGTCGGTATGGTGCGAATGTATCGCGGGTTTTTGGCATCATCGCCCAGGCTTTTACGCAACTTTTTGATCACGGCGCGATAGGCATCATCGGTAATTACTCTGTTTGGCCACAAGGTATCGATTAACAATTGCCGCGATACTAACTCTCCTCGGCGGTCGACAAAGAGTTTTAGTAGTTCGTTGAGTTGTGGCTCAATTTTTTTTGACTCACCGTTTGTGCATAATTGGCCGTGTTGATAATCAAAAACATACTCACCGATACGATACACTTGAATCCACTCGTTTATTATTTTTATAACCTTTTCATAATCTTACTTCATGTGACTATTTGTGACTAATGCTAATTTCAGCAATGTCACATTAAGTCCTTAGGCTTTTCATCCCACCAAGGTCATTGTTTTTCCAGGTAATAAAAACAAAGGTGAAATTTATGACTTACCGAATCAGTTTTTTTCTTTGCTGGGTATTGATGTCCTGCATTTGTTTGGTGCAAGCGAATGAAACAGTAATCACGGATAAAGAGCTTCAAGCCTCATTAAACGAGGTCAGGGAAGAATATAAGGTGCCCGGGATAGCCGTCGCTTTAGTTGAATCCAATCGGCCAACTCGTTTCGTCTTTTCGGGTTTTGCTAACCTGGAGCAAAGGCAACCTGTAGACGAACAGACTCAGTTTCGATTTGGTTCTGTTGGCAAGGTGCTTGTCACCATGTCGATAATGAAACTGGTAGAGCAAGAGCGGTTATCGCTAAATAGCCAAGTACGAGAATTGGTCCCAGAAATAACTTTTATCAATCCTTGGTCTGCCGAACACCCCGTTACCGTGCATCATTTACTCAATCACACAACCGGTTGGGATGGGATGCATTTCGCCGAAAATCTACCACAGAAAAACTCGCCTATTTCAGTTCAACAAGCACTTGCACTTCACCCTCATAGCCGAGAGTCACGCTGGCCCCCGGGAAGTCGTTATGCCTACAACAATACTGGCCCCTTGGTGGCCGCCTACATAGTTGAAAAGCTCAGTGGTACCAGTTTTGAAGCTTATGTGAAGCAGCACTTTTTCAATCCCTTGACTATGAATAGCTGTGATTATTTTTTTACGGATAAGTATCGAAAGCATGGTGCCACCTTGTACCTAAACGGCCAGGCTTTGGATTATGCCCATTTAAATAATCGCCCAGCGGGAGGGTTAAACAGCTCGGTATCAGATATGGGCAAACTTGTGCGCTTTTTATTGACGCAGGGGCGGTCCGATAATAGGGTGCTGGCCGAGCAGGCGATCACAGCCATGCAAACTCCGAGTGGCTCTGTATTTACCCAAGCGGGCGTTGATTTTGTCTATGCTCAAGGGCTTAACCTTTATCATGCCAATGGCTGGGTGCTCTATGGTCATGAAGGAGCAGTGCGGGGAGGCTCTGCCGAGATTATGTATCAACCGCAATTGGGCAAGGGCTTTGTAATAGCCATCAATGGCGAGGGACCGGCAAGGGCAAAGTTACACAACTTACTTGCCGATATGATCACTCGTTCACAGGTGGCGCCCGTTGAACCTCAAGCATCGCAATTTAACCAACAGGCGCAATCTATGTGTGGTTTATATCGGGTCATTAATCCAGGCTCAGAATTAACAGCGCTGTTTTCCGGATTACTCCCCTGGAGATTCACGGTCACAGAAAGTGAAGCCTTGATAGGTCCTATTTTTGGTATGAAGCCTAGGCAACTAGGGGCTTTAGGGGAGCGGACTTTTTCGCAGCTGCAAACGGGGAAATCGGTATTAGTCACGAACCAAGATAAGCTGGTCGGCGATGTTATCCACTATGGTCCCTTGACGCTCAAGCGTGTCACCCCACTTCAAGCCTATGCTCCCCTAATACTCTTGCTGTTGTGGTTAATTGTTATGCTTATAGGCTTGGTGTTTGCGGCTATTTGGCTGCCACGACTGTGCCTGGGCAAAATTACTAATGCTGGCAGTATTCGTTTAAGAAGCTGGTCACTTGCTCCGGCGCTGTTGTTTATAGTTGCCATCGCCATGGTGCTATACGCAAAATCTAGCCCGTCTTTGTTCACGCTTGTAGGTCAGCCCTCCTGGCTATCTATTGCTTTGTTTGCGCAAAGTTTAGGATTCTTGGTGGTCTCCATGCATGCCTTGTATGTTTGGTGGAATACTTCAAAAGCCGATGTGAAACCCCTTATTTATTATTACTGCACAATGTTTATATTCTTAAATATGAGCGTTGCTGTATATCTTCTTATAAATGGCTTAATAGGGGTGCGCCTTTGGGCTTAACGGTTTTCTGATTAGCGCGGCTAGAGGCAAGAACGCCACTTTTTATCAGTGGCGTTTTTATATGTAGATCAGGTAGTACCTTAGGCTTTTTTGACGAATTTGGCGGTGATCATCATCTCGCCAACGCCATCAACCTTACAATCCAGTTCGTGGTCTTTGCTGTCTTTGATGCTGCGGATCTGCGCCTTGGTGCCTATTTTCATAATCATGGAGCTACCTTTGACCTTAAGGTCTTTAGCCAGCGTCACCTTGTCGCCGGCATTCAGTTCGGTGCCGTTGGCATCCTTGGCGGTGATAAGCTCTTCTTCGGCCAGTTGGGCCGGGTCCCATTCATAGCCACACTCGGGGCAAATAAGCTGATTTTGATCTTGATACACATAGGGAGAATTACAATTTAAACAAGGTGGGTGGGCCATAATGCAGGAGCTCTTTAGTTACTGTGCGCCAATAATAAAACTTCTCAGCAACGGGATCGAGTGCGTAAGTGAAAATAGGCAGTGGATTAAGGCTTAAAATATGCCAAAGACGAATAAATTATCAATATCTATACAGTGACAGATAGGCAATTTAATGGTCGGATCCGCGCCGAGAACAGAACTTAGGTTTATTGTCGATCAATGGGGCTGACCGTATGACTAAATCTGGAACCTACTACATGCGTGTAGATTTCCGTTGTTTTTAAATCGGTGTGCCCAAGTAGCTCCTGAACTGTCCGAATGTCTGTACCATTTCGAAGAAGTTCGGTGGCGAAGGAATGTCTGAAAGTATGCGCTTTTACACGTTTACCAATATCAGCACACAGAACGGCTTTTCGAAGGTGCTTCCTAAACGCTGACTCATGAAGATGATGCCGACATACATAACCATCATAGGGGTGAACACAGCGAGTTGTTGAGGGGAAAAGATATTGCCATGAAAAGTCTTTGAGAGCGTTTTTGTACTTACGCATCAATGCAGGAGGTAACGATGTGAATCCATGGCCTTCGCTCACGTCCTTATTGTGTATCGCTTTTACTTTATCTATCTGGTTGGCAATGGCATGGTTCAATGATTTGGGTAAAATTGAATATCTGTCTTTTTTACCTTTACCTCTAAAGACGAATATTGTGTTGTCTGCCAGATTGATATCTTTAACCCTGAGGCTGAGAGCTTCATTTATTCTAAGACCGCTCCCATATAAAATTGATGCTATTAACCAATGAGTGCCTGTCATGTGAGACAGAATCTTTTTTGCTTCGTGATGGGTAAGAACGCTTGGTATGCATTGTTCTCTTTTAGTAAATGAATAGTTCAGCCCGTGAATTTCCTTTTTAACAACGTAGCGGTAAAGGAAAATGATGGCACACAAGGCTTGGTCTTGTGTTGCTGCGCTGACTTGGCGATTTATGGCTAAATGATTTAAGAAACGTTCTATTTCATGGTTACCCATCTTATTAGGATGCTTTTTATCGTTGAACAAAATAAATGATTTAATCCATGTTAAGTACACTTTCTCTGTTTTAAGGCTGTAACGGCGTGTCCTTAGCTCTGTTCGAACGGTTTCCAAAAATGGTGATTGCATCATGATCTCCTCTTGGAATTGGTACTGTATATATATACAGTTATAAGTGGAGGTGTTGAAAATATCAATGAAATGGCACGTTATGTAATGAAAAATAATGGCTCGTTTATGTGCCAATCAAATATAGGTATCTGATATTTATGTAAAAAATAAATTGCATAGCGAGCCAGTGAAGGCTCGAATAAATGAAGGCACGTTTTTTATGGCTTACTTCTTGATTGCGTGTGAGAAAAACACCTGATAACTTGGTGTTATTATTAAATAAAATTTTTATTAGTGAGAGTTACTCCTGCTGTGGATAACTTCCTTAACCGGGAATTCGCACTAATAAGCTGTTATAAGCCTAGGGAGTCTCACTGAAACATGGAAGTTGTTCTTTATCTTTTCTATTGCTTCTTCTGTTTCGGAATAATGCCATATCACGCTTGGGTAGTGTCTAAAAGTAAATACCTTATGTGGTGGCAGTTAGCTGTGTCAGCTATGTGGGCATGGCTAATATTCTACGAATACGTTACTGAAATTCCTGAAGGTGAAAATGGTTCAGTGATTGTAGGTATGTTTGTTTTGGTTCCATTTCTTTGCTTACTCTCACAAGTTATGTTCTTTGTTGTGCATTATGTTGGCAATGGAATTGTTAATCGGATCAAATCGGCTTATAACAAGCCACTGAAGCGGGACTTGTAACAGTTGGCTCGGTTTCGCTTCGCTACACATTTTAGCCAACTATTACTCGCTCCTTAGTGGGGCGTTAGCTTTCACCTTAAATTCTGCAAAAAAGAGGCGTCTCAAATTATTTGGTTAATATATTCAATACTAGGATATGTATTTGGCCTGGCTTCTCTAGCGTCATTGGCTTTTTTCGTCGATGCAACTTGGGATTCTTATCAGCATGGTGTTGATATGGATTCTCTCGGGGTTGTCAGTATTACTCTGATGCCGCATGTCATTCTCTTAATGCTGTCTAGCTGCTGCTTTAACAGAAGAAAAAAGCGAATAAAAGGTATATTCAAGTCGGTTTCAAAGCTGGTATATGCTTATTTGGGGTATCTTTTGATCACCGTAAATTCTATTTGCGTAGTGTTGGCCTTTATATCTAGTCTTGAAATTGAAAGTAAGTATGAAACGTTGGCATTTTTTATGTTGATGTATTTAGGTTATATCTTTGTTTCGTGGAGCAAAAAAAAGCCACTTTACAATTGAAAGCTAACAAACCACTGAAGTGGGACTCGTAACAGTTGGCTCAGTTTCACTTCGCTACACATTTTAGCCAACTATTACTCGCTCCTTAGTGGGGCGTTATGTAACTAGGGAAAAGAATGCAAGCTGATAGTCAATCGTCAGAATTAAGGCAATTAGTTAAAGATGCTCGCAAAGCTATTTGGCTGTTTGCTGTCTTAAATGTTGTCGTATTGTTCTTTTTCTTAGTTGACGGAATATTCAACGAATTTGTATTTGTCCTCTTACTCATTCAGTCAGCTTTATTAATATTTTGGCTACTCCCAGTTTTTTGTTATCAAGTGTTCTTCAAAAAGTTACGAGTAAAATTGGCATTGTACAAAGCATTGGCATCGTACAAAGAAGCAATCGCTCATGTATCGTGGTAGCGTTACATAACAAACGCATTAATGAATGGACGTCTTAAAGCTTGGCTACCGCTCATTCTTCGCTATTTTAGCCAAGCTTAATCCGCCCATTATGCGGGCGTTATGTTTCTATAGGTTCCTATGAGCATTAAAAACTCAAATACATTTTTCGTAGGTTTTGTTGTTGGTGCTGTACTAGGGTTCTTAGGTTATTTTTTACAGTTGGAACCTGGCTCGAAACCAATTGTTGACGCCGTTCTAGATGCGTTAGTTTTTGCGCTTGTGTTAGGAGTTTTTATTGGGATTGGTCTTTTAGGTAAGGCAGGGAAGACCCGCGCTGATGCGGTGCCATTTTCAGATGAAACAGACTATGGCAGGTTCACAAAGAAGCACCCACCCACTACAAAGGTGTTGAATGATGATAACGAAACATAACAAGCGCCTAAACTCCGACAATGTTAAGAGTTGTCATGGTTTTGGCAAACAACGCAAAAAGCCATGCCAACACATTGCGTGTTAGGCGGGCGTTAGAGAGCTCTGGGATGATCGATCAAGCATTCGATAAATTTGGCAAACAGTCATTTCAGCATGCTATTTTTTATAGCAATCAAAAATGTTTGAGATTCGAACTCTCTGAAGGTCGTGAAGAAGATTCATATGTGCATATGTTTACTTCAGCACTTCATAAATCTACTCAAATTATTGATACGATTTTCGAAAATAAGGAAGAAGTATCAATTTGTTTAGCTTTTCCAGGTGATTCATATTTATCGAACTTCAGTGTCTTTAACCAAATTAAACAATTACAAATTGATATTCCAAAAGTTAACTTTAAACTCAAAGAATGGGTAGAAGATGATGAATGGAATCGAAATTACCTATTTTTCAAACTAGATAAATTGGAACTTCATAAACTTATATTTGGCAAGCTTGGTGCCGAGTTGGGTATCAAACCATCTTTTTGGTTTGATTTATATATTTATGACATTGATCTTGGAGTTCTTGTAAATCCATACGACGATAGAGGTATGGATGTTGTTGGTACTAATGAATTCATGATTAAAAGGTTATACAAGCAATATCATAGTTGGTTACTTAACTATGATATAAGTATTATGAGAGAGTGGTTTGGCGCTCTCTAACAAGCTAATTAATAAGGACAAAAATCAGTTTTCTGTTTTCGTTCCTCAACATTTTAGCAAACAATTTTTTGCCCATTATTAGGGCGTTATGTATCTAGGAAAGTTCAGTGAGAGAAAAACAACAATTAGAGGCAACTTTAAACCTTATTGATGATTCAAGCGGAAAGCTCTTTAAACATTACCGCTTACGCATTGCTTTCATTATTTCTATTGCGATCATTCTTGCTGTTTCCATTTATATGCTCCCTAATTTAAATGGCGTGCTACAACATCAATTCAGTTTCATTATATTCTTTTTCCTTGGCGTAGGCACTCAAAAGTGGGAGAGTCTAAACAACCTTAAGCGCTTATTACCTCACCTTAATAAGCAATCCATTAAAAACAGGCTGGGCGAAATAGATACATAACAAGCCGATCATGGTGGGACTAATTAAAGTTGGCTTTTTCTCACTGCGTTCGTTATTTTAGCCAACTTATTAATTAGCCCCATAGCGGGGCGTTATATTGCTTTGTAAGGTCAAGCGTTGAATAAAAAAGAAAGCAAGGAAAGCGGTATCTTATATGCGGTGTTCATTACCGTGTTGTTGTATTTCTTTTTTAAAATTACTTTGATCTTCTCAATAGTGTCAGGCAGGAATTTCACTTGTTTAAGCTCTATTTGGAGTAACTCTTATACTGTAATAACTCCTTTCTCTGCATTTTTTACTGTGGCGATATTTAGCTGCATTTGGTTTTTTTATTGCGGCATAAAGTACAAACAAAAAGTAGGTAAATCTGCATATTTACTATTAGCCGTCGGAACTGTGTTCTATTACTTTTGGTTCAAAGGTTTTTACGGTTTCTGGCAGCTAATGAACTACGAGCAAAAGGAAATTACATTACAAGAGTTTTTTGAAAAAACAGGTGGTACGGAAAGGTTAAAGCTGTATGGTAGTGGCGCTAGTCAAAGTGTATTGTGTAAATCACAATATAACAAAGCAAATTAAAAATGCGGACAAAAAACAGTGGGCTTTGTTCGTACCTCACAAATTATAGCCCACTATTTTTAGCCGTTTATTTGCGGCGTTAGGTGAAACCGGAATTCGAAATCGAGCATGAAAAATATATTTAATTTCTTTAAAAAAACGAATAGTTTCAGTGACCGAGTAGATTCTCCTGAAGATAGAGTCAAAGCGTTTATTTCTCACTGGCATGAACAATGGTCGAAAGCCCGAAAAAAAATGGGCGAAAATGTAGATTTCGATTATTGGGGTAATCAAATATCGGAAGTTGATGAGACCCACTTCATTACTGGCCGAAGTTCAGGATCTAGAAATTCTATTGGCTTAGCACCTGATTATGATCCTAAAACAGAAAAAATAACAGAATGCGAAATTGATGGAGAAATCGCTCAAGTATTTACGGAGATTTACCAAGAGTCACGTAAGTTCTCAAAGTATCACGTTTATGAACTTGTGCGTGATGTAGAGAGTGGCTGGAAAATAACTGATATATTTACACTCTTTCACCCACCTAAGAGTTCTGTCATCGATGTTAATAAGCATGCAGAAATCCTAGCTATGAGCAGCGAAGATGCTCCTTTCATGGAGAGAGCGAAACATATAGATCTCAATGAAAATACTCTTTTTCAAAAAGTTCGCAATATTAAGACCCCACATTTAGATGAAGGTGAGGCAAGATTGGAACGAATCGGAAATCTACGAATCAGTTCCGGGGTTGTCGGTATTTTAGATTTTGGCTATGACATTTACGACTTTGAACCTCTGCATAGAAAAATAAAGCCAGGGGAGTACCCAGTAGAAACAGTCACAATACATGACCGGGTTGCTGGTATTCGAGTCAAATTCAGCGATAGCGAAGAACCAATAAAATGGCATGCAGCTAACACTCCAAGTGGTAACGGAGTTTATGGCGTAGATGCAGGGAATTTAGCTATATTTGATGTGAGTAAGCTCATGGTATTAAACAGAATAGGGAAAGAAAAAATCTTTAATGGATGGTGCATTTCAGGCAAGCCTGAATTAGTGTCAATGACAAGCACGAATGACTGCGTTATATCCACAAGTGGCTTTGGTGATGGCGCTTATCCTGCATATTGGGGTGTCAACAAACAAGATGAAGTAATCTCTCTATATATCGATTTCATGATACTTGTAAAAGAGAATGAAAACGGCATATATGAATCAATCTAAATCACCTTATAAAGTGCTGCTAGGGATAAACCTACGCTGCGCTCCGGTTTGCCTCAGAGCAAAGCGCAAAGCGTTTCCACCACTCACTCTTCGCCCACAGCCTGCTCTGAGCATCAATCTCTATAAACAACCCATAAAAAAGCCCCGGCATACGCAGGGGCTTAATTTTTCAAAGATTAAACTCAGTGCTTAATCCAGGTAAGTTACTTCACCTAGATTTAGACTTTCGATTTGCTCTTTGATCTTGGCTACATCACCGACGATCACCCAGGTCAGTTGCTCAGGCTTAATCACCTTCTTGGCCTCGGCGGCCAGGGTTTTGGTATCCGGCTTACGAACCAGCTCGGCGTAATTTTCCAGATAGGTGACGTCACGGTCTTTACTGTAGGCATCAGCCAGTGAGTTAAGCAGTGACCATTTTTTCTCATAACGACCAGGCAACTTGGCGGTTTTATTCGATACCACCTTGGCCAGCTCTTCATCGGTGGCCGGTTTATTACCGATATAACCATTAAGCTCTTTTAAGATCTCTTGAATTGACTCTTTGGTTTTATCGGTTTGCACCGGGGCGTAAACGAAGAAGGGGCTTTGCGCATTGGTATCCATAAGGATGGTGCGCGCGCCATATGACCAGCCCTTGTCTTCACGCAGGTTCATATTCATGCGCGAGGTAAAGCTGCCGCCTATGATGGTGTTCATCATATCCAGGGTTACTTCATCCTGAGCGCTTAATGATTGGCTGTTTGGACCCAATAGGCCAGAGATGATCAAGGACTGCGGCGACTCAGGCTTGTTCAATACAAATACCCGTGCTTTTTCAGGATTGGCCACATCGGCGATATCAAGTTTCGGTGCCGCTGTTTGTGGTTTTTCCCAGCTTGCCAAAGCCGTTTCCAAGGATGTTTGTAGTTCGGCTTTATCGATATCACCAACCACTACTAAACGGCCCAGATCAGGACGTAACCAGGTCGAAGTAAAGGCTAATAAGTCATCACGACTGATTTGCGCTACCGATTGCTCCGTGCCTGAGCCGGTTAGCGGCTTACCATAAGGGTGGTTTTCGCCGTATAGCAGCGGCGGTAAAACGCGCAGGGCATTGGAGCTTGGGCTTGCTTTTTCTTGCTTAATGCCTTGCAGCAAGAGTTTGCGTACGCGCTCTATATCGCTGTCAGCGAAGCGAGGCTTTTGCAGTACATCGGCAAACAGCGCCAGGCTTGGCTGCCAGTTGGTGGTCATGGCCGACATCATCACCGAGGTTTTATCCAGACCAGCACTGGCAGAGATAGACGCACCCAGAGATTCAAGTTCGGCGGCCAGTTGCAATGCGTCGCGCGAGCCTGCGCCTTCATCAAGCATGTTGGCGGCGAAATTGGCAACACCAGGCTTGTTGTTGGCATCGGTGGCCGTACCGCCGGCAAAGTCTAAACGAATGTTAATAACCGGGGTGTCGCTGCGTTTAGCCAGTACCACTTCCAGGCCATTACTCAGGGTGAAGCTATCAACATCAGGAAGGTCTAGGGCAGGGACCTCGCCGGCACTAGGCACGCCCGTGCTGCGATCCACGCCTTGTTCATTGGCGCTCAGTTCGGCAAATGGGTGAACGGTCAGTACAAAATCGCCGTTGCTCAACCACTTGTTTGCCACCATCTGAATGTCGCTGGGCGTCGCATTAGCGCTAATGCTAAATGCTTCTTTATAATAGGCAGGGTTGTTGTGGTAAACGGCGCCCGAGGCCAATACGTCTGACTTACCGCCAAAACCACCCACGCCTTCTACATTCTTCACCCAGCCAGCGGCATTGGCAAACTTAATGCGGCTTAGCTCTTCGGCCGTTGGGCCCTCGGCGATAATACGAGAAACCTCTTCATCGATAATGCGTTCAATTTTGTCGATATTGTCTTTATCCAGAGCATCGACACCGATCATCAGCTGACCGGCCAGGGTGCGCTGATAGTTAAAGGCAAAGACGCTTGAAGCCAGTTGCTCGTCATACACCAGGCGCTGATACAGACGAGAGTTTTTACCGCCGGCCATGACATCGCTTAACAGCGACAGGTATTCACCATCGACACTGCCTTTTTCCGCCGTGTTCCAAACCTTGAGGATACGTGAGGCTGGCACGCGGTCTTGCATTACTAAACGGGTTTGTTCGTCGCGCTTGGCAATCCATTTTTGCAGTTTGGCTACCGGTTTACCGGGTTTAATATCGCCAAAGTACTTACCCACTTTTTGCTTTGCCGTCTCAACATCGATATCACCGGCTAACACCAACACAGCATTGTTCGGGCCGTAGTAGTCTTTAAACCATTGGTGTACGTCGTCTAACGACGCCGCGTTTAAGTCTTCCATGGAACCGATCACAGACCAGGAGTAGGGATGACCTTGAGGGAAGGTATTCTTCCAGATGTTGTCCCACATGGTGCCGTAAGGCTGGCTTTCGCCCTGGCGTTTTTCGTTTTGAACTACGCCGCGTTGCTCATCGAGCTTGTCCTGCGTGATGGCGCCAAGCAAGTGGCCCATGCGCTCTGACTCCATCCACAACGCCATATCCAAAGCCGGTGTTGGTACGTTTTGGAAATAGTTGGTTCTGTCCGAGTTGGTGGTACCGTTTTGCTCGGTGGCACCGGCACGCTCGAAGGGGCCGAAATACTCGTCGTCGTAGTTTTCGGTGCCGTTAAACATCAGGTGTTCAAACAAATGGGCAAAACCGGTTTTACCCACTTTTTCATTTTTGGCACCCACGTCATACCAAACGTTGACGGCAACTATGGGTGCCTTGCGATCGGTGTGAACGATAACCTTAAGGCCGTTATCCAGGGTGAAAGAGTCGTATTTGATATCTACAAACGGATAATTAGCGGCATTTTGTGCAACTTGTTGTTGCTGCGCTGTGGATTGCGTATCGGTGGTAGCGGAGCAACCACCGAGGGAGATCATCACTGCCACACTGAGGGCACTGAGGGTCATCTTATTCATAGGGATCCTTATTAATCTAGTTGGTGTCCTGAGCAGCAATTTACCACTATATCGGGAACGGCGACATTGAACGCGTTAATCTGCAGCAAGAAAGATGTAAGGAAATGTTTAATGGTGACTTTACACCGGGAAATAGGCGAAAAAAAACCCCTCGCAAGAGGGGTTTTGGGTAACACAGTGCCAACTAGCACTGGGAATGAGGTCGGTACATTTACGGGTATGCCTAAGACATTATGTCAGGCTATCCGTTAGTCAAAGCTCATTTCTGGTACATCGCCTTCGACGATGAGTTTACCCGCTGTTTTACTGATGATTTCATCAACACTAACACCCGGGGCGCGCTCTAGCAAATGGAAAGCGCCGTCTTTGACTTCTAACACGGCCAGGTCGGTTACTATTTTTTTCACACAATTCACGCCGGTCAGTGGCAGTGAACACTCTTCTAGTAACTTAGAGTCGCCGTGTTTACTGGCATGGGTCATGGTAACAATAATGTTCTTCGCGCCGGCAACTAAGTCCATTGCGCCGCCCATACCTTTAATTAACTTCTTCGGGATCATCCACGAGGCAATGTTGCCGTGCTGATCAACTTCAAATGCACCTAAGACCGTCAAGTCTACATGACCACCGCGGATCATGGCAAAGCTATCGGCACTATTAAAAATCGCTGCACCTTTAGCTGCTGTAACGGTTTCTTTACCCGCATTGATCATGTCTGCATCAAGCTCGTCCTCGGTTGGGTAGGGACCCATACCCAGCAGGCCGTTTTCTGATTGCAGCATGACTTCAATGCCTTTGGGTACATAGTTAGCAACCAGGGTAGGGATACCAATACCCAGGTTTACGTAATAGCCGTCGGCCAATTCTTTGGCAACACGTTGAGCAATTTGTTCACGATTTAATGACATCTTGAGTCTCCTTAGGCTTTACGTGTGGTTACGCGTTCGATGCGTTTTTCAAAGGTACCCTTGATAACGCGATTAACATAAATGCCTGGGGTGTGGATTTGACTTGGCTCCAGTTCACCCGGCTCAACGATTTCTTCTACCTCGGCCACGGTGATCTTACCGGCAGTGGCGGCCATAGGGTTAAAGTTCATTGCCGTGTGGCGGAATACCAGGTTTCCGTAACGGTCTGCTTTCCATGCTTTAACGATGGCAAATTCACCGGTAACGGATTCTTCAAGAATATACGGGCGACCATCAAATTCCTTTACCTCTTTACCTTCGGCAACCGGTGTACCGTAGCCGGTAGCGGTATAAAATGCTGGAATACCCGCACCGCCGGCACGCATTTTTTCTGCCAGTGTACCCTGAGGAGTCAGTTCTACTTCCAGCTCACCGTCGAGCATTTGTTTTTCGAATAGCGCGTTCTCACCGACATAAGAGGCGATGATCTTCTTGATTTGCTTGTCTTGAAGCAGCACGCCTAAACCGAAATCATCAACACCACAGTTGTTAGAAACCACGGTAAGATCTGTGGTACCCATGCGCTTAATTTCGGCTATTAGGCCCTCGGGGATGCCGCATAGCCCAAAGCCACCGGCGATAATGGTATCGCCGTCTTTTAGTCCTGCCATGGCATCGGCATAACTTGTTACTACTTTATCGAATCCGGACATGTCTAAGCACTCCTAGGTTTATTGTTCTTGGTCACATTGGGCAAGTATGGCATTGGCCACCTTGCTCTGGGGCTGCTTGTTCAGCGCCTTGCAAATTGTAGCGCCTGCTTGGGCCAGTGTTTTTAAATCAATTCCTGTGTCTATGCCAAGTTTTTGTAACAGATAGACCACATCTTCGGTGGCAACATTTCCTGACGCACCTTGGGCATAAGGGCAGCCACCCAGGCCTGCAACCGCACTGTCTACCGTGCTAATGCCCATTTTTAAGGCAGCATAAATGTTACTAATGGCCTGGCCATAGGTATCGTGAAAATGCACCGCAAGCTGGCTTGCATCCAGATGCTCAAGCAACAGGGCAAGCAACTGCTCAACCTCATTGGCCGTACCTACGCCTATGGTGTCACCCAAACTGACCTCATAGCAGCCCAGAGCCAACAATTGTTTACACACTTCAAGCACTTGTTCAGGCGCAACCGCGCCCTGGTAAGGGCAACCTAGGACGCAGCTGACATAGCCGCGTACCTTGATGTTGTTTGCCTTGGCAAGCTCTACCACCGGGCGGAAGCGCTCAATGCTTTCACTGATTGAACAATTGATGTTCTTTTGCGTAAAGGCCTCGCTGGCGGCGGTGAAAATTGCAAACTCGCCCACGTCAGCTGCCAATGCCAATTCCGCACCTTTAAGATTTGGCGTCAGGGCACTGAGCAACACATCATCATGGCGCTCAATGGCAGCAAACACCGCACTGGAGTCGGCCATTTGTGGCACCCATTTAGGCGATACAAAAGCACCGCCCTCAATATGCTTTAATCCCGCCTTGGCTAGGCTGTTGATCAAGGTCACCTTGTCTTCAAGGCTGACATTGACCTCGTTTTGCAGGCCATCACGAGCACCTACCTCAACGACACGCACCTGTTGTGGAAAAGCCATTAGCTTTGCTCCTCAACGATAGCAAGCAGGGCACCATGGCTGACCAATTCGCCCTCGCCATAGCAGTAGCTGCTGAGCACGCCATCGAATGGCGCATTAAGGGTATATTCCATCTTCATGGCTTCCATGACGACTATGGCATCGCCTTGTTTTACCTCGGTGCCAATATCCAGCAGGTGTTTTACCACAGTGCCGTTCATAGGTGCTGCCAGGGCATCGCCACCGCTTTGCTCGGCGCCTACATAGTGCTTAGAGGTCAGGGCGAAGTCATACTGAGCACCCTGATACATGATGCTCAGTGCTTCGTCATCGATTTGTGCATCGGCGCTTAGGCGCTGACCGTCGACTACGGCAACATAGTGACCGTGACCTTGATACTCACCGCTCAAGCTATGGCCTTGGCCATCGATATCGACTTTAATTCCGGTAGATGTCACATGCAGCATGACCTGATGATCCGCTAGCGGCACGGAGATCTCATTGATGGAATTCAGTTTAAAGCCCGATAAACTCTGCCAAGGTGAGGTTGTAGCTGGGCTTTGCTGGTACCCTGTAAGTGACAATAGTACACCCAAGCAGCCATGGCTAAGGCATGCACATCGGCCTGTGGTGCCTGAGTCAGGTTGTCACAGTTATTGTCGATAAAATGGGTGTCCATGGTGGCATCTTGCAGTGGCTGCGACTCGCACAGGGCTACAAGGAAGCCGGTATTGGCCTTAACGCCGCCAACATAGGTATGGCGTAAAGAGCGCTCCAGCAATGACAGCGCCTGAGCTCGGTTGTCGCCTTTGACGATCAGCTTGGCAACCATGGGGTCGTAGAATGAGCTGATCTCGTCGCCACAGGTAACACCGGTATCAATACGCACGTTTGCATTTTGCTCCGGGAAGCGTAAGTGCGTCAGACGTCCGCTTGAAGGCATAAACTGCTCGCTTGGGTCTTCGGCGTATAAACGGGCTTCAAAGCTGTGGCCTGTGATTGTTACCTGCTCTTGCGAAAGAGGCAAGGTGTCACCGCCGGCAATGGCGATCTGCCACTGCACCAGGTCCACACCCGTAACCATTTCGGTAACCGGGTGCTCTACCTGCAAGCGGGTATTCATTTCCATAAAGAAGAATTCCTCTCCACACAGCAGGAACTCAACCGTACCGGCACCCACATAATCGATGGCTTGAGCACAGCGTACCGCCGCTTCCCCCATGCTCTTGCGCATGGCGTCACTCAGACCGGGAGCGGGGGCTTCCTCAATCACTTTTTGGTGGCGGCGTTGCAATGAGCAGTCGCGGTCGCCCAAGTACACGCAGTTGCCGTGTTTATCGGCAAATACTTGTACTTCCACGTGACGCGGATTATCGACATAACGCTCAATCAACACCAGGTCATTACCAAAGCTGCTGATCGCTTCGCGCTTGGCACCTTCCAGGGCACTGATAAAGTCTTTTTTATCCCGTACCACGCGCATGCCCTTACCACCACCGCCGTAGGCGGCCTTGATAAGCACAGGGTAACCGATTTTATCGGCCTCATCGCTTAGAAAAGTCGGGTCTTGGTTGTCACCGTAATAGCCGGGTACCAAAGGCACGTTGGCGCCAGCCATAATCTCTTTGGCGCGGGTTTTTGAACCCATGGCTTCGATGCTTTTGGCGTAGGGACCAATAAAGGTAATGCCTTTTTGCTCGCACTGTGCGGCAAAGGCTTCATTTTCAGAGAGGAAACCATAACCCGGGTGGATGCAGTCGGCGCCGGCCTGTTCGGCAACGGCAAACAGCTTGTCCATATCCAAGTAAGACGACTTACTCGGTGCCGGGCCTATGTGGTAGGCGCTGTCGGCCATTTGTACGTGCTGAGCATTTGCATCGGCGTCGGAATAGACGGCAATGGTGTGCATACCCAGCATTTTGGCGCTGCGAATAACGCGACAGGCGATCTCACCTCGGTTGGCAATAAGAATTCGTTTTAGCATGAGTTATCCTTGTTGTTGCCAAGCCGGCGCTTGTTTATTGAAAAACGCGTTTAAGCCCGCTTGCCCTTCGTCGCTTACGCGAATGGCGGCAATGCGCTCGGCAGTTAAATGGCGCAGGTCGGCATCAATGTCTTTACCGGCAACGTCATTAATTAAGTTCTTCGCTGCTTTAACGGCCATGGGACCGTTGTCGGTAATGATATCGAGAAACTTGTCGCATTCTGCTTGCAGGTCTTCACACACTTCGTGGATTAGTCCCATGGCGTGCGCTTTGTCGGCGTTAAAGACCTCTGCGGTTAAGAAGTAACGTCTGGCGTTACGCTCGCCGATGGCTTTGATCACATAGGGGCTGATCACAGCCGGGATAAGGCCAAGTTTTACCTCTGACAAACAGAATTTGGCAGTCGGGTTGGCAAGGGCAATGTCACAACTGGCGATTAGACCCAGGGCCCCACCAAAGGCCGCGCCTTGCACCAAACAAATGGTTGGGTGCGGGCAGGTGTGCAGCACATGCATGAGTTGGGCAAGCTCCAGCGAGTCGGCGACGTTGTCCTCGAACGAGTTGTCTTTCATGGATTTCATCCAATTCAGATCGGCACCCGCTGAGAAGTGTTTGCCTTCGCTATTAAGCACCAAGGCACGAATATCGAGTGTGCTTGCATGCTCGATTAAGCGGATCATTTCACTTATTAGCGCATCGTCAAAGGCATTGTGCTTTTCTACGCGCTGCAGAGTAAGCGTGGCGATACGGCTTTTACTAATATTGAGTGTAACTGACATAGCGCCTCCTACATTCTAAACACACCGAACTCGGTGTCTTTTTGTGGCGCGTTGGCAGCCGCTTCAAGGGCTAAACCGAGAACAGAGCGGGTATCCGCTGGGTCGATAATGCCGTCATCCCATAGGCGCGCACTGGCGTAGTAGGGGTGACCCTGACGCTCATACTGCTCAACGATGGGCTTTTTAAACTCTGCGACTTGCTCATCGCTCATGGATTGACCCTGACGCGCAAGACCATCTTGTTTCACCTGAGCTAGTACGCCGGCGGCTTGCTCACCACCCATGACCGAGATACGGGCGTTAGGCCACATCCACATCATGGTAGGGTCGTAGGCGCGACCACACATACCGTAGTTACCGGCGCCGTATGAGCCACCGATCAACACGGTAAACTTAGGCACTTCGGCACAAGAAACCGCGGTCACCATTTTGGCGCCGTGTTTGGCAATGCCTTCGGCTTCATATTTCTGGCCAACCATAAAGCCGGTGATGTTCTGTAAGAAAATCAGAGGGATATTACGCTTGGCACACAGCTGGATAAAGTGGGCACCTTTTTGCGCCGACTCGCTGAATAACACGCCATTGTTGGCGACAATACCAACCGGGTGACCGTAGATATGGGCAAAGCCGGTCACCAGGGTCTCACCAAAGTAACGTTTAA
The DNA here is from genome assembly GCF_002964785.1 of Pseudoalteromonas sp. T1lg48. Classification (GTDB taxonomy): domain Bacteria; phylum Pseudomonadota; class Gammaproteobacteria; order Enterobacterales; family Alteromonadaceae; genus Pseudoalteromonas. The sequence continues at coordinate 264,940 of NZ_PQCC01000018.1, forward strand.
ATTCATCAAACGATGAATCGTCGACGATACGGGCGATCACTTCGCGTACATCGAAGCTCTTTTTCAGGTCGCTACCGACGATGCCGTAAAGCTCGTGAATATCGTAACGGGGCGCTTTCACCTCATTCAGAACAGGCGCCACAGGGCGTACATGGTTTAAACGGGCGATACACTGACGGGCGATAGACAGCGCATGCTCGTCATTATCGGCATAGTGATCCGCCACACCAGACACCTTACAGTGCACATCCGCACCGCCCAAGTCTTCGGCGCTCACTTCTTCACCAGTAGCCGCTTTAACCAGCGGTGGACCGGCCAAGAAGATGGTGCCTTGCTCTTTAACGATAATGCTTTCATCGGCCATGGCCGGTACATAGGCACCGCCTGCGGTACACAGACCCATTACCACGGCGATTTGCGCTATGCCTTTGGCCGACATGCGCGCCTGGTTAAAGAAGATGCGACCGAAGTGCAGCTTGTCCGGGAATACCTCGTCCTGCTCCGGCAGGTTCGCACCGCCCGAGTCCACAAGATAAATACAGGGCAGGTGACAGCGCTCGGCAATTTCCTGAGCGCGCAAGTGTTTTTTCACCGTCAGTGGGAAGTAGGTACCGCCCTTAACCGTGGCGTCGTTAGCCACTATCATGCACTCAACGCCTTGAACGCGGCCGATACCGGCGACAACGCCAGCACACGGAATGTCTTGCTCATACACGCCAAACGCGGCGAATTGGCCAATCTCTAAAAAGGGTGAGCCTTCATCGAGCAAGTGTTCGATACGGTCGCGCACAAATAACTTGCCGCGACTTTGGTGACGTTCTACATATTTAGGGCCGCCGCCACCGCGCAGGGTGGCCGCCTTGTCATGCAGGTCTTGAACCAGGGCACGCATCGCTTCGTCATTGACGGCGAACTGCGGGTCCTTAGGGTTTATGCTTGAAGATAGAATGGTCATACAACACCTTAGCGGCTTTCGCTGAACAGTTCGCGGCCGATCAACATACGACGAATTTCAGACGTACCGGCACCGATCTCATACAATTTGGCATCGCGTAACAGACGGCCAGTAGGGTATTCGTTGATATAACCGTTGCCGCCTAGGATTTGAATCGCATCCAGGGCCATCTTGGTTGCCAGTTCGGCAGCGTAGAGGATAACCGCAGCGGCATCTTTACGTGTGGTTTCACCGCGGTCACAAGCGCGGGCTACGGTGTACACGTATGAACGCGCCGCATTCATTTGCGTGTACATATCGGCAATCTTACCCTGGATAAGTTGGAATTGGCCGATGGGCGTGTCGAACTGCTTACGCTCGTGGATATAAGGCACAACCACATCCATACATGCCTGCATAATGCCCAGTGAACCGCCAGAGAGAACCACGCGCTCGTAATCAAGGCCGCTCATCAACACCTTAACGCCTTCGTTTAGGTTACCCAGGATGTTTTCTTCTGGAACCGCACAGTTTTCGAATACCAGCTCACAGGTGTTTGAACCGCGCATACCTAGTTTGTCTAGCTTTTGCGCTTGTGTGAATCCCGGGGTGTCACGTTCAACGATAAAGGCGGTGATGCCTTTAGGGCCGGCGTTAGCGTCTGTTTTGGCGTAAATTACATAGGTGTGGGCATCCGGACCGTTAGTGATCCACATTTTATTGCCGTTAAGGATATAGTGGTCGCCTTTTTTCTCTGCTTTTAAGCGCATAGAAACCACGTCTGAACCTGCACCTGGCTCACTCATGGCTAGGGCACCAATGTGCTCACCGCTGATCAGTTTAGGCAGGTATTTTGCTTTTTGTTCTTCATTACCGTTACGGAAGATTTGGTTTACACACAGGTTAGAGTGAGCGCCATAGCTTAGACCAATAGAGGCGCTGGCACGGCTGATCTCTTCCATGGCAATTACGTGCTCTAGGTAACCTAGACCGGCACCACCGAACTCTTCGCTAACCGTCATGCCCAACAGGCCCATATCACCAAACTTGGTCCACAGCTCATTAGGAAACATATTTTGCTCATCGGTTTGCTCTGCTAAAGGCGCAATCTCGGCGCTGGCAAAGCTATTAACGTGGGCTCGGATCATGTCGGCAGTTTCGCCTAAGCCAAAGTTAAGCTCTTTATATAGAGAGATAGTACTCATGATGATTAATCCTGTTGTAAATGTGAGAGAGTTTCACGGCAGCGTTTTTCGGCCGTTACGAGTTCCATTAGTACGACTTTAATGTCGTCCATTTGCTGTATTAAGTGTGCTTTTTTCTCTTCGATAAGGTCTAACATAGTGACTAACTGTTTGGCGCTGGATTTGTCGGCGTCGTAAAGCTCGAACAAACGGCCGGTTTCTGCCAGGCTAAAGCCCAGGCGTTTGCCCCGTAAGATCAGCTTTAGACGGACCTTATCGCGTTTTGAGTAAATGCGGGTTTGGCCGTTACGACGTGGCATGATCAGTCCCTGGTCTTCGTAGAAACGAATACTGCGGGTGGTGATATCGAATTCTTTTGCCAGATCGCTGATGGAGAAAGTCTGTTCCGGTTGCTCGCTGGGGCTTTGGCTTCGCTCAGTCATCGTTATTTAGTCTTATCTACTACAAAATATTAACACCAATATAAGTGAAGTTTACGTAAAGGTAAAGCTGGATTTCAACTCTCTTTTGGAGAGGTACACAAACACAAATATGGGCGCTAGAGCCGGTTGTTATTGGCCTTGCGCGAAAGTGTAGGGGTTTTTAAGAAGCAGGGTTGGGCTGGTTAGATAAGTTTACAGCTCAAAAAGTATACAGATTAAACTTATCTAATTGACGTTGGCGTAAACGTAAATTTTATGTATGCTCAAGTGAAATTGATTATGGAGACCGGAATATGAGCTCACAGTTAAACGATAACGACATTGTAATTGTCAGTGCGAAGCGTACCGCCATGGGCGGTTTTATGGGCGCCTTGAGCGGCGCAAGTGCCACCGAACTGGGTGCCACTGCTATTAAAGGCGCGCTCGAGAGTGTGAATATTAACCCTAGTGAGATCGATGAAGTCATTATGGGCTGTGTTCTGCCTGCGGGTCTGGGTCAGGCGCCGGCGCGCCAGGCGATGATTAAAGCCGGTATGGACAAGCACACAGGTGCAACCACCATTAATAAGGTGTGTGGCTCTGGTCTTAAAGCCGTTATGTTGGCGCATGACCTTATTAAGGCCGGCAGCGTAAACAGCGTAGTGGCTGGCGGCATGGAAAGCATGTCTAATGCCCCTTATATGTTACCTAAAGCCCGTGGCGGTATGCGCATGGGTCACGGTGAAGTAAAAGACCATATGATGATGGATGGTCTTGAAGATGCCTACGATAACCTGGCCATGGGTTGTTTTGCTCAGGCAACGGCGGATCAATACGATATTACCCGCGAACAAATGGACGAATTTGCTGTTGCTTCATTGGAAAAAGCAAATAAGGCCATCGCCAGCGGTGCATTTAGCAACGAAGTTGTTGCCCATACCATCAGCACTCGTAAAGGCGACCTGGTAGTTGATACCGACGAGCAGCCAGGCAATGCCCGCCCGGATAAAATTCCTTCGCTACGTCCGGCATTTAAAAAAGACGGCACCATTACCGCAGCAAACTCATCGTCTATTTCAGATGGTGCCTCTGCGCTAGTGGTAATGAGCTATGCTGAAGCGCAAAAGCTGGGTCTTGCGCCTATCGCCCGTATCAGCGGTCACAGCACGCATTCGCGTTTGCCTGCGGAATTCACCATTGCCCCAGTGGGTGCCATGGAGAAACTGCTGGCTAAGCTAGAGTGGAGCACGGATGACGTGGATCTGTGGGAAATCAATGAAGCCTTTGCCATGGTAACCATGTTGGCCATCAATGAAATGGGTCTGAATAAAGACAAGGTGAACGTTAATGGTGGTGCCTGTGCTCTGGGTCACCCAATCGGTGCAAGTGGCGCACGTATCCTGACCACACTTATTCACGCTTTGCGTAACCAGGGCAAACGCCGTGGTGTTGCTTCTTTATGTATCGGTGGCGGCGAAGCCGTAGCCTTGGCAGTCGAAGCACTTTAATTTATCCAGCGCCCGTATAACGATAATTTCCGGGCGCGCAGTCAATTTGGGGAGACCTGTATTATGCACAAGGTACCATTATATATCGGCGGCGAAATGCGCCAATCTGAAACATCTCAGTGGTTAGACGTTGTAAACCCGGCTAACCAGGAAGTGCTTGCACAAGTGCCTATGGCCACCGAAGCAGAAGTAACTGAAGCCATTGCCTCGGCCAAAGAAGCGTTCCAAACCTGGAAAGAAGTACCGGTAAGTGAGCGTGCGCGCATCATGATGCGTTACGCTCAGTTGCTAAAAGACCACCACGACGAGCTGGCCACCATTATCTGTCATGAGCTTGGTAAAACCTTTGAGGATGCCAAGGGCGATGTATGGCGCGGTATCGAAGTGGTTGAGCAAGCGGCTAACGCACCATCGAACATGATGGGTGAAACCGTATCGAATGTGGCGCGCAATATCGATACCTACTCACTTATTCAGCCGTTAGGCGTGTGTGCCGGTGTAACACCCTTTAACTTCCCGGCGATGATCCCATTATGGATGTTCCCATTGGCGATTGTATGCGGTAACACCTTCGTATTGAAGCCGTCTGAACAAGACCCGCTAACGCCAATGCGCTTAGTAGAGCTGTTCGAAGAAGCCGGTGCACCTAAGGGCGTACTGCAGGTAGTTCACGGCACCAAGGGCCAGGTAGATCAGCTACTTGAGCATCCGGATATCCGTGCGATTTCATTCGTAGGCTCGTGTGGTGTAGGTCAGTACATTTATGACAAGGGAACGGCAAACCTAAAACGCGTGCAATGCTGTGTGGGTGCGAAGAACCACATGGTCGTCATGCCAGACGCGCACAAGCAAAACGTGATCAATAACCTGGTTGGTTCATCGGTCGGTGCTGCCGGCCAGCGTTGTATGGGTATTTCGGTAGCCGTATTCGTTGGCAGTGCGAAAGACTGGGTTGATGAGCTTAAAGATGCACTGAGTGTGGTTAAGCCAGGTCCTTGGGACCAAGCTGACTCAGCCTATGGTCCGCAAACAACCATCGCCGCGAAGCAACGTATCCTGTCGCTAATTGCCCAAGGTAAGCAAGAAGGCGCCGACTGTCTGCTTGATGGCTCTGACTTTACCGTTGAAGGCTATGAAGAAGGTAACTGGGTTGGACCTACGCTGTTCACCAATGTCACGCCTGATATGGCCATTTACCGCGAAGAAATCTTCGGCCCGGTATTGTGCTGTGTGTTTGTAGACACCCTGGACGAAGCCATTGCCCTAATCAATGACAACCCATACGGTAACGGTACTTCTATCTTTACCGCCAGTGGCGCTGCGGCACGTAAGTTCCAGCACCACATTGAAGTAGGTCAGGTAGGTGTGAACGTACCCATCCCTGTGCCATTGCCATTCTTCTCGTTCACCGGTTGGAAGGGCTCGTTCTACGGCGACCAGCATACCTATGGTAAGCAGGGTGTCCGTTTCTATACCGAGACCAAGACCATTACTGCACGTTGGTTTGAAGACGACGTGGTAAGTGGACCAAACATGAGTATTCACCTTAAATAATTTCTTTACGGGTCGCCAAGGAGCGGCCCGATAAGCATGTAGTACAAGAGAGTGTGTTATGGACTTTAATCTTAGTGAAGATCAACTGGCCTTTGCCGATATGGCCGAGCGTTTCGCCAGCCAGGAACTAGCCCCTTTTGCAGCAAAATGGGATCAGGAACATATTTTCCCCAAAGAAACCATTCAAAAAGCCGGTGAGCTAGGCTTTTGTTCCCTTTACACCCCGGAAGAAGCCGGTGGTTTAGGTCTTTCTCGTCTAGACTCAAGCATCATTTTTGAGCAGCTGGCCAAAGGCTGTACCGCCACCACGGCAATGTTGACCATTCACAATATGGCGACCTGGATGGTAGCAAGTTTCGGTACCCAAACGGCGAAAGACACCTATTGCCCAGAGTTGGTAACCGGTGAAAAACTGGCTTCTTATTGTTTGACTGAGCCAGGCAGCGGCTCGGACGCGGCCTCGCTTAAAACCAAGGCCGTACGTGATGGTGACCATTACTACATCACGGGTTCAAAAATGTTTATCTCTGGCGCCGGCAGCACAGAAGTGCTGGTGGTCATGGCCCGTACCGGTGAAGAAGGCCCCAAAGGCATTAGCGCCTTTGTGGTTCCTGCGGATGCAGAAGGCATCAGCTATGGTAAAGCGGAAGAGAAAATGGGCTGGAACGCACAGCCGACTCGTCTGGTTACCTTTGAAAACGTACGTATCCCAGCGGATCACCTGTTAGGTAACGAAGGCGAAGGCTTTAAGTTCGCTATGCAGGGCCTGGATGGCGGCCGTATTAATATCGCCACCTGTTCAATTGGTACTGCACAACAAGCCTTGAACACGGCGAAAGCCTATCTTAAGGAGCGTGAGCAGTTCGGTAAGCCGTTGGCGGCATTCCAGGCATTGCAATTTAAACTGGCGGATATGAACACCGAATTGGTGGCAGCACGTCAAATGGTTCGCCTGGCGGCGTTTAAACTGGACAGTGGCGATAGCGAAAAAACAGCCTATTGCGCCATGGCCAAGCGTTTTGCTACCGATGTGGGCGTGAAGGTGTGTGACGACGCGCTACAGATCCACGGTGGTTACGGTTACATTAAAGAATACCCGCTTGAGCGTCATCTGCGTGATGTACGTGTTCACCAAATTCTCGAAGGTACGAACGAAATCATGCGCTTAATCGTTGCTAGACGTATTCTGGCCGATGAAGTGAACGAAATTCTTTAGGAGGAAGTTATGTCAGCACAAATTCAACTAGAAAAAAAAGGGCATATTGCCGTCCTTACCATGAGTAATCCGCCGGCAAACACCTGGACTGAACAAACGCTTATCAGCCTTAAAGAACAGGTTGAAGCCCTTAACGCCGATAAAGATATCTTTGCCTTGGTACTGACAGGCGAGGGTGAGAAGTTTTTCTCGGCCGGCGCCGACTTAAATGTATTCGCCAGTGGTGACAAGGGCGTAGCTGCGCAGATGTCACAAGTCTTTGGTGCCGCCTTTGAAGCGCTAAGCAATTTCCGCGGTGTGTCGATTGCCGCTATCAATGGTTATGCTATGGGCGGCGGTCTTGAAGTGGCCTTGGCCTGTGATATCCGTATCGCTGAAGAGCAAGCGCAAATGGCACTGCCGGAAGCCAAGGTGGGTCTGCTTCCTTGTGCCGGTGGTACTCAAAACCTGTCATGGCTGGTGGGCGAAGGCTGGGCCAAGCGCATGATCCTGTGTGGCGAGCGCATTAAAGCCGACAAGGCCAAAGAAATTGGTCTGGTAGAAGAAGTGGTAGCGACAGGTGGTGCCCTTGATAAAGCAATGGCTCTTGCCGAGCAAGTGGGCGACCAAAGCCCGGTAGCAGTAAGCTACTGTAAGGAACTGATTCAAAAGGGTCGTCACGGCGACATCACCAGTGCCTTGCCTTTGGAGCGTGAGCTGTTTGTGAAATTGTTCGACACGCAAGACCAAAAAGAAGGTGTAAACGCCTTCTTGGAAAAACGCAAAGCGAACTGGGTGAACGGCTAATGGATACACTGATCCCTCTCAATAACCCAGAATCAGAGGTGGTGTTTGAGCTGGCTCAGTGTAGCAATGGCGCAAAAATCGCCCTTGCTACCTTAAATGTGCCAAAAGCACTCAATGCCTTAAACCTGAATATGATCCGCCTGCTCGACGAGCAGCTGACCAATTGGCAAAGCGACGACGAGGTTGCCTTGGTGATCATCAAGGGCGCCGGCGACAAAGCCTTTTGCGCCGGCGGCGATGTGGTCAGCCTGCACCGCGCTATGGCCACGGGTGAGCCCAAAGACTATGGTAAGACCTTCTTTAGCGAAGAATACCGCCTGGATTATGCCATCCACTGCTATGACAAGCCGATCATCGTGTGGGGTGATGGCTTTATCATGGGTGGCGGTATGGGCCTGATGGCCGGTGCCAGCCACCGCGTGGTCACCGAGCGCTCTAAGCTTGCCATGCCGGAAATCACCATAGGCTTATACCCGGATGTGGGCGGCAGCTATTTCTTGCAAAAAGCGCCAGACCAGGTGGGTCTATTCCTCGGTCTAACCGGGGCATTAATGAATGCCGATGATGCTCGTTTTGCAAGTTTGGCGGATCACAGCATCGACAGCGAGCGCTTTGTTGAGTTGCTCAGCACCTTGTGTGAACAAAGCTGGGGTAAGGTTTCCGCTCTTAATCACGATAAGCTGACGCAGCTGTTGAAGAAATTCGAAAGCGAGTCCAAGGCGATGGAAAAAGGTGGCCTGCGCAAGCATCAGGCAGTTATCGCCAAGCTAGCCGAATTCGATACTTTGGAAGCCAAGGTGGATTACCTGAGCGGCATAGAGACCGAGGATAAGTGGTTGGCCAAGGCCATCAAAACCCTGAAACACGGCTGTCCGCTCAGCGCACACCTGGTTTTCGAACAGCTTAAACGTGCTCAGGGTCTATCCCTTAAAGCCTGTTTCCAAATGGAACTGGGTATGTCGGTAACCTGCTGTGAGGTAGGTGAATTCCAAGAGGGCGTACGTGCGCTCTTGATCGATAAAGACATGGCACCGAAGTGGCAATATCCCACTTTAGAGAGTGTGCCTGCCGATGTGATCGAACGATTTTTTGCACCCATGGGTGAGAGCCACCCGTTGGCAAGCTTAGCTTAGGAGAAAGGCATGGCTAAAATAGGATTTATCGGCCTGGGTAATATGGGCGCGCCAATGGCGCGTAACCTGATTGCCGCCGGCCACGAAGTGCAAGTATTTGATTTAAACCAGCATGTGGTCAGCCAGTTGGCTGAGGAAGGGGCAATGGCGTGTAAGAACGCCAATGATGTCGCTCAGGGTGCTAACTTTGTGATCAGCATGCTCCCAGCGGCCAAGCATGTGCAATCACTTTATTTAGGCGAAAATGGCTTAATTAACCATCTTGGTGACGATGCCATTGTGATCGACTGCTCAACCATAGATGCGGCCAGTGCCAAGAGTCTTGGCGAAGCACTAATGGACAAGGGCATTGCCTTTGTCGACGCGCCGGTTTCAGGTGGCGTAGCAGGTGCCGCGGCGGGTACCTTAACCTTTATCGTCGGTGGTGCGCAGGAACATTTCGATGTGGTTGAGCCCATTTTACAAAACATGGGTAAGAATATTTTCCATGCCGGTGCCATTGGCGCCGGGCAAGTGGCTAAAATCTGTAACAATATGCTGTTGAGTATCTTGATGGCGGGAACCAGTGAAGCCCTGCAAATGGGTATTAATCACGGCCTTGATCCTAAGGTCCTGTCTGAGATCATGCTTAACAGCTCAGGCCGTAACTGGACGCTAGAGCTGTATAACCCATGTCCGGGTGTGATTGATTCTGTGCCTTCAAGCAACCAGTACCAGCCGGGCTTTATGGTTGATTTGATGGCTAAAGACCTGGGGCTGGCCTTAGAAGCGGCGCAAAACTCAGGCTCGGTAACACCACTTGGTGCGCTTAGCAAAAACCTCTACACCCTGTTGCAAAACCAAGGGGCGGGAGCGAAAGACTTCAGCGCTATTTTTACCCTATTTGAGAAGAAATAAGCATGGATTTAAATAATAAAACCATAGTTGTCACCGGTGGTGCCCAGGGCTTGGGTCTCGCCATGGCGCAAATGGCTGCCGAGCAAGGCGCCCAGTTGGCCCTGATCGATATGGACAGTGCTCTGTTGGATGAAGCCGTGACGCATTTACGTCAGGCCAGTACCAATACGGATGCAAAAATTAAAGCCTATGTAGCCAACGTCAGTGTTGAGCAGGAAGTGGAAGCAACTTTTGCCGCTATCGCTCAAGACTTTGGTGCCATTCATGGCCTTATCAATAACGCCGGTATTCTGCGCGACGGTCTCTTTATCAAGGCCAAAGAAGGCAAGGTGGTTGATAAGATGTCACTGGCGCAATTCCAGTCTGTTATTGACGTTAACCTCACCGGTGTTTTCCTATGTGGCCGTGAAGCAGCGGTACACATGGTTGAAAGCGGTGAGGGCGGCGTTATCATCAACATGAGTAGTGTGGCACGTGCCGGTAACATGGGTCAGACCAACTACTCGGCGGCTAAATCCGGCGTGGTTGCCATGACGACCAGCTGGGCTAAAGAGCTGGGTCGTTTTGGTATTCGCGTGGGCGCCATTGCCCCAGGTGTTATTCGTACCAAGATGACGGATGCCATGAAGCCAGAAGCCAAAGAGCGCCTGGTGAAGATGAAGCCGGTGGGTCGCCTTGGTGAAGCCGAGGAAATCGCACATACTGCCAAGTATATCTTCGAAAACGATTTCTTCACCGGGCGTGTGGTTGAAATCGACGGTGGTATTCGTTTGTAAGACGTATATTCGACGTAAAAAAGGCGGTCAATGACCGCCTTTTTTGTGTTTGCTTTCTATTCGTTAGTTTTTACGAATATGCGAGCTAGAACTTAGCTGTATACCATGACCATTGATGTCTGTGGTCATTGAACCGGAAATATTTTGCTCGGCCAGAGCTTTTAATTCCGGCGGCAGCTCTTGTCCGCTCGCTTCATTGGCGGCGACAACTATTTCCATTAATGGCGCGAGATTAACCGTCATACCAAGCAGACCATTGGCTTCAAGCGCTTGATTTTGCAAGGCGCTGGCTTGCTGCTCGGCTTGCTCACCGGTATAGAAGGTAATGTGGTTACCTTTGACCGCTAACTTCATGTCCAAGTCGTGTTCCATGCCCATTTCCAGTAGCTCGTTCACTGAAACGGCACTGCCATCGCTTGGAATTGTTACTTGGGCAAGCTCTGGTACCAGTGATTTGGCGGTATTGATCAGTGTCATAGGATCATCGGCACTGAGCGTTACCAGGCCGCTAAACTCTTTGATATCAGGCGCATGTGGGTTGGTTAAATCCAGCTCTAAATCGTTTATGGTGACGCTGACACCCTTAACGCCGTAAAACATACCTGTCGCCATGGCGATGGCCATGGGATTGGCTCCCTGAGCCTGCTCTTGAGCCATTAATAACGGCTCACATTCGAACTCGGCTTGGGTGAAGGAGCTCCATAAGGTGTTGGTTAGCGAGCCCACCTTTGAGACGTCAATGCCATAACCCAGGCTCAAAATGGCCGCATCGGCTTGGGTAACATGTTGTGGAATAAAACCGCGCAGGGTTGCCAGGGCGCCAAGCAGGTCGTTATCACTGCTTTCGAAAATAACATCGGCGTCAAAATTAGCATAGCTGCTGGTGACTTCTAAATCCGATGTGCCCCACACCACGGCCGGGAATTTAGTAGCGATGGCGGGTAGATCTTTTTTACAGCCCGGGGTGCGCAGTGCGTCTAACGCATCTTCCTTTCCTGCTTTGGCTATAAAGGTGTCGATCATGGTACCCAGGCGTGAAGGTTTTTCGGCAACCAGAGCCGAAACCAACGCCTTATTATCGATAAAATTGACCGAGCTGCCGTCCCAGTCGTATTTGTCAGCGTAGGCTTGTAAGCGACCGGTGCTAGCCAATGAATTCGCGGGCTTTTCGGTGGCCAAGGCAAGGGCAAGATCGTCGTCGCTGCCAAACATGTCGCTGCTTAAGGTCAGGGTTAACCACTGTCCTTGCACGCTGGTGATGAGTTCAAGAGACTGGCCTTGCTGTGCTTCAAGGATAAAGCGGGTATAGGCGGTATTAGCCAAGGTGTGCTCTTGATAATTCAGGCCCGCTTTATCGGCCGCTTCCTTAAGTGTACCAATAAAGGTTTGTGGCTCGGCCAGCTCGATACGAGCAACCGGCATAAGGCCAACCGCATAGGTCAGGTAACGCAGTTCGCTGCCAAAACCCCAAATCTTATCTGCACTTTGACTTGCCATGGCCTGCTCATATTTACTCACCAGCTCGGCAATGAATACCGCCGTTGCGTCGCCTTCTTGTCTCAATGCCTCGGTGATTTCACTGAACTGACCGCGTTGCTCATCGCTCAGCACAGTCGCGGGTAATAACTTGGCATATTGTTCATAGGGGAAGGGGGTAAGCTGAGACGCGAAAAACACCGTGTCTGCTGGCACATAGTCCAATTCGGCGAGGTTAATTGCGGCACTGGTTTGATTAGTTTGCTGGTAATACACACCAACACCAAGGGCAGCAACAACCGCCGCGCCAACGAGGACTTTCTTCATGAGAACTCCATTTCTATTTATAAGTGTAATTGTGAGCAAAAAGCATACTGTATTGAACCTGCCTTAACAAGCGCACGGGCTGGGTGAATTTGTTTCCGGTTATTTCGAATGGCGGAAAAAAAGCGTAAACTGAGCAGATAGTTAGCATTTATTCAAACACCGAGGTAACGGTGGCGCAGCGGCCGATCACGAACTTCTACATCAATGAAGAGCAGTCTATTTATCTGCTTTCACACCGTGATGCAAAAAAACACAAGCAATGGCTTAACATCTGTATTAAGCAATTGACTATGCTTGGCTACCAGGAGGTTGAATTGATTGGCTCCGGTGCTTACGGTTTTGTGTTTGCCGGTGTGGACGACAAAGCGCAGCAGTGGGTGTTTAAGTTCTCCCGTATTACTCTGGCGCAATCGGTCCGCGATCGCCTCGAAGACGAAGCCTATATGCTGTCGCGTTTCAATCATCCGATGATCCCTAAATTTTATGCCTTTGAGCGTATTAAAAAACAGGGGATCTTGATGATGGCCCGGTCTTTAGGGCACGATCTAGAGCATTTTTCCCTGCGCTTGGGGAAAATATCCGCGAAACAACTGCTTGCCTTGGCACTGCAATTACATCAGTTGTTATTGGTGTTGCGTAACCACCGCAATGGCATTACCCCAACTCCCGTTGTCCATGGCGATATTAAACCCTCTAATTTGGTATGGGATCCGCGCACCGGCGCCTTGTCTTTGGTCGATTGGGGTAGCTCAGTGTATGCCCAACTCGATGCCCAGGGTCATCCCGTGGGCGCCAATGTCATGGATTTAATGTCTGCGGACATTACCAATACCAACGCTCGTATGGGGGATGTGTATTTTATCGGTGACGAGCAGATGTCCGGCGCTAAGTCGTCGCCGCGTTTTGATGAGCAGGGCGTCGCCTCGACCTTGTATGCGTTGGCGTCGGCTCAGTCCTGCCGGTTTGGTGCCCAGGTTATTCCCGCCAGCTCCCTGGGGCTGCCTATGGAATTCGCCAGGGTAATAGACGCAATGCTTAGTAAGGATAAGGCTACACGGGACAGTGCCGGCGATTATTTTATGCGTAATATGCCAGCTATGGCTCGCGCTTTTGTGCCTGTGCAGCAGCGCGTACCGTCTAAGTCGCTGATCCCGTTTTGGAGCTCGGTGGCCGATATCTTGCCCGACACAGTAGTATATAGCTCGCGTAAACAGTTTCTACGCCAGGCCGACGCTGATAAGCGTTTAAGCGATGTTAACGACGCCCAGTTAGAGCGTTATTATCGGGAGTTTTTGTTCGACACCGGCGACACGGAAAAAGCGTTTCTTGCCGCCATTAGCCGTCTGGCAAAATACCCTGTGGTGGGCGGCCTCAGTTTTCACTGGAAAAAGGATAACCTGTTTGTCGAATCAAGCCTGATACTCTACGACGAATCAATGCAACTGGCGTTTCAGGATGCGGTCGACAACACGGTGAAGCTGGCCCAAGGCATTGAACAGAAGGGCTTGTTTAAGTGTTGTTTGTTCGACGCCAGACAAACCATTCAGCTTGAGCGAGACGACACCGGCGCTTTTGTGTTTGAGCAGTTACCCGAGCTCAGCTATGACGTCATAGATATACCCTCCACGGAGATGCTGAGGCCACATTCTTACTTTGAGGACGGAAAAGATCCGGACGAGCAGTTACAACTGCCGAAAAAGATTATTCAATGTGTTTTCGAGCTCAATAAAATTCATCACACCGGCTGCATCATTTTCGAGTCTTTGCCACAACGTCTGAAAGTTCACCACTATTATCGTCTGCTTGATGCCAGCCAGGAAGCACGTTTTGTGCAACTTCTCAATGAAATTATGCAGTATGCCATGAGCATAGACGGGGTTGGGGTGGCGGGTTTTATGAAGCTGCCGTATAAGAATACAAGGGAGTTTTCACTGTGCGCAAAACAGCCGGATTATTTTTTATCAAAGAACCCAAAAAAACATAGTTGATGCAAAAATTAACATAAGATCGCGGTTCGCAAACGCAATGTTGTGAAGATCTGCGCCACTTTTGTTTTCTACAAAAAGCATGCACATATTATATCTAGCCACGCCAAAAAATAAGACTTGAAAACTGTCTCAATAGACGGCAGATTGACCTTAGGGACAACGGAACTTATTAGTCACTTTCGTTGTCAGTAGTTGTAAGTATCGTCCGTTTTGCGCAAGAAGATATTACCGTCAATTACACGGATTTTAGCGCTGCAGACGATACCGTTATTACGGAGTCCATGTAATCGGTCGAAGAAACAGAGGTACGGCCACTTATTTTTTCGCAGTCAACAACTGTTCATCGCGCCTAAATAACCTGCTGTGGTTTTAAGTATGGCCAACAAAAATGACAGTTCTATTAATTATCCATTACTTGTAGATGATAAAAACACTACAAATGACGAAACTACAATGGTGAGGACTTTACCTATGAAGAGACAAAAACGTGATCGTCTAGAACGCGCCCATTCTCAAGGTTATAAAGCAGGCATGGCAGGCCGCTCAAAAGAAAACTGCCCCTACCAACAGCTCGACCCGCGATCACAATGGCTTGGCGGGTGGCGAGAGGCCATCGAAGAACGAGCCCAATTTAAAGTCTAAATTCAAAATAAAAACGCCGCTATTTAGCGGCGTTTTTACGTATTTAGTGCTGGCGCTTAAAACGCGCTGGTATCTTGGAAAAGACCTACTTTTAAATCTTTCGCTTCATAGATAACACGACCATCTACCTCTACGGTACCATCAGCCATGCCCATGAATAATTTACGCTTGATAACACGTTTCATATCGATGCGGTAGGTTACTTTTTTAGCGGTAGGCAAGATCTGACCGGTAAATTTAACTTCGCCCACACCCAGGGCGCGACCAAGACCTGGTCCACCAGACCAACCTAAGAAAAAGCCGACGATTTGCCACATTGCATCTAGGCCAAGACAACCAGGCATTACCGGATCACCTTTAAAGTGACAGTCAAAGAACCACAGCGACGGGTCAATATCCAGCTCGGCAATGATTTGGCCTTTACCGTGCTCACCACCATCTTCAGTAATAGAGACGATGCGATCCATCATTAACATATTGTCGCTAGGAAGACGGCAATTGTTCTCACCGAACATTTTGCCTTCACCACACAACACCAAGTCTTCTTTCGAGTAGCTATTCTTACGTTCCATAACACACTTATTGTTTGAAAATTTGCAGCTACTTTAGCGTACACCTGTACGCTAAACAACTCTGAGCAGTCATTTAATGACTTAGTTTTACGCGTTTTTTATGTAATTTATGTGAACTTGAAGTTGTGTCACTGTTAAAGGGCCGGAAATTACCAATAAATCCGCAAAAGGGCAGCAATTTAACCCTTTCCTCTGTATAATTTGGACAAAATTCTCAATTGCTTTTTAGGCTAGCCTATGACTTTGTTTGTCAACGATCTTACCGTTATCGATTTTTCATATTTTTGTCCCGACCGAGGACCGGTAGGAGAAAGTTGGATTGTTGATTTAACCCTGGATGGAGATTTGAATGATGAATCCATGGTGCTTGATTTTGGCTTGGTAAAAAAGCAGATAAAACGCATTATCGATGACAGTGTCGACCACACCTTGGCAGTGCCGATGCAGGCGGATCTGAGCCTGGTAGAGCGTGATGAGCTCGTTATTCTCGACGCCCGTTTTGGCGCCAATCATCATTTGGCAATGAGTGCGCCATTGCAGGCGGTGAGTAAAATTGACGCGCCACGCATTGATGAGCAGGCGCTAACAGCGCATCTGATTACCTTGATCACTCCCCAGTTGCCGGCCAATGTTACCGGTATGGGCCTACATTTGCGGCCCGAGCCAAGTAGCAGCTTCTACTATCACTATTCTCACGGCCTTAAAAAGCACGATGGTAACTGCCAGCGCATTATCCATGGTCATCGCAGCACCTTGGGTATTGAGCTTGATGGCATGGCGATGCCGCGCTTACAAAAAGAATGGGCCGACCGTTGGCAAGACATTTACCTACTTAGCGCAGAAGATAAAGTGGATGCGACGCAACTGCAGCATATCCAGGCCCAGGAAGGTGACCTTTGCAGCCGTTATCGTTCAACTCAGGGTGAATTTGAGCTTGCCATCAGTGCTGAGTGCGTTGAAATACTTCCTTGCGATACCACGGTTGAATGTATCGCCGATTTTATGGCTCAAGAATTAAAACAACAACACCCCGACAAGCAGGTTAAGGTGACAGCATATGAAGGGGTAGGGAAAGGATCCATTAGTTATGCTTAAACGTTTCATT
The DNA here is from genome assembly GCF_002964785.1 of Pseudoalteromonas sp. T1lg48. Classification (GTDB taxonomy): domain Bacteria; phylum Pseudomonadota; class Gammaproteobacteria; order Enterobacterales; family Alteromonadaceae; genus Pseudoalteromonas. The sequence goes on from NZ_PQCC01000018.1 coordinate 281,460, forward strand.
TGCTCGAGTTTAATTGCTCTTGCATGTATTGGTAGTCCGGTCGTCTCCGCTAAAGGGGCAAACTTACCAGCGCCTTTGGTTAAGGGGTCGCTTACGCAAGGAGCCATGCTGATTGGGCAACTCCCTGATGCGCAAAAGGTCGTGTTTGCCGATCGCGAACTAAAACGTAATGCAGAAGGCTACTTTGTGTTTGGTATTGGCCGCGATGCCGAGCCGCAGCAGCAGCTTAAGTGGCTTGATCAGCAAGGCAATTGGCAGTATCTGGATTTTACCGTAACCCAGCGTGAATACGATATCGATCGTATCGAAGGGGTTGAGAAGAAATATGTGGCGCCACCCCAGGAGGTGCTGGAGCGTATTCGCAGTGAAGCCGCCATGGTTCGCCAGGCCCGTGCCAATGAATCGGAATTAACCGACTTTATGGCAACCGTTTATCGCCCGGCACAAGGGCGAATCTCCGGGGTCTATGGCAGTCAACGTTACTTTAACGGCACGCCTAAGCGCCCCCATTTTGGTTTGGACATTGCTAACAAGACCGGCACGCCCATCTATGCACCGCTGCCTGGACGAGTGGTGTTTGCACACTCGGACCTTTATTACTCCGGCGGCACAGTGATCATCGACCACGGTCATGGTATCAGTTCAACCTATATCCACATGCACAAGGTGCTTGTTGACGAAGGTGAAATTATTGAAACAGGCGAGCGCATCGGCCAAATTGGTGCCACAGGGCGGGTTACAGGCCCGCATTTAGACTGGCGTTTTAACTGGTTTAACACCCGGTTAGACCCTCAACTTATGATGATAGATACTCTAGCGAGCGAAGCTAACACGAATGACTAATACCATAGATAAAGAAGCAATTGTTGCACAGCGTATTCACGACTCAATCACCCATGTAACTAAAACCGTGTTTCCTGGGCGAACCAACCACCATAACACCTTGTTCGGTGGCGATGCCCTGGCGTGGATGGATGAGGTTGCCTTTATTGCTGCGACCCGTTTTTGTCGCAAGCCCTTAGTAACCATTTCTTCAGACCGTGTCGACTTTAAAGAGGCAATTCCTGCGGGTACCTTTGCCGAATTGGTATCTAAGGTAGTGCACGTGGGTAATACCAGCTTAAAGGTGGACGTGGAAATCTTCCTCGAGACCATGCACAAAGACAACAAGCACCTAGCAATTCGCGGTAGCTTTACCTTTGTCGCCGTTGATGAAAATCATCGTCCGACGCCGGTGGTGTGCGAGCGAATGCTCAACGGATTTAGCGATTAAATAGATTGGGGGCTTAGGCTCCCTTTTTTATACCCCACCTAAATTGAACACATCATACCTAAATTAGGCTGATATGAAACCTTAGCATCGGCAACTAATTTCTAAAAATGCGGTGTACAAGCGACTATCGTCTCTTTGTATGACCGGGTTACTAGATAGCTTGTTCGGTATAAAAAGAGCCGCAATACTGCGCCTTTTTCGGGTTGCTAAGTGTGTCTACAGCACCATGGCCGCTATCCAGCCAAATATCACTAAGGGGATATTAAAGTGGATAAAGGTTGGGACCACTGAGTCCCAAATATGATCGTGTTGACCATCAACATTTAAGCCCGATGTTGGTCCTAGGGTCGAATCCGAAGCGGGGGAGCCCGCATCGCCTAAGGCGCCGGCGGTGCCAACCAAGGCGGCAGTGGCCATGGGTGAAAAACCCAGTTGTAAACACAATGGCACAAAAAGGGCAGCGATAATGGGCACGGTGGAAAACGAACTGCCTATGCCCATGGTGATCATCAGACCGACTAGCAATATAAGTAATGCGGCCAGCGGCTTATTGCCGCCAATTAACTCTGTTGCGGTGCTTACCAAGGTGCCGATGTGGCCGGTGGCCTTCATCACTTCGGCAAACCCCTGTGCGGAAATCATAATGAAACCTATCATCGCCATCATGGCCACGCCTTTAGAAAACACATCCTGGTTTTCGTGCCATTTGACGATACCAAAGATGGTAAAAACCATGACCCCGACTAGGCCGCCGAGTATCATCGACTGGCTCATAAACTGGGCGATAAGCGATAAAAGAATGGCTAAAGTGCCGACCATTAATACCTTGCCCGGGTTCTCTACCTTGAGTGCCTCGTCCTCGCTGACAGCGCTGTGATTATATTCACGCTTACGTCGGTAACTAATAAATATTGCCACTAATAAGCCAACAAACATGCCTATAGCCGGAATAATCATGGCCTTAGGCACCGCGCTCTTATCAATTACCAGGGCATTCTCGACCAGGTTAAGGTGCAAAATATTATAAAGATAGATGCCACCAAAACCGTAGGGCAGTACCATATAGGCGGTTGCCAAGCCAAAGGTGAGAATGCAGGCGATGGCGCGGCGGTCCAGTTGCAAGCGGTTAAAAATGCCCAGTAATGGTGGGATCAAAATAGGAATAAAGGCGATATGGACCGGGATAAGGTTTTGTGAGCTTAATGCACAAAAAAGAATCACTGTCATAATGGCAAAGGATAAATAGCGCTGCGACGTCTGCTCTTTACCCATTAAGGTCAGCAATCGCGCTGCCAATAAGTTAGTGAGCCCGGATTTGGCGATGGCTACGGCAAAGGCGCCTAGCATGGCATAGCTCAAGGCTATTTCTGCACCACCGGACAGCCCATTATTGAAAGCATTTACCGTATCGGTGAGGGAGAGTCCGCCGACCAAGCCGCTGGCAAGTGCCGCGACCGTCATGGCGACAATAACATTGACCCTAAACAGGGTTAATAACAGCATGAGAACCACGCCAATAATTACTGCATTCATGTGATTAACCGATAATCTTTATTGATTTATTTACTAATTTTTTAAGTTCTAAGCGCTGCTTTTTGGTTAGAGGCTGTTGCTCATAGGTTGTTTGAACATACAAACGTGAAATTCTTTCCATGTGCGCTTTTAGTTGTGGCGTATGTGTCGCCAGATAGTCGAGCTGTGCTACTGGGGTCAGTTGCTCTGGTGATAACAGAGCGGAAGCTTCGGCGGCATCAAATAGCCTGGATAATTGTTTGGCACTGAAGGTCAGTTGCACCTTGCGTTGGCGTGAGCTTAGCATCAACACAATAAATAACGTCAGGGCAATGGCAATTACCACGAGGGCCATACTGTATTGTGCGAACTGACTTCCCAGCAAGCCCTTTAGTAAGTTATTTTGCTTTTGCTGGTCGAACCCTAAGACCCATTTGGTCCAGGTGTAATCGATTTTTTCTAGTTGAATACGCAGCCAGTTCAGAGATTTAAAGCTACTAAGTTGCAAAAGGCCAAGCTCGAGGTTGGCGCGAAATTCTTGCCGTAACTGCTCAACTTGAGATAAGGAGCCATTAAGGCGCCCAGGTGCCACCACTGCGGTGGCATCAAAACGCTGCCAACGTACACCGTCATGATATTCGACCCAGGCGTGAGCGTCATACTGATACACAGATAAATAATCACTGCCGCCGACATTTTCTCCGCCTAAATAACCGGAGACTACCCGAGCCGGTATTCCGACGCTGCGCATCATAAAGGCGCTGACGCTGGCATAATGGCCACAAAACCCACGCTGCGTCTGCGTTAAAAAGATGTCCAGCGTATCGCTGCCGGTAATAGGGGTTGGGGTCAGCGTATAGGTAAAGCCTTGATAGCGGTAATAATCATAAAGCTCCGCGATAAACGCGTTGGCATCATTGCTTTTGGTACCCAGGCGTCTCGCCAAGTTACGGGTCAGCGGGTTCCCTTGCTGTGGCAATTGGGTGTAATACTGATACTCATAGCGACTCAAAGCCTCGGGCAATTGCGGCCGATAACTTAGCGGGTATTTAAAGCTCGAAGCGGAGGGGTCTTTACGTTGTAACAAACCATCGCTTAGGTTTCTAACGTCGGATGCGCGACTCACACCATCTCCGAGCGTATAAAGCCAAGGGTTCGCACTTTTTTCAAGGTATATTTGTGCCGAGCCCGAATAGGCAGGCCAATCGATATTGGTGCGCGCCTGGGCCGGTATCTTTGCTTTTATCCAGGCTCTGCCGTCAAACTCAGTGTGTAACATGGCGCGCCAGTAATAGGGGGGTGACGCCAGAGTGTCATTAAACTCGGCGCGAAATACCAGCTCGTCGGATTTAGCCAAACTGGCGATGTCAAACGGGTCTATACGCTCATTAAGACCGGTTTTAGCGGAATTAGCCCCAGGTAATTGCCAAAAGGCGGGCATTTTTGGTACGAATACCAACATCAGCGCCGCTAAAGGTACGGCAATACTCAGCGAATAAATGCTCTTTCGTATCGCTAAACGTGTGGTTGGTAGGCCGTTGAGACTCGCCAGTGCTATGGTCAGGGCGATGAAAAAGAGACCGACGAGCAATGTACTATATAGCGACTGTTGATAAAGAAAGACCGTTGAGATAGAGAAAAAGGTGAGTACGATCACCGTTTGCTGTTGCTTTGCGCTACTTGCCTGCAACAGTTTTAAAATACTGGCCTGTAGCAGCATGGTCACAAACAATAAAACACTTTGTTTTAAGTCCACGGTAATAAAGAGTACCGCCAACAGGGCGGCGGCGAGAATATTTGTAGCCAGCAACGCTGGACGTGTTAATCCCTTATTGGCAAGCAATAAATTCCAAAGGCATAACAGCAGCAACAGACTTAACAACATGGTCGGGAGCTCAGTCGCTAACAACATAAGGATGCCGATATAGATAAAGCTTAAGGCGCTACTGGCAAAATTACTCATGAATTGCGCCCCGGTTTTTATAAAGGGCGAGGGTGCGAAGTGCTTTTAGGTAGTGTTCATCGCTGCTATCACTGGGTAGCGTGAGGCCTGGTAACCTGACGGCTATGGGAATATGTTGGATTTGTGCCTGCTCAATACTATAGGCCATCAGGCTTAAGCGATTTTCGATATCACCGGGTAATTGCCCAAAATCGACGACATAGGCACTGTCAGCCTCGGTAATAAACTCTTTGACTAAAAGCTGCTCACGCTTAGCGAAATGCTTCCAGGAAATGCGCCGATAATCTGCTAGCTGTTTATGCTCTTTAAGGCCATCGAATTCGTCATTGCCGGACTGACTCAGGGCGCCACTACTTTGTTGCGGCGTTTCACTAAGCGCTTGCTTATTTAGGGCATGGTTATGTGGCTGCGGCGCAGGATAAACATAATAATCGGCATTGGCTTCGAGATAGCTCCACACTTTGGCGAGACCAAATGGATAGGTAGAAAATATTTTTAACCTAGGTACCTGATAACAACCTCTAGGTTGTTTATCGCCATTAATATAGACATCCTGACTGGTACTATCGACTTTCTCAACCAAGGTCGTATTGCCACGCCACTGGAATTGAACAGCATAGCTATTTCGCTGTTGGTTAGTGACACTCAGGCGATAAGTTCGCCCTTGATTGGCGTAACCACTAGGTACTTCCTTAAATTGCAGTTGCAGCCCCCTGATATTGGCGTAGGACTGGATCAACGACATGAGTACGAGTACCAACATCAAGTAAGAGCTCAACTGCACCAGATTATTTTGGTAGTTGGCGGCAAGAATAAAATTGAGCCCGGCAACCAATAGAAACCCAAAGCCAAGCTTTGAAGGCAGTACATACACTGTGCTGTGACCTAAGGTTAACGTCGCTGTTTTATGCTTATCCCTGAGCAGCCAGTCTTGGAGTCGGTGATGGAGTGGGGCACAGATCTTGTGTAGCAGGGCGACCATACTACAAAGGCACCTTGACCCGGCGTAAGATATCGTCACAGACACTGGCCTGGCTGTAATTGTCATGCGGATTGACGCGATGCTCACAGATGCTGGCAAAGACCGCCTGCACATCCTCGGGCATCACATAATCACGACCTTCCAGGAAAGCCCAGGCCTTTGCACCTTGTGCCAGTGCAATGCTAGCGCGAGGTGACAGCGGATGAGTAATATCGCGATCGTGACGGGTTAAGGTCACTAAAGCGAGGATATAATCAACCACAGTATTGGCGATGCTGACATTATCTACCTGATTCTGCATACTCTGCAGCTCGTCACAGGTGATGATGGGCTTAATTGGCTTGTGTCTTTGGGGGCCAAGGCCTTTGATCAGGAGCTTTTCCGCATCTGCCGGTGGAAACCCTAGGCTGATGCGCATAAAAAAGCGGTCTAACTGGGATTCGGGTAACGGAAAGGTCCCTGATTGGTGTTGCGGGTTTTGCGTGGCGATAACGAAAAAAGGCGACGGCAATGTATAGCGTTCGGAATCAATGCTGACACAGCCTTCTTCCATGGCTTCGAGCAGAGCACTTTGCGTTTTGGGACCTGCGCGGTTAATTTCATCGGCCAAAACCATTTGGCTGAAAATAGGGCCTTTATGAAATGTAAATTTCTGTTCTTTGGTATTAAAAATACTGGCACCAAGAATATCAGCGGGCAGTAAGTCACTGGTAAACTGGATACGCTGGTAGCTCATACCTAAGGTTTGTGCCAGACCATGAGACAGTGTTGTCTTACCCATACCGGGAAGGTCTTCAAGTAACAAGTGACCACGAGAAAGCATGGCGCATAGCGCTAGCTTGATTTGTTGCTCTTTGCCAAAGATGACATCCGCCAAACCAAGCGTAAGTTGTTTTAATTTTTCTTGCATAAGGGGTTAGTTAAGCTCTAAACGCTTCATGACCATGTCGACTTTATTGGCATTAAAAGGCTTACTAATGTATTCCTCGGCGCCAAACTCCCAATTGTGCTCAACATTCTCATAGGAATTATGATCGGCACAGAGGATGATTTTACAGTGCGGATGTAGCTCAGACAGGTAGCTGATAATATCGCAGCCATCGCTGTCGGGTAAGGCGATATCGACGAAGATAACCTTAGGATCTAGTTGTGCGAGTAAAGGTTTTGCGTCGTTAATATCCGCGCTACCGGTGATCTGGTCATAACCTAGGTCGGTGAGAATCGCGGCTAAAGAACTGCGCATGGACTGATCATTGTCGATGATCAGAATTGGCTCCAGCGGGCGAACAAACTCCATAATGCATCTTTTTTATTACTGTTTTAAATAATACTATGCGATAAGGCGCGTTTGCTCAATACAACCATCGCATGATTAAGTACTTATCATTAATTTAATCGAAATTTAATGCGAACATATAGCGTCTGTATAAGAGGATTGTTAGTGCAATGCAAAACCACCTCCGGCAGCATTAAAATGTCCGATACCGTCTAGTATTGGACATAGCTAGGTGGAGTAATTGGGTGTAATACATATAAACCAGAACATCCTATAATTTATGTTATGTTAAATTGGGTAAATAAATGCATGGCATACATTACTCCCTTATTTAGAAAGGCATTTTAAAAACCTTTTTGTCCTAGCTCGCATAACTGTGGCAAACGCTATCTCGGTGTTTAAGCTTAATCCTCACATTTTTTATTAGAACCCTCACTGTCGTTTGAGTTAGCGTAGGTCTTAGTGTCCTTATGTGTATTAATAATTTCCGCGACTGACTCTTTTAATTCAGGTGCGTACTGCTGCATATAGTCTTTCACTAACTTCACATACTCATCATTGTCCTGAAATGGCAAACTGGCATCAAAGGCCTCTGCGGTGACCCGCATCATCTGCTTATCATAGACGTCAAACTTTGAAATGATTTGCTGCGCTTGTTCGCTTTTAACTCCTAGTGCTTCATACGCGGCGCGCCCCATGCGCAGTGAGCTGTCATATGTCTCGCGGATAATGTCACGGCACCCCAGTGCCCACAATTGATAAACGTGATGCCGGTCGACCGCCCGAGTTAGCACATGAACATGGGGGTAATTTTGGAGCACGTAGTGCGTTAGCGTGGTGATTTGATCTTTATCGTCCAAAGCGATGACTAATAACTTGGCTCTCTCTATCCCGGCACTGTCTAGTAAATCCGGGCGTGTCGCGTCACCATAAAAATAATGTACACCCACTCGAGCCATGGCCTCTAAATGATTAAAATTATGATCAATGACGGTGGCTCTAAACCCGCCTATTTTTAATATCCTATCCACTAGACCGCCAACCCGACCGGAGCCGGCAATAATAATATGGCTTTGCTCTGGGAACTGCTCTTCGCGGCTTTTCCCTTCAACTACATAGCGTGGCGCTATCACATACTGGTAAAGGATAAAAAGTAAAGGCGATATCAGCATGGACAAGGTTACGACTAGCAATAGTTGCTCCGCCATAGCTCCAGTCATTACCTGATTACTAACGGAAAACGACAACAAAACAAAGCCAAACTCACCGGCCTGCGCCAATGCCAATGCTAAGAGCCAAAGTGCACCTCCCTTTATGCCAAGTAACCTGCCCAAGACCAAGAGCACGCCAATCTTGATCACTATCAAAGCTGTCGTGGTTAGTGCAATAGTCGTAAACTGCTCGGCCAATAAGCCAAAGTTAATTCCCGCCCCCACGGTAATGAAGAAGACCCCAAGCAAGAGTCCTTTAAATGGCTCAATGTTGCTTTCAAGTTCATGCTTATAGGGTGAGTTGGCTAAAACCACACCCGCAATAAAGGTGCCGAGCGCCGGTGATAAGCCCACTAGGGTCATCATCAGCGCAATGCCTATAACCAGTAATAAAGCGGTTGCGGTAAAGAGCTCTCTTAATCTGGCCTGGGCAATAAATTTGAAGATGGGTCCGGTTAGGTACGCGCCCCCTATCACCACAGCTAAGATAACACCCATTACTACTAACGCGCTTTGCCAGCCATTTAATCCACTTAGTATGTTTAGTTGGGACGTAGCATGTGCCCCAGCCATGTCGGCGCCGCTTACACCGCCCATGGCCAGTAAGGGTAAGACGGCTAATATAGGGATAACGGCGATATCCTGGGTGAGTAAAACCGAAAACGTCGCCTTCCCGCCCTCGGTATCAAGCTCGGAGCGCTCGGCCAAGCTCTGCAAGACTATGGCAGTGGAAGACAAGGTTAAGATAAGTCCGATACTAAGCCCTAGTTGCCATGAATACCCCAAAAGCATGGCCACGCCCATGATAGCCAAAGCAGTAAGCATCACCTGCCCACCTCCGAGACCGATTAACTGAGCGCGCATCAACCAAAGTTTTTTTGGTTCCAGTTCTAAACCGACCAGAAAGAGCATCATCACCACACCAAATTCAGCGACATGCTGAATCGATACCAGATCTATATTGAGCAACGACAATAAGGGCGCAATGATAATCCCGGCTATCAGATAGCCAAGTACAGAGCCCAAACCAAAGCGCGTGGCAATGGGAACGGCCACTATGGAGGAGATGAGAAAAATACAGGCAACAATAAGAATGTCTGTCATTAAATTGCCCTTGAGCTAGTAATTTTGAATCACGCTTAAGGGCAAGTTTAGACGACTATTCATACTCAGGCATTGAGATTGCCTGGGACATAAAGAGGGTTAAGTTAAAGGTAAATCCCCAAGGTGGCATCGAGTAGCAAGGAAACAGAAGCAATTAATATAACCGCGAAGGTCAGCATCATGCTCACCACCCTCACCTTGATGTTTTCATCTAACTGAGAAATATTACTGGCATGAATTAATCGCGCGAAAACTAAAGTCGCCCCAAGAGCATGGCTGTAGTGACTTGCGAGTCCTTGATATTCATTAAAAAATAGCAGCAGTAAGGCCAGCGGCACATACTCGATAAAGTTACCATGAGCACGCACGGCACGTTGCAGAGCTTCGCTGTCGCCGGTGCCGATCGAACGTTGGCTACGACGGCGCTCTTTGACCACATAAAGGCTCAGTTGCAAATAGACCAGCGCCAAAATGGCACCGTAAATGGATACAATCACGTCTGCTCTCCCGAGTAAGCTACTAGGCTAGAAGGTACAGGTAATTGATTTAAAAGAAAAGTGCCGAAGGCAAACAGATTGGCCTTTACCTTCGGCGAGGTTGCGCACGGCTTTTGTTATCAAGCTTAGTTATCGAGTAAATATACGGCATTGACCGAGGCGGTGACTTTGATCTCGCCAACATTGTAGGCCTGCTCTACACCAGGAGCGGCATCGGCAGTGGACATCATTTTCATTTCCGCACGAGGATATGGAATGGGTCTATCGTGGCTCATCACATTAATGCTGTAAATTTTACCCACCTTGGTATCAAAACCCTCGGCATACGTTTTTGCTTTTTGCTTGGCATCGCTAAACGCTTGCTGTTGCGCTTGATTGTAAAGCTCGTCGTAATTACTTAAACCAAAATGGGATTGCCCTACTTGATTGGCTCCTTGCTGTACCAACAACTGCAAAACCAACGCGTAGTTATCGATTTGGCGCAGAATAACACTGACGTTACGACTTACTTCATAGCCGTCAAATTCATTTGTTTGCGTCTCGCGGTTGTATTTCGTTTTGCTGTGAATGCTTAGCTGACTGGCGTGAATATCCTTGCTTTCAATGCCCTGCTCTTTTAAGGCGATGATCATCTTTGCCAGTTTACTGTCGGCGGCCTTTTTCGCTTCAAGCAAGTCCATGCTTTGTTCGTTCACGCTTAGGTTGATGGTTACCTTGTCCGGTGTGGCCCACACTTCACCAACGCCGCGCACCTGCAAATGAGGTTCATCGGGAATGGTTTGCGCTTGCACGGTCAAGGTCGCGCCGAAGGCCAAGGTGGAAGTCAATAACACCGAAATTACTTGTTTCATAGTCGTACCCATTATCGAAGAATTGCTTTAAGTCTATGTATAGGCTGGTTAATTGCAACTGAATAAAAAAGGCCAGCGAAATGCTGGCCTTAATATATGTGCTCGCTTGGGTTAGAGAAACGCCTTAACCCAGTTCGTCCGAAGCGACGCGATATTTAGGATCTTCAATCACGTTGATTTCTACCAGGTCGCGCGCCTTGTGCAACAATTCTTTACAGTCGGCGCTGACATGGCGAAGATGCAGGGTTTTGCCTGCCTTAGTGTATTTATCCGCCAAGGTGTCGATGGCTTCGATGGCGCTGTGATCTGCCACGCGACTGTGTTTGAACTCGATGATCACGTCTTTAGGGTCGTTCTTAATGTCGAACAGCTCTAAGAAATTTTTCACCGAGCCGAAGAACAATGGGCCGTGTAGCTCATACACTTTGGAGCCTTCTTCATCGAGGTAACTTTCAGTGTAAATGTGTTTCGCATGCTGCCAGGCAAAGACCAGGGCGGAGACGATAATACCCACACAAACGGCGATGGCGAGATCAGTCGCAACGGTTACCGCACTCACTAAGAAGATCACAAAGGCATCGGATTTGGGTACCTTGCGCATAATACGGAAGCTTGACCATTCAAAGGTGCCGATCACCACCATAAACATCACCCCTACCAGCGCGGCTAGCGGGATCATTTCGATGTAGCTGGCGGCAAATAGAATAAAGACCAGTAGCAATAGCGCCGCGGTAATACCCGATAACCGACTACGACCACCGGAATTAATGTTGATCATCGACTGACCTATCATGGCACAACCACCCATTGCGCCGAAGAAACCACAGGTCACGTTGGCAGCGCCCTGACCCACACATTCTTTGTTACTGTGACCGCGGGTATCGGTAATTTCATCGATTAGGGTCAATGTCAGCAGTGATTCAATCAAACCAATGGCCGGCCAGAATAACCGCATAAGGAAGGATGATCTTGAATGTTTCCAGGTTAAAAGGCACCTGTGGAATGTGGAATTCTGGGAAACCACCGGCTATGGTTGCGGCGCTGTCACCAGTCATGTCTTTAACAAAGTCGATAACCGTGCGCGCGTCTAAGTCGAATCCTAATACCAGGCCCGTCACCACCACGATAGCAGCAAGGCTTGATGGAATAGCCGTTGTCAGTTTAGGTAAGAAATGAATGATGGCCATGGTTAAAGCCACTAGGCCCAACATGGTGTACATCATCTCGCCTTGCATCCATTGCATTTGCCCGTCGTCACCTAGGACCTTAAACTGCCCCAACTGCGCGAGGAAAATTACTATGGCTAAGCCATTTACAAAGCCCAGCATAACCGGGTGTGGCACCATACGAATAAATTTTCCGAGCTTAAATACACCGGCCAGGATTTGCAGTATACCCATCAAGAGTACGGTCGCAAACAGGTATTCGACACCGTGGGTAATGACCAAAGAGGTCATCACCACGGCCAAAGCCCCGGTTGCACCGGAGATCATGCCCGGTCGGCCACCGATTAAAGAAGTGATAAGACCGACGATAAACGCGGCATATAAGCCAACAAGTGGGTCAACCTGAGCAACAAAAGCAAAGGCTACGGCTTCGGGCACCAGTGCTAGCGCGACGGTAAGACCCGATAAAATATCATTTTTAGCAGAGCTAGGTGCTTTGCTGAGTAAGTTAAACATTCATTCCTCGTTTGCGGTGCGATTAGAAACAAGCTGCGAAAGGGGTGCAGATTCTAGCAAAACGGTGAGAAATTAACAATTCAGCAAAGAGTTAGGCGACCAATATGGTCGCCTTCTAATAAGGTTTATAGAGGCAGAGACGTGGTGCGCTTCACACAGGTCATGGTGACGTTAGAATGCACCTCTTGCACATACGGCAGGCTGAGTAAATTATCACGAACAAACAACTCATAGCCTTCAATGCCCTTGGAGATAATGCGCAGCATAAAGTCCATGGTGCCGGCCATAGTGTAACACTCGGTGACCTCATCATAGCTCATGATCAATTCTTCAAATTGTGCCAATTGATCACGCCCATGATTAGATAAACGCACATGGGCATAGACCAGCATATCAAAGCCGAGCTTTTTCTCATCGAGTAACGCAACTTTCCCCTTGATATAACCCTCTTGCTCCAAACGGGCAATACGGCGCCAGCAAGGCGATTGCGACAAGCCGACTTGGTCGGCAATTTCTGCAGTAGAGAGACTGGCATCTTGCTGCAACAGCGCCAGTATCTGGCGATCAACTTGATTTAATGACATTGATTTTTCTTATTCTTTATTTAATTAGGTAAAATTATACACAATCCTACGGGGATCGTCTTGTTTTTTGGGGTTAACCCGAATTAAGTTAGCCAAAACGCCCGCTGATAAAAGGGTTAGTGGCTCGTTCATGGCCCACCGTGGTGTTTTCACCATGACCACTTAAGATGACAAAATCATCCGCCAAAGACAAGACCTCACCTTGTATGCTGGCAATCAGTGTGGGCGCATCGCCTCTAGGGAAATCCGTGCGCCCTATCGACCCTTTAAAAATCACATCCCCTACCAGTGCTTGCTTCGCCTTATGCTCAACAAAAATAACATGGCCCGGTGTATGACCCGGACAATGGCGCACCTCAAAATTAAGCTCACCTAGGGTTAAGGTATCGCCATGGCGCAACCAGGTCGTTGGCAAGAATGCCGGACGAGGCGCAAAACGAACATCTGCGCCTGTTGTGGTAGTGCATCAAACCAAAACTGCTCGTCGATATGTGGACCGATTATCTCTATGTTATAGGCACGAGCAAGCTCGTCCGCCGCACCAACATGGTCCAGGTGACCATGGGTAAGCCATATTGCCTCGGGCACCAGGCCAAGCTCATTAAGTGTGGTCACTATTTTTTGTACATCGCCGCCGGGGTCCACTACGGCGGTCTTTTTGCTTTTTTCACATACCAGAATACGGCAATTTTGTTGAAAAGGTGTCACCGGCACCGTGTGTATATTTATCGTCATGGTTAACTATCTATTCTTTCAGTACTGCATTAACACAGGGTAATTTAAGTATTGCTGATCATAATAAGGGCTTTGTTGATAAAGCCAAGCCCGACGTGCTTCTGCATCCTGAGCAAACGCCTTATCCTTCAGTTTTTGCTCATATTTTGCTTTGATATCGGGAGCGGTTGACAGCATCTGCTGTGCATAAGGGGCTAAGGCATAATTTTCAACATACTCGGTGCGCTGAAAGAGGCTGTGGAAAAAGCCCCACTGCAATAAGGAATCCGGTGCATCCGGGTGCAACAGATGGGTGGCTAACAGGCCCAATGCCTGGTTTGTGTCTACCTTTACCCAATTCTCATCGAGACGCACATTAACCTGGGCGTATTTAAGTTGAGGAGTAACGCGAAATCGCCCTTCAAACGGCGCCTTGGCAAATTCATGACTGGTTATGCTTGCTTGAACTAGCGGCAAGGTGACTGGGGTTGTCATGGCATCGACATGTACGCCCTGAATGGTTAGTACCTCCAAGGCCTGTGCATATTGACGAGGTATATAAAACGCTTTGGGGATATCTACCTTGGCTTTAACCTCTTTTTGCCAGTAAACAGGCAGTTTTTGATATTCATGCGCTTTGCCCAGATAGCGAATCTCAAGGGCACCGGTCACATCACTGGTATAATGCTCATAGGCTATCCCCTTAAAGGAAATATAATCCGGCTCGGTGGCATAACCTCGCGCCACCACCAAGTCCGTGTATTCCTCCTTAATTGAACCTGCTACCGCCTTCGCAAGGTCTTTACCGTGCTTTGCTAACGCCTCGATGGCGCCGTCTAATAGCACGTAGGTGCCGAGTACCCTTTGTTTGTAAGGCTTTAAGGAATGGTTCTCAACTAAGATGGTGGGCAGATGACGAAGCTCTCCCCAACCATTGGAGTAACGAGGACCGGCAACCCAACCAGCCAGACCCTTTGAAAACTCCATCTTGTCCATCACAAACACCAGCGGCCCGGGAATATGGCCCTGCTCTTCAAGCCTGGCATGGATAATGGGTGCCACGAATTTGTCCATGGCCTGGGCCACCTTAGGTGTGGCGCTGACAAAATCCGGGTTGTAGCCGTAAGTAATATCGTACTGGTAATCAGCGCCGTCGGTAACATGCACGTCTATATATAAATCCGGCTGATAGATGTTGACCACATTGGCTATGGCGCGAACGCCTGGGGTGTCTAACTTGGTGTAGTCGCGATTTAAATTAAGATTCTGGCCATTGGTGCGAAAGCCCATCACCCTCGGGCCGCGTTGATTTATGCGATTAAAAGCACTGCTGCGCTCATGACCATCGACATTTAAAATAGGAATGAATAACAGGTTGACGCTGTTGAGAATGTCTGGACGCGCACCGTTGGCGATGTCTCGAAGAAGCATAAAACCGGCGTCTTTGCCGTCTATCTCTCCGCTGTGAATTCCGGCTTGGATCAGCAAGGTGGGTTTACTGTCTGCGGCGACCTGCTTTGCAGTGGTAAATCCTTCTTTGGAGGCGAGCAACATACGTATATCACGCCCGGCATCACTTTTACCAATAGTCACTATGTGAAACTGGGCGCCATGCGCCTGCGCTAACTTGGCCATATAGGCCATGGTATTTTCATAATTAGGGGAGTCTACCCCCAGGGAGCGTTCGAAATCTGTGAGCAAGGGCCCCTGGGTTTGCATCAGCGCTTCGCTTTGTCCCCGCCAGGGAATTAACGGCGGCAGGTGCGCATCCTGGCTTAGGGCTAGGGTAAGTAAAAAGGACGTTAGCATAATAAGCTCTTGTTATTCTTATAAGTGCTTTTGAGTATAACAAGCTAAAACAAACACTGGCGAGGGCTGCGACGAAATGGTAGTTTTCTCGCACAAGGATGCAAACACCCTAATATTCACCATGAAAACCATACTAATTACCGGCTGCTCTAGCGGCATTGGCTATTACTGCGCGCAACAACTGCAAAAGCGTGGCTATGATGTGATTGCCAGCTGCCGTGCCTTAGAGGATGTACGTAAGCTCAATGCTCAAGGTATTACCTGCGTACATCTTGATTACAGTGACCCTCAATCCATAGAGCAAGGCCTGCAAGATGCCCTCGCCTATAGCGGCGGAAAGCTCGATGCGCTGTTTAATAATGGCGCCTATGGCCAGCCTGGTGCCGTTGAAGATTTACCTGTCGATGCATTGCGTAGGCAGTTTGAAACCAATGTATTCGGCTGGCATCACCTCACCCAACTGGTGTGTAAAAAGATGCGTCAGCAAGGGCATGGCCGTATTATCCAGAATTCGTCCGTACTTGGCCTTGTGACCTTACCCTACCGAGGGGCTTATAACGCCAGTAAATTCGCCTTGGAAGGACTTACAGACACGCTGCGGCTGGAGCTCAAAGGCAGCGGTGTTCATGTTTCGCTGATAGAGCCTGGCCCCATCACCTCTAAGTTTCGCGATAATGCGCTGCAGGCGTTTTTAAGCTCGGGTATAAACATTGAAACCAGTGCGCACAGAGAAAACTATCTAGCTCAACAGCGCAGATTGGAGTCTGCAACTGGCCCACAACCCTTCACGCTAGGCCCCGAGGCCGTTTATAAACGTTTAGTACATGCCCTTGAATCGCAGCGCCCGCAGGCGCGTTACTATGTCACCACACCAACCTATTTATTTGGCTTTTTAAAGCGTATCTTGCCCATAGGTTGGATGGATTGGGTGCTCACTAAATCCCGCTAACATGAATTTTAGGCAATAAAAAAGGAGCCATTAGGCTCCTTTCTCTGCTAACACAAATTAAGCTTCTAGGCCTTCTTTAGCCTTAGCTACTAGTGCTGCAAATGCAGTTTGGTCATAAACAGCGATGTCTGCAAGGATCTTACGGTCGATCTCTACAGAAGTCTTCTTAAGACCGTTGATGAAACGGCTGTAAGACAAACCATTTTGACGAGCTGCGGCGTTGATACGAGCAATCCATAGTTGACGGAAAGTACGTTTCTTCGCACGACGGTCACGGTAAGCGTATTGACCCGCTTTAGTAACCGCTTGGAAAGCTACGCGGTAAACACGTGAACGTGCACCGTAGTAACCTTTAGCTTGCTTTAAAACTTTCTTGTGACGTGCGCGCGCGATAGTACCGCGTTTTACTCTTGCCATTATTCTATACCCCTATTAAGCGAATGGTAACATACGAGAAACTAAGCCGTGGTCGTTCTTGTGAACCATTAGCTTAGGACGTAGGTGAAGCTTACGCTTAGAGGTTTTCTTAGTCAGAATGTGACGAAGGTGCGCCTGTTTACGCTTGAAACCGCCAGAAGCAGTTTTCTTGAAGCGCTTAGCAGCGCCACGGTGTGTTTTTAGCTTATAAGCCATTGCAATAACTCCAATTGATATTGCTTAAATTTAGCAAGCAGGCGTCCAGCTTACGCTGACACTTTATTGGCCTAACTTACTCCCAAAACCGGTGAAGGGACTTAAAAAGTCCCCTACTTTCAACCGGATAGATACAGGTGCTAAATAAATTACCGAAGTAACCCAAGTAGCTTGTAAACCTGCACTAAATCTTAAGGCGCGCAGTATACTATTTTTTAGCCACTGGCGCTAGCATCATAATCATTTGACGACCTTCGACTTTCTTAGGGAAAGACTCACAGGTTGCCAAATCTTCTAAATCCGTCTTGATGCGGTTTAGAAGCTCGATACCGATCTCTTGGTGGGCCATTTCACGGCCACGGAAGCGGATAGTTACTTTCGCTTTATCGCCAGCTTCTAAGAACTTGCGAAGGTTACGAAGCTTAACCTGGTAGTCACCAATGTCAGTACCCGGACGGAATTTAATTTCCTTAATCTGGATTTGCTTTTGCTTCTTCTTCTGTTCTTTTTGTGCCTTGCTCTTCTCGAAAATGAACTTACCGTAGTCCATAACCTTACAAACAGGTGGCTCAGCATTAGGGCTGATCTCAACGAGATCGACACCAGCTTCTTCCGCCAATGACAACGCTTCACTTAAAGACACAATGCCTGCTTGCTCACCGTCAAAGCCAATTAGTCGAACTTCTTTTGCCGTGATGTCTTCGTTAATACGATTTTTTTGAGTCGTTTGTTGACCCTTTTTTCCGCCTCTAATGGTACGTTCCTCCAAGAATATTAAAAACAAAAAAGGGTGTTACCGTTAGTATTTGGCACACCCTTTTTCCATCACAGACTAGCGTCTATTCTTAATTTCATCTGCGATTTTTGTAATAAAGTCATCGACTTTAAACTTGCCCAGGTCTTCACCTGTACGTGTCCTCACTGCGACTTCTTGTTGTTCAACTTCTTTGTCGCCAACAACTAATAAGTAAGGTATACGTTTTAAAGTATGTTCGCGAATTTTAAAGCCAATTTTCTCATTTCTCAAGTCGGCTGCGGCACGAATGCCCAGTTTATTTAATTTTTGTACAACTTCTTGCACATAATCCGCCTGCTTATCGGTGATATTCATCAATACCACCTGCTTTGGCGCCAACCAAGTTGGGAATAAACCAGCGTATTCTTCGGTCAAAATACCGATAAAGCGCTCGATTGAACCGAGAATCGCACGGTGGATCATCACCGGTGTGCGACGGTCGTTATTTTCGGCAACATAAGTTGCACCTAAACGGCCCGGCAACATGAAATCTAATTGCACAGTACCACACTGCCATGC
The DNA here is from genome assembly GCF_002964785.1 of Pseudoalteromonas sp. T1lg48. Classification (GTDB taxonomy): domain Bacteria; phylum Pseudomonadota; class Gammaproteobacteria; order Enterobacterales; family Alteromonadaceae; genus Pseudoalteromonas. The sequence goes on from NZ_PQCC01000018.1 coordinate 299,815, forward strand.
ACGTTCCAAACAATCATATAGCGTAAACTCAATTTTTGGTCCGTAGAAGGCACCTTCGCCAGGCAAGTATTCAAATTCAATATTTTTGTCGGTCAGCGCCTGAGCCAGTGCTTGCTCGGCTTTACCCCAAAGTGCATCCTCACCGATACGTTGCTCTGGGCGGGTTGACAGCTTAACCACGATTTTTTCAAAACCGAAAGTTGAATAGGTGTCGTATACCATGTCGATACACGCGGCTACTTCATCAAGAATTTGCTCTTCGGTACAGAAAATATGGGCATCGTCTTGGGTAAAACCACGCACACGCATCAGGCCATGTAAGGCACCCGACGGCTCATTACGGTGACAACAACCAAATTCGGCCATACGCAATGGCAGGTCACGATAAGATTTCAATCCCTGGTTAAAGATCTGTACGTGACCCGGACAGTTCATAGGTTTAATCGCGTATTCGCGCTTTTCCGACTCAGTGGTGAACATGGCATCGCCATATTTGTCCCAGTGGCCAGATTTTTCCCAAAGCACACGGTCCATCATCAATGGGCCTTTTACTTCTTCGTAATCGTACTCGCGTAGTTTTTCACGAACGAAATCTTCCAGTTCGCGGTAAATGCTCCAGCCATCGTTATGCCAGAATACCATGCCCGGCGCTTCTTCTTGCCAGTGCCATAGGTCGAGTGCTTTACCGATTTTACGGTGATCGCGCTTTTCTGCTTCTTCTAAACGCTGTAGATAACCTTTAAGTTGCTTTTTGTCGCCCCAGGCTGTGCCGTAGATACGTTGCAGCATCTTGTTATCAGAGTCGCCGCGCCAGTATGCGCCGGCAACCTTCATTAGTTTAAAGTGCTGACAGAAAGACATGTTCGGTACGTGAGGACCGCGACACATGTCGACATACTCTTCGTGATGATATAAGCCAGGACGGTCATCTTTTGCGATGTTTTCGTCAAGGATTTCCATCTTGTAGGTCTCGCCGCGCGCAGCAAAGGTCTCACGCGCTTCTTGCCAGCTCACGGTCTTCTTAACTACATCGTATTTGGTTTTCGCAAGCTCTAGCATGCGCTTCTCTAACGCTTCAAGATCTTCTTGGGTCAGCGAGTGCTCCATATCAACATCGTAGTAAAAGCCGTTGTCGATAGTTGGACCAATCGCCATTTTTGCATCAGGATAAAGCTGCTTAATGGCGTGGCCAATAAGGTGTGCACAAGAGTGGCGAATAATTTCTAAACCATCTTCGTCTTTGGCGGTGATAATTTCTAAACGCGCATCTTCGGTGATTAGATCGCAGGCATCAACGCGCTCACCATTAACGCGACCAGCGATGGTTGCTTTGGCCAGGCCCGGGCCGATGTCGTTAGCGACATCCATTGTTGAAACTGGGTTATCAAAAATACGCTGACTACCGTCAGGAAGAGTAATTACAGGCATGTTTTGTCCTTTTACAGTGGTGACACCTACGCCGCGCCACTTGTAGTAAGTTATATTTAATCGATTTAATTCATAATCAACGCTTATACCAACAAGCATTGCGATGATACTGCTGCGTCCTTTAGCGAGCGCAAGCGGTTATTCTCGCGTGCCCCGCATCCAAATTCAAGGCTCTGGGAATAATTTTATTCCATTGTTTTTACACCATCTCTGATATACTAGAGGCCATTGAATACAAAGGCGATATAACATGAATACCTGTGGTGTAGAAATTAAAGGCAGCGAAGTGCTGCTTTGCTTATTATCAAAAGACAATGACGTTTTCGACATTCGCGATGTACGACAAACACGTTTTGTACTTAGTGATGCCGACGACACCGAGCAAGTACAAAAGTTTTACCGTGATTTTAAAAAGCTGATGGAAGATTATGGGGTGGATTCAATTGCCATTAAAGGTCGCCCACATAAAGGCAAATTCGCCGGTGGTGCAGTAGGCTTTAAAATGGAAGCAGCACTGCAGCTTATTAGCGAGCTAGATGTGCGCGTTATCAATGCCACCGCCATGAAAGAGCAACTTAAGCGCAACCCTATCCCCATAGATTTTGAAGAAACCGGCCTCAAAAAGTTCCAAGAGCAAGCATTTAACACCGCCTATGTGTACATAATGCAGCGCACCTACGCCAAGGACTAGTGTCGGACTGGTTATCGATAGGCCGCACTGCTTAAAGCGGCCTTTTTTCTATGTGAAGAACTAAATTTTAACATTCCTCTTGATGCGAGTTTTCTCATGATTGAAGTTTTTATCTTGGCCGTCGCGCTGAGTATGGATGCGTTTGCCGTATCTATCGGACTTGGGTCAAAGCATATGACCCTGACCCGTTCCCTGGCACTCAAAGCTGGCATTTATTTTGGTCTATTTCAGGGTCTCATGCCGCTAATTGGTTATCTTGGCGGAAAAGGCGTACTCGGCTGGGTTGAAGACTATGCTCACTGGATAGCGTTCGGCTTGCTACTGCTTATTGGTGCAAAAATGATTTATGAAGCCCTGAGCGAAGGCATTGAAGAAGACATTGCACAAATCACCCACAAGGTCATGCTGTTGCTCGCCATTGCCACCAGTATTGATGCCATGGCGGCCGGATTTACATTGACCCTACTCGATGTCCATCCATTATTAGCCTGTACAATTATCGGAGTGGTCACCCTGGTGTTCAGCTTCGCCGGTGTATTTGTAGGATCAAGAAGCGGCACCTGGTTAGAAAGCAAAGCGGAATTGCTCGGTGGTGTGGTGTTGATCCTCATCGGGTTTAAAATACTGCTCGTCTAAATCTGCTTTAGAGCGAATTTGGCCCATTCCCTTTGCGGTGGGCCAGTGTGCTTATGTGCCTCTTTGCCCCTCCTTCCATTAACCCCCCTCCCCTTGGCGTTTGACTTTGTCGACAGCCAGATACATCTTTAGTCGTAAACACGGTTAAAAACGTCTTTTTTAATGGCACGTGTCGACAATCTATGATTGAGTAGCTTATGTACTATGCGTTACGAGCATTTCGTTGCGACAACATAACTTTTGCGCCAAGGAGGCACAGTATGCCTACGCATTTAAACGAGCAATTAAACAACTTTCCCCTTGTTATTAGCACTTACAGTGGCAGTACTCAGCAAGCCCTCAGTGATTTGACTATTGGCAACTACCTACAGAGTATTGTCGACACCTACCCAGAAAACGAAGCCATTGTCATTCGTCACCAAAATATCCGCTGGAGCTATCGTCGCTACTTAGAAGAAATAGAACGGGTCGCCACCGGCCTGTTGGCATTAGGCGTTCAGCCCGGCGATCGTGTCGGCATCTGGTCACCGAACAATATCGAGTGGTCGCTTATTCAAATGGCGACGGCGAAAATTGGCGCCATCATGGTGTGTTTAAACCCGGCCTACCGCCCCCATGAACTGGAGTTTGCCATTAATAACGTTGAGGTGAAGTTTCTGGTGATGGCCCAAGAATTTAAAGCCTCTAATTATGTAGAAATGCTTTATCAATTGGCACCGGAATTAACTGACCCCAATCATCAAGGACCAATCGCCAAACTGCCATCACTGACTCGCGTGATCTGTATTGGTGAGCAGCAGCGCTGCGGCATGCTGCCTTTTGCTCAGCTTCAGGATTTGGGGCAACCACAGCATTATCAACATATGCGTGAATTGGCGAGTCAATTAGACGCAAACGATGCTATCAATATTCAGTTTACCTCCGGCACCACGGGGAACCCCAAAGGAGCGACCCTGAGCCATAGAAATATACTCAACAACGCGTTGCTCGTTGCCCGCGCCATGCAATTTAGCGCAAACGACCGCCTTTGTATCCCTGTGCCTCTGTATCACTGTTTTGGTATGGTGCTAGGTAACCTGGTATGTGTCGCCAGCGGCGCCTGTGCTATCTATCCCAGCCCTTCGTTTGAGCCCCTAACCACGCTGCAAACTGTAGAGCAGGAGCGATGCACCGCCTTACATGGTGTGCCCACCATGTTTATTGCCCAACTGGAATTGCCCGAGTTTTCCAAATTTGACCTCAGTACCCTGCGCACCGGGGTGATGGCCGGTGCTACCTGCCCGCAAGAATTAATGCGCAAGGTACATAGCCAGTTTAATATGACACAAGTGCTGATTGGTTACGGACAAACCGAATGCAGCCCCATTAATCACATTACCGAGATAGACTCGCCCCTAGAGAAACAGGTTGAAACCGTAGGAAGGGCTATGGCACACACCGAGGTGAAAATAATTGATGAGCGCGGTGGCATTGCCGCAATTGGTACCGCCGGGGAAATATGCGCCCGGGGCTATTGCGTTATGCAGGGTTACTGGGGCGATGAAGCAAAAACCAAGGCCACCATAGACGAGCAAGGCTGGCTGCACTCGGGCGATCTGGGTGTAATGGACGACCAAGGCTATGTCACCATAGTCGGCCGTATTAAGGATATGATCATCCGTGGCGGCGAGAATATTTACCCGCGCGAAATAGAAGAGCTGTTATATCTGCATGAGGCCATCAGCGACGCGGCGGTGTTTGGTATTCCCGACGATAAGTTCGGTGAGCAGGTATGCTTATGGCTTAAGCTCAAAGAGGGGCATGACCTCACTGAGCAACAAGTGCGTGATTACCTGAAAGAACACCTGGCTTACTTTAAAATACCCAAATACATTGAAATCGTTGATGAATACCCAATGACGGTGACTGGTAAACTGCAAAAATTTAAAATGCGCGAGCAAATGATAGAAAAACTGCAAGCGCAACATGCGCAAGCCGTCTAAGGCAAATGGCCCCAAAAGTGGGGCCAATTCTCACTATTCAAATCTGACTGATTAAAAAACACGCTGCACATTGATGCCGAACTGCCACACACTTCGACTAGGCAGCCCTACTCAAACTCGCTACACTGCACCATTAATAGAATTAGTTGTTTACGGTCCTATGTTTGCATTTTTTGAAAAGCTCACTCGCCCTTTTCCCGAGCGCGCAACCCAAGCCCCTCCCAAGGGACTCCTCGCATTTTGTCGCTACTATACCCGAGGTATGGAATGGCCCTTGGCGGTGATGTCCATCAGTGCCGCGCTATTGGCGGTAATCGAAGTATCCTTGTTTAGCTTTATGGGTCAGCTGGTGGATTGGCTAAATCAAACAACGCCGCAAGAGCTGTTCGCACAAGACAGCGCGAAGTTATGGTTTATGGGCATACTGACACTCGTCGTCTTACCCATACTCGTTTTCGTCCATTCAGCCGTGTTGCATCAAGCCCTGCTGGGTAACTATCCGATGTCGATTCGCTGGCTGGCACACCGCTACCTGCTGCGTCAAAGTATGAGCTTTTATCAGGATGATTTTGCCGGGCGCATCGCCACTAAGGTAATGCAAACGTCCTTGGCGGTAAGGGAAACCGTGATCAAGCTTTTGGATGTGGCGGTTTATATTCTCGTTTATTTTTCCGCCATGTTGCTCTTTATTGGCCAGGCGGACTGGCGCCTTACCGCACCCATGCTGCTCTGGCTGGTCGGCTATGCCTGTATTCAGCGTTATTTTATTCCTCGTTTAAAGCGCGTGGCCGAGGAGCAAGCCGAGGCTCGCTCACAAATGACCGGGCGCATCGTCGACAGCTACACCAATATTTCTACCATTAAGCTGTTCTCTCACTCGTCCACCGAGGAACGTTATGCCAAGGAATCCATGGAGCTATTCCTGGATCCCGTCTATCGGCAAATGCGTTTGGCTACCGGCTTGCAGGTAAGCGTACAGGTGTTGAACTACACGCTTGTGGGCATCACCGCAGCGTTGTCGATTTACCTCTGGTCGTTGAGTGCCATCAGCGTGGGAGCCATTGCCATTGCCGTGAGTTTGGCCCTGCGCCTAAACGGTATGGCTCAGTGGATCATGTGGGAAATCAGTGCCCTATTTGAAAATATTGGTACCGTTACCGATGGCATGAACACACTCACCAAACCCATCGCCATTGAAGACAAACGCGATGCCAAAGAGCTTGAGGTCAAATCCGGTGCCATTAGCTTCAACAATATCAGTTTTAACTATGGTAAAGCCCAGCATGATGAGCAGCATAGCGTATTAGCCGGATTAAACCTGGATATTCGTGCTGGTGAAAAGGTCGGCGTGGTTGGGCGCTCTGGCGCCGGCAAATCTACATTAGTAAACCTGTTACTGCGCTTTTATGACGTCGAGCAAGGCTCCATCAGTATCGACAATCAAGCGATAGACAGTGTCACCCAGGAAAGCCTGCGCCAGCACATCGCCATGGTGTCACAAGACACCGCCCTGTTACATCGCAGCGTACGCGAAAATATCGGCTATGGCCTGGCCAATGCCAGCGACGAGCAGATCATCAATGCCGCTAAACAAGCTAAGGCCTGGGAATTTATTGGGGAACTTGAAGACAGCAAGGGCAATAAAGGTCTGGATGCCCAAGTCGGCGAGCGCGGTGTTAAACTCTCCGGTGGTCAGCGCCAGCGTATCGCCATTGCCCGCGTGCTGCTAAAAGACGCCCCTATTTTGGTGCTTGATGAGGCCACCTCGGCGCTCGACTCCGAGGTGGAAGCGGCTATCCAGGCGAGCCTAGACACCCTGATGCAAAACAAGACAGTGATAGCCATTGCCCACCGTTTGTCGACCATAGCGCAAATGGATCGCCTGGTGGTTATGGATAAAGGCCACATTGTTGAGCAAGGCACGCACCAAGAGCTTATTGCCGCCGGCGGTATATATGCGCAACTCTGGGCGCACCAAACCGGTGGTTTTATCGGCACAGAGTAGTAATGTAACCTCTATAGTAAGGCGATTTAAAGACCATAATTAGACAGACCAAATAAACACGGCTAGCTTTATTAGCTCATGTTGCAATATCGCAACCTGTAACGAGGAACTTACTATGTATAAGCACTTATTTATAGTAGCGTTGTTTTGTGTCTTTAGTTTGATGTCTATTCAAGTCGTACACGCAGATGATCATGAGCCACCCTTTATCGGGGGTAATTACTGGGAAGTTACAGGGATTAAAATTGCCGATGGAGCGGGTTTAAAGTATGCGAAGTGGTTAGCGTCCGAATGGCGGAAAAACTCGGACTTCGCAGTGGAACAAGGTTGGATTATTAGCTATTCCATTATCAAAAATGTGCATGCCCGAGCGGACGAACCCGATCTCTATATCGTCCGGGTATTTGAAAATATGGCCACGGTCGCCGAAAATGAAAAGCGTCGAGAAGCCTACTTTGCCTGGGTTAAGAAAAGCATGGAAAAAATGCATGAAGAAAGTGGTAACCGTGCCGAGTATCGTACCATTATGAGCACAGTTTTACTCCAGGAAATGAAGTTTAGGGATTAGCCAAGAGCGAGCAGAGCCCATCCACTGGCTCTGCTTGTTGCCTCGCCCCAATTATTCCTTTGATAAGGCACAGAGCATAGATAGAAAGGTTTCGACAGACTCTAACGATGCAGATTCCTGCATTGTGTGATAACCCGTGGTTGGCACCTGAATTGTCGTCCCATCAACCAAACCATTCGATGCAGCGATAATACGACCCAGCTCCGTACTACCGATGGATGTTGGCTCCATTCCTTGACTTATTAAGTGTTTGTTATGCTCTTCAACGTATTTGTCTTTATACAAATAACTGATGTTTTCGTTCGCGCATATCTGCGCAACTCTTTGCGTCGCCTCGAGATTGAAAGTCGCGTTTGCATCCTTGTAACGCAACACCAGTTGCTGATTATTTGCGGCATTGGTATCTGGAAACGGACTGGTATCAACCACAAACAAGCGGTTTGTTGAACCACCAAAACGTCGAAACCATTCCAAGAGATAGCGCCAGCTTTTACCGGCTTCTTCCTGGGCCGTGAAAAATGCGGTGCCTTGGAAACCCATGCTAAATAAATGAACTAAGGCCGCGGCAGACAAGACATTGTCCAATTGTCCGTACAATCGGCCGCTCTCAATTTTTAACTTGTCTTTAAACGCCACAGGAGTGCCGGCGACCAGCCCCTCCAGCCCGTCGATTTCAAAAATCAGGTTGTTTCTAAATTCACAGATATAGGCTTTTTTGATTATGCCACTACCCCGATAGGCACCAGACCAGGGCTCGTAAGCGTAAACCGGTTCACTTTGAAAGCGCTCGGTTATCTTGGTCATTAATTCTTCAGATACCGAGTTGTTTAACAAGTCCGTTCTATTAGCGGAAATAAAAGCCGCATATTGAAACTCGTTCGGGCCGGTGCACACTAAGCCATGCCTATCTATATGCGCCGAAAACATGGTGCTAAATGGCTTGCTGCCTTGGGCAACCAGTAATCCTTCATACCAGGTTACATGTGCCCCCCGCTCCTCTAATTCCCTTTGTAATACTCTAAAAAATGAATGCTCGGCTCCCACCACACTGGGTTGGCGGATAATGGTTTTTAGCAGATCAAAAAACTCATTGTTTAACATAGATGTCTGACTCTGTAAGCGCAATTTAAATGGGTCCATCCCCAACTAGCGAAGCTAAAACAGCTCTTGTTTAGAGTCAATCTATTTGATCTACCGGATGGTTAATTTGCGTTTGTGAACTAGAAAGACGTGCAAAATGGCGGCGCGGTTGGCCTGTATGAAAAGGAGCTCACCTTGGTCTCAGCAAAACATTCTGAAAACCAGGTGTTCCCTCTATGCCAGGCGCCTATTACCCGCCCACTGGCGTCAACTTGAACCACAACCGTAAACTTGAAAGGGATAGAGGTGGTTTTGCGTAAACACCCTGGAAATGCCAAAGCGGCAAGCTGCCCCTGGGCATGGGTTAAACGCTCTCTTTATTTAGCCGACAACGCGCTCTCGATTTGCTCGGCGTGAGATTTTGCTTGCGCATAGCTTATCCGATTAACCTCTGCCGAAGCAGACACGGACAGAATTGCGAGAAGGTAATAGCTATATTTCATGAGTGAGTCCTTTCTTTTGTAAGAGATTTACCTACAGTCCATTGCAGAGGTAGTTTAGACTATTACCGCATTGAGGGGAGTAAATATCCGCTGGCTAACACCAAAAAAACGGATATGCTAAGGAGTCAGCCACCGGCATGTAGTATTTACACCGCGTGTTTAACACCCAGAAGTCGATTCAGTTTCTTTAACTGGTAGATAGCCATTGCGCCAATGGCAAGGCCTGCAACACCGATGGCAATCACCAGCATTCCTCGGCTGTCACCGGCGTCCGGGGTTGCTAATAAGGTAGCCAGGCCTGCAAATGACAGTAAGAATGTGCTTAAAATGACTAACAGCGTAGATGGGATAACTTTCATAAAAATTCCTTGTTTATCGTTTTATATTTTTTAGTGAATATAGTAGCAAGGGGTTAGCTTTACCCTACTAACTGCTGTCCCTACTCGTTCACTGCAAATATTGATAACAGATAGTTACAATTTATGCAAGTTTTAGCCCTGTGCTCTCTGTCCATAATTACCCACCCGCATATTCTTATAATGAATTATGGGCAAAAAAATGGCCGCTGATGAGCGGCCATTTCAATTTATAGTTCAATGCTTATTGTGCACGAATAACTTCCAAACCACCCATATAAGGACGCAGCACCTGAGGTACCACTACAGAGCCGTCGGCTTGCTGGTAGTTCTCTAAAATAGCGACCAGAGTACGGCCTACCGCTAGGCCTGAACCGTTTAATGTGTGCAGTAATTCAGGCTTTTTCTCACCGGCGCGGCGGAAACGAGCCTGCATGCGGCGTGCCTGGAAGTCACCCATGTTAGAACAAGACGAAATTTCGCGGTAAGTGTCTTGAGCCGGCAACCACACTTCTAGATCATAGGTTTTTGCCGCGCCAAAACCCATATCGCCGGTGCACAGCACTACCTTACGGTATGGCAGCTCTAGGGCCTGAAGAATTTGCTCGGCGTGACCGGTTAGCTCTTCCAGAGCCTGCATCGAGTCTTCCGGTTTTACCAGTTGTACTAACTCAACCTTATCAAACTGGTGCTGACGGATCAGACCGCGCGTGTCACGACCATAGCTGCCCGCCTCACTGCGAAAACAGGGGGTGTGTGCCGTCATGCGCACTGGCAATTGCTTTTCATCGAAGATTTCGTCACGTGCGCAGTTGGTAAGCGGTACTTCGGCGGTTGGAATAAGGCTAAAGCCGTCGTCATGTTCGCCCAGCTTCTCGGTGTGGAAAAGATCTTCAGCAAACTTAGGAAGCTGACCGGTACCGAATAGGCTGTCCTTGTTTACTAAATAAGGCACATACATCTCGGTGTAGCCATTTTTATCCGTATGCGTGTCGAGCATAAACTGTACCAGGGCACGGTGCATGCGGGCAACCTGACCACGCATCACGGTAAAACGGGCACCTGATAGCTTCACGCCGGCCTCAAAATCAAGGCCCTTGTCCAAGGCTTCGCCAAGATCGACATGGTCTTTGACCTCAAAGTCATAAGACTTGGGCTCGCCCCATTTAGTAACCTCAACGTTATCGTCTTCGTCGTTACCTACTGGCACTTCTTCTGCAGGTAGGTTAGGCATGCCCAAAGCAATGTCTTTAAGCTCGGCTAACACGTTATCTTGTTCTTTTTTGGCGTTTTCTAATTCGTCACCTAGGTGTGCGACGGCATCAAGAAGTGGCTGAATGTCTTCACCCTTGGCTTTGGCCTGACCGATGGCTTTGGAACGGGAATTGCGCTCGCTTTGTAGTTCTTGTGTTTGTACTTGTAGTGCTTTGCGCTTTTCTTCAAGCTCGGCAAGCTTGGCAACGTCTAATACGAAACCACGCGTTTTTAAACGTGCGGCTGTTTGCTCTACGTCCTGACGGAGATACTTTGAGTCTAACATGTGAGTTATTAACCTTTTTGCGTTGTTAGCATGAGGCCTATTGCAGCCATAAAAATACACACCCCGACATTGAGCAGGATGTTTAACGCCACTTTCAGCCACTGACCTTGCTGCATCAACAGCAGAGTATCGAGCGAAAATGTTGAAAATGTTGTTAGTGCGCCTAAAAACCCTATGCCCAGGGTCAGGCGGTGCGGATCGGTCAATATTTCACGATCCAAAAGGCCATATAAAACGCCCATTAACAATGAACCGAGAATATTAACCGTCAGCGTGCCAAAAGGGAATCCCTTGGACAGGAGTTTTAGCGCTAATTCATTAATACCAAAGCGCATACAAGCACCGAGGGCACCGCCAAGTGCTATCAAAAGATAGGTATTAATCGCGCTCATAGCGTTTACGCTCGCTTTGTTGGTCGCGTTCCTTTAGGTATTGCAGTTTATCCCCAATGCGTTTTTCCAGGCCCCTATCGCTTGGATGATAGTACTGGGTTGATGCTATCTCGGGGGGGAAGAAATTTTCGCCGGCTGCATAGGCGCCGGGTTCATCGTGGGCATAACGGTAATCGGCTCCAAATCCCTGCTCTTTCATCAGCGCCGTCGGTGCATTGCGCAAATGTAACGGCACATCAAGATCGGCGGTGGCCATGGCATGACGTTTTGCCTCATTAAAGGCGCAATAAACGGCGTTGCTTTTTGGTGCGCTGGCAAGATAAATGGTGGCTTGGGCGATGGCCCTTTCACCTTCGCTCGGGCCTACGCGGTGATAAATATCCCACGCGTTTAAAGCCACATCCATGGCTTTAGGGTCCGCGGTACCTATATCCTCGGTGGCTATCGCCAATAAACGCCGCGCCACATAAAGGGGGTCACCACCGGCGGTAATAATACGGCAATACCAGTAGAGGGCGCCATCCGGGCTTGAGCCCCGCACTGACTTGTGGAAAGCGGAAATTAAATCGTAATAATGGTCGCCGCCCTTGCCATAACGTGCCACCATTTGCGGTGCGACCTGTTGCATTACCTGCGGATCGATCACCACGCCCTTACCCGCAACTGTCTCCTGAGCGCTGATGGCATAGGTAGCGGCCAGCTCAAGCAAATTCAGTACGCTGCGCGCATCCCCTCCGGCTCCCTGGCATAGCTGCTCCAGGCTGTCTTCGGCTACGCTGACCTTGGCATTTTTAAGCTCGCTATCCTGCGTCAGTGCCTGGTGCACAACAGCTTTGAGTTCATCGAGGCTGAGCTTTTTCAAGGTGTATACGCGCGCCCGGGAGAGCACCGCATTATTCAAGGCGAAGGAGGGGTTTTCGGTAGTGGCGCCGATAAAGATAAAGGTGCCATTTTCCACATAAGGTAACAGGGCGTCTTGCTGTGATTTATTAAAGCGATGCACTTCGTCCACAAACAACAAACTGCGACGCCCTTGTTGCAGGCTCATCTGTGCCTGCTCAACCGCTTCGCGTATATCCTTTACCCCGGCGGTGACCGCCGATAAAGTGATAAATTCGGCATCGCAGTGATGGGCAATAATATGTGCCAGGGTGGTTTTCCCCACACCCGGCGGCCCCCATAGGATTAGGCTGTGACAGTTACCGGTGGTAATGGCGCGATAAAGGGGTTGCTCGGGGCCAAGAATATGGCTTTGGCCTATGTATTGCTGTAAGGACGTTGGCCGCATGCGCGCCGCAAGTGGACGCACATCGGGGGCAAAGTCGAGGGAAAAACTATTCGCCACTTAACTGGCTTCCTCGCTGCTCCCTTTGGTCATCAATAAAGACGTGCTCGGGAATGGTAAATTCAAAACGCCCATCATCGATGTCACTATTGATTTCGCTGTCCTTGAACTCAAATTTAGAGCGCTGACCGGACTGATCGATAACCTCAAGAGCCGCTATTTGCGCTTGGTCGTTAAAGTACAGGCTTAATTGCTCAACCTGGCCCTGCTCTTTGCTAATGGGCTTAACTGCAAATCCCTGGTCTATAGCGGTAATGGTAAATTTCTGCCACAACTGCTGGTCGTCCGTGGTCAATAAAATAAAGGGGGTATTGTCGATAAGCTTGGCGGTATCGAGCAGAGTTACCTGCTCGGCAAAGGGGTCGTAGTAATAGCTATCAACACCGTTAGACACAAACAGGGTTTCATCCGGTGTTTGTTGCTGCCAGCGGATCTTGCGAGGTTGCTCTAATTGCAAATGCCCCTGGCTTTGACTTACAAGCTCACCTTCCGGGTCAAAAACCTGCTGTGAGAAAGCGCTGCTCAGCGAGTTTAACTTGGATAATTTAGCCTTTAATGCCTGAGCGTCATCGGCTAAGGCCTGGGTCGCCGTTAGAGAAAAAAGCACAGCAGACATAAAAATACGTTTCATAATACCTCCATTACAGGCAATTAATTGGCGTTGTTTTTCACCAATACTTCTCGGGTGCCATTGTGCCCCGGCGGGCTTACCAGCCCGGATATTTCCATTTGCTCGACTAGTCGAGCGGCACGGTTATAGCCAACGCGTAATTTACGCTGAACGCTGGAAACCGATACCCTTCCGCTTTCAATAACGAACGCCACAGCTTCATCGTAAAGTGGATCGGACTCGCCATCTTCATCTTCCGGTGTTTCACCGGGGAGTAAAACATCTTCCACCGCATCGCCATTGAGGATTTCATCCACATAATTTGGCTTGCCTCGGGCCTTCCAGTCGTTAACCACCGCATGCACCTCGTGGTCATCGACAAAGGCGCCATGCACGCGTATCGGAACGCTGGTGCCCGGCGGCAGATACAACATATCACCCATGCCTAACAGATGTTCTGCGCCCTGCTGATCGAGAATTGTTCGCGAGTCAATTTTCGACGACACCTGAAACGCCATGCGAGTTGGAATATTGGCCTTTATCAGGCCGGTGATCACATCCACCGACGGTCGCTGTGTCGCCAGCACCAAATGTATACCTGCGGCACGAGCCTTCTGTGCGATACGGGCAATCAACTCTTCCACCTTTTTACCGACTATCATCATCATGTCGGCAAATTCATCAATGACTACCACTATGCTGGGAAGCTTATCGAGCTCCTGCGGACCATCGGCCATACCGTCGGTGTCTTTGAACAGCGGGTCAAGAATAGGTTGTCCCGCTGCCTTTGCATCCAGCACCTTTTGGTTATAGCCCTTAAGATTACGCACCCCAAGCGCCGACATCAGCTTATAGCGACGCTCCATCTCGCCAACACACCAGCGCAGAGCATTAGCCGCTTCCTTCATATCGGTGACCACTTCACACAGAAGGTGCGGGATCCCTTCGTACACCGAAAGCTCAAGCATTTTCGGGTCGATCATGATCAGGCGCACATCTTCCGGCGGCGACTTATAAAGCAAGCTTAAGATCATTACATTAACGCCCACTGACTTACCCGAACCTGTGGTACCGGCAACAAGCAGATGCGGCATTTTCGCCAAATCGGCAACTACTGGCTGGCCAGCAATATCCTTGCCCAGCACCATAGTCAAAGGCGATTTATTTTGCTCAAACTTAGGAGCATTAATTACCTCAGACAGGCGCACCACTTCACGGTGTTTGTTCGGCAACTCCAGACCCACATAGGTTTTGCCTGGTATTACCTCAACTACACGGACGCTGACCGCCGATAATGAACGAGCTAGGTCTTTGGCCAGACCGGAAATTTTTGCTACCTTGACACCAGGCGCTAAATCCAGCTCAAAGCGTGTAACCACGGGACCTGGGTATACCCCAACCACCGAGGCCTGTACGCCAAAGTCCTGTAACTTGGCCTCGACTAGGCGCGAAACCGCTTCTAGCTCTTCTTCGGAAATAGGGTTTTTTTGTTTATCCGGACGGTCAAGTAAGTCCAGAGACGGCAAAGGTGCCATGGGAGGCTGCTCGGCCATCAGTTGGTCAAACTTTTCTTTTGCCGACAGCGGCTTATTGTTCACTGCAGTGGATGGTGTTCGGTGCTGAGCCGCCTGCTGTGCATTGGCCGCTGCCGAGTGTGCAGACGCTTGGGCCCCGGGTTGTGCCAAAGGCTGGGTCTGCGTTTTCGCTAACGGCTGCTCACGGTCTAATTCGTTTAGTGCATCTACGGTATCGAAGCCTTCGTCATCGATGGCGCTGAAGTTCATTTCTTCGGCGAAGATATCGTCCAGCTCATCTAACGCCGCATGCTGTTTTTTAGCCTTTGCAGGCGCTGCTTGCGAGGGCGAACCACCCTGATGCGCCTCAAATTCATCCACATATACTGGCTCAGCCTCGGCTTCTGATTTAGTCTCGGGGGCAAACATGGCTGCCGCCTTATCCAGTATCGATGCCGCTTTTTGTTTGGCTAGGTTTTTATCTTCCTGATCCTGGCTCAGTTCCCTGTCAGATTGCGCCTGTTCAATCATTGGCACCCCAGAGGCGTTGCCTTCAATCGCCGGTTGCAACTCCGCCTGATCGTATTCCTCGCGCCACTGACCCCGTTTGCGTTGTAACCAATTCCATAGCCACAGTCCGGCCTTCATAACATAGGCACCCAAGGTATCGACAAATTGCACCCAGGAAATACCGGTGAGCAAGGTTAATCCGGCAAAAAAGAAGCACAGTAAAAGAATAGAGGTGCCAGTAAAATTGAACGCGGGCATCATGGCGCCGGCGATTACATCCCCTACTACCCCACCGGATGAAAAGTAAAAAATATCGTCAAAATTAACCGAACTGATTGCGGTGGCGCTAAGCACAAACAATACCAAACCAATTAGGCGCAAAGCCAAGGTAATGTAATCAAGACGCAACACTTGGTGAGGGCGTTTAAAAGCAAAATAGCCGAATAACTGAACTCCGGCGGGCACTAAAAAGGCAAGCCAGCCAAAACTAAAGAGGAGAATATCCGCCAACCAGGCGCCCGCGGTGCCGGTAATATTTTTCACGTCGACAAATTCGCCGGTTTGAGACCAGGATGGGTCGGCAGGATCAAAGCTGATGAGCGCACATAAAATAAAAATGGCAAAGGCGGTGCTCATAATTAAGCCCGTCTCAAGCAGTCTTTGTACACCGTTTAGGCGCATATTCCATTATCCTTATTTTTTATCTAGATACTTCAGCGCAATACCCTTACCTTACCAATTCTAAGCACATTATGCACTGGGTTTATAATCAGTAATTGTAATTGCAACGCTCGGCTTATGCCTCTATTCCGGCACCTGGGGACGTATGATCAAGGCTTCCTCACCTTTGACCTCTTCCATTACCACATAGGTGCGACTCTCACTGATGTTTGGCAGCTTTAAGAGAATGTCGCCAAGCACCTGACGGTATTCAGACATATCGGTTACCCGAGTCTTCAATAGAAAATCGAAATTACCGGAGACCAGGTGACACTCCACGATTTCATCATGTTTTTTCACCGCCTGATTAAACTCATCAAACACATCCGGTGAGGTCTTGGTAATGGTAACCTCAACATACACCAATAAGCCCTGGCCCAATTTCGCTGGATCCACCACTGCCTTATAGCCTCGAATATATCCTTCGCGCTCCAGCTTTTTCACTCGCTCCAAACAAGGGGTTGCGCTCAAGCCGATACGTTTGGCCAATTCAACATTTGAAATCCGCCCGTCACGCTGTAATTCGACTAAAATTTTACGGTCTATTCGATCGAGTTGTTGATGCATAGTTGATAATAGTTAATTGCACTGAATTTAGAGTTAATAAAGTTTAATACACTGGACACAGATTGCAAAATAGTGAGACACACTATTTGGCCATATGTACAATAGTGAAAAATTTTTCCGTTCAAAAAAGGTATAGTTACTTATGATAATCGGTGTACCAAAAGAGATTAAAAACCACGAGTACCGTGTGGGTATGATCCCAGCAAGCGCACGCGAGCTGATCAACCACGGTCACGAAGTGATCGTTGAAACCAACGCGGGCTTAGGTATTGGCTTTACCGACGAAGACTATATTGAAGTTGGCGCTAAAATCTTGCCAACCGCAGCTGAGATTTTCGCTCAAGCTGAAATGATCATCAAAGTAAAAGAGCCGCAAGCCGTTGAGCGTGCGATGCTTCGTAAAGATCAAATCCTATTTACTTACCTGCACCTAGCACCGGATCTTCCTCAGACCGAAGACCTTGTGAAAAGTGGCGCTATCTGTATCGCTTACGAAACTGTAACCGATGCCAAAGGCGGTCTTCCGCTTCTAGCACCTATGTCAGAAGTTGCCGGCCGTATGTCTATTCAAGCCGGTGCTCAGGCGCTAGAGAAGTCTAAGCAAGGTCTTGGTATGCTTCTAGGTGGCGTTCCTGGCGTTGAACCTGCCAAGGTTGTTGTTATCGGTGGCGGTATGGTTGGTCGTAACGCGGCGCAAATGGCTGTTGGCCTAGGTGCTGACGTAACCATCCTTGACCGTAACATCGACGTACTACGTAGCCTTAACGCTCAGTTTGGTTCATTGGCTAAAGTTGTTTATTCAACCGCTGACGCCCTTGAGAAGCACGTAGTTGACGCCGACCTAGTTATCGGTGGCGTACTAATCCCAGGTGCTGCTGCGCCTAAGCTAGTGACTGCAGAGCACATCAAAGCAATGAAGCCTGGTGCCGCTATCGTTGACGTAGCCATCGACCAAGGCGGTTGTATCGCCACTTCTAAGCCGACTACACACGATGAGCCTACCTACATCGTTGATGATGTTGTTCACTACTGTGTTGCTAACATGCCTGGCGCTGTACCACGCACGTCAACATTTGCCTTGAATAACGCAACACTGCCTTACATCATCAAGCTAGCCAACAAAGGCTATAAGCAAGCACTACTTGAAGACAAGCACTTCCTAGAAGGCTTGAACGTGATCAAGGGTAAGGTAACGTACAAAGAAGTAGCAGAAGCCTTCAACATGGAATATGTTGACCCACGCACTGCCGTTGAAACACTTTAATTTATAGCTAGTGTTTACAAAAAACCCGCCTATTGGCGGGTTTTTTATTTGCTTAAGATTTTAAAAAGCTAGATAAAGCGCTTGATAATAAAATCGACCTTTACCCGTTTAGCCTGACCCAATATCTTTTGTACCGGCTCCGGATAATCGCTCAGTTGCTCAAGTTCGGTGTAGCTTTCTAGTCGCGTACAATGTGCCATGATGGCCGCTTTTTCTCGCCCTACCGCGTCGCTTATCTGACCTTTTTTATCGTCGATAAAAATACCGTTTTCGATATCCAGGCCCCAAGCTCTGGGGTTCAAGTTATGGCCACTCAGCAGGTGGTAGCGGTTATCCGAGCAAATGCCTTTAAGGTGAAACGAGTTATTATCGTGTTTCCATAAGTACACATTGAGGTTACCGGCCTCAACATAGCGCTGCTGAGTTTTTAAAAACTTAGCCAAGATGGTTTCGTATAAATATGGCAGCGCCCCGACCTTGGAAAATTTTTCCTCGGGTGGAATATAAAAATCATTGGCGGTTTTATCCCCAACCACTATCGTGACCTGCTTACCTTGGCGTAACAGTCTGCGCAGGGCGCGTAACAAAGGCGTAGGGAAATTAAAGTAAGGGGTGTAAAGCACCAACTCCTGCTCGGTGATATCGAACAACTGCTTGATCAAACGATTGAGCTTGTTGTTTCTGCGCCCCAAGCCGATAAAAGGTCGCACCGTCAAATCGCCATCATGATCACTTTGCGCAAGTGTGTAACTGGCTTTTTTAAGAGCCTTAACCAATTGGCGATGAGCACCCTTGATATCAATAAATTTGGGAATGGGTCTGGTGTCTAGACGCGGTACCGCCTCGCTGGCCAGCAAGGTGTTTTCGGTAAATTCAACAAAGGCATCGCATAACTGTGGTTGTCTTATTAGGAAATAACGATCCAGGCGATATTTATCAAAGTACTGCAGATAGACATTATTAAGGCTGGCACCGCTATAGAGCAAGGTGTCGTCGATGACAAAGCCTTTCAAGTGAAGCACACCAAATAGCTCTTTGGCTTTTACCGGCACACCATAAACCTGCACATTAGACTGATGTTCCTCAAGCGCCTTATGATAGAGAGCTGCATTGCCTTCACTGGCCGCAGCACCAATGAGACCTCGTTGGGCACGATGAAAATCGACCAATACCTTGATTTCTAAATCGGGATTATTACGCGAGGCGGTGTGCAGCGCTTCGAGAACTTCACGCCCGGCTTCATCATCCTGCAAATATAACGCAGTGATGTAGATGCGGTGCTTCGCGTTTGCGATTAGTTCAAGTAGCTTGGTTCGATAGCTTTTTGCATCAAGTAGTATGTCGATATCTTGTTGTTCGAGGCCATAGCCTGCTTGATGTTGCCAAAAATACATAAGGCCCTTATTTTTCTGCGTCGCCGCCAGCTTAGCGCTATGAGCGAGTTTTTATTTGCCTAGAACATAGCAAAAAAAATATCTAAGGTCATGAAATAACGTTTAGGCTGTCGCTATTTGCTGTTTAATCACACAGTACAGTTATTTTGACAGCTTAAGTATTTATGCAAATGGAAAATTCGTAATTTTATTTACATATGGATTGTTTTTCTTAGAATCACCCGCATAACCTAATTCTATAAATTAATTGAGAAGTATTATGAGCGCCAAACACTGTAAGTTACTTATCCTTGGCTCAGGCCCCGCTGGCTACACAGCCGCCGTTTACGCTGCCCGTGCAAACCTAAATCCGGTATTGGTAACCGGTATTCAACAAGGCGGTCAGTTGACCACCACGACCGAAGTTGAAAACTGGCCCGGTGATGCCCACGGTTTGACAGGCCCAGCGTTGATGGAGCGCATGAAAGAACACGCCGAGCGCTTCGAAACGGAGATCGTGTTTGACCACATCAACGAAGTAAACCTGAATGTGCGCCCGTTCGAGCTTAAAGGTGACAGTGGCACCTACACCGCCGATGCTTTGATCATCGCCACCGGTGCGTCGGCGAAATACCTAGGCTTAGAATCAGAGACTGCATTCCAGGGTCGTGGTGTGTCTGCCTGTGCAACCTGTGATGGCTTCTTCTACAAAAACCAAAAAGTAGCCGTTGTCGGTGGTGGTAATACCGCCGTTGAAGAGGCCCTTTACCTATCTAACATTGCCTCTGAAGTGCATGTGATCCACCGCCGCGACAGTTTCCGCAGTGAGAAAATCCTATCGGACCGTCTGTTAGAAAAAGCAGAAAACGGCAACGTGACTATTCACTGGAACCGCACGCTTGACGAAGTACTGGGTGACGAGATGGGTGTAACCGGCCTGCGCATGAAAGACAGCCAGTCTGATGCGACCGAGGAGCTTGATCTAGCCGGCGTATTCATCGCTATTGGTCACAAGCCAAACACCGACATGTTCCAAGGCCAATTAGAAATGAAAGACGGCTACCTAGTTGTTGAGTCAGGCCTAAACGGCAATGCTACTCAAACCAGCATTGAAGGCGTGTTTGCCGCTGGTGATGTATCGGATCACATCTACCGTCAGGCTATTACCTCGGCTGGCACCGGTTGTATGGCGGCGCTAGACGCAGAGCGTTACTTGGATAACCTTAAGTAAAATAGATGGGGCTTCGGCCCCACTTTTCTATGACTCAATATTTGCATTATCTTGGCAGCGTTGCCGATGGTTTCCCCGACCCCAACACCGCCCTGACCCAACCCGATGGCCTACTTGCCATAGGCGGTTGTTTATCGCTTGCACGCTTACAGCAAGCCTATCAACAAGGTATTTTCCCCTGGTACAGCGAAGGTGAGCCGTTAATGTGGTGGTCCCCCAGTGAGCGCGCCATCATTGAACTCGATGAATTTCACGTCAGCCGCAGCCTGAAAAAGGCAGCACGTCGTCTCAATACTCGGGTTACCATTAATACCTGTTTTGCCGATGTGATACATGCCTGCAAGACGCAACGCCAAGACACAGAGGGTACCTGGATCACCGACGCCATGGAACAAGCGTATATTCACGCCCACGAAAATGGCCTGGCCCACAGTGTGGAGGTGTGGCAAGGCGATACTCTGGTCGGCGGCCTGTACGGCATCATGCAATCGTCGGTTTTTTGCGGTGAGTCGATGTTTTTCCATGTCCCTGAGTGCTCCAAGTTAGCCATGTGGGCACTGGTTGAATTATTAAAGGCCCATCAAGGTGCCTTTATCGATTGTCAGTTAATGAACCCCTACCTGGCGCAATTAGGGGCAAAGGCCCTTCCACGCCAGCAATTCTTGACTAAACTAAAGGAAAGTAACCATCAGTCGATAAACTTGTCGTTTTGGCAAGCTCGGCAGTTAGAGACTCCTTATGACGCAACACCTTCCGATTAAAATCGGCCTTAGTCAGCGTTTTCCTTGTAGCTACTTGGCCTCTCAGGAAGAGCAATTACTGGTTATCCTAGACCCTATTTGTTACAGCCCAAATGGATTTGAAGCACTACTAAAACAAGGTTTTAGACGCAGTGGCGAGCAGATTTACCGCCCCCATTGTCCAACCTGCAATGCCTGTCAGTCTGTGCGGGTTTTAGCACCCCATTATACGCCCAGCCGCTCGCAAAAACGCCTGATCGCCAAGGGCAGAGAATTCCAGGTTCGCATCAGCAAACGGGAAAAAGCCGACTATTACCCTTTATACGAGCGTTATATAAATGCCCGCCATAGCGACGGCACCATGTATCCGCCGCAACGCTCACAATTTGACAGTTTTTTGTTTTGTCACTGGATGGAGATCGACTTTATCGAGCTGTGGGACAGAGACAAACTGATCGCCGTGGCCGTGACCGATGTTATGGCTCATTCACTTTCTGCCATTTATACCTTTTTCGACCCAGATTACGAACACCTGAGTCTTGGCAGTCTGATGATAATCAAGCAGATCCAATTAGCCGCCGATTGGGGCAAACGCTACCTGTATCTTGGTTATCAAATAGATCAATGTCGCAAGATGCGTTACAAGCTACAGTACTTGCCCGCACAACAACTGCGCAATAACCATTGGGAAGATGTAATTTGCCTGTAAAATCGACAAATTCAGTGCCTTGGCTTTACTTATCCGTTGCTTTTCGGCACAATCCCATGCGTTTAACTATCACAGAGGTGTTACGCTAGATATGGCGAAAGAAGACGTAATTGAAATGCAAGGTACAGTACTAGATACCTTGCCTAATACAATGTTCCGTGTAGAGCTTGAGAATGGTCACGTGGTTGTGGCTCACATTTCCGGTAAAATGCGTAAAAACTACATTCGTATTTTAACTGGCGACAAAGTAACAGTGGAACTTACGCCTTACGATCTATCAAAAGGCCGTATCGTTTTCCGTGCTCGTTAATATGCCTGCACGCTAAGCCGATTTAGCAAAAAGCCCAGCAACTGCTGGGCTTTTTGTTATCTTTTTTTTGGCTTACGATAAATGGTTAGGCCGGACTTAACTGAGCGGCATAGGTGAATTCTAAGCGATCGTTCTCGCTGTCGACATCAACCTGTACATCACCACCATCGACTAAGCTGCCAAAGAGTATTTCATTGGCCAGCGGTTTTTTCAGTTGCTCCTGAATAACTCGTGCCATGGGGCGAGCTCCCATCGCCTTGTCGTAGCCCTTCTCTGCGAGCCAACGACGTGCAGCATCGCTGAGCTCCAGATTAACGGATTTCTTATCAAGCTGGGCTTGCAGCTCCACCAGGAACTTATCAACCACAAGCAGGATGATCTCGCTATCGAGGTGATTGAACCAGATGATGTTATCTAAACGGTTTCTAAACTCCGGTGAAAACACCTTGTTTATCTCGCTCATGGCATCAAAAGAGGTGTCTTGATCGGCGAAACCAATGCTGTTTTTCACCGTCTCCTGTACCCCGGCATTGGTGGTTAATACCAACACCACATTACGGAAGTCAGCCTTGCGACCATTATTGTCCGTGAGTGTGCCGTGATCCATCACCTGCAATAAGATGTTGTAAATATCACTGTGGGCCTTTTCGATTTCATCGAGCAAGACCACCGCGTGCGGATGTTTGATAACCGCATCGGTTAACAGACCGCCCTGCTCATAACCCACATAACCTGGAGGCGCACCGATCAAACGGCTGATGGCATGGCGTTCCATGTATTCGGACATATCGAAGCGTAAGAATTCAATGCCCATGCATTTTGCCAGTTGTTTGGTTACCTCGGTTTTACCCACACCGGTTGGACCGGCGAATAAGAAGGAGCCGACGGGCTTGTCTTCATTAGCTAGCCCCGAGCGCGATAAGCGAATGGCCGATGATAAAGCATCAATGGACTGATCCTGACCAAACACCAGCATCTTGAGATTGCGATCCAGGTTCTTCAATACTTCCTTATCGGACGAAGACACACTTTGCTGTGGTATACGGGCAATCTTAGCAATAATCTGCTCAATATCGGCTACATTAATGGTTTTCTTGCGCTTTGACACAGGCTGCAGACGCTGATTAGCACCGGCTTCGTCTATCACATCAATGGCCTTGTCGGGCAAATGACGCTCATTAATATATTTAGCACTTAACTCGGCGGCTGCCCGCAATGCTTTTTGCGTGTAGCGAATGCCGTGGTGCTCTTCGTAGCGTTCTTTTAAGCCATTAAGAATTTTCGTTGTGTCATCGATACTTGGTTCGTTAATGTCGATTTTTTGGAACCGACGCACTAAGGCTCGATCCTTCTCAAAGATATTCTTAAACTCGTTATAGGTAGTCGAGCCCATGCAGCGTAGTTGGCCGCTTGATAGCAGCGGTTTGATCAGGTTCGACGCATCCATCACCCCTCCCGATGCGGCGCCCGCACCGATAATGGTGTGAATTTCATCAATAAAGAGAATGGCACCTTGCTGTTGCTGCAACTGTTTGAGCAGACTCTTTAAGCGTTTTTCAAAGTCACCGCGGTATTTGGTGCCAGCTAGCAAAGCGCCCATATCCAGCGAATACACCACGCCATCGGCAATGACTTCAGGCACTTCGTTGTTAACGATACGATAGGCCAGACCTTCGGCAATGGCGGTTTTGCCCACACCGGCTTCACCTACCAGTAAAGGATTATTCTTTTTGCGACGACACAACACCTGTACCGTACGTTCCACTTCCTGGTCACGCCCGATAAGAGGATCAACCGCGCCTTTTTGTGCTTCGACGTTAAGGTTGGTTGTGTATTTATCGAGAATATTCTGCTCTTCGCTGGCATCGCCGACTAATTCTTCGGGGATTTCCTCATGATCATCTATGTGTTCGCTTTCATCCTCGGCGCGTGAAATACCGTGAGAGATAAAATTAACTATATCCAAGCGATTAACATCATGCTTTTTAAGCAAGTATACGGCCTGACTTTCTTGTTCTGAAAAAATAGCTACAAGTACATTTACGCCGGTGACTTCATTTTTACCGGACGATTGCACATGAAATACAGCGCGCTGCAGCACCCGTTGAAAGCCTAGCGTTGGCTGGGTCTCACGCTCTTTTTCGAGATCGGAGATAACCGGTGTGGTTTCATCGATAAATTCCGATAACTCGGTACGCAATAGGGCCAAATCCAAACCACAGGCGATCAACGCCTCATTGGCTGATGGGTTATCCAATAACGCCAGCAATAAATGCTCGACCGTCATAAACTCATGACGACGGGTGCGGGCTTCTTTAAACGCATCGTTTAAAGTAATTTCAAGATCTTTATTTAGCATTGGCAACCCCCAAAACTGAAAAACTCGTTATTCCTGCTCACAACTACATAGCAGTGGATGCTCATGCTCTCTGGCATAGCGATTAACCTGCTCGGTTTTGGTGTGGGCAATATCTGCAGGATAGATACCGCATACCGCTTTACCCTCATGGTGAACTTTGAGCATTACGTCTGTTGCTCTTTCGCTATCCATATTGAAAAAAGTCATTAAAACTTCGATCACAAAGTCCATTGGTGTGTAGTCGTCGTTGTTGAGTATCACCTTATATTTACGCGGCGGCTGCAACTTTTGCTTCTGCTCGTCACGGCTGCGCTCTACAACACCAGAATCTTTCATTCCACTCATAAATAAATATAGTCTTCTCTGTAGATCTCAAGCAAACCCGAAATCAAAAATAAATAAACTGTTAAAAAAATGCACAAAAAACTTGACTGAATGGGCAAATAAACTACAGTCAGATTTGGGCTGTCTATCTATTAGCCAGTCTATCAAACTATCAGGTTTAGATTAACTAAATTAGTCAACTTATAGAAGGATGTAGAAGTATGGCTTGTGGAAAAGTCAAATGGTTCAACAATGCCAAAGGGTTCGGTTTTATCCAAGAAGTAGGCAGTGAGGAAGACATCTTTGCGCACTACTCAACCATTAAGATGGATGGATACAAAACACTAAAAGCTGGCCAGGATGTAACCTTCGAACTGCAACAAGGGCCCAAAGGCCTACACGCTACAAACATTCTACCCACTGATGGCTCCGAAGGCATTTAGTCGGTAAATTGTGAGCACTTTGCAGTAACAGCTTAGCTGTTTGGTCACGTCTAAGAGCGAGCTTATGTAGTAACTAGCTCGCTTTGATCCCTTCCCTGTACCCCTCGATGTCGCTCGTCGCAACGTAAAGTTTCCGACCATTTTGTAAACTATACTTGAAATTTTAACATTCGCCCTAACCTAAAGGTGAATGGAGCTTTTCTCTTTTGCTTGATACACTGCACCGCAGTGACAGCAGATGTCGGTCAATTTAGGTGATTTTTTTACCTAGGCCGATAATACACAACGATAAATTAGGACACAAAATGACCTCGAAAATCATTTACACCAAGACTGATGAGGCGCCAGCTCTGGCTACCTATTCTTTGCTTCCTGTAATCGAAGCAGTTTCAAAAGTTGCCGGTATCGATGTAGAAACTCGCGATATCTCTCTTGCCGGTCGTATCATTGCCTTATTCCCTGAGTTTTTAAACGAAGACCAGCGCATCGGCGACGCCCTTGCCGAACTAGGTGAATTGGCCAAGACGCCAGAAGCAAACATCATCAAGCTTCCTAATATCAGTGCTTCAATCCCGCAGCTTAAAGCGGCTATTAAAGAATTACAGGCCCAGGGTTATGCCCTACCTAACTACCCAGATGAGCCTAAAAACGAGCAAGAAGAAGACATCAAAGCCCGTTATGACAAGGTTAAAGGCAGTGCGGTAAACCCAGTACTACGTGAAGGTAACTCAGACCGTCGCGCCCCAGCATCGGTAAAAGCCTATGCCCGTAAAAACCCACATTCAATGGGTGAATGGAGCAAGGATTCTCAGTCTCGTGTTGTCTCAATGACAGACGGCGACTTCTTCGGTTCTGAAAAATCAGTGACCGTAGACAAAGCAACCAGCGTACGTATTGAGCATGTGGCAGATAACGGCGACATCACCGTCTTAAAGCCAGAAGTAAAACTACTCGATGGCGAGATCATCGATGGTTCGTGCATGAGCGTATCTAAGCTACAGGCCTTTATCGCCGAGCAAATCGATGCAGCTAAAGCACAAGGCATCTTATTCTCACTACACATGAAAGCCACTATGATGAAGGTGTCTGACCCGATTATCTTCGGTCATGCGGTAAAAGTATTCTACAAAGATGTATTTGCTAAGCACGGTGCCTTATTTGAAGAGCTAGGCGTTGACGTAAATAACGGTCTTGGCGATATATACGCGCGTATCGAAAGCCTAGACGAAGCCAAGCGCAAAGAAATCGAAGCCGATATCATGGCGGTATACGAGCAGCGTCCAGCGGTTGCCATGGTAGACTCAGACCGTGGTATCACTAACCTTCACGTACCGAGCGATGTAATCATCGATGCCTCAATGCCTGCCGCAATTCGTTCTTCTGGTCAAATGTGGAATGCCGACGGTCAGCTACAAGACACTGCTTTCGTAATTCCAGATCGCAGCTACTCTGGCGTATACGATGCGACCGTTGAATTCTGTAAAGAACACGGTGCATTCGATCCAAGCACCATGGGCAGCGTACCAAACGTAGGTCTTATGGCTCAAAAAGCCGAAGAATACGGTTCACACGACAAGACTTTTGAAATCAAGAGTGCTGGTAAAGTCCGCGTTGTTGATGCCAACGACAATGTGCTTATGGAGCATGACGTTGATGCCGGTGATATCTGGCGTATGTGTCAGGTGAAAGATGCACCTATTCAAGACTGGGTTAAACTAGCCGTTAATCGTGCCCGTGCCACTAACACTCCTGCGGTATTCTGGCTAAATGAAGCCCGCGCACACGATGCCGAGCTTATCAAAAAGGTTAACGCCTACTTGCCACAGCACGATACAAGTGGCTTAGAAATCCATATCCTTGACCCAATTGCAGCAACCAAGTTCTCACTTGAGCGCATCAAAGAAGGCAAGGACACTATTTCAGTAACCGGTAACGTACTACGTGACTACCTGACTGACCTATTCCCAATTCTTGAACTGGGTACCAGTGCGAAAATGCTGTCTATCGTGCCACTGATGAATGGCGGCGGTCTATTCGAAACGGGCGCTGGCGGTAGCGCTCCTAAACACGTTCAACAGTTCCAAAAAGAAAACCACCTACGTTGGGATTCTTTAGGTGAATTCCTTGCTCTTGCAGCATCCTACGAGCACCTAAGCGCACGTACCAACAATGCCAAAGCACAAGTATTGGCGGATACACTGGATCAAGCAACGGCTAAATTCCTAGATGAGAATAAGTCACCTTCACGTAAGGTTGGTGAGATCGATAACCGTGGTAGCCACTTCTACCTGACTCTGTTCTGGGCCGAGGCACTAGCGGCACAAGATCAGGATGCAGATCTTAAAGCGCGCTTCACAGAGGTAGCTGGCCTACTTCGTGAAAACGAGCAGACCATCATCAAGGAACTAAACGACGCACAAGGTCCAAGTATGGATATCGGTGGTTACTACCAGCCAAATGAAGAGCTTGCGTTCAAAGCAATGCGTCCAAGCAATACTTTCAATGCGATTCTTGCTAAACTAGCTTAATCGTATCGATTGCATTATCAAGGCATCCAATCGGATGCCTTTTTTATTTAACTCCATGACAAAAAAACCAAATAACACGCGTCCACGCCCGTTTACGGGAAAATCTGCAGACAAAACCCGGTTTAAGCGTAAACCCGCTAAGCCTAGCCTTCCCCCCGAGCAAGTTAAGGTGGTTTTATTTAACAAGCCCTATGATGTGCTCTGCCAGTTCACCGATGATGCGAACCGCCGTACCCTGGCCGACTACATAGACATTAAACAGGTGTATGCCGCAGGTCGTCTAGACAGAGATTCAGAAGGTCTGTTACTGCTAACCAATTGCGGCAAGTTGCAGCATCAACTCGCCAACCCCAAGAAAAATACTTATAAAACCTACTGGGTACAGGTCGAGGGCGCGGTCACCGAGGATGCTGTAAAAATGTTACAACAAGGCGTTGAGCTAAATGACGGTATGACCCTACCGGCCAAGGTTAAGATCATAACTGAGCCGCCAGGACTTTGGCCGCGCACACCACCGATACGCGAGCGCAAAAATATTCCTACTACCTGGCTGGAAATACAAATACGTGAAGGCCGTAATCGCCAGGTGCGGCGCATGACCGCCCATGTGGGGCACCCTACACTACGCCTGATCCGCGCCGCTATAGGCTGCTATCAACTGGGTGATTTAAAAAGTGGCGAATACCGCTTGGAGAAACAGCATGTATAGACCAAACGTCACCGTCGCCATGGTGCTAAAAAGTGGCGAGCATTATCTGATGGTGCAAGAGCGAGATAAGCGAAGCGGTGACATTGTGTTTAATCAACCTGCGGGCCATTTAGAAGAAAATGAATCACTGATTGACGCTTGTGCCCGAGAGCTTTTTGAGGAAACCGGGTTAACGGCCGATCCCTTAGGTTTGGTTGGCATTTATAGCCTACAGGCAAAAAATGGCGTGCATTATCTGCGTTTTTGTTTTTATGGCGAGTTAGATCAATGCCAGGACAGCACACCGCAGGACTCGGATATCATCGCTTGCCATTGGCTCACCCGAGAAGAAATTGAAACCCGTGCGCTTCGCTCCGAGCTGGTGCGCCGATGCATTGACGATTCCCGGTCGCAGCCCTTGATCCCGCTTAGCTATTTGAGCTACCAAGTTGATGCATAACCACCTCGCTTGCTACTTCAAGCCCTTGGGTAAGCGTGATATAATTCGCGCCTTTAAAGCCAAGTGATGTGAAAATTCAGTTCCTATGAGCGATAACAGCCAAATTAAAGTAATCGTCGGCATGTCCGGTGGTGTTGACTCATCCGTATCCGCTTACCTGTTAAAAGAGCAAGGCTATCAAGTCGAAGGCCTGTTCATGAAAAACTGGGAAGAAGACGACAACGATGAATATTGTGCCGCTGCAGAAGATCTGAAAGACGCACAAATGGTCTGCGAAAAATTAGGAATCGAATTACACACGGTTAACTTTGCCGCCGAATATTGGGATAACGTGTTCGAGTACTTCCTTGCCGAGTATAAGGCGGGACGTACCCCCAATCCGGATATTATGTGTAACAAGGAAATCAAATTTAAAGCCTTTTTAGAGTTTGCCGCCGAAGCCCTGGGCGCCGACTATATCGCCACCGGCCACTATGTGCGCCGTGAAGAGCGCGATGGTAAGTTCGCCATGCTCCGCGGTAAGGACGACAACAAGGATCAAAGTTACTTCCTGTACACCCTAAGCCATGAGCACATCGCTCAAACTCTGTTCCCCGTAGGCGAATTACCTAAGCCGCAGGTACGTGAAATCGCCGAGCAACAAGGCTTGGTCACACACGATAAAAAAGACAGTACCGGCATCTGTTTTATCGGCGAGCGCAAGTTTAAAGACTTTTTACAACGTTACCTTCCCGCTCAGCCCGGCGTTATTGAAGACACCGAGGGTAATGAAGTGGGTGAACACGAAGGCCTTATGTATCATACTTTAGGTCAACG
Organism: Pseudoalteromonas sp. T1lg48; assembly: GCF_002964785.1. GTDB lineage: Bacteria > Pseudomonadota > Gammaproteobacteria > Enterobacterales > Alteromonadaceae > Pseudoalteromonas. The sequence continues at coordinate 329,507 of NZ_PQCC01000018.1, forward strand.
TAAGGGACTGCATATTGGCGGCCTAAAAGAGGGCTCAGGTGAGCCTTGGTACGTGGTCGATAAAGATATCGAACGCAATGTGCTGGTCGTTGGCCAGGGTAAAGACCACCCGCGCCTATACAGTAACGGCCTTAATGCCGACCAACTCCATTGGGTTGACCGCGTCGGTCCTAAAGGCACGGCGCGCGTGACAGTGAAAACCCGTTACCGTCAGCATGACATCCCTTGTAGCCTACTGGTCGGTGAAGACGGTGTTGCCCGCGTGCTCTTCGATGAGCCGCAAAAAGCGGTCACTCCTGGTCAATCGGCGGTGTTTTACGACGGCGAAGTCTGTCTTGGTGGCGGCATTATTGACTCGGTGATCCGCTAACATGAATGCCAATCAAGTGATGGCCTTGGCAGCCATGTGTCAAGTTGCCCTGCAGGTACAAAAATTGGCCAAATACGGTCAGTCGCAACAGCATGAAATCGAGCCGCTGCTGAATTCCTTGTTAGCGACCGATGCCGAGAATGCCGAACAAATTTACGGCGGCAGTCGCAATCTTCATTCCGGCTATCGCGCCTTGGTTGCGCAATTAAGCCCGGGCAGCGATAAAAATGTCGAGCTGGTCAAATACGTCGGCGGTCTAATTCAACTTGAGCGTATTCTCAGCAGCAAACCGCAAGCTCTGGCCGAGCTCGGCCGCGACATTGACCAAGTAAAAAATAAATTACAGCACTTAGACCTGCTTGATGAGTCTATTATTGCCGCCTTTGCCGACACTTACGCCCGCATCATCAGCCCCTTAGGGCAACGTATTCAGGTATTCGGGCAACCGGCACTATTAAAACAAAGCAGCATTCAAAACCGTATCCGCGCCCTGCTCTTGGCGGGTATACGCGCAGCGGTGCTATGGCGCCAGGTAGGTGGTAAACGCCGTCACTTTATATTTGCTAAACGCAAAATATTGGCCTTAGCTAAAGAACACATTTAAACCCCGGCTTGCAAGTCAGGTGCTTGCAGGCAAACAAAAGATAAATCGTTCAACGTAACTTAGGAGTTAATATGGAGCTTTCAGCGTTAACCGCGATCTCTCCGGTAGATGGGCGCTACGGTAGTAAAACAACTGAACTACGTAGCATTTTTAGTGAATTTGGTCTGATCAAATACCGCGTACAGGTAGAAGTACGTTGGTTACAAGCCCTCGCCGAGGCCAAGGAAATTGCAGAAGTTCCAGCATTCAGTGCAGAAGCCAATGCCCTACTTGATAGCATAGTTGCTAACTTTAGCGAAGCCGATGCGGCCCGCGTTAAAGAGATTGAACGCACCACTAACCACGACGTAAAAGCGGTTGAGTACCTTCTAAAAGAAAAAGTGGCCGATAACGCCGAGCTTAACGCCGTAAATGAATTCATTCACTTCGCCTGTACCTCTGAAGACATCAATAACCTGTCACACGGTCTGATGCTCAGCGAAGCGCGCGATACCGTATTGCTTCCTTACATGGACCAACTACTTGACGCGGTAAAAGAAAAAGCCGTTGAATACAAGTCGGTAGCCATGATGACCCGTACTCACGGCCAACCTGCATCACCGTCAACCATGGGTAAAGAATTTGCCAATGTGTACATGCGCCTTAAACGCCAGCGCGACCAGGTTGCTCAAGTAAGCATGCTAGGTAAAATCAACGGCGCCGTTGGTAACTACAATGCTCACCTAAGTGCCTACCCTGATTACGACTGGCACACACACGCTGAAAAGTTTGTAACCAGCTTGGGTCTTACCTTTAACCCGTTCACCACGCAAATCGAACCACACGACTACATCGCCGAGTTGTTCGATGCGGTTGCGCGTTTCAACACCATTCTTATCGACTTCGATCGTGACGTATGGGGTTACATCGCCCTTAATCACTTTAAGCAAAAGACCATTGCCGGTGAAATTGGTTCATCGACCATGCCGCACAAGGTTAACCCGATCGACTTCGAAAACTCAGAAGGTAACCTGGGTCTGGCCAATGCGATTTTCGCTCACCTGGCGCAAAAGCTACCAATTTCACGCTGGCAGCGCGACCTAACCGACTCTACGGTTCTACGTAACCTGGGTGTTGGCATGGGTTATACCCTAATCGCTTATCAAGCGACCCTAAAAGGGATCAGCAAGCTTGAAGTAAATGCCGACCGTTTACTTGCCGAACTTGATCAGAACTGGGAACTACTTGCAGAGCCAATTCAAACGGTAATGCGCAAGTACAGCATCGAAAAACCCTATGAAAAGCTAAAAGAGCTAACTCGTGGTAAGCGTGTTGATCAGGTGGCTATGGCCGAGTTTATCGACACCCTTGAACTACCAGCAGAAGTTAAAGCGCAATTAAAAGAGCTAAGCCCAGCCAATTACATTGGCCGCGCCGTTGAGTTCATTGATAACCTTTAATTCGCAGCACTAGAATATGCTATAAAGCGAAAGACGTGGCCACATGCCGCTCTTTCGCTTTTTTTATTGGAGTAACCATGTACAGCCTAACAATAAACGAGCTCAGCAAGGCGCAGTTTTTAGCGCAATACTGGCAGAAGCAACCCCTGCTCATTAAGGGCGGCTTTAAAAATTTTGTTGACCCAATTGATGCAGAAGAACTCGCCGGTCTGGCGATGGAAGAAGGTATAGAGTCGCGCATCGTCACCAATAGCGACGGTTGGCAATGCGCCAATGGCCCATTTGAAGACTTCAGCACCCTAGGCGAAGAACGCTCTACCCTATTGGTGCAGGCGGTCGACCATTGGCACCCCGAAGCCGCCGAGCTGGTTGAGCCATTTCGTTTTATTCCTAATTGGCGCATTGATGACTTGATGGTGAGCTATTCCACCCCAGGCGGCGGTGTGGGTCCGCACATAGATCAGTATGATGTGTTCATAATTCAAGGAGCGGGTAAACGCCACTGGCGCGTAGGCAAGGTGGATAAAAATGTGCAACAGTTTAGCGCCAACAAGGGACTGCTTCAGGTTGGCCCTTTTACCGCGGTGATCGATGTTGAGTTGGAGCCAGGGGATATTCTATACATTCCGCCGAACGCACCGCATGAAGGTTATGCCGTTGAGCCCTCGCTGAACTACTCCATCGGTTTTAGAGCGCCTAACCAAACCGACCTGCTTTCTTCTTTCGCAGATCACCTGATTGACCATGACCTAGGACAAGCCCGTTATAGCGATGAACAGCTAACGGAGCGTGCTAGTCGCGGCGAGCTAACTGGTGATGAAATCGCCCGCCTACGTAAATTAATGATTGCCGCCATTGAAGATGACAATACTTTCTTACGCTTTATCAGCGAAAACCTCAGTGAGGCTAAACATGATAAGGATCTATTGCCCCTTGATGCGCCGCTAGAAGAAAACCAAATAATGGATTTTCTTAGTGATTATCCCGTTTTACACAAGGCCGGTGGCCTAAGAGCGCTTTATATCGAGCGACCGGATGCCGTAATCCTAGCCGTCGAAGGCCATAGCTTTTGTCTACCAATCAAACACTTGGATAGTGTAAAGCAATTGTGTGATGAGCAAGTCGTGGCCACCGATGTGCTGGCACCGAATACAAGTTGTTTACTTTTCCGCCAGACATTGGCTACACTGATTAGTGAAGGTTATTGGTTTGCAGATTAGGAGGGTTTATGCCCTATCGGATCCACCAAGTCGACTGGGGGTCTAAAGATAACCCAATACGCCAAATTCGAGAACGAGTGTTTGTATTCGAATTGAATATTCCCAAAAGCGTGGAATTCGACGATCGCGACAATCATGCCCTGCATTTTGTCGCTTTTGACGAAAATGGCGAGCCGGTTGCTACAGCACGGCTTTGCGAAGATGGCTTATTGGGCCGCATTGCCGTTCTTCCCGATCACCGCAATCGCGGCATCTATACCGAAATACTCGAATATGTACTCAGTAATGCCGCCAGTTGTGGCTTTGAATTTATTTGTATTAATTGCGTATTGGACGAGGTAGAGCGCTTTAAGAAGAATGGCTTTTCGCCATGTGGGTGTGTCTTTATGGAGGCTGGCATTCCAAGACAACGCTTGGAATGCCCGGTGTCACGCTGTGACAGTAGCCCCTTTACTATGGTTCATTAACCCATAGCTCTTTTTTATCATAGAGCTCATACAGGCCATGTGCACGGTTTATCAAAAGCTGGGCAAAATCGTGTTGGGTCTTGTCTAATCGGGTACTGCTAAGCAGTTGCTCGGCTTTTAATTGCCATTGAAAAGAAAAATGGCGAATAGCTTCGCGCGCCGTGGTTGCCGCTGAGACTTCCACATGATCCGCGGGTAATTGACCGGTGATCACCCAATAGGTTTTGCCGTTTTGGGCTTTAAATTTCCATACCGCACACAGTGGCGCTAAAAAGCGGCTGTCTTTTTCTACCAGGGTTTTAGGCATAATGCCCTTTTCGGCTAAGTGCTTCTGAGCGGTTTCAAAACAATGACGTTGAAAGGCACGAATTTGTTGTTCTTGTGGTGCTAATTGTTCTTGTTGTTGCGACATAATACTACTTCTATTGTTGTTGCTAGAGCCACTTTACGAAGAAGCGCCCTGCCTTGCAAGTCCTAAAGGATACAAAGCAGGACTTTAGTAGACCTGGTATTAATTACCCAACACCTTAGCCGGGTCTACCTTGGCAGCTTGCCACGCCGGATAAATGGACGCCAACACGGTAATAACCAGGGTAATAGCCGCGACTAAGGTGATGTCCTGCCAGTGAATTTGTGCCGGTAAGAAATCGATAAAATACACGCCAGCTAATTTATTCTCACCGATAAAATCGCTCCAAAGCACGAAAATATCCGTGATATTCAAGGCCAGTAACACCCCCACCAGAGCGCCAATCAAGGTAGCGGTAACGGCCGAGACCACACCTTGAAGCATAAAAGCCTGCATGATCACCAGATCGCTGGCGCCCATGGTGCGTAAGATGGCTATCGCACTTTGCTTTTCTTTTACTTCCATAAACAGCGAAGAAATAATATTAAAGCTGGCCACGGCAATAATCAAAAATACGCTTAAATATACTATGGTGCGCACCATCTGAATATCCTGATACAGACCACCTTGGGTCCGCACCCAACTATTAACATACACATAGTCATCCAGGGTACGGCCTATGCGCATGGCCTCACTGGGGGCGCTAAAAACATCTTCCAGGGTAACTCGTAAGCCGGTTACCTGATCATGCTCAAGAGCAAAGGCCTGCTGTAAGGTTGCCAAAGGCAAGAAAATTTGTACCTTATCCAAGGGACCATGGCTTTGTATTAATCCGGCCACCTGCACATTTAATCGCACCGGTGCGCTCAGTGCATCGCTGTGGTTACTCAGATCCGTCATCAAGAGCGTGAGGTTATCGCCATTTTCCAGCCCCAAGGCCTTGGCCAACTCGGCGCCCATGACCACCTCGTCACCGGCCATTTGCGATAGCTTTTTCCCGAGAATGAATTCATCAACGATGGACACCTTGGTCTCAAGCTCAGGCACTACCCCCCGTACCTGGGCCGCTTCCAATTGGCCGCGATATTGCGCCATGGCATTAACGGCGATAAAGGGAGCCGCCGCCACCACATTTCCTTGTTGCTCCAAACGCTGCTGCTTTTGCGGCCACTGCGTTATGGGTTTGTCGGCGGCCACGTATTCCACGTGAGGTACCAGCGCCAATAAGCGTTCAACCAGTTGCTGTTGAAAGCCATTGACCACGGATAGCGCCAGGATAAGCACGGCCACCCCCAGGATAATACCCAGGCTTGAACTACGGGCCATAAACCCCATAAAGCCGCTATTTCGCTGCGATTTACGAAAGCGTTGAGCCAATAGCAAACTTAAGGACATGGCTTTCATAGGATAGGAGCCTCAACCTGCTGCGCACTCAACACCCCCTCGTCCAGTACCACGGTGCGAGTCAGGCGACTGGCAAGATCAAGGTCGTGTGTAACCACGACAAAGCTGGTACCCAGGTCCTGTTGGAGTTCCATCAGCAAGGCAAAGATCCGCTGAGCGTTATGTTTATCCAGGTTTCCCGTCGGTTCATCGGCCAGCACCAAGTCGGGCTCACTGACCACGGCGCGGGCGATGGCCACGCGTTGGCGCTCACCACCGGAGAGTTTTGCAGGTTTATGATCGGCGCGATGAGACAAGCCCACTTTTTCCAGCATTACCTCGGCTTTTTGCTCAGCCTGTTTGGCATCCATCCCCGCTATCAGCAGGGGCATGGCGACGTTTTCAAGCGCCGTAAACTCCATTAAAAGATGGTGAAACTGATAGATAAAACCCAGATGCTTATTACGAAACTGCGCCTGTTGCTTACGGGATAGTTTGGCGACCTCAGTATTGCAAATAGATAACTCACCGGATGTGGGGTTGTCCAAGGTGCCGAGAATATGCAATAAGGTGCTCTTGCCCGAGCCGGACGAGCCGACGATGGCGACACTTTCTCCGCGTTCAACGGTTAAGTCGACGCCCTTAAGCACTTCAATTTGCTCCGCCGCATCGCTGTAAACTTTCGTCAGCTTTTGGCAACTAATTACTATACTACTCATACCTTAATACCTCTGCTGGACGCACCTCTGCGGCCTTTTTCGCTGGATACAATGTGGCAACAAAACTCATGACAACGGCGCCGAGCACTATCAACGCCAAATTGGTGGAGGACACCACCACGGGCAGTTGCTGCTGACCGAAAAGCTGTAGGCCAATGGCAGCTAATAAGGCATTGAGGTTGTACACCACAAGCACGGCTAAAATCGCACCAATCAGACTACCGACGACACCGTTATACAGGCCCTGTATCATAAAAATGCGGGCGATTTGCCTATGGTCTAGACCCAAGGTCTGCAAAATAGCGACCTCGCCTTGCTTTTCCCGGACCATCATGGTCAAGGACGATAATATATTGAATACGGCAACCAGGAAGATCAGCCCCAATAACAGGCTCATGATACGTTTTTCCATCGCCACCGCGGCGAATAAACTTCCCTGACTTTGACGCCAGTCACTCACCCCCTGGCGCTGCTGCTCACTTAAGCGTGACAACACCAGCTCACTGCTAAAGGCATCGTCGAGCATGACTTCGATTGGCGCATCCTCGGCATTTCTAATGCGCAACAAACGTTGCAGTGACTCGCCGGAAGTAAACAAGGTGTGCATATCAAGCTCAGAGCCGGTACGGTAAATAACAGCCACGGTGAATAATCGCTGCGCCGGAATGCGGCCCATGGGGGTATAGGTAGAAACACTGGGAATGGTGACACGCAGTTTATCGCCCACACCGACACCCAGGGTACGGGCCAAATAACGACTGATGGCGATGTGATAGCGCTCATCATAGAGGCTCTGCATCCTGCCCACCTCAATATTATCGATCACCTTATCCGGTAAGGTTTTATAAGGAGCTTGCAACAGCACACCCTGAATGTCAGCAGCGCTTTGCACTATGGCCTGTGCCTGGTGATAGCGTTTTACCGAGGTGACTTCTTGTTGCGCCTTTAAGTCGGCAATTAACTGCTGCTGCGCCTCGGGAGTACGCTCGGCCATGGTGAATTGTAAATGGGGGATCATCGACAACATGGTGCGTTTTAAATTGTTTTCAAAACCATCCATCACCGACATAACGGTAAACAAGGCAGTGATACCCAGGGCAATACCGGCGATGGAAAAAAACGAAACAAAGGAGACAAACGCACTGCCTTTAGATAAGCGCGAATAGCGTAGACCAATAAATAAACTGACAGGCTTATACATCAACAGCTTAACAATAAAACAAAATTGTCTCGATGCTAACACAGGGACGCCGCCATGGGTATGCTCAGCACCTCCACACGGCGAATTTATCGCCGCAGCCCGAGAGTATTTATGGCACCAAGTTTATCGCTCAGATGCTCGGCAAGATAATCCATCAGCGCCTTGGTGGCGTTGGCCTGATATAAATTTGCCGGGGTGATGGCGGAAATGGGCTCCTTGTGGATAGCAAAACTGTGCAGCACTTCCTTTAGCAAGCCCTGATGCAAGGCCGACTGCACATAGTAATCCGGTAGTTGCACCAGGCCTAGTCCTCGCACCGCCGCGTCGGCCAGGGCCCAACCACTGTTACAACGTAACTTGGTCTTGGCAATTTTTACGTGTCTCAGCCGGGCGCCCTCTTGAAAGCGCCAGGAATCGGAATGGCCGAGAAGGCATTGATGGTGAGCAAGCTCGCTAAGTGCATAGGGCTGGCCATATTCGTTTAAATAGTCTGGTGATGCGCACACCACCACCGCCCTTGAGGCCAGGCGCCGCGCTCTAAGATTTGAATCTGCAAGCTCTCCAATGCGAATAGCTAAATCAATATGCTCGCCAATCAAGTCCATGGTTTGATTACTCAATACCATGGTGACGCTGACCTTGGGGTAGCGGGCCATGTATTCGTGAACCAAGGGCATAATAAATTGTTCACCAAACATGACCGGGGCGGTGATCTTCAATTGGCCGCTGGGCTGAGCTTGTTGTTGTTGCAACGCCCACTCCCCCTGCTCCAATACGCTCTGCGCTTTTTTTGCGTGATGTAATAACAACTCCCCTTGCTGCGTTAACACCACCTTACGGGTACTGCGAATAAAGAGCTGGGTATTGTAGTACTCCTCCAACGCGCTGACTGAGCGACTGATATGCGCCACCGACGTGCCAATTTGCTGGGCCGCCGCGGTAAAGGATTGGGCTTGTGCCGCGGCAATAAATTCCGGCATACCTTGCCAACGCATTATTACCTCTGTGTAAAAGTATCTTAATTCTGGTTAAAACTTACCACAACGTGTAATAATTTCACCTCATTTCATAAGAAGAGATCCATGGTTATGGCTGAATTTATTAAATCAAAAGCCGCCGTTGCTTGGGGCCCTAAGCAACCACTTAAAATAGAAGAAGTCGATGTGATGATGCCCAAAGCGGGCGAAGTGCTGGTTAAAATCCATGCCACCGGCGTGTGTCATACCGATGCTTTTACCCTCTCTGGTGAAGATCCTGAAGGCATTTTCCCTGCCATCCTCGGCCATGAAGGCGGTGGTGTGGTAGAAGCCGTAGGTGAAGGCGTGACCAGCGTAACCGTAGGCGATCATGTGATTCCACTGTACACCCCGGAATGCGGTGAATGTAAGTTCTGTACTTCTGGCAAGACCAACCTGTGTCAGAAAATTCGCGAAACTCAGGGTAAGGGCCTGATGCCAGACGGCACCACACGCTTTTATAAAGACGGTGAACCAATTTATCACTATATGGGCTGCTCAACCTTTTCCGAATACACTGTATTGCCGGAAATTTCTCTAGCCAAGGTAAATAAAGAAGCACCACTTGAAGAGGTCTGTCTGCTAGGTTGTGGCGTTACCACCGGCATGGGTGCGGTGCTCAACACCGCCAAAGTACAACCCGGCGATAGCGTGGCCATTTTTGGCCTTGGCGGCATCGGTTTGTCGGCCATTATCGGCGCTAAAATGGCCGGTGCCGGCCGTATTATCGGTATCGACATTAATGAAAGTAAGTTTGAGCTGGCGAAGAAACTCGGTGCCACCGACCTTATTAACTCCAACGATTACGATAAGCCAATTCAGGAAGTGATCGTTGAGATGACCGATGGCGGTGTCGACTATTCGTTCGAGTGTATCGGTAATGTCAATGTCATGCGCAGCGCCTTGGAATGTTGCCACAAGGGCTGGGGTGAGTCGGTGATCATAGGTGTTGCCGGGGCCGGTCAGGAAATCTCAACTCGTCCATTCCAGCTGGTAACAGGCCGTGTCTGGCGTGGTACCGCCTTTGGTGGCGTAAAAGGCCGCTCTGAACTGCCTGAAATCGTCGAGCGTTATCTCAATAACGAGTTCGCCCTAAATGACTTTATCACTCATACCATGCCTCTTGAAGACATCAATGAGGCGTTCGAGCTGATGCACGCAGGTAAGAGTATTCGCAGCGTCATCCATTACGATAAGTAAGGGGGCAATATGAGCCTAGAGTTACTTGCCAACAACAAGGTGCACGGTGGCTGGCATAAGCGCTACAGCCATAAATCCACGGTGAATAACTGCACCATGACCTTTGCCATTTTTCTACCGCCCGGAGTGGATGAAACGACAAAGGCCCCGGTGCTGTACTGGCTGTCAGGATTGACCTGTACCGATGAAAACTTTATGCAAAAAGCGGCAGCGTTTAAAACCGCCGCCGAGCTCGGCATAATTCTTGTGGCACCGGACACCAGCCCGCGAGGCGAGGGTGTGGCCGATGATCCCGATGGCAGTTACGACTTCGGTTTAGGCGCTGGCTTTTACGTCAATGCCACCGAGGAGCCCTATAAGCAGCATTACCAAATGTATGACTATGTTTGCGCTGAACTGCCAGCCTTAATCGACGAGCACTTCCCCAGTAATGGTAAAAAGGCCATCAGCGGCCATTCCATGGGTGGTCATGGTGCTCTGGTGCTGGGTTTACGTAACCTAGGCGAATACCGCAGTATCAGCGCCTTCGCCCCCATTACCAACCCGTTAAATTGCCCATGGGGTGATAAAGCCTTCAATGGTTATCTGGGTAAAGACAGGGAGAGCTGGAAAGCCTATGACAGCTGTGAACTGCTGCGCCATACCCCGGTAGACAGCTGTCCGCCGCTGTTGGTGAGCCAGGGCATGAGTGACACCTTCTTGGACAGCCAGCTGCGCCCGGATCGTCTGGTCGCTGCGGCGGAACAAGCCGGCGTCGAACTTTGCCTGGAGCAACATCCTGGTTACGATCACAGTTACTTTTTTATCACTAGCTTTATCGACCAGCATCTGCGTTTTCACGCCAAATACCTAGGCTAACGTCAACGCATTTGCAGATTACAAAAAAAGCCCCGATAATTCGGGGCTTTTTTATTGCTTAATAAAAAACTTACTTGGTCATATCGCTGTATGGATTAGCGATATCCAAACGCACCGGCTTATCAAAACCCGGGATCTGCATCTGCTCGGTGTCAAAGCTGATGGCATTTTCATCGATTAGGCCTTCGCCGAAACGATAGATCAATGAAAACTCGCCGCGCTGCGCCTGTTCAAAATACACTTGCTGCTGAACGGCAGTGTTTTTATAGGCTACTTCGTGAGCCGCAATGGCGGCATCGCCATGGCGTGCCGCCAACATACGTTTAGTCACACTTGGGCTCAGCACGGGTGCGGTAGCATTATTACCACCAAAGCCTTTGGAGTTGATAAAGGCCACATCCTGAGGCGCACACTGATAGTGCTCCAGGCTGATATTCAGGCGTTCGCTAAATACATCGTCTGCCACTTTATCGATGGTGGTCACGCCCGGCATGATGTTGTCGCTAAACACACCCAGGGCAAAGGCAAGCTGATCGCCACTGGCCGGTGCTATGGTGTGGCCAACAAACGCTTTAGGCGCCACAACCGGCCAATCGTTAATGCCATAGGCAGTCGCGATACGATCGTAAATCGCCGACTCAGTCACACGGTTTTGCGGTGTGCTTGAGCCATGGGCAAGAATAAAGCTGCGCTCGCTGATGGCTTCATCGCCAACAATGGCCTGCGCCAGGGCGACCGCTTTGGCCATGGTGATATAGTTACCCGGACCCGGTGCGGTGATCGACTTTTTAAAGCCATCGGCATTTACAAACACATCCGGCACACTGCCTAGAATGTCTGCGCCCAGCTCCAATGCCAGGGCGTCATCCATTAGGATGGTAACCTGAGCCCCCTCGCCTATGGTGAAACCACAGTTTTCGCCAAATGGACGCGAAGTACGGCGGTAATCCACCTCATCGCTACCATCGAGCTTTTTCAGGTTTTCGTCATTGGCCAAGGCGCCCATATTGCCGAAGCCTTCAATAATTTCCGGCTCAATGGCGCATTCGCTTGAAGCAACGACAGCAACACGGGTACGACCCGCCTTAATGTCGTGAACCGCCGCACGCAAGTTATACAAGAAGGTGGCACAGGCACCCGAGGTGGTAAAGGTTGTACCCACGTTACCGGTGACATAGGCATTAATAAAGTCGGTGGACATGGTGTTAAGACCCAGTGCCAGTTGCTTGGTACTGACCCTGTCGCCCTGAAGACGCGCCTTAAACAGACCGCCTAGACCTTCGCTGTTCACCTGACCAGCCACAGACGCACTGTAGGTACCGATTTGATCCGGCTCCACCGAGTTCATCACCTTTTGCCAATCCAGGCCACTGGCATGAATGGCATCGCTAGCCGCGAAGATGGTGGCTTGCAGGCCCCGTGGTTGATAACGGCTGTTATACATTTGCGCCGGCTCAAAACCGGTGGGTAATTGACCCGCCGCTTTAATGGGGTTGTCACGGTAGCTGTCGTGTTTTATCTCAAAGTCACCACAAATGGTCACTTCCACCTGGCCTTTTTCCAGCTCGGTCACTTGCCAATTGCTTGGCAGCGGATCCGGTAGCTGACGTTTGCGGGTGGTAAAACTGATCGGCGCACTTGCCTGTGCTACGAGTTTCTGGTGTGAATGAGTGGCATCAACATCGAAAAAGCGTTCTTCGATACGACGAATAAGGGTACCGGCCAAAATTTGCTCGCCCAATTGCGCTTCAACGTTATCGGCGGTGATGGCAACGCCATCCTTGCTCACTAATTGCCCTTGCTCGTTACTGACCAGATTCATTAAACTGGCTAAGCCTATTAGGGTTTCTTGACGCTGAGATAAAGGTAAGGCGTCGAGCACTACTCGGCGAAAACCCTGATTAAACGACGTGCGCCCGGCGGCATTAATGCCCCCCATGGCAACAATTACAGGTAATGCACTCATAACAACTCATTCTTTACTTTGGAAATTGTCCCTAGTGTAAGTGGAACAAAGCGGTCACTATGTGCTTTAATGGCCATATATTTATCAAATACGGCCAAATTTGAATGGTCGGATCTTTTATGAAGCCCTTTAACGTCTTAATCGCCCTTTATCCGCAGATGTTAGCCACCAGCTTGACCCTGCCCTTTGAAATGCTGCATGCCGGCTACGCCTTTGCGCGGCGGCACAACAAACACGTCCCGACACTAAGCCTACAGCTGATGGCGCAATCCGATGAGCCGGTGTTGGCCCACAGTGGCTTACCCTTCATGGCCAATGTCGGCCTCGATGCGTTAGATAAATGCGATCTGCTCATTTTGCCCAGTCTTTGGCGTAACCCGCGTCCGGTATTAAGAAAACAAGAGCGTCTGATCCGGGCGTTGGCAAAACTCGACCCTAAACGCTGCGCCATGATAGGCGTTGGCACCGGCAACTGTTTTCTCGCCGAGGCCAAATTACTCGATGGCCACCCGGCTACCACCCATTGGCATTATGCCGATCAGTTTAAACGCGATTACCCTGAGGTTGAATTAAAGCCCGAGTACTTTATCACCCAGGCCGAGGGGCTTTACTGTGTGGCCAGCCTTAATGCGCTGGCGGATGTGATAGTGCATATTCTCGAAAACATGTATGGTCGCGAATGCGCCTTGCATGTACAGCGCAACTTCTCCCATGAGGTACGAAAGCCCTATGAGCAACAGCGCTATCTAGAAGGTATGAATGAACGCCATCCCGATGAGCTCATTGCCCAAGTCCAGTTTTGGCTTAAGAACAACCTTAGCAGTGAGCTGAGTATCGCCGAGATAGCCAGCCAATTTGCCATTTCTCAGCGTACCCTGACTAGGCGATTTAGGCAGGCCACCGGCCTGAGTCCCAACCAATATTGGCGTAAGCTCAAAGTTCAGGCCGGGCAAGAGTTGCTCGCCAACTCCAACCTCAGCATTAACGACATCGCCCTGGAGCTGGGCTTTAATCATCAGGCGTTGCTCAACAAGCTCTTTACCCAGGAGTTGGGGCAAAGCCCGAGCGAGTACCGCACCCTGGTGCGCAAAAAGCTCTTTAGTAGTGATAGCGACTAGGCCGAGAGTTATTGCGTCTTGGTGCGGGCACGGTATTGAGCGCGTGGTACAAACTCGAGCACGGTGGCATTAATACAATAGCGAGGTTTGCCCCCCGGTCCCTCGTTGGCAAACACATGGCCGAGGTGAATACCGGAGGATTTGGAACGTATCTCCACTCGTCGCATGCCATAACTGTTGTCTTGATGACGGGTTACCTGCCCTGCCACGGGTTTGGTAAATGACAACCAGCCGGTGCCGGAATTAAAGCGGTCTTTGGTATCAAATAAGGGCGCACCGGATAATTTGTCTATAAACACACCATCCGGGGTATTTTTGAAAATTTCATACTCTTTACAGAAGCGATTATCCGTGCCCTTGTTAAAGGCGACCCGGTAGGCTTCGGTGTTTCCTAATTTGAACGCACCGAGTGCTTTATAAAATAGTTGTGGCTCCATATACCCCTGATAACCGGCCACTTCCTTCCCGTCTTCTAGGAATAAGATGGTGGGCGTTGCAAAGGTGGGCGTGGTCACCGTTAGGCCATCAAGCTGGGAAGCGTAGCGCATGTGCACAGCAATCGAGCCTTGATAATCGTTTAGCACCTCCGCTTTAAACTTTTCGCAGTAAGGGCAATAGGCACGCGCATCAAGCATGACAATATGCTTGCCCTGCAATAAAGAGGTGTTATCTACTTTTGCTTCCTGTTGCTGAGCAAATCGCACCCCGGTGGAGTGATCCGGGCAATAGCCATTCGGGTTCTTTTGTAAATAATCCTGGTGGTATTGCTCAGCAGGATAAAATCTATCTAATGGCTTAATAATCGTGGCAATGCTGCCATATCCTGCGTCTGTCAGTAGTTTTTGATATTGGTTCTTTATATTAACGGCGATTCGGTGCTGCTCGTCATTATAGGTAAGAATGGTCGAGCGATATTGTGTGCCCCTGTCATTCCCCTGGCGATTAACCTGGGTAGGGTCGTGTTGTTCAAAGTAGTATTGCAAAATCTGCTCTAAGCTGACGATGTTGGCATTAAATGTCACGCGAACCACTTCTGCATAGTTGTTTTCATCGTAACGCCGTTTTCTGGCAATGATGTTTTTGTAGGTTGGCTTAAACCCGCGACCATCGGCATAACCCGATTGCGCATTGAGCACGCCATCCATTGCTTCAAACCGTTTTTCAACTCCCCAAAAGCATCCTGCTCCCAAGACAATTTGCGTTGTCGCATCGGTCATTTTCGGCTTGTCGGCACCGAGCACAGTCGTCGTGCACAGACCAAGTACCAATGAAATTGTACATAAAAACAGCTTGTTAAACATGCTAACCTCTCTAAACTAAACTATGACAACGCACCTACATAGCAGCATACGAATCACGCTTACTATTAGATGACCGTACAAACATGTAATTTATTCATTTGAGGTTATGAAAACTAAAATCACTAAAGACCAACTTTACACACGTTTAGCCAACACCGAAGACGCACGAGCCTGTAAAGGAATTGATGACGCAGCCTGTAAAGTCGTCCCGGGTAATTATGTCACCTTATTGTTGTCACAAGTGCTGAGTAAGTTTGCTGACGCCCTACTCAATCCCAAGGTGACCCTGCCTTGGCTATTACACGCCCTTAATGTCCCTAGCGCCTTTATTGCCTGGCTGGTTCCTATTCGCGAATCCGGCGCCTTGTTACCCCAGCTTGCGATTGCAGATTATGTCCGCAGCCTGCCTGTTCGCAAATGGGTATGGGTCTTAGGTGCTCTGGTGCAAGCTTTGTGTATATTTGCCATGGTAATAGCGGGCCTGACCACCGAAGGTAATATCGCCGGTTATTCCATTATCGCCCTGCTCATCATATTTTCCTTAGCGCGCGGATTTAACTCGGTAGCGGCCAAAGACGTGCTAGGTAAAACCATACCCAAAAGACAAAGAGGCGGCGTTTCGGGCTATGCGGCCAGCGCTGCAGGTTTTGCGACCATCACCTTTGGATTGGCGCTTTGGTACTTTCAACGCCAGGGAGATAAGCCCTCCGTCTTAATCGCCTTAAGTGCGGGCGCCCTAATGTGGGTCTTAGCGGCGCTGGTTTATGCAAAAATTGACGAGTATCCTGGTGCAACCGACGGCGGTAAAAATGGCCTGGCACACGCGCTCGGGAAATTACGCCTGCTTATTGACGATAAACCCTTTGCTCATTTTGTGCTGACTCGTGCCTTACTGCTTTGCTCTGCGCTCAGTGCGCCTTTTTATATCGTCCTTGCCTCGGAGCAGCGGTTCGACTTCTCCCTTCTCGCATTGTTTTTAGCCTTATCCGGCTTTGCTTCTCTAATATCCGGCCCTTTTTGGGGTCACTTAAGTGACCGTTCTTCAAAGCAGGTGTTAGTTTTCGCCTCCATATTGGTGAGCTTGAATGGCCTACTTGTGTATTTGGTGGCAACCTGGTCACCCTACTTGCTATCAAGCCCCCTATTTTTACCGGGTATGTACCTTATCTTGACCATTGCTCACCAAGGCGTACGCCTGGGAAGAAAAACCTACTTAGTGGATATGGCCGAGGGTAATAAGCGCACAGACTATGTTGCGGTAAGCAATACGGTTATCGGCATGTGCTTGCTTGCCTTTGGTAGCCTTGGCTTTTTAAGCCACTGGCTAAGTAATGCAGAACTCATTCTTATATATAGCCTAATGGGGATTGCAGGGGCGTTGAGCGCAATTTTGTTGCCTCGGCTGTGAATATCTTGCAACCTAATAATTATTAAATAATAACTGACGCTTGCCAGTGTTTAAGGTGAGCCCAGTGAAGGACCTAAATTGCCATGTCAGCAAAGTTGCCGCCACCACATTTCTATCGCCTCGACGACACCTGTTTGGTCATTGATTGTCAACACATTAGTCAGTTAGACCATAAACAAAAGCAACGCCTTATCAATTACGTCGCAATGCATCATCACGCTCGCAATGAGGTGATAGACGCTGTCAGTGCAGACGAGAGCCTCACCTTGTACTGCCAAATAGGCACAGACTTAGCCCACCTTGAAGCGCACTGTGCCACTCTGTGGTCGCAGTTTGATGACGGGCATTTGGTGTCACGCCATCACGTCATTCCTGTACGTTATGGTGCTGAACAAGGTATTGATTTAGCGCGCGTTGCAGAGCAATGCAATTTAACCGAGCAACAAGTGATAGATGCCCACTGCGCTGGTGATTACGACGTCGATTTTCTTGGCTTTCAACCGGGATTTGCCTATATCAGTGGTTTGGACTCGCGCCTGCATCTGCCGCGCTTGGCCACACCGCGCACCCAGGTTCCCAAAGGTAGCGTCGCCATTGCCGGTGATAAAACCGCTATCTACCCTGCCAATTCCCCGGGAGGATGGCACATTATTGGCCATACCGAGCTCACTCTGTTTGATCCACTGAGTCAGCCGCCGGCCTTATTCGCCCCTGGCGACACCCTGCGTTTTGTGGAGGCCTAACCATGCTGACTGTAATTAAGCCCGGACCCCAGCTAACCATTCAGGATCTTGGCCGCTTTGGCCAAAGGCACTTAGGGGTATCCCGTTGTGGTGCGCTCGATAGTGATGCTCTGCGCGTCGCCAATTTACTGGTCGGCAATGACGAAAATGCCGCCGCGCTGGAAATCACGCTGGGCATGGCTAAGGTACGTTTTGAGCGGCCAGCCTGCTTTGCCCTTAGTGGCGCAGATATGAGCGCCAATCTAGACGGCCGGCGAATAGAGCCAGGCTGGTGTTACCAGGCCAAAGCGGGACAAACGCTGACCTTTGCCTCCTCGTCCCTTAACCTGCGCTGTTATATGGCCGTCAGCGGTGGTTTTGCGTTAGATCCGGCCTTGGGCAGTTGCAGTACGGATTGCATGGCCGGGTTTGGAGGCCTTGATGGGCAAGCGCTGCAAGAGGGACAACAAATTGCCTTCGCCACCAGCGATTTTCAGTGGCTTAATTGGGGCGCCAAGCTGCCCAAACGCCAAGGCGCAATTCACTATATCGCCGAGCCCAGGGAATTTGGCTTAGCACCGCAATTGAAACTCGCGTTTAGCGAAGCAGAGTGGCAGGTGTCGGCGCAAAGCAACCGCATGGGGTTGCGTCTGCAGGCAGAGCAAAACAGTACAGATCTTAGCCATTCGCTTAGCATCAAAAGCACCGCGGTGGCACCGGGCAGTATACAACTGCCACCGAGTGGCGAGCCCATTGTCCTGTTAAATGACTGCCAAACCACCGGCGGTTATCCGCTGCTCGGCCAGGTTATCGCCGCCGACCTGCCGCGCCTAGGGCAACTCAGGGGAGGCCACAGCGTCTCCTTTACGCCGGTGACCCTGGCCCAGGCGCGACACTTAAATCAGCAACATAGCAATGAGCTTAACCGCCTGCGCCTGGCGATGCGCTATCGCCGCGCGCATAAATAGCAGGTTCAAATCTGATGTTAGAGTCGGCTTTCTCGTACCATGACATTGAGCGCCGACTCCAGCCCTTCGCCAGCTAGGCTGATTAGCTTCTTTCACTCTCTCGTCAAAATGCCTGGCAAACGGGCCTGACCTGACCGTTCTATTTTTGTGATTAATTTAATCAAATAAAACTATTTTACCTATGATTTGTTATGACAAATAATGTTCTGACTGGAACTGGAGAATTGGAACAATAATCATGAAAAAGACAGTCACCTTTGCAACCATGCACTTCGCCATTGCCTTTGGCGTTACCTACCTATTAACCGGTAGCCTGGTGCTCGGCGGCCTGGTCGCCATTGTCGAGCCGGCGGTTAATACCGTGGCATTTTACCTCCATGAAAAGGCCTGGGGACTGGTTGAGCGTAAGCACGCGATGAATGTAGAAGACACAAGTGTACTGCTTGCTTAAAGCAGCGTCTCTATGTCTAGTGAATTTAAATAAAACACTCAATCCTCAGGATTTGAAACACAGGAAGCGTAGGTAGTAAAGCTCGGGAATAAGTGGGGGTTGTCGCTCGTGCTGTTCGGTTCACTGGTGCTCACATAGCCATAACCGAGATCCACATCGTAATAGTAAGAATCATCAGCTGTCACCGACCAGTAAGTGCCATCGGTTGGCCAACCGCGTGCGCTAAACATATTACCGTAACTGTCGTATAACCCCATTAACTCTTCTCGCGTTGGTAAGCGCCAGTTGGTTCGCCCTCCGAGACTTTGGGAATTATAGGTATTACACAGTGCCTTTGCATTATTCCAATTGAATAGGTAGAAAATGCCGGATGGTCCCCGTGTGCCATCCACAGTCCAAGTTGGGTGTGTTGGATGTGTTGGACTTCCTCCAATACTGTCTAGGTAAGCCACTGATGGTGAGTTAGTAAACAATTTTCCACTGCCCGCATCGAAGACATCAATACACCTATTTGCGAGAGAAGCGCAATTGCTGGAGCCACTGGCTGTAGTACTCAATGCAAGTGCTATTACTGCGATTAATTTAAGTTTCATGTGTCTCTGAATTTAGTTAGTCCAGCACAACGCTGTTTATTCTCTATCTAATTAAACATTGCCGCAGCCAATTCAGGCTTAACGCCATGGTAAGCAGCGTCTATACGTGCAGCGAATAGATGCCGATTGCTTGTTCTTTATTTGGGATGTCCAATGTATTTGGCACTTTCCTCAAAAGCCTTGCCCCGGCACGTTCGACTATTTTAATGCTGGCAAAATTGTTTTCTAAACACTGGAATTCAATGGTGCTGATACCCTGCTCGGTCGCTAAGTAGGGGATCATCACCCCTAAGATCTGCCCAACCACCCTATTACCTCGGGCGTTGTCGGCAAGCCAGTAACCGAGCTCACAAACACCCTTATCAGGGTCAATGGATTTAACCCCAAAGACACCACTGAATTGGTTGTTAAACTGTATCGAGAACCACTGCGCCCCATCTAGGCCACTATTTAAGCGACTTTCTATATAGGCTTGAGCACCGGCAACATCTAGGACGCTTTTTTCCCACGCCATATATTGCGATAGGTTTGCTCTACTTAGCTCAACCGCCTCATAAAGTCGTGGCGCATCTGCAATATGTAAATGATCAAGGTGTATGTTATTCGATATCTTAAGGAACATAGGGCCTCTTTTTAAGAATATTACGCCCGCCTATGGAGCAAATTGAGTGGGCTAAACTTGAGCGAAGCGAGGAGCCCGCGAAAATTTGTCCCAGCGAGTTTACGAGCAACAAAAGGCGCTTGTTATGAAACACATTGATCTAGTTTTTCATTATATTTTTGTTTAGTTGCTCAAATTCTTGCATTAATTTGTCGCAAGCAGCTTTTTTGGCCTGACATAGCGCCGACATTTGAATATAAACTTTTCCATCTCGCTCTAAAACTTTACGTTTAACTGCTGCTGGATATGCCGGGTGTGCACTTGGAGTAAACGACCATAAAACCATATTCGACTCTTCTTTATCTTCTACGATAGTCCAGCCGCCTTGAACGCTTAATTTTGTGCCTTGCTTATTTTTTAATGCTTCGAGTGCCAACTCAACGGTTTTATAGCCTATCGAACTCTGTTCATTGGCATAAGCATAAAAGCCAAATAGAGAAAATATTAATACGAGGGTTCCGATTTTCATTTAACTCTCCATGTTTCATAACATGTTTATAAAGAGCAAATTGCGCGTTTTTCTACCACAGCTTGCTCGTTGTTATCCTTTCTCTATTGATAACAAATTCTTATAGCCCTTACTAGTGTGGAACTCAAAGCTGGTAGCTTAAAATAGCAGTCCGACAAAAAGAAGCGATTGGGTCGTTTTCTTGACTATACACGCAACCCAATAATAACTGCATTTAACTGTATTTATATACAGCACACGATTGCTCAAGATGAAAACACCTTCTCCCTACTTAAATAACATCTCAGATTATCTGCTGACTCGCAGTATTTATTGACAACAATTACGACAGAGCAATAAATTCCCAAGCGGTGAAATGCGCCTTCTTATCCCGCCAATAACCAGTTAAATAAAACCAAATACCCCCATCTATAGCCTGCGATTATTTGGTGCAAGCAAACCACCACCAGCGCAATGGGCACAAAGAGTACGGCGCGTAATAAGACCGCTTTTCCCATAAAATTGCGATCGCAGGTCGGAGATTGACCGCCCAAAACCCACCTTAGTGCATAGGGGTGAAATCGCGCACTGAATTGGCGCATAAAAAATCCTCGCATCTCCATATATCTCGGGTGACTTGGCATATTTTTTCTGCTACAACAAAAGCTCGAGAAAGGAATGAGGAAAACAAATATGTGTTCAATTTTTGCGGTGCTCGATATCAAGTCCAGTATTGCGCAATTGCGCGAGCAAGCCATCGACATGTCGAAACTGTTGCGCCACCGCGGCCCGGACTGGTCCGGCGTTTATACCGGCGATAATGCCATTTTAGTGCATGAGCGTCTGGCGATCGTTGGCGTACAAAGCGGTGCCCAGCCGCTGTTTAATAAAGCCGGCAACCATGTGTTGGCGGTCAATGGCGAAATCTATAACCATCAGCAACTCGCCGATGCCCTGACCATAGACTACGAATTTCAAACCCAGAGCGATTGTGAGGTGATCCTCGCCCTGTATGAAGAAAAAGGCAGTGCCTTTCTCGATGAGCTCAACGGCATTTTTGCCTTTTGTCTGTACGATGAAGAAAAGGATAAGTACCTGATTGGCCGCGACCACATTGGCATTATCCCCCTTTATACCGGCCGCGATGAATACGGCAATTTTTATGTGGCCAGCGAGCTCAAGGCGCTGACGCCAATTTGTAACCACATTGAGGAGTTCCCTCCGGGTCATTTCCTTGATAGCGAGGTGGGCGAATACCAGCGCTATTATCACCGCGACTGGCAGGAATTTACGGCGGTTAAAGACAATGATGCCGAGCCGGAAACCCTTAAACATGCCTTGGAAGCCGCGGTAAAACGCCAGCTGATGTGCGATGTGCCCTACGGTGTTTTATTGTCAGGGGGGCTGGACTCTTCGCTTATCTCCGCCATTACCCAAAAATATGCCGCCAAGCGCATCGAGGATAACGATGCCAGCGATGCCTGGTGGCCAAAGTTGCACTCCTTTTCCATCGGCCTTGAAGGCTCGCCGGACTTGGCCGCCGCCGCTAAGGTTGCCGAGCATATCGGCACCATTCACCACCCTATTCACTTTACCGTGCAGCAAGGGATAGACGCCATTAAAGAGGTCATTTACCATCTGGAGACCTATGATGTCACCACAGTGCGCGCCTCTACCCCCATGTACCTGATGGCCCGTCACATTAAGGCCATGGGCATTAAAATGGTGCTTTCCGGCGAAGGCGCCGATGAGCTCTTTGGCGGCTATCTGTATTTCCATAAGGCGCCCAATGCCGAGGAATTCCATGACGAATTAAACCGTAAGGTGGCCAAGCTGCATATGTTCGATTGTCTGCGCGCCAATAAATCCATGGCCGCCTGGGGCGTCGAGGCACGGGTGCCGTTTTTGGACAAGGAGTTTATCGATATCGCCATGCGCATTAACCCAGAGGCAAAAATGTGTAAGGACGGGCGCATCGAAAAGCACATTATTCGCGAAGCCTTTGACGGCTATCTGCCGGACGAAGTGCTGTGGCGACAAAAAGAGCAGTTCTCTGATGGCGTTGGCTATAACTGGATAGACTCGCTTAAAGCCTATGTGGAAGAGCAGGTATCGGACCGGGATATGCAAAACGCCCACTTTAAATTCCCTCTCAACACCCCGGACAGCAAAGAGGCATATTTTTATCGCAATATCTTCGAGCAGCACTTCCCCGGCGGGGTTGCGACCTTGTGTGTGCCCCACGGTAAATCGGTGGCCTGCTCAACACCACAGGCGCTGGCCTGGGATGCGTCATTCCAAACCAATGCTGACCCATCCGGGCGCGCCGCCAATACGCACCAAGCCGCCTACACAGCCGAGGCTGCACTCAAGGAATAACACCTACCCGGCGCAGTCTCGACTGCGCCACCTTCTTGTTGCCCGGACCGCTCTGATGGTTGGAAACATTTTGTAAACGTAAAAAGTTGCACCTAACCCTTTGCTGCGCGACACTGCGTCGCGAAAATATAACAACTAGGATGAAACTATGCGTTTATCTCTTATTGGCGCCGCCCTATTGGCGACGGCCATCAACCCTGCGCTTGCCGACGAAGGCATGTGGCAACCGCATCAATTGCCGCAACTGGAGTCGGTATTAAAGGCAAAAGGCCTGGAAATCGACCCCAAGAGCATTTCTAAGCTGACCGAATTCCCCATGAATGCGGTGATCAGCCTTGGCGGCTGCACCGCCTCTTTTGTTTCCCCTAAAGGTTTGGTGGTGACCAACCACCACTGTGCCTACGGCTCGATTCAATATAATTCGACGCCAGAAAACAATATCCTGCAAAACGGCTTCCTCGCCAAGACCTATGGCGAAGAGTTGCCGGCCTCGCCGGGTTCGCGTGTCTATGTGACCGAAGAAGTCACCAATGTGACCACTAAGGTCAACGCCCAGCTAAACGATTCTATGGATGGTAATGAGCGCTATAAGGCCATTGAGCAGGCACAAAAGGCCTTGGTTGCCGAGTGTGAGCAAGACGGTGGCTATCGCTGTAATGTATATAGCTTCCACGGCGGTTTAGAGTATTACCTGATTAAGTCCCTGGAAATTCAAGACGTACGCCTGGTTTACAACCCGGCACAAGGCATAGGTAAATACGGCGGTGATATTGATAACTGGATGTGGCCACGCCATACCGGTGACTACTCTTTCTACCGCGCCTACGTGGGTAAAGACGGTAAACCGGCCCCATTCAGTGAAGACAATGTACCTTTTAGCTCAGATTCCTTCCTAAAGGTCAGCGCCAAGGGCGTAAAAGAAGGTGATTTTGTGATGGTCACCGGCTACCCCGGTCGCACCAACCGCTACCGTACCAATGCCGAAGTAGAGCACCAATTTACCGATGTCTACCCTAAAGCCAAGGCCTATCGCGAGCAGTCCATGGACATCATTAAGGCCACCGCCGAAGAAGGCTCTAAAGCCCGCATCGCCTATGAAAGCACGCTAGCCGGTCTGGCCAACTACGCGAAAAACTACGGCGGTATGGTCAACTCGTACCAAAAAACCGATATGCAAGCGCGCAAGGACAAGTTGGCTACCGAGCTAAGCGCTTGGATCAACGCCGATAAAGCGCGTAAAAAGCAATATGCCCACGTACTTAAAGAACTTGATGGCTTGATTGCCAAGTCACAAGCCACCAGCGAGCTAGACCTAATTTTAGGTTACATGGGTCGCAGCGCCATGATGTCCACCGCAACTCGCCTATATCGCCTGGCGAATGAGCAACAGTTGCCGGACGCTGAACGAGAGCCTGGCTATCAAGAACGTGATATGACCCGTTTCAAAGCCGGTATGACCAGCTTGTCTCGCCGTTATGACGATGCT
The DNA here is from genome assembly GCF_002964785.1 of Pseudoalteromonas sp. T1lg48. Taxonomy (GTDB): domain Bacteria; phylum Pseudomonadota; class Gammaproteobacteria; order Enterobacterales; family Alteromonadaceae; genus Pseudoalteromonas. Next base: position 353,834 of record NZ_PQCC01000018.1, read on the forward strand.
GTCGATAAGGCGTTATTTGCGCACTTTGTTGATCTATATGCTCAACTTGAACCAAAGGCACGTATTAGCTCGCTTGATAAGGCCCTTGGCCTGGATAAGGGCTATGATCAGGATGCCATGCTGGCACGCCTGACGAAGATGTACGAACAAACTGCGCTCAATGAAGAACAAGTGCGCCTGGAATGGATGGCAAAATCGGTTGCCGATTTCAAACAAAGCGACGACCCTTTCATCGCCCTTGCCGTTGCAACATACGACGATTTCCAAGCCCGTGAACAAGAGAAGAAAATGCTCAGTGGTGAGTTAAACCGTGTTCGCCCTCAATACATGGCTGCCATCATTGCCTATAACCAAGAGCAAGGCCTGCCGGTATACGCCGATGCCAATAGCACACTGCGTGTAACCTATGGCACGGTGAAAGGCTACAGCCCTCGCGATGCCTTGACCTATACGCCGTTTACCCGACTTGAAGGGATCACCGAGAAATACACGGGTATAGCGCCTTTCGATGCACCACAAGCGCAAATGCAGCAGATTGCTGCCAAGAACTATGGCGAATACGAAATGGCCAGCCTGGGCTCTGTGCCGGTTAACTTCTTAAGTACCGTGGATACCACGGGCGGTAACTCAGGTTCACCGACCCTCAACGGCAATGCTGAGCTGGTGGGTTTGTTGTTCGACGGTGTAAGCGAAAGCATCATCGGTGACTGGGACTATGATGCCAACTTAAACCGTTCTATTCATGTCGATAGCCGTTATATGTTATGGGTCATGCGCCACGTCGATAAGGCCGACAACCTATTGAAAGAAATGGTGATCGTCAAATAAAACTAATTCCACCGCGAATTATTCTATGTATATCAAAGCGCCATCCGGCGCTTTTTTTTATGCTCTAAAAACACCCAAATACTTATCATTTATGGCATTTAACGCGCTTACAATTTACATTTATATTTTAATCTCTAAACTATTGTACATATGTAGGGGTCTAATTTAGTTAGTCTACAAATCATTGGTTTACGTGGACTCACTCAACTAGGCCTTGGCTCTAACGGTCATAACAACTCGAGGTAGGCATGAGTGATTATCATGACAAATACAGTATAGAAAATACCGATTACACCGTCGGCCAGGATAATGTGCAAAAGTGGGGGTTCGATGTCCACAACCCCGTATTCGGCATCAGCGCAGGCCTTATTATCATCTTCTTGGTGGCGATTCTGGTTACCGATCCCGCCATCGCGAAAAAGACCCTGGACGGCATAAAGTGGGACATCATAGGCAATTTTGATGTGTTATTTATGTGGGCGGCCAACCTCTTTGTGTTGTTTTGTTTGGCTTTGATCGTCTCCCCCTACGGCAAAATCAGGCTCGGTGGCGAGTCAGCCACCCCCTCCCACTCACGCATTTCCTGGCTGGCCATGCTGTTTGCCGCCGGCATGGGCATCGGCTTGATGTTCTGGGGGGTCGCCGAACCGGTGGCCTATTACACCGGCTGGTATGAAACCCCGCTCGGCGTCGAAGCCAATACCCCAGAAGCGGCAAAAACCGCCATGGGGGCCACCATGTTCCATTGGGGCCTGCACCCTTGGGCCATTTATGCGGTGGTCGCGCTGTCGCTGGCCTTCTTTGCCTATAACAAGGGATTGCCGCTATCGATACGCTCTATCTTCTACCCTATCCTAGGCGATCGCGCCTGGGGCTGGCCGGGCCATATTATTGACATTCTCGCGGTGTTGGCGACACTGTTCGGTTTAGCAACTTCCTTGGGCTTAGGTGCGCAACAGGCATCGGCAGGCTTTAATCATGTCTTTGGTACCGACGGCGGTGTTGGCCTGCAAATCGGCGTGATCATAGGTGTGACCCTACTGGCCATTATCTCGGTAATTCGCGGCATTGAAGGCGGGGTGAAGGTGCTAAGCAATGTCAATATGGTCTTGGCCTTTGCACTGCTATTGTTCGTTGCCCTCGTGGGCTTTGCCGCAGCCCTAGGCAACTTACCCAATACCCTGCTTGGCTATATCGAGAATATTATTCCGCTAAGCAACCCACATGGCCGTGAGGACGAGGCCTGGATGCACGGTTGGACCGTGTTCTATTGGGCCTGGTGGATTTCCTGGTCGCCTTTTGTTGGTATGTTTATCGCGCGGGTTTCTAAAGGCCGTACCATTCGCGAATTCTTAATTGCCGTGCTGCTCATCCCCACTCTGGTGACCGCGCTGTGGATGTCAATTTATGGCGGTATCGCCATAGATCAAGTGGCCTCGGGCCTGGGCTCGTTAGGCGAAAAGGGCCTTACAGAGGTGCCGCTAGCCATGTTCCAAATGTTCGAACAGCTGCCTATGACCAAGGTACTTTCCTTTATCGCTATTGTGCTGGTACTGGTGTTCTTTATCACCTCGTCGGACTCGGGTTCCTTGGTTATCGACTCGATCACCGCCGGCGGTAAGGTCGACGCCCCGGTACCACAGCGCGTATTTTGGGCCTCCATCGAAGGCGCGATTGCCGCCGCCCTGCTCTGGATTGGCGGTAAGGAAGCCATGGAAGCGCTGCAAGCGGGTGCCGTTTCCACCGGCCTGCCTTTCACCATAGTGCTGTTGCTAATGTGTGTGAGCTTGATTTTAGGCCTGCGCACCGAGCCCAGAAGCTCATAGCCCTGGTTCCACTAAAACAAAACGCCGCATCTGCGGCGTTTTTTTATTGCTTAAGATAGCGTGCTTATCACATCCACAACCGGTTAAGGGGCGTATCGGTACGATAGTGGTAACGCAGCTGTGCCTGTAGCAACTCTGCGGTGGCCAATGCATCCGTCATGGCGTTATGTACGCCATAAGGAGGCAGGTTGTAACGGGCTCGGCAGTCGGCCAAACGTAGGGAGCCTATTTTCTCACCTAGTAAACGACCAATAAAACCACGGCGCGCTAACAGTGCTTGGCGCTCAATGGCCATGGTATCAATCAGCGCAAACTCGATGCGTTCACTGATGCGCCGGAGCAGGCTATTGGCTAAAAACGGCCTCTCTATGGCATGATAGTGCACCACCACCACGCGCCGCTCTAATGCCGCTAATAAGGGCGGTAAAACGGTGATCAAATCCGGCGCATCTTCTACCTCTGAGTGGGTAATACCATGGATAACGATGGACTGCTCGGCCAGGTTGCGCTTGGGCTGGACCAGCCAATGACGCGCCTGACGACAATAAATACGCTGCCAGGTAAAAGGGACCAGGCCAATGCTGACAATTTCATCGCGCTCACTATCGAGCCCCGTGGTCTCAAAGTCCATGGCAACAAACTGGGTTTCGCCGAGCGTTTGTTCGCCCTTAACCATACCGGCCTGATAAAAGCGTTGTAACAGAGGATGTTGAGCCTCACGGGCCAATTGCTGGTAGCGTGCTGGCCAGTCTAGGGAGTTATTTTGCAGCACTAATTCAACCCATTACCGCTTTGATACCGGAATTTTAAAAAGCTTTGTGCTTTTTCTAATATAGCGAATGCTTCTTTTAAATTACGCTGCTCGAACGGCGATAACAGGCTGGGATCTAGGTTGTTATCCGGTTTTTCACCTTGCTCGATTTGCCAGGCCTGATGACGAATTCGGGTCATGGCAATGTACTCTAGGGCATCGCGAAGGTCCTGAGCCCTTCCCGGCGGCAATAACTTGGCATCTATGATGTCTTCTAAACGCTCGAATGAGTTTTGCTTGCGTGAGCCTACCGCCAAGGCGTGCACACGAATTACATCGGACAAGGGTGCCGTGCCGCGTCGTTTGAGGTTCATCGAATGCTTGTGTTCACCTGAGTGCTCCAAAACGAACCCCTTGAAGAAGCCAAGCGGAGGCGTACGGTTACGGGCATTGGCCGCTAGGTTTGCCAGGAAGCGACGGTTAGCCCGGCCTTCTTTGGCGATATAGGACTTAAGTTCATCCGCCCACTTGGTTTTACCCCAGACACCATCCAAATCGAAAAAGATCGAACTATGCAACAGCGCCTGTGGTTTGGGCTCGGCTATCCAGGAGGCGAATTGTTCGCGCCATTGACTACGGGTCAGGCGCCACTTTTTAAAAGAGGCCATGATCTCGCCATCACAATAGGTATAGCCACACGCCGCCAGGCCATCGCTGACAAAATCTGCCAAGGCCTGAAAATAGGCATCGTGTTTATGCTCATCAAATGCATCGTCGAGAATGATGGCATTATCCTGATCCGTAACGATTAGTTGCTCATCCCGCGCCATGGAGCCCAAGGCAATAAAACAATAAGGAACCGGAGGTGGCCCATATTTCTCCTCGGCCAGGGCCAGCAGACGCTGCTTAAAGGTGCGGCCGATCACCGCCATGGCCGTGCCTATCATATGTGAATTGGCGTCCTCGTTGACCATGCGCACAAAGACATTGGGCAATTGCTGGGCAAAATGGGTGAGGTCTTCCACCGTTTGTTGGGCAAGAATACCGCGAACCAGTAGCAAGCTGCTCTGTGATTCGTAGCGCAAGATATCGGACAAGGAGATCACACCTATGGGCTTGCGCTTATGCAAGATAGGCAAATGGTGTACATTGTCCCTGAGCATGGCCAGGACCGCTTCAAATACATAGGCATTGGCATCGAGTAAGGTCAAATTACTGGACATCACCTCATGCGCCGGGGTATCCAGGCTTTTGCCCAAGGCCACCACCTGAGAGCGAATATCGCGGTCGGTAATAATCCCCACCACCTGCCCATCATCTTCTTCTGGGTCGTCGCTAATAGGCTTGTTGGGATCGGTCACCAGCACACTGGAAATATGCTCACCGCTCATCAGCAAGGCCACCTCCTGAATGCTGCTATCCAAGGTCACGGTCACCACATCGCGATGTAGCAAAGCCTTAACCTTAGCCGTGGTTAAATCATTGCTGTCGGCTTGCTCGACGATAGCCTGGTGTAAGCGCACATTACCATCGGCCTCAAAGTAATCGGCAAAGACCTCGAACTTATCGCAGTACTCGGTAAACAGGTCTACATCTATGCAATACACCAGGGTGTCTTCCATGGCGGTCACAGGAAAGCGCACCTTACGATTCATCAGCAGGCCCATTTGCCCGAAAATGCCGCCGCTATCCATGCGATTGTAAAGCTCTCCGCTGCGACGATAGGATTCCACCGCACCGGAGCGGATCACATAAAGATCGGCAATATCATCACCGTAATGAAGAATATCCGTACCGGCACGAAAGTAAGCAACCTCCACTTCCTGGGCAAGGTGGGCCAAGGCGTCTTCGGGAAGTTCGTCGAAGGGCGAATGACTACTGAGGAACTGGGCTATTTCTAGCTGTTCAGCTTGCATGGTGCAACCTCAAAACTGGTGCTAATAGGCTGAAGCTTAATATAAATGACCTTAAAAAAAAATGTCCGCGGGAAATCGCGGACATTTTCTTCATGAGGCTTGTTCTAGCTCGGCGGCCAATTGTTTACTCTCATCGGCCCTGGGTTTGGTAAACCGAGCCAGTCCCAAATACACCACAGGAGTAAGGAATAAGGTAAAGAGCACGGCTAAGGCCAAGCCACCAAAGACCACCCAGCCAATGGCATTACGCGCCTCGGCACCGGCGCCGGAGGACAGGATCAATGGCAAGGCTCCAAGCAGGGTTGATACCAGGGTCATGGTAATAGGACGCAAGCGCACCAAGGCTGCCCGTTCCACCGCTTCACGCACCTGATATCCCTTATCTCGTAACTGGTCGGCAAATTCCACCAGCAAAATGGCATTTTTAGCGATTAAGCCTATCAGCATTACCAAACCAATTTGCGAGAAAATATTCAGGGATGTACCGGTCAAATACAAAGCCAGAATCGCCGAGCTAATACCGAAAGGTACTGTGATCATGACCACAACCGCACTATTAACGCTTTCGAATTGGGCTGCCAGCACCAAAAGTACGATCACGAAGGCCAGTACATAGGTCAGCATTACCTCGTTGGCAGTTTCCTCAAAGGTCAGCGCCTCGCCCTTGAATGCCAAGGTAACACTGCTTGGCAGGGTGTCTTCGCCTATGTCGCGAAGCTGGTTTACCAACTCAGCCATGGCCACATTCTCGGGCAACTGCATATCCACTTCTATCGCTCGGCGCTGAGCATGACGCTCTAATTCCGCGGCGACGCCCTCTTCGCTTATGGTGGCCACCGAGCTCAGTGGTACCAATTGTCCGTTGCTGCCACCCACATAAAGGTTAGCCAGATCACTGGGCGAGTTTATGGTGAGGTTTTGTGCCTGCAGCATAATGGGGATAGACTGGTCGCCCACATTTAAATCGGCCACATCATCACCATTGATCGCCGCCCGTAAAGTCACCGCGATATCGCTGAGCTCGACGCCTAGCTCCTGAGCACGACGACGGTCGATATTAACCCTTAATTGCGGCTGCGATGGTTGATAAGAAATACGCACCGGTGCTACACCTGGGATCGCTTGTTCAACGGCCTTGGCATAGTCTTGCGCAGCGCCGTAGATGGCCTTGTAATCCTGGCCTAATAACGCCAGCCAACACCGCCGCCCTGACCACGCAGATTAAGGCTGTTGGAGCCAAAAGCCCGAGCCGGGGCTCCCGGAATATCACCCAGAGGAGCACGTAATTTGGCAATGATCTCTTGCTGACTAAAGTGGCGCTCATCCCAATGCTTTAAGGGTACCGTGATAAAGGTGATATTTGGGTCCCACTGACCGACCACGGTATAAATCGACTCGATTTCACCGCTTTGCACATAAGGGAGCAATATGTCTTCCATTTGCTTGGCTTGGCGGTCCATAAAGTTCAGGCCAACGCCGTCAGGGCCACGGGCGAAAATACGGATTTTGCCCCTGTCCTCGCTGGGCAATAGTTCGTTTTCAAGCTGCTGATATAAGGCGGCAGAGCTGGCGGCGACAAGTAACGATATCACAAAGGTCATCCAGGCATGATCCAATACCTTGTGAATACACCACTGGTAAGCTTGCGCGAGGGCCTGACCGAATTTAGCAAAGGGGTGACGACCGCCGGACTTCAATTTTAACTTAGAAGTCAAGGCCGGCACTAACGACAAAGCGACAAAGCTGGAAATGATCACCGCGCCGGCGAGCACACCACCAAATTCCCGGAATAGACGTCCGGCGGTTGAAGGCAAAAAGGCGATGGGCACGAACACCGCAGCGAGTACCGCGGTGGTGGCAACCACGGCAAAGAAGACTTCACGGGTGCCGATAACGGCGGCGGCACGGCGTCCTAAGCCCATGCTGCGTTGACGCTGAATGTTCTCACTGACGACAATGGCATCATCAACGATTAAACCCGTGGCCAGAACCAGCGCCAACAGGGTAAGAATATTGATCGAGAAGCCAAGTGCCCAAATAAGCGCTAGCGAGCCAATCAAGGCCACTGGAATGGCAAAGGCAGGCACTAAGGTGGCGCGCCATGAGCCGATAAACACCCACAGAGTGAACACCACCAGCACTATGGTCAGCACCAGGGAGTTAAGCACTTCATCGACGGAACTGCGAATAAACTGGGCATCATCTGACGTGAGGGTAAATTCCATTTGCGGAAAACGCTCACGCATGCGCTCCAATAGCAGCAGCACTTCATCTGAGATTTCTATGGTATTAGACTGCGCCTGACGAATCACTTCCATGCCGATCACCGGCTTGCCGTCTAGGCGTACCATAGAACGCGGATCCGCCGGGCCAAAATACACCGCGGCGATATCGGCAATGCGGGTATCTCCACGAACGATAATGTCGCCCACCTGCTCGGCACTGATGGAGGTAGCATCGGCACGCACGATGAGTTGTTGGTCATCGGATTTTAAGCTGCCCGCCGGCACATCGAACGGAGCCTGGCGCAGCGCTGCGGCGACATCGGGCACGGTGAGGTTAAAACTGCTGAGTTTTAAAGGATTAATACGAACCCGCATCACCCGCTCACGGTCGCCATTAAGGCGCACATCGGCAACCCCTGGGATGGTCAAAAATTGCGGGGCCAGGTCGGTTTCAACCCGCTCGGTGAGAGCTTCAAGGGACAAGCTTTCGCTGCTTACGGTAAGTGATACCACGGCTTCGGCATCATTATCGGCCTTGATAATGGATACTCGCTCTACCTCTTCCGGTAGTTCCCGTTGCACCCTGGAGACGGACTCTCGGGTTTCGTTGGCGGCATCATCCAGGTTTACGCCGGGACGAAATTCAACAACGATACGGGCGCTGCCTTCTTCACTTTGCGCACGAATAGACTTTACACCGCTAACACGGGCCACCGCCCCTTCTAGCTTGCTGGTGACCTCGGTGTCCACGGTTTCCGGCGAGCCGCCGGGGAATGATGCCGAAACGGTAATACGGGGCCTGTCAACGTCCGGTAACTCTCGCACCTCAACGCCTGCAATCGCGGCGATGCCGGCTATGATGATCAAGAGGTTAAGCACCACGATCAGCACCGGGCGGCGTATAGCCATAGATGGCAAATCCTGAATCTGCGTATTGATTTGCTCACTCATGGCTTAGTTCCTTTCCGCCAGTTGGGTTTGCTCGAAACGCACGCTCTGATCTGGACGCAGCCGTTGGACCCCCTCCACAATCAGTAATTCACCTTCATCCAAGGCTCCACTCACCAGGAGGCGTCCAGATAATCGCTGAGCAATTTGGACATCAACACGGGTGGCGATATTATCGACACTTTTCCACACATAAGGGCCCGTCGCTCCCCACAGTAAGGCCGCCTCAGGCACCACCGCATAGGCGTCACCCTGCATACTTAACTGCACGCGAAAACTCATGCCTGGAATAAACTGGGCCTGCGGATTGGCAATTTGAGCCTTAACCCGCAAGGTGCGCGTATCTGCGTCGATGCGCGAGTCTAGCTGTGCTATTTTGGCCTTAATAGCCTGTTGTTGCTGCCATGGCTGGACACTGACCTCGGCGCCAGCTCTGAGCATGGTTAGTGCCGCCTCGGGTGCATTGAAATTAATATACAGTGAGCTGATGTCATCGATGCTGGCAATGGCGGTCTGAGCACTAATGCGATCACCCACTTCGACGTCGGTTAAGCCCATGACCCCGGCAAAAGGCGCCCTCACCTGACGGTCTTCAAGCTCGGCGGAGGCCTTTGTCAATGCTACCTTGGCGAGATCCCGCGCCGTTAATGCATCATCGCGATCGCTTTTTGGAATAGCTCCCTTAGCAAAACTATTTTGCAGGCGCTCCAAGGTTCGCTCAGCGTCGGCTAAACGGATTTTTGCCTCGTCAACGGCGGCTCTTTGCAAACGTGAGTCTAGCTCAAGCAAAAGCTCCCCTGCCTCCACCTGCTGTCCTGGGGTAAAATGAACCGCGGTGACCCTATCGCCCACCGCCGGGTATAACACCACCGAGTGAATCGCTTCGGCACTGCCTACCGCTTGAACCTGTTGTTGGGAGCGCTCCAAACTTACGCTTTCAACCACCACCTTGGTGGCTTTAGCGAACGCTGGCATAGTGATTACTAAACTACAAATAATTGCACTGAAAAGCTGTCGCAACTTGAACCTTCCTTCTCGTTATAAATACGCGTGTCGGCTATAAGGGGTAACTATACTGTTGCATCAGTGTAACAGCCGTTTAGCACTGAGCTCACCCTGACCTCGGTCAACGCCCGTTCTGCCGCGACTAATTACATTAACACATTAAAATACGTACCAATTGCTAGCATTAGATCACAAATCACCGGCCTTGAAAGCTGGTTTTACATAACTTTACTTTCGCTGAACAATGCTCTGGCATTGAGAAGGAAAGAGTATTTTCGCCCGCGATGGCGAAAAGAGAATTAAAAAAGGGGCACAGCCCCTTATCTCGAACAGTTACATTTTCTTGGTCAATAACACGCCATCGACCACCATTTGCCATTGGCCGTTCACTTGATGGGGTGCCTGGGTAACCTCGAAGCGGGTATTAAAAAAGCCCAGACCGACAACAAAGTCATCGCCTTCAAACTCTTGCAAAGGCGCGTTGATGGAGGTTGTGCCACCATTTTTAAGCCGTTTATAATCGACCGTGCCATCGGCGAGTATCAGTAACCTCATCTCAGGACTTTCCCATACACCTACATAAGCTTGCCTATCCGAAGGTAATGGCTTGCTGCATCCAAATAGCAGCACGGCTAAAAAAGCAATCACGAGTCCTTTTTTCACTATTTATCTTCCTTTTTGTTTAGTATTTCGTTAAATACCTTGTCCCTAATTTCTTTATAAGCACTAAAGACATTGTCGTTAGAGACATCATTGCACATCAATGCAAATGACAATTTTAATTGCGGATATCGTGCAAAATAGGTGGTAGTTCCAAGCCACCCCCCAGAGTGAGCAAACTCCCTGTACCCTTTAAATTCACTGATAAACTGACCATTGGCATAGCTCGATGCAGCTGAGGGACCAATATTGGAGTTAGGCGTGTTCATCATGGCTATCAACTGTTCTGGATCCTGACCCAAGCTTGGCGTAGTAAATTGATTATTCCAGATTAATAAATCGTCCAGAGTGGTATGCAGGCCACCATCCCCGACCCAGAATAGGTTGGTCATGTCGGTTACATACGTACCGTCTTGCGCTTGTTTGTAACCCGAAGCTCGGTTTTTTACCACCTCGACGGGGTTATCACTAAAAAAAGTGTGTTTCATTCCCAAAGGGATAAACATCTGCTCTGAAGAAAACTGACGCAGTGATTTGCCAGAAACCTTTTCGACGAGCATAGAAAGAAGAAAATAAGCCAGGTTCGAATATTTGAATTCCTTGCCGGGTTCCTGCGCTAACGGTACGGTTTTTACAACATTATAGAATTCATCAATGGTTAGATAATCTTCATTACCGAGACGAAATTGCCCTCCGGCCGCGGATCTTAACTCTATTGCCTTATCACTTATCTCCCCTTCATAGGAAGGCGCAATAAGGTCATAATCTCCCATTCCCGCGGTGTGCCCTAACATTTGGCGAATACTGACCTTGTTTTGATACTCCCTTAGCGCTGGCAGATAAGTTCGAATGCCTTGATCTAAGTCGATCTTTCCTTGCTGTACCAAGAGCAACACAGCCATAGCAGTAAACTGTTTAGAAACCGATGCCATTCGGTGAACCTGGTTTCCATCCAAAGGAACTTCCAACTCGAGATTAGCCAATCCATATCCGCGTTTGTGAATAAATTGGCCCTGATGGCTTATTCCTAAATTACATCCTGGTGCGTGCTTGTCGATAGCAGCGTCCATGATGCTATCAATCTCTGTGCTAAGCGACGCGCTGGCAGTGTTTAAATTCAATGAAAGTAATATGGCAAGTGGCGTGCGTTTCATTTCGTCCCTCTACCGATAATGCGGTTTACGCTATGCAAACAGAAGCTGCTAACCTTCTGTTAATACGAATCCTTTTCGTAGACTCTAAGCCTTAGCCATAAAAAAAGGAAGCGATAGTCGCTTCCTTTTTTAAGTATATAAAATTAAATTATTTATTCGCTGCGCGTTGCTGCTCTTTAAGTTGCTGCTTAAGCTCTTTACGCTTTTGCAGCATTTCCTGCGCTGCGTGACCGATGTGGCCTTCACCGCGCTCTTTAGCCAGCTCAATCTGCTTTTGACGCTCGGCAAAACGCGCACGCTGCTCATCGGTCAGGCTGCCGTGACAATGATGACAAGAAACGCCCTGCATATACTCCGGCTTTTCTTTATCTTCTTCGGTAATTGGCATACGGCAGGCATGACATTGATCGTACTGACCCTTGTTCAAGTCATGATCAACGGCAACACGGTTGTCGAATACAAAACACTCACCCTGCCACATGGTTTCTTCTTTCGGCACTTCTTCTAAATACTTTAGGATTCCGCCTTCAAGGTGGTATACCTCTTCAAAACCCTGCTCTTTCATGTAGGCGGTAGACTTTTCACAGCGGATACCACCGGTGCAGAACATGGCCACTTTTTTGTGTTTTTTAGGGTCAAGGTTTTGCTCGGCCCAGGCAGGAAATTCACGGAAGGTCTTGGTTTTTGGATCAACCGCGTTTTCAAAAGTACCGATTTCAATTTCATAATCGTTACGGGTATCAACCAGCACCACATCTGGGTCGCTGATCAGGGCGTTCCAGTCTTTAGGCTTGACATAGGTGCCCACCACTTCACGTGGGTCGATACCTTCAACGCCCATGGTGACGATTTCCTTTTTAAGCTTAACCTTGGTGCGATAGAACGGACATTCATCATCGAATGATTCTTTAGACACGATATTATCAAGGTTTGGTTGCTTATCTAACCAGGCTAACAAGGCATCGATGCCTTCGCGTTTTGCCGCGACCGTGCCGTTAATACCTTCATTGGCAAGCAACAATGTACCACGTACATCATTAGCCAGCATGACATCTAAAAGCGGTTGACGAATTTGTTCAAAATTTGGAAGCGCTACAAACTTGTAAAGCGCACACACGACGTACTGTTGTGACATTAAGACACCTTTTCTCTGCTTTAAACTATACCGAATCGCAAATCCGGCGCATTTGGGACGGGTATTTTACTCATAATGGTTCAAAACGCAAAATTAGCTGCCAGCCAAGGGATGCAATACGTTATAATAGCGCTGTATTAACTGTATTTATTGTTGGAGAGTAAATTTGCAATTCAGTGATTTGGGTATCGATACGCGCCTGTGCACACAAATAATGCATCAGGGCATTACCACCCCTACCGATATTCAAGCCCAGGCCATCCCTTTGGCATTAGCAGGGCACGATTTATTTGCGCAATCAAAAACCGGCTCGGGGAAGACGCTGGCGTTTTTATTGCCTGCGGTACAAAGGGTAATGAAGCAAAAAGCGTTATCGAAGCGCGATCCGCGAGTGTTAATCGTAACACCAACCCGCGAACTTGCGACCCAAGTCTATTCCCAATTGCGTTTGCTTATAGCTGGCACCGCCCTAAGCGCGGTGAAGGTACTCGGCGGCGAGAACTACAACGACCAGGTGAAAGCCCTGCGCAAAGACCCCCATTTCGTTGTGGGTACTCCAGGGCGTATCGCCGACCACCTCGAAGACCGCTCTCTGCACTTATCCGGCCTCGAAATGCTCATTTTTGATGAAGCAGACCGTATACTCGATTTAGGCTTTAGTGATCAGGTCGAGCTTATCAATAAAAGCGCCGACCACCGCCTGCGCCAGAGTCTGTTGTTTTCGGCTACCTTGGAGCACGCTCAAGTAGGTGCCCTATCACGCAATTTATTGAAGAACCCTAAGGGAGTGAGCATCAGTGCCGCCACCGACGAGCATGGTGATATCGCTCAACGTCTCTACTTAGCCGATCACTTAGACCATAAAGAAGCACTACTTGACCACCTCCTCGCTAACGAAGAAGGCTTAGGTCAGTGCATTATATTTACCGCCACCCGCGAAGACACGCAACGCTTGTGTGATAAAATCAGCAAGCAGGGTTTTAAGGCTGTAGCGCTTGAGGGTACCCTGGCACAAAATAAGCGCCTGGATATCATGGATAGCTTCAGTCGTGGTCTCTATCAGGTTCTTATCACCACGGATGTGGCCTCTCGGGGTCTTGACCTGTTAAATGTGACCCATGTCATTAACTTCGATTTGCCAAAAAATGCGGAGGAATATATTCACCGTATCGGTCGGACTGGTCGTGCTGGATTTAAAGGCTTCGCTATCTCCTTAGTGGGTCCAAAAGATTGGCAAAGCTATTTGGCAATTAATCAATTTATGCGCCGTCCTCTGCCTTTTAGCGAAATCGACGGTTTGGTTGGTAAATTCAAAGGCTTTACTCAGCCCAAACCTACGGCCAACAAACCTAAAAAAGCAGATAAAGCCGTCTCTCAGGGTGGCAAGCCTGCGAGAGCGAAGCCGCGTAAAGCCGGTATAGGAAAACCGAGAAAGCCTGTCGCGGCTCCCTTTGATCCCAATGCCATGGGTTCACTAAAACGCAAGCCAAAACCGATGCAGGATGAGGAAGAATAATGAGTAGCTTAGGACAATGGCAAACACTGTTTGTTGATGAAGTGGCCGGTGAAGGCCTGTATTTACATAGCCCAGACCTTGGTGAAGTATTCCTACCCGCCGAGCAGGCTCCGGATGAAGTGGAACGCGGTGACAGCCTTAGCGTTTTCGTCTACCTAGACAACATGGGTCACCCAACGGCGACCCGCACTAAACCAAGAGCCCAGGTTGGTGACTTTGCCCTGTTACAAGTTAAGCAGGTGAATAAAGTCGGCGCCTTTATGGACTGGGGTCTGGAAAAAGATCTACTGGTGCCCTTTAATGAGCAAAAGCCGCGCATGCAACCCGAGCGCAGCTACCTGGTAAAGCTTTACCTGGATAACGCCTCAAAGCGTATTTGTGCATCAAGTAACCTCAATAAGTTTGTCGGCCGTACTCAGCCGGATTACAAAACCGGCGATGTGGTCGATATTATCGTCGCTACGAAAACCGACCTTGGCTTTAAGGTGATTGTTGATGAACTGCACTGGGGCCTTATTTTCCACAACCGTGTACACCGCAGTCTGTTTGTTGGTCAACGCCTGAAAGCCTATGTGCAGCAGTGCCGCGAAGACGGCAAAATTGATATCGTGCTGGAAGCTCCGGGGATGGCGAAAATAGATCCGCTAAAACAACAGATCCTCGATGAACTCAATGCCAAAGGTGGCATGTTACCTTTCGGTGATAAGTCGGCCCCGGAGGCAATCAAACGTCAGTTTGGCACCTCGAAGGCAAACTTTAAAAAGGCCATCGGTGGCCTATTTAAAGAAGGGATCATCGATATTGAAGCCTCTCAAATAAAACTAAAAACGCGACCATAAGGTCGCGTTTTTTATACCAGTTACATTAATAAAATGATTGTTATCTAATTGGCTGGTAGGTTAGGTCTTCGTATGGCAAGGCACAGCGTACATAACGCTTAGCATAGTCGACGACCTCATCGCTATCGGTAATGGTAAGCGGTGCCAAACGAAAAACAGCTTCATCACATTGCATATGTTTACTGTCATGGAGATCTTCACAATCGCCAACCGAACGATCGCTTTCCAACAACATGGTAGAGTTGTTGTCACAAATGGCATAAACATGTTTTGTTAGTGCCGCTTTTAGTTCAAAGAGGTCAACCTCACCCTGTCGCTTGGACTCGGCGATGACTAAGGCCAGCGCCTCTGCGTTACTTTGCGCCCGAGTGCGCTCAAGGTAGTAATACCCCGCCGCAGCGAGTGCGACTATCAGCACTAAATATTTCACCTTAGTCTCCTAAACTCTCATTAATAGCCTTGAGCACCGCAACCGGATCTTCGGCTTGGGTAATGGGACGCCCAATAACCAGGTAGTCGCTGCCGCTTTCGATCGCCTGCTTGGGCGTCATAATGCGTTTTTGGTCGCCAGCATCGCTGCCCGCCGGTCGAATGCCCGGAGTGACTAGTTTAAAATCGGCGCCCAGTTGTTGTTTTAGTTCGTGCGCTTCTTGTGCCGAACACACTACACCGTCAAGGCCAGCCTGTTTGGTTAATTGCGCTAAATACAATACTTGTTCTTGCGGGGTCTTTTCAATACCTAATTGTTTTAACTGCATTTCGTCCATACTGGTCAGCACGGTAACGGCGATTAACAAAGGTGCTTTGTCACCATATGGAAGCAAGATTTCCTTGGCCTTTTGCATCATTTCCACCCCGCCGCTAGCATGGACATTCACCATCCAAACGCCTAGGTCTGCCGCCGCCTTGACTGCTTTAGCAACCGTGTTAGGAATATCGTGAAACTTCAAATCCAGGAATACATCAAAGCCCAACTCAACCAATTGCTTGACAAAATCCGGACCAAAATGAGTAAACATTTCTTTGCCTACTTTAAGACGGCAGCTATCCGGTGAAAGTTGTTGTACAAATGCCAATGCCTTGGCTTTATCATCGTAGTCTAAAGCGATAAGTACTTTTTTAGAGTCAACAGCGTTCATGTTTTTCCTGTTTAAAAACCATCAAGCCCGCGGCTTGGTTGCATAGATTCCCAATGGCGACAAGACGGACACAACCAATAATGACTGTGGCTTTGAAAGCCGCAATGCTGACATTGAAAATCTGCTTTGGTATCTATGTATGATTGAATAAGTTTATCTATGGGGTTCAGCGCTTCATCTAGTTGCGCATTTTGCCCGGCAAGTAATTGTAGCAAAAAACGAAAGCCACGAATATTAGGTTGTTTCTTTAAACTCTTAGTAATGAATTCAACCGCCTGCTTACGCTGCCCTGCCTTAACCAGATGCTGGCAATAGTGGATTTTTAGCCCTATGCCGCCTTTGTCGACCAACTCGGCCAACAAGTGTTCGAACTGATGTTCGAGATGCAGATGGGCATAGCTGATGCTTAAACGTTCCAGCACGAGCGGTGAGCAATAAGTAAATTGGCAGATCAAATCACGCCAGTAGTGAATGGCCTGTACATAATCCTCCCGCTGATAGGCCAGTTGCCCAAGCTCATAGAGAGGTCGCACGCTTGGCTCACCAACCCCTAACGCCTGAGACATAAGCTCAGGTGCATTGTCAGCTGCGCCCGCTTCACAATAAAAATTAGCAATAGCAATTCTTTGCTGGCGCTGGGTGAATAAATGGGCGTAACGCTGATGTAGCGCTATGCCCTTGTGCCATTCACGGGTTTGCGAATACAGGGTGATCAGTGGCTCTAAAGCCTGCGGACGTTTTTGCTTAATTAAAATAAGCAGGTGTTCTTCGGCACTGTCTAGTAACCCGGTGAGAATATAGTCCTGGGCTAATTCCAAACGGCAGGTAGTAAGCTGGTCATCGTTAAGATTGGGGTGCTCGAGTAATAATTCATGAATTTTAATGGCGCGGTCAAGCTCGCCGCGACGGCGAAACAAGGTCGCCAAAGTCAGATAATGTTCTACCGAGTCAGCAGATACTTCGAGAATTTGAATCAGGTGCTCTAGACCCTGATCGTCTTCCCTATCGAGAAGAAATTTCAGGCCTTTACTGTATTCTGCGGTGATTTTGCGGCTTTGCTGGTGAGCTTGATTCTTGGCACTGTTTTTACCCATGATCCAGCCGTAACCGGCGGCAACGGGCAAGAGTAAAAACAACAGCTCCAGCATATCTAGTTATCTTTTAGAGGCGCCAGAGCGGTACTTTGTGCTTGCTCTTGGGCGTTACGGGAAAGTTGCTCGTTGCGTTTTTGCAACCGATAATTTTGCCACTTTAACTTTGAAAATAGACGGAAGCTGACAAAGCAGCCGAATATTAATCCAACAATAAAGCAAAAGCTCATTAGCGCGGCTAAAGGCAGGGTGGCGCTGGCTATAAGGTAATTAACCTGGACTAGCTGTGGATTTTGCGAGCCTAATACGAAGGCGATAAAAACACACAGTACAAACAGAATGAACTTTACAACCTTCACTCAGCGGTTACTCCATCCGTGATTATTGAATGCTGGCGTTAACGCGATCGCGTAATTCCTTGCCAGGTTTAAAGTGCGGTACGTACTTTCCGTCTAGTTCAACGGTTTCCCCTGTTTTAGGGTTACGACCAGTGCGCGGAGCGCGGAAGTGAAGAGAGAAACTACCAAAGCCACGAATCTCGATGCGTTCAGCTTCAGACAATGAACCGGCCATCTGTTCTAGAATTTCTTTAACGGCATTCTCGACATCGCGGGCTTGGATATGAGAGTGGCTTTGTGCAAGTTGTTCTATTAATTCTGACTTGGTCATAATGTTTCCTTAAGGGCTTACAAAGGAAGGGCTTGCGCCCTTCCTAAGACTAGACTAACTCTTAGTCTTTCTGTGCATTTTTAAATGCAGCAGCCATTGCATTTTCGAACTGAGGCTCGTCCGCCTTCAATTTTTCTAATGCTTCTTTTTCTTCAGCTTCGAAGATCGCTTTAACAGACAGGCTGATAGCGCGGTTCTTACGATCTACGCCAACAAACTTGGCTTCGATCTCGTCGCCTTCAGAAACAACGGCAGTTGCATCTTCAACACGTTCTTGAGCGATGTCAGCTACACGGATGTAACCTTCAACGCCTTCAGCAAGCTCTACAGTTGCGCCTTTCGCGTCAACAGCAGTCACTTTACCTTTAACAATAGCACCTTTTTTGTTTGCGTCTAGGTAGTTATTGAAAGGATCAGCTTCGATTTGCTTCACGCCTAGAGAGATACGCTCACGCTCTGGGTCAACCTGAAGTACGATAGCAGTGATTTCGTCGCCTTTCTTGTACTCACGTACAGCTTCTTCGCCTGGAGTGTTCCAAGAGATGTCTGAAAGGTGTACAAGACCGTCGATGCCACCGTCAAGGCCGATGAAGATACCGAAGTCAGTGATTGACTTGATCTTACCAGTAACTTGGTCGCCTTTGTTTTGTAGACGAGCAAATTCTTGCCAAGGGTTAGCTTTACATTGCTTAAGACCTAGAGAAATACGACGACGCTCTTCGTCGATTTCTAGAACCATTACTTCTACGTTGTCACCTAGTGAAACAACTTTAGATGGGTGGATGTTTTTGTTAGTCCAATCCATCTCAGAAACGTGTACTAGACCTTCTACGCCTTCTTCGATTTCAACGAAACAGCCGTAGTCAGTTAGGTTAGTTACACGACCAGATAGCTTAGCGCCTTCTGGGTAACGGTTAGCAATTTCTTGCCATGGATCTTCGCCAAGCTGCTTAAGACCTAGAGAAACACGTGTCTTCTCTTTGTCGAACTTAAGAACTTTAACGTTGATTTCGTCGCCAACATTCACGATTTCTGAAGGGTGCTTAACACGCTTCCACGCCATGTCAGTGATGTGTAGTAGACCGTCAACACCACCTAGGTCAACGAACGCACCGTAGTCTGTAAGGTTCTTAACGATACCTTTAACTTCTTGACCTTCAACAAGGTTCTGAAGAAGTTCTTCACGCTCTTGTGAGTTCTCTGATTCGATAACTGCACGGCGAGAAACAACAACGTTGTTACGCTTCTGGTCAAGCTTGATTACTTTGAACTCAAGCTCTTTGCCTTCAAGGTGAGTTGTGTCACGTACTGGACGAACGTCAACAAGTGAACCAGGTAGGAAGGCACGGATAGAATCAACTTCAACAGTGAAACCACCTTTAACCTTACCGTTGATAACACCAGTAACAGTTTCGTTTTCTTCACATGCTTTCTCAAGACGGATCCACGCTTCGTGACGCTTCGCTTTCTCACGAGAAAGGATAGTTTCACCGAAACCGTCTTCGATTGCATCTAGAGCAACATCTACTTCGTCACCAACAGCAACTTCTAGTTCACCAGCAGTATTTTTGAACTGCTCTGCAGGGATAGCACTTTCTGACTTAAGGCCAGCGTCAACAAGAACAATGTTGTTCTCGATTGAGATTACAGTACCTTTAACGATTGAGCCCTGTTGAGCTTCAAAACCCTGTAGGCTTTCTTCAAATAACTGCGCAAAATTTTCTGACATACTTAATACGTCTCTATAAGTTAAATTCTCCACGTCGCGTCACTGCTCAGCGGGGTTATTAATTAAGCACGGGCGTCCTGCTCATGCGTAGGGAATTATTTACTGCTTAGGTTTGCCAATTTACCGTTCATCACGGCATCGTCGAGAATAGACATGACTTTGGCAAATACTTGCTCGGCATTGAGCTCGGTGGTATCTAAGCTGACCGCGTCCTCAGCAGGAACCAACGGCGCTACAGCACGATTCATATCGCGCTCGTCACGAGCTTGAATGTCTACAAGTAGACCACTTAGTGTAACATCCAGACCCTTGGCCTTCAACTCTTTAAAGCGTCGTTCGGCGCGCTCTTCTGCGCTGGCGGTCAGGAAAATTTTCACGTTGGCATCGGGGAACACCACTGTACCCATATCACGACCATCGGCAATCAGCCCGGCATCACCGCGAAAGGCGCGTTGGCGACGCAATAACGCCTCACGTACGCGTGGTAGCGCCGCTACTTTTGATGCCGCAGCGCCCACTTCTTCATTACGAATACCGTGGGTCACTTCCTCGCCCTCGAGGATAATCTTACTGCTTTCACTTTCAGCATCGAAGCTAAATTGCACATCTAAATTTGCTGCAAGCGGGACTAAGGCTTCTTCATTGTCGAGTGCGATCTGGTGATGAAGCGCCGCAAGCGCTAAAACACGATATATCGCGCCACTGTCGAGCACGTCCCAGCCCAACTTTTGCGCGAGTAAACGACACACTGTACCTTTGCCCGAACCACTGGGTCCGTCAATGGTGATCACCGGCATAGATGCCTGCATTTAAACCTCCTGCATGCACAGCAAACATTTTAAAACCGACGTATTATACGTGAACTTTTTTGTAAATTCGCGTTAATAGGTCAGATTTTTACGATTGTTTTGTAACAGATCAATAAATGTATGAATGGATATGCCCGCCTAACCTAGGCCGTAAGCGGGCATGGGGATTAGCCGTGACTGACGCTGGCTAAGGTATCAAAGTAGGTTGGAAACGTCTTAGCGGTACAACCTGGGTCGTTAATGGTTACCGGCCAGCCTCCGACGGCTACCATGGAAAAACACATGGCAATTCGGTGGTCGTTATAAGTATCAATGGCCACATCGTTTAGCTGCGCCGGCGGCGTGATCTCAATATAATCATGCCCCTCCACCACTTCGGCACCGAGCTTTTTCAACTCCGTTGCCATGGCATACAAACGGTCGGTTTCTTTAACGCGCCAGTTGTAAATGTTGCGGATTGCGGTTTTACCCTTGGCAAACAGAGCTACGGTCGCAAGCGTCATGGCTGCATCGGGAATCGCGTTGGCATCGATATCGACACCATTGAGCTGCCCTTTGCGTACCACCAGCTTGTTGTCGTACCAATCGATGTCGGCGCCTACGCGTTTCATCACCTCGGCAAAACCTATGTCACCCTGCACCGACGCCTTACCGACACCGTGAATGGTGATCTCGCCACCATTAATTGCAGCCGCGGCGATAAAATAGGAAGCCGAAGACGCATCCCCTTCTACCATGATTTCACCAGGAGAGACGTACTGCTGCCCACCCTTAACATGAAAACTCTGATACTGGTTGTTGCTGACCTCAACGCCGAACTTTCGCATGACACCCAGGGTGATATCTATATAGGGCTTTGATACCAGCTCGCCCTTAATGGTGATACTTGTGTCACCACTAAACAAAGGCGCGGCCATTAATAACGCGGTTAGAAATTGGCTGGAAATACTGCCATCTATGCTCACTTCACCACCGGTCAGGGTTTGGCCTTTTATGGCCAAAGGCGGGTAATCCTGCGCTTTTAGGTATTCTATGTCGGCACCCAAGGCACGCAAGGCATCGACCAAGTGCCCGATTGGGCGCTCTTCCATGCGCGGCTCACCACCTAATTCAAACTCACCCTGGGTGGCTGCAAGTACCGCGGTTAATGGCCTGTATGCGGTACCGGCATTACCCAAAAATAACGGCTCTTCGGGCGTGTCCAGCGTGCCACCTTGGCCATGTACCAGGGCCTGAGTTTTGTCCTCACTCAGCTCAACGTTCACTCCCATCAATGCGAGCGCACCCAACATATGACGAATATCGTCGCTATCAAGCAGATTCGTTACCTTGGTGCTGCCTTGACATAAGGCGGCCAACAAGAGAATACGGTTGGACAAGCTCTTCGAGCCGGGTAACACCACTTCGCCTTGCACCTTGTTAATGGGCTCTAAGCGTAATGATTCCATTAACTGTGCTCCTGAGCGAATTGCTCCATAAAGGTCACTAAGGCCTCAATACCCGCCACCGGCATAGCGTTATAGATGCTGGCACGCATCCCACCAACAAAGCGATGCCCTTCTAGTGCAAGTAAGCCCGCCTGTTGAGAAAGAGCAAGGAAGCGCTCATTGAGGCTCTCATCATTGAGCCAAAATGGCACATTCATTAGTGAGCGACAGTCTTTTGCAACCTTGTTGCTGTAGAAATCCGACGCATCAATGTAGTCGTATAAAACTGCCGCCTTGTTCTTATTATGACGTTGCATCGCTGGCACGCCGCCTTGCTCTTCAAGCCATTTAAACACCACATCGGCCAGGTACCAGGCAAAGGTAGGTGGCGTATTATACATGCTGCCCTGCTCGGCCTCGACGGCGTAGTCTAGAATACCGGGACGCGGCACACCTGCACGCTCAAACAGAGTCTTGCGTACAATAACTATGGCCAAGCCCGATGGGCCGATGTTTTTCTGTGCCCCGGCGTAAATCACATCGAACTGATTTACATCGATTTCACGGGACAGGATCATGGACGACATATCGGCGACAATCGGTGCCGTTGGGTGGCTTGGCACATCAAATAGCTCTACCCCGTCTATGGTTTCATTAGGACAATAATGAATATAGCTGGCCTTTTCCGGCAAAGGCCATTGCGATACGGGAAGTACACCGAATTGCCCGTCTTTATCATCACGGACGTTTATTTCAACCACATCGGTGTATTTTTTAGCTTCTTTAGCGGCACCGTCGGACCAGATACCGGTATTGATATACACAGCCGGCGCATCATCGAGATGCAGATTCATGGGCACCGCGGCAAACTGGCCGCGGCCACCACCATGCATAAAGAGCACGGCAAATTCATCACTAATATTCATTAGTCGGCGCAAACGTGCCTCACACTGCTGAGCCATAGTCAAAAAAGGTTCGGCACGATGGCTTACTTCCATGACCGAGACACCCAAACCTTGCCAGTCGAGAAACTCTTGTTGTGCTTTTTGCATAACCGCCGGAGGTAACATGGCAGGACCGGCACAAAAGTTATATACGCTCATTACTTCTTCCTCATTCCACTTCGCGTACCCACACAATACTCATTGTGTGGGCTATTTAAATTGAAAATATTTTATACAGGGATTAAAAAAGCGGCCGAAGCCGCTTTTTAGAGATTACTCAGAATCTTGGTCGGGGTTGTCAACAACGACATCTGGCGTTTGCTCGCCCTGCCCTTGCTCTTCCCCCTGATCCAAAGTAACCAACTCATCTTCATCGATTTCTTCGATACGTTGTAAACCAACGACCTGCTCGCCGTCAACCGTACGGATCAAAATAACCCCTTGGGTATTACGGCCCACGGTAGAAACTTCGTTCACACGGGTACGTACCAGGGTACCACGATTCGAAATAATCATGATTTCGTCGTTATCATCCACCTGCACGGCACCGACCACAGAACCATTACGTTCGCTTACCTTAATAGATACCACACCCTGAGTCGCGCGACTCTTGGATGGGTAGTCCTCCAAGGCGGTACGCTTACCATACCCGTTTTCGGTTACGGTAAGAATGGCACCATCTGACTTAGGCACGATTAACGACACCACGCGCTGGTCGTCGGCCATCTTAATACCACGTACACCGGTGGCGGTACGACCCATTGGACGCACACCCTTGAACTTGATTTCCGGGTTGCCCTCTTCATCAAGCACAGGGTTACCGTTTTCATCAACCACTGCAGACTCTTCTGCTTCTTTGAAGCGTACAACCTTACCGGCGTCGGTAAAGAGCATGATCTCATTGCTGCCATCGGTGATATCAACACCGATCAGGCTATCGCCTTCATTGAGGTTCACGGCAATAATGCCGCTTGCACGCTGACGGCTGTAGGCGGTTAGTGGCGTCTTCTTCACGGTACCAAAGGCGGTGGCCATAAAGACAAACTTATCTTCTTCGTACTCGCGCACTGGCAAGATGGCGGTAATACGCTCATCGGCTTCCAGCGGCAACAAGTTGACGATCGGCTTACCACGTGCTGCACGGCTCGCTAGCGGCAACTGATAGACCTTCAACCAGTACAGGCGACCGGCGGTCGAGAAACACAGGATGGTGTCGTGGGTGTTCGCGACCAACAGACGCTCAATAAAGTCTTCGTCTTTCATCTTGGTAGCGGATTTACCCTTACCACCACGGCGCTGCGCTTCATAATCGCTCAGCGGTTGATACTTCACATAACCTTCGTGAGAAAGGGTTACCACCACATTTTCTTCGGTGATCAAGTCTTCCAGGCTGATATCATGAGCCGCAGCACTGATTTCCGTGCGGCGCTCATCGCCATAGGTTTCCTTGATGGTAACCAATTCATCGCGGATCACTTCCATTAAGCGCTCTGGAGAGCCTAAGATGTGCAATAGTTCCGCGATAAGCTCAAGTAGCTCTTGATATTCATCAAGGATCTTCTCGTGCTCTAAGCCAGTTAGTTTATGCAGGCGTAACTCTAGGATTGCCTGAGCCTGCTGCTCGGATAAATAGTACTGGCCATCGCGAATACCTAAGTCATCCGCCAACCAGTCTGGACGTGCAGCGTTGTCACCAGCTTTTTCCAGCATGGCTTTAACATTACCTAGTTCCCACGGGCGAGCAACAAGCGCTTGCTTGGCTTCCGCTGGTGTAGGCGACTTACGGATCAGTTCGATAATCGGGTCAATGTTGGCCAGGGCAATGGCTAAACCTTCAAGGGTATGAGCACGCTCACGAGCTTTACGCAAGTCGAATACGGTACGACGAGTCACCACTTCGCGACGGTGCAAGATGAAGGCTTCCAGCATTTCCTTGATGTTGAAACACTTCGGTTGATTACCGTCCAAGGCTACCATGTTGATACCAAAGACAGTTTGCATCTGGGTTTGGGCGTACAGGTTGTTCAGTACAACTTCACCCACTTCACCGCGCTTGATTTCAATAACAATGCGCATGCCGTCTTTATCAGACTCATCGCGCAGCGCACTGATGCCTTCGATCTTCTTATCTTTAACCAGCTCGGCGATTTTCTCGATAAGGCGTGCTTTATTCACCTGATATGGAATTTCGTGAACAATAATGGTCTCTCGACCTGTTTTTTCATCGACTTCCACTTCCGCGCGAGCACGGATATAAATCTTGCCGCGACCGGTTTTATACGCCTGTTCGATGCCTTTTTTACCATTGATAATGGCCGCCGTTGGGAAATCGGGGCCTGGTATGTATTCCATCAACTCTTCAATGGTGGTTTCTGGCTCTTTGATCAAGGCTAAGCAACCGTTGACCACCTCGGTGAGGTTATGAGGCGGGATATTGGTTGCCATACCTACGGCGATACCCGATGAACCATTGACCAACAGGTTAGGTACCTTAGTTGGCAGCACATCTGGGATCTGCTCGGTGCCATCATAGTTAGGCACATAATCAACGGTTTCTTTTTCTAGGTCGGCTAATAACTCTTGGGAAAGTTTTGCCATGCGTACTTCGGTGTAACGCATCGCCGCCGCCGAGTCACCATCCACGGAACCAAAATTACCTTGGCCATCAACCAACATATAACGCAGTGAAAACGGCTGCGCCATACGTACTATGGTGTCGTATACGGCACTGTCGCCGTGCGGGTGGTATTTACCGATGACGTCGCCCACTACACGGGCAGATTTTTTATACGGTTTGTTCCAGTCATTGCGGAGTTCATTCATGGCGAACAATACACGACGGTGCACCGGCTTTAAGCCGTCACGAACGTCGGGAAGCGCACGCCCTACGATTACACTCATGGCGTAATCCAGGTAGGAATTTTTTAACTCATCTTCAATATTAACCGGAAGGACTTCATTGGCGAGATCAGTCATTGATATCCACTTTCCTTCTTATTTGCGACAGGGTGTAATCTGCACGGACTCAGCCGAGTTTATCACCTGCCCCATTGTCGTTATTATCTCAGCCCATGCTATCACATAATTTTTATTTTTACAGGCGCTAAATCTTTGCGATTTCACAAAATCCCCCCGTATAATGGCCTCAGACAAACGAGGAAGTTTTTTATGACCGAACATCAAAATGTAGATACGGATGAAATTGCCAAATTTGAAGCCATTGCACAGCGCTGGTGGGATCTTGATGGTGAGTTTAAGCCCTTGCACGAGATCAACCCCCTGCGCCTAGACTTTATCGCTCAACATGCCAATGGCCTGGCCGACAAAGAAACACTCGACATAGGTTGTGGTGGTGGCATTCTCGCCGAGAGCATGGCCAAGCTCGGCGCTAAGGTCACGGGTATCGATATGGGTCGTGAGCCTCTTAATGTCGCGAAACTGCATAGCCTGGAGTCGGGAGTTAAGGTTGACTATCAACAAATCACCGCCGAACAGTTTGCCGCCGAGCATCCTGAGCGCTTCGATGTGGTTACCTGCATGGAAATGCTCGAGCATGTTCCGGACCCACAGTCTGTTATTGCCAGCGCCGCCGCCCTGGCCAAACCCGGTGCTCAGGTTTACTTCTCTACATTGAACAAAACCGCCAAGGCTTACTTATTTGCGATTGTTGGCGCCGAGAAGTTGCTTAAGCTGGTGCCGGAAGGTACTCACGACCATAAAAAGTTTATCCGCCCATCGCAGCTTATCCAATGGGCAGAACAAGCCGGCTTAAAAGTGCGTCACAGTGCCGGACTAAGCTATAACCCGCTAAGCAAGCAATACACCCTCGGCCGGGACTTGGATGTTAATTACCTTTTGCACTTTGAAAAGCTGGCGTAAATAAAGCGTAGTAAATCCGACTGGTGTTTTTCAAAAGTACGCATACACTATATCTGGTGGTTTGTTATTTTTTAAACACCAGATATAGTGAAAATGTGAAATTCATATGATGAAAAGATGGTCGACTTGATGATAAAAAACCCAGTCGGTTAGACTTGGAAAAAATCATTAAATTTGTGTTTTTTGACGTTGATTTTCGCCGACCGACAGCGTTAAAAATGTTTGAAGGTTAACGGTTACTAACTGCGGCAACTTATCCACAGATTGTCACAGTTTGAGCCTCTTGCAAATACACGCAGACCCCACTATCTTGTGAATCACAGTGATGAAAACACCATATCTAGTGTTTAAATCTTACACAGCTATAAATGCTTGGTAGCCGTGGGCGATGGCGCAAAGCGAAGGTATGCTTAGACGTAGTAAATACATCGCCTGCTATAGCTGAAAAAGACATCTTTAACAGCTGTGCGCTAATACAATTAATTATAATTACGGGCAATAACTATGACTCAACAGTTATCTGTTAGCAAACGCGATGGACGTAAGGAAGCGTTGGATTTAGATAAAATTCATCGTGTCATTACTTGGGCTGCCGAAGGGCTCAATAATGTATCTGTATCTCAGGTAGAACTTAAGTCCCATATTCAATTCTATGACGGCATTCGCACCGAAGATATTCACGAAACGATTATCAAGTCGGCGGCGGATTTGATCTCAAAAGATACGCCTGACTATCAGTATTTGGCAGCGCGTCTGGCTATTTTCCATCTGCGTAAAAAAGCCTATGGCCGTTTTGAGCCACCTAAGCTGTATGATCATGTTGTTAAGCTCGTTGAAGATAAGCGTTACGACCAGCATTTACTTACCGACTACACTCAGTCTGAATTTGAGCAGATGGATCAGTTTATCGACCATAGCCGCGATTTAAACTTCAGCTATGCCGCCGTTAAGCAGCTAGAAGGTAAGTACCTGGTACAAAACCGCGTCACCGGCGATATCTATGAAAGCGCGCAGTTCCTGTATATGTTGGTAGCGGCCAGCCTATTCTCGGATTACCCAAAAGAAACGCGTCTTGATTATGTGAAGCGTTTTTACGACGCTGTTTCTCAATTTAAGATCTCACTACCAACGCCTATTATGTCTGGCGTACGGACGCCGACGCGTCAGTTTAGCTCGTGCGTCCTAATCGAATGTGCCGACAGCCTAGACTCGATTAACGCCACCTCTTCGGCGATCGTTAAATACGTATCGCAACGCGCGGGTATCGGTATCAATGCCGGTCGTATTCGCGCCTTAGGCAGCCCAATTCGCAATGGTGAAGCATATCACACCGGTTGTGTGCCATTTTATAAGCACTTCCAAACCGCGGTTAAAAGCTGCTCACAGGGCGGTGTGCGTGGTGGTGCCGCTACCCTGTTCTACCCACTTTGGCACCTAGAGGTTGAAAACCTGCTGGTACTTAAGAATAACCGGGGTGTTGAAGACAACCGTGTTCGTCATCTCGATTACGGTGTGCAGTTTAACAAGCTGATGTATACCCGTTTGATCAAAGACGGTTTCATTACCCTGTTTAGTCCCTCAGATGTACCGGGTTTGTATGATGCCTTCTTCGAAGATCAGGAACTGTTCGAGCAGCTTTATGTGAAATACGAGCAGGACGAGTCGATTCGTAAGAAGCGCATTAAGGCCGTTGAACTGTTCTCAATGTTCTTGCAAGAACGAGCCAGCACAGGTCGTATTTACCTGCAAAACGTTGACCACTGTAACACCCATAGCCCGTTTGATGCCAAGGTAGCGCCGATCCGTCAGTCTAACCTGTGCCTGGAAATAGCCCTACCTACCAAGCCGTTAAACGATGTTAACGACGACAGCGGTGAAATTGCACTGTGTACCTTGTCGGCCTTCAACCTAGGTGCCATCAAGTCACTGGATGAGCTTGAAGAACTTGCCGAGCTGGCGGTACGCGCCCTTGATAATCTATTAGATTACCAAGAGTACCCGGTACCGGCCGCCTTCAATGCCACCATGGGCCGTCGTACCCTGGGTGTGGGCGTGATTAACTTTGCCTATTACCTTGCTAAAAACGGCAAGCGTTATTCAGACGGCAGCGCTAATGCTCTTACACATAAAACCTTTGAAGCGATTCAGTACTATCTGATGAAAGCATCAAACGAGTTGGCCAAAGAAAAAGGCGCCTGTCCTAAGTTTAACGAGACCACTTATGCGCAGGGTATTATGCCTATCGATACCTATAAGAAGGATCTTGATAGCGTCTGTGATGAACCGCTGCACCTGGATTGGGATGGCCTGCGCGAGAGCATTAAAGCTTATGGTATGCGCAACTCGACGCTGTCTGCACTTATGCCGTCGGAAACCTCGTCGCAAATTTCTAACGCGACTAACGGTATTGAACCACCGCGCGGCCATATCAGCGTTAAGGCGTCTAAAGACGGTATCCTTAAGCAGGTTGTGCCCGAGTATGAGCGCCTGAAAGATCAATACGAGTTGCTGTGGGACATTCCATCGAACGATGGCTACCTGCAACTAGTGGGCATTATGCAAAAATTCGTTGACCAGACGATTTCGGCCAACACCAATTATGATCCGAACAAGTTCGAAGGCGGCAAGGTGCCGATGAAGCTCTTGCTCAAAGATCTACTCACCGCCTACAAACTGGGTGTGAAGACCCTGTACTATCACAATACCCGTGATGGCGCAGCCGACGCCCAAGACGAGTTTAAGCCCCAGGCCGATGATGGCTGTGAAGGCGGCGCTTGTAAGATATAATAATTAAGCGGGCGGCTTTCTAGCCGCTTCGCTTTGTTGTTCGACCCTGATTTGAGATCCCACGACTATGTCATACTCCACCTTTAGCCGTAATCGTAATGACCAATTAAAAGAACCTATGTTCTTTGGACAAACGGTGAACGTATCGCGCTATGACCAGCAAAAATACCCTATTTTCGAAAAGCTAATCGAAAAGCAACTGTCTTTCTTTTGGCGCCCTGAGGAAGTGGATGTCAGCAAAGACCGCGTTGACTTTCAATCTCTGCCCGAGCATGAGCGTCATATCTTCTTGAGCAACCTGAAGTACCAGACTTTGCTCGACAGTGTGCAAGGCCGTTCACCGAACGTGGCCCTGCTGCCCATCGTTTCTCTACCTGAGCTAGAAACCTGGATTGAAACCTGGGCCTTTAGTGAAACCATTCACAGTCGCTCGTACACCCATATTATTCGTAACGTAACCCAATCTCCGGAAGTCATTTTCGACGATATCGTCACCAATGATAAAATCAACGAGCGCGCAGAAGAAGTAACCCGTTATTATGACGACCTTATTCATCTAACGTCGCTTTATAACCTCTATGGCGAAGGTCAACACACGGTCAATGGCGAGGTGATTGATGTCTCCTTGTACGAACTGAAAAAGCGTTTGTACCTGGCCATAATGTCGGTGAATATCCTCGAAGCGATCCGTTTTTATGTGTCCTTTGCCTGCTCCTTCGCCTTTGCCGAGCGCGAATTGATGGAAGGCAATGCTAAAATCATCAAGTTGATCGCTCGTGACGAAGCCCTGCATCTGTCGGGTACTCAGCATATGCTCAACATTATGCAAGAAGGCAAGGACGACCCACAAATGGCCGAAATAGCAGCCGAATGCCGCGAGCAAGCCATTCAAATGTTCGTCGATGCCGCCGAGCAGGAAAAGGAATGGGCCGAATACCTGTTTAAAGACGGTTCCATGATAGGTCTGAATAAGGACATTCTGTGCCAATACGTGGAATACATCACTAATGTGCGCATGAGCGCGGTAGGTCTGCCGGCTAAGTTTGCTACTCAGAGTAACCCTATTCCGTGGATCAACTCTTGGTTGGTGTCTGATAACGTTCAGGTCGCACCACAAGAGGCAGAGATAAGCTCTTACCTAGTCGGTCAAATCGACTCCGAGGTGGATGCCAACGACTTTGGCGACTTCGACCTGTAAACATATCAGGGCTCGTTTTGAGCCCACTTTTCCTCATACCAATAAGCCCGTGTGCAAAACAACAGCCTCAAACATTATCTTTAACGGCAAAACGCTCAGTCACAGCGCGGATAGCCCGTCTATCCTGCACAGCCTGGAGCGCCAAGGTGAAACCCCTGCCTACCAGTGCCGCGAGGGTTTTTGTGGTGCCTGTCGCGCGACCCTAAAACAAGGCGCAGTCCAATATAGCCATGAGCCTTTAGCCTTTGTTCGCGATGGCGAAATTCTGCTGTGTTGCAGCACGCCCGATGGCGATGTGGTTATTTCCAGCGACGACTTATAGCAAAAATAAACCTCATTATATTAAACCGGGCTTTATGGCCAACTGATCTGCACTTGCGAGCTCACATAGCAATCCGCGGTAGTGATACTGAGCTGATCACGGTCAACACACACATCCCAATGTAAAGAGCGCGCTAAGACCACTTCTAAGGCATTCACAAAGGCCGATTCCAAGGCAATAATTTCAGCACTACCATGACTTAATTGCCAGGCACTGAGCTCATCGGAAATGGGAATGGTGGTGATCACATACAGGGTTTGAGCACGGTTAAAAATCTTCGTTAATTCATCGCAATTGTCATTAAAAACCTCAATGACCAGTTCATAATCGTCATGGAGATCATAGGCGACAATATCGACTTGCGGTTTTTGCTTGCTCTCACACAACACCAGATCATGGCGATAAGCGAATAAGCAAAAGCCGATTAAACGCAGAATAAAATGGTCAAGCAGTTCTTCGTCTCTGCGTGCAGTAGTAAAGTGCTCGTTAAGCTGACAATGATGGACATTGTCGACAATCGCAAAATGAGCTTTAAATACCCGTCCTCTGTCGCTCATGATAAAGCTGCTTACGCTGGCTACTCAATAGCAATAAGTATAGTGTAATCTTCGTCATTCATTTTTTAATTAAGTTATACTATAACATTATTGTGCTGCATTATTTTATAATGTTATAGTATCACCATTGTTAGTTAACGGATTTTAATTATGTTTAAACCAGCCGCATTATCCTGTGCCATCGCCGCCCTACTAGGCTCGGCGAATGCCTTCGCTGGCACTGTTTCTGGCCGCATCATCGACGAGCAACAGCAACCCTTAAGTGACGTGGTCATTCACTACCATGGTAAGCAACATAGTGTACGCAGCGACCTGCAAGGCCGTTTCACCATCGAGTTAGACCAAGCCGGACAATTACATTTCAGCAAAGAAAACTACATAGATAAACACCTGGACGTTAGCAGCGATACGCAGCAACTGGATATCATGCTCAGTGCTGCTGCGATTGAAACCGTGGTGATCTACGCATCCGGTTTAGACAAAAACAACCTCGACATGGTGTCGCCTGTTTCCGTGCTCAGCGGCGATGAACTGCGCGATCGCGCACAACCGACCTTAGGCGAAACACTCAAAGGCTTGCCGGGCATTAATGCCAGCTATTTTGGCCCTGTGTCATCCAGCCCTGTGATCCGAGGCTTAGACGGCCCACGAGTTAAAATCACTCAAAACGGCCTGGACAGTGGTGATGCTTCTCGGGTCGGACCGGATCATGCAGTGGCCACCGAGTCCATCGTGGCCGAACAGATCGAGGTATTACGAGGCCCGGCCACTCTACTGTATGGTTCAGGTGCCATCGGTGGTGTGGTCAATGTGGTCGATAACCGCATTCCTACGGATCGCATCAACGGCTATCAAGGTGCGGCAGAATACAGCCATGACACGGTTTCCAACACCAACACCTATGCCGGTAAATTCACCTCAGGTTATGATGGCTTTAATTTCCATGTCGATGGCAGCGATCGCGTTGGCCATGACTACGAGACGCCAACCTTCACCCTTGAAGAAGATGGCGAACTAGAGCGCCATGACACGGTTGCCAACACCTTTATCGACAGCGCCACCGTTAATATCGGTAGCAGCTATGTCAGCGAGCACTGGACCCTAGGCCTTTCCTACGGGACCATAGAGAGTGACTACGGTGTTCCCGCCCATGCCCATGATCACGGCCACGAAGACGAGCACGCCCATGAAGGTGAGCTTGATGGCCATGATGAAGGGGAGCATGAAGGCGAAGAAAGAGTATTTGCCCGCATGCAGCAAGATCGTTGGCAGGCCCTGGCTAGCTATTCCTTCCATGACAGCTTTGTTGAAGCCCTGACCCTTCGTGCCGGATACAGCGATTATGAGCATGGCGAAATCGAAGGCGCAGATGTAGGCACACTTTTTAGCAATACCAGCCGTGAAGCACGACTAAATGCCAAACATCGCCTTGGTCTGTGGCATGGTACCCTTGGCTATCATTACAGTGATTCCGATTATCGCGCCGATGGTGAAGAAGCTTTCACTCCAGCAACAAAAACCAAGGTGCACGCCCTATATCTATTGGAAGAGCGCGAATTTGCACGCTGGACTCTGGAATTGGGTGCGCGTATCGAAGATTATCAGTTAGACAGTGAGATAAGTGACGAAGCCGGCCATCACGACCATGAAGAAGAAGTGGGCCATGAAGAGTCAACGACCACCTATGAGTACAGCGACACCAACTTAAGCCTGTCACTTGGTGGTATTTGGAATTACCAGGATGGTTACGCTCTGGCATTAAGCCTATCGCGTTCAGAGCGGGCACCTTTAACCGGTGAGCTCCTTGCCAACGGCACCCATATTGCGACCGGCACCTATGAGCTGGGTCTGGCCTATCACATTGAAGATGGCGAAGCCCATTTTAAAGGCGATGATATCGCCCAAGAAACCGCGACCAATATCGATTTTAGCTGGCGTAAGTTTGTTGGCGACTTTGGTTTTAACTTCAGCGCATTCTACAACGATGTAGACAATTTCTATTATCAGGAAAATACTGGGCTAGTGTTCGACCATGACGGTGGATTTATCGACGCAGCTCTCGCCGATGACGATGCCCTTGCCGTGTATCAGTATCGCAGTGGTGATGCCGAGCTATATGGTTTTGAATTCGATGCCCACTATGCCTTATCGGCAAACTGGCAAATCAAGGGTTTTGCCGACTCGGTTACAGCCAAACTCAAAGATGGCGACCACCTGCCACGTATCCCGGCGGCAAAAATCGGCTCCCAGTTAAGTTATCAATTTGAGGATTGGGACTTCGCTCTGGTAGCTACACATTACCTGAAACAAAACGACATCAGTGCGTTCGAAACTGAAACCGATGCTTACACCTTGGTCGACTTTAAGGTGAACTATAACTTTAGCCTTGGCCAGTTCGATGGTGTGGCCTATTTACAAGCACAAAACCTCGGAGATGAGCTCGGCTTTGTGCATACGTCCTTTATCAAGGATGAGGCCCCTTTACCCGGGCGCAACTTCCGCCTAGGGATCAGAGCCTACTTCTAACTAGGCTCACCACCGTTAAAAGCGGATGGTATAAGCGTAACAACAAAAAGGCCCTGTCGAAACAGGGCCTTTTTATTTATGATGCTGATTACTTGAAGCGGCGTCTCAGTGCCAATAAAGGTAGAGTCAATAGGGCCAACCAGCCGAGCGAGCCGCTTTGGCGCTCATAGGTATCAGCCGCTTCCGGCGGACATTCTTCAATTTCGCCACCGGCAATCGGGCTTAGTTTCACCGGCGTGGCCACACTTTCATACAGTACCTTACCCGAATCATCCACTTCGACTTCACCACGAGCATTCAGCTTTTCTTTGGTTTTAGTGGCAACACCGTAGATGATGCCGTCATCATCGATGGCGGTGGCTTCAGCAAAGTTATAAGGGTAGTTACTTTCGCCATCGATATCATAACAAGGCAATAGGTCATTGATATTGGCAATCTTGTCATCACCCACACTATAGATAAAGCCTTCACGACGACGACTGGTTGAGTTCACAACATCAACTTCACCTTCCCCTATAATCACGCCATTGGCATTGATGGCACGGGCTACCGAGCTGGAGCTAACAAAGTAATCACTTGGGAACACCGTTTGACCCGTATTGATATCATGGTAGAAGAACTTGGTCGTGGCACGCCCTTCAATGCGTTTAGAACCAAACCCGGTAATGATCCCTTCGTCATTGATGGCTACTGCTTTACCGTCGAACCAATCATCTTTCTGATCTAATAGCTCTATTACCTCACCATCTTTAAACAATACCGGTAAGGTACTAATTCTATCTTCATTATCGTATTTTCGTACATGAGAATAACCGACGGCAATACCTTGGCTATTTACCGCTAAGGCCATAGAAACAAACGCATTGTCATCATCTTCTTTAGGTACCAAGCCGAGGCCAAGCTCCTTGGTTTCAACCGTGTTCAAATCGGCATCCAGCGTCCAAATTACTGCTCTGCGGTCATACATACCATTAAGAGTGTTACCTGACGCTACATTCTCCAGACGCCATACACACACGGCAATGGGCTCGTCTTCACCATCGCAACGATCATCGTAGTCTTCCTGGCGATCAGCGGGGACACCGATAGAAGAACTACCAACCACATAGTAACCCCCATCCGGGCGTTGCACTATGTCGGAAGCCGTACTGGTGCCACCGTAAAGGTCCGAGATGGGTTGTAACGTGCGTACTTCGCCACTAGGTGAAACTACCACACCACGCGAGCGATAATCTCGAACAAAGAAGGTTTCCGGCTCGTCTTCACCCTGAGGCGTAAACTCGATTTTTTCATAAGGTGCCGAGCCACTGCCGACACGCACACCATCTTCGCTAATAGCATTATATAAATTACTAACACTGCGGGTATAGCCATCGTAATCAGTAGAAGGCTGATCCAGTAATACCTGCTCAACCGCCGGGCTCGGAGTAAAATTTACCGCAACCACATCGGCAAGCTTCTGCCAATTCTCATCGCCATTGGC
The DNA here is from genome assembly GCF_002964785.1 of Pseudoalteromonas sp. T1lg48. Lineage (GTDB taxonomy): Bacteria > Pseudomonadota > Gammaproteobacteria > Enterobacterales > Alteromonadaceae > Pseudoalteromonas. The sequence continues at coordinate 389,197 of NZ_PQCC01000018.1, forward strand.
ATTTGCCAAAAAGTTCAGCATAAAAGTTAAGGCATCGGCGTTTAAATCACCCGCAGCGATATCATCCAGGGTAAAAGTAATTTCCTTGTCAATAGCATCGAATTCACGTTTTTCCCAGTTGTCATAGGCGCGCGTAATCGCGCTCTCGGTAAAATCAATATAACTAACGTCGATGGGGAGATTATAAAGACCACGGGCCTGGCCGATAACTTCGCCGTTATTATTGGCATCAACAATGTAGTGGTGTTTTGCACTCGCCAAGGTACTGAGTTCTTCTAGTTGATATACCGCGGCTTGCGCGCTGGCACTGAGGCCGGCAACTATGCTCAATGCAACTAAGGATTTTTTCATCTTCTTCCCTACTACTGATTTTGTAATTCTTCGAGTTCTTCCCAACGGGCGAACGCAGCTTCAAGCTTCGACTCAAGCTCTGCCAATAGGTTCAATTTGGCAGTAGTTATTTCATTGTCTTGCTTAAAAAAGTCACTACTATTGACCTCTTGCTGCAAGCTGTCAATAGCTTCTTCGAGTTCTTCTACCTGATTAGGCAATTGTTCTAACTCGCGTTTGTGCTTGTACGAGAGTTTATTGGCTGATTTTTGTTTAACCGCCTTGGGCGCCTCAACGGCGGCTTTCTGAGCTTGTTTTTTCTCTGCTTCTTGTGCCGCTGTCACCTGCTGTCTGTACGCTTCGTAATCGCTGTAACCACCGACGACCTCGGTAATTTTACCATTGCCATCGAAACCCCAGACACTGGAGCAGGTGTTATCGATAAACTCCCGGTCGTGACTGACGATCAATACGGTGCCTTGATACTGGTTTACGATTTCTTCCAATAATTCAAGTGTCTCAATATCGAGGTCATTGGTCGGTTCATCGAGTACCAATACATTAGAAGGCTTTAAGAAGATTTTGGCTAACAACAAGCGGTTTTTCTCACCGCCGGAAAGCGCCTTAACCGGGGTTCGAGCCCGTTTAGGCGGAAATAAAAAGTCTTGTAAATAGCCCAGCACATGGCGGCTGCGACCACCAATCTGCACCTCTTGCTTCCCATCGGCCACGTTGTCTTGGACACTGGCTTCTTCATCAAGCTTGGCGCGATACTGATCGAAATAAGCAATTTCGAGGTTTACCCCCTGCTTAAGCTTACCGCTATTGGGTTGTAACTGACCGAATAATAGTTTTAACAAGGTCGTTTTACCAACACCATTGGGCCCGACTAAACCGACTCGGTCACCACGCATTAGTAAGGTCGAGAAATCATCTACAATCACCTTATCGCCAAAGGCGTGGCAAAGGTGCTGAGCCTCGGCCACCAGTTTACCGGAGCGGGTCGCGGTTTCGATGTTTAAGTCCACCTTACCCACTTGCTCGATACGCTGTTTGCGCTCTTGGCGCAATGATTTTAGTGCCCTGACTCGCCCCTCATTACGGGTACGACGGGCTTTAATGCCCTGGCGTATCCAGGCTTCTTCTTCGGCGAGCTTTTTATCAAACTCGGCGTTTTGCTGCTCTTCCACCTTTAAATCATGAGCCTTTCGCTCTAAGTAGGTGGCATAGTCGCCTGGGTAAGAGACCAGTAGACCTCGGTCTAAATCAAGAATACGGGTTGCCAAGGCACGTATAAAAGCACGGTCGTGGGAAATAAAGACGATGGCGCCCTTAAATTCTTTTAAAAACTGCTCTAACCACTGCACCGAGGCCACATCCAGATGGTTGGTGGGCTCATCAAGCAGCAATAAGTCTGGCTCACCTACAAGAGCCTTGGCCAGTGCAACCTTACGCAGCCAACCGCCGGATAAGGTAGCAAGCATGGCATCGGCTTCCAGTTGCAATTGCCCCAGTACCAGCTTAATTTTGGACTCAAAACGCCAGCCATCTTTGGCCTCGATTTCTGCGGAAATGCTAGCTAAACGCGCCAACGCTTTTTCATCCTCGGCGTCGTCTGCTAAGGCGGCGTTGAGATTGTGAAATTCCTTAAGCAAACGCGCTAAGGCAGGCAATCCATCGGCGACGTAATCGAATACGGTACCGTCGCTGTCACGAGGGGGATCTTGCTCTAAGCGGGCAATTTTAAGCTCGCCTACCTGGTTAATATCACCATCATCAAGCAATACATCACCGCTAAGCACCTTTAAAAATGTTGACTTACCGGCGCCATTGCGGCCCACCACACATACTCGCTCGCCTTGCTCGATAACGGCGTTGGCGCCGTCGAGTAAAGGATGTGTACCATAGGCTAGTTGCCCGTTTGTTATTCTAATTAGATCCATACTGCTTAATCAATTCGCTGATTGCCTGCTGGTCGAAAGGCCACCCCAGCTCGGCCTGTGGTTCATGTGCCAAAGCCAGCACCGGGATGCGTACCTGATACGCTTCAAGCCATTGTGGCTGATCGATAATATCGCGCAGCTCTATGACGTCGACATCCGGGTGCTGTTGTAATAAGGCCTGCGCCTGCTCGCACAGGTGGCAGCCATCGGTATGATACAACACCACCTTAGCCATGGCGGATCACCCAGGCATTGTGAATATGTTTATTACGTGCAAAATCAGGCGACTGAGTCTGCTCAGTGATGTTTTCACATACTAAACCTTGCAACGCCAAGGCATCGACATCCATCTTAAAGCCGCGCTTATTATTTGAAAATAGCAAGGTGCCCTGCTTGGCAAGCAGCTTAGCCGCATCCTTGATCAGCGTCACATGGTCTCGCTGAACATCAAAACTATCGCGCATGCGTTTTGAGTTAGAGAAGGTGGGCGGGTCTAAGAAGATCAGGTCGTACTCGCCTCGGGTGCGCTTTAGCCATTCGATACAGTCGCCCTGTTCAAAACGGTAGCGCGGGCTTTTCAAATTATTGAGGGCAAAGTTGCGCTGTGCCCACTGTAAATAGGTTTTCGACATATCTACTGTGGTCACCGACTTGGCACCACCGAGCGCCGCCTGCACCGATGCGGTACCGGTATAGGCAAACAAGTTAAGTACACGTTTACCCTGGCTGAGTTCGCGTACCCGCTTACGGGCAAGGCGATGATCGAGGAAGATGCCGGTATCGAGGTAATCAAATAGGTTCACCTCAAATTTAGCGCCATATTCACTGATCACCTGGGTCTTCCCTTGGGAGCCCTGGGTTTGATACTGGCTGTCGCCTTTTTGTTTACGGCGCTCCTTTAGAGCAACCTGCGCAGGGGCAATGTCTAAGGTCTCACAGGTGAGCATAAGCACATCCTGAAGACGCTTTTGCGCGACATTGGGGTCAATATTTTTCGGCGCCGCGTATTCATAAATTACCGCGCTGTGCTGATAAACATCGACGGCCACATTGTATTCCGGGATATCGGCATCGTAGAGACGATAGGCACTGATCTCATCGCTTTTCAGCCACTTCTTTAGGGCCTGACGGTTTTTCTTAAGGCGGTTGGCAAAGGCCACCGACTCTTCAAAATGCAAGGGTGTTTTGCTCTCGCTTTGCCCCTGGGTTTGTTGCTCGGTAATGTCATACAGTGCCAACAAGGTATCGAGTGGGCCGTTTTTAAACTTGTATTGCTTGTGTTTAACCAGTTTGAACAGCTTGAGCATTTCCGGCTCGCTGATCAAAAGCGCCGCACGCCAGTGGCAAAAGTGTTGTTTTAACTGGTGACCCATTTGGCGATACAGAGCGACTATCTCCGCCATTGAGCCCAGGCGTTCGCCGTAAGGCAGGTTAGCCAACAACACCCCAGGACGTTTAGCCGGAGCCTTCATATCGGCCAGATCGCCGACGGCAAAGTCGATGCATTCGCTAACGCCGGCGTTAACGGCGTTCTCTTGCGCCTTTTTAATCACCTGAGGGTTGATATCACGACCGATTAGCCAAGGTTTTACGTCGTCGTTAACTTGATCTTTTATGCTTTGTTTAAGCTCTTTGAATTAGCGAGGCGGAAGCTTGGCAGGCGCTCGAAGGCAAAGCCTTGACGGCTTAAGCCCGGTGCTTTGTTTTGCGCCATGAGCGCCGCTTCGATAAGCAAGGTACCCGAACCACAGGTCGGATCGAATAAGGGCTTGCTGGTGTCTTCCAGCCAACCGCTGCGCATTACTAATGCGGCGGCCAGGTGTTCTTTTAACGGTGCCTTACCCTGGGCACTACGATAACCACGCTGCGACAGGCGCGGGCCTGAATAGTCGATATACAGGGTGAGCTTATCGCGATTAAGTTTGGCAACCATGCGTACGTCCGGCGTTTCTTTGCTAACGCTGGGACGGCGCTCATAGAGGTCATAGAAATAGTCACAAATGGCGTCTTTGATCACCAAGGCACCGAACTGAGTGTTTTTTAACTGGCGGTTGGTGCCGCTGAATTCAACCGCAAACGATTGATCCGGACCGAAAAACTCCTGCCATGGCTGAAAACGAGCAAAGTTATACAGGGCTGTTTTATCTTCGATGTCGCTTCCTTGTTGCAACACCAGCATGACTCGGGTGGCCAAGCGTGTGCACAAGCAAATCTTTTGCGCCGTTAAACTATCGGCGGTGAACTCGACGGCTCCGACCCGCTGTTTATTAACCTCAGCACCTAGATCGGTGAGTTCTTGTTGTAGAAGTTGTTCGATGCCAATGGATGTAGAAGCGACAAATTGCAAGGTGACTTTCCTATCTCGTAAATTCCCCGAGATTGTATCACAGCCCCTTTACGTTAGGCGCTTTTTTGTTGTCCCTGGGCTGAGAAAATCGGTGTGATACGGTCGTTTAGCACCTTGATCACTGCAAACTGTTGCAACTGTAAGTTTTCATCCAGGTCGAACGTTGGCTCTAGGCATAAACACACGCTGGCGTGCTCAGCACAGTCGACGATAAGGAATTGCCCACTCTGCTTTGAAGAGGTCAATTGCACCACGGCTTCATGATTAATTAGGTCGCCACTGTAGGGGGCGAAAAACCAGCTTTTTGCCAGCATGGGCTTAAGGTAGTGCTTCACCGCGGTGGCATTGAGGGCGATTTGACAGATATGGGCATCGCTCCACAGCGAGAAACCACTCAGGTACTGACACACCTGCTGATAAAACTCGGCATCTCGCAGATTAAACTTTGGCTGGGTAAAGGCTTCATCAATCAGCTGGCGGCTTTTGTACGGCGTGCAAAACTGCATGTCACCCATGTCGAGTAACAGTGTATTGCGCTCGTCGCATACTTGCCATTGCCATTCTTGCTGTGCCTGTAACATCCCTTCCTCGATTTAATCTTAATTAAAGTCAATAAAATCAATGCTTATAACTTTGGATTATAGCTCTTGGCGATCCCCTGTAAAATAAATTCTAATAATATTTTACGAGGGATCGTTCGTATCAATAGCGGATCCTTATAAGCCGCTAATGATCCGTTTTACTAACGCCGGCCCTTCGTAGATAAATCCGGTATAGATCTGAACCAAATCCGCGCCGGCATTGAGCTTCTCCTTAGCCGCCTCGGCACTGTCGATACCGCCGACACCGATAATCGGCAATTGACCATTAGAGATACGCTTGATTTCCTTAATCACTTCAAGCGATTTGGCGCGCACAGGACGACCAGACAAGCCACCGGCTTCGTCGGCATACTGCAAGCCCTGTACGGCCGTGCGGTCTAAGGTCGTATTAGTGGCGATCACACCGTCAATCTTGTTATTTAATAGTGAGTGAGTGACCTGCTCTACCTGCACCTGATCAAGATCCGGCGCCACCTTCACCAGCATAGGCACCTGCTTATTGTGCTTAGCGATAAGATCCAGTTGCTCGTTTTTCAAGCTCGACAATAGATCGTCCAGCGCTTCGCCGTATTGTAAGTCACGCAGACCCGGGGTGTTTGGCGAAGAAATATTCACCGTAATATAGGAGGCGTGCTCGAACACCTTACGCATACAATGGATGTAGTCGTCCTTGCCCTGCTCGTTTGGCGTATCCTTGTTCTTACCAATATTGATCCCTAAAATACCGCTGTAGTTGGATGCTTTTACATTGGCAACCAGGTTATCAACACCCTTGTTATTAAAACCCATGCGATTGATCACCGCATGCTGCTCCGGCAAACGGAAGATACGTGGTTTATCGTTACCCGCTTGCGGGCGCGGCGTAACCGTCCCTACCTCGATAAAGCCAAAGCCCATTTGTGCAAAGGCGTCGATGCATTCGGCATTTTTATCCAGACCGGCGGCTAGACCCACCGGGTTTTTAAATTCCAAACCAAGAAACTCGGTTGGCTTATCGGCCACATTTTGCGACCAGGCCATGGACAATGGCGTGTTAGCAAAGCGACGCAGGTTGTTAAGTGCAAAGTCATGCGCCCATTCCGCGTCCTTGGTAAACATAAAACGGCGTGCTAATTCGTAAAACATGGATCCCCCTAGAAAAAAATACCCCAGCCAAAAGCTGGGGTATTCTACAGAGTTTTACTGCTTATTAACAGTGAGCTTAGTTACGTTGATCACAGTTATGTGCAAGTAACATCAATTCACGCAATGCCACAGAGAACTTCGCAAAATCATGACTTTGTGAGGTCTTGAATTCGCTTAGCATTTGCTGCCAGCGGTGCAATAAGGCATCGTGATCTTCCATCCAGGCGTCGATCTGAGCATCAACATCCTGTTCCTTGTCATCGAAGCTACGCAGTACAACATCCGTTAGGGTACGTTGCTGCCAATCCAGCTCTTCACGGTACGATGCACGTGCTAGCGCTTGCCAGTGGTTTTGTACCGGCTGATTGGTAATTTGCGTTAGGAACCAGTGTAGGCCCATACGCGCACCCAACTTGAAGTATGTGCTTGAAACGATAGCCGTTGAACGCTTGCTTTGTGTCGCCACTTCCGCCAGGTCCATTGCCGAGAACAAGCTCGAAAGTGAAACGATACGCATAGCCAGTTGAGCTGGTACGCCCTTGCCGGCCAAGGCGGTCGCGTTTTTACGGATCTGCTCGCTCTCTGCGCTCACCATATAGCTGTGCAGATTGTCGGTAAGATCTTTAAAGCAAGGTGCAAAGTGCTCAATGCTCTGCTCGATGGTCAATGCTTTATTGCGATGGCGTAAGAACCAGCGTGTCGCACGACGTACGGTACGGCGCAGCTGATACAACATTTCCGTCTGTACTTCTGCATCAACCTGATTGTCTAGCGCACTGATCTCGTTCCAGGTAGCCGGCAAGGCGAAGATTTCGCGGGCAATACTGTAACACAAGGCGATTTCAGCGTCCGAGGCTCCGGTTTCTTCGTGCATGCGCACCATGAAGTTCAGACCCATGTCGTTGACTATGTTGTTAGCCAACTTGGTCGCGATAATTTCGCTGCGTAGCGGGTGGTTGTCCATGGCGGCATTAAAGCGCTCGCGCAGCGGCACAGGGAATGATTGCACCAATAGTTGACGGTAGTATGGGTTTTCCGATACTTCGTCCGTTACTAACGTCTCTTTAAGCACCATTTTCGCGTAAGACACTAACACAGATAGCTCTGGACGAGTCAGGTCCTTACCTGCCGCAGCGCGCTCAGCCAGCTCTTCATCGCTTGGTAAGAATTCGATAACGCGATCCAGCTTGCCTTCTTTTTCCAAGGCGTGGATAAAGCGGATCTTCTCTTTAAGCGTTGATGTGCCTTTAGATTGCGTCACAGAAATGGTCTGTGTTTGACGGTAACAGTCTTTCAGCACCAACTCAGATACTTCATCCGTCATCGCATACAGCAATTCATCACGTTGTTTCTTGGTCAGGTCGCCTTCACTCACTAATGAGTTAAGCAAGATCTTGATGTTAACTTCGTTATCCGAACAGGCTACACCACCTACGTTATCGATAAAGTCGGTGTTGATACGACCACCCTTGGCCGCAAACTCGATACGACCCAGTTGCGTCGCACCCAGGTTACCACCTTCACCAAAGATCTTGGCGCCCAGCTCGCCGCCGTTAATACGCAGTGCGTCATTGGCACGGTCACCCACGTCGGTGTCGGTTTCTGACTTAGCCTTGATGTAGGTACCGATACCACCGTTCCATAACAGGTCTACCGGCATCATCAGTAGTGCTTTGATCAGCTCGTTTGGTGTCATGGCCGCTTTCTTGGTGCCAATCATCTTCTTGATCTCAGGGGTCAAAGTGATTGACTTGGCGCTACGGTTAAAGATACCACCGCCTTTAGAGATCAATTCGCTGTTGTAGTCTTCCCAGCTTGAACGCGGCAGCTCGAATAAGCGCTTGCGCTCTTCCCAAGACTTGGCAGCGTCCGGATTCGGGTCGATAAAGATATGCATATGGTTAAATGCCGCTTGTAAGCGAGTGTGCTTAGAAAGCAACATACCGTTACCGAATACGTCACCGGCCATGTCACCGATAGCTATTGCGGTAAAATCAGTGTTCTGACAGTCAATACCGATTTCACGGAAGTGACGCTTAACCGACTCCCAAGCACCCTTGGCGGTAATACCCATCTTCTTATGGTCATAACCGATAGAACCACCTGAGGCAAAGGCGTCGCCTAACCAAAAGCCGTACTCTTGAGCGATACCGTTAGCGATATCTGAGAAGGTTGCGGTGCCCTTATCGGCGGCTACAACCAGGTACGGGTCGTCTTCGTCATGACGGGTTACATTGTCAGGAGCTTTGATTTCGCCATGAACAATGTTATCGGTGATATCAAGTAGGCCACGGATGAAGATCTTGTAGCACTCTTGACCTTCAGTAAAGAAGGCTTCGCGCTCGCTAGGTAGCTGCTTACAAACGAAACCACCTTTAGAACCCACCGGAACGATAACCGTGTTCTTAACCTGCTGTGCCTTAACCAGACCCAGTACTTCGGTACGGAAATCTTCACGACGATCTGACCAACGCAGACCGCCACGGGCTACCTTACCACCGCGTAGGTGAACACCTTCTACGCGCGGTGAATACACGAAAATTTCAAACGCAGGCAGCGGCAGTGGTACATCCGGGATCAGGCTTGGCTTGATCTTAAATGAGATATACGACTTAAACAGGCCGTCTTCTGCTTTTTGGTAGTAGTTAGTACGCAGCGTCGCCTTGATCATATCAACGTACAAACGAATGATGCGGTCATCGTCTAGGTTAGCTACGTTTTCAAGGGCTTCATAAATTTGCGTAACCAGCTTATCCAGCGCCTTTTCGGTGCCAGGGGCTTTAACCGAGAATTTTTTGGCAAATAGTTTAACGATCTGCGTGGCAATGTCCGGATAGTTTGCAAACGTGCTTTCGATATAACTTTGCGAGAAGGTTACACCGATCTGACGCATATATTTGGCGTAGGCACGTAGGATTGACGCTTCACGACCTGTTAGGCCGCCAACCAAGACCAAGCGGTTAAAGCCATCGTCTTCCAGGCGGTTGTTCCACACATCGGTCAGGGCTTTTTGGAAACGTGCCGATACCTTGTCAAAATCAGCCACTTCTTTGCTGCTTAGCAACATAGAGAAGTCCATGATCCAGTTTACCTGGCCGTCGGATGTTTTCACCGCGTACGGCGTTTCGCCGATAACGCGCAGACCAAAGTTCTCTAACATCGGCATCACGTCTGACAGGTGAATTGGCTCGTCTTTATGGAACAAGGACAGACGAACTATGTTTGAGCTTACTTCTTCTTGTGGACGGTAGAACAGCATTTCCAGCTTGTTGTCATCATCAAGTAGCTCTAATTTTTCGATATCAACCACGGCGGCACTTGGCAATACCTGATCTTTATAGGCACTGGCAAAAGCGTTGGCGTATTTGCGGTTTAGTTCGTTACCACGGGCTTCGCCATTATTGGCCAGTAAGGCCGATTGTAGTTTGTCTTCCCATGTGCGGGCAGCTTCTACTAAATTGTTTTCGATTTCTTTCACGTCGTAATCTACGTTGTCTTCTTGCACACGCACTATGTAGTGGGTACGGGCAAGATTTGATTCTGAGAAGTATGTGGTAAAGGCCACTTTGTCTGTCGAGCCAAAGGCTTCAGCTAAGATTTGCTGGGTTTCGCGGCGCAGCGCAGTGTTATAGCGCTCACGCGGCACATACACCATGCAAGAGAAGAAACGACCATAGGTGTCTTTACGCACGAATAGACGACACATATCACGCTCTTGGATATGCAACACGCCCATAGCAACATCAAGCAGCTCGCTTTCGCGGGCTTGTACTAACTCATCACGAGGATAGGTTTCAAGAATATTGAGCACCGCTTTATAGGCATGTGTACCCACGGCGAAATCACTCATTTCCAAGACGCGGCGGATTTTTGTCTTCAACACAGGCACATCGGCGGCACTGTTGTTATAGAAGCTCGATGAGAACAAACCAATAAAGCGATCCTCACCCACCACGTTACCGTCTTTATCGAAACGTTTGATACCGATGTAATCGGTGTGCGCCGGACGGTGTACGCGAGAAACAGAGTTGGTTTTAGTAAGTACTAAAAGGTTGTCACTGCGCGCTTCTTTGCGTGCAGTTTCCGGCATGGTTGATAACAAGCGGATCTGGCCTTCTTCTGAGTTCTTCATCAGACCCAGGCTGGTACCTTCCACGCCCTTCAACTGGTGGTCGCCTTTTACCGGCGTAAGCTGGTATTGACGGTAACCCATGAAGGTAAAGTTGTCGCTTGCCAACCACTCAAGAAACTCAATGGTTTCATTAAGCTCAACCTCATCCACATTGTGCGGACGCTTAGGCAAGTCTTTGATCACTTCCAACAGCTTGCTGCGGATTGGCTGCCAGTCTTCAACTGCCAGTGATACATCATTAAGTACCGACTCAAGCTCTGCTTTAAAAGCACTGATTTCCGCTTCATCTGTTTGACGGTCAATCTCAATAAAGAACACGGTTTTAGTCGAGTTTGACTCTTGCTCGGCTTTTAGGTTCGAAAGATTGATAATCGCGCCATTGTTATCGCGCTGGATTTTTAACGGCGTATGTAGCAACAGGTGTGATGCAATGTTGGCACGGTTGAGTGACATGCGCACCGAGTCCACCAAAAATGGCATGTCTTTAGCGATGATTTCAACGATGGTGTGAGAGGATTGCCAACCGTGTTTTGCTACTTCAGGGTTAATTACACGGATCACCGCTTCGTCGCCCTGGTTTCCTTCTAACGAATTCCAAAGGCTAAGCGCGGCCCCGTAGAGGTCACTGTCATTTCTGTGTACTAGGTCTTCAGCCGACATATTGCTATATAACGCTTGGGCGAATTTGTCGACCAGTGACACCTTGTCTGGATTAACTTTGCTCTTAATAAGCTTGCTGACGTTATTCAGAATAACGCTAGCGTGACCGTCATTTTGTGTCATTGTGTGTTCCTTAATCTATACCGCCTTGTGAACGGGTGACTGAATAGCGTGGAGTCGGGCTAAATTCTAACGCTTTTACAGCTAATAAACAGCCTTTTCGTTGAAATCAGACCAATGATTTCAGCGTCTTGGCTAACTATTCACAAAATATAGATAGAAATGGCCGTTCCCGGCCATTTCTGTTAACACACATTCACATTATTTTTTCTGGTCAGACCACAAGAAGGTGCTGATTGCTGGAATTATGAGCAGCGCACCGATCATGTTCACCAGGAACATAAAGGTCAACAAGATACCCATATCGACCTGAAACTTCAGTGCCGAGAAAATCCAGGTACTCACACCTACCGCTAAAGTGATACCGGTAAATAGTACCGCACTGCCTCGTTCAACCAGGGCATTTCGATAAGCCTGGCTCAGGCTGACCCCCTGGTTCAGCTGAATCATCTTAGAGGATAGGATATAAATGCCGTAATCGACACCTATCCCCACACCTAAAGCAATCACCGGCAGGGTTGACACCGTCAGACCGATTTCCAAGGCCACCATCAAGGCCTGAGCCAAGGTCGAGACAATATACAATGGCAACACCACGGCAATGGTTGCGCGCAGCGAGCGGAAGCTGACCAGACACAAGGCAATAACCGCGCCGTAGACATACAGCATCATCGGCGTTTGCGCTTCGGATACCGACTCATTGGTCGCCGCCATTACGCCTATAGGCCCAGAAGCGAGACGGAATTGCAGCTTTTCGGTACCAAACTCAGCGCCCACTTCCTTCACTGCATCAACCACACGGTCGATGCTTTGTGCTTTATGGTCTTCCATAAAGATGATCACCGGCATCACCGAGCAGTCGCCATTAAGCAGGCCTGAGCTGGTTTCCACCCGCGATGACGCCTGCACTAGTGAGGCAGTATTACGTGGCAGGGTTTGCCATTTCAAGTTGCCTTCGTTGTAGCCGGCATTCACTGCCTGCGCAACACTGGCAAGGGAGACACTGCTTTGCACCCCAGGCACGTTTTCGATACGCCACTGGAATTGGCGAATACGTTCCATCACATCGTGCTCAGTACAGGCCGCCGGATACGCCTCCACTATTACCTTAAGGATATCCGACGAGATCTCGTATCTGTCGGAGATCAAGAAGGTATCCTGGTTATAGCGGGCGTCCTCGTGCAGTGCTGGTGCACCGGCGTGCAGGTCGCCGATATGCATCTTTTGCGATTGCCAAAAACCAAAAGCAAACAGCAAGGCCGTGCACACCAGGATGATGGCTGCATATTTTCTATCGGTCGCGCACACCAGCAACTCGCGGATCTTAAACAAGCCGTCCTTGTTTCTGTTATCCGCTGAAAGCACACGTAACTTCTTCACATCTAAATAAGACGCTATCACGGGTAGCAAGACAAGGTTGGTGAAGATGATCACCGCCACACCTAAGCTCGCCGTTATCGCCAGCTCACGGATAATGCCGATATCGATAGCCAGCAAGGTCAAGAAGCCAACCGTGTCCGAAAGCAAGGCGATACCGCCTGGGATCATCAAGGCTTTAAAGCTCGATTCCGCAGCGTTTTTAGCGCTGCTGCCCAGTTGGACTTTTTTGGCGATATCGTTGATCATTTGCACGCCATGACTGACACCGATGGCAAATACCAAAAACGGTACCAAGATAGACATGGGATCAAGACCAAAGCCCAGGCTAGAGAGCAAGCCTAGCTGCCAAACCACGGCAATAAAGGAGCAGACAATAGGCAACAGGGTAAGCTTAAAGCTCTTACAGAACAGCCACACCATAATGAAGGTGATCACTATGGCAATGGCAAAGAACAGCAGCACATCTTTAGCGCCATTGGCAATATCACCGGCCATCTTGGCAAAGCCGATAATATGAATGCTGACCTTGTCGGTACTCAGATCATCACGAATTTTGCTTTCAAGCTGTTCGGCAATAGCCAAGGTATCAAGTTTTTCACCTGTTTGCGGGTCAAATTCCATCAATTGAGCGCTGACCATGGCACAGGAATAGTCTGAGGCTACCATGCGCCCTACTACCTTGGCCTTTTCGATGTTTTCTTTAACCCGTGCTAAACCACGCTCATCCGGGCGAAAATTAGCGGGAATAATCGGACCACCGCTAAAGCCATCTTCCACCACCTCAACAAAGCGAGCGCTCGGTGAGAATATGGAGTTGACCAGTGGGCGATTAACACCTGGGATAAAGTAAAGCTGATCGTGCACCGATTTTAGCTGAGTAAAAAATTCTTCATTAAAGATGTCGCCGTCCGCATCGCAGACCGAAATTAAAATACTGTTAGCGCCACCAAATTGTTTTTCGTGTTTGGTGTACACCTTCATATATTCGTGATTAAGAGGGATATTTTTGTTAAATGACGCATCAAGCTTAAGCTTGGTAGCCTGAAAAGCCAGGGCCACTGTGGCTAAAGCAAAGGCCACTATCACCCACATGCGATGGCGGAATAAGCTACGTTCTAATGCTTCCACTATATTATGCATGATCAGTTAAACTCCTTGCTTTGGATCCCAGCTTCGGTGGCCATTATTAATTTATCCTTGAACTGCACCCCATTTAAGATTGCCTTACCATCGCTGAGCTGCTCACTTTGCAGTTGCGTACCGCTGGCATCATCAAGGTGGTAAATTACCGCCGAGTTAGCAAAGATGTACAACTGCTCATCGGCTGTGGTCATCATGCTGTTCATGGTTGCCTGCTCGCTGGCCATCAGCTGTTCCCAACCGGCATCGTCGCTGTAACGAAAGGCATTGCCACGTAATCCGGCCACATAAAGGTTCCCGGCCATTTCGGTGATGTCGAAAAAGGAACCATGATAGATTTCTTCTTCACGCAGCCAGCTTTGGCCGCCATCATTGCTGTGCGCGATTAACCCCATTTCGCCAACTATATATAAGCCCTTGCTGGTATTAGCGATGCGGTTAAAGTGCGGCAAAATGGAGGCGGTTTCCATTTCATAGCCCTCGGGATCTTCGGCCTTGAGCTGATTTAGGTAGTCTCGGTCTTCAGCGAATAACAAGCTATCTAGGAATCGCTTTTGCCAACTTTGGCCACCGTCCTCGGTGACAAAATACATGCCGTATGCTCCCACGGCGATACCCTGTTGCGCATCCATAAAGGTGATATCCAAACAAGGCTTATCAAGCTCGGGGAGAAACTGCTGAATTTGCCAACTTTGTCCGCCGTCTTGGGTATTCAAAATAGTGGCATCATGGCCGCAGGCCCAGCCCTTGTTATTATCAATAAAATAGACCGAAGTGAGCAGTACATCGACTGGAGACTGCGCCTGGCGCCATTGCTGAGTATCTTCACTCAAAACGATGGTGCCATGTTGACCAACGGCAACCACTCGCTCTTCGGTGGCGGTAATATCGGTGAAAAGCGTTTGCGTAGCCTGCTCGGCACGATAAGCGGGCTGAGGTGTTGTTTGAGCCACACTGTGCAGTGACAAAAGCAACGTTGCCCAACTAAGCAAGTACTTCATATAAAATTGCGCCCAAATAGAGAAATAAAATTATGGAGCTAGGCCCACTTTCGCGAGCCTAGCTAAGTGCGAGGATTAACGACGACCTTCGCGACGAAGGGCGTTAGATGTAAACTCGTTGTCATTGAACGACTGTGAGAAGTCATACATCTCTTCTTGGTTATCTAGGCCAATGGCCAGATAACGACGCGAATTAAGGTCATGGTAAACCTCAAGCGTACTCCATTGAGTCGGTACTTCGTAATAGTTTAGACCATGGGCCATAGCGACGCGGTAGAGTTGATCGCGGTTGTCATACAAGTCGGCAACCGAGATCTGCCAGCTGTCTTCATCGATGTAGAAGGTACGCTTCTTGTAGGTGTGACGAGTGCCCTCTTTCAACGTGGCTTCAACAACCCATACACGGTGCTTTTCATAGCGCACGTGCTCAGGATTCACATGGCCCGGTTTGATGATGTCATCATAGCTTAGTGAGTCACTGTGAAGCTTGTAGCTGTTGTAAGGGATCAACAACTCTTGTTTACCTTTTAGCTCCCAGTTGTAACGGTTCGGTGAGCCATTAAACATATCGAAGTCATCGGTAGTACGCAGGTTGTCCGACGCCGTTCCCGGTGCATCATAAGCAACGTTAGGAGCACGACGCACGCGACGCTGACCCGTATTGTAGGTCCATGCCTGACGTGGCGTCAGAATCTGGTCCATGGTTTCATGCACCAGCAAAGCGGTACCGGCAAGGCGCGCCGGCTCGGTGACACGCTGCTTAAATTTGAAAAGAATATTAGACTCTTCCAATTGCTCTGGGGTGGCATCATTATCGGCGTATTTAATCAATAGCTGCTCGTCGAAACCGATCAGGTTATAGGCACCTGAAGCGGTAGGCATTGCCTGACCACCAAAACGTGAGATCGACTGACCACGATAGCGCAACAGGTGGTTCCAAATCGCTTCAAGGCCGTTTTCAGGCATTGGGAATGGAATACCAATAGCCGTGTTCTTAATACCGTTACCGCCTTCGATCAATTCGGCCTGGGTGGCGTACTTTTTCGTTGCATCGTAGAAGAACTGCGGGTAAGAGGCACTACGACGAGTTGGGTACACCTGCATCTTAAAGGTATCAGGATAGGCTTCAAACAAGGCTATCTGACCAGGGCTTAACAGGCTCTTGTACTGCTCCAGATTTGATTTATCTATGGTGTACAACACCTGATCTGCGGCAAACGGATCCGGGTGGTGCATGCCTGGCTTGTAGTTTGCCGGCACTTCGGTGATACCACCATTCCATTCTGGAATGGAGCCATCTTCGTTACCCGCCTTTACGGCGCCAATTGGCGTCAGATCCGCGCCTAAGCGAGCCGCCTGCTCCGGCGAAATTTTAGCCTGTACTGCAGTGGTGGCAAATAAACCACAGAATGCTGCTGCAATGAGGGTAGGTTTAGTCAACATACGGATACCCTTTTAAATTGAATATTTGATATTAAAGGAAACAAAATCACGATCGGCAAAAGTATTGGTGGCGCCGCCGCCCCAGAATGAGTTGTAACCTAAATCAAAAGACCAAGTATTTTGATAGTTAAAATTCATATTAATTCCCAATGATTTTCTGTCTTCAATAAACAGGAACATGGGATCTGGGGTAATACCATTGACATCGTGTGAGAATACGAAGCGTGGCGAGAAGTTAACGCCGGAGAACAAGTCATAATAATCGCCTTTGGCGACTAGACGATAACCCCAGGCCGACGCCGTTGGGAATGGGTTAGTTTCTGGACCGTTAGACAGCGCCATATGTAATGCCGAATAATCATCCGCCAGTGGACCTTGAATAACGCCGCTGCGACCAGTACCGGATACGTTTAGGCGTAATTCGTCATAGGCCGGCATATTATTGATACGCACACCACCTACTTCACCAAGCACCGCCCAGCTATCGGCACCGAGTGCTGGGCCAAACAGATGCGTTGCGGTAAATTGCACTTGTGCTGTATTACGCAAAATATAGCCTTGAGCCGTACCACCTGGGCCAACTACCGCAGTGGAATCGCCTGGGCTTAGCTGAGAAATACCCGCAAATTCAGGACGTAATCCCGCCAATGCTAATTGCTCTGGCATACCCGCGTACAGCAGTTCCACGTCATCAACCTGGAATGGCTCGTCTTCACGGAAAGCGAATTCACCGGCCAACGCGGTTTCGCCGATAGAGGTGTTAAAGCTTAAACCATAGAGTTTAATGTCTTCTGGGTAATCCAGTTTAGCCTTGGTAAAGGCCTTCAGATCGTTAACATTATCGCTATTGATCTCTGTGCTCATGATCATCGCCAAGTCTTCACCAATGGCGGTGAAGTCAGACACCTGACCTGAGATCACCGGACGACGGCTATGGTAATTGATGTAATACAAGGCCAGCTCGGTGTCGTTCAATTCAGGCATAAACATGCCTAAGCGTAAACCGTATTGACCGCCATCGCTGGGCTCTGTTTTACCGCGCTTACCCTCGCCCTTGAGGGCCACCTTGGTTGGATAAGCCAGGTACATGTTTGCAAGCAGTTGCTGGCCTGCTGCAGAAGTCGGGTCGATGCCCTGCGCCGCCGCAGCAGCCTGCCAATCTGAAGTGAGGTTGTTCAGGCTGTCGGTCAAAAACGCCAGGTCTATATCCGGGTTGGAGGTAAAACCCAACTGAACGTTTTGGTTAAAGCCGTTTTCCGAGGCGAAATCATTGGTAGAGAAATAACTACCAGTGGCTGGTAAACGGGTTTCGTGCCACTCATATTGATAGAAACCTTCAAGGAAAAGGTTTTCTGTGATCCCCAGCGAGGCCCAAAACATACCCACAGGGATAAAGGCTTCTTTTAACTCAGCGCCCGGCGCTTTTAAACGGTCGATATCAACCGGGTTCACGTTGATGCCGTGTGAAATCAGGGTACTTTCACCCCAGTTTACAACCTGCTGGCCTAAACGCAGTGATAGCGGGTTTTGACCATCATTAAAATCGAAGTCGGCCCACACAAAGGCATCAAGAAGGCGGAAGTCGGCACACACCTGCTCTTTGGTTTCGTCGTAATCGCATGGGTCAACGCTTTCGCCGGATACCGGGTTGGTATAGGCATAGTCGCCATCCATCAGCGCAAAATCATAGAAATACATGAAACGGGTGAATAAACCGTAAGATTCGCCGTTGATCGCTAGTTCATGAGTCCCTTTTAACAATTGCGAAAATGTATCGCCCTTGTCGAAATTCAGGTTACCGGCGTCACCATTGTTGGAATAGGCACCGGGTTGGCTCCAGACATCGCTGGAACTATAGATGGGATTAAGCGCGGCGTTGTAATTGCTCCAGTCGAAACGTGGGTGATTACTCTTACCCACGTACTGGTCGAAATCACGGTTTTCGGTACGAATGCTCTGTCCGTATGAAAAAGTCGAATCAAAATTGATATCGAAATCACCAACCGTAAAGCTGGCACTGTGTGCGGCGCTACTCATGCCTAACATCGCTGCGCCGACGCTGAGCGCTAATCGATGCTTTGCAAATAGTGGCTGTCTTATCATTGTTGCTTCCCCCTTAGCGCGGGTAATTTTTAGATCAAGTTATTGTTTTTAGTGTAGTCTTGTGCATTTGAAAGGATACGCTACAGTTACAAACAGTCTACATGAATGTGTTGTACCTGGCGTTAAATTTCCTTTTCATCTGCTAATGGTATGACATCCTACCACTATTTTTATACATGACAATAACGTTAACGACAAATGCAATTTACATTAACGTAAAACAATCTAAAAAGTTTTTGTTTTTAAATTCGCTCCAGGGCAACGAATTTATTTTCCGGGGTCAGGGTAAGGCGAAACCGGCCACGAATGCCCAGCTGGGACATATGCGGTAATATTTTGGCGGCGGGAAAACGGATGCGACGACGATTATCGTCGCATACCTGAATGGCAGTGACTTGGCCCCGGTAATAGGCCAAGCACTGCTCATAGGTTAACGATAAGGTAAAGTAATAGGTTTTATTGCTCATTCACCTAACGCTTTTTCTACCTTTTCATAGAGATCTTTACTCAGTTTCGGCAATGCCATCAAACGTTGCAATTGAGCACGCATCTGTTGCTGGCGACCTGAATCATAACGACGCCATGCCAACAGCGGCGTTATTAAACGCGATGCAGTTTGCGGGTTGATCTCGTTTAACTTCACCAGTGCATCACCAAGTAACTCATAGCCACGGCCATCTTTATGATGAAAAACACTGGGGTTACTCATGGTCAATGGCCCCAACAAGGCTCTTACCCGGTTAGGGTTTTGCCAAGAGAAATGTGGATGCTCAAACAAGGTGCTAATTTCAGCCAATGCGTGCTCACCGCGCTTCAAAGCCTGCAGATTAAACCACTTATCCAATACCAGTACGTCATTGGCCCAACGTGTTGCAAAAGCAGCCAATAAGGTATTTTGCTGCTCATGTTCAGCCAATACCAAGGCCTTTAGTGCCGCCAGCGATAAGGTCATAGACCCCGTATTGGCCTGCTCGGCAATATAGTCTGTGGCACCATCAATTCGGGCTAGATAGTACATGCAAGCACCAAGCAAGGCGCGTACCGCTGCACTGTGTGCATTTTGCTGCTTATCATCGTTAAAGTGCACTAACACCGCTTGCAAGTGTTCTTGTAAATGCGTCGCTATCTCGGCTTCAAAAGCATCAATAATAGTGTTGAGCGCATCGACCGGTATCTCGCTGTGGCTGCTGCTTAGGGTTTCAAAGCTAGGTAAATACAATAACTCGGCAATCAGAGCCAAATCGGCTTCACTGCCAGATAAAACACCATTTAACAGTTCGCTCATGGTGTCTAGCACTGCCTTGGGTAACTCAGGCTTGGCTTCACCCTTTACCAACGCCTGGTTAACACAATGACTTAATGCCGCTTGCTGCGCATCCCAACGGCTAAAGTCGCTGCTGGCATGGCGGACAATATGAAGCTGATCCGCCAAAGCCTGATCAAACTGCACCTGCACCGGCGCCGAAAAGTCTTCAAAAAGTACGGCTACCGGACGTTCGTCAACTTGCTCAAAAACGAAGTCCTGACGCTCATCAGTGAGGTGCAAAACTTTATCCAGGACCCTGCCGTCGCGCATCAGCGTCATGGGCTGTCCCTGTTGGTCCAACAGTTCGATCGCCACCGGAATTAACAAGTTTTCCTTGTGGGGCTGTTCTGCGGTCGGCTTATGGGTTTGCGTTAAAGTCAGGGTATAGCGTTTGGTCGCGCTGTCATATTCTTCCTGCACCGACACCAAGGGCGTGCCCGCTTGTCCATACCAGCGCGAAAACTGGGATAAATCCGTGTCATTGGCATCATGCATCGCCGCAACAAAGTCATCACAGGTCACCGCTTGTCCGTCATGACGCTGAAAATACAGCTTCATGCCTTTTTGAAAACCCGTTTCACCAAGCAAGGTATGCAGCATGCGGATCACTTCGGCGCCCTTGTCATACACGGTCACGGTGTAAAAGTTATTCATTTCGATAACTTTTTCTGGACGAATGGGGTGCGCCATAGGACCTGCATCTTCAGCAAACTGGTGGGTGCGCATCACCTTCACCGCATCAATACGGTTCAGGGCCCGCGAACCAAGATCGCTACTGAATTCCTGATCGCGAAATACGGTTAAGCCTTCTTTTAAGGAGAGCTGGAACCAATCACGGCAGGTTACTCGGTTGCCGGTCCAGTTGTGGAAATACTCATGACCGACAATCGATTCGATCAGGTGGAAATCTCTGTCTGTGCTGGTATCACTATTGGCCAATACGCACTTGGAGTTAAAGATATTAAGGCCCTTGTTCTCCATGGCGCCCATATTGAAAAAGTCGACCGCCACTATCATGTAAACGTCCAGATCATATTCCAGGTCAAAGCGTTGCTCATCCCATTGCATGGCACGCTTAAGTGACGCCATGGCATGGGGGGCTTTAGAGAGATTCCCCTTATCGACATAAAGCTCCAGTGCCACCTCGCGCCCTGAAGCTGTGATATAGGTATCGCGCAGCACATCGAAGTCGCCTGCTACCAGGGCAAAGAGATAACTGGGTTTTTTAAACGGGTCTTGCCAGGTTGCGAAATGCTTGCCGTCAGCTAAATCACCGCTATCAATTTTATTACCGTTTGATAAAAGGTGAGGAAATTGTGCCTTGTCAGCGACGATAGTCACTTTATAGCTGGCCATCACATCTGGGCGGTCAAGGAAATAAGTGATTTTACGAAAGCCTTGCGCTTCACACTGAGTGCAATAAGCACCATCGGACAAATACAGGCCTTCCAGTGAGGTGTTACTTTGCGGCGCGCATTCGGTGGTGATTTCAAGCGTAAAGGGTTGCTGCGGGAGTTGTTCAATCACCAGCTGCTCATCTTCTAGGTGATAAGCAGAATGTATTTGCTCATTAATGCGAACCTTGAGCAAGGTTAAATCTATGCCATCAAGTACCAATTGAGCGCTGGGGTTGTCGGCGTTGGCACGCACCAATGAGCGGGCCACCACTTGTGTGTTAAGTGGCGCTAATTGTACTTCCAGCTCAAGTTCATCGATAAAAAAAGCAGGCGCTTGGTAATCGCGCAAATATTGGGCATGAGGTTGGGTCGTGGTCATAAGTTGACTGTCTCCTGAAACTTAAAGCGGGCATCATTTGATGCCCGAACTACAATTAATCGCTGTGTTTGGCTTACGCCTGGCTTTGCTCTTTTACCTCAGGCTGCAGGTGCTTGGGTTCAATACGAAGAATTTTGATGCCTAGGTAGGCGTAGATCACAGCAAGTACCGGATTGATTAAATTAAAGAAGGCATACAAGGCATAATCAAACGGATTGATCAAAAGTACGCTTTGCATATAGGCACCACACGTATTCCAAGGGATCAAGGGGCTGGTAATGGTACCGCCATCTTCAAGGGTACGAGACAAGTTGACCGGTTGTAAGCCGCGCTTTTTATATTCTTCTTTAAACATGCGCCCGGGCACAACAATGGCGATATATTGGTCCGCTGCCACCAGGTTGGTACCGATACATGTACAGATGGTGGCCGCCACCAAGGAGCCGGTGGACTTGGCTACCTTTAAGATACTCCGAACAAACACCTCAAGGAGACCGGTTTTTTCCATAATGGCACCAAACATCAGCGCCATCATGATTAACCAAGTGGTGTTGAGCATGCCCGACATGCCACCACCGGAAAGCAGGTCGTTCATTTTCGCATCCCCGGTACTAATAGCAAAGCCATCGAAGAAGGTTGCCCACACCAGTTTAAAGTAGCCGACCAACTGACCCTGGCTGACATCTACCTGAGTCGCGAGTAAATCACTTTGAAATAGCAGCGCCCATACCGCACCTAACACGGCACCGATAGAAATAGCAGGGAATGCCGGCATCTTGCGAATTGCCAAGACCAACAGCACCAGTAAAGGCACCAGATTAAGAATATTAATATTAAAATTCGCCGCCAGCAGATTTACCATGGTATCGATACTGGTCGCGTCACTGCTCACATCGGCATTAAAGCCCATAAAAATAAAGATAATAACGGCAATCACAAAGCTTGGTACCGTGGTCCAGAGCATGTGGTGAATATGGGTAAAGAGATCGGCACCGGCTACCGCAGGCGCCAGATTAGTGGTTTCAGAGAGCGGACTCAGCTTATCACCAAAGTAGGCGCCCGAAATAACCGCACCAGCCGTCACAACCGGGTCTAGCGCCAAGCCGTTGGCCACACCCAGCAAGGCCACACCTATGGTCGCCGCCGTAGTCCAGGAGCTGCCGATACTCATGGCAACCACGCCGCAGATAATACAGCTTGCAGCATAAAACCAATGAGGGTTGATGATCTGTAGACCATAATAGATCAAGGTTGGAACGGTTCCTGAAAGCAGCCAGGTACCAATTAGCGCCCCCACCATAAGGAGGATCAAAATAGCGCCTAAAGAAATGGTGATACCCTTGATCATCGCCTCTTCAAGGGTCTTCCAGGTGTAGCCATTTTTCAGGCCAACCAAGGCCGCCGTAAAGGTAGCGAAAAGTAAGGCTATTTGGTTTGGACCCGATGATGAATTATCACCGTAGAGATACACTGCCGCGCCCAATAAGCAAATCAACACCGTAATGGGGATCATTGCATCGAGTAATTTAGCTTGTTTTGTTGTCGTCAAAATCGCTCTCCTGCCCTCACCTCTTAGCACAACGCGGCAAGGGTTATTTTTATTATAAGCGCAAAGATTACCAGAGCAGCGCAGATTTAGCAGCGCTTAATCAATAAAAAAGGCGCTTAACGCGCCTTTTGTCTTTGTAATTGTTTACTTATTATTCTTTACCAAACGCCCTTGCTTAATAAAGTCTTGGGTGATTAATGCCGCTTCTTCGAGATACGGGTCAAAATCGTCCAACACCTCAGGAGCGTCATCGATATCGGTCACCTTATCCAGACCCAATCGGGCTAAACGTTCGTTCGTGCGTTGTAGCGCCAATTGCTCACGCTCATCACGCTCACTAAGGCGTTCTTTTTCATTGAGCGAAATAAACTTACGGTCTTTCTCTTCTTTATAGGTGGCGATGTCTTGCATTACATAGCCGAATTCAGGCTCTTTGGCTATGCGCTTGTCATGCTCGGCATTAAGGTAACCAATGGTGTCACCTAAACTATCAACCATGGCGTATTTAGCACGAATAATGCTGTCCCAAGGAAGCGCATTGTCTTCTTGGCTCTCGCCCCACTCCGCCGGATTAATAGGCGATGGCAATTTAATGTCCGGGATCACCCCTTTGTGCTGCGTGCTACCGCCATCGATGCGGTAAAACTTAGCAATGGTGTATTGCACACTGCCTAGCGGGTTATCGTAAAGGTCATAGTTGCGGCCTAGACCACGGTGTTGCTGGACCGTGCCCTTACCAAAGGTTTGTTCGCCGATGATCACCGCGCGGCCATAATCTTGCATTGCTGCGGCGAAGATTTCCGACGCCGATGCACTGTAGCGATCAACAAGTACCGTCATCGGGCCGTCATAATAGGTTACGCCATCACTGTCTTTTTGCTGTTCGATACGACCATTGAGGGTGTGAATTTGCACCACAGGGCCCTGGTCGATAAACAGGCCGGATAATTTGGTTGCTTCATACAAAGAGCCACCGCCATTTTGACGTAAGTCGATGATGATACCGTCGACCTTTTGCTCTTTAAGCTTCACCAGTTCGCCTTTAACATCCTCAGAGAGGTTGTTATAAAAACCTGGAATTTCAATCACGCCTATCTTGCTGCTCATTGGTGAGTAGCTGGCATCAAAAACATGCGACTTCGCCGCTCTGTCTTCAAGGCGTACCTTATCACGGGTGATCTCCACCACTTTGGGAGTGCCGTGATCATCCTTACCGCGTAGGTACTGTAAGCGTACCAAGGTACCTTTCGGGCCCTTGATAAGATCGACGACATCATCAAGACGCCAACCGATCACATCAACAAAATCATCGTCGCCCTGGGCGACACCAATTACACGGTCTTCCGGTTTAATGGCGCCGGTTTTGTCTGCTGGACCACCGGGTACCAATGAACGGATCACTGTATAATCTTCATCGTAACTGAGCACCGCACCTATGCCCTCGAGCTCAAGATCCATGTCCATTTTGAATTGCTCGGCACGACGTGGCGAAAGATAGGAGGTGTGCGCCTCAATAGAGCGGGCAAAGGCATTCATAATGATCTGGAACGCATCTTCACTTTTGGTTTGCACCAAACGCTTCAGGGTGTAGGTATAACGTTTTTCCAACACCTCTTTGATGCCATCCCAATCCTTACCCGTCAATTTCAGACGTAACGCGTCATACTTAACCTTTTGACGCCATAGCTCGTTAAGCTCGGCTTCGGTGCTGGCATAAGGAGCATCTTCACGATCAAAATAGTACTTATCGTCTTTACTGAAATCGAATGGCTTGTCGAGTAAGGACAAAGAATACTGATAACGCTCAAACCGGCGCTTCATGCTGAGGTTAAATAGGTCATAGGCAAAGTCTAACTTGCCTGACTTGAGGGCGTTATCGAACTTTTCACGGTATTGCTCAAACTGGGCGACATCGCCAGCAAGAAAAATACTGCGATTAAAATCCAAGGATTCGATATAACGATCGAACATCTGCGCCGAGAGCTCGTCGTTAAATCGAATCGGTTTGTAGTGTGCACGGGTAAAGAGGTTGGTTACTCGCTTACTGGCAGTACTATGTTGCGACTCTTGCTGCAACACAGGTAAGTCAGCAATGGTGACCTTGTCCAACGAGGCCAAGGCCGGTGCCGCGATAAGGGCAGCAACCAGGGGGATGAGTGAAAACGTCTTACTCATGCACAACTCCTTTTATTAAACCAGGTAGAGGCTATCGGCTTTTGTCTTAACTTGCATGCCGGTTACCAGCTCAACATGGATGTCATCTTTATTAACTTCCGTGATGGTACCGTTCACCAATGCCTGACCTAGTTTTACTTTAACTTTGGTATTAGCCTTGACCTGTTCGCTTGGCAAAGGTTCAACTTTATTGCTGCGACGAGGCTCGGCGGCTGGGGCTTTTTTGACTTTAGCGCCTTTTGCACCAGGTTTACCACTGCCCTGCGGGCGTTTTTTGTAACCCTTTGTGTCACCTTCTTTGGCACCACGTGCTGGCTTTTTACGCTTAGCCATTTTTGCACGGCTTTGCTCAAGTGCAGTCTGTGCGTGCTCAACATGCTCTTGCTCAACCTTTTCGGCCTGGTTGCCGTCAAGGTCAACACGGAATTCATTATTAACCACCGCCTCTAGGTAGCGCCAGTGCGAGGTATACTTTCTTAGCGCCTGACGAACCTGCGTTTTGCTGACCTTTTCATTGCCTTCAATACGCTCAGCGATGTCTTTAAAGATACCTACTTTAAGAGGCTTAATGCCGTCTTTTTGTTTAAAACAGTTTGGAAATTCCTCGTAAAGGAATGCCAATACTTCGTTAATGTCTTTTAGCTTGTTCGTGGTTTCCATTTCTAAACCTTTAATTACATCTGCTCATCTTGAGCCGAGTCAATATAGTGTTCAACCCAGTCAAGTAACTCTTCTAACTCGGCATCTACCAATGCCAGGTCACCGCGAAGATGTTCCCATATTCCGGAAATAATACTGTCAATTTGTTCACAGCCTAAATCATCGGGTAGTCGCGCCCAAGCGTGGTGGATAAGCTCATTCAAGCGTTCACACACCAGCTCTTCATCGCCTTCCCAATCACCTACATCGGCTATGGAAAATAGGTAGTCTTGTACGTTTAGTAGATCTTTCATGCAATATGCTTTTCCAAACATTCGACCAGCAGCTCTAGGCCGGCTTTATCATGCTCGTCAAAGCGTCCAACCGTTGGGCTGTCGATATCCAATACGCCAATGGCCTCGCCGTTTTTCTTAACCACAAGAACAATTTCTGAATTGGATGCCGCATCACAAGCAATATGGCCAGGGAATTGATGAACGTCTGTGACCAGCTGAGTTTGATCCGCAGCGATGGCAGTGCCGCACACCCCTTTACCAACTTCAATACGCACACATGCAGGTTTTCCCTGAAATGGCCCAAGCACCAATTGCTCCGGCGACTCCAATAAATAGAACCCAGCCCAATTGATATCGTCCATCGACATATACAACAAGGCACTAATGTTAGCTAAATTGGCAATTAAGTTGGGCTCGTCACAAATAAGTGCTTTTGCCTGCTCCGTCACAGAGCGATAAAATTCCGCTTTGCTCATTTAAATACTACTTCACATAGAATACGCAGTGTTTAAGGTACTCTTTGTGGCGTGCAAATGAAACCTTTTATCTTGAAAAAAGTGCTGTGAACACCTGAAAAATAGTCGGTTGCCTAAATTTAAATCACTCGTTACAAAGCGGTTAAGCGATTTTGGCGCGTCCGCGACGTAAACCGAACAGGAATAGACCACTGCCAAGAGCGGCCATCAGCGCATTGACTATGAGTAAAAAACCGGCACCGGCGCCGAAAAGGAAGCTAAACAAGGCCCCACCGAGTAAGCCCAGGGTTAAAATGCCGCTGTAATGCACTTTGTTGTGTTTGTACATCAACAAATAGCCGGGCACCACCAAAACCGCCATGGCTAAGCCGACGATGTGAGCATTAGCCAATGCCGATAATAACACGGTGAAAAATATGGCCGAACCATTTTCCTGCACTGACAAAGCATAATAGATGCCAAGCACGACCCCCACCAACACCGGAGCGAGTAATGAATAAAGTACGGCCTTCGCCAAATGTTGTTTCATAGGAATGTCTTAGTTCAATAGAGCGTTATTGCAGAGTGACAAAGATTGTCGCCCTTGCCAATTACGACCTTAGTCGCATCACTCCAGCTTATACCCGCTGCAATTTTTGCTTATAAAGAGACGACGTGCCCACCTGGACGGCAAGCACAAAAAAGGGCTGCTTTTTCAAGCAGCCCTTTCTTATATGGCGGAGAGATAGGGATTTGAACCCTAGATAGGCTATTAACCTATGCCGGTTTTCAAGACCGGTGCTTTCAACCACTCAGCCATCTCTCCGCAGCGGGGCGAATATTAGAGAAATGAATTGCGTTTGTGAAGTGTTATTTTCATTTTTTTGTTTAACCGCTTAATTTTTGACTGCTTTGTGTAAGTTTACAACAAACGAGGTTATTTCCCCGCCATTGAAAGTGAAAGGTTTGCCCATATTTATAAGACTTGATAATCTTGAACCTGGATGTAAGTTGCATCCGAGGATTGATTAATTTGAAGGAGTTTAACAATGGCGTTTAATAACTCGTACAGCACGGCTAAGCCGATGATGTCGACCATTGAGACAAATAAGGTTTTAAAGAACACTTACTTTTTACTCGCGATGACGTTGGCATTCAGTGCTGTGACTGCGGGTATTTCTATGGCGCTTAACCCTCCGTTCTTTACGGGGATCATTTGCTCGTTAGTAGGTTTGGGTCTGCTTTTTGTTGTAAACAAGAAAGCCGAAACAGCATCAGGCGTCATGTGGGTATTTGCCTTTACTGGCATTATGGGTTTCGGCCTAGGTCCACTACTTAACCACTACGCGGCAATGCCCAGTGGCCCGTTCTTGATTATGCAAGCTTTGGGTTCTACGGCGCTAATCTTCTTTGGTCTTTCTGCCTATGCACTTACTACCAAAAAAGACTTTTCTTTTATGGGTGGTTTTCTGACCGTCGGTCTATTGGTGGTGATCGTTGCCAGTATCGTTAATATCTTTATCGGCAGCTCAATTGCCTTCATGGCGATTAATGCGGCAGTGGTGTTTATCATGTCGGGTCTGATCCTGTTCGATACCAGCCGTATTATCAATGGTGGCGAAACCAACTATGTTCGCGCAACCGTTGCCCTATACCTGAACGTCTACAACCTGTTTACGTCACTTCTGCACCTACTTGGCGCAACAGATGACTAATGAATAGAATTTGTTAGAATAAGCCCCATTCATTGGGGCTTTTTTTTTGGATTGAATTTGGCCAGTTTCGTACTTTCACTACACAGTGCGCCGAGCGATACCGACACGCTCAATGCCCTGCAACGCTTTGCCACATCAGCGCTGGTGCAGGGGCACGAGATACGCTGTATTTTCCTGTATCAGGATGGGGTCTATCACGCCTCCCCTTGCTTCGATTTGGGCAGCGATGAATTTGACCCAGCTAAAGTATGGCAAGGCTTGCATGAACAGGGCATCGCGCTGCACCTGTGTGTTACCGCCGCCAGCAAGCGGGGTATTGACCTTGACCGTTGCGGGGTGTTTAACGTATCCGGCCTGGCGGAGTTCGCCATGGAAGCGGCGCAGGCAGATAGGTGGGTGCAGTTCAAATGAAACATATAGTCGTTATTAGCCAGCGGGCTCCCTATCATCACCAAAGCCTTAAAGAGGCGCTCGACTTAGTGCTTATCTTTGCCGCCATCGACCAGGAAGTGTCCTGGCTGCTCGAAGGCGATGCGGTGCTCGCCCTGAGTGCTCAGCAGCAACCTAAGCTGCTTGGCCAGAAAGACTTTACCAAGGCCCTGAAGATGCTTGAACTCTATGATATCGACAGCATTTACGTATGCGCCGAGTCTCTGGCTGCCCGAGGTTTAGATGACACGTCCCTCATTCTGGAGGTAAAAAGTGCACATGCTCAAGATAAACAAGCCCTATTGGCGCAAGCAAGTCAGGTGGTCGTGCTATGAATAACAATAACTTATTTATACTGCACCGCCCTTTTGCGCCGCAGTCACTGTTAGCAAGCAAGCTCAGCAAAAACGATGCGCTCTTGCTGCGTGGCGATGCCTGCTACAACCCGGCGGCCTTTAGCTCGTTTGAGGTGCCCGTTTATGCCCTGAAAACGGATGTGGATGCCCGCGGTGCGCAGGCATACTGTACCGGTGTACACCTTATCGATGACCTAGAGTGGGTCACATTAACCCTTCAGTATCAAAGATGTATTAGTGAGTAACCATGATTGAATTTAACGGCCAACAACTTGAGACCGACAAAGAGGGTTATCTGCTTGATAGCAGCCTGTGGAGCCGTGAACTGGCCCCTATTATTGCCGCAACGGAAAACATCGAGCTCAGTGACGCCCATTGGGAAGTGGTGTTTTTTGTCCGTGAGTTTTATGAAGAATTCGACACCAGCCCGGCGATACGCATGCTGGTAAAGGCCATGGCCAAAAAGCTTGGCGAGGATAAGGGTAACAGCAAGTACCTGTATAAGCTGTTCCCCAAGGGCCCGGCGAAACAAGCCACGAAAATTGCCGGCCTGCCTAAACCGGCCCGCTGCATTTAATACCACGTTAAAGTAAAAAAGGAGCCATTGGCTCCTTTTTTTCTATGCATCAGCAATTACTTGGTGTAACCACGCGGCATATCCGAAGGCGTGGTATAGCGCTCTCGTAGCTTGTCTTGACGGGCCTCGGTCGACACCTTCTCACCGTCAATCCAGATACCTTCAATCTTAGCATTCAGCTCAAACGGATCGGCACTCCAAAGCACCATATCTGCCGCTTTACCTACACTAATGGCACCAGCATCAATCTTGAACACCTCAGCCACATTGCTGCTGATAGCCGCCAAAGCACCTTGCTGGCTCATGCCATAAGACACCGCATTACCGGCATCGAAACGCAGCTGATACAGGTTATGAGCGCTGTCACCAGCGATAGTCAGGATCACCTTAACGCCTGCTTTTTCAAGCTTACCGGCATTAGCCAAATCCGCATGCATGGAATCAAAGTTGCCTGGCAGGTTGTCCATGGCGCTGATGATCACAGGCGTGTCGCTGGCCGCAAGTTGATCGGCAATCAATACCGCATCATGGGCACCGGCAAACACCATATTGATGTCGTACTTGGCCTTAAGCTTCAAAAGCTCTAGCATTTCTGCGGCGCGTGATACGCCGATTAGCAGCGGCATGTCTTTAGCGAATACGGCGTCCAATACTTGGATTTCACGGTTGTGGGCGTCGCTGTCTTTCTTTTCGCGCTGTAGATGACCGTCTAGTTTTTGGATAAGGGTCTGCATTGATAAAGCTCGCGAGCCCTTGCTATTTTGCCCAAGCTCAATGGCCAAGGCCACATGCTTTTGGCTCACACTGTCGAATTCACCACTGAGTGATACTACCGACGCCAGACCGTTAAAAATATCTTCGCTGCCGCCTGGCACTATCACGTCACGGGTAATACCGCCCTTGCGCGCGTATGGGATCAATGATGAGCGCGGATTAAAGGCTAGGCTTGGATCGAAGGTAATAGAAGCTTTTTTATCGCTGCCATCACGTGAGCCGTCCACGGCCCCTACTTCAACCAAACCCAGGTGATTGAGTGAGCCGATAAAGCCCGGGGTTAAAATCTTGCCTTGTGCGTCAATCACTTCATCCGCGTCGACTTGCGCAGGATTAACGGCGACAATTTTACCGTCTTTGATTAATACGGACGCATCTTTGAGTACGCCTTGCTCGGTGGCGGTGTGAATGGTGGCGTTGGTGATCGCCAATGTTTGCGCGCCAGCGGATGCACTCATTACTAAGGCCGCGGCAACCGATGTCATTGTAAACAGTTTCATCTTGTTCTCCTAGCGTTGGCCTAACATAAAGTCACTTTGTGCTTGGTATTTTTCGTCATGGCGGTCATAGACCTTGGCGCCATCGATAAATACTTGCTCGGCTTTAGCGTAAACACTAAACGGATTGTTGTCCCACAACACCATGTCGGCTTGCTTGCCGCTGGCAAGTGAACCGATTTTGTCATCGACCCCCAGAGCCTTGGCCGCATTCGAGGTAATCCACTTAATGGCGTGCGCTTCATCGATATCGAAACCGTTTTCGTTGGCACGGTACATCACCTTGCCAGCTTCCTGGTTAAGACGCTGGATGGTGGTGTCCGAGTCAGAGTGAACAATGGCACAGGAGTTTTTCACCGCATCGACGATGGCTACGTTTTCCTGAACCATGTCATAGGCTTCCATTTTAAAGCCCCACCAATCCGGCCACAGCGCCGCACAGTTACGGTTTTCTGCAAGTAAATCGGCAACCTTATAAGCTTCGATGCCGTGATGGAAGGTACCTGCGTGATAACCAAACTCTTTAGAAAGATCGATCATCATCGCCATTTCCTCTGCCTTATAGCAGTGGTTGTGTATAAGAATGTCGCCATCCAATACGCCGCGCAGGGTATCCAGGGTCAAGTCACGCTCGGGGGCCTGAACATTCTTACCGGCAGCATAGTCGGCATCGTACTTTTCCCAGGCACGCTTATATTCAGTGGCATCAATCCAGGCATTACGATATCCGGCCATATTACCCATGCGGGTAGAGGGCAACACACCTTTGCTTCCGTAAACACGTTTAGGGTTTTCACCACAGGCCATTTTCAAACCATAGGGTGCTTCCGGGAACTTCATCGCCTGCATGGTGTGCGCGGGTACGTTTTTCAAGGTCACGCCGCGGCCACCAATCAGGTTGGCTGAGCCAGGCAAGATTTGTAAGGTCGTAATACCGCCTTCACGAGCACGGTTAAAGCCTGGGTCCTGTGGCCATACCGAGTGTTCAACCCACACTTCCGCAGTCACTGGGCTAGTCATTTCATTGCCGTCTTGGTGCGATGCCACTGCTGGGTTAGGGTAAGCGCCTAAATGTGAGTGCACGTCGATAAGGCCCGGCGTTAGCCACTTTCCTTGGGCATCGAATGTTACATCCGCCTGAACTTGCAAATCGGTACCAATTTGTTGGATTTTACCGTCGACCACATACACGTCACCGCCATCAATACGCTGGCCGTCACCGGTCAATACGGTGGCATTGGTGATCAGCGTCGATTGACGAGGAAGTGGTTGATAGGTACTAGGGTAAGGATTTTTATTAATGGTTACCTTTTCGCCTTGAGGGCCTTCATTTTGTTGGCACCCGGCGAGCGTGATAGCTAAGGCTAACACGCTGAGGCTTGGTGTTTTAGTTAGCATTGTTTTTGTTACTCCTATTTTTCGCCTAACTGTATCGAATAGCGCTACGAATTGCGAAGAAAAAAGGTTAATAGACGGTAAATCGAGATAAACGTCAAAGTGCCCTAGTCCTTCCCCCCCTCCTAGCTTTAGCTTGGTACTGTTTTGAGGGCAAATGTTACAAGGTCAATCAAAAGCGCCCGGATTAATAGGTACAAGGGCACCCTGTACAAAAAAAATGCATTTTTTTTGCCTTCAATGTAAACAAATGAAATTGTAAAAATGAGAAAAATGAAACGCTTAAGCCTGGGTGTTCACAATTGAAATAGGTTCTTACATTCTGACTTATCCTGTTCATCCCATAACAACAAACACGGTTCATACTTAAACAGCACCCAACGCACCAATAAGGAGAAAATCCATGAAACGCACAACTCTGTTAGGCTCTGCTGGCGCCCTTATACTTGGAGCGCTTTCATCACACGCTATGGCCAATGAACAATTTGTTGCTGCTGACAACACAGTTGGTACGCAATTGTGTATGGCAATTACAAAGGATAATCCTTTAAAACTGGATCGGGAAATGACAAAACACCGTATTCAGCGTCATATTATGAACAAAAGATTATCATGCAACGACCTAAGCGTACGTGAGTTTGCAAGCCTTTATGGTTTTGAACGTAGCCTTAAAAAGTTACGTCTAACTCCACTAACCGAGACATCTATTCACGACTTAGCCCAAGTACATGGCGACACCATTTTGGTGGTATCAGGTTCTAAATAAATAGCCTCAGTATTCTCAGAAGCCCGCACATGCGGGCTTCTTCTATTTTAGCGCTTAATCAATGGCCGATGCCGCATTAGCAGCATCTACTCCTTGTTATATCACCAGAATTGCCGTGTATTCCAGATTGCATGATTGACTAACCCAGGAATATTTTTGCAGTGAATCAGAACTTTGCCATACTTTAGGTACCCCTGAAATTTAGCGGTTTGTGGTTATGTGGAATACCTTGACTCAGTTACTAAGCGAGACACTCAACAGCCCCTTTACCCTGGTGCACAAACAGCAATTAACGAATTCTTCAGCCGATCACCTGTTTAAAATCTCCGATGGCCAGCATCAGTTTTTTGTTAAGGTTGCACCTTTAGCGTCCTTGGAGCGACTCGAATGCGAAGCCGCAGATCTAGAGCTGTTAACCAAGGAGTCGCTGTTTATGGTGCCCGATTGCTTGCTCACCGGCACCACCTTAGAGTACTGCTTTAATGTACTCGAGTGGCTCGATTTAGAACCTCATACAGATCAAGCCAAACAGCTTGGATGGACCCATATGGGCGAGTATCTGGCACAACTTCATGCCAAACATGAGCAAGGCATGTTTGGCAATGAAAGGGATAATTTTATCGGCATCACCGCACAACCCAATCGCTGGCATAAAAAGTGGGATGTGTTCTTCAGTGAAGACCGCATTGGCTGGCAATTACAGCTATTGGCAGAAAAAGGCTTCTATTTTTGCGACATCGATGAATTTGTTTCCCAGGTTAAAGACACCCTGCACCACCATCATATACAACCTTCGTTGTTGCATGGCGATTTTTGGCGTGGCAATGTCGGCTTTCATGGCGGCGTTCCCTGCGTCTACGATCCGGCCTGTTATTATGGTGATCGGGAAGTGGATATCGCCATGAGCCGCTTTTTTGGTGCCTTCCCCGATACCTTTTATGACGCCTATCAAAGCGTTTACCCATTAGCCGAAGGCTATGAACAGAGGGAACGTATCTACAATCTCTATCATCTGTTGAATCATGCCAACATCTTCGCTGGTCACTACCTAACTCAGGCCAAAGAGACCATAGACAGTGTGATTAAAGAGTACGATTAAGATGGAAATTTTCCCAAAGCGCAGGGAAAACATAACTATACTTTAAGTGATGTCATTAGACTGTCACACGAGGTAGTTATGAAAGACTACAGCTTACAAAGGGTGCGATGCCCCCATTGCGGTCACCACATTTTTGTCGACGTCGACACCAGCTCGGGCGATCAGGATTACTATGAAGATTGCGCCGCCTGCTGCAACCCGATTCATGTGAATATGCACATAGACCATGCGCTGAACACGGTGCAGTTGCGGATTGATGCCGACGACGAACAAATTTTTTAATGCTGCTGACGCAAATAACGCTGCACCGTTTGTACTATGGTGTAGGTTTGCTGATCGACCTCAATATTTATCGCGGCGCCGAGCGCCATCTGACCTAGGTTAGTGATAGCCAGGGTCTCTGGAATAAGATGCAACCAAAACCCCTGCTCGGACAATTCCCCTACCGTGAGGCTCGCGCCATTGACGCTAATAAAGCCCTTATACAGAACATATTCACGCCACTTAGCATCCAGAGCAATGTGCATGCGGCAGTTATCCTCGGTGTCGATACGCTCTAACAGGCTACCAACACAATGAATATGCCCGGACACGATATGCCCGCCCAATTCACTGCCAAAGGTCATGGAGCGCTCAAAGTTTACCTTATCGCCACATTCCAGTTGACCGAGATTGGTGAGCGCCAGGGTTTCATCAATCACATCGAATTGCACGCTTCCTAAAGGGTTTGTATCGGCAGTGTATTCAACCACGGTTAAACAACAGCCGTTTACGGCAATGCTGGCGCCCAACTCCAGGTTTTCTAGGTACCTAGGCGACACAGCCAAAACTAATCGCTGTACGCCGTTTATGAGTGTTTTACTTTGCACCTGAGCCTGGCATTGCACTATACCGGTAAACATCGTATTTCCTTTTTAAGTTGAAACCAACAAGATAGAATAGCGCTTTATCTTATCTGATGTTTTTTCACTTATGAAGTTTTGTACTTGGGAAGCAAGCCGCCTGTTGCGCCTTGCTGCACCGGTGTTTTTTGCCCAGGTGACGCTGGTATTAATGTCTGTCGTTGACACCATTATGGCCGGTCAGGTCAGCGCCACCGACTTAGCGGCTTTGTCTATCGCTACCGGTTTATGGAACCCTGTGGTATTTGCGCTACTTGGAATTTTGATTGCGCTGACCTCGCTGGTCGCGCACAGCTTTGGTGCCGACGATGAAAAGGCCATCGCCGGGCATTTCCAACAAGCCTGTTATCTTGCGGTGCTCTTATGTTTACTCGGCTTTGTCCTCGCCTATTTCGCAGATGGGGTAATTGCCCTGCTCGACACCGGTGAAAAGGTTAAGTCACTGGCAGGGGATTACATCACCTACGTACAATTTGGCTTGCCGGGCTTTATCATTTACTCCTTGTTTCGCAATGTCGCCGAGGGTAAGGCCTACACTACCCCCGCCTTTTATATTTCTATTATCGGTCTGCTGGTCAATATCCCCGCCAACTATATTTTTATCCATGGCAAGTTGGGCGCTCCAGCCCTCGGTGGGGCCGGCTGCGGTGTGGCCACGGCCATCGTTTTGAGTGCCATGGGCATTTCCTTGTTGGTCTACAGCATGATGAGCAAGCGCATAAACGGGCGCTACCTTATGACGGCGTTTGCCGCTCCCAGCGCTAAGGCGATGTGGCAGCAATTTAAGCTGGGTGTGCCCATTTCCCTGGCGATTTTCTTTGAGGTCACCCTGTTCGCCTGTATCCCTTTGTTTATCGCCTCTCTCGGTGCCGTGGTTGTCGCCGGACACCAGGTCGCCGCGTCGGTCACCACCTTGTTGTTTATGCTGCCCTATAGCCTGTCCATGGCGGTGGCAATTCGTTTTGGCAACCTTTATGGGCAAAATGACTACCAAGCCTTGCGCCGTTGTATGAGCACCAGCTTTATCCTCGCCATCGCCATTGCCGCATTCGTTGCGCTCATAACCTACCTGCTGCGTGAAGATATTAGCGCCTTATACAGCGATAACCCAGAGGTACTGGCCCTGGCCACGGCCATTATGGTTCTGGCGTGTTTCTATCAATTGCCGGATGCGCTGCAGGTGGTGACCAGCGGCATGCTGCGCGGCATTAAACACACCGCCCCCATCTCTTATATCACCTTTGTGTCTTACTGGCTGGTGGGCTTTGCCTTGGGCTATGTCTTGGGACGAACAGACTTGATTGTGCCCGCCATGGGCGCACAAGGGTTTTGGCTCGGCATCATAGTTGGGCTATCCTGTGCTGCAGTACTGTTAATTTACGTGCTGCGGAGGCGTCTTGCACAAGCTCCTTTTAATTTTTAGCACACTGGTAATACTCGGGGGATGCAGCGACGCCCCGAGCGCCCGCTATAACGAATACCAGTATCGACTTGGTAAGTATTTAGCCATAGACCAACAAAGCCAAGTCCGCTTATCGCCCTGGGAGCGCTTTCGCAGCGTTCCCCTTTCCCCAAGCCAGAACATCAGCGTACTGGCGCTGGCAGATATTAATCACTGTCGCCTGGCTGCGCATATTGCGCTCATAATAACCAGCTCGGTAAAGTCGCCAGTGCGTCCGAACGCTTAAAATACCATATTCGCTTTATCCAACTGGTCGACCCCTGCTTGGCACATGCTCAAAGCACCAACTTGTCATCGCAGTTGCGCAGTGCCCTGGAAGCGGAAAAAACGTTTAAGATCGCCAGCGCCAAAGACGCATTTAACCTGATGCTTAGCCAGGAGCCTGAGCTCACCCGACTGTTCACACTTGCCGCCCGTGAACTGGATTATGATGAGCAAGCGGGCCGAGCAGCGAGCGCCGAAGCCTTAGCCACATTGGCTGATGTTGCCAATGCCGTGGCCAAAGAAGATTGGCAAGCGATAGATGCCGATGCAATTACCCTGGCGCTGGCCAAACTCAACGGCAATGATTATGTGCGTAAACTTTTAACCGCAACCCGCCAACAAATAATCCTAAATAATCAACTGACATCCCAGTTGCAACCCATTACCTTAACCAACGAGGTGTGCCCGCCTGGACGCCACAGTGAAGCGGCGACCATATTGCACAATATTTTTAACCTGTTTTATATAAAGGAATTGCAGGGGTATCAGGCGCAACTAAGTGGCGCTTTAGAAGAATTTACCCCCTTGTTGGCGCAGGTGTGGCAATTTGCCGATGGCAAAACCGATGCTAAAAGGGCTATTGTCGGCACCGAAGAGCAAGAGAGCCTATTGGCGCGCCTCAAAGCATCAAGTCGGGATCATGTTCGCTGGTGGCAAGGGTTTTATAAGCGGTGCAATATTAGTCCGGTATGAATAAAAAAAAAGCAAACAATCAGGAAATTAGCCAATTGCACTTGCTAAGGTCCTAGACACACTATATATTACACGGCGTTGCCAAGGGTTAACGTTTTGGCACGAAAATTAGATTGTACGACCGTAGCTCAGTTGGTTAGAGCACCACCTTGACATGGTGGGGGTCGGTGGTTCGAATCCACTCGGTCGTACCAATTCTCTAAAAATACTTCTCGTATGCAGTACGACCGTAGCTCAGTTGGTTAGAGCACCACCTTGACATGGTGGGGGTCGGTGGTTCGAATCCACTCGGTCGTACCAATTCATTCCAAAAAATAAAACTATAAATAATTAGTTTAGCTGGTTAGAGCACCACCCGCTCTCTATGGCCCGGCCCAAGGGTCGGTGGTTCGAATCCACTCGGTCGTACCAATTCATTTCAAAAAATAAAACTATAAGTAACTAGTTTAGCTGGTTAGAGCACCACCCGCTCTCTATGACCCGGCCAAGCGTCGGTGGTTCGAATCCACTCGGTCGTACCAATTCTCAAAAACACCCCCCAATCCTATTACAGATGAGCTCAGTTAGTTGCTTAGCGCACTACCAATAACCAGTACCTAGGGTCGGTCTCGATATGCGCGTTATTAATTCACTGTGCATAAAAAAGCCCCCGAAAACGAGGGCTGTTTAAGTACTTATTTTTAAAGTTTAAATTGACTCACAGTGCCATTTAATGACGTGGCTAGGACATTCAGCTCGCTGGCTTCATGGGCAAGCACGTCCGCATGACTGGCGGTGCTATTCACTAGCTCGTTTATGGCATTCAGGCTGGTATTGATATCCTCGGCAACTATGCTTTGCTGCTCTGTGCTGGTGGCAATTTGATGACTCTGGTCGAGCACATGGGCCACCGCCTCACTGATCTGTTGCAACGACTCAAGCACCGCTTCGGTTTGTGTGACCGAGCTTTGCGCGCGCTCCTGGCCTTGTTGCATCATATCGGAAGCCTGCTCGGCAATGCGCTGCAGCTTGTCTATCATGGTCCGAATATCATCGGTAGACTCCTGGGTGCGGCTGGCCAAGGAGCGCACTTCATCGGCAACCACAGCAAAACCGCGACCTTGTTCGCCGGCACGGGCCGCTTCAATAGCGGCATTCAGTGCCAGCAGATTGGTTTGCTCGGCGATGCCATTGATCACATCGATAACGGCGCCGATATTGTTACTTTCGCGCGCCAGACCGGATACCACCTCGGCCGCTGCGCCAATATGCAATGCCAGCTCGCTCATCACTCTTTGCGAGTCTCCAGACTGTTGTCTTCCCTGCTCGCTTATCGCCTGTACCGATTCGGCGGCAGCATTTGTGTGCTGGGCGTTGCGTGAAATTTCGGTGACCGTCGTGGCCATTTCCGTAACCGCGGTACTGACACTGTCGACCTGTAATTTTTCTTTTTGGATCTCGGTGTTGGTTTCGCTTGAGACGCTTTGCAAATGATTGGCTGCATGACTGAGTTGCTGGGCCTGCTCTGCGGTTTGCACCATCAAGGCCCGCAACTTATCGATAAAGGTATTCACATGATGAGCAAGTTGCCCCACTTCATCGTTACTATTTACTTCGATACGGCGAGTCAGATCGCCCTCACCGGTGGCAATATCGCGCATCACGGTGCTCAGAGAACTAATGGGCTGTATCACCAGATGCGTTACCCAGAAGATCATCGCCACGATCACCGCAAGGATCACCACCACGGCCACCGATGCCGACATCACCGCAGCATTAACCGGCTCTTCAATAAGACTTACCGGCACTAGCACCCCAACATGCCAATCGATCATTGGCTTATCAAGTTGTAAGGCATTAAAAAGCGCATAATATTTGACGCCTTTCAAGGTCACCTCAACGATGCCGGTTGACTGCTCCGCCATCGCCTTATTTAAAGCACTAAAGCCTTGGGTGTCGGAAAATTGTTGCTCCAGCGCACTGAGGTTATCTTTGCCACCATTCTCGTCGGTGATGGAGAGTTGGTGCTCGGTGCGCGCGGATAAATGCACCACGTTTAGCTCGCTGTCGAGCAAAAAGCCGTAACCCTGACCCTGGAAGGAAATATTCTCGACCATCTCTTTGATGGCGTTGATTTGCAAATCGACACCGCCTACACCCACCAATTTGGCAGCATCGTTATAGACGGGTTGTTGCACCACAGCCGATACATCACCGGTACTGATGTCCACGGAGATGGCACCGACATACAGGCCCCCTTTATTCATGGCATCTTGCCACCAGGGGCGCTCATAAGCGTAATAGGGACGGCCATCGGCATAACTGGACGTGCGCTCATTTTCCTTAAAATATTCGCCGGTGTTAGCAGAGGCGAAAAACGCCGATAAAATATTGCTATCGCGACCACTAATACGCTGAAAATCTTCATTGATAAGATTATAACCTGGCATTCTATCCAGGTTGGCGCCGCGCTGCTGATAGCCTTCAAAAAAGGCAACTAAAGAGGGGTTGGTAATATAGGTTTCAACCACCTTACCATACTGGGCGAAGAAAGAGCGCATGGACATTTGCTCGGCTTGCAGATAATTCTGCGCCTCGCGCTCCACACTATTGCGCGATAGTTCGGCAATATGGTTGATAAAAAACGCAGCCACTAGCACCATAAGCACGCTTAAGGTGCCGCCAATCAACAGGAGTATCTTTTTCCGAAGGGACAGATTATTAAGCATAATACGAAGGTTATTATTGTTTTCTTGTCATCAAAACACATCCGCCGCCACGACGCTACCCCTATATGATGACTTTATGAACGTTAGGCTGTTTTTTGAGCAACCTTTTATTGCAAAGATTGCCCTGCTTAATATCGTTTATCTGGGAGTCTCTTGATATTCGCGCCTATTGCGGCTCGGACCATACCGCGAATTCATTGCCACTGGGATCGATAAAGTGAAAACGTCGACCACCAGGAAACGAAAATATCGGCTTGCATATAACCCCGCCCGCGGCTTCTATTTTTTGCTGCGTTTGCTCCAATGCCTTGGAATAAAATACCATCAACGCCGAGCCGTTTTGAGTGTTTGCACACTGCTCGCTGGCATAAAAGCCACCGTCCAGGCCGGCACCGCTAAAGGCACTGTACTCAGGACCGTAGTCGGTAAATTGCCAGTTAAACACTGCGGTAAAAAAATCCTTGGTAGCGCGTAAATCACGTGCCGGATACTCGATGTAATTAAACTTTTCGTGACTGGTTGAGGCCATGGTGAACTCATTAATCTGGGTCGGTACTTTTACGCTAGCACAAAAAAACGGATACCTAAAAAGTATCCGTTTTCAATTAACTCAGTAATTAGTTAAGTGTTCAGCGTATCGCTTAGTCTTGTTGCTCAATCTTGGCCCAGGAATCACGCAAACCCACGGTTTGGTTAAATACCAGGTGCTCAAAATGATCGTCACGACAGAAGTAGCCAGTACGCTCAAACTGGTAACCCACAAGTGCTTTTGCATCCGCCAGACTTGGTTCAAGTTTGGCATTGCTGACAATGGTGAGTGACTCAGGGTTCAGGGCATCGGCAATATCATCCGCTGAGCCCGGATTTGGCACATTAAACAAGCGGTCATAAAGACGCACTTCGGCATCGATACAGTGGCTTGCGCTCACCCAGTGAATAACGCCTTTCACTTTACGACCATCGGCCGGGTTTTTACCTAGGGTATCGGCATCGTACGTACAGTAGATGGTGGTTATATTACCATCACCGTCTTCCTCAATACGCTCGGCCTTGATCACGTAAGCATTACGTAAACGCACTTCTTTACCCAGGACAAGGCGCTTAAACTTCTTATTCGCTTCAACACGGAAGTCGTCACGCTCAATAAATACTTCGCGCGTAAATGGCAATTGACGCGAACCCATTTCTTCCTTGTTTGGATGATTCGGTGCATCCAGCATTTCTACCTGATCTTCCGGGTAGTTCTCAATCACGATGCGCACCGGGTCAAGCACGGCCATAGCACGGGCGGCGTTGTCGTTCAGGTCATCACGGATACAGGCTTCAAGCATGCCCATTTCAACCATGTTATCCTGTTTTGTCACGCCGATACGCTTACAAAATTCACGAATAGAAGCCGGCGTATAACCACGACGACGTAAGCCGGCAATGGTCGGCATACGTGGGTCGTCCCAGCCATCGACATGACCGTCAACCACCAATTGATTAAGCTTACGCTTACTCATCATGGTGTATTCCAGGTTCAAGCGTGAGAACTCGATTTGCTGTGGGTGACACCCAATACTGATGTTATCAAGCACCCAGTCGTATAGGCGACGGTTGTCTTGGAACTCTAGTGTACACAATGAGTGGGTAATGCCCTCTAACGCATCACTGATACAATGCGTAAAGTCGTACATAGGATAGATGCACCACTTATCACCTGTTTGGTGGTGATGTGCAAAGCGAATACGGTAGATAATAGGGTCACGCAGCACCATAAAAGAGCTGGCCATATCTATCTTGGCGCGCAGTACACATTCGCCTTCTTTGAACTCACCGTTTTTCATCTTTTCGAATAACGCCAGGTTTTCTTCTACCGGCGTATCACGGTACGGGCTATTTTTAC
The DNA here is from genome assembly GCF_002964785.1 of Pseudoalteromonas sp. T1lg48. Taxonomy (GTDB): domain Bacteria; phylum Pseudomonadota; class Gammaproteobacteria; order Enterobacterales; family Alteromonadaceae; genus Pseudoalteromonas. The sequence goes on from NZ_PQCC01000018.1 coordinate 431,244, forward strand.
CCGGTTCGGTAAGCGTGCCACGGTACTCACGAGCCTGCTCAGGTGTTAGGAAGCACACATAAGCCAAGCCCTTGGTGATCAGCTCAACGGCATACTCATAAAGCTTATCGAAATAGTTTGAAGAGTATTGAATCTCGCCATCCCAATGGAAACCAAGCCAACTCACGTCTTCTTTGATTGAGTTAACATAGTTGATGTCTTCTTTTTCCGGGTTGGTGTCATCAAAACGCAGGTTGCACAGGCCTTGGTAATCCTCGGCAATACCGAAGTTTAAGCAAATTGATTTAGCGTGGCCAATGTGCAGGAAACCATTTGGCTCAGGCGGAAAACGGGTGTGTGTTTTTTGATGTTTACCCGACGCCAAATCTGCATCGATAATATTACGAATAAAGTTCGTTGGGCGATTTTCAATCTCCGCCATTGGGATACTTTCCTCTGAATTTTACGTGGCTTTTAACCAAAGCATTATTACAAAATCTGCGCTTAACATACAGCTTTTAGTAGGGTCAAACCAGTTTTAATTCAAGGGTGTTACCGTCCGGGTCATGAATGTATAAAGAACGACCAAAACCGGTTGCCCCATAGCGAGTGGCAAACGCTAATGTCTCCATCACCCCTTTTCGCTTTAGAGTACGGATCAGTGCTTGTTCGCTTGGTGCACTCACTTGCAAACAAATATGTGCAATGGGAGAGGTACGCACATCCGGCGGTGCCCCGCTATCTAGGCTGCCACCGGTACAAAGTAAGTCAATGAGCGCCGTACCGGCACGTAATTGATACAAGCCTTCGTCCTCAAGCACCCGCTCGAGCGTAGCGCCAAGCACCTGCTGGTAAAACGCCAGTAGCTGCTCTACCTTTGAAGTACGAATGACCACATGATCTAAGCCCTGTAATTGCATACGCTACCTTTTTTGATTGAGATCTAAACTTTTTCCTATAGTTAAGGGTAGCGTTAAAAGCACAAAATCCGAAAGAGATAAGGAACCAGTATGTCTAATTCGACCGAGTCTAAAGCAACGGCCACTGAGCCGAGCGCTCCCATGCAATGTGCTGCGGATTTGATGACGGCCTCTCCCGTCACTACCAGTGCGGATGCCTCTTTGTATGACGTTCATCAACTGATGCGTGAGTACAATATTCGCCATATCCCGGTAACCGATGATAAACAACACTTGGTGGGCATGCTAACGCAAAAGGTGATCATCGCCCAGGTAATGAAAATTATCTCGGTATTTGGCGCCGATGCCCTGGAGCGCAAAGAAAAGCAAACGCCTGTTAGTGAGATCATGTTGACTCGCTTTGACACCGTCGATTCAAGCGACCAGCTAATTGATATTGCCAAGTTTTTCTTGAATAACCGTCATGGCTGTATGCCGGTGATTGAAGCTGGAAAATTAGTCGGGGTGCTGACCTCATCTGATTTTGTCAGGCTCAGTATCGCCCTGATAGAAAAGTCATAAAAGTTTAATCTAGCGCAACATCGCTGACATTTATCAGCACTAGAATGAAGCCAATGAACATACCAAGGAATAAGGAACAACCATGGCTTCACAAAATCAACACCGGGTCTATATACCCACCAACGCCCGAGCTAACCAGTATATCCTCGCCGAGTTCAAACCCGACGAGGATTTTTATGCCTGTTTTAGCGACTATGCCAGCGCCCATCAGCGCATCGTACGCCAGCTCTTTGCCCTGTGTGACGATGCCGAACTGCATAATGTGCACGTATTAGTTAATGACAAGCTGCCTATCGTACGCTTCCACGAAGAAGCCTATTGCTTAGAAACCAAACGTCAGCAGATGTTTTTCTACAACCCGCGCTATCACGAAGCCCATACCCTGCATGGCGACGCAACACAAAAAGCACGCAAAATACGCTTGTTGTTTTTGGCCACCGGCGAGGATATTCGCGCCCACAGTGCCGACTTTCACTCTCGCGTCGCCAAGGTTTTAACCACACTGCAAGAACAGTTACCAAACCAGGCCCAGCCATTTAGGGTTCGCGACCACCAGCATCTAACCTATGATATTTTCGCCCGCGCCAAAGGCTATAAAGAAAGCTATGGCTACAAGCTCAGGGCCCTTGACTCACGTTATGAGGCCCGCGGTTGTCCACTGCCGGAGCACAGAGATCTCACCTATGCACGCTTTACGCTGCCGTTAACCCGTCAGGTCAAAACCCAGTTATTGGACCACGACGCCACCGATTTTGCCCCGTTTTACGCCCGTATCGCCGATGCCTTTGTCACCGCCTGTGAAGCCAAGCGCCTGCCACGACGCGCCATGGTGGCCAATGGCCGCACGCCGCTCATTCGCCACCGCGACATAGACACCAGTGCCCACAATGAAGAGCTGGAAAAACTGAGCTTCTTACCCTGCGTCGACAGCACCCAGAATTACCTGCTTTATGACGGCAGCCAATTGGTGCAAAGTATCGACTTCGTTATCGTCGCCGGCACCGAAGACAGGCATGATATGGGTTATGGTCGCTTTATGAATCAGGTAGAAAGTGTAATCAAATCCCTGTGTATGGAGCTGCATGTTAACCCCGAACGTCAAGACATCAATACCCGCTTCTATCAGCACCTAAGTTACGCCCTCTAAGGCAAAAACTGCCTTCATCTGCGCCGCCTTCCCAACCGGATTGGCGGCCACCCTGACACAAAAAAAACCTAAAAACCACATTCTAATACCAAGTTTATTAGCTTCAGTTACAATGAGTTACGTGTAAACGGAATAGTTTACCTTGCTTACATACGTTCATGTATGTATATTTGCGCTCTATATGATCGATTTGTTGTTCTTAGAAGGTAGGATATGAAAGCAAAAACCCTGGTCGCCTTGACCATAGTTGCGACGCTTGGCCTTAGCGGCTGTGAACAGTCGAGCGCTCAAGCTCAACCCCAAAGCGCGCCACGCGCGGTGGAAATCGAAGCGTATGAGTTGCAACCACAAACAGTGATGCAACACACCGAGTTAGTGGGCCGCACCGTGGACTACCGTCAGGCTGAAATTCGCCCTCAGGTAAGTGGTATTTTGCAGTCTCGTCTCTTTGAAGAAGGACAAATGGTCGAAAAAGGGGATGTGCTTTATCGCATCGACCCGGCTCCTTTTGAAGCCGCTCTGGCCAGTGCCAAGGCGAGCTTGGCAAAAGCCGAAGCCGCGGTTAAAAATAGCACAGCGCGCGCTAAACGTATTAAAAGCCTGCTTGGTAGCAACTCGGTTAGCCAACAGGATTTTGACGATGCCGATGCCCAGCGTCTTCAGGCACAAGCTGACTTAGCCGCCGCCAAAGCCGCGGTCCTCAGCGCCCAAATTAACCTGGACTACACAGGCATTCGTGCCCCGATCAGCGGTCAAATCGGTCGCTCTTTGGTCACCGAAGGTGCCCTACTCACCGCCAATCAAGGTAATGCCTTGGCCACCATTCGTCAGTTAGACCCCATCTATGTGGACATGACCAAGGCAGCGTCAAAACTTGCGTCTTTACGTCAGGCCATAACCACCAATGCCAGTAACAAAGAGGTTGCCCCGGCGGTACAACTCAAGCTTGATGAAGAGCTTTGGTATAGCCACCCCGGCGAGTTGCAATTCTCCGAGGTCAGCGTTGATCCATCGACGTCCATGGTCACCATGCGTGCGGTATTCCCAAATCCAGATGGTGAACTGCTGCCTGGTATGTTCGTACGTGCCCAGCTTGAGCTGGGTAATACGGATAACGGCCTTTTGGTGCCGCAAAAGTCGGTAGTGCGCACGCCTAAGGGCGAAGCCACCGTGATGGTGGTGAATGCCGAAAACACCATTGAGGTGCGCGTGGTCGAGCTGGCACAGCAGGTTGATCAAAGCTGGCTAGTCAGTAAGGGCCTTAAAGCAGGCGATATGGTTGTGACCTCGGGTTTACAAAAAATCCGTCCAGGGGCGCTGGTTAAAGTTACCACTAACCCATCGGAGGCATAAGCATGGCGAATTTCTTTATTAGCCGGCCAATCTTTGCATGGGTGATAGCCATTGTCATCATGCTGGCCGGTCTGCTATCAATTAAACAACTGCCGGTGGAGCAGTACCCCCAGGTGGCGCCACCTGCGGTGACCATCACCGCCAGCTACCCGGGTGCAACGGCGAAAACCGCCGAAGACGCCATTACCCAGGTTATCGAGCAAGCCATGAACGGCATCGACAACCTGATGTATATGTCGGCGCAGAGTGACTCTTTGGGTAATGTGACCCTGACCCTCACCTTTGAAACCGGCACCGATCCGGACATCGCTCAGGTTCAGGTACAAAACAAGTTACAGCGTGCGATCCCGTTGTTGCCACAAGAAGTGCAACAACAAGGTGTGGCGGTTGCTAAATCAAGCGGTAGCTTCTTAATGGTGATCGGCTTTATTTCCGAAGACGGTTCGATGACCCGTGAAGACCTCTCCGATTACGTTGTGTCTAACATTAAAGATCCGATCAGCCGCACGCCCGGTGTTGGTAACCTCACCGTGTTCGGTAGCCAATATGCCATGCGTATCTGGTTGGATGCAGACAAACTGAACGAGTTTCAGCTAACACCCACGGATGTGACCAGCGCCATTCGGGTGCAAAACAACCAAGTGACGGCAGGTCAGCTAGGTGGTGCACCGGCTTTACCGGGTCAGCAGTATAACGCTGCAATTACGGCACAAAGCCGTCTCAGCAGCCCAGAAGAGTTTGGACAGATATTGCTGCGCGTTAATGCCGACGGCTCTCGCGTTTTACTCAGCGACGTTGCCCGTATAGAGCTTGGTGGTGAAAATTATGCGGTCGTGGGTCGATATAACGGCATGCCAGCCACCGGTTTTGCCATTGAGCTGGCCACGGGTGCTAATGCGCTGGATACGGCCAAGGCGGTTAAAGCGCGTTTGGCAGAGCTGGAAGCCTACTTCCCGGCGGGCGTGAAGATCACCATCCCATACGACACCACGCCATTCGTTGAGGTGTCTATCAGCGCCGTGGTGCAGACCCTGTTTGAAGCCGTGATCCTGGTATTCGTGGTCATGTATTTGTTCATGCAAAACTTCCGCGCCACGCTGATCCCAACCCTGGCTATCCCTGTGGTGCTGCTGGGCACCTTCGGCATCATGTCGGCCATGGGCTTCTCTATCAACACCTTGACCATGTTCGGTATGGTGCTGGCCATCGGCCTGTTGGTGGACGATGCCATCGTCGTGGTCGAAAACGTTGAACGGGTTATGAGTGAAGAGGGCCTGGGGCCGATTGAAGCCACACGTAAGTCCATGGGCCAGATCACCGGCGCCCTGGTGGGTATCGGTCTGGTATTGTCGGCGGTATTCGTACCCATGGCGTTCTTCGGTGGTGCCACCGGTGCCATCTATAAACAGTTCTCTATTACCATTGTATCGGCCATGGCGCTGTCGGTGCTCGTTGCTATCGTCTTTACTCCGGCCCTGTGTGCCACCATTTTGAAGCCGTTACATGGCGATCATCACAACAAAGGCGGCTTCTTTGGCTGGTTTAACCGCACCTTTGACCGCGGTAATGACAAATACGGTAAGGCCGTAGGTGGGCTGTTGAAACGCCCTGTTCGCTCTATGGCGCTGTACGGTGTGATAGTGGCGGTAATGGCACTGATGTTTGCCCGCCTGCCGTCATCCTTCCTGCCGGAAGAAGATCAGGGTATCTTCCTGACCATGGTGCAATTACCCAGTGGCGCCAGCCAGGAGCGTACCGAAGCGATCATGACCCAGGTGTCCGATCACTACGGCAGCGAAGAAGCGGTGCAATCCGTGTTTACCGTAAGCGGCTTTAGCTTTGCCGGTCAGGGTCAAAACGTGGGTCTTGCCTTCACCCGGCTAAAAGACTGGAGCGAGCGCGACGAAAACCAAAGCGTACAGGCGATTATTGGCCGTGCCATGGGCAAATTCTCGACCATCAAAGAAGCTCAAATTTTCGCCTTTAACCTGCCACCCATCGTTGAACTGGGTCAGGCCACCGGCTTTAACATGTTCTTGCAAGACCGTGGGGGTCTGGGCCACGAAGCCCTGCTCCAGGCACGTAACCAGTTCCTTGGCATGGCCGCTCAGCGTCCAGAGCTGATGGCAGTACGTCCAAATGGCATGGAAGATGCGGCGCAGCTGCAAGTGGATATCGACCAACTTAAGGCTCAGGCTTTGGGTGTGCCGATCAGCGAGATCAACAACGCCTTATCTATCGGCTGGGGTTCGACCTATGTGAACGACTTCGTAGACCGCGGCCGCGTTAAGAAGGTATACGTGCAGGCGGATGCGCAATTTCGGATGACGCCGGAAGACCTAAGCCACTGGTATGTGCGTAATAACCAAGGCGAGATGGTATCGTTCGACAGCTTCGCCAGCAGCCGTTGGGTGTATGGCCCGCAACGTTTGGAGCGTTATAACGGCATCTCGGCGATGGAGATATTAGGTCAACCGGCACCGGGATACAGCTCGGGTACGGCCATGAATGTGGTTGCCGAGTTGGTAGAGCAACTACCGGAAGGTATCGACTTCGAGTGGACCAGTACCTCATACCAAGAGAAGATGTCTGGCTCACAGGCGCCCTTCTTGTATGCCCTGTCGATCCTCGTGGTATTCCTGTGCTTAGCAGCACTGTATGAAAGCTGGTCTATTCCATTCTCGGTGATCATGGTGGTGCCTTTGGGCATTGTCGGTGCCCTGGGTGCGGCCTTTATCTTCGGTTTGGAAAACGACGTCTACTTCCAGGTAGGTCTGTTGACCACCATGGGTCTGGCCTCGAAAAACGCCATCTTAATAGTAGAGTTTGCTAAAGACCTGCAACAACAAGGCCTGGATGTGATCAAGGCGACGCTTGAGGCTATCCGCCTGCGTCTACGCCCTATCATCATGACGTCACTGGCCTTCTCACTGGGCGTATTGCCGCTGGCGATCAGCACAGGTGCGGGCTCGGCAAGTCGTAACGCCATTGGTATTGGTGTACTGGGCGGGATGGCAACGGCCACCTTCCTGGCAATCTTCCTCGTCCCTGTGTTCTATTTGGTGGTACAAAAAATCTTTGTACGCAACAAATAACCAGGGGGCACTGCAAGCCGGGCTAAATTAGCCCGGCTTTTTTAGGCCTACAAATAAGGTATCGAGTAAGGGCTCAACCTGTTTGGTCAGGTTCATGCAGCCCGGGTGCTGCAGATACTGGCTCAGCAAACCGACGAATAAGGCGTTGAGCGATATGGCTGCATCTTCGGGGCGAATACAGGGATTTAATTCGCCATTATCCAGGGCACGGTTAAAGGCCAAGGTTAATGTGGCAATCACTTCCTGATTCAACTCTTTTTGCTGCGCCACCACTGGATTTAACTCTTCGACGTATTCACAGCGATGGAACACCACGGTGAGCACCCGATAATATTGAGGCTGCTGCTCCACCAGCAACATGGAGCGGCAAATCACATCCTTCACCTGAGCCAGGGTGCTTTGCTCATTGGCCTGTTGCAGCTCACTGAGCATCATGCGAAACGGCAAGCGAATGCGCTCAAGCATGGCGTTAAAAAGGTCATTCTTGTTGGCAAAATGCCAATAAATGGCACCGCGCGTCACCCCCGCCGCGGCGGCAATATGCGCCAAGGTGGTACAGGACACCCCATGCTCAAAAAACTGATGTTCGGCGGCATCTAAAATTGCCGCCCGAGTCTGCTCTGCATCGGCCTTACTACGCCTTGCCATTATGCTTGTCCCATAATTTTACTTGCTGATTATATTAACATATTTGTTACCAAGTGTGACTAGCAAGAACGGGCTTAGGGCATAATTTCCATATAAGAAAAGGGGCTATTTGCCCCCCAATTGCTAAGGTAACTCAACTTATTACTCGGTCACCACAAAGGGTAGATTAATGTTTGCGGCATTGACCTCGGACAACCACAGATACTTGCCTGGCGCCAAATCGACGCTGACATAGCCATGGTTACCGACGCCCATCTGTTCAATACCGCCTAAAAAGGTCACCGGCGCCGGCGCCCGCAAGCCACCGACATTGGTCCAGTCCATCCAAAAATACACCTGCTGTAAATCCGTGCCCTCTTCGAGCTTGGCCAGGTGTAAGTCATAGGGTAAAGAACCCGGCGGGTTTTCGCCGATATCAATACGAAAGGTGTGTTTACCCGCTTTCACCACCTCAGGTCCACTAATGCCCGAGTTGGCAATAATCAGGTTATGGGTGGCACTGGGTAGTTGCTGCTCTGTGGGCCCAGGATAGACCTGTATCTGATGCAACATCCCCATCAGCGTGTGCCATTGACCGTCCGGCGCTTTCACATAGCATTCGAGCAAATAGATGCCCGGTTTATCGATATTAAAGGTGGCCTCGACGCTGTGGCCGTTGGACAAGAGTCCTGCCCCCCCTACCCAGGTCATTTGCAGCCCCCAGTCCGGAACGTTGTGCTCCAGAAATGGACCTATATCCGCTTTGGTCATTTCGCCGCTGCGCAGCCCCTGCATGATTGGGTCAAACGCCGGCGCCACCTCCCGCAGCTGATCCTTTATGGTCTTGCCTTCAACCAAGCGGTACATGGCCACAAAGTGCTCCTGGCCACCGCGGTTGGTAAATGCAAAGGTAGTCCAACCGGTGGGTAAATAATCCGGCGCCAAAATGGCATATTCTGTGGTGGTAACATCCACCTTATTGACCGGTATTTGCACATCCTGTGGCAACGCCTGTGGCGCCATATTTCCTTGGTCATTGGCCCGCGCCTCTCTCTGGGGCGCTTCACAAGCCGATAACGTCAAGAGCAGAATACATGCCAATATAGGCTTAATAAGATTTAACCCAGACACATAAACCTCCTTGGTTTCATTAACGTTTAAGGTTAAAGCCTAGTTAAAAAGGCGGGTTTAGCAACATACCATGATCTCTCTGGTGTAGATTGATCATAGAGGTACATATTGGAGTTTTCTGTGAGCGAAATTCCTTTTAAGGGAGCAGACACAAAATACAGGTGTTTTTGTAAAGCACATTAAACACCAAGCTCAACGCAAACTAAACATGCATAGCAAACACTTTATTAGGCAAATTTTAACCTGCCTACTTTCTTCCAGGTTCGTGGCTCTGGTGGCGTGGGAATTAGGCATTTAAGTCTTCCCAGTTAGCTTTTGAGGTAACAAAATTGTGTGAAAGTGGTCGTCCTGATATGTCACTCTCTATGCCCCCAAACGAAGTCGATACCTTTCTGAAGACTGATCATTTGAGCTCTAGATGGGTAAACCACAGTTTTTACAAAAGTACTTTCGTTCACCTTCACTACGTTCGTAAAACGTAAGAGAGCTATCTTTATCTCTTAACTTAAGATCTTCTGCATTGATGAAGCCATTGGTAGCGTAGGCACTTCCACTGGCCTTACGACACAACGAATAATGGCAGTGAATGATTATAAGATACACTACCGTCTAGTGAGAGCTGGATTGAACCGCACAAGCAACTTCCTTTGTACATCTTTACTCCTTAACTAAATTTAAGCTTATTCGCTTAACACCTTACCAATGGGGCTAAATGTTTGGCTAAATTTAACCACGAAAGAGTACAAGAGCAGCTGAACTTTATATTGATAGATGGGCTCGAAATCTATTCTTTCTAAAGCCATATGGTTCCAAATTTCATATAGACTAATTGTGGCAGGGGGACTTACCACCTTCTGCTTCCAGGTTGTAATCAACAGATTCGACGACATTCCTGACGATTCCGTCGCAGAAGAATGCTGACTCAGCAGTCTCTTTTGAAATTTGTCTATATTTGACTCAAGACTCTAAAATGCCAGCTCTGCAAACTCCAATGACTGCGCGGGGAGGTCTTTATAAACTTAACGCCGCGCTATGCGGCGTATATTAGTTGGCTAAATTTAGCACCGGACCAACACCAGCCAACTTTCATACATCCGGATAAGCAACTTGCTAAATTCAATCAATTACGAGGCCTGTATCTTTTAGCTATTGTAGAAAAGTTAATAAGTCTAAAAATTAGGGGTATGAGCCCAAATAACATCAGGTCAAAAAAAGCGCCACCGCTTTTAGCCTTATTGTCTTCATTACCACCTATCTGAGAGGGCTTTATTACATTAACCGCGAAAGGGACTTCGATATTATTAACTCCATCGAATACGATTAGCGTAAATTGTGCATTAACATCTGAAATTGTGGGAGTGCCTTTTAAGGACTTTTCGGCAAAAGTTAGCCACGACGGTAATGTTCCGTTGACTTCATAATCCAAAGTATCGTTATCGACATCTTCAAACAATTCATCAAAATTAATGTTAATCTCTTCATTTACATGTACGTTATATGATGACGTTGAACCAATGAATTTAGGCTCAGTGTTAATCACTTCAATACTAATTTCAGTACTTATTTGGTTCACACCGTCTGAAACTTCTATCTGAAAAGTTGCACCCAAATCTCTTGAACCTGGAGTGCCTTGTAAGGACCTTTCATCAAAAGTCAGCCACGACGGTAATGTTCCGTTGACTTCATAATCCAAAGTATCGTTATCGACATCTTCAAACAATTCATCAAAATTAATGTTAATCTCTTCATTTACATGTACGTTATATGATGACGTTGAACCAATAAACTTAGGCTCAGTGTTAATCACTTCAATACTAATTTCGGTACTTATTTTGTCCACACCATCTGACACATTTAACTCTAAAGTTGCACCAAGATCAGTTGAACCGGGAGTACCATCAATATATGAAGCTCCCACATTCATCCAGTCAGAAGTGTTTCCAATGACTTCAAATATTAATGGATCATTATCGTAATCTGAAAAATGATTTTCAAAATCAATTAGTAGATACTCCCCAACATGCGCTTTGAAGTCTAGCGTACCTCCATTGAACTCGGGAGGTGTGTTTTTTCTAAACAAACTCACACTCTGATTAAAGGAATCTGTGCTAACAATATACTTGCCATCGTGAAAGGTGTTTACCAATATTGGCTGCCCCTGCTCTTTTAAGACGGTTCCTTTAAGCTTTATTTCTTCTATAAATGACAGTTCTTTTGTAGCATCATTTATACGCAAGGCTATGAAAGAATCACCATAATCCTTAGTTAAATAAATGCGGCCAATAAGAGAGTCAAGTGTAATTTCGGTTATCCCTTGCAACCACTCGCGTGATTGTTCGTTACTACTGTATCTATGTATTTGAGATATCATACTGGATTCAGGGTTCAACTCGGCAACAACTATACCAGAGTCAACTATCCAGGAATAATCATTACGTGTATCATAAGGCAAATAAAGCGTATTGCCATAAACCCCTATAGATGAAGTGGCTATTCCACTTTTTGAAACGCCAAAAAGCTCGTTTTCCATCAACTGTTTCAAGGTCAGTTTCCCAGTTGACCGTTCAATCGAAAACAGTGCCAAATCATAATTATTTGAATATAAAATCAAGTGTTTATTATCAGGCATAATAGTTATGTATACTGCACCCTGAAATTCGGAAATGCCTTCTGTATTCCCATAAATATTATTTTGAAATCTTTCAACCAGTGTTAGATCACCTGTAACTGGATCCCGAGCAAGTACAGTTAACAACCAGTTACTGTTGGAATGAGAAGCGTACATATAATTACCATCAGCGCTCATCACAAATGAGGTAGCCTCATCAAAATCATTTATCCAATTTTGTTCAGCGTTAAAGGTTTTAATTAGCGTTACCTTACCCGTCTCACTTGATCGTTCAAATAAATGAACTTTCGGATAAGTTCCATTTTCAGGTAAATAGATATGTTTGCCATCAGGGCTTAGCACAAGGCTGGTATCGAATTTTCTTGCTTCTACATTGTATGGTGAGTTGTTCTGTATAAATTTTAGTGACTCCAACTGTTCAGAAAACTCAAACACTGAAATACCCGAGATTCTATCAGAAACATATAAAAACTTATCATCATCACTAGCCGTTATATTTAGCGGGCTTGTTATGCCTCTTACGCCGTCCTCTGCATTCGTCACCGTATGGTAAGACAGGTTTCCGTTCGCCTCGTCTGGTGTAAAAGCTAACAAAGTCCCACTCAAATAAGATGGCACATAGGCATGTTCACCTGAGGCAGTGAACTCTATATCCATGGGACCATGCATTAATTCAACATCAACACCGTTAAAAATCGCATCATTCTGTGTTAAAAAACCAGAATCACCATCTATATCAAATTGAATAACCCCATTTTTATCAAACGAACCATAATTATTATCTTCCCCAACCACTAAATAAAGCTGGCTATTATTTATTTCTATTTTACGGGGGTTAATTAATGTTGCGTTCAAGGCCGCAATTTCAACGTGCTGCTTCAACTGTAATTGACCGGAGACTAAGTTGTTGCTAAAAACGTGAAGGCCTGATTTTGAAGCAAGATAAACATCGTTGGTTACCTCATTAACAGCTACTTCCCAACTTGATTGAATGGTGCTCAATGTCTCGTCGTTATAACCGTTTGCGGTCCACAAATGTGAAATATCACCATTTGACTCGTTAAAACTAAATACTGCTATTCCTGACGGCCCAGCGATATAGAAAAAATTATTGGATGATGAAAATTTAAGATCCCGAACTTCATAGCTAAAAGAAACATCGGGGCCGATTTCGTATAAATTGACAAATTCAAGTACACCTGTATCTAACTGTCTTTTAAATACGGATATACTAAGAGCACCACCGCTTACCAGTATATATTTACCATCATTACTCTCTGCCAAAACTGTTGTGTTAGAGAGATTAGCTTCAGGAAAATCAAAAGAACTAATGTTTTGGATTTCACTTAGCATACCTGTTTCATTATCACGGGTAAGAACGGATAGTTGATCGCCGTCTTCTTCCAGTGCATAAACATTTTTTTGATCACGACTTAACAATAGCTCGTAAACTCTTAGAAGCGAGAATGAGTCCGGGACAGATTGGACTGCACTTAGAGTGCCGTTGGTTAAATCTCTTTTAAATACAACAAGATCGTTTTTGCTATCACTATTAGAGAAACCGGCCACATAGACGAATCGATCATCATTACTAATTGCTACATCAATTGCTTTATCGATTTTCCCATCAGTTTTTGTTGTAATATGATTAATGCTTTTTGAGTAAGTATTAAAAGATAGAATTAGCAAAGTGATAAAACAAGCTCTTGTAAACATTAAACTCTCCCTTTTTGATTTACTTTTTAATATATTTCCTGGTCGCTATAGTGCCCCAAACAGGGGCGGCTTTTAAGCTAACTAAAATTAGACGCGAAGCGTCGGGAGCCAGCTTAAAACTGTCCCGTAACCTGGCTTGTTAAATGCGCTAGTTACTCGTAACTTCACTTTTAACTTTTCGATTTAACTCCATAAAGTCTTTGACTAACGAGTCACAAGCAACTCTCGAAGCACTACACTTTACTTGAGTTGTAATACCAATTTGTCCACCCCTTTCTACTGCAGCTCGACGAACTACTGACGGATAGGAAGGGTGATCTTTTGGGGCAAATGACCAGAGGGTTTTATTGGTGTTGTCATTTATAATTACCCACCCGTCAGATTCTCTAATTTCAACATTGGGATCTGATTTTAGAGCCTCAAGTGCCTCGAGTACTGTTTTAAATCCAAAAACTTGCCCACCTTTTCCTTGATAACCCAATTCAGATTCAGCGGCATAAGTTAAGTTAGAAATACCTATTAGAACCAGGAAAAATACCCGATGCATACACAATCCTTCTTGAGCACCTAACAGCTTATTAGTGCGAATTCCCAGTTAAGGAAGTTACCCACAACCCAAACTTGTCCCACTAATAAAATTTTTACTTAATACTAACACCAAGCTATCAGGTGTTTTTCTCATAAGCAATCAAGAAACAAGCCAGAAAAAACGTACCTTCACTTATTCGGGCCTTATGTGGCTCGCTATATAATTTTTTTATCATTAAATATCAGTAGATTATCTATTATCATCACATAACCGAGCCGGATCTGTGTATTACATAGCGTGCCAAAACAACCATAATCGACGCGTTTTTACCTATCCGTATTTTTAAGGATAAGAAGCACGGGTGTGCGATTGGCGCTGAGCCGAGAGCCCGGCCACCCCACCAATAGTGTGGGTATGACACTTTCTTTCTCTTCGAGAGCAGACCTAATCTCAGGTAAAAAGAGCAGCCGGTGGCTGCTCTTTTTACATTGCTAAGCTTAATTTTGCTGGAACGGATACACGGAGCCAATGGACAGTATCTGAGTCAGTTCATCGAGCGCTGATTGGCTTTCAGTCATCAGGGTGGGATCGGCCAAATCCGTCTCAGAGACTCTGTCACGGTAGTGTTTTTTAACCCAGTCAGACAAAACAGCGTAAAGGCCGTCATCCAACAGGCAGGAGGGATTAACCGCTGCCAGCTCCTGCTGTGACAGTGCGACACGCAAACGCAGACAAGCCGGTCCGCCACCATTTTGCATACTTTGCTTCAGGTCCATATAGATCACCTCATTAATCGGGTTACTGGCCTTGCAAAGCAGTGACAGATAGCGTTCTACCCTGCCTAGGGTCTGACATTCGCTTGGGGCGATAATGGCCATGCCCCCATTTGGCAGGCTCACTAATTGACTGTTGAATATATAGCTTTTGATCGCGTCGTCGACTGTAACGTCTGTTGTTTTTACTTCTATCAGGTGTAAAGGACGTGAGCCTGAATACCGGTTGCGGATCTGCTCTATGACCGCCTGCTGTTGATAAAACGCCTGCTCATGAAACAAAAACACGTTCTCATTGCCAATGGCTATCACATCGTTGTGAAATACCCCCTGATCGATAACGTCGGGGTTTTGCTGAATAAACAAGGTGCGCTTCGGGTCGAGCTGATGACTACGTGCTATCGCCTCACTCGCCTGACGGGTTTGTCTGGCGGGAAACGCGGAGGGCCTAACATTAGCATTCATGTCTTCGCCATAGACAAACAAGGCAAGTCCATGGTGACCATAACTGTCGACCAGCCTGGTGTAGTTTGCCGCCCCCTCATCACCAAAGAGTGAGTGCTGGGGCAAAGGCGGATGATGCACAAAATGCGTATCATCATTAAAGGTGGCACGCAAAATTTGCCCCGTGGTTTTAGCCTCTATCGCTCGGTGCAGCTTGTTATTCAGGTTGGCCGGCGTAAAGTGCACCTTAGCGTCTTGCGTATCACACCCGGGCGAGACGGTAGCGGCGTTGGCGGCCCACATGGATGACGCCGAATAACAGGCCTTCAATAACGTGGGCTCGGTTTTCGCTGCCTTGTTGATCACCGCCGCATCCGAGCCACTGAAGCCCAAGGCTCTTAGCATCGCTAAGTCAGGACGCGCATTGGGCGCCAGCACCCCTTGATACAGCCCGAGCTGTACTAAAGACCACATTTTTTCCAGGCCCTGCAGCGCCGCTTGCCTGGGGTTGGCCACCTTATTGGCATTGGATTTAGATGCAATATTGCCATACGACAAGCCTGCATAGTTGTGTGTAGGCCCTACCAGACCATCAAAATTAACCTCGTAATAGCTCACTGCTGCCCCCTTTTGGTGCGTAGCGCACTGCATTGGTTTTGTTTATTTCCGAATTGTCACCTTACGTTTGCCAACGAATAACCCTTCTCCCCCTTTAAACCAACGGAGCTGGGTATATGTGAAGTAAAACGTATTGATGCAACGAAGGGGAAGTAATCAAGTCCTGTGCCAACAAGGTGACACAAAATAAGCAACCGTGGTTTTGCATAATAAGCACCGACAAAAAACATGGCTAAGCTCATTAAGCCTAGTGGACTTTACCAGCGATGTGCTCAATTTCCTGTTTCAGGTTTTTATATAGGCCGAGCATAAACAGTAGCTCTAGGACAACAAACAGCGGGCCGATCACCAAGCCGGTTACGTCCTCAAGAAACGCCGGTTTTTTACCTTCAAAATAGTGACCGATAAATTGAAATACCCAGCCAATTAGGAAGAGCCCGACTCCCCATGCCAGCCATTGTGGCCAGGGCAAGGCCACTAAAGGTGCCGCGCCCACCAGAGCGGCGGCCATCAGCATCGTCATTACTAACCCCAGGGACAGGGAAAGAAACAAATAATAAACACAGCTAATAGCAACAATGAGCACTGCGGGAGTGACTGTGAGCTCGGGAGTGGGCGTAAAACTTGGTCGCGACAACAACACCGCCAAGGCATACACTATCAGCGGGATGCCAATAAAGTGGGTGCAGATATTACGCTTATCCCTATGATAGTGGGCGTAGTTAGCCAATTGGCTGACAAGTGATTTCATCGTCTCTACCCTGCTTTACGTATAGTAAAAACCAGTTTAGAGTAAAAAACCTAATCTGCCTACGCGTTTTCCGTCTGGCCGCGATTCACCTGCTCTTTGAAGGTAAAATAACTTCTAATAAGCATAAAGATAAGCGTCGCACCAATAAAGGCGGCCATCATATGGTGCACAAGCAGGTGGCTGGCGATAAACATGGGCACGTCCTCCCATGACTCAAGCAGCAGGAGCTTAACCAGCAGCAAGGCGTACACAAGGCAATGCAGCCCAAGTGCCAGCTTAAATATTTTCGCCGCCCGCCGGTGCGCCCAGGGCTGAGGTTTACCCAGACCTAAACGCAGCAGTAATAAACCCAGCAAGGCCAGCACTATTGAAAGCATACCCAAGCCTAAGAGTGACGTTTTTACCAGGATCAGGCATAGAATAATGTAAGGCCACATACGCGCTTTATCCTTGTAGCCGCTGGTAGAGCCCGGAAGCACGACGAATGGGCTGGTTAATGGCAAAGGACAAGGTGCGCATATCGCATATAAGCTCAATGTGCTGCTTAGCCCGGGTAATGCCGGTGTAAACCAGTTGTCGGTTAAGGCGCTGGCCGCCACGGCCCAAAGGCGGTAACACCATGGCGGTATGGGCAAATTCAGAGCCTTGCGACTTATGTATGGTCATGGCAAAGACCTTATCGAATCCGGGCAGGCGCCCCGGATCAATGGCGCGGATGGTGCCATCACTGCCGATAAACATGGCCTTCAGGGCCCCGTCTTCACCTGGTAACACAATGCCGATATCGCCATTAAACAGCCGCAACTGGTAGTCGTTCTGGTTAATCATCAAGGGCATACCAAGATAAAAACGCTGCCTCAGGTCGATCAACCCCTGTTGCGCCAGACGCTGTTCAATGCGTTGATTAAGTTGTTGCACGCCAAAGGGACCCTCGCGCAGCGCCGCCAGCAATTGATACTGGGCAAATGCCTGATGCACCGTCTTGGCATCCATCCCCTCGCCGGCCAAGGTTAAATACGCGCTATATTGGTGTGCAGCACGGTCGATGAGCTGGGAATAAAAGCCCTCTTGCAGATCAAAGTAACTGATGTCATGGGCGCCACTGTGCAGCAGTTGTTTTGCGGTGTTTTGCTCGGCGCGATTAACCGCATAGGCCAGGCGGCCGATACCGCTGCCCTGGGCAAAGCGATAACTGTGCTGCAAAAAGGCGATATTGTCGCGCAACAGGTAGGGGGTTTCCTGCTGGCTGTGATACTGATGCTCC
Organism: Pseudoalteromonas sp. T1lg48; assembly: GCF_002964785.1. Classification (GTDB taxonomy): domain Bacteria; phylum Pseudomonadota; class Gammaproteobacteria; order Enterobacterales; family Alteromonadaceae; genus Pseudoalteromonas. The sequence continues at coordinate 448,781 of NZ_PQCC01000018.1, forward strand.
CCACACAGACTCGCCAATTGCTGCGCCCAGGTTGCGCTGTAATTGGGTAACTGGCCAAGCTGACATTGGCAACACAGGTCGGCCATAATATTGCCGCTGTCGACCGAGCTCAACTGATCCTTATCGCCAAGCAGTATAAGTCTGGTGTGCGGTGCCAAGGCATCCACCAGCTTGGCCATCAAACTGATGTCTATCATCGAGGCCTCGTCGACTACGACTAAGTCCGCATGCACCGGGTTGGCGCGGTTATGACGGAACTGGTTGGAGTATGGCAAGGTACCGAGCAAACGGTGCAGGGTTTGTGCCTGCTCAGGAATGAGCGCCGCCACACCCTGACCAGCATCTGGCAGGGCCAGTTTCGCCCCTTGAATCGACTCACTTAAGCGTGCCGCGGCCTTACCCGTGGGTGCTACCAGCTCAATATGCAATGGTGCCTCACAATACAGGGACTGCAAAATGGCCAGTAGCCGGGTCACTGTGGTTGTTTTACCTGTGCCCGGACCGCCGCTGATCACACAAAATTTGCGCGTGGCCGCGGTGGCACAAGCCACCTTTTGCCAGTTCGGGCTTTGCTCGTCATCGGCACCAAAATACAGTTCGATTAACGCTGTCAGGCGCTCATTATCCAAAGTGATGGGCGCCTCGGCCAGACTGCTAAAGCGCTGTGCCAGCAGGGCCTCGTAGTCATCATAACGGGCCAGATACAAGGCCTGATCGCGCAAGCGCAGCGGTTGCTGCTCGCCAATGCAATGTAACTGTGAAAGACCCAGCTCGATATCCACGGAGGGCACAAGGTCTGTCTCTAAGGCACGGAGATCTAGTTCGAAGGGGTTAGCCCTATCCAGGGTGCTTAAGTCCAAACAAGAGTGTTGCTCATTCATGGCCTTAAGCAGCAATAGAATCACATAAAATCCCATTTCATTGCCGCCGTGCAAGGGCTCGCCCACCAGCAGCTTAGCCAGCTCTATGTCCACGGTACGCACCTTTTTGTGCGCTTGTAATAACTCAATCACCACGCTCTCCTTGGGCGAATAAGGCATCCAGTTGCTTAATTTCATCGATGCTAAAGGCTTTGCAATACACCCCTTGTTGCTCGGGCATGGCGCGCATAAAGGTGTAGATCATCCCGCCTAAGTGATGCTCTGGATCATAATCCGGCAAACGTTTTTGCAACAGACGATGCAGGGCCACCATATAAATAGCCCCTTGCACATGATAGCTGTGCGCATTCATGGCATGAGTGAGCGCATTCTGATCATAATCAAGGGCGCTATCGCCCAGATAATTTGATTTATAATCAAGTACATAATAACGACCTTCATGGCAAAAAATAAGGTCGATAAAACCCTTTAAGACACCCTTCACACGGTCAAAATCAAAATCGAAATCGTAGCCGAACAGACTTAACATGGTGTGGTTAAAGGCCGTTGGCTCGAGCTCAACAAGGGGTAAATGAAATTCCATTTCCACCAGACAATGCTCATCGGCAAGCGCTCCCAGGCTTAAGCCTCTGTCGTTGAGTGGACAACGCACTATGTCTGCCATCCACTGCTGTAACAGCGGCAGCCAGCGTTCGTCCAGGGCGTATTTGTGTAAACTTTGCTGACACACCTGTTCAAGCTGCGCCAGGGCTTGTGACTCACCATTGGCAACCCCGGCAAAGGAGATTTGCTCGAGGATATCGTGCAAACAGCTGCCCGGCCCAGGTCCCTTAGGAAACTCATAGCTGCTGAGCACTGCCTCTTCGGCCGAGCTGGCCGGATATAAGTACTGCTCCATGCGATGGTCTTCATCATCATCACCACCGCCGGCGCCAAAACTCGGCGCCTCATGGCGTTTATAGCTTAAGGCACTAAAGCTGGTAGCCCGCCAATGGCGCTCTATTCCCGCCGGTGGCGTGGCAACCTCGAGGACGACCTCGCTGCTGTGCGCCAGCACGTCAGTGGACTCAAACACTTGCTCTGTGTTCATCAGCGCCATATTGGGGTTAGCGCCGACCTTGTCCGCCAGTAAGGCATAGAAGTCCGCCTGTGGCTCCGAATCACTAAACAGCAAGTAACCCAAGGCACAACTGTGCATCTGTGAGCGTCCCCATTGGCCTATGCCGTACATTCCCAAAGCGCAGTGATAAATGGCGCGAGTCAGCGCCACATAGAGCAGACGCAGGTCTTCGGCCAAGCGTTCACGTTCGGCGGCTATCATGGCCTGCTCGCCCTGAGCCAGATCCAGGCGCAATTGACCGTCACTATGATAATAGGCCAAGGCGGCGCTGCGGTAACTTTGCGCAAACGGCATAAAAACAATGGGGTATTGCAGGCCCTTGGAGGCGTGCATGGTAACGATTTGCACCAGCTCCGCATCGGTTTCCAGGCGCAGCTGGGCGCTGTCGCCCTCACCGTTTTCGCTGCTCAGTTGCTGGTGAAAATAACTGAGCAGGCGTGTGGTGCCATCAAGTTCAATTTGCTTATGTTGCAGGATTTCGCCGAGATGACGAAAATCCGTAAGCGCCCGCTGCACATCCCACCCCAGTTCATGCCAGCGCTGGGGCAATTGGTTTTGCCACAGTAGCTGCTCAAGCATGGCCAGGGCACCATCGGCATACCAGCGGCGTCTTAACTCGGCAAATTCGTTTAATAATTCGCTCCAGCGCTGCTGATCATCACCAAGGGCGTGTACTTGAGCCGCCGAAAAGTTATAAAAAGGTCCGCTCAACATGCCCCTTAGCAAGCGCTCGTCGTAAGGGCCATGCAACACGCTTAACAGGCGATACAAGTGCTGCGCCAAGGGCTGCTTAAAGACACTCTCACGAGCCAGATAGACACTGGCCACCCCAGCCTCGGCCAGGGCTGTTTTCATCAGGGCCGCCTCACGACGGTCGCGCACCAGAATGCAAAAATCACCGGCACAGGGAGACGTCTCACCCAGGGTTAAACGCCCCTGCTGCGCCTCGGCCAGCAGATAATGGATACGCTTGGCAAAACTTTCCGCCAAGGCTCCCTGCCCCTGCTCCTTAGAGAGGACCTCTGCGCCGCCGCCATGCCAGATAAATTCCATCGCCGCCAATGGCTTGCCATCAAGGCATAACTGCTCTTTCTTGCCCTTGGCTTTAACCTTGAAAAAAGGAATTTCATCATTGTAAATAAAGCTCTGTGGATGACCGCTGAAAAGGTAGTTCACACAGCCCACCAGCTCTGTGCTGGATCTGTGATTGACCGCCAGGGTATACAAACGCTGCTTATCGAGTTGTCGCTTGGCATCGATATAGGTAAAGATATCGGCGCCACGGAAGCCATAAATGGCCTGCTTGGGATCGCCTATCATGGTCAGGCCGCTCATGGCCGACCTCAGGGGGCGATAGAGGGTATTAAAAATGCCGTACTGCACCGGATCGGTATCCTGGAACTCATCGATCATCGCCACCGGATACTGGCTGCGTATTTGTCGCGCCAGCTCACCCTCGCTGTCGTTACCTAAGGCCTGATAGAGACCGCTCAGCAGATCGTCCGGAGCCAATAATTGCTGGCGTTTTTTTGCCGTTTGCACATGGCTGCGTACATAGTCTAATGCGTAAATACATAACAACTGAGCTAAAGAACTGCCAAAGCCGGCGCTGAGTTCACTCAAGCGCTCAAACTCGCTCACCAGCTCATGCGAGAAGACGCTGCCATTTTTCTTGTAAATACTCGGGTCCTGCAAGGATGCACTGGACCACAGCTCAAAGGACTGCTTGGCCTTACCCAGCGCCAGCTCAAGGTCGTCGCTGTGGGCGAAAGCATGCAGACCGGCGACATTGGCCTTGTGTTTGGGTTTGGCATTACCCTTGATATCGCTGGCGGCCAGGGCACTGAAGAAATCGCCGCTTCGCAGTTGCTGCTTAAACGGCTCCAGGGCCTCAAGGTATTGCGCTTGCTGCTGCCAAACCTGTGCTAATGCCTGTTTCGGCTCGTCAAAGGCGGGCTCCAATACCAATTGCTCGCGGTTGATCAGCGGGCTCAGGGTTTTTAGCAGGGTGTAAGGCGAAGGGTAATGAGCCAGCACAGCTTGTACCTGTTGCGCTGATAAGGGATAAACAAATTGACGCCAAAAGTCGAACACAGCTTGTTGTTGCAGCTCACTTTCATCCAAGACGAAATGCAGGTTAAAGGCCATATTGGAGGCAAAGGCGTGCTGTTTTAACATCCGCTGACAAAAGCCATGAATGGTGAAAATGGCGCTGTCATCCAGGGATTTTGCCGCCGCATCCAAAAGGTTATAGGCCTGCTGCTTCTGCTCTACCTGAGCCAATAATTGCTGTACCAGCTCATCGCTACTTGCTTTGCCTAGCAGCACTTCCTTAGCCTCGGTGATGCGCGCACGCACCCTGTCTTTTATCTCACTGGTGGCCGCCTCTGTAAAGGTCACCACCAGGATTTGTTCAACGCTTAAGGGCTCGCCTTGACTACCGTCTGTCTGCTGGTACATACCCAACAAGTAACGCAGGTATAAGCCGGTAATGGTGTAAGTTTTACCCGTCCCGGCGCTGGCTTCAATCAGCTGCTGCCCGACCAAGGGCAAACTGAGGGGATCAAGAATCTGCATATTTTTCTTCCTCAGCCAATTCATTGATGGGGGCTAATAACTGCTGCGCCCAGTCGCAAAATTCCTGCTCGCATTGATATAAATCCCGGTAGTCGGCGCTGATATAGGGATCGGCGCGCTCTGGCACGCCGATATAGGCTCCGACAAATTTTGTATTGGCCTTGCTTATTTCACCCTGTTGCAACCATTCCCAGGCGCTGATCGGAAAAAACGCTGGGCTGCGTGTGTGTGCCTCGCGGTATAGCGCCAGCCAGGGCAATAGCAGTTGTTCGGCATGATCTGCAGTGAGCGGGGCAAAACGCACCTGCTCGTCCAGACCCATCACAACCGTGCTAACGGCATGGCCACTTAATTGCGCCAGTAGGTGATAAATAAAGCCCTTGATGCGGTCTTTAGGCTTAATACTGGCGCTGCGATAAAAGACCTGCTCGTTGGCATAGATATGACTCAGCCAGCCCTGTATCTGGTGACCGCCGACGTTGACATCCACTTCCACCAGCAGCGGTGATTGTTCGCCGAGGCGCATGCGCACTTGCTGCGCTAACGCTGTGATGCGGGTTTTTAATTGCCCCAGGGTCACCTCAGCCATGATCCCCTGAGGTAACACGCCGCGTTGAATTAGCTCGGCATCATCTACTTCTTTATCATTAACGGCACATTCGAGCAGCTCATCAAGCAATTGATAACGGGCCAGCGCCTCAAGGGTAAAATGTTCGTTATCATCGCTACCTTCATCGATATCGGCGATGCGCACCGCCAACACCTGTTGATAGAAAAATTGCTGGGCGCGAGTGGCGCAGTGTAACAAGGCATCAAGCTCAATAATTGCCTCTGGGTGCGCCTCTAAGGCAGGTTGTTCGCCTTGCTCTTGCCCATCTTCATAGGTCAAAGCCCAGATGGGGTTAAAACTTTGCCAGCTTCCTTCACTTTGATAGTAATCGCTGTGAAATGGCTGCAAATGATGCACCGCGGTAAGCACGGCGCTCACTGGCATGGCCTTGTCCGGATAATAAAAGCAACGGTCGATATATTCGCATAACTCACTTAACAAAATAGAGGGCATGCGCTCGCTGTTATCGCGGCTTGAACGGCCAATATAGCTAAGGTACACGCTGTCACGGGCACTCAGAAGCGCCTCTAAAAACAGGTATCTGTCATCCAGGCGCCGCGAGCGATCGCCCTTTCGGCGTTTGCTAAAGGGCACCAGGTCGAAGCCAATAGGCTGGACGTTGCGAGGATAATCGGCATCGTTTAAACCAAGAATGCAGACCTTTTTAAAGGGCACAGCCCGCATTGGCATCAGGGTACAAAAGTTCACCTGCCCCATTAAGAAACGCTGGCCCACGCCCTTATCGTCAATGCCCTGTTGCAGCAGGTTCACAAACACCCGCTGCGAGATGGGGCCAAGATAATCGCCGTTGAAATAGTGCTTATCGATACTGGTAAACAGGGTGTCTATGGTCGCAAGATCCACGGCGCTTAAACTGTCATCAGCAAATATATGCTCCAACACCTGGCGCATGGCGGCCACCTTTTGTGCCAGGTCGACGTCTGGGCTCAGCAAGGCCTTCGCCTCCAGCAACGCATTAATAAAGCAAAGCAATTTGCTCAGTATGTCACTGTTCATCCCCTCGACCGCATCGGCGGGGTATAAGCCCCGATAGGGTTGCGACTTGGTTGCCATGCCAAGCAACAAGCGTTGCAAACCCAGCTGCCAGGTATTCAGTGCCAGCGTAGGCAGCGCAAATTCGCTTTTATGCTCGCCATCGATACCCCACTTCACCCCGACTTGCTCAAGCCACACATGGCATTGCTGCAATTCCTGCTCGGATAAGGAAAAACGCTGACTGATGGCACCAATTTGCAGCAGGTCCATCAGTTCGCTGACGCCGAAACGGCTAAATGGCAGGTTCGCCAGCACCAAGATGGCATTGAGCAGCGGCCGCTCCTGGGCGATGGATAAGTCGGCGATGGCATAGGGAATATGACGAGCGCCCTTGGCGCCGCCGAAGACCGCTTCGATAAAGGGGCTGTACTGGCCGACATCCGGCATCATCACGATAATGTCTTTGGGTGTAAGGCTTGGATCTTTGGCAAATTCCCGCAGCAAGTGGTCGTGCAAACATTCCACCTCCCGTAATTGGGTATGACAATTGGCCAGTTGCACCGAGGTGTCGTCATCACGCAGCGGCATTTTGCCTTCGTCGCTCACAAACCACTGAGTGTCCTCGGCCAGGCTCTGACCCTTAAAGGCCAGCTCATACACTTCTTTTTGTAACTGGCCAAGCAAATGCGGCGCAAATTCGTCGTCAAAGCCATCAATCCATTTGCCATCAAGTTGTATAAGTTGCTCAAGGTAATCCCGTCCCAGCTTGCCCCAGGAGGCCAGCAAGGGGTTGCCAACAATATAATAATGGGCGCCCTCGGCGGCTGCATCAAGCTGGGGTTTTACCTGATAGCGGCTGTTGATCTTAGCCAGGGTTTTCTCATCGACCAGATCGCCCCAATAATGCTCGCTGGGGTTAAATAAGAAAATCAGCACCTGGGTGTGTTGTGCCAAGGCATTAAACACCTCTAGTTGCGACTGAGCCAGGGCCGAGATCCCAAATAAACAGATGCGTGGCGGCAATTGCACTTTGGCACCGTCGAGTGCCGCCAACAAGGCTTCATGCATATTGGCGCGGTGATAAGGGCTTTGCCCACGCTCGGCTACGGCAGCGACCAGGCTGCGCCATAAATCCGGCTGCCAGGGCGCATGGGCGATGTCCACTTCATCCAGTTCATCCTCGCCCTGCTCCCATATTTGCAGCCACTGCGGCCGGTACATTAAATAATGGTCAAAGACGTCGGCAATTTTTTCGCACAGGGCATGGCGTTTACTGCCATCGATATCATCCTCTAAGTAGCTGGCGAGTGCCTCATAATTAGGCAAAGGCAACTTTTGCTCGAGTAACTCATAGAGTTTCCAGGCCATATTGGCTTTATTAAAGGCCGACTCTTCGGGGACGCCGGGCAGCACTTGCTGGTACAAAGACCAGACAAAGCTCGATGGTAAGGGAAAGTCAACCTGAGCACACACGCCCAGTTGCTTTGTGAGCTCAAGCTTGAGCCACTGCGACATACCCGGCGAGTGCACCAAAACCAGCTCCCGAGCGAAAATATCCTCGCTACTGGGGGTTGCTAGCAGCGCACATAGTTGCGCGCTGAGGATCTCCATGCGATTAGACTGAATGATATGCAGCATGCGTAATGGCTGTTAAGGGATAAAGGCCCAGTGTACGCAATTTTTTATCGATACTCTAGGCCACTGTAACATAAGGTGAATTGGTCCCTTCGGTTTGCAAAAAACGCGATTATGCAGTACCTTTCAAGCTTTCTCGGATGAAATTTTCACAGGGTGTGAATATGCGTTTAATCGTCTCCAGTTTACTGTGTGCCGGCATCTTGGCCTGTGCCTTTTTATTTTTTACGCAAGCCAACTCCAGTCGCACGCCGTTGTCGCAACTCCTGCTCCAGGCACAAACCTTATCACCGCAAATTCAAGGGCGAATCGCCATGGGTGATACCCGCCTTGCCAATGTCAAAGTTACCCGCACCTTATCCATAGGCGAGCAGCATTTTGTCAGCCAGGCGATCACCGACGAGCAAGGCCAGTTTAGTTTTGCCGCCCTCACTTCGGATGAACCCCTTTTAGGGCGCTCAACAGACAGACTGTGGCAGGACATTAGTCTTTATTATCAGGGCCAGCAATATGTGCTCTGGTACACCGCCATCGACCATGAAATGGATAATTTTGTTGTTCAAGAAACCCTGTCACAGCTTGATTGCAACCTGTTGTGGGGAGAGGATGAGTTCAGCATTAATGACAAGCGCCGCCTAGGTTTGCCGGTCAATGTGTATTCTATCTGCGACTTAGCGCCGGAGCAGGTACAAAAAAAGCCGCTCATTTGAGCGGCTAAGTCAGGGTTGTCTAATCAGAATTCAAGCAACAAGCAGGTCATTACTTGCCGAGTAGCTTAAGTAATTGATATTGCAGTTTAATGACATCCGTCATAAAAATGAGACTTAAATCACCACCGCTTTATACCCGTTACTTAAGATCGATTTGCCACACGCTTACCGAACCGGAAATTTCATTGCCCACCACCAATAGCGGCATACCATTAGGGCTGTGCTCGGCGCTGATAAAACGCATACCCTCCGGGGCCAGATCACCGGTGATATCGGCGCCTTCAACCAGGCCGCGGTTGCTGACGTAGTTTTTAAACTTTACGTCGAATGGGTTGGTGATGTCATACACCATAATGCCACTCATGCGCTCCAGGCCGACAAAGGCATAGGTACGACCCTGCACTTGACCCACGGCCAGGGCTTCGGGCTCCGCGCCTTTGGCGTCTGAGCGCGTATCCCCTTCGTTTTCGTCTTCATTGTTGTTAAAGGCACTGCCGTGAATCGCCGCAGTAATACGACCGACATCGTCACCTGAGTCATACACCAGGCCGGTATTGGCATCCCAGATAGAGAATGAACGGGCACCATAGGCATACAGTTGCTCATAACGACCATCCATGTCGGCATCACCGCGCACCGTGGTCACCAGCAAACGACCAATGTCGTCATCATCGTTATTTACATAGGCAAAATTATCCGCCAGATCTAAGTCTTCAACACGGGACTCATCGATATAGGCCAAACAGCCATCGTCTTCATCAAACTCTAAACCGCCCTCTGCCAAACAGCTGGCTGCATCGGCAGAATCAAAGAAGTATTCGCGACCATCGCCCTCATTTGCCGAGACCACAAAATCGGCGCCCTGCCACTGGTAGGTGGCAATGGTATCCGGTTGATACATGCCATACAGGCCCGGGTATTGTTGGAAGTTAATGCCGCCGTCTTTATCCGAGGCATCAATTAACAAGTTACCCCAGTCCTTAAAGCCCAGAGCACGTACTTCCAATGTCATATTTTCAAGGTCCAACACGGCCAAGGCATTGTTTTCCTGCAAGGACACATAAGCGGTTTTACTGTCGGCGCTCACGGCCACGTATTCTGGCTCCAGATCCATGGCCACCGTGGTATTGATCAACTGTCCTTTGATGGTGCGCCCGGTTGGGTTGGCAAACACCACACCTTGGGCTTCAAGTTCCGCTTGTTGGTCATTGAATTGACTAAAGCCTAACATGCTGGCCTGCTCGGCAGGTTTACCGGCCTCGATGGCGATCACTGAGATTGAGCCCTCGGGGTCGATGCTATAATCGCCCGCCGGCTACCTTCGTTGGCCACCACCACCTTGGTGCCATCCGGTGTAAAGGTCACCATGTCCGGCAGGTAACCCACCTCAACATTGTGCAAAAACTGCGGCGCATCACCGCTGATATCATAAAAGGCCACCTGACCCTTTACCCCGGTCTCGCCGGCCATGGCCACGGCCAATAAATCGTTATTGGCGTCGATGGCAATGCTGTTGGCATCACCCGGTGTATTCGCCGAGACATCCAAGGTGGTGGTGATGTCCAAATTGGTGTTACTGATCACCCCTTCGTTATCGGCCACCAAGGCAGCGGTATCGAAGTTATCGGCGGCGATGATTTCCACCGTGGCCTTATCCCCAGAACTGTTAATAGCGTAAATATGCTGAGTCCGTGCATGGTAAGCGACGATCTCCGCAGCCCCTTCCGGCGACTCGGCGTTCAAAACCGCACGACCCACCAGGGTTAACTCTATATCACCGCTAATGCTCACGCCTGACTCGCCCTGATCACCCTGTGGCCCTTGCGGCCCGGTTGCCCCCACGCTGCCATCATCACCATCGAGTGAACAGCCGGCCAACACGCTGGCCAAAGTTAATGCTATAAATGTTTTTTTCATAACCCTGTCTCAATTGTTGTAAGAAATGGAAAGGGCTAAGTAAATAGTCGCAAGGTGACAAAACAATGGCATCGCCATGAAAGGAGGATGACGATTTTATGGCAACGCCTGAACGCTCAGGCGTTGCCAGTGGGGGTTAGATTAGTTTAGCAAGCATGTCTTCACTGTATGGGGTCAGCGCCTGCTGGCCCTTGACCTTGGCGATCAAATCCGGATTGGCGATAAAGGGGCGGCCTATGGCCAACAAGTCAAAACGCTCGTTTGCTATGGCCTCGGCCCCCTGCTCCGGGGTATAACTGCCGACGCCCACCAAGGTGCCTTTATAGCGTTTGCGTAAATAATCCGATGCACGACCACCGAGATAATCAAATTCCATGGCATCATCGAAAATACCCAGATGCAAAAACGCCAGCTCCCGTTGATTGAGCTCCTGCAACAGATGATCAAAGGTCTTGGTGTCTTCGCTGTCGCCCGGATCAAGCAGGAAGTAGGCACCGGGAGAAAGGCGCAAACCAACACGCTCGCCACCAATACGGGCGCTAATGGCATCAACCACTTCTAAGGCAAAGCGAGCGCGATTTTCGGCGCTGCCGCCGTAGCGGTCGTCGCGTTGGTTAACGCTGTGATGCAAAAACTGATCGATCAGATAGCCGTTGGCGCCATGGATCTCGACACCGTCGAAACCTGCGGCAATGGCGTTTTCTGCGGCTTGGGCGTAGTCGTTAACAAGTTCCGCTATTTGCTCCAGGGTAGCCGCTTTCGGAGTCTGGTAGCTAAGCTCGCGCATTCTTGGTACCGTGCCTTCAATCCCGATGGCGCTGGCACTTAACACCTCGCCATCAAAAAAGTGCGGGTGGGCAACGCGGCCAACATGCCATAATTGACAGAAGATCTTGCCGCCCTTGGCATGCACCTTGTCGGTGACCTTGCGCCACCCTGCTATTTGCGCCTCACTGAATATTCCCGGTACATTCGGATAACCCTGACCATCGGGACGAATAATGGTGGCTTCACTGATGATCAATCCCGCATCGGCACGGCGCCCATAATACTCAGCCATCGCCTGAGTAGGAACCAGGTCGGCATCAGCCATACAACGCGTAAGCGGTGCCATCAAGACACGATTATTAAGGATGGTGCCTGAAGATAAGGCATAGGGTTGCAACAATAAGTCCGTCATAAAATACTCAATTTAACTTTGAATGTGCAATCAAGATAAGGACTCTTGAATGAACATTCAAGTATATCCAAAAAATAAATGATACTATCTTATGCATCATAAAAATAAGGGACCTCAACACCCATGCGCAGTGCCGAGTTCGACCGCTCCCATGTCTTAGAGCAAGCCATGCACACTTTTATGGAGCATGGCTACGCCAAAGCGAGTATGCAGAAATTAACCCAGGCAACCGGATTACACCCGGGCTCTATTTACTGCGCCTTTGGTAGTAAAAAAGGGTTGTTTATCGAGGCGGTCAGCTATTACCACCAGCAAAAATTGCTGGCCTTTGAAGCTCTTTTTAGTGATGACCAAGCGGTGCTGTCGAGCCTAAAACAATTACTCGCTAATACGGTGCAGGAATGTGTGCAAAACACCTGTGCCAAGGTGTGCCTGTTAACCCGCTCGCTTAATGAGATTGAAGGGCAAGACCCAGAAATCGCGCAATTGCTCGCCACTAACTTGCAACAAATTGAGCACAGCCTTGGCGAGCAAATTGCCCGCGCACAGCGTCAAGGTGAGGCCATTAGCGACGAAGCACCCTTAGCCCTGGCGCGCTTTATCACCATGGGTATTTACGGTATGCGCACCTATGCCTTTACCAACGCCGATCAAAACATTTTAGAGCAGATGTCGGCTCAGCTACTGCGAGCCATTCAAAAACACTGACTTGATATCAGCGTGATGCGCCCTTATTGCTATACTAAGGGGTAAGCGCATATCCACGGAGTCAACTCCAAGGCTATTCACTTAATCAAGCGCCGACCTTGCTCGGCGCCCCACCCGATTCCCCATAAAGGCGATCGGAAGCCTCTTCACAGTGACGTTAATAACAACAGTAGAGGATGAAACGCATGATAAATTCTGCATTGGTTGCCGAAGGTGGTGGTCAAAAAGGTATTTTTACCGCCGGTGTGTTAGATGCATTTTTAGAACAGAAATTCACCCCCTTTGATTTGAAAGTCGGCGTCTCAGCCGGCGCTCAAAACCTCGCTGCCTACTGTGCCAGAGCCCACCAATACGCACACACGGCAATCTCCCAACTGACTACAGAACAAAACTTTTTTCGCCCCGCCCGGTTTTTTACCGGTGGTAATGTGATCGATCTAGACTGGTATTTTCGTCAGATACAGCAAGAAGGCAGGGTGCGCTTTCCGACCACGCCCTCCAATTTAACCCCGCAGAGCAACTTTTACGCGGTGGCCAGTCATTTTGACTCATTTGCCCCCCACTATTTACATACCTGGCACGATAATATATTCGATCATCTTAAGGCTTCCAGTGCCATTCCGTTTTTATATCGACCCGGCGTTGAAGTGAAGGGGCATGGCTTGATGGACGGTGGCGTAGCCGATCCCATCCCGGTGCGCTGGGCTCACGAACAAGGTGCTAAGACCATCTGGGTGATCCGCACGGTGGAAGCCCATGACGATGGGAAAATGCCGATTCTGGAGCGATTAAAACCCATTATGAGTCGCATCAACCAATCGCCGCGAATGTTTGCCATGTATCATCACTATCAGCACCGTTATGCCGATGCGGTGGACTTTATGAATGCGCCGCCAGAAGGCGTCAACATAGTGCAAATAGCGCCCACCCGGCCACTGCATTCCATGACTCTGGGCTCGGATGCTAAAAACTTGCAAGATGATTACCGCCTGGGTTTCGAATTAGGCATGAAGGCAGTTAAAAAGTGGAGTGTTCCTCCGGCAGACGCGGGTTAAATGGCAAACGATATTAATCGAGCTCGATGAGGACCCGTTTTATGTCTTGCCGCACACCATGTAAGGTTTCGATCAGCTCATCGGCCTTTTTATCATCACGGCCCAGGTCTTGCCAATGTGCCGCCCAAAGGCGTTTTAATTGCTGAGTTTGGCGTTCAATATCGCCGCTGATCAAAACACTTAAATCGGTGATAAGTCCGACCTGAATCCAGCCCTTTCTTGGGTTACCTTCGACTTCATCCTCATCATAATGGGCTGCATAAATGATGCGCTCCAGCTCCCACAATTCCTTGAGCACCTCGAAGGAAGCGGTGCGAACAATATTATTATCCTCTGAAACCTCTAACCGCCAGGCATTATACGTAAAGCCAATAACGGCAAAAATAAGACTGATCACGGCAGTGAAGTAATAGCTTCTTAGCTTGGCTTGTGTATCCATAAGAACCCACCGACATTGGCATAGGCCTGGCGCCTTTAAAACCCGTGTATCCAGTGTAGTCTTTTTTATCGATAAAGGCTTTTGCCGAAACGCTCCGACCTGGGTAAATAATGCTCATCATAGTCCAGCGAATAAGCCACATGGTGCGCCTTACCCTTCAGCTCGTTTCGGGGCACTAAACCATAAAAGCGCGAGTCGGCGCTATTGCGACGATTATCCCCCATCATCAGGTAATAGTCCGCGGGAATATGCACAGAAGCAAAGTTGCCGCTGGCGCCGGAGCGTTTTTTATCGATACGGATGGCATGGTTCACTTCACCGAGTTGTTCTATAGCCAACAGCGCGTTGGTATTATCAAAGGTGACGCTGTAGCTCAGCGGCTCACCATTGATCGTCAGTATTTCATTTTCCATGGCGATGGTGTCTCCGGGTAAACCGAGAACCCGCTTGATCAACAACTCATCGGCGGCGGCGGACTGAAACACCACAATATCGCCGCGCTTTGGCTCACCGGTGCGCATCAGCGAGTATTCGGTAAAGGGAATACGTAAGTCATAAGCCATCTTATTGACCGTTATCTGATCCCCTATTTCTATGGTCGGCAACATGGAGCCGCTCGGCACCCTATACCAATCAGCAAAGGAGCTGCGCATGGTAAATAAACACGCAAGAAAAAGGATCAAGCCCCAGTTATTTTTAAGGGCCTTGTGCGAAATAAGAGATACGTTAGAAAGGGTTAGGGATGATGTTTTGGTCGCTTCTTTTTTTGCCATGGTGCGCTCCAATTAGGATTTTATATTCCTGGTTAGAGCGCCCCATATAAGAAAAGTTTAGCCGCAAATGTAACAACTTATATAGTCGTCACATTATCCTTCAGACAAATGCCGCGACACCCACCAGGTTGCCAACTGAAATACCAGGGCACAGACTAGGCAGGCCAGCAAGCCACTCACCTGATAGAGCCAACCCGACAGCAAGGTGCCAAGCAAACGACCACTGGCGTTAGCCATATAATAGAAGCCCACATCCAAAGACACGGCATCACGGTCGGCCAGCTTCACCACCAGATAACTGTGCAGCGACGAGTTAATAGCGAATACGGCGCCAAACAGCAGCAAGCCCACGACCAAAACCCAGGTTTGTGCACTGATGCTGTCTGCCATCAGGGTCAGGGCCAACAGCAATAAGGCGGTGACCGCAGCCAGCAAACCACTGTATCGTTTCGCCTGCACAAACACCGAGTGCGCGGCGCTACGGGTAAACTTAGGCGCCATGCTTTGTACCACGCCATAGGCAATGATCCACAGCGCCATAAAGCCGCCCACCTGCTGATGCTGCCAACCCAACTGGCTAATAAAAAACACCGGTAAGGCCACCACAAACCACACATCTCGAGAGGCAAACAGGAGTAAACGGGCCACAGACAAGCGATTTAAGGCGGCGCTTTTAGAAAACACATCCCTAAATTTAGGCTTAAACTTGCTGCGCCCAAGATCCTCACCGAGCAGCAAGGAGCTCATTATAAATCCGAGTGTTACCAAGGCAATTAACGACCATACCGCGCCTTGAAACGACAACAGGGATAACAACAGGCCGCCAAGAAAGTAGCCTAAACCCTTAAGCGCATTTTTCGAGCCGGTCAGCAATGCCACCCATTGATATAAACGCCCTTGCTGCTGCTCCTTGACCACCAGCTTGATGGCGCTTTTAGCACTCATTTTATTGAGGTCCTTGGCGATACCGCTGAGCGCCTGCGCCGCCATCACCCAGGGCACGGTCAACATGCTCTTATCCACCAAAAGCATGGCCAGGGCGCCAATTTGCAGTGCCATTCCCAGCTGCATGGTACGGTTAAGCCCGATGCGGGCACCCAGCCAGCCGCCGACCAAATTGGTGACGACGCCAAAGAACTCATAAAACAAAAACAGCATGGCTATCGCCAAGGGCGTATAACCAAGCTGATAGAAGTAAAGCACCACCAGCATTCGCAGGGCGCCGTCACTTAGGGTAAAGGCCCAGTAGTTGGCAGTGATCACCCCGTACTGCTGCAAGGGCGTTGATTTCATCATCATAGGGCCCTAATTACAGACTGGCTGCCACCTTGTGCACCAACTCGGCGCTGCGGTTGGCATAACCCCACTCGTTGTCGTACCACAAGTATAGTTTCGCCTGAGTGCCGTTCACCACCATGGTTGAGAGCGCATCAACGATGCTCGAGCGCGGATCGGTGCGGTAGTCGATGGACACCAGTGGCTTTTCCTCGTAGCCCAAAATGCCTTTTAGCTCGCCTTCTGCGGCAGCCTTAAACCAAGCATTTAGCTCATGCTCCGTGGTTTCGCGATTAAGCTCGAACACACAATCCGTGATTGAGGCATTGGCCAGCGGTACACGAATGGCGTGACCGTTAAGCTTGCCCTTAAGCTCGGGGAAAATATGGGTAATGGCGGTTGCCGACCCGGTCGTGGTGGGGATCAGGCTCATACCACAGGCGCGAGCGCGGCGCAGATCCTTGTGTGGCGCATCCAAAATGGTTTGCGTATTGGTGATATCGTGCACCGTGGTCATTGAGCCATGCTTAATGCCGATATTGTCCTGCAGTACCTTAACCACGGGAGCCAAACAGTTGGTGGTACAGGAAGCAGCTGTCACAATATCATGCTCATCGCCCTTATAAAGGTGATCATTCACCCCCATGACGATATTGAGCACGCCCTCTTCTTTAACCGGCGCCGTTACTACAACTTTTTTAACCCCTTGATCCAAATATTGCTGTAACAAAGCTCGGGTTTTCATTTTCCCCGAGGCTTCAATCACAATATCGCATCCAGACCAGTCGACCTCGGCGATGGTTTTATATTGTGAACAACTTAGACTTTGGCCATTAACCTGCATCTGCCCATCGCTGGCGCTTGGAGCGTGATGCCAACGCCCGTGCACCGAATCAAATTCTAATAAGTGCGCCAGAGTAGCCGCATCGCCGGCGGGGTCGTTGATCTGAACAAACTCGAGCTCGGGCCAGTCGAAGGCGGCGCGCATAATCAGCCGCCCCATGCGACCAAAACCGTTGATCCCTACTTTGATTGTCATCTCTGTCTCCTTTGGGTCTATTAACCCTAATTGCAGCATGAAGCCTGGCGTTCAGGCCTGGCTCCCATATTGTCTAAACCGGTTAAGGCCGCCGCCAACAGGTGTGGATTCTCGCTTAATGTAGTGTCTAATACCTGACGTTGCCACGCAGGCATATGCTCATTGATACGGTAATACACCCACTGTTTATGTTTGCGTGTACGCAACATCTGCGCCTCTTTTAACAGCGCCAAATGACGGGATATTTTGGGCTGGCTCAGGGCTAAGGCACTGACCAGTTCGCACACACACAGCTCCTGCTCGTGGAGGATCAACAAGCAGATAAGTAGGCGGGTATCGTCGCTTAGGGCTTTAAAAAAGTTAACGGCCATCGTGTATATATGAAAATTCGTATATTGCGAATACTAGCCCAGCTTATGTATATACGCAATAACGTATATACATAAGCTGTTCAAAACGAGGGCATAAAAAAAAGCCGCTCTAGGCGGCTTTGACATAACAACAATGGAATTATAAAAACTTGGCGAGGTTTTGCACCTGATCCAACATGCGGTTAGAAAAACCCCACTCGTTATCGTACCAGGCCATCACCTTAACCAATTTACCATCCACCCGGGTTTGTGTGGCATCGAATACCGATGACGCCGGGTTGTGGTTGAAGTCGATAGACACCAGCGGCAGCTCATTGTAGGCCAACACCTCGGCCATAGCACCTTCAGAGGCGGCCTTCACCGCGGCATTGACCTCGTCGATACTGGTTTCGCGCTTGGCAATAAAGGTTAAATCTACCAAGGACACATTAATGGTGGGCACACGCACCGCCATGCCGTCGAGCTTACCGGCTAATTCCGGCAGCACCAAACCCACCGCCTTAGCAGCACCGGTTTTGGTCGGGATCATCGACTGCGTGGCACTGCGCGCCCGATATAGATCCGGATGATAAACGTCTGACAGATTTTGATCATTGGTATAGGCATGAATGGTGGTCATGCTGCCCTGCTCTATGCCGATGGCATCATTTAACGCTTTGGCCACTGGAGCCAAACAGTTGGTGGTGCAGGACGCATTAGAAATAATGCTGCACTGAGCATTAAGCACTTGGTCGTTAACGCCATGCACCACGGTAGCATCCATGTCGGTGCCCGGAGCGGAGACTATCACCTTCTTGGCGCCCGCTTCGATATGCTTGGCCGCCGCTTCCCGACTGGTAAAAAGACCGGTACATTCCAAGACGATGTCCACGCCCAGTTGCGCCCACGGCAAGTTTGCCGGATCGCGCTCCTGCACCAACTTGATTTCATCATTGCCAATCAGCATCACATCATCTTGCAAGCTGACCTTTTTCGAAAACTGCCCGTGTACCGAATCAAATTGGGTCAGGTGTGCATTAACATGAGCCGGTGCCAAGTCATTGATGGCAACGATGGCGATAGTCTCATTGCGACCCGATTCATAGAGCGCACGTAGGGTGTTACGACCGATACGACCATAACCATTGATAGCTACTTTAATCATCTTCACTCTCCCCATTAATTATTTAGTTGGCTGGCTTGGCGTGCAAGTTCTTCGATGGCTTGCCAGTCCTTATTTGCGATTAATGTTTTATCCAGCATCCAGGTTCCACCGACACAGACCACGTTGTCTAATGCCAGGTACTCGGGCGCACTCGCCAGGCTGATGCCGCCGGTGGGGCAAAATTTGACACCGGGTAAAGGGCCACCGATGGACTTAAGCATGGCCGTACCACCCGCTGCGGCTGCGGGGAAAAACTTTAAAAAAGAGAAGCCACGTTCGGCGAGCCTCATTACTTCGCTTGGCGTGGCCGCTCCGGGCAAGAAAGGGGTGTCACTTTGGCTGGCCAAAGCGAGTAATTCGTCGTTAACGCCCGGGCTTACCATAAAGTCGGCACCGGCGTTGATGGATGCTTCAAAGGTGGCCTTGTCGATCACCGTGCCGGTTCCAACATAGGCTTGGGGCACGGTTTCTTTCATGATTTTTACCGCCTCGGCCGCCACCGGCGTGCGCAGGGTAATTTCCAGCGCACGTAATCCGCCCTTGTATAGAGCCTGAGCTAAAGGAGCTGCATCTTCAAGGCGCTCTATTACCACCACAGGGACCACGGGGGCCGATGTTAAAATCTGTTCTATTGTCATGTAAAAATCCTCATTCCCAGTGACGTTTATTCTTGTTCGTAGGCCGGTGCAAAGGCACTGGCTCCTAAATCAGCGCTGCTGACAATATTTCTAAATCCGGCAAACAACTCGCGGCCGGTGCCAAAGGTGGCGCCGCTGTGCACCAATTCGATATCCCGTGCGGCCAGCTCTTCGTCACTGACATGCACTTTCAGTACGCCGTTTGGTGCATCCAGAGTCAATAAATCGCCGTCTTTTATCTTGGCTATCATGCCCCCTTCAACCGCTTCCGGCGCCAAGTGAATGGCGGCGGGAACCTTGCCCGAAGCACCGGACATACGCCCGTCGGTAACGATCGCCACCTTGAAGCCCTGATCCTGCAAGCTGGCCATGACCGGAGTAAGCTTATGCAGCTCCGGCATGCCCTTCGCCTTGGGGCCCTGCTCTTTAATGACGGCGATAAAATCCTGGTTTAATTCACCACGGGCAAAGGCACTTTGCAGTGAGCCCTGATCGGAAAATACCTTGGCCGGCGCGCTTACCACCTGATGTTGCTCCTGCACCGCGGAAACCTTGATCACCGCCTTGCCGAGATTGCCGGTCAATAGTTGCAGGCCGCCGCTGCGGTTAAATGGGTTCTCTGCGGGGCGTAATACGTCTTGATCATGGGATTGTTCGGCGCAAGGCACCCATTTGACCTTGGCTGGGCCAGTGCTGTCAGAGACGATTAAATTCACATCTTTATCCAAACGTGGCTCCGTGGTATAGGCTTCAAGCCCCTCGCCCAGTATGGTTTTTACATCATTGTGTAACAGGCCTTTGGCCAGCAGTTGCTGCATCAAATAGCCCATGCCGCCGGCGGCCTGGAAGTGGTTTACATCGGCCGAGCCGTTGGGGTAAATGCGAGTTAACAGAGGCACTACTTCCGAGAGGTCCGCCATGTCTTTCCAGGTCAGCTCTACGCCTGCGGCCTTGGCCATGGCCACCAAGTGGATGGCATGGTTGGTTGAGCCGCCGGTGGCCAACAAGCCAACCAGACCATTGATAATGGTTTTTTCACTCATCACCTCGGCCATGGGCACCGCATTCTTACCATTAACTAACTGTTTAAGCATGGTCTCTACCGCATGCGCGGTCAAACCATCACGTAACTCGGTGTAAGGGTTGATAAAAGAGCTGCCCGGCAAATGCAGGCCCATGATTTCCATCAACATCTGATTTGAATTCGCGGTGCCATAAAAGGTGCAGGTGCCGGCGCTGTGATACGACTCGCTTTCGGCCTTTAACAGCTCTTCGCGACTGACCAGGCCCTGAGCGAATTTTTGTCTTACGCGGGCTTTTTCTTTGTTCGGAATTCCCGAAGGCATAGGCCCAGCAGGAAGGAAGAATACCGGCAAATGGCCAAATGATAAGGCGCCGATGACCAGTCCTGGAACGATTTTGTCGCATACACCAAGACAAAAGACACCATCGAATACATCGTGTGATAAGGCGATGGCCGTTGACATGGCAATGACATCTCGAGAAAACAGCGATAAATCCATGCCGTCTCGGCCTTGAGTCACGCCGTCACACATGGCCGGCACGCCGCCGGCAACTTGCGCGGTGGCATCAAATTTGGTGGCGATCTGCTTGATCAGCTCCGGGTATTCTTTGTAAGGCACATGGGCGGACAACATGTCGTTGTAGGAGTTGATAATGGCTAAATTTGGTTTTTCGTCGCCGCTGAGGCGGGCCTTATCGTCGCTACTGCAGGCCGCCATCACGTGGGCGAGGTTGCCACATCCGATACCGGCACGGACGCGCGTTTGTGATTTGGCCGCTTGCATGCGAGCCAAATAGGCGGCACGGCTTTCTTTACTGCGTTCGATAACCCGTTCGGTGACTTCTTTAATGCGCGGATGCAACATAGTTCTGCTCTTTCTTGCCAGTTAGTGGATAAAAGGCTCAGCACTTCAGTACAGACTCCTCCCACTGAGGTACTGAGCAGCTTTGATTACCCGTTCAAAGGTACGCTGTCAACTTGTCTCTCACAACCAAGCTGACACCGGTGTCAGAGCATTAACTCACAACCGTGACACCGGTGTCAACCTTCCTTGTAAATTTAGTCTAAAAAATCTATGTTGCGAGTTTTTGACTTTTACTGTTTGCCTTAACTTAAGCCAAAAAGAGCCCGGTAAAGATAGACACGACCTCACTCAGTCTGTGGCCCAAAAACAAAAAACCAACACCTGGTTTGACCCGGGTGTTGGTTTTTAATTTCCGTGCAATTGGGATTAAATCGTTAGGATTTCGGCGCTGCGGTAGACTCACGACAAATCAGTTTGGCTTCCAAGGTGATCTGCAGTGGCTCTTTTTGCTGCTCCTCATCACCGTTGTCACCCTGATTGATCTGCTCAATAAGATGCTCAACCGCCAACCTTGTCATTTCTTCTACCGGCTGGGCTATGGTGGTCAGCCCCGGCCAGATATGGCGCGCAATCGGGGCATTGTCAAAACCGGCAATGGCAATGTCGTCGGGCACCTTTAAGTTCATCTGCGTGGCCGCCTTGAGCACCGCCGCCGCCATGTAGTCGTTCGACGCAAACACGGCTGTCGGTCTGGGGTTTAAATGCAAAATGGTTTCGGCACTGTCGGCACCGGAGTGATAGGAGAAGTTCCCCTCCTCCACAAGCCGCTCCTGATACTCGATACCATGTTGAGCCAGGGCTCGGCGATAGCCATTAAAGCGCTGCTCGGTGGCACTGTGATCCGGGTGACCCTTGATAAAGGCGATGTCTTTATGGCCAAGCTTAATAAGCAGCTCGGTTATCTCAAACGCGCCCTGCTCATCATTGCTGCGCACCGAAATCGAATCATCATCGAGTTTCACTGACGCAACACGGGCAAAGGGCACCTTTTTCTGGCGCAAAAATGCCACTAATTCGCCATGATCGGAAAACGGTGGTGTTAACACCAAACCGTCAAGTCGCGAGGTTTGCAATAACTGTTCTATATTATCGAGCAACGCCTGGCCACGCAGTTCACAAGGGTGGATCAACAAATTGAAACCATGCTGATGACAGGCCGCCAAGGCTCCGCTTTGTAAGCGGGTGATATAACTCTTGGACGGGTTATCATACAGGCAGGCAATAATAAAGCTGCGATTACGGGCCAGTCCGCGGGCAATAGGGTTCGGTGTATAGTCGAGCTCTTTAAATGCCTTTAGCACCTTTTCCCGGGTTACGTCACTGACATTGGGCTCGTTATTAAGCACCCGGGAGACGGTCTTTTTCGATACACCAGCATAGCTAGCAACACTGTTTATAGTTATCTTTTTCATCGTTGACTAGTATCTTCCTTAATCGCCTTGCCCGGTTGGGGAACCCGTCGGGGACCCCATTTGGGAGACCGATTGGTAACCCTGATGGATACAGGCGGCGGCCCCAATAAAGGGGATATGTTCTTGGCATACCAAGGTGACAGGGATTTGACTGTTATACTGCGACATCACCCCTTTAGCAATAAATCGTTCATTAAATCTGCTATTTAGCAGGCGCTGTTGCATTCGAGGTAAAATGCCACCGCCGATAAACACTCCGCCTAGGGCACCAAAACTTAAAGCAATATCGCCGGCAACGCTGCCGAGCCAATCACAAAAGTGGTTCAAGGTGCGATCGGCAATCATGCATTGTTTATTTTCTGCCAATGCCGCTATCTGCGCCGCATCGATATCTTCCACCTGCTTTCCATGCACCTTGGCCATGGCTCGGTATAAACGGGCAATACCCGGGCCGGCAAAAACATTTTCCACCGACACATGCTGCAGATCTTCACGCAATACATTATGCAGCTGACGATCCAGTTCGGTGACCGGAGCCAAACTGATGTGCCCCGCTTCACAACTCATGACTGCCTGTTGACCTTGCGAGCGCACCAGGCAAGCGGCGCCAAAACCGGTGCCAGGGCCGAACACGGCGATATTGGCATGCGCCTGGGCAATGCCCTGTTTCACGCAGATATTATCGCGTTCATTCAAGTAAGGGGCGGCATAAGCAAAAGCGGCGAAATCATTGATCACCTGTAAATTGGCAAAACCAAAACGCGCCTTGAGCTGGTTGACGTTAAATTGCCAACCCAGGTTTGTGAGTGTCACCTCCTCGCCCTTAACCGGACCGGCTACGGCAAGACAGGCTCGGGTAATGCTGATGGCGTTAACCTGAGATAAATAGGCATCGACCGCATCTTCGAAAGATTTAAATTCGCAGCTTGGAAAGGTGTGCTGGTGATCGATAGCGAAAGCGTTACTGCTACTGCAATAATCGGTAATTAACGCAAAACGGGCGTTCGTGCCGCCAATGTCGGCGACTAAAATAGGTGCAAAAGCCACCTTGCTACCTGCCTGTGGACCTGATGAGCTCATTGTCGTTTCTCTTTTTTAATTTATACCAAGTCTTGGGGTCGTCTGGGGTTATCCAGTGACATAGCTTGTACCCACCATTGACTTACTTGGTATAAACTTATTAAGTTTATGTTAGCAGTTCTTTTTTCGCGCTACTGAAAAAAGTGCTGCCCGGGCAGCGGGCAGCCAAACCGTTTTGTGACAACAAAATGATAAAACGCCAACATTATGACACCGGTGTCAGATGAGGATCAATAAAAATTTTCAGTTCGCCGGAAAAATAATGCAAAATGCGCCCCCTATTAAATCCGTAGGCTGCGTGCTGAACGCACAACTATCAGTTTTAACTGGGTTGGTTACCAACCCATGAGGAAGTACATGAAAGGCAAAGCCACCTCTTTCGATATCGCCCACTATGCAGGGGTATCGCAATCAACGGTCTCTCGGGCACTGCGCGGCAGTCCCCTGGTCAATGAAGAAACCCGCCGCCGGGTGGTCGAGGTGGCGCGTAAGCTCAACTACAAGGTCGACAAAAACGCTAGCAACCTAAGGGCGCAACAAAGCTCGACCTTGGCCGTGCTGCTGTTCGAAGACCCGACGTCAGACGAGTCGCAAATCAATCCCTTCTTCTTGTCCATGCTCGGCTCCATTACTCGCGCCTGCGCCAAGGCCGGATATGATCTATTGGTTTCATTTCAATCCAGTAGCAACGATTGGCACGCCGATTATGCCGAAAGTCACCGCGCCGATGGCATTATCCTGCTCGGCTATGGCGACTATATTGATTATCAAAGCAAGTTTGACCGCCTGCTTGAGAGCAACACCAAATTTGTCTGCTGGGGTGCCAATGTTGAAGGGCGTCCGGAATTAACCGTGAGTTGCGATAACAGTCGCGGTGGCACTCTGGTGGCCGAACACTTTATTGAATTAGGGCGGACCGACTGCGCCTTTATTGGCGATACGTCGCATCATAGCCCGGAATTCAGCGCCCGCTTTAATGGCTTTGCCGAGCGCCTAAAAGCCCATGGCGTGCATGTGAGTGAGCGCAAAATTGCCACCGCCATTTCCACCGAGGAATCCGGCTATCAGGCAACCAAGTCTTTGCTGGCCAATAACATTAAATTCACCGCCCTGTTCGGCGCCAGCGATTTAATTGCCATTGGTGCCATTCGCGCGCTGCAAGAGGCGGGGCTCAGGGTGCCTCACGATGTTTCTGTGGTCGGTTTTGACGACCTGGCGGTGGCTCGTTTTTGCACCCCGCCACTGTCTACAATTCAGCAAAACACCACCTTGGCAGGACAAATGTTGGTGGCTAATTTACTTAACCTGATTGCCGATCAAGAGGTAGATGTTGCCAGCAGCGTGCTGCCGCCGCAATTAATCGTCAGGCAGTCAAGCAAGTAGGTTATGCGGTTTTGTCTAAAAGAAACGCATAGTTAAAGGATAATAACCTTTGCTTTTAGCCCTTGCGGCAAGGGTAAACCGAGTTTACTTTTGCCTCTTATCTCCCATACCTCATCCACATCGGCGGCATCGACCTCTAATATAAAGCCATCTGATAGGCTTATAAATCCTAGTCTCGATGCAAGCTGTTCATCATGGGTTATTAAACCAAATGCTTTGGAAAGAGAACGATATCCGCAAATGATAAACTCGTGCCCCTTGTAACGCCCTCTTGTTTCTACTTCATAAGCATTGCTCATATCTGCAATTTTGATACTTTTACAATAGCGGTCTTCCTTCTCATCCAGTGTAAACCCTCTGATATAACCTAACTTTTTTGCATAGGAGATTTCTCTCATCTTGTCTATTTCAGGGTCTGATATGCCATGCCCATAACACTCCCTGACCAGCATATGGGTATTATTATACAGGGTGTAGGTCCCATTTCTTATTTCCACACCATTACCTCGAGTAAACCTGGTTTCTCTCGTTTATATCTACGCCAGCTTACACCAGGTAAATTCATTACGCCTAGTTTAAAGACCGCAACTTAAGAGCTAAAGAGTAAACAACGAAGAATACTAGCAGGATTATAACGCACACTTTGATACACATGTTAATTAACTACCTGTTTTATTTACAATAATAAATCTAGGGCTATTATGAAAATGACCCTCTTAGTCAATAACAAAAAAAGAAGGAACTTGTCCGATGTATCGCAGCTTTATCCTAAGTGCATTAAGCATTGCCGTGTTAGCCGGTTGTGGTGGCTCAGGCGATTCTAGCTCAACAAAAACTCCTGAGCCCAGCGGTAAAACGTTAACCATTACCGCTGTGTACAGGGACGCCTGTGGCAACGAAACCCCGGACAGGGATGCAGCCCTGATCATACATAATGCCGATTATTCCAATAAAGCCACGGTTTATGCCGATGATAATGGCGTCATTAGCTACCCAACCACGAATGGCTCTGAAACATTTTCTTTAGTCAGGCTAGTACAAGAGAAAATCGATGGTATTACGCCCGTAGATTTGCTCACCTTTGTTGACCACCCTGTGATTGATCTAGGAAAAAACGCTTTCCAAACGGGTGATTCCAGCGCATGTGAATGTAGGACAAGCAATGTACAAGTAGACGTCCCCGCACGCGTTAACAGCTATGTAGAAAGAAGCATGTTGCGTGGTGCAATGTTCGACACCTACCAGAAAGGGACTGGTTCAGTCACGTATCAAGCAGTTACTCAGTGTAAACAAAGTGGTTCCGAGCAATGGCCGCAGCTTTCTGTGGTTAACCAGTTTAGCTCGCCTGAGCAAGCGTATGGCGCTTTATTCGCCGACCTCAATGACGGTGGCACAACAGAGGTTGCAGCGGAGCTTATCGGCACCCCTGTTGTCATCAATTCTTATATGTCCTACAAACAAGTCTCTGCTATCGTGGATAACGGAAACCACTTGTACAATTATGCATTTAACGGCTCAAACGATGTCTACGCTTTCACCCATGAGAGCATCGAAAATCACAGCATTACTGCTTACGAATATGAGAATTTAGACAATCCAACCGGTGATGGATACATATTCACCTCATCAACTGTCAGAACAAAAGAAGTAAATCAAACATTTGATTTACCACCCATAGCTCTGAGTGTAGATGACCTGGCCTCTGTACTGACGCTTGACGGTCAAGATTATGATATAGCCGAAAGCGGAGTAGACTACGCTTTCATTTTCATTGGCATGGAAGCTTCTTACAATAATCGTCCACTTCTTGCGTGGAGTATTTTTGCGCCTCCAAGCGGCACAAGTGTAAATATCGAAAATTTAAACCTTGCTGAGTTTATAGATGAGTCAGCACTTGAGTCTAAAGTGAATTCACTAAGTTTGTCCGTAACTGCTCGAGATTGGGGTGGCATAGCCGGCTACGAAGATTATATGAGGCGACGTCCGACTAGACAACTCAGTACCTTTAATGACCCTGAATATGCGCGAGCTAAAACAAAGACAGTTCAACTGACAGTAAATGATCTTAATTACTCACAATCAGCCTTGTCTAACCTAATACCGACACAGTTTTAAACGACTCCACACTAAAAAGCCGCCTATAAATATAGGCGGCTTTTTTTAGCCTAATTGGGCGCAGCCCTATTAATCTTGCTTAAGTTTCTGCTCCACCAGCGGATAGTGATCCCACACCCGTTTATCGCTTAGCGAGCGCAGCAGTTTCACATATTCTGCATGGGTCCAGGCCAGTGGTGTAGCCGAGTTAGTGCCCTGCCCTAGTTCATAGCCAAACGGGTTGACGCCCACACCATCCCACACTTGCTCGGGTAGCATCATGCCCTTATTGGCAAAACCTTCCATGCCACGCACGTATGTGTGTTGGATATCGGCGTACTTCTGCGCTGCCGCCTCACCTGTTAGCGATTTTGCCGCGGCAATTTCATAATGACCGCGCTCGCCGGTAAAGAAAGGCCACACGCGACCGCGCTGACCGTCGGTGTTTACTCCGCCCTCGGCGTAGTTGGTTCCGCGTTTTTCATCCTCACCATAGCCATCGTTACCGTAACGGCGCCAGCCCGGAAAGGCCTCGCCCTGAGCGTCGGTAAAGGTGTATTTAACGCGCAGGTTTTCCGCCAAGGATTGATCATCGTACTCTGGCAGAGATTCGAGTACCGAGTCACTGCTTGCGGCGCGTACGCCATAACGCACCAGCTCCAGGAAACCACCATCGAGGATTTGCTTTTTATCCATTCCCTGACGGCCATTGTTGGCGGCCAGTTTAGTGTCGGCGTTGGCATCCAGGTCCTGGGCAATACGGACAAAATAACGGCCATCGACGCCGTCGCCTTCAAGTGTCCCTTTAGTCGTAAACATCAGGGCTTCAACATCCTGGTTATATTGTTTGGCCGTCGCCAGGTAACGGGTAGCGTTTTTATCATCGCCGCTGAGCTTGGCGATTTCCGCGGCACTGATAAGACCGGCAATCACCGCCGCCGTGGTCGAAGGCGAATAACCGGCCTGCTCTTCCCAGCGCTCCTGCTGCGTCAGCGGAGGAGTGATCTGGGTATCATTCCAAAGAATTTTGGCCAAACCACCGTCGACAAGGAAATCGGCGGCGGGTTTAAGCATCTGGGTATACCAGGTGCTCAACTCTTCCTTGGTGAGTACCTCACCCTGGTAAAGTTTCCACGCCAGCATAATGGGCATGGCGGTTTGATCCAGCTGGACACCCACCCATTCCAACTCACCATCAACATGGGTCTTTTGTAAGAACCAACCACTGTCGCCCTGATTGCCGGGCGTGTTCTCACGCACCTGAACCTTAGGCAAGTAGTTGAATGCAGCCTTGGCGGTATCGCTATCGCCCATGGCCAAAAACGCCATGGCAACCTGATAGAAATCACGCACCCACACCGCCTTATAACCTGTGTGGCCCTGCTCCGCTTTCACCGTATCGCCCCAGGGGTTGGACAATGACGCAATCAGTGCACCGGCGTGCGTCTTATCTTCCTGCGCTTTGAGTACCAGGGCACTGGTGTTAAGCAGCTTGCCGCCGTCTTTGGTCGCAGCATATAAATCCGTTACAGACAGGCTTTGCAAATAGTCCTGCCAGCCAATAAAGTCGCCTTCGCCATTGTAATGGGCAAGCACCGTATCATAGCCGCGCTTTAGGGTTTTCTGTCCCTCATCAATAGCACTTTGTTCCGTATTACCATAGCTCAATACCAGATCAAACTCGCTGATCTTGTTGATCTTCCCCAGGGTTGCACTCAGGGTGACATTACCGGTTTGCTCACCGGTGCTGGTGTAACGCGAAAAGGTATTTTCCTTATTTAGCTGGGTTAGGCGATCACTTTGACCAAAAAAGCCTACCGAAGCATCGCTCAGACCTTGTTTGCTTTGCAGGCTTAGGAAATGTTTGCCTTCGCTATAGGCAAGCAGAGCACCGCCAGCAACCTTGGCGCTGTCGTTTAAGCCATCATTGTTTACATAGGGATTCACCTGCACATGCGCCGTTAGGCCGGGCTGGTTGGCTTCAAAGCGCGCCCGCACCATCAGCGACTGGGCATCCGGATCGGTAAAAATATCCTTGATAATACGAAAACGTCCCTGCTCGTCTGCGCTGATCACCCGATACGCCAAGGAGCGTGGACGGCCCTGCTCATCGGTATCAAGATATTCCACAGTGTTTTTTAAGCCATCTTGTTCGCTGACCACAAAGTCTGCACCGGTGACAATAAACTGCATATCGCGAATTTGCGCCTGATGAATAAGGCCAAACATGGTTTCGGTGATCATGCCCTTGGCCAGGGAGAACCACACCTTAGACACGGGGCCGGTCACAGCCTGATCGCTGTATTGGCCGTTATGATAGGCCTCAAACGAGGTGCCTATGCCGGTTTTACCCGAATAGGCCCAATAAGGCGTATCGCCGGGGGCGCCCGGTGCAGTCTCGGAGGAAGCCACAACCGCAGTTGTTTGTTGCTCGGCGCTGTTACAGCCCGTCAGCCCTGCGACCAGCATGGCCGCCATAATTGAGTTTAAAACTTTCACTGAGTGTCCCCTTATTATTTTACTAATTTGACTCGACTAACCGCGATGGCACCCAGGACAAAGGAAATGCCGCCAATCACTAAGGCATAAATAGGCTGGTTGGCGAACCCATGCTTGAGGATAAGGCCCAGGATGCTGGCCGCGAGCAACTGTGGAATAACGATAAAGAAGTTAAAAATACCCATGTAGACCCCCATTTTTGCACTCGGCAAGGTGGTCGATAGCATGGCGTAAGGTAAAGAGAGAATCGACGCCCACGCAAAACCTATGCCTACCATGGGTAACATGAGCCAGCTGGGATCTTCAATAAACATAAAGCTAATTAGCGCCGCCGCGCCTAAGATAAGATTCAGCGCATGGGTCAAACGAATCCCCATTCGCTTAACCATGATAGGAATAATAAGCGCAGCCAGGGCGGCAAAACCATTGTAGGCGGCAAACAGCACACCCACCCAGTCCGCACCGTCGTTATAAGCCTTGGACGTCACATCCAAGGTGTCGTAGTGGTAACTGGTTACCGCTGCCGTGGTATAAATCCACATGGCAAAGAGTGAAAACCAGCTGAAAAACTGCACCCAGGCCAATTGGCGCATCGCCGTCGGCATGGTGAAAACATCGTACACCACGGCAAAAAAGCCGTTTTCTGTGTATTGCTTGGTTTGTTGCCAAAGGGCAATGCCTTGGAGCAAGGCAAAGGCCAATAGCCCTGCACCCAGCAGGTACAGCTCTTTTTCCAAGCCCATCAGGGTAACCAAAGCGACAATTGCCGCGCCAATCACACCGCTGATGCTCATGGTGCGACCAAAGTTAATCACCTGTTTTTGTGTTTCAACCTCAACGTGAGCTTCGCTCTTTTCAAACGCCGCCAACTGCTCTGGACTGTATTCCTTGGTGGTAAACACGGTCCACATCACGCACACCAATAAAAAGGCACCTCCGATATAAAAGGCATATTGCACCGACTCTGGGATCACCCCGGCGGCGGCTGTATTGCTGACATCGAACCAGTTACTCAAGATCCAGGGCAAGCTTGAAGCTACCACGGCACCGACGCCAATAAAGAAGCTTTGCAGCGAATAACCCAGGGCGCGCTGTTTATTCGGCAAGTTATCGCCTACCAGGGCACGAAACGGCTCCATGGTAACGTTAATGGAAGCGTCCATAATCCATAGCATGCCGGCGGCCACCCACAAGGTCGGCGAGTTTGGCATCACCAACAATGCTGCCGTGGTGACGATGGCGCCGTAAAAAAAGTAAGGACGGCGACGGCCTAAACGGCCCCAGGTCTTATCGCTCATATAGCCGATGATCGGCTGTACGATCAAGCCGGTTAAAGGCGCTGCGACCCAAAGAATGGGAATATCATCGATGTCGGCGCCCAGGGTTTGGAAAATACGGCTGACATTGGCATTTTGCAAGGCAAAACCAAACTGGATACCCATAAAGCCCAAACACATGTTCCAAATTTGCCAAAAACTCAGGCTCGGTCTTTCATTATTCATCTACTTGGACCCCCAGCTGCAATACGGTAACGCCCTGATATGGCAACTTGATTGGAATTTGCTTTTCTAAATACAGAGGACGTGTGCCCAGGAGGGTTGTCCCGACCACGGCTTGCTCCGGCTCAATATCTACAAACACCGGATGCTTGCCAAAGTTAGCAACCACGACAATACGCTGCTCGCCTAGCCTGCGCTCAAAACTGATCACTGAATCGGGCGCCGAATTTGGCACTGGGATCAGCTCACCGGCGACAATCGCAGGAAGAGAATTAAGCGCCATCAAATCAACATAAAACTGACGCAGCGCACGCTGCTTATCGTTAAGCGCGCCGCCGTCGAACTTACCGCCGTTCATCCAGGCTTGGTGGGCGGGTACGCCGATATAATCGAAAATACTGGTGCGTGTTGGGTCGCCGAATCCCGGCTCTTCAGAGCCGTCTTCGCCCACGGTTTGGCCGAAATACAGCATGCTCGGTGAGCGCCCAATCAGGGTTGAGACCGTCATCGCCGGCTTGCCCCAGTTCATATCGCCGGCGAAGTCCGGGCTCGCCAGGCGCTGCTCATCGTGGTTTTCCAAAAAGTGCAGCATATGTTGTTCAATATCTGCCACCTCTTGGTGCGTTGTCAGCAGCTCGCTGGCCTCTGCTTTATCTTGAATAATGGCCTTAAGGCTGTCGTAGAAACCGACCTTGTCGTACAGGTAATCCATCTTGCCTAAATGAATATAAGGGCGGTATAGCTCGGGGTTATAAACCTCGGCCAGCAAAAAGGCATCCGGGTTGCTCATCTTGATGGAGGAGTTTAAAAAGCTCCAAAATTCCACCGGCACCATTTCCGCCATATCGTAGCGGAAGCCATCTACGCCCTTTTCGAGCCAGTATTGGGTGATATCGCGGAACTTATACCAGCTATCGGGCAGCTCCTGCTCCTGCCAAAAGGCATAATGGGCACGGTGATCCAGCTCGGCGTAGTTATCCGGCAAACGGGGGAAGTCATAGCTGCCATCGGGCTTAACACCGTAGTTGATCTTCACCGTCTCATACCAGTCGTTAATATCCGGCTGTGCCTTGCGCGCGCCGTTGCCGGTCCACTTCGCCGGACTTTCGGCAAATTTACCATCCGCTAACGGGTGGCTTTGGCCGCCCAGCACCTGGTAATTGGTGTCTTGGGGAACAGTAAAGTCCTCACCCACCACATAATAGAAATTATTGTCGCGCTTATAAGCAACGCTGGTATCGTCTTTGGCACCAAAGTCTTCAACGCCCTGAGGTTTACTGACAGAGTGGTAATCGCGGGCCACATGATTGGGCACTATGTCGATGATCACCTTCATGCCATGCTTATGGGTGCGTGCGATCAGGTCCTCAAATTCACGTAAGCGGTCGGCGGGCTTAGCAGCCAGGTCGGGGTTTACGTTGTAGTAATCTTTAATAGCGTAAGGAGATCCGGCACGGCCTTTGACCACATCCGGATCATCGCCGGGCAGGCCAAAGTCGCTGTAATCGGTCACCATGGCGTGATGCAAAACACCGGTATACCAGATATGAGTGACACCCAGCTCTTTAATGCCTTCAAGGGCCGCATCGTTGAAATCTGCAAATTTACCGACACCGTTTTGCTCCAGGGTGCCCCATGGCTCGTTGGTGGTGTTGGTGTTACCAAATAAGCGGGTAAAAACCTGGTAAACCACGGGCTTTTGCACCTGCTGCTGACCCTGCTCTATGCTGCTATCGGCGTCTGAGCTCTGCTGCTGCGGCTCCTGGCCACAAGCGACCAGCGCCGCGCTCAGCGACAATGCCAATAACGGCGTTTTCAACTTGCTATTTATCATTCGCTTACTTTGTTTATCTATTGTTATGACAAAAATATTACGTGCTCTGGACCCACTTGGGTATGGCGTGCATACGTATTCAAGCCATACCAAAGCCATATTATCCGCCCGTTCAGGCGCGGATCAGCACCTTTATTTGGCGCTCGCTACCAGGGTATCAATATATTCCTGATGGCTCGGCATTTGCGCTACGGTGCGCTCTATCAGGGTGCATAAACTGGCAAGTAATTCGCTGCGCTGCTCGGCACTGAACTGCTCGGCCAAGGGATGATGCTGCTGCGGCAAGCAGTTTTGCCCTAGCAACACCTGCTGCCAGGCCACTTCGGAGAATAACTCGTCCTGGTGGCGAAATACCGTGCCCGTTTGCGCAAACAAGGCCAGCTTTTGAGTTAACGACTCAGGTAACTCCATGCTTTGGCAATGACGCCAAAATGCACTGTCCTGGCGCTGATTCAAGGCGTAGTGGAGGATAATAAAGTCGCGAATTTGCGCCATTTCGGTGCTAAATTGCTGATTATACGAGTCCCGCGCCGCAGTGCTTATTTGCTGATGAGGGAAATGCTTAATCAAGCGAATAATGGCGGTTTGAATAAGATGGATACTGGTGGACTCCAGAGGCTCCAAAAAGCCACTGCTTAGACCGATGGCCACCACATTGTTTTGCCATTGTTTGCGTCGCTGACCGGTGCGAAATTTTATGACTCTGGGCTCGGTGATGGCCTTACCCGGCAGATGCTCATTCAGTTGCGCCATCGCCTGCGCTTCATCCATGTAGCGCGAGCAATAAACCAATCCATTGCCCATGCGATGTTGCAGCGGAATTTGCCATTGCCAGCCATACTCTCGAGCAATAGCCCGGGTATAAGGCTTAGGGCTGTGCCCATCGGGTAATTCGCTTTGCACGGCAATAGCACGATCGCACGGCAGCCAATGACTCCAATCCTCAAAACCCACGCCCAGAGTTTGTTCAATAAGCAAGGCGCGCAGACCACTGCAGTCGATAAAGAGGTCGGCTTCCACCTCTGTGCCGTTATCCAATGTCAGAGCGCGAATATCGCCATTTTGATGCTGGCTAACATAGGTCACCTTGGCATCGATACGTGTCACTCCTAAGGCTTCGGCACGCTCGCGAAGCAGTTGAGCATACAGTGAGGCATCGAAATGATAAGCGTGTTGAGTGCCAGGCAATTGCGTGCCCGGAATGTGCGCCATAGGCGTAAAACGCTCCGCTTGGGCGGCTTGGTAATTTAACGAGTAATCCCAAAGCGAGCCACTGTGGCCCTGTTCTTTGGCAGCATGAAAAATATGGTGGAAGTCACAAAATGGAAAGGCCTTACCGAGCGAGCCGAAGGCGTGCATATAGCTGTCGCCTACTTGACCCCAGTTCTCAACTGGATACCCAGTTTAATGGTGGCACTGGTGCGCGCCAAAAGGGTTTGCTCATCGATACCAAGGGCCTGATTAAAAGCGACTATGGGCGGTATGGTCGCCTCGCCTACCCCGATGGTGCCAATGTGCGTCGACTCCACCAGGGTGATATCAACACGCGACCCCATCAATTTCGCCAACAAGGCCGCGCTTAGCCAACCGGCGGTACCGCCGCCAAGGATCAGCACCTTTTTTACTTCCGCCATATTTCTACTCCTGTGAAAAAGCCCTTGAAAATTCAAGGGCTTTTTTAAACTTCATTTAAGAGTTATAGCTCATACCTGAAACCCAGCAAGTAAGTACGACCATAATCCTGGTAGTCGCGTACTTGCAGTGAGTTATCACCTTGTAGAGACACAAATGGCTCTTCGGTGATGTTCTGCACCTGGAAGGTCATCTCTAATCCTTCTAGGCCGGCAATACCCGACTCACCAAAGTCATACCCGATTTGCGCATCCCAAATGGTCTCACCTTGAATAGCAACCTGGTTAGTTGCAAAACCCGGTCCGTACACATCGCCTTTAAAGTCGCTACGCTTACGCATGCTGGTACGGGCACTGAAACCATAACGGTCATAATATAGGGTCAGGCTTTGAATGCTATCAGAAAGTCCCGGCAGTTCATATTCGTTACCATTTTGGTCTTCGATATCCTGCTCAACCCCGGTGTGACTGGCAAGCAAACCAAAGCCTTCAAGCTCATCGGCGAACAGGTTAAATGGCAGTGCTACAGATAGCTCATAACCCCACAGATCACCGCCGCCGCCGTTGATCTTACTGCTGCGTGAAGCGGTTTGTCTGTCTGCCGGAGGAACGATACCGGTGGCCGGATCAGGTCTGTCACCCATGTCGACAAAGTATGTCTCGTCGAATGTCCACTCTTTCAGATCCTTGTAGAAAATAGCCGCTGAGAAGTAACCCTCGTCGCTAAAGTAGTTTTCATAACTCAGATCAAAACCCACCGCCTCTTTCGGCTCAAGCTTAGTGTTACCGCCTGAAACAGACCAGAAGTTACCATTCTCATCTGGCTTGTCCGTGGCGTTGTAGCTGATCGCTACCGATGAGTTCATCTCATCCAAACGGGCACGAGAAATGGTCTTGGCCGCACCAAAACGGATCGTTTGGTCATCGGTGATCGCCACATTAAGGTTCACGCTTGGTAGGAAGTGTGAGTAATCATGGCTTACATCGATTGGCGTTGCCACCACCTGGCCATCAACCGTTGCGGCTTCAAAGCCCTGTGATGATTGCTCGGTTTTAACATAGCGAGCGCCAATATTACCGGTTACCGGCATGTCACCTAGCTCGGCGTTGATATCGGCCTGCACAAACATCGCTGTCACTTCTTCCTGTACGGTCCAAGAACGCGTCTTGTGCTTAGAGTCGTTCAAGCTTTCTTGCAACAGATCGTAGTAACCATCGTCAATCAGGGCACGGGTATCATAGGCAATCATGTCGCCCATACCAATAAAGTCGAGGCTAGCCGAACCCACACGGTACTGCTCAGGCACCATCATCATACCCGGGTTATCCAATGAGAAGCTTGAAAGCGTCATAAAGTAGCCTTCAGATAGCTTGCTCTTTTCGCGGTCCCGGTAAGAAATACCAAAGCTCACCTTGTTGAAGTAGGCATTGTCTAACAGTTTGCTGGCAGCAAGCTTTAAAGTGCTTAACTCGTCTTCAATCTCAGGAGCGTTAATAAAGCCATCCTGAGCGGCATTTTCGTATGGTGAACCGATAAGGCCGTATTTCTCATTGAGTGGTTGGCTGTAACCCCAAGTCAATGGGCCGCCCAATTGGATCAGGTTAAAGTCGCTGTAATCGAGGCCATGGGTAAATTGCGCACCCGTATTACCGCCGTTAAAGGTGTAACCCAGATCATCGGCTACGCCATTATTGTCTCCGCGGCCGGTACCCGAGTAGCTTTCGATACTCCATACCTGACGCTCTACTTCAGAACGGCTGGCGTCAAACTCGACCGACCATTCGTCGCTGATGAGGTATTCAACATTAAAGCCAAACTGAGTCAGCTCGGCGTTACGCTCTTCAAAGTCGTTACGGACGACGACGCGCTGACCTTCGGTGATGGCGCTGGTGATAAAACCCGATTGCGCATCGACTTCAACACTGTCTGGATCGATTGAGCCTTGACCCCAGGCAAAAGGTACCTCAATGCCGCGCAAGATTTTCTCATCCGAAAAATCAACGTAAAGGGCATCGAACGTCATATTTAGTTCGCTGGTCGGTGCATATTCAAGTACCAACATGGCCGAGTCACGCTCTAAGGTAGAGGAGCGCACGAAGGGTTTGGCGCCGCCTAGTACCGAATAGGTGTTGCCATCTGGGGCTTCAAGGTCCGGATAGCCCCACGAGTTCCAACGCTTCTCCTGGTTAGGTGAGCTCATAGTGGTGTAGGCAAAGGCCACGCCGAAGGTGTCATCGGCAAATTGATCAATATAAGAAAGGGTGCCACGGAAACCTTTATCGTCGCCGTCCGGGTTTAGTTTATCGAAGCTGGTTTGCTCGTACTGACCGTTAAACTGGATAACCTGCTCACCTTTACTTAAAGGACGCACGGTCTGCATGTCGATTACACCGGCAATGCCTTCGGCTTCAATCGAGGCACTCGGTGTTTTATATACGGTTACACCGCTCATAATCTCAGACGGATACAGGTCAAATTCAACACCGCGGTTATCGCTGATAGATACCTGCTCACGACCATTAAAAGTAGTGGCGCTTTCGTTTTCGCTAAAACCACGTACGCTCACGCGCGATGCACGACCGTCAAGGCGCTGCGCCGTCAGGCCGGGTAGGCGCGCGATTGACTCGGCAATCGATGAATCCGGTAGCTTACCAATGTCTTCGGCAGAAATAGACTCTACTACTTCACTGGCGAAACGCTTGGTGTTGATTGACTCAGCGACGCTGCGACGAAAGCCGCGCACTTCGATCACTTCAACCTTTTGTTGTTCTTCAGCGCTTGCCGCATCATTTTCTTGTGCCAAGGCAACATTGCTACTGGCAACCCCGGCGCTGATCAACGCAAGAGTTAGCATACTTGGTTTGAACATAGACATACTGTTTTACCCCAATTAACCATAATTTGTGGCCGAACGAGGTGGTAGTTAGCGCTGCACCAAGTTGGCTCATGTTGTTGTCGCAAAAAATACTAACTCCCGTGCTAAATTAATAACAAATTTATGCATACGTATTCAGAGGCTATAACAGGGACTTTGTTAACATTTGGATTACACGAAAAATAACACCGATATAGGCACGGCGCCAGTTGACGCAGTGTACAGCGGAACCGCATGTATAAAAGTGTTAAGTGATAGCCATTCGACTGACTAAATGGAGTAAATGTTAACAAAAGTAGAGCCTCTATCGCCGTCCAGG
The DNA here is from genome assembly GCF_002964785.1 of Pseudoalteromonas sp. T1lg48. Classification (GTDB taxonomy): domain Bacteria; phylum Pseudomonadota; class Gammaproteobacteria; order Enterobacterales; family Alteromonadaceae; genus Pseudoalteromonas. The sequence continues at coordinate 486,365 of NZ_PQCC01000018.1, forward strand.
TCAGCCCCCGGACAAACGATAATTTGCGCATTAAACACGGTGTTAATTGGTCAGACCAAAATATAATAACACCATGGTGGTGCAAAACCCAGCCGTAACGCCCTAACCCAGTGCATCTTGATTGTTGTCCAAACAGCAACTAAGTCGCGCACGACTGACATTGGTAAGCTTGTCTTTGGGTTGATGACCTGCCCCCGGTGGAGTTCAAGAGAAGCCCGCTCCCTTACTCTATGCATACGTATCCAGCATGCATACGTATGCAGTTCTTTTACAAGCCTTTGCGGCTTGCCGTATTCTTTTCCCAGTTTGACTAATTAGGTTTTCATCTGGAGTGCGATATGGCAAACCCACAGTGGTGGAAAGGTGCGGTTATTTACCAAATTTACCCCCGTAGCTTTCAAGACACCAATGGCGATGGAATTGGCGATCTTCGCGGTATTATCAACCGCTTAGATTATATTAATGACTTAGGCGTGGATGCCGTGTGGATCTCGCCTTTTTTTAAGTCGCCCATGAAAGACTTTGGTTACGATATTAGCGACTATCGCGATATCGACCCACTGTTTGGCAACCTTGCCGACTTCGATGAGCTGATAGAAGAAGCTCATAAACGTGATATCAAGATTATTATCGATCAGGTGCTCAGTCATACCTCGGACCAACATCCTTGGTTTATAGAAAGCCGCGAAAGCAAAGACAGTGACTTAGCGGATTGGTATGTGTGGGCCGACGCCAAAGAAGATGGCACCCAACCGAACAACTGGTTATCAATTTTCGGTGGTCCGGCTTGGCAATGGGAGCCCCGTCGCGGCCAGTATTACCTGCATAACTTCTTAACCGAGCAGCCGGATCTTAACTTCCATAATCCGGACGTACGTAAGGCGGTACTGGATAATGTCGAGTTTTGGCTGAAAAAGGGTGTAGACGGCTTCCGTTTGGATGCCATTAATTTCTGTTATCATGATGCCCAACTAAGGGATAACCCGGCTAAGCCGAAGGAAAAGCGTCAGGGTCGCGGCTTTAGCGAAGACAACCCTTATGCCTTCCAGTATCACTATTACAACAACACTCAGCCAGAAAACCTTGAGTTTATGCGCGACATCCGTGCCCTGCTGGATAAATACCCGGGTACAGTAGCGCTGGGCGAGATCTCTTCGGAAGACTCGTTAGCGACCATGGCCGAATACACCGCCGGTGGCGACAAGTTGCATATGGGTTACAGCTTTGAGCTACTAACCAATGACTACAGCAGCGAATACATACGCACTACGGTAGAGACTTTAGAGGCACGTATGCTTGAAGGCTGGCCTTGTTGGGCCTTTAGTAACCACGATGTGGAGCGGGTCGCCAGCCGTTGGTCAGCAACCGGCGAAGTGCAGCCGCAGCAGGTGAAAATGCTCACGGCAATGCTCGCGTCCCTGCGCGGTAGTGTGTGCATGTATCAAGGTGAGGAGTTGGGGCTGGGTGAAGCCAGTGTGGCGTTTGAGGACCTGCAAGACCCTTACGGCATCACCTTCTGGCCGAACTTTAAGGGCCGTGATGGTTGCCGTACGCCGATGCCTTGGCAGGACGGTGAGCAAGGCGGCTTTAGTAGCGCCAAACCCTGGTTGCCGTTGAGTCCTGCGCATCTGGCAAGCAATGTGGCCACGCAGCAGCAAGATCAAGACTCCATGTTAAATGCATACCAAGAGTTTATGCACTGGCGCCGTACCAAAAGCGTGCTGCTTGAAGGTGATATCACCTTTATTGACAGCAATGAGCCGATTTTAGCGTTTCAACGAGCGCATCAGGGTGAAACTCTGCTGTGTTACTTCAACCTGGCAGCACACAGCGCACAGATCAATTTAGAGACGCAACCGGTAAAAGAGTTTAGCGAGTTAAGCCATCACACTGGCAGCCTTGAGGGAAGCACCCTTACCCTGCCCGGCTTCGGCTGCTGGTTTGCCGCGCATTAAGCTCGCTTAAAGCAAGTTTTAAATACGCTTACGAAATTCACAGTTACAAGCGTTCATCATGAAAGAGCACCATGCGGTGCTCTTTTTTTGTCTTTCTCACGGCAACCGCAGTTATGGCGATTTAATTTATCCTGACGATAAAAATAACTCACTTCTCTAAGTACCAACACTGGGCTAAAAATACAGCCATGTTGAATGGCCATGCCGACCCAGCAGCCATGGCAACTATATTAATTCCTAGAGGATAAGAATATGAAATGCCAACTTTTAAGTGTGTTATTTGCTATTAGCTTAAGCAATGCTTACGCCAGTGATGATTTACCAGTCGCCCCCGCGGAGACGATCAAGGAGTACACGCAGATGTGCCTAGACTGGGCCAAGGAAGATGACATCGACGAGCAAGGCTTGTATCAGTACGTTTTGGACTGCGTCAACGATGAGTTGACCTCTGCCGGCTACCAAACGGTAGAGAAAGTGGATATCAAATAACCACTTAGCTTATTCATAGCAAGTGCTTTCAAACGCTTGCTATAAGCCTAGGGGAAAATAAAAAGCCGCCTCAACTTAGTTGGGCGGCTTTTTTATATGCTTAAATCTTATTTGGCTTTTTTAGCAGCGGCTTTTTTCTTTTCTTCAACCACCCACTTGCCATGCTCGTAGGTTGCCTTCCAGCCCGTTGCCTTACCATCGACCTCGGTCATCACATACTGAGACTTGGTTTTACGGCTAAAGCGCACAATCGCCGGATTACCGTCCGAGTCTTCTGCAGGCGCATCGGCAAGGTAATAAAACTTAGGCGAAATACGGTCGCGGAAGCGCTGCAACTCTTCCACCTTAGGCGCTCGTGTTTCCCGTGATTTCGGGAAGGTCGAGGCGGCCAGGAATATCCCGGCAGCACCATCGCGCAACACAAAGTAGGCGTCCGATTTTTCACAGGGTAATTCCGGCAGATGGACCGGATCTTCTTTCGGTGGCGCCGGCTCGCCGTTTTTCAACAGCTTACGGGTGTTTTTACACTCTTCATTGGTACAACCAAAATACTTACCAAAGCGACCGTTTTTAAGCTCCATATCGTTGCCGCATTTATCGCACTCGATAATGGGGCCATCATAGCCCTTAAGCTTAAACTGCCCCTGCTCTATGATATAGCCGCTACAACCCGGGTTATTACCACAGACATGCAGTTTACGGTTTTCATCGATCAGGTAGGAGTCCATGGCGGTTTCACACTTAGGACAACGCTTCATCTGCATCAGGGTTGATGTTTCTACGTCTTCCACCTCGTCGGCGTTAACCGCTTCCTCACCTGGAGTCAGGTTCATGGTGGTAGTACAACGCTCTTTCGGCGGCAGGTTGTAACCGGTACAGCCTAAGAACACGCCGGTCGAGGCGGTACGAATACCCATTTTACGGCCACAGGTGGGACAATCGATATCGGTTTCCACCATTTGGTTTTGACGCATGCCGCCTTCGGCTTCATCACCACTGGCAATGCTTAGCTGGCTGCTAAAGTCCTCGTAGAAATTATCCAGCACCTGAGTCCACTGACGCTCGCCCTCGGCGATATCATCGAGACGCTCTTCCATCTTGGCGGTAAAGTCGTAGTTCATCAGCTCGGTGAAGTTCTCCACTAAACGATCGGTGACGATCTCACCCATTTTCTCGGCAAAGAAGCGGCGGTTTTCAACGCGCACATAGCCGCGGTCCTGAATGGTGCTGATAATAGCGGCATAGGTAGAAGGTCGGCCAATGCCACGCTTTTCAAGTTCTTTAACCAGGCTGGCTTCGCTGTAACGCGCCGGCGGCTTGGTAAAGTGCTGCTGCGGATCAAGCTCAACCAAGGACAGCTCATCACCCACTGCCAATGCCGGCAGCGCCTGCTCTTCTTCATTCTTTTTACGTACAGCAGGTTGCACCCGAGTCCAACCGTCAAAGCGCATCACTCGGCCCTTGGCTTTAAGCTCAAAGTCACCGGCCTCAACACGAATGGTGGTTAAGTCGTACTGTGCAGGAACCATCTGACAAGCCACAAACTGACGCCAGATCAGCTCATAGAGCTTCTTGGCATCGGCATCGACGCCTTCAACGTGCCCTGAAAGCACCTTAACATCGGAAGGACGAATCGCTTCGTGCGCTTCCTGGGCATTGCCTTTGGCGCTGTAGATATTCGCTTTTTCCGGTAGGTAATTGGCACCGAAGTTATCGTTAACATAGTCGCGACACATGTTGATGGCGTCTTGCGACAGATTGGTCGAGTCGGTACGCATATAGGTGATATAACCGGCTTCGTACAGACGTTGCGCCAGCATCATGGTTTTCTTTACGCCATAACCCAGGCGCGTACTGGCGGCCTGTTGCATGGTCGAGGTAATAAAGGGCGCACTTGGACGGCTTTTGCTCGGTTTTTCTTCTACTTCGCTGACCACATAACGCGCGTCTTGTAGCAACGCCGTAGCCGCATCAGCCTGTTCTTTATTAACAGGTTTGAATGCCTGACCTTGTTGTTTGCTAACCAACAAGCGCAACGCTTCTTCTTTGGCACTCACATCGGCATGGATATCCCAAAACTCCTGCGGGATAAAGGCCTTAATTTCACGCTCACGCTCAACTAACAAGCGTACCGCAACGGACTGCACACGACCGGCAGACAAGCCTCGGGCGACCTTTTGCCAAAGCAGAGGCGACACCATAAAGCCCACCACACGATCAAGGAAACGACGCGCTTGCTGCGCTTGGACCATGTCGGTGTTGAGTTCGCCGGGAGCAGAGAAGGCTTGTTGAATGGCGTTCTTGGTGATTTCATTGAACACCACACGCTTATATTTGTCTTTATCGCCACCGATGATCTCTTCCAGGTGCCAAGCAATGGCCTCCCCTTCTCTATCCAAATCGGTTGCGAGATAGATTTCATCGGCATCTTGCGCTAGCTTTTTCAGCTCCTGAACCACCTTCTCTTTTCCGGGAAGGATTTCATAATGGGGCTGCCAGCCTTTTTCCGGATCGATACCCATGCGCGCAACTAGGTTTTGGTAGTCTCGCTTCTTTTTATATGCCGCCTTTTCTTCCGCGCCATTTTTCGTACTTCTGCCGGAGACTTACCTGCAGGTGCTTTGGCTTTACCCGAGCCAGACGTCGGCAAGTCACGGACGTGACCAACGCTGGACTTAACGATGTAGTCCTTACCCAGGTATTTATTGATTGTTTTTGCTTTTGCAGGAGACTCTACAATGACTAGCGATTTGCCCATAATAGCCTAAGTTGACCCATCTCTTGTATGTAATGACTGCCCTTGTCCTGGGCACGAATAAATATAGGTATATCTACTATCACCCATTGTTACAAGCTTTAACACTAAACTTTTATCCAACCAGTGATTTTTTAACCAGCGCTTGCTGCGCTTTTAACCAGGGGCGAATTATGTAAAATAGCGCCCCTTGGCAAATTCGGGGCAAATATATAGGAATAAAAACAAAATTGCCAACCGCGACCCCTCCATTTACCACTAAAGGTGAAAAAAGGCCTGTTTATTCGCTGTTCACCGCCTAACAAAACGTTTCTGACAGCCTGCTTAATTAGCGCGCATATTGATAAAAAGTTATCGTTTTTCGCTGCATTAAAGCCGGTTCGCTGATAGGCTATAGCAAAATTATTATAATGAAGTTGAATGTTACTTATGTCTTCACAAGGTTCATTAAGCCTCACCACACGCATTATGCTGGGTATGGGACTGGGAGTATTTGTTGGCTTCCTGTTCAAATTCATACTCGGCGGTGAACAAGAATTACTGCTTAATTTAGGGCTTTTCTCCCTGCCTGTAAAAGCATTTTTCGTCGATGGATTGCTCCATATAGGCGGACAAATCTTTATCGCCAGCTTAAAAATGCTGGTAGTGCCCTTAGTGTTTGTGTCTTTGGTATGCGGTACCTGTAATCTCAGCGATCCAAAGACCCTGGGACGCCTGGGCGGCAAATCCATCGTCATGTATCTTGCCACCACCGCCATTGCCATTACCGTCGCCATTACCCTGGCTCTGCTGTTTAACCCAGGTGAAGGCATTGCCCTGCCCCATGATGCAAACTTCGATGCCAAGCAGGCTCCGACCCTGGCGCAGGTGATTATCGGTATGTTCCCGACCAATCCAATCGATGCCATGGCCAACGGTAACATGCTGCAGGTCATCGTGTTCTCATTGCTTTTTGGTGTTGCTATGGCACTGAGCGGCGAAGCGGGACAGCGCCTTAGCGCGATTTTCGAAGACCTAAATAATGTCATTCTTAAGCTGGTGACTCTGCTTATGAATATCGCCCCATACGGGGTGTTCTGTTTGATGGCGAAATTATTTACCACCATTGAAATCGGTCTAATTTGGAGCCTGGCAAAGTACTTTGGCATCGTTATTGCTGCACTGCTTATTCATGCTTTGGTAAACTATTCGATTATATTCAAACTCTTTACCGGCCTGAGCTCAGTTAGGTTCCTGGCGCAAATGAAAGACACCTGTCTGTTTGCATTCAGTACCTCAAGTTCCAGCGCAACCATGCCGGTGACCCTTGAAACGGCCACCAAAAAGCTAGGTGCCAGTAACTCGGTGGCTTCTTTCACTGTGCCACTCGGCGCGACCATCAATATGGATGGCACCGCCATTATGCAAGGTGTGGCTACGGTGTTTATCGCCCAGGTGTTCGCCGTTGATCTCACCATTTCCGACTACCTAATGGTTATTCTTACCGCCACCCTGGCTTCGGTAGGCACCGCTGGCGTGCCCGGTGTCGGCCTTATTATGCTGGCCATGGTACTGAACCAGGTGGGTCTGCCGGTAGAAGGGATTGCCCTGATCATAGGCGTTGACCGTCTGCTCGATATGACCCGCACCGCGGTGAACGTCACCGGTGACTGTATGGTAACCTGTGTCGTAGCCAAATCAGAAGGCCAGCTTGATGAAGCCGTGTTTAACGATTTAGAGTCGGCGAAAGAGCTCGAAGAATATAAGCCTAAAGCACAGAGTTAACGCCGCTGGCTAATACTCTCGCCCATAAAAAAGCCTCGCTATCCGCGAGGCTTTTTTAATTCAGGTTTTAAAATTAAGGTCTTAACCCTTTACTTTTACTCCAAAGACGCATGCCCAGGTGCTCTATGCTGATGGCAAAGTTTTTCGCCACCTTCTCGGCCAATCCTTTTTTCTGTTTATAGGTTACCTTGTAGGTCTGATAATCCTTCACCAAACTCAAAAGCTCATCATCGCTGGTACTGATCCTGTCCACCAAGCCCTTGTTAAGTGCATCCAGGGCGAACCAATGCTCGCCGGTGGCCACTTGCTCCATATCTAAGACGGGACGATGCTGAGCGACAAACTGTTTAAACAAGACATGGGTTTGTTCGATTTCTTCGCGAAATTTTTCTCGACCCGCATCGGTATTCTCACCAAACAGAGTGAGGGTGCGTTTATATTGACCGGCGGTGATCTGTTCAAAATCAATATCGTGCTTCTTCAATACCTTATTAAAGTTGGGGATTTGCGCGATCACGCCAATCGAACCAACAATAGCAAAAGGCGCGGCAATGATCTCATCGGCCACACAGGCCATCATATAGCCGCCGCTGGCAGCAACCTTATCTATGGCCACGGTCAGTTTAATACCTGCATCTTTCAGGCGCTGTAGTTGAGATGCACCTAGGCCATAGCCGTGTACCACGCCACCGCCGCTTTCCAACCGCACCAACACCTGATCCTTTTCTTTATCCGCCAAACTAATAATGGCGCTCACTTCCTGGCGTAGGCACTCCACCTCATGGGCATCCATTGAGCCTTTAAAGTCAATCACATAGAGTCTGCCTTTGGGCTCTTTATCCGCTTCTTCCTTGGCCGCCTGTTTACGCTCTTTATTAAGTATCTTCAGCGCCTTTTTATCCAAGGTATTGTCTAGGAAGTCATCCTTTATCTGCTTCATTTCCTTCGATAAATCATCAACTTCCAAAAAACCAGGTTTACTTTTTGGCTTTGCCGCGGCGCCTACAATAAGCGCAATCACCACGCCTATGGCTAACACTATGGTCAGGGCTTTAGCCAAAAACAGGCCGTATTCGAATAAGTATTCCACTGAAATTCCTCTTAAATTAGGTATGCAGGCAATGTAACACAGCGTACAGGCATACAAAAAGCCGCACCCTAGGTACGGCTTATCTCTTTACTAAGTAGCCTTATTGAGCAATCACAGAGGTATCTGTGATAGGCAGCACCGTGCCCTTGGTTGCAAGATAAGTAGCAAACTGACGTTGCATTTCGGCATTAGCCGCCGCACTGTTTTGCGCATCTTCCTCGGCTGAAGAACTCAAGCTAGCCGACGGATCTGGCGCTGGCGTGAGTAGCGAACCATGGTGACCCTTGGCATAGCGCACCAGGTAGCTTGCCGGCTCTGGCGTCATTTGCATTTCGGTGGCCACAGAGGCACCCATCAATAACGACAGCGGGATCGTACCGGCAATTGGGTTGGTTGCCACTTGCACCGGAACTACTGTGTCAGGTTTTGTTGTCATACCATCGCCGACAACTGCGGTCGTTAATACCGGCGTGCCCTGAGCATTGACGCGCATGGCGTAGTTGGTTGGGTCACCTGCGTCGATAAGGGTCTGCGCCGCAAAGGAGAACTCGCTGACCAGGTCTTGAATGCTCGCCAGGCTGGCACTGTCGCCCGTAGCGTTAAGCGAAGCCAGGAAAGCCTGATAACTACAGGTTACATAGGCTTCTTGGTTTTCTACATACTGGGCACAGCTGGCCAGGGCACCGTCTTGCAAGAAGGCATTAAAAGTGGCCGATTCTGCCGTTCCCGCACCTAGCAATACCGAGCCCTGAATAAAGGGTCCAAAGGTGTCAGAATTAAGCAGAATGCTGGCTGCACCGCCACCGCCACTGCTCAGCGCTGCGGTATGAACCTTGAATAATGGGTCTATCTGAGGTGCCAGCGGCGTATTGGTTGTTGCCAGGAACGAAGGCGACACAATAGAGCCCATGGAAATGGCACCCAGGCTCACGTCTTGGGCGTTTAGTTCTGGGTCACCACTGAAGTTTAAGGCCAAACGCAGACCCAATAGATCCGCCGTTGACTGGCGTACATTATCACGACCTACTAATAATGATTGCAGGTTCATATAGGCCAAAATAGAGCCAGTGGTGGCATTGAAATCGTCTTTACCATCATGATCAACGTCAATGCCGCGCTCACCGTGCGCCGGTAAATCGATGGCCACGGTTGCCAAGCCTTGCAGGCTAAGCGCACCAGTTAGTGCCAGCATGTCTTCTTTTTTACGGGTAATGCCGTGTTGTAAGATAACCACGGGCCAGCCGCCTTCCGGCATCGTCATGGCCGGTAAGCCTAACTGGCCGCGAATCGTGTTAAGGGTTGCCAAATCGCTCGGCTTGGTGATTTGCACCGGAATATTGGCGTAACTTTGTACTTTAGGGATCTTGTTGTATTTGGTGAGGTGACGCTTATCATCAAGACCAAGATCGCGCAGCAGGCCGCCACTTAAGGTGTAACAAAAACCGTCCTCGGCAGTTAATGGCTGCTCTGGGAAGGCTTCACCTACTTCAGCTTTATACGCCATTACCGCTACGGCATTGTCACAGGCGCCCTGCCAGTAAATGTCTTTTAGATCGCTAAGCTCGGTACCTTTTGGCGTCTTAATATAATTAGGAAGTACCACACTCCCCTTTTCATAGCTCACCGCGTTAAACATCATAGGAACATTCTGCATCCCTTGTGACGCGAACACCTGACCGACGGTAATAAGCGGCTGTTCCGGAATTTGTACCGCAGGAGTCGGCAGGCTTGGCTCTTGCAATGAGGCCGCCAGGATACTCTTAATGGTATTGAGGATCTCACCAGCCGATTGCATGGTCATGGCCGCCGAATAGATGATATCGTCTTTATTTAAATCGGTGCTGCCGACAATGACATTCTCATAACTGTTTAGCACGGCTTGCAGTGATTTTTGCTCGGGAGTCACCAGCGGCTCTTCACCGCTTGCTAGAGCATAAGTTGACGAGGGCGCGATAGAGCGACCTTCACTGTCTTTGAGACCCGTGGTCAATACCGTGATGTAAGAGCGACCTTGGGTAAAGGGTTTTAAAGGCACCACGGCAACCGCATCGCCACTGCCCTGAGTAATAAAATCTACGCCAAAATTTAATTCTTTCACAAACTCACAGGCGATACCGGCAGGCACGGCCGCACAGGTCTGCGAGCTTTGATCTGCGCCCATCACCACTTCAAAAATACGCACACTGCCCGGGGTAGCCGCCGAGGTTGCGTCCAGACTTACACCGGCTGCGAAGCTTAAATCGATTTTAAATGGGGTTTGCGTTGACCAACCGTCCAGGGCACCTAAGGCCAGCTGAGGGCTGCTGTAATCATCTCCCTCGCCAGGAATCGCTAACGTGCCATCTTGAGTGCCGCTAAAAAGCAGGTCGTTAGGAACCGACACCTTGCCGTTACTGGGGTCAAAAACCACGGTGGATTGCGGGATTACAGTCGGGGTCTCTGTTTTGATTTCTTCGAGCGTGTCTTCGCTGCCACAGCCAGCGAGAGCAGAAGCTACAGCGAGAGAAAGTAGCATTTTTTTCATTGTGTTGGCTCCAAACCTATTCTTATTGTTCTGCGCAAATAATGTTAATCAAAAGGATAGAAAATCGTTAATGACACATTAGACCAGTTTAACTTATCGTAAACAGGTACGTTTCGCTACTTAAATTTGTAATAAATCACTTACTTGTTTATTGACTGTGGTAAAATCCCGCAAAAATCATGCACTGGGTGCTACAGCTATGCAAAACTACAATGCAAGTGCGAATGCATTAGACCAAAAAGTAATCCTTGTTACCGGCGCTGGTGACGGCATTGGCCGTGTCGCCGCCCTGACTTATGCCAAACACGGCGCTACCGTGATCTTGCTGGGTAAAACCACCAAAAAATTGGAGGCCGTGTACGACGAAATCGTCGCCGCTGGCTACCCGCAGCCCGCGATTGTACCTCTTGATTTAAAAGGTGCGACCAAGCAAAACTATCGCGATCTGGCTGCCACCATAGAACAACAATTTGGCAAGCTTGATGGCCTGTTAAACAACGCCAGCATCTTGGGCTCACTGGGCCCTCTTGAGCACTTTTGCTCATCGACCTTTGAAAGCATTATGAAGGTCAATGTCACCGCCCAGGCTTTGCTTACCAAAGCCATGTTCCCTGTGCTGCGTAAGGCGCCACATGCGTCAATTATCTTTACCTCATCGGGCGTAGGCCGCGAAGGCCGTGAATTTTGGGGTGCATACGCTATCTCTAAATTCGCCACCGAAGGCATGATGCAGACCTGGTCTAAGGAAGTGGGTAAAACCAATATCCGCATCAACTGCATTAACCCAGGGGCGACCCGCACAAGCATGCGTGCCAGCGCCTTCCCAGGTGAAGACAGAGATAAATTGGCGACCCCTGAAGATCTTATGCCGACTTACCTTTACCTGATGAGTGATGACTCAATCGAGGTAAACGGTCAATCGCTGGATGCACAAGTGAAAAAGTAACCCGACCGGTTTACTTAGCTCAAAAATAAAAAACGCCGTTTAATACGGCGTTTTTTATTAGCTGTTGCGCAGGGACTACCTGCGTTTCTTTTGCTGCTGCACACGTTGATTGTGCTTTTTCTCCGCCTTACGAATACGATTCACCTGGGCGCGCTTGTCCTTACGCTTAGGCTGCATCTGCTCAACGGTTAACTTGGTTTGCTTCTCTGGACGCAGGCCTACACTTTTGCGCAAATAGTTGACCCGACCCAATTCCAGCTCTTCCCAGCCGCCTTGAGGTAAACGTTTGTTGAGCTCCAGCTCGCCATAGCGCACGCGAATAAGACGGGATACTTCCACGCCCTGCGATTGCCACATACGACGTACTTCACGATTACGGCCTTCGCTCAGGGTGACGTTAAACCATTTATTGATCCCCTCACCACCCATGGGCTTGATGGTATGAAAGCGTGCAGGGCCATCGTCAAGCTCCACGCCCTTGGTCAGGGTACGCAGAGTTTCATTGGTGACATCACCGAAAACGCGCACCGAATACTCACGTTCAATTTCATAACTGGGGTGCATCAGGCGGTTTGCCAATTCACCGTCATTGGTAAACAGTAACAGGCCCGAGGTATTGATATCCAAACGGCCGATAGCAATCCAACGATCGCCGTCGATACGCGGCAGGCGGTCAAACACGGTACGACGCCCTTCCGGGTCTTTACGGGTACACAACTCGCCCTCGGGTTTATGGTACATCAATACTCGGCAAATACGCTCTGCCGGCTGCTCAATCTTGACAATATGACCGTCAACACGGATTAATTGGGTGGGTTCGACTCGGTCGCCCAAACGCGCCACCTTGCCATCAACACTGACACGGTTAGCTTCGATGTACTTTTCCATCTCACGACGGGAACCGACACCGGCTCGGGCTAACACTTTTTGTAACTTTTCACTCATTAAGATGGTTCTCTCACAGAAGGATCATGTAATAGTTGCTCTATCTGGCTATGCTGCTGTGGCGGCAAGGGCGGTAATTGCTCCAGGCCAGATAAAGAAAAATAGTCTAAAAACTCGTTGGTAGTGGCATACAGGGCGGGTCTTCCCGGCACCTCTTTATGGCCCACAACTTTTACCCACCCCCGCTCCTGCAGGGTTTTCATAATATTGCTGGCCACGGTCACTCCGCGCACCTGCTCAATTTCGCCACGGGTTATGGGCTGGCGATAGGCGATTAACGACAAGGTTTCTAGCAGCGCCCGCGAATACTTAGGCGCACGCTCAACAAACAACTGGCTTAGCCAAGGGCTGAGGCTGCTGCAGGCCTGAAAGCGATACCCCGACCCCACCTGAACCAGGCGAATGCCGCGAGTTTGATAGTGATTTTCTATACTCTCCAGGGCCTGGTTTAACCGCTTGGGCGCCACGCTGATATCACTGAGTACGGTTTCTTTTAGTTGTTTTTTTGTCAGTGGTTGCGGTGACACAAAAATCGCCGCTTCAATGAGCTCGATCAGTTGCTCATCACTAATACGTCTGCTGCTCATGACTGCACCTCCGTCGCAGCGGCTATTATGGCAGAGCCTCGGCCGTAGGCAAAGGGGAACATGCCTCTTCCTGTGGTTTTAAGCGCACATGAATGAGCGCATCGCTACCGGCCTGTTGGCATAAAATCAGCCCCTCTTTGGTCAACTCTAAAATAGCGATAAAGGTGACTACAACACCTGCTCGGCCTTCGGAGACGGTAAATAAGGCATGAAAGTCGAGATAACCCGGCGCCTGTTGCAGCCGTGCGAGAATATCGCTCATCCGCTGTCTAGTAGACAGTTGTTCCGGGCTAATATGATGATGCTCGAAGGTTTTTGCCCTCGCCATCACATCACTGAGCGCCAGCATCAGATCCTGCATGGAGACATCGGGCATCAAGGGCTCGGGCTTGGCCTGCTCGTCAACCAAAGCATGGGCGGTAAAAATATCCCGCTCCAGCCGTGGAATTTCATCGAGACGCTCGGCGGCCTTTTTAAATTGTTCGTATTCTTGCAGACGACGCACCAGCTCGGCACGAGGATCTTCCTCGTCCTCCCCCAACTCCTGATGTACCGGCAGCAACAGGCGCGATTTGATTTGCGCCAACAGCGCCGCCATCACCAGGTATTCTCCCGCCAGTTCAAGCTGAAACTCACGCATCATCTCCACATACTTCATGTATTGCTCTGTGATGCTAAACACCGAGAGCTCCAGCACATCGAGTTTATGCTTTTTGATCAGATATAAAAGTAAGTCAAGCGGACCTTCAAAGGTCTCCAGCACCACCTCGAGGGCATCCGGGGGAATGTACAAGTCTTCCGGCTTTTCTATCATGGCTTCGCCGCGAATAAAGGCCAGAGGTAACTTTTGCTGCTGGGGTAGAACGTGCTCTGTCATTGAAATGGACTTGGATCACCACAGCCAACGCGCAGTACTTCAATATCGTCCTCGGACATATCGACGACGGTCGTGGCCTGCTCGCTTAAATAACCGCCATGAATAATGACATCCACCTGTTTTTCCAAACGCAGACGAATTTCATCTGGGTCCGACTCGGTAAACTGATCACCGGGTAGAATCAGCGAGCAACTCATCAAGGGTGCGCCCAACTCTTCGAGCAGAGCCTGACTGATAGGATGGTCACTGACGCGAATACCTATGGTTTTCTTTTTCTCATTGAGCACCCGGCGCGGTACTTCTTTGGTGCCCTTTAAAATAAAGGTATAGGGTCCCGGGGTATTGTTTTTAATGAGACGAAACATCTGGTTGTCGACCCGAGCATAGGTGGCAAGTTCGGATAAATCGCGGCACATCAGGGTAAAGTTATGATGCTTTTCGATGCCACGAATGCGAGTGATGCGTTCCTGCGCTTGTTTCTCCCCGAGCTGACAGCCGATGGCATAACCTGAGTCGGTTGGGTATACCACCACCCCACCTTGGCGAATAATGTCCGCCGCCTGCTGAATAAGGCGACGCTGCGGGTTTTGCGGATGGATATGAAAAAACTGACTCATTGCTGTCCTTGTAATTCAATTATGGTTCTGACCGCCAGCGTTGCCATACGCCTTCGCAGTCTTTTGGTAAGTATAGGTTCTTTCCTAATTCTATGTAAGGTAAAGGGAAATGGAAATCTGAACCCTGTGAGCATAGGAGTCCATGCTCGCGCGCCAACTGGCCTAAAAACTGTCGCTCACATGGGGCTTGCTGGGTTTGCGCCACTTCCATGGCATCGCCACCGAGTGCGCTAAATTCAGCAAGCAGCTTACGTAACCACTTGTTCGAAATTTTATAACGCCCGGGGTGAGCCAAAACGGCCTGACCACCGGCACTGTGAATGGCGTCTACGGCGGTGCCCATATCGCACCAAGTGCTAGGTACATAACCTGTGTTACCGCGACTGAGGTATTTTTTAAACACCCCCTGCATGGTTTTAGCCGCTCCCTGCGCCACCAGCACCCGGGCAAAGTGGGCACGGGTTACCTGGGCTTTTTCGGCCAGCGCCAAGGCCTGTTCATGAGTATTTTCAAAACCGGCCTTATCGAGACGTTCACCTATTTTCGCCGCACGTTCTCTGCGCTTTTGCTGCTGTTGACCGAGCAATTCGTTGAGTTGTTCGGTTTCGGTGTCGACCTGCAAACCAACGATATGAATTTCAAAACTATGCCAGCGGGTGGAGATCTCCACGCCCGGCACCAAAGTCAGGGGCAAGTCCAATTCACGAATGGCCGCTTGCGCCGGTGCAATACCGGCGATGGTATCATGATCGGTCAAGGCCAATACATCCACACCCTTATCGGCGGCACGCTGCACCAACTCGGTGACACTAAGCTTGCCATCGGAAAATTGACTGTGGCTATGGAGATCATACTTCAACGCGGTTATCCCATTTGGTAATACTGTTAAGACCCAGCCAGTGTACCATTTTATCGCCGCTGGCGCGGCAACAAAGTTTTCTTTGTATTTTTATACTCTTCGGGGTTGACACTAATGTCGAGGTAAGTTCTACTAAACGACATAAATTAATCGGTTCTTAAAGAAAAACTTATGTGTACAGCAAAACTAATTCATATCACTTGGTGGTGGCACTCGAACTAGCGGGTGGGATTAGTCGTGGCTGCAAGCCAACAATGAACTGATAACAAACCCGCCCATGTAGCGGGTTTTTTTGTAACTAAATTTGGTCACTAACAATGAATTTTACTCAGTCGAAACAAACTATGATTTGGTGGTGGCACTCGAGATAGCGGGTGGGCCCAATCGTGGCTGAGCAATTTTCCAACCCGCTGCTTATTCTTAAGTCAGCGGGTTTTTTTATTATGTAACGTTGAAAACCGAACACCTCGGTTAAAGCAAAAGGGAATGAGGACCTTTTTATGATCTTTAGTCACATCTCGACAACCGCCGGGCAAGTGACCAGCATTAGTTTGCGGCGGGCGTATATTCCTTCCGCGCTAAGCCTGTTTGCCAAGTTGGATAAGGACAATGCCTTATTACTGGAGTCGGCCGAAATCGACTCCAAAGCCAACTTAAAAAGCCTGGTACTGGTCGATGCAGCGCTGCGCATCGAGTGCAACGGCAATCTGGTGCAGGTACAGGCACTTTCCAACAATGGCGCCCAGTTGCTGCCTTATTTGCAACGGCATATGGGCGATGCCAGCACCGAGTTGCAAAAGGACAGGCTGGATATACGCTACCCCAGCGTTGACCAAAACCTGGATGAGCATGCCAAACTCAAGGCCGCCAATGCCTTCGATACCCTAAGACAATGTATCAAGCGTATCGAAAGCAACGGCGATAATCCCTTCTCGGTGTTTCTCGGCGGCGTCATGGGTTACGACATGGTCGCCAATGCGGAGGACTTACCGAGCGTTCCTACCAAGGAAAACACCTGTCCCGACTATGTTTTTTACCTTGGAGAAACCCTGGTGGTGATTGACCATCAGCAACAAAGCACGGAGATCATCGGCAACGTCTTTAATGGCCCCGAGGTTCATGCCAATTGCTTTGAGGTAGGACAGCAGGTTGAGCGTCTTAATGCGCTCTGTGACAACCTGAGCGAATTCACGCCCCCGAGTCCAAAAGCAAACACCCTAGTGTCGAGCGACGTACAAGTCGATATTGACGACGCCCGCTTTATGGCCCAGGTCAGCGAATTACAGCAGCATATTATCGATGGTGACATCTTCCAGGTCGTGCCTTCGCGCACCTTTACCCTGCCCTGCACCGAGCCCCTGGCCGCCTATGCTCAGTTGAAGCAGCAAAACCCCAGCCCTTATATGTTCTATCTACGCGATCAGGATTTCAGCCTGTTTGGCGCTTCGCCTGAGTCGGCACTGAAATACTGTGCCAGCAGTAACCAGGTCGAGGTATACCCCATTGCCGGCACCCGGCCGCGCGGCAAAAACACCGATGGCAGCATTAACCTGGATCTCGACTCGCGTATTGAGCTGGATCTGCGTAATGATGCCAAAGAGCGCGCCGAGCATATTATGTTAGTTGACTTGGCCCGCAACGATGTGGCCCGTATCAGCCAAGCTGGCACCCGCTACGTCAAAGAGTTACTTAAAGTCGACCGCTATTCTCATGTTATGCACCTGGTATCCCGGGTTGTCGGTCAATTGAAGGTCGATTTGGATGCCCTGCATGCCTATCAGGCCTGCATGAATATGGGTACCCTGGTTGGCGCCCCCAAGGTCAGTGCCGCCCGACTTATTCGTGAGGTGGAGCAAAAGCGTCGTGGCAGCTACGGCGGTGCCGTCGGCTATCTTACCGGCGATGGCTCCATGGACTCCTGCATCGTTATTCGCAGCGCATTTGTTAAAGACGGTTACGCCCACGTGCAAGCCGGAGCTGGCGTGGTTTTTGATTCAAACCCGCAAAGCGAGGCCGATGAAACCCGAGCCAAGGCCGGCGCCGTGCTCAGTGCCATTGCGGCTAGTCAATCGGCTGGCGAAAAGGAGGCAAGGGCATGAAATATAAGATTTACTTCTTAGATAACATCGACTCATTCAGCTATAACCTGGTCGATGAATTCGCCCAGCTAGGACAAGATCTGGTGGTGTATCGCAATACCGTCGAGGCCAAGAGCATTTATCAGCGCATGTGCGCCGAAACCCAGCCGGTAGTGCTGGTGCTCTCTCCGGGCCCGGGCGCGCCTAACGACGCCGGTTGCCTTATGTCCTTAATTGAGCTGTGCCGGGGTCAGTTTCCCATGCTGGGCATTTGCCTTGGCCAGCAGGCCCTCACTCAGGCTTACGGCGGCACGGTCGGGCACGCCAGGGAAACGGTGCATGGCAAGTCATCGACTATTTCGCTGGCCCCGCATCCTGCATTTGCTGGATTTGGCGACACCCTGGTGGTGGCCCGTTATCACTCTTTGGTGGCAACACAGGTACCCACAGAGCTGGATGTAATTGCCGAATATGAGGGCATGACCATGGCCATTAGTAACCCGCAGGATAAGGTGCTCGGGTATCAATTTCATCCGGAATCGATCCTCACGCCCAATGGTGCCCAGTTGCTGCGCCAAAGCCTTGACTATTTAACCGCAAAGGAGTGAGCCATGGACGCACTAACCCAACTTTACCAACAGCAAGATCTGAGTTTTGCACAAGCCCAGGCGCTCTTTAACGACATTATGCAAGGGCGCATCGATGATATCACCCTGGCGGCTGTGCTTAGCGCACTAAAAATCAAAGGCGAAAGCAGCGATGAAATCGCCGGTGCGGCGGCGGCCATGCGTGCCAATGCGGTGCCCTTTCTCACTCAAGCCACAGATTTAATTGACAGCTGTGGTACCGGCGGCGATGGCGCCAATACCATCAATATCAGTACCACAGCGTCTCTAGTGGCGGCTGCCTGCGGCCTTAATGTGGTCAAGCATGGCAATCGCAGTGTCTCCAGCAATAGCGGCTCGTCCGATTTACTTACAAGTCTGGGCGTCAATATTACGATGACCCCGGAGCAGGCCGCTAATTTACTAGAGCAAACCGGATTTACGTTTTTATTTGCGCCCCTGTACCACAGTGGTGTAAAACACGCCATGGCGGTGCGCACTACCTTAAAAACCCGCACCCTGTTTAACCTGCTTGGGCCCTTGGCCAACCCCGCTAAACCTCAGGCACAGCTGCTTGGCGTGTATGATCCGGCCCTATGCCTCCCCATGGCGAAAACCTTGATGCAACTGGGCTGCCAACGGGCTATGGTGGTGCACGGCTGTGGCACCGATGAAATCGCCCTGCACGGCGACACTAAAGTCGTAGAGCTAGAGCGGGGCGAGTTGCGCGAATATACCCTCAGCCCCAGTGATTTTGGTCTGTCACATTTTAGCCTCGATGAACTCAGTGGTCAGGGCCCGCAATACAATGCCCAGGCGGCACGCGCCATTTTCGCTGGGCAAGGAAGCGATGCCCATAATAGTGCCATCATTGCCAATGTCGCCGCCCTACTGGTTATCAATAATAAGGCGGGCAACTTTAGAGACGCTGCCGAGCAGGTGCGCCAGGTTTTGGCCAGCGGCCAGGCACAACACACACTTAATGCCATCATAGAGGTGAGTCATGGCTAATGTTTTAGAAAAAATCGTCGCCGACAAGCGTCTAGAGGTCGAGCAAGGTAAAAAGAGCCGCCCGCTGGCAAGCTTTAGCGCGCATATTGAGCCCAGTCAGCGCGATTTCTATGGTGCTCTCAGCTCGGCGCCGACCAGTTTTATTCTCGAGTGTAAGAAGGCGTCGCCGTCAAAGGGATTGATCCGCGAGGTGTTTGATCTTGAGGCCATCACCTCTGTGTACAAGCACTATGCCAGCTGCATCAGCGTGCTTACCGACGAAAAATATTTTCAAGGCAGCTATGACTACCTGGCCCAGGTACGTACCTTGGTCGAGCAGCCCCTTATCTGCAAAGACTTCTTTATCGACCCCTACCAGGTTTACCTGGCGCGCTTACACGGTGGCGATGCCATTTTATTGATGCTCTCAGTGCTTGACGATGACACCTACAAGGAGCTGGCGGCACTGGCGCAATCGTTGAACATGGCGGTACTGACCGAGGTCAGTAATGAAGAAGAAGTGACCCGTGCTCTGGCGTTAAAGGCAAAAATAATAGGCATAAACAACCGTAATCTTAGGGACTTAAGCACGGATTTAGCCACTACAGAGCGTCTACGGGCACTTATTCCTGCGGAGACACTGGTGATCTCCGAGTCCGGCATCTACAGCCACCAAGATGTTAAACGCCTTAGCCCGCTGGTTGATGGCTTTTTAGTTGGCAGTTCGCTCATGGCCCAGGCGGATCTAGAGGGCGCCTGTCGCAGCCTTATTTTCGGCGAGAACAAGGTGTGCGGCCTCACGCGCACCCAGGATGCCCAGGCCGTGTATCAGGCCGGCGCCTATTATGGCGGCCTGATCTTCTACCCTGGCTCGCCTCGATATGTGGATATAGACTGTGCCTCGGCCATCGTCGACAGCGCGCCGTTGCGCTACGTGGGCGTCTTTGTCGATGCCGCTATCGAGCAGGTCAGCGAGTACGCCAATCGCCTTAAGTTGGCCGCGGTGCAGTTGCACGGCCATGAAGACGAGACTTATATTCGCACCCTGCGCAATACCCTGCCGCTGACCTGTCAGATCTGGAAGGCCCAAGCGGTGGCCGACACGCTACCTCAAGGAGTTCAAGGGGTCGACCGTGTGCTGTATGACACCTTTAGCAAAACAGCGAAGGGCGGCACCGGCATGCAATTCGATTGGAGTTTGCTAAGCGGCGCCAATGCTCCCTATATGCTCGCTGGCGGCCTTAATGCCGACAATATCCCCGGCGCCCAACAAAACCGGGCTATGGGTTTAGATTTAAATTCTGGGGTGGAGTCCACACCTGGCAAGAAATGTATTAATAAAATTAACGCTGCCTTCGCGGCCAATTCGGAATTACTGAGGTGGTTATGAAAAATCCAGCCTATTTTGGCGACTTTGGTGGCATGTACGTGCCGCAACTTTTGGTCCCCGCGCTTAAACAATTAGAAAATGAATTTAACAAGGCGCAAAAGGATGCCTGTTTCGAACAGGAGTTTCGCTCCCTGCTAAACGAATATGCCGGGCGGCCGACACCGCTGACCCTAACCCGTAACCTGGTAAAAAACCCTAAGGTGAAGCTGTATCTTAAGCGTGAAGACTTGCTCCATGGCGGCGCCCACAAAACCAACCAGGTGTTAGGCCAAGCCCTGCTTACCAAACGCATGGGCAAAAAAGAAGTCATAGCGGAAACCGGTGCCGGTCAGCATGGCGTCGCCACCGCCTTGGCCTGTGCCTTACTCGGACTTAAATGCCGCATTTATATGGGTGCCAAAGACGTCGAGCGTCAGCAACCCAATGTGTTTCGCATGCGCTTAATGGGTGCCGAAGTGATCCCGGTTACCGCTGGCTCCGGCACCCTTAAAGATGCGGTCAACGAGGCGCTGCGTGATTGGTCTGCCAATTATAAAACCGCGCATTATTTATTGGGCACTGCGGCAGGGCCGCACCCATTCCCGACCCTGGTTCGCGAATTCCAAAAAATGATCGGTGAAGAAGCCAAACAACAGGTGCTGGCGGCGGAAGGACGTTTACCAGACGCGGTGATCGCCTGCGTTGGCGGCGGCTCAAATGCCATCGGCATGTTTAACGACTTTATCAACGAGCCTGGCGTCAAACTCATTGGCGTTGAGCCCGCGGGTAAGGGCCTGGATAGCGGTGAGCACGGCGCGACCTTGTGCCGCGGCACTAAAGGCGTGCTTCACGGCGCCTACACCTATATTATGCAAACCGAGCAAGGACAAATTGAAGAGTCGTACTCGGTGTCCGCTGGACTTGACTACCCAGCGGTGGGGCCACAGCACGCCTATTTACATGAAACCGGGCGCGCTCAGTACGTAGGGATCACCGATGATGAAGCCCTGGATGCCTTTAAGGCCTTGGCCCGCAACGAAGGAATTATTCCGGCACTGGAGTCCAGTCATGCCCTGGCATACGCCTTAAAATATGCCGAGCAGCAAGAGCAGGACACCATTTTAGTAGTGAACCTCAGCGGCCGAGGGGATAAGGATTTAGCTCATGTTCACAGTGTGTTACAAGCAAAAGGAGAGCAGTAATGAACCGCTACAGCACCACTTTCGCCACGCTAAGCGCCAATAACGAAGGCGCCTTTGTGCCCTTTGTCACCATAGGCGATCCCGATAAGGAGCAAAGCCTGGCGATCATTAAAAGTCTGATCGATGGCGGCGCCGATGCCTTGGAGCTGGGCATTCCTTTCTCCGACCCCATTGCCGACGGCCCGGTGATCCAACAGGCCAATATTCGCGCCTTACAAGCCGGTATCAGCACGGACACTTGCTTCGACATCATCAAACAGGTGCGCGAGTACGACGCTGACATTCCCATTGGCCTGCTGCTGTATTCAAACCTGGTCTTTGCCAAGGGGTTAGATAACTTCTACCGACTGGCCGCCGAAGCGGGCGTCGATTCCATTTTGGTCGCGGATGTCCCCCTGCATGAGTCCAAGGTATTTCGTCGGGCGGCGATGAGCCAAGGGATAGCGCCAATCTTTATCGCCACTCCCAATGCCGACGATGACACCCTGCGTCAATGCGCCTCCTATGGCCGCGGCTACACCTATTTGCTATCGCGCGCCGGGGTAACCGGCACAGAAACCAAGGCGCAAATGCCGCCCCAGGAGTTGATCACCAAGCTCAACGAGTATCATGCTGCGCCGGCATTACTGGGCTTTGGGATCAGCACCCCTGAAGATGTCAAACAAGCACTGCAAAGCGGTGCTAGCGGTGCCATCAGTGGCTCGGCGGTGGTTAAGATCATTGCCCAGCACCTGGGTGATGAAGCGGCCATGTGCCAGGCTTTACGCGAGTTTTGTGGAGAGATGAAAGCTGCGACCCGTTAAGCGTGCAGCCGGTCTTTAAGTGCCTTGGCGCACTTAAAGGCCACCTTGTTTTGCCCTGCAATTTCAATTTGTTCACCGGTTTGTGGATTACGGCCTATTTTCGTTGGGTGGTAGCTCAATGAGAAGTTGCCGAACTTAGGAATAAACACCGCATCCCCTTCATGCAATGACCGGCTAATGGCGCCAAGCATGGCCGTTAGCGCTGCACTGCATTGCTTTTTCGTTAAACCGCTGTGTTGCCCCATGGCATCAATAAGCTGTTTTTTATTCACATTATTACCTACTAAAAACTGTAAAGGCGCGCAGCCTAAAAGCGCCGGCGGTAAATGTCAAACCTGGACCTTTACCCTTGAGCTTAGGGGCCGTTACTGGTAAAACAACGGCTACCAGAAGTAATGGATGTGGCTATGAGCACACTAATCGAATATATCCCGCTAATTTTATTTTTTGCCGTTTATAAAATGGTCGATATCTATTGGGCCACCGCGGTGTTAATCGCTGCCTGTGCCATACAAATGGCCTATGCCTATTTTAAGGAAGGAAAAATAGGTACCCGCCATTGGGTGTTTTTCGCCATCGCCCTGGTGCTAGGTACCATGACCATACTGTTTCGCGATGAGCATTTCATTCAATGGAAGGCAACCTTTGTCTACGCCATTTTGGCGCTAACCCTGATTGTTTCGCGATGTTTTTTCAATAAAAACCTAGTACAGAAAGCACTCATGGGGTTGTTGGACTCGGTTGCAGAAAAGCAAAATGATACGAATACCGACGCCAGCCCAGAAAGTATCTTGGTACCACAAAAGGTGTGGGAGCAATTGAATGTCTTTTGGGTTGTGTTGTTTAGCGCCATTGCCGCGCTGAATATCTATGTGGCCTATAATTTCTCCCTTGATTTTTGGGTAAATTTTAAGGTCTTTGGATTGATGGGCATCACCTTTGTTGCCATCATCTTTACCATAGCGCGCCTCTATCGCTATTTTCCCGACGAACAGTCATAACCCTGCCTTAATCCATTGCTACACTTAATGCATCGCGGTGTAGCAATGGAGCGTCTCCTTGACGAATACCCAATATCGCTGGCTTGAGCTTTTCTGCGTTTTTATCCTCTTGCCCCTGGTGGGCCTTGGCCTGCGTGAGCATTTACAAAACTGGCTGATCCCGGCGTTGATCACCCTCACCGCCGTTTGCTGCTTTATTCTGTTAACCGACCCTCATTTTAAACGCTTTCGCATTACCTCCATGGGCCAGTTTCCCGTGGTAAAAAAGCGCATGGCCACCTTCTTTCTCACCGGCGCCCTGCTCTCAGGCGTCCTATACGGCATTATTAATCAGGAAAATTGGTTTAGTTACCCACTGCAATCGCCCATGAGCTGGCTGATGTTGCTCATTCTCTACCCCTTACTCTCGGTATTGCCACAGGAATTAATTTTTCGCACCTATTTCTTTCATCGCTATAAGCCAATTATTCCCAATAAAACCAAGCGAGTTTGGCTCAGCGCCGCGGTCTTTGCCTTGGCTCATGTGGTCTATGGCAATGTGGTAGCCGTGCTGCTGGCATTTTTTGGTGGCTTGCTGTTTTCTTACACCTATGCGCATTCGCGCTCGACAATAGCCTGTGTGCTTGAACATAGCTTGTGGGGGTTGTGGATGTTTACAATTGGGGCAGGCAGTTATTTGGATGCGGGAGCCATTTAGGCTCCCGCGTTAAGCTTAGAATCCAAAAATACTCACGGCGAAGAATTTGGTCGCCACGGTATTTATAAAGATCAGCAATAAGATCGCAGGGATAAAGGTCGACAGCGAAAAGTTAACGTACTTTTCCATAAAGCTGCCGGCGTAGCTATCACAGCCTTGCGAGAGCTCGGCGCTTAGCTTAGCCTTTTTCCAGCGATACATCACGAATAAACACACCATCAAACCGTTTAGCGGCAATATGGTGTCATAGAAAACATCATAAACCACATCGAACATGCTCTTGTCGCTGCCGCCGTAATTGGTCAATTGCGTGAGCCAATCAACCATGCCAAATGACAAGGTACAGCCCACGGTAAGAATACCAATGGCACCGGCCAACACCACCAAGGCCTTTTTACGGCTGTAGCCACGCTCTTCGATAAGGGTGGCGGTAGGTACTTCAACGATAGACACCAAAGAAGTAATAGCGGCGAAGAATACCAGCAAGAAGAATACAAAGGCGACGATGGACGCACCAACATAGCCAATGTCTGTTTGCAGTGCGAGTAGGATTTTTGGTAGGTAAACAAAAATCATCGATACCGAAGACTCGGACAACTCGCTTGGATCGGTGTTTGGGTTAAAGCTGAAGATAGCGGGTAACACCATAAGGCCGGCGGTAAAGGCCACTAGGGAGTCGGTGATCGCCACCATTTTGGCGCCGCTAACGATATCGTCTTTTTTCGAGATATACGAGGCGTAGGTCATGAGGATACCCATGCCCAGCGACAAGGAGAAAAACGCCTGCGATAGCGCACCGTTTAGCACACTGGCATTCATCTTGGAGAAATCAGGCACTATATAGTAGCGCACCCCGGCCATGGCGTTGTCCAAGGTCAATACGTACGCAACCAGAGCAATAAGTAACACAAACAAGGCGGGCATTAAAAACTTCGCCGCCTTTTCTATGCCATCTTTTACCCCACCCACGAGGATCAGGTTGACCACCACGGCCACCACCAGCATATAGGCAAAGACGCTGTACTCATTGATAAAGCGACCAAAGTTACCCGGATCGGCCAGGGCTTCCAAGTTACCAAAGGCAGTCTGCGCCAAATACCCGAATATCCACACGGTGATCACCATGTAGAAGACTGCAATCATAAAGGGGGTCATTACCGCCAGGATGCCTGCACCACGCCAACGCGGCGAGTTTTCCGATAACATGCGATACGCGCCGTAAGGGTCTTTTTGAGCCTTACGACCCATGGCCATTTCCGCCATCATCACTGGCAGACAAATAAAGGCCACAAACAGCGCATAGACAAGTAAGAAGGCACCACCACCATTTTTGGTGGCCGAAACAGGGAAACCAACCAGGTTACCGATACCGACCGCCGAACCGGCGGCTGCGAGAATAAAGCCCAGGCGCGAGCTAAAGTGTTCACGTTTTTCGCTCATAGAAAAACCTTGTTATTGTTTTAACCCGACTCTAGCAGTGTTAAACCGGCCTTTTCAAGCTTTATAGAAGTATTTGCCCGAGTAAATCGGTGTGCATTTGTTTACAGCGTAAATTACGTGCATTCGTGTTAATACATGCCCTTTTATTCGTCAAGCGACTATGTCATTGCACGATAAAAATTTACAAGCGCCCTCAATGCTGGCTATCATAAAAGTAATTCATACCAAATACTTGGTTCTATTTATGTTGTACATGATTTATTCAAGCGATGTTGAAAATTCGCTGGAAAAACGCCTAGCCGCCCGCCCCGCTCATTTAGCCCGTTTACAGGAGCTTGAGAGCCAAGGCCGCTTGCTTGTAGCCGGACCTCTTCCCGCCGTCGATAACAACGACCCGGGTGAAGCCGGTTTTACCGGTTCGCTGGTTATCGCCGAGTTTGAGTCGCTACAACAGGCACGGGAATGGGCTGCCGAAGACCCTTATATCGCTGCCGGCGTTTACGACAACTCCATCGTAAAGCCATTTAAGAAAGTACTAGGGGCCTAAAAGGTCTATTGAACTTTGTTGTTTATTTCTGCACTAGGCAAGTTCAGTAAAGGTTAATTGGTGTTCCGTATGCTAACCATATGTCACTGCCTATGGGTACGCCCTCAACTTAGTCCTAGGATTAGTTCGGGGATAAGCCACAGGTTAACCCATATAAGGTTACCGAGGATTCACCGGGAGCTCTTTGAATCATGTTAAGACTAATCGCAGCCATCTTAATTACATTTACACTGTCTATCTCCGCGGCCTATGCCGCTCCGGCACCGACTAAGGTGATCGATAAGAAACAGGCAGTGACTATTGCGAAAGAAGCCGAAAACGGTAAAGTTTTAAAAATTACGGAACAAAAGGATAAGTTTGTTGTTCGAATTTTAAAGCCCAAAGGCCGAGTTATCGACATTATTGTCTCTAAACGCACGGGACAAGTTGAGAAGGAAAATAATTAATGCGTATTCTAGTCATCGAAGACGATTTGCATTTAGCAGATAACTTACGTAGCGCTCTAGAAAAAGAGCGTTATAGTGTGGATCTATGTAACGACGGTGAAGCCGGTTTGTTCCACATTTGCGAATACCCGCTGGATATGGCGGTGGTCGACCTAGGCTTGCCAAAGATTGACGGCATTGAAGTGATTAAGCAGGCCCGCAAAAACGGCGTTGATATTCCTATTTTGATCCTGACCGCGCGTGACCGCTGGCAGGACAAGGTAGAAGGCCTAGATGCCGGTGCCGACGATTACCTGACCAAGCCTTTCCACGTAGAGGAGCTGATCGCCCGCTGTAACGCCTTGATCCGCCGCAGCGCCGGACAGGCCAACCCGGAAATTAAAAATGGCCCTATTCGTATTCACACCCGCTCGCAACAGGTATGGGTTGAAGACCGTGAGCTCAACTTAACCGCATACGAATACAAGGTATTGGAATACCTGATGGTTAATCCGCAAAAGGTGATCTCAAAATCGGAATTGACTGAGCACATTTATGACCAGGACTTTGACCTGGACTCTAACGTCATCGAGGTTTTCGTCCTGCGATTACGGAAAAAGCTTGACCCCGAGGGCACGCTAAACCCTGTTGAGACCCTGCGTGGTCGAGGATACAGGTTACGTTCGCAGTGGTAGGCAATCAGGTTTCACTGAAAATAAGACAAGGATTTATCCTTGTCTTTTTGTTGATCGTGGCCATGCCCACGCTGTTCGTTTCCATTGGAAATGCCTATCGCGCCTCCTTAATCGAGGCCACCGAAAAAACCCTCGAAGCACACCTTTACTCGCTGATCTCCGAAGTCGAATACTCGGAGCAAGGAGTGGAAATGCCGCGCAGTATCCTCGCTCCCGAGCTCAACCGAGTCACTTCAGACACCTATGCGATGATCTACAATGGCGATCAACAGCTATGGCAAAGTGAGTCGGCACTCAATATCGACTTTAAACCGGATCTTTTTATCGCCGAAACCGGCAAGTCCGATTTTCGCATGGTCACCCATAAAGGTAAGAAGTATTGGCAGCTGTCGCTTACCGGTATACTTGGCAACCTCGACCAGGACATAGAAGCCCGCTTTATTCTAGTTAAAAGCAATGACGGCATTTTACGCCTGATGGAAGGCTTTAAAGAAACATCCATCAATTGGATGCTGATCATGGGCGTGGTAATCACCGTGCTGATGATTATCGGCTTTTTTTGGAGTTCTCGGCCTCTGCATCGTCTCGATAAGGAAATTAAGGCAATCGAAAGCGGCGACAGCATGAGTATCAAGGGTCATTACCCGGTGGAGCTGCAAACCATCAAGGCAGATCTTAATCTGTTGTTGGAATCTCAACAGCGCCAAAAAGAACGTTATCGCGCTTCCTTAAGCGACCTGGCTCATGCCTTAAAAACCCCTTTGGCGGTGTTAAAGTCGAGCCCCTTAGCCCAGGATAGCGATGCTCAGGAACAACTCGACCGTATTAATGTGATGATCGAGCACCAATTAAAACGGGCCGCCACCGGTGCCTCGGATACTTGGAAAAAGCAAACCCTGATCAAACCCGTGGCCGACTCCATCTTTAACGCCATGAGTAAGGTGTATCGCGATAAAAATATCCAATTTAACGTCGAAGTTAATGATAAGCACTTTTTCCTTGGCGATAAAACCGATTTAATGGAGTTGCTTGGCAACTTGGTGGATAACGCCTGTAAGGCCTGCGAGTCACAAGTAAGTCTCAAGGTTGTACAGATTAAAAAACGCCTGCGCTTGATCATTGAAGACGATGGTCCGGGCGTCCCCGAGCAGAAACGCGAATTACTATTACAACGTGGTACCCGCCTCGACAGCTATGAAAGCGGGCACGGTGTAGGTATGGCCATTGTTGCCGATTTGGTAAAAGGTTACCATGGCCACTTGACCATAGGCGACAGCCCCCTTGGCGGCGCCCTATTCGAACTAGAATTTGATTATCAGGAAACCACTTAAGCGTGATAACAATCTATAAAAAGCGCTTTGTGGCATTGGTTCTGCTTGGCAGCGCCTTTGCCACCGATGCAGTTCAAGCGCAAGAATCCGCGTGCGAGCTCGAAGGCACAACGCCTGCAGCACACCGTGATTACCTACAATGTTTGGACTCCGCCCTGCAAGGAGCAGAGCGTCAATTACAAGCCTGGTCTAATAAACGTCGCTTGCAGTTGGAAACGGAAGCCAAGCACTCGGGGCTGACTCAGGCACTGGATATTTTTCTGCGTGCCGAGCAAAGCTTTGAGACCTACCTGGAAGACAGCTGTCGCTGGCGTTATGTTCGCCTGTTGCCGGACAGTCAAAAGGCCGCCGGCGTCTACAAGCAATGTAAACTCCATATGTTTGAACAACGCATGGCCAGCCATAAACTGGCGCTGGATTAAACCTTAGGGATTAAACCTTAGCGCCCACCAGACCCCTGTGGACCTTTAGCTAGGCTTATTGATCCCCTCGGCCTCGCTGCCTAATAAGGTGGCGATCCAGCGCCCCTCTTCACTCTCTTCAAGGGCAATTTTTACCACCATGGTCAGCGGCACCGACAACAGCATGCCAACGCTACCCAGTAACCAGCCCCAAAAAATCAACGATAAAAATACCACCAGTGCAGACAACCCCAAGCCTCGGCCCATAAAGCGCGGCTCTATCATATTACCCATCACCATGTTGACCAGCATATAACCACCGCCCACCAGCGCCGCGGTCACCGGGCTTTGGGTTATCAGCGCCAAAAGCACCGCAGGAATGGCGGCAATAATGGAACCGATATTGGGAATATAGTTGAACATAAAGGCGACTACACCCCACAACAGAAAGTAGTCAATATCAAGCAGCCATAACATCAGGGTAACCAAGACACCGGTGGCGAGACTGACCAGGGTTTTAATCGCCAGATAGGAGTTGATAGAGGCAAGAAAACGGTCGATTTGCGCCATTTTCATGTCCGGATCATCCATGGCCAGGTGGATTTTGTTGCCTATGCTCGGGCCCTCAAAAAGCATAAACACCACGGTGACTATGATTAAAAATAAATTGGCCATCACCCCACCAAAACCGGTGAGCATATTAGTGGCCACGTCTATCATTTTGGCCGGGTCAAACATGGCGATAATTTGTGACTTATCGAGGAAGATATTGTATTTTGCCAGGGTGTTGACCAGCCACTCAAACTCGCTTTTTAGCTGCTCTTTATATTGGGGCAATTGCGCCGAAAAATCATTTACCGACTGCCCGACCAACCCGGCCAGGCTCAAAATCAAGCCAAAAACCAGCATAATCACCAGGGTAATGGCAACGCCCTTGGGAATTCGGTAGCGCCCTAGAGCATTGATCAAAGGGCTACAGATCACCGCAATAAACACCGAGAGAATAAACGGCACCACCAAAGGGCTGGCAATTTTTATCCCGGCCAGAACTATGACCAAAGACGCCATCACCATTAAACTTTTACTTGCTCCAATAAAGCTAGGCACACTTCATTCCTTTTTATTGTTCTAATATTAGGGTCTGTTTATCTTTGCGGCATAGGTTGCTTCGATTTAAACGTATGTTGATCGCAACGCCAGCTAGGCGCGTATGGTTATTCTTTTAATTAACGCTCAACCAAGGTCAACGACCCTAGTTTAGGCGACTTGCTTACGAAAATAAACTCTTGATATGGGTTAGAAAATAGACGCAATCGGCACAGAGCCAGAAATGTCCTACACTTGTATAGAGCGGCTTGGCATTAAATAGCAATATGAATATTCTTATTACCGGAGCCACCGGTTTGATTGGCTCTGAGCTTTATAAACACCTTTTAAATCATCACAGCGTGACTGTGCTCACACGCACGCCCGCTAAAGCCTACCTAAAACTCGGCCACCGTATCGAGGCGGTGCGTAGCTTAGACAAGGTTAATTTCAACGACACCGACGTGGTGATTAACCTCGCCGGAGAGCCCATCGTCAACAAGCGCTGGTCGCCGGAGCAAAAGCAGCGGGTCTATGACTCCCGTATCACCCTCACCGAAGAAATAGCCGAGCGTATAAACCAGGCTGAAAAAAAACCAAAAACCCTGATCTCCGGCAGTGCCATCGGCTATTACGGCCGCCAAGGTGATCAGGTGATTGGCGAAGACTACGAACATTGTCATGACGAGTTTAGTCACCAATTGTGTAAGGATTGGGAGCAGGCAGCGCAAAAAGCGCAAACCCGAGTGTGTCTGCTGCGTACCGGCATAGTGCTCTCCGCCCGGGGCGGAGCTTTAACAAAAATGCTGCCGGCCTTTCGCTTTGGTATGGGGGGTCCCTTGGGCGATGGCCGTCAATACATGTCCTGGATCCACCTCGATGACATGGTGCAGGTGATCATGTATCTGATCAAATACGACCATATCAGCGGCCCCATTAATGCCACTGCCCCACACCCGGTGAGCAATGAAGAATTCAGTAAAACCCTGGCCCAGGTCCTGCGCCGTCCGGCATTTATGCGTATGCCTAAAGCCGTGTTGCGGCTGTTGATGGGGGAAATGGCCGATCTCATGTTGTACGGGCAAAATGTGCAACCCAAACGCATGCTCAAAGAAGGCTTTCGTTTTCGCCATCCCGACCTGAAACCGGCGCTTTCGCAGATCCTAAGCCGCCATTAGCGGCTCAGGTCCGCTAACCCTACATAATTTTGCGCAGCAACCCACTGGTGTTCTTGTTGAGTGTGCGCGCAATCATGGTGTAGCCAAGGACCGCCACAAATAGAGCGCCCGCTAAGGGCCCTATCAGCCAGA
This sequence comes from Pseudoalteromonas sp. T1lg48, assembly GCF_002964785.1. GTDB lineage: Bacteria > Pseudomonadota > Gammaproteobacteria > Enterobacterales > Alteromonadaceae > Pseudoalteromonas. Next base: position 517,753 of record NZ_PQCC01000018.1, read on the forward strand.
TATCCGGATGCAGCTTGCCCGGCAGTTCAAACAGGGTACGCTGCACTACAAACAAGGCGATATCGCTGGAGAGCGCCGCCACCACACCGGCAACCAGGCCGAGCAGTAAGAACTCATACAGGGTTGCATGGCGAATCAGTTGCCCACGCGCCCCCAAGGTGCGCAAAATAACCACCTCCTGCATGCGCTCACCCAAGCTCGCCTGCACCTGGGAAATAAGCACCAGAGCGCCACAGACCACGACAATGGCAAGCACAAAGCCGATTGCCAAGGAAACCTGCTCTATGGTCGAGCGAATTTGGTCAACAAAATTATCGACATCAATGGCGGTGATGGTTGGATACTGGCGCAGCAGCTGGGTAAAGGCCTTGCTCTCACCGTCGTCGATGCGCGCCGCGGCAATATAGGTAGCGGGGAAATCCGCCAGTACATCCGGGCTTAAAATCATAAAGAAGTTCGGTTTTAAGGTTGACCAGTTAACCTCTCGGAAGCTGGTTACCTTGGCCTCAAAGCTTTGCGCACCAATTAAAAAGCTCAGGGTATCGCCAAGCTTGATGTCCAAACGCTCTGCCATGGACTGCTCTACCGACACTTCGCCCTGGCTATCGGCGCTAAACCACTGCCCGGCACTCAAGGTGTTGTGGCTGGGCATATCACTAACCCAGGTAAGATTGAGCTCGCGGCCCACCCCCGAGCGCGCTTCCTCATCTTTTTTCTCATTGTCTTCTAACGACACCTCACGGGCTACCAGCTCGCCATTAATGGCGTTAACACGACCGCGAATGGTAGGGTAAAAGCGCGACACCTCGATGTCTTTGGCCGCTAAATAGTCGCTAACCGGCTGTTTCTCCTGCTCGGTGATGTTCACCAAAAACGCATTTGGTGCATCCGCTGGCAGCTGAGATTGCCAGTCATTGATCATGTCGTTCTTAAGCACGATTAAAAACAGCAGCAGCTTAATGGCCAGCGCAAAGCTGATCAATTGCACCGCATTGGCGTTGGCCCGCTTTTGAATGGAGGCTATGGCCAAAGACCAACTGTTACCAGGACTTAGACCTAGTTTACGGCCGCCGCCGAAGATCAATTTTGACAGGATAAAGAGCACTAAGACCACGGCCGCCGAGGATAGGAACAAGATAATGGTGATCATAATCTTGCCGCTGAACAGCCACATCAGGGCAAACACGGTGAATGCTGAAAGCGCTAGGTGAATCTTGCTCACCAGTAAACGGTCACCCAGGTTACGACGCAAGACCCTAAGGGGTGGAATATCGAATAGATCGAGCAGCGGCTTGATGGAGAACATCACCGCACACACCACGCCGATAAACACCGCACTCAACCAGGGGCGCAGCGACGCGGGCGGCAATTGCACATCCATATTGGCGGCCATGTAATTGCCCGCCGCATATTGCAGCCCATAACCTACCGCTAAACCAAGCAACAGAGAAAAGCCACACACCAAAGCCAGATGCAGCAGGTAGATATTGCGAATTTGCGAGCGCGCTCCACCCAAGGTTTTCATCATCGCCACCGGGTCGTACTGGCGCTCACAATAGCGCTTCGCCGAAACCGCAATGGCCACCGCAGCGAGAATAATGCCAAGCAGGCCGGCCAGCAGCAAAAACCGCTCCGAGCGTTCCAAAGAATTGGAAATAGGCGACTGCCTGTCTTTAACCCCATACCAGCGTTGATTCTCGGCCAGTTTGGGTTTTAACCACTGATAAAAAGCCTCAACCTTGTCGCCCTCCCCGGCATATAGCTGGCGATAAAACACCCGGCTGCCCGGCTGAATAACCTTGGTTTTTTCAATGTCCGCTTCGTTGAGCAGCACTCGGCGACTGCCGGAGAAAATATTAAAGGGCGCGTCCGGCTCTTCACTTAAAATGGCACTGACCTTAAAGGTCGCGGCGCCAAGCTCCACGCTGTCACCCACCGCCAAATCCAGCGAATACATCACCGACTCATTCAACCACACGCTGCCTGGCTCTGGGCCACCTTTGGCCACCTGCTCCTGGGCGTCGAAATCACGCTTGATCAACAGCTCGCCCTTGAGAGGATAGTTTACTGATGCCGCCTTGATGGCCGCCAATTGCATACGTTCATTGGCAAACAGCATGGTATCGAAAAAGGTCAGCTGGGCGGTTTGTAGCCCCATGTTTTGCGCTTGCTCTAAGTAGTTGTCAGGCAACGCATGGTTACTGGCCAGGGCGCGGTCGGCGGCGATAAAGGCATTGGACTTTTGTAAAATGGCCTGGCCGATACGGTCGGTCACCGATGACAGGGTTAACACCGTCATCACCGCCAGGGCAATGGCGGCACAGATCACCGTTAGTTCTCCGCGGCGCAATTCTCTAAAAAATAATCGTATCGCTAACTTAGCCCACATGCGCGCGCTCCTGTGGCTCACGTAATTGGGTGAGCTCACCGCCCTCGATATGTAAGATTCGCTCACAGCGCTGAGCCAAGGCTTCGTCATGGGTTACCAGCACCAGGGTAGTACCCTGCTGTTGGTTTAGCTCGAATAACAATTCTTCGATCAACTTGCCGTTTTTGCTGTCGAGGTTGGCCGAAGGCTCATCGGCAAACAGAATTTTTGGGGTACCGACAAAGGCGCGGGCAATAGCCACCCTTTGCTGCTCACCACCGCTCAGTTGCGACGGGTAGTGCTCGATACGATGGCTTAAGCCCACTTTTTCTAACAGCGCCAGAGCCTGCTCTTTGGCATCCGGCTGATTGGCCAGCTCCGCCGGCAGCATTACGTTTTCAAGAGCGCTCAGACTTTGCACCAGCATAAATGATTGAAACACGAAACCGACCTTTTTAGCCCGCAGTGCAGCGCGGCCTTCTTCATCCAAGGTCTCTAAGGCATCGCCATCAACGATAATGCTGCCGGAAGTGGCTCTATCAAGCCCCGCCAACAGGCTCAGCAGGGTTGATTTACCCGAGCCGGACGCACCCACTATGGCCACCGACTCACCCGGCTTGACATTAAAGCTGATGTCGCTGAGGATCGTTAAATCGCCGTCAAGCGTATTAACGGACTTGGTTAATTCTTTGACTTGAATAATGTTTAATTGAGATAACGCTGACATATGAATGCTTTAATCCTACGTATTTTGCTCGTCCTATTAGTTGTCACTAAACCATTTATGGCTTGGGCTGACAACCAAATCCTGATCCTAGGAGACAGCTTAAGCGCTGCCTACGGTCTAAAACAACACCAAGGTTGGGTGCAATTGTTACAAGATACGTACGAAGAGCAAAAAAAGCCCATTAAATTAATCAATGCCAGTATCAGTGGCGAAACCACCGGCGGCGCATTGCGACGCCTGGAGGGCATTTTGGCCAGCCACCAGCCCAGTCATGTACTGATTGAACTGGGCGGCAACGATGGCCTGCGTGGGTTCCCTATTCCCAAGATGCAGCAAAACCTCAGCGCCTTGATAAAGCAAAGCCAGGCGGCCGGCGCCGAAGTGGCGGTGATGGCTATTCGCATCCCGCCCAATTACGGTCCCCGCTACACACAAATGTTTGAGGCCAGCTTTGCCACCGTGGCCGAACAACACGGCGCTCACCTGCTGCCATTTTTTGTCGAGCAGGTCGCCACCGACGGCTCTTTGATGCAAAACGACAATATTCATCCCAATGCCGAGGCCCAACCGCTACTGCGCGATATTATGGCCGAGCATATCGCAGCCTGGTTGGCAGCTCCGCAATTAAGCGCAACTAACACGGCTAAATAAGACGCAAAAAGCGCTGTCAGTGCAGCGCTTTTTTAGAAAAAAATAATAAACTTCATCGATATGAATAATTTATAAGCAAACGATTCAACACCCACTTGCAATTAAAAAAATTATCCGTACTATTGCAGTCCTAGTCGGCATATAGCGCAGCTTGGTAGCGCACTGTCATGGGGTGTCAGGGGTCGCAGGTTCAAATCCTGCTATGCCGACCATTCTTTTCTCTCCCCAGTCAATAGTTTAAAACGTCCTTATCGTTCCCACTTAGTACATTAAATAAAATTTCGTTGTCCTGTTTTGACTTGCTTTTGGGTGTGTGTCATCTCTTACCAGCTGCCAGCGAGATAAACGAAATCCCGAGCGAAAGCGGTTTTTATGCTGCGCCTTCCAGCGATTTATTAAACCCAGTCACAAGGCCAAAGTGGTTATTAATCAGGCTATTGCAAGTCAGGCTGGTTGCCAATATATTAAGGAAAAAGCTAATAAGTAAAAGGAGTTACGTATGCCTGGTGCATTTGCACATATAACCGCCGCTAACCTAGCCACTGCGAATAACGCCCTGATGACAATGAATATTCCAAACAGGGCAAAACTCATACTAAGTAAAAATCAAAAATACGTTGAGCTGGGCTGCGTATCTCCGGACTACCCCTATTTAGCCGTGGGTAAGTCACAGCAAAATAAATGGGCCGATTTAATGCATTACGAAAAAACGGGTGATGTTATTAAAGAAGCCGTTACCTATTGCAAAAGCCTAGAAGGTATCGCGCAAGAAAAGTGTTTTGCTTGGCTGTGCGGATACATGTCACATGTAGCAGCCGATATCACAATACATCCAGTGGTAGAACGCAAGGTTGGCCCATACGAGCACAACCAAGCGGCACACCGCACCTGTGAAATGAATCAAGACTCCTTTATCTGGCAACGGTTAAATATGGGTGAAATCGGCCTTGCCGATAGAATCGAGCTCAATATCGGCTCGTGCACAAGCCAAGACAATTGCCTTGATGAGGATATCAAAGGCATCTGGCACCATATTTTAGGTTCTACACACCCAGATTATGCCCAGTCTGTCGTACCCGATTTCGATGCCTGGCATGCTGGGTTCCAACTAATTGTGAATAATGCCGAGGAAGGCTACAGGCTCTTCCCCTTGGCTAGGCACGTTGCTGCCAATTGCGGGCTTCTCTACCCTCGCCCCGATGAAATTGATTATGACTACATAGAGAATCTCACTACGCCTAACAGCCCTATGCATTACGATGAGATATTTGATTTAGCCATTGAAAACATCAAGCATTTTATAACCATCCTTGCCAATGCCGTTTTTAAAGATGGAGAGTGCACTCAAATCTGCAATTGGAATCTGGATAACGGACAAGATGAAGCCGGTAACTTAACTGCATGGAATATTTAAAATGAAATACCTTTCTTTAATCATAACCACCTTGTTTGCTGTCGGTTGCACCAGCTTAGCTCATGGCCATGATCCAGAAGAAATGGCCGACCTTGCATCACAACTCAAAGACATCTCTGCGGCGGTTGATGGCACGTTAAAGTTTAGCGCTGAGGACTTCCCCGATTCACAGGCGCTCCTTCTGGCGGCACTCGATAATGATACAAGCAGGCTTGTCCCCTTCCAACATTACAAGCTGACAATCGCAGTCCAGAACGATAATGCCGTCTTACTGTTGTGTGAGGATGACGTTGCCTTAATCGAGGATGCAGGCTGTACAGCAAAATCGGACATGCAACATTGGCAAGCGGCCGAAGCTAAGTCATGCGAGTTCACTTTAGACACTGAGCATATTTGTAGGAACTAAAGGCGCTGACAAGCTCACTGCCGATGTGCGCTCAAAAAATGGCGATACACGCGATTGACATCCAGCTTCGCCCCAAGCGTTGCGCCAATTAAAAATAATCCGCCTAGTTTACGGTGTACAAACAAGGCATCTACCGGGGGCGTATGCCAGTGCTCTGAGTTTGCGCTCATTGCCAACCCCAGCTCTTTTATGCGTTTTGCGAGGTCACTGTTGGCAAAATCGTACTCCCCTTGAAAACGCAGCGGTTCACAGGCCAGCAAAAAAATATCCACCACATTATCGGTGTATTCTTGTGCCAAGCCTTCTGCAAAGTAGCCTATGTGCTTTGCGGCTGCCGCCACCTCTTTTCTGTCGCTGTTAATGGCGGCTGCTAACAACCGCTTGTAGCCATCGCTGATATGTTGTGGTAACTCCCGTGTGGCGCCAAAATCAAGCAAGACCAGGCGCTGCTCGTCAATTTGATAGCGGTAATTGGCAAAGTTGGGATCGGTCTGCACTAATTTAAACGTGAACAGCTCATGCAAAAATAGAGTGATAAGTTGTTCGACAGCTTTGTTTCTAACACTTTGCTGAGCGCAAGCCAAAGTGTCGAGATCTTGGCCTTCAATAAAGGTCATGGCCAGCACACTTGGTGAGCTCAACGCAGTTATCACCTCTGGCATGCAATAGTCCTCTTCGCCCGCCAAATGAGTGCTGTAACGCTCAAGATAATACGCCTCTAACGTGTAATTCGCTTCATTCAAAAGCTGTTGTTTGGCTTCCTCAAGCAAGGGAGCAATGTCGGCCTTTTTTGGTAACAGACCACTTAAACGCAGCAGGTAAGCAAGTTATCAACGTCACTCTCAATACCTTTAGCAATACCTGGGTATTGCACCTTAATAGCCAGCTTTTTTCCTGATTCCGTACAGGCCAGATGTACCTGACCGATTGAAGCCGCGGCGAAGGGCCGTAGTTCAAAATTAGCGAGGTTATCCAGCCACCTCTCTCCCCATGCATTGCGCATGGTGTCAACAAGTTGCTTGTGTGGCATGGGTGTGGCGTCGCTGCGCAAGCGCGCCAGCACAGCGGCTAATTCGGGCGAAAGCAACTCTCCACTGTCCATTGATAAAAGTTGCCCGAGTTTCATAGCTGCCCCACGCAAATGCGCAAGCTGCTGGGTAACACTGTGAATGTTGTTGGCGTTGAGTAACAACTCTCGGCGGGACAAATTTTTACCTGCGGCCATTGCTTTTGCACTGCCCAACAACATATTGCCCGCCACCTTAGAGGCCAACAGCCCAAAGCGGGCGGCTCGTCCAACTCGCGACGTGGGCACTGATTTTTGTTTATCCATCGTATCTTACTTCGTACGTTACCATAAATTACATCTACGGACCGCACACGGATTTGGATCCCCCCCGACTCGGTGTTGCATATTCGCAACAACAAAAGTGCAATTAAATCCACCCAATACCAGCAACAACTTGTTATTGTCTCTGACACCACTTCAGAATAAGGGAATCATTATGTTGCGTGAAAAACTAGGTTGTTTAATTCTATTAGTGCTGTATGTCCTTTGCTTTTCCTTACGGGCTGCCCAAAGTGAGCCCGCCGCAGATACAGACAAGCAAGCGATAGAACATTTATTTGCCAATTACATGGCGCACTACAACGGCTACCTGCAAGGGGATGAGCTTAAAGATATTGAACGGCTTTATATGCCCACTATTATGCTTATGTCCACCAATAACGCACCTCAGAGCATCGACGCGCCATCATTCGTAATGCAAGTGAGCAAGTTTTTAGACAACTTAAAGCATCAGGGAGCGGCGTCGGTGAACTGGCAGCAAGTGAATATACGCCTGATCGATGAAAACATCGCGATAGCCACCAACCTTGCTGTTCGCTATCGCGATAATGGCGAAGTGTTTAACAAAGTTGGGGCAACCTACTTCTTGTATAAAACAGGGAAAAACTGGCGTATTGCTAGTTTCGCGGTACACGAGCATACTGGAGTGCAAACTCTTTAACGTGACATGTGATTATGGAAGATTGGGATGCTTATCGCCTGATATTGGCAATTCACAGGGGTAAGACGCTGCGCAATGCGGCAAAAATAATGGCCGTGAACCACAGCACGGTGGCAAGGCGATTAGCACAGCTCAATCACAGCCATGGCTATACCCTGGTGGAGTCTACCCCCTCAGGGTACGCACTCACTCTGGCGGGGCAAACCTTATTGCACACAGCGCAGCAAGTTGAAGCGCTGGTACTGGCCGATAGGCATGCACAACGGGCAAAACACTTAGATCACAGTGGCCAAATTACCCTATCTCTTCCCCCTGCCATAGCGCAATACCTGCTGCTAGAGGACTTAGCTGCCTTTATTAAGCGCTACCCAAACATTCGCTTGGTTATGCAGTGCAGTTATCACATCGCCGATATCGACAACTGCGAGGCGGATATTGTTATTCGCGTCGCCAATGCGCCATCTGAGCATCTGGTTGGCCACCGCGCCGGTGCCGTGTACGTGAATTACTATGCCCAAGAACAATACTTAACCAACACAGCCAGTGAGCACTATTCATGGCTGGTTAGTTCTGCAGACGATGCTCACACACTCTGGATCAAACAAAGTCCCTTCCCACACGCGCCCGTTGGCCTAGTGATTGATGATTTAATTGTCCGCCATGAGGCCGCGCATACAGGCCTAGGGCTTATTCGCGGCGCCTGCTATATCGCCGATACCATGGAACAACTTAAAGTAGTCGGAGATCCTGAGCCACTTGAGTTTGCACAGATTTGGCTGCTAACACACCCTACGCTTATTGAAGTCCCCAGAATCAAATTGCTAATGGCTGAGCTCTACACTTTATTACGACAGCGACACAATCAATTAAAGGGCTCACTATAAAGTTAATTAGCTAGCCCCCTTTATTTATTAGTTTCAACCCTAATATCGCTAACTAAACTAACACTAAGTCACTTTGCCTACGAGATCACACAACCACCTATGCTATTGCTCATTGCTTTTGCCGTACTCTCCATTGCCGTTTCCTTTATGTGCTCCATTTTAGAAGCGGCATTGCTTTCCATTACACCTAGCTATGTTGCTAAACAAAAATTAGAAAACCCCGCTCACTATCAGGCTCTTAAACAACTGAAAGAAAGAATTGAGCAACCACTAGCCGCTATCCTCACGCTAAATACGGTAGCTCATACGGTTGGGGCTGCCGGTGTCGGTGCACAAGTCACGGTTGTATTCGGTAATGGTTACCTGGGTATCGCCTCAGCGGTCATGACCATACTTATTCTGTTGCTATCGGAGATTATCCCTAAGACGATAGGTGCTCAGTTTTGGCGCCAGTTAGCCGTGGTATTGCCGCCAATCCTCAACTTCTTAATCTGGGTACTCAAACCCTTCATTTGGATTTCAGACAAAATAACGCGTTTACTCGGTGGCAATAGCGGTGAAGAAGACCTGCGCTCAGAAATTAAAGCGTTATCATCTCTTGGCACCGAGTTCGATAGTATCGATGAGACAGAGCACAGAGCGATAAGCAATATTCTCGATTTACATACCATTAAGGTACGCGATGTGATGACGCCACGCATTGTGTGTGAAACGCTAAAACCCGACTTACCCCTTGACGACATTCGTACCAAAGTTGTCAAAAGTCAGTTCACCCGATTTCCTATCCTGGATGAGGATGAGGCCCCTCACGGCATACTTTTTAAGTCCGATCTTATTATGGTGGGCGACAAAAAATACGCGATTGAGTTTGCCCGAAAAGCTAAAGTTGTATCTAACAACACCAGCCTGGAGCATTTACTTACCGAGCTTATTGAAGAGCAAAACCACATGTGTTTGGTCTATGACGAGTACGGCTCGTGGCAAGGGTTAATTACGATGGAAGACATTATAGAAACCATTATTGGCCGTTCGATTCTGGATGAAACCGATCAGATACCAAACATGCGTCGCTATGCTCGACGACGCTGGATGAAACAGAAAAAAACACGACAATAGTGCTAACCAAATAGTTAGCTGTATTGCTCACTTGTGTTTAAGGTCGGTCATCGAGCTAACTGGGTTACCAAGCCGATGACTAAAGCGTGTAATAATTCCCGTCCAGAGCGTTTTATTATTGTGCGTAAAATTTAAAAAATCTTTATAAAACAACATTCATCACCTATAGTGTCGTATTCGTTACGTAATGATTTCGGGTGCATGTCGCAGCCCTAACGTATTGGTGGAGAGGGTCAATGGCTAACTTAGATGGCAGTTAGCAAGGAGACCCACAACATGAAAATGAAAGTAAATGTTCAGGTAATTAAGAGCCTACGTGATAGCCGTTGTTACTCTCAGGAGCAGCTGGCCGAGATGTCAGGGTTAAGTTTACGCACGGTACAACGAATCGAAGCCAAGGGCGTTGCCTCTTTGGAGTCGATTAAAAGTCTGGCCGCGGCACTGGATATCGACTGCCAGCAATTATTGGCCATGGACCACAGTATCCATGTGCCAGGTAGCGCATCCGCTGCCGGTGTGCCTGAACAAACTCAGACCTCTGCCACAGAGCAGGCGTCTAGAAATCAGGCTCCCGCTAAACCTAAAGCCAATAAGCATACCTATCTGTGGAGTATGTTACTGGTCATTGCCGCCAATGCCTTCGGCTTTTGGGGCATTTTTGATGCCTACAATGCCGGGCGCATAGATCACGACACCATGAGTTTACTGAAAAACCTGGTGTCACTGGCGCTGCTCTTTTCGGTGGGTCTGCTGGCCTACAAGGGCTACAAAGAAGGTATTTTTAAGTAATCGTTACTTAACACGAGCACCGGGTTCTCCTTGCTAACTCCACTTCAACCAAAAGGAGAAAACCCATGTTTAACAATAAATTAGATATTAAACTTATCAGCGTAACCATCGCCGTGTTTTTCATATACGTGCTTATTGCAGGCATAGTATTGGTACAATTATGGCTCCCCGATGGCATCGCAACAGAGCAAGCCATGATACTGGCAGAGCAGGACTTAGGCTTGCAAATTCAGAGCATGCTTGCAGGCCTCATTGGCTGTCTGCTTGTTGCGGCAATGAGTGTGCGTTTTGGTAAAGAGGTGGGTTATAAAAATACCCTGGTGTGTGGCGTTTTCCTCACCCTTTACGGTATCTTGGGAGTGTACTTGCACCCACAACATGCTCTTTGGGCGCAATTTATGAAGGTGCTCACACCGCTGCCTATTAGCTTGCTTGCGGCAATGCTGCTGTGCAACATGCGCAAAGACTCTCTCAAAACCGCATAACTGTTGAATTGCCTACTTAAGTGGCGACACAGCACAGACTATTGATGTGTCGCCCCTCTCGTATACTCACGACGGACATTAAACTGTAATTCTCGTTCATTCACCGACATTTGGTTACCAAAGGCAGTGAAATAAGGTAAAAAGGCGCAACTTTGCGAATTTAGGAGAGCAATATGTCGCGTATCTTTAGTCTTAATGCGGTTGCCGCAACACTGTTAAGCGCTCATGTTTATGCAGCGGATTTTCATTTTACTGGCCTAAGCGGTGCGAAAACCCTTGTGGTTGTGCAGACCAAGGGGCAAGACTTACCCTCGGGTCAATTCTCTGCAGCAACTCAGGCGCAATTGAAAAAAGCTGCCGACGCCGCTCAATTTGATGCCAGCCAAGGTAGCACATTTGAGCTACTAGCGCCTATTGACTCCGACTATGATCGCATTATGGTCGTGGGCTTGGGTGACACAGATGAGTTAAATGCTGCAAACATGGCTAAGCTAGGCGGCAATATTCACGCCAAACTACAAGCACACAAAGCCGAAGTGGTAGACCTTTCTTTTGCAGGCATAGAAGGCCAAATCAACAACGCACAACTGGCTGCACAGTTCGCTCACGGCGCTAACTTGCGCGACCACAGCTTTGATGTATACAAAAAAGATACTGAAAATAAGTCAGTGTCCTACCATTTCTCAGTTGATGACACCGAGCGCACAGCAGAGGCCTACAAGGCGCTTGCACACATCGAAAAAGGTGTTTTCTTGGCACGGGATTTAACATCAGAAGTAGCCAGTGAAATGACCCCGGTGGAATTTGCCAAGGCCGCCAAAGAGCTTGAGCAATACGGTGTTGAAGTTACGGTGCTTGGCCCTAAAGAGCTTAAAAAGTTAGGCATGGGCGCCTTAGAAGGCGTTGGTCGTGGCAGTGAGCACGGCGCCCGCCTTGTTGTTGCACACTACAAGGGTTCCGACAATGCGCCAATCGCCCTGGTGGGTAAAGGCATTACCTTTGATTCCGGTGGCTACAGCATTAAAAGCGGCCCTTCCATTGCCCGCATGAAATCGGATATGGCCGGCGCCGCTGCGGTACTGGGCACGGTTAAGGCCATGGCGCTGAGCAAGGCCGATGTTAATGTCGTTGCCGTGATGGGCATGGCCGCCAACATGGTGTCCCAATACGCCATTGCCCCGGGTGATGTACTGCGCACCGCCGAAGGCTTAAGCGTTGAAGTGGTGAACACCGATGCCGAAGGCCGCTTGGTGCTGAGCGATGCCATGTGGTATGCCCGTGAGTACTTTAAGCCGGAAATCATGGTGGATGTCGCCACACTGACCGGCTCTAAGGTCCGTGCCGTTGGTAACCGCTACAGCGCCATTTTCTCCGAAGATGAGCAACTGGTTAGCGAGCTGACTGCCGCTGGTAAGGTTGTAAACGAGCAGGTATGGCGCCTCCCACTGGGCTATAAAGACATGCTTAAATCGGATATCGCCGATCTGCAAAACATAGGTTCCGGTGGCCCGGGTGCTACTACCGCCGCTTCTTTCTTACAGCACTTTGCCGGTGACACCCGCTGGGTGCATATCGATATCGCCGGTAATGCCCTGGCCAGCAAGGCCAAAGGCGAGGTGAATGTAGGCGGCACAGGTTATGGTGTGCGCCTGCTGAGCGAATGGATTTTAAAAACCAAATAAGCGCACAAATGAAAAAGGTGGCCTAGGCCACCTTTTTTGTTGGTTGGAAAATCTAACTCGGAATACTTGGGTTAGAAAAAGCCGAGGGCATTGTCCGAGTAACTCACCAAGAGGTTCTTGGTCTGCTGATAATGTTCCAGCATCATCTTATGGGTTTCTCGCCCTACCCCAGATTTTTTATAGCCACCAAAGGCCGCATGAGCCGGATAATGGTGATAGCAGTTGGTCCAGACGCGCCCGGCTTCGATGGCTCGGCCCATGCGATAAGCGCGGTTCATATCCCGCGTCCACAAACCGGCCCCCAAGCCAAACTCGGTGTCGTTGGCGATGGCAATGGCCTCGGCCTCATCCTTAAAGGTGGTCACACTGACCACGGGACCGAAGATCTCCTCGCGGAACACCCGCATCTGGTTATTACCCTTAAACAGGGTTGGTTGAATATAGTAGCCTTGATTAAGCTCGTTATCGAAACGCTCGGCATCGCCGCCAATGAGTACCTCGGCACCCTCGTCGCGGCCTATGGTGAAGTAGCTCATGATCTTATCGAACTGTTGCTGCGATGCCTGGGCACCGACCATGGTCTCGGTATCGAGCGGGTTACCGCGCTTAATTTGCTTGGTGCGATCGATCACCTTGGCGATAAACTCATCATAGATGCTCTCCTGCACTAACAAGCGGGATGGGCAAGTACAGACCTCGCCCTGGTTGAAAAACGCCAGCACAGCGCCCTCCACACACTTATCGATAAACTCATCCGATTGCCCAAGCACATCCTCAAAGTAGATATTGGGAGATTTACCACCGAGCTCCACCGTTGACGGAATAATGTTTTCGGCGGCGCACTTTAAGATATGAGCCCCCACCGGGGTGGAGCCGGTGAAGGCGATTTTGGCGATGCGGGTACTGGTGGCCAGGGCTTGCCCCGCCTCGGCACCATAACCGTTAACCACGTTAAGCACGCCGGGAGGTAGCAAGTCGCCAATCACCTCAACCAGCTTTAAAATCGACGCTGGGGTTTGCTCGGCGGGCTTTAACACTACACAGTTACCGGCGGCCAGGGCTGGCGCCAGTTTCCACGCCGCCATCAAAAGCGGGAAGTTCCAGGGAATGATTTGCCCCACCACACCCAAGGGCTCATAGAAGTGATAGGCCACGGTGTTTTCATCGATATCGCCGATGCTGCCCTCCTGGGCACGAATACAGCCGGCAAAATAGCGGAAATGATCCACCACCAGAGGGATATCAGCATTGAGGGTTTCTCGCACCGCCTTGCCATTATCCCAGGTTTCCGCCACCGCCAATTGCTCTAAATTAGCCTCGATGCGATCGGCAATTTTCAGCAGCAGATTACTGCGCTCGGTGACCGAGGTTTTACCCCAGGCTACTCTAGCCTGATGCGCCGCATCCAACGCCAACTCGATGTCTTTGTCGTTTGAGCGTGGCACGCGGCAAAACACCTCACCGGTCACCGGCGTGGTATTGTCAAAATAGGCGCCATCAACCGGCGGCACCCAGGCCCCTCCAATATAGTTTTCATACTGGGCGGCAAAAGACACCACCGCGTCGGTTGAATTAGGCTTTGCATAGATCATTGTTATTGTCCTTCTTTGCTGCAATCCCTTTAACGCTAGACCAGTTTGGTGATAAAAACTTGATTGGCATTCCATCTTGCTTGACTCCACGTACACTTTTTGGCCATGCTAGAGCAAGCCTTGAACAAGCTTTGGTCACAGCAAAGGAGCCTAGCGATGCAAGCAACGACACACCCAGATGCTCTCGAGCGCCTCGATACCCTGGTCGATCACCGCTCGGTGTTTAACGCCGACGGCGTGCAATTGTGTTTATACGACACCTATGAGCACAGCGACGGCGTACCCTTTAAGGCCGACGAAATCATGTTTTGTGCCATGATCCAAGGGCGTAAGGTGATGCATCATCCAAGCCTGGAGCAGGGGCAGGATTTCATCCCTGGGCAAAGTTTTGTGATTGCGCCCCAAGAGCATGTGGCCATCGATTTCCCCGATGCCACCTTGAGCACACCGACCCGATGTTTGACCATAGAAATAGACACCCAAAAGCTGCATCGGGTAGCCCGGCAAATGCGTTTGCATAGCGATAGTGACGCCCCTGCGCAGACGGCCACCTTGCAACTCAACCACAGCGCCAGCACCGAAGGCGTGTATCGGCGTTTGATTGAGGCATTCAGTGAAAATGAAAAAGACCGAGGCTTACTGATCGAGCTTGCCAGCACCGAATTACTGGTGCGCTTACTGCGCGAACAAGAGCATAAGCAGTTGCTTAGCTGCGCCCAGCAAGACCCTCAAGCGACCCTGTGGCACGCGGTGGTCACGCATATCGAACACAATCTTGGCAACCTGATTGATGTCGATACCCTGTGCAGCCTCGCCTGCATGTGCCGCAGCAAGTTCTTTAGCGCCTTTCGCCATCGCTTTGGTCTCAGTCCCCAGGCCTATATTCTTAAGCGCCGCCTCGAGCGTGCCCAGTTACTGCTGAATCAGGGCAAATCTGTGACCAATGCCTGTTTTGAAACCGGCTTTAACAGCGTCAGCCATTTTAGCCGCAGCTTTAAGGGCCATTTTGGGGTGTCGCCACGAGGGTATTGCCAACAAGGGATGAATTAAAAGAACAATAGAACAAAGGCCGCATATGCGGCCTTGTTAGTGAAAAATAGCGCTTGGCTTAGTCAACCAAGTCTTCGGTGCCAACAATCAACCAAGGCGCCGAATCAGCGTTTTGACGCTCCATGTGCCAAATTTCATCGATACGCTCTTTCGCATGGGCTATACGGTCCTGATACTGGCCGCTAAAGTGGATGCTGATAGCCCACACATTATTGTCGCAGCTGGCGCGTACGATATTGGCATCAACAAACAACACCTCGGTCAGTACTTCGCCCTGCTCGGCGCGCAGCGCCTTAAATTCATCGATCAGCTCGGGAGCTAAATACTCCGACACCAGGTCCAAGTTATTGTCATTCCAGGCCTGTTGAATGGTGACATAATGCTCTTTGGCCGCACGTATAAAGCCAACCTGATCAAAGTTCGGCGGCATTTGCATGGGCACAGAGCTCGGTTGCGGCCGAGAATGAGCCGAGGCGCTGCTTTGCTGCCACTGACCCTGGCCCGCATAGGCCTGGCCTTGCGCCGTTGCCATCATGGGCCGCGGCTGGTTTTTGCGCATTGCCGAGCGAATAAACTTGAAGAGTAAGAAGCCAAGCCCCGCCAGCAATAAGATTTCCAGCAGTTGCACGCCTTCAAAATCATCGCCCATCATGGCAGCAATTAAACCACCGGCGAGCAGGCCGCCAAGCACACCGGCCATAATGCCTTTTTTGCTTGAAGTTTTCTTCGCCGTCACGGTATTGGTGTCCGTAGTTTGCTGCTTTTGTGTGGTCTGTGTTTGTTCGGTCTTACCCGTCGTGCGTTTCGAACCAAACTTTTTACGCGCCTGGGCATCGAAGCTGGCGGTAAATAATACGCTCAATAGCGTTAGCATAATTACCAGATTTTTCATGGTTATCCTTAAAAATAAATACTGGCGGCAGTGTACCTTAGCCCTGGGCTAAGGCAAGCAATTCGGGATATTGCGCGCCCTAACTGCCCAGTTTTTAGGCATAAAAAAGGCCCGTAAAATACGGGCCTAAGTTGAATGTTAAACCTAGAAGGAGTTACTCAAAAAACAGCGGTGTGCGTGCTTTTTTACCCACTTCCGTCATGGTTTCGGCATCAAATAAACGACCGTTTATCATGGTGTATTGCACCTTATCGGACTGACGAATGTCGCTGAGGATATCGCCGTCAATCACAATTAAGTCCGCCAGCTTGCCCTCTTCCAAAGAGCCCAGATTTTTATCCAAGCCTAGGGTCTTAGCCGGATCTAGGGTGGCGGTGCGGATCACCTCAAGGGGCGTCATGCCGCCTTGAGCAAACATCCACATTTCCCAATGCGCAGCCAGACCTTCACGTTGACCGTGGGCACCGACATTCACTAACACACCCTGATCTTGCAACTCGCCGGCAACACGGGCGTTGTTGAAGTGGTTGTAGTGATGTTCAGGCGCCTTGGTGCGACGCATAGAGCGCGGCAACAACTGGTTTTTAGGGACAAATTTACTCAGACGCGGGTGGTTCCACACCTCGGTTTTATCGTACCAGTAGTTCTCACCCCAGATACCACCGTAGGCCACGCCAAGCGTCGGCGTATAGGCCACATCGCTTTGCGACCACAGCTGGCGAATATCATCATAGATATTGGCCACCGGAATCGAGTGCTCTATGGTGGTGTGGCCATCAACAACCATGGTGAGGTTATGCTGCAATAAAGAGCCCCCTTCTGGCACTACCATCATGCCGAGTTCACGGCCGGCTTCCACCACCTGCTGACGCTGATCGCGGCGCGGCTGGTTGTAAGACTTAACACTAAAGGCACCCACCTTTTGCAGGCGTTCAAGGTGGAATTTAGCATCATCCAGGGAGTCAACGTGCGAGGTGTAGCCCGGCATATTGGCACCATAAAGGATAGTCCCGGTGGAGAAGATACGCGGACCGACGATCTCGCCCGCTTTTTGCATTTCGCTGGCGGCGAAGATTTCCGTGGTGTCGTTACTTGGGTCGTGAATCGTAGTGACACCTAAAGATAAACCGGCCAGGTTTTTCCAGTTCTGTTCGGGAATAATTTCATCGCTCCCCTGACCACCGTGGGCATGGGCATCGATGATCCCTGGCATAATGGTTTTGCCACTGACATCAATCACTTCGGCGTCTTCAGGGATCTGCACATCGGCCTGCGCACCCACGGCTTTAATATGCTTGCCATCGGTTAGCACGACCCCATTGTCGATAACCTGCTCACCCTTCATGGTGATCACCTTAGCGCCAACCAGGGCAATCATACCCTTAGGCTCGGCCATGGCTTTTTTGAAACCAATGTTTTCGCCGCTTTTCACCTTAAAGTCGGCATCGGCATCACGCTTGATATTGAACATGCCATCGAGAGAGGCATGGTACAGCTCAGGGCCAAGGCTCCAATACAGGCGATCGCTGGCACCGCTCCAACTGATGTTCTCGCCGGCGCGTACAGAAAGCTGTTCAACCGGGAACTGACTGTCTTTCGGGCCTATGCTGATGATTTTGCCACGCTCAACGAAAGGCGTCACAAACACCTTAAAGCGCTCGGCAAATGCCAGGTACTGGCCATCGGGCGAGATGCGGAATTCGGTGGCATGCTTGGACTCGTACAACTTGCGTACTTTTTTACTCTCAAGTTCAACCACGCTGAAGGTTGGCTTAGGCCAGGGGCTCATGATATAGACGCGGTCGTTGTCTTTGCCAAACTGCGGCTGATAACCGTGCTCGGTGACAAGCTCAGGCTTTTCGGGATCGTCTATGTTCACCGCGTAGATACCCGGTTTTAACGACCACTCCGGCGCCAACAGGCTGCTGCCGGATGATTTTCTAAAGACCAGGGTTTCACCATCTGGGCTAAAGGCCGGCTCAACGTATTTGCCCGGCTCTGTGGTTAAGGTATCACCGCGGTCCGAGCGTGCAGAAACAACACGCACACTGCCCTGCTTCTCGTCGTCCCAGGTGACATAGGCGATTTGCTTGCCATCACGCGAGAAAGTTGGGAAAAATTCAAAATGATCGTCTTGCTTGGTCAGGCGTTTGATCTTGCCCGACTCAAGGTCGCGCTTGTAGATATGGCCCATGGCCTCGAAAATCGCGGTTTCACCGTCTGGCGATACCTGTACGTTGCGCAGCATTTTTACGTCAAATTCATCGGTATCCAGGTTTTGCTCAAAGCGCAGCGCCTTTTGAATCGACTTGGTGGTTTCAACCTCAAAAGCGATTTCTTCGCTCTCGCCATTGTCTACGTCCAGCTTATGGATTTTACCGCCGGCCCAAAACACCAAGGACTCGTTATCCGGGGTCCAAGCCATGGTCGGATAGACGCCGTGAATGGCCCAGGTTTCCTGCATATCACGCTCAAGCTTATCGTACAGCTTGGTTTCTTTACCAGACTCTAAATCATACAGATACAACGTGCTTTGGAAGTCGTCACGCTTGATATAAGCCAGGGTCTTACCATCGGGCGACGGCGTTGGGCGAATGGCGCCACCGGTGCCGCTTAGGATGGTGTCGATTTCACCGGTTTCGCGGTCATAGCGCTTAATTTTGTAGATGCCCTGCACCGAGTCTTTGGAATAGTGGAAAGTTTTTCCGGGGGTGTCATCCTGAGAAAAATACACATAACGGCCATCCGGTGAAAACGCCGGCTCACCTAGATCTTTTTGGTCGTTTGGACGCTCGGTCAGTTGCACACCCGAGCCACCGGCCTTATGGTACATCCACACCTCGCCGGCACCCAGTGAGCGACTGGCGGTAAAGTGTTTACGGGCAACGATAAAGTCACCGTCCGGGCTCCAGGCCGGACTGTTCAACAGGCGGAAAGATTCTTTGGTCACTTGAGTTTGCTCTGAGCCGTCGACCTTCATCACCCAAATATTGTCGCCACCGCCTTGATCTGAGGTAAAGGCAATATGTTGGCCATCCGGGCTAAAGCGCGGCTGCATTTGCCAGCCGATATCCGACGTTAACTGAGTGGCCTTGCCGCCACTAATCGGCATGGTGTAAATATCACCTAGCAGGTCAAATACCAGGGTTTTGCCGTCGGGGCTGATATCCACGTTCATCCAGGTGCCCTGGTTAACACTGATCTTGGCATCCAGGAATTCGCCTTGCGGACTATCTACTTGCCATTTTTGTTCTTCTTTTGCGGCTTCCTCGGCAAACGCACTAGGCTGCGCCAAGGGCAGCGCCAGAGAAATAGCCAGTGCGAGCGCACTGTATAATGGAGTCTTCATAGAGTTCTCATCGGATTTAGTTATTATCACCCCTACTAAAGCAAAATGTGCGACAAAGGGAAAGTCAGTTGGGGTTAATGGGCAAAAATGAGGGATGGATGAAAATTGCGGAGCCAAAGGCTAGTGATAGGAAATAAGCTGATGAGTGAGTGGCCGGTATAGTGCGGGTCGCGTTTGCGCCCGCTTTACGTTTGGCTGCCGTTGAGCGCAACCAAACGTAGGGATGCTTAAGAGGCCTTAAAAATCAAATTTAAGAGCCACGCTCACTGCATCCGTACCATCAAACTGCTCATATGACAGCTCAGCGGCCATGGTTTTGCTAAACTGATAGCCCGCACCACCACCGAAGCCGAATTCCCAATCATCACCAGACTCAGAGAAGCCGTCGGCAGAAATAGTTACTTCTAGGTTGGCATAAGAAGGCGCGGCATATAAATAGAAGCCGTTATTAAAGTCATATTGACCACGTACCGACAGGGCTACAAAGCTGTCCATTTCAATTTTAACATTGCTAACCGTGTCATCGCCAATACCCGTACCGATACGCAGCTCAGGCATAAAGTAAAAGTCGTTACCCGAGTCAAACTTGTAACCGATAGAACCATAGATACCATCTAAGCTGATATCGATGCCCGCGTCATCGTCCGATAGATTCATATAGCCAGCGCCCGCTTGCCAGTTAGCTTGTGACGCGAAAGATGTGCCCGCTAATGCAAGGGCTAGTAAGGTCTTTTTAAGCATTATTATTTCCTTTTATGTTTTGTTTCACTTGGGTTTAATGTGCGAGTCGAGTGCTACTGCATCTCCTCGTACTGCAATACAATTTGAAATACCTGGGGGTTTTCGTCGAAGTGCCTAAGCACTATGGGATAGATTTGTTGTTGGAGCTGCTGTACTTGGACATCGGGAGCAGTATCGGCGGCAATGTGCACCGAGACTTGTGTCAGCACCCCATTATGGATATTCCAGCTTAACTGAGCATCAATTCCTAGCTCGGAGCGCAAACTGGCCTGTACGGCCTCGGTTTTATTGTTCATATCGGCAAAGGTGGCGGCCATGTCACAACCGCTCAGCAAAAATACCGTAATTAATGCCACAATCCTTATTATCATCGCGCCCCTCCTTGGTTTATTACTCGTTATGGCGAGGTAAGATACGGTATGTTAATAACAATTAAATTACAACAATCACATTAATTAACACTCACCCCTATACCCGGGGAAATGTAAACTTGACTAGCCAATATCGACGCTAGTGCTGCCAATCGCTGGGGTCAAACTGATAATAGTCTTTGAGGACATTAAAAAGCTCGGCATCAAATTGGCGCATGGCGGCGGGCTTCTCGATAAAGGTTTCGGTGGCCACGGCAAAAAACTCAGCCTCATTGGTGGCACCATAACCGTGCATCACGTGCGGCATATTGTAGGCGATATGGCTTTTAAGCTTGTTGTAAGCACGCGAACACACCTCACCCCAACGTCGATAGCTTTGTTGGTCTGCCAATAAGGGGGTGCCATTGGTTTGCCCGGTCACCTGATCGAGTTGATGGGCAAATTCATGAAACACCAGGTTATGGCCATCGCCAGGCAAGCGGTTACCCTCAAGCACGTCATGCCAGCTTAATACTAAGGTGCCGCCGGGCCAGGATTCGCCCTCGCGCACCACCTGGTGATAACTCACCAGGCCCGCCATATCCCGCTCGGTCACATCGGCATAATAGGCACTGGGGTACAGCAAGATCTCTTTGACATTGGGATACAGGGGCCAGGGTTTATTGAGCATCAGTAGGCTGGCATTGGCCGCCACCACCAGCTTCATGGCCTCATTAACCCTAAGGCCATCGCGACCTAAAAAACGTTTTTCCCCTAAAAACCAACAGATATGGCGCTCAAGCTTGGCCCTGTCTGCATCCGTCATGGCGCGGTATATGGGCATGGCCCTGAGCAAGATTTGCTTTTGCGCCTCGTTTAGTGAGGCGTTATGGTATTTACGCCGCCAATAACGCAGACGCAACGTATCCTGCTGCCAATACACAAGTACAAAAGCCACCAACAGGCCTATCAATGCGACATTTATCATCTGTTAATTCCTTGACATAGTTACTTGTAAATATGACCCTTAGCGCGCTAATTCAATCTCAACGACACATATTTACGAATAAAAACGCATCATGACGCTTCCCATTCAGGCTTTAGAGCAGGACTTTTTAGCTGCGCTTAAGCAACACCATGTCATTGTTCATGCCCCCACCGGCAGTGGTAAGTCGACCTGCTTACCCCTTTGGGCAGCTACTGCAGGCCGCGTGCTGGTGATCCAGCCAAGGCGCATTGCCGCGACCTCCTTGGCAGAGTATCTGGCAACGCAAAGGCAACAACAACCTGGAGAAGATATCGGCTTCGCCATTCGTTTCGAGGCTCAGCTAAATGAGCAAACCCAGGTGGTTTTCGCAACCCCAGGCGTTGCTTTGCGGTGGTTTTTCGAAACTAAGCTAAGCGATTATGATGTGGTGATGCTTGATGAATTTCATGAGCGTCGCTGGGATACCGATCTGCTGTTAGGGCTGCTCAGGCACCACAACAGCCATCGCCTTATTGTCACCTCGGCCACCCTCAATGACGAGCTAATGGTCAGCTATCTAGGCGCCAAAACCCTGTACAGCAAAGGCCGACTCTTCCCCATCAGCAGCGAATATCTGGCCGACGAACGCCAGAGCATGCCCTCTCGCCTGGACTTAGCACCGCGAGTGCGCGAGGCCTGTGTCTATGCGCTAGAGCATAGCAATAAAGATATCCTGGTGTTTTTACCCGGGCGCGCCGAGATAGCCAGTTGCCTCAGTGCCTGTCGTGATTTACCCGCCGAGGGCGTTGCCTTACATGGTGCCAGTCCGGTTGCCGAACAACGCCGCGCCATGCAAGAAGGCAAGCAGCGGCGTATTATTTTCGCCACTAACGTCGCCGAAACCTCGCTGACGGTACCGGGTATCGAGTGTGTGATAGATTCCGGCCTGGAAAGGCGCACCCATCTGCGTAAAGGCAAAACCGTGCTCGGCCTTGACGCCATCGCCAGAGACTCGCAAAAACAGCGCCAGGGGCGCTGCGGACGCACCGCACCGGGGCTGTATATTGCGCTCTTTGGAGAGCATGCCCCCTTGTTGGCACAGACACCGGTAGAAATAGAGCGTGAAGCCCTCGATGAGCTGGTATTGGCCAGCGCCTGTGCCAATATCGCTATAGATAAGCTTGAATTATTAACCCCGCCTGCGCCGTCAAGCCTAGCCCGAGCCAAGCAGGCTCTAACCAGCTTAGGCGCTATTGATGAACAGGGCGTGGCCACCGAACTTGGGCGGCGCATTTATCCCCTGCCCGTGGATGCAGAGCTCGGCTACCTGATAGAAAAAATGCCCAGCTCCACACTGCGTCAGGCCATGATAGATCTGGCCAGTGTTATCGTTACGCCGGCACAGCTTTATGCCATGCCAAGCCCGGACGCTCTCACCGAATTGGCCAAGGCATTGGGCGAGCACCTTGAACACAGTGATGTAGCCATGAATATAGCCGCACTGCGCGGTCAATGTGGCGACTATCTGCAAATCGATAACCTCGCCCTAACGGAAGCGCAAACCTACAGCAATTATTTGCGCCAGGCCTATCAGCTCCCGGAACTATCACGCAGCGCCCGTTTCGACTACGACGCGCTGATACAGGCCATTGCCACGGCTCGCCCGGATTGCATTTTTGTAAAACGCAGCAACCGCCGTGGCGGTTTTGGTAATGGCGAACAAGAAATTCGTCCCGCCAAAAACTCCTTGCTCGGCGAGCATCAGGATGCAGCCCTGGTCTTGGCCACATTTTCACTGGCGGGTAAAGGAAAAAAGCACGCTGATACCCTGGCAACCCTGTGCGCACCTTTAACCTTAAAACAGGTGTTGAACTGTGCCCCGACAACGCAGGAGATAGGCGAGTGTTATTGGCAGCCCAAGGAGGCAGCGGACCCCGAGGTGCTAGATGGCGAAGTCCGAGCCAAGCTGACCTACAGCTATGCCCAGGTCACCCTGGCCAGCATCGAGACCCGGGTACCCAATGAACTTTTACTGCCAGCGGTCACCGAGCTCATCCTCAATGGGGCGCTATTTCCTGGGCTGGCACAACAGCTCAACGATGCCCTTGCCTACCATGAGCTTTATCTGCTGTATCACCAGCAGGAGCAAAGCGTCCCAAGCGCCGCCGAGCATTTACACACCCGACTGGTTGAGCTTGGCGTGCAAAACCAGGAAGACTTGACGCTTATTGAGCAAGCAGATTTACATTACCAGGGGCTTGAACCCTGGCAGACCAAGGAGTTTATAGAGCGCTTTCCACTGCGAGTAACGTTGCCGGGCATGACCCTCGCCATCGAGTATTTATTTAAGGCCAAGCGAGTCATAGCCCATTATCACAGCGGCGAACGTAAGGACCCACCAAAACGCTGGGAGCTACCCAGTTGGAGTGGCCTAAAAATTCGCTACAAAAAAGCCAGTAAGGTGGTGGATATTCGCTAAGACAGCTCTTCACACAAGAGATAATCCCTGCGGTGTCCCAGGCTGCGGTTACGGCCCTGCTCTTTGGCCAGATACAGGGCTTTATCGGCGTGCGACAATAGCCTATCGGCGTTAACCGCGCAGTCGATATCGGCGGCGCCAATACTGACACTCACGTGCAGGCCATTGGCCAATACCGAGTAATCGTAACTGGCTACTTGGTGACGAATGCGCTGTGCCCATCGCAGCGCACCTTCTTCATCAAGACCGGGGAATAGGATGGTGAACTCTTCTCCCCCCCAGCGGGCAAACAGCGCCTCGGGTGGTAAACAGCGGGCAACCACCTGCACCACGGTGGCAATCACCTGATCGCCAACCAAGTGAGAGTAATGATCATTTATATGTTTAAAATGGTCGATGTCGATTAACAACAGACTAAGCGGCTGTTCTTCACGTTGAGCCTCGGCAAAGTGCGCCACCAACCATTGGTCGAAGGCACGACGGTTGGCTATGCCCGTCAGTTGGTCGTGGGTAGCCTGATGCTCGAATGCCTGAGCCTGCTTCGCCAATACCTGAGTTTGTTCTTTCACCCGTTGTTTCAGCTGGGCTTCGGAGCGTTTAAGGTGATAAAAACGCAGACGGTAGACAAGTAAAAGCAGCAAGAGCAACATCACCACCACGGCAATTTTAAAGCTCAAGGTCTGCCATGCCTTCGGCGCCACTTTGATGTCAACGGCGGCGCCACTGGGTTGCCAGCTTCCATAAGGGTATCGAGCACGGACCTCGAAGCGATAATTGCCCGGTGGCAGGTTGGTGTACTCGGTGATATGCAGGTTGCCGCGATCGACCCAATGTTTTTCATAGCCTAATAAGCGAGTCTGATATTCGATACGCTCGGTCATCACATAGCCTAAACCGGCGTAGGTAAAAGAAATACGATTGTGCTTCGGGGGCACATTGACCACTGTGTTTTGATAGGCCTGTTGCGGGTGATTATCAAACTGCACCGCCTCTATGCTCACCGGCAATGCCACATTAGCCATACGGGTAAGTTTATTGGGGTCAACCATCACCGCGCCGCGAGCAGTGGCCACCCAGACATTCTGGTCGTTATGAAAAATAGCCGGGTATTGCGAGCCGCCATTCGCTTGTGAGCTAAGCATACCATCACCCTGATCAAACAGGGTGTATTCCAATTGCCGCGCCGGTTGCTTCATACTGGCGAGGACACTTTCGCGGCTGACACGAATGACCCCACGGTTACTGCTGAGCCAGAAGTGATCAAATTCATCCACCACCACGGCAAATAATTTATCTACGGGTAAGCCCTGTTCTTTGCCAATCTTATGCAACTGTTCGGTCTCACTGTTATAGCGTACCAACCCTCGATCGGTGGCCATCCAAACCACCCCTGGCTCCATTAAAAAACCGAAGGCATACTCGGCATCGAATTGCTCGGTCAGCGGAACCTGATAAAACTGGCCTTGCTCGAAGTAACCCACACCCACCCCAGTGCCAACCCAGATACGATCCCGATCATCTTCACTCAGAGCCATAATAAAGTTGCCGGGCAAGCCGTCTTCATCGGTGAAAAACTGCAACTGTCCGCGCTTTTCACGATGTACCAAACCGGCTGCGGTACCCACCCAGACACCGCCATCTTCCTGCTCTAACACGGCGCGCACTTCATTGCTTGGCAAGCCCGTTTCGCGGTTTAAAAAGCGCTTTAATTTAAAGCCATCGAAATACATGAGGCCGTCGGTATAAGTGCCAACGAAAATACCGCCGTCACTCGCCGAGGTTAAACTGAGCACCGAAATAGGTGCTCCGGAGCGCTCTGCCAGAGGCATTGCATGACCATTCCGATAGCGATTAAGGCCGTTACTGGTACCCAAATACAAGGCGCCATCGCTGTGGCTTAACAGGGTGCGCACATAATCACCCGACAGTCCGCGTGATTGGCTTAGGGTGGTAAAAGGAGCCTGACGCAGTCGGAACAACCCGGCATTGGTGCCAATCCAAATGCTCCGCTCCTGGTCTTCCAATAAGGAAAGAATACGGTTACTGGGCAAACCCACATTGGCATCGAGCTTTTCCAGACCAAACTCGCTGTAGCGAAACAGACCGTGATTAATGGTGCCAAACCACACATCACCACGGTAGTCGACCATCACAGCCGACACCGATTCATATGCCAGGGCTTCATCCAAAAGATGAAAGCGTCCATTATCATCACGCCAAATACCCTGCTCAGCGCCCACCAGAAGACGCTGCTGGTGATCAAGCGCAAGCTTAAAGGTCATCCCCTTTAAGGCGCTGTTAGCCGCCTCTGGGCGTTGCATTTGCCCGTCCTGGTAAACATAAAGGCCATCACTGCTGGCCACCCACACCTTATCGCCTTGCTCGAGAACATGATAGGTGCTGGTGCCGCTGAGAAAAAGCTGCTCTTGTCCCTGATGGCGACGAACGACTCCCCCGTCCTCAAGCGCCAGCCATAAAGCGCCATCGCTGACACGCTGAGCAAAGTTGATCATGTAGGCGGCGGCGGGTAACGCCTGCCAGGAACTGCCCTTAACTATGCTGACGCCGCCACGGGAGCCGGCGACATACAACTCGTTCGTTTGACTATCCAGGCTAAGGCTACGTATCCCTGAGTCGGGCAAACCGGTTTCTTCGCCTCGGGTAAACAGGGTGAATTTGCGGCCATTAAAGCGCGCCACCCCTTCCCAAGTACCGGCCCAAATATAGCCGTCGGTGGTCTGGGCCAGGGCATTAATGCTGTTATGAGGGAGGCCATCTCGGGTGTCCCAGGTTTCGGCAAAGTAATGACTTAGGGGAACATTTTCGGGTTGAGATGCAATCGCGGATGGTGGCGAGGGGTAAGGGGCTGGTTCATCGGCCCTGCTTGGCGTGATGGTCATCAATAATACATAGCAAACTATGCTGACCATCAGCGTCATGGGAATCTTTAAAAACCGCACCTTGCCCATCTGAACTCTTAGTTATAGTTATTCTTAACACAGTATGAACATATAACTTTACACGCTTGCGGCTCAATTACAAAGGATTACCTTGTTATTTAGCGCCGCCCACCGCATTTTTACTGGCGTAGCAGCCACCTATTCGGCTAGCGAGTCGGTCAGCTGGCCGCTAAGGTAGCGCTGAGGATCACGAAATTTCTGTTGCAGCTGCGCGATAAACTGGCCGCTGTGTAAGCCATCCATCAGCGCGTGATGAACATCGAGGGACAGTGTCATGCTGCCTGAGCCCTTATCGTACTGGCCAAAAACCAGTTTTGGCACACCGTTGGCGTTACCTTCATGGGTGGCATGAGAAAAGGCGGAGAAATTCAGCCAGGGCAGCACAGACACATGAATTAAGTCGCAACGCCCTTCACTTTCGGCAAAGCCTTCGCTAAATAAGGGTTGTTGCAAGGCGCGGGTCTTGGCTCGGCTATGTTGCTCACAATAGTCACTAAAGCTGAGCGCCGAAGGTAAATAACTAAAGCGAAAGGTATTATCGTCCGCTAGTTGCACCACACTGATACAGGGGTCCGCACAGTGGACCGGATGGCCATCGACGATACGTAGGCCCATGGGCCAATATTGGGCGGCACTGATGTGCGCCAGATAGAGATAAGCCAAGAAAAATGATTTTTTATGGGCACGACAATAATCATACAGGGGCTCAGCCCTGAGGCTGACGCATACATTAAAGTAAGGCTGCTGAAAGTCTTTAAAAAAGGCGAAATGTTGCTGCCTTTCCCAATTATCTAGATCGACTGTGGTGTAGGGTGTTGACATAAGGTGACTGCTTATAAAAAAGGCACGCTCTGGAGCATGCCTTATTCATTATTGCGACGCAATCAATTACGCGCAAGTTAGAAGATATTACAGCCCTTTGGCAATAATTTCTTCTGCCAGTTCGTCGGCAACAACGTGCGTAGACACCTGCTCTTCATCAGAACGCTGGAAGATTTCGATAAGCGTATCGTAAATGCCTTCCACGTGCTTGGTGGCCGCCTCGGCGCTGTAACCTTCCGGCTTGGTCTCGTAGTATACGTTGATGATACCACCGGCGTTAATCACGTAATCCGGTGCGTACAGTACGCCCTTCTCACGCAGAATTTCACCATGACGAGGCTCGGCTAGCTGGTTGTTCGCACAACCGGCAATGATGCTTGCCTTAAGACGTGGGATGGTGTTGTCGTTTACCGTTGCGCCCAGGGCACATGGTGCGTATACGTCTACGTCCAGGTCATAGATTTCATCGATGCCTACCGCTGTGGCATTGAAATCGTTAACAACGCGAGTAACCGACTCTTCGTTGATGTCTGTAACGAACAGCTCAGCACCGGCATTGTGCAGGTGTTTACACAGATCATAAGCAACCGCGCCTAAACCCTGAACCGCAACCTTAACGCCCTCAAGGTTTTGGTGACCATGCTTATGCTGGAACGCCGCTTTAATGCCTAGGAAAGTACCTAGAGCGGTGAATGGCGAAGGGTTACCGCTTTTGCCTTCAAGACCCATTACATAATTGGTCTCTTTGTGCATCATCATCACGTCACCCGTGGTGATGTTTACGTCTTCGGCAGAGTAGTAGCTACCGCCTAAACGCTCTAGTTGTTTACCAAAAGCACGGAACAATGCTTCTGACTTAATCGCTTTCGCATCACCGATGATCACAGACTTACCACCGCCGAACGGTAAACGCGCTACCGCGTTCTTGTAAGTCATGCCCTTAGACAGGCGCAAAACGTCTGTTACTGCGTCTTCATCACTGGCGTAGTTCCAAAGGCGACAACCACCTACCGCTGGACCTAGTTTGGTGCTGTGAACTGCGATAATTGCCTTAAGGCCTGATTCTTTATCACTGCAAAATACCACTTGCTCGTGGTTATCGAAGTCAACTTGATTAAAAACAGCCACTATTATTCTCCGAACTTTATACCCGAGATACGGGTGCGCTGAAATTGCCGCAGACTCTATCACTAAGTCGCGCCCCTTGCCACTGAATGAGATGATAAAGTCGCAGCTGCTTAACAATGCGAATATAATATCCCGATAAAAACGAAAGGCGGGAAAATATATCCATCAAAGTCTCTTAAACCAGATTCTGGAACCACATCATGCCTGCTAAATATTAACATCTAACCTTCGCCTGATGACGTTTACGTCAACGGCAATAATTATGTAAATATTTTAATACGCGCGGGGAAAATGTCGAATCCTGAGATGCCGGGAGCTGGCGCCGAAAAAGCGCCAGCCTTGGGTTGCTGGTCGGATGAGGATTTATTCTTGGGTATACTTAGCCATCCAGGCAAATACTTGCTCGTACCAGTGTTTCAGGTTGTCAGGATTGCGGATCCAATGGTTTTCATCCGGGTACACTACCAGGCGCGAATCTATGCCCTTGCGCTGCAAGGTAGTAAAGGCGCCTAGGCTTTGTGCATAAGGAACACGGTAGTCCTTGAGGCCCTGGGTTACCAGCATGGGCGTTTGCCAGTTTTCAACAAAGTTCGACGGGTTGTAACGGCTATAATCCGCGTCTTTAGCCCAAAATGGCCCGCCCATTTCATGCTCGGCAAACCACAGCTCTTCGGTGCTTTGGTGGAAACTTGGCATATCGAACAAACCGGCGTGGTTCACCAGGCAGTTAAAGCCCGTTGGCCAGTGGCCGGCGATCCAGTTCATCATATAACCGCCGTAAGAAGCCCCCAGCGCACAACCGTTGTCGGTATCGAGCCATTTATAGCTGCTCTTTACATAGGCCAGGCCTTTTTGCAGGTCTTCCAGTGGCTTACCACCCCAATCTCGAGAGATAGAGTCAGTGAATTCCTGACCATAACCAACCGAGCCATGGAAATCTATCATCACCACACCATAGCCTTGTGCCGCCCAAAGCTGCGCATTCCAACGGCTATGGAACATATTACCGAATGACCCCTGTGGGCCACCATGCACTAAAAACGCCAATGGATAACGCTGCTGCGGATCAAACAAGGCCGGTTTAACCAGGTAGCCATACACGGATTCATCATTGGCACCGGTAAAGGTAAACTGCTCCACCTCACCCAATTGCAGGGTTTCAAGATTAGACTTGTTCACCTCGGTAAGCTGGCTCAACCCGGCACCATCGCGGTTAATTCGGTACAACTCTTTCGGAGAGTTAAGGGCGTGACGGGAGAAAATGATCTGCTGGCCCTGCACCTGCACATCGCCGACATAACCATCGGAGAACAGGCTGCGCACATCGCCAAAGGCGGTGCTGACTTCAAATAAGCTGGTTTGCCCTAGATCTTTAGCGGTGGCATAGATGGCACGGCCATTGGCACCAAAGCTAAAGCTGCCAACGCTTCTGTCCCACTGCGATGCCAAGGCCTGGCGCTCACCGCTGCGCAGGTCAATCAATTGCAGGGTAAACTTATCCGACTCAAAGCCCGGCTTGCTCATGGCCTTATAGGCGAGATAGCGACCATCGCTGGAAAATTGTGGGCTTGAGTCCCAGGCCTTATTATCCTCGGTGAGGTTACGGACTTCACCGCCCTCAATGGCTACTTCAAACAGGTCGAAGTTGGTGCTCCAGGCATTATCCTTGGCCTTCACCTTAGCGCTAAAGACCACTTTTTGCCCGTCCGGGCTGATGGCCACCTCTTCCATGCCGGAAAAAGGTTTTGCCGGGACATCGGTTTGCCATTGTGGAGTCAGATCCTTGGCGTCTTTAATAAGGTCCTTACCCATACCGGCAACAAACAAATGCCTGACCTTGTCGTCATTCCAGTGATCCCAATGACGTACCATCAAGTCATCGTAAACCTGAGCGTTGTAAGCGACGCCTTGCTGCTGCTTTTCTTTTTCCACGGTACAGGCGAGCGAGTCGCATTCGGGATACACGTCAAATGTGACCACCAAGGAGCGGTTATCCGGACTCAGACGGTAGCCTTCAATATCCAGCGGGAATGCAGTGATTGGCTTGGCTTCACCGCCGGCCAATGGCAAATACCACAGCTGCTGTGAACCCGAGCGCGGCGATAGGAAATAGATACCCTTGCCATCGGCACTAAAACTGACATCCGACTCGGTTCCGGCGCTGTAGGTTAATTGTGTGATTGGCTGCGCCTGCCCTGCTGTACCACCGGCGTTTAGCGCCTGCGCATAGAGTTCGCTGCCTTCAGGCGTTTTAATGGCATAGACCAGGGTGTTGCCATCCGGTGACAGTGCCACGCTATGAATTTTGTTTAAGCTATTGAGCTTATCTACCGTCAGTACATCGGCCTGAGCACCCAGGCTTAGGCTGCTTAGCGCCAATGCGGCGGCTATGCGAGTTGTTGTTATCATTTTTCACTCCATAAAAAAGAGCGCAAAAGCGCTCTTTTTCTAAGGTTTAGACATTACTTTAAAGCGCCGTCTAATTCTTCGATTTTAGCTTTCCAAATAGCAGGACCCTGGGTGTGCGCATTAGCACCTTCGCTGTCTACTGCTACGGTTACTGGCATGTCTTCTACTTCAAATTCGTAGATGGCTTCCATACCCAGGTCTTCGAATGCCACTACACGGGCTTTCTTGATTGCTTTAGCAACTAAGTAAGCAGCGCCACCTACAGCCATCAGGTAAACCGCTTTATTTTCTTTGATTGACTCAACGGTTGCCGGGCCACGCTCAGCTTTACCTATCATGCCGATTAGGCCGGTTTTTTCCAGCATCATGTCGGTGAACTTATCCATACGCGTTGACGTCGTTGGGCCGGCCGGGCCTACCACTTCGTCGCCAACCGCATCAACCGGGCCTACGTAGTAGATAAATTTGTTAGTGAAATCCACACCCTCAGGCATGCCTTCACCGCTTTCGATCATGCCTTGCAGGCGTTTGTGCGCAGCATCACGGCCGGTGAGGATTTTACCGCTTAGTAGCACGGTTTCACCCATCTTCCACTCTTTGATATCTTCTTTGGTCAGGGTATCAAGGTTTACGCGACGGGTGTCTGCACCTACTTCCCAGGTCACTTCTGGCCAGTCTTCCAACTTAGGCGCTTTAAGGTCGGCCGGGCCGCTGCCATCTAGGGTAAAGTGCACGTGACGGGTCGCGGCACAGTTAGGGATCATCACCACTGGCTTAGAGGCCGCGTGCGTTGGCGCTGTTTTAACCTTGATATCAACAACCGTAGTTAAACCACCCAGACCTTGTGCGCCAATACCTGTTTTGTTGGCACGCTCGAAGATTTCCAGACGCAGTTTTTCTTCTGTAGTCTCGGCGCCACGCTCCATTAACTCGTGAATATCAACCGGGTCCATCAGGGATTCTTTTGCCAGTACCGCGGCTTTTTCAGCGGTACCGCCGATACCTATACCCAGCATGCCCGGCGGACACCAGCCAGCGCCCATGGTTGGCAAGGTTTTTTCAACCCACTCGGCGACATCATCCGACGGGTTCAACATCACCATCTTGGTTTTGTTTTCAGAGCCGCCGCCCTTGGCCGCGATCATCACTTCCACTTCCGCGCCTGGTACCAGGTCGATGTGAACGACTGAAGGTGTATTGTCCTTGGTGTTCTTACGTGAACCGGCCGGATCGGCAACGATAGAGGCACGCAGTGGATTATCCGGGTTTAGGTAGGCACGACGGGTACCTTCGTCAACCATTTGCTGCACCGTCATGTCCGTTTTATCCCACTTCACGTCCATACCGACTTTAACGAAACAGGTTACGATACCCGTGTCCTGACACAGTGGGCGTTTACCTTCAGCAGACATACGAGAGTTAATTAGGATTTGTGCAATGGCATCTTTTGCCGCTTTGTTTTGCTCTTTGTTATATGCCTTTTCAAGCGCCTGAACAAAATCCAATGGGTGATAAAACGAAATGTACTGCAACGCATCGGCAATGCTGTCGATGAAGTCTTGCTGACGAATAGTGCTCATAATTCTTCCTTCATACTGGGTCGTGGTGCCAAAATAAAGTGATGGCAAGCACGACAACTCGGTGACGTGCGCACGGTGAGAGACCGCGACTTCTGAAAAAGTGTAACTTATGATACCCTCCCAGCCCGTTTCGGGCTAGTTCTTCGAGTTGAAGATAATGACAAAATCGCAATTGCACTGCATCAAGGCGCCAATACAGGCACAACCCTGTGATGTTTTCACTCATTTTCACCATTTGCCGGGGGCAATTTTCCTCGACTCGGCAAGCGTTCACCATGTTAATAGTCGCTATGACATCATTGCTTTTGCCCCGAATAAATGGCTCAGCGTCGAAGATGGTCAGGCATTATTGGACGACCAGCCCCTGGAACAAGACGTCTTTGTGCAAATGCAAGCAGAGCTCAACGAACTATGTCATGACCCGGCGCCCTATGGCCTGCCCTTTAACGGCGGTTGGCTCGGCTATTTTGGCTATGATCTAGGCCGCATACTGGAACGCCTTCCTGAAACCGCCGAAAAAGACATTAACCTGCCCGAAATGCAAATCGGTTTGTATCTCGATGCCCTAATATTCGATAAAGATGCCAAGCAATGGTATTACCTGGCGCAACCGAGTATCGACGCCGAAGCCGGATTACAAAAATACCTCGATCGGCTTAATACGGCCGCTAAGACGGGGGAGTTTGCCCTTAGCTCAAAGTGGCAATCGAATATGAGCTATGCGTTTTATGCGCAGCAATTTGCCAAAATTCAGGACTATTTGCGCAGCGGCGATTGCTACCAAATCAACCTGGCACAGCGCTTCTGCGCCCAATATCAGGGCTGTGAATGGCAAGCATATCGGCGCCTGCGCGAGCATAACAGAGCCCCCTTCTCCGCCTTTATTCGTTTAACTCAAGGCGCCATCTTGTCCATTTCACCGGAGCGCTTTATTGAGGTAAAAGACAATAAAGTAGAAACCAAACCCATTAAGGGCACCTTGCCACGCAGCAAAGACGCCCAAGAAGATAAGGCATTGGCCGAGCAACTTGCCCACTCACCCAAAGATCGCGCCGAAAACGTCATGATAGTGGATTTGCTGCGCAACGATTTAGGTAAGGTGGCCAAGCCCGGCAGTGTCACCGTGCCTTCGCTGTTTGCCATCGAAAGCTTCCCGGCGGTGCACCACCTGGTCAGTACGGTGCGTTCACACTTGGCCGAAGGCAAAACCGCCATCGATCAACTCCGTGCCGCCTTCCCCGGTGGCTCCATCACCGGAGCGCCAAAGATCCGCGCCATGGAGATCATCGAAGAGCTTGAACCACATCGACGCAGCGCCTATTGCGGTTCCATCGGCTACCTCAGTGCCTGTGGCGATATGGACACCAGCATCACCATTCGCACCTTGGTTGCGTACGATAACAAGATGTATTGTTGGGCCGGTGGCGGCATAGTGGCCGACTCAAACGTTGATTTGGAATATCAGGAAACCTACCATAAGGTAAATAAAATCTTACCCGTCTTAGAGTGAGTATCGCCTTTTGCCAGTCAGTACCTGTGCCCAGTTGATCAGCCGCTTTAACCTCAGCCAGGTTAAAGATCCGCAGCCGAAGCGCCATCCTAAACGGCGCAGCGCCGTGGTCATGCTGCTTAGCGACTCACCGCACGGGGCCCAGGTGCTTTTGTGTAAACGCCCTCATCATTTGCGCAGCCACCCCAGTCAGTTGTGTTTTCCCGGCGGTAAACAAGAGCGCCAAGACGCCAGCCTAAAGCACACCGCACTGCGGGAGCTGCACGAAGAGCTCAATATTGCCGCGCGCGAGGTAGATATTATCGGCCACCTCGCCGACATAGAAACCCTGGGCGGCATGGTCATTACCCCTTTTGTGGCCTACTTGCATCCAGGCGCCCATTGGCAACTGGACCGCAATGAAGTGGATGCAGCATTTTTTATTCCTTTTACCACCCTGGCAGCACGCCAAAATTGGTACCCACTCGTTGTTGAGCGCCATGGCCAAGCTCTGGAGTTCCCCCTACTTAATACCCCCTATGGGGTGTTGTGGGGCGCCACCGAGCGCATCATCAACCAATTCATTAAACAACTTGGTCTGATCAGCTAAAAAACCAACCCCTGGGATTACATCTATAATTATTTAACGTTATCATGGCCGACCGTTCAAAGGTTATGTGAGTAATAGGTTATATGATCAGTGCATTCGATATGTTCAGCATTGGTATTGGGCCCTCGTCGTCGCACACAGTAGGCCCAATGCGTGCCTCGCGACTGTTTGTCCAAACTCTTGAGCAGCAAGGTAAGCTTAAGGATGTTACCGAAGTCAAAGCCGAGTTATTTGGCTCTTTAGGACAAACGGGTGTCGGTCACGGCTCGGGTAAAGCGGTGATCTTAGGCCTGGCCGGCTACGATCCGGAAACCGTTGATGCCGATGCGGTACCGGATATTCTTGACAAGATCGAGCAAGAGCAAATCATTCACCTCGATAAAAAGCATCAGGTTAAGTTTCCCAAGCAAGGGGCGATTGTCTTCCACCGCCGTAAGACCTTGCCCAAGCATTCTAATGCCATGGAGCTGATCGCTTTTAAAGACAAAGAAGTTATTGCCTCTCAGGTTTACTACTCCATCGGCGGCGGCTTTATCGTCAGCGACGAAGACTTCGATAAGGAAAAACAAGCGGCACTGGATATTCGTGAGCAGAACCCGGCACCTTACCCCTTTGATAGCGCGCAGGAGTTATTGGAGCTATGCAAAGAGTCTGGCCTGAGCGTATCCAGCCTGATGATGGCCAACGAAAAAACGCTACGCAGCGAGAGCGATATTCGCGATGAGCTGTTCCATATCTGGGAAGTGATGAAAGCTTGCACCGAGCGCGGCATGCGCACGGAAGGCATTTTGCCCGGCGGTCTTAAGGTGCGCCGTCGCGCCCCGAGCCTGTACTTAAAACTCAATGTCGAGAACAACAACGATCCGCTTCGCGCCATGGACTGGGTTGATTTATTCGCCCTGGCCGTCAATGAAGAAAACGCCGCCGGTGGCCGCGTGGTCACGGCACCAACAAATGGTGCGGCGGGTATTTTGCCTGCGGTATTGATGTACTACCACACCTTTATCAAGGAAGTAGATAAAGAAATCGCCACCCGTTACCTGCTCACCGCAGCGGCTATCGGCATCTTGTATAAGAAAAACGCTTCTATCTCCGGTGCCGAGGTAGGCTGTCAGGGTGAAGTGGGCGTGGCCTGCTCCATGGCTGCCGGTGCTTTAACCGAAATCATGGGCGGTAATGCCACCCAGGTTGAGAATGCCGCCGAAATCGGCATGGAGCACAACCTCGGCCTGACCTGCGATCCTGTCGGTGGTCTGGTACAGGTACCTTGTATCGAGCGTAACGCCATGGGCGCGGTTAAAGCCATTAACGCCTCTCGCCTGGCCATGCGTGGCAGCGGCGAACAAAAAGTCTCCCTTGATAAGGTGATTAAAACCATGTGGGATACGGGCAACGATATGAAAACCAAATACAAGGAAACCGCCCGAGGCGGTCTTGCGGTTAATATTATCGAGTGTTAATACATTAAAAAAGGCGACCTGGGTCGCCTTTTTTAATGCCTCATTATAGCGCTAAAATTAGCGCAAGCGCTTAGCGTATCGGCAGCTCAATATTGGCAAACATGGCATCCACATCGTCCTGATTGCGCAACAAACAGGCCTTTTCAACCCTGTCTTTGGTGAGATGCGGGGCAAAACGCTCGATAAAATCGTACATATAGCCGCGCAGGAAGGTGCCCTTTCTAAAGCCAATCTTAGTGGTGCTGGCTTCAAACAAATGGCTGGCATCAATACACACCAGGTCTTTATCGGTCACTTCGTCGATGGCCATAGACGCAACCACGCCGACACCTAAGCCTAAACGCACATAGGTTTTAATCACATCCGCATCGGTGGCGGTAAATACGATATGCGGCTCATGGCCGTGCGCGTTAAACGCCTTATCTAGCTCCGAGCGGCCAGTAAAACCAAATACATAAGTAATAAGTGGGTACTGAGCAACATCAGCGATGGTAAGGTTATGGGCCTTTTTCGCCAAGGGATGATCCTTGGCCACGACTATGCTGCGATTCCAGTGATAACAAGGTAGCATCACTAAATCCGAGTATAAATGCAGTGCCTCGGTGGCAATGGCAAAGTCGGCATCGCCGCGAGCTGCAGCATCGGAGATTTGTTGTGGCGTGCCCTGATGCATATGCAGGGATACCGCCGGATACTTACTCATGAAACCCTGGATCACACCGGG
Source organism: Pseudoalteromonas sp. T1lg48 (assembly GCF_002964785.1). Lineage (GTDB taxonomy): Bacteria > Pseudomonadota > Gammaproteobacteria > Enterobacterales > Alteromonadaceae > Pseudoalteromonas. The sequence continues at coordinate 554,886 of NZ_PQCC01000018.1, forward strand.
TAAGGCGTAACGGGCTTGTGTGTGGGTAGTGGCAATGTTGAGCTTGCCCTGATCCGGCAAGGTGTGCTCGTTAGCCACGGCTTTAATGCCTTCAACCTTAGAAAGAATTTCTCGAGCAATGTTGATGATGTCGTTACCGGCGCTGGTAACATGAGTCAAATGCTTACCACTGCGGCCAAATATTTGCACACCGAGTTCGTCTTCAAGCATGCGGACCTGCTTAGAAATCCCCGGCTGAGAGGTATAAAGACTCTCTGCGGTGGCGGACACATTGAGGTTATGATTAAGCACCTCAACTATGTACTTTAGCTGCTGTAATTTCATGATATTTACTTTCTTTTATTATTTTACTTAAAAACAAACCCAAGCAGCGGCCACAAGGGGCAGCGCCATATGCGCCGCAAAACGTATGCACCGAGTCAGGTCGATAACGACAAGTCGATAAACGCCAAAATGAGCCAACTATTGCGGAGGGTTAGGCTAGCATATTTAATCGGTGCTCGGTACTGTTGATTTAGCCCCAGCTCCTAGAGGTCTTACCATTAAGCTTAAAGGCTTTAGGTTAATTATGGAATTTAACCTTAATCACTACCGCGTATCGGGTTCTTTAGGTAACATGGAGCCACAACAAAGAATAAAAACCACTAAGAGAGCCTGTGCATGATAGCCTCTATCATAATCATGTTGATTGTCGCGCTTATCGTTATTGCGGTGTGGGTCAGTGCCGTACAGCAACATAGAGAAAAACAAGAAGCGCTGCGACGCCAAGAGCTGAGCAAGCAAAAGAAAATCATCGAAGACACCGAAGAGGCCCTGGTTAACAGCGTTAATATTCCCCTGTCCAACAGTCTTCTAACCATCTTGTATCGCCGTATCTACAATGCCCTAGCGACCATGGTGGAAATGTCGCCACATTCCAAGGAATTAAAAACCCGCCTTCAGGATGCCAAGCAACGCCTGATTAATGGCAGCGACGACAACGTCAATAACGGCGACACCTTTGTCCTACCCGAGCATGATAAACAGCTGATCAGTCTTATTCAGGGAATTAAGAAGTTACGCAGCATTTTGCGCTCCGAACACAGCAAAGGCAAAATAGACACGCCCACCTTTACCAAAGAAGACAAGTTGTTCGAGCACTTGCAACTAAAGATCAATATTGAAAGCCTGATCAAACGCGGTAACGCCGCTCGCCACGCCAATATGGTAGGCTCGGCACGTCAGTATTTCGAAAAGGCCTATGCCACCATTTGCGCCCTGAGCTATAACGATGAGTATGTCAGCGCGAAGAAGCAACAACTTGAACGCCTGCTCAATGAGATCAGCACACATCTAAAAGCTTCCAATGCCTCGGCGCTCAAAAAGCGCGAAGAGCGGGAAAAAGACGATTTAGATGTGTTATTTGCACCGAAGAAAAAATGGTAATGGCTGGTTCACTGGCGAGCTCCCCCCACTTAACCGGCACTTACCCCTTCATAGCGAGCACTATTGCGCCGAGGTTTGAACGGGCGGGGAAAATCGCACGCTGTCGAAATAAAGCTCACCATCATAATCTGGGCTGGCTTTGCTAAACAGGTAGACCCCTTCGCCGTGCTGATATTGCGCTGCTGCCCCCTTCTTGTTTTGTACTTCTTTGACGCCGCAGTCAAAGGTTTTTACCGGGTGAGCAAAGCAAACCCAGTAGCTTCCTTTTTTTGCCACCATATCCAGGCTGGTAATCCGCTGCACATCACTTAACTGGTTCGCCAAGCTCCTAACACCGCCATCGAACACAAGGCTTTTTCGTGCATGCACTCTGCCGGTCACAATGACGAACCTATCGGCTTGATTAGCGCTAAGATAGGCATTAACGTTTTCAAACATTATGAGTTCACGCTCTGCGCCTTGCTGCGAACCATCTCTTTTTCTATCGTAGGCGTAGACCTCAATACTGACTCCGTTTTCGCGAGCAGCCCTTACATCCCCAAGGAAATCCATAATGGCCTGGCTACTTCGTCCGTCTTGAATTTTTCTACTCCAAATGGGTGTCGCATCAGCGCTGGTTGTGCCAATTGCCCTTTTAAATACTGGTCGATCAGCGGATTTAAATCCGCCGGCAGCTCTAACAGCACGGCCATTGATTCACTTTTTGTTTGTGCACTTTTGATAAGCTTGGCAAGAAATAGCAAAACCTCTTGCGTGCCGTGCGTCTCGCCTATGATCAGGGGCGAATGATTTTTTATCTTATCCAGAGGCACATAATTTAATTGTAAGGGCGAAGCCGAGGGTAATACCGAGGGTATTACCGAAGAGGATGCCGATGACGACGCTAAGCGCGCTGCAGACGCCACATCGCCGTTAGGCACCTCCTTGGCGTAAATGCAGCTCGTAACAAGCGCGAACAAGAGCAACAACAGATAATTCATAACTAACTCGCTATTCCCTTAGGCTAATCAATGGACGAATTATAATATGCAAGGTACAGCCAATGGGTTATTCGACGCAAGTAGCTGATTTACAAAAAACGCCGCTTAACAGCGGCTTTCTTTATTAGGATAGAAAGATAAACTTGAGCATAAACAGAACAGTGAGTATCCAAGCGCTGATACGTACCTAGATGGCCTTATGACAGACTACCTTGACCGCGATTTGCCTTAGGACAACTGGAACATCGAGTTACATATCCTGCCTGCATCCAAATAATATCCATTTCGTCCAACGATTTTTGATACCATCATTAAAGTAATGGTTTGTAGCACACTAAGTTAGGAAGTCGATTGAACATCAATCAAGGGTTTGTTTTGACCCGACACGCAAGAGACAGAGGTAACAAAACCATTATCGAACTTTGGGTCTCAACCCCTCAAGGGCCCGTACAGCTAGATATTGAGGGTGAGCGTCCAACTTTTTTCATCGAAGTCAGCAATGCCGAAAAAGCTAGGGCCTTGTTCATTAGCCAAGGGCTTAAATTTGAACTCAAGCCTCTGCCACTTAAGACTTTCCAAGATGACAATATAGCAGCCTGTTACTTTGCGACTATTGCAGATGCCAATACGGCAGAAGGCCTACTAGAACAAAATAACGTTGTCGCTTACGAAAGTGATATTCGCCTCGCTGACCGCTATTTGATGGAGCGATTCATTCAAGGCAGTATCGAGTTTACTGGGCATCAAGTCGCGCGTCGTAATCACTACTATATGTCTGCGGCTAAATGTCGCCCTGGGCAATTCAAGCCAAGTTTGTGTGTAGTCTCACTCGATATTGAATGCTCGGAAAAAGGCGTGTTGTATTCTATCGGCCTTGATTGCGAGCGAGATAGCCGTGTGATTATGATTGGCCAACCTGAGCCTGCGGAAACACCAATTCAATGGGTTGCCGATGAAAAAGCCCTTCTACTTGCGCTCAATCAGTGGTTTCAACAATTCGATCCTGATGTCATCATAGGGTGGAATATTATCGATTTCGATTTCCGCTTATTGGATACGCGCGCTCAGTGGAATAACATTTCCCTCGCTATTGGTCGTAATAAGCGCAGTGCATTCTTTCGCTCGAACAACAACCAACAAGGCTTTATTTCCATTCCAGGGCGAGTCGTGATTGATGGCATTGATATGCTCAAGACAGCGACCTACCAATTCCGCTCTTGGTCGCTTGAGTCTGTCTCACAAGAGCTGTTAGGTGAAGGTAAGATCATTCACAACGTTCACGACCGAATGGAAGAAATCAATCACATGTTCCGCTCGGATAAGCCCTCTTTGGCTAAGTACAACTTGCAAGACTGCGTTTTGGTTAATCGAATCTTCGATAAAACCCATCTACTCGATTTTGCCATTGAACGCTCATGCCTAACCGGGCTTGAGCTAGACCGCGTCGGTGGTTCGGTTGCGGCTTTCACTAACCTATACCTGCCCCAGTTACACCGTGCTGGTTATGTCGCGCCCAACATGCACCCGGAAGACTGGATAGCCTCCCCTGGAGGCTATGTGATGGACTCCCTCCCTGGACTCTATGATTCGGTCCTTGTCCTTGACTACAAGAGCCTTTATCCGGCGATCATTCGTTCATTCCTGATAGACCCGCTGGGGCTGATAGAAGGACTGCGATTGCCAACGGGGAATACACCGGGGAGTGCTATCGAGGGGTTCCGTGGTGGGCAATTCCATCGAGAAAAACATTTCTTACCCAAGATGGTTCAAGATATTTGGCAAGCGCGCGATCTGGCCAAGAAAAACAATGAGCCCGCCTTTTCTCAAGCCCTAAAAATCATTATGAACTCCTTCTATGGGGTGTTGGGTTCCTCTGGGTGTCGTTTCTTCGATACCCGATTGGCTTCGAGTATCACGATGCGTGGGCATAAAATCATGAAAACCACTAAACAACTGATAGAGGAGCAAGGTTACCAAGTCATCTATGGTGACACTGACTCTACTTTTGTTTCACTTAATAGCGCTTATTCGGAGCAACAAGCTGATGAAATTGGCAAGAAACTTGTTAAGGAAATAAATGCTTGGTGGAAACATGAACTAAAACAAGCTTTCGGGATCGACTCTTTCTTGGAGCTGGAATACGAAACACACTACCGCAAATTTTTGATGCCAACAATTCGTGGTTCAGAAACTGGGTCAAAGAAGCGCTATGCTGGCCTGGTGGTCAAAGACAGCGAAGAGAAAATTGTATTTAAAGGTCTTGAAAGTGCTCGCTCCGACTGGACACCACTCGCTCAAGAATTTCAGCAAAAACTTTATATGATGGTATTTCGTGGCCAAGACCCATCTGAGTATGTAAGAAATATGGTTGAACGCACTCAAGCCGGTGAGTTTGATGACATGCTGACTTATCAAAAGCGATTACGTCGACGACTCCATGAATACGAGAAAAATATTCCTCCTCAAGTTCGAGCAGCGCGTATAGCTGATGAGAAAAACGCCCGCCTTGGACGACCGCTGCAGTACCAAAACCGTGGCCGCATCGAGTATTTAATTACGGTCAAAGGCCCAGAGCCTAAAGAGTACTTGGAAAGTGCGATCGACTACCAGCATTACATCGAAAAGCAACTAAAGCCAGTTGCTGAAGCTATCTTACCCTTCGTGGGATACGACTTTAAGCAACTTAGCGAGCCTCAATTAGGACTGTTTTAAGTTAACCGATTTTTAGCCATGTTTCTCACTTAGATGTTGATTGATTTTATTAGCCGCCTGTTGATTTCGCACAGCTCAGCATCTTGATTATGTGGAGTCTGGTTTTCGTGGCGTAACTCAGCCAGCTCAGCAGATATATTTTTGTAAGATTCTCTAACCGAGTACCAGGCAGGGATTAAGCGAGCGCAACGTAAATATCCAAGGTACAGCATCTGATTTAAAAAAGCCGCTATACAGCGGCTTTCTTAATTAGGATAGGAAGATAAACTTGAGCACAAACAGGATACTGAGTATCCAGACGCTGATACTCACTTCATTGGCCTTATTACATACCACCTTGACCGCGGTGTAGGCGATAAAACCAAGGGCAATACCGTGGGCAATCGAAAAGGTCAGCGGCGTCATCAGCAACACCACGGCCACAGGGATGGCGTCGGTCATATCGTCCCAATCAACCAGCTTGAGGTTTTGCAGCATCAAAATGGATACGTACAAAATGGCCCCGGCGGTGGCATAGGCCGGTACCATGGCGGCCAAAGGCGCGAAGAACATCATCAATAAGAAACAGGCGCCTACTACAACGGCGGTTAAACCCGTACGTCCACCCACAGACACACCGGCTACCGACTCAATATAAGAAGTGGTAGTTGATGTGCCGAGCATGGAGCCGGCAATGGTAGCGCTACTGTCGGCGCTTAACGCCCGACCAAGACGCGGCATGCGCCCTTCTTCATCCGCGAGACCCGCCTTTTGCGTTACCGCAACCAAGGTGCCCGAGGTATCAAATAAATCAACGAATAGAAATGCGAATACCACGCTGAGCATAGACAGCTCCAAGGCACCAGCAAAATCCAGCTGCATAAAGGTCGGCATAATTGAAGGTGGCGCCGAAACAACACCCTGGTATTCTACCAGGTCGAGACCCAAGGCCACCAAGGTAACCAGCATAATGCTGATCAAAACACCGCTTTTAATATCGCGATACAGCAGTGCAGCGATAATAAAAAAGCTCAAAATAGCTAACAGTGGACCACTGCTGGTGATATCGCCCATCTGTACCGGGGTCGCAGGGCTGGCAACAACGATGCCGGCATTTTTTAGGGCGATCAAGGCTAAAAAAGCACCTATGCCCGTGGCAATGGCCCGTTTTAAAACCAAAGGAATAGCATTGATTATCCATTCCCGCACCTTAAACAGACTCAGCAATAAAAAGATACTGCCCGACATAAAGACTGCACCCAGCGCCGCTTGCCAGGTATAACCCATGCCTAACACCACACCATAGGTAAAAAAGGCGTTCAGTCCCATCCCCGGCGCCAACGCCAGCGGATAATTGGCCCAAAAACCCATAATAAAACAGCCGATGGCCGCAGCTATACAGGTAGCAACAAAGGCCGCGCCCTGATCCATACCCGCTTCGGCCAGCATTGCCGGGTTAACAAAAACAATGTACACCATGGTGATAAAGGTAGTGATACCGGCAACCACCTCACGTTTCACAGAGCTTCCATGCGCTTTGATCTTAAAAACACTCTCTAGCATTGGTCTTTTTCGAGCTAACAAACAAGCCGGCAATGCTAGCATAAATACGGACAAATGACCGCACAAATACCGGTTTTCAATCACATTCCCATGCAACTTTTTAAGGCATTTAAAAATTACCGTTTAAAAAAGAGGCAAAAAAAGCTTGCACCTAATAACTGTATAAACTACTGTATATTTATACTGTATAAAACACTGTATATCGTTTACTTTACCCCCAGCGAGGCAATTATGTTACATACAGCAACGGTTCGACGCGTAAAAAGCTATCAGCAAGAAAACCCCGCAGCCATTAACCTGGTGCATACAGGCGATGAGATCTCGGCGTCGTTTGAGTTACTAAAAATTATTCACCGCTACAACAGCAGTAATGGTTGGACCTTGTTGGTTGCACCGGATCATATTCCAAGCCGCGACCTCCTTGATTCCTGCTCTATCGATACCAGTAAGCTGTTGGTGATCCGCCGTAAACACATCGTCGACTGCGAGTATATGCTTAATTGTGCATTGCAAAATGGCCGCTTTGCCGCCATTGTCACCTGGACGGATATCGTCACTCCGGCACAACTTGAAAGCATGCAACTTAATACCCATCAGGCCAAGGCACAATTATACTGTTTTGCCTCCGATACCTATGATGAGCAGGCCACACTGCCCCAAGCCATGCAAATTTGTTAAGATAGTGTTTTTGCCTGTGTGAGAACATGTATGTGTTATTGTGGGTCGACAAAACAATATGCGGATTGTTGTGGTCGGTATATCGACGGAGGGGCCCAGGCTGGCGATCCCCTCACTCTGATGAAATCGCGCTACAGCGCTTTTTGTACCCAAGCCACAGAGTATCTGGTCGCCACTTGCTCGGCATCTGCACTGCAGAACAATCAGGCCGAAGATGTAGCCGAGTTTGCCTCTGCGGCTAACTTTATTGAGCTTGAGATAGTCGACACCGACCTAAGCGCTCAGCCCGCCGAAGTTGAATTTAAAGCTTTTTATATATTTGCCAACACCCTGTGCTGCATCCACGAACGCTCGACCTTTATTCAACAGAACGGTCAGTGGTTTTACGACTCGGGCACCTTAATGCCCACGTCAGAGCGTAAGCTAAGCCGTAATGACCCTTGCCCCTGCGGCAGTAATAAAAAATATAAAAAGTGCTGTGGAAGCTAAATTAGAAAACGCCCTTGCGGGGGTTGCAGGGCGTTGATAAGGGTACTTATTCTCTTGGGCCAACCGGCACCATGATGTGGGCATAAGGGGTTCCTTTCCACATAACATAGGGGCCACCTGCATAAGGGTCTGTGGGCAAGCTATCCAGTAAGGCATTGTCCGGCATAATAATCATTAAATGCGGACCCTCTACAATCCATTGGTTGTCTTCGGTTTCCCCTTCGGCATAAGGGTCGGTATTACTGGCACCACCATCACCGGCCAGCATATAGGAAATACCTACAGCCTTGGCCTGAAATGGCTTTTTGTTGGTCCAGGCATCGGCCCACTCCATCCAAGGCCCATCCATACACATGGGGGCGGTACCGCTTAAACTCGGCGGTGTGGGGAAACAAGTATAATTACTACTGCCTTCCTGCAGCACATTTTGTTGCCAGTCCATGACTGTGACCTTATCTCTTAGCGTCGGTGGCGCGGCGCTCAGAGCATCCTCTAGTAAGGCCTGTGTATCTTCATTAGCAGTGGCTGAGCCGGCCAACGCGGCCAGTGAAGCGCTCAGCAATAGAGCGTTTGTTTTGTTCATAACACTATCCTCAGGTGAGTTTTACTACCTTAAATACTGCCTTAAAGAGTATAGACGCCCTTGGCCCGGTGCCCAGTATTTATGGTGGGCGCTGGAGTGTTATGCGCTGATAAAAAGATTTTGTGCTTTTATCTCGCTGATCTGGTCATAAAAAGCCCCTGCATCCATTTGCGCTTCATTGAGTGCGGTTGCCTGGTAGCCATGCTTTGCTTGCACATTGGGTGCGCAGTTAGTAAGGACGGGCAAAGGCAGATGCATGGCATCGTCTCGTATTGCCAACGGCGTGGGCGCCAAACAATCCTGCATACGCAGGCTGGTTAGGGAGCTCATTGCCAGGGTCTGGCGTTGCCCTTGAGTCAGGGCAATATTATAAGAAGGTGGCGCGCATGGCCTGGGCTGGGCCGCACCGAGTTGCCGGCGCAGCTGCTCGTCGCCGACCATAGGGGCTTCACAGCGAGTCTTAGGCAGCTGAAACTGAGCAAAATCCAGAGCATCATAAGAGAGCGCAGCCAACAGCAAAGCAAAGTCATTACGACGCTGTTGCGTAATACTGCTATTAAGTGCTGTTCCTAATTGTGCCTCATTGATAAGCACCGACTCGATTTGCATAAACTTTCGACAAGCTGATTTATATCTATGCTGTTATCGGCAAAATTTAGTATTTCTTTAGTTTTTTTCTTTACTTGAATGCTCAGTTTGCTATTATCGCCGCCGTTGCTTAGGAGGGGTTCCCGAGCGGCCAAAGGGATCAGACTGTAAATCTGACGGCATTGCCTTCGCTGGTTCGAATCCAGCCCCCTCCACCACTTTTATTAAGTTTTATAAGCACGCATCCATTTTTAGTGGAGGGGTTCCCGAGCGGCCAAAGGGATCAGACTGTAAATCTGACGGCACTGCCTTCGCTGGTTCGAATCCAGCTCCCTCCACCACTTCTTTCTTACTGTTTCCAGTAACAAAAATATCGAATGTTCTGTGGCCCTGAGGCTAACTCAAGGAAAATTGCTAAGCGATACTAAAACTCCAACTCCAAACTAATTCCCCGCTGTCGCAACCAGTTTTTTGCCTCTTGGGTATGCACACAATGCTGATTAACCAGCTCCCAAAACCTGGGTCCGTGATCCATATAACGAATATGTGCCAGCTCATGCACCACAACATAATCGATCACCCATTTTGGTGCGCCCGCTAACAGAGTATTAAAGGTCAATCTTTGCCGACGGTCGCAACTGCCCCAGCGGCGCTTATACACACGAACCTTAACGTCCTGAGCCTGCACGCCCATACGTGGCTGCCAGTAGCCTAATCGAATATGAATAAATTGCGCTAACTCCTCTGCCATAAACGTCAATAAAAGCGCTTTGGCTTTTTCCTGCCGATTTTGTACCCGATTGCCTATGCTTATTTCAATGCCCTCGTCCAGCCATCTTACGTGACTGACGTTATCGCTTTTGAGCAGCAAAGGCTGTTTTTGCCCAAATAAGGTTAAGACGCCTTCATCTAAGGGCTGGCTTTTTTCGCTGTGCAGCGCACTCTGGCGTTGCAGTTGTTTAACGATCCAATCTCGCTTACTGGCGACAAACTCGGCAATAAAGTGCTCGCAGGTGCCCGTTGGTGCTTTGACCTGAAGCTGCCGGGCTTTAACGATAATGGCTACGGTGGAGCGCTTCGCGCTATAGGTGATCTGATAATTCATCGGCATCTCGGGTGCCACGCCTTGGTACAAATTAACGCCTTACTTTGGGTAATGAGTCATTGAATGGGTTAATGATATAAAGCCTTTTTCACAGCCAGATTAAAGCCAATTATGCACGGCCTCATATTCGAAGCAGGTGATCTCGTGCATATTGGCACTTGGGTCACGAAAGTAAAGGGAATGGGAGACCTGATGATCCGCCAGGGTCACCTTAATGCCCCGGCCTTCAAGATGACGATACCAGTCAACAAAGGCCCTGGCATCGGCGGCAAAGGCGATACCATTGCTGCTGCGATTACCTGAAAACAGCGCCAGGCATATGGTTTTGGCTTGATCTTGCAACATCAAGGGACCATCGTCCTGATGGTGATACCAAAATTCCAGCTCCGGCACTATCTCAAAGCCCATCACATCACGGTAAAACACCAGCGCCTGCTCCATGTCTTTAACCTGCAGGTGGCAATGATGTACCCCCCGCAGTGGCGGCGGATTAGTCATAGTTAATCCCTATCTCTTGGCCAAGCTGGCGTAAAAAATCTTGCATATAGGCGGTGCGGTGCTCGGCTTCAAGGCGAGCGCTTTGGGTGTTCATGGTCTTGGCAAGGCCGAGTAACTTTACAAAAAAATGATCTAAGGTGTATTTACCGTCGTCGGCCTCGCGCTGCTGGCCAAACGGGTCGCTGGGATGATACAGGCCGCGACAAATGGCGCCGCCTACCTTCATGCAGCGACTGATCCCCACCGCGCCCAGGGCATCCATGCGGTCGGCATCTTGAACAATTTGTGCCTCCAAGGTCACCGGCGTAACATTGGCGCTAAAACTGTGGGCGACAATGGCATGATGAATGGGCTCTAGATATTGCTGTTCATAGCCTATGCTATGCAAGAATGTCAGTGCCTTATCGGCGGCAAGCAAGGAGGCCTTGGCGCGATCCGGGTGGTTTTTCGCCACCGCCACACAATCATGCAGCCAGGCCGCGGGCAATACCACCGCCATTTCGGCCTGCTCCTGCACACATAGCTTCTTGGCCACCTGCACCACACGCTCGATATGGGTAATATCATGGGCCGAATCGGCACTTCCGCAATCGAGGATAAAATCTCGGCATTGTTGTTCTAATTGCTGCATCGCTTTGGGCAATGTTGGGGCCTGATTATTCACTGTCTCTCGCTCTATTTTTGGCTAGATTTTGGGTTTCACGGATATAAGCGCATTGGTCTTTGTAGCTGACAATAAATGACTGCCGCGCAATTGGCAAAATTAATTTGAGTATCGGCCCGGCACTGCCTAGAATAGCGCCTCAATTTACTATCAGGAGCTGCTATGGCCGGCGCAATTTATCTTCAACCTGGGCGCGAAAAATCACTGAAACGCAAACACCCTTGGATTTTCTCCAAAGCCGTAAAAAAAGTGAAAGGCAATTTAGCCCTTGGCGATACAGTTACTGTCTATGACAGCCAAGGCAAATTCCTTGCCACCGCAGCATACAGCCCTGAGTCGCAGATCCGTGCCCGGGTATGGAGCTTTGACGAGCGCGAGCAAATTGATGTGGAGTTTTTCCACAAGCGTCTGCTGCGCGCCCTGGATGTGCGTCAACATACCATAGCCGAAGGTGGTTTAACCGGCTATCGTCTATGCGCCGCCGAATCCGATGGCCTTCCCGGTATCACCATAGATAAGTTCGCCAACTATCTGGTGTGCCAGTTGCTCAGTGCCGGTGCCGAGCGCCACAAGGGCGATCTCATCGCCGCCTTGCAGCGCATCTTCCCCGACTGCGCCATCTATGAGCGCTCCGACGTTGATGTACGCAAAAAAGAAGGCTTGGCACCGACTACGGGCCCATTGGTTGGCGATGCGCCCAGCGCCCCGGTACTTATCGAAGAAAATGGCCTAACCTGTGAAGTAGACATTATCGGCGGCCATAAAACCGGCTTTTACCTGGATCAACGTGACAGCCGTGCCGCTCTTGAGCGCTATGTAAAAGACAAGGAAGTGCTCAATTGCTTCTGCTACACCGGCACCTTTGGCTTGTATGCATTGCGCGGCGGCTGTAAGGAAGTCACCAATGTCGATGTGTCACAAAACGCCCTGGATATTGGCAAGCGCAATGTTGAGCACAACAAGCTGGATATCAGCAAGGCACACTTCGTTAAGCAAGACGTGTTTAAGCTACTGCGAGAATATCGCGAGCAAGGGCGTACCTTTGACACCATAGTCATGGATCCGCCGAAATTCGCCGACTCCAAGGCTCAGCTAACTGGCGCCTGTCGCGGCTACAAGGACATCAATATGCTGGCGATGCAGTTACTGAAGCCCGGCGGCACCTTGTTAACCTTCTCGTGTTCGGGCCTGATGGAGCAGAATTTATTCCAAAAAGTGGTTGCCGATGCCGCATTGGATGCGCACCGAGATTTGTTGATTGTCGAGCGTCTAAACCAGGCTGCCGATCACCCTATCTCAGGTCCCTACCCGGAAGGCTTTTACCTTAAAGGCCTAGTGTGTAAGGTCTACTAAAAGTAACTAAACCCTCGGTGAGTGCAGCCCTGCACTCACTTATACCCTTTCGGCTAGCTCACTTCCAGCATTTGCACGCCGACACTGTATTGGCCATCGTCCTCACGGGTACATCGCACCACTCGAGTTAAGGCATTTAATGGTGCCACACTGGCGGTAGCGGATTGAATTCGCACCTTGATGGTCGCTCCGGGATCGACGGCGGTGTCGAGAAATAACTGCATGCCGGAAGCGCTCAAATCGTGGCAAATGGCCGTTCGACTAAATACCTCTTGGCCCTGATTAACCTCAACGGTGGCGTGGGCATTAACCAAGATGCGCCGGAAGTTGCGTTGCTCTTGATGATAAAGCATAAGGATCTCCTCAAACTGCTTTAAATCAGTGTCTGCAAGCTCTCCATTAGCTCGTTCATCGCCAGAGGCTTCACAAAAAAAGCATCACAACCAACCTCAAAGGCGTGTTTTTTAGCCGCTTCAGACTCCAGTCCAGACACCATCAAAATAGGGATGTCTTTGGTCTCTGGCGTGTTTTTCAATATGCGACAGGTGTCGAATCCGTCCAGTCCGGGCATGCACACATCCAGCATGATCGCGTCGGGACGAAAAATAAGCGCTTCTTTTAAACATTGCTCACCTGACTTTGCGTATTTCAACTCAAACTGTTCACCTAATACATGAGTGTAGAAGGTAAAATTAAAATACTCATCATCAACGACCAGTAGCCTGGCTTTATTCTGTGTACGCAACGCGATCTCGCTCCTTGTCTATGCGCTTCTCATAATGGTAATTATAACCTAGCTGACGCTAAGCTCACACCCGCTTAAGCTTTGCTAAGATATTCATTTATAACATTAAGGACCCGTTTCGCTGACACCGGATAGGGAGTCCCCAGGGTTTGCGCAAATAAGGAGACGCGGAGCTCCTGCTGCATCCAAAATAATTCTTTCAATGCCTCGGGTTGTGGTTCTCCCTTAGGGTGCTTGGCCAGACATTTTTTATATGCCTCGGCAACCTTATCGAGCTCCAGGGTACAGAGACGATCGCGGTTAGGGTCCACCGGCAGTTTTTCCAGACGACGCTCTATGGCCTGCAGATAGCGGCCTAGGTCGGCCATTTTATCCGCGCCGTGGTGACTGACAAAGCCTTTAAAGATCAGGCTTTCAAGCTGCGCTTTGATATCGCCATGAGCGGTGATCATACTGAGATCGACCTTCCCGCGCATACGCTTGTGAATGGCATGGGCGCGGCTCAGTACCTGCTCCACCTGCAGGGCAATGGCCACTACGGTGTCGCCGAGTTCACCGCGAATGCGTTCCTTGGCGGCATTAAATTGCTCAGTTTCACGAATATCGCCGAAATCCGCCAAGAGCTTATCCACGGCGGCGGCAATACAATCATCAATTAACAACTGCACCTTGCCAAAGGGGTTAAAGTACAGACCCAGCTTGGCTTTATTCGGCAGGTTTTGCTGCAAATATTTTATTGGTGATGGAATATTCAATAACACCAGACGACGCAAGCCCTGCTGATGTGCCGCCTGGGCCTTGCTGGGTGAGTCAAACAGCTCGATGGCGGTACTGTCTTTTTTATCCACCAAGGCGACAAAGGCTTTCACCTCGTATTGGCCCTGTTTTTTCACATAGGATTCGGGCAGCGTATCGAATTGCCACTCGGTTAAGCCCTGACGTTCAATCCCTTCATCGGCTACCTGTGAGAGGGTATCGCTGACCTTATCCGCCAACTTGGCTTTGAGGGAATCCAAATCATAACCGCGGGCCACCAGCTTGTTTTTGTCATCGCGCACTTCAAAGGCTATGCGCAGATGCTCATCCACGGCCAGGGGATCGAATTGCTCGGCTTCGACCTTGGCCCCGGTCATACGGAACAAGCGCAGTGCCAGAGCGTCCACCAGCTTCCCCTGCAGCGGCTCTACCGAGCTCAGCACCGCATCGGCATAGTTGGGCGCCGGCACAAAGTTTCGACGCTGGGCCTTGGGTAAGGTTTTGATTAAGGCGCAAATTAGCTCATGCCTAAAGGCCGGAATATGCCAGTCAAAGCCCTCACTCTGGACCTGATTCAGCAGTGCCAAGGGTATTTGTACCGCCACACCATCGATATCCTGTCCAGGCTCAAAGCTGTAGCTGAGCGGCAACACCAGGTTGCCCTGCATCCACACATCCGGGTAATTGTCGGCCGTGATGTCATCGGCGCCATGGCGCATCAGCGCCTCTTTGCTCATATGCAAGAAGCGTTTATCTTTGCGCTTTTGCTCTTTATACCACTGCAAGAAACTAACGCGGTTACACATATCCGCCGGAATATGCTTGTCGTAGAACTCGTACAGGGTATGCTCGTCGACCAAAATATCGCGACGACGCGCCTTGTTCTCTAAGTCCTGCACCTCTTCAATGAGTTTACGGTTCACCTGCAAGAAGGACTCGTTGGCGCCTAGCTCCTGCTCCACCAAGGCGGTACGGATAAAGATTTCACGGCTGACTACCGGGTCGATTTTGTCATACTGGCTGCGCTTTTTCGCCACTATGGTGAGGCCATACAGGGTTTGCTGCTCAAAGGCGATGACCGCCCCGGCTTTTTTCTGCCAATGAGGCTCACTGTAACTGCGCTTGACCAAATGCTGCGCCAGTGGTGCCAGCCATGCGACATCGATTTTGGCATTGATACGGGCGTAGAGCTTGGAGGTTTCTACCAGCTCCGCCGACATCAGCCATTTAGGACGTTTTTTAAATAAATTAGAACCTGGGAAGATATGGAACTGGCTGTTACGCGCGCCCTGGTAGAAGGCATTTTTCTCGTCCTTTTGCCCCACATGACTCAATAAACCACTGAGCAGAGCCTGATGCAGGGTCTCAAAACTGGGCTCATTGCTTGCGTCTTTTAAGCCCATTTCCTCGCAGATAGTCGACACCTGATAAACGATGTCCTGCCATTCACGAATACGCATATAGGCAAAGAATTCCTGCTTACAAAGCTTACGGAATTGATTATTGGTCAGCGCTTGTTGTTGCTCTTCAAGGTAGTTCCACACATTTAAAAAGGCGATAAAGTCGGAGTTATCGTCGTTAAAACGACCGTGTAACTCGTCGGCCTTGCCCTTTTTATCTTGTGGGCGCTCGCGCGGATCCTGAATCGCCAAGGCGGCGGTGATGATGATCACCTCACGCATGGCGCCAAGCGGCACACTGGCCAACACCATTTTCGCAAGACGCGGGTCAAGCGGAATGCGCGCCAAATCACGGCCCATTTTGGTGAGCTCGATTTGATTACGTTGCTTTGCCGGTTTAACCGCTTCTAACTCTTCGAGTAAACGTACACCGTCATTAATATTGCGGCTATCCGGTGGCTGCACAAAGGGGAAACGGCTGATATCGCCAAGCCCAAGGCCAAGCATCTGCAAAATAACCGAGGCCAAATTCGTGCGCAGGATCTCCGGATCGGTAAACTCGGGGCGCCCTAAAAAGTCTTCTTCTGAATAAAGGCGAATACAGATACCCGCCTCTACACGTCCACAACGACCCTTACGCTGATTGGCACTGGCCTGAGAGACGGCTTCAATGGGCAGGCGCTGTACCTTGGTACGATAACTGTAACGGCTGATGCGGGCGGTGCCCGGATCGATAACGTAGCGAATGCCCGGCACCGTCAAAGAGGTTTCCGCCACATTGGTGGCCAGGACGATACGGCGCTTATTACCGGGGTGGAAAATACGGTTTTGCTCGGCATTGGATAACCGGGCATACAAAGGCAGTATCTCGGTATGCTTGAGGTTGCGCTTGCTAAGGGCATCGGCGGTGTCGCGAATTTCCCGCTCACCATTCATAAAGATGAGGATATCGCCCGGCCCCTCGTCGTAGAGCTCATCTACGGCATCGAATATCCCTTGCAACTGATCGTTTTCATCCTGCTCCTCATCACTGCCGCTTAGCTCTGTGATCGGCCTGTAGCGCACTTCAACCGGATAGGTGCGCCCGGACACCTCGATAATGGGGGCGTCGTTAAAGTGACGAGAAAAACGCTCCGGATCTATGGTGGCCGAGGTAATAATGACTTTGAGGTCTGGGCGCTTGGGCAGGAGATTTTTCAGATAGCCAAGAATAAAATCGATATTCAGGCTGCGCTCGTGCGCCTCATCAATAATGATGGTGTCGTACTGGTTGAGATAGCGGTCGTTTTGGATCTCAGCCAGCAGGATACCGTCGGTCATCAGTTTAATATAACTGCGCTCGCTGACCTGATCGCTAAAACGAATTTTAAAGCCGACGGTTTGGCCAATTTCACTGTCTAATTCTTCGGCGATACGGGCGGCAACGCTACGTGCCGCGAGACGGCGTGGCTGAGTATGACCGATTAAACCTTCGACACCCCGGCCAAGCTCTAAGCAGATTTTTGGTAGCTGAGTGGTTTTACCCGAGCCGGTTTCACCGGCGACAATCACCACCTGGTGGTTAGCAATGGCCGCTTTAATGTCTTCGCGTTTTTCACTAACGGGTAAGGCCGCTGGGAAGCTGGGCTTAGGCAGCTCGGCCAGGCGTTTGGCGCGAGCGGCAATACTGGCGTCAACAGCTGCGGCAATTTTGGCGATCACACCCTGCTGCTTTTGGGCGTCGGCTATTTTTTGCGCCCCTTGTAGGCGTTTTTTGAGTATAAACTGATCTTTTTTCAAACACTCATTGAGCTTGGCATACAAGGATTTGCTGGCAGACACACAGGCCCCTAACTAACGGCATAAAATGGTCGGCCAGCTTAGCAAAATATCGCTCTAAAGTGTATCGTTAGACAAAGCGTTTTCCAGGCGCATAATTGTCATGTAAGTGCTTATCCAGCGCCAACAAAATGTGTGCCCGAGTGATTATGCCCAGCAACCTGCCTTGTTCATCGCACACCGGATACATTTTCGGCTTATCTATCTTCATGTTTTCGGCGAGCGTCATCACGCTGTGCTCAGGCGAAACACACAAGGGATCCTTGGTCATCACATCCCCAATCACACAATGGGCTTCGTTTTGATAGGTTGAATTAAGCATTTGTTGCAAGCAGTCTTGCTCGGAGACAAACCCTATGACGGTGCCGAGATCATCGACCACCGGACCACCGGTTTGACAGCTTTGAAGTAGTTTTTCCACCGCGCTTTCAATGGACATATTGGCTTTGAAAGTCACAGGTCTGTGGTTATAGTAATCAGCGACTTTGATAGATTGCATACGCACCCCCAAAATTATTAGCGCCAACATACTAAATATAGTTGGCGCCAGGATTTTTGCGTAGCTAGGGGAGTATTTATTCGTCTTTAAAAATAGCCACATAGGTTGGGGTATTGCTGCTCTTACTGGCACGATACATGCCTTTGGTATTAAACGGCATGCTGATGTTGCCCTTGGCATCGACGATGATCACCCCACCTGTGCCACCGGCTTCAAACATGGGTCCAAAAATAACCTCATTACCCGCCTGCTCAATGCTCTTTCCTTGGTATTGCACCCGGGCGCAAATATCGCTCGCTACCTGGTAACGAATGAAGTATTCACCATGCCCCGTGGCAGAAACCGCACAGGAGGCATTATCGGCAAAGGTACCCGCGCCTATTACCGGGGAATCGCCGATACGGCCAAAGCGCTTGGCCGTCATGCCGCCGGTCGAAGTGCCAGCGGCGATATTGCCGTGGCTATCGAGTGCCACCGCGCCCACCGTGCCCATTTTGTATGATGTTGGCAGCGCCTGATGCAGGGCCTGGTAATCTTTTGTGGCCGGCTTGGCCTTATCCAGCTTTTCCTTGGCCTTAAGTAAAGCTTTATAACGATTTTCGGTATCAAACACACTGTTTTCCACCAGCTTCATGCCCTGCTGCTGAGCAAATTCTTCAGCCCCAACGCCGCTGAGCATCACATGCACGGAATTGGTCATCACCAGACGGGCTAAATCGATAGGGTTTTCAATATGCTTCACCCCGGCAACGGCACCGGCTTCACGGGTACGGCCATCCATAATCGAGGCATCGAGTTCATGCTCACCCTCGTAGGTGTACACAGCACCCTTACCGGCGTTAAAGTAAGGCGAGTTCTCCAGCACATTAATGGCCGCATTGATGGCATCAAGGCTGGCGCCACCTTGGTCTAACACCGCATAGCCTGCTTCCACCGCTTCATTTAATTTGGCCCGATACGCCTTTTCTTGCTCCGGCGTAAATCGCGCCTTTTCAATGGTGCCGGCACCGCCGTGAATGGCGATGGCGATTGGATTTGCAGAAGTCTCTGCGAATGACGAAAAAGAAGACATGCTAAGAAGTGCTAACGCACCGAGTAAAGACGATTTCATACCTTGCCTTAATGATGGGGATAATAGAATTCCACTATGCGCAATGTTCCTAACGGGCGCAAGCACTTGCGATAAAGCGTTTTTCCTTTTTTCCGCAACGAGTTGCAGGCATAAAAAAGCCCGAGTGGTTAGCTCGGGCTCAAAGTTGGGATTTTTTACCTGTTACTTGCTTAAATCCAGCATCAGCTTATTCAAGCGGGTTACAAATCCGGCTGGGTCTTTTAAGCTGCCGCGCTCGGCAAGCAAGGCCTGGTCCAGCAGTACCTCTGACCACTGAGTGAACTTGTCTTCGTCCTGCTCATTGTTAAGGTGCTTAACCAGCTGGTGCTCAGGGTTTAGTTCGAACACAGGCTTGGTTTCCGGCACCTTTTGACCAACGGACTCCATAAGCTTGATCATCTGTGAGCTCATATCGTGCTCATCGGCAACCACACAGGCCGGTGAGTCCGTTAGACGATGGGTAAAGCGTACTTCCTTGACCTTATCGCCCAGCGCCGTTTTAATGCGCTCAAGCAAGCCTTCTACTTCCTTCTCAGACTCTTCTTGGGCCTTTTTACTCTCTTCGTCGTCCAAATCGCCTAAGTCTAAATCACCGCGAGTGATCGACTGGAACTGCTTGTCCTGGAACTCGGTGAGGTGGCTCATCATCCACTCGTCGACACGGTCGCTCAGTAGCAAGACTTCGATGCCCTTCTTACGGAAGATCTCAAGGTGTGGCGAGTTCTTCGCCGCTTCAAAGCTGTCGGCCACCACGTAGTAAATCTTGTCCTGGCCTTCGCTCATACGCTCAATGTACTGCTCGAGTGACACATTCTGCGTCGCTTCGTCCGTATGCGTTGAAGCAAAGCGCAGCAGCTTGGCAATGGCTTCTTTGTTCGCCATGTCTTCCGCCGGACCTTCTTTGATCACGCTGCCGAATTCATCCCAGAAGGTTTGATACTCTTCTGGTTTATTCTTACCCATGCGCTCAAGCATTTTCAACACGCGAGACGTACAGCCCTTACGAATTGTTTGGGTGATCTTGTTGTCTTGTAAAATCTCACGAGACACGTTTAGCGGCAGGTCGTTTGAGTCCAGCAGACCTTTTACAAAACGCAGGTAACTTGGCATAAACTGCTCGGCGTCATCCATGATAAATACGCGTTGTACGTACAGCTTTAAGCCACTTTGACGCTCGCGGTTATACAGGTCAAAGGGTGCGCGCTTAGGAATGTACAGCAAGCTGGTGTATTCGGTTTTACCTTCCACCTTGTTATGTGCCCAGGTCAGCGGCTCTTCCCAGTCGTGACCTACGTGCTTGTAGAACTCCTGGTATTCTTCATCGCTGATCTCCGACTTATCACGAGTCCACAGCGCCTCTGCCTTATTGATGGCTTCCCAGTGACCTGGTTGTGCTTCGATTTTCTCGCCGTCCGGGCCTTCTGATTCCGGTACCGGCTCACGGTACATCTCGACCGGAATGGCGATGTGATCCGAGTATTTATTAACGATGCCGCGCAGGCGGAAATCATCGAGGAATTCTTTTTCATCGTCGCGCAGGTGCAGGATGATTTCGGTACCACGGCTGTCTTTGTCGATCTCGGCCAGGGTGTAATCGCCCTCGCCTTTTGATTCCCACTCGATAGCGTGCGTTTCACCGGCTTTGCGCGTGCGCACGGTTACTTTATCGGCCACGATAAAGGCCGAGTAGAAACCCACACCGAATTGACCGATCAGCTGCGAGTCTTTGGCTTGGTCGCCGGTCAGGTTTTTGAAAAATTCTGCGGTGCCCGATTTAGCAATGGTGCCTAGGGCGCTGATCACTTCATCACGGGTCATACCAATACCATTATCGGCAATGGTCACCGTGCCCTTGTCCTTATCGGCGCTGATACGCACCTTGAGTTCGGCATCGCCTTCGTACAGGTCGCCATTTTCAAGGGCTAAAAAGCGCAGTTTATCTGCGGCATCAGAAGCATTCGATACCAGCTCACGCAGGAAAATCTCTTTGTTTGAATACAAAGAGTGGATCATTAAGTTAAGCAGTTGCTTTACTTCAGTCTGAAAGCCGAGCGTTTCTTTTTCTGATGTTGCTGTCATTTCTCTCTCCGTTAGCAAACAGGTTCAACTGAGTAGGTTGATAACCAGATATGCTCTTGTATATGGGGTGATGCGGTTGGGATTCAAGAGAGAAAAAACGAAAAAAGCGCCAAAAGGCGCTTCTTTGTTGGATTTTAGAGCAAATCAATCGTCAAAGGTAACCTGCTTACGGCCGTTAAAGGCATGGGATAAGGTCATGCCATCCACCAGGTCCAGCTCACCACCGACAGGCACACCGTGAGCGATACGCGATGCACCCACCTGGTATTGCTTACACAGCTCGGCAATATAATGGGCGGTGGTTTCACCCTCTACCGTCGGGTTGGTTGCCAGGATCACCTCGTTAATGTCTCCCGCAGCCAGCTTCTGCTCCAGCACATCCAGGCCAATTTCTTTTGGGCCAATGCCATCAAGGGGGGACAAGTGACCCATTAAGACAAAGTACAGGCCCTGATAATGCCCGGTTTGCTCCACCGCTAATACGTCGCTGGGCGATTCCACCACACACAGCAAGCCGGAATCCTGGCGTTTAATATTAGCGCACAGCTCGCACTGCTCTTGCTCGGTAAAAGTACGACAACTGTTGCAATGACCAATATCCACCATGGCCTGACTTAACGCAGCCCCCAATTGGCTGCCACCCTCACGGTCACGCTCCAATAAGTGAAAGGCAATCCGCTGAGCCGATTTCGGGCCTATGCCCGGTAAACAACGCAAAGCATCAACAAGTTGAGTTAATTTTGGCGAAAGCTGCATGTAAATTCCGATTAAGCTGCGACACTGTGTAATTCAGCGCTCTATTATGTGGCGTTAAGGTATCAAAACCAAGCGCAAAAGTATAAGGGAGTTGTTAGCCCTACTTTGAGGCCGACTCGATTAGCTCTCGATATGGCGTAACTTTAAGATCTGACTGGGTACTGTGTTTCTCATACAAGAAAGTGGTCGAGCCACCACCCTCTTTGTAGGCATTTAAAGGGCAATCATCGGAAAGGTTACTCCGAGTGCCGCTCAGCAGCATGTCGGCCTTGCCATCGCCGTTAAAGTCGGCGATTAATTGCACAAACAATTTAAGCGTATCCTTTACCACACCACACTCTCGCGTGTGTGAGCCTAGCTCGGCCTCAAATAAGCGTGGGTGACTTTCGTTATTAACAAGCGAGAGCTCACCTAGGGTCTTGCCTTTAACCAGGGTTTCAAGCTCATGTTGGGCTTGCTGCTTCATTTCGTCGCTCTCAAGCCCACCAGGTAATGGAATGATGCTGGCGGGAATATTGTGCCACCAATTGGCTGAGTCCATATCAAAATGATTTTCCTTGCCCACCTTGACCTGTTCAAGCAGGGTCAACTCGGCGCACGCTGCACCGTAGACGAGTTCCCGGCCAAACTCCTCTCGTGATTTGCCATAGCAACCGCGCTCGAGCAAGGCTGAATACTCATCGCAACTGGCATATTTTCTTAGGCTTCCCTGTGTATCCGCATCCGGGCAAAAGAATTCGCCACCGTCCTCAATCATTCGTTTAGAGGGTACTTTATATTCTTCGATTGCCTGGAGGGTATTAAAGCCTCGGTCGCCGGCCTGGACGTGAGTCGAACCAAGTGCAAGCAGTTTAGCGGCCAATGTAATCGCGGTGAGTTTATACTTCATAACAGAGCGTCCTTTCTCTTGGGATTTTTGCGGGTTTCTTATGTGCCAATGATAAAACATCGGGGCAGATGTGGGTATTGGTCATAGGGACTAACAGGCAAAAAAATAGCGCCCTAAGGCGCTAATTTTTATGATGTTCTTGATTAGAACGGCATTTTGAAGCCAGGAGGTAAGTTCATACCACCGGTTACTTCGGCCATGCGCTTCTGGCTTTCTTCGGCTACACGACGTACGGCGTCGTTACAGGCCGCAGCCAGTAGGTCTTCAATCATGTCCTTGTCGTCTTCCATCAAGCTTTCGTCTAGCTCAACACGACGGACATTGTGACTACCTAGCATGGTTACTTTAACCAGGCCGGCACCGGCTTCACCGGTCACTTCTAAGTTTGCGATTTCTTCTTGGGCTTTTTGCATGCGCTCTTGCATTTGCTGCGCTTGCTTCATCATGTTGCCCATTCCACCTTTAAACATAGTGTTCTCTCTTCATTTAAATCTATGCTGGCAAAGATAAGGCCAGCGGGGAAAAATTACAATGGCTGCACCGAGTTTTCATCAAGGATCGCCGAAAATTGCGTCATTAAGCGCTGCACATTGTTATCGCTGTGCATGGCCGCCACCGCCTGTTGTAAGCGCTGAGCGTCGAGTGCTTCCTGGATCAGTTTTGGCGTACCCGCTACCTCAGGACTAAAATCTATGTGCAATTCGATGGGCTCACCCAGTTGCTCACTAAAACACTGCGCCAAGCGTTCACGCAGCGCCGGGCCATCCAGGTGTTGCTGACTGGCATCAACCTGCAAAAACACCTGATTTTGTTCCCTACGGTAACAGCTTTGCAGGGCAAACTGACGGGTACGCCCGCCTAAATTCATTTCGTCTATCAAAGCTGCCCAGGCATCTTGCTGATGGGCAAATTTGATATCACTGATACTGCTGGTAAAGCCCTCTGGTACGGGGATGGCCACAGGTTGCTCTTGCATCTCGGTGTTTGTCACCGGTGCCTTCAACTGTTGCAATAACTCGGGCGCCAGCTTTTGCGGATCCGGCTGGTGCCTGTCGAGCAAACGCTGTGCCGGCGTTTGCTTACGCTTGGCCGCTGCTTGCTGTTGCTGAGCAGGCTCAGTCGCGGCCACTGCGGGTGCAACTGCAGTTGCAACTGCTGTATCAAAATGGCTTGGTGATGCGCTTAGTTCGGCCCGCTCACCCCGGGCCGCTGCCTTTTTTAGGTCATCGCCACCTTGGGTTGCTACCCCTTGGCTTGGTGCGGTCGCAGCTGTTGCAGCGGTTGCACCGGCAGACGTCGCCAATTTACGGTTTTGTAAAATTCGGGCAATGGCCGATTGGGTTTGCTCTTCCAATGCCTGAAGCTGCTCGACCGGGGCTGCCTCTTGAGGTTGAGACTCCGACGGGACGCTTGCTTGCGACGGGTGCTCAAAATTTGGTTGCTCTTGCACTTCAGGCTTTGCTGCAAGCACAGGCGCAAGCTGAGGCTCAGCCACCGGCTCGGCCATCGATTCGGTTACATTAGGCTCGGCGGGCGGGCTGCTTTGATAGCCTAACTCCTGAGCCTGTTGCAACACGGCATCAAATTGTGCCGCGGCCTGTTGCTCCTGCGCTACCTCATTGTCCATTTCATTAGAGAAGGACATGTCCGGTGCAACTGCAGGTGCGGGTGTGGCCTCTGGTTTAACGGAAGCCTCTTGCTTAGCCTTGGGCACCGCCTCTGGCATCGCTTTTACCGGCGCCTGTGTCTTTGCCGTAGCCAGCTCATTATTATTGCGAGCCAGCATGGCACGCAGATTAGCCGCTTGCTCTTGGCCTGAAGCCTTAGGTGCGGTCATCTCGCCCACATTGGCTTGCGCCGTTGGCACCGAGGTTAACGCCGCGGGTTCAAAGGCCAACAGGCGTAACATCAGCATTTCAAAGCCCACCTGTGGCGAGCTACTCCATTGCAAGTCACGTTTGCCGCTTAGTAACAATTGATACAGGGTATGGATATGCTGAGGATCGGCACTGTTGGCCGCCGCACTCACATATTCACCGTCACGCTCATTAAGCGCCGCGGCACTGGGCACCAGTTGCGTCAGTTGAATGCTGTGCATCAGGTTTAATAAATCGTCCAACACCGCAACATAGTTGGGGTTGCGCTGCGCCAGGGCACGAGTCTGCTGCATCAACTCGGCGCCATCGTGCAGAAGCACGGCACTGAGTAACTGCTGGGCAAAACGCACATCCATCAGGCCGAGCATATCTTTCACGGCCTCTTCCACCAGCTGCCCGTTAGTTTGCGCTATGGCTTGATCGGTGAGGCTCAAGGCATCGCGCATACTACCGTCGGCAGCCTTGGCCAGAACTTCCAAGGCGGAGTCTTGATAATGGATTTGTTCCTGACCGAGAATATGCTGCAACTGGGTGCTGATCTGCGGCACCGATAAAGCGCTCAGATTAAACTGCAAACAACGGGATAAGATGGTCACCGGCAACTTTTGTGGATCTGTGGTCGCCAGTAAGAATTTCACATGCTCGGGAGGCTCTTCCAAGGTCTTCAACAGCGCATTAAAGCTGTGTTTAGAGAGCATGTGCACCTCATCGATAAGGTACACCTTGAATTGTCCTCGCGTCGGCGCATACTGGACGTTATCAAGGATTTCGCGGGTGTCTTCGACCTTGGTGCGTGATGCCGCATCGATTTCGATAAGATCTATGTATTTACCCGCTTCGATATCCACACAGGTGCTACATTGACCGCAGGGCTGTGCTGAAATGCCCTGCTCACAGTTCAGGCTCTTGGCAAAGATTCGAGCTATGGTGGTTTTACCCACGCCTCGCGTCCCTGTAAACAAATAAGCATGGTGTAAACGCTGTTCATTAAGCGCGTTTACCAGTGCCTGTTTTACATGGTCTTGACCAACAAGTTGGTGAAAGGTTTGCGGTCGCCATTTCCTGGCCAGAACCTGATAGCTCATGCTTAATCGCCTTCGAATTCGACTAGTTTAAATACGTCAATTCCCTGTTGGCTCACTCGCTGCTCACCGCCTAAATCGGGTAAGGACACCACAAAAGCGGCATGGGTTGCTTCGCCACCCAGCTTGGCAACAAGCTTAGCAGTGGCTTCGATAGTACCACCAGTTGCTAATAAATCATCAACTAACAATACCTTATCACCGGCAACTATGGCGTCTTGGTGCAGCTCCAGGGTATCTTCACCATATTCTAACTGGTAGCTTTGTGCAATGACCGCGCGGGGTAATTTGCCCGGCTTACGCACCGGAATAAAGGGCACACCTAACACATAGGCCAACGGGGCGGCAAAGATAAAGCCGCGGGACTCGGTACCAATGATCTTGGTAAAGCCAAGGTCTTTGTACTTGTTAACCATATGATCTATGGTGAGTTTTAATGCCTTAGGGTCGGCTAATAAACTGGTAACGTCACGGAACATAATGCCCGGTTTAGGATAATCGGCAACCGTAGCTATGGATTGCTTGATGTAATCAAGATCAGCAGCGCTCATATTTCATTTCATGTTTAAGTTTTGTTTAGCGCTGCATTATATACCCAAACGACGTGAAGATACATGCTTCAGCGCTATCGCAGGGAGCTCAATACACGGCATGACTATGCAGGAATAACGTCCCTTCAAGTTATCACAACACACCAGTGGAGCCTCTGTGAAACACCCAAAGGACAAGGCTGAAATCTTATATTTTTTGAATTTTGGGTCTCTGTTCACAAAACAAAAAAGCCACCTGGCTAGAAACTAGCGAGGTGGCTCAAACACGGAAAGTATTTACTTACAGCGCAGCAAAAACCGCGTCTGTTTTGGCAGCACAGATGAAATCATTCTTGTGCAAGCCTTTAATAGAGTGCGACCACCAAGTAACGGTCACTTTGCCCCACTCGGTCAACAGACCTGGGTGGTGACCTTCTTCTTCGGCCATGGCGCCCACTAGGTTAGTGAACTCGAGTGCTTGCTTGAAGTTTTTGAACTTAAATACACGCTCAAGCTGCATAATGCCATCACGTACTTCAGGCACCCACTCAGGGATATCTCTGATCAATACTGCCAATTCATCATCTGACACCTTAGGCGCATCCGCACGACACGCTTCACATTTTTGTGCGCTTAATTCAGACATTACTAATTCCTTAACTTGCTATTTTTTCTTTAGGGGGAAACTTGGGCTCAAACAAGCCTAATTCTTTTGCCTCGGCCACCAACGCCATCAGATCCATTTGTGAAATATCAAATAAATCATGAATAGAATTAATGGTGTAGTACACCGGTTGCATAATATCGATTCTGTACGGCGTGCGCAGCACACTCAGTACATTCATTGGGTTAATTTCTGGCTCATCACCATACACGTACTGAGTTTCACCCGGGCTCGATAGAATACCGCCGCCGTAAATACGCAGGCCATTATCCGTTTGCATTAAACCAAACTCAACGGTGAACCAGTATAGACGAGCTAGATAAACGCGATCTTTTTTATCCGCCGCATAGCCTAGTTGCCCATATTTGTGGGTAAACTCGGCAAAGTCCGGGTTGGTCAGCATGGCGCAATGACCAAAGATTTCATGGAAAATATCCGGCTCTTGCAGATAGTCGAACTCTTCACGGGTACGAATAAAGGTCGCCACTGGGAACTGCTTATTTGCCAACAGGCGGAAAAACTCATCGAAATCGATAAGTGCAGGCACAGGTGCTACCTGCCAGCCGGTTTCGCGTTCTAATACTTCATTGAGCTCATGCAACTGCGGGATACGATCATGTGGCAGGTTAATTTTCTTTAACCCTTCCAGGTACTCGTCACACGCCTTGCCTTCGATACAGGCCAATTGACGCTCAACCAGTTCCGACCAAATTTGGTTCTCTTCATCGCTCCAGTGGATCACCCCGTTCTCATCGGGTGTCTTAGAGACATATTTACTTGACTTAGCCATAATAACCTTTGAATCATTCGACCAATGAACGTACCTAAACGCTCAACTGGTAGCTAATCTGTGTTAACCAGATACTAAGTAAAAGTACGCAAATTTGTAATAGATGAAGCCAACAAGGGCCATTGGCAAACCCCTACATTTGTAAATTTAAAAATACACCATTAGAAACAAAAGAAGACACCCCTTAAATTTAAAGGGGCACCAAGCAATAAGCTGTAAAAAATTAATTACACAAACCTTAAATGGATGCCAGACCCATTTCTAAATCCGCAATAATTTCATTAACATCTTCGAGCCCTAAGGATATACGCACCAGGCCATCGCTGATCCCGGCGGCGCGGCGCTGCTCAGGCTCATAGGTGGAATGTGTCATTGAAGCCGGGTGTTGTATTAGGGTTTCGGTATCGCCTAAACTCACGGCCAGAGTGCAAAGCTCGAGGCGATTAATAAAGGTTTCCGTTTTCTCCAGCGAGGCTTTTAGCTCAAACGCAATAACGCCCCCGGCGTCTTTCATCTGCGTACCAATAAAGGCATGGCCGGGATCGTTTTCCAGCCCCGGGTAATACACCTTTTCAATTTTATCGTGAGCGGCCAAATATTGGGCCACCCTATGGGCGCCTTGGCAATGGGCCTTCATGCGTACCGACAGGGTTTTTAAACCGCGGAGAATCAGCCAGGCATCAAACGGGCTCATGGTCGCGCCTATATCCTTAAGTACGGTGAACTTAATGGTTTGAATGTGCTCGGCACTGCCGCACACCAAACCGGCCACCACATCGCCATGGCCATTTAAGTACTTGGTCGCACTGTGCACCACCAGGTCTGCCCCCAGTGTTGCCGGTTTTTGCAACAAGGGAGTCAAAAAGGTGTTATCCACCACACTGATTAATTTATGGGTTTTCGCAAACGCACAGATCTGCTCAAGATCATACACCTTCATATTTGGGTTGGCCGGGGTTTCCACAAAGACCATCTTGGTGTTGGGCCGACGTGCCGTCTTAATGGCGTCCAGATCGCTAAAGTCGACAAAGGTCACTTCAACCCCGTAACGGGTGAGCAGATGACTAAATAAGGCATAGCTGCAGCCATAAACGGTCTTGGATGCAATCAGATGGTCGCCTGCGCTCAAAAAGCTCATGACCGCCGCCGAAACCGCTCCCATCCCGGTAGCACACGCCGCCGCATCTTCGCATCGCTCAAGTGCCGCCAGCCGCACTTCTAGCTCGCGAACCGTGGGGTTGCCCAGGCGCGAATAGATATACCCCTCTTCTTCACCGGCAAAGCGTGCTGCCCCTTGAGCAGCGTTGTCGAAAATAAAAGTAGAGGTTTGATATAAGGGCGCGGCAAGCGCTCTATGGGGATCCTGTCGACCTTGCTCGCTGTGGATGCAGAGGGTTTCGTCTGTGTATGTGTGTTTGCTCATATTGCCACCTTTTTTCTTTTAAAATAGAGGCATAATTGTTTTAAAAACAAGCAAGCTAGCCGCTTGGACGGCCAAGAAACACTATTTTAGGGCCAAAAAAACGTCAACCTTAGTTGACGTTTTTTTGCTCTTCATTGGTTTGTTTATCGACTCGTGCCAAACGACTCGCCAGACTTTTCACCGTGGCCTTAAGCAGCGAAGGTTTCGCTTCAAGACGCGGCAAGGGACGACAGAGTTCCATGGTTTTATAGCCTATGCGCGCGGTGAGTACGCCGGCACTGAGGCCCTGCGCCGCTCGCGTCGACAACACGCTTAACAACTTGCCACCAAAGGCGGTGGCGGCCAAATCGGCCAGCAATTCGGTTGAGCCCACGAACAACATTTGCTTGAGCAGACTGCGATATAAGCGCACCCGGCTCATATACCCCAGGGCCAGACCATAGTTATTAGCCAATACATCCACCAGCTTTAAGCCACGCCACAGCACCGCCAGCATGTCGACCACCGCCAGAGGGCTCACCGACACCAGCACCGCAGACTCCACCGCATAACGATTGATCAACTGCTTGGCTTGTTGGTCCTGACTGACCAACAGGGTGTCACGATATAAGATCATCACCTCACGGTCACTTAAATGATCGCCAATGCGCGCCTTAAAGGTTTCAAATTCTGGATGGGTTTGAATCTGATTAACGCTTTGCAACCAGGGTAAGGCCTGTCCTATTTGCTCGCTCTCGAGCAAACGCTCGGCCTGCTGCTGATGGTGTTGGTTGACCTTTAAACGTTTTAAATTCACCAATTCACGCCATAACAAGCGCCCCATTAAGACCACCGCTAAGGCAATCACTGCACTGTATAAGGCACCCAGCCACCAGGCGGTGGCAAAGCTGGCGACAATGCTCAATCCGGTCTCCACCAGGATTAAACTCAGCAACAAAAATACAAATAACCGCTTTAACAAGGAGCCTTTGCGACCCTTGATAGTGCTTTCGATGCTTTGTTCAAGCGCAGAGTCATCACCAAAGAGGGCTTCCTCCTCGCTGCTAGGAGCTTGTTCCGAGCGCGCTACTATCTGCGCGCCTTGCAGTTCTTCTGCCCCCTGTGCGGGGCCTTGCTCTTGTATGCGGCGTCCGGCGCTCAACTTTACTTCGTCGCTCATCGCAGCTTGTCTCCCAATAAAAATTCTAAGGCATGGTCGAGACGCATATGACGCAGCTTGCCATCATTACCAGGCAGCGGCGCAAAATCGATATAATCAAAACCTTGTTTTGGCCACTGCCCTTCGTTAAGGCGATGCCGTGGTGGTTGTGGCGGCAAATAGGTAAGCCAGTTCTCCTCGGTTAGGGGTTTACCGTATATACAATGCAGATTACGGCCTTGCTCGCTCACCGTCTTGCTTTGGGTGGCGCACACCCCGGCCATGGCCATGGTGTCGACCTCGACTCCGGCGAAAGCAAGCTCATTGGCTTTGGCCTTCACCAAGTCATGCAACAGCAGGGCTAAGTCCTGGTGGTAGTTCACCCCGACCTGATCGGCCTTGTTTGCTACAAACAGCAGTTTATCTATGTTGGGGCGAAACAAGCGTCGCAGCAGGTTGCTTTTACCGTATTCAAAAAACGCCAGCAGCTCGGTAATGGCCTCGGCCTGCTCGGCAAAGATCTCCGGGCCCAGCTTTAATGCCTGAAGCAAATCAACCAACACCACCTGACGGTCAAAACGGCAGAAATAGTCCTTGTAAAAAGGCTTCACCACCTGGTTTTTATAGGCCTCAAAACGCGCTTCCAGCTGGGTATACTGGGTGTGTTCACCGGGCTCCTGCGGTGTTGGGCAAGGGAAAAATGCCAACAAGGGTGCCCCTTCCAATTCACCGGGAATAAGCAGACGCCCGGGCTGTAAATTGGCGGCATGGGCATTGGCTTTAATGGTCATCAACGCCTGTTTATATTCATCACTCAGGGTCTTGAGCTGTGCTTCATCTACCGGGGCCTGGCTATCAAAGTCTGTAAGTTGCGCTAAAAAGGATTCGCTGTGGGCGCGGCGAACAGTAGAGTTAAGCATGATGAGCTGACGCTCACTCCAGGTGGCGAAATCCATATTCAGCATCGGCAAGTCCATTAACCACTCGCCCGGGTAATCGATTAAATCTATAGTCAAGGTGGCGGTGTCGCCAAGTTGTGCCCTTAACCCACGGTGTGGGCGATAGCGCATGGCCAGGCGCAAGGTATTAATGCGCTTGGTGGATTGCGGCCACTGTGGCGGCTCCTGCGTAATGCTTTCTATGGCATGACGATAGCCGAAAGTCGGAATGTTCAGGGCTTTTTGTGGCACCTGCGTGGTCGCGATATGGCGCCCTTCGCGCATAACACGGAAAAAAGGCAGATTCTTATCGTTGGCCTGCTCACTTAAATGGTGTACCAAGGCGGTAATAAACGCGGTTTTACCGCTGCCGGACAAGCCGGTCACCGCCAGGGTGATATGACCGTCAAGGGTGCGCTGCAGTGTTTTTTTAGCTTTATCTTTGAGCGTATCAAGGCGAGAGTAGGACAAATTAGCTCCTTTTTCCCTTTAACAATAAAAGGATAAGCCGACGAAGTCAGCTTATCCATTCGGCAGGATGGGATTATTAAAGTTTGTTTATTTCTCGACTGACCGTAAAGGTCGGCGAGGTCACATGGGTTTCCATACGTTGAATACGTGTATCCAAGTCCGTCATAAACTCTTTTAAATCTTTCAGTGCCTTACGTGGTGGCTCGCCCTTTTGCCACACCTTGGCTTTCACCTCGCCCACATGCGCCGCTTTTTGAGCTTCGCCGTGATTCGTTTCCGCCGGCTTGGTATCAAGGATAAACCAGGCGGCAATATAGGCGACGATAAACAGTGGGCCACCGGCCAGTAGTACGGCGGTGACGAAAACAATGCGTACCAGCCACAGCTCGATATTAAAGTAATCGCTGATCCCCGCACACACCCCGGCTAATTTACCGCGTTTGGGGTCGCGATAGAGTTCGCGCTTAGTACTCATACCTTGTTCCTCCACTGCGGCGATTCCTGATCAAGCAGCGTTTCTAACGTATGAATACGCTCGGCCATTTTTTCGGCCTTGTTCGCCAGCTCATTCAATTGACGATGCTCGTGTTCACTCAAACCTTGGCTTACTTGCTTTTTACTGCGGTAGTGCAAAATAAGCCACAGCGGCGCCACGAATATCATAAATATAACTATTGGGGGCATTAATAAATCAAAATCAAACATCTTCCTCTCCTGCCTGTTGCTTCGGCGTATTATAAGTGTGGGCGTAGCCGTGAAACTTGTCGAGCTCGCCCACTAATCATTGTTATTCTGCTTTTTCACTTTTACCCATTTTCGCTTTAAGCGCCGACAATTCGTCGTCGATCTTCTCGTCTTTTTCCAACTGTGCGATCTCGTCAGATAATGACTTTTGACCTAGCTCGTACGATTCAACCTGGGCTTCTAAACCGTCGATTTTAGTTTCATAACGCTCAAACTTATCCAGCGCGTCCTGTACCTTGTTGCCATCAAGGGTTTTCTTCACATCAAGGCGCGATTGCACCGAACGCTGACGCAGAATAATGGCTTTTTGACGAGCCTTGGCATCGCTTAGCTTTTCCTGCAAGGTACTGATCTCTTGCTGTAGCTTGTTGATGTGCTCTTCAACGTGTTCCATCTCGCGCTCTAAAGCCACTTGGGCTTCCGCCGCCTTGTTCTTTTCAATAAGCGCTGCACGGGCCAGGTCGTCGCGGTCT
Source organism: Pseudoalteromonas sp. T1lg48 (assembly GCF_002964785.1). GTDB lineage: Bacteria > Pseudomonadota > Gammaproteobacteria > Enterobacterales > Alteromonadaceae > Pseudoalteromonas. The sequence goes on from NZ_PQCC01000018.1 coordinate 587,686, forward strand.
TTCGACAGCGCCAGCTCGGCTTTTTCTTGCCATTGCTCGACCTGTTTGTTCAATGTATCTAAACGACGGCTAAGCTCTTTCTTTTCCGCCAATGTTTTTGCCGAAGTAGAACGCACCTCAACCAAGGTGTCTTCCATTTCCTGAATGATCAGGCGTACCATCTTTTCAGGATCTTCAGCCTTGTCTAAAATGGCATTGATATTCGAATTAACGATATCTGCAAAACGTGAGAAAATTCCCATAATCTTATACCTCAAATGTAGAAGTCTTCGTTGACTACTCTACGTGGTATCAAGTTGCTTGCCAACTTTAAAATAACTTAATAAAGCCATATTTTTCATTTAGTTATACCACTTTCAACAAACTCCTTTCTAATCATCAAATAATGAAATACACTAAGCTTTAGCAAAAATTACTAAGAGTTAGTGTAAATGAGTCAGTTTAGTAAAAATGACAATCTACTCGGCCAATCCGACAGCTTTTTAACCGTGCTCGATCAGGTATCTCAATTGGCACCTCTGGATAAGCCGGTGTTGGTAATTGGTGAGCGCGGCACAGGTAAAGAGCTTATCGCCGCCCGTTTACACTATCTATCGCGGCGCTGGGAACAAAGTTATGTCAGCCTGAACTGTGCGGCCCTGAATGAAAACCTGCTAGAGAGCGAGCTTTTTGGTCATGAAAGCGGAGCCTTTACCGGCGCCAGTAAACGCCATGAGGGGCGCTTCGAGCGCGCCAACGGCGGCACCCTGTTCCTCGATGAGTTAGCCAATACCCCGGCCGCGGTGCAGGAAAAGCTTTTACGAGTTATTGAGTATGGCGAATTTGAAAGGGTCGGCGGCCGGGCGCCGATTAAGGTCGACACCCGGTTAATTTGTGCCACCAATGAAGACTTGCCCAGCCTGGCCGAGAGCGGGCACTTTCGCCACGACTTACTGGACCGCCTTGCTTTTGACGTGATCACCCTGCCGCCGCTGCGCGAGCGCCAAGAAGATATTCTCCTACTGGCCGAGCACTTCGCCATTAATATGGCCCGTAACCTTGGCTGGGAGCTCTTTAGCGGCTTTACCACCCGTGCTAAGCAAACCCTTTTGGATTATCACTGGCCCGGTAATGTGCGTGAATTAAAAAATGTCATAGAGCGCAGCCTCTACCGCCACGGCAGCGAAGACCTGGCGGTACACAGCATTAACCTGGACCCCTTTGCCAGCCCATTTCGACCACAGACCTCGAGTTATCGCCCAAGCCCAGCGCCATCACCAAGCGCTCATGAAGCTACACAAAGTAACGACACCAGTGCAGCCGGGACTGTGGCCACCGGCGCCACCGAGCCCAGCTTTAGCTTCCCGTGTGATCTAAAGCAGCTATCGGCCGAATACGAAACCGAACTGTTGCGCCAAGCGCTTAAATTTAGTCAATTTAATCAAAAGAAAACTGCACAAATGCTCGGATTAACGTATCATCAACTGAGAGGATATTTAAAGAAATACAATTTGCTTGATTCGCAGCAAAAACAAGAGGCTTAGCCCGTGTATAAATGGTTGTTAGGCGCCGTGGCGGTGGTTCTCGCCGGGTGTCAAAATGAAGATGCCCACTATGCGCCCATAGAAGGCATGATCTATTGCGCCGAAGCCAACCCGGTGTCGTTTAACCCTCAGGTAACCACCTCAGGCTCCACCATAGATATCATTTCCAAACAACTGTACAACCGATTGCTGCGTATCGACCCAGTCAGTGGTGAATTTATTCCCGAGCTGGCCACCAGTTGGAAGATAAGCCGAGATGGCACCGAAATTACCTTTAACCTGCGTAAAGACGTGCATTTTCATGACACCGCGTATTTCACACCAACGCGCCTTTTTAATGCCGACGATGTGGTCTTCTCCTTTAATCGTTTATTCGATGTCTATAACCCCTACCACTTTGTCGGCGAAGCCAATTATCCTTATTTCCAAAGCGTCGGATTGGATCAACTGATCCCAATATTCGCAAAGATTCAGAATACCAGGTGACCTTCGAGCTTTTTAACGCCGAAAGCAGCTTTTTAGCCAACCTGGCCACCGACTTTGCGGCCATCACGTCGCAAGAGTACGCCATGAAGCTGATGGAAAACGAGCAAATGGAGCTGTTCGATCAATACCCGGTAGGCACCGGGCCCTTCGTCTACCGTGAGTTTCAGCGAGACCGTTTTATTCGCTATTACAGCCACCCTGATTACTGGGAACACCAGGTGAACCTCGACCAATTGGTGTTCGATATCACGCCCAACGGTACCACGCGTATCGTCAAGCTGTTAACCAAGGAATGCGATGTCACCCCGCACCCCAGTGCCACGCAGCTCGATGTGTTACGCGATCGCAGCGACATAGACTTACAGCAACAGGATAATTTAAATATCGGCTATTGGGCCTTTAACACCGAGCGTGTGCCCTTTAATGATCCCATAGTGCGCCGCGCCCTCGCCCACGCCATTAATGTAGATAAGATCATGCAGGCGGTATATTACGGCCAGGGCGTAAAAGCCACCTCCATGTTGCCGCCCATCAGTTGGGCCTATGAAGAGCAAAATAATCTCCCCGAGTACAATCCAGACCAGGCTCGGGAGCTGTTGGCTGAGGCCGGTTATGAAAACGGTTTCGAAATGAGCATTTGGGCCATGCCGGTGAGCCGGATTTACAACCCCAACGCGCGGAAAATGGCGGAGCTGATGCAGAGCGATCTGCGCGAGGTGGGTGTGAAGGTGCGGATTGTCGAATACGAGTGGAACACCTTTTTACAACGTGTGGATGAGCACCGCCACGACAGCGTGCTATTGGGCTGGGCCGCGGACACCCCGGATCCGGACAACTTCTTTAGCCCCTTACTCAGTTGTGCCGCCACTTTCAGCGGTAAGAACCCGGCTAACTGGTGCAATCCGGAATTCGACTTTTTACTGACTCAGGCATTGGCCACCACAGATCAAGACGAGCGCAAAGCGTTTTATGTTAGGGCGCAGCAAATGATTGCCGAGCAACTGCCGCTGTTGCCCCTGGCCCACGGTAAACGCTCACAGGCCAATGATGCTAATATTCAAGGCATTACCCTAAGCCCATTTGGCGGAATTTCCCTGGCCCATGCGAGTAAAATGCCATGATGTTTGAATTTGCCATTCGCCGGCTATCGCTGCTGCTATTTATGCTCTTTACCCTGAGCCTGTTTACCTTTTCCTTAGGTTATCTGTTCCCTGGAGAGCCGCTAACCAATTTTAGCGGCATAGAAACCGCAGGCTTTTCACAAAGCGCCGAACTGCGCGCCAAATACCATCTCGATGAGGGCTATATCAGCCAGTATCTGGCCTTTGTCGGACGTATTTTACAAGGAGATTGGGGATTATCGTTTGCCTCGGGTGGTCAGGTCTTTACCCATGTGCTGACCTTGGCACCGGCCACCTTTGAACTGGCGGTGTATGCCTTGTTGGTTTCGGTGATTGTCGGCGTTCCCGCCGGTATTCTCGCGGCGCTGTCGCAGGGTCGCTGGCCCGACAAACTGATCAGTGGCGTCACCCTGGTGGGCTACTCGGTGCCAATATTTTGGTTGGCGCTGTTGTTGATCATGGTGTTTTGCCTGCAACTGGGCCTTTTCCCCATGTCCGGGCGGATAAGCTTATTGTACGAAATACCCGCCAGCACACACTTTATTCTCCTTGATGTGATGCTCGCCGGTTTCCCCTATGGTGGTCAGGCCTTTACCGATGCCCTGCACCACCTGGCACTGCCGACCTTGGTGCTGGCCACCTATCCGACCACGGTATTGGTGCGCTTTACCCGCGATTCCATGCTTAATGTGCTTGAGCAGAATTACATTAAAACCGCGCGGGCTAAGGGCCTAAGTCGCCGCCAGTTGATTATTCACCATGCCCTGCGTAACGCCTTGCTGCCGGTGATCAAACAAATCGGTTTGCAGTTTAGCGCCTTGATCACTTTGGCAATGATCACCGAAGTGATTTTCTCTTGGCCGGGCATAGGCCGCTGGCTTATAGACAGTATTTATCAGCGAGACTTCCCGGCTATTCAAGGTGGGCTTTTAGCCATTTCCATGTTTATTATTTTTGCAACCATTTTCACCGAGTTACTTTATACCCTGCTCGACCCGATCTCACGGAATCAAGCGCATGGCAAACTTTAAATTATTTACCGAGCACTCCAATGTCTCGCCGTTATCAAGACTGTGGCGAAAATTTAGGGCTAACCATGTTTCCCTGGTTGGCTTATGGTTATTCTTGGGGCTGACGGTTTTAGCGGCCACCGCCCCTTTATTGGCCCCCTATGGTATCAATGAACAGCACGCCGATGCGCTCTTGATCCCCCCCTCCTGGCACGAAGACGGTGATGTACGTTTTATTCTTGGCACCGATGACCTGGGTCGCGACGTACTCTCACGACTGATGAATGGCGCCACTTATACCTTTGGGCTATCCATAGTGGCAGCTCTGATGACCACGCTTGTAGGAGTGTTGGTAGGCACGGTTGCGGGGATCAGCCGCGGGCTGCGCGCCAGTTTTCTTAATCACCTGCTCGATATCACCTTGTCCATTCCCTCTCTTTTGCTGGCCATTATTATTATCGCCATTCTCGGTCCGGGTCTAATGAACACGGTCTGGGCCATTATTTTCGCGCTGCTCCCACAGTTTATTCATTCGGTACGTAATCTGGTGGTCGAAGAGCTGGGCAAGGACTATATCAGTGCCTTTCGATTAGACGGCGCCAACCATTGGCAAATTTTAGTTCGTGGTATTTTTCCCAATATTTATGAGCGCATTGTCGTTATCTTCACCATGGCCTTGTCACTGGCGATCCTCGATATTGCCGCCTTGGGCTTTTTAAAGCTCGGTGCCCAACCCCCCACCGCAGAATGGGGTGCGATATTAGCGGAAAACCTGGGGTTAATTTATCTGGCCCCATGGACAGTGGCACTGCCGGGGATCTTACTGTTCTTAGCCGTGCTATCCACCAACCTGGTTGGCGATGGCCTGCGCAATGTACTTAAAGAGCGACGGGCGGACTGATGCAGTTACTTGATATTCGCAACCTCACCATAGAGCTTAAAACCTCGGACTCCATTATTCGCGTGGTCGACGGTGTAAATTTCAGCCTTAAAGAAGGTGAAGTGCATGCCCTGATCGGCGAGTCAGGCTCGGGGAAAAGCCTTATTGCCAAGGCCTTGGTCGGCGCCCTAAATAAACGCTGGGAGGTCCGTGCAGACCGCATGCATTGGCGTGGCGTAGACTTAATGCGCCTGTCCGATGAAAAGCGCCGTAAGCTGGTGAGCCAAGACCTGGCAATGATTTATCAGGAGCCAAGCCGCTGTCTCGACCCCACGGCAAAAATCAGCGACCAGATCGAAGAAAGTATTCCCGAAACCAATCAAAGCGGTAATATTTTCCAACGCCGCCGCGCAAAGAAAAAACGCGTACGAGCCTTATTGCACAAGGTTGGTATCAAGGAGCACTCCAAGGTGCTCTCAAGCTACCCCCATGAGCTCTCCGAAGGGGTATGTCAAAAGGTAATGATCGCCATGGCTATTGCCCGCTCGCCGCGTTTGCTCATTGCCGATGAGCCCACCACGGCGCTGGAAAGTACCACACGGGCCCAGGTGTTTAGGCTGTTAAAGAGCCTAAATCAGCTTAAAAACATGTCCATTTTGATGATCTCCCATGAACTCGAGGAGCTCACCGACTGGACCCATGGCATGCATGTATTGTATTGCGGTCAGATGGTGGAAGCCGGGCCTACCGAGCAAGTATTTGCGCACCCGCGCCATCCTTATACCAAGGCATTATTACAAAGCCTGCCCGATTACGACGCGGCCCTTGGTCATAAACAGCCGCTGTATGCCCTCAAAGGCACTATCCCCACCTTGCAGCATTTACCCATAGGTTGTCGCCTCGGTCCCCGTTGTCCAAACGCGCAAAAAGCCTGTGTGGTAACGCCGAAACTGGAAAAAGAGCATGGCCACAGTTACGCCTGCCATTTCCCGCTGCATAAGCAGGAGCAAAGCTGATGCAACCCCTACTGAAAGTGCAAGCGCTGAATAAGCTGATCAATGTCCGTGCCGGCTTGCTCAGCCGCAAGAAGGTGTCCCTGCTCAAGGATATTTCCTTTTGTATTGGTCAAGGAGAAACCCTGGCGGTGATTGGCGAAACCGGTGCAGGTAAAAGCACCTTGGCCAAGGTATTGGCCGGTGCCGATGAAGTCAGTAGCGGACAAATTATCCTCGAAAGCGAGCTGATCAAAGATGGTCCGAAACACCTAGGCGATAGCAGTGCGATCCGCTTGATATTTCAAGACCCAAACACCTCGCTGAACCCGGCCCTGACCATAGAGGAAACCCTGGATGATTGCCTGCGCCTTAATACTAAGCTAAGCAGTGCCGAACGCCTGGATAAAATCAAACAAACCCTGTCCAAGGTCGGATTATTGGTCGAGCACCGTCATTATTACCCACATATGTTTTCCGGTGGTCAGTTGCAACGGGTGGCGTTAGCTCGTGCACTGATCCTTGACCCCAAGGTACTGGTACTTGATGAGGCGTTGTCATCCTTGGACCCTTCGGTACGAGCACAGACGGTGAACCTGCTGCTGGAGCTGCAGCGCGAGTCTGGTTTAAGTTATGTACTGATCACCCACCACCTGAGCCTGGTAAAACACATGAGCGATCAGGTAATGGTATTGGATCATGGCGAAGTCGTCGAATACGGTAATACCCAGGAAATATTCGCCAATCCGCAATCGAAAACCTGCCAGCGTCTGCTGACCTGCTAGCTTTGAGAATTCAGGGCGCGCTTAGCCCATTAAACACGCTTCCCTTCCCCACCGAAGAGCCATTTAAAAACAATAAAAAAGGCCGCAAATGCGGCCTTTTTTATTTATCTAAGCGATTGTTATTCGCCTTGCGGTGCCATTGGCTTACGTACCACTTCGGCTTGCGCTTCTAGCGCTTCTACGAAGGTTTGGTAGTTTTTATTGGCAAGCTGCATGGTCAAGCTTTGCTTTATCTGTTCGTTAACCTCTGTTTCGCTGGGTGTCTTCACCGATTTAAGCGCTACCAGGGCCACGTTACCATCGTTAAGCTCCACCAGATCCACTACAGGGCTCTCTTGCGGGTGTGCAAGCTTGAATACCTGTTGAGTTAGCGCCGGCGGCACACTAAAGCTGCGACGCGTAAGTGCTTCTTCGCTCTGCAGCTCAACACCGGCCTGCTCCGCTAAGGTGGCAATAGTGGTGCCCGCTTGTAGCTCTGCAAACAAGGTTTCGGCCTGCTCTTTCGCTAGCGCCGAGGCTTTTTCTGCCACTAATACACCTTGAATTTGCTCACGTACCTGCGCTAACTCTTTGGTTGCCGCTGGCTTGTGCTCAACAACACGTACTACCACTACATGCTCGTTACCCAGCTCTAATACTTCCGAGTTAACACGGTCTTCAAGCAGCTCAGGTGAGAAGATAACTGACGCAACATTGGCCTGGTTTAACGGTGTAGGCAGTTGTGCACGAGATACCAAGTCTGTGGTTTGCACCGTGGCGCCAATTGCGGCTGCCGCATCTTCCAGGCTATCCGATACTTCAAACGCCAGCTCGGCAAGCTCGGTTTGCTTCTCGTAATAAATGTCTGCTTTTTCTACTTTCTCAAGCTCGCTGCGGATCTCAGCCTCAACATCGGCCATGGCCTTAACTTCGCCCGGCTGCATGTCAGTCAGTTTAATGATGTGATAACCAAACTCAGATTGAACTACGTCTGAAAGCTGGCCTACATCCTTAAGAGCGAAAGCGGCATCTTCAAAGTCCGGGTCAAGCATGTCGCGCTCAATCCAATCAAGATCACCACCTAGCTCGGCACTAACAATATCGTCCGATTGCGTTTCAGCAAGCTCGGCAAAGTCGGCACCCTGTTGTAATTGTGCCAATAGCTCTTCGGCCTTTTGCTGTGCCGCGGCGTCATCTTCACTGTTTTCGACTAGGATATGCGCTACACGGCGTTTTTCCGGCTCGCTGTACATGGCCTGGTTCTGATCGTAGTACTCTTTAATTTGCTCGGTGCTGATAGGCTCGGCTAATTCAAGGGTATCGGCATTAAGCTCAACATAGGCAAGTTTAACTTGCTCAGGTGCTAAAAACTGCGCCTGGTTCAGATCGTAGTAGTTTTGAATTTCTTCATCGCTAACGGCTACTGTTTCTTTAAACTTGTCGTTATCAATAACCAAATAATCGATGGCACGCTCTTGCTGCTGCAAACCAACCGCCTGGTTTAGTTCGTTGCTTAGGGTGAAATCGGTACCGGCCAGGGCGCTAACTAGCTGCGAGCGTGTCATTTCTTTACGAAGGAACTCTCGGAAGTCATCAGCCTGAAAACCCAATTGACGCAGCACTTGCAGGTAGCGCTCATTGTTGAACTTACCGCTAAACTGGAAGGCTGGCAGCTCTAAGATTGCTTTACGCACTTCTTGGTCACTAACACGTAATCCCATTTCTGCCGCTAATTGCGATTGTAGTTCGTCTTGGATTAAGCGATTCGTAACCGATTGGCGAAGTTGTGCCATAAAGGTAGGGTCATTGGCTAATTGCGCAAAGTATTCGCCAAATTGCTGCTCTTGACGAGCGCGTTCGTTGTCGAATGCCCTGGCAAAGTCGCGCTGCGTGATTTTTACCCCGTTCACCTCAGCGACGGATTGCTCGGTAGTCTGACCTAGGTAGCCTCCGATCCCTGCCAAAGCAAAAGATAAAATCACTAGCCCTAGAATAATTTTGGCCGCCAAGCCTTGCGAGCCTTCTCTGATTTTTTCTAGCATTTATCTTTATCTCTATTTATTTAGTACCCCCTTCACTGTGCTTCGGTTTTAACCTTGCAATAAAGTGAAGGATATAAAAAAAGCGTATCTTAGCAGATACGCTTTTTCACTTGAAGCTAACAATCGTTTTCCGTTTGCTAGCAATTCAAGCTTCGCAAATTAATTAACTGCGTCTTTAAGCGCTTTGCCTGCTTTGAACGAAGGAATGGTTGCAGCAGCAATTTGAATCTCTTCGCCAGTTTGTGGGTTACGGCCGGTGCGAGCAGCACGCTCACGTACAGAAAAAGTACCGAAACCAACTAGGGCCACTGAATCGCCTTCTTTAAGTGCATTTGATACTGACTCAATGAATGAATCCAACGCACGACCGGCAGCCGCTTTAGAGATATCAGCATCAGCTGCGATTTGATCGATTAATTGAGACTTATTCACAATATCATCCCCTTACATTGTTATTATCCAGAGCGACTCAGCTTGTGAAAACGGTACAGCTTGAGAGCATCTCTGTGCTATTAAATTTAGAAAAGAACGCATCCTTTCCAAACGCCTTAATCGTCTTGAAACCTAGGCCACATAAGGCCTAGGCTCAAATCCAGTGCCTAACTTATCACACCTTAGTGATTTGAAAAGCCCTTTACGATATTTTTTTACTATTTTTACTCACTTTTTGCGCAATCAAGGCTAAAACGCTCGATTGGCTGGGCTAAAGCAAGCTCCAACACCTCGTCAATCCATTGTACAGGGTGAATAGCAAGGCCTTCGCGAACATTCTCCGGGATCTCTTTTAAGTCGCGTTCATTCTTTAACGGAATGATCACCGTCTTAATACCACCTCGGTGCGCCGCCAGCAGCTTCTCTTTTAAGCCACCGATAGGCAACACTTCACCGCGTAGCGTGATCTCACCGGTCATGGCCACATCCGAGCGTACCGGGTTACCTGTCAGGCTAGAAACCAAAGCGGTCACCATGGCAATACCCGCGCTTGGACCGTCTTTTGGCGTCGCCCCTTCAGGCACGTGCACGTGAATATCACGCTTCTCGTGGAAGTCCGGGCTGATACGCAGCTTCTCGGCACGATCGCGCACAACTGTCATCGCCGCTTGAATCGACTCTTTCATGACATCGCCCAGAGAGCCGGTGTAGCTTAGCTTGCCCTTACCCGGTACCGCCGACGATTCTATGGTCAGCAAGTCGCCACCGACTTCGGTCCAAGCCAAACCGGTTACCTGACCAATACGGTCGTCACCTTCGGCCTTACCGTAATCATGACGCTGAACCCCTAGGTATTCTTCCAGATTGCTCTCGTCTATGGTGATATGCTCCAGACTCTTATCGAGAAGGATATTCTTCACTGCTTTGCGGCACAGTTTTGAAATTTCACGCTCAAGGTTACGCACACCCGCTTCTCGAGTGTAATAACGGATAATGCCGATGATAGCGCTATCGTCTATGGTCAGCTCTTTTTCCTTTAAGCCGTTACGCTTAATCTGTTTCGGAATAAGGTGTTGCTTGGCGATATTAAGCTTTTCGTCTTCGGTGTAGCCCGACAAACGGATTACTTCCATACGGTCCAATAACGGGCCAGGAATGTTAAAGCTGTTGGAGGTCGCCACGAACATCACGTCCGACAGGTCGTAATCCACCTCGAGGTAATGATCGGCAAAGGTGCTGTTTTGCTCTGGGTCTAAAACCTCAAGCAGCGCCGAGGACGGATCGCCACGCATATCCGATGACATCTTATCGATTTCATCAAGTAAGAACAGCGGGTTGCGAACACCTACCTTGGTCATATTCTGGATCAGCTTACCCGGCATTGAGCCAATGTAGGTACGACGGTGACCACGGATCTCCGCTTCATCACGAACGCCACCCAGTGCCATGCGCACATACTTGCGCCCGGTGGCACGCGCAATACTCTGTCCCAGTGAGGTTTTACCCACGCCAGGTGGTCCCACTAAGCACAGGATCGGCCCTTTAAGCTTGTTGGTGCGCTGTTGCACCGCTAGGTATTCAATGATGCGGTCTTTGACCTTCTCTAAACCGTAGTGATCGGCATCGAGGATTTTCTGCGCCCCGGCCAAGTCTTTTTTCACCTTCGACTTTTTCTTCCATGGCACATTGGTGATGGTTTCAATGTATGAACGTACCACCGTGGCTTCCGCCGACATGGGCGACATCATTTTCAGCTTTTTCAGCTCGGCCATGGCCTTTTCTTCAGCCTCGGCCGTCATGCCCGACTCGGCAATTTTCTTTTGCAGCCCATCGAACTCGTCCGGCACGTCGTCCAGCTCACCAAGCTCTTTTTGAATGGCTTTCATCTGCTCGTTGAGATAATACTCACGCTGCGACTTTTCCATCTGCTTTTTCACCCGGGCACGAATCTTCTTCTCGACCTGCAATAGGTCAATTTCGCCTTCCATTAGCGCCATCAGGTATTCCAGACGCTCGGTCACGTCGCTGATCTCAAGTACCTTTTGCTTTTCCGGCACCTTAATCGGCATGTGTGCAGCCATAGTGTCAGCAAGTCGAGCTGGTTCCTCGATACCAGACACAGAAGTAAGTACTTCCGGCGGGATCTTTTTATTCAGTTTAACGTAGCCTTCAAATTGGCTCACCGCGCTGCGAATAAAGATTTCATGCTCACGCTCGTCGATATCGCTGGAGGGAATGTATTCCACCTCAGCAACAAAGAAGTCGTCTTCTTGTGTGTATTTTTCGATGCGCGCACGCTGCGTGCCTTCAACCAACACCTTGACCGTGCCGTCGGGCAGCTTTAATAACTGTAGTACGCTGGCAACCGTACCAACGGTATAGATTTCATCACTGGTTGGATCGTCCACCGAGGCGTCTTTTTGCGCCACTAGGAAGATTTGTTTGTCTTTGTCCATCGCTGCCTCAAGACAGCGAATCGACTTTTCGCGACCAACGAATAAGGGGATCACCATGTGCGGATAGACCACCACGTCCCTTAATGCCAGTACCGGAATTTCAACGCGATCCGTTCTTTCAAGCGTCATGCTAACTCTCTTCGGACTTCTCAAAATTTAACAATTACCCAAGTATATGGGGATTGGCGGGGTAAAGTTCAACAAATTTATAAAAAAAGGAGCGTGATGCTCCTTTTTATTATTAATTGCTTAGTTAATGAACTATTTCATTGATATGAAAAGTTATTATTCTGACGCAGCTTTATCTTGGCTGTTGTTTTCGTAGATAAGGATGGGGTCAGACTCACCTTTTATCACGGTTTCATCGATCACCACCTTACTGACGTCTTCCATTGACGGAAGTTCGTACATGGTATCTAGTAAAACACCCTCTACGATTGAACGCAGACCACGAGCACCGGTTTTTCGCTCCATTGCTTTATGGGCAATGGCTTTCAGTGCGTCTTCACGGAACTCCAACTCAACATTTTCCATCGCAAACAAGGATGCAAACTGTTTAGTAAGCGCGTTCTTAGGCTCATTGAGGATTTGCACCAAGGCGGCCTCATCCAGCTCGGTCAGAGTCGCAACAACCGGCAGACGACCGATAAACTCAGGGATCAACCCGTACTTAACCAAGTCTTCCGGCTCTACGTCTTTAAACGTTTCGCTTAGGCTACGCTCGGCACTGCTCGACTTCACATTGGCACCAAAGCCAATACCCGTGTTCTTCGCACTGCGCTGTTCAATAACCTTATCAAGACCGGCAAAAGCACCGCCACAGATAAAGAGGATCTTAGAGGTATCTACCTGCAAGAACTCCTGCTGCGGATGCTTACGGCCACATTGCGGCGGTACCGAGGCAACCGTGCCTTCGATCAGTTTCAATAGCGCCTGCTGTACACCCTCACCAGATACATCGCGGGTGATAGACGGGTTATCCGATTTACGAGAAATCTTATCGATCTCATCGATATAGACAATACCACGCTGCGCCTTCTCAACGTCGTAATCACATTTTTGCAATAGCTTCTGGATGATGTTTTCAACATCCTCACCCACATAACCGGCTTCGGTTAAGGTGGTGGCATCGGCCATGGTAAAGGGCACATCCAATAAGCGCGCCATGGTCTCGGCCAAAAGGGTCTTACCGCTACCGGTTGGACCGATCAGCAAAATATTACTCTTGCCTAGCTCAACACCGTCACTGGTACCGGCGTTACGCAAGCGCTTATAGTGGTTATACACCGCAACCGACAGTACTTTTTTGGCGTGTTCTTGGCCAATAACATAATCATCTAGGTGACTACGGATCTCTTTAGGAACAGGCAACTTGTCAGATGCGTTCGCTTTGGGCGCGATATCCTTAATTTCTTCCCTGATGATGTCGTTACACAGGTCAACACACTCATCACAGATATAAACGGATGGGCCTGCGATCAACTTACGTACTTCGTGCTGAGATTTACCACAAAACGAGCAGTACAGCAGTTTACTTGTCTTTTCGCCGTCTGTTGGTTTATCGGACATTCAGCTACCTCATTCTTTACGCTACGAGCTTTATTACATTGTAGCAAATGGACTTCTTAAACAAATATACCAAACTTTGCGGCGCATTGCGCCGCCATTTGGTTAAAGCGCGGTAATTAGCTTACTTGGCGCCGCGTCGATCAAAAACAGAATCAACCAGACCGTATTCAACCGCTGCATCAGCATTCATAAAGTTATCACGGTCGGTATCACGGGCGATCACATCCAAAGGCTGACCCGTGTGCTCTGCTAACAATCTATTAAGTTTATCTTTGATAGACAGGATTTCTTTAGCGTGAATTTCAAAATCAGACGCCTGACCCTGGAAACCACCTAGCGGTTGGTGAATCATCACGCGCGAGTTAGGCAGACAATGACGCTTACCCTTAGCACCGCCGGAAAGTAAAAACGCGCCCATGCTTGCCGCTTGACCCACACACAAGGTGCTGACGTCAGGCTTGATAAAATTCATGGTGTCATAAATAGACATACCTGCGGTGACTGAACCACCAGGAGAATTGATATACAGGTGAATGTCTTTTTCTGGATTTTCTGATTCCAAAAATAGCAACTGGGCCACAATCAGGTTGGCCATATGGTCTTCGACCGGACCCGTTAAAAAGATGATTCGCTCTTTAAGAAGGCGCGAGTAGATGTCATAAGAGCGCTCTCCCTTAGCGGTTTGTTCTACCACCATAGGGACTAATGCGTTAAGCGGATCTGTCATACCATTGTTCATTATTACTTGATTCCTTAATGAGCTGCACAAACTAAAATGGCTCGGTGCTTTGCGAGCAAAGCATACGAGCCATTTAAACGTTGCTTGTAACTTAAGTCAACGACTTATTGAGCCGCCTGCGGGTTCATGATGTCGTCGAATGCAGTTTCTACGTCAGTTACTTTAGCTTTCTCAACGATAGCTTCAACCGCTTGCTCTTCCAAGGCAACGTTACGCATTTGCTGCATTAGTTGCTCGTTGGCTTTGTAGTACTCAACTACTTCGCTTGGATCTTCGTAAGCAGAAGCCATAGTGCTGATTAGCTCTTCTACTTTAGCGTCGTCAGCCTGGATTTCGCCAGCCTTGATCACTTCGCCTAGTAGTAGGCCAGTTTTAACGCGCTTGATAGCTTGCTCTTGGAATAGCTCTGCAGGAAGCTCAGGCATGTTTTGTGCGTTGCCGCCAAAACGCTGTGCTGCTTGCTTACGAAGCGCATCGATTTCTTGCTCAATAAGGGCTTTTGGCACGTCGATTTCGTTTTGCGCTAGAAGACCTTCGATCGCCTGCTCTTTAACCTTAGCTTTAACAGCCTGGCTAAGCTCACGGCTCATGTTCTTCTTCACTTCTTCTTTAAGTGCGTCAACACCACCTTCGGTGATACCGAACAGTGCAGCGAACTCTTCGTTAAGTTCTGGAAGCTCTTGTACTTCAACTTTCTTCACAGTGATAGTGAACTGCGCGTCTTTACCTTTTAGATTTTCAGCGTGGTACTCTTCTGGGAAAGTTACGTCGGCAACAACTTCTTCACCGGCTTTCTTACCTAGGATGTTGTCTTCGAAACCAGGGATCATACGGCCTTGGCCAAGCTCAAGTGGGAAGTTCTCAGCTTTACCGCCTTCGAATTCTTCACCGTCGATTGTACCAACGAAGTCGATAGTAACGCGTGCGTTTTCAGCGGCCGCTTCTTCAGACTCAGTCCATGAAGCGTGTTGCTTACGTAGCGTCTCTAGCATATTAGCTAGGTCTTCGTCTTTTACTTCAACAACTGGTTGCTCAACTTCGATGTTCTCTAGGCCTTTAAGCTCTACTTCTGGGTAAACTTCAAAAGTGGCTTCAAACTCTAGGTCTTTACCTGCTTCAAGCGCTTTAGGAGCGAAAGTAGGTGCACCGGCTGGGTTGATTTTTTCAGCGATGATGGCGTCGATGTAGTTACGCTGCATTAGGTCGCCAGCTACTTCTTGAAGTACAGCTGCACCAAAGCGTTTTTGGATGATAGAAACTGGTACTTTACCCGGACGGAAGCCGTCGATACGCTGAGTTTTAGACAGTTGTTGTAAGCGTTTTTTAACTTCGGTCTCAACGTTCTCTGAAGGAACAGTGATAGTCAGACGGCGCTCAAGGCCTTGAGTCGTCTCAACAGAAACTTGCATGATTTACCTCAATCTTCAAATATGGCGGCGTTGCGCCTTCGTTACATACACGGCGATCGTTTATCATGGCCAATCACGCAAAATGGCAATTTTGCCGTGGTGATGACGGGGGCGATCCCTATGCCTGCACTGCCCTATGGGCACTTATGTTTAACAATAGACGCGGCATTATAACCTAATATTTATAAGAGTCGAGAGCGCAGGCCAAGAAATTAGCGGATCTGCGGCTTAAGCACCCAGCTTAGCGCATTTTGCATACAGTTCACGTCGTAACGCAGACAGATAAAGATAAGCTAATGATGTCTATCTAGGAGAAGTAACTAAAAAGAAAGGATAATTATTTTCATGGGGGAAAATTGTTGTCGCTGATTGGGTTTATATCTGCGACTTTTGGGCATCAATACCCAAACGTTATGAGTTCTTCTTTTTATAAAGAAGTGGTCGGCGATGCAGGATTTGAACCTGCGACCCCTTGGACCCAAACCAAGTGCGCTACCAAGCTGCGCTAATCGCCGATACTCAAATTGTGTTTCTAAATATGTTCTGTTTGCACTTCTTTCCACCTTACTGAGAAGGTGGTCGGCGATGCAGGATTTGAACCTGCGACCCCTTGGACCCAAACCAAGTGCGCTACCAAGCTGCGCTAATCGCCGATATGCGTATATTTAGAAAGATGGGGCGACTGATGGGACTTGAACCCACGACAACCGGAATCACAATCCAGGGCTCTACCAACTGAGCTACAGCCGCCACAATAATGGCGCACCCGGAAGGATTCGAACCTTCGACCGACGGCTTAGAAGGCCGTTGCTCTATCCGACTGAGCTACGGGCGCGGTGCAACGAATACTTCTTCGTGCTCATCAAGTGACACTTCCTAAAGAAAGTGGTCGGCGATGCAGGATTTGAACCTGCGACCCCTTGGACCCAAACCAAGTGCGCTACCAAGCTGCGCTAATCGCCGATACTTGTATTGCCTAAGGTTTCGAACTCGACCCCTCGTTGACAACGGGGTGCATAATAGTGATTTGACCTGGCGAGGTCAAACATTTTTTTCGCTGCCGTGGTGCGTTTGCTTATTTTTAACCCGCTTTGATTAAGTTTTAACGAATTTGTTCGATATTTTATCAATTTAGCCCATAAAACAGTGCTTTCCTATAGCTCACAGCTTGGCTAGGCAGCGCTTTTCTGCGAAAATATTGGTCAAGTTCAGTGTGGTGACCCCTTTTTATACCGCACGGCACTATTATAAGTATTTCGTTCTAATTTCGTGTGACTCTTTAGCGCCCCCTAAAAAGCACACTAACCCCAATTAAAGGTTACTCATGACGGCAAACATCATTGATGGTAAGGCAATTGCAAAGCAAGTTCGCGCCCAAGTGGCAGCGCGTGTTGCCGAACGTAAAGAGCAAGGTCTGCGCGCACCCGGCCTAGCGGTTGTACTGGTAGGTCAGGATCCGGCAAGCCAGGTTTATGTTGGCTCTAAGCGTAAGGCCTGTGAAGAAGTAGGTTTTGTTTCTAAGTCTTACGATCTGCCTGGTGATACCAGCGAACAACAACTTCTAGATTTAGTTGACCAGCTTAATGCCGATCCTGAGGTTGATGGCATCCTAGTGCAATTGCCGCTTCCAGAGGGCCTCAATGCCGAGAAAGTGTTGGAGCGCATTACCCCACATAAAGATGTGGATGGCTTCCATCCTTATAATATTGGTCGCCTAGCCCAGCGCATGCCGGCGCTACGCCCTTGTACGCCAAAAGGCATTATTACCCTGCTAGACTCAACCGGCGTTCGCTATAAAGGCATGCACGCGGTTGTGGTTGGCGCCTCGAACATTGTTGGCCGTCCTATGTCTCTTGAGCTACTCTTGGCTGGCTGTACAACCACTGTGTGCCATAAGTTCACTCAAGACTTAGAAGCCCACGTACGCCGTGCCGACTTAGTGGTAGTGGCCGTAGGTAAGCCGGAGTTTATTCCTGGTGAATGGATCAAAGAAGGCGCCCTGGTGATCGATGTGGGCATTAACCGTTTAGATAACGGCACCTTGGTAGGCGATGTAGCCTATGACGTTGCCAGTCAACGCGCCAGCTACATCACACCGGTGCCAGGTGGTGTGGGCCCAATGACGGTTGCCAGCCTGATTGAAAACACCTTGGAAGCCTGTGAAAACTATCACAGCTAAGTAATAGTGTTAATCACGCCAAAGGCCAGCTTTAAATGCTGGCCTTTTTGTTTCCCCATCGCGTACGCAATAACTGCACCCCTTGTGGCGCCACCGAAAAAACTATCATCGCCATCATCAGGGCATATTGCCAACCTTGATACGTCTCTGCCAATAGCAACACCGCCGTCACTATACCTGCGATGGGATTAGCTATGGTGCCAAAGGTGAACTCCACCACCGACATGCGCCCTAACAACCATACATACAGGCTGTATGCCACTGCGGTATTAGGCAGCACGAGCCACACTATTGCCTGCCATTGTTGGTTTGCTATCGGCTCCTGAAGCACCGCATAAGCGTGAGGCTGAAAATAAAGTGCTTGGACAATAGCGGCGCAGGCAAGTAACCCGCCGCCAAGTATCAGTTGCCAGGTCAATACCGTCCACCAATGAATATGCAGGGAAAACTTTTGCACTAAGGCACTGCCAACCACAATACACAGCATGGAGGCAAATAACGCCACCATGCCTATCAGGGTTAAACTCACCTCTTGCGGGTCAAATAAGAGCCAGGCCAAAAACACTAGAGACAGGGCGCAAATGGCTTGGATGATGGCCGGTCGCTGCCCTTTTACCAACCAGGCATAAAGCAGTGCGACCACGGGCACGGAAACCATGCCAACTCCAGCGATGGCCGCAGGAAGATTGACCGCCATGACAAAGATAAAGGCAAAAAACAAGGCAATATTAACCAAGGCCAACAAGAGTAAGGGACGCCACTGCCCGACCTTGGGCAGCGATGGTTTGACTAGCCATAACACCAGCCCGGCTGGCAGTGCCCGCAAGGCACCGAGTAAAATTGGTGGCCAGTCGGGCATGGCATATTTGGTGACGGCATAGGTGGTTCCCCATAAGAAGGCAGGGATCATAGCTAGGAAGATATACATCTGGGTTCCCGATAGATAATTACTGCAGCCAGACTAAGGCCTTAAGTTAACTTGAGATCAATACAAAAAGTGTAAAATCGACAAACAAAAACGCCGCGAACTAATGCGCGGCGTTTTTAACAAGCCTTGTACGGTTACGCTTTACGCCAAGTGGTTTTACCGGCACTGTCTTCAAGTACCACTCCCATGGCGGTAAGTGCATCGCGAGCTTCATCCGCCGCCGCCCAATCCTTGTTTTCACGGGCCACACGACGCTGTTCGATCAGCGCTTCAATTTGCGCCGCTTCATCGTCGTCTTGTTCACCCTGGAGGAATGCCGCCGGATCTTGCTGAGCAATGCCTAGCACCTCGGCCAGCTTCACCAGAATATAGGCGTGTTGACCCGCCGCTGGTGCATCATCCCCCTTAAGACGATTCACTTCTTTCGCCAACTCAAACAATACTGGCAAGGCTTCTGGGGTATTGAAGTCATCATTCATGGCCGCTTCAAAACGCGCCACATACTTGTTGCCTTTAAGCTCAATCTCAACTGACTCAACATCACGTAAAGCGGTGTAGATTCGCTCCAAGGAGGCACGAGCTTGCTCTAGGTTCTCTTGCGAATAGTTCAACTGGCTACGGTAGTGACCATTGATCAGGAAGTAACGCACGGTTTCGCGATCATAGGCCTTAAGTACCTCGCGCACGGTGAAGAAGTTGCCTAACGATTTAGACATCTTTTCTTTGTTCACCTGCACCATGCCGGTGTGGATCCAGGTTTTCACGTAGCGACCGTTGTTGGCACAACATGACTGGGCAATTTCGTTCTCATGGTGCGGGAACTGCAAATCTGAGCCACCGCCGTGAATATCAAAGTACTCACCCAGGTGTTTTGAGCTCATGGCCGAACATTCTATATGCCAGCCCGGGCGACCTTCACCCCAAGGCGATGACCAGCTTGGTTCACCGGCCTTGGCTTTTTTCCACAGCACAAAGTCCAGAGGATCGTCTTTGCCCTCGGCAACCTCAACGCGAGCACCGGCCTGGAGCATCTCCAGGTCTTGCTGTGACAACTTGCCGTAATTGTTAAAGCTGGAAACGTCGAATAACACGTCACCACTTTGCGCCACATAGGCATGGTCTTTGGCAATCAAACGCTCAATCATGGCGATGATATCGTCCATATGGCCGGTAACCGTAGGCTCAATATCCGGCGCAAGAATATTAAGAGCATCAAAATCTTCATGCATGGAGGCCGTCATGCGCTTGGTCAGAGCATCGATGGGCTCATTGTTTTCATTGGCGCGAGCAATGATTTTATCGTCCACATCGGTAATGTTGCGAACATAGGTGACATCATAACCAAGGTAGCGCAGGTAACGGTTCATCACGTCAAACGATACATAGGTACGGGCGTGACCAACGTGGCAATAATCGTAAATGGTGATCCCACACACATACATGTCCACTTTATTGGCATTCAAGGGCTCAAAGTGTTCTTTTTGACGTGAAAGTGTGTTGTATATCTGCAACATTACAAGGGGATCCTATCGGTTATATTAATGGCCTTATCTTACCACCGCGCTCGGCAAGCCGCTACCGCGCAAAAGGCCAAAAGCGACAAAATTAAAGGACTTAATGGCCCTATCCTCCCTTAGTAGATTGAGAGTTTCACCACCGTGGGATAAAATAACCTTTTCACCTTAATACATAGAGAATCATCATGGTTGTATTAGAAACCAATATGGGCACCATTAAGCTGGCGCTATTTGAAACAGAAGCACCAAAAACGGTCGCCAACTTTTTAAACTACGCCAAGTCTGGCTTTTACGATGGCACTATTTTCCACCGTGTTATCGATGGCTTTATGATTCAAGGTGGCGGTTTTACCCCAGGTATGGACCAAAAGTCTGTGCAAGATCCAATTGAGAACGAAGCCAACAACGGCCTTAGCAATAAAAAAGGCACAGTAGCTATGGCGCGTACGCCGGATCCACATTCTGCAACCGCACAGTTTTTCATTAACGTTAACGACAACGACTTCCTAAACTTCAGCAGCGAAACGTCGCAAGGCTGGGGCTACTGTGTATTCGCAGAAGTTGTTGAAGGCATGGACGTAGTAGAGAAAATTAAAGGCGTTGCCACTGGCTCTGCTGGCTTCCACCAGGATGTACCACTTGAAGATGTGGTGATCACTAAGGTTACCGTTGAGTAATACTTTAATAAGCGCGGTTTAACCGCGCTTTTTGCTATTAAGGGCCCCATGAAACGTACGCTGTTTATTTCCGATTTGCATTTGAGCGCCGCTCAACCAAACATCACCGATGCCTTCTATGAGTTTTTAGACACCCATATAGATGCGGATGTGGATGCACTTTATATTCTCGGCGATTTTTTCGAGGTATGGGTTGGTGATGATGCCAACGAAGCGCTTAGTGATGATATTGCCAAAAAATTAACAGCGATAAGTAATAACGGCGTTAAGCTCTACTTTATCCATGGCAACCGTGATTTCCTTATCGGCCAGAAATACGCGGCTCAGGCAGGCATGACACTGTTACCCGAGCAAACAGTTATCGACCTCTACGGTAAGCAGGTGGTGCTGCTCCATGGCGATGAAATGTGCACGCAGGATCTCGAATATCAAAAGTTTCGCCGCAAGTCGCGCGGTTGGTGGTGGCCACGCTTAATGCTGGCCATGCCGCTCTGGTATCGTCGCCGTGTTGCCCGCAATGCGCGCATTAAGAGTCAGATGAGCCAACAAAACAAACGCGCCGAGATTTTAGATGTCGAGCCAGGCGAGGTGCTGGACACCTTTGCCGCCCATAAGGTGGAGCTGATGATCCACGGCCACACCCACCGCCCCGCCATTCATGACCACGGCGGTAAAACCCGGGTGGTGCTGGGTGATTGGTATGAACACAGCTCCTATATAGTCGCCGATGCCAGCGGCCTGACCCTATGCCATGGCCACGAGCGCGAGCGCCTGTATTTTTGATAGCCCAAACCTGTATCAGCGATAAGCCCAGGCGTACTTTGAACCTGGGCTTTTTTTTGTTTTAGTTAATCACTTTAGTTAGGTACTTTTAGTTAACCGCTAAGCGGCAACGGGTGCGCCACTGTGAAACTTAAAATCCTCATCCGGTGAGGCAATCAGTTCTGCTTCCACCTCACCAAAAAACGCGATGCGCTCGGAAATATCCTCACCGGCGATCTCCTCAGCCAAGGTGAGATAATCCTGATAATGACGCGCTTCGGAGCGCAGCAAGGAGACATAAAACTCACCCAGACGCCCATCCACATGAGGTGCTAGCATGGCAAATCGCTCGCACGATCGCGCTTCGATATAGGCGCCACAGATCAATTTGTCGATCAGGGCTTGTGGCTCATAGGTGCGTACATGGCGCAATAACCCCTTGGCATAACGGCTGGAGGTGATTTTATCGTAGTCGATGCCGCACTCCTGCATGATCTCCAATACCTGATAGAAATGATGCAGCTCCTCTTTTATCAAAAGCACCATTTTATCTATGAGGTCCTGGCCATAAGGCACACTGGATTTGGGGATCATGGATTTATTGAGCTTATTGTGATCCGCCAAGGCCTGCCAATCACCCACCTGGCGGTAGGTAAAGTCTTCGTAAGGCTTCAGCCATTGCAGCAAGGCCTCGCCGCTTTGCTCGTCCACCGCGTAACGGCGAATAAGATACATGGCGCTCTGTGCGGCTTTAAGTTCACAGATCAGGTGATCGGTCAGAATAATGCGAAGATTCTCAGGCTTTTTCGCTTCCTCAACCCAGGATTGCGGCGTTTCACACCCTAAAAACGAATGAATGGGGGCTAATAATTCTTGGTACTTGGCCAACATAACTTCAATCAATGTCTTGGTAATTGAGGGTATTTTACCATATTCAACGCGCTCGGGGACTTTCTTGACAAACGCCAGGCTCTAGACGATACATAAATGAGTGCTGGTGAAAAATAATACAGCCAAAAACCAGTTTATTTAAGGGGTAACTCTATGATTCTAAATCATCTTTGGGGCTTATATGCCCATCCGGTTGAAGAGTGGCAAACGATCGATAATCGCCACGAAAGTCTACTTTACAGCTTATCGCACATTCTACTTATTGCCTTGATCCCCAGTATCATGGGCTATTATTCGGCAGTCCACTTAGGGTGGAGTGTCGGCACAGGTGATCCCGTCTACCTGACTCACGACAGTGCCTTGATGATCGCCGGCGCCATGTATGTGGCCTTGATTGTCGGCGTCTTTGCGCTCGCTTATCTGGCTCATTGGATGGCAAAAACATTCGGCGCCGAGCCGACCTTTACGCAAACGCTTGAGCTTGCGGCCTATACCTCGACTCCGGTATTTATGGCAGCTTTTGCGGCCTTCTATCCGACCCTGTGGTTTATCGTCTGTGTTGGCCTGGTTGCGCTCAGCTATTCGGTATATTTGCTTTATACTGGCGTGCCGATCCTGATGCATATCCCCTACGAGCGCGGTTTTATTTATGCCAGCTCGGTGGTGACCTGTGGCCTGGTGTTACTGGTGATTATCTTAGCCGCGACCGCCATCTTATGGACCAACGGTATCGTCTCACCCATCTTTAGCTAGCTGCCTTCAGCCGCTAGCAATAATTTTGCGCAATAAAAAAGGAGCCTTAGGCTCCTTTTTTATTGCTTATGCGCTTAATCGTCTTGGTTATGAATTTCCAAGTTAGCCGACATTGCCTTTTCACGGCCAGATTTGGCCGAGTCATTACGCAGCTCGTCGATACGATTTAAGTAATCCTGGTTAATATCGCCGGTCACATAGTTACCGTCAAAAACAGAGGTTTCGAAACGGGTAATTTCCGGATTCTCTTGCGACACAGCCGCAACCAGGTCTTCAAGTGATTGGTAGATCAGACCATCTGCGCCAATGCTGGCATTGATGTCTTCTACTTCACGACCATGGGCGATCAGCTCGGCGGCCGATGGCATATCGATACCATAGACGTTCGGGAAACGCACTTCTGGCGCCGCTGAGGCAAAGTACACATTCTTGGCTCCGGCTTCACGGGCCATTTCTACGATCTGGGCCGAAGTCGTACCACGGACGATTGAATCATCAACCAACAATACGTTTTTGCCTTTAAATTCACGGGCAATGGCGTTGAGCTTACGACGTACCGACTTTTTACGCAGTTCCTGGCCCGGCATAATGAAGGTACGACCGATATAACGGTTCTTCACAAAACCCTGGCGGTAAGGCAGTTCAAGTACAGAAGCGATTTCCAACGCGATATCACACGAAGTCTCTGGAATTGGGATCACCACGTCAATGTCCTTATCGGCCCATTCACGTTTGATCTTCTCGCCCAGCTTGGTACCCATGTTTACGCGGGTGGCGTATACCGACATATTGTCGATTGTCGAGTCAGGGCGGGCAAAGTATACGAATTCAAAGAGACACGGGTTGTAAACCGACTTATCGGCACACAATTGTGAGAACAGCTGGCCGTCTTCGGTCACATAAATGGCTTCGCCGGGAGCAACGTCACGGATCACTTCAAAACCGTCGGTATCCAGCGCCACGCTCTCCGATGAGAACATGTACTCGGTGCCCTTTTCGGTTTCGCGCTTACCAAAGATAAGTGGGCGAATGCCATGCGGGTCACGAAATGCCACCATGCCGTGGCCGATGATCATGGCGATAGTGGCATAACCACCGATCACCTTAGAGTTCACTTCTGAGATAGCGGCAAAAATATCTTCTGCGCCTAATTTAAGCTTATCGCACTTGCTAAGCTCGTGAGCTAACACGTTCAGCAGGATCTCTGAATCCGAAGTGGTATTTACATGACGGCGCGCCTCATTGAACAGCTGTTCTTTTAGCTGCTCGGCATTGGTCAGGTTACCGTTATGGGCCATGGCAATACCAAATGGCGAGTTCACATAGAAAGGCTGTGCTTCCGCCGAGCTTGATGTGCCCGCGGTTGGGTAGCGCACATGGCCAAGACCGATATTGCCCTGCAGGCGCTTCATGTGTCTTGTATGGAACACATCTTTCACTAAGCCATTGGCCTTGCGCAGACTGAAGGTATTATCTTCAATCGTAATAATACCCGCCGCGTCCTGACCGCGGTGTTGCAAAACAGTTAAGCCATCATACAAAGCCTGATTAACAGGCGATGTTCCGACTATACCAACGATACCACACATTAAATTTTCCTCGCCGATTAACGGTTAGCTGAATTTAAAAAGCTTGAGTTGTGCTCGAGATAGTCGAAGAACCACTCGATCACAAAGCCAAATTCAGGGATAAGTCGAGATGCGCTCCACCAGTTTGTACTTGGGGCTCCGGTAAAGGCATCGAGAAAGAATAGAATAGCGCTTACGACCAACACGCCACGCAAAGCACCAAACACGATTCCAAACACGCGATCGGTACCCGACAAACCGGTGCGCTGCACCAACTCGCCTAAGATGTAATTTAACAAGCCACCCAACAACAGCGTAGAGAAGAACAGTATGGCTATCGCTGCGGCATTTCTTAAAAGGGGTTCTGAAATATTGGTTAGGTAGGAAGCTAAATAGGGGTAAAAGATACTGGATACAAAAAACGCAGCGGCCCAAACGGCCAGCGACATCGACTCTTTAATAAAGCCTCGCACTAAGCCAATAATGGTAGACAGTGCAATAATGCCGGCAATGGCGTAATCAACCCAGATCATAATAACCACTAGTCGTTAGTTTGGGGCGCATTCTAGCGGAGCGAGACGTTAAATACCAGATCATTTTGTTACTTGGAACTGGGTAATGCGGCCTTGCAAATTAGTCAGCTTTTGTAACTTCGGCAGTTGCTGCTCAAGGGTTGCCTTGCTCAACTCCGGCCCCACCAACACCTTGGTGAGGGTGCCATTAGGCGTTTTCACTTTACGGGTAAAGACCTTAAAGCCGTTATCTTTTAACTTGGCCATCAGCGCATCAACGCTGCCTTGGCGGGAAAAGGCTCCGAGTTGGACAACGTACGCCATTTGCGTTAAACCACTTTGCGCTGGTCGCTCCAAGGGTTCTTGCTTGTTCAGCGTGGTGACGGTCACGGTATCGCCTGTAGAGCCGGATTCCTGTCTCTGTGTTGTTGAATCAGCGACTGTTTTCGCAGCCGAATCATCGGCCGAGTTTTCAACCGAGCCATCGGCCGCACCTGCGTTCGGATCCCCAGCAAGTTTGTCATCGTCCGCAGCCACTTCTTCCACTTCTTCATCTTTCGGCAGAGGAGCCGCGTCGGCCTTAGCAGACAAGGCCTGCTGTAAGTCGATAGACTTGAACTCAGGACGCTCGGGAATGGCTTTAAAACCCTCCTTGTAGCTCACCTTGTCACCATCCAAGATGTTGGGAATAAAAACAATAGCGGCAACCACTACAATAGTGGTTCCAATCAAACGGTTAACAAACCCTGAGTTCACTCTTTACAGCCCCTAACTCTCAAAAAATGTGATTGCTTCTGCTACAGTGTAAAACGATCCGAAAATAATCAAAAGGCTTTGCTCACAAAGTTGCGGTAAAACCGTCTCAATGGCATCGCCAACACAAGCATGAGCACCGGCAACATTCACCTGCTCACTTAGCGTCTGTGCTAACTGCTCGGCCTGTGTGCCCCTGGGGTTATCCAAGGTGGCCACATGCCAATAATCGACCACATCCTTCATCGCACCAATAACATCACCATGCTCTTTGTCAGCCAACATGCCAACTATGGCATAGATAGTAACTCCCTGTTGCTTAAAGGATTGTAAACGCTTGGCGAGAAAACGTGCAGACTCGCGGTTATGCGCTACATCCGTATAGACCAGAGGTTTTTCGCTCAAGGTTTGAAAACGCCCGGTGACTTTAAGGGCTTTGAGACAATCGGCGATCACCGTAATATCCGGCAATAAGTTTAACTTATAAAGTACGCTCAGCGCCGTGGCGGCGTTTTGCGCCGGAATAGCCGGTTGGGCAAAACACAGATCATAGTCGTCCATTTGCCAGCTAAAGGTAACCTCATCTTCACTGAAATGGAAGTCGCGACGAGATAGACACAGGTCGGCGCCAATTTCTTCACCGTAATCGACCACGGTATGGGGAATATCCAAATCGCCCACGATGGCTGGCACCCCTGGGCGGAAAATACCGGCTTTGTCATAGCCCACCAGTTCGCGGGTATCACCCAGGTATTCCTTGTGGTCAAGATCCACCGTGGTGATCACGCTAGCGACGGGAGTTACGATGTTGGTGGCGTCATAACGCCCGCCTAAGCCCACTTCCATCAACACATAATCGACATCCATGCGTTTGAAGATTTGCAGTGCCCCTAGGGTGCCGTACTCAAAATAGGTGAGCGCGGTATCCCCTCGCCCTTGCTCAAGTGCGGTAAAGGCATCAACATGGATTTGGTCTTCAAGCTCGGCGCCGTTAATACGCACCCGCTCGTTATAGCGAATAAGGTGTGGTGAGGCATAGGTACCGACGCTATAGCCCTGGGCTAATAAGAGCGCTTCCAAACACTGTGCCGTGGTGCCCTTGCCGTTGGTGCCGGCGATAAGAATAATTTTGCTGCGGGTCTCAAGCAGACCAATTTGCTCCGCCACGCGCTGAACGCGCTCAAGGCCCATTTCAATGTTGGCAGGATGAAGCTGCTCTAAATAACAAAGCCAATCATCTAGGCTAGACGATTGGCTCGGTTTCGAATCTGACATAGGTAAGTTTCTAGATTGCCGAGAAATTTACGCTACTCTATGCTCTTGTTCGGTAGAAGGCAAGTTCATTAGCTTGGCAAGCAAACGCGCCAGGGTGTCACGCATTTCACGACGATCAACGATCATGTCGATGGCACCATGCTCCAATAGGAACTCACTGCGTTGGAAACCATCAGGCAGGGTTTCACGAACGGTCTGCTCGATAACGCGAGGACCAGCAAAACCGATTAAGGCCTTTGGCTCGGCCACGTTAACATCACCTAGCATGGCCAAGGACGCCGATACACCACCCATGGTTGGGTCGGTCAATACCGAAATAAATGGCAAGCCCTTTTCGCTCATCTTCGCCAGTGCCGCACTGGTTTTCGCCATCTGCATCAGTGACATTAGCGCTTCTTGCATACGAGCACCGCCCGACGCAGAGAAACACACCAGTGGCATATTGTGCTCTAGACACACATTCACCGCTTCAACGAAACGAGCACCCACTACCGAGCCCATTGAACCACCCATGTAGGCGAATTCAAATGATACCGCAGCAACCGGGATCCCCTTAAGTTGGCCCTTCATGGCCACCAGGGCATCTTTCTCACCGCTGCTCTTCTGCGCAGCGCTAATACGATCTGAATACTTCTTCGAGTCTTTAAATTTCAAGACATCTTTAGGCTCATGCTGAGCGCCTAATTCGGTGCGACCGGCGTCGTCTAAGAATAGCTCCAGACGCTTACGTGCGGTGATACGCATGTGGTGGTCACACTTAGGACACACGTTCATCGCCTTTTCTAGCTCAGCCTTGTAAAGGATGGCGTCACACGAAGTACATTTAGCCCAAACGCCTTCTGGGATCTCTTTTTTGCCCGAAGACTTGGTTGTTTTTGGTAAGATCTTTTCTAACCAGCTCATTTGCAACTCTCTTAATGCTTGTCAGTAGCGGGGCGGATGCACCACCCCAAAATTAGCCGATAAATTAGCACAATTAAAACATGAATTTAGTTGCTTAGATATAAAAAACTGGTCGGCGTAGTCCAAAGTGCCAACCACTCATGCTTAATTATTAGGTAAAAACAGCGGCCCCAAGGATGTTGAAGGTATTTGCCACTTCTCAGGATAGTCGACATCGACCAGATAAAGTCCATTAGGTTTAGCGGTGGCGCTGGCCTGAGTGCGGTCCTTAATTTGCAACAAGTGTTGCATCCAATCCGGTTCCTGCGCGCCCACTCCTATGTCCATTAAACAGCCGGTGATATTACGCACCATATGATGCAAAAACGCATTGGCCTTAATATCGACGACTATGTAGTCTCCCACCCGCTCAACATTCAAATGATGTATATTGCGAAACGGCGTGTTGGACTGACAGTGCACCGCCCTAAATGAAGTAAAGTCTTGCTCGCCCAACATATAATGACAGGCCGCCTGCATGCGCTCGGCATCAAGGGGATGATGATAATGGGTCACACCTGAGCGTAAGATACCGGGGCGATAGGGGTGATTATAGATCACATAGCGATAGCGACGAGCGGTGGCGCTAAAACGTGCGTGAAACTCGTCATCCGTTTGCATGGCATAGCGCACGGCAATATCATCTGGCAATTGCGAATTCATGCCCAGGGTGAAGGCCCCCATGTCGCGCTCAGCGTGGGTGTCAAAGTGTATAACCTGCCCCGTGGCATGGACACCGGCATCGGTGCGCCCGGCACAGGTGATCTCAACCGTATGATCGCAAATTCGCGATAATGCCGTTTCAATTTCTTGCTGAATACTGCTGACATGGGACTGACGCTGCCAACCACTGTAGCGAGCACCGTTATACTCAATTCCTAACGCGACGCGCATTGACACTCTTTTCATTTGCAAAATTTTCGGCATTTTATCTGCTCTGGCCCTAAATAGCTAATCCGGCAGCAACAAAAAAAGCAGCCTAGGGCTGCTTTTTATCGATTTACAAGCTTGCGCCTGGGCACTTAGCTTTGTAGTCGCTCCTTAAGTGCCTGCGCTTCTTGCTGCAAGGTTTGCGGGCCGTTATCAAGCACCTCCTGCAAGGCCTCCAGTGCCGAGTCAACATCATCGATTTCCAAATAGGCACGGGCTAGATCCAACTTGGCACTGTAGCCACCGTCTTCTGTGTCGACATCGGTTTTCGGTGTATCTTCCAGCAAGTCATCGAACTCACCGAGACCCACGTCCATATTGGCGTCCTTATAAGGCTCATCATCGAGATCGGCCTCATCGCTTTGCGCCAATAGTTCATCGATGTCCACATAATTGCCCTCACTGTCAGTGACTGTGTCAGGCTGTGCGGCGCTCTTACTGGTCTCATCATTGCCTTGGGCTTCGCCAGCGGTTTCAATGTCTCCCAGTTCGTCCTCAGCATCATGCAACAGTGCCTGAAGATCTAAATCACCGGCAATATCGTCCTGTTCCAGTGACTGAGCCGGAGATTCAGCCAATTCGTCGAGCATGGCATCGAAGTCGGTCTCACCCAGATCGGCAAGGAAATCTTCATCCATTTGTTCATCATCAAGAGCCGAATCTTCATCATATTCGGCGGCCAACATGGCATCGATATCAAAGCCGTCGCTATCGGCCATCGCCTCGCTTAGCTGCTGCTCGGTGGCACTGCTAAACTGCTCATCCATTTCCAGTTCAGGGTAATCCTCAAGCTGTGCGCTGGGATTGTTCACATCACCCAAGTCTACTAGCTCGCTGGGGAGGTCGGCATTGGTTTGCGCTTCAAGGTCATCGTCCGCCAGCAAGGGATCATCCCCTAGGTCGATGTCCAAAGCGGCTTCGTCCGTTTCGGTGTCCAGGGTGTCCATCGACTCGGATAGATTATCGCTGGGTAAGGCTTGGCCAAGGGTCTCTGTTGACGTTTCGGCTGATAGCTCGGCCGATGGCTCGGCTGAAAGCTCACTCGCGGTAGTGTTTGCCTCTTCATCAAGAGGTTCATCCAACTGCGCCAGTGGATCGTCCCCCGCATCTAAATCGTCGCTCAGTGCCAGCGCCTCGTCCAATTCATCCTCAAGTGGCTGCGCAGATTGCTTGGCTGGTTCAGCTTCATCAAGCTTACTTAAGCCTTCCTCTTTGAGCTCATCAAGCATGTCTTCGCCTTGCTGAACTTCATCTAGCAAATCATCGATATTGAACTCATCCGCAACGTCTTCTATGACTTCGGGTACGGGCTCAGATGAAAGCTCAGGCAAATCCTCGGGTAATACCTCATTTTCATGCTCGGCTGAGAGTTCGGGTAGATCTTCCGGTAAAAGCTCGGTTGAAAGCTCACCTGAAGGCTCGGCTGAAGGCTCGGCTGAAAGTTCATCTTCTTTACTCTGAACTTCATCCAGCAGCTCGTCGATACCAAACTCATCTGCGACGTCTGCTACTACTTCGGCAGGATGCTCAGCTGAATGCTCAGCTGAAGGCTCAGGCAAGTCCTCGGGTAATGTGTCATTTTCGTGCTCGGCCGAGAGTTCGGGGAAATCTTCTGGTAAAAGTTCAGCTGAAAGCTCGGCTGAAAGTTCGGCTGAAAGCTCATCTTCTGCATCAAAATTGATGTCATCTTCTTGGGGCAGCTCTTCAAGCAAGTCGTCAATATCAAGCTCGTCACCCTCCTGCTCTTCAGCGAACTGATCTGACAGCCCAGCCATTGCAGCACTGCTGTTTTCACTCGCGGACACCTCGGTGGCAAACAAATCATCGATTTCTTCGTCGCTCAGAGCGTCAACGCCGTCGCTGGGTAAATCAAAGTTTTGCTGTAATACGGCTTCTTCCGGGCTGATCTCTTGTTGGTTATCATCGCCAAAAAGCAGATCATTATCAGCGAGCAGATCGTCCAGTTCGTCTTGCTCAAGCAAGGAATCGATGTTCTTGTCGTCTTCATTATCGCCATAGAGGGTTTCATCGCTCCCTTCATCCAGCTGGATCCCCTGCTCGGCAAACACGTCGTCCAAAGGCTCGTCCAAAGGATCATCCAAGGGCTCATCGAGGAAATCATCCAGGTGCTCCTCAAGGGGATCATCGAGAGGCAGGTCTTCAAGGGTATCATCGCCCTTCGCCAAATCCAGCTCGTCCAACCCACTGGGTGGCTGAGTCGCTGCAATCGGCTGAGACACGGCGCTCACCTGTTGTTGAGCCTCCGGGCTTGGGACCTCTTCGTTGTTACGCTTTTTCAAAAACACCATTACCAGCGCCAAAATAGCCAGGGCCGGCAGCGTCATCATTAACAACAAACTTAACCAACTGGGCAAGGCATTAAACCAGTTGGCGCTTTGCTCCTGTTGAATTTTCTGTTGCCGCGCCATAGCCTTACGTTCGGCCATAAATTGCTGTAACTGTTGCTGCAACTCGGCATCTTTTTCATCGAGTTGCGCCTTAACCTGAGAAAGTTGGTCGGTGATCTTCTGCAATTGAGCTCGCAGGCGCTCATTGTCTGCCAAGATCGACTCGGCATTGCTTACCGAAGCGCTCAGCTGTTGTTGTAATTCGATTAAGCGCTCATTTTGCTGCTGCTTGAGTCGCTCCAGCTCCAATTCCAACTCCTGTTTTGCTTGGGCCGCCTGTTGTTGACGCGCTGCACTCGCCTGCTTGTCTGTGGCAGTTGCACCTGATGCTGTCGTGCTACTGGAAACGGCACCGGTTTTAATCTTGGCCCACAGCTTGTCATCTTGCTCCGACTTGGCCTTGGCAATTTGCGGATCGATGGCGCGAATTTCTCGCATCGACGGCGCCTGTAAGTAAGCACCATCGCGCATATGATTGAGGTTGTTATCTAAGAAGGAGTTTGGGTTCTTTTCATACAGCGCTACCATTACCTGATACATGGTCACCGAATTGTCCGGGCGCACCTTGGCGGCAATACGCCACAGCGTATCGCTGGGTTTAATTGGACCGATAGCGCGACTTTGCTCGCTATTATCGGCTCCTTTCGGGCCGCGAATTTCTGTGCTTTGCGCACTGGCACCACCATGGCTCAGGGCTAGGAGTAAAAAAAACAGGGTAACTAAAGAGCGCATGCTTTTCCTTTACTGACGTTAAGTGCTGTATTTGCAGGACCGTGGGCAAACGAGCATTTTTTGACGATTCGTTGTTATTTTTGAGCTTTATTGCGTTTTATAGCAAGTATTATTCCACCAGCAAACTATAAACCAGATATGGGTGAATATCCACGGCCGTAAGGGCAATTTCAGGGTATATCGAAGCGGTTGATATGTATAAAAAAAGCGGCCAATGGCCGCTCTCTTTTAGAGGTAATGTGCGATCAGCTCTTCGGCAATCTGCACGCTGTTGGTTGCTGCCCCTTTACGGGTGTTATCACTGACCACCCACATGTTTAAACCGTGGGGGTGAGAAATATCCTGACGCACACGGCCGACATAAACGCTGTCGTTGCCGCTGGCGTCGGATACTGGCGTTGGGTAGTCATGCTCGTCTTCGATAAACTCAACGCCCGGTGCATCCTGGAGCAATTGCTTAACGTGCTCAACATCTACCGGCATACGGGTTTCTAAATGAATGGCCTCGGCATGACCAAAGAACACAGGCACGCGCACCGCGGTTGGGTTTACCATCACTGTTTCATCGCCCAGAATCTTCTGGGTTTCCCACACCATCTTCATTTCTTCGCGGGTATAGCCGTTATCTTCAAAGGCATCGATTTGCGGGATAACGTTAAACGCCATCTGCTTTGTGAAGACTTGATTATCCATGGGACGACCATTCATCAGGTTGGCGGTTTGCTTTGCCAGCTCGTCAACCGCTTCTTTACCGGCACCCGATACCGCCTGGTAGGTACACACATTAATACGCTCAATGCCATAGGCGTCATAGATAGGCTTCAGCGCCACCAGCATCTGAATGGTTGAACAATTTGGGTTAGCAATAATATTACGGTTACGAAAATCCGCCAGGCTAGCCGCATTCACTTCTGGCACAATCAGGGGCACGTCATATTCGTAGCGAAATTGCGAGGTGTTGTCGATCACCACACAACCGGCCTCGGCGGCGATAGGCGCGTATTTTTCCGATACGCTGCCACCGGCTGAGAATAAACCAATATGCGCGTTGGCAAAGTCGAACTGCTCAACATCAAGCACCTCGATGGTTTCACCGTTGAATTCTATTTCTTCGCCCGCCGAACGGCTGCTAGCCAGTGGGAACAGTTGATCAACCGGAAATTTTCTCTCCGCCAAGGTCTCTATGATTTGACGACCCACTAAACCAGTGGCGCCCAATACCGCGACATTATATTTTTGCGACATATCTCTTCCTCAAGGCGTTAAATACTAAACCCAAACGCTGCCAAGGCGCTCAGGTAAGGGTTATGGCCACTGAGCGTCAGGGTGCTGAGCTCACGGCGAACCGGATAGGTTTTGCGCAACAGATCAAAGCCTTGGCTATGCAATTGCGCACGTAAAATCGCGTCATCACGACGCACATCGTAAATGAGGTGAACCAGAGCGCCAAGCTCTTCCTTACTCCAGCTCTCGCTGAGGGTAAGCCGACTTAGGCTTGGTGTTGGCAAATGCTGAGTTAAATCACTGCTTGGTTCGATATTCAGGTGCTGGCACAGGGCTTCATAAAGCATAAAGGTACCACGGCCCTTGCCCTCAAGCGTATGTCCGGCAATATGTACCGTAGCCAGCTCCACATAGGGCAACAGCTCTTCGAGTATATCCGGCTCATTTTCCCATACGTCCAGCACCAAACATAAATCATCATGGGCCTGTTGGCGCGCCAGCAGGGCCTGATTGTCTATCACATCGCCACGACTGGCGTTGATCACAATTTTACCCTCGGCCAGAGCATCGATGCGCTTCTTATCGAGTAAATGATAAGTGCAATGCTCGCCGTCTTTAACCAAAGGCACGTGAAAGGTGATGATATCGGCCTCAGCTAAGGCCGTTTCCAGGTTTTGCCAGTCTCCGGCGTCACCGCGAGCCTGCCTCGGCGAGTCGACCAATAGGGTTTTCACACCGATAGCTCCAAGCTTATCCGCCAGGCACTGACCGATATTACCCACGCCAACAATGGCGATGGTCTTATCGAACACCGAAAAATGCTGCTCCTGCGCCAAGGCAAACATGGCGCTGAGCACGTATTCGGCAACAGCCACTGCATTACAACCCGGGGCGCTGGCAAAAGGCACCTGGCGCTGGGCCAGATAGTCCTGATCAATGTGATCCACGCCTATGGTGGCGGTGCCGACAAACTTCAATTTGCTATTATGGGCCAACAGCTCGGCGTTAACCTGAGTCACCGAGCGCGTCAGTAATACGTCCGCATCCTTGACCATCTCTGGGGTCAAGGCCCTGCCATCGAATCGCTCAATCTCGCCCAGAGGGGCAAAAAAGGCATCCACAAGGGGCATGTTTTGGTCTGCTAATATTTTCATTATTTATCCTAGCAACAACGGCGGAGCGCTATTTTAATCATGCTGCTGCCACAAAGCAAAAAAGCCACGCAATTGCGTGGCTTTTTCTGCAAACTCAGGTCGGTATTAGCTTTGTACTTGCTCATTACCAGGGTCGCGTTGGTGCCACCAAACCCGAAGCTGTTTGACATCACAGTGTTAAGCTCAACATCGCGACGCTCGGTCACGATGTCCAGGCCTTGTGCCTGCTCATCCAGCTCGTCGATATTGATAGACGGCGCAACGAAGTTGTTCTCAAGCATTAGCAATGAGTAAATCGCTTCGTGTACACCAGCCGCACCTAGAGCGTGACCCGTCATGGCCTTGGTTGCACTGATGGCTGGTGAGTTGCCACCAAATACTTCTTGAATCGCACCCAGCTCTTTTACGTCACCCACAGGCGTTGACGTGCCGTGCGTGTTCAGGTAATCAACCGGAGTGTCTAGGTTTTGCATGGCTTGACGCATACAACGTACCGCGCCTTCACCCGATGGGGCTACCATGTCGTAACCGTCAGACGTGGCGCCGTAGCCCGTGATTTCGGCATAGATGTGGGCGCCGCGAGCAAGGGCATGCTCAAGCTCTTCAACAACCACGATACCGCCACCACCAGAGATTACGAAACCGTCACGGTTAGCGTCATAGGTACGTGACGCTTTTTCAGGTGTTTCATTGTACTTGGTAGACAAGGCACCCATGGCGTCGAATTCCATAGCCAAAGTCCAGTGCAGCTCTTCACCACCACCGGCAAAGATCACATCTTGTTTACCCAGCTGGATTTGCTCAACCGCGTGACCGATACAGTGCGCAGACGTGGCACAAGCCGAACTGATTGAGTAGTTTACGCCTTTGATTTTAAAAGGTGTTGCCAAACACGCAGACGTGGTACTCGCCATGGTACGAGGAACCATGTAAGGACCAACACGCTTAACGCCTTTTTCGCGCAGGGTATCTGCCGCTTCAACCTGGTACTTAGATGAACCACCACCCGAGCCAACGATAAGGCCGGTGCGCTCATTAGATACCTGGTCATCAGTTAATTTGGCATCGGCAATCGCCTGTGCCATTGAGATATAAGCATAGGCGGCCGCATCACCCATAAAACGGAATGCCTTGCGATCAACATGCTCTTTTACATCTAAATCAATGCTGCCAGAAACTTGGCTACGAAGGTTGTATTCAGCAAACTCCGGGTTGTAAGCGATACCGCTTTTACCCGTTTTTAAAGATTCTAATACTTCTTCTTTATTATTACCGATGCTTGAAACCACACCGATACCCGTAATGACGGCTCTTCTCATGAGAATTTACCCTGCTTATTCCTAAATTGCGTGTAGTGTACGCGGAAACTTCCTACGAAGTGGTCATTCCAGCGTACATCTGTACTCTGAATTTTTCAAGCGTGTCGCGATGATCTTTTGGTGACAATATACTAGCTGCCCTAAAGACGTTAAAATAGCGACCAAACTGTTAAGCCTTGAGTCTTCATGATCACCCACGCGACTATCCACTTTAATGACGCCGGCACCCCGGTAGCCGATGCCTTTGACGATGTTTATTTTTCCAACGAAGACGGTTTGGCCGAATCTGACTTTGTATTTTACCAGCATAATCAGATAGATGAGAGATTAAAAACACATTCGCGAAAACATTTTGTGATTGCCGAAACCGGCTTCGGTACCGGCCTTAATTTTCTCAATGCCTGGCATCGCTTTAGCCAGTGCGCCGATAAACAAGCCGAACGCCTGCATTTTATCTCCTTTGAAAAGTTTCCCATCCGCAAAGAAGACCTGGCCAAGGCCCTAAATAACTGGCCACAATTGAGCCAGTACGCCGAGCAGCTGCTGGCCCAATACCCGGATGCCCTGCCCGGGTGTCATCGTCTACATTTCGATAAGGTCACCCTGGACTTATGGATAGGCGATGTCCAGGATTCACTAACACAGCTGAACTATGGCAGCGCCGGACTGATCGATGCCTGGTTTTTAGACGGCTTTGCGCCGAGTAAGAACCCGGATATGTGGCAACAAAGTCTGTTCGATGCCATGGCGCATTTGGGCCGCGAGCAGGCCACCTTTGCCACCTTTACCGCCGCCGGCTTTGTCCGTCGTGGTCTGAAAGATGCTGGCTTTGAGGTAAAAAAAGTAAAAGGCTATGGCCGCAAACGGGAAATGATCGTCGGTCAGCTGACTACACCCACGGCTCAGGCCAACTGCCCTGCTCCCTACCAGCGCCAGACACGCGCCTTAAATAAGGTCGCTATTATCGGCGGCGGCATCGCCAGCTCCCTGTTGCTGCACCGCCTCAGCGCCCGTAATATCACAGCTACCTTATTTTGCGCCGATAGCGATTTGGCCCAAGGGGCCTCGCACAATAATCAGGGTGCCCTCTACCCGCACCTGCAGGCGGATGTGTCGCCCTCAAGTGAATTTTTCGCCCACAGCTTTATCTACGCCAAACGCCTATATGAGCAGTTGCTGGCCGATGGCTTTGTCTTCGACCATCAATGGTGCGGCGTCTTGTTGCAAGGCGTAAAAGAGGAAATGCGTAAACGTCACGCTAATCTGGTGGCCAAGGATAACTGGCCAAGCTGGCTTATCCATGAAGTGGATGCCGAGCAGGCCAGCAAATTAGC
The DNA here is from genome assembly GCF_002964785.1 of Pseudoalteromonas sp. T1lg48. Classification (GTDB taxonomy): domain Bacteria; phylum Pseudomonadota; class Gammaproteobacteria; order Enterobacterales; family Alteromonadaceae; genus Pseudoalteromonas. The sequence continues at coordinate 624,967 of NZ_PQCC01000018.1, forward strand.
CGCGGTGGATATTCCTTATGGCGGCCTGTTTATCCCCCAAGGTGGCTGGTTGAGCCCACCGCAATTAGTGCAAGCGCTGACGGATGCCGCCTGTAAAAAAGTGGCGCATGAACTCAACTTCAGCACCCCTATCCGCTCCCTGAGCCAACAAGACGGACAATGGTATCTAGAGGGCGAGCAGCAGGCCTATGGCCCGTTCGACGATGTCTTTATTTGCATGGGTGAGCACAGCGATAGCTTGCTGCCGGGCCAAGGGTTGGCGCTGCAAAGCGTGCGCGGACAAGTCTCACACCTGGAAAGCAGCCCAACCTCAAGCAAGCTCAATACCGTGCTCTGTCACAAGGGCTATTTCACCCCGAGCAATCAGGGCGCGCATTGCATGGGCGCCACCTTTACTAAAGACACCCAAGAGCGGGATATTCGCGCCGAGGATAACGACAGCAACTGGCAACAATTTGCCGACTTTTATGGCCAATGTGATTGGACCGAGGAGTTAGGCAGCATCACCGGGGCGAAAGCAGCCATTCGGGCCACCTTAAGCGATCACCTGCCACTGTTTGGTCAATATGCCCAGGATCATGAATATACGCAGGCCTTCCCTTTACTTGGCGTTGGCAACTGGCAGCAGGCCGAGCCGTTGCGGCACGAGTATGGCGGTTTGCACCTGTTTACCGGCCTGGGAGCTCGGGGATTGTGCAGTGCGCCTCTCTGCGCCGAAGCCCTGGTTGCTAGCTTATGCGATGAACCGAGTCCACTGAGTTTACGTGTGGATCAGGCGTTGCATCCGGCCCGATTTATTATTCGCGGCCTAAAACGCGGACAAATAACATGATTTTTCGTTAAACATGGGTTAACTTTATATATGATAAGTAATAAACCTGAACTGGGATAGTAACTGCTTGAGCTGTAACTTATTTATTCTCTAAGCAAGGATAAGGCGAATAAAGCCCCCAACCCGTATGCAGGTTAATAATTTTATATAAATGGAGTGAAATCATGAACAACGCGCTTCGTCGAGCGGCCACCTTAACATTTGCAGGCCTGTTAATGGCCGCGAGCCACCAGGCTAACGCCGACTTATCTATTTTGCCGTTGCCAGAAGATTTTAAAACCCACATGACGGTGGAAAAGAAGTACCCTATGGTATTGGACGGTTTCACTCGCCTTAGCGACACTCAAGTACAGGCGTTTTACAGCGATAAATTAGGTGAGCCAATGAAGATCACCAGCGATATCGACCGCTTTACCCTGTTTTATAATGTTGCTGGCCACCCGCTGCGCATCGCCGTATACCAGCGCGGTGAATGGACGGAAATCAGCGCCATGGTCAATGCCAAGACCGCCGGCGGCATGTAAACACAAAAAAAGCCAGCATCTCGCTGGCTTTTTACTTTCCTCTCATGCCTGCTAAGGCTTGGCTATTTGGATCACCACGCGGCGGTTTTTACCCCGACCGATCACGGTTTCATTCGACGCAATATGGCGCTTTTCACCGAATCCAGTGGTAACCAACTTACCCTCATCCACGCCCAGTTCTTTTATATACTCGGCAATGGCCTCGGCCCGACGCTTTGATAGCTCGAGGTTATTCCAACGTCCGCCGTAACTATCTGAATAGGCGGCAATGGTGATCGACTCTATCTCTTTATCATGCTTGAGGTATTCGCCAATTTGTTGCAAACGCTGCTTCGACGACTTGGTTAAATCACTGGAGTTTTTCTTATAATTCATCACCGTAAAGGCAATGTCTTCAAAACTATAGGGAAGCAAGGCATCGCGGCATTGCAGAAAAGTCCAATAGGCAGATGGGAAATTTATTGCCGATAGGGCCACGGCAATGCGATCTTGCTCATTACGCCAATCCTGATAGTAAAAGGTCGGCTGATTGCCTTTTTCCAGCTCGGTCAGCATCAGCCAGGCGGTGTCGTTATTAAGCTCACCATCGAACTGACGTAATAGCTCCATGGATGCCAAAACCTTCCCCTGGTGACCCGGACGCCAGCTTGGCGGCACCGATTCTAACGCCGCGACATCGTAGTTATTGGGGCGCACCACCATATCGAGATTAAAGCGTACGTCTTTGTTTTTACTGGCAACGCTGCGAAATACCGCATCGCCATAAAAAGGTACCGGATGACTAAGCTGACACTGCAGGCGAGAGTTTTCGACCATTTGCCACGTCGATGATTGCGCATCGGCCGCATAGGTGCGCATGGCTCCCTCGGCACCGAGACTGGCCACAAGTGCCATAACAATGGCGGTATACTTAATCATGGGTTGCCCCACCTCGCTGGTTCTTTGACATCAAATTACATTCTCACTTTACAAGCAATATACATACCATTACCTAGTAGCCCTGTGACTAGAATAATTTTTCCTTAGCCCTGTTGGCCGCGTCGAGTTTTTGCCATAATAGCCGACCTTTATCGGCTTTGGGCAGTAATTAGATGGCAGATGCACAACAACCTCTTTTTTCACAACGCTTTCGCGGCTTTTTTCCTGTAGTTATCGACGTCGAAACCGCTGGCTTTAATAAAGAAACCGATGCGTTATTGGAAATTGCCGTCACCACCCTAAAAATGGATGACCAGGGGGTGTTGAGCCTGGACCAAACCCAGCATTTTCATATTACCCCGTTTGAAGGGGCCAATATTGAGCAAGCGGCCATCGAATTTAACGGCATCGACCCGTTTTGCGCGCTGCGCGGTGCGGTTGACGAGCTTGATGCGATGAAAAGCATTTGTAAGTTTGTGCGCAAGGCACAAAAGGATGCGGGCTGCCAACGTTCGGTGGTGGTTGCTCATAACTCCGCATTTGATCACGGCTTTCTTAATGCCGCCATTGAGCGCTGCAAAATTAAGCGCACGCCGTTCCACCCCTTTGTGAGCTTTGATACCACCTCTTTAGCGGGATTGGCACTGGGGCAAACCGTGCTGGCCAAGGCCTGTCGTGCCGCTGGCATCGAATTCGATAACTCTCAGGCACACAGCGCCCTGTATGATACCGAGCGCACCGCCGAGCTCTTCTGTTATATCGTCAATAAATGGCAAGCCCTCGGCGGCTGGCCTTTGCCGGTCGAAGAATCAGAAGAAGCGCAAGAGCAAACGGCCTCGGAGTAGCTCCGATACCCGCAAACAGGGCTGATGATAAGTCTTTTGGTCTGCAGAGCGCATTTTCTTGCACAGTAATTAGGCTAAGGCTCCTGATTTATAACAATTTCTAATATCGTGCTTGTGGTAAAGGCGCCGACTCAGTTATACTACAAGGACTGAAACGTATTTCAGGGGCTGATTAGGATTCGACGGGATTCAAGAAGCCTAAGGTGCATGTCGAGGTGCGGTTGGCCTCGTAAAAAAGCCGCATTTAAAGTAATCGCAAACGACGATAACTACGCTCTAGCGGCATAATAGCCCGCTAGCACTTCTCCGGTGTATGTCTGTGGACCCGGTTCTGAAGTGTCACCCTACACGGACTCGCTACGGAAACCCTGGCCGGGGTTGAAGGGCTAAAACTAAGCGGCCTCGCCTTTGTTTATCGTGTTCGTCCGAGACTCAAAGGTTAACCAATAGACGATACTAAACATGTAGGACCGAAGGTCGACGCTTTCCGGACGGGGGTTCAAATCCCCCCAGCTCCACCACTCAAACCCCCACCAAGCCCCCACTACACGGGGCTTGGAAGGGTTTTTACCTAATAAACACCCACTTAGCACCCACTACAAAGTACACCCCTGCTACACACACCGCCACTGCTGAGTTTCAGCCAAATCATTCATTAAATTAAAAACATCGAATTCCACTCAAATTACACGCATAGTACACACAAAATTTTCGACTTTTTGGCGGTGAAACGGCGTAAATAAGGAAGCTAACGAAAGTAGAGTTGATAGCAGATTGACCAAGTAAGGGGATTTTTCTACTTTAGATCTTATGTAATCGCTTTTGAGTTTATCTAAATGAAGCCAGCCAATCACACCCCATCAGAAGTTCAAATGTATTTGGAGCTAATCGAGCTCCGTTGTACCAACACAATTTCTGAGCTCAACTTATTTCTCACACAAATCACAAACCTGAAAGCAGCTTTAAAATTACAACAAAGTCAGTTTGAAACCGCACCTCCGACTCCTTCTTCAATATCTCTGTTAGAGGCTGAAAAAAGTCAAGTGAGCGAGCTTGTAAGGCTACAAGATATCTCTCGGATGACTGGGTTATCCCGCTCCACTATATACACTATGATTAAGGAAGGTCGATTCCCCGAGGGTTTTAAACTCTCTGCTCGTGCAGTCGCGTGGAAAAGAGCAGATATTGATAATTGGATAAAGTTTAAGTCAAAACCATAATCCGCGGCTCGTATCGGCCGATTCCAGAGCATTCAGCTTAGCTAAGGAGTGTTAACTCAGACTGCATCCCTAATTAGGTTGAAACTTCTTAACATCAAGAAAAACACCGCTCTACAGCGGTGTTTTGATATAAACTTTACGAGAAGGCCTAACTAAGGCTGTTATCTTAAAGTCTCCACCTTCTTCTCATAAGCTTCAATATATTGGGCATAATGTTTAAAGACAGTCTCAGGGGATTTATGGCCCAGCAATTTAGATACTTTCCACACATTCTCACCCTCAGAAATTAGTCGGCTAGCAAAAGTATGACGCAATTGATAAGGGTAACGATATTTAACACCTGCATCACCAATTACTTTCGACCAGCGATGCTTTCTAAAAGAGTCTTGGTTGAAATGATTTCCTTTCTTATTTAAAAACACGTACTCACTATCTTGACTATTCATCTCTTCTTCAAGATAAGACATAACTGTATCTGACACAGGAATTGTCCTTTTTCCACTTTTTGATTTAGGGTCTTTCGTAACTCCCTCAACTATAGCTTCGTAAATAGAAATTGTTTTTGAGACAAAGCACACATCTTCTTTTTTTAAAGCGACCCATTCGCTGCTACGCAAACCTGTGTCATTGCACAGCGCAATAATTGCACGATCTGTACCGCTAGCAGCGCCCAAGATTTTTTCGATTTCAGCTGGAGAAAAAGGATTCACATCTTCATGTTTCCCCCTCGAACTGACTTTGTTATTAACTCTGACATGCTCAGATAGCTTAAGCTTTTTCAGTGGGTTGGAATTAATAAGTTCATCAATAACAGCCAAGTCTAAAGCTTTGCTAAGGACTGAGATACGATTCCGGCTTGTCTTACTAGACCAATTCTGCGCTTTCAAAAAATTTATAATTATCATCAATGTCAATTCACCCACGGGCACAGTCCAGAGCGCTTTCAATGCTGAGTGCGCTTTTTCATAGCCAGTGATAGTCGACTTAGCAAGTTCTCTCTGTTGACTGTTTTTTATAACCTTATTTAAGTAATCCGCAATTACGGCCCCACGTTTAGCATGGCCAAAAGTTGTCAGTCGGTTAGAGTTCGGAAAATGATCTGCATAGTAAAACGTCCCCTGCTGAATTTCGGTCTTAATTTTACCAAGCAAATAAATAGCGCTATTTACACCTTGCTGTGTCAACGGATAGTTAACTTTTTCACGGCAAGTATGACCTTTGTATTTGAAGCAAATTTGGATACTCGTAGGCACACCATAACGATTCTTGCGCACGGTCACGCCGCGTTGAAGCTTTAAACTCTTATCTACCTTTATTGTCATTTTCTTTCCACTTTGTTCTAGTTCAAGCTTTCAACACTGTCTAGGTCTATCCATCTCTCGCGTACATTTTCTACTTTGCGAATGTGTTTTCCGTAAATCCAAACCCCTGATGCTATCAATCGTTCGATCTCAGTCTTATCAACGCCAAACTCTTTGCAATACATCTGAAGTGGTAAAACTCTTAACATATGAGCCTCTTAATGAGTTGCTAATGAGTAATAAATTTGAACAGAAAATTTAAAAAAAAAAGAATTAGGATTATGCAAAACAAAAAACGCTTTACTTTATTGTTGTGAGCTAACAATAAACCTCGCCTGACAAAAGCTTGTATTTATTGCTGGTAATTTACTGGAAAATATGGCAAATTCAATTTCATTGACTGCGATAGCTCAGCAACAATGTAATTGCTATAAACTCTCCTACATAACTTAAATACCCCAATTTCTTTCGCTCTAAATAACATAAAAAAAGCACCACGTATGGTGCTTAGCTCACTGATTTTTTCGGTACTTGCTTTTTATTAATGTGAGTACAACCCTTCAGTGCATTGTGTTTTGTCGAACCCAAGCCTCAACTGCGGCTAGGTCTATCCATCGCTCGCGAACTCCTTTAATTTTTAAAACCTGTTCACCATAAGCCCATATTCCGCGCTCAATGCGACGCTCAACTGCTTTTCTCTTTTCTCCGGAAAGTTCACAATACTTGCTAAGCGGTACTAATTTTCTCATTTTTAAACTCTCGTTGACCTAAAACATTTTCGTTATTTGAACAAAAGCTTTTTAAATCAAAAAAAAATGATTAAGCAAACACCGCTACTACATTACAAAGAAGCACCTCCTAACTAACAAAAATTCCGCTTCCAAAGGAGTAAAAAAACAACATTTTGCTGATAGGCATTAGTGTGAAAAAAGGCACCAGCTAAAACAATTAAACAGGTGCCTTTGATTGACGTTGCTAGTAACAACTTAGAGACATAATAGGTTTAAACGCACACTAGCCTGTCACCACTCTCCCACCGCATTGTCTGAGAATCCGGTGCCCCAATCTGTGGCTCCGCTGTCATCAGAAAAGGTGTTAAAGCTATCATCCTCAAGGATGAATCCTGCATCGCTGTTTAACTCCTCCACGCTACCCATTGATGGTTCACAGAGCGTCGTAAGTTCATGGCTGTCAGTGCATAATGACCGCGTCATATCCTGTGAGCTTGTGCCGTAAACGTTACCGCTCACGTCTATCATGGAGTCTGCAATCATCGGTAAGCCGTTGGCCGGATTTACTTGAGGCTCCGATGAGATGGCTTCTACCTCATTGCTTTGAGATGAGGTGGTATCGCTCTCACAGTCACAATGACCGAACAGCTGTTGGCTTAATAGCGTCATATTTTTATTACCCTAACGTTGTTTAAATTGCTGTGTGTTACTAGTAAATTAATAAAAAATATGGCATTTTCAATTTCATTGACTGCGATAGCTCAGCAACAATGTAATTGTTTCGCTCAAGCAATCCCTTTAGGTTCCCCCTCCCTCTTACTCACCTAGTTCTGCTCATTATGGAGCACCGTTAGTTAATAAAGCAAAGCGCAAACACCCGTAGCAAAGCAAGGCTTTGGCTGCAATAAAGTGCGTTTGAGAATCAAACCAATAAATCGCGTAATGTTGTCATTGCGAAGCAAATGGCAACGTGAAGCAGCGCATGTTCGGCTGCGGCGAACTAACCCCAGTTTTGTTTTTGCCGCGCAAAAATTTGGCAGCAGCAGCGAAGCGTGTAAGTGCCAAACCCCTGGCATACGAGGAACCGAGTAGGCTGATTGGCTATGCCAGCAACACAACTGAATGTTGCATAGCTAAGCATGGTAAAAATGGGGTTAGTGCGGCGCAGCCGAACATGCGCTGAGCTTGATGAGCTAGTCACAAAGTGACGTAGAGCCAGCTCGTTGACGAACGTCAACATCCAGAGCTGGCGGGCGGTTCAAGCGATAAAACTCAAAACATCGTTTTGAGTTTTTAAATGCCTCCCTGCTGATAGTGGTAAAGAGTCAGGTGCCCTGCTGGGTAGTGCGCCGCGACTAAAACACCGACTCAGTTACCCAACAACAACCTGAAAATTGCACTATTTCGCATAGTACGAACCTTTGTAAAAGTCCTACTCAATAGACTTACAAAGGAGTCTTATGCTGTTATTCGACAATACCGAACGTATTACCAACTGGAATGTGTATCAGCCTTATTTTGAAATCGATATGTATTACTCAAAGAACTTGAGCAATCGACACAAGGCCAGAAGAAAAGAAGAGATAGCCGTGGTACTGGCAGCGCGATTTGGCTTTGTCTCAGCCATCGCCTTGACGGCCATTTTCGAAATACAAAGACACAAGGTCACCGAATTACTAAACAAGCTGATCAAAAAGCAGTTACTCGAAAAAGTAAAAACCAGCCGCGCCGCTGATGGGGTTGTCTACGTACTGACGTTTTCCGGTGCCAGGTATGCTGAGGAAGTAATACGCCATGAAATACTGTTTCGGTCCAAAACCAATCCCATTGAGCAACTCAATCAGAACAGCATCATGCACGATTCCATCTTACAATTTGTGTTGATGCAGGGAGTGCACAACAAAACCACCAGTGGTCAACCTGCCCCGCAATGGCGAGGCTTTGTCACCGAGAAAGAATTTAAACGCCTCTACCCGTCCAACGACATCAAAAACGTTGATGCCGTTGTCATTAACTCAGATTACAGTACCGCTGCAATTGAGCTGGAGAATTCGTTTAAAAATAAGAACAAGGTGGAGGCCACCTTACTGAAGCTTGCCAACAATATGCTTTGTCAGCGCCCACTGTTTGATAAGGTCTTTTTTGTCAGCAGCTCAGGCAGAGTAATTGACGACACCAGGCGCTTTCAACGCCAGTTACTTGATGAGCTCCCGCATCGATACGACAAGAAAACCAAAGCGCCGTATCTCACCACGCAGGAGGCGACCTTGCTGCAAGAGAAGTTAATTTTCAGGACAAAATTCACCGAGCCCATAAACACACTCTTTTACTCATAAGAAATCGGCACCCGAGGGTGCCGACAGTGTTATATGTTGCGCTTACCAAGGCTCCAAACCTTGAGTGCAACGGACATCACATAGATGCCAGTGATTATCATAAGCCCTGTTATGTCACTCAACTTGTAAGTTGTATTGACTGTGACCAGGCCAAGCCAGTTACTTATCCAGATAACCAGGTTTACCAAAGCAAATGTATGAAGCAGTTCATGTATTGCCCGGATAATATATTGTCTTTTACTCATTCGATTCATGCAGTCCGTCCTCCTGTTTTATTCAACTGCATAACTAAATAAGCGTTCACTCGGGGAACTACTCATACTTATTAGATAGCTCTAACTGCACAATCCACAACAGCAGCGCTACCATCCAGGCTGACACTAAAGCAATCAGAATATCCATAGTTTGCAGCGGACAACCCAATGCCTGACGTATCGGCACAAGCATGTCGACCAGGAACACAAATAACAAAACATCCCCTACCCTCATAAATAGCCAACAAAGCTTATCTAAAGTAGTAAGAACCAATCTTTGTTTAGACGTCATGCAGAAACTCCTCTTTTTTTGACCTGCATGAGTACATAGCACCGAGGCAGAGGAATTAAGGGCGTTCGTTTACCCCGACACGAAAGCCTTCTGCGCTGGAAAAGAAAAAAGCAGGCACACGTGCCTGCTTCTTCGCATTATTGCTCTGCCATTCACCAGGGCCACTTGCAACGCATTCGTGCAACTAACCCAGCCAGCCTTCCCAGTGCTAGCTCTTACCGTGGGCACACCAATTTCCCTCGGTTGGATAACCCTAAAGGTTTCCAGTCGAGATCCGTTGCCTGGGAGCAACGGGAGACGGCATTTTCTAAGTAGTGATTGAGCGTCCTCTTGTTTTCGATATGCGGCCTTAATTCTAAGTATCTTCGTTATAGGGGGATTTAGACTGAAGTAAGATTAAGTCGAGAAAATAAAGTCATCTTTGAGTGATGAGCGGACAGTCTCTAGCTAATCTTGGTAGTGCTTTTCTTTTGCCAGCAAGAATGTTGCTCCACCCAATACGTTCCTTCCAAAGCTTGCCATCAACTATGACTCTATAGCGGTCAATACGATTGGTTTTGTATAGCTCTAACCTGTGTAGTGGGTACACCCTTGTCGCAATCGGTAATTTCAATCACTCTACGTAGCTCGGGAATACGCTAAACAGCAGTATCACTTTGTTCGCATTGTGCCGAGGCAACATTTACTTTATTGTATGATTTACGGCAATTTTTTTGAGTCTTATTAGTGCGTCTATACATGCTTGGCCTCCTACCTTACAAGGTCTCGCTAATGAGTTGTTATGCCTTAAGGACGATGAATGAGTAATATTCCAAAACCATGTGAAAAATCGATTTCCGAGTATCTTGAGCAGTGGGATACATTGGAAAAATATACGCTTCAGGAAAGCTCACTTGGCAAACTCTTTCTCGTTCACTGCCCGGATAATTGTGATATCGAGAGTGTTCTGTTAAAAGTTAGTGCACTAAACGATTTCTATAGTACTAATATTTACGATACATACACCGTTGCAAAGCACATACTGAAGCTCAATATAGATTCGAGGTTGACATCTGGTGATCGATCGTTGGTCAATGAAATCGCATCGGTTAACACCGGAGAAAAGATACGAAATTTTTACTCTTTTGCATCAAAGTATTGTAGCCATCACAATCCAGACGACTTCCCAATCTACGATTCGTATGTAGATAAAATGCTGCGACATTATAGAAAGGTAGATAAATTCAGCAATTTCAGAAATGATGACCTTAAGTCGTACCCTACATTCATCACCATAATCGAATCTCTGAGAAAGTTTTACCGAGTTAATTCATTTTCTTTAAGACAATTAGACATATTTCTATGGTTAGCTGGCAAAGAGCATTTACCGAACAACTATAAGTAGTCATAACAAGTTGGTGATGTTCGCTACGGGCTTTCAGCCCTTCGCCGGACAGCCACCGCGCTGCGGCGTCTGCCGCATACCAAGGCGTTAGGTTTAGGACTTACCCAAAAAAAGTAGACACCTTCTATAGTTAGAAAAAGAGGTGTCTCATGACTAAAAAGAAAAGAACCTAGGCCTATACCGAAGAATTCCGTCGCGAAGCAGTACGTCGTGCGGAATTACCGGGTAATACCAATAAATCCGTCGCCGAAGATCTGGGGATCAGCGCCCAGCAAATCTATAACTGGCGCAGGCAATTCAACCGCCTTTCCGACAAGCAATTTAATACCGTTCAAGGCGTCGATTACTCGAAACATGAAAGCGAGGAGTTACGCCGTCTTAAACGTGAGCTGCACGACCTGAAAGAGGAAAATGAATTCTTAAAAAAGGCAGCCGCGTGCTTTGCGAAAAGCCAGGAGTAAAGTACGCGCTGAGTTGGCCCATCATGTGAAAGAGACGTATGAGGTTTTTAAGGCTCGCTACGGCGCGCCCAGGATAACGTATGAACTAAATGCCAGCGGTGTTCGATGCAGCCTCAATACTGTTGCTAAAATGATGCAAGAGCTAGCTCTCAAGGCAAGAAACGGCAAGGCGTTCCGATACAGTCACAGCAGCTATTCAAACTCGAATGTAGAAGAGAATGTGCTTGCCCAGCGGTTCACCACAGAGCGTGCCAACAGGAAATGGGTATCAGATATCACCTATATCCGTGTTCGCGGCCAGTGGCTTTACCTAGCCGCGGTGATGGACCTGTTCTCCAGGGCGATTGTCGGTTGGGCATTAGACACGTCGATGACGGTTAAGCTGATTTCCGATGTTTTCAACATGGCACTGGCCCGCAGGCAGGTTAAACCGGGTTTGATGCTTCACTCAGATAGAGGCGTGCAGTACCGTGCGGTGGCCTATCAGGATTTAGTGCGTTCATCGGGCGCGATAATAAGCATGAGCCGAAAGAGCAATTGCTGGGATTATGCGGTGATGGAATCCTTCTTCAGTCGCCTCAAAGTTGAGCTGGTTTATGCCGAGAAATTCCACTCGATACAACACGTTAAATCCTGTATGTTTGAATACATTGAAATATTTTATAACCGCAAACGACGTCACTCTGCGTTAGGCTATCTCAGCCCGCTGGAGTATGAGCAACGGTTTGCGTAATAGCCTGTCTACTTTTGATGGGGAAGACCAGTTTATAAGAGTGAAATTATCAGCTAAGGGAGGTGCTATGTCAGGTAGTTACTACGTTTATGTTTACGTAGATCCAAGGAATTATGAAGAATTCTACTTTGGTAAAGGAAAAGGTTCTCGAAAAGATGAGCACCTTTTCGATAAAAGTGACTCACTAAAAGTTAAGAGAATTAATGAGATAAAAGCTACAGGCTTAAAGCCAATAATCCGAGTGATTGCGAAAAACCTAACAGAGTCCGAAGCTTTTCTGATCGAAAAAACACTTCTATGGAAACTTGGTAATCTGACAACTAATGTTGCTTCTGGGCATTTCAGTGATAAGTTCCGCCCTCATAACACCATGCATATGGAGCTTTCGGGGTTTGATTTCCAAAATGGAATTTACTACTACAACATTGGTGAAGGAGAGCACAGATCTTGGGATGACTTTAGAAAATATGGCTTTATTTCAGCAGGACAAGGTGCGCGTTGGAAAGACTCACTGAAAGGTTTTCAAAAAGGAGACATTTTTTCAGCTTATCTTAAATCTCACGGATTCGTCGGCGTTGGACGTATTTTACAAGTAGCTAAACCAATTAGAGAAGTCTCTATTAAAGGCAAACCTCTCTTATCCCATGATTTAATCTGTCAAAACATGAACGACAATATAAACTCAGATGATCTTTGTGAATATGTTTGCTTAGTAGAGTGGTTGTCTTCCGTAGAGCGTGATGAGGCTAAGTGGGTAAAAAAATCCGGCTTGTATACAACAACACATGTTCGAGCTTCACTGGATGCTCAGCTTGATACTATTGAGTTCATAGAGAAAGAGTTTGGTCTAGATATTCGAGCGCTGATGAAATAAACCTAACAAAATGATTAAGAGTGATTCGCAACGCGTGGCATTTTTACTATCCGTTGCGATTAGCGTTTAAGGTGGTATACGGCGGCTTTGGTATTGCGTTGCTCAAACCTTAACAGGGCGTTACCATTGTCCGTTATTGTCACACTCCAGCCCTCTAACTGACAAGCCTCAAGTAGCAATGCACTGATGGTAAAGCTTCCTCCCGCCAAACCATCAGCACAATATTCGAGGGATATCACACCACCTAGTTGTATATCTGGGGCTTAAAAAATCGCGTCGCATTGACCAGCGCTGATTTTGCTGTGCGCTAGCTAGCCTTATGGTGCCGTTGCCAAAGAGCTGATTGATTGTATCCATGCTGTTCATAAGCTTTTTGTTGTCCAGGCAAGGGGTGAATAAATCGGCTTGCATAAACTGCTCAGAAACCAAGTCAATTGCACCTATACCTGCTTTATAGAATCGCACACCTGGTGCGTACAAATAAGGCAATACCTCGGTAACCGCGTTAGCGATAATACGGCTGTCATTAGTTGGCACGGGAAAGTCATACAGGTAACTGCGCTTATAGAAATTATCTTCGTGAGGGGAGCTGTGAGCGAATATCATGATGCGACGAGTAAGAGAGGCTTGCTGCCGAAGCTTTTTCCCTACTATTCCACAATGCGTGATTAATGAGGCTTTTAAGTCGCTAATATTCGTTACCCGCTCACCAAAGCTCCGCGTGGAGAAGATTTCCTGCTTCGGGCTTTTGACATCATCCCATGATAAACAAAGCTTGCCGTTTAACTCTTCAACCGTACGCTCTACTACAACAGAAAATTGCCGACGCATATTCTTTGGACTCTGGCACGCAAGCTGCCAGGCATTCTGGATCCCCATGATGTTGAGCTTTTTCCCTAAACGACCACCAACGCCCCATACATCCGTGACTTTCATCCTGGATAGGATAGCCTTGGCAGAATGGTTGTCGTCAATGACCGCAACCCCCTTAAAACCTTCCAACTTTTTAGCTGCATGACTGGCTGCTTTGGCAAGTGTTGGGGTTAAACCAAAGCCTACGCCAACGGGTAACTTAGTCTCCCGCCAAACAGCTCTGCGAATGTCCTGGCCATACTGGTGCCAATCATTTACCAGTGCGTTATAGCCAGCGAATCTCAGGAAGGACTCGTCAATTGAGTAGATGTACTGATTGTCACTAAAACGCCCTATAACATCCATCATACGTGAGCTCAGGTCTGCATAAAGCTCATAGTTGGACGAGCGCACCACGACATTATGTTTGTTGAGCAGGTGCCTTAGTTTGAAGTAAGGCTCAAACTTTGGAATTTGGAGCTTCCTGGCCTCCGGACTCACCGCACACACACATCCATCGTTGTTAGTTAAAACAACTACGGGGCGCTTTCTTATACTAGGGTCAAACACCTTTTCGGCACTGGCATAAAAGGCGACGGCATCAACTAATGCGTACATATTAGAAGCTCTTTGGCTTTACGATGTAAACGTATTGAGCGAGTGACGACCCCTTCAACTTGAAATTCATCGCCTTCTTTAATTTGTACGGCAGCATAGCCACGAGAGGCCGATAACAGTCGTCTTTGATGTTTATCTAGCTGTTTGCAAACAAATGCACCATTGTAATTGGCAACGATGATATCACCATGCTGGATTGCTTCGGCTCTATCGACAATCAATAGATCGCCGTCAAAGATACCCGCCTCCTGCATTGAGTCACCGTTCGCGAGCCCGATAAAAGTTGCATGTGGGTGCTTAATAAGCAGCTCGTCCAATGACAGGCCAAGCTCTGTATATTCAGCGGCTGGTGACTCAAAGCCCGTGATCCCAGCTTCTATGTAAATAGGAATAACCTTCATAACAACAACCAATACTGTGTATACATACAGTATATTTAACTCTATCATGTTAGAACAGAGAGCAATGAAAATATTTCTGCAGAACTAATAGTCTGTAGTCTAAATTGGATACATGGACCGTTGATGAGAAAAGTATGTGTGGCAGGTTAAGTGTCGCTGCTAGCTCAAGTGTAAAACGCCTACTCTAGCAGCTTAATGTTCAGTTTTGGTCTGAGCCACTCCAGGAGGGGCGTTTTCTACGCGCAGCCAGCCCCATTACCATAATAAGGGAACAGCAGGGTCAACGACGGGCAGAGAAAGCCACCTGGTGGTTGTTACTTGAGAGAACAGAGAGTTCATTTAAGCCCTCAAAATACACATCATTTAATACCCGTTACGATTAACAAGCTAAATGTCCTTCGAAGTGCTGGTTTTGAGGCATTTAGAAAGACTCGCTGCATAATTCCGGCGTCAGGTTTTGGTGAGACTGAATATGTGAATAAGAAGCCCATTCATTATTATGATTTTGAAGCGTTAGAAAGGGAAGCTATTGCCTTTGGTGGGCTATATCGCGAGTGGCTTCACCCGCTCACAGGTGAGCGTGCATTAAGTTGCTCTATCATAACGCTACCACCACACAACAAGCTAAAGCACATCCACTCAAAAGCCATGCCGCTCATGCTCCCTCAAGAGGATGAAGTTCTAAATATGTGGCTCGACAGCTCATTGACTGATACCGAGGTGTTTAACGATTTACTCAAGCCAAATCTCCCTCAAGACCTGATTACGTATCAAATTGATAAGCCAAGCACACATCAACAGATAAGTGAAGGAGTATTAATCCCCAAGGATGCCCCACCCATTGGAAATTAAAGGATCAGTTTTTGACTAAGTTATGGATGCTTTAGGCAGATGTGAGGGAATACAGGACGGTGGTGACGTCTCAATCCACCTACGAGCCAGCGGTCGGTTGGATTAAATTGATAGCCTTTCGCGTGACCAAAAAAGGAGAAGTTCCAATATTAATAGCGATCACTTGTTTAAAGTGATCGCTCACATGGAAACTATAGGATGAAACTTACTCGCACTATTCCACCTTAATAAACTGGAGGTAATTCATTTACTACTGAACCCCTAAGGCCTTATAAACGGCATCAATTGGGTCGCTGTAGAAGCTCACTTGGAATTTCGTGAAAGTCTCTGCAGGTACAGATGGGATATCACTGGCAGACGCCATTGGTAGTAACACTTTTGTTGCTCCCGCTTCCAGGGCTATTTGCATACTAGATGCTAAATCCTGAACAGGATTAACAACGCCTCCCAGCGTTATACCGCCAAGCACGACCATTTGCTCCTGTATCGGCCTATTCAACAAAATAGAACAACAGGCTACCAGTGACGCTAAGCTAGCTCCATGACTGTTTCCTGACGTCTGTAAGTCCACAAAATGAAGGTGGAATTCATGCTCTGAGAAACGAGAATTTGCTGCAATGCGGTTTAGATTGCCCTTGAAGTATTCAAAACCAACTCGCACTTGCTCTTTTGCGGATGTGTCAGAACCAAAACCAGAAGTTGAGTGTTTACCCGTTCCTGGTGTCATTTGCGTTTCGACGCGATACACGCCAAGTTTTCCAACAGCGCCTTCGTCGACAAAGTGAATAACACCTGCATTTGGAATTCCAGCAGGTATCAAATTCGAGCCACCTTGCTCTGGTACATTAACAAAGAATTCTTCTAGTGTTTCGTTGTCGATGTAACTAAAGTTCACATCAAAGAATTCCATCCCACCAATCTTCTTTAACTGCTCTTTAACGCGACGACGAACTTCTAACGCATACGTTAAACAAGTGCGTACATCATCTTTATTGTACTCACCGTTTGGGAAGAGAAGCTTTAGCAGGCCCGAAGTTGTTCTACGAACTCCTATAACATCACGCTGATTTAGGTTGTTGCCTAGTTTAAAGAACTTATCTATTGCGTCTGAGAACGTCGTTTTACGCATTTCACGCATGTATTCAGCTAAGTAGTCGGTTATTAAGCCAAAACGGTCTGTGAAGAACTCAGGGCGCATCTTTGGAATTTCCCAACCAGGGATATATGCATGGAAGCGGTCAAAGTAAGCAGAATCAATCATCTCGGCAGGAAACGGCGCTAATAAGTGGCTAGTTTTAACTAGGGTTTCAACACTATGATCTATGTTACCTACAAAGACCATAGAAGCCTTAGCCTCTATTGAATCACGGCCACGCGAAAATGAACCTGACGCCATGTAATCTTTCATGATCTGTATACCGTCTTTATCCTTAAAGCGAATACCAGCAACTTCGTCAAATGCCACAACATCCCACATTCCAACTAAGCCAATTTGACGAGAAGACATGTTGTAGAACAGGTTGGCAACCGTTGTTTGGCCACCAGAGACTAACAACGAGTTAGGCGAACATTCTTTATAAACGTGTGATTTACCTGTACCACGAGGGCCTAGTTCACAAACGTTATAGTTATTCTCAACAAATGGGATCATGCGAGCTATTAAGTGCCACTTGCAGCGTTGATCAAGGTTAGCTGGCTCCATACCAATTGAGCGCAATAGAACATCTATCCATTGATCCATAGTGAACTTACGGCGAGCCTGGTATACCTCATCCATATTCATAGACGGCATTTGGATCGGCTTTAAGCTAAACACGGAGAAAGGAGAAGTTTTCTGGCCTTCTTCGTAAAAGTAGCTAATGGTAATAATGCACCAGATACCGCCAGTCAAAAGCTTTTCATTTTCTTTCACTATCTTATTAGGAACAACGGCATCTTTAATCCCTAAATTTGAAAGGCTGGCTTCATACACATCCTTTTTCTGATTTAGCTTTACCGTTACTTTATCAATAACCTTGTGAGTACCTTTTTCACGAATGAGTGACTTGGCTTTCTCTGCTTCATCGGGACGAACATAGTTCTCGGTCAAAATTTTCTTAACGTTCTTTAGGCCTTCTTCGATAAGCTCATCTTCCGCTGACGAACAATACATACCTAACAAATACTCAAGAACGTAGACTGGAACGTTCGCCCCTTCTTTCAACTGTTTAGTTAAATCTTTACGAACAACTCGCCCTTTAAATTCCGACGTCATCAATTCGTCGAGATCAGCACCACGAATATCTGCTCTTTCTTCGCTTAATTCAATTTTATGCTCAATACTCATCAGTGCCTACCTCTAGAAAAAATCATCTTCAAAAGCTATATCTATAATTACTGAATGTGTTGCTCTCACTTTGCTATCAGTATCTTCCATAATTAGCTTGTAACTCACGGTCCTATCAAAACCGCTGCCTTCCAATTTAATTTGAACATTCCTTTTGCGCTCTTCCATATTTTGAGAAGGTGACTCAAATAAAACCCTCTCACTTGAGCTTACTTTTTTGCCACCTGGGTCTTCAATCCAAATTAATAACTCTCGAGCTTTAAACTTTTCGCCCACGGGGTCTGTTTGTAGAAATTGAATGCGATCAATATTAGAAACAATTTTGACTGGATTATTGAGAGGCACAGCACTGACTTTTTGTTTGGCATGCTTAGTTTGCCCTTTGGAATCTAGCTCTCTAACATGCAGAACCGGAACACAAATTTCTTGAGGCATGATACCCCCATGAATGAACTTGGCGCCGCCAACAAAGTTAAAGCGGTTGCTACCCCTTGGGATTATAAACTCGGCATCATCACCCTTTTCAATATCAATACCAGCCGTATTCGTTAATTTCCCCTTCCAGTAATAACTATCACTCGGAAGGTTTGACCCAATAACATAGCGCTTCTTAGCTTCAGTCGTTCCTGCTGGTTTTGATTTAAGTGCTGTTTTGTCTGAATCCGTTACATCCGTCATCTTGAACAAAAAGCCATGATCAGCCGTTATCAATACTCGGCTACCGTTAAGGCGATTAATAATACGACCTATCAGCAGTTTTATTTCATCAACTGCATCACGGGCCGCTTCAAATGTTTGGTTTTCAGTACCTTGTTTATCACCTATAGCGTCAATCTCGTCATGGTAGATATAAACAACCTGGGCTTCTTTAACTTTTTCTCTGCCTTCTTGGTTAGTCCAGTTCAATACCTCGTCGGCCTTAAATGCGACGCCACCATGCTGCTCCAAGATCTTATGACGGTTATCATGCCCATGAACTGACAGACCATCTGCTTTATACTCAGGCTTACTCCCAAGGTGAGCAGTTAATTTTTTATGGGGAAGAAGGCAACCCATGCCAAGCTGGGTATATGATGGAACGACACCTAACTGGGACTTGATCTCGGATTTAAAGCGTTTTTCATCATTTATTTGCTGATGGATATCATGCGCAACTTCATAACGAAGGGCATCAGAAATAATTACAAATACACGTTTTACTTGCGTATTGTTTAAAACACTTCTTACTTCTTCACGGAAAAAGTCTTGTTGATTATGAACTCCTGGCAGCTTCCAGCTTTCTAGTAAGTTTTCTTCGTCAATCAACTTGCCCCAAGCAATTGCCAAGTCATGCAGGTACCAATCAACGTAGAGGTTCTCAATATCTTCTACGAGTCCAGTAGCTTTTAGAATATCAGAACCGTTCTTGCTAATTTCGATCGAGTTTTCACTAAAAATACGATACGCATGGTCAAACTTATAAAGTTCTTCTTCATACGCTCGATAAAGGTTTTTTGCGCTATCAAAGAGAAATCCTTCGATATGCTTTTCTTTTAGGTCATAGAACTCTTTGGCCGCTCTTAACGCTTTAAGAATACATGCATAGTTTTTGCTCTCTTTAACAGAACTAGCTGAGCACCAGTGACCACGCAATTTTTTCGAAACCCACTCATTAATTTCAATGGCGCTAAAAGCTGGCAAATCTGTCGCTAGTAACTTAATTAGTTGCTGATCCGCTTCAACGAAAGTTTCAATACCAATCAAGTCCTTCGGGTGTTTAAATCCTGATAATTTATTCTTAATTTCAAGTTCATCGGCAATCGCAACAGCAACTGTATTATACGATTCAGAAAGCGTTCTACTTTCTCGCCACGACGAGACAAAGTTAACCACTGATGCACGCTTTGACGCCGTATTTAAAAGTAATTCTCTAATATCTTTGGGGTATGAAGCTAGACTTTCGTCGTTACCATTCACTGGTAGTAAATGAGACGACAAACTAGAAGAAAAGTCATAGTTTTGAACAGCAACACCAGACGACTGTATGCCGTGGAAGCAATCAGTAATCAAAAGCTTAGCTAACAGGTCTTTGATAGATGGAGCAACACCACTGCTCTGTTCAGCTCTGCTTGCGTTTACGGTCCAAATATCAAGAGTAAGATAACCAAACTCTTCCACAGCCATTTTCCAAAAGACGCCAGCGAGATCGAACTTTTCAAATTCATTGATCAGCTCTTCAGCTTTTACGGGCTGTTCAGCATAAAGCCTAATTAGCTGATGAAGCAAAGCAGAAAAGGCAAGCGTTTCCACTTTGGCCAGTACCGCTATCATTGCTAGTTCTAAGGTTTGTTTCTCTGCTTTTTCCGGTAATAGCTTCTTGAGCTTGTTATATCTTTGTTGATTAGTAAAAAATTTCTTATATCGGTTTATATCTTGGCGAAACTCCATGCGCATACCCAGCTCATTTAAAATCATTGAGCTGGAGTCGGCATAAAACTGCTGTGCATACAAACGAATATCGTATAGCCAGTCACGAGTAGGCTCGCTTTGTGGCTTATTACTGTAGAGCAAAAAGTTGGACTTTGGCTCCTTCAGTTCAATACGTTGCTTAACTTCAAAATGAGATGTGTCATCAAGCTCAATCAACTCAATATTGCTCGTATCAAGCTCGCTTTTCAGTGTGGATAACTGCTCTAGGAATTCAACGTCTTCATCTTGCCAAAATACCAGTCTGCACTTTTCAAATTTGGCTAATATGCCTTGCTTTATTTGCTCTAAATTCATTTTCGTTTCAACATTCTTGAGTATTCGGCATCCAAGTAGTTATCTACTAGCTCTGGATCTATATGTCCTTCGTGATGCCAAGCAACCATTTCCTTAAGCGCTAAGTTACCGAATCTAACCCAACCAATAAGGTTAGTTCTTAATAAAAACTGAACCATATCGCCACCTGACTTCAATGCTGCGTCACTAGTGTCGACCAAGCACAAAGTACCATGCGCGACTAAAAGCATTCTTCTTAATTCAGGGTTATTTGCACTAGGGATACACTCTTTCCAAGGCCTTTTATGGTAAAAACGAGCTTTGCATGTCCACATTATCCTTGTCAGAAGCTCGGAAATCATAACAGGGATAGCCATCGCTAAACCATGCCTGAAGTCGTAGCCCTGCTCAAACACTTTTGTGGCAATCGTAGCGAATGTCTGTTTATGCTTTCCAAACTCCCCAACATCAAGAAGTAGCAATAAGTTATAAAATGGAATGGGAATACCTGAACCACGGTTCCCCTTCGCGATTGAAGAGTTAGAGCCCGCCATATCTGAAAAAAGGTGTCCTAACCAATTTACAAAACCACAGAATATTTTTGCTATTGCAGTATTGCCTTTAAGTTCAAAAGTTTCGGTATCAATTGTTATTAACTTTCCATTTGATACGAAACTCGAAGTACTAGTAAACTGATTATAAACAGAAAAAAATAGGCCAATAAGATCAGGTGAGTGTCCAATACTTTTTAAATGATGATTTTTGGGCTTTAAATCACCCACTAGCCCACCAGTCCCTGTTTTACCTTTTGGTTTTGTCAATGTTTGGTCATAGTTTATTGCGAATTTTCCTTCCAAGAATTGAACAGCCTGAGTATCCATCCACGTTTCTTTATCTAGAGGCGATTTATTTTTAGCAATGCACTTATCAAAATACTTTTTATAACCATCACCTTCCTTCTCCTTACGATCAAATCCAACCGCCTCAGCAAACTTACTTACCGTACCTGTAATTCCATAATCAACAGCTTTCCCTAGAGGCCCCTCACCAGGAGCACCAACAAAAAAGACATCAACTAGGCCACCAATTAAGCCGCAAGTTCCTGCAATTAAATAATCATACTTATCGCATTTGGCGTTTTTATAGGAAAAGTCATCCTTTATGCGCTTTTCAAGATTAATTTTTTGAATTGGTGAAAGCAGTCTATCAAAGGGGTCTGATACCAAGTCAACATGGTGTTTATTGGCATAGTGATTTACGGATTGGATATAGTCATCCCAAGATGATTGATCACTAATATCTACAGATGAAAGCATATCTATAGGGGTATATTTATAACCAGATTTTCCTTCTCTATCTGATACGTATTCCTGTATATCAGGATCTATTATTTGCGTATCATCATTAAAATCAACTCCAGATTCAAGCAACAAGCTACCCATGCTTTCAAGCATACTATCAAGTTGTTCATCGGTTCCACTTTGACTACCAATTAAAGAATCTAGTGCAGCGTCAAGTTCAGCCAACTTCCCTTCCGCATTATCAAGCTGGTGCTTTTGCACCAGCATCGCGGATGTTTTATCACCCATTGTGGTCATTAAGAAAATAAGCCCGCTACTTTACCTTTTATTACTTCAGCGGCTTTGAAATAGCCGATATTGTCAAAAATCTTAGCCAGCTTATCCAATTGAGATGTCGGAATACCATCTTTCAACTTGATTGATTTGGTAATAACTTCTTTACCATCAACTAGTTTGCTAGATTCCACCTCTTCATAAAAAGACATTACTAACTTATAGATTTGCTGTTTCGTGGGATCTTTAGTTAGTGACTTTAACTTATCGTGATCAAGCACAATTGGGCACCGTAATTTAATACAGCTATTTTGCGTAGTATTGGATTTTTTATTGAGGACACTCGCTGCGCCTGTTAACGCGCTAACCATCTTCATCAATTTTTGCACTTTTTCATCTTGAACAGCATGGTTTTGCATAGCTTCATTTAACTTAGATGTAATAAAGTTGAGGTCTTCAATTAGCAGTGAAATTGTTGATTGAGTTTGCTTTATCACTTCATTGAGCATTAGCTCCCTTCTTTTGACCTTATCTAACTCATTCGCTCCAGTTAAGTGCTTAATTCCTTTATATGCTCCTACACCAAGCAACACGGCTACACCTATACCTGTAGCCATACTAGAGAAACCTAACGCCCCACCTAGGCCTAGCGTCGCAAGTCCTGAAGTCAACCCTGCGGCGGACATGCCAATTACAGAACCAGATAAGTAAACCGCAGCTAATGGAACACCAACGGCTCCTGCTTTTGCAGATAACTCTTTCATGCCTTTGGTTAATGCGTCATCAGTGAAGTCCGATTTAAGCATTTTGAAATCTAGCTTAATAGCTTCTATGGCCAATTCGATTTCATCATCACTTACACCGAACAGCGGTTTATGCTCTTCCAAAAATTCAAAATTTTGATAGTCACCATCATTAACACTCATAAACGTGCTTATAAGATCTTTTACAAGTGAGATTCTAATCGACTTAATATGGCTTGGCGACGCCTCTTTATCGATCTCATTGAGTAGCGATTCAACACTTAAGTGGTTATCATTATTAGCTATGTAACTTCTCAATTCGAAACGTGATTCTGTAGCTAGCTCTA
The DNA here is from genome assembly GCF_002964785.1 of Pseudoalteromonas sp. T1lg48. Taxonomy (GTDB): domain Bacteria; phylum Pseudomonadota; class Gammaproteobacteria; order Enterobacterales; family Alteromonadaceae; genus Pseudoalteromonas. Next base: position 648,127 of record NZ_PQCC01000018.1, read on the forward strand.
GTCGAGTCATTAATAATAATATCTCAGCAAACTCTTTTTCATCGACCATCCCGTCATCTGAAAAAGCCATGTTGATGATGATTTTTAAATAAGCGACTTTGAGCCTCTCGGACATCTCACTCAAAGTTATTAGCTGGTTTTCTTCTTCGAAAGAAGAAGTGTTTTTAACTGCGTCATTTAAAACTGTGGATAACAACTCGTAATTACAGCTTAGTAAGCTGCCTAGTTTGATGCTCGTACCATCTTTTTTTAAGAACCTGATACTTTCAGTTATCTTCTCTTTCCCATTATCTTTTTTTTCAACATGTCTAACATGCTCAACAGACTCTAAGTCACAAAAATTAATGTGAAAGGGATCTTCGAACATTTCTTTAATTGCAATTTTTTCACCCGTAATTGCAAACCCATCCTTTGCACTACCAAATGCAGTATTATCAAAAATAGCTACTACAGAATTAATATTATCAACCAATCCCATAGACTTAACTGCATTATTGAGTTTTTTCTCAGGGATACTTGGGGCGATATAAACATTTGAGCTAACCGCAGCAAGGTTTTCTTTGATGTGCGTATTTATATTTTGCATATTCAATCCTTATTTATGCTTTTCTTTTAATTTATTTTACTAGTTATTCCTTTCGCAGATTATAACTGCACAAAGAGGGTTAAATGATATTTTCTTCCAGCACTTCCCCGCACACCTCACAAAACTGGCTGTATCTATCATTGCCAGCATTGCATTCATAGCAGATGCTAATGTCGTCATCTCTAAGTGTCTCTGTGCAAAATGGGCATTCTAATTCATATACCGAAACCACGGTATCGCATACTTCGCAAGCGGTAACCAAATTTTGCTCGTCGTGGTGCTGTCTATCTTCAAGCTCGGGTTTCACACGCTCAAGTACACCAAACCTTTCGAGGTTTTGTCCATAATCGAGTAGTAACGTTTCATTCTTTGATGGGTGCAGGCGCAAACCCCTGCCCACAATTTGTAAAAACAGCGCAGGGCTTCTTGTGGGCCTGGCGTTGACAATACAAGCAAGCCTTGGCGCGTCCCAGCCTGTTGTTAATGTAGCGACATTAACAAGACCTTGGATATTGCCGCTCTCAAACTCGGATAGGTATTCAGCGCGTTGCGCTTTTGCTGTTGTTGCGGTAATTAACGGGAAGTCAAAACCAAAAGTCGCCAAACAATGCTCAAACATGTGCGCTTGGGCAACTGAACTGGCGAAAAAAACGGTGGGTAGATTACCCGACGTTTTATTTAGCCAATCGGCAACAATTGCCTCTACTATGGGCTCAACAGCTGTGACTTGTTCCAGGTCGGTCTGTACAAAGTCATTCTTACTGACTCTCACCTTAGATGTATCGGCAACAGCGCGGTTGTCTGTTACCACTGCCCTTAAATTACATAGATAGCCTGAATTCACCAACTCATCTATACGCTTCCTATATATCAGCTTTTTGAACAGCTTGTTTTTTTCTTCACCAAATATTTCGCCAGACTGCATACGAAATGGCGTGGCTGTAAAGCCGATAATTTTAGGCTCTGGGCCATGCAAAGAAATAGTATCTAAAATATACTGATAACGCGCCGTTTGCTCTGGCGGGATAAGGTGCGCTTCATCGACTATCACCAAGTCCCATTCCGGGTATTCACCTATTTCTTTAATTATCGAATCTCGACTGGCCGATGTTATCTGCTTTATTTCTTTACGGCCAAGCCCAGCGCAGTAAATACCAATATCAGCATCGGGCCAGATAGCTTTTAACTTATCTTCATTTTGCTGAACGATTTCCTGGGTATGAGCTAGCATCAGTACACGAAGGCTCGGATGCTGCTCAATTAGTTGCTTAATCAACTGAGCAAAGATCACGGTTTTGCCACTCGCAGTCGGCAAAACGCACAAACCTTTAGTTACTTTTGATGTGAGATAAAAGTCAGTTAGCGCTGAAATAGCCTCATGTTGATAAGGTCGCAGTTCCATTAGGTCTCTACCCTTAATCTCACTAGGGCTTCATGCACTTTCCAAAAGTCAGCCGCTTTAAATACACCAAAAAGCTTAATCTGGTTAGAAAATTGGTGCTCAAACACATACCAGTTCACATTTCTAAACTTTACTTTCTTTATATCGGCATGACCCGCAACATTTCGGATATGATAAAAATAGCTTTTTAAAATATTGCTTTTAGCATTGTGAAAATGGATTACATTTTTACTTTCTGAAGACAAAGTAAAATCAAAAGATTCAAACTCAGCTTTGGTCGTTTCAAGATTTGCATGAGTTATCAGGTCAAAATCATATTGAGCCTTCAAACGTCGATATGCTTTGTTTGAACGAATATTAAAGCGCTGATTGAGCAAATCACCGTTTTCCCACAGGAGAATTAGCCGCTCATAGAAGTCGGCTAATTCCTGACGAGTAAATTGCTGAGGGTTGCAATTCACTCTATTTCACTGCCTTACCATGTATAGCTTTTACGTCGGCTAGTAGGTTGCCAAATTTGCCATAGTTGGCTTTTACGCCGTCGTCCAAGTCGAGTGTGATGCGTTTTTCGGCGTAGTGCTTTAATTGCTCATCGAAGGTGCGAAGCTCAGCTTGTTTCTTCTCAAGTGACTTTAGATCTTTTTCGATACGGCGTGCTTCGGTGCCTGTGGCTTGCAGTTGTTGCTCCGATAGCAAGGTGTGTTGGGCATCGTATTTACCCATTAGCGGTGTAACGTACTCGGTACGCATACGAGACAAAGTACCTTCATTATAACGGTGCAAATACACTAAACACTCAAAGGCTTTTTCTTTACCTGAGCTAAATAACCAATAAATAGGGCGTTTTTTGTATGTCTTACAGTGATCTTTAAAGAATTGCGTCGAGAAGTAACGACGAATTGTATCCATCGCACTTTCGCCACTTCCCTTTTTGGTAGAGAGCGGTTTAAGAGCATGTAAACACAAACTCTCAGCAACAAACTCTAAGTTTTCAGATAAGTGCTCATTCCCCCAAACCGTTTTAACAAACTCTTTAAAACGAGTAGTTGCATCATCATCAAATAACCAATCTTCAGAGGCGAGTGGAATAATACCGTCGTCGTCGGCAGTGAATGACTTATAAGCCCCACCAGTTAGAAGATCTTTAAAGCCTTTATTACCAGAGCCTGCATAAGCTAACCCATGCATATCGAGAGAGTAACGTCCCATCATGCAACCGAGACAGTATGACAAAAGTTCGCATAAAGTATCTGATCTAAAAATACTGGCGACACTCTCTTTTTCTTTTACATTAGAGTATCTATATTGAGCATTTGCCAACAATGTAATATCGGAAATTTCTTTTTGAGTAGATACAGCATCTAACCCCAATAACTGCTCTGAGTGTGCATCTATATCAGTCTCTAATTCTAGTAATGATTCTGCTCGACTATGCGACGAAATAAAATAGTTCGACACAGACTCAGACAACAATTTACCCTCACTCTTTTCAACCAATGGGGAAACTTTGAAATCAGGTGATGTTTCAAACAAATTAAAATCTTCACGAGATATATCAATGGCTTGGTCAGCCAATGTTTTAAGCTTTTTGTCACCATAAACAGCGTCAGGTACTGGTATTTTTGAAATGTGCCCACTCTGAAAGTCAAGAGTTGCAGACAAGACCTTTAGAAAACTTGTCACAATTCCTGAGTTTAAATAGCCTAGTAAGCTTGATATATCACCGTCTTTAAAAATACAGGGGCCTGTAGAGTCAAAAATAAAGCCTTCTTCAAAATAACGAAAAGAAGGTTTAATTCCAATACGCGTCCAGTTTATTCCTTCTTTGAAAAAGTTTTTTGAATTCCTTAGGTTTGATTTAGGAAAAGATTTTAACTCTTTGCCGTCTTCATCCCAGTTAATTACAAACTCTCTATTCCCATACCAACGTTTAACACCACCACCTTTTAGGTACGGAACCCACTTTTCTGAGCTTTCTATTTCAAACCACGCTCTGAGAAATTTTTCGTTATCCCCAGTATCTATCCCTTTTCCAGCACTTGCACTTAGAGATAACGGTTTGAATCGTTCGAAACTGTCCCTGAAGCTATCACTAAGCCAATAAGCAATTGGACTTCCGCTAATTTTTTCAAACTCGTTGTTATGAACAAGGTGAGTTCTTTCCTTTTTACTAGTTGTAAATAAAACTCCTTTATCCGCAGACTGTGAGCCACTATTTAGATCAATATAACTCCCTAAATAATTAGAAATGTGATAATTAGAGAACGTTAAACAACTTCCCAGAGCAATTTTTGAATTCAAAGAAGGGAAGCTATTAAACCCTATATGATTGATGTTCAGTAACGTAGATTTTGTCAACAACTTCTTTCTAAACTCATCAAACGACGACAAAAACATCCATCCTTGAATTGTGATAAAGGAGGCGACTCCAGCTTTTGCTAATTGCTTATTGGCAGCTATGACAAAACAACTATATAAGTCTGATTTTGCTTCAGAATAGTTTTTGGATACGTATGCTTTCAACTCTTTATTCATGCCATTACTGCCCATATATGGAGGGTTAGCAATAATGCAATCATACTTTTGAGCTAGCACTATAGATTGACATATTAAAGGGAATAGTATCATTGACGCTTGCTTGCCAGCAGGATCAGCCCCTTGGATTTTATTTTTCAGCTCAGCTTTAAATGCCAAAAGGTTCTTTATCAATTGATGATCGATATCTATAAGAGAACCAAGTGTTTTTGCTTGTAAAAATGACGACTTTAGGGCTTGCAGTAGCTCAAAATAGTCTTTGTAAATACCAGTTGATTGAACAAACTCATCCGAGTTATCAAAAAGCTCACTAGTATAGCCTGTTTGTTGATGACCTTCTAAATCCAAAGCCTTCCATAATTTTGGAATATCGAGGTGTTCTGTTGATTGAAGTGAGAACACATTTAATGAAACTTCACCATCTTCAACTCGTTGGAAGATTCGTCTATCGTCTTCACGAGCTTTCATCATTAGGGCAAAACCTGCAAGCTGCGCCGCACGATCATCTATATCTAAACCATAAATGTTCTTAGTAAGAATTAATTCAGGTATTTCACGCAGACGATAACCACGCTCTAAATAGATTTCCCGTAATACTTCATACACTTCAACCAAGATATGGCCTGAACCACAGGCAGGGTCGAGCACTTTGATTTCTTCTGGGTCGAGGCTTGTAGGTGTAATTGCTTTTAGTTGCTCTATGACTTCTTCAGGTTGTTCAGCAGGCTCAATGTAATATTCCATTTTGCCTTTAAGTTCTGAATTTGGATAAAGTAGCCAACCATTGTCTGCCAACAGAGTTTTGTACTAAGTATTTAACAATCCAATTTGGGGTAAATAACTGGGTAGCCGCAGGGATATCTTCTGACTTAACCACTTTGCCGATAACAGCATCTTTGTGCTCTGAAATGTAAAACTGATAGAGCCAACCTATGACTTCAATCTCGTTCCAGTCTTCTTCTGGAATGTCGTTGATTAACCCTTTAAGAATAGAGTCTGTTTTAGTTAGGTTATTTGGCAGTAGCAATTCAGTCGCATCATCCAATGCTTCGAACATAAATGGCATAATTTTATGAAGGTGATGACATTGGCCCAAGAGTAATTCACGATATAGCTCTTCTTCTTTATCACCCGCAAGTTGTAGCTCTATGATATGGCTTTTATCTAAATCTAAGCTATCTGCCACATCGGACGCATGACTTAAAATCTCTGGCAAATTATCAGAGCTAGTTGGATGGCTCTTTGCAGGGGAAAGCACGCGAAAGCCATGGTCAAAATAGTCATGCAGTTCCATATAGCGGATAGCGGCCAGACGGTTAAACCAGGTGTAGGCCATTTCGCGTACAAACATATCATAGCCGCGCTCTGTAACCTTGCTTTCCAAACGCTTGCGCTGTTCGCCTTCTTTACGAGTAAAGGCGCGACCTTCGATAATGGCTGCGCCTCCTTCAATACGAACTTCTTCAATTCGGTCTTCATAAATACCAAACTGAGCTGCACGTTTTTTAACTGCTTCAATAAACTGACGACGCGCTTTAGGAGCGTATGCTTTTAAGTTTTTAGTATTCATTTTATTTAGTCCTCAGCTACATTAAGCGCAGCTCGCCCTTTTGGGGTAATTTTATATTTTTGTTTGCTACTAGTTGGTTTGTCTGGGATTGTCATTACTATTAAAGAGTCATGCAACGCAGGTTGCAGGTAGTTTTCTTTAAATGTAGGTCGGTGACTTAACCCCAAAATATCCATACATTCTTTATTTGATTTTTCTGACTCTGCAAGGCACTTCAATAATGCTTTAACTTGATCGCTAACTTGATCGCTAACTTGATCGGTAACTTGATCGGTAACTTGATCGAACGCAGGATGCAATAGTAACTCTGTAATAAAGAAAACATTGTTATCATCAGTGATGAAATTAGGGGCTGGGGAGCCATTTCGCTGCATTTGGTTTCTTATTTTGCGAATACCAGTGCCCCTGCCTTCTGTCAGGTCCAGGTCTTTTAAAAAGTCTCCCAGACGCGAGTTTCTAGTATCCCTAGAGACTATTCGTTCTTGCTTTAGCATTTCTTGATTCACAGGTGGTAATGGCCCTGGAAAGCTAGAAATTTCTATTCGGTCTGGTCGAATAGACACCTCAACAGGATTGTGTTTGTCATATCCTTTGTGGAATACCGCATTTGCCAATGCCTCTTCTATCGCAGCAAACGGGTAATTAAAGCACCGCAGCGCTTCTGCTTTGTCATCTCGCTTTACTACTTGTTCTTTAATAATTTGGCTTTTTATAAATGCCAGAGCTTCTCTTAGCTGTATCCAGATAGGGCCTTCAAAATACGTTTCTTGAAATTTATCACCTATGTCATCGAAATATTGCACTAACTCGATTCGTGCACCTCTGAAAAACTCATGTGGTTTATCGGCAAACATGAGCAAGCCGATGTTTAACGGGTGTAGATTTTCTTCTGCACCAGAGACAATACGCATTTGCCGGAATAAATCGGCCTTGGGCATATTAGGCAATTCATGCTGCAACTGCTGTTAATAGCGCTAAGAAAGCTTGTAACATGTATCAGGCTAATATCATTTAAGCTCGCGTGATAATTAACCTGATTATCAAAAGGTGTGCGTTGATGGGCGGCATACTCAAGCAATTGTTGTTCATCTATGCCTTTTGCAACAACAGTGGAAGACATTCTGCGAACATAATAAGGCTTATTGATAGCTGCATCTTTACCCAAGGTTTTTGGTGCCTTATAAGGCCTGTGCTGTCCTGGTGGGCACCAAATAACAAGAATATACTTACCTGCCACTTCTTCCGGTGAAGCAACGGGAAAGTAGTCAGGTTGAATAAACTGGCAAACTTTTAATAAGTCCTTTTGAATAGCGTCGAGCTGACCTACAGCTAAACCAACAGGTGGAAACTGTGCAACACCATCGACTTCTTCAACACCGATGATCACATAGCCCCCACCAACGTTGTGTAGATCGTTAGCAAAAGCACAGATAGTGCGAAGGATAACCTCAGGGTTCCATCCCTTTTTATATTCTATTCGGTCAGACTCAATAATCTTACCTAACAGGAGTTGCTCAATGTTGATTGGCAAAGCCATTAAACTACCCTCAATTACTTTATACGCACTTTATTATTGCTATTAACCAGCGTTGTTAATTTTGCTTTTAACGCTGATAAGTAATTATCAATGTCCTGTGCCGTCTCAATAACCCCTGTCCTATTTACTTCACTCATTAGGCTTGATGTATCAATCGTGACTATTTTCTTAGGAACTAGTTTAGGTTCTGTTTCGAGCTCTGTTGCATGTTGAGGCTGAGTATTTGTCGGTTCGTAATCGACATCACTGTTAGCTGTATTAGCACCTGAAGCCGTGCCTGAGTTAGCACTCGCATTTGCGGCTTTCGCTGCTTCTTCTTTCGCCTTTTTGTCTGCTAGCGCTTGTTGCTCTTCAATAAACTTGTTGATTAGGTCGTAAGCATCTTCTTCTAAGTTAATTGACTCTGCTTGTTCTTGAAGAATTTCAGCAATGCCTGATAGGTCATCTAACCTTTGCAACGCAAGCTGCAGAGGCCTTAATGCCTGGTTGCTAAGTTCGCTAGGAACTTGCGCAGCTTTAACTTGCTGTTGAACCTGTTCAATACGGTGCTCAATTCGCGATTTAGCATGTGCTCGCTTCTCCACTAAAAGACTTTCATTTACCTTGGCGATTTTTTCAATTAGCGGCTCAACATCACGAATATCACGGTAAGGTTGTGGTTTGTTGTAGATAGCCTCAAGCTTTTGCAAAGCAGATAACGCATCCGTGTTTTTTTCTAATGCTGTGCGATTACGATCAAAGTCTATCGTCAGTGCTTTATTGAGCTTCTGCCATGTGCTGAATTGAGACTCATAGAAGTTTTCAAGATCTTGATAGTCTTCTTCAAAGTCTAATAAGCTGTTGCCACTTGCTAAAAACGAATCGATGAACTGATAACTGGACTGGGCTTCAATTAAACCCGCTAACAATACTCTACCGTTTTCAATTTCACTGAAACCTGGGCAGTTACCTGCAAACGTTTTGTGTGCAACTGAGAAGTCATCGAGCTTAGATTTCATGTCGCTTAAGTATTTTTGAGCATCACTGAAAAGCTCTTTTTCGCTGCCTGGTGCGTTTTTGCCTAATACGTCTTTGAACAATTTAGCGGCACGTTTTAAGTTGGCCTCAGACTGTTGTTTGATACGGCGTACACGAAGCTCAGCCCGCTTTCTCACCTGAATAAGGTTGTCGTAAGCATTTTTAAGAGATACGTCTTGCTGACGCATTTGGAAGCAGATTTTATTTGTTAAAGCTAAGCGAGAGAGAATCAAAATAATTTCGTCATCATTCCAGCCAAAGGGACGTTTAGAAAAGCGTTTAACTATATCTTCAGCGGTAATGGGCCGAGCATTTTCATCATTTAAGACAATAAATTTTTCGACTTCAATAGAAGCCAGTGGATTGACTTCATCAGCGTTTAAATCAAGCCCGATTTGACTGAGGTCATCAGCGACTAAGGTATTTTGAATCTCACGGCGAATGTCGCCTGGGAATGGCTTAATCAATTTAAGTTTACTAAAGGTGTTTTCGATAACGTAGCGATATAAATCCTGAAGTATGGTGCTAATTGCACCGCCTTTTGGATTTTGTTTTGAGCCAAGAGCATAGAATTCTGCATCTTTTAATAGCTCTTCTAGTTCCGCTTTTATACGTCGGTTACGCCCTTGGTTTTCAGTTCCTTTTTGGAGCAACAATTGTTGCTGCTCAGGACGGTTCCCCGTATTACGACGCAAAAACTTGTCAGTTTTGATAAAGGTGCGGATTTCATCAAAAACTTTAGTGCTATCTGCAAGCTTAATGATGATGGCCCCTTGACCACTAACCGAGCTGCCATCTTGTGATTGGTTGGCACATACGGTTGAGTCGTATTCGGCATAGTTAGGGTCTATTGGGGAAATCACTTTAATTACTAAGTCATTTTCTTGTGAGCCGTCTCGTGGCATACCGTTACAAAAACGACTGATAGGGAAGTCTTGTTTGTTTTCTGGGTAACGATAGATGTTACCGCGTCGCAGCACGTCATCAAAGATTAGATCGCTGAGCTTTTTGGTTTCATCTGAAAGCTCAATTTCGGTTTCCCGGATCTCATTTTCTATCTCTTTTTCTTCATTGGTTAAGAAAATATATTCGTCGCCTTGGCGAGCAATAAGCAAGTTTTGCTCGAGTGCATTCAATGCTTGTTCAATGTCACGACGAAGCGCCAAGCGATCTTCATCAATTTTATTTACACAAAGGGTAACAAGGTTATCTAATGTCGATTTGATAACATCAACATAGCGGATTAAGAACAAGCTTTTTAGAATATTTAATGCAAATGGCGAGATTGATTCTTTTGCTGATGCTTGGTCGATATCTTTTTTAACTGAGGTATCTAAGAAGCTCTCGATTGCGGGATAAAAGTAATAAAGCGGAATAAGTACACCCACTTCTTGCTCACGCACTTGCTTCGCTGCACTTTGGAAAGCATCAAGTAATGAACGCTCACCACGGCTCAAATGCAAACCCGTTGCTCCGGCTTTACGAATAGCCTCAAAAATCTTTTGAACTAGGGTGTAGTGATATGGCACAAAAGGGTAGCTGTGGATAAAGCTGGTTGCGTCTTTATAGTTAGCAAGTTCAGCCGTTGTCGTATTATCAAAAGCAAGTTGGTTGCGTAGGATATCGCCTTTTTGGTCGTACAAATCTTGCAGCTCGTCACGGGCTGCATCACCTTTTGAAAGTAAACGCTTTTCGATTACTTCACTGGTATTTGAACTTGATAGTGACAAACGCTCAAATCGACCTTGGATTTTAGAGAAATCATGGCCTTTAGAGCCAGCCATCTGGCCGATAACTGAGTCGATATCTTCTTGAGATGTTACAACCACCCATGCACGGCCTTCACAGATAGTGCCTAAGTTCTCAGTGATGGTTTGCAGTTTCAGCATCATCTGGGTGTTATTACCAATGAACTGCCCTACTTCATCGACGAAGAACAAGACACGGCGGTCTGAGTTGCCATCTAAGTATTCTTTAACCCACTTACAGAAGTTGGAAACATCTAACGTAAAGTTATTTTCTAACTGCTCAACCCATTGACGAGCTGACTCTGTCGACTGCTTTGTTACCTTACCTAACGCATCAGCCATATCGTCGCGGTAGAAGTCGTATGAATCACGGTTCTCCACCCAGTCCATATCGGTTAGGCTGTAGAATTCTTTATGGAATTCTTTAAGCAACCCTTTGCTTGCTAACTCTCGCTCTAAATGCGCGATATGAGGGTGATCACCACTAAAACCCATTTGCTCATTGAATACTTTTAGGAAAACCTTTAATACGGCATCGTCGCCATCGTCGGTGTTTGCTTTAGCATCAATATTAAACAAGATAACTGTGTTTTCTTTCGTTACTGCGGTATCAATTTCACCAAGTAAGAAGCCATCTAGGTTTTTATCTTTAAAGAATTCAATTGCAGACTTATCTGCTTGACCGTCTGTAGTCTGAATATTTTGCAGTAAGTAAGAGAGTATTTTAATGAAGTGCGACTTACCTGAGCCAAAGAAACCGCTTACCCAGATGCCTAATTTACCTGATGCAGCTTTAGCCTTTGGGTCACGTACGGATGGCATATACGCATCAAAGAACTCTTCGAAATGCTTCGCAAGTTCTGTAGTAATTACGTATTCATCCAGCTCAGTAAATACCGTGCTTTCTTCTAATTGATCAGCTTTTACTACACCGTTAATTGGACGGTTAATGTCTTTAATAAATAAGTCTTTAATTTGCATAACTTTTAATTCTCTTGGTTTATCCATTCTTATTGTTGTAAGTCCATTTACGGAACTAATTTAAACGCACGGTAATAGTTATTTGATTCAATACGGCCAAAAGGCTTAAGTGCTGTGCCATCGTATTCACCAGGGTAGAAAAGTACAGTGGGTACATTTCCTACCTTGGCGTGTAATGCATTTAACAAGCCATGACCTCTGATAATTGGCCACGCATTCCCCAAGCCATGAAGTAAAATAAATTCTGTCTGCTCTTTATTATCAGAGCCCTGGTCGATTTTTGAAGCAATAAAATCGGCTACTCGGTTCTGCTCTAACGGGCCCTTCAAAGCATTAAACAAAGCATCATCGCCTCGCTCCTTTTGAACTTTGAATGCTCTTTCGGTGAGTTTACGGGAGTCGAGCAGTTCAATAATCGTCTCAAACAAGTTAATACTTACAAAATTGCGGCCACGCTTAGTAAGCTTATCGGTCATAAAGGCCAAATGCTCTCTCACTGGTAACTCACACTCGGCCGGATAATCGAAAACATAAAAACCAATTTCATTACCTAACCCTTGGTTTTTTAGAAAGTCTTCACTTTCGATTCTAGGCAATATCTGATCGAGTCTATCGTTTAAACCTTTCGGAGCTTTTGTATTTAACTCAGCCATTAATTCAACTCCATTGCTGAAATAATATCTTCACGTTCCATTTGTAAAAGAAGGCTTCTAACTTCTGGTAGCAGGTAAACGTTTTGTAGTTTTTTACTTCGAGTTGATTCGATATATCCTGCATCTGCAATAACCTTGAAAGCGACTTGAGAAATTTTATAAGTCGATGACTCTGACATTTTACTCAGCTCGGGAAACAGTCTACTTCTTTCATCCCAAAAAGACTCCCAATCACCCAGATCCAAGCTTTCACGGAACATGCGTTTAGCATCTAACATTACGTTTCGCATAAACTCAGCCAGTAGAGTGCTATTTATTAATGTTGCGGCGAACATAAGTTGAGTTGATAGCTCAGTGCTACCAGATGCAATTTGTTCAAGGTATTCATCTGACATACCTTCTAGGCGCTTTTTAACCGTTGCTGCATTTCGTTTCGCGGAAGCATCTGAACGCTTTTGTAATACATTTTGATTTACGATGGCTTCCAACCACTCCTCTTGAGTGGGCTTTTTAAGCAGAAGCTCAGCCACAATTTGGCTTTCTTTGATCATTAAGCTGCCACCAATAAGGTCGCCAAGATAATCTTTGTAAGATTTGATTTGGGTTGTCTTTGGATTTGTCATTTATAATTCTTCCAGCTCAGGTACATAGCCAGGTGCAATAGCTAGGTTCTCTGCACCAAATAGGGTTTGACGATTCTTGAGCCATAATTGGTATTCTGCGCCAACAAGCTCTGCATCAGCGGTACAATCCACATTCCAACGCCTTAGTAAATAGCCTGCCAAAGCTGCACGAACATTTAGAGATAGCACACCATTTTGCATCCCATAATCTAGCTCGATTGCAGTTGGATGTTTTACGTTATGGGGGTGCGGAACAAGCTGAAGAGGCATCATTCTCATCCATTGATGATCTTCAAGCTTATCCTCATTGCTGTGTGGTGCAAGTTCTTTAAGAGTAACTTTGCTAATGCGAGTTAAAACAAAGTCTTTAAATGCTTTTGTCTTGCGATCATAGGCGCGAACGTGCCACCTTAGACCATTATCAACTATGCTGTGGGGCACTATCTCTCGAGCCCCCGAACCGCTACTTAACGAGGTGTAAATAATGCTGACAGCTTTGTGATTGATCACTGCTTGTACAAGCTTAGCGACAATTAAAATATCAGGAATATTTAGCTGACTTGGAGCCTCAACAGGAAAAGTGATATCACCAATCGCATCAAACCCATCTGTGATTTGATTAGATAGTTTCACTAAGGTCTTACGGGGATCGTGCTTGAATAAGGGCTTAAAGGTTGATAGTTGTAAGTACTTTTTTTCCTTAGAATCATATTCCATGTTCTCAGGACATAACTCTTTATACAGATTGATATCACGAGTGGCTGAAGTCAGGCCCTTTTCGAAATAAGTCACTATTTCTGATCGTGTCACGTAACCAACGAATAGGAGCTTGAAATCTATATATGCAAGCCTTTGCTTCTGAGAAAAGTTGAAAGCGTCTAAATTCATATCTATCAATACTGTGCGATTTATTGAATCAAGTATGTTCACAAAGTGAATGCATAGCAAGTGATTTTTGAAAGGAACGATAAAAAGAAAAAGCGACTCTTTCGAGTCGCTTCAATTAACTATGATCGTTTACAACGATTGCATTCCATCGCCACTGAGCTATTTCAAAAAACAGATCAGGTGGCAGCAGGAAGAATGATTCGAATTCGTCTGCCCAGTGTTCGCAAAACGCCTCTATTTCATCAATATAGAAAAGTAACACAGCGAGCATAGGCACACCCGACAGGTACTGGCTGTCAATATCTGGATGTTCAGCAACCATAGACTTACTGATGCTAATCCCAACTATTCGGCCACATGCATCTCGGTGAGCATAAATATAACGAGAATAGTCTAATGTTAATGCTTCATCGGGCTCACTAACTACGTTAGCTAACCACAATGCTGTTGACGCATCGTCAAACGGGCTCTTACTCTCTCGGCTATATTTTTTAACGAATTGAATTTCATGGCTCATTTTTATCTCCAAGTTATATACTCAAAGATAATTAGGCTCGCCTGTGGGGAGTTTTTAGTTTTTATTCATGACCGTTTGGAAATACAGGGCGCGGAACGAAGAATCCGAAGCAAGGCTAAGGGAGCGGTGAATTTAACTTAGTAGGCTTCCATCAAAGCATAGAGCAAGAGGCCCCCGCCGCTTATTAGAAAACAAATAACCAAGGTGTTGTAAGCGACTAAGAGCGCCTTTTGAAGATTTGATTTGTGTGGCATTGTGCAAGTCCTTTTACATCTGCCTGTCCGTAATGGTGCTCCTTTAACTTTAGTTGGAAACGAAAAGCCTTCAACTGTTTTATAGCAACAACTGAAAGCTCATTCTAAGGAGCATTGTTAATTAAAACGGCAACTCCATTTGCACCTCTCCCCCATCAAAATAAGGGCCTTCATCTGGCCGACTGGAGTATGTCTGACGGTAATTTGCGAACAGGGCTGTCAGGATTATTCTGAGCAAAGGTAACTGTTCATAATCAAGCACAACCTTATCGAAATGCTCATAAATGACCTTGTCTACATCAAAGTTGTCTTCTGTCATACGCATATCATAAAAACTGTCGTATGCGGTTGCGAAGCAAAGACTGATGTTATCAAGGTAAGACTGAATGACAGCCGCATTAATCCAATTGGTTTCCATAGAGTTCCTTGTCTAGTTAATAGTAATAATACATAGAAACACCCAATGCGAAATTTCTCCTTTTTAGTCATTAGTTATCCCTGAGTACATAAATAATTTGGAGAGCTAAATGACTTATAGCAACGTAATTGAACTGTTCCAGGAGCGTCGGAAAATCGCTAACGATGAAGATTTCATCGCGCTATTAGAGGATGGTGAACATTGTATCTACTATGTCAGGAACTATATTGCACAGGCAGAGTTTATTGTGGTTTCAGAGCAGGTATTGCAGAGCTTACCCAGCGAACTCAGACCTATTACCAATGTATTTTTGCCTGTCCATTTCTTTGCTCTAAAGCAGTACACATCGCAAATACAAAAACACGTTTTAGAAAGCGGTCAAATGGCGCATTACTACTATCTTTTTAATGCCCCTGTACACACCCTTTTTGAATCATAAAGCTATTGAGCCAGCGTTTCGCTGGCTTTTTTAATCCGTTGCTCTAAATAATATTGCCCATTACAGTTAACATATTGACTGGTGATCCGTGAATCTCTGCACAATGACGTTAGAATAGATGTTAACCCTCTAATTACAGACTACTATCAAGGCTCGATTTCTTTATTCTTTTTCGAAGTAGAAAGACACTAACACTTAGGTTCTATTTAAATAGTTCGGAAAAGTTCTATGCACCGATTACAAAAATAAAAGTACACCCCTACTACACGCACTTCGCTTAAAGCCAGCAAATTAGAACCATGCACGGGGGTTCAAATCCCCCCAGCTCCACCAATAAAGAAACCCTGTGCTGACAAGCACGGGGTTTTTTATTGCCTGGAATTCGGATAGTGACAAATATACCAAGAGCAGATTAGGCTGCTCAGGCAGGTGCATGAATGAAATGGCGTACAATTACACAGGTAAGATAAGGCGATAAAATCAGCCATCAGGTCAAACTATTGATGAGTTTTAAACCCGATGGCTCTGTCTTATATATGATTGGTGGATATAAAAGACCCACCGAGATAGAGGCGCTTAGCCTTGCCCCTTGCCCTGCTCTTTAATTAGCTGTTTCAGCTCTTGTATTTCCTTGTGCAGATCGTCGATGGTTGGCGTATTGTCCGCCGCTTCCTTTTCCTGGCGCACCTTAGCGTGTTCGTCTTCCATTACGTTAACGACGATGCCTATCACCATGTTCAAAAATGCAAACGCGGTGAAGAAGATAAACGTCAGGTAGAAAATCCAAGACATGGGATAGACTTCCATGGTTTCGTATTGAATATCCGTCCAGTCTTCGAAGGTCATGATCCTAAATAGGGTCAGCATGGAAATGGCAATGTCGCCCCAGAGTTCGGGGTTAATGTCTTTAAAGAGAAAGCTGCCAAACGCCGCGTAGATATAGAAGATAATAAACATCAGCAGGATCACATAACCCAACTGGGGCAGAGCTTTGATAAGGGAGTTGATGAGTACCCGCAGCTCCGGCACCACCGACACCATACGCAGTACCCGGAATACCCTTACCAGGCGCGCTAACAGGGCCATTTCACTGTCATTGATGGGGATCAGGCTGACCGCGACAACCAGGGTATCAAAGATATTCCAGCCTTTTTTGAAGAAGTTCTTTTTATCTTCATCTGTGATGAAGCGGATCGATATTTCGAACAAAAAGAAGACGGTGATGAATACATCCAGTATGTTGGTGAAAGACATCGCACCATCGGGTAAAGAAAAGGTTTTTGCTCCTATCTCTAAGGCGGAAATAATTATCACCGACACCACGGCCAGCTCGAACAGCTTGTTGTTCTTTAGGTTGTTTAACGAGTATCTAATGTTTTCGTACATGATGAGCTAAATTTAATAAACCAAAAATAGACGCAGTGAGCGCGATTCTATCATTGGAAAATAAAAACCGTCTTGTTTATTTCTTCGTATGAAGGTGACCTCTATTTAGATTGAATGCGCGCCTTCCTCCTATGCCCTTCGGCCCGCTTCGGTGCAACCTGTAAAAACATTCATTCTCTATTTAAGTTCTTGTTCTATAATGAACCCATTAGTAATACAAAAAAGGGAAAATGTTATGAAACAGCTAGTTGCCGTAATCACCTTATTCGCCAGCGCATTCGTACTAAGCGCCTGTGAAGATGCCAAAACCAGCAGCGAAAAAGCCAAAGAAAGCGCCGCAGAGGCCAAAGAAGAAGTGGTGGCTGCCTGGGACAGCGCCGTTGATGAAGTAAAAGAAGCGGCCAACAACTTGCAAGAAGAATCCTTCTCTGAAAAAGTTGATGAATTGATGGCTGAAACCAAGGCGCTTGCCTCAGCGGCCAGTGAAGAAGGCAAAACTCAGTTCAGCCAGCTGATGGCCGACTCAAAAGAGTTAGCGCAAAAGGCCTGGGATGAGTCAAAAGAAGGTGCCGGCGAGCTATCGGATGAAACCAAAAGCCAGATTGACGCGCTGATTGAGAAAATCCGCGAAACCCGTGAAGAGTTAGAAGCGAATCAATAAGCGTTTAACCACCCATATGTGATGTTACCAAACCCGGCGAAAGCCGGGTTTTTATTTGCCCAAAACCTGAGCTCGCCCTAGCCCTGCTTTTGAATATATTCCAAAGCCGTCATTTTATGATAAGTGACGTTAGGGTGCAGAATATGCGTGGGCTGCGGGTCGACCACCTCAATGGGAATGGCTAAGCTGCGCGCCACCTCGAGTGCCATCTGGGTAATATTGACACTAAAAGAGGTGCCCATAAACACCATGCGATCCGCCGCCAGCATGCGCCGCTGCGCCTCATCTATGCCATACAGGTCGGTATAGTACTCATCAAACAGCAACACAAAGGGCTTAAACGAGCGATGCAGCACCGGCCCCTGCTCTGGGATGGCAAACACCTCTAATAGGGATTGGCTTAGCCGCGACTCATCCACCTGCTCCCAGGGAGCAGTTAGTTTATCAACCGGCTCGCCCTGATTGTGAAATTCGGTCATCAAATCCAGGCGACCATGAATGGCGATGTAGTCCTGGTTACCGGCCTTGCCATCGAGGCCATCGATGTTTTGAGTGATCAGATTTTTATCCGCCAACCAGTAATGCACCTCGTTCGGACCATGGTCACGATAACTGGCAAATCGATGGTAATACCAGGCGAGAAACTCATCCGGGCGCATTTGGTACATGCGCCGCGTCGCCATTTCCATCGGCGTATAATTTTTACTGCCGATGCGCCAAAAGCCGTCTTCACCGCGAAAGGTGGGAATACCGCTGGCGGCACTGACGCCGGCACCGGTGATATACAAGGTATTGCTCATAATTGTGGGCGATTAAGGATCATGTGGTTAGCTTGCCCCAAGCGATGTGAGCGAGCAAGTGTAATTGCCCGCCGTTTTTATCAGAGCCAAAGGCTGCGGCCAAGGCTAAACCTTGACCATGGGCAGATTTACCCGCACCACCAGCCCACCCTGTTGCTGATTATGCAAGCTGATATCACCATGATGGGCCTCGCAGATTTCCCGGCACAGGGCTAAGCCAAGACCACTGCCACTGCTTTTGGTGGAATAAAATGGTACCAAGGCGCTGGCCATCACGGTCTCGGTCATGCCCTTGCCCTTATCGCCAACGCAAATCACCTGCTGTCCATGGCTTTCCACGCTCAGCCAGACATCCTCGGCGGCACCGCCCGCCTCATGAGCATTCTTCAACAGATTGATAAGCAGTTGCTGAATTTGTGTTTCGTCGCCATAACCAAACTCCGCCAACTCCCCCTTGATCTTGAACTGCCATTGCTGCGCCAACCCTTGTATTAATTCGGCCCATCTAAATTCGCTGAGTTGTGGCTGCGGCAGTTTGGCGAACTTGCCATAACCTTGTACAAACTCACTCAGGCGGGCGATGCGCTCGTCTATGGTATTAAACACCCGCTCTAGGCGTTCATCGTCTACCCGCTGGGCAATTAAACGCCCGGAGTGCAACATGGAAGAAATCGGTGCCAGTGAATTATTCAGCTCGTGGCTGATAATGCGTATCACCTTCTTCCATACCTGCACCTCTTGGCGCGATATTTCCCGGGTCATGGGTTTTAGAATATAGAGATTATGGGGTTGGTTATTTAATAAAAACTCGCCGGTGGCCAGGTGCCAGGTTTGCCTTTGTTGCTGCTCCTGATCAACGCTAAACAGACCCTCTCCGCCGCGTTGCAAGGCTTCGGCAATGGCCTCGGGCATGCCACTAAAAAGATTCGAGAGCGTTTCCCCTTCCACCTTAATACCGGCAAATAGCAAACCGCGAGCACTGTGATTGGTATACACAATTTGCCCTTTCGAATTCACCAACAGCAAAGCCTGCGGCGAGTTATGCAGCACCTTGTCGAGCATCAGCTCTCGTTGATAGATCCACTGGCGCTCTTGATGCAGCTTGTTGGCGGTTTCATTGTACAGGCTGCATAAATCCCCCAGCTCATTGTTGCCCTGATAGGCCAAGGTGGTTGAAAAATCCCCGTCTTTAAAGTTTAACAGCCCCGACTCGACCGCCTGTAAGCCTTTTGCTATGGGCGATACCACCAGGGTCACAAAGAGCGCCTGAACTACTCCCAAAGCCAGGGCCAGAACCAGCCCCTGCATAAGGTTAAATACGTCAAATAAGACGCCGATGGTGACAAGCAGGCAGATAAACAGGCTCATCCACAGACTGAGCTGCCAGATAAGTCGACCCGCCCCTTTGGGAAATATAATCATCAGTAATCGATACCAAACTTTTGCATGCGTCTATACAAGGCCTGACGCGATAAACCAAACTCCCGAGCGACCTTAGCGACTACTCCCTGATGGGCACGCATGGCCGCTTCAATTTCGTGTTTTTCCGGTTCATGCTTAACCTGGTGATTCTCACCGACATGATGCAGCGCGAAGTCTTCAGCCTGCAACTCTCCTTCGGGTTTGAGCACACCAATGCGCTTACAGGCATTTTCCAGCTCACGCACATTGCCAGGCCAGGAATGCTGGCGCAGCATGGCTTCGGCATGAGGGCTTAATTCCCGTCCCGGTAGAAAGTGTGCGATTAAGGCGGCAATATCGTCCTTGCGCTGCGCTAAAGGGGGAATGCTAAGCTCGATAACATTAAGACGATAGTACAGGTCCTCGCGAAAGCGCCCCTGCTGGATATCACCGAGCAAATCGGCGTTAGTGGCGGAGATCACCCGCACATTCACCTTGCGGGTTTGGGTTGAACCCACACGTTCAAATTCGCCGGTTTGCAGCACCCGCAACAGCTTCACCTGACCATCGAGCGGCAGGTTGCCAATTTCATCCAAAAACAAGGTGCCACCATCGGCGGCTTCGAAACGACCGATTCGGGTTTGCTTGGCACCGGTGAAGGCCCCCGCTTCGGCGCCAAAGAGCTCGGCCTCAATCAAATCCGCCGGCAAGGCTCCTGCATTAACCTTAATAAAAGGCTTGGCTTTAAGGGGAGAATTACGGTGGACAATCTCGGCGATGCCTTCTTTACCACTGCCGTTGGCACCGGTGATAAGCACGGGCACATCCGAGCGCGCCACCTGCAAGGCCATGTCCACCACCCGATGCATGGCGGCACTGGCAAAGACCTGACCGGCCAAATCGGCACCTTCCTGGACCTGGGTGCGCTCTTGAGCCTGGCGTTTAAAGGTGGCATTTTCACTGGCCGCCTCGCCCAGGGCCACCAGGTTATCTATGGTGGTGAGCAGCTTTTGGTCATCCCAGGGCTTGCTCAGATAGTCGGCGGCTCCGGCCTTAACCAGCTCCACCGCGGTACTGAGCTCGGTCCAGGCGGTGATAAGGACAATGGGCAGATGAGGGTTAATGTCGCGCAAGTCGTAAAACAACTTTTTGCCTTCCTCACCCGAGGTGGTATCAGCACTGAAGTTCATATCCTGAAGCACCAGCGCGATACGCTGATAGCGCACAATATGTAACGCCTCGGCGGGCGTTTCACAGGTCACGGCGTGGTAGTCATGCAGCTCTAGGAGCAGCGACAAGGCGTCTAACACCGCCGGGTTATCGTCAACTATCAGTATTTTTTTCATATTATCCTGAGGGTCTGTTTATCTTTGCGGTTTACTTTATGTTCAATCTAAACGCATTCTGATCACGACGCTCGTTATGATGCATAGTCATTCTATGTTCATAGCGAGTAACACAGAGCAGGATGCGTTTAGATGAACCCGTAGGGCAGCGCTTGTAGCGCATTTCTACTGTGTTGTTACATGTTTATGTAGAATAACTACACCACACATGTGCCGCCTTGTATAAATTCACTACAAACTGCTGCAGAAACAAACAACAAAGGTCAACAGACCCTTATCTAGAGCGCGCCCAAGGGCGCGCTGAATTGTTATTATATTGAGCGCGTGGCTATACTTGGCGCCACTTTGGCAGCGCGCAGTGCGGGTCCCCATGCTGCCACTAGGCTCATTATGAGCATAAATACCGCACTCGCCAATACGAAAGTAAAGGATAAGCTGGGTAAAGAGAAGACTTTCATCAGTTGCTGGCCTAATAAGACCGCCAAGGCAGCGCCAATCAACAGGCCTAAACCGGCAACCAAAAAGTTCTCAATGAGGAAGTAACGAACAATGGCCGACTTGCGAGCCCCGAGCGCGCGGCGCGTACCAATTTGCTTGGTGCGTTTACTGATATTGAATAAGGTAAGACCGAAAATACCCAGAGCAGTCACCAGCACCAATACCACTATCAAGACCACCAGCATGCGCATCACCAGGGTATCGCGGGCCAGATAAGATGCCTTGCTTTCGTCCAAGCCTTCGATGCCGTAAAAAACACGGCGCGATTCGCTTTTTAATAAGAGCTCTTCCACTTTTGCCATCACTTGTGCGCGCTTGCCCGGCTCGGTACGTACTAAAAATCCGGCGCGAGGTTGAGACAGGTTGAACGGGAAGATCACCACGTTGGCCGGACGACTGTCATTCAGCCAGGGGCCTTTTATGGTGTCGATAATACCGATAATTTCTACCGCATCTTCGCCCTGATACAGTACTTTGCCAAGGGCCGAACCATCTGGATAGAGCTCTTCGGCAAAATCCTTGGTAACTATCGTGGTATTGGGCAACTTATCGTAGTTATCCGCATGCACCACTTCTTCCGGGTAGAAATTACGTCCTTCGATCAGTTTGGCGCCCAAGGTATTGAGCATATGCTCATTGGTAGTAAAGTAGGCCGCCCGCACACCGGTGCCAATTTCGGGATTGGGCACCAAATGCATGCTACTTGAGGAACCACTGCCCGACAACGGCATCCAGTTGGTCATGGCTGCATCAATAACACCGTCAATGGCGCGCAGGTCGCGCTCATCCTGCGCATATTGTTGAACCAGGTTAATACTTGGGTCGAAGGTGCTGACACTCAGGCTGAAAATCGCTTCTTCGTCGTAACCGGTTTCCTGGTTTAAATAGGTCAGACGGTCACTGATCATAAAGGCGGCATTGCTGACGATAGCCAGGGTGATTGCCACCTGTATCAGCAACAGCACAGCCCCTATTTTTGAGCGCAGCAGTGCGTTGATCATGGGTTTTAATTCTAACATGGGTCTCTCCTACTGCGTTTTCAGGTAATAAGCGGGGTTGGTACGGCACACCTGCCAGGCCGGCAGCAAACCCGCCAAGATACAGGCGACAATGGCAATGATAGGTGCGCTGGCGAGCATCAAAAAGTCCATCTTCGCGAGGGCCGAATAATAGCTGTAGCTTTCTCTGACACCCCACAAACATAGCTGCGCCAGTAAAATGCCCAGCAGGCCACCGAAGAGCCCCAATAGCCCCACCTCAACAAGGTGCTGAAAAAATACCTGGGTTTTACTTGCCCCCAAGGCGCGACGCACGCCCACCTCGGGTGCACGGCGCATAAATTTCGCTAACAGCAGGCCAAGAATATTAGCCAAGCACACGGCCAGGAACATAAAGCTTAACAACACTAAAATTTTATTATCTTCGCTGACCACCTCGTTGTATTCCATCCATTGATTTACATCACGCAGGCTGTATTTAGGCTCTTTGCGGGCAAAGCGACCTATCTTCTGTTGCTCCTGAATATAGCCTTTTAAATACTGCTCATAATTGGCTTTCGATTCTGGGCTATCGAGCTGCACCCAGTACTGGATCCAGACGATCTCAGAGTCCAGCCTTTGCTTAAAGGTGGTCACCATTTCGCGT
Source organism: Pseudoalteromonas sp. T1lg48 (assembly GCF_002964785.1). GTDB lineage: Bacteria > Pseudomonadota > Gammaproteobacteria > Enterobacterales > Alteromonadaceae > Pseudoalteromonas. The sequence continues at coordinate 671,031 of NZ_PQCC01000018.1, forward strand.
TTCCAGCCATTGCTGTTACCCCAGGTGCCTATTTCCAGTTCTTTAACCAGTGAGAATGGGTAAAACACGCGCTCGGGACGTTTAAATGAACCGTTATTCAAATCGTAGTATTTGGTGTGCTCGGTTACCGGCTCAATCACGCCGACCACTTCAAACAAGAACTTGTCGAGAAACACCGTCTTACCCACTGGGTTAGTCTCACCAAAAAGCTCTTCGCTGAGGCTACGCTCTAACACCACCTTGTTAACGGCATTGTCCTCATCACTTTGGCTCCACGGGCCGCCATGGATAAATTGGGCGTTGAACATGGAAAAGAAGTCCCGCCCCGTAGCCCTGGCGTCCATCAATTTAGGCGCATTGCTCTCGTCACCCAGGTGCACGGCAAAGCCGGTGCGCACCATGGCTGCCTGGGCATCACCTTTGGCGTCCGTCATCAGCCTTTGCGCATCTTTAAAGGTCAACTGGTAAGGAATATCATCCTTGGTAAACCAACCCTCGCCTTCGTCCATGGTTTGCAGTTGCAGCGCAAATAGCTGCTCGCTTTTGCTTGGGATGGGGTCGGCGCTCATCATGTGATACACCGACAAGGTGGTCATGGTGATACCGATACCTATGGCAATGGCTATCACCATTAAGGCGCTGACCAGGGGCGTGCGTTTAAACGAACGCCAGCTTAAATCCACATAGTACCAAAGCATATTAGGCCTCCGCTGCGCGTGCGGCTATGTCACCCGCCGTCTGTTCTTTATTGGGCGCACCCTGATACAGGCTGAAGTCGGCCAGTTGACCGTCAACCACCTGAATATTGCGCGGCGCGCGACGAGCCAGCTCAGGATCGTGGGTCACCATGACTATGGTGGCGCCTTCACGGTTAATTTCTTCGAGGATTTCCATCACTTGGCGGGCCATTAAACTGTCCAGGTTCCCTGTTGGCTCATCGGCGAGTAAAAAGCGCGGCTCACCGGCCAGGGCCCGGGCGATGGCCACCCGCTGCTGCTGACCACCGGAAAGCTGCTGCGGCAGGTGTTTGGCACGCGCGCCCAGGCCTACCAGCTCCAGGCAGCGTTCAATGCGCTTTCTACGCTCCGCCGATTTAATGCCGCGATAGCGCAACGGCACTTCCACGTTCTCATACAGGTTCAAATCGGGAATAAGGTTAAAGCCCTGAAAGATAAAGCCGATTTTTTGGTTACGCAGATCGGCACGCTGATTGTCGTTGAGCTTGCCAACATCGATACCATCAAGCTCATAGGTGCCACTTGAGAAGGGCTCCAGCATGCCGGCAATGTTTAAAAAGGTGGTTTTACCGCTGCCGCTTGGGCCGGTGACGGCGATGAACTCGCCCTGCTCCACCTCGAGATTAAAGTCGCGTAGCGCATGGGTCTGCACCATTTCCGTTTGGTATACCTTGTTGATGTTATTCATTTTAATCATTGTATTCTTCCTCTGATGTTGAGCTGGAGTTAGCGCAGTAAAACGCGCTCGGCCTGCTTAAATGAGTCATAGTTTGATACCACCAGGGTATCGCCTTCGGCGACGCCGGCGGTGAGCTCCACATTGGCTACGCTGGTCGCTCCGGTTTGAATTTGAATGCGCTCGGCGACATCGCCATTGACGCGGTAGGCTATCAAGCCACCCTCGTTCATAAAGGCTCCGCGGCGCACCATCAATACGTTTTCTCTGTTTTCTAATAAGATGCGTGCCGATAAGCGCTGATTCTGACGAATTTTGTCAAACTGCGATTGATCGAAGCGCACCCGGGCACTGACCTGGCGTTCTTTCACTTCCGGCGAGATAGACGACAAGGTGCCGACCACACGGTTGTCGGCAATTTTGAGCTCAACCTCCAGGCCCAGTCCCAGTTCATTGGCATAGCTTTCCGGCACCTGCAGCTCGGCTTCAAAGGCACTCAGATCAACGAGTGTCATCAGTGCCTCACTTGGCGACACTGCTGCCTGTTGCTGCACCAGCCAGTTACCCACCACCCCAGCAACGGGGGCAACTATCTGCAACTCGTTAACGCGGCGGTTTAGTTCATCCACCACCAGTTGTTGGCGCGTCACATCCCCTTGCGCCGATTTAAGCTCGAATGCCAGGGTGTCTTTACCGATTTCGACTTCTTGTTGGGCGTGTTTGTAGGCCAACTTAGCGCGCGCCAGGTCGTCCTGAGCCTGCTCCATGTCGATTTGGCTGATAAGATTATCCTTAATAGATAACAGCGCCCGACGGTGCTCACGCTCGGCGGCATTCAGGGTGACCGTGGCCATATCTAAGGTTTGTGCCAGCGCCAACTTGTCGCGACGGATCTGCAATTCCTTGCGTGACAGCTCATCGCTCAGGCGCTGCAGCTCTGATTCTTGTTGTTTAAGTTCGTTGGTCAGTTCCGGGCTGTGAACCTTAGCTATGGTTTGGTTCTTTGCCACTTCATCGCCTGGGTTGACCAGTAGCTGCACATAGCCCTTTGACGGGCTGTAGATTTGCGGCGCATTGGCGGCCACAATAAACCCTGTGGTGGCGATATCGCGAACCAGATCGCCACGGACCACGGCTGCAGTTTTCACCGAATCCCGGCTTAGTGATAATTGGGTATCACCATTACTGGCACTCAAACTGTAGGCGGCCAAGGCCGCAACCAAGGTCACGCACGCCGCTCCAAGCCAATATTTGCGGTAGCTTTTAGTGGCCGCTAGTTGAATATCTTGTCCCTGAGTATCGCGGATCATAACAACGCCTCACACTGATTAGTGAGGTTGGGTGTTTTTATCAAACCAATAATAAACGCCGCCACTAGCATCAACAGTGGCGAGGTAAAAAAGACTAAGGTAGTGATCAACATGGTGCTATCCGTATGTTTTCTAATTGTTTTATTAGTTACGAGAAGCATGCCAATATAATAAAAACTTTATCTCATTGTTTTTATTAGTTTTTAATTGTGGATGGTGAAGTTTGGCGCTTGTCCGCGGACATAAAAAGTGTCCGCAACGGACACTTTTTTCGCGAAAACCGGACGCTTTTGACTGAACCCGGCAAAGCCCTGAAAATACCAAGTAGCAGTGAGGCACAAAAATATGATGGTGCGCAAGAAGAAACGGGGAAATAAATCAGTGGCCGCGTTTGCCGCGACCACCGGCTGAACTCACGAGATTTAATCGTCCTCGATATTATCCATGCCCTTGGTGCCATCCTTCGCCTTGAGCTCATGATGGATAGCTGATTTGATCAACATATAGCCGGTAATGGGCGCGGTGATCAACAAGAAGATGGAGATCAGGATTTCTTTAATATTAATCACCCCATTTTCTACGCTGAAGAACACGTTGGCGGCTATCAGTAGCAAGGCCATACCCAAGGTAGTGGCCTTAGTCGGCCCGTGCAGGCGCATAAAAAAGTCCGGCATTTTCACCAAGCCAATGGAGCCGATAAGGATAAACAGTCCGCCGACGATTAATAACGCTGAAATAAGCCATTCAGTCATAGCCGCTCCTATTCAATGATGTCGCCACGGAGCAGGTACTTACAGACCGCCACCGTACTGACAAAACCCAACATGGCAATAAGCAACGCCGCTTCAAAATAAATCTGCGTTTGCATGCCGATACCATAGAGAATAATTAGCGCTATGGTGTTGATATACATGGTGTCCAAGGCCAGGATGCGATCCGGTACCGAAGGGCCGACGATCAAGCGCCACAGATTAAGCATCAGGGACACGCCGATCATGGCAAAGACCATCAGTAATACACTTTCTAACATTGGAAAATCTCCTTAAGGGGCGCTTCGTAGCGACGCTTAATGGTCTCGATCAGGGCCTGCTCATCATCAAGGTCCAGCACATGGATAAGTAAGAAGCGCTGCGTCGGCACCTCGCCTTTGGGCAAGGACTCAGGAATGGGATACACCTCGGCACTGACGGTGCCGGGCGTTAATGACACCGTGCTGGCCAGCATGGTAATAGGCAGCTCATGCTCTAAGTCCAGGGGCACCTTGATAAAACCTGGGCGTAAGCGTTTGGTCGGGCCCAAAATTTTAAAGGCCACTTCCACATTGGCGGTAATGATGTCCCAAAGCACAATAAACAACTGCTTGGTCGCCAGGCCCGGGCGCAAAATCAGTGGCTGGGCGGTCCGAAATGGTGCAATCACCAGGGGGATCACAATCGCCAGCACGGCGCCAAGAATGAGGTGTCCAGCGGAAACGCTGTTGTTTAACAGCAACCACACGGCGAATAATAAAATGCTGCGAAATGGCGTTGGCAACCACTTATAACGAGCTTGTAAGCGCATGTTATTGCTCCTTAGCCAAGGCAAATACTGTGTCTATGGCCACCTGAGAATTGTGCAAAGCGGCGGCCGCCTGATTACTCATCTCACTTAGCGGCGCGGCAAACACCGTCATCATCAGGGGCACGGCCAAAATCAACACCAAGGCCCAGGTACGGCGTTTACCGGCGTAGACATTGTCTTCAAACTGCTCATCCTGATTGGGGTGATCGTGCCAAAACAAACTGGTCCCGGCGCGAGACAACGCCACCAGGGTGGCTAGGCTGGCAAGCAGATAAATGGGCCAAAACACCCAGGCCACCTCGGCGCCATAAGAGGCGTCGAGCAACCACAGCTTGGCAACGAAACCGGATAAGGGCGGTAAACCGGCCAGGGCTATGGCGGCAAACACAAAACAGAAACCCAACAATTTAGGCTCGGGCCACGCCACGGCTATTAACCAGGCGATCCTGCACCTTGCCGCGCTGCAAGGCTATCATATCGGCAACCAGGAACATGGCGGCACAGGCAATGGTGGAGTGGACCAGGTAATAGATGGCCACCGCCGTGGCCTGCTCGTTGTTGAGCGCCACCATGGCAATCAGGGTACCGACGGACACAATGACCAGATTGGCGCTTAAACGGCGCAAGTCTTCCGCCGCCAACACGCCCACCGCGCCGACCACCAGGGTAACCAGGGCCAAAGGCCACAACCAGGTGCTGGCGATACCGCTTAGCTCCCCCGCTTGCTCGCCGAAGATCATGGTGAAGACACGCATAATGGCGTAGACCCCAACCTTGGTCATGATCGCAAATTGAGCGGCAATCACCGGCATAGCACGGCCATAAGTGGCCGGCAGCCACAGATGCAAGGGCAGCAAGGCCGCCTTAAGGGCAAAGACGATAAGCAGGAGAAGGCCGCCAATCTTGGCAAGATAAATATCATCGCCTTGCAACAGCGCTACCTTCACTGCCATATCGGCCATATTCAAGGTACCCAGCACGCCGTACAACACGCCCAGGGCTATCAAGAAAATGCTCGAGCCAACCAGGTTTAAAATCACATAATGCAGCGCCGCCTTGGTGGTGTGCTTGTCTTTTTTATGCATCAGCAAGGCGTACGAGGCGATCAATAAGACCTCGAAAAATACAAACAAGTTAAACAGGTCACCAGTTAAAAAGGCACCATTAACGCCCATCAGCAGGAAATGCGCCAAAGGATGAAAGAAACTCCCTGCCTTATCGTCGCCACGACTGGCATACACTATGGTCACCAAAGACAAAAAGCTGGTGAGGATACACAGGGCCACCGCCAGCGGGTCCGCATACAAGACGATACCAAAGGGCGGCTGCCATTCACCTATGGCGTAGACCAGGGGACCACTGCCCAAGATAGTAGTTAATAGCAAGGTCGACGCCACCAGGGTAAATAAGGCCATAAAGCTGGCCACCCAACGTCTTAATACCAGGTTTTTGCCACACGGCGGCAACAACAGAATAATGCCCGCCAACAGCGGCAACAATACGGGTAAGGTGATCAAATGCTGCATCTATTTCGACCCCTTAGTGGCGCGGCTTGCGCGCGGTTGACCGTCCACATGGTCGTTACCCAAATCGGCACGGCCACGAATGGCTAGGATCACCACAAAGGCGGTCATCGCAAAGCCGATTACGATGGCGGTTAACACCAAGGCCTGCGGCAGTGGATCTGCATAACTGGCCGACTGCCCTAGCACCGGCGCCTGGTTTATTTTTAATCGGCCCGACGAAAACAGAAATAGATTGACCGCATAAGAGAGCATGGTCAGCCCCAGCACCACGGGAAAAGTACGGGCGCGCAAAATCAGGTAAATGCCGCAGGCCACTAACAGACCTACACAACTTGCATATAAGAGTTCCATTAGAGATTAACCTTTTCTTTCGGGGTTTCTGCCGTCAATTTACCAAGACTGGCAAGGATCATTAATGTTGCGCCTACCACAGTTAGATACACACCTAAATCAAATATCATGGCGCTGGCCAATTCGGTCTTACCCACCAAGGGGATATCGAAATAATCGAACCAGCTGGTTAAGAAGTTACGGCCAAACAGCCAGCTACCCAGGCCGCTCAGGGTGGCGATGGCCAGACCCGAGGCGATGACCTTGCGGTAGTTAATATCCATACGCGCTCGGATCCAGTTGGAGCCATTGGCCATGTATTGCAAAATAAAGGCAATGGAGGTTACCAGGCCGGCAATAAAGCCACCACCTGGCAGGTTATGACCGCGCAGGAAGATATACACGGACACCATGATAGCCAGCGGTAACAAGCTTTGTGAAATACTCGCCAAAAGCAAAGGATGACGCTCACGCGCCCAAGGACGCCCTTCGCTGTCCGAGGCCGGCATAAATAACGGCAGATTCAATAACAGCTTGTAAATACCCAGGGCGGCGATGCCCAGTACGGTGATTTCACCCAGGGTATCGAAGCCTCGGAAGTCCACCAGGATCACGTTGACCACGTTGGTACCGCCACCGCCGGTTTTGGCGTTGCCGATAAAGAACTGAGAAATACTCTCCTGCGGGCGCGTTAACAGCGCATAACAGATACTGCCAACCACAATACCTATGGCACTACTGACCCCTAAATCGCGCAAAATACGCAGCGAACTCGACTCCTTCGGGGTGCGCTGCGGCAAGAAGAACAGCGCCAGCATCAGCAACATCACGGTCACTACCTCTACGGTAAGCTGAGTCAGGGCCAGATCCGGCGCCGAGAAACGGGTGAAGGCCACGGACGTCATCAGACCCACCACGGACACCAGGATCAAGGCTATCATCCGCGAGCGATGCCATATCAAGGTGGCCAGCGCACCTATCATCAGCAACGCCGCACCGATGGCATTATGAGCATCTATCTCACTAAGTCCGGTTGCCCCAGCCAGGGTGTGCATTTCAAACAAGGGTAAACCCGCCACCACCAAGGTAGAGAGCAAAAGAATAAAGACGTAACGCTGCAATGAGCCGTTCTCAATACGCAGGATTTGCTCGCGCGACCACACCACCACTCGTTGAATACTGGCATCGAACGCTTTTTTGGCACTGACGCTAGGCAAAGAGGCCTGGAATTGGAACAGGTATTTACGCTGCGAGTAAATAAAGAGACCGCCGGCCACCGCCACCGCACTCATTAGTAGCGGCAGGTTGAAACCATGCCAGATAGCCAGGTGATAGTCCGGCGCCTCGGCACCCAGCACGGCGTGAGAGGCCACGGTTAACAGCGGGTCCACCACAAATGCTGGGAACAGACCAACCAAAACACACAGGGTCACCAAAATTTCGATCGGCACACGCATATAGCGCGGCGCTTCATGAGGCTGTTTTGGTAAATCTTTTGGCTCACCATTGAAGAATACGTCATGGATAAAGCGCGCCGAATAAGCCACCGACAAGGCACCGGCTACGGTCGCTAATACAGGGATCAGCCAGGACATGGAGCCTAGCATCTGCTGGTGCAGGGTTTCGGCAAAAAACATTTCTTTCGATAAGAAGCCATTCAGTAGCGGTACCCCGGCCATGGACGCCGCGGCCACCATGGCTAACGTCGCCGTATAGGGCATATAGCGCCACATGCCATTGAGTTTGCGCATGTCTCGGGTGCCGGTTTCATGATCGATAATACCTGTGGCCATAAACAAGGAGGCCTTAAAGGTGGCATGGTTGATGATGTGGAAAATCGCCGCCACCGTTGCCAGTTGAGTGTCCAGACCCAATAGCAAGGTGATCAGACCTAAGTGACTGATGGTCGAATAGGCCAACAAGCCTTTGAGGTCGTGCTTAAACAAAGCAATGTAAGCACCCACCAACAAGGTGGTTAAGCCGGTAACGCCAACGATAATAAACCACAGCTCGGTACCCGCTAGAGCAGGATAGAAACGCGCCAGCAGGAAGATACCCGCCTTAACCATGGTCGCCGAGTGCAAGTAGGCACTGACTGGCGTCGGCGCAGCCATGGCATGAGGCAACCAGAAATGGAACGGAAACTGAGCCGATTTGGTAAAGGCACCAAGGAGCACCAGAACAAGAATAAGCGGATACCACTGAGAGCTTTTTACCAGTTCACCACTTTGCAAAATCACATCCAGCTCATAGCTACCGACCAGTTGTCCCAGTAGCACCAAACCTGCAAGCAGGGCCAGACCACCGGCCCCGGTAATAGCCAAAGCCATACGCGCGCCCTTACGCGCCTCTGGGTTATACCACCAATAGCTGATCAGTAAGAAAGAACTAACACTGGTCAGCTCCCAGAAAAACCACATTTGAATAATGTTGTTCGCCGTGACTATGCCGAGCATGGCGGTCATAAAAAGCATTAAATAGGCGTAAAGCTTGGGCATGGAGTCGTTGGCGCTCAGGTAATAGCGCGCATAGAGGATGATCAGTAGACCTATACCCAAGATCAGAATACAAAACAGCAGGCTTAAACCGTCTAAGCGAAAGGATAAATTCACCCCTAATTCAGGTATCCAAGGTAGGCTGGCGTAGAGTGTCTCGCCGGCCAATACCTGCGGCGCCATGCTGATCACCAGCGCCAGGCAGATTATAGGCATGATTGCAGTCACGGCGGCGCTTTGATTGCGCGATAATTTGCCTGTAAAACTCGCAAGTAAACTGCCTAACAAGGATAGCAAGGGTATCCACAGCAATGTCATAGTTTAAAAACCTTCACTTTTGTTACCAAATTCCTTGGTAAAACTGTTATTTTGACCCCGCAAGGTGCGGGCTCTTGGGGCACCGAGAGCGTTAATATTAAGATTAGTTCAGTGCCAATTAAATTTTAATAATTAATCAGTTATACTGGGCTGCCCAGGCTTTGTCTAGACTCGCCAAGGCTATTCGGCTAAATCTTAGACGCCGGTTAACACCCTACTAACCTACCTAACAAAAATCTAGACTACAGACTCTCAGAGTCACTTTTATTATCCAGCGCGTCACGATATTCACGCCACTGAGTTTCGCCACTGAGGCGATAGAAGAAGTCGGCAAAACGGATATGCTTCCCAGGCCTTGCCAGCTCGGCTAACCATAGCCTTCTGTATAAAGGTGTCACCCCCACTTCCGACTGCTCCATCAGGCTTTGCCCGGCACTGGGTTTATAACCACGACCATTGCCGCAATAGGCGCTGGGCGCCCAACCTGGCGGTGCCTGCTCACCGACAAAGAGGTTGGCATACACTCTGCCCGACTGTTCACAAGCGCTCTGCTGCGCTGGCGGCGCCGGATACTCATCGGTGAAGCCGCTGAAATGCAGGAGCTCGTGCATAAACACATGGTAAGGGGCACTTACGCCTAGGTGCATAATGCCGCCTTGGACATTGGCCAGACCCCCACCCGTCACCATGACGATAAAATCAAACCCCGGCGGCAGCTTAGTCGGTTTATGCGCTAACGGACGCCAGTCACAGCGACCAAAGCTGTCGGCCGAGTATTGGCAATCCAGAGCATCCCCCAGATACTGTGGCTCAGACAAGCAAAATAAACCGGCCTTGGGCTCGGGGTTAGTTAGATACCGCCCTCGCAATTGTTGCAACTTATGCATGGCCGCCAGACTGTCGCCGAGCAAAAGCAGGTTATAGCGACAGGCTTGTGGCCGCAATCTATGTAAGTCGGTGCCAAAGCCCAACTGCCGAGCATAGTCGTGGCCATCGGCCCCGACCTCTAAACCAAGGTGAAAGCGGCGACGATATTCCAGCTCATCGGGTAAGGTATAAGCTCGATTGATCTCACCCAACGCCTGCCACTGACCTTGCTGCACCATCGCCTGGGCCAGTTGCTGCCAGAGTTGCAGCATAACGCGCCGCTCCCCTTTACCATCAAGCGCCTGCTGCCAATGTAAGCGCGCACCACCTAAATCGCCCTGATGAAGCAATAACTGGGAAAGCAATACCTGCGCTGGGGCCGCACCTACTCTGGCAAGGCGGCGCAACACGGGTTCGCTGTAATTCTGATACGTAAGTTCTGTGGGGTTTTGATAAAACCAAAAGGTCGCGGCGGCGGCATTGTTGTGCACCTGAAACTGCACCAATGCGGGTGTATGACTGATACTTCCGCACAGGCCAAGCAGTAAGATACCTAACAGGCTAGTACGCACCCTCGCCTGCCATTATGTCTAGCTCAAGGCGCGCATACTTGTATTCGACAAACTCATACACATTGGTCGAAAGAGCCAGTTTAAAATAATCGCTGGCCAGGGTATTTTCTCCCTTGGCCTGATGGCTTTTAGCGATATAGAAATAGGCCTCACACAAGCGCTCGGCGTATTCTTGATGCGACTCGACTCCCTCGGCCAAGGTGGCCAGGAGTTCCCTTTCGGTGATTTTACCCTGATAGAAGGCCACCAGTTGATAGGCCCAATTTTGTGGATCTAAGGCCTGGGCCATATCCATCAGGCTGGCCTTGGCTTTCACTGGGTCTTCGGCACGCTCGGCCAAATACACCCAAAGCACCCGATACGGGTCATCCGGGGCAAATTGCAAAAATGTCTGTAAATCGTCGCTGGCTAAGCCCGGGCGTTCGCCATAATACAAGGCGATGCCGCGGTTTAAGTAGGCATATTCATGCTCGCTGTTAAGCTCTAGCACGGAATCAAACATTTCATAGGCCTTGCCGTATTGCTGCATCAGGGTGTGATGAATACCGAGGAAATTATACACCTCGGCCAGATCCGGCTTAAGGTTGACCGCACGGCTAAAATCGATGCGCGCTAAGGTGCTTAAACCCAGGCTATCGAAAAGTTTACCGCGATCATAATAAAGTAAGGCTTGTTGATCACTGGGCAGTTCAGCCTGCTCAATAAGCTCGCTGTAGCGGGCAACCGCCACTTCGCTGCGATAGTCGCTCGGCAGAGGTGCAGCAAAAGGCACGGTAACAACGTATTGGGGACTATCTGGTACGGATTGGCAACCGGTTAAGAGTAGCGTGATAACGCTGGCTACCGTAAGCGATAATGTTTTTCTCAAAGTCCTATACCTATAATCCGTCTGTGGATTTTCATTAAACCATAAAAAAGGGGCCTAAACAGCCCCTTTTACTATGCTTTTATCGCTTATTCGGCGTCTTTTACCGCTTCGGCTGCTGGCGCGTTTTGCTCTTGCGCCTCTTTGATGCTTAGGCGTACACGGCCCTGGCGATCAACTTCTAGAACCTTAACCTTCACTTCCTGGCCAACACTTAAGTGGTCGGCAACATTGTTTACACGCTCGTCACTGATCTGTGAGATGTGTACCAAGCCGTCTTTACCAGGTAGAACGTTAACAAAGGCACCAAAGTCAACGATGCGTACTACTTTACCTTCGTAGATAGTACCTACTTCCAGCTCAGCCGTTAGTTGCTCAACACGAGCGATGGCAGCGCGCGCGCTCTCACCGTCAGTGGCGGCAATCTTAACTGTACCGTCGTCTTCGATTTCGATGGTAGTACCGGTTTCTTCGGTAAGCGCACGAATCGTAGCACCACCTTTACCGATAACATCGGCAATCTTCTTAGGTGGAATGTTCACCACATAGATACGCGGTGCGTAATCAGAAAGCTCAGCGGCTGGTGCAGAGATGGCTTCGTCCATTACATCTAGGATGTGTAGACGTGCAGCCTGTGCCTGGTTAAGGGCGATCTGCATGATTTCTTTAGTGATACCTTCGATCTTGATATCCATTTGTAGTGCGGTAACACCTTCAGAGGTACCGGCTACTTTAAAGTCCATGTCACCAAGGTGATCTTCGTCACCCAAGATGTCAGAAAGAACAACGAAGTTGTCGCCTTCCTTAACAAGACCCATGGCGATACCGGCAACAGATGCCTTAGTTGGTACACCGGCGTTCATTAGCGCAAGTGAAGTACCACATACAGAGGCCATTGATGAAGAACCGTTAGACTCGGTGATTTCAGATACCACACGAATCGTGTACGGGAACTCTTCAAGCGTTGGTAGTACCGCAGCGATACCACGCTTAGCCAGGTTACCGTGACCTACTTCACGACGCTTAGGTGAGCCGATAAAGCCAGTTTCACCCACACAGAACGGAGGGAAGTTGTAGTGCAACATGAAACGGTTGTTTGATGTACCGGTTAGGTCGTCGATCATCTGAGAATCACGCTCTGTACCTAGTGTTGCGGTTACTAGTGCCTGAGTTTCACCACGGGTGAAGATAGCGCTACCGTGAGTACGGGCTAGTACACCGGTTTTCACGTCCAGGGCACGCACCATTTCTGGTGAACGACCGTCAATACGCTTCTCGCCGGCAATGATACGACCACGAACGATTTTCTTCTCAAGTGCGCCAAACTCGCCTGATACTTCTTGCTCGTCCAGGCTTTCATCTTCGCCAAGCTCTGCGCTTAGTTTTTCGATTACTTCTGCTTTAACTGCGCTTAGAGCCTCTTTACGCGCTACCTTGTCGGTAATGCGATACGCTTCACCGATTTTCTCTTCGGCGATAGCAGCAACTTTACCCGCTAGGGTTTCGTCTTTGGCTGGGGCAGTCCAATCCCAAGCAGCTTTACCCGCTTCGGCTTTGAACTCGTTGATTGCATTAATAATGGCTTGAGATTGCTCATGACCGTATACAACGGCGCCAAGCATTACGTCTTCAGGAAGCGTTTCAGCTTCTGACTCAACCATAAGTACCGCATTGTCGGTACCAGCTACCACTAGGTCTAGTTTGCTTGTTTTAAGCTCGGTTAGTGACGGGTTCAATACGTATTGACCGTCGATGTAACCAACGCGTGATGCACCGATAGGACCGTTAAATGGAATACCAGAAAGCGCTAGCGCCGCTGAAGTACCAATTAGGGCAACAATGTCAGGCTGGATTTCAGGGTTTACTGAAACCACGGTAGCGATAACTTGAACTTCGTTTACGAAGCCTTTCGGGAACAGTGGACGAATTGGGCGGTCGATTAGACGCGCGATAAGCGTTTCGCCATCTGAAGGGCGACCTTCACGCTTTAAGAAACCACCAGGGATACGACCTGCTGCATACATTTTTTCTTGGTAGTTAACAGTCAGAGGGAAGAAATCCTGACCAGGGTTTGCTTCACGACGACCTACTACGGTTACAAGTACCGACGTATCGCCGATGCTTGCTAATACCGCACCATCTGCCTGACGGGCAATGGCACCGGTTTCTAGGGTTACTGTGTGTTGTCCGTACTGAAATTCTTTAATAATTGCTTGCACTTAATTCTTTCCTTAAGTTGCATTTAACCCGCTCAAAAGTTGATTTGCCAACCGTTAAGCCAGGTTAAGAGGGTTTTCTTAAGCACCTTACCAATTACAGTAAATAACCACACTCGAGCGAATGCCTTTATTTACTACAATTGGCAATATGGTGCCATCTAGTGTGTAGGCCAGGCCTACTTACTTAGACAGAGCTAAGTATACTCGTCAAAGGCGCACAAAAAAAGGGGCGATTAGGCCCCTTTTTCAAACTGGTATCAAAGAATTAGCGACGTAGGCCAAGTTCTTTAATTAGCGCAGTGTAACGCTCGATGCTCTTACCTTTAAGGTAGTTAAGCAGGTTACGGCGCTGGCTTACTTTGCGAAGAAGACCACGACGTGAGTGGTTGTCTTGCTTGTGGTTAGCAAAGTGGCCTTGAAGCTTGTTGATATCTGCAGTTAGAAGTGCAACTTGTACTTCAGGTGAACCAGTGTCGCCTTCAGCGCGTGCAAATTTAGCAATGATATCTGCTTTTTCTTGGTTGCTTAGTGACATAAATTACTCCAAAAATGAGTGTTTATATACGGTAAGAGCCGATCACTAATCCAGCCCCACCAATTGAGCGCGTTATTTTAGCAAGCTGACCAATAACTACAAGTTATTTGTGATAGCCACGGCGCGTTTTGCTTTGAGATGACCGTGCTGATTTCGCTCACCCACGCCAAGGAAGCGCTCGCCACAACGCACGGCGCACACTTTTTCTGGCACCTCGCCGATTACCACGGTTTGCCCATGCGTAAAAGCTATTGCCTGTTGCTCGTCAATTTCCACGCTGGGCAGGTCTTGCACCGCGGTGTCCATGGGCAGCAACAGGGGATCCAACACCTCGCTGGGTGCCTTGTCCTGGCTTTTCGCTTCATCAAGCAAGGCTTGAAGCTCGTCAAGAGTCACCATTTTCTCTGCCGGGTAATGGCCCACCTTGGAGCGATGAAGCATGATCACATGCGCGCCACAGCCGAGTAACTCACCTAAATCATCCACTATGGTGCGAATATAGGTGCCTTTAGACACATGAGCGGTCATCTGAATTTCATTGGTCTGCTCGTCAAACTCGTCTAGCGTCAAGCTGTAAACATTAATACGACGACACTTACGCGGTACCTCGATGCCTTCGCGCGCGTATTTATATAAAGGTTGCCCCTGATACTTTAGCGCCGAATACATGGACGGATACTGATCCGACTCGCCAATAAAATCGGCCACATGTTGTTCAATCTGCTCTTTCGTCACATTGACATCACGGATTTCGACCACTTCACCATCGGCATCCGAGGTGGTGGTACGTTCACCCAGCTTGGCGCGCACCACGTAGGTCTTGTCGGTATCGAGTAAGAACTGACTAAACTTGGTCGCCTCACCAAAGCAAATCGGCAGCATGCCGGTGGCTAACGGGTCAAGTGCCCCGGTGTGCCCCGCCTTCTGCGCATAGTAAATGCCTTTGGCTTGTTGTAAGGCGCGGTTACTGGAGATCCCTTGCGGCTTGTGCAATAACAGCACGCCATCGACCGGACGGCCTTTTGTACGTCTGGCCATACTGATTATTCTTCCTCGTCGCTGCCGCCGCGCTTTTGCTTGTCTTCGCGCATCACCGACTCAACCAGGTTAGAGATACGCATCCCCTCAAGTAGTGAGGTATCAATGACGAAGCGCAGCTCTGGAATAATACGGGCGCGAATACGCTTGCCCAGTAAAGAACGAATATAACCGCTGGCATCGTTTAGCACACGCAGGCTCTGCTTGCTCTTGCTCTCGTCTTCTTGATTGAACACGGTAACAAAGATTTTTGCATAAGACAGGTCACGCGACACTTCTACCGCCGATACCGTTACCATGCCTAAACGCGGGTCTTTAATCTCACGCTGAATAATCACCGCGATTTCTTTTTGGATCTGTTGCGCTACGCGCTCTGTGCGAGAAAATTCTCTCATTTTCACCACTTATATTTAGGATACCAGCACGCACACAGAGCACGGCGGGTATTACACAATCACAAATGGGGGCACAAAGGCCCCCATCAAATTTACTTAATGATCAAGGTTATAGAGAACGTTGTACTTCAACGATTTCAAATACCTCGATTTGGTCACCGACCTTAACGTCATTATAGTTCTTAACGCCGATACCACATTCCATGCCGCTACGAACTTCTTGTACGTCGTCTTTAAAGCGACGCAGTGATTCAAGCTCACCTTCGTAGATAACCACGTTTTCACGTAGTACACGGATTGGGTTAGAACGCTTAACCACACCTTCGGTAACCATACAACCGGCTACGGCACCGATCTTAGGTGACTTAAACACATCACGTACTTCGGCAAGACCAATGATCTCTTGCTTGAACTCAGGTGCAAGCATACCGGTCATGGCTTGTTTCACTTCTTCGATCAGATCGTAGATTACGCTGTAATAACGAAGATCCAGGTTTTCCGCTTCGATTACCTTACGCGCTGAGGCGTCGGCACGAACGTTGAAACCAACCATGATGGCGTTAGATGCAGCCGCAAGTGATGCGTCGGTTTCGGTAATACCACCTACACCGCTACCTACGATCTTCACTTTCACTTCGTCGGTAGAAAGCTTAACCAATGAATCGGAGATGGCTTCTACTGAACCCTGTACGTCGGCTTTCAGTACGATATTCACTTCCGAGACATCGCCTTCGGTCATATTAGTGAACATGTTCTCTAGCTTGGCTTTTTGCTGACGCGCTAGCTTCACTTCACGGAACTTACCTTGACGGTATAGTGCTACTTCACGCGCTTTACGTTCGTCGCGTACAACCGTTGCTTCATCACCGGCAGCAGGAACACCCGATAGACCCAGGATTTCCACAGGAATCGATGGACCTGCTTCTTTAATCTCTTTACCGTTTTCGTCGCGCATTGCACGTACACGGCCATACTCAAGACCACACAGCACGATATCGCCCTGCTTCAGAGTACCTTCTTGTACCAGCACGGTTGCTACCGGGCCACGGCCTTTATCAAGGCGAGATTCGATAACCACACCCGATGCCATGCCTTCAGAAACAGCTGTTAGCTCAAGGATTTCTGATTGCATAAGTACGGCTTCTAACAGTTCGTCAACGCCCTGGCCTGTTTTCGCCGAGATGTGTACGAATTGCGTCTCACCGCCCCAATCCTCAGGAATAACGTCTAGCTGGGCCAGCTCGTTCTTCACTCGGTCAGGATCGGCACCTTCTTTATCCATCTTGTTCACAGCAACAATCAGTGGTACTTCAGCCGCTTTGGCGTGCTGGACCGCTTCTTTAGTCTGTGGCATTACACCGTCGTCTGCGGCAACAACCAGGATTACGATATCCGTTGCTTTCGCACCACGGGCACGCATTGAGGTAAATGCCGCGTGTCCAGGAGTATCCAGGAAGGTGATCATGCATTATCGGTATCAACATGGTATGCACCTATGTGCTGGGTAATACCACCGGCCTCGCCAGAGGCAACCTTCGCCTTACGGATATAATCCAGGGTTGATGTTTTACCGTGGTCAACGTGACCCATAACGGTAACAACCGGTGCACGAGATTCCGCTTTACCGCCTTCGCTGCGGTCGCTCAGTACTTTCTCTTCCAGCTCATTTTCACGAACTACCACTACCTTGTGACCCATTTCTTCGGCAACTAGCTGCGCGGTTTCTTGGTCGATAACCTGGTTAATGGTAACCATGTCGCCCATTTTCATCATGGTCTTAACGACTTCGGCACCTTTAACCGCCATACGTGATGCAAGCTCTGCAACCGTGATGGTCTCACCGATACGCACTTCCTGCTTCTTATCGGCAACAGGCTTTTGGAAACCGTGCTGTAAAGACGTAGGCGCTTTCAGCTTGCCTTTTTTGCCTTTGCCAAATTTAGCATTGGCATCAACACTCTCTTTACCCTTAGGCTTTTTCTTTTTACGACGCGCGCTTTTCTCTTCGCGTGCATCGGACTCGTCTTCCGCTTCACGTGCGTAAGTAGAAGTAGTTAGGTGGTGATCCGCCGTTTCTTCACGACGTTTACGCTCTTCTTCTTCTTTCTTCCAACGTGCTTCGTTTTCTTCGGCTAGGCGACGAGCTTCTTCCGCTTGACGTTGTGCTTCTTCTTCGGCTTTCTTCAATGCTGCCTCTTCTGCTTCTTTTTGTAAGCGTTCAGCTTCGTCACGTTCTTTCTGAGTTTGCGCCTCATCCTTTGCAGAATCTTTACTTTCTTTGCGCTGTGCTTCGGCTTTACGCTTCGCTTCTTCTTTGGCTTTACGTTCGGCTTCTTCTTTCGCCTTACGCTCTGCCTCTTCTTTAGCTTTACGCTCGGCTTCCTCTTTCGCCTTACGTTCTGCTTCTTGCTTGGCCTGTGCTTCGGCTTCAAGACGCGCTTGCTCTTCGGCTTCTAAGCGCGCTTGTTCTTGCTGCTCATCTAGAGCGCTTTTCTTGACGTAGGTGCGCTTTTTACGCACTTCTACCTGCACTGCCTTGGCCTTACCGGTAGAGCCAGTCACGCTCAGAGTACTTTTCTTCTTGCGTTGCAACGTCATACGCTCTGGGCCCGAGGCGCCAGAACCACCATGTTGCTTTGACAAGTGATCGAGCAATTGCGCTTTTTCCGACTCGTTTACCTGGTCGTCCGCTTGCTTTTTGATGCCCGCACTGTCCAATTGCTGTAGCAATTTATCAACAGTTGTACCAATGTCCTCGGCCAGTTTTGTTACACTTACTTCTGCCATATTCTTTGTTACCTCCGTTAATAAATTACTCGTCACCGAACCAGCAAATATTACGTGCGGCCATGATTAGGTCGCCCGCTTCCTGTTCAGAAAGCTCGGTAATTTCTACTAGTTCGTCGATGCCTTGCTCGGCTAGATCTTCAAGCGTAACTACGCCCTTGCTTGCCATGACAAAGGCAAGGTGACGATCTAGGCCATCAAGGTTTAATAGGTCTTCAGCCGGCTCTGCGCCTTCTAGGCTTTCTTCGTCTTTCAACGCTTTCGTTGTTAACGCATCTTTGGCGCGATTGCGCAGCTCTTCAACTGTCTCTTCGTCAAGACCGTCAATTTCTAAGAATTCGCTGGTCGGTACGTACGCCACTTCTTCTAGGGTTGAGAAGCCTTCACCGATAAGTAGCTCGGCGAAATCATCATCGATGTCTAACCCTTCTGTGAACAGGGTGATCAGCTTGTCCGACTCTGCCTGGTTTTTCGCCTGCATGTCTTCAACCGTCATTACGTTTAGCTCCCAGCCGGTAAGCTGACTTGCTAGACGTACGTTTTGGCCGTTACGACCGATGGCTTGTGCCAGGTTGTCCGCCTCTACGGCGATATCCATTGAGCGTGAGTCTTCGTCCATCACGATAGAAGCAACTTCCGCCGGCGCCATGGCGTTGATAACGAACTGAGCCGGGTTGTCATCGTACAACACGATATCAACACGCTCACCGCCAAGCTCGCCCGAGACCGCTTGCACACGTGCACCGCGCATACCTACACAGGCACCCACAGGGTCAATACGCTTGTCGTTTGATTTAACGGCAATTTTAGCTCGTGAACCTGGGTCACGCGCTGCCGAGCGCAGCTCGATCATCTCTTCGCCAATTTCCGGCACCTCAATGCGGAATAGCTCCATCAGCATTTCCGGCTTAGAGCGGGTTACAAATAACTGCGCACCACGAGCTTCCGGGCGGACCGCATAAAGTAAACCACGTACACGGTCACCCGGACGGAAGTTTTCGCGTGGAAGCATGTCGTCACGGTAGATAACCGCTTCGGCGTTATTACCTAAATCAAGAATGATGGCGTCGCGGCTGGCTTTTTTAACCACACCGGTTACTAGCTCGCCTTCTTGGTCTTTATAGGCTTCAACTACAAGGGCACGCTCTGCTTCACGTACTTTTTGTACGATAACCTGCTTGGCCATTTGCGTGGTGATACGGTCAAACTTGATTGACTCGATCTGCTCTTCAACATAGTCACCCAGTTGAATTTCCGGCTCATCTACCTGTGCCGCTTCAAGGGTGATTTCACGATAAGGGTTTTCTAAGCTGCCATCTTCTAGCGCTTCAACTACTTGCCAGCGACGGAAAGTGTCGTACTCGCCGGTTTTGCGATCGATAGATACGCGCACGTCGATATCGCCGTCATGTTTTTTCTTAGTTGCGGTCGCTAGTGCGAACTCTAATGCTTCAAAAATTTTCTCTTTGGGGACCGCTTTTTCATTGGAAACGGCTTCCGCCACCAACAGTATTTCTTTTGCCATAGGTATTGCCTCGCTTGCCCTATTCCTTCGCACTGAAATTAAAATTTGGCGATGATGTTCGCACGTTCAATGTTGCTGATCATGAGCATGTGCTCCTGATTATCAACATTAATTGTGATCATATCACCGTTAACTGCTACTAAGTCGCCCTTAAAATTACGACGACCATCTTGTGGAAGCTTAGTTCTTAATCTGACTTCCTCACCCACTGCATTTTGATAATGTTCTGGTTTGAACAGTGGACGATCGACACCAGGTGAAGATACTTCCAAATCATATTCATTGGTAATGGGATCTTCTACGTCGAGGATCGCGCTAACTTGACGACTGACATCCGCACAGTTATCTACCGTAATACCGTCTGGGTGGTCGATATACACACGCAAGGTGGAATGACGACCGGCTTGAATAAACTCAAGTCCCAGGAGCTCGAAGTCTAATGCTTCGACCGCCGGAGTTAACATCTCGGTTAATGTTTGTTCGAGCTTTGTCACGAAACTTCTCCATAGAAACAAAAAAAGGGCTAAAGCCCCATTTTCAATACAGATACAACAACGCCCCGAGCCAAGCGGGGCGTCACACTGGCTGCACATATCGAGTATATGCAACCTGATTTTCTGTGCGGCCTAGGGCCTAGCTTGGCTGCGGGCTATATCCGTACGATAAAACCGCTGCGACGACTTAGCAAAATCACTTCTGCTAAACGCAAAACGCGCATTTCAAAGAATGCGCGAACTTCAAAAAACAATTAAATATGACTATCTAACTGTTTAAAATCTGCTGCATGAAGTGTACCTGAGTACGACCTTCATTCGTGGCACCTATTATAGTGCCGTGGTTATTAATAAGCAACCTTCGATAACCGTTAAAGCCAGAATTAACAAGGCCTATACATGAAAAAACCAAGCATTTAGCTTGGTTTTTCAATTTGGTGCCGTGAGCGGGACTTGAACCCGCACGAGCTATGCTCACCACCCCCTCAAGATGGCGTGTCTACCAATTCCACCACCACGGCTTAATTTTTTTAGTTTGGAACGTCCGGGTTGTTTGAACCCTTTTCTTCCTCAACTGGAACGTCTGATGCAGGTTGCTCAACGGTTTCTACCGCTGGCGCTGCTTCAAGGTTTTCCCATTGATCGGTTTGCTTGATTTGACCAGCGGTTAGGTTACCTAACACTATGCTCAAAACGAAGAAAATCGTTGCTAGTACCGTGGTCGTTTTAGTCATAAAGTTACCTGCACCCGATGAACCGAAAACGGTTGCCGAGGCACCAGCACCAAATGACGA
This sequence comes from Pseudoalteromonas sp. T1lg48, assembly GCF_002964785.1. Lineage (GTDB taxonomy): Bacteria > Pseudomonadota > Gammaproteobacteria > Enterobacterales > Alteromonadaceae > Pseudoalteromonas. The sequence goes on from NZ_PQCC01000018.1 coordinate 692,074, forward strand.
ACCCATGTCAGCACCTTTACCTTGTTGAATTAGCACGAAACCAATTAAGGCTAATGCAACAATCAAATAAACTACTAAAAGAATTTCGTACATTTAATTCTATCCTTTTGCACTTTCGCAGATGCTGATGAAGGCATCTTTTTTAAGACTGGCACCACCAATTAGGCCACCGTCTATATCTGCTTGTGCAAATAATTCACTACTGTTTTGTTCATTAACGCTGCCACCGTAAAGGATAAGCAGTCGCTGTGCAATCTCGCTGTCTAACGAAGCAACTTTCGCACGAATAAATTGGTGTACTTGTTGGGCTTGTTCCGGCGTTGCGGTTTTACCCGTGCCTATGGCCCAAACCGGCTCGTATGCTATCACAGATTGAGATAACGCAGCCACACCTAATTTTTCAATCACCGCGTCGATTTGCGCGCTGATCACTGATTCTGTTTCGTTTTGCTCGCGTTGCTGTTCGGTCTCGCCAACACAAAGAACAGGCGTTAAACCTTGTTGTTGTGCCATGGCGAACTTAGCGGCAACATCGTCATTGCTTTCACCAAAAATATGGCGGCGCTCAGAGTGACCCACTAAAGCAAAGCTTGCGCCTAGCTCTTTAGCCAGCGAGGCTTGAATCTCTCCGGTATAGGCACCGGATTCGTATTCAGAGACGGTTTGAACACCTGTCACTACGCCCTGTTGAGCGGCACTTGCTACCAGCAATGCAGGAACAAAAAGAGCCACATCAACATCTTGGTCGGCTACGGCTTTCAGCGCGGGGGCCATCTCATTAAGCAGCTCTAAAGAGCCATTTAACTTCCAATTTCCAGCCACTAGGGGCTTACGTGATGTCATGATTTACTCCATGTTCGAAAGCGGGCGAGATACTAACTCGACTCGCCCTAAGTTACAAGCAGTTATTTCTGCAGCGCTGCTTAACTGCTCACACTTTCAACAACTTGCGCGATTTTACTGCTGTACTCAAGCACTTGACTTTGGTCTTCGGCTTCTACCATCACTCGCACAACGGGCTCGGTACCGGATTTACGCAGTAACACTCGACCTTTGCCCGCGAGCAATGCCTCTGCTTCGCTAACCGCGGCCAAGACCTCGGCATTTTGCGTTGGGTCCGTGCCTGGCTGATAACGTACATTGATCATATTCATCGGGTACTTAACGAAGCCATTGCCAAGATCACGTAGGGTTTTTCTGCTGGTCACCATGGCGGCCAGCACCTGGAGGCTTGAAATAATGCCATCACCGGTGCTGATAAGGTCCAGGTTTAATACGTGACCTGAGCTTTCGCCGCCGATTTTCCAGCCTTTTTCTTTTAATAGAGCCATCACATAACGGTCGCCCACCTTGGAGCGCTCAAAGCCAATGCCTTTCTCTTTCAGGGCATTTTCTAAGCCCATATTCGACATTACGGTACCGACCACTCCGCCGCCAAGCTCACCTTGCTCATGCAGGGCACAGGCGATGATGTAGACAATGTCGTCGCCGTCAAAGACCTGTCCTTGCTGGTCGACCATCATCACTCGATCGCCGTCACCATCGTAGGCAATCCCCACATCGGCTCCTTCTTCTACCACTTTGCGCTGCAAGGCGGCAACATCGGTGGCGCCGCACTTGGCGTTGATGTTTAAGCCATTGGGTTCACAGGCAAACGGGATCACCTCGGCACCGAGCTCCTGCATGACCGCCGGGGCAATGTGATAGGTAGCACCGTTAGCACAGTCAAGCACGATTTTTAGACCTTCAAGGGAATGTCCTTGCGGGAATTGACTCTTACAGAACTCAATGTAACGGCCGTCGGCGCTGACCAGACGGCGCGCTTTACCCAGCTTTTCGGAAGGCACACATTCCATGTCCTGATCCATCATGGCTTCGATTTCCAGCTCAACCGCGTCCGGCAGCTTCAAGCCTTCGCTGGAGAAGAATTTAATGCCGTTATCATGGTAAGGGTTATGAGAGGCACTAATCACAATTCCGGCTTCGGCACGGAAGGTTTGTGTTAAATACGCCACCGCCGGTGTTGGCATAGGACCAAGTAAGACCACATCGATGCCCGCGGCTATAAGTCCGGCTTCCAACGAGGTTTCGAGCATATAACCGGAAATGCGCGTGTCTTTACCAATAATGACCTTTTTAGTGCCAATTTTTGATAGCACCTTACCCGCGGCCCAGCCTAATTTTAGGGCAAACTCAGGAGTGATCGGGTATTGCCCAACCAGGCCACGAACGCCGTCGGTGCCAAAATATTTTCTCTTACTCATTCTTGTTACTCCTGTACTTTTATTCTTTCGGCTGCACATCTGTGGGCCGCAACATCGCCTCATGCACTCGCAGCAGGTCGACGGTTTCTTGAACATCATGAACGCGCACTATGGCCGCGCCCTTTTGCATACAAATCAATGCCCCCGCCAGGCTGGCGCTGAGACGTTGGTCTGCCGGTCGCCCTAACAATTGCCCAAACATGGATTTGCGAGAAAGCCCGGCTAATACCGGATAACCAAGCTGTTGCAACTGTTCCAGCTCGGCCAGTAATTGATAATTATGCTGCAGCGATTTACCAAAGCCGAAACCCGGATCGACAATAATATGCTCGGCTTTCATGCCCGCATCAATACAAGTTTGTGCGCGCGCAGCCAAATAAGCGCATACCTCGGCGGTCACATCTTTATAATCCGGTGCCTGCTGCATGGATCTCGGCTGTCCCTGCATATGCATCAGACATACAGGCACATCCAAAGCCACCGCAGCCTGCAGCGCTCCCGGTTCTTGTAGCGCGCGGACATCATTAATAATATCGGCTCCGGCCTGAACCGCAGCTGTCATCACAGCCGCTTTGCTGGTGTCGATGGAGATCACACAATCAGATTGCGCTCGTATCGCCTCAATGACCGGAATAACCCGTTCTAGTTCTTCTTGTTCGAGCACATCCGCCGCCCCTGGACGGGTCGACTCACCGCCAATATCAATAATGGTGGCGCCCTGCTCCAACATGGCCAGTGCCTTTTTAATAGCGTTGTCTAGGTCATTATGCTGGCCACCGTCAGAAAAGGAGTCTGGCGTGACGTTGAGGATCCCCATCACCTGAGGGGTGTTAAGGTCTAGGATACGACCTCGGGGTAAAGATAACATGGTTACTCTTCCCTAAAATAAAAGGAACAGCCCCCTTGGAGCAAGAGCTAAATGGGTGCTGATTACAAGATGATCCAAAGAAGGAAAAGCCCCAATGGTTTGGGGCTTGAGTTTATTACTTATCGTCTTCAGAGCTTGGGTTGTCATCCTGCGTGGACGAGGAGTCTTGCTCTGGCGCCGATTTTGCGGACTCATCCGCTACCGGCTTAGCCTTGGCAGCCTTTTGGTCATGGGCATCGCTCGGTGGACGAACTTCACGGCGAGCCATTAGGTCATCGATTTGTTTCGCATCTATGGTCTCGTACTTCATCAGTGCGTCTTTCATTGAATGCAGAATATCGATGTTGTCGCGCAGGATCTGCTCGGCACGTTGATAGTTACGATCTGAGAGCTGGCGCACCTCGCTGTCGATGGCCTTGGCGGTCTCATCCGACATATGCATGCTGCGCGAACCGCCACGACCCATAAAGACCTCGCCTTCTTCTTCAGCATAAAGAAGTGGACCCATCTTGGCACTTAAGCCCCACTGAGTCACCATCTTACGGGCGATTTCCGTGGCGCGTTCGATATCATTGCTGGCACCGGTTGTTACCTTGTCATCACCGTAAATAATGGCTTCGGCAATACGACCACCATACAGGCTTGAGATCATCGACTCCAGATGCTCCTTAGAGTGGCTCACGCGGTCTTGCTCCGGCAAGTACATGGTGACACCCAGGGCGCGGCCACGCGGGATAATAGACACCTTATAAACAGGGTCGTGCTCCGGCACAATGCGACCAACGATGGCGTGACCCGCTTCGTGGTAGGCGGTCATCTCTTTTTCTTCTTCCGACATCACCATGGACTTGCGCTCTGCACCCATCATGATCTTGTCTTTCGCGGCGTCGAATTCGGCCATGCTCACCACGCGCTTGTTACCACGGGCGGCAAATAAGGCGGCCTCGTTTACCAGGTTGGCCAAATCGGCGCCTGAGAAGCCTGGGGTACCACGGGCAATCACGGATGCTTCAACATCGTCTGCCAAAGGTACCTTACGCATATGCACTTTAAGAATTTGCTCACGACCGCGAATATCCGGTAGACCAACAACTACTTGACGATCGAAACGACCCGGACGCAGTAGCGCAGGATCCAATACGTCAGGGCGGTTTGTGGCAGCGATAACGATAATGCCTTCATTGCCTTCAAAGCCGTCCATCTCAACCAGCATCTGGTTAAGCGTTTGCTCACGCTCGTCGTGACCACCACCCATGCCGGCGCCACGCTGACGACCTACGGCATCGATTTCATCGATAAAGATGATACAAGGTGCGGCTTTTTTCGCTTGCTCGAACATGTCACGTACACGCGATGCACCCACACCAACAAACATTTCTACGAAATCAGAACCAGAGATGGTGAAAAACGGTACTTTCGCTTCACCGGCCACGGCCTTGGCCAATAGCGTCTTACCTGTACCCGGAGGGCCCACCATCAGCACGCCCTTAGGAATGCTACCGCCTAGCTTTTGGAATTTGGATGGGTCACGTAAGAAGTCAACCAGCTCGGTAACATCTTCCTTGGCTTCATCACAACCCGCCACATCGGCAAAGGTGGTTTTAACCTGATCTTCGCTCATTAAGCGGGCTTTACTCTTACCAAAGGACATAGCGCCTTTGCCACCGCCGCCTTGCATCTGGCGCATGAAGAAGATCCATACACCAATCAACAACAGCATTGGGAACCAAGAAATGAAAATGCTGGCTAACAGGGACTGCTCTTCAGGTTGAACACCCTTAGTGTTGACGTCGTTTTTCAACAAGTCATTCATCAGGTCTTCGTCATACATTGGCATGGTGGTTTGAAACCGCTCGCCGCTGGTTTTGGTGCCGGTAATAGCGCCGGTGCCGCGATCGATAACGACTTCACGTACAGCACCATTGCGTACATCCTTTACAAATTGGGTGTAACTCGTCTGCCTGTCTATGTTTTCCGAGCCGTTAAAGCTCTGAAAAACAGACATTAAAACCACGGCAATAACCAGCCAGAGTATTAAATTCTTTGCCATATCACTCAAGGTGTTAACCTCTTGTATCTAAATTAATTAAGTTCAACTTTTCCCGACAACTGTACTACAGTTTGTAGCCCGTCGCTACTATATATACCTCGCGAGAGCGCGGTCTCGACGCATCGGGCTTGCGGATTTTTACGGTTCGGAAACTCTCGCGTACGTCCTTAACGAACTGATCAAAACCTTCCCCCTGGAATACTTTGACCGCAAAAGCGCCGTTTTTCTTCAACACCTGGTGACACATATCTAGGGCCAGTTCAACTAAATACATGCTTCCGGCCTGATCGGTACTCATATTGCCGCTCATGTTCGGTGCCATATCGGAAAATACCACATCGACATTTTTACCATCGATACGATCTAACAAGGCATTGAGTACCGCTTCTTCGCGGAAATCGCCCTGAAGGAAGTCAACACCGGCCAGCGAGTCCATGGGCAGAATATCACAGGCAATTACCTGGCCATTGTCGCCAACCTGCTGTGCCAGGTACTGGGACCAGCTGCCGGGTGCAGCCCCCAGGTCAACCACCGCCATGCCGGGTTTGAGTAGTTTATCTTTTTGCTGAATCTCTTCGAGTTTGAACACCGCTCGCGAGCGCCACCCCTGTTTCTGCGCCTCATGAACATAATGATCATCAAAATGTTCCTTTAGCCAGCGCTTCGAGCTCGCCGAGTGCTTTTTATTCGCCATAAATTAACACGTAACTTAAATAGTAATATCTGCTAGATGGCGTTAGAATACCCGTAATTCAAGCTCGAATCAGCAAAATTTATAAAATCTATGAAACTATCCAATAAACAAAAGCAGTATCTTAAATCCCTTGCGCACCCACTGAAACCTGTGGTTTTACTGGGAGCCAATGGTCTAACCGAGGGCGTTATCGCCGAAATAGACAGTGCTTTGGATATTCACGAGTTGATCAAAGTGAAGGTGCCCACCACAGATCGTGAAACAAAGGCCCTGATTTTTGACGCCATCGTACGCGAAACCGGCGCCCACAAGGTACAAAGCATCGGTCATATCATTGCCCTGTATCGCCAAAGCGAAGATCGTAAGATCCAATTGCCACGCAATTAATCACCTCGCGTGCTATTTCCTCGCATGCAAAAAAAGGTCAGCAACTGCTGACCTTTTTTGTTTTTAACCCCATCCACAGCCTCGCTAAGCAACACGAGGCAAAGACAAAAGCTGGTCAATAAACTGCGTGGTGAGTTCATTAATCAACCCCGTCTCGGCATTGATCAACAGGCTAAAGCCGACATTGAGTCGTGGGATCACCACGATATCGGTTCTGTAACCCTGTACCCAGCCGCTGTGATAATAAATTGTTTCATTGTCATATTGGTAAATACGCCAACCCAAGCCGTAATAGGCTTCATTAACATGCTCTCCCCACACTCGACGACGACGCTCCTTCGAGGTCAAGGTGTAAGGCTGCACCTGAGTTTGCAGCGCCGCAGGCGGTAACACACTGGGGTACATGCCCAACTGGGCCTTTAGCCATTGCACCATATCTGCGGCACTGGCATTTACGCCCGCCGCCGGCAGTACCTTGTAATAGTTTTTCTTTAAACGCGCAGTATGCCAACGTTTGCGCCCACGCACATGGGGATAAGCATAGTTTTCATCGGCTATCATGCCTTCATAACCTAAGCTGGCGTGACGCATGCGCAGCGGCTGGAAAATATCTTCCCGAACCCAGGTTTCGTAATCTTTGCCACTGGCGCGTTCAATCACATCGCCAACCAAAGAAAACATCACATTTTGATAGCCATAGCACTCCCCTGGTTCACACACGGGTTCAACTTTAAGCAGCTTTTCAACAATATCCGGATAGGACATGCGCGATTCTACAAGGTTGTCGTAGGCATTGGGTACCAGACCACTGGAGTGGCTCAGTAAGTGGGACACCTTAAGAGTATTTTTATAATCCGTGCCGCGCAGTTCGGGAATGTATTGATAGACCGGGGCATCAAGCTCTATGACCCCTTGCTCGGCCAACTTGGCGGCCAGTGATCCGGCAAAGGTCTTCGACACCGAGGCGAGACGAAAGCGCGTATTTACATCGACTTGACGCCCTCTTCTTATTTTTGTTTTACCAAAGCCCAAGGCAATGGAGGGATAATCCGGGTGCACTATTGACAAGGCTGCTCCAGGCACGCGCTTTTGCTTAAGCTGGCGCTCTAAATCGGCGACATAAGAGTCGACGAAACCATGCCATTGGCGCGCATCGCTGCCTATGGATGCACCATAAGCCGGTACTAAGCTACTGAGGAAAAAACAGAAAAATGCGACTAAACTCTTGGTTTTCATTATTGTTGTTTTAGTAATAACAATTCAGATTGGGGAAATATTATCATGAACTTTGGGTTAAACTCACGTACAATGCTGTGCGGGTAACCCCGGATATGGGCGCCCAGGCGCAGCGATAAAGGAAACTAAGAGTTATAAACAGTATGATGAAGAATTCTTTAGCACTGGGAATGCTTGGCTCAGCAATCCTGATCAGCGGGTGTAGCAGCTTCCAAACCACTTCTGTCCAACAGGCGCAAAGGGTTGCTATGCCGGTAAAGCCGAGTCTCAGTGAGCGTACCTATGTCCTCGAATACCAGGTTGACCACCAACAGCCACGGGTAAAGTCGGTGCAGCTTCCTGCTCACCCGGTTAAGCGTGGGCAAAGCGTGGTAATCGAAAGCGAGCAAGTGGCATTGACAGACCGACTGCGAAATCGTCTGGTGGCCATTTTCAACGATAAGTCGCTTACGGTGATCAGTGACGCCAAACAAGCTGACTATATTCTTAGCATCAATCAACTGGATATCAGTGAGGCCGACGAGGTCGACTATCGCCTGAGTAACAGCCATATTTTGGGCGATGAGCGCCTTATCGAAGAGTTTGCACTGCGCCAGTGCAGTAACATCTCCGGCTCGGTGAGCATGAAGCTATTTCATCGTGACTCCAAGGACGTGGTGTGGTTTGCAAAATCCTCCCTGGATACCGCCAGTTTTCAACGCAACCCCTTACGCTATCAGCTGACCATCACGGATTACATAGATAATCTGCAACAGGTTCAAGAGTTTGTACAAACACATAACTCTCCGGATGCCCTCGCCAAGCGTGGCGAAAAGCCGGCCCCTAAAGCGCCTCAGTATCAGGTTTTAAGCAAAACCTCGGCGCTGGAAAAAGTCTCCGGTGCCTGCAATGACACCGAGGTCAGTGCCTTGGTGCCGGATCTGCACTATTACCTGAGCGGTATTTTGCTGGAGAAGATCAACATCAACTGATCGCTAGGGCTTGTCGATACGTCGACAAGCCCACCTACAATTTCTTACAGTTTTCAGCGCACGCCCAGCATATTATAAAATAAAAAGCCTGAAGCCATGCCAATCCGTACCCTAGTTGTTTTGCTATTCTTGCTCGTTAGTCAGCAAAGTCTGGCCACCAATCGTTATTATTCCGACAACCGCTTGGAACCCCAACCAGGCTTTAATTGGGATTGGAGCATAGGCGCTGGCTACTATATTGAAGACTCCTATCTGGTTGGTCTCGACTCTTATGACGACGGCCTTGAGCCGGATCTAAACCTGGTTATCAGCTACAACAACTTCTATCTGGATATCGACCACAGTCAATTGAGTGGCGGCCTGGTCATAGGTTACTCACTGATCGATAAATTTGATTGGGGTTTGGATCTTGTCGGCACCAATGTGCAATCGGGATTCGATGAAACCGGCTTGAAAATCTATGACCGCGATGTGGTGGACGAGCTCGCCGGTATCGACCGCCGCCACTACGATTTCGATGTTGGGCTGCGGCTATCGCGGCGTAATCACGACACTCAGTTGTCGTTTGAGTTGATGCATGATGTCACCGGCACCCATAATTCATGGATTTTTACCAGTTTCCTAACGCGTATCAGCCAATACCGGAACTGGGAGCTGCGCACCGGACTCGGTCTTAACTATTATGGCGGCGATTTTACCGATTATTACTTTGGCATAGACGCTCATGAAGCCACCCCTGAGCGACCGATTTACCGTGCTCATGCATCTCAGTCGGTGGTGCTGGAGTTGCACGCCGAGCACCCGATCTCGCAAAACTGGGTGTTTTTAGCGGGCTGGTTATCGACTTGGTTTTCCTCAGAGATCAGCGACAGCCCGATAATTTCTCAAGAATATCAGCACAAGGCCAAGGTAGGCATACGCTATGTTTTTTAGACTCTGTGCCAGCCTTAGTTTAATGCTTGCCGCGCCGAGCTGGGCGGCTGAGAACCAGGACGATACAACCCAGGGCCCGGCGCTTTTAAGTACCCCAAACACCTGTGTGGCACTGCGCCAAGGGCGCACCTGTTATTCGGATATCACCTTGAACTGGCAGGTGAGCGACGAGGAGCGCTACTGTATCCGTCAAAGCCAGGCCACTCAGGTACTTCACTGCTGGCAACAGCAGCAACAAGGTGAACTGGTATTGGAATTTGCCAGCGCCACGGCACAAGGTTTTGAATTATTTCATGTCACCACGGGAAAAGTACTTGCCAGCACCGAAGTACGGGTGCAGTGGGTGTATACCAGTGGCCAGAAAAAACGGCGATGGAGGTTATTTTAATGAGCCAACAACCCCTTATTTTAGTGGTCGAGGACGACCCCTCGCTGAGCGAGTGGATGCGAGAGTTTCTTTCTCAAAACGGCTACCGCGTTGGTGTATGCGACAACGGGGCCGATGTCGAAGCCTATGTGCGTGAGCACAACCCAGATTTAATATTGCTCGATATCATGCTGCCCGGTCTTGACGGTATTAGCGTGTGTACACGATTACGCCAGTTTTATCAGCAACCCATTATTATGCTCACCGCTCGCGACGATGAGCTTGACGAGGTAATCGGGTTGGAAGTCGGCGCCAGCGATTATATCGCCAAGCCGGCACGACCTAGGGTGTTATTGGCACGAATCAAGGCTAACTTACGCGATATGACCGACGACTCGCAGCCTGCCGCTGAGCCGCTCCATATTAAGGTCGGACAATTGCATATAGATACTCAGGCACACCGCGTGACCTTGGCCGAGCAACCCGTAGAGCTTTCTCATGCCGAGTTTTCATTGCTGGCTTATCTTGCCCGCCACGCTGGCGAGGTGGTTGACCGAGACTCGGTGTTCAAAGCCATAAAGGGTCGCGAATATGATGGCTTGGATAGAAGCATAGACGTGGTGATCTCGGCACTACGCAAGCGGTTTGACGGCAATGGCGAGCAACCGCAACGGATCAAAACCATTTGGGGTAAAGGTTATTTATTGGTTAAAGATGCCTGGCATATGGAAGTTTCCGACTAGACGACAAAGGTAAGCATCTGCCATGAAAAAGCTCTACTTATCCCTATTGGGCACGGCGTTGTTATCTGTGGTGCTCCTAAGCTGGCTGATAGACGGTATTGCCAGCGATAATGATGAACACAATGACTTTAATCAGCAACAGGCACTGCTGAACGGCATGCTCTCCTATTTAGGCAGCTATCCCGCAGAGCAACAACGCCAAAAACTTGCGGAGCTTAACAGCCACTTTAATCTCGACCTAGGTTATGCAGCCAATAGCGCCCTGGCCTTGCCCTCGCCCCTACGCCAACAGCTTGAGCAATACCAGGGCATTACCCTGGCCGATGAAGATGGCCTCTACCTGGTACGCTCAGCAGAGCAACTGAACGACCACCACCTCACCATGCGCTTACCCAAGCCAGCCAGTAGCCAGCATGATCTGTTGCTCACCGTACTGTTTTACAGCGGCTTTAGCCTGTGCATGTGGTTACCCCTTATTCCCCTGACCCGCCGAATTACCACCTTAGCCAATGCCGCTACACGCTTTGCTAAAGGCCAGCTCGATACCCGCATTGCTAAAAGCCGTTTTAGCTATACACAGCAGCTCGAGCGTAGCTTTAACTCTATGGCCGAGCAGATAAATGCGCTTCTGGCCGAAAACAAACTGATGGCGTCGAGTCTCTCCCATGACATTCGCACCCCCATCGCCTGCCTGCGCTTTGGCCTTGATGCTGCCATGGACAGTGAGGACGAACACAGCAAACAGGCCTACCTTAAGCGCATGGAAAAGGATCTTGACACCATGGAGTCCATGCTCAAAAGCTACCTCAGTTTTGCCGCGCTGCAACAACAAAATATTGCCCTTAATTATACCCGCACCGAGCTTCTCCCCTATCTACAGGAGGTAGGTGAGCAGTTACTACCACAACTGGGCGATAAACAGCTGCACATAGGCTGTCCCAGCGAATTGGTAGTGCATGGCGATCTGCATTGGTTAGCCCGCTGCATCCACAATATAATTACCAATGCGCTACGCTATGCCAATGGCCAGGTCGTTATCAGCGCCTACACCCATGCCCAACAACTATGCATTGCCATCGCCGATGATGGCCCCGGTATCCCGCCACAAGAACGCGCCGCAGTGCTTAAGCCCTTTTATCAAAGTGCCAAGCACCGAAACCAGGATGGCTATGGCTTGGGCTTGGCCATTTGCCATAAAGTGATGCTGTGGCATCAGGGTAACTTGCAGGTAGGCTCCTCGACAAAATTAGGCGGGGCACAATTCACCTTAAGGCTACCGTTGTAACACAGTGTTTACAACGCTCAGGCAATTCGGTAACGTGGCGACGCTCTGCAACTAGGCACTGTGCGGATAGATTGGAATTTGTCCGTATAGCGCGCTTTACCCTGGCTGCACAGCACTAATTACCGCTTTGTGCTTTTTATTTCATGTAAATTACAGTAGATTTAGGGCGCAGTTCACCTACAGAGAAGTATAATAATATGAGTGCGTCGCGTGGGGAGTTTAGCTCCCGTTTTGGTTTTATAATGGCCGCTGCCGGTTCGGCGGTGGGGCTAGGTAATATTTGGGGCTTTCCTACTCAAACCGCCTCTAATGGTGGAGCTGCCTTTGTGCTTGCTTATCTGGTTCTGGCCTTCTGTTTAGCCTATCCAGCATTAATGGCCGAACTGGTTGTTGGCCGCTATGGTCAAGCCAATGCCGTTAGCTCGCTGAAAAAAGTCTCCAAGCATAAATGGCAACATCCACTGGCATTTTTAGTTGGTTTTGGCGGCATTATTTGTGCCGGTATGATTTTAAGTTTTTATGCCATCGTGGCCGGTTGGATGATCAGCTATACGGCTGAACCCGTTGCCAAACTTGTAGGCGCTCCCGAGGCAGCAAACTGGCTAACCAGCCAGTCTCTATCCCGTAACCTGCTTTTCGCCGGCGGCTTTATCGTGCTGACCGTGATGATTATCAGTAAGGGCGTGGAGAACGGCATCGAAAAGTGGTCTAAGCGTCTAATGCCGGCCTTACTGGGTATTTTATTTGCGTTGATCGCTTATGTAATGAGCCAAGACGGCGCCAGCGAAGGTCTGCGCAATTACTTACTTCCAGATTTTAGCGCCATCTTCGAGCCGACCCTGTTGGTAAGCGCGCTCGGCCAGGCGTTTTTCTCCCTGTCGCTCGGTACCAGCGTGATGATCATCTATGGTTCTTATATCTCTAAGCAAGAGAACCTGGTTACCCTGGGTGCTTCGGTGACGCTTATCGATGTGTTTATCGCCTTCGTTGCCGGTCTGTTAATTATCCCAGCCATGTATGTGGCACAAGAGCAAGGCGTACAAATCTTTGACGAAGCAGGTAAATTACTCTCAGAAGACACATTAGTATTCCAGGTACTACCAGCCCTATTCGATACCATGGGCAGCGCCGGTTTGTTTGTAGGTTTTGCTTTCTTCGCGCTTATGAGTATTGCCGCTCTGACTTCCTCTATTTCCATGCTCGAGGCTCCGGTGTCGTACACGGTAGAGAAGTTTGGCCTTGACCGTAAACCGGCCACCTGGACCATAGGTGCATTGATAGGCTCTGTCAGCACCATCATCCTGCTTAACTTCGAACAGCTTTTCGGCCTGGTGATCGCCATCACCACACGTATAGGTCAACCACTGCTGGGCTTGATGTGTTGTATTTTTGTGGGTTGGATTTGGCATCGTGCGTCTTTACTTAAAGAAATCCAATCCGGCCACCCGGAAGCCGCTGACGGTTGGTTCTGGAAGATTTGGCCCTGGTACATCAAATTTGTATGCCCAGTGTGTATTGCCCTGGTGTTTATTAACTCATTACGTTAATTCTACGTAATACTAAAAAAGGCCGCACTCGCGGCCTTTTTTATCACCCCTTTTCCTTAAATATGCCTTATAAAACAAGCTAATTGCTCGTTAGACGGGATGTACCGATTTTTCTATGCTAGCATTTGTTGGCTTTCACATTTGGAATAACAAACACATAACAAGGAAATACAAATGAAAGCCATTCTGGTTTTTTTATCTACCCTAGTTCTGACACTGGGCCTAAGCTCCGAAGCTAAGGCCGCAGAGTATGAAATCAACTACCCTAGCGCCAGTTCATCAGTGCCTTACCCGGGCCTGGACCTGAACATGGTAAAAAAGGTAAAGGTCAAAACATCGAGCTCAATTCATACGCCCGAACAATCTTTGGATGAAGTCGAAATTGTTTTCGAAAATGCCACTAACCTGATCGTTAAAGGCTTTCAAAAAGAAGGTGGTTCATACAGTTATAACGGCTCTGAAGTATATAGAGCCGTAGCTAACGATGCCTGGGTGTACAGCAAAGTATTGGTCACCGTAACCGCTCCTGGTAAGATTAGCGGCGGTAAGGACCTTACTATCGACTTACAGGTTATGGAAATGACCAATGCGCTGAACGAGCTAAATTACTCGCACGGCCTGATGATATTCAACGCCAACGGTATTTTAAAAGATGTCACTCCGGTGACGGTCGCCGATGTTGAAACCATCAGCTACCAAGATAAAGACATGACCCTCACCTTGTATCAAAAGCCCAAGTTTGACGAGTTCAATGGCGAAGGTTTTAAGATCAAGGTGAACTGGATGGGCAACGGAGAAAAAATCATTAACGTCCCTGCGCCCATTCCCGCCGAAGAATACTCATTCTTTAAAGCGGCCGATTTGGAAATTCAAACGCAGACCTTCCCTGATGGCTTCACTGACCACCAGTTTAGGATCAAGTATCAAGACCCGTTTGGCTATACCCAAGAGACGCCGCTTGAGCCGCTAGCCCCATACATAGATCAGGCTTTCCAAACCTACCCCTAATCTATGAGATATCCCCAACCGTGAGAGCCAGAAGCGGAGCCTAGTGCTCCGCTTTGTTTTGCCTCAAAGCATAAGACTCGCCTCAGTAGTAGGAATTAAATAACAGGTTTAACGGCCAACTTATCTAAGTTACTGAAGAAAAAATGTGCTGGGCGTGTCACCTTAAGCGGCCATCCTTATATAAAAATTCATTTCTAATTTATTGAAAAATAGAAGGAAATGGACTAAAAGTAGAAAAACAACTGTTTCTCTTTTAGAAAAAGCCAACAATAACATGAACAAACTTTGCTTCGCTGGCAGAGCAATCTGGATACCTGCAGCCCTATTTATGTGTGGGTATGGATACGCATCTGCTGCGCCTCCCGTAAGGAACGCGGACCCAAGTACATTGGTACGACAATAAAATAAGCAACCTCTAAAACCAGTGGAGCGCGCCGAACTCGAGCAAAACCAGTTGCTGCCCACAACCGAGCGGACGCAGTCGACTGCAGCCGTGTGGGTGCAGGCTTATGCAGTTCATGGTAATACCCTACTCAGCAAACAGCTGGTTGAACAGGTACTGGCTCCCTACAAGGATAAAAACCTGAGCACCACAGAGATCCACCAAGCCGCCAATGCGCTGCAGCAGGCCTATAGAGCCCAGGGCCTATTTGCGGCCCGTGTCATTATTCCAGCACAGGCCGTGAGTAAAGGGACGATTGTTTTGCATGTCTATGAAGGGTTACTGGCCAATAATGGCGTTCACCTGGTTAATTCTCAGGAGCGGGTAGACAATGAACGCCTCATCTCCTATTTGCAAAACAACATTACTCAGGGGGAACATGTCCTTGCGGATGACTTCGAGCGGGTCATCACCTTAATCGAACGCATTCCCGGGATCAGCTCTAAGGCAACGCTCTACCCGGGCGCCGAAGTGGGTACAGCCAATTTTTTAGTTGAGACCTTCGATGAGCCAAGGCTCGATGGCAGTGTTTATGTCAATAATTTTGGAAATTATTACACCGGCGAAGAGCGCCTGGGTGCAAATATTAACGTTAACAGCCCCACCAAGTCGGGTGATCTGCTCAGCCTTGATGTGGTAAGTTCTGGCTCAAAGTCGAATTACCTCCTGGTTCGTTACAGCAGGCCCTTGGGCGGTAATGGCGCCCGCTTTGGCCTCAGTGCGGATGCGGTGGACTACAAATTAGGTAAACGCTTCGCCGTACTTGATGCCAAGGGACACAGCTCCGAATTCAGGGTGTTTGCCTCCTACCCATTTATCGCTAGCCGCCATGAAAACCTTAATTTCCTCGGTGATTTGGTCCACCTCTATTCAAAAGACAGCGATAACTCTGGGCTTCTTTCGAAAAGGCGGCTCAATGCGCTGCAACTTGGGATCAGTGGCGATCACGATGATGAATTCTTTGCCGCTGGAGTCTCCTACTACTCCTTATCGGTGACTTACGGCGACCTGGACATAGCCGCAAATGAGGATTACATCGACTTTGATAACGCCAATGCACAAACGTCCGGTCACTTTAGCAAAATAAATTTTGAACTTGCGCGTGCTCAGCACCTAGGGGGCGCATTTTCTGCCTATCTTTCATTAAAGGGTCAGCGAGCCAGCGAAAACCTGGACGCGTCGCAAAAGTTTTATATCGGCGGACCATATAGCTCGCCCGGCTATCCGGTCGGTGAACTGAGCGGTGATGACGCGACCCTTGTTTATGCCGATATTCGTTATGATTTTAACGTCCTTTATGGCGCACAGATCTCAGCCTTCTATTCATACGGCGAGGCAAAGCTGTACCACAACACCTGGCCAAATTGGCAACTAAATAACCCGACCCTACGCAATAAAATTAAGCTCAAATCCTTAGGCCTTGGTGCCCATATCAACCTGCGTGATGACTTCAGCGTAAATTTAATTGCAGGAAAACAGGTCGGTAGTAATCTGGGGGCCGATGCCCTCACGGGTTTCGACACCGATGAATCGGACAGTGATTATCGCTTTTGGGCGCAAGCCATTTACAGTTTTTAAGGCCGCAGTCATGAAAAGTAACCTAGTTTTTTTCACCCTGGCCGTCACATCAATCGCTGTGGCCAAGGTAGCCGAGGCGTCGCCTCATTGCCAAACGTCCCACTCCTGGCAGTGCCAGCAAAATCATGGGCAAACAAATCAGAATCCGCCTAATAGCGGCAATAATGCGGGCACAACACCGAACCCAGATCCGGTAAACCCGACACTGGGCTCAACTACCAGCGAACACAATGTCGATGTGACCCCGGTTATCACTCACCCTTTGGCGGTTAAGAAAAAATACCATAAGGGGCCGAATGCCTCCGGCCCAGGACAAAAAGCGACGTTAAAGCCTCGGCCCTCTACTACGGCCACTTACAATTCAAAGACCAAGCCAACCCCTTCCCAACTTGCAGAGCCTGAACTTACTCAGGTGGCCGTGCCTACGCCCATGGAGCAGAAAACACCGACCCCTGCTAGTACGGGTTCCAGCACCGGCTATCCGGAGCCGAATAAAGTCGATGTACCCGTGCCTACGCCCATCGAGCAGAAAACACCGACGCCAACTAGCACCGGCTACCCGGAGCCCAATAAAGCCGATGTACCCGTGCCTACGCCCATCGAGCAGAAAACACCGACGCCAACTAGCACCGGCTACCCGGAGCCCAATAAAGCCGATGTACCCGTGCCTACGCCCATCGAGCAGAAAACACCGACGCCGACTAGCACCGGCTACCCGGAGCCCAATAAAGCCGATGTGGCCGTGCCGACACCCATCGAACAGAAAACACCGACCCCCACTAGTACGGGTGTCAGCACCGGCTACCCGGTGCCCAATAAGGTTGATGTGGCCGTGCCCTCGCCCTTAAAACAAAAAGTGCCAAGGCCTGTCCTGACTCCTGAGCTTATTGCCACGCCCGGCAAAACGCCCATCGCGGTGCCGATGAAAAGGCCCATTGCGGTGCCGCCTAAAACACCGCAAATAGTTACGGCTCCAGCGATGGTACCAATTAAAGTACCAACGGCTGTGCCACTGGCTGTACCACAGGCTGTGCCAACGGCAACCCCATACCAAGGCCCCGTTGCCGTAACAGCGTTAACTCAGCCAATATTACAGATTGGAGCGCCTGATAAGCTAAATGTCGGTACCACGACACATTTACTTACCGCCCAGCCGCAAACCGGTCTCACTCGGGTTGATATTTACTCAACGGATGGCATCGAGTTTGCCACCCATGAAGAGCTCAATTCACTGGAATATGACGGATTCCACTTTGCCGTGGTTGGTCTAAACGTGCCCAATGTGGAATATAATTTTATAGAGAGGCCAAAGGCTGAGCCTGGTACCTTTGTTTTTTATTTCGACTTCGCAAGTTCGCTCATCCATAAAGAGCAACAAGGTATGTTTGATGAGATTGTAGCTAAATATCAACATCGTGCAGCTCCCATCACTGTGATAGGAGAAACCGACGGTTTTGGCAGCGAGCAATACAATACCGCACTGGCGCATCACCGCTCTGCCATCATAGTACAGGAGCTAATTGCCAGAGGGGTGGATGAGAGCCATATTGAACTTAACTTAGCGATTCGCTGTTGCAAAGCAGAAGCGCCCACTGTCGAGGCTATTGAAGCCACCCGAGAGCAAAGGATAACCTGGGTGCATTTTGAATAGTTAGAGTAAGGGTTGCAGTGCCTTTATAGGCGCTGCTATTGACCGATTAGCTCCATATCCTGATGCTCTATGCCATCTTCCAAATAGCGCTCACCCTTAGTTTGAAAGCCAAAGCTGCGATAAAAGTCGAGTAAATAGGTTTGTGCGCTTAGCACCACTGTGCGACCGGGAAAATGACTGTGGCACAGGGACAGGGCCTCATTCATCAGCTCCTTAGCGACCCCCTGCCCACGCCATCTATCGACACAAAGCACCCGTCCTATGGCTAGGTTTTCTCCTTTACTTATACAACGGGCATAGGCGCACAACTGGCCTTCTTGATATCCCAATAGGTGCAGCGTATCCGTTGCGATATCGGCATCATCCAGTTCTGGGTAAGGGCAGTTTTGCTCCACTACGAACACATCGACGCGAGCCCGCATCAGGGTGAAAAGTTCATCTAGGCTTAGCTCATTAAAATGTTTATGCCGCCATAAAATACTCATGGATTTCTCCGACAAAAAAGCCCAGCTAAGCCGGGCTTTTAATTAATTACCAAACGTTATCAGTGAATTAAGCGCTCAAGCTGGTCGCAAATCTGCGATAGGTTTACATGATCATGTTCTATGGTTAGGTCGATGTAACCGTCGGCACGAAACGCGCGATCCAGTTCGATAAGCACATGGGTTTTATGGGCCTCAGGTACGAAAGAGAGCTCCACTTCCTGAATACCGAACATGCCACGATTCCCCGGGCGATACTCCAGTTCCTGATAACAACCAGAGGTTGACTGGAAGCTGGGTGCACGCAAATAACCCTTTTCCACATCCGCTTTCACCAAGGAGAAGCCTAGCTTATCCATGGCCTGCATACAGGCTTTAACCGCCTCATTAGGGTAGATGTGCAACACATCACGGTCACTGGCATCAAGCGCCAAATCGATATTCAAACCGGTTTGAATCCAAACCTGAGTCTGGTTATAACCGGCACTAAACTCGGTGATCGGCGTTTCCGAATGCAGTCTCGCTTCAAACGGAATACGATGCTCCTCACCCGGTTGTAATGTCAGCTTTTCACTCACCCGCCACTTGTCGATAATATGATTGGCAAAATAAGCGCCGTCATCCGCCTCTACCTTAACTCGGGTCATTAATGCCAATTCCAGACCGGAAATATCTTGCTCGACATCGCCGCCTTTAATAATGATTTCGGCGTGAAATTTTTGTCCAGGGTGCAAATGCTCGGTTTGCAGCACTGTATCTACTTTCGCCGCACCAATGCCAACTGAAGCCAGGATTTTTTTAAACATAACTACTCCTGTTTGAAGATCCTTTTTCGCATCTTAACCACATTTTTACAGCCTTGTCAGTGAAAACTTTAGGTTAACGACAAATAATGGAAATTTTTACCCGCTATGAGCTTAGTCATTGAACTCTAAGGTAACGTATTTTCATCAAGCCAGGCTTTCGCTACACTGTGAGCATATCGACTATAAAAAGAAATCTATGGAACTCATCTTTTTTGCCATTGCATTTGTCTGCGGTTTCGCCGCCTACCAAGTAAAACTTCCGCCTATGGTGGGCTTTTTAATTGCTGGTTTTGTCTTGCATTTCGCCGGCTATAAAACCACGGAGCTGTTAAATAGCATTGCTGAATTGGGGATCACCCTGCTGCTCTTTAGTATCGGCCTGAAACTGAAGGTATCCAGTTTAATGAAGGTGCAGGTCTGGGTCCCGGCAACGGCGCATATCGTTTTAAGTACGGCGCTATTTGGCGGTTTGTTATTGCTGCTTGGTGTCTTTGCTCTGCCCTTGTTCGTGGAGTTAAATTGGCAAACCGCCTTATTACTGGGTTTTGCCTTTAGTTTTTCAAGCACGGTTTTTGCCGTTAAGGTATTAGAAGACCGCGGTGAAATGGCCAGCCTACACGGCAAAATTTCCATCGGTATTCTGGTTATGCAGGATATCTTTGCGGTGCTGTTTTTAGTCGCCAGTACTGGCAAAATGCCCAACTACTGGGCTTTGGCCTTGCTGGTCTTATTGCCACTGTTTCGCCCGGCCATGTTCTGGATCCTCAACCGCTCTAAGCACGGCGAATTGCTGCCCCTGTTCGGGTTTTTCTTCGCCCTGGTAGCCGGTTACCAGGCCTTTGAGTTTGCGGGGATTAAAGGGGATCTCGGCGCCCTTATTCTGGGCATGATGTTTGCCAGCCATAAAAAGGCCGGTGAACTGGCCAAGTCCTTATTAAGCTTTAAAGATATCCTCTTGGTTGGCTTTTTCTTGACCATAGGCTTAAATGCCGAACTAACCTTTAGTGCGGTAGTCGCGGCCCTGCTGATTGTGTCGGTACTGGGCGTAAAGGTGATGCTCTATTACGCATTGACCAACTCGGTGCGTCTTCGCGCTCGTACCTCATTACTCAGCGCCTTTACCCTTGCTAACTACAGCGAATTTGGCCTTATTGTCTGTGCGGTTGCCGCCAGCAGCGGCTGGGTGTCTTCACAATGGTTGGCGGTCGTAGCCACGGCGGTGGCCGTCACCTTCATTATCGCCTCACCGCTTAATGCGCGCGCCAACGAACTTTATGTGCGTATGGAAGACTGGCTGCTGCGTTTTGAAAGCGATACTCGCTTAGAGGAAGAATTGCCGGTCAATCTACACAACACCCGTATCGTTATCTTCGGCATGGGCCGCATAGGCACCGGTGCCTATGAAACCATAGCCGCAAGCTTTCCTGATGCGGTGGCCGGTATCGATATCAAACCGGAAGTGGTTGCTCGCCATGTTAAGCGCGGACGCCGCGCTTTAACCGCCGATGCCACGGATCCGGATTTTTGGCAACGGCTGAACCACTCGCAGGTAGAAATGGTTATGTTGGCCATGCCCAAACACAACCAAAATATTCTGGCGCTACAGCAGCTCAAGGCCTCCGGTTATAAAGGTCAGGTGACCGCCATCGCCAATTACCCAGACCAACAAAAAGAATTGCGAGAGCTGGGTGTGGACTCTACCTACAACTTCTATTTGGAAGCCGGTAGCGGTTTCGCCGAACACGTGAAGGCCAAAATCGCCCTCAGCTAGGCTCATTCCACACTCTTTGGGTGATAACGCAAGTCTTTGTGTTATCACCTGATTTCCCCTCCCCCACGACATAAAGCCAGGCCTTCTTCCTGGCTATTTACAAAGCTTTACACGGCAACTGGTCATAGCAGCGAAAAAAGGAGTACACTTAATTCTTACGCTGATGTAAGTCTCTATTTTTAACACAAATTTGTGTTCGCTTACGCCAGCATTGAGGACGATTTTTGCGCAGCACGTAGGTAGGAGGTAGTATGTCCATCAACAAAAAGATGACGACATTGCAAGACCGAGATGCACAACAATTACAAGAAGTGCAATTGCAGCTTGATTCCATTCAAGATGCGGGAGTAACACCTCAGTACTTACGTTATGTGTTATTCCAAAAGATGCTGGATGTTTATCAGGTGCCAAAAGATCATGCGATGCGCGCCAACAGCACACCGGAGCGTTTGGACGATCCCGGGTTGATAAGTCAGCTCAAAGAATTGGGCTTTGCCAAAGCCAAAACATACCACTAGTTTAGTGAGGGCCTACTCCCTCATTTAATAGGCTGGCAATGCCCGTCGCCAGCCTATTTTTCCCCACTCTCTATTATTACACCCTGAGGTTAAGCCGGTTAAGATTCAGGCTGTTTTTGTGCCCGACTTTTAAAGCGTCGCGGCACTAAAGTGGCAAATGAGTCGACAACAGGTTTGCTGTAAATAGCCCAAATAGAATTGTGTCCGGCATCGTACTGACCGACGCCAATAGTGATTTTACCCACCTCATCGGCGCGGATCAGGGTGCCAAACAGCCTGTCCCAAATTGCCAAAGCAGACCCCAGGTTAGTGTCAAAATGTGCCGGATTGTCACTGTGATGGATCTGGTGTTGGGCCGGGCTGATAAACCACTTTTCAACGCCCTTGCCCCAACTCAACCACACATGGGAGTGACGTAAATTAGAGCCCATGGCATTAAAGGCAAAAACGAAGATATTGGCGCCCAAGATATCGAACATCGACAGGGTGTTACCGAAGAGGTAATAACACAGCCCTACCACTAGGCCCTGTGATAAGGCCATACGACAGGCATAGAGGTAGCTTTCCAGCGGATGGGAGCGATAAATGGTAAAAGGCGTCAGCACCTTGGCGGAATGATGGACCTTGTGGTAGTGCCATAAAAACGGAATTTTATGCAACGCATAATGAAGAATAAAACGAGAGAAATCATCGGCTAAAAACAACAAGATGGTAAAGATGACCACCACACTTGTCTCGCTTAGCGCCAAGGGCTTATGTTGGCCAAATACGGCCTCGAGCACCTCGGTTGTTCCAAGTGCTATCGGCACCATGGTCAGAACCACAGGGGCAAAAAGCAGCGCCTTGAGGATACGGTTGTAAATCCAGAGTTGGTAGTCTTGGCGGGCACTGGGGGCCCACCAGATTTTTTTTGCAAACACGTAGCGCAAAAAACCTCGTGGCGAGGCTTTGCCTTTGCGCCCGGCATAAACAAACAGGGCTAATAGCAGGGCCATGATGATATAACCAATAAAAATGCGTTTATTGGCATCAAAAAGATAATCGGGCGTTTGTAAAACACTTTGCCAAATTGTCTCGAGCATGACCCTTCCTAAGTATACCAATTCACTTAAATAGCTAATCATTCTAGCGGGCTAAATATCATGCCCACTGTGTTGGAATTTTTCTATGTAGAATACTACATAAGAAAAATTCCGCCCTGTGATCATATCATTTATCCTACGCTATATCCGATCACATACTTAACAGAATTGGTATTAAAACTGATACTTGTAGCCTATCGATAGGGTACGAGGCTTGCCTGGGCGAGCACCGTACGGGCGGCGGCTGATAATCTTATCCTGATCGAACAAATTATCAACCTTGGCATACAAGCGGCCATATTGACCCAGCTCGTAATGGGCGGCCACATCCACCACGGTCGTGGCGGGAACTTCTTCCCCTGCCAGAGCCAGGTCGAAGCCCTCATAACCGACACCGGCGGTCTCCGGCATATCGCTGACATACTTAACCAGCATATCCAGCGCCCAGTCCTGATGTGCCAAACCAATGCTTAAAGTAGCCTGGTGCGTCGGCAAATAAGGCAAACGATCGCCCTTGCGAATATGACCCCACTGCACAAACTCGGAGAACAGCTCTTCCTTGAATTCGCTTTGCGTGTAGGTGTAGGTCAGACTCATGGGGATATCCAGATGCAGATTCAGCGGATAGGTTTGCGCCAATTGCGACTCAACACCCCATACATCCACTTCACCGCCGCTAAACTCACGATCAAGCTGGCCTTGAGACCCACAGTTTGACTGGCCACAGCTTTCGATTAAATTAGAATAATCATTAAAGAAGCCAATCACTTCAAAGCTGGTCACGCCATCGTTAAAGCGGCCACCGAACTCGTAGTTAACGCTTTTCTCAAAGTCATCTTCACCAGCACGTACGGGCGCCGCAGGGCTCGACGGCACAAAGCCTTGATGCACACCGAATAATAAGCCACTGTTGTCGTTCAACTGATAAAAACCGCTGACGCCCGGTAGCCAGATGCGAGTGGTTTTTTGCTGGTAGTCATCGGCAAAATCCGGCTTATCGTTCTGGTACTCCATGTCCATTAACTCACCGCGTACACCCAAGCCCAAGGTAAGCTGACCTAGGGTCACCTGATCTTCCAGGTACACCGACCAGGCATCGGTCGACTCGGTATTCTCTGTGGTGAAATATCGGGTATCGGCGACTCTCGTGTTAAAACCATCCACCATGGCATAGATGTCTTCAAAATGGTTACGCTCGATTTCGTCCTGATGGAAACGCACCCCAAATGAAACCTTGTGATCCATACCAAACAAAGCCGTACGCCAGTTACCATCGACCTGAATACCCTGCGAATAGTATTCGCGGTCATTGGTGCCCATGGTTAGGTAATAGGTGGTTTCACCGGCCACCACTGAGTTGCGCTCACCAGTGATCACTTGATACTGCTCTGCAAACTCCTCCGGGCTGGCAAGAATATCGGACAGACTGGCACTGGTATTGCCAACGCCGTTAAGTTTAAGCCAGGCGCGCTCATAGTCGTTGCGATATACACGGGTGGTCAGGTCAAAGTCCTGTGCACTCAGCTGGTAAGTAAACATCACCTGGGTGTGCTTTGTATCCATTTGCGCCGGTTGCGACGCCGCATAACGACGGTATGGATTTTTTGCATAATCGCTGTCGGTTAGACCTAAATAGGTTTCATCTGACAATTCATCGGCATATGAAAGCTTGAGCTCAAAACGTTGGTCGAATCGCTGGCCATCAAGCTGATAGTCAAGCTTCACCAAAAAGTCGTCTTTTTCAAAGCCGGTGTCGCCGCCGCCATCGAGCTCCTTAAAGCCATCACTTTCCAGGTGCAACCCTTCAACCAAAAAGCCAAAGTTACCCTGACGGTCGCCGTAGTAACCATGGGCCTTGTTATAGCCATCGCCGCCCACGGCCAAATCAATGCCACCGGTGGCATAATCCGGCACCTGACGACTAACCAGGTTAAGGGTACCGGCCACGGTTTGCGGGCCATATTTAATAGCCGCCGGGCCTTTGAATACTTCCACCGCGGTCATGCGCGTGGTGACCGGAAAGTAGTAGGCCGCCGGCGCCGAGTATGGTGCAGGGCCTATTAACACACCGTCTTCTAAAATGGTGATCTTCTTACTGCGCTCCGGTGTCACGCCTCGAAAACCGATATTCGGACGTAAACCAAAACCGTCTTCTTCACGAATGTTGACGCCAGGCACCTGAGAAAGCACGCGGTGAATATCATCGAACTCAAACTCTTCCAGTTGTTCTTCGCCGATCAGAGTCGCGGATCCGGCTTCGGTACGCAACTTGTCGTGGTGACTGATTATCTGAATATGCTCAAGCGATTTTTTTTCTTCGGCAACTGCGTTAAAACCCAGCGCCGCAATGCCTACGGCTAAGGCTAATTTACTGTAATTCATGGTCTTCCTTAGTCGTTATCGCCGGCCGACGTAGCCGGAAGCTCAAGGGCAAGTTCGTTGATAAAGTCGTTTTTCAGCTCATCGGTGATGGCTTTCACCTTGGTATGCACGTCACGCACCTGCTGCTCATTGTCGATAAGCGCGCTGGCCAGGCTCGAGTCGATGGCGGCAATGGCGGCCTTGGTCTCGCTAATGGCTTGCAACATGCGCTCCTTGGTGGCCGTCGCCTGCTCTTCATCCAGGTAATCGTCAAAACCAACCAGGGCCTCCTGGCCTTGCTGTTGACCCACTAACAAGGCTTCGAAAGCCAGCAGGTTGGCCTGAATATTGGCAAGTGAGCTTTTCGCATCGAAGCTTTCCACGTCCTCGGCACAGGCCGAAGTACCACAGGAGTTAGGTAAAATACCGATGGGCTCGGCCAACTTCTTATCCTTCACCATTTCGGTCAGGTAGAACATGGCATCCGATATACGGTTCAGGGCAACATGGGCATTTTCAAACTGAGAGCCTGGCTCGCCAGCACTTTTCAACTGCGCCGCAAAGCCATTATCACCCTGCCATTTATTAAGTAATTCCTCGGCCGAAACGATCAGATCGTCTGCGGCGGTAACGGCGTATTCGCAGCGGGCCACCTTACGTTCAAGCTCGGTTAGGCTGTTCCAATCTGCCAAAGCCTCGTTGGCGATGCTGCAGTGATGATCGTACTGGGTGTTAAATAGCACATGTTGCAACGCAAACAAGCCACGGCGAGTGGCGGTACGGGTACTGATATCGTAAGGACGATTAGGGTCCAGGTTGATCACCCCATCCTGATGATAGGCCACATCCTGGTCGATACCGCAACGGCTAATAGCCGGCCACGAATAGATGCGGTTACGCAGCTCACCACTGTTGCTAAGGAGTGGCCCCATTTGCATCACTTCAACCTGCTGCCAAGCCCCCATGGTATCAAGCCAGGCATTCTGCGCCGTGTTCATCGCCGCTAACGCCTGCTCCGAGCTGCTTTCTATGCTCGCCTGCTCAAGGGCACAGTAATCGGCAATGGCGATGCGCTGCGCTTGCGCTTGGGTATAAAACAAGGTGTAAGCCGGTGTGATAACGTTATCGACCAGGCTGGCAACCAGCTCGGCTTCATCGAATGAAGTCGGGTTGGTGATTACCCCTTGATCGCCACCGTTATTAAAGCCTTCGCCCTGTGAGCTTGAGGTGCTCTCGCCACACCCTACCAAGGCCAGGGTCAAGGCAAATGCCAGAGTTTTAACGCGAAAATTCGCAGTAGTCATGGTTCATCCTATTTGGCCAAACTCCCATTTTTTGGGAGATACTGAAAACGACAAAAGGCTAGGCGCGATTTAACTCGCGACTAACCTTTGGAAATACTATTTTGGCGTGTCGCCGTGTTTCATTGCTTACCAGTTAGCAACGTTATCGGCATTAAAGCCGTAGATGCTTTGCAGTAAGTCGCGAGCCGCCATTAGGTCAGACTGATAATCCGCTACGGCAGCAGCATCGGTCATTACTGGCATATCACCCAGTAAGTTGTGCAGCTCAGCAAATTTACCGACATTGGCCTCGGCATTGAACGGAGAGAATGGGCTGAACTGGAAGTTCATGGCAAAACCCTTCATTTCCGAGAAATGCTTGGCTAGGTTAGCGAAGTCATCTGCCGTATAGTCACCCGCAGCAACAACGGCTAAGTCGGCATGAACTTCGTTGATGTAGTGCACAACGGTGGCGGCAATGGCGTTTTCCCAGTTGGCTACGGCGATATCACGCTGTACTTTTAGGGCATCCATTTGCTCGGCACTAAGCGCAGAGCCTACGTTATCGTTGATAATCTTACGACCGGCGATAAAGGCATTCATGGCCGCCGCCGAGTAGTCCGTCGTTACCGTGGCGCCACGGTCACGTTTGGCGGCATTGGTCGAGTTACCCCAGTTATATTCTGACTTAAGGTCGATTAGAGTGTCGCCCGAATAATCGTTGTAGCCTGAAGCAAACGCCTCACGACCGCCTTTACCTGCAATTTCATCGTCGCTGTATTCCAGGAAGTTACGCGCCGCACCGAAGTAACCAAAACCTTCATCGAAGTGGTGTTCTAATGTGGTGTAGGCGGCACCGTCATCGGCATTGACGTTATCAACAACATTTTCGGTATTAAAGCCGATGCTTTCTTCTAGGTAATCATCAGTACCTTGAGAGAACATCAGGGCGCCCAGGGTGTGCTTTTGAATTAACTGGTTTAAGTCTAAACCAGACTCTGTGATATACAGCTTAGTGATGGTGTTGCCTGCAGGGTCTAACAGGATTTCACCGGCATTGTATTTATCGATGTTGGCGGCCAACAAATCAAAGTAATGGAAAATCAAACCTTCAGGCGTTTTTGCCTGTGTACCGAAGTCACTCCAACCCTGGAAGTTACCTTCTTCCTGCCAGGCTTTGTGCATTTTAGACGGATCGTTACCAGCGACTTTAGCGCTCAGCTCTTTGCCGGAAGATGAAATGTCCGCAAATGAGTGTTGTACCGTGTCGATATCGCCAAGGAAGCTTAGGCTGTCATCCTTTACTACCTCGTATGAACCGTCAACATCACCCCAAAGCGCATGCAAGCGTGCCTTCACCATGTCTCCAGTAAGGCTATTAGTGGTCACATAGTCACCGGTTAACTGACCGATATAGTGCTTAATTTCAGCCGACAGTGCGTGGCGAGCAATTTGGCCGCCGTAAGAAACCGATGAACCGGCACCTAATTTAGAGTCGAACTCATAGATGTTTACGCCGTTTTCGGCATCGATATCGGCCACGCTGATGGTGATTTCTTTACGAAAGATTAATCCACCGGCGTCGGTTACCGTGACCGTCACTGTGGCATCGCTTTGCTGTTCAAAGTTAAGGGCGATGCCTTCTTTTAACTTTAATGTGGTGCCATCAACGATTTCAAACAAGGCTTCGTCGGCCTCTAAAGAGAAGGTTAAACCCGAGGTGCTGTCATCGGTTGCTCTCAGCGTACCCACTACGCCACCTACTAGGTCATCATTAACCGAGCTTGGTGAAACAGCAATGTCGGTAGGCGCCTTATTTACAGGAGGAGTTCCGCCGTCGTTATCCGAGCCTGAGCCACCGCCACATGCGGTTAGGCCTAAGGTTGCTGCAAGTACAGCGGTAGTAATAAGAGATTTGCGCAAGTTCATGTTGTCATCCCAAGTTAGATAATAATCATTCTTGTTTGTAATTGGAGCTCATTATAACGATACGCAAATAACAATCAATATCATTTATTAGATTATTTAAATTAAGTTATTAGTTATGATGAAGATAAGTTAAAGATATAGGAACTAACTGAACTTTGACTTGGACTGCGGTAAAGACATAACAAACTTGGCACCGCCTAAGGCGCTGCTGTCAACGCGAATTTGACCGTGATGCCATTGCACAATTTTCGCAGTGATGGCCAGGCCTAAGCCATAACCACCTGTGCTTTTAGCACGGCTTTGGTCGAGACGGATGAAGGGCTTGAAGATGTCGGCCCGTTTTGATGGGGCGATACCGGCGCCATCATCTCGATATAGACGTCACATTGTTCCTCATTGGAGCAAATACGCACCTGAATATGATGGCGGGCGTGCTTTAGAGCATTACCGAGCAGATTCTGCAGGGCGCGGGCTAAAAAGTGCGGATCACACCGATAGAGGTTGGGCTGCTCGTGCAGCACCTCAATACGCACCTTGCTATCGAAGTTCAGTTTTTCCACCATGTTATCGACCAATTCATTGAGGTCGACAAGTTCCAGTGCCAGGGTTGGCCCTTGCGCATCCAAACGCGCATAGTGCAGCATTTCGCTGACCAGATTTTCCAACTCGGTAATATCCGAGGTCATCGACTGCATATACTTTTGCTGCTTTTCGTTGCTGCCCTGCTCTAGCATGGCCAGGGCAAACTTGAGCCTTGCCAAGGGCGTACGAAATTCATGAGAGACGGAAGAGGTGAGCTCACGTTGAGCATTGAGCAGGCTGTGGATGCGCCGCTGCATCACTTGCAAGGCATCGGTGATAGGCAATAAGAAGGAGCGCCCCATATTGCTGACATTAATGTCGGTGCGCCCGTCCACCTGGGCACAGGTTTCACTGAGTTTATTAAAATCGCGCCACAGCATCAGGCTCCAAAGCCCCACCGGAGCGCCCACCAGCAGCAACACCAGCAAATAGGGGCCGACAAAGTTCTCACCGGGAGCATTAGGCAATTCCACCGGGCCTATTTGCAGTAGTTGCTCATCATCTAGGGGGACATACCAAAGCAGGTGCTCTTCGGCATCGAAAACATGCACCGCCTGGGCCTGTTCCAGGCGCACTTGCACCTGCTCCGGCAAAGCAATGTCGCTACGCTGCAGCTGACGCATAGGGTATTGACTGTTGATATACTGACGACCGAGCTCGCTTTGTGCCAGAGCTTTAAAGTTATTGCCCAGCTCCATCGCCAAAGGGGTAGATTGCTCGTCGGCGGGCCAAAGCCTCTCTATGGCCCCGGTCGCTATGACCAGGGAGACAATAATGTATAAATAAAGGCTGACAAAGAGTTTGCCCAAACTAGTTATTCACTCCACGCATCGCTAACGAAGAGATAACCCTGACCCCAAACCGTCTTGATTTTATAGGGCTTATCACTGTTGTCACCGAGCTTTTTGCGCAACCGCGAAATACGCACGTCCACGGTGCGATCCAGGCCATCATATTGACGACCGATCATTTGCTCATGCACGTATTCACGGCTTAACACCTCTCCGGCATTGCTGGCAAGCAACCAAAGCAGCTCGAACTCATGAGAAGTAAGCGTAATTTCACTGTCTTTTAAGGTAACGATGCGGCTGTTTTTATCGATTTTCAGCTCGCCAAAGGTGACGCTTTGCACCGCTTTATCCTGCTCCTGGGTACGACGCAACAAGGCGGTAATCCGCGCCAACAGCACTCTAGGCTCTGCCGGTTTAATCACATAGTCATCGGCACCCAGTTCCAAGCCAATCACCTGGTCAAAGTCTTCGCCCTTAGCGGTTAACATCAGAATAGGAAAAGAATATTTATCTCGCACTTCGCGACAGACCGCAAAGCCGTCTTTACCCGGTAGCATCACGTCTAAAATCATCAGATCCACTTGATGCTTTTGCACATAATCCATTACCTCGTCACCACGAGATAACACCTCAACGTTGAGGTTATTCTGTTGTAAGTAGTCCCGGGTTAGCTCTTGCAGAGCCAGGTCATCTTCGACTAAGAGTATGTTCGCCATGGGCCAACTCCTGAATTAAAAAAAGCTCCATACGGAACGCAAGCGTCGACGCGAGCTGCGTAACGTTTGCAATTCCAGCTGGGTATCTACGACTAATTCGCCTGTGTGCGCGTGAGTGAGGGAGTATATGGCTGGTAACTGAACCTTGGCTTTATACTGCCACCCCCCCTGTTGCTGCGCGGGCCAGCAGCCCAAGGTGCGATTATTTTCAAGCAAGCACACCGGTATGGCCTCGGGCAAAGTCCAGCGAATATTAACCTGCGTTGTACAGGCTTGTTCTTTGTTTTCAACCACACAAAATTGCGGCGAAATTTCCAACAGCTCGTCCCCGTATGCAGGCATGGCGGTCATAACCACCGCGCTGCCGATCACTGCTGTCGCCGCCAAACTCATCATACTAAAAAAGGTGCTTCACACCGATAAACAAGGTCAACGAGGAAGAGTCCTTAAACAATGGGCTGGCCTCGGCTTGGGTATGATAATCGATATATCCAAAGTGCATGCGCAGCGCATTATGCTCGTCGACTAGGTAGCTGACATCAATTTTAGCATAGGGTTGTATACTGCTACCAACGACAATGGCACCATAACCGCCTGTTTCTTCGCGACTTAAGCCATAGAAGTAGTCGTTCTGCTCGGAACTGCTGTAATTGATGCCAATATTGGGCTCCAATACCCATTGCCCGATACGATATCCCCAACGCCAACTTGCTTGAGCACGCCAGCCGCGATACACATCGCTGACATCCGCCAAGGCCTTGGCCTGAAATTGCCCTATTCCGGTAAAATAATGATATTCAAAACCGGCATCGAAAGCCCAGCGGCGCGTATCAAGCTCATCGACCCTCACTCTAGCCGGGCTGTCGGCGAGCAGAGAAGAGCTTCCTGCTTGCAGCGCGAAGACATTGCTGGGATGCCAGTCGACAAAAAACCGCGTTTCCGGGTTAATCTCGGTAATGGCGCTGAGCACATGCTCGTCTTGGTTGACAAAGGTGTAGCCCACCTGATTATTATCGAGATACCAGGTATCGGTGTAATAAGCGACATCGGGAACCAGGTACAAGTGCACATTGTCGCCTCCGTGCAGCGGGTTGCTCATCACTCCGTAACCGATGTTAATGCCAAGATGCCATTGCTCTAACGGCACCTCATTGGCATGCACAGCGCTACCCAACGCAGCCAAAACGGTGCTCAACACGGAAGTATGAAGCCCTAAACGCATATGGTTCCCCAAGAATAAACGAGCCGCTATCCTAGCAACAGTCAAGGTTTTGTTCAGTATGCAATAACAATTGTTAACAAATCGCGCCCTTTTGGTCACCTAAACGCCATTTATAATTGCTTCGCCAACTGCCAACAGGCGCCAAGCGCCGGCTCGGACAGCCGTCGCTGCAAGGCCACCAGGCCAAGTTCAAAAGGTGCCGGTGCATCACCCACCTTGACTATCTGTACCTTATCACTAAATGGGCTGTTTTCTAACACCACCTGCGGGATCAAGGCCACTCCCAGGCCTAAACTGACCATGGAAACCAGAGCCTCATGGCCGCTGACCTGAGCATAAATGGGCGGCTGTATTCGCCTTGTTCGCCACCAATTAATCAGCCGGCTTCGATTCTCGCCCTGCTCGGGAATAATAAAGGGCAATTGTTCCCAGGCAATCGTCCCTCCTTGATTAATTTGCTGGCTCACCTCGCAGGGCATTTTTGGTGCGATAAACACCAGCTCCGACCAACCTAAACGGCAAAATGCCAACTGCTGTGCTAGACGTGCGGGTTTCGCGGCGATGGCCACATCTTCATGATGATCCAGGACTCGTTCAAGAGCCTGAGCCGGATCGCCAGTATGTAATTTCATCTCAATTTTACCATGGCGCTGACGCAGTGCCGATAACAAGGGATTCAAGAAACTGTAGGCGGCACTGACCGAGCAAAAAATACTGAGCTCTCCGGCGACTTCCTGCTCTTGGTTCAAGCTTGCTTTAAACTGCTGCCAATGCACCAGGGTGTTTTTGGCATAGTGAGAGAAGTGCTCCCCCGCCGCAGTCAACTGTACATGACGGTTATCACGCACAAACAGCTCACACCCCACTTCCTGCTCTAACTGTTTGATGTTACGACTCAGGGTCGAGGCGCTGATATAACACCGCTCGCTGGCACGACCAAAGTGCAGGGTCTCGGCAAGCGCCAAAAAGTAATGCAGTTGTTTATGTTGCATGGCCACCTCATTTCAATATACGCAACACAATAATGCAAATATATCATTTTACGCAATACTCTATTTTGCCTAGAGTCAATAACAGACCTATTAGCAGAACTATTATTTTCGAGGATCGACAATGGCAAATTACTTCAACTCCCTACCGCTGCGCGAGCAACTGGCACAATTAGGGCAATGTGAATTTATGGATCGCAGCGAGTTTAGCGACGGCGTCCAGGTACTCCTTGGCAAAAAGCTAGTCATTGTCGGTTGCGGTGCCCAGGGCCTAAATCAGGGGTTAAACCTTCGTGATTCGGGCTTAGACGTTAGCTATGCCCTGCGAGAGTCGGCCATTAGTGAGCAGCGTCAATCTTTCCTAAACGCAAGCGAAAATGGTTTTGTGGTCGGCACCTATGAAGAGCTTATCCCCGATGCGGATCTGGTGTTAAACCTGACACCCGATAAACAACATAGCGCCGTGGTTGATGCGGTTATGCCACTGATGAAGCAAGGTGCTACCCTTGCCTACTCCCATGGCTTTAACATAGTTGAAGAAGGCAAGCAGATCCGCGACGATATTACTGTGATCATGGTCGCTCCCAAATGTCCGGGGTCGGAAGTGCGCGAAGAGTACAAACGCGGTTTTGGGGTGCCCACATTAATCGCCGTGCATCCGGAAAACGATCCTGAAGGTAAGGGCCTGGCTCAAGCCAAGGCTTATGCCGCGGGTACTGGTGGCGATCGCGCCGGCGTACTGCTTTCGTCCTTTGTTGCCGAGGTAAAATCGGATCTGATGGGCGAACAAACCATACTGTGCGGCATGCTGCAAACCGGCTCCCTGCTGTGTTTCGATAAAATGGTGGAAAAAGGCATCGATCCCGGGTACGCGGCAAAACTCATTCAATATGGCTGGGAGGTGATCACCGAAGCACTTAAACACGGCGGTGTCACTAATATGCTTGACCGCCTCAGTAACCCGGCGAAATTAAGAGCCTTTACCCTTAGCGAAGACCTGAAAACCATTATGCGCCCGCTTTATAACAAGCATATGGATGACATTATCAGCGGCGACTTTTCCAAGGGCATGATGGCGGACTGGGCCGAAAACGACACCAAGCTACTGGGCTGGCGTGCGCAAACGGCAGAAACGGCGTTTGAGCAACAGCAAAATAGCGATGTGCACATCAGTGAACAGGAATTTTTCGACAATGGCATTTTGATGGTAGCCATGGTCAAGGCGGGCGTAGAATTAGCCTATGAAACCATGACGGCGGCGGGCATCAAAGCCGAATCGGCTTATTATGAGTCGCTGCATGAAACACCGCTTATCGCCAATACCATAGCCCGTAAAAAGCTTTATGAGATGAATCGTACCATTTCAGACACCGCGGAGTATGGCTGCTATTTATATAACCACGCCTGTTTGCCGCTGCTGCAACCCTTTATGCGCAACATAGACACGGATGTTATCGGCCGTGGCCTCGAGCAGACGGACAATGGTGTTGATAACCAGGCCCTGATCCAGGTGAATGCAGCTTTGCGTAATCACCCGGTAGAGATCGTCGGCACTAAGCTGCGAAGCTACATGTCGGCAATGAAAAAGATTGTTTAAACAACGTAGGTAGCCACCGTCACTCCCTTGCGCCCAAAGTCGATGCTTTGGGCTTTTTTTCTTTACGAATCAATCACCCATTCATGCTTTGTAACAATTAGCCAACGGCCTAAGCGACAACCTAAACTATACTTAGACTAGTATGTGCTCCAAGGATTGGGCCCGAAGTATTGTCTATGCCTGAGCCGTGGAGGTTAGTATGCGCACCTTAATCACCCTTATGGTACCGCTCCTTTTGTTATGGGGGTGCATTAGCACACAAGTCAAAGAGCTTCCCCCACCGCCAAACAACTTGGCACAGCACCCGCAGTTCCATGCACAAACTGTGGAAAGTCTGGAAGAGATATTCGCGCTCGATAGCTCAATGAAAGCCCAGTTAAACAACGCCTTTGCCACCCGCTCTGCAAATCTCAGTGCCACCAAGCGCTTGATGATGCACATTTTAGAAAATGGCGATAAAAGCGTGCGCTACCAATCCGGTGCCACCCTGACCGCGGCGCAAACCTATAAACAACTGAATGCCAACTGTTTATCCCTGTCCATTTTAGCCTTTAGCATGGCCGAGCACTTGGGTTTAAAGGGGCAATTTCAACGCGTGCATATTCCGGAATATTGGGCACTTAATCGCGGTTATAACCTGCTCACCGGCCATATTAACCTGCGCTTATACCAGCCGCGTCATCGTAACGAGGTCTATGAATTGTACAATGCAGAGCGTGAGGTATTGGTTGATTTTGCCCCGGACATCTCCAACGGCAATTTTAAAACCACGGAAATCACCAAAGAGCGTGTCGCCGCCATGTTTTATAACAACAAGGGCGCCGCCGCACTAGTCGAGCAGGACTATGAACGCGCTTACAGCTACTTTTTCGCCGCCACACAAATGGACCCCTACTACTCGGGCGGCTGGGGAAATCTAGGTGTTCTCTATCGACTAATCAATGACTTTGAGCGCGCCGAAAGCGCCTATCAATACGCCATCAATATAGACAAGGATAACAACACTGCGCTCGGGAATCTGGCGATTCTTTATCGCCTCACCGAGCGCGAAAACCAGGCCGTGGATATAGAACGCAAACTGGCACAAATGCGCAGAAGCAACCCCTACTACCATATCGCTCTGGGTAACGACAGTCTGGTGCAAAAACAATATGCCCAGGCTCTGAGTCATTTTCGCAAGGCGCGCGAGCTGGATGAACGTATCCATGAAAGCTATTTTGGCATGGCCCACACCTATTACTTGATGGGTGATATTAAGGCCACACGCAAATACTTGCTAATGGCGCACAAAAAAGCGCAATTTGACTATGATAAGCTGCGTTATCGCGGCAAACTGGCTAGCTTGGAACTGATCGCAACAAATCGATGAAAGTAAATTTATACTTGTTGGTCGTGCTGGGGCTTTTTGCTTCGCACCTGGCCGTGGCGGCCGTGGCGACCACTGCGCCTCAATGGCACCAGGATGTAACCTACCTCAGCAGTGAAGCCCTGGCTGGGCGCAAGGCGGGCAGCGACAGCGGTGCTCAAGCCGGGGACTATGTGCAAACCCGGTTACAACAACTGGGTTATAAAACTCAGGTACAGCCATTTGCCTTTAAGCAGGGCTTTTTTCAACAGGGTCAGGGGCGCAATATTATCAGCAATGACTGCCAACGAAATTGTGTGGTGATCAGTGCCCATTACGATCATTTAGGCAAACCCGGGCGTCACTATTACCCTGGAGCCAATGATAACGCCTCTGGCGTTGCCGCTATGCTTTACATAGCAGAGCAACTGCAGCCACTGCGCGAGCAAATCACCTTTGCCGCCTTCGACGCTGAGGAAAACGGCTTGCATGGGGCCAAGCACTTCATCAAAGGCAAAAACGATGATGCCGTACGCCTAAATATAAATCTCGATATGCTTAATATGCCTCGCGCCAACAGCCGTTTGTTTTTCTATACCCGGGAAGTTTTATGCCCCATGGCTAAGGCGCATATTGATAACAGCCCCTTAAAAACACAAATGGCCAGAACCAATCGCAGCATCAATCGTCGTCTTAGTGCCGAGCGTATCGACTGGCTAAGGGCCAGCGACCATTGGGCTTTTGCCCAGCAAAAATTACCCTTTATCTTTGTCACTTCTGCGGACGACCCGCATTACCACAAGCCAAGTGACACAGCGGCACAGATCCATGGCGAACGTTATGCGCAAACGCTGCAGCTATTAACGCACTTTATTAGAGAATTGCTAGGACCTCGGTGCGGTGATTTTCATGCGCATTGATAAATTTTTCCTTACCGGCGCGGCTGCGCTTTTTAATCTCGGCTTCGAGTTTACAGGCATCGCTCCGTGTCCCCACCGGCATAGTGAATACCAAGGTGAGCGGCCCCTTACCCTTTAGATTCTTAGCCCCTTTTCCCTGCTCATGCGCCTGCAGGCGTTTAGCAACATTATTGCTGACCCCGGTATACCAGTGACCGTATCTTGTTTGCACAATATACAACCACCATGACTCGGATTTATCTAAACTCATTAAACTAATTACCTCGGTTAGGGTCTGATTTATGATTTCGCGCTTTACCTTCGGTGTCGAATGGGTATCATGCTAACAACAACTAATAAGGACTGATAATCGAACATGCAGTGGTTTAAACAGTTTTCGCTGGTAGCAGCCATCGTTATTGTATGCAGTAGTTTAAGTGCATGCTCTAGTTGGGTCTACCGCATCAATATTCCGCAGGGAAACTTTCTAGAACAATCCGACGTTGATAAATTACGAGTCGACATGACTCGCGAGCAGGTACTCTACGTGCTAGGTAAGCCGGTTGCAGAGGATGCCTTCGACAAGGATACCTGGTATTACCTTTATGTTTTCAATCTTGGTCGTGAATTTGAACAGCGCAAACAGCTTAAGCTAAAGTTTGCCAACGATCGCCTGGCCAGCATCAGCTCGGAAGATTACGAGCAACCGGAAGACTTTAATACCCCGCTAGAACAATAACGAATTAAACGGGATGATGTAAAAACGCGGCCATGGCCGCGTTTTTTATGTCACTGGTCTACAAGTTAGCCAGGGTCTCCGTTTTTCACCTTGGCACCGGTGATTTTATTGGCACGCCCTTCTTCTTTGGCTTTTTCGGCCCGTTTACGGCGAGCTTCTTTTGGATCGGCAATTAGCGGTCGGTAAATCTCAACCCGATCCCCAGCCTTAAGCTCGGTATCCAACTTGCAGGTACGATTCCAAATGCCCAGGGTTAGGTTTTTCATATCAATTTCCGGGCATTTTTCCACTATGCCCGATTTCAATACTGCTTCTTCGGCCGTGCTGCCTTTCGGCACTTCAACACTAAGCACGGTTGCTTTATCGGGTAAGGCAAACACCACTTCAACTTCTATCATTAACGCTCTCCGTAAACCACTTTGGCGCGCTGGGTAAAGGCCTGCACCATGTTTTTCGCGACCTCGTTAAAGACGCGGCCAAACGCCATTTCCACCAGCTTGCTGGCAAACTCAAATTCCAATTTTAGGCTCACCTTGCAGGCATGCTCATCTAGGGGCTTAAACTGCCAATGACCATGCAGGTGTTTAAAGGGGCCATCCACCAAAGCCAGGGCGATGGTGTGGTGCTCGGCGTCGAGTGTATTCTCTGTGGTAAACCACTTTTTTAGCCCGGCCTTGGATATTTCCAATCCAGCACGCATATGATTTTGCTGCTGAGCAAACACCTTGGCGTCACTGCAATGGGGTAAAAACTCAGGATACGCATCGACATCATTAACTAGGTCGAACATTTCCTTGCTGCTATACATCACCAGCGCTGATTTTTCTATTTGTGGCATAACCTCTCCTCACAACAGCGCAATTCTAGCAAGCTTTAGGGCCAGCCCCAAGGGGCATTCGCAGGACAGGCGTTTAAGGTAAAAACCGGGCGCCGCAACCGACGCTATGCAGGTAATAAAAAACTGGTGTAAATGCGCATACAATCAGTATAATGGCGCCACTATGGCAAAGAAAAAAACAGCAAAATCGACCTCAAATACCATCGCGCTCAATAAAAAAGCGCGCCATGAGTATTTTTTACACGATAAATTCGAGGCCGGCCTTGAGCTTCAAGGCTGGGAAGTGAAAAGTATTCGCGCCGGTAAGGTTAATATCTCCGATACCTATATCCATATTAAGAACGGGGAAGCCTATCTATTGGGGAGCCAAATCCAACCCCTAAACAGCGCCTCAACCCACACCATTTGCGATCCAATGCGCTATCGCAAGTTGCTTTTAAACAAGCGCGAAATCGACCGTTTGATCGGTGCCACCGAACGCGAGGGTTATTCCTTGGTAGCCACCGCCATGTATTGGAAAAAGTGCTGGGTAAAATTGGAGTTTTACCTCGCCAAGGGTAAGAAAATGCATGACAAGCGTGCCGATACTAAAGAAAAAGATTGGGCTCGTGAAAAAGAACGGGTCATGAAACACAAAACAAAATGAAAAAAAGCGAACCTATGTTCGCTTTTTTTGTATCCATTTTAAGTAACAAAATATTACCGTCACCTGCCTTCCTTCCACATCTCAAAGCCACTAGTACTGCCCCGTTCGCCACAAACATGTAAATTAATCTAAACGCTTTTTTACAGATTCAGCCAAAAGACGCATTGCCACAGGCTTGTTAATAATGTTAATTCTATGTTTCTACTGATTTTCTACTACACTCCTACGTGGATATTTAGCAGTAGATAATTATGACAACAAAAAATCCCCACAGGGATAATAATAAGGATTTCAGGATGAGAAAGTTCACACCCAGTGCCTTGCGCACGGCACTCACCTTGGCTTTAGGCACCGGCGCGCTGTCCATGTCGATTCAAGCGCAAGCCGAAGAGACAACGGCGGAAAACGTCGAACGAATTGAAATAACCGGTTCGCGTATTAAACGCACCGATATGGAAGGTCCTTCACCGGTACAGAGCATCGGCAAGGAAGATATCGCCAATATGGGTTATGACAACCTTCAGCAATTGCTAGAGCGTATGCCAGTTGCCGGCAATGGTACCTTCTCGACCCGCGGCAATAACCAGGATTCAACCGCCAACGGTGGTGCCGCGGTAAGCTTACGTGGCCTAGGCCCCGATGCGACCCTGGTACTAATCAATGGCCGCCGCGTTGCCATCAGTGCCTTTGCCGAGAGCATTACCAACTCTTTCGTTGATATCAACTCGATTCCGGTATCGGCCATCGAGCGTATCGATATTCTAAAAGACGGCGCCTCGGCCATTTATGGTTCCGATGCGGTCGCCGGTGTGGTCAACGTGATCTTGAAAAAGGACATCGAAGGCATCGAAGTGAACCTCGGTTATGGTGGTACCACGGGACCAAACCACGAAGAAACCACTGCCAGCCTAGTATGGGGTACCACCAGCGACAAAGGCAGCGCCTCGGTTATTCTTGATTACTTTAAAAATACCGGACTTGAAGCCGATGAAATGGGCCGTTTAGGCACCGCTAACCAATCGCCTTATGGCGGTATGGATTTTCGTTCATCGCGTGGCTTCCCTGGCTATTTCTATGTCGATGGCGTGAAAACCATTGACCCGGATTGTCCTGCCGACAGCGCCACCGCGAGCGGTAGCTGTTTATTTGATTACGGCCCTTATGGCTTTATTACACCGCCTGCCGAGCGTGTTGGTGCCATCGCCCAATTCGATTATAAATTTAATAACGATATCACCGCCTTTATGGAAATCGCCGCGCAGCATAATACTTCGGAAGCCGGTGGTGCACCAACACCATTGGATGAAGATGCTGGCTTAACTGTCCCTGGCAGTCATCCAAACAACCCTTTCAACCAAGATATTGAAATTGGTCGTTACCGTACAGTAGATGCGGG
This sequence comes from Pseudoalteromonas sp. T1lg48, assembly GCF_002964785.1. Lineage (GTDB taxonomy): Bacteria > Pseudomonadota > Gammaproteobacteria > Enterobacterales > Alteromonadaceae > Pseudoalteromonas. The sequence continues at coordinate 732,090 of NZ_PQCC01000018.1, forward strand.
CCCTCGCCGTTGGGACATCGAGTCCGATACCCTGCGCATCGTGGCGGGATTACGCGGTGAAATCAATGACTGGGGCTGGGAAGTAGCAGCGCAAAAAGGCCGCAGTAAGTCAGAGCAAACCGGCGACCGCTCTATGGGTTGGGTCCGTGTTGACTTCCTGCAGCAGGAAATCGACGCCGGTAACTACAATCCCTTCGGTGGCGTTCAGAACTCACCTGAGGTCATCGACCGCATCACCACCAGCCTAGTGCGTCGCGGTGAGTCGCATATGACCTCATTCGATGCCAGCATCAGCGGCGAAGCCTTTGAGTTTAATGAGCATATGGTCATGATGGCCGCCGGTCTTGAGTACCGCGATGAAGACGTCAGCGATGTGCCTGATGACCAATTCCAGCGCGGTCTGATCTTCGGCACAGAGTCGGTATCGGCGGCGGCAGAGCGCGACCAGTGGGCTGCTTATGTGGAATTCTCCATTCCTCTAAGCGATGATTTTGAACTACAACTGGCCGGTCGTCACGATGACTACAGCGACTTTGGTTCAACCACCAATCCGAAGGTAGCTTTTAAATGGGCACCCAGTGGCGAGTTTTCACTACGTGGTTCATGGGCTCAGGGCTTCCGTGCTCCATCGCTGGCACAAATTGGCTTAGGCCCATCGGAAGAGAGTCAATTCTTCATTGATACTTATCGTTGTCAGGCCACGGGCCAAGACTGTGATCTACTCGATTACAATATTGAGTTTGCCGGTAACCCGGATCTTGATGCCGAAGAGTCTGAGTCTTGGAACCTAGGTGCCATTTGGGCGCCGGTTAACGAGTTCGGCATATCTGTAGATATCTGGAGCATCGAGCAAGACAACAAGATCGACGAACAAGACTTCGGTAGCGTATACAACACCCATTGTAATGACCAAAACAGCACCGTGTGTGTGCGTCTTCCTCCTGTTGCAGGCCAGAGCCTGGGTGTGATCCAGCAGGTGCACAGTACGTTCGAGAACGTTTCTTCGCAAGAGGCCTCGGGTATCGACCTATCCACCAACTATAAGATGGATATGGACGATATGGGTCTGCTCAAGTTCAACCTTGAGTGGTCATATATGCACGAGTTCAACAAGGACGGTCGTGAGTATATCGGCGAATACGAATACCCGCGTCACCGTGGTTTATTCGCCACCAACTGGGAGTTCCAGGACTTCAATGTCAACATGAACATCAGTTATGTGGGCTCGTTTGAAGACACCCCGGATATCAACTTTGACGGTGATCTTGATTTCGACACCGCCAAATCCCGCGATGTTGACTCCCATACCCTGGTAGATATTCAAGGCGCTTATAACGTCAACGACGATATTCGTATCTCAGTGGGTATGAACAACGTCTTCGATGAAGATCCACCGTTTGCTATCGGTGATGGTGATTCCGACCTATACGGTTATGTATCTTCGGTACACAACCCACGTGGTCGTTATATCTACACCAACCTAACATGGCGCTTTAACTAAAACGCCAAAATGAAAAAGGCCGCTAAATAGCGGCCTTTTTATTTGCTGTGTTATACCAAGGACAATCGTTTAGCCGTAGGTATAAGAGGCTTGAATGCCCAGCGGAATACCCAGACCCCAATAGGCCAGTAAGAACAGGCTCCAGCCCACCAAGAAGGCAATGGAGTAAGGCAACATCATGGCAATCAGGGTGCCGATACCTGTGTTCTTCACATACTTCTGACAGTAGACCACCACCAGCGGGAAGTACGGCATCAGCGGCGTAATGATGTTGGAGCTGGAGTCCCCCACACGATACGCGGCCTGCGTTAAGTCCGGCGAGATATTCAGTTGCATCAGCATGGGCACAAAAATAGGTCCCAATAACGCCCATTTCGCCGAGCTCGAACCAACAAACAGGTTCACAAAGGCGGTTAAGAAGATGATGCCGATAATGGTCACCCCGCTTGGCAGCGACATGGCCTTAAGCACGGCAGCGCCCTCAATGGCCAATAGAGCCCCTAGGTTTGACTGCGCAAAGGCGGCAATAAACAAGGCACAGAAAAACGCCATGACTATATAATACGCCATACCTTCCATGGCCTTGGTCATGGCCATGATCATGTCTTTCGAGGTCTTAAAGGTACCGGCAACAAAGCCGTACACTGCACCAGGTATCCAGAACAGCAAGAAAATCAGCGGCACTATGGATTGCATAATCGGCGCACTAAAGTCCGCCAGGTTGCCATTTTTGGCACGCAGCGGTGACGTGTCTAAGCTCGCAACATAGGCCAGCAAGGCCAAGCCGGCCAGCATAACGCCGGTGGCAATTAAAAAGGCTTTCTTCTCTTTGCCCGTGGCCTGGTCAAAGGCAGGCAGTTCATCGGTATTGCCGTCCACTTCTGAGCTCTTCAGTCGCGGCTCAATAATTTTGTCGGTGATATACCAGCCCACCAGCACAATAAAGATGCTCGACAGCGAGGTAAAGTAATAGTTGTTAAGTGGGTTCACTTCCATGGTCGGGTTGATGATCTGCGCCGCACTTTGGGTAAAGCTTTGCAGTAAGGGGTCAATGCCCGATGGAATAAAGTTGGCGCTAAAGCCGCCACTCACCCCGGCGAACGCCGCGGCGATACCCGCCAAGGGATGACGTCCCATGGCATAAAAGATCACCCCGGCAAGCGGAATTACCAGCACGTACCCGGCATCGGTGGCTGTGTGTGAAACAATGCCCACCAAGATCACCATGGGCGTCAGCAACGCCTTAGGTGTGCGTTTAAGCATAAGTTTAATGCCGGTATTGATATAGCCCGAATGCTCGGCCACACCCACACCCAGCATGGCCACCAGCACCACGCCCAAGGGTGCAAAACTGGTAAAGGTTTTCACCATGGAAGCCAAAAAGCCCGCCAAGGCATTGCCGGTAAGCAGGTTGTTCACCACTATGGGGGCTTGAGTGCGCGGGTCGATAACATCGAAGGTCACGCCCGAGAAGGCCCAGGATAGAACCCAGATAAGTAACATGGCAAAGAGGAAAATCATTGCCGGGTCTGGCAGTTTATTCCCCACTCGCTCTATGGTATTGAGAAAGCGCGCGATTGCGCCACTTGGTGCAGCTCCTTGCTGGTCACCATTATTATTATTCATTTTGTGACTCCTAACCTAAAAACAGCCACTCGGGCACAGGTCCCGAGTGATTAACACCATGCAGCCTACTTGAAAATTAACATAAAGGCTACATGCTAAAGCATTAGACTCGCCTAATGCCTGTAACTAGGTAGAGCTTGAAGCCGTTAACTGGCCAGGGCTTTCACCTGCTCCCAAATAACCACTACATGGTCGCGGTCGGCATCGGTTAGTTCCCCACTATGGTATGCCTTAACCAGGCTCTGCTCAATCTGCTCGTTTAGCTCTGCCGGACTTAGGGCCAGGTTTTCCACTTGCGCATAACCCACGGCCAAATCGAAATGACCGCGTAAATAGCCGCCGGCAAATAGCTGGTCGTCATCGGCGTGATCAACCAAATCGTCAAAAAAACGCTGCGCCGCGTCTACATAATTTGAATAAGGCATTACTGCTCCTCATTGTGGCCCACGGCATAGAGCACGTGGTCATTAAAACCTGTGGTTACTTGAATATAACCGGATAATTCGTCGTCCAGGGCGCTGTCGCCGGTATCACAAATAAGTGGTCGCCCCTCTAGCGCCTGCAGCTTGCTCTTGGTCGCCACCACGATAATGTTTTCTTTGCCTATGGCACGGATCAGGGCCGGACTCAACTGTTGGTTACCACGACCAAACAGGTGGCCCTGGCCGCCAATCAAGGTGATCACCAGTTTAGTCGGCTTGTCTTTGCAGGCCTCAAGCAACTGTTGTGCGGTCATATCGCGGCCGATCAATTCCTGATCCTGGACCAGATCAACGCCAAGCAGGGTATTGTCCAGACCCATTTCTTCCATCACCGCGGCCACGGTTGAACCCGAACCGATGATATATTGCCAATCTTCGTCCATCTCGCTGACCACATAGGCGGCGATGTCGGCAAGCACCAGCTCGTCCACTTCCTTACCGGCCCCATTTTTCACCGCCTGCACATAGCGCAATTCGCTCGGCACACGCAGTTCACCATAGCGTTTGGCACGCACCGCACCGGCGCGAAAGGCGTCTTCATCGATATCCATCACATCGCTTTCGGCAAGCGTGACCAGCTCGCCCTTAACCAGCATCTCCACCACCCGGCCCGCCGCTTTGGGGGTAATGGCATAGACGCCGGAGTGGATTTTGCAACCGGCGGGAATGCCCAAGGCCGGTACTCGCTCGCCAATGGCATGGCAAAGGTTTCGTGCGGTGCCATCGCCACCGGCAAATAAAATCAGGTCAACGCCTTGCTCGCACAACATTTGCGCCGCACGCTCTGTGTCCTGTGCCGTGGTAGGGTGGGCACTGTGATACACCACCTCGACATTAAAGCCGAGCTCCCTGGCCACCAACTCTCCCATACCGCCATTAACGGTATAGATGGTCACATGCTCTTGATGCGGCAGCAACTGCTCAAGTGCCGCGCGAGCACGCAGGTGCGCCTTGGGCTCTGCACCCAGAGCCATGGCTTTAGCGGCGGTATCGGCACCATCACTGCCCTTCAGAGCCACCGCGCCTCCCAGGCCGGCCACGGGATTGATAATAAAACCCAGCTTAAACTGCATAATCTAGTTCCTTTGGAGGTTGCCATTGTATCTGTGTGCGACACAGCGGATAAGGTTGATCATAATGCTGTGCCAGGGCCTTAAGCAATTGCTCGGTGCGCGCATTAAAACCCTGCTCTATCAAGGTCAGGAGTTTATCATAGACACGCTTTTGAAAGGAGAAGCGACAGGTTTGCTCACCACCTAGGTTATCCGCCGAGACGTTAAAGGTAAAACCGGCGGCCAAACACAGCGCCCATTCAATGGCCTGCGGATGCACCTCAACATTTTCAAACTCATGCTGCTGTGCCTTGCTGCGACCATCGGGGCAATACCAGTAGCCGTAGTCTTCCAATTGACGACGACGCTCTCCGGCCACCAGCCAATGGGCTATTTCATGCAAGGCGCTGGCATAAAAGCCATGGGCGAAGACAATGCGATGATAGTCGCACCGGTCGTCGGCGGGCAAATAAATAGGCTCATCGTCGCCACGCACCAATCGGGTGTTATGGGTGGCAAAAAATGTGCGTTCAAAGAGTGTGATTAATTCGTCAACCTGGTGCATAACTAAGGGTAAATTCAAAACACCGCGCGATTGTACGGGCTTTGGCCGCTAAAGTAAAAAACGCAGCCCTAGGGCTGCGTTTTTTATTCGGGTCTTTGGCCGGGTATTGGCCCATGCTCGAGGCGTACATCGGGGTTTTGCCCCCGTTGACGCAACAGGTGATCCATCAGGGTGATGGCCATCATGGCCTCGGCGATGGGTATGGCGCGAATGCCCACACAGGGATCGTGACGGCCCTTAGTGATCATCTCCACCGCCTCATTACTGGTATTAATGCTCTGGCCCACCACGGTAATGCTGGAGGTCGGCTTAAGGGCAATGCTGGCGACAATGTCCTGACCGGTGGAAATACCCGCAAGCACGCCGCCGGCATGGTTCGAGGTAAAGCCTTCCGGCGTCAGTTCATCGCGATGCTCTGAACCCTTTTGTTCGACCACCGCAAAGCCGTCGCCAATTTCCACGCCCTTCACCGCATTGATGCTCATCAGCGAATGCGCCAGCTCCGCATCGAGGCGGTCAAAAACAGGCTCACCCAAGCCCACGGGGACGCCACTGGCAACCACCTTGACCTTGGCGCCGATGGAATCGCCTTGTTTTTTCAAATCGCGCATATATTCATCCAGGGCATCAAGCTTGCTGCTATCTGGAAAGAAAAACGCATTTTGCTCAACCTGCTGCCAGTCGTACTGCTCGGCCTTAATGGGACCGAGCTGTGACAAACAGGCTTTTACTTCTATGCCATGAAACTGCTTAAGGTATTTTTTGGCAATAGCTCCGGCGGCCACACGAATCGCGGTTTCCCGCGCCGAGGAGCGTCCACCGCCACGATAGTCGCGAATGCCGTATTTGTGCCAATAGGTGTAATCCCCATGACCCGGTCGAAACACGTCTTTGATCTTGCCGTAATCTTTGGAGCGCTGATCGGTGTTTTCAATCAATAAACCAATACTGGTTCCCGTGGTTTTACCCTCGAACACGCCGGAGAGGATCTTCACTCTATCCTCTTCACGACGCGCTGTGGTGTAGCGACTCTGTCCCGGCTTACGGCGGTCTAAGTCGCCCTGTAGGTCGGCTTCATCGAGCTGCAAACCGGCGGGACAGCCATCGACTACCCCACCGAGGGCGGGGCCGTGGCTTTCACCAAATGTGGACACCCGAAACAGCTGCCCTATGCTATTACCTGCCATACTTCATCCTCATTCCAAATGGCGCGAAAAATCAGCGGTGCTTATTGCCCGAAGTAGGCATCAAGCTGTGCTTTAGAAATCATAAATACCCCAAGGCCACCGTGTTCAAACTCTAACCAGGTAAAGGGGGCGTCGGGGTAAAGCATCTCCATATGTACCATAGAGTTGCCCACTTCAACAAATAACAAACCTTGTTCGGTGAGATGAGCGGAGGCCTTGGCTAATAGCTCACGGGTAACATCCAACCCGTCCTCGCCCGATGCCAGACCCAGCTCCGGCTCATGGTGGAACTCTTCTGGTAAGTCGGCCATGTCTTCGGCATCCACATAAGGGGGGTTGGCGACGATCAGGTCGTATTTTTCATCCCCCACGCCGCTAAAGACATCGGATAGAATCGGCATCACTCGATCTTGCAGTTGGTAATCCTGAATATTGAAGTCGGCCACCGCTAAAGCGTCGGGAGAAATATCCACCGCATCCACCAGGGCATTGTCAAACGCTTGCGCCAGGGCTATGGCGATACAGCCCGAGCCGGTACACATATCAAGCACGCGCGTGATTTGCTCAGGGTGCTGAACCCAAGGAGAAAACTGCTCGTTAATAAGCTCAGCAAAGGGCGAACGCGGCACCAGCACACGCTCGTCAACGTAAAACGGCATGCCAGCAAAATAAGCCTGATTGGTTAAATAGGCCACCGGCGTACGCTCGTTAATGCGTCTTGCGATCAAGGCACATAAATGCTGTTTTTCGCGACTAGTCAGGCGACTGCCCAGCAGGTTTTGCGGGGCATCCATGGGTAAATGCAATGAAGGTAGAATAAGTGCTACCGCTTCATCCCAGGCATTGTCGGTGCCATGACCAAAATAAATGCCATGGGCGCTAAATTGACTGGTGGTCCAACGTAGCCAATCGCTAATGCTATGCAGTTCCTGCTGAGCTTCCTGCAGTTCAGCATCGCTAATAAGGTTGTCGTTCATATTCTGTTGCTAGTTCAGCTAATAATGTCGCCATTGTAGCGTGTTTAGCGCTAGGTTTTTATGCTTTTTTTACCTGGTATCTGTTTATCCAGTTGGCTTACTTTAAGCTCAACGTAAGTTGTAGCGGATACGCATGCCGCGTATTTCTACTGCGTTTTCTCATATTCATGTAGAATATCCAGCTAGCACATGCACAGCCTTGTATTAATACCCTGCAAGCTGCGCCAGAAACAAACAGCAAGAGTCAATAACCCCCAAAGTCTCGGCCATGAAAAAACAGCAACCTCCGAGTTCGGCCAACACCGAACTGTCGCAAGACGACATCGATCTATTTCGCCAAAGCATTGGCTCGACCAAGCGGGTGAAAAACGACACCGTGCGCCTTACCAGCGGGCAAAAGAAGCACATCGGCGAGCGCCAACAGGTGCAGCGTCAAAGTAAAACGGAATTCTACTTTTCCGACGAGTACATACCCGATATCGATACCCAGGGTACGGTTAGCTATGTCAAAGAAGGTGAAGACAGATATCTCGCCAAGCAGCTAAGGCGCGGTGACTATGCCCCGGAGCTTATCCTCGACTGCCATGGCATGAGCAAAGAAACGGTGAAACTGGAACTGGCGGCCTTGATCAGCGCGTGTAAAAAGCAACATGTACACTGCGCCTGTGTGGTGCACGGTATTGGCGAGCGCATTTTAAAACACAAGGTGCCTCAGTATCTGGTGCAGCATCCGGATATTATCGCCATGCATCAGGCGCCATTGGAGTATGGTGGCCGGGGTGCCTTATTGATTCTGATTGACCTACCGGTGGATGTCAGTCCACTTCTTTAGTAACGCACGCACACATACATTATCAGGGCCCGCCATGGGCCCTAACCCATTACTCAGATGCCGCTTCGTAACCGAAAATAACATTCGGCAACTCGGCAACGCCTTGCTCGGTCAGAGGTGGACTAAAGTAATAACCCTGCACCACAAAGCAGTTGTTAGCTTTTAAGAACTCCATCTGCTCCCGGGTTTCCACCCCTTCGGCCACCACATTAAGGTTCAGCTTTTGCGCCATGGCAATGATCGCCGCGGTGATCGCCATATCGTTCGGATCGTGTGGAATATCCTGCACAAAGGAACGGTCGACCTTAAGCACATCGACGGGGAAACGCTTAAGGTAGTTGAGCGACGAATAACCGGTGCCAAAGTCGTCGATGGAAATCGACACTCCAAGGCGTTTGATATCGTGCAGTTGAGAAATAGCGGTATCCACATCTCCCATCAGCATACTTTCGGTCAACTCCAAATGCAGATTCTTTGGCGCCACCTTGGTTTGCTCAAGAATATTGGCCAAACAGGGGATCAGGTTGGCATCTTGGAACTGGCGCACCGACAAGTTCACAGAAATATTTGCTTCCAGCCCGGCTTGGGCACGACGCGCCGAGAAACGGCAGGCTTCACGTAAGACCCATTCACCGAGTTCAACAATGAGGCCGGTCGCCTCGGCAATAGGAATAAATTTCACCGGCGAAATCGCCCCCTGAGTAGGGTGTGTCCAACGTATCAGGGCCTCAAAACCCAGTACCTTACCGGTACGGCTATCAACCTGAGGCTGATAATTGAGGTGGAACTGACTGTCGCGAATCCCCTGACGCAGCTCGTTTTCAATATACAGGCGTTCATTGGCGGCGGCGTTAAGCTCACTGGAATAGAAATGATAGGTGTTCTTGCCCTTGGCCTTGGCCTCGTACATGGCCAAGTCGGCATGTTTAAGGAGTTGGTCTTCCTCGCTGCTGTCGTCCGGCGCCATGGTGATACCGATACTGGCGCTGACAATCACCTCATTATTTCCGAGGGTGATAGGCTGGTTCAAGGTGCGTTGTATGGTGTGGGCCACGTCTTTAGCACGCTCTTGACTTTCAATGCCACTGAGCAGCACGGCAAATTCATCGCCGCCAAGACGCGCAATGGTATCCTCGGTACGCAAACGGTTCTTCAAGCGATTGGCCACCTCAACCAGCAGTTGGTCACCACTATCATGGCCCAAGGTATCGTTAATACGCTTAAACTCATCGAGGTCGAAATAAAACAGGGCGAAGGCATAATGACCACGCTCGGCCAGTGCCATGGACTTGCGCAACTGCATGCGGAAGAAGGTACGGTTAGCCAAACCGGTCAGGGTATCGAAATAAGCCAGTTGCTCCATTTTGCGTTGGCTTTCTTTAACGAAGGAAATATCCTGCGCCGACACCACATAGCTGTTGACGCCCCCTTCCTCATCACGGATAGGTGAAACACTTAAGGATACCCACAACGCATGGCCGTCGATTTGCTCCAACATGGTATCACCACGCCAGTAGTTGCGGGTGCGTAAATCGTATTCGATATCATCGTTAAATATCGCCATTTCTTTGGCAATGACGCTCAACAACTTAGCATTAGTAAAATGTTCTTCATCAAACCCGGTCATTTCCAGCATTTTCGGGTTTACGTATTCGATTTGCAGCTGATAGTTGGTGATCAACACGCCCGTTCCCGAGTGCGCCACCGCCTTGGACAAACGATTGGCGGCCTGCTCGGCAATATCTTTTTCTTTAATACGTTGATTCAGGCCCGTGATGGTATTGATCAGCTCCACACTCATGTCTTTAAAGGAGCCGTTAAGCACACCTATCTCGTCCTTACCCTCGGGTGGAAATTCGGTGTCCATCTTGCCCTTACCGAAGCTGGAGACCGCATCCACAAGCAGATAAATACGGCGCAATACCAGTTGATACAAGGCCTGATGCAGTAACAAGGCGACCAGGATAGCATAGAGAATAAACAGCCCTAAAAACTTAAGCTGCAACGCCTCCAGCGCTTCGAGCGCACTGGATTGCTTACGATAAATACCCACATACCAATCCAGGCCATCAACCTTGCTGATGGTGGTCAGGTATTGTTCGCCGTCATACTCAAATTCTTCGGTCATGGTCGGCAGTTCGAGACGTAAGGCATCACCAACTAATTTAACCAGTTGGGGATTAATAAAGTCCGACATACGCAGTGTTCGGCCTTCACGGCCATAACGCTGATAGGTGGCATCATCCAGGTTTGGATGCGCCAACAATTGACCCTTGCCATCCACCACAAACATCTGCTGATGCTTATCGTCAATGGGCAAAAAGCTTAGTAAGTTGCTTAGTTCGATATCGGCGCCGGTCAGCGCGGTGTGCTTATCGTTCTGATAAATAGGAGTCACTATGCTAACCACCCATTTACGGCCGACCCTATCGTAGTAAACCGGGGTCCACACCGCGAGTCTGTCAGGGTTTTGCTCTGGGCCGACACGGTTGAAGTTAACCGCATTATTCGCGCGATAATTTTCCGGTGCATCCATGGCCCAGGTTGAAGGGGCTATGCGGACAAAGTCGTCGGCGGTTAACAGGTAAAAATTAAAAAACTCTTGTGTCAGCGTGGGCGATATAATGCGCCAAAGCTCCTCGGAGCGGGTGAACAACTGTTGATAATAGGAAGAATAATTGGCTTTTGGCATTACCGCCGCGCTAATACCATCAGGAGTGATGCTGCGCAGAGTTGACTCATCGGTGGTAATAAACTGCGGCATTGGCGCGCTGTAGCCGAGCTCGCCGGAAAACAGTTCGCGAGCCACGACCGCATTGGCTTGTTCGGCAATATTGGTTTTACTATCAATTAATTGCCCAAACTGACCGATAAACCGCGCACTGTACTGGTTTAATTGCTCATTTTCCTGAAACATTAACTGCTTTTGCTCAGACTTCAGCATAAACACCGCAGCAAAAATGCCGGCGATCAGGCATATAGCCGAAATCAATACCGAGAGCTTTATGCTTAACGAATGTATGCCAAATCGAGATGGCGGACGCCTATAAACCACAGCCGATCCTTTTTAAGTATCTGGTTTTTTATTATTTTAGCCAGCTAGCAAATATAACAGCCACAGCGTTTATGTATAGCCCTTTTTACGCGAATCTTCTGCTAACCCTCCAACAACTAAGACAAAAGAATTAACAACAAGATCAATATAGTCGTTATGGGAACAAACGCCCAAAAAATTAATGCCTTAGTCTTGAGTCTGGGGGGATTTTGGGTAAGCAACGAGCGCCGATAAATATTTACCCTATTACCGCCATTGGCCTATTGACTTTTAGCCGTCCGAGCCAGTAGATTGAAGCTATGAACATTATCTCTTTCGTATTTTTTCGCTTTTTTATCTACCACCCTTGTTAGGGAGGCGCGAGCGAGTACGTGAGATTCACACACATGCTAAGGCCTCCCACACGGGAGGCCTTTTTCGTTTTGGGAATGAGGAAACCTAATAATGACCAATGATACGCTCCTGGCACTGCGCCGAGACATCAATGAAATCGACTCTGAGCTGTTGATTTTATTGGCAAAGCGCCGCCGCATCAGCCATTCGGTAGTGGAATATAAAATCGCCAATAACAAGCCCATTCGCGATGAAGCGCGCGAGCAGGAACTACTGGAAAAGCTGATCAGCTACGGTAAATCCCTCGGCCTGGATGCCTACTACATTAACAGCGTCTTTCAGCGGGTACTTGAAGACTCGGTACTCCATCAGCAAGCCATGCTGCAGCAAAACCTTAATCCCGAGGCCTTGGGTGAAACCAACCGAGTAGCCTATCTTGGCGGCCAGGGTTCTTATTCCCAGTTGGCTGTGCACAAATACTTCAGTCGCCGCCCCGGTAAGCTGGTTGAGATGGGCTGCGCCCAGTTTGATGAGATCACCGGCGCGGTGGAAAAAGGTCAGGCCGACTTCGGCGTGCTACCAATCGAGAACACCAGCTCGGGCAGCATCAACGAGGTATTCGATTTGTTACAGCATGCCCAAGTCTCCATCGTAGGCGAGGTCACTCACTCTGTAGAACATTGCCTCTTGGTTAAACCCGGCACCGAGCTGGCGGACATCACCAAGCTTTACGGCCATCCCCAACCTTTTGCCCAGTGTAGTCGCTTTATTCAAGGCCTAAATGACGTCCAACTGGAACACTGCGATTCCACCACCAGCGCCATGAAGGCGACGCTTAATTGTGATAACAGTGCTGCTATTGGCTCTGCGGAGGCCGGTAAACATTTAGGCCTAGAGGTGTTGAAAACAGGCATCGCCAATCAAAGTGAAAACCACAGCCGCTTTATCGTTGTAGCTCGTAAGGCGATGCAGGTATCGACGCAAATACCGACCAAGACCACCCTGATTATGGCGACCGAGCAACATGTGGGCTCGCTCGCCGATGCGCTTATGGTCTTTAAGGAGCATGGTATTAACATGGTGAAACTGGAATCACGCCCGGTCCCGGGCAACCCCTGGGAAGAAGTGTTTTATGTTGATTTAATTGCCAATCTTGCAGAGCCCAAGGTGCAGCGCGCCCTTGAGGACCTTAAAGATCATACTCAGTTTGTACGTATCCTGGGTTGCTATCAAAGCGACTCGTTACAAGCGGTGGAAGTAAACTAACTTAAAAAACTAACCTAAAAAAAGAGCCAGAAGCAATTACTTCTGGCTCTTTTGCGTTGTGGGCAGGTTAATTGTCAAGGCCAATTAACTCGATTTCCGCCAGTTGTACCAAGCCATCATTATTGGCATTTTTACTGATACTCAGGCGATAACTGCTGTAGGCGAAGCCGTTGCTAAAACTCAAGGTGCGACGCTCCAACCTTTCATCCCAGCTCTCACCGACCCAGGACGCCACTTCAACCCAGGTTTCGCCACCATCATTCGAGCCAAGCAGGCTAAAGTTTTCAGGGTCGCGCTCCGGGGCATCATTGGCACTGGTAATGGCGATTTCACTGATCACCTGAGGGGCACTAAAGTCGGCCTGTATCCAGGAAGGGTTTTCAGCCGTTGGTGCGCCCTGCCAGTCGTTATGGTCCAGCCACTTGGTGTTTACGTCATTATCAAAGGCCTTATCCTGATTTTCGCCATCGCCAATACTAGAGCGCGCACTAAAGAGGGTGCCAGGCAGCTCGGTTAAATCCTGTAACTGATATTGAGGACCGATAAAACCCACCTCGGCAATTTGCACCAGGCCATCATTGTTGGCATTCGCGCTTACCGACAGGCGGTAATGTGAATAGGCAAGGCCATTGCTCAGGGCGAAATGACGTTGCTCTAAGCGCTCGGAGAATTCCTCCCCCGCCCAGCTCGCTAATGACAGCCAGGTTTCGCCATCGTTCGAAGCCAACAGCGAGAAGCTGGCCGGATCGCGCTCGGGCGCATCGTTGGCGCTGGTGATCATCAGCTCATTGACGGCTTGCGCCTCGGCCATATGTACCTGGATCCACGCCGGGTTTTCCTCGGTGGGTGCGCCCTGCCAGTCATTGTGATCTAACCACTTGGTGCTTACATCTCGGTCAAAGGCCTGCGCCGCGCTTTCTGAGTCACTGATACTAAAGCGGGCACTGTAGCTGGCGCCATTGCTAAGGGAGTGATCCAGGCCTTCAAGCTCGGGACCAATCAACTCCACTTCCGCAAGTTGCAACAGGCCATCGTTATTTTTGTTTTTGCTTACTTCCAGGCGATAGCTGCTATAGGCCAGTTGATTGGCCACGGCGAAGGTACGTCGCTCTGCGCGCTCATCGAAGGCTTCACCTACCCAGCTAGCCAGCGTTATCCAGCTTTCGCCGCCATCATTTGACGCCAGCAGAGAGAAGTTCTCCGGGTCACGCTCCGGGGCATCATTGGCGCTGGTAATAGCCAGCACATTGACCGCCTTAGGGGCACTGAGGTCGAGCTGAATCCAGGACGGATCCGCCTCGCTAGGTGCACCTTGCCAGTCATTGTGATCCAGCCATTTGGTGGTTGGGTCATTATCAAAAGCCTTATCCTGATTTTCCGCATCGCCAATGCTGTTGCGTGCCGAGGCCATCGCCTGCGGGTCATCACTGTGATCCACGCTCACATGTACAGGGCCAACAAACTCAATTTCCGCCAGCTGCAACAAGCCATCATTGCCCTGATTCTTGGTGATATTGATACGGTAGCTGGCGTATGCCTGGGCGTTAGCAAAGGCAAATTCCTGGCGCTCAAAACGCTCATCAAACGAGGCGCCCACAATGCTGGCGAGGGTGATCCAGCTCTGGCCACCATCGTTGGACGCCAGAATATCGAAATTTTCCGGGTCGCGCGCTGGCGCGTCGTTGGCACTGGTGATAAACACGCTGCTGATCGCCTGCGGCGAGGCAAAGTCCACCTGCAGCCAGGACGGATCCGCGACACTGGGTGCCCCTTGCCAATCGTTATGGTCGAGCCATTTGGTTTGTAAGTCCTTATCGAAGGCCTTGTCTGCACTCTCCGCATCACTGATGGCATTACGGGCGGTAATGGTGGCATCCATCATGGTCTGCACCGTGCTGACTTCGCGAAGCGGCCCGCTGCTGTTGGCCTCATCAGATAAGGGCAAGGTTAAATCAACAATGGCTGCACCGCTAAGCCCTAACTCTGCGCTCAAAGGATGCTGCTCAATGGCATCGAACAGACGTTGGCGAAAGCGCTCTAAAGCCTCTGAGTCATCGGCCAAGGCCGCTGTGATATCCGCCTGCGCCGCCGCCATGTTGGCGGCCAAGGTCTCGCCACTGTTCAACTGCGCAAACGCGGCATTAAGCAATGACAACTTGATACGGGTTTCATCGATTAAGGGGGTTTGGCACTGCTGCTCCCCTGCCTCGTTGGTTTCACATTGCTCGACCCCCTGAAAGTTACCCAGGCTATGGGCACTGATCACGGGGAGCTCGAAGACATTGGTATTGTTGGTTTGCCAGCCCATGGTACGCAGCAGCAAAGCCGACATATCTGCTTTTGCAAGAGCCATCAGTTCGGCACTGGAGACATTACGGCCATTGGCTATTTCCTGCTCCACTAAAAACGTGGCCAGTGTGGTCAGGGCATTAATCTGCATAGTGGCATCTGCTTCCCCGTCGGTCTGATTGCCATAGGGCACACTTACATGAGTCAAGGTGCTTAATTGTGCCCCGGCAAGGGCCTCACCGCTTAACTCCTGAGCGATTTGCGCATCACCACAGTTCAGCGCGTCACACACCATGCTCGATTGCCCCGTGGTGCTGGCCATCACCTTCACCGTGGTATTAATACCAAAGCCCGGCGCGCCATTGAGGGTAAAAAACACCTCGCCGTCGGCATCACTGATAGCCTCGGCATTGATCCCCAACTCGGTGCCATTCAGGCTGGCCACACTGACCTGGGCGCCACTTAAGGTCCCTTTGACCACCGAGCCCGCCATTTCTGCGGCCGTGCTCGCCGGGGTAACTGGCACGTCCTGGGGATCCGGATCATCGCTGCCGCCGCAGCCGCTAAGCAGACTACACAGCACCAAAGGTACCGATGTCACCTTGATAAAATTAGACTTTTTCATATTGCTACCTTGTTCTTTACTGATGCGCACCGCCCTGGCTTGGGCGTTTCTGCTCGTCATTCTGGCCATCAATTTGGGCACCGGTGCGCATGTCACATAATGAGTTAATTAAAAACGATACGTTAAACCGGCATAGTAACGACGGCCGCTGTAGCTACTGCTGCGCAATCTGGCCTTGCTGTCCTCACCATAAAAGGTTCTGGGCTCTTCCTCGGTCAAGTTGATCACCGAGGCGCTAAAGGACAGGTTGTCCATCAAGCTGTAGGACGCATTGACGTCAACCTGTTGGTATGGCTCTTGGTACACGGTCAAACCATCGGCAAGACCCAAGGCGGTTTTACCGCGGCGGTTGTACGAGGCGCGGACACTGAAGGTATCGTTCTCAAAGTAAGCAGAGAAGTTGAACTGGTTATCGGCACTGCCAACCAAGGCCGACTCACCAACCTTTTCACCGTCGACACTGACATCTGCCTGATTCGTGTCATTGAGGGTGTAGTTGGTATTGATGCCGAAGCCATTATCAAAGGCATGCTGGGCGAATATCTCTATACCACGCGAGGTGGCGTTGGTGCCGTTTGCCGTGGTGGTAAAAGGTGTCACCGTAATTTCACCTTCGGGCACGATCACCTCACCGGTATTGGGGTTGGTAAAACCCTCAAAAGAACGCGTTGAGGTGATGATCAAGGGCACAATAAAGTTATCCACGTCCTTGTTAAACAGGGCTATCCCCACCGCAGAGCCGTCACCATAGTAGTATTCGGCGGAGATATCGGTTTGCACCGACTCGTAGGGTTTTAAGTCCTTGTTACCACCGGAACCCTGCCAGCCCGGCTCAACCGGGTTACCACGGAATTCCAAACGGTCGTCGGCCCACTCCTGGGAGATAAAGGTCAATTGCTCCGGAGCACCCATATCGTTGTAAGGGGCACGGGACATGGTTTTCGCCGCGGCAGCGCGTAGCACCAGATTGTCTGTGGCATCCCACACCAGGTTTAAACTAGGTAAGAACTGATGATCCGTGGAGGTACGGCCAATGGTTTCTTCCACGTCGAGTAAACGGCGATCACCAAGGATGTCCTCCTGAGTGACATCATCAATGTCATCCAAGAAGAAATTGATCTTGTCCGACGACATTATGTTGGTCTCGGTTTTTACATAACGCACACCGACATTACCGCGCAGACTTTCATAGGAAAAATCCGCCTGCACATAGGCCGCGGTAATTTTCTCTTCAATATCAAAAACAAAGTCCGGCTCTTTACGGGTATATTTGGCGTACTCGCTGGTTACAAGATCGCGGTATTTATCCCAATTTATGGTGGGCATGACGTTGACATCAAAGCCGCCGGGAATGTTCTGCTCGGAACGAGTATTAAGCACATCCTCCAGGTTTGGCATACCACCGATCCACTGGTAGGAAACCTCGTCAATGGCGCCCTGGCTAAATGGGTCCAGAGTACCGTTGGCAATGCCCGCCGCCCCCTCCTGGGTAATAAAAAAGGTATTATTGGTCTCACGGTGCAAGGTGGTTTTACGATGTTTCACCCCCACGCGCAGGGTATCGACCCAACCCGCGCTCAAATGGTAGCTAAAGTCCAGTTGCCCATAGTCTTCTTCGAGGTCACTGACGATATAACTTGAGCCGGTCGAGCCCGGATCCGGGTCACCGGCAACACCCGCCAACAGGTTATCCAGTAAGGCTGGATCGGTATACAAGGAGACGCGATCGCCCAAACGCCAACCCGCAAACGACGCCGCATTTTCCACTAAACCGGAATCACTGCGCCCGGCCGGTTGGCCGCTTTTATAGGCCGCTCGCCATGACTCGGACGGGCCACCACTGGCTTCGGTGCGGCCAAATTTACCTTTCAAATCATACACGTCTCCGCTGTATTCAAAGCCGAAGTCATAGGTGTCTGAGGTGTCTTCTTCCAGTGTGTAACTGCCTATAATCCAGGGGAATTCCATATTTCCCTCGGTGCCGCCGGCGCCCGTGGTGAAGTCCATTCCCGTGACTATGGTACCGCTATCGTCGAGCTCAACCCCAACTAAATGATTGGGGTTGTATTTCCATTCGGGGATCCACATTTGCGAGGTGGTTCTGTCCTGGCCGAGCTCAAAGTGGAAATAGTTAAAGGTCAGCTCCAGGGTGTCCATGGGCAGCCATTGCAAGGTGGTCTGGATCCCTTCACGCTCACGCTTTTCTTTGGTTACGCCAACACCGGCAACCTGAGGCGCCCACACGCCGTCATAAACATTGCCATAGGCATCTTCTAAGGCGCCAAAACGCCGAGTGCTGTCGGTAATTTCATTGCCATTGGTATCCACTGCGGGTAGATCTGAGCTGGTTGCCCAGCGCCAGCCACCACCGCCGCTCATATCACCGCCTAATGAGCGGTTGGTGCGGTCCTGGCGCGAATAGCCGACTAACACACCGATATTCTCGTCGTCGTTTTTCCACGAGTACACACCGCTAAAGTTCGGCTCGTATTTTTCCGTAACATCGGCATAGGTGTATTCAAGGTTTAAGGCGCCGGAATTGGCCTCCATATTCAGGGGCTTTCGGCTGTGAATGATCACCGTACCGCCGACACCGCCTTCATCCAAACGGGCTTCGGATGACTTAAATACTTCCACGGATTGCACCATGGTCGAGGGCAGTAAGGAGTAACTAAATGAACGTGAAGGTGAACCAGGAGATGAAGCAATAAAGTTGCCATTGAGCTGGGTAAAGGTCAGATCCGATGACAAACCACGAATACTGACGTTCTCCCCTTCACCGCCGCTGCGGGAGATCACAATACCGGGTACCCGCTGCAATGAGTCCGCGACATTTTTATCGGGAAACTTACCTATGTCTTCGGCGGTAATGGCATCGACAATGGCGTTGGACAGGCGCTTAATCGCCATATTTTCCGCCATTGAAGCGCGTATTCCGCGCACTTCGATTGTTTCTATTTCTTTTTTATCTTCGTCTTCTTCGGCGCTGGGATCGGCATAGGCTACATTTCCCGCCGCCATCATTGCTAAAAACAGTGCAGACTTTGTGAACCGCTGCGCATGACCCGCGCCTCGTCGGTTGTTCTTATTGTTGGCCATTACAGTCTCCAAGTATCTCTCTTATTGTTGCTCGCCAAACAAAAGGATGACGAGGGGTGTCGCCTACGTTCCTATTACTGCCTTACTTTTCACAAGTTAATAGTTTGTAAAACTTGCCCACAGGATAGAGTCATGACCATTAGGAGCGATAATATAAATTCGGTGAGCACTAAGACAAAATCGGCGTACAGCCTAAAAAAAGATCCAATTATTCACGGCCTGATTTATAGTGCAAAGTGCATAACAATAACTGACCAAAGCTTATTAAAATTACACAACCACATGATTTTAAATGAATTAAATAATTGAAAATCAATTAACAATGAACAAGTGTGAAACGCAGGCAATGCCGGTGAGCAAATTAATGAAAAACAACAATAGTAAAATTCTGGAAGTTTGCCTGAGTTCGGATAACCTTCGGGTGCTGCAACACAACCTTCCGGTTATATGCCTCAATGGTGTCCAGCGCATCGAGTTGTGCGCCAATATGGCCGAGGGCGGAACTACGCCGAGCACAAGGGCCATAGCGCTTGCCGCCGAACTGATGTCTTCAAATACCGAGCTCTTGGTAATGATCCGCCCAACCGCTCGCTCATTTGTTGTGGATAGCTCAACCCTGAAGCTAATGCTTAACGACATTGACACTGCTGCCGCTCATGGCGCCACCGGCGTGGTCTTTGGCGCCCTTACAAAAAGCGGTGAAGTCGACCTGCGGGTGCTAGAAGCTCTGGTGCAGCGCGCCAAGCAATTTAACCTAAAGTGTACTTTTCACCGTGCCTTCGATGCCATCGATAATCAATTCAGTGCCCTGGATACTCTGCTCTCTTTGCAGGTCGACCGAGTGCTGAGCAGTGGTACTCCTTGGCAAAGTGGACTGACGGCAACAGCCGGAATAAAGCGCCTGCAGGCATTATTGGCCCATGCCAATGGCCGACTTGAGATGGTCGTAGGCGGTGGCGTAACGCCGCAAAATGCCATACCTATTTGGCAGACTCTAACACAGATAAACAGCCGTTTTTCATTGCACAGTTACGGCGGTGTGCACACGGCTCAAGGCCAAGTATCAATCTCGGCAATCAAGGCAATGCTAGATGCAACACACTAAACAAGACAATCCACAACCCGCTGCCCAAAAACTCTATCTCGGTATTGATGGCGGTGGCAGCAAATGCAAGGTGCGCCTTGAAGATGGCAGCGGTTTATTTCTTGGCGAAGCCACATCGGGTCCAGCCAATATCGCTACCTCCATCGCTCAGGCTCAGGAGTCGATCACCGATGCCGCGGTGCGCGCCTTGATGTACGCGGACCTGCCGCTGGAGAAATTAAGTACCATATATGCCTGTGCCGGCCTTGCAGGTGCAGGCGTCCCATCGGCCTTTAAGAAGATGCGGCAATGGCAACATCCATTTGCGCGCCTGGAGATCACTACGGACATGCATATCGCCTGTGCCGGCGCCCATCCAACCGGCAAGGGTGCAGTGATCATTATCGGCACCGGGTTTTGTGCAGGAATCATAGACAAAGACCAGGTATATGAGCTCGGCGGCCATGGACTGCTGCTAAGCGATGGCGCCAGTGGTGCCTGGTTGGGACTTTCGCTTGTACGTCATACGCTTGAGGTACTCGATGGTTTAAGCGCTTCATGCCCCTTAAGTGATGCCCTATTACACTACACCCATTGCAGCTCGGCTGCCGAGCTTACGGCACAAAGCATTAATGCCACACCTGGCTATTTTGCTCAGTTTGCTCCCCTAGTGTTTAGTCATGCCCAGGACCCCTTGGGTAAAAAGTTACTCACCCAGGGCGCTCGCTATGTGTCTCGTTACATCGACCATTTGCAACACCGGGGCGTTGACCACATCTGTTTGATGGGGGGCGTGGCTCATGCACTGAAGCCCTGGCTAAATAAAGAGCACCGCGCCATACTCTCGCCAATGCATGCGCCTCCCGAAAGCGGTGCATTGCAGCTGTTACGTCGTCGGCTAGAAGCTTAGCCGTCGATCGTTTCCCGCAGATTTGACGGGACATCACCAAATAAACGTTTGAACTGTTTGCTAAAATAACTCGGCTCGGCAAAGCCGCATTGATACGCCACCTGCGACACCGGCAATTGCGTCTCTACCAGTAGTTTGCGCGCATTCTCAAGGCGTACTTCGTTAATGTATTGATTGGGTGTTTTCGCCAGGTGTTTTTTAAAGCGACGCTCCAGTGCACTCACCGACAGGTGCGCCAATTCGGCAAGCTCTTCGATGCCAATATGGCGATGGAAATGGTTGCGAATATACTCCACCGGCGCCTCGATGGCTTTGACATGCGATAGGGCCTTGGACGTTTTTTGTAAATGGCGCGTCACGCCATAGGTGCCGATGATCGCCCCTTGCTCATCTTTTAGCACATGTTTAGAGGTGGAAAACCAGCCTAGCTCGCCCCTGTCCGTGTAATTCAATTCCAAGCGGTCGGTGACCACAAACCCCTGCATACCCTTTTATCATCGTTCACATACTGAAACGCCAAATGCTTTGGGGAAAAGTCGAAATCCGTTTTGAACAGGATCTGCTCGAGGGATTTAAATCCCTGGTGCTCGATAAAATGTTGATTACCATGAAGGATTCTACTATTGGTATCCTTCACCCAAAAAAGGATATCGGGTATCAGATCAAAAGCGGCAATCAATTGATTTACACCTACTTTATGCAAAAATTCGGTACGTTCCATGGGCCAATGCCTAGTTTAAATTGCAAGGTTATCCTTTTATTGTAAACGCCGATTTTGTTGCATTGTCAACCGAAATTTTATTAGCCCCCAGACACCGCTCTTCCCTATTATCGATAACATGACGTTAACTAAACTCATAAACAAGGTGTTTTACAACCCTGTTTAACAAACGTGATGTAGAACCCTGTGTATAGGAAGTGTTAGATGAGTAACAAACGAATTCGAATGGCCATGGTAGGCGGCGGCGAAGGTGCCTTTATCGGCGCGGTACACCGCATCGCGGCGCGCCTGGATGGGCAAATAGACCTGGTTGCCGGTGCTTTTAGTTCAGACCCCGAGCGCTGCTTAAACACGGGACAAACCCTCGGTTTAGACCCGGCTCGTTGCTATGGCGATTATCAAAGCCTAGTACAAGGCGAAGCACAGCTCGCGGAGGATGTACGCGCCGACTTTATCGCCATCGTCACCCCTAATCATTTGCACTTTCCGGTGGCAAAAATGGCCATTGAGCACGGCTTTCACGTGCTCTCGGATAAACCGGCGACCCTCACCTTTAGTGAAGTACAACAGCTTGCCTCCTTGGTTGAAAACCATAACAGCCTGTACGGGTTGACTCATACCTACACGGGTTACCCCATGATCAAAGAAGCTAAACAGCGCATTGTTTCTGGTGAACTCGGTGCCATTCGCAAGGTTGTTGTGGAGTACTCGCAGGGCTGGCTGTCGCAAGCGGCAGATGAGCAAGGCAAACAGGCAAAATGGCGTTTAGATGCAGACAAATCAGGCATTAGCTGTTGTATGGGTGATATAGGCGTACATGCCGCTAACTTGGTGGAATATGTCAGTGGCCTGGCCATTACCGAGCTTTGTGCCGATCTCAATCAGGTACTACCGGGCCGAGCTTTAGACGATGATGGCACGGTTCTGCTGCGCTTTAACAATGGCGCAAAAGGCGTGCTGATGGCCAGTCAAATCGCCGTCGGCGAGGAAAATAACCTGCGTTTGCGCATTTATGGCGAGCACGCCAGCCTGGAATGGGCGCAGATGGAGCCCAACAGCCTCTGGCTTCGTCCCCATAACGCCCCAGCTCTGTTGCTGCGTGCCGGTGTTGGTCCTCTAAGCGAGGCTGCCCTGGCGGCATTACGCACTCCAGCGGGCCACCCGGAGGGTTACCTCGAAGCTTTTGCCAATATTTACCGTAACTTTGCCGCGCAGATCAGCGCTTACAAGGCGGGCCAGGAGTCCAGCAACGAGACGTTTGATGTACCGGGCATTGACCAGGCCGTGCGTGGCATGGCGTTTATTTACAATGCCGTTGCGGCGTCTAAGCAAGACAGCAAGTGGCACCCCTTCACCATGGATCACTAAAGAATATGAAACAAATAAAAGGACCGGCCATTTTTCTTGCCCAATTTGTTGGCGATGAAGCACCATTTAACAGTTTACCTAGCATTTGTCGCTGGGCCGCCGAGCTGGGCTACAAAGGGGTGCAGATTCCCACCAACGACAAACGCTTATTTGACCTTGAACGGGCGGCTAACTCGCAGGAATATTGCGACTCGATACTAGCCATAGTACGCGAAGCCGGGCTGTGTATCACCGAGCTTTCCACTCACCTGCAGGGCCAGTTGGTGGCCGTGCACCCGGCTTATGATGAAATGTTCGATAACTTTGCTCCTGATGAGGTCAAAGGCCAACCACGGGCGCGACAAAAATGGGCCACGGAACAACTGATAATGGCCGCCAAGGCGAGCCAGCGTTTAGGGCTGAAAAGTCACGCCACCTTTTCCGGTGCGCTACTGTGGCACACTATGTATCCCTGGCCGCAGCGTCCTCAAGGCCTCGTTGAGCAGGGTTTTGAAGAATTGGCTAAGCGTTGGCTGCCAATCCTCAATGCCTTTGATGAGGCAGGAGTTGATGTATGTTACGAACTGCATCCAGGTGAAGATTTACACGATGGGATCACCTTTGAACGCTTCTTAACGGCGACCAATAATCATCCACGGGCGCATATCCTCTACGATCCCAGTCACTTCGTCTTACAACAGTTGGACTATCTGCAATTTATTGATATCTATCACCAGCGTATTAAAGCCTTTCACGTCAAAGACGCCGAGTTTAATGCCAGCGGCCGTGCCGGCGTGTATGGCGGCTATCAAGACTGGCTAAACCGCCCGGGACGTTTTCGCTCCCTGGGCGATGGCCAGATCGATTTTGCAGCCATCTTTAGCAAGTTGACTCAGTACGGATTCGATGGCTGGGCCGTGCTGGAATGGGAATGCTGCATTAAACACCCTGAGTCGGGTGCTCGCGAGGGCGCCGAGTTTATCGCCAAGCACCTGATCCGGCCCACCGACAAGGCGTTTGATGATTTTGCCGGCGCCAGCACCGACAGCGAACGCAATAAACGCATTTTGGGCATTAACCAATGAGGACAACCACAATGGATAATAATAATCACAATAACCGCCTTGTGTTTTGCCTGTGCTGTATCGCACTGGTCGTAACCTCAATGACCTTCGCCATTCGTGCCGGTATTCTCGGGCAGCTGGGTGAACAATTTTCGTTGAGTGATACCGAGCTTGGCTGGGTCAATGCCATGGCCTTTTTAGGCTTCCCCATCGCCACCATGGTAGGCGGCGCCATCTATAACGCCATTGGCGCGAAGAAATTAGTGGCCTTGGCCTTTGTCTGCCACTTTGCCGGCTTAATCATGACCATTTATGCCGATGGATTCTGGGCCTTATTGCTCTCCACCTTCCTGATCGGCTTCGCCAACGGCTCGGTAGAAGCAGGCTGTAATCCACTAATAGCGGAAATGTACCCTAAAAATACCACCACCATGTTAAATCGTTTCCATGTGTGGTTCCCCGGCGGCATCGTTATTGGCGCCTTGGCCTCAAGTGCAATGACGGCCAGTGGCTTTAACTGGCAATGGCAAGTGGCGCTGATTTTACTACCCACGGTCATTTATGGCGCCATGATGATACGGGCTAAATTTCCTATTTTTGATACGCGAACCCACTCGACGCTTAGTAACCTGCAAAACCTGATCTCGCCCTTGTATTTGTTTTTGGTGGTGTGCATGACGCTGACCGCCACCACTGAGCTGGGTACGCAACAGTGGATTGAGCGCATTTTGGGCGCTTCGGGTGCCTCACCCATGATGATCCTGGCGCTAATCACCGGTCTGATGGCGGTGGGTCGCTTTTTTGCCGGGCCAATCGTGCACACCTTTAACCCCACGGGCGTACTGTTAGGTTCGGCGATTTGTGCCACGGCCGGTATTTTTGTGATGAGTCAGGCTGAGGGCAACATGGTCTACCTGGCAGCGGTGTTATTTGCCATAGGCGTCACTTATTTCTGGCCCACCATGTTGGGATGTGTGGCCGAATACACCCCGAAAACGGGCGCTTTGGGTATGTCATTGATGGGTGGTGCCGGCATGTTTGCGGTCAGCCTGTGGAACCCGGTGATCGGCAGCTGGATAGACAGCGCCAGAGCCCAGGCCACGGCGGCCAATCTCGATGCCCAACAGGCCGATGTACTGGCCGGTCAGGCGGTGCTTGGCAATATTTTACTATTCCCCACCATTCTTATCATCGCCTTCTTAGGCCTGTATTTTTATATCAAAAACAATAAGGGTGTGGACGCACACGCCCATGTAGCAACAAGTAAAGAGTAACAAGGGTTTCCTACTATGAATCAAGCAATTAAAGCCCTGCCACTGGTGCTTGCCCTGGCCTCCTCGGCCTGCGCCTCTGGCGTATGGGCAAAGGACAACCAGCTAACAGCGCAAGAGCAAGAAGCCGGTTGGCAGCTGCTATTTGACGGCAACGACATGTCGCAGTGGCGTAACTTTAAAAGTGACGGCCTGAATAAACAATGGCAGGTTGAAGATGGCGCCATGACCTTAACCGCAAGCGGCGGAGGCGATATCCTCACCAAGAAAAGTTACGACGACTTTGAGCTGCAATTGCAGTGGAAAATCGCCAAAAAAGGCAACAGTGGTATTTTTGTGTTAGTGGATGAAAAAGGCAGTGCCATTTATTCCCATGCCCCGGAAATACAAATTCTCGATAACCAGGAGCACCCGGATAACAAGATTGACTCCCATTTAGCGGGCTCTATCTACGACCTATTCGCCGCGCCCAGCAGCGCCCATAAGGTGGCGGGTCAGTGGAATGACGTGCGCATTCGTCTTCGCGATAACCACCTCGAGGTATGGCAAAACGGTGTCAGCACCACCAGCATAGTCATCGGCAGCACCACCTGGAATGCCCTGGTGGAAAACAGCAAGTTTGCTACCTGGCAGGGCTTTGCCCAGGGTCAGGGTGGCCACATAGGTCTGCAAGACCACGGCGACCGCGTGTGGTTTAAAAATATCAAGATTAAGGAGCTGTAGTGATGGCGAAGTTTGATCATAAAGTGCTCGTCGTGGGCTCGGGGGCCGGCGGCGCTATGGCGGCTTACACCCTGGCCAAATTGGGACATAAGGTGTTAATGCTCGAAGCGGGACGCGACTATAACCCGAAAACCGAAAGCCCCATGTTTAAACGCAATAGTGAAGCGCCGTTGATGGGTGCGGGCAACAAAGACAAAAACTTTGGTTTTTACGACGCCACCGTAGACGGTGGTTGGCAGGTACCCAATGAGCCCTACACCGAAGCCGAAGGCACCGACTTTTACTGGTGGCGTGCGCGCATGCTGGGTGGACGCACCAATCACTGGGGTCGCTACTCGCTGCGTTTTTCCGAACACGACTTTAAAGCGAAAAGCCGCGATGGTCACGGTGCCGACTGGCCGTTTGAATACCAAGATTTAGCCCCCTGGTATGATAAAACCGAAGCCATAGTCGGGGTGTGCGGCACCAACACCGGCTTAGACGATATGCCGCCTTCATCCGAGGGTATCTTACAGCCACCGCCTAAACCCCGCGTACCCGAGTTACTGGTAGCGGCCGCGGCGAAAAAGCTTGGCATTCCAGCTGTGCCCATGCACCGCGCCGTGTTAACCCGCTCGATCGACGACCGCATGGCCTGTTTCTACGCCACCCCTTGTGGTCACGGCTGCTCCATCGGCGCGGCATTCCAAACCACCACTTCGCTTATTCCCATGGCGAAAAAGACCGGCAACTTGGAAGTGATCACCGATGCCATGGTCAAATCCGTATCTGTCGACGATAACGGTAGGGTCACAGGCGTCACCTATGTAGATAAGAAGACTGCAACCGAGCATGCCATTGGAGCCGATGTGGTGATCCTGGCCGCCAGCGCCTGTGAGTCTGCACGCATCATGCTTAATTCCAAGTCCGCGGCGCACCCCAATGGTGTGGCCAATTCCAGCGGCCAGGTAGGTCGTAATTTGATGGACAGCACGGGTGCCTGGCTGGGGGCGCAGATCCCTGCATTGAAAGGGCGTCCGCGTTACAACGAAGATGGCCATACCGCGAACCATTTATTTATTCCATGGTGGGGGCATAAGGCACAAGCCAAAGGTGAACTGGCGTTCCCACGCGGCTATCACTTTGAGATCAGTAGCGGCTTTGGTCAACCTGGCTCTGGGGTCTCCGGTGATAAGCAGGGCTATGGCCCGGCTCTGAAGCAACAGGTCCGTGACGCCTATGGCTCATACGTGGGCTTTGCCCTGCGTGGCGAGATGCTACCGAATAAAGATACCTATATGGAAATCGACCCAGAGGTGAAAGATAAATGGGGCATTCCAGTGGCTAAATTCCACTTCAAATGGTCCGACAGAGAGTTAAAACAAATCGAACATGGTTTGCAAACCGCTAAAGCCATATTGGAAACCATGGGCGCCAAGGTAGGGACACTCCCCTCGCCGGAAAAAGCCATTTCCAAGGGCGGTGAAATCATCCACGAGGTGGGCACCACCCGCATGGGTAGCTCACCGAAGGAGTCGGTCACCAACCAATGGGGACAAACCTGGGACTGCGACAACCTGTTTGTTATGGACGCCGGTGTTTTCGCCTCTAACCCACACAAAAACTGCACGCTTACCATTATGACTCTAGCGATGCGCAACTCAACCTGGCTCAGCGAGCAAATTGCCAAAGGAGCGTTATAAATGCACCACCATGATCGTAACAACCCTTATCAATATAAGTCGGGAATGACCCGCCGAGAGTCGCTTAAATGGCTTGGGCTATTAGCGGCGGGCTCCGCCGTCACCCTCAGCGGTGGTTGCTCAAAGGCCCTTGAGGCAGGTGTTGCAGACAAAAGTAACGTGGGACACTGGCCGGCCTTAAATATTAAACCTGTGACCGCGACCGGCTATGGCACGGATCCCAATATGATTATGCCCCCTCAGTCTCCTTGGCCGCTGACGCTCAGTGCCGCCCAGCTAACCCTGGTGGCAATTCTGGCGGATTGGATAGTGCCTCGTGAGGGCGATATTCCGTCGGCCTCCGAGCTTGAAGTCCCCGCGGTAATAGATGAATGGGTCAGCGCTCCCTATGAGGGACAACAGCGCGACCGCATCACTATTTTGCATGCCCTGGCCTGGATAGACGACGAGGCTCAACTGCGCTTCAAGGCCAAGTTTGCCGCGCTGAGTCGCGCTCAGCAGCAGGCAATTATCGACGATATCGCCTATTACTCGGATGATACCCCGGAGCAGTTTAAGCGCATTGGCAAAGCCTTCTGGCGCTTTAAGGAGCTGGTACTGGGTGCGTTTTTCTGTTCGCCCGAGGGCTGTAAAGACATAGGCTATCTGGGCAATGTCCCCATTGCCGGCGACTACCCGGGACCCAACGCCGAAGCCAAAGCCCACCTGGATAAGGTGCTTGATGAGCTTGGACTCAGTAGCTACGCCTACCAGGATTAATAGTTAACGAACTTCAGAGCCCATTTATGGGCTCTGCTTCTATGGACTCACTATGAAATATCTTTCTTTTAACGCACTTGTATTGTTTTGTGTTTTAGCTCTGTCTTTGCCGACGGCAGCACAACAGCCGCAGATAAAGACACCGCCTATTAGCGTACAGCTGTGGTCGGTAAAAGAGGCCCTTAAAGCCGACTTTCACGGCACCCTTAAGGCGATCGCGGACATGGGCTTTGCTGGCGTTGAATTCGCCGGGGATTTTGGCCCTTATAACAATGACCCCAGCGCTTTAAAGCAAAAGCTTGCAAGCCTTGGTCTTCAAGCCAGTAGCGCTCATGTCGGTTTTGACGCTCTCACCGAAAACACACTTGCCCACACCCTGTTATTTTATAAAACCCTTGGGGTCAACACCCTTTATATTCCCTGGGATGAGCGCGCCTGGGACGCCAAACGAGTAGCCTTGTTTACACAGCAGTTAAACGCCGCGCATGCACAGGCCCAGCGCTTCGATATGGAGATCGGTTTTCATAACCATGAGCGCGAATTTGAACCCTATCAAGGAGCGACGTTTTGGGATTACATCGCCACCCACTCCCCAAACTCCTTACCACTGCAACTCGATATCGGCTGGGTGCAGTATGCCCAGCAAGACGCACAGGCGTTAATAAAAGCTTATCCACAGCGCACCCGCTCGGCGCACATTAAGGTGGTGGTCAAAGGTAATAGCCTCAGCCCCATCCTGGGCAACAACGGTATTCGCTGGGATGAGATCCTTACGACCTTGATGAATGAAGGTAAAACACAGTGGCTGATATTAGAACAGGAACAATATCCCCAGCAGATGACACCGCTGCAAAGTGTGGCGGCATCAAAGCTCGGACTGGATAAGGTGCTAGCACGCCTTCAAAACTAGGCTGGTTTGGCTTTTTGTTGCGCATAAAAAAACGCCAACCCTAAGGTTGGCGTTTCGTTATCCGTTTAGCGACCAGCTAAATACATTGGGCGGTCATATCCCAGTCATTCTTGCGATTGATATCCGCGGTGATGCTGGTGCATACCTTTTTCGCTTCCTGATCGGTTAGACCCCAAAAGATCAAGGCTCCTTTACGGGCGTCGCGATTACCGTTTAAATGAATATAATGGGTACGTGCCGGCTGTTGCTGCAACATGGAGGCATAGCGCTTATCCAGACTTTCTTTGCACTCAAAGGTGACATGGGAGCAAAAGTTCTCCTCTACGCACTGATCTACAAAGTCCTGGACCAGGTTGGCATCACAGGCACCTTCCTTATATCTGTGGCCCACTCCGATCATCTCAATCTCACGCCCGGGTAAGTTGTAGGTGATACGCGCCTGGGCATACACCATTTCCCGCTCAGGAGTAATAATAGAAGTAATAGTATCGGTATTGTTGTAGAAATAATAAATTGCCGCGCCAAGTGCTGCCAATATTAATAAATTTTTCATTTAGTTACCTCTTCGTCCATTGAAGTTTAAGGTAGCGAGTGTAGAACAATTTCGTGCCTAAACCAAACACACCTTGGTTATTTAGCAAGCCGCCTATCCAGCGTTTTCGTCTCTGATCGCCTTGAGTAAGTGATAAAAAACCGCTGTTTACCGCTCAAAAAGCAATCATCCACATAAGGGCTATACTCTATAGACACATTGGAGCATTGATTATGAGCCAAAAACGAGCCTTCTACCGCGTGCACAATAAGGTGATCTATATGTCATTTAAACGCTCCGACACGAGCGATAATGACCCTGCCGATTTACAATCACAATCCCCTAAAAAGCTCGCCCAGGTAATTAGGCTACAGCGTAAGCGCTAGCTATCTAGCCGTATTATGCCGAATCAAGCCACGGAGCCCCGCAAGGTATCCAACCACTGCTGCGGGTTGGCCAAAATAAATTCATAGGCTTGCCCATTGGTAAGAGTAATTTTTATCGCCTCACTCGATAAGGGCACAATGCCACCGGCCTTTGCGGTGGTAGTTTGTACTTCGACGATAGCGCTGCGAGAAAAAGCATAGGGCCCTAGGCCAAATTTTTCATTGAAGGGGCTAAAACGAAGTTCGTTGTCGGTAAGAACTAATTCTCCATCGGCGCGCGCCACACCAAGCTGAGCCGTGGCGTTTGCAGATTTTAAAACAGGTGCTGACATATCACATTCCTTTGCGGTTACTTTATTATTCCCCTGTAGCATTGAGGGCTCTATTTTTGATATCAAAAACCAGTCGCCAGCTTATAGCCTAGTGCCGATTTAATAAACAAAAAATTCAATACCTGAGAAGGTTACTTTTCAGTCTGCTTACTGCCCATGGGCCAAAACGGGATCACCGCAGGCACCCGCTTTTTATAATCCACATAGACGTTACCGAAGCGCAACACCAAAGATTTTTCCTCGAAGTACAACCCAATAAAGATATAGACCGTCATGCACGTCGATAACATAAACTGGGTCATGCTCATATAAGGTGTAAACCAAACGCCCATTAACACCCCGGTTTGAATTGGGTGGCGCACCATTTTATAAAGAAAAATTTCTTTAAATTCATGCCCCTCGTCTGGGTTCATGGACAAGCTTTGCTTTAACCCCATAAGGTGAAAATGATCTATCTCGAAGGTCGCCAAGACCAATATAAGCCAGCCAAAGACATGCAAGGCACGCAGTATAATCACGGCCACCTGGTTATCTGTATGCCATATCGTTCCCGCGAGAGGTTGCCAGTACAAACAAAAAGCGAACATAAAAAGGCCGGAAATGAGTACATAGATGCTCCGCTCAACCGCAGCAGGTACAATTTGGGTCAGCCTTTCCTTAAACCGACTACGCGCCGCCAAGCTATGATGAAAGCCAAATAACAGCATAATGGATAGGTTAATAAGCACCGCCTGTGTACTAGCATCGCCGACCGGCTCGGAATTGATATGCAGCGGCAAGAAACTCCATCCCCCCAAATACAGCATAAATGCACCAAGCCCTGCCAGTCCGACAAGATAGGCAAAAACCCCAAAGAGTGAAACTAAGAGCTTTTTCATACTATAACTCCCCGACGTCTGTCGGCTCTGTATTGCGGACCTAGTGTTTAACCGCTTGAAGTACTAGTGGGCGATTGTGCTCCACCTCCTTGTCTGCAAACCCATAATTAACTATAGCCTTTATCTGCGCTTATGATTGCCAAAAGATACACCCATTACTTATGCCTAATGTCAGTAGCGCGCCACAAAAATGTATAAGTAACAACTTGAGTTTAATGTTATTTTGAAATGAGCAAGCGGTGCCTCATTAATCAGGCCAGCCTTGGCTTGTCTCGCCAGTAACAGCGAACTGCAGCCGGGTGAAGCGACTGCTTGTTAGGGCAACTGCCCGCAATCGCGGTATAAATACAGACTGTGCGATTAACAATACACACTTTAGGGAAAAAAGATGCCACATTTTGTAATGGACTGCTCCGCCAGTATTTTAACTTCCCATGACGAAGAATTTATTATCGAACAAATTCATCACGTGGCAGCTGCCAGCGGCTTGTTTGATGAAAACGATATTAAGGTGCGGCTAAATCCATTTAAAAAGTATTCCGTGGGCAACAAGCGTGAGGATTTTATCCATGTTTTTGCCCATATCATGCAAGGACGATCCAAGGAGCAAAAAGCCCACTTGTCTCAGCAAGTTGTCGCAAAATTAGTTGCTCTGTTTCCCGAGGTGCCAAATATAGCCATGAATATTAGTGATTTTGAAAAGGCTACTTACTGCAACCGAGCCATGTTATAAGGCGCGCAAAGTTAACAGCAACTAACGGTTAGCTCCATATTGGAGCCTATTCTCAAATCAAACTCATCCACCACAGGGGAAAAACGAGTGAAGATCATCAGAAGCAAAGAATTCGTAGCCAATCAAGCCTGGGGCGCCTTGGATATCGCCAATATGAATGGCATAACCACAAGATTGCATTGGACCGATAGCCCTTATAAATGGCACACAAATGACGGTGAAGAAGTCTTTGTGGTATTGGATGGTGTAGTTGAGATGTTTTATCGCGAGCATGGCCAGGAGGCCTCAACTATTTTAACGGCGGGCGATATATTCTTTGCCTCGGTAGGGACTGAGCATGTCGCACACCCCAAGGTGGCCTCAAGAATCTTAGTAGTAGAAACCGAGGGCAGCGTCTAAAGCACCAGGTTAAAACAGAGGTCGGTAGCAAACACCAACCTCTGTTGGGGCGTGTAAATAATTAATCCAGCACCTTGGCATCATTGGCCTTGTTAAGCAGTGCCCGACTTTGGCGCAAAAACTGATCGCTGGCATCGCTAAAAAAGCGCTTGGCATCACTGAAGGCTGAGATTAAGGCGTCCTTATCTCTGTCGCGAAGCATACTCAGGGTCTGCTCATAGGTGTTTTGATACTCTTCAAGTAGCGGCTCGACGCGGTCAAACTGCGCCAGCATAATATCGCTATAGAGCTCGGGGCTTTGCGCAAATAAGCGTCCGACCATCATCAGCTCTAACTGGTAGATGGGCGAGGAGCAATCGCGAATTTCCTGCAAGCTGTGCTCTTGACGGGCAAGGAACTGGCCATATACAAAGGTGGTTAAGTGGCGCATCACCTGAATTATCTGCATGGCCTCGTCATGTTTGCGGGCGCTCATTTCTACGAGCTGACAGCCCCAGACTTTAAGCTGAGCTTGCAGGGCGTCTCCTGCCTTACTCTCACGACCTGGACACACCACCACGGTTTGTTTCACCCAGTGACTGATATCCGGACCGAACATCGGGTGTAAGCCCAGTACAGGGCCGCTGTGCTTCTGTGTAAGCGCCGCTAAGGGTTTTTCCTTAACCGAGGTTATGTCCACCAATAACGCATCATCATCGAGCGCAGGGAGCGCTTTAACGACTTTTTCTACCGCATTGATGGGCACACTGATAATCACACACTTTGCGCCTCGAATAACCTCTTCGGCTTTATCTTGTTGTTGCTCCTCCTTATCGAGGATGCGCACCTCAATGCCACTGCGCGTAAGCTGCTTGGCAAACAGCTGACCCATGGCACCACGACCACCGACGATAACCACGGGGCTGAGCTCGGGGCACACGCAGGCTAACTCGCTTTGTTGATTCTGATAGGCCTCACGCATCATACGACGGAGAATATCTTCGACCAGATCGGGATTGACCCCCTGTTGCTGTGCCTGTGCACGGCGCTCAGCGATCAGCTTGGCCTCGCGATCGGGGGCATGAAGGGGAGCACCGTAACGCTGCTTGACCTTACCGACCTGCTCGGTGATCTGATTGCGTTTTGCTAAAAGGCGGACTAATTCACTGTCGCAGGCGTCTATTTCGCTGCGTAGTTGGGCTAACTGCTGCTCGGCTGACATGGTGTAAACTTAAAATTACATAGGGTAAATCAATAGTTACACCGATACTAACACAATCAAAATGGAAAAGAAGAGGCAAGGGTTAGCTTACATCAATTGCCGGTAAAAACCAAAACGGGCCAGCTATTGCTAGCTGGCCCGTTTTATGACGTCTTAGTATGACGCGCGTATTAATTAAGCTTTTCTTTAATACGTGCAGACTTACCAGAACGCTCACGCAAGTAGTAAAGCTTAGCGCGACGTACTGCACCACGGCGCTTAACTGCGATGCTGCTAACAAGAGGGCTGTGCGTTTGGAATACACGCTCAACGCCTTCACCGCTCGAGATCTTACGAACTGTGAATGCTGAGTGTAGGCCACGGTTACGCTTAGCGATTACAACACCTTCAAAGGCCTGTAGACGCTCTTTTTCACCTTCTTTTACACGTACCTGTACAACTACTGTGTCACCAGCGCCGAACGCAGGTACGTCTTGCTTAAGCTGTTCAGCTTCAAGCTCTTTAATAATATTTTGGTTTACTTTTGCCATTTTATTTCTCACTTTCCTAGGTGTAACTGTCTTCTAGCCACAAGCTATTTGGTTTCCTGCTGATATTCAGCAAGTAAACTTGCTTGCTCCTCAGTCAGAGCTAGGTTTTGCAACAAGTCTGGACGTCTTTTCCAAGTCCTTCCGAGTGACTGCTTAAGCCGCCATTTCGCAATTTCCTGGTGGTTACCACTCAGTAAAACTGGTGGAACCGATTTACCATCCAATATTTCTGGCCGAGTATAGTGTGGACAATCAAGCAAGCCATCCGAAAATGAGTCTTGCTCAGCCGATTGGTTATGACCTAACACCCCTGGCACTAATCGCGCGACTGCGTCGATTAATGTCATGGCCGGTAGCTCACCACCGCTGAGGATAAAATCCCCAATCGACCATTCTTCATCGATATAGGACTCGATGATCCGTTCATCTATACCTTCGTAACGACCAGCTACTAAAATCAGTTTATCGCTCTGAGCAAGCTCTTGTGCGCCTTGCTGATCTAGCTTTCGCCCTTGAGGCGACATATAAATTACCTTAGCACCCTCGCCCGCAGCCGCTTTGGCATCGAGTATGGCTTGCTTTAATGGTTCAACCATCATCAACATGCCAGGACCACCGCCATAAGGGCGATCATCCACTGTACGATGCTTATCCGTCGCGTAATCGCGTGGGTTCCAACAGTGAAAGTCGATTAAACCGCGCTTCACCGCTCGGCCTGTAACGCCTTGTTCAGTAATAGCTGAAAACATCTCGGGGAAGAGGCTAATTACCCCCACCCATAAAGGTGCTTGCGC
This sequence comes from Pseudoalteromonas sp. T1lg48, assembly GCF_002964785.1. Classification (GTDB taxonomy): domain Bacteria; phylum Pseudomonadota; class Gammaproteobacteria; order Enterobacterales; family Alteromonadaceae; genus Pseudoalteromonas. The sequence goes on from NZ_PQCC01000018.1 coordinate 767,235, forward strand.
CATTAAAAACCTGGGTCCCAGTCCACAGTAATTTGGCGAGCTTCATGATCCACGTTCTGAATAACCGAATCGGTTAAAAACGGGATTAAACGCTCACCCTTACCAAACGCATCTTTGCTATTTGCTTTCACAACTAGCACGTCGTTTGAGCCTGTCTCCATCAAGTCATCAACTTGGCCTAGGTCATAACCTTTATCGGTTACAACAGCCATGCCAATGAGATCTCGCCAATAGAACTCGCCTTCCGGCAGTTCTGGAAGTTGCGCTGCATACACAGAAATTTCCGCATTGGTAAAAGCCATTGCTTGGTCTCTGTCGTTTACTTGCGCGAACTTGGCGATAAAGCCTTTGTTGTGGCGACGCCAGTCACTCACTTCAAAGGTTTGCCATTTACCTTGTTGCCCTATCAACCATGGGCTGAAATCGAAGATCCCTTCGGGATCATCAGTAAATGAATGCACCTTAAGCCAACCCTTAATCCCATACGGGGCTCCGAGTTTGCCAACGACGATTGTAGAGGCTTGCTCTTGTTGACTCATGGTTACACTTACGCCTATTAAGCCGCTTTACGAGCGTCTTTAACTAACTTAGCTACGCGATCTGTAAGAGATGCACCTTGACCTACCCAGTGATCAACACGAGATAAATCTAAACGTACTTTTTCTTCCTGACCTGTAGCGATAGGGTTAAAGAAACCTACTTTCTCGATGAAGCGACCGTCACGCGAGAAACGGCTATCCGCAACCACAATTTGATAGAAAGGACGCTTCTTAGCGCCACCACGTTGCAAACGAATAGTTACCATACCGTCCTCTAAATAGATTGACTGTTTTCATTAATAAGTTTACCTCCCTATACAGGGAAGCTGGGGAATTGTACGAATTTTTTGCCACAATGCAAGTAAGAACTGCATTTAATACTTGGTTTATGTCGGTTAAATGCTGATCCTAAGCCACTGTGAGCAGAGCAATTGCTGGTTATTCAAACAGCTGGTTATCAATCAGCTTGGCATATAAAAACGCATCAAAAAACTGAGCATTTTTATAAATCGCCTTTTGCAGGCGTCCTTCCTGAATAAAACCCGTTTTTAGAAGCACCTCTGCAGAGGCCTGGTTGCCGGCAAACACGCTGGCGTATATGCGCACCCAATTGCTCTGTTCTTGCACTTCATGGAGAAACAACTTAAGTGCCCGCTGAGCATAGCCCTTGCCCCAATGGGCTTTACCAAGCCAATACCCCACTTCGGCACTGCGTTGGTACTCGTGCTCGCCTGGAAGTGCACCGATGCAGCCGACAAGCTCTCCATCCACCTCCACAGCCCTGGTAATGCCTGCTTTGCAGCCCTTACTCAGCCACCAGTTGGCATCCGCCCTGGTATAGGGAAAAGGAATTTTAGAAGATAAAAAGCGCTGTACATCCGCATCATTGAGCAATGCAATCAGCGCGCTCTCATCACTCAATGCAAATGGCCGTAAACGTAACAAGAGGGGCTTATTTAGCATAGCCACTCCCGATTGCTGAAAAGGGCATGACCAATTCCAGTTCAGGCACCTGCAAACCAATCCAGGCTACAAAGGTATTGCTATTCGGGCCGGGGAACAAGGTATACTCATCGGCCCAAGGATAGCGTCCAGCGGCTTCTTTTATCTGCGGAATAAGTTGCTGAGCCTTTTCACCGCTGATAGATAAAAACTTCTCGGGCTTGGCGCCATACCAGTATCTATCCGGGGTTGGGGTGTTATAGGTGCGCAGCGCCGAACGGCCTCTGTCTACACCCCATCCCACCACTTCATATACCGTGTACTCTTGTGCGCCTTGCTCCTTGAGGGCGAACCAGGTATGCACCGCAAACCAGCCACGCCAACTAAAGGCATCGGCGGCATAAAATTCGATCACCGCCTGCGGCTGTGAAACAGGAGGCGCAATCCCCGCGGGCTCGCGACTGGCAGTACGCCAATCTGAATTGGCACAGCCGGAGACGAACAGTGTAAACAGGCAAACAATGAAGACTCGGAGCATGGCATTAACCCATCAAAGCACGGCTATTTTCCTTACCAGTATTCCATGAGCCATGTTGCTTTACAAACCCATAAAAAAAGCGTGACTGCTATCACGCTTTTTCTATTTTGCTTTTATACCAATTAAAAGGCTCAGAATTTCGGGCCGCCTGGGCCACCCATCATGCCCGGTGGCAACATGCCTTTCATACCGCGCATCATTTTCATCATGCCACCCTTGCCCTTCATCTTCTTCATCATCTTCTGCATCTGCGTGAATTGCTTGAGCAGTTTATTGATTTCTTGCACCTGGGTGCCCGAACCTGCGGCAATACGCTTTTTGCGCGAGCCCTTGATGATTTCAGGGCGTGCTCGCTCTTTTGGGGTCATGGAATTGATGATGGCTTCCATCTGCACAAAGGTTTTGTCACTCATTTGCCCTTTTACCGCATCGGGAAGATTGCTCATACCCGGCAGTTTATCGAGCATAGACATCATGCCGCCCATATTCTTCATTTGGCGCAGCTGATCGGCAAAGTCTTCCAAAGTAAAGCCGTCGCCTTTAAATACCTTGTCGGCAACCTTGGCGGCTTTTTCCTTATCGACCTTCATTTCCACTTCTTCGATAAGCGACAATACGTCACCCATGCCAAGAATACGTGAAGCGACACGGTCCGGGTGGAAAGGCTCTAAGGCATCGGTGCGCTCACCCACACCGATAAATTTAATCGGCTTACCTGTGATATGACGAATCGACAGGGCCGCACCACCACGGGCATCACCGTCGGTTTTAGTCAGGATCACACCAGAAAGCGGCAGGGCTTCGTCAAATGCTTTGGCCGTATTGGCCGCATCCTGACCCGTCATTGAGTCGACAACAAATAAGGTTTCAATCGGATTAATGGCGGCGTGTAGCTCTTTGATTTCGTCCATCATGTCGCTATCAACATGCAGACGACCGGCGGTATCCACGAGCACCACATCTATAAACTTTTTCTTCGCATGGCTAATGGCACCGGTAGCAATATCAACCGGCTTCTGGCTGATGTCGCTGGGGAAGAATTCCACGTCAACTTCGTTGGCCAGGGTTTCTAGCTGTTTAATCGCCGCCGGACGGTAAACGTCGGCACTGACCACTAGCACAGATTTTTTCTTGCGCTCTTTTAAGAATTTAGCCAGTTTACCAACACTGGTTGTTTTACCGGCACCCTGAAGACCGGCCATCATGACCACAGCCGGTGGCTGGGCATTCAGGTTGAGCTCTTCGTTGGCCTCCCCCATGGCTTTTTCCAGCTCTTCACGGACGATTTTAATGAAAACCTGACCCGGGCTTAGGCTTTTTGTAACTTCTGTGCCAACCGCACGCTCTTTCACCTGCTTAACAAATTCACGTACAACAGGCAGAGCAACGTCGGCCTCAAGTAGCGCCATACGTACTTCGCGCAGCGTTTCTTTAATATTGTCTTCGGTAAGACGGCCGCGGCCACTAATATTTTTTAGGGTCTTTCCTAATCGTTCCTGAAGGTTTTCAAACATCGCTAACGAGTCCGTTGCTACTTACATTGACGCCGATTATAACTGAAAGCGAGGGGCAAATCCCAGTGGCAAGTGCAATGGATTCACATAATTAGATCTAGGCAAGCGTGTGTGCTTTACATACAATGTCCTTTTAAAGCATTCATTTAATTCCTTATAAAGGTCATTATGCTGATCACAGTTTTGACATTATTGAGTTGTGTTTTTTACGCTGCGGCGACGGCGCACGTTTTATCACGCTTATTTCATGCCCAAGGACCATCACAAAAAACCACGGTCATTTTGAGTACCCTGGCGATATTGACGCACATGGTGCTGTTGGTGAATTCGGTCTTTACCAATCAGGGCCAGGATGTCAGCTTTATTAATGTCTCTTTGTTAACCTGCTGGGTTATCGTATTGTCGGTCACCGCGGTGTCACTCAAGTTCCCGGCCACCCTGCTGCTGCCCGTGGTGTATGGCTTTGCCGCCATTTTGCTGTTCGCCAGCCTGTTTATGCCGCACCATATGATAGTGCAAAATATTCACCTTGAGGCGGGTTTAGTGGCCCATATCACCCTCTCCCTGCTGGCTTACTGCATTCTGATTATCGCTACCTTGTACGCGGTACAGTTTTACTTTATCGATAAGCGCCTTAAGCGCAAAGACCTGGCCATTGTCTACAGCCACTTGCCACCACTGATGGTGGTTGAGCGCCAGTTGTACCAGTTGGTTACCGTGGGCACAGCGCTTTTGACCGTCGCCTTGCTGTCGGGCTTTATTTTTGTCGATACCATGATCAGTAAAGAATATGCCCATAAAACCATTTTATCCCTGCTGGCATGGGCAATATTTGCTGCCGTAGTGTTTGGCCGTCACCTGAAAGGCTGGCGCGGAAAATCCTCGGTGCTGACCATTATGGTCGGTGCCGCCTTATTAACGCTTGCCTACTTCGGTAGTCGCTTTGTACAAGAAGTGATTTTGCATCGTTTTTAACCAACCCCGGACAGACCACCATAAGTGGGCTTGACTCTGAGCTTTGAGTCCCGCTTAATATACCCTGATTAACAACAAAAGGATCCTTCTTTGGACGACATATCGACGAGTACCCTGTTTATAGTTTTGGGCATACTCATATTGATTTCAGGCTACTTTTCCGGTTCTGAAACCGGCATCATGTCTATAAACCGGATACGTCTTAGGCACCTAGAAAAAGAAAATCATCCTGCCGCCAAGCGTGTCAGTAAACTGCTGACTCGCCCCGATAGACTGATCGGTTTAATTCTTATCGGTAACAACCTCGTAAATATCGCCGCAGCTCAGGTAGCTACCATTATAGGTTTGCGCTTGTATGGGGATATGGGTATCGCCATTGCCACCTTTGCTCTGACCCTGATCGTGCTTATATTTGCCGAGGTAACGCCAAAGACGCTGGCAGCGCTCTACCCAGAGAAGGTCGCATTCCCCAGCTCTGTAATACTCAAAATCTTATTAAAAGTGCTATATCCACTGGTGGTCGTGGTCAATGCTATGACCAATGGCATGCTGCGTCTGTTCGGTGTGTCGACCAAGGAAATTGAAGAGCACAGCCTGAGTAAAGAAGAATTAAAAACCGTAGTGAGCGAGTCCGGCGCATTTTTACCGGCTAAGCATAAAAGCATGCTCACCTCGATTCTAGACCTTGAGCAGGTCACCGTTGAAGACATCATGATCCCGCGTAACGAAATAAACGCCATTGATATCAACGATGACTGGAAGGCGATCAGTAAACAGCTCACCAATGCACAGCATACTCGCGTGCTCCTTTATCGTGACCAAATCGATGATGCGGTGGGCTTTATCCACGCTCGTGATGCCTTGCGCCTGCTCACCAAGGAGCAGTTTAATAAGGCATCTTTGCTACGCGCAGTACGTGAGATTTACTTTATTCCAGAAGGGACTTCGCTCAACACCCAGTTGCACAAGTTCCAGCAGGTCAAAGAGCGTATCGGTCTTGTGGTCGACGAATACGGCGATATTCAGGGCCTGGTAACCCTTGAGGACATTCTTGAGGAAGTGGTAGGTGATTTTACTACGACTCAGACTCGTGCTCCCAGCGAAGAGGTTGATGTCCAGGCCGATGGCTCGGTCCTGGTTGAGGGGAGTGCCAATATTCGCGATCTCAATAAGGAAATGGGTTGGAAGCTGCCCATCGACGGTCCTAAAACCCTGAGCGGCTTAATTGTCGAATATCTCGAAGATATTCCCGATGCCAATCTGGGCTTAAAAATCGCCGGTTACCCTATCGAGGTCCTAGAAGTCAAAGAAAACATGATTAAGCTAGTGCGCGTGATCCCGCCAAAGAAGCGCAAGAAAAGCTAGAAAAATCAATATCACTACCGTCATCTGTGCTTTAATAAAACTTTGTCGTTAACGAAGGAAAGCACAGATGACAGACATCTCCTTAGAAAATATCTACAACACCGCCATAGAAATGCTGATGCAGTATGGCCCTAAATTCGTCCTTGCCATTGTCGTTCTGTTCGTTGGTTGGTGGCTTATCGGCCGTGTTGCCACCATGTGCGAGCGATCTATGCATAAAGTGAAGGTTGAAGCCGGGCTGACGCACTTTTTGGTCTCCTTCATCGGCGTCGTTCTTAAGGTGCTGCTGCTTATTTCCGTCGCTTCCATGATTGGGGTTGAGACCACCTCCTTTATCGCCATGCTCGGTGCAGCTGGTCTGGCCGTGGGAATGGCACTTCAAGGCAGCCTGGCAAACTTCGCCGGTGGTGTACTGATCCTCTTCTTTAAACCCTTTAAGGTAGGTGATGTAATTGAGGCCCAGGGCCATATGGGTAAGGTGGTAGAAATACAAATTTTTGTGACCGTCTTGCTCACCTATGATAACCAAAAAATCATAATTCCTAACGGGGTCCTCTCTAACGGCACGGTGAAAAACCTGTTCGCCGAAGAAAACCGACGTGTCGATATCGAATTTGGGATCAGCTATGGCGATGACGTGCATAAAGCCCGTGAGGTGCTGATGTCGGTGCTTAAAGACTATGACATGGTGTTAGCAGACCCCGAACCGCTGGTGCACGTGAGCCAGCACGGTGACAGCCATATCGGCATGCTGGTGTGGGCCTGGGTAAAGTCAGAAAATTATTGGCCGGTGTACTTTGGCCTCTACGAGCGAGTGAAAATTGCCTTTGATGCCGCCGATATCACCATTCCATTCCCGCAGCGCGATGTCTATATCCACACCTTTCCAAAGCAAGCGCAATGAGTTACCCGCAGAACAAAAAACGGCGCCTTGGCGCCGATTTTTTTGTGTTAAGAGAATAATCGTTCCAGCCAACTCTTGTCTAAATCGGCTTCACAACGCTTCAACCTGCACGCCATAACGCCCGGCCCGCTGTTTGACCTTATTTGCCACCGCTAGCAGCCACTTCTTGTTATTGTGAGTGCCGCGCTTAAAGCCACCCCAGCCTTCATGATAATTAAGGTATTGCGCATAGGCATCCCACTTAGACACGCCGTTGACCTGATGGGTTTTCCACACAAACCAGGCCATAAAGTCGATAGCGTCATCAAAGTCGTCTCTATCGGCCCCGCCGTTATCGGTTTCACGGGTATAGTCTTCCCAGGTCATAGTTTTCGCCTGAGAATAACCATAGGCGTCACTGGCACGACCTATGGGAATAAAGCCAAGAAAGTATTCCATCGGTGGCGCGGCATCGTGTTTAAAGGAGCTTTCTTGATACATCATGGCCATCAGCACATGTTTAGGCGATCCCCACTTTTCCTGGGCATCTTTAGCATCAAAATACCAATCTTCCTTTTCTTCAAAAATCTTACAAATATCATCGGGTTGCTTTGGTGGCGCGGTGGCACAACCAGACAAATACAGAGTCAGCAGCAATAAAGTCGAAATTTTTTTCATTTTTTTTGAACTAACTCCTTTAGGCCCAGTCTCACTATATGAATGCAGCAGTTTAGCATTGTTTCATCCCTGTAGAATAATTTGCGCGGCTACCTTAGCCGCGCTTTTTTTTATTCCTAAAACTACTCCCGAAAATAGTCATCCAAAAAAGCTTCAAAACTCTGTGAGTCTGCCGCTTCGATGTCTTTTTGCGCTTGTACCGACTGCTCAGCCTGTTGCTGTAAATAAGCCTGATCAAAGCTATGATAGTGCCATTGCCTATGTTGCTCTTGGTACTCCTTGGCCAACGCCAGCGCAAACACACCATTGTCCGCGTTAGTGGCCAGTAATTTTTCCATATAGCGTCCCGACGTGGTTTTTTCAGGCGCTTCAACCCAGCTAGCAAGCTCATTGACCGTCTCACGGTAATAGCTTACTCCATAGGCCTTATCCATATAATCAGCGACCTGCGCTAGCTCAGCGAAAATATCCGCGGCCCAGTGCGTTAATAACACCTCTTGTTCGCCACGCTTCAGGGCGAGCTCTGGATTACGACCCTGATTAACCACCAGGTCGAGGTTGTCCTGAGTACGCGTTTGCTCTTCCCAGCTCATCTGCGGCGATGCTTTTAACAGGCAATAGGTTAAAAACACATCGAGGAAATGGATTTGTTGCAGGTCGATACCAGTATCGGCAAATGGATTGACATCCAAAGCGCGGATCTCGATGTACTCAATGCCACCTCGCAACAACGCCTGCGTCGGCTTTTCACCAGAACGGGCATTGCGTTTAGGACGAATAGGCGAGTAAAACTCGTTCTCTATTTGCAGAATATTCTTGTTGAGCTGCTGCGGCTGGGCAACATGGTAATCATCCAGATCTTGATATAAATCTGAAGGCAGACTAATCGCCTTTTTCAAACCGTCTACATACTCCTCGAGGGAGTTATACATGACCCTTAAACTGGATTGAGCACTATTGGTATAACCAAGATCACCCAAGCGCAGCGCCGTGCCATGCTCAAGATACAATGAGCCCTTACCGAGCGATTTAAAGGGCAAGTCTGTTGTACGTCCTTCCAAGAAGGAACTGCACAGGGCCGGCGACGCACCGAATAAATAACTGATCAGCCATAACTCGCGCTTAAAGTTACGGATCAGCCCCAGATAACCATCGGAAATAAAGGACTGCAGGTCGCCTTTGTCACCACTTTGTTTTTGCAGGCTTTGCCAGAAACTCTGTGGAAATGAGATATTGAAGTGCACGCCGGCAATGGCCTGCATCATGCTGCCATAGCGGTTTTTTAGACCCTCGCGATACAGGGTTTTCATCCGCCCTACGTTGGAGCTGCCAAACTGCGCCAGCGGGATTTCATCCTGGTCCTGAATATAGCAGGGCATGCTTACGGGCCACAGCAGCTCACCGTCTAGTTGCTCCAGGGTAAACTTTTGCAGATCCCTCAGTTGCGCCAGGGTTTCTTTTGGGTCATCACTCACCGGAGTAATAAATTCTAATAAGGCTTCGGAGAAGTCGGTGGTGATCATTGGATTGGTGAGTGCGCAGCCAATGGCAATGGGATGCGGACGCGTCGATAAACCGCCCTGCGTATTCGTACGCAGCGCCTCACGCTCAATACCACGTTGTATCCCTACTATGGCCGCCAATTCCGATGGCGCCGATAAAGCGCTAAGTCGCTGCTGTAATTGTGTACAAGTCAAAAAATCCTACCTCTAGAGCGTCGGCTCAATTGTGTTGTTATGGGGGGCATCGCTCATTACTCAAGACCAAGGCAGTAAAATTACTTTCTCTTTGCTGCTATTTTGTTCTATTTGCTGATGCGCCATCCCGGCAGCACTTAACGGCATACACCTGTGTGCAAGTGTTAACCGACCCTGACAGTACCAAGAGTAAAGGCGTTGCAGTTGTGAGGCGTTTTTTACCACCAGCACACCTCTTCCCTCTACCCCCTGAACGTTTGCCGCGGCAATAATCTGTGCCTGCGATAAAGTTGGTACGGTAACAATGACACTTTGTGCACTAAGGCCTTGCAAGCATCGCATTCCCACTTCCATGCCCACTACATCAAGGAGATATCGCCTAGCCGGCGCAGTCACAAAGTCATCATAGCTCATTTGCTCAAAACGCCCCGCTAACCCCTCGGGCAAATCATTGCGCGTGATTGCCACGACCCGATAGCCCATGTTGGCGGCTATTTGCAAGGCCAGTGACCCCACGGTGCCGTTGGCGCCATTTATGTATAGAGGCTGGCTTTTCGGGCACTCGAGCTTGGAAATAGCTTGAAATGCAGTCAGACCCGCAAGACATAGACCTGCTAACACTGGAGACGCATTCGCTTGATCGACTTTGATCAACTCGCTGCGATGCGCTTTGGCATATTGTGCATAGGTACCGGGATGCGTTGCAAACCCGACCATGCCCATTACTAAATCTCCAGGACTCAAACCTGTGCTCTTATCACCACATTCAACTACCTCGCCGTACAGGTCATAACCCAATACCAGTGGCAGGCTATGTTTGTTTTGCTCTGCGGCAAAACCGATGCCGGCACGGGTTTTTACATCAATGGGGTTAATGGCCGCACTGAGCACCTTTATCAACACTTCATCATCGGCAACTGTGGGGTATGCCATCGAAATGGGTTTAAGTACACCGGGCTCACCAAAGGCTTGAATAGCCATGGCTTGATAGTCGCATGTCATAAGCAACTCTGTTTGTTCGATTTCTTATTACATATATTGACATTACCGGAGCGGCGAGACAATAAAAAAGGCGGCCAAAAAGAGGCCGCCTTGTTATGTCTTAGAAGATTAAATTTATTTACTGGTAAAGGTAAAGCCATTCTCATCGGCGTCAATAGAGATGACATTGCCTGTCATCAACTCGCCGGCGAGCAATTTCTGCGCCAGCGGGTTTTCAATGGCCTGCTGAATAGCACGCTTCAATGGGCGAGCTCCATACACAGGGTCAAAACCACTTTCAGCCAGTTTTGCCAGAGCTTCATCGGTTACCTCAAGAATGTATCCCTTCTCGGTTAGACGCTCGTACAGTTTTGCCAACTGAATATCGGCAATCTGCTTGATATGCTCACTTGCCAGTGGATGGAAGACCACGGTTTCATCAATACGGTTAATGAACTCGGGACGGAACTGCTGAGTCAGCACCATCATCACCTTCTCCTTCAGGGTCGCGTAGTCGTTTTTACTCGCTTCCTCCTGGATCACATCCGACCCCAGGTTTGAGGTCATAATGATCACCGTGTTCTTAAAGTCCACGGTACGCCCCTGGCCGTCGGTTAAGCGACCGTCATCAAGCACCTGAAGCAATATATTAAACACATCCGGATGTGCTTTTTCCACTTCATCGAGCAAAATCACCGAGTACGGACGACGACGTACGGCTTCCGTCAGGTAGCCCCCTTCCTCATAACCCACATAACCAGGAGGTGCTCCCACTAGACGAGAAACGGAATGTTTCTCCATAAACTCGGACATGTCGATACGCACCATGGCATCTTCGGTATCGAACATTAGCTGAGCTAAAGCCTTGGTCAATTCCGTTTTACCCACCCCAGTAGGCCCTAAGAATAAGAAGGAACCAATGGGACGATTTGGGTCTGCCAATCCGGCACGAGAGCGGCGAATGGCATTGGCCACCGCGGTTACTGCCTCATCCTGACCTATCACCCGCTGGTGCAACTCGTTTTCCATTTGCAGCAACTTCTCGCGCTCGCCTTGGAGCATCTTCGCCACTGGGATCCCGGTCCAGCGCGACAAGATTTCAGCAATTTCATCCTCGCCAACCTTGTTACGCAACAAGGTCATATCCTGCATCTCAACTTGTGATGCTAGGTCCAATTTACGTTCAAGCTCCGGGATACGGCCATATTGCAGCTCCGACATACGCTGAAGATCACCTGCTCGGCGAGCCACTTCCAGGTCCAAACGAGCCTGCTCGAGCTCCGCCTTAATTACTTGCGTGCCCTGCAGCGAGGCTTTTTCTGCATTCCAGACCTCATCAAGCTCGGCATATTCGCCTTCCAACTCTTTAATAAGCACCTGCATTTCTTCGCGGCGCTTTTGTGACGCCTCGTCTTTTTCCTTGGCAAGCGCGTTATCCTCCAGCTTCAGCTGGATAATACGGCGCTCAAGGCGATCGAGCTGCTCCGGCTTAGAATCAATTTGCAAACGAATTGATGAGCCTGCTTCATCAATCAGGTCGATGGCCTTGTCCGGTAGCTGGCGGTCGCTAATGTAGCGGTGGGATAGATTTGCCGCCGCGACAATAGCCGGATCGGTGATTTCCACCGAGTGGTGCAACTCATAACGCTCTTTTAGGCCGCGTAAAATGGCAATGGTGTCTTCGACGCTGGGCTCATCCACCAACACTTTTTGAAAGCGACGCTCAAGGGCCGCATCCTTTTCAATGTATTGACGGTACTCATCCAAGGTCGTGGCCCCGACACAGTGCAATTCACCGCGGGCCAACGCCGGCTTCAACATGTTCCCCGCATCCATGGCACCATCGGTTTTACCGGCGCCGACCATGGTGTGGATCTCATCGATAAAGAGGATCACCTGCCCCTCTTCCTTAGCCAGCTCATTAAGCACCGACTTTAAACGCTCTTCAAATTCACCCCGGTATTTGGCACCGGCCACCAGGGCGCCCATGTCTAGCGATAATACCCGCTTATTTTTAAGCCCCTCGGGCACCTCGCCATTGACGATGCGCTGGGCCAAGCCCTCAACGATTGCGGTTTTACCCACCCCGGGCTCACCAATAAGCACCGGGTTATTTTTGGTACGACGCTGTAACACCTGCACGGTGCGGCGAATTTCTTCATCACGGCCAATCACAGGATCGAGTTTGCCCTGCTCGGCGCGCTCAGTGAGATCTATGGTAAATTTTTCCAAGGCCTGACGCGTTTCCTCAGCATTGGGGTCATCTACTTTTTGTCCACCGCGCAGCGCTTCAATGGCGGTTTCCACCTTACTGCTGGTAATGTTCAACGCCTTGAAAATATCACCCAACGGGCCCTTGTCGTCACAGGCGGCCAGGACAAAAATTTCGCTGGAGATGTATTTATCTTTCCGCTTTTGCGCATATTTATCGCATAGGTTCAGCAAGGTCACCATGTTGTTCGACAACTGCACGTCACCGCCAACCCCTTCAACTTTAAATATTTTTTCTATCGCCTGTGAGAGCTTGGTATTGAGTTCATCGGCACTGACGCCGGCCTGAGCGAACAAGGCCCGTACGCTCGAGCCACTTTGCTGCAGCAGCGCATACATTAGATGGACGGGTTCAATAAATTGGTGGTCGCGCCCTAATGCCAAAGATTGGGCATCGGAAAGCGCTTGTTGGAATTTACTCGTAAATTTGTCTAAACGCATGTATCTGTTTCCACTAAATAGTTTGATTACCTATTTAATGGGTGCAGGATGGGAAATGTTCAAGTTGAGAAGATAAAAATTTGGTTGTTATTTGCGCCAGATCACGCTTGCCATGCGCCCGGTTTGCCCGTCACGGCGGTAAGAGAAGAAGCGCTCAGGCAAGGAGTGTGTACATTGGTTTGCATTGGTAATGGCGGTTAGGCCCAAGCGTTGTAGCTTTTGTGTGGCCAGCAAGGGTAAGTCGGCCAGGAATTTATCACCATGGGCCTTAAAGGCAAGCTCATGGGCACTATCAAGGGCAAGGAATTGCGCCTTGACCTCGGCGCCGACCTCAAATGCATTTGGACCAATTGCCGGTCCTAGCCACGCAGATATCTTAGCGGCTGGTGCATTAAATAAGGGTATGGCCTTTTCAATAATCCCTCCTTGCAGTGAGCGCCAACCACAGTGCAGTGCTGCAATTTCTCGACCGTCATCACTGGCAAGCAATACCGGCAAGCAATCTGCGGTCATAATGGCCAGCGGTGTTTGGGTACACCGGGTAAACAAACCGTCCGCCTCAATATGAGCGGTATCGCTTCTATCGACCAGGGTATGAATATGAGTGCCGTGGACCTGTTGCACAAAATGCGCCGGCGCGGGTAAGTGGGCATTGAGCAAGTCTCGATTCTGAGCTACGTGCGACGGATCATCGCCGACGTGATAACCCAAGTTGAAGCCTTGATACTGACCAAGGCTAACGCCTCCCTGACGAATGGTTTGCAATGCACCCACTTGCGCGGGTGCATGTGCGGTTGCATGCCAGGTTGGTTCGAACATGCTGAGATTAATAGTCTTCGTGACCATTTAGCTGAGTATCCAGACGCAGGGCTTCGGTTAGAGCAACCATATCCTCTGGTACCGGCGCCTGCCAACGCATTTGTTCACCGGTGATCGGGTGCGCAAGTTGCAGCTTAATGGCATGCAGGGCCTGACGCTTAAAACCGCGTAGCACGCTAATGAACTCTTCGCTGGCATTTTTAGGTGGGCGCGGACGGCCACCATAGAAGGGGTCACCTACCAATGGATGGCTGATATGCGCCATATGCACCCGAATTTGGTGTGTACGCCCCGATTCCAGACGCAGACGCAGTCGCGTATGAGCACGGAATTTCTCGGCGACGCGGTAATGGGTCACGGCCGGCTTACCAAACTCGGTAACCGCCATATGGGTGCGCTTGGTGGCATGACGACCAATAGGTGCATCCACCATGCCGCCGGCGGTCATGGTGCCATAACAAATGGCTTCATACTCACGGGTAAAGTTATCGCGCTTTTGCAGCGCCGCCACTAGGTGTGTTTGCGCGGGTACGGTTTTAGCAACCACCATTAGACCCGTAGTATCTTTATCCAGTCGATGAACAATACCCGCACGCGGCACGTTTTCGATTTCTGGGCAATGGTGAAGCAAGGCATTAAGCACGGTGCCATCAGGGTTACCGGCACCCGGATGAACAACCAAGCCCGCAGGCTTATTGATCACTAGAATATCATCATCTTCATAGACGATATTCAAATCGATGTCTTGTGCTTCATATTCACGTGGTGCTTCTAGCTGAGCTTCGATGCTAACCTGTTCTCCCCCCAGCAATTTTTCTCGCGGGGTGTTTACCACAAGGCCATTAACATGCACCATGTCATCAAGAATCCAGGTTTTAATGCGCGAGCGAGAATAATCCGGGAACAATTGCGCTAAAATCTGGTCTAGACGTTTACCGCCGAGCTCAACGGGAACCTCTGCACTGAGGGAAATTTGTTCTGCCATAAGCAAGTTTTACCTAATTTACCAGTGCAAGCTCAGCTTGACTGGGTTAGAATCGCATAATTCGCATAGTTTACTCGGTTTTACCTACTTGGCCTAGCCAAAGACAACAAAGGTACCTAATTAATGATAAATAAAATAAGTAAACGGGCACTAGCTGTCGTATTCACGGCCTCATTACTTAGCGCATGTTCATCGGCACCAGAGCAAGAAGAAATAGAACGAGTGCCTAACAAGTCGGCGCAAGCTCTCTATGAAGATGCACGCCAAACGCTTGACTCGGGACTATATGCCCGTGCAATTGAGCTGTTATCGGCCATTGATGCACGTTACCCATTCGGACCTTTTTCAAAACAAGTACAAATGGATCTGGTTTATGCTCATTACCAAACAGGTAATACCGAGCAGGCTCTGGCAACCATAGATCGTTTCATTCGCTTAAACCCAAACCATAAAGATCTGGACTACATGTATTACATGCGTGGTTTGGTTAACATCAAAGCAGATGAAAACGCGTTTCAGGAATATTTTGGTGTTGATCGCGCCGACCGTGATGCACAGCGCACTCGTGTGGCCTTTAGTGATTTTTCAACCCTGGTCAATAACTATCCGGAGAGTAAATACGCTGCCGAAGCCAAACGTCGCTTGGTCTGGTTACTCAATAAGATGGCTCGTAATGAGCTCAAGGTAGCCAACTATTACTATGAGCGTGAGGCTTATTTGGCTGCTGCCAACCGCGGTAAGTATGTGGTAGAGCATTTCTCGCAAAGCAGCTATTTGATCCCGGCTCTGGAAATGATGGTGAAGAGCTATGAAAAGCTAGGCCTTGATGACATGGCAGCGCACACCAGACAGACACTGGAAGTAAACAAGAATAAACGTTAAGTAGTAAAAACAGCTTAGCGAAGATAATAAAAAATCCGATGCTCAATACATCGGATTTTTTATAACTTAAATAGCAATTTTATTAATGTAATTGATACTAGATGGCTTGTTCATCTTCTTCTTGTGTTCGAATACGAACCACGCGCTCAACATCGGTCACGAAAATCTTACCGTCACCAATTTTGCCCGTTTGTGCTGTGCTGACTATGACTTCAATGGCGCGATCAACATCTTCATCGGCAAGGACAATATCCAGCTTCACCTTGGGCAAAAAGTCGACCATATACTCGGCGCCGCGATAAAGCTCGGTGTGGCCCTTTTGACGCCCAAAGCCTTTTACTTCGCATACCGTCATACCCGTGATGCCCACTTCCGACAGGGCTTCTCGTACGTCGTCCAATTTAAATGGCTTGATGATAGCTTCTACTTTTTTCATATTTTCGTTCTTGCGCTGGCAGATGAGCCGATTTTAGTCAATTGTTGACGGCGACGCAAACATCATAGGGGGTGACTAATGCGTTAATAGTGTTAAAATTAATATAATTACACAAACAGGACGATGTAATGAAAAATCATCACGTTACAAAGCAACGCGGTTTTACCCTAATTGAACTGATGGTCACAATCGCCATTGGCGCCATCTTATTAGGCATCGCTTTATTCAGCACCACGCAGATGACGAATAAAGAAAAAGCCAATAATTTTGCCATGGAATTTAAACGCCAGGTCAAGTTTGCCCGCGCTAAAGCAATGACGACCGGCGACCCAGTTGTCATGTGCGCCATGACCAATCCTGGCTCTGATGGCTCTTGTGCGACGGACTGGACAACGGGCACCATCATCATGTTTTCCGATATCAACAACAATGGTACGTTTGAGAACAGTGACGACATTTTGCTGCGCTCGGTTTCGTCTCTTGTTTCTAATAGCAAATTAAAAAGCTCGGGTGGTAGTAAGCTAACCTTTGACCAACGTGGCCAGATAGGTACTGCTGCAACCGTTTCTTTTATCTACTGTCCAACAGATGACAATAAATACAATATTCAACTTGAGGTGATGCCCACAGGCACTATTCGCAACCGAGGTAAAACCACTAGTACTTGCGATTCCTAGCAAGGCAACTAATCTTACAGTTAAAGGACTAGATATGGGCTTCAAGGATGAAAGCACATTCTCTTATTTATACGCACCATGCCACTTTAGGCATGACGCTGGTAGAATTGATGGTGACGCTTGCCATCGCAGCTACTCTTGTAGGCATCGCCCTATTCAGCTTTACCGAGCTACAACTCACTAATCGTCGCACCAGCTATATACAAACCTTGCATCGTCAAGTGATGTCAGCCCGTGCCTACGCCATTTATCATAATCAGTTTGTCAGGATCTGCCCCAGCATAGCGCAGCAATGCACGGATTCCTGGCAAAATGACATAATGATTTTTGTGGATGAAAATAACGACCGCCAGCGTAATACTAACGAACAGGTGCTCAGTATTATCTCTTCCCCTAGCGCAGGCGATAGCATTAGCTATCCACGAACTGGTTTAAGCTTTAAACCCACAGGAATGCTACTGGGCTTTAATAACGGCAGCTTTGTCTATTGCTCGACAGACCCTAAACTAAATCAACCGGCATTGCGTATTACTGTGAGTCAAATCGGTCGAATCCGCTTACGTGAAGACAGCGATAAATGTAATTAGGGTTGCAGCAAGGGTAAGACTCTTGGTGAGCTCGGGACTTAGGTGACAGACGCTCGTGGAGTAGCTCTGTATGACCACCATAATGTGATTCCGTTTCAAGCCTTAGTGACTCCCCTTATCTCACAAGACTCATGCGATGAAGGCCGTCTTTCACGTAATCTCCTACCATGCCTTGTAAGCTGCAAACCTATATAAACTGATATAACTAAGCTCATGTAATCATCTGCTACCTTGAGATGTTTGGCTATATGCGAACGAAAAAAATGCCAGCAAAGCTGGCATTTTTTAGATGAGTGAAATCAGATTATCTGGCTACTAACGTAGCTTCATCTTATCCAGTTTGCGTGCATTGGCATCGGAAAACTCCTCGCTGCGCCTAACACATTGCTGAATTTCGGCTACGCGTTGCAGTTCCTTACCTGGATACTTATGGCCCTCAGCAATCGCGGCGTGAGCGGCTTGGGCCTTACTTTTTTGCTTTATCTCTACATCGATAACAGCAAAGGTGTTGTTTTCAAGTAATGCATAACACTTATAGCCATTAAGCGCTGTGATCGCATATAAGTGTGATGACATAAGCACCGAGGTGCCTACTAACATCAATTTTAAAAATGTTTTCATAGCTTACCTCTTCCAGCAAATATCGGCGTTGGCGCTCGGGGTTGAGCCTTTAACACCAACCTCGTTAATGGTGAATGTCGTACACTTGGTGTCTTTTACCGCCACTCCCCCCGCTGGAGTGGCGGTTATTACGAAGCTTTGGCCATTAACTGTGGCAGAAAGCGTATACAAACCCGACTCGGTAGAGGTACTTACACCTAAGTTACCTATATTTGTCGTGTATTGACGGTTATCAGCAAAGTACTGCTCCTGCTTACTGGCCGCGTCAAGCAAGGCACTCATTGCTTCAGAGCGCGCACTGCTAATAACGAAGCTCTGATAATTCGGATAGGCAATAGCCGCTAAAATACCGACTACGGCCACCGTGATCATCAATTCAATTAAGGTAAATCCGTTACGTTTTCTCATTAGTTATTATCCTCCTGACGGAAAATATAGTTCTGTATTGTTCTAAACCCAGGCGTTGTGGTCTTAGTTGGATCATTTTCATCTACGGCGATCAGCTCAATTAGCTTCCCGTGATCCTCTGAGTCAGGGTCAGTTGGATCCTGAGTACCGCAGTTCAAGCAATAAAACTCATCTTCAACTATCCAAGTGGGTGAAGGCGGAACTTTATTACCTAGCTCTAGTGTAATGCCAACATCGTATACACTGGTACCGTAATGTAGGTTAAACGCATAGAGCAAACCATCACCGCCCTTAAGCTGACATTCGTCGACATTGTTCTCTGGACTAGGCTTAAATGACGTGAAATAAGCAACGCCGAATAAAATAGCGGGCTTAGCAAGGGACTTTTCGGTCGCTGCTAGTTTATACATCCAGCCATCATAGGCACTGAAGTCAACTTCTTCGTTCACAAATGCCTGCGAGCCGGACTCAAGGCCTTCAAAAGGCAGATCAGAAATATCTTTCAGATCTGTAGGCGTTAATACCGCAGGCGCAGCAACGTCGCCACCGAATGTCTGAGTTCGCGTATTTTTATCCCGCAGCATATAAAGATAGTTACTTTCAACCTTTTCAAGCGGGTGAGAACGGTTTCCGCTGCCTACTAACACGGCCTCTACGGGGCGTTCCTGTCTGGTTATAAAGGTTTGCTGACCAACCACGGTACTAGTGACTTCAGTAAAGTAAGTGCGTGCTACAGATGGGCCTAAAAGAATCGACGCTGTTCCGATGCGATTTCTGAGTTACTCAACTCGGCAAACTTAAACACCGACCAGCTATTGCTATCCGTACTTGGCATATCAAAACGCCAAACATTGCCGCCTGTATCACTGGCGTACATACGATCGGTATAACCATCATAGTCAGAGTCCAACATAGCCACTTCACCGACAATACCATGTTGACCAGGGAAATAGTTGCCACCGGCAATAGCCTCATTGGTAAATTTACCGACCAAACTGCCATCACTGGCTTTAACCATATAGATACCACGACCAATGGAGTCTGTAGTAAAGCTATTGTCTTTATTGATGTCATAGCCGGCACCAAACACGAGGATAGGCTCATCGTTACCATTCGCATCGCGATACCCTTTTAGGTAGGTGACAACAGGTCGAGACCAAGTTTGCCCCAACTGCCCCATTCCTGGAGTAGTAGGATCCAGCGTCCACATAAGCGTTGGCGCATTACTTCTAGACATATCTATAGCATAATATGAATAGCCACCACGACGCATGCCGATAATGATCCACACCTTGTCATTGCCATCTTCATCGACGATGCCATTATTGTTCGCATCTTTAAAGTACACAGTGGCGGTGCCATCCATACCATAGACTTTCTCACCCTCTGTGTTGTTACGTAACGTTGTTAAATTACTCAGCAACTCGTGTGGAATAAAGCTCCATTGTTCGGTTAACGTGTTGTTTCTATCCGAGAATAAGTGCACAAACCCGGCATTAGTGCCCATAATGATTTTAGTTTCACCATTCGCGTACGTGAGTGCCACCGGACGAGAGTGCAAGGGGTCGCCCATGATATCTTGGCGCACATCTGTTGTATCGCCATCATTATCATCGTCATCAACGTCCGTACCGCGAGCCCAATGTATTAATTCTGTGGCTGAGGTTAAAAGCGTGTCATCTACGCTTAGGCTCAAGCCTTGCGCCAGCTTATCCGCAGTACCATAAAAACTAGCCACATTTAAAGGAGTTAGCTCGTCAAGCGCTCCTCCCTCACCAATATTGGAATACACTTTACGGTTGCTAATGGTTTGTTGCGATAATACATAGTTAGCGCCACCGGCACGCACATCATCACCATCGGGGGCTGCACTCCAGAAGGTGGTCACAATATCACTACCCGATTTAATATTGCCCTCACCATCAAGGGCCTGTACGCCATTTACATCGACGACTTTGCCTTCGGAAACTTTTAGCTTTTTCAAGTTCCCGGCCCAACGCGCGCCCGTTGTGGGTAAAAACATGGCGTAGTAAACAGAATCGGAGGTTTGCGTCCGGTCAAAGTTGTTACTAGCAACCGATGGCGCCGTAAATGAGCTGGACTCCTCGAGAATTTTGCCAACGGTTTCTTGAATGGCAAATTGAAGGGCCTCGCCGGTGTCGGCAGAAAAGTATTCGCCTCCCCCTTCTTGAGCGGCTTTTAGGAGTATACTTTCAGGAGCGTCGCCACCAAAGCCTACGGTGTAGAGTGTGGCTGTTTGGTTACCAGCGATATTAGTATTTATATCCTGTTTATTCATGTAATGCGCCAGAGCGGGTAGATGGCTTTCAGCTAACTTCACTAATTCGCCGTTTTCATCCTTGACATACTCACCGTTCACATCCCTCTGATATTCGTATCCAATCAGATCGGCAATACTTGGGACGGTGTCAGGTGTTTTACCTGGTATTTGCTTCACTACATAGTTTTGAAACAGGGCCTCCACCGAGCCATTAGCGGCTGTATCTAAGGTAGGCGCACCGTCGGTGATATAAATAATGCTGATGTCTTCATCACACCCACTTAGGTTTTTAAAAGGAGTTTTGTAGATATCACCTTCGCCATTTATCGTTGTCGACAAATCAAAGGCAGGGTCATTCCCCGGGTAATTCAAGTTGCCACAATCACCGTCATTACAGTTCGAGTCATCATCTGCAAACATTACGGCATTGCCAGAGAAATAGTTGTAAGCCTCAAACAGAGTTTCACATAAAGGTGTATTCGTTTGACCTTCAATGGACGTCACTATATCGACAATACTTTCATCATCACCAAATCCAGAAACAACACGACCACCATCACGACGATACTCTTGGGGGTGATTTAGGTTGTACAGCATAAGAGCAAAATCTACATCTGGCGTAGAGCCCAGCGTATTTCTAATCGTCTCTTTTGCAACAACTATTTTATCTTGAGAAGTTTGGTTATTTTCTTTATCTATGTACCAGCGAATATAATTAGGTGAATAGAGTGTAACCACATTGGCTTTTTCGAAAATCGCCTCCATTTCATCGCGTGAATACGAATCATCAGGGCTCAAGCCTGAATAACCTAAAAATTTGGTATGGCCCGGTTTTTTACTATTACTAGGAAAGCCCTTTAGCTCATCATGGGTTTCTGAACTGTAAACCTCCCCCCCGTTTACTGCTACTTTCAGATAAGGGTCAATAGTCACATTCGTGGAAACTGGCGAAGTAAAATGGTTATCACCATCAGCACTTCGGAAATCAGCCAAACAGTCGACGGCACTTTGCATATTACCGCCGTTGTCATTTTTCAGGTTAATCCACTCACCGGAGTTATTTTTTCCTGAAAACTCAAGCATTTTCCCGGTAAAGTAACCATATTTAGCCAGCGCTTCTTTTGCCGCATCACAGCCATTAAGCAGCATGTTAAATCGCTTCGCATCGGAACGGTTTTCTAATTCACTCAGGGCTATTTGGTCAATGGGTACACCGATAGAGTAAAATACGTAATCATCCTTAAAGCCACTATCAGCACCTTCGCTAAGGTAAGTTTCATCTTTGTTGTATGCGTCAGGAGCAATAACGCTTTCATTCATACTGCCCGAGTTATCCAGTATGATAAGTACTTTAGCTTTGGTTTTAGAAGCGGCCCCATTACCTACGTATACTTCTATATCCTCAGCATGTATTGCTGCTGGCACGGATAGTGCGCACAGCAAAGCTAATTTATTAAACACTTTCATGTCGTTCACCTATTAATTTATGCTGCACGCCCTACAGAGACTCTTGCTCTATACCGGCAATAACACTAACCAAATGACGATTATTTTTGCCATAATTCACCGCACTGACGACCCGTAAGTCTCGACTGCACTTGACCTCTGAATCAGTACTATGAGCCGACCGCTTGCGCGAGCAGTTGGTTGCGCTAGGCAGACCAGGTGCTTTCAATAAAGACAAAGATGCCTTAGCTCCCGTGGCCGTTAGCGTCACCACCTCATCATCGGGCTTACTGCCATCGGTTGGAAATGGCGCTAAATTGGGTTTAGTAAAGTTAGTAGCACCATTAACCTTAATCTCCTCATAAATAGCTCGGCTACTATCGGCGTATGCCTGAGTTAAGGCCTCGTCATAGTCCTGAGCGGCGTTGATCACCTTCATATCCACACTACTACTGCTCATAAGGGTTACGGCTACTCCACTCACGACTAGCACCATAACAAGAGCCGCGATTAGCACTACGCCCTGCTGGTGAGTACGTCCTAAATTGCTATTAACCATTGGTTACTCCCGGCATTGTTAAGTTTAAAGGTTGAAACGAACACCATACGACGATAGTTATCGGTATAGGTTAACCGTCGTTGCGTAGCAGCATTATCACCACCCAACACATAGGTTTGATTCGTTAATTGGATATTATTGTCTTCTTCGGTGGCGCGCACTAATACAGACACCTGTACAGTTTTAATACTCCTTGGGCCCGATTGTTGCCAGTCTGTGGGAGTCATTTGGCTCGCGTCACGGTAGAAATCTACGTTACCGTTACCATTTTGGTCTATGCCATATAGGAAGCGAATATTTTCTACTCCTTCCAAAACCGACTCTGAACGCATACCGCCATTTCCAGCACCATCCGCATCTGTCGTTAAGCGCTTACGCATAAGCACAGGCACAGTAATATTTTTACCACCAGAGGTATAACTCTGTTCACTGATGTAATACACGACATGCTCGTAAGGCCACACCCCTTTACCAAGCTCAAATGGAATAACATTACCATCGCCTTCGATAAAACGGGCATCGGCCAAGGTAGTTTGAACATAGTACTGATTAGCATCCAATGCCTGCCCCGACACTTCTGTACCCAAAGCCCGCTTAATTTGAATAACATCACTGCCAGCCTTCGCATCATTAATACAGCCTAACGCGTTTGCCGATTGCGCTTCCTCCCCGTATAGCACCCGAAAGTTTGTTACCGCTGCGGCCGAAGGAAAGCTCCCGTTATTAGCCCCGCCAGCGCAATCCGTTCCCAGAGCATCTAAGTCTGAGGTATCTGCGGTAGTCAGAGAGTCTAGATTTAAACGACCAAAGAAGCCGGCCATAGCCAAGTCCTTGCCTAAAATATCCAAGGCAATACGCCCCGTTTCTTGCAGCTCACCCATTTCTACCGTATCTGAGGTCGTTACCTTCATACTCAGGTAGGTAAACATCACACCACCAAGCAGAAATAAGCCAACGACCATGGCGATCATTAGCTCTAATAGGGTGTAACCGGCTATTCGATTAAACCTGTTGTGCGTTATATCCATTGTCGCTCC
Organism: Pseudoalteromonas sp. T1lg48; assembly: GCF_002964785.1. GTDB lineage: Bacteria > Pseudomonadota > Gammaproteobacteria > Enterobacterales > Alteromonadaceae > Pseudoalteromonas. The sequence goes on from NZ_PQCC01000018.1 coordinate 790,797, forward strand.
CTACACAAATAGAAATGAATTAAGTGCTAAAACACGGCGGCGGTCATCATTGGTACCGCAATCCGCTTTAACCGCCCCTGCACCTGCATTACTGGTCAACTCTTGACGTGAATCCCAAGAAATGACCACATTAATGGCCAGGTTATCGGCGCCACCATTGGTGGTAATGCAAATCATGGCGTCGGACAGTGAACCCGTGTTATCGGTTGCACGAATCGACTTACGCCAATGCTCAATATCGAAACTGGCGATTTGCGCGGCGCTACAGCCACTGTTTATACAGCTGACATATCCGCCGTCCTGCGTATCACTACTGGCAATATTGCCGTTGTAGCTACCCGCCAATGCCCCTTCGGTATTGGCTTTCATACGCTCAATCACATCATTGGCAACGCCCAGCGCTGCCGCGCGCTGCATAGCGTCATAGGTGGCCTGCTTCGCCTTTGCCTGTAAGGCGATGGCACCTAGGAGGCCGAACACTAAAACAATAAACGCAATAAGCGTTTCGAGGAGGGTAAAACCTTGTTGATTACGCATAATGATCCATGGAGTTGCAGTAATTCTTAACAGTTTAGTAACTCAAGCACCAGGCTCAACGTAAGAAGGAATAAACGGTATATTTAGAGGAATAAGCGGTCGAGCTCAGTAAATGGTTTAGGAAGCGCTACAAAAAACTAAGATTTTTTTCCTTAAAAATCAGCTTCAAGCTGTGCTCATATAAGTTACGAGCTAAAGAAGTTACATCACTTTATGCAAGCTTGAGTAGCAGATAACAATGCAAGGGGAGAAACGTGGTTAACGATAGGTTAGTCGGCTAACGCTTCTTTCACCCGTGAAACTTCGCGACGACTGACACTCAATAGCTCTGGGCTCGACTTTAAACGTACCTGATATTGCTTGTCCTGCTGCACCACGGACTGAAGCTGCGCCTTGTTTACCAAGGTATTGCGGTGAATACGCAAAAACACTCGCGGGTACTGCTGTTCCAGCTCTTTCAGGCTGGTATCGAGTAACACCTGCTTATCACTGCAGATGGCTTGTGTGTACTTTCCATCGCTACAGCAATAAAGAATGTCAGACAGGTTTAGCTTTTTAGTCTGGTTCCCTACCTTATAGCTAATGCTCTGCTGTTGCTGCCCCCTTACCTGCGCCTTATTTAGCTGACTCAATTTATTCACCACTGTGTCAAGCTCTTGACGCTCCAGGGGTTTTAAAAGATACGCTGCAGGCATCACCTTAAAGGCATCAAGGGCATGTTGTGGGTGCGCGGTGACAAAAACGATGGCCGGAGGAATAGCCTGCGCGTTAATTTCTTGCGCTGCACTTAAGCCATTTTGCCCCGGCATTTCAACATCAATAAAGATCACATCGGGCTGCAATTGCGCCGCTAACTCAACAGCCTCATGGCCATTGTCGGCATAACCGATCACATCGATATGTTGGTGATCGGCCAAAAGACGATTAAGACGCTTTTGCGCCATAGGCTCATCATCGACGATCAAAACTTGCACTGTATTGACTCCACTGTAGGCACCACCAATTTAACGCGATAGCTGTCAGCCAGTCGACGAGCTCGCATGCTGGCCTGACCGGCATAAATGATACTAAGGCGCTTTTGAATATTATCCAGGGCTATGCCGTTGTGCGCGCGCGTTGTCGGCGTTGACTGCGCACTCAGGCTATTGCTAACAATAACAGTAGCACTTTGTTTAGTAATATGTACCTCAACATCGATCACCCCGCCTTTATCGCTGCTCTCAATACCGTGAACCACGGCGTTTTCCAACAGCGGCTGCAGCGTTAGGCAAGGTAAAACCACCTCGGGCATGCTACCAGGCAGATGCCAATTCACCTTGAGCCGCTCACCAAAGCGCCACTGCTCAAGTGCTATATAACGCTTAGCCAGCGCAATCTCTTGCGCCAAAGTACTTTGCTGACCGACCTGCATCGCCGCCCGAGATAAAGACGCCAACGCCAGTGCCGACTCCTCCGCGGCATCACTGTCTTCGTGGGCCAACTCGGCAAGGGTATTCAGGCTATTGAATAAAAAGTGCGGACGAATACGGGCTTGTAACGCATCAAGCTGGGCTCGCGCATAGGCCGAATGGGCCTTGGCATGCTCATTGTAAATAGCCATAAACTGCACAAACAAAGCCGCTACCAGCAGGCTAATGGCACTGCTTTTAAATACAAACCAATGGGAAAGCTGGGCGCCGAGCAGTTCGAGATAGCTGATATACAAGGTGATAGCCAGGGTGCTCAGCACCAGCGCAGCAACCACCGCAAGCGCTTGCACCGAATTGTTTAGGTCGGGTTTAACTCGACTCAAAATATAAAGCGCGGCAATGCTAATGGAGGTAATAAATTGAATGAGCAAACTGCTTTGGCCAAGCACCAACCAGAAGTTATCCGGTTGGTACTCGCTCAAGCTGATGATCAGCGCCAGCACCTGTGCCACGATCAGAGCACTAAGAATGCCGCGCGTTTGACACAAGGTGGTCAGTAAAGAATAGGAGTTAGACTGGGCTGATAACGACTGGCTCATTAATCACCCCACCTGATTATCTAAGCTCTGCGGGAACGGCAAATACAATATCTTCTTCACGTCCCGGGTTTTCCACCACCTGCTCTCCGCCTAGCGCCTTAAGGTGGTTTATAACCTCCTGCACCAACACTTCGGGAGCCGACGCGCCTGCGGTCACACCGACGCTATCAACACCTTGTAACCAGTTAGCATCAATGGAGCTGGCATCGTCGATCAAATAGGCTGCCGTGCCCATCTTACTGGCAAGTTCACGCAAGCGGTTGGAGTTGGAGCTGTTCTTAGCCCCTACGACCAAGAGTACATCAACCTTATCGGCCAAATCGCGTACCGCATCCTGACGGTTTTGTGTGGCGTAGCAGATATCGTCCTTACGCGGGCCATCGATATCCGGGAAGCGCTCACGCAATGCGTCTATCACATCGGCGGTATCGTCCACCGACAAGGTGGTTTGGCTGCAGTAAAACAGCTTGCTGGGGTCTTTAACCTGAAGCTTGGCCACGTCCTCTGGGGTTTCCACCAGGTAGATGCCACCCTCTGGGTTGTCGTATTGACCCATGGTGCCTTCCACCTCGGGGTGACCCTGGTGACCGATCAAAATACATTCGGTGCCACGGCGTGAAGCACGGGTTACTTCCATATGTACCTTAGTAACCAAGGGACAGGTGGCATCGAACACCTTCAAATCACGACGTTTGGCTTCCTGGCGCACCGCTTGCGACACCCCGTGAGCACTGAAAATCACGATACTGTCATCGGGTACCTGATCCAGCTCTTCAACAAACACGGCGCCACGGTCTTTAAGTCCATTAACCACGTATTTATTGTGAACCACTTCATGACGAACATAGATGGGCGCCTCGAAAATATCCAAGGCACGCTCGACTATGCTGATCGCCCGGTCAACCCCGGCACAAAATCCGCGTGGGTTGGCTAACATGATTTTCATCAGTTGCTGACCTCCAAGATTTCCACCTCAAACGTAAGCTTTTGACCCGCTAAAGGATGGTTGAAATCAATTGTCACCGATTCGCCCTGCACTTCACGCACCACACCAGGCAGTTCTGTGCCATCAGGCTGGGTAAAGGCGATAATCGCCCCCACTTGGGCCGGCGCTTCGGCACTGAACTTACTGCGTTCAACGTGATAAATATTGTCCGGGTTAGGATGGCCAAAGGCATCTTCTGGCTCTAGCTCAAAGCTTTTTTCCTCGCCGGCGCGCAGGCCAAGTAAACACTTCTCAAAGTTTTCCGTCAGGCTGCCATCACCCATTACCAGTTTAGCAGGCTTGTTGTGGACCTTGGTAGAATCGGCGGCCGAGCCGTCCGATAACTTAATCGAAAAGTGAAAAAGTACTTCAGAGTTAGCACCGATAATCGCTTCACTCATTGACCGACTCCTTTTTACTGCTTGATTTAAAGGCATCAATTAACAATAGCGCGGCACCAATACAGATGGCGCAATCGGCGATATTAAACTTGGGATAATGCCAGTTCTGATAGTACACATGAATAAAGTCAATCACATAGCCATAGACCATACGATCATAAAGATTACCCAAGGCACCGGCCAATACTAAGGCATAGGCACAGCCTAGCAATTTATTCGAGGCGGGTAGGCGTTTAAGCCACCAAATAAGCAACACCGAAATCGCCACTGCAATAGCGCTTAAAAACCAACGTTGCCAGCCACCGGCATCGCTTAAAAAGCTAAATGCGGCTCCTGGATTATGCACATAAGTAATATTGAAAACAGGCAGAATATCAATACTCTGCCCTACAGTCATGGTATTAATCACTAGGGTTTTGGTGGCCCAATCGGCCACCAAAAGCACCACCGTGAGTACCAACCAAATTAATCCATTTCGCTTAGCTGACACATTCACTCCTACAACTTAGATTAAGCAAATTGACGCGTTTCGCCATCGCCATCAACGTTGGTAACACAGCGGCCACACAGCTCAGGGTGCGCTTCAACGCTACCCACATCATCACAATAGTGCCAACAACGCTCACATTTTTGTGCATTCGTGGCAGCCACGAATACGGCCAAGCCTGTCAGTTCAGACTCTGCAACGTCGGCCGGCTTATCGCCGTGGGCAAGCACGGATACTTTTGAGGTCAGCAGCACAAAACGCAGCTCATCAGACAAGGCATCCAGTGTCGTTTTAAGCTCATCATTGGCATACAAAGTTACCTCTGCTTGCAGGGTAGCACCGATAATGTCTTCCTTACGCGCATTTTCCAGGACGCGGTTAACCGCATCACGGACGTTCAACACGGTTTGCCATTGTTCATCTGAGAACTTGCCGGCAATCGATGTTAAACCTTCGTACCAGGTTCCTGTGAATACAAACTCGCTGCGCTCACCCGGCAGTACCTGCCAGATTTCTTGAGCGGTGAAGCTCAAAATTGGCGCCATCCAACGAGTCATGGCTTCGGCAATATGGTACAGGGCGCTTTGACATGAACGACGGGCGTGCGAGTCAGTCTTGGCTGTGTACTGACGGTCTTTAATTACGTCCAGGTAGAAAGAACCCAGCTCGCCGGTACAGAAGTTCATTAGCTTTTGCGTAACCACAAGCAATTGATACTCGTCATAGGCCTTAACAATTTCTTCTTGAAGCTGCGCCGCGCGAGAAACGATCCAACGATCCAGCTCAACCATGTCTGCTACTTCAACCAGGTCGGTGCTTGGGTTAAAGCCATTTAGGTTAGCCAACAGGTAACGGCTGGTATTACGGATACGACGGTAACGATCCGCAGCACGTTTGAAGATCTCATCCGATACCGTCATCTCTGCGGTAAAGTCGGTCGACGCCACCCATAAACGCAGAATATCGGCGCCCATTTTATTCATCACGTCTTGTGGTGAAATAACGTTACCCAAAGACTTAGACATCTTACGGCCGTTTTCATCCACGGTGAAGCCATGGGTCATCACCTGGCGGTATGGCGCGCGGCCATGAATGGCAACACTGGTCATCAACGATGACATAAACCAACCACGGTGCTGATCCGAACCCTCAAGGTATAAATCGGCCGGTGAGCTCAGCTCGTCGCGGGCATCGAGTACACAGGCATGCGTAACACCCGAGTCGAACCATACGTCCAGAGTATCCTGGACTTTTACGTAACGCTCGGCATCCGCCCCCAGCAGAGTTTCCGGCTCAAGGTCATACCATGCCTGAATGCCGCCTTTCTCTACCAATTGCGCCGCTTTTTCGATTAGTTCGCTGGTATTCGGGTGTAAATCACCCGTGTCTTTATCAACAAATAAGGCAATCGGCACACCCCAGGTACGCTGACGCGAGATACACCAGTCCGGGCGACCTTCAACCATGTTTTCGATACGGCTTTCACCCCAGCTTGGCAACCACTCTGTCTTCTTGATTTCAGCCAGTGAATCCTGGCGCAAGCCCGCTTTATCCATGGCAATAAACCACTGCGGCGTAGCACGGAAGATAATAGGCGTTTTATGGCGCCAACAATGTGGGTAGCTGTGCTGCAGCGCATGGTGATGCAACAAGGCACCTTTTTCTTGCAGCAGTTCAATTACATTCGGATTCGCTTTAAATACGTGCTGACCGGCGAAAATAGGTGTATCCGGAAGGTACACACCGTTAGCACCAACCGGGTTAGCCACTTCAAGGCCATAGGCAAGACCTGCCGCATAGTCTTCTTGACCATGGCCCGGCGCGGTATGAACGATACCTGTACCCGAGTCCGTAGTAACGTGGTCGCCAAGAATAACCGGTACATTGAATTCTAAGAATGGGTGCGCTGCTTGCAGGTTTTCAAGGGCAGAACCTTTGGCATAACCAAGCGTGTGGAAATGCTTAAAGCCAAAACGGTCCATACAATCTTTAACCAGTTCAGAGCCAAGCACTAAACGCTGCTGCTGACCTTCGTCTTCAACTTGAACTAACGCATATTCTAAGTTGGCATGCACGGCCACGGCACGGTTGGCAGGCAAGGTCCAAGGCGTTGTGGTCCAAATCGCTGTGGCGATGCTGCCCGTCCCCTTGTGCTCTGCGCTCAAAGCAAATGCCGCTTCAACGGCCTGTTCGTCGGCGAACACAAATTTCACATCGATGGCTGGCGACTGCTTGTCCTGGTATTCAACCTCGGCTTCGGCCAGTGCCGAACCACAATCCGTACACCAGTGAACCGGCTTAGCACCCTTATGCAGGTGGCCCTTGTCGATAATACGACCTAAGGTACGGATGGCATTGGCTTCAAAATCGAAGTTCATGGTCAGATAAGGATTGTCCCACTCACCGAATACGCCCAGGCGTTTAAAGTCGGCTTTTTGGCCTTCCACTTGCTTGGCTGCGTAGTCGCGACATTTTTGTCTAAATTCTGCGGCCGTTACCTTGTGACCCGGCTTGCCTACCTTTTTCTCTACCATCAACTCGATTGGCAGACCGTGGCAGTCCCAGCCCGGAACATAAGGGGCATCGAAATCCGACAGGGTTTTCGATTTGATAATCACGTCTTTTAGGATTTTGTTTACTGAGTGACCTAGGTGAATGTTGCCATTGGCATAAGGAGGTCCATCATGCAAGATGAAAGACTTCTTACCTTTTTTTGCGGCGCGAATTTGTCCGTACAAGTCTTGCTCGTACCATTGCTTTAACATTTGCGGTTCGCGTTGGGCCAGGTTGCCACGCATTGGAAACTCGGTTTCCGGTAAGTTTAAGGTGTGTTTATAGTCGCTCATTAATCCTACTTTCCGTATCGGCTACAGACTGCCGCTGCGCTCAGCGGTGGTCGCTAAAGTAAAAAACTGCTTTGCCGCGATGGCGTCGTGCTTAATTTGCTGCACCAGCTCATCGAAGCCATTAAATTTTTGTTCGTCGCGAAGCTTATGTTTGAGCTTCACTTCTATAAATTGTCCATATATCGACTGGTCAAAGTCGAACAAGTGTACTTCCAACAGCGCCCGGGTACCATTAAATGTAGGTTTATTGCCCACATTCGCTACCCCGTTGTAAGTGCGTCCGGCGATTACCGCTTGCACCGCAAATACGCCACTAAGAGGGCATACCTGGCGTTTAAGTGCCACATTTGCGGTTGGGAAACCCAACTCACGGCCCTTCTTCCAGCCATGGATCACTCGGCCACTGATGGCATAGTCATGACCCAGCATGGTTTTAGCCAGTTGCAAATCCCCCGCTTTTAAAGCGGTACGAATAGCGGTGCTGCTCACTCGGGCATTGGCTTTCTTAAAGCTTTCTGTGCTTTTGACCGCCATGCCGGCGCCCTTACCTAACTCTTGTAGCAAAGAAAAATCACCTTCTCTGCCACGACCAAAACGAAAATCATCGCCAACGGTCAAGGCCTTAACGCCCAGCTTATCGATCAGCACCTGCTGCACAAAGTCGGCGGCGGCTAGATTAGCAAACTTGCGGTTAAAGCTGACACAGATAACCCGCTCGACGCCAAGCCTGGCGAGTAAGGCTAGCTTATCGCGTAAACGAGTTAACCGCGCCGGCGCCTGCTCTTTACAAAAGAACTCCTGTGGCTGCGGCTCAAAGATCATCACGGTACTAGGTAGGTTAAACGCCTTGGCGTCACCTAATAGCCCCTTGATCACCTCAACATGACCCAGGTGCACCCCATCGAAGTTACCTATGGTGAGTACACAGCCATGATGTTGGTCGCGTATATTGTGGATTCCGCGTATAAGCTCCATCGCTCAAATGCCTTGTCTTTGCGCACTACTGCTGACGAAAGTGCTCGATTATAATCTTTTTTTTAATGCGATTCAGTAGTTGCCACATTTTTTATCGTACTTGGGCGTACTCCGAAAATAAAAAGCATGCCAAAGTAAGTGATTGCGGCCGCTCCGATCAAGCCAGCCAACAACATAACTTGCTCAAACAACGGCCAGTGCTGCCAAGCAAACTGGGCCTGCACGAGGTAAACCAAAATACCCATTCCCGCACTGGCCGTTACGCACTTGGCGCTAAATGCCACACTGAAGCGGGAAAAGTGATACACCCCATCCTTGGCCAACTGACGATAAAGCAACAAGGCATTGCAGGTAGCCGACAGCGCCGTGGCCAAGGCCAACCCCAAATAACCGATAAAGGGTGCCAGCATAAGGTTAAAAACCATATTCAGAGCCATGGCAATTATACCTATGCGCACCGGAGTACGGGTATCCTGACGAGCATAAAAGCCAGGCGCCAGCACCTTAATTAACATAAAGCTGACCAAACCTACCGCATAGGCGGCAACACCCAAAGCCACCGCTTTTACATGGTCTTCACCGGCGCTGGCAAAGGCACCGTGATCGAATAACACGGTAATGATCAACGGGCTGATCAGCATCAGTCCGACCATGGCCGGTAACCCGAGGAAAATTACAAAGCGCACGCCCCAATCTAGGGTGACCTGAAAGTCTGAGCCCTTATCACCGGCGTGCAATTTCGACAGGGTCGGCAAAATTACGGTAGCAATACCGATACCGAACAGCCCAAGAGGAAATTCAATTAAGCGATCGGCATAGTAAAGCCAAGCAATGGAGCCGGTCACCAGGAAAGATGCGATCACTGTATCTAGAAACAGGTTTATTTGCGATACCGACACCCCAAACAGCGCCGGGATCATTAGGGTGCGAACCTTCTTTACCCCTTCATCCTGCCAGCCCCAGCGAGGCCTGACCAACATTTTGGCGCGATACAAGAAGGGAATTTGAAACGCCAACTGCACCACGCCGCCGACAAACACGCCAATGGCCAGCGCATAGGCACCAACTTCAAAATGCTGGTGCAGGAAAATAGCGCAGCCGATAATGGCCACATTGAGCAGCACCGGGGTAAAGGCCGCCACCGCAAAGCGATTATAAACATTAAGAATGGCGCCACTGAGAGCCACCAAGGAAACGAAGAATAAATAGGGGAAGGTCCACTTTAGCAAACTTGCGGCCAGAAGGAACTTTTCCCCATCGGCACCACCTTGGTACCAATCAACAAACCAGCCCGCGCCAAACAGCGCCGCAATAATGGGTGAGCCTATAACCCCAAGTAAGGTGACGATAATTAAAATAGTGCCCAAGGTACCGGCGGCGCGGGCAACAAAAAGCCGTACCGCGTCATCACCCTGTTGCTCTTTAATCTCGCTTAATACCGGCACAAAGGCCTGAGCAAAGGCGCCTTCGGCAAATAATCGACGTAAAAAATTGGGAATACGATTGGCGAATAAAAACACGTCGGCACTGGCATTGGCCCCCAGCAGGTTGGCAACCACCGCATCGCGTACTAATCCTAACACCCGCGAAATCATTGTCATGGCGCTGACAATCATACCTGAACGAAATAAGCTGTTAGCCACACATCCTCTCTTGGGCCGACATTAATTGCGGCATTATGCCAATAAAAGCCGAGCGAATACAGCGCTGGTCGCCGCTCATTTGCTTTGCTATAATCCGCCGCGGTCACAGGCCATTAACTGCAACAACCGACCAAATTTTATTGGGTATAAGGTGTGCTAACCCGCTAAAGCACCTTATATATGTGTCTCCCGGTAGGCATTGGCGATTCGTTACTCCTGCAGTTGGCTGTGCCACGTGAGTAAATTTGATTGACAAATTTAAAAAAAACGGGCATAGTCCACGGCCTTTAAATATAAGCTTTATTTAAGATTGTTAGGAGCAAACCTTGGCTAACATCAAGTCTGCAAAGAAACGCGCTGTAACCAGCGAAAAACGCCGTCAGCACAACGCAAGCCGTCGTTCAATGATGCGTACATACACTAAAAAAGTAATTGCTGCCATCCAAGCCGGTGACAAAGAAGCTGCACAAGCGGCTTTCGCAGTAGCTACACCAATTTTAGATCGTTACGCAACTAAGGGTCTAATCCACAAAAACAAGGCAGCTCGCCATAAGAGCCGTCTTGCTGCTAAGATCAAAGCGCTATAATTTAGTTCTTAATCTAGCAAAAAACCGGCCTAGGCCGGTTTTTTTTATGTCTGAATTTTGTTGTTGCTGTACGTTTATGCGAATTCGATAGAGGGATAAAACTTTTTCAGCATTGCCGCAATCTTCTTTGGTGAAAAGGGTTTCACCACAAAGCCTTTAGCTCCCTTGTCTATGGCATCCTTTACATTATCTATGGTTGAATGGGCGCTGACCATCACCACTTTAGCGTCGGGCAACACGGCGTTGATCTCGGCGATCATCGCCTTACCGTCGCCATCAGGCAATTCAATATCCAAAAACACAATCTGGTAATTTTTTTGCGCACAGGCCGACATACACTGCGCCGCATTCGCCGCTTCGTCGACATCGTCTATCCCTAAGTGCATCAAGGTCTGGTTTAAAAAACTCCGTACCGTGCCAACATCATCCACGATTAAAATTGCTATATCATCCATTGAAACTTCCTAACTTATCCTACTGAATGGGGCATTCTAAGAACTAACTTACATGACCACGCTACACTAAAAACCGCCATCATTATAGTGGCATGCGGCGGTTAGGCCAAGCATCCGCGAAGGCTCACCGAGCGACTTGTTATCATACTCAGTAAATGGCTTGACCGAGACTCTAGCCAGGGGCTGCTGACGGAGCGCTTAATAACCTTAATAAACATTAAGCAAACTTATGTTTATTTCATCTACTCTGCTTTAGGATCGCCCCTTTGATGGTCATAAAATAAGATGGAACAGTACCCGATTTAACGTTCATCCTGCATCGTTATCAATTTCCCTGGTACTGTAAATTACGCTGAATGCCTCCTTAACAACTGATTTAAGGCCTTTTACTCATAGAAAGTCGCCATTTCACAGGTTTTAACTAGTTTCAAGGTAGGGATTGCCCCCCTTACTATCACATTTAAACCTGGGTTTATTTTCACTGCGAGTGAATTATTTTTCAGATTAATAAAACTTATCCGAAAATGATATTTTTTTTAGTTTGTTTACGCTTATATTGACTCGCATAATAGCGCTCCTTTTTTAGCCTTATTACACTTTGGAGTCGAGCACGTTGGACGTCAACCTTGGAATTCAAATCATACTTGGAGCACTGGCCATTGGCGCGTTCTTTATCAGTCATGGCACCCTGTTGCGTATCGCCGCCAGCATTGCCATTGGTTTGTTGTTTTTTGTTCATGCTCAACAACTGGTTACGCCAAACGGCCTAACCAACATAACCCTAGTGTTAATTAATACCTTTTATTTATTTAAGGTGTACACCAGCCGCGTTGGCCGTATGTACTAAAGCAGCGGCAATCAGCCTGCATAAAAATGACGCACTCGGTACCACAGCTTAAAAATGCTGTGGTACAGCCGTAAAAAAATAAGCTAACATAAAGCCTAGCAGTACTACATCTGGCGAGGCGATTATGAGTTCTTCATCTCAAGCACACGACAGCGACTTGTTTGCTGAATTTATGGGTGACGTCACACCGATGGCAAAACCCGACACCGTCAGTCACTTCAAACGCTCATCACAGCCTACGCTTGCTCAGCAAGAAAAACGCCGAGCTGCGGAGCAAGCAATCCAACTCGATGACAACCTATTAGCAAGTGAACACGTCGAATTACTCGACCCCCATGATTTTTTAGCCTTTAAAAAATCCGGTGTGCAAGAAGGCGTCTTTAAAAACCTACGACTCGGTAAATATGACGTGGATGCGACCCTGGACTTACATGGGCAAACCCTGGTTCAGGCACGCAAGACCATGTACGAAACCATCACAGATTGCCACGAGCGTAACATCCGCGTGTTACTGATCCGTCATGGTATCGGCGAAAAAAGCCAGCCCCATAAAGGCCTTTTGAAAAGTTATGTTAACCATTGGTTACAACAACTCGATTGCGTTCTGGCTTTCCATAGTGCCTTAAAGTGTCACGGCGGACTTGGCTCGACTTATGCGTTATTAAAGAAAAGTGCGCAGAAAAAACTGGAAAACAGAGAGCTGCACGCCAAGCGCTAAGCCTCTAATTAAGACAAAAAAAAGCCGAGCTCGGCTCGGCGTTTTTATGCATTGGAATGGTAGTACTGCTGCCTTACAGAGGCATGGCGTTAGCTTGATTAAACCAGGCCGCTAATCCCAGAAAAGCAACCCAGATCAGCACATAGCTAAACTTAGCTCCACCTTGATTGTGTTTCATGACGCTTCCCACTTGACTCAGCCTGTAGGCGGCTAAGGTTATTATTCTTTTTTTTACACCAAGTATGTAACGGCAGACACTATAAGCAAGCGGCCAAAAATTAACAAGCTGTTTACTTAGCCAGTAGTAATTTAGTATTGCCTCTGCCTGTCTATGCAATGGAGCAAAGGCTCGCCCTGTTGCAGTCGCTGATAATTGGCGACAACCTGATTAACCACAGTATCTATCCTGCTTAGAGCACTACAATGTGGGGTGATGATCAGGTTAGGCGCCTGCCACAATGGGTGTGTGGGGGGCAGCGGCTCTTGATTAAATACATCAAGAGATGCACCCGCTATGCGCTGCTCTTGTAACGCCGCGAGTAAATCCTCTTCCACCATATGAGCACCCCGCCCTACATTAATCACCACCGCATGTTCGGGCAATTTGGCCAACAACTCGGCATTGATGATCCCCTGTGTGTGCTGGGTTAAGGGTAGAATACACACCAAATAGTCGCTTTGTGCCAACAGGGTATCCAGTCCCTGATCACCATGAAAATGCTGTACGTCACCGGCGTTGGCTTTTGCGCTGTTGGAATAGGCCATCACCGTAAAGCCGTTATCGCTCAGGCGCCGGGCGATGGCTTGCCCTAATTGACCAAACCCAAGTAAACCCACCTTGTTATGGCTATGAACCCGCTTGGGTCGCCACTCTTGCTGCGCTTGTTGGCGCATATAGCGGGGCATATTGGTTTTATGCAATAACACCTGGGTTAACACATACTCGGCCATATCGGTTGCCAGTTCCGGGTCGACAATTCGACTGACCGGCAATTGGCCGGGGATCGCCGCCAAATTCAGGCCATCGACTCCGGCGCCAAAGGACATCACCGCACGCACATTCGGTAACTGCGACCATAGTTGCTCCGGAACCTGCCAACCTAATACCATGTCTATGCTGTCAGCATCTCGGATATCGGGCCACACCTGCACCTTGTCGGCACCCAGTTGCGCCACCAACTGCGCCTCTAAACGCTCTGTATTACGATTAGGTATGGCTATCAATAAGCCCATAACGTGCTCCCGAACAATAAAAAGAGCAGTATCACATAGCTTGCTTCTTGGATCACTAGGCTCTGAAACCCTTTGTAATTTATTCCTTCTACCATTTTTGACTATCACATGAGTAGTCTTAAAACTGTCACCAATTTTACACCTTAGTGTCATGGTCGATTTTTAATCTAGCTATTATTTCGCTGCCAAAGGGCACAATATGATCAGCATTGATAAGGTCGTAGAAGATAACCTACCGAGTTTAGCAAACTCTCCCAAGGTCAAAGGGCTGGTTAAAAAAGGCCTGGGTTATCTGTTACATGAGCAAGAGTTTGTTGCTTTTGGTGATAATTACCCACACTTACAAGGCCTGGAGTTTATCGAGCAAGTTTTAGAAGAGCTTGATTTCAGTGCCCGCTTTAACTCGGCGCAGCTGGACAATATTCCCAGTGAAGGACGACTGGTGATCGTCGCAAACCACCCTATCGGCTCGCTTGATGCCCTGGCATTGATCAGCGTGTTGGCGCGAGTCCGCCCGGATATCAAGGTGGTTGCCAACCGTTTGCTTATGAGCGTCACGCCCATGCACTCTTTATTATTGCCGGTGGACAATATGTCCGGCAACAGCCGCAAAAAAGAGTTAGGCGCCATTCATCAACACCTTAAAGATGAAGGGGCACTGCTGATTTTCCCCGCCGGGGAGGTGTCGCGCCTGCGTCCAACCGGCGTTAAAGACTGCACCTGGAACCACGGCTTTTTGCGCATCGCCAAAAAAGCCAGCGCTCCCATACTGCCGATTTTGGTTAAGGCCAAAAACAGTCCGCTGTTTTACGGCACCTCGATGATCTACAAGCCGCTCGCCAGCCTCTTGTTGGTTAAAGAGATGTTTAAGCAAAGACAAAAGTCGCTGGAATTTGAAATTGGCGCCGCCATCGTGCCCAAGTCCTACCTGCTTGATAACCTCAATGATAAAGAGATCAGCCGCCTTATTCGCAAGCAGCTTTATCGCCTCGGCACGAAGAAGCCGGAGCTGCTGAAAACCCAAACCCCCATCGCCCATGCCGAGTGCCGCAAAGCCTTGGTATCGGCCCTTAACGAGTGCGAGCGTTTAGGTGAAACCCAGGACGGCATGCATATTTACCTGTATCAGTATCAAGGCAGCTCGGCGCTGTTTCGCGAGCTTGGCCGCCTGCGGGAAATCGCCTTTCGTGCCGTGGGCGAAGGCAGTGGTAAACGCCGCGATATAGACAAATATGATATGGACTATCATCACCTCTTGCTCTGGGATCCAAAGCAGCTGGAGTTAGTAGGCGCTTACAGACTGGCCTGCGCGGACGAAATCATCGCCAAGCAAGGACGCCAGGGCCTGTACACGGACAGCCTGTTTTATTATGAGCCGGGCATGGAGGAGTATTTCCAGCAAGGCATCGAATTAGGACGCAGCTTTGTACAGCCCAAATACTGGGGTCGAAAGAGCCTGGACTATTTATGGTTTGGCATCGGCGCTTTCGTGAGCCGCTACCCCAAGTATCGCTACTTATTCGGTGCTGTCAGTCTCTCTAATGCCCTACCGGAAAATGCCAAGGAGTTGCTGGTGTATCATTATCAGCACTACTATGGACAAAAGCAGCAACTGGCCACGCCAAAGCATGAGTTTAAACACCATGACGATAGCCTGGCTCAGGCGCACAGCGTGTTCTGTGGCGACGATGTCAAAGCAGACTTTACCGAATTAAAGCATATCCTCGCCAATATGGGCGCCCAAGTACCCACCCTATTCAAGCAATACACTGAACTTTGCCAAGAGGATGGGGTCTCCTTTTTAAGCTTTAGTGTCGATCCCGACTTTAATAACTGTATCGATGGCCTGGTCTTGGTCGATATGGCCAAACTAAAAGAGAAAAAGGCACAGCGTTATCTAACCAATGACACCCTGATCGCCCGTACTAAGGCGCAGTAATACATAGCATTCCCCCAACCACAAAAAAGCCGGTGTCTGCACCGGCTTTTTCATTTATCAAATTCAGCAACTATCTAAGCGCGAACAAAAATCTGCTTCAGCGTCTGGGCATAAATATCGGTAATAGTATTCAGATCCGCCACTGCAACCCGTTCATTATCCTGGTGAATGGTGTGGTTGCGCACGCCACACTCCACCACCTGGGTATGCTCATTAGCAAAAAAGCGGCCGTCCGAGGTGCCGCCGCTGGTACTGAGCTTAGGGTAGCTATGGGTACAGACATATATGGCGCTCTCCAGTACCGCGATAAGGTCAATGTCCCCACCGCCGGCGGTGTAATAGGGCTCACAAGGACGCTCCCAGCTGATCTCTATCTCGTTAAGCCAAGGCGCTAAGACCTGATCAACCATCGCCTGCACATCATTGCTGCGATAACCATGGCTGTAGCGTACATTGAAAGTCAACTGGCACTGGGCCGGAACCAGGTTATCCAGGCTGTTAGGCACATGCAGGCCGGTCACCTGGAGAGTGGTTTTCGAGCCTTCGATGTCCTTCTGCCAGTCAATTTTTTGCAGCGCGACCGCCAACTGGGCGCCGATATGGGCGGCGTTTACCGTGTGTTCCGGGTAGGCAACATGTCCAGCGCGGCCCTTCACGCTAATACGCGCCGACAAGGCGCCACGACGGCCATTTTTGATGGTATCACCGGCATATAGATCGGCGGTGGGCTCACCGACTAAGCAGGCATCTAAACGCACACCCTGAGCTGCCAAATGTTTGGCTATTTCGGCACTGCCGTATTCGGCCTCTCCCTCTTCATCCGAGGTGATCAGCCAATAAAACAGCCCCTGGGTCGGCTTAGTTGCCAACAGGCGGTCGGTGGCCGCCAGCATGGCCGCAACTCCACCTTTCATATCGGCTGCTCCACGACCATAGATTTCGCCATCAATAATCTCGCCGGCAAAAGGGTCGCAACGCCAACGTTCGGCGGCAGCGGGCACCACATCGATATGGCCGCAAAACGCGAAAGCCGCACCTGGGCCGAATTCGTATTTGGCTATCAAGTTGGTCACCCCCTGACAGGCTAAGGTTTCACAACTAAAACCCCGCTGCATTAATTGCTCACTCAGCCAGGCGATGGCGCCGGCCTCATTGGGAGTCACCGAGGGAAAGCGAATAAGCTGTTGCAGGTACACAACCTCGTCTGCAAGTTTAGGTGCGTTTGCCGCTAGGCGGACAGCGTTCGACATAAAATGCTCCATTACATGGCGTTAAAACCATTACAGCGCCTTTTTATGACAGCCTTATGTCGCTCGCAATCGACGTAAAGTTTAATCTAAATCAAAGATCCACCCAGGTGGCGGATAAACCCGGACGAAATCTTGATCTAGAACAGTTTTTATTTTCTCCCAGCCCCGATAATGGCGCCATCAGCACAACAAATTCGAAATTTCTACTAGGAAGATGAAGATGAAAAAAACACTTAGCGCAGCCTTAGTTGGTCTTTTACTTGGTACCTCTTCTCTTGCTCACGCAAACTTGAGCAACCTGAGCATTAATGTGGGTGCCATTAATGTAAATCCGGACAGCGAAGTGTCTAAACTCGACCAAGACCCAACGCTAGGCCTAAACGTTGATGACGATACGCAGTTAGGTATTACCATCGACTACGCATTAAACGACAACTGGGTGTTAGAGTTAATCGCGGCGACACCATTTAGCCACGATGTGGACGGCCGTGCCGGACTTAAAGGTGCATCAATCGGTGAAGTTAAACACCTACCACCGACACTGCTTGGTCAGTATCACTTTGGTCAGGCTGGCGATAAGTTCCGCCCATTCGTAGGCGCCGGTATTAACTACACCATCTTCTTCGACGAAGAAGCCGGCCAAGATCTTAAAACCGTATTGGGTACCAACGACGTAGATGTAGAGCTAGATGACTCGCTGGGTCTAGCCGCTCAGGTAGGTTTTAACTACGCGCTGGACAAAAACTGGGGTCTACACGGCATGGTCAGCTATATGGATATCGATAGCGACGCCAGCGTGTACGCCAATGGCGTTAAAGCCCTCACCGTCGACATTAAAATCGACCCTGTCGTTGCCATGTTCGGTGTACGTTACAGCTTCTAAATACCAATTCTGTTAAGTATGTGAACAGATATAGCGCTGGATAAATGATGTGATAACAAGACGGAGTTTTTCTTATGTAGTTATTCTACATAGAAAAATTCCA
The DNA here is from genome assembly GCF_002964785.1 of Pseudoalteromonas sp. T1lg48. Lineage (GTDB taxonomy): Bacteria > Pseudomonadota > Gammaproteobacteria > Enterobacterales > Alteromonadaceae > Pseudoalteromonas. The sequence goes on from NZ_PQCC01000018.1 coordinate 808,694, forward strand.
ACGCAGTGAGCACGATATTTAGCCTGCTAGAATGATTAGCTATTTAAGTGAATTGGTATAACCAAGCCCACACTTGCTAATGTAAGCGAAAGCAAAAGCGACTAACCTTGATTAGTCGCTTTTTTTTGTTCCAACATGGCTTTCCAATGCACTATCTCCGGCGGCAAAATTGGCATTTCGCCACTGTAACCACTCAGTGCCACAATCTCTTCAACATCCACCACCCCTTTGCGGCTGCGAAACACGCCGCGCACATAGGCAATAGCGTGCAGGCCTTTCTCTGATGTAAATTTTTGTTCGATATAGAAGTACTTATGATCCCACCCAACTAAACGCGTGGACACGGTGAAGGTTTGCCAGGGCTTGATATCACGAATATAGGTGATGGCGGTGGCGTTCACTATGGGGAACCAGCGGCGTTTCATTACCGCACCAAGTAGGCCCAAACGCTCGGTCATCCAGGTCCGAGCAATATCCATCAGCGCCAAATAACGGGAATTGGTCAAATGCAGATTAATATCGCAATCAAGGGGCCAGGCACGAAAGTCAATATCCACGCTTTCTAATAAGGACTGGCGCGCCTTGTTGCGCTTAATCTTAAAAAACAGCCACAACAGCCGAAAATATAAGTTCAATGTGTACTCCTAGGGATCACTTAATACAGGTAAGACCAGCATGGTATCATCGCTTTAACTAAAGCTCACCTCTTGCTTAACCCTTTAGTAAGTAGCGCTAATACGTTGAATTTTTTACCTTCATTTTTTAGCGCATAAAAATGGGCACCTTTTGGTGCCCATATAAAGTTGATATTGCCAGTAACGCCTAGATTATTGCCTATACCTTCACGGTTTTACGGTTTATGCCGTATTCGCGCAACTTATTGGCTACCGCGGTGTGACTGAGCCCCAGGCGTTTGGCTAACTGCCTTGAACTGGGATACGCTGGATAAAGCTTACGCAACAAGGTGGCTTCGAAGCGTTTGACCGCCTGATCTAAGCTGCCTTCAAAGTCCGACTCCAGATAGCCCAGGTCATTGGTAAAAGTCGGCAGTTGCAAATGCTCTATGGTCAGCTCACTGTCGTCGAGCAAAGACACGGCGCGATAAATGGCATTTTCCAACTGGCGCACGTTGCCCGGCCACGGATATTGCTGCAAATACTCTATGGTTTCTTCGCTTAAGCTGGGAACCGGGGCACCGTTTTGCTGCGCATATTTTTGCACAAAATGCTCGGCCAGCGGGCCGATATCGGCCTTGCGATCGCGCAGTGGGGCTATTTCTAGGGTCAATACATTGATGCGGTAATAAAGGTCTTCGCGGAAGGTTCCCTCTTGCACCATGGCCGGCAAATCTTTTTGCGTTGCGGCAATAATGCGCACGTTTACCTTAACCTCGTTTTCATCACCCACCTTGCGGAACGTGCCGTCCTGCAAAAAACGCAGCAGCTTGGTTTGCAGTTGAGATGACATCTCCCCTACTTCATCGAGGAAAACGGTGCCGCCATCGGCTTGCTCTAACACTCCGCGTTTTGGCGCGGCGTTGTCTTCATAACCGGCGTAACCAAAGAGTTCGGACTCGGCAACATCGTCGGGAAGTGAAGCACATGACAGCGCGATAAAGGGTTTAATGGAACGGTTTGACGCATAATGGCAAGCTCGGGCCAATAGCTCTTTGCCGGTACCTGTTTCGCCGGTGATAAGTATAGGGGCTTCCAGCTGCGCCATCTTACGAGCTTCGCGCACGGTGCGACGCATCGCCGTGGAATAGTTATGTATGGTGGCAAAACTTTCCTGGCCGTAGCGACGAAATGCACTGACCTGCTGTCCCAATCGGCTCTGCGATTTAATGTTGATCACGGCACCGGCTAGTGCATCCTGATCATCCCCTTGGGGCACAGAAATAGGCAGAATGTCGGCAATAAAGTCTTCTCCGCCAACTTCCACTCGGGTGGTTTGTCCCAATACCTCTTTACCCTCAAGCCAGCGAGTAAAGTTAAAGCCTTTGAGCAGGTTGTTGATGTTGGCGCCAACCGCTTCTTGCTCTGTCATTTGCAAATCGCGACAGGCGGCGGCATTGCATAAGCGCACCCAGCCCTTGTTATCGATGGAGATCACGCCATCGGGCAGTGCACTTAGGAGGGTATTCAGTTCATTATGCTCACGCTCCGAAGGCAAAAACGCCGTGGTGCGTACATCCTCGACGCCGTCAATTAGGCGGATGGAAGGCATGATTTTTTGAAACTGTTCAAACTCTATGGGCGGGAAACTAACATACATGCGGCAATTCTTGGCATCTACTTCAATGCCTTTTAAATCAACCTGATAGTTAACCAATATATTTAGTACCTCTTGGGCGATACCAATTCGGTCCTGACAGTAAATTTCAAGACGCATGTGTTCCTCAGTAGCGGGTTATCAGTATGGCTGGCGCAATCATACGCTAAATTAACAATAATTGGGTAGCAAATTGTAAAGAATATTGCACAAATTTGCTAATACTTTATTGCTAGGCCGTAATATCACCGCACAGCATCTGGTTCATTTACCGTTAAGTCGTAGGACTTCCCCTGATGCCAGTGGATATGTATACTGTGGCGCGTTTGTCGCTAGGGTAAAGTGGCGCCCGCTCTACCAAACTCGGTAGTTAGCCGCTCTTTTATCCTGCCGATACAGGCCGACTACTGAGGTCTCACCCGGAGGTGTCAACCGAGGTTTCACCCTAGGTTACACCGACTAAAGCCGTGTTTTAGTGCGGCGGCTAAAGTAGCAAAAGCAACAACAATAAGGCCTCACAATTAGCAGCGATGCTCGACATTGCAAAATAATAAATTTGTTAGTTAGGAAGTATTTTTAATGAGTTCAGCACCAAAAACAGGTGATTTTCTAGGTCACCCTAAGGGGCTCTTCCTGCTGTTCTTCACAGAAATGTGGGAACGCATGAGCTACTACGGTATGCGCGGTATTTTCGTGCTTTACCTTTCTACTATTGCTACCGCTGCCGCCATGGGCTGGGATATGGCCTACTTCGGCATTGACCCTATGTCAGCAGGCGCCGACGAAGAATATCAAAAAGCATTGAATTCAAATGCCCTAAGCATCTTGGGTTTCTATGCCTTCTTAGTATATGTAACGCCAGTACTTGGCGGTTGGTTTGCAGATAACGTCTCGGGCCAACGTAAAGCCATTATCACAGGTGGTGTGATCATGGCCCTGGGTCAATTTGCCCTGGGTACGCCTCATGCCATGGTGCCAGGCTTAGAGCTTGAATTTATGTACCTGGGTCTTGGCCTACTGATTATCGGTAACGGCTTCTTCAAGCCAAACATCTCCACCATGGTAGGCGACCTTTATTCTGAAGGTGACAAACGTCGCGACGGCGCATTTACCATTTTCTACATGGGTATCAACCTGGGCTCTATTCTAGGCTACTTCGTAGTAGGCTCTATCGGTGAAAAATTCGATTACCAGTATGGCTTCTTAACTGCCGGTGTGGGTATGCTTCTTGGTGTTATCCTGCAGTTGGCTCTAGCTAACAAGTACCTGGGTAATATCGGTACCGTGCCTGCAGCGAAGCAAGGCGGTGACGACAACCAAGCTGCTGCTAAAAAGCCTCTTACTAATGAAGAGCGTGACCGTATCAAAGTTATTTTGATCATGAGCTTCTTCACCATCATTTTCTGGGCCGGCTTCGAACAAGCTGCGGGCTCAATGAACTTATTCGCTAAATACAAAACCGACCTGGTATTCTTTGGTTGGGAAATGCCGGCGAGCTGGCTGCAAGCGGTTAACCCTATTTTCATCATCTTACTAGCGCCTATTTTTGCCAGCTTCTGGATACGTATGGGAGACAGAGAGCCGGATTCACCGCGCAAATTTGCCCTAGGTATGTTCTTCCTTGGCCTAGGCTTTATCTCTATGGTAGGTGCGGCATTGCAAATTGGTGATGATGCCAATACTAAAGCCCATGTGATCTGGTTGGTCATGGCCTATGTATTCCACACCATGGGTGAGCTTTGTTTATCGCCTATCGGTCTGTCTATGGTATCTAAGCTAGCACCACTGAAGTACACCTCACTCCTTATGGGTATGTGGTTCTTCTTCTCGGGTATCGGTAACTATGCGGCCGCTGAAATCGGTAAGCTAGTTGGTGATGCAGGCCCATTAAGCACCTTCGGTGGCGTGGCCATCATGGCGTTCCTCGCTGGTATCTGCTTATGGTTGATGGCTGACAAGCTAGTAGACTGGATGCATGGCGCAGAAGGCACTCATGACGAAGAGCAGCTGCTAGAAGAAGAATTAGAACTCACTGGTGAGAAGCAATAATTCTTTCATAGATGTCAAGGAAGGCGCCCTAGGGCGCCTTTTTTATTGCCCAATTTAACGAAAACCTTACACCAGTATGATTTCGTCCACTAATGTTTACACTTTACCCACTAGTTAATTAGCCTCTCACTCTTTCGCTTTCGAACAAATTCTCCGATTATGCCCTCAAACTATTATGGCTCGATGGCGATGGCGGCGCTTTATACGCAGCAACGACCTTTACCGCCAACGCTAAGCCAAACACACAGCAAGTGGAGCAAAATCATGAGTGAAGTAAATAACCCATTAGGCCTCAAGGGCATTGAGTTTACCGAGTACGCAACACCTGATGCGGACTACATGGACAAGATCTTTACCGACTTTGGCTTTTCAAAGTTAAAGAAATTCAAAGATAAAGACATCGTTTACTACAACCAAAACGATATCCATTTCCTACTGAACAATGAGCGTGGTGGCTTCTCTGCAGAATTCGCTAAGAGCCACGGCCCGGCCATTTGTTCTATGGGCTGGCGTGTAGAAGATGCGCAAAAAGCATTCGACACTGCCGTTGAGCGTGGTGCCAAACCAGCAACCGATTCAACGCACAAAGACATGCCTTACCCTGCTATCTACGGTATCGGCGACAGCCTGATTTATTTCATCGACCAGTTTGGTGACAAAGGCAGCATCTACGACACCGACTTCGTAGACCTAGAAGAGCAAAACGTTGTAGAGAGCAAAGGCTTCCTTCGCATCGACCACCTGACCAACAATGTGTACAAGGGTACGATGGAAACCTGGGCTAACTTCTACAAAGACGTATTCGGCTTTACCGAAGTGCGTTACTTCGACATTAAAGGTCAGAAGACGGCCCTATTGTCTTACGCCCTTAAATCACCATGTGGCACCTTCTCGATTCCAATCAATGAAGGTAAAGACAACAACAACAACCAGATCGATGAGTACCTAAACGAGTACAATGGCCCAGGTGTACAGCACTTAGCCTTCTTGACCGACGACCTTGTTGCCTCACTTGATAAGCTTGATCAAAGCAACATCGCGACCTTGGACATCGTAGATCACTACTACGACACCATCTTCGACCGTGTTCCTTGGGTTAAAGAAGATAAAGAGAAGATCAAACAGCACCAAATCCTGGTAGATAGCCAAAGCGAAGATTGTTACCTACTACAAATCTTCACCAAGAACCTATTTGGTCCTATCTTCATTGAGATGATCCAACGTGTTGATGATGGCGGCTTCGGTGAAGGTAACTTCCAGGCCCTGTTCGAGTCTATCGAGCGTGACCAAGAGCGCCGTGGCGTTATCTAAGCGCTCCTCAATCTAGCGCCAAAAAGCAGCGCCCACCTTTGTGTGGGCACTGCTTTTTTAAGTTCCGAGCCCTTGTTTTTTTTATTGTTGGCTCAATAACAGATAAAAGCTTTAGCAAAAGGAATAACTCATGCAACTCAATGAAACGCACGATATTAACCTGACCAGCTGGGTCAGCTCTGCGAACGATGGCAAAACCGATTTCCCAATCCAAAACTTGCCTTTTGCCACTTTCCGCCGCGCCGGTAGCAGCGAAGCATTCCGTGGTGGCGTCGCCATTGGTGATCAGGTAGTAGACCTAGCCGCCGTGGCCAAACTAGGCATTTTCAGCGGTCTTGCTCAAGAAGCCGTTGAAGCCGCGTCACAAACCAGCCTAAACGCCTTTATGGCCATGGGTCAGGCACACTGGTCGGCACTGCGTCTTGCGCTTTCACAAGCACTGCGCACAGGCAGCGAGCACGAGCAAGCACTAAGCGACGCTTTGATTGCCCAATCGGAAGTTGAATATGACTTGCCTTGTCATATCGGCGATTACACCGACTTTTACACTTCAATCTATCACGCTACCGCGGTAGGCAGCCTGTTCCGTCCGGACAACCCTTTGCTACCAAACTACAAGTGGGTTCCAATCGGCTACCATGGCCGTGCTTCAAGCATCGGCGTAAGCGGTCAAACCTTCCCGCGTCCTAAGGGCCAAACTAAGGCACCTGATGCGGATACGCCGTCTTTCGGCCCGTGTAAGCGTTTGGACTACGAGCTTGAGCTGGGTATTTACCTGGGTAAAGGTAACGAGCTGGGTGAGTCGATTGCTCTTGATGACGCAGACGAGCACGTATTTGGCTTCTGTCTATTTAACGACTGGTCGGCACGTGATCTACAAGCCTGGGAATACCAGCCGCTGGGTCCATTCCTGGCGAAAAACTTCGCTTCGACTGTGTCTCCATGGGTTGTTACCAATGAAGCCCTGGTTCCTTATCGCCTGGCCTGGACTCGTGACGAGAAGGATCCACAGCCACTTGAGTACCTAGAGTCGGCTAAAAACCGCGAGCAAGGTGCCCTTGATATTCAAATGGATGTGTCGGTAGAAACCGAAAAGATGCGTGCCGAAGGCACACCGGCAGCCAAGCTGTCACAATCAAGCTTTAAGCACTCTTACTGGACCGTAGCGCAAATGGTTGCCCACCACACGGTGAACGGCTGTAACTTTAACGCCGGTGATATGCTGGGCTCGGGCACTCAGTCTGGTCCTGAGCATGAAGAAGCGGGTTCGCTACTTGAGCTATCGCGCGGCGGTAAAGAGTCACTAGACCTGGGTAACGGTGAAAGCCGTAAGTTCCTGGAAGACGGTGATACCGTGATCATGCGTGGCTGGTGTGAAAAGCAAGGTTTTGCACGCATCGGTTTTGGCGAATGTCGCGCCACCGTTTTACCTGCCAACTAATACATTGTAAGGCAGCGTCTCCTTCTAACATAAGCGCTTTTATAGCGAGGAAGGATAACTAATAAAAATGCAGCTTTCGTGCTTTTATCCACGATAAGCTGCTTTTTTTTGCGGCCAATTACAATTTTTTGCTGGCTTTTTAAGCTCACCTTGTTATCTTAGCAACGTTTTTGTCAGTAATTTGTCTCTATGAAGTTAAAAATATCATACTTTATTGCTAAGTACTTCCCTGCACGGCAGCTCTTAATTCGCCAAGAGGGCGAAGTAACAGTGGTTGAATTAACAACCAAGAAGCAGTGTGCCATGGCGCTTAGTGCTTTTGTATGTGTTGCTTCTTTGGCCTCCTTTGGTGCCTATAACTTTTGGCAGCAGAACCAGTTGCAGTTGAGCAGCGGTGATATCATTGCCGAAAACGAGCACTTACGTCAGCAAGTCGCTCAGGCACAGCAGCAACAAGAACAATTTATTGCCAAATTGAGCAAGCTGGAACAACGCCAGCAACTGACTCAAAATGTATTGGCCTCCTTGCCTGCATCACTGATGCCGGAGCAAGGCATTCCCTTCGAGGCCAGCGACACCCCAGCTGTGGACAGCAGCGTCGATGAACGTTTAGCGACGCTACAGCAACGTCAATACGACACCTTTTCATTGCTCGACCAGGCCATCGCCAAACGCGAACAGTTGCTTGGCGCCGCGATTGCGCGCGCCGGCCTACCCAGCACTGTGATGGATGAGCTGATCGCAAAAAGCGAGGAGCAGGTTGCCCAAGGTGGTCCGTTGGAGCTACTTGATGCCGACGAGCAGGACACCAGCTCGCTCAGCGTGGTCGATAAGCTGTTGACCCTAAATCAGCTTGAATCCATGTTGGCGCAGGTACCACACATGTTACCGGCAGCCGATTATTATATTTCCAGCAGCTTTGGCCTGCGTAAAGATCCCATGAATGGTCGCCGCGCTATGCACAAAGGCGTAGATTTGGCGGCCTGGCGTAACACCGAAATTTTTGCTCCTGCGGATGGGACCGTAGTGCGTGCCGGGCGTAACGGTGGTTATGGGCGTTTCATCGAGATAGAGCACGCCAATGGCTTTACCACACGCTTTGGACACTTAAATAAAATCCACGTTAAGCGCGGCGACATCGTCACTAAAGGCGAAGTCATCGCATTAATGGGAAGCACCGGTCGCAGTACCGCAACTCACCTCCACTATGAGGTGTTGCACAATAATAAACATATCAATCCGGTCAAAATCACCAAGGCATTAACCGATGTTTTCAAAGAACAAAGATACACAGAAGAGTAGTCCCGTTTTGAATACTAATAAAAATAATAATACCCCCTCGTTAATTTCCGCAGATGTGCGCCTCAGTGGCTCACTGGTTAGTCAAGGCGAAGTGCAGCTTGATGGTCGCATCGAAGGCGACATTAAAGCCGAGATTTTACTGATTGGCAGTCAGGGCCATGTCGAAGGCAGTGTGGAAGCGGGTGAAGTGACCATACGTGGCCGTGTGAGCGGCTCTATTCGCGCCAACAAGGTCGCCATTGAAAACTCTGCCCAAGTTCAAGGTGATGTTTTTCACAACACCCTAAGCATCGCCGCCGGTGCGCAGATGGAAGGGCAAATCAAACAACTGAACCAGCAGGAAACGCTGTCGGTTGTCAGCAACGATGACGCCCTGGTAGCCGAATCTTAAAGGCTACTTTTTTCGCGCGGTGATGTACATGGTGACAGCCGCGCGAAACACCAACTCTCCACGCATATTCACTATCTCCACCGGTACCACTAGGTCTTCTTTATCTAACCATTGATGGGGCATGGGTATTTTCGCCGTCGCCTGCATATCGGTATCAACCTTGTTTAGGTACTCCACCTTCATCCCTTTGGGGATCCAGCGATGGGTTTTATGGGGCACGGTCGCATCCGTCATCACACCGGCCACCAATTCAGCCAAATTACACTGGGCAATCGCATGTATGGTACCGATATGGTTATGCACGGCACGACGGTTTTTCACCTTAGCCACACACTTACCCGGCATCAGCTCAGTGATTTGCGGTTTGATGGAGGAAAAATACGGCGCTTTCGCGCACACGGCCTTTGAAAACAGCCAGTGCCCACAGGGCCACTTAGTGAACTTTTGATAGGTACGTAATAATGGGGGTGCAGTCATTGTTCTTCTCCTTAAGCACTCATCGTACCAGTAAACATGCGTTTGGATTTAAATGCAACTACATCCTTAGTCGTATTTATTGGTATTGAAGGTTCAAGCTCTACTAGTAACGGAGACACCGTGACTTCATCACGAATAGGAACTTCTGTTCAGGAATGAATCTTTTGCACAGATGCTAATGCAATTAATAAGTTAGATCTTGTCGCGGTGGGCGATGAGCGACCGAAGCACGGCTTCGCAGCGCGAGGAGGTGGAGGCAAGGAGGCCGACAGGAGCCCCGCTTCAAGGATGAATGGCTTGCACATACTTTTAACCCCCCGTAACCCAACATTGCATTATTTCCTCAACGCGCTTCGAGAAGTGAACGTAACCAGCGCGCACAGGGCGTCCATGCCCTGAGCACGCTTTCCCCCACTGCCCCCTCCTCGCTGAGTTCGTCACCTTCAAGCGGCGAGAGTGAAATTGTTCACTCTCTTATTTCCGCTTTCAGCCCTGCGGGCGATTACTCTTCTCGCATCGCGTTTCGGATGCAATGTAAGGGGATTTAGCTGATAAATCTGCGTTTCAATTTAGGTTACCGCAAACTGTAAATCTGATTAGAGCGAGGATCGGACGTTCATCCTTCCACCGAAATCACAGTGTATACATCCATAACCCTGAGTTTCTCCCATAGTCAGGAAAACGACCCATTGGGTCGTTTTTGTCGTGTCCACGTTTAGAGCAATGTAGCGTAACTTCAATGCTGGTAAGTACTTCCTAAATTTGCTATCAATGGTCATAGGACAAAAACGAGACAGGTTGCGGCAGAAAAACGACCCAATCGCTCGATATTAAATTGTTATACGTTTAAGAGGGATTCATGCGTTACATTTTGGTTTTAGTTTTTCTTTTCGTAACGAGTGGCAAAGCACTTGCCGATCAGTCGGTCACAATTTTTGTAAAAGAAACCACCTATTCAATAAACACCTCGGATGAAGAGCTGAACTCAGCAGAATTGGAAAGCAAACTGAAACAACTTAAGTTTTCATTGGTAACGTTAGCGTTGATTATTGTGCGGGCCCAGTTATGGTTGCTGAGGTTTATGTAGCAATTGCAAATGCAAACCCTTCAATTAAAGACGTGCACCTAAAAGCAAGTGGCAGCCATGAACAAAGCAAATGTAAAAACGTATAACAAGTTGCTTAAGTTCGTTCGTGAACTCACTGGGACAATTAACAGTTGGCTTGCAACTTCGCGTCAGTATAGCCAACTGTCAATTGCCCCTTAGCAAAGCGTTATAACAAGGACGTTCATGAGAAATTTCAAACTCTTAATAATTGTATTTTCTTTTTCTACATTCTCTTATGCTGAAGAGTGTATTCCGAAGTCTCAGTTTCAAGAAATGTTTAGCTCGGGAGTTTTTGATTCTTATTTTAAGCACAGAGTTGTTCTGGAAGAGCAACTTAATAATTTGGAAATAATCAATCTTGTGAGAGCTACGTTAGATTCAACTGTTGAAGATCAGTTAACAGCAATAGAACTTATCGACGCAAAGACTAACATGCAACTAGAAGAAATCGCTTTAGCTGCGACCTTCAAAGAAAACAAAGAGTTATTTTTAAATCAAAAAAAAGCGCATTCTGAATGTAATTGGAAAAGTTAGAAATGTAAGAGCAAACCCTAATTCGCAAGTTTTTACCGATGACACTCCATTAAATAAACTTGAAGGTCTATTTTTGCAATAAGGTAATCTAACAAACCAATTAAGTTCGGGACTGCCAACGCTTGGTTCAGTTCCGATTCGCTACAAAAATTTAGCCAAGCATTTATCAGCCTCTTATTGAGACGTTCACCGCCCGCTTCTGACACTTACCAGCCCATCAGCAAACTCTGAAGTATCAGGTGTCGCCTCTCCCGTTTGGATTCGCGCTGGAGAAATCGGCTTTTGTTGTGAAGCGTGTTGTTGATAGCGAGACACGATGTCGAGCTAGATTTATCAGGACATGGAGAGGCTGTTAAATCGCATCAACACCTAAGCGGAACGTTTAACAAAAACCTGAGTTCGTAAGCATTGGCGAATCACGGGTTCGCGGAGTTTCCAAAGAGGGAGTCGAATCACTCCCTCTTTGGTTGTCGTCGCCAACGCGACAAAATAAACGCGACAGACACACAAAACATTTCCACATTAATGCTGGCATCTATTTGGAGACATTTTTACAATACGTCTTTGTAAGCTAGGCCGTATTATTATCGTGAGTTCTTCTTCAGTTACCCCGAGCATTCAACCGAGTAAATCCCTGATCGCCGTATTAATGATGCTAGTGGTGTTTTGCCCGCTGGCCATCGATATTTACCTGCCCGCCTTTGTGGTGATGGCCAATGATTTCCAGGTATCACAACAGCAACTACAGCAAACGGTGGCTATTTTTATGCTCACCGTGGGCTTAGGTCAGCTTATTGCCGGCCCCCTGGCCGATAAAATAGGCCGCCGCCCCATCGCCCTTGCCGGCATAGTCATTTATGCCCTGGCCGCCGCGGCCGGTGCCATGGCCCGTGATTTGAATTGGCTGCTGGTAGCCCGTGCCCTGCAAGGGTTCGGTGCCTGTGCTACCTTTGTTGCAGCGTTTGCCATCGTACGCGATGTCTTTGGCCCGGCTCGCAGCGGCCAGATGCTGACCTATTTAAATGGCGTGGTGTGCCTTATCCCTGCCCTGGCGCCCATTTTAGGGGCCTGGCTGACGCTACGTTTTAACTGGCAAAGCAATTTTATCTTTATGCTGATATGGGCTGTGTTCGGTGCCCTGGCGACCTGGTTTATCTACCGTGAAACCCGACCGCAGGATAGCCACTATCAGGGCCATATCTTCGATTTACGCCGCTTCACGCCAATTTTGCGCCACCCCGTCTTCCTGTTTAACGGCTGCATCACCATGCTGACCATGGGCTCGATTCTAATGTTCGTCACCAGTGCACCGGGGTGGATCATCGAACATCTGGGCGAGGATATCCCAACCTTCACGCTGTGGTTTTCCATTAATGGTGCCATTAGCATGGTGGCCTGCTTTATCGCCCCGCAACTGATCAAACGCAGCTCACGCCGCGCCTTACGGCTGGGTTTAACCCTGATGCTAGTGTGTGCCATTGCCTTGGTGGCGGGTCAACACAGCCCACATGCGGCGGCGCTGATGATACCCATGTTCGTAGGCGCCCTGGGTTATGCGCTTATTCTTGGCAGTGCCGCAGGCGCCGCCCTCGCCCCCTTTGCCAAACAGGCAGGCACAGCCTCGGCTCTGGTTGGCGTGATGCAGATGAGCGGAGCAGGAGTCTTGGTGCTGTTAACCCAATCACTGCCGCTGACGGCTCCGGCGTTAATCGCCCTGCATATCGCCATGCTGCTGCCATTTTGGCTTATTCTACTCGGCAGCAAGGGAAGAATGTTACATAAATAAGACAAACTGTTGCAATTTTAGCCAGTGTTTTATGAATGAACTTTCAATGCTGGCTTCTGTCCCCATAGTAGTCCACATTTTAAATCCTCTTTTAATTTAGCTAGATAGACGCCTCTTTATAACTTTATTCCCCAAACCATCTACAGAATATTCTAAAAAAGTACAAAAAAAGGAACAAAATACTATTGCACTTTGTGACAACCCACGTAAGATTGTTAACGAATGTTAAACAACGGTTAACACCCTTCAATGCTTTGAGGTTTCTATGAAAAAAACAATGATTCGCAGCGCGGTTGCGTTAGCACTTCTAAGTGGCGCAACACAGTCTATGGCTGCTGATGACCGTTACATCATCCAAGTTGACAACGATAAGAAAGGCGTCGTGAAAGCGCTCGCTAAAAAACTGGGTGGTGAAGTTAACATGGATAGTGATGGCTTCTTCGCAGCGACTTTCGCTGGTAAAGACTTGGCCACGGTTAAAGGATTACTTAACAACCCACACGTTAAATTGGTAGAAGCGGACCAGCGCCGTTACCCAATGGGCGTTTATAACGATGACCTTGGCGATCCAATGTCACAACAGCTGACTCCTTATGCTGTTTACCAATCGCAAGCTAACCAAGTTACTTTCAACGCCAATGCCGGCATGAAAGTATGTGTTATCGACTCTGGTCTTGATGCATCTAACCCTGACTTCAACTGGGGTGCAATTACCGGTGACAATGATTCAGGTACTGGTAACTGGTTCGACAACGGTGGTCCACACGGTACACACGTAGCCGGTACTATCGGTGCAGCAGACAACAACATTGGTGTAGTCGGTATGGCTCCTGGTGTTGATATGCACATCATCAAGGTATTCAACGCTTCAGGTTGGGGTTATTCATCTGACCTGGCTCACGCTACAAACCTGTGTTCACAAGCTGGCGCTAACATCATCAGCATGAGCCTAGGTGGCGGCGGTTCAAACAGCATTGAATCGAATGCATTTGCAAACTTTACTGCGGCAGGCGGTCTTGTTGTTGCTGCAGCAGGTAACGATGGCAACAGCGTACGTTCATACCCTGCGGGTTACCCATCGGTAATGATGATCGGTGCTAACGATGCCGATAATAACATTGCTACCTTCTCACAATTCCCAAGCTGTACTTCTGGCCGCGGTAAAAACGTGACCGAAGATGAAACCATCTGTGTAGAAGTAACGGCAGGCGGTGTTGATACGCTTTCTACTTACCCTGCGGGTATGGCGGCGTTTGCTTCAGCTTCAGCCGATGGTGTAGGCGTAGAAGTATCGGCAATGGAAAATACAGGTTCTGCGGCCGGTGATCTTTACTTCATGGGCACGGCAGAAGCGACCGATAGCGGCGCAGCTGGCAAAGTATGTCTAATTGACCGTGGTGTTATCTCTTTCCACGACAAGGTAGCTAACTGTGAAGCTTCTGGTGGTCTAGGTGCGATTATCGTTAACAACGAATCAGGCATGCTTTACGGTACGCTGGGCGACACCAACAGCACTTCTATCCCTGCGGTAGGCACAGCCCTTGAAGACCGTGCAGCACTAATGGCGGCCACTTCAGCGACTGTTACAATCTCAGCGAGCGATTATGGCTACATGAGCGGTACTTCAATGGCAACACCTGCTGTTTCTGGTATTGCAGCGCTAGTTTGGTCTAACCACCCTGAGTGTACTGGTACAGACATCCGTAACGCGCTTAAAGCGACTGCCGATGACCAAGGTGCAGCGGGTAAAGACGTATACTTCGGTTACGGTATCGTAAAAGCGGCTGACGCTGATGCTTACCTAACGGCTAACGGCTGTGGCGGTGACGGCGGCAACGGTGGCAACCCAGGTGCTGACGTTACACTTGACGCTAGCGGCTACAAAACACGTGGCGACGCATACGTTGACCTTTCGTGGGCCGGTGCAGCAACCTCTATGGTAGATATCTACCGTAACGGTCAGCTAATCACAACTACGGCTAACGATAACGCTCACACTGACAGCCTAGGTAAGGTTGCGGGTAGCTTCGGTTACCAGGTGTGCGAGCAAGGCAGTTCAGTATGTTCAACAACTGTTACTGTTAACTTCTAAGCCAAATTAGAAGTAAGTAAATAAAGCGGGCTTTATGCCCGCTTTATTGTTTTTTGTCTAGCTGCTACCCTGTGCGCTTTACAGGCCACCTTTCGTTATCATGCTTAACCCCGAACTCCTCTTGTCCTTTCTCGGCGCCAGTTTTCTAATCGCCGTGGGTCCAGGCCCTTCCAATGCCTTTTTAATGGCGCAAACCTTTGCCAATGGTCGCCGCGCCGGGCTGCATTGTGCTCTCGGTTTTGCTTTAGGCGGCGTGGCCCATACCCTGTTTGCCGTGGTCGGCTTATCGGCCTTACTCAAGGCTTCCACCACCGCCTATACCACAGTGCAATATTTAGGGGCCTGTTATTTGGCTTACCTCGGAATTATGACCCTCTGGCAAAGCTGGCAGCAAAATACGGCGAGTGAGGCGTGTGAGGACAAGCCCCATGTGCAAATTAAAAAACAAAGCCCACTGTTTCAGGCAATGATGACCGAGGTACTGAACCCCAAGGTGGCGCTCTTTTTTATCGCCTTTATTCCCCAGTTTGTAGACCCGACATTAAGCACCTCCACCACGGTTCAACTGGCCATATTTGGCCTGCTCTACCCTATCTTGGCGTTTCCTGTGGATTGCACCTACATCTATTTCGGTGACAAGATTGCGCGTTACTTTAAACGCAATCCCAGTGCCCAACTCTGGATAGACAGGCTCACCGGGCTGATATTTATAGCGCTGGCCATTAACCTGCTGCTCTAGCGCAACACGAGCTGACCTGTCTTTATTTTTGCTGCAACAACCAAAGATAGAACTGCTGCAAATCATCAAAGCGCCTGTCCACATGACTAAAGTCCTGAACCAGGGTATGACAATTGGGGATGGCGGCCACCGTTAGCCCGGCATCTTTAGCCGAGCGCGAGCCGGTACTGGTGTCTTCAATCGCTATTCCCTGAGCTGCGGGCACCGACAGGTGCGCCAGGGCCTGCAAATAAGGCTCGGGGTGAGGTTTGGGGTTACGCACATCGTCCTTACAGACGATGCAGCTAAACAGGGATGCCAGCTGATAGCCCTGCAAAATGGGCTCTACCTCGTCACGGGTACTGCCGGTCACCAAGGCCAGAGTGAAGCCCGCTTGATGGGCCTGATGCAAAGTGATCTCGGCATGAGCCATCAGCGGTGGCAAACTGCTTTGCGCCAGCTCGGCAAAGAGGGTGTTTTTTCTTGCAGCCAAAGCCAATGGGTTCACCTGCAAACCATGTTCGCATACCATGTCCTCGGCAGACGCCAGCGTTGGTCGTCCGGCGTAGCGCTGACAAAACGTAAGCTCATCATAACGGATTCCATAATCGGCCAGCACTCGATCCCAGCATTGAAAGTGCACCGCCTCGGAGTCCACCAAGGTGCCGTCAAAATCAAATAACAAGGTGTTGATCATGCTCCCTCCAAAGTTCAACAGACCCTAATAACACAAAAGCGCCCTGAGGCGCTTTTATTTTAACTTGCTGTGGGTGGCTCGGCGCTGGCCGGCTCACCGCTTTCCAGCTCAACCAGCTCATAGCCGCGAGCCTGGCGTACTACCTTGAGTACCGGCTTTTCAAAAGCGCTTTTTAGTCGCTCGGCATCGGCTTTAAGTTCGTCAAGGTCATGGCCAAACGGGGCGGCACCGGTTTCCGACCAGTTGCTCACCTTGCCATTAGCTGTGTATTCCACTTCGTGGATTTGATAAAGCGGCTCTTTGCCCTGCTCTTCCGCCAAGATGACGCGATAGTTCCAAAATCCAGACATGCAAATGCTCTCATGTATCTATAAAAACTGTACTGTACCAGTAAGGTGCGAGGATATAAACGAAAAAACCCGCCAAGGAGGCGGGTTTTGAATTTCGTGCTTAATCGTTAGCTTAGAAGAAGCTGATCTTGAACTCGGCGCCAATGTAGCGCTCTTCGTTCACCATGGCAGTGTTGTTGTTGAAATCAACGGCGCCAATGGCTTGCTGCTCGTCAAATAGGTTACGAACGAAGGCCGACACTTCATATTCGTTGTCGCCCTCAGCCCAGGCATAACCCGAACGCAGACCCACTTCGGTCAAGGCCTTGCCTTCAAACTCCACCGACTCGTATAAGAAGAAGTCGATCTCGCTGCGGTATGAAACGTCCGCATAGGTGAAGAACTCACCATCGGCCATTTCACGGCTGTAACGAAGCGTTAGGTTAGAAATCCACTCAGGAGCGTGCGGCAGGCTGTTACCGTCCAAAATAGCACGGTCTTCAGGACCAAATGCACCTGGAACCTGATAGGTTGGATCCGTAACCGTACACTGAGCACACACAGCAACTGCCAAGTCGTTGTCTTTCAGTTCGGTGTTGTTGTAGCTCAGGTTGAACGTCGCGTTTAGGTTGTCTGTCAGTACCCATTGAGTATCCAGCTCAAAACCATAACCAGTTGTTTTGTCAGCGTTAACTAGACGGTTAAAGTTCGCACCACCACCTACAGCGGTCAACTGCTGATCGTCCATGTTGTAATAGAAGATAGCGGCATTGATACGGCCTCGGCCATCCCATACGTCAGATTTGATACCGGTTTCGTACGAAGTCACGGTTTCCGACTCGGCCACGGTTACTTCGTCACCGAACAGGATACGACCCTGAATACTTGGGGCGCGGAAGCTGTTAGCGATACGAGCATACCAGTTGATATCGTCGGTCACTTTATAGTTGGTTGAGATATCCCAGCTCACATGGTCGTCGCTTGGGTTTTCTGTCAGGAACAAGGTACCGCCGCCCACAGGGCTAAGGGTACGGTTGGCCGAGAATTCTTTATCGTCGTCAGAGTAACGCAGACCCACAGTCACTTTGAAATCATCGGTCACTGTGTAGTCAACCGAGCCGAATACCGCCCAGGCTTCGGTGTCTTGTTGCTGATGTACATAACCGTTTAGGGCACCGTTAGCGGCCGTATCATAGCTGAAGTTTTCAATGGTCAGGGCTTCATCAAAGTAGAACAAGCCTACCTGATAGTTGAAGTCGCCAGAGAAGTTACTTGAAAGGCGTAATTCTTGCGTATATTGGTCGTGATCCGGAATACCATCGGCACTTTCTGAGGTAAACGGGATAAAGCCAGGGCCGCTTGGCACTGCTTGGCCGTCGATTTCATAACCACCGTAACCACCGTCGATATCGGCGCGTGAGTAGATCTCAGCACTTTCCCACCCAGTGATCGAGGTTATCGTGTGCTCATCCAGATCCCACTCCAGGCGCAGGCTGGCACCTTGTGATTCTACTTGTTGAGTTGCACGTGACGCGGCATCGTGCTGAACCTTATCGTGGTCAAAACCAGATACTAGGTCGTTGCTGCCAGGCTTGATGGCATTGGCACGAAACGCAATAGGCGTGCCGTCCATGTCACGAACATGGTAGTTAAATAGACCGGTAAACTCGTCGCCTTCATAAAGGAATTGAATACGAGCGGCCTGGTCGGTATAACCGCCTAGCACGTCTTTTTGTTCAAAACCCGGAGCAACATTATCGATGTAATCGTCTTTATCTTGCCAAAGCACAGAAACACGCGTTGACAGGCGATCCGTTAAAGCGCCGCCTACAGCACCTTCAAAGTCGATAGCACCGCGGCTGCCGTATGATACAGAACCATAGCCTTCAAATTCCTGACTTGGTTTAACGGTGTCGAACTTCACTAGACCCGCCGGGGTATTACGGCCAAACAGCGTACCCTGTGGACCACGCAATACTTCAACGCGAGCCACGTCAAATACTGGGAAACCTTTTAGAATGGCGTTTTCTTGCACCACTTCGTCAACAACCAAAGAAACAGGTTGTGAAGCGTTCAAATCGAAGTCGGTATTGCCGAGACCACGGACGTAAAAACGTGGGAATGAACGGCCGAATGAAGATTCAATCGACAAGCTTGGGATCTTGGCATTCATAAAACGAATGTCCATACCCGCTGCGCTATACGCATCCAGGCTGTCACCCTGAAGTGCAGAAACGGCTACAGGAACTTCCTGTGCATTTTCAACACGTTTACGAGCTGTAATTTGAATAACTTCAAGTGATTTGTCTTTCGCGGCCGGGCCTTGTTGCTCAGCAGCGGTAGAAGTGAATGCAGTACCTGCAGCAGCAGAGAACAGCGTTGCTTTTATTAGATTGGCAAGCGCAGTACGTTTCATCGCTTTCATGTCGGATTTAACCCTTATTTGTACTCTTTTGTTCATTGGTAGATATGTAGCGCCCTATCACCTGGCACAATGCTCAATTTTTCGCGTGCTCCACGCGGACCTTAAATTTGAGAGTACAAGCACAAATAAAAGGCTGAACATTACGGTGGCGAAGTATAGCATCTAAATTAAGCTTTACTTCAGCTTTATTTCATTTTTTTGCAACATTTCTATTCATTTACCGACACAATCAAGAATTTTTAAAGATTTTATCGACAACTAAGGACAATTGTCCTTTATGTGCAAAAAATAAGCATAGCCGAATTATAATATTTCGCGATACCGTCCAAACTTATAAATATAAAAACATAACTTTGAACCTAAGCGGTTAATAAATAGACCATTCAAAGATGCTCCGGAGGTGCTAAATCAATCTTTAGTTTGTGTAACAAAGATAAAGCAGCCAGGTTGAGCGCTTCGCAACGGGCCAAATACTCATTAAAGTCGGTGGTCTCGATGTAGCAAAGTACTTCGATACACAACCCCCGCGGCACAAAACCGGTAAAGCGCACTCGACAGGGGTTCTCGGCGACATCTTGCTGCTGCTCCAGCATCTGGATTAGCTCCGTTTGCAACGCCGAGACTTGCGCGCTAGAGGTACTCCTATCAAGGATCAACTCGGGGCGATAGGCTATGCGTTCGCGTTCGGAAATGTTTTCCAGTTCCATATCGACAAAGCGGGCATTGGGCACATGGATCACGGTGCGGTTTAAGGTGCGCACCCGAGTGGCCCGCAAACCTATTTCTTCCACCGTGCCTACCTGCTGGCCAAAACGACATACCTGCCCCACCCGCACCGGGGCCGATGAATATAGGGTGATGGCACCTATGATATTCTCCACCGATTTTTGCGCCGCCAGGGCGACCGCCAAGCCACCGATACCCAGCCCGGCCACTAAGGTGGTGGCGCTAAAACCAAGGTTTTCCAGCCATAAAAATAACGCCATGATGACCACGGCGATTTGCACGACGTTGCCAAGCGGTCGCAGTAAGTATACGGCTTGCTCATTACCTCTTTGGATCAGCCGCTGGCTAAAGCGATAACGAACCACGTCAATGGCACGCAGGGCAAACCAGGTCCAGGCTATGATCAATAAGGTCGCCCCTTCAAATACCGCCTTGCTGGCCAGCGTCGAATTGGCGTCGGAAGCTAGGTTCCGGGCGAGTATAACACCCAGCAATAAACACAAGGGGCCATTGATCAAACCACTGGCCTCGGCACTTAAGTCCGGCTTAATACGCTTGGCGGTAAAGGCAAGCACCCGGGTAATGGCAAAGGCCAGTAAGAGATACACCAGCAAATTGGCGCTGTAATAGACCCATTGCCAGAGTTTGACCCCGAGAAAACTATAATCTGGGAGATTCTTATAGAGCCACTCACCACTGGGGGAATAACTGTATTGCTCCTTTAATAAGGGGATTTGTGCCACCGTGGCATTGGATATCTTCCAGATGTAGTCGCCGCCGCTATCGGCTGGCACCCGTTGTAATAAGATCTGCACCAGCCCCTGAGAGGTTTTTAGCTCGCCCACCAGGTCGCGATAGCTTGGGAGTAGGTCCTGGCTTTTTCCTTGCGGCTGACTGCTTAGGCTTTGCAAATCGACCCACAAGGTGCGGTCCAATACCAGATATAGGATCTCCGCCAATTGCGGTTTGCCCAGCGCCAATACCTCAGGGCTCAGGTTACGAAAATCTAAATAGGCACTGGCCAGTTCAAAATCTCGGACACGGGCAGCATTAAGATAACCCTGCATGGCACCGCGTGGGGTTTCACGGTGGAGCTTATCCAGCAAGACGTCTTCAATCTCTTGAGTTTGTTCGGCCTGCTCCTGCTCACTTTGCTCCGGTTGTTGCTGTTGTAATATCTCTTTTACCGTTACCTTGCCTTGTGTGGCACCACACAGGCCACTGGCCAAAACAAGGGCCAGCAAGCACACCCGTATCAACATGTCTATCATCCTTACGTCCGTCTTAACTTAGCATAGTCAGCAAGCGTAAAAAGCTCACGCTTTATCGTTAAAAATTGCCAGAAAAGCAGACACTTGCTAGATTTAAACGGCTATTTTTTATTTCAGGATTATCATGTTTAAGCCTCTTCACAATTTAGTAAGCATCGCCGTAAGCAGTGCCATAGGCCTTGTTCTTATGGCCGCGTTCAGTCCAGCCCATGCCGCCACCTATGTCAAAGCCGACAAAATGCTGGATGTCACCGATGGCAAGATTATTAACGATGTGGTTATCAGCATAGATGAGGGCGTGATCACAGCTATCGGCCATGCCCTGCCGAGCGAACTCAAGGCCGAGGATCAATTAATCGACCTGGGCGATAAAATGCTGCTTCCGGGACTGATGGACATGCATGTGCATCTGACCTCAGATCCCACCGTGTCACGGGTGCAACGCTTTAGCGACTCGGCGCCACGCAAGGCCATAAAAGCAGCCTACTTTGCCCATCAAACCCTGCTCGCCGGCTTTACCACATTGCGTAACGTCGGAGCCACCGGCTACAGCGTGATTGCCCTGCGCGATGGGATCGACGCTGGCGATGTGCCTGGTCCTCGCATTTGGGCGGCAGGCCCATCATTGGGGGTTACGGGTGGACACTGCGACAACAACCGGGTTCCGCCGGAGCTGAACTACCGTGCCGAAGGCGTGGCCGATGGTCCTTGGGCGGTGCGCGCCAAGGTGCGTGAAAACATTAAATACGGGGCCAATGTGATCAAGTTTTGCGCCACCGGCGGCGTTTTCTCCAAAGGCACCAAGGTGGGCGTGCAGCAATACAGCCAGGAAGAAATGAACGCCTTAGTGGAAGAAGCCCATTTACGCGGTTTGACCGTGGCTGCCCACGCCCATGGTACCAGCGGCATTAAAGCGGCAATTATCGCCGGTGCCGATAGCGTTGAGCATGTCAGCTTTATCGATGACGAGGGCATTCAACTCGCGAAAAAGCATGGCACCTGGTTGTCGATGGATATCTACAATACCGAATATACTCTGACCTTTGGTGAGCAAAATGGCGTCGCCGAGGAAAACCTCAATAAAGAGCGCCAGGTATCCAAGCGTCAGCGTGAAAGCTTTAGTCGTGCGGTGGATGCCGGATTGAATATGGTGTTTGGTACCGATGCGGCTATCTACCCGCACGGTGACAATGCCAAGCAGTTCTCACGTATGGTGGAGTTTGGCATGACGCCCTTAGAGGCCATTCAAAGCGCCACCATCAACGCCGCTAAGCTATTGCGTGCCGAGAAGCAATTAGGCCAGCTAAACACTGATTTTGCCGCCGATATTATTGCCGTTGAGGGCAACCCTCTGGAAGATATCAGCGTCTTGGAGCGTGTTGACTTTGTTATGAAAGCGGGCCAAGTTTATAAACAGCCACAATAGGAGCGAATAATGAGTATTAATACTTCAATAACCGGTCAGTGGCCAATTTTTGTTATCCAAGGATTTATCGCCATTATCTTTGCTGCCGTGGCCTGGTTTTCACCGCAAGCCACAATAGGCGCCTTGATTTTTGTCTTTGCCGCCTTTTTTATGTTCGACGGCTGCTCGCGAGTCTGGCTGGCGTTTAAACAAAAGCAATATTCTTCCTACTGGCATCTGACGCTGATCGCCGGCATTCTGGGTATTTTGGCGGCCATTGTCACGGTCAGCATGCCGCAACTGACCGCCTTGATCATGCTCTATTTGATTGCTTTTTGGGCCATCGCTATCGGCATGATGGAAATGGCCGCGGCCATCAAACTCTTTAAGCATCTGCAGGGAGTGACCTTGCTGTTGTTAAGCGGCGTGGTGTCGATCATCTTTGGCATCTACCTGATCGTTAACCCGGGTCAAGGCATCATTGCCATGCTTTGGCTGGTCGCCATTTATGCCTTTGTCTTCGGCATCATCTTATGTTGGCTGGGGTTCAAGCTACGCACCTTGGACAAGGCGCAGGCTTAATAGATTTTTTCCCGGTGGTCCTAACGGACCCCGGGCATTAGTGCTTAGTGTAATGCGGCGCGATATGGCAAAGAGGCGCAAATTTGCGCTTCGCGAGTGATCACCTCGGCTAGGCGGGCATCTACCTCTTCTTTATCGAAATATTCATAGGCCAGTTCCACAAACAGATTTTTGTGTTTTTCTTCGGACTTGGCGATGGCGGTGTAAAACTCTTTGTCCTTACCCGGCGGCAGCGCGTCGGCAATCAGCGCAAAACGCTCATGGCCTCGAGCCTCGATCACCGCGGCCACCAAGAGTCGGTCAAGCATAAACACTTCTTTGCCATGGCGGAACATGCCGCGCAGCTGGTTTACATACGGGTCTTTTTTATCGTCACCGAGATTGACGTCACGCTCGGTCAGCAGCTTCACCACCTGCTTAAAATGGATCATTTCTTCCAGTGCCAAGTCTGTCATGGCCTTGACCAATTTACGCTTATCCGGGTAATGAGACAGCATGGACAGTGCCATACCCGAGGCTTTTTTCTCGGCGGCGGCGTGGTCTTGTAAAAAGGCATCGAAGTCGGCAAGCACCGCATCGGTCCATTGCTGTGGAGTATTAAATTCGAGTTCAAACATAAGGATTACTAACAACTTAACTTGGCGCTATTGTACTCAGCCATCGTCCTTCACGCTAGTCCATCTCAACGGTCGATGGCCGTTCACCCAACCACCAGCTATCAAGATTATCTACCTTACCATTGCGGGTCGAGGCGATTTTCAACGGGCTTTTTATATCGCGCCACGCCATCACCTTATTGCCCTTATTGAGGTGGGCAAACGCGCCTGCCTGTGGAGGCACTTGTAAAAAGCGGCAGAAGGTTTGATAGGCTCCGGGCTCGCTCAAATTTAGGCACAGTAAGCGCTCGCTCTGATCGGCAAAATATTCGCGTACCTGATGCTGGTGACGACGATAGCAGTGCAACAGGTGCTCATCATCCCCGAGTGTTTGCTCATTGAGGGGCGCAAACACTCGCCCATAGCTTTGTTTTAGTAAAGGACTAAAGCCGCCATGGGTGCATAACAGGTTATCACTCATGCGCGCTAATAATTGTTTAATGGATGCCAGCCAAGACTGCTCGTCGCGGCATAGGAGAATAAAGCGGCTATGCGGATAGCGTTTGGCAAGTTCGGGGAAATGGCTAAAACAGGGGGTGTCGGCCACTACCTGCGCCTGTTCAAAGCACGCCTGGGTATAAGCGGTGTGCGCCGTGGGCAAACCCAATTGCAAGGCCGCCACACACACACTGGTGGTGCCGGTACGCGGCAAGCCCAGCACAAATATTTTCTCTACTGCATTCATTAGGGGTGGCCTTGATCCGCGCCCAAAAAATAAGGGCGCCATTATACCCATGCCCCTTCATCTATGCGACCCTGGGCTTGTGCTTTTATGCAGACAAAAAAAACGGCGGTTAAATACACCGCCGCAACCTGGGAGCTGCTTGAAACAGCATTGCTAATTATAGCCGTCTTTCACAAATTAGTAATATTTATCACTTTTATCATTGCCATAGCCGTCATCGAACAGGGTGCGCAGGCTGTCGGCAAAGGATTTCAGCTTTTCTTTCATGGTTCTTTTTACGCTAATTTCTACGCTGCCTAAAACATTTCGGCCTGTGAGTAAAATGCGCGGGCGTTGGCGATCTTGTGAGCGCGGGCCTAAGGCCACCCGTTTATTGACCGTGGAGGCGATAATGTTAGTGGTCTGAGTCACCACATCAACGCCCTCCGGCACATAAATCTCACAACTGCCGACATAGCAGTTAAGGTGAATATGCACGTCCGGGTGACTGAAAATGGCATTGCTGAAGTCCAGCTCTAAGGTACCGAGCACGTTCTTTATCTGCATTTCCTTAGGGACCACCCAATCGCCGCCACGGTGATCCGTGCTTAAAATGGTGGTCATAGTGGACGCCGCTGGTTGCTCATCGCCACGACTGTATTGCGGGCGTAGACGTGCCGCCTTTTCACTTTGATAGCGCGGGTCCGCTTGTAAGGGTAGATCGGCAACCAGGGAGGCGAGATATTCTTGCTCCGTGCTGTCATAGGCTGCATCCAAACGGCGCTCAAACGCCTCGGCGGAAAGCTCGCCATGACTATAATTGAGGATAAGCTGATCTATGACTTCCTCTTTGACCTGCTCTAGGGGTCTATCCGCAATGGGTACCGACATAATTCAATTCCTTTAAAAAGTTATCCTATATAGGTTGCTAAGCTTATAGCAAGCTTTAGACCAAGATGAAAAGTACATATAAATCAGATAGATAAATAAAAGTTCGGTAGCTCAAACAGGTAGCAGTGACTAAATTTACGTATTTATCACCACTTTTTAGCAAAATTTACATATGCGTTTTAATTAACGCCAGAAGTCGACAAGCTGCTAACCAGCCACCAGGTGCCCAACACCAGCGCACTCAGGGCGGCGATGCCTTTCATTTTATGTTTGCGGATCACCTTTTCCGCCTGATTGCCGGCGAAATGCACAATCAGGGCGAGACCAAAATAACGTATCGAGCGGGCAATGGCGGTGGCGAGGAAAAAAAGCCACAGGGAGTAATGGGTCGCCCCCGCCGCCAGCATGGCAATTTGAAAAGGGATAGGCACTATGCCCAGGGTCAGCACAAACCAAAAGCCCTGGCTGTGCATTTGCGCTTTAACATTGGCGAATTGCTCCGGGGTGGAAAACAGACCAATGAGCCAATCGCCCAGTACATCGAAAAGGTAATAACCCAGGGCATAACCAAACAAGGCACCAAGCATACAGCCCAGGGTTGCTACCAGGGCAATAGCCCAAATTTTATCGCGCCGCGCCTGCATAAGCGGCACCAATAGGGCTTCCAAGGGGACGGGGACTATGGTCGACTCTAAAAATGAGGCCAGGGTCACACCCCAAAGCATATGCCGCGAGTGGATCCACTGTCGTGTTTTTTGCACAAGTCGCCCATATAAGCCCATCACTTCTCCAAAAATCGTCTGGCGCCACCTAGTCAGCGCTATGTCTCTACTATCCCAAACAGGGTACGCAATTCAATATAAATAACCGCTTAAACCTGGGTATTTTATCCGCTGTTCCTGCTGCCCAAGTGCAATTGTGACCAGCAGTACTGCGCGCCCATGTCACCCAAGGCTTGTACATAACTCTGGTATGCCTCTTTCGCGTAATGCCGCGAACAGGCGTTCATAAAGCCATGATTAAACTCGGTGGAAATGATTTCAACATTTTCCTTGGCAGACAAGGCCTGAGCCAGGTCGTTGATATCGAAATGAGGCTCACTTTTTGGCAATACCAGGGTGACCGGAATTGTCGGTGTTAACTCCAGGTGATGACGAATTTGCCCACCATAAAACAACAACATACCTGTGATATTGTCTAAGCCCTTGTGCGCAGCAAGTTGCCATAGAGCAGCGGCACCCACACTAAAGCCGATAAGGCTTGTTGGCATTGCTAAGCCACCCAAGTGAGCGCTTAAAAGCTGACGATAAGACGCCAACCCCACATGGGCCATAAAATGGTCGTACGCTTGCTCTTCACTGGTAAAATCCATTGGCTCACCGCCATACGGACCGACAATACGCACCTTATTACCTAGCTCAGCAGCCAGACGCTCCAGCGCCCTGGTCCGCCCGAAGATATCGCTGACGATAATACGCTGCATGGACAGACCCTCAGTCATTACCCTAACCGCGCCAAGAGCTCTTGTTGGGTGGCTTTTGGCAACTTCGCCACTACTAACAGGTAAGAATTATCCATCATGCGCTCAACTTCCCCCATTGGAATGCTGCCGTCTAAAATCACCGTATTCCAAAGACGCTTATCCATATGATATCCCGGCAGCACAGCGCTAAAAATATCGCGCAGCGCCTGCGCCTCATCCGGGTCGCACTTGAGATTCATTTGCCATTGCGGTGCGCCATCGTTAATACCACGCAGTGTTAAGGTGGCAAACATCTTACCCGCCACCTTATAGACATCCACTCCCGGGCCAAAGGGCTGCTCTACCTTGGCGTGTGGCTTTTTGAGCAAATAATTATGGGCCTGACTGTGGTCCATGGCGCCACCTTATCGTTGGAGTATTGAGCGCTATCTTAGGCAAACTTGGGCGCTTTTACTAATTTCTTATCCGCGGGGCCCATTTTAGCGAGTGGGGGTCACTGAAACCTGAACTTAATCGAACAAATTTTGCACTTTGTCGCGTCCGGCTTGAAAGCCTCTAGTTGCGCACCTAGGATAATTTTTTATCCTAAATAAAGCATCTGTAATGAAAAAATTCGGTTTTCCCCTATTTAGCAAAGTGCTTGGCAGCGCCTTTGGCACAGCCCTTGGTACAGCCCTACTCGTCGCCAGTTCAGCTTACGCCGATACTCACCAAGGTTTTACCTCCGAAGATATTTTTGCCCTTGAATATGTGAGCGACCCGCAAATCAGTCCCGATGGCAGCCATATTGTCTATGTGCGCAACGGCTACGATATTATGACCGACAGCGCCACCAAATCATTGTGGCTCTATCGTCTTAAAGACGACACCCATGTTCCCCTGTTCGCCGATCAATACAATTACAGTCAGCCGCGTTGGTCACCGGATGGCAAGCGCCTTGTTTTTAGCAGCAATCGCAGCGGCTCAAACCAACTGCATATGTATTATTTGGCCGAGGACAAAGAGGCACTGCTGACCCAGCTGCCTAAATCCGCAGGCGATCTTAGCTGGTCTCCCGATGGCACCAAGCTGGCCTTTACCATGAATGTAAAAGAGGGAAAAACCGACTATGTAAAGTCGGTCAAGCTACCGACGAAACCCGAGGGTGCCAAGTGGTCCGAGCCGGTCACGGTAATTGAAAAAGCCCGTTATCAGGCCGATGGCAGCGGCTTTTTAGAACCCAGTTATCGCCACGTTTTCGTGCTCCCCGTCGAAGGCGGTACGCCGCGCCAGCTTACCCAAGGCGATTTCCAGCATTATGGCCCCATTACCTGGCAACCAGACAACAGCGCGGTAATATTCTCCAGCGATCAGCACCCACAGTGGGAATACCGCACCACAGAGTCGGACCTCTATGCCGTTAACCTGACATCGGGCAAGCTCACGCAGCTAACCGACCTACCGGGACGTGAAAGCCAGGCTACCTTTTCGGCCAGGGGCGATACACTTGCCTTTCTTACCCGCGACAATGAGCCGGTACCCTACGTCAACACCAACCTGGCCATGCTGGACGTAGACAGTGGCCAAATCACCACCCTGAGCGCCGATTTGGACCGCTCCATTGCCGACTACCGTTGGTCAGGTAAGGGCGACTTTGTGGTGCAATATGACGACTTTGGTAAGCGCAAACTGGCCTCCATGAACACCAAGGGTAAGGTAAACGAGCTGGTCGATAATGTCTCCGGCACCTCGCTGGGTCGCCCCTATGTCAGCGGCGAGTTCTCCATGGCCAATAATGGCACCCTGGCCTATACCTCGGGCAGTAGCCAACGCCCCGCCGATCTCGGCTACAGCCGTAAAGGCAAATCGCGCACCCTCACTAACCTCAACGAAGATCTGCTTGGACATAAAACTCTGGGCCAGGTGCATGAGTTGAATGTCGCTTCACAGTTCGATGGCGAAAACATTCAGGGCTGGTATATCACCCCGCCAAACTTTGATGCCAACAAAAAGTACCCGCTGTTGGTGGAAATTCACGGCGGTCCGCACCTGGCCTATGGCCCACACTTTAGTGCCGAGTTACAACGCTACGCCAGCGAGGGGTATGTGGTGGTGTATGTGAACTACCGTGGCTCCACCAGCTATGGCAAAGACTTTGCGCTGCTGCTCGATGGTAAATATTCCTCGAAGGAAGACTTTGCCGACCACAACTCGGCGGTGGATGCGCTGATAGCAAAAGGCTTTATCGACAGCAACAACCTCTATATTGCCGGCGGCTCTGCCGGAGGGATAGCGACCGCCTATGCCATTGGCCTCACCGATCGTTTTAATGCCGCGGCCATCACCAAGCCGGTGATCAACTGGGTGAGTAAGGTATTAACCGCCGACAGTTATCTTGGGCAGATCCGCAACCAGTTCCCGGGCCTCCCTTGGGATAACCTGGAGCACTACTGGCAGCGCTCGCCGCTGTCCTTGGTAGGCAATGTCACCACCCCGGCCATGATCATGACCGGTGAGCAAGACCGCCGCACGCCTATTTCTGAGTCGGAGCAATTCTATCAGGCCCTGCAACTGCAGCGGGTAGACAGCGTGTTGATCCGTGTACCCGGCGCACCACACGGCATCGCCGCGCGGCCGTCAAGAATGATCTCGAAAATCGAGCACACCCTGGCCTGGTTTGCCCGCTATAAAAAGTAACCCCCAATGCGGTGACCGCGATAGTTAGGTCACCGCCTTACCCCTCTTCCCCCTTTCGCAGCCTTCAACGCAGGTAAAAATATGGATACTTTCAGTTCCATATACAGATAATTTCAGCGTGTTCTTTGCCCCGGATCATCACGGCGATTACTGGACTGGGGTACAACTAGCATGGACGGCTAAGCAAATCATCGGGCTTATTTAGCGCTAAGCTGGATAAGTCCTCATGATGACAAAAATAAGGAGATTCATTATGAAAGCAGCAGTTGCCCATAGTTTTGGCACCCCTCTAAGCATTGAAGAGGTAGCCAAGCCCAGTATCGACGCCTATCAGGTGCTGGTTAAAATTCATGCCTGTGGCGTGTGCCACACGGATTTACATGCCTGCCATGGCGATTGGCCGGTCAAACCAAAAATGCCGCTCACTCCCGGCCATGAAGGTGTGGGGGAAATTGTTGAGCTCGGCAGCGCCGTCAGCCATTTAAAGCTTGGAGATCGCGTCGGTATCCCTTGGCTTTACAGCGCATGTGGACATTGTGAATATTGCCTCGATGGCAAGGAGACCCTGTGTCTGGAGCAGCAAAATGCGGGCTACTCCGTCGATGGCGGTTTTGCCGAATACTGCGCCGCCCATGGCGATTATGTGGTGAAAATACCCGAAGGACTAAGCTACCCGGATGCCGCACCGCTGTTTTGTGCTGGCGTGACCACCTATAAGGCACTCAAGGTATCCGAGACCAAGCCCGGACAATGGCTGGCCGTTTTCGGCGTCGGCGGCCTTGGACACCTGGCGGTGCAATATGCCGTGGCCATGGGCATGCGGGTTGTGGCCGTGGACACGGGTGAAGCCAAGCGTGAGCTGGCGTATTCTCTGGGTGCCGAGCATTTCTTCGACTTTAAAACGGACGATGTGGTCGACGCCATTAAAGAAGTCAGCGGCGGCGTACACGGCAGTGTCTGTACTGCGGTGAGCAAAGCAGGTTTTCGCCAAAGTTATGATGTGGTGCGCCGAGGCGGAAAGTGCGTGCTGGTCGGCCTGCCGCCGGAGGACATGCCCCTGCCTATTTTTGATACCGTGCTCAACGGCGTCAGCGTGGTCGGCTCCATCGTCGGCACCCGCAAGGACTTGGAAGAATGTTTAGAGTTTGCCGCCCGCGGCAAGGTGAAAGCCATTATTACCGAGAAACACCTTGATGATATAAACGATATCTTCGCGGACATGGAAAAAGGCGAGATCACCGGGCGTATCGTGATGAATATGCCCGCGTAAATAAAAAAGGCCACCGCAAGGTGGCCTTTTCATGAATGTCTAATTAGTTTGCAATAAAGGGCGCCGAGCAATCCTCGGTGCCAATATTACATACCATAAACTCCTGAGACTGCTTCTTAAAGTACCAATAGGTAGCGCTGTTGCTATCGGTCACCGACTCCAGCCATTGGCCATTAAAATACACATCGACGCCTTCGGCCTCTGTGCTCCAGGTCAGGGTAGTTTGAATATCGCGTCCGGCATTTTGCACTGTACCTTGCAACATGGGTGCTGCTGGCGGCAACACCGACGGCACCATGGCCACAAAGGTGTTACTGGTACTGACAAACATCTCGGTAAAGTCACTCAAATTGGTATCGGTTACATATACCTGACCGAAGCGACTGCCCGTTACCACACGACCCGAGTGGTCTATGTCTATATCGTGTAGATTGCCACCAATTTCCAAGGTGTTAACCAAGGTGCCATCGGCGCTGTAACGAGCAACATAACCATTCCAACTCACCATATATATATTCCCCTCGGCGTCAGCGGCTACACCGCGCGAAGAAGAGGTGTGACCCAAGGCAACACTGCGCAGCACTGTTCCACTGGCCGGATCTATCACATCAAGAGCGCCATAGGTATTTTGCAAAGCATACAACTTACCATCTAGCCCTAGGGTGATATCGATATAGTCGCTGTCATCGATAATGCGCTGCGCATTGCCGCTGGCTAAATCAAACTTAACCACGCCCTTGGCTACTCCATCGTAGGCTGTGTAGGTATCGGTCACATAGACTGCATCGCCAATGGCAGTTATGCCACCGTAAGACAGGTTATTTACCGTGCTCCACCCTGGCATGGTAAAGCTCTGCCAGTTTTCACCGTCATACACCGACAACTCAGGGGCAAAGGTGCCGTTGAAGACGGCCACTCGACCATCGTCCAGTATGGTGAGATCACGTGCCATTTCATTGGCACTGTTGGTCGGAATGTTTCGCTGCGATATCAATGCACCGTTATTATATTCGTACAAGATGTTATCGCTGGCGACGACCAAGCTGTTATCCTGAAATACTTGATTGCTCATTGCCGACGCCGCAACTGTTAACAACGCCAATGCCGATATGATTGTTTTCATTATTTTTTCCTGTTTTTCTAGCACTTAAGGGTCACCCCATAAATCCTTGTCTAAAATTGACTACTAGGGAAGCACATACAACTCCCTAAGCAAACGCCTCTAGCATAACAGTAAATTAACAATACCGATAATAGGGACGCGCTTGTTATCCTTTAAATTTTAATGACATAACTTTTTTTGGCGGTGGTACACGCAGTCGCCACAAGATTTATTAGTCTGAATTTCTCCTCGCCACTGCCGACTATGGTCGCATTTTGCTCAGCGCCATAAGCGCCTACATTTTATTAATACCAATTCTGTTAAGTATGTGGGCAGAGATAGCGCTGGATAAATGATGTGATAACAAGGCGGAATTTTTCTTATGTAGTTATTCTACATAGAAAAGTTCCAACGCCGTAAACACGATGTTTAGCCCGCTAGAATGATTAGCTACTTAAGTGAGTTGGTATCACTCTCACAATTTTATTTTGGAGCCTTGTATGTCAGGCGAATATCAACGCACCTATCGCGCCTTTAGCGATAACCCCGAGCAGTTTTGGCTGCAACAAAGCGAGCGCATTGCTTGGTTTAATGCCCCACAGCAAGCCTATCATCAGGATGAGCACGGCTTTTATCATTGGTTTGCCGATGCCGAACTCAATACTAGCTACCTGGCACTGGATCAGCATGTCATGAACGGCCATGGCGATGAAACGGCGCTGATCTACGACTCACCGGTGACCGACAGCAAACGCCAGTATAGCTATCGCGAATTGCTCGATGAGGTCAGCAGGTTTGCCGGGGTTATGCAGGGCCTTGGCGTCGGCAAGGGCGATCGCGTGGTGATCTATATGCCGATGATCCCCGAAGCTGTGGTTGGTATGCTAGCCTGCGCCCGTCTCGGCGCCATTCACTCGGTGGTCTTTGGCGGTTTTGCCGCCCACGAGCTGGCGGTGCGTATCGATGATGCCACGCCAAAACTGATCCTCAGTGCCTCCTGCGGGGTGGAAGTTGACAAGGTGATCGAATATAAACCTCTACTTGACGAGGCGATTAGTCAGGCCCGGCATCAGGTCGAACATTGTGTTATTTATCAACGTCCGCAATGCTATGCGCCGCTATGTGAACGCCGTGATATCGACTGGGCCACAGCCATGAGCCACGCCCAGGGCGTGGAGGCGGTGCCGGTTGCCGGCGCCGACCCCTTGTATATTCTTTACACCTCGGGCACCACGGGCACACCCAAAGGGGTGGTGCGTGAAAATGGCGGCCATGCGGTGGCCATGCATTACAGCATGGAAACCGTGTACGGCATGCGCCCCGGCGAGGTCTTTTGGGCTGCCTCGGATATAGGTTGGGTGGTGGGTCACTCCTACATTGTCTATGCGCCGCTGATTTACCGCTGTGCCACCGTGCTATACGAGGGCAAACCGGTGCGCACGCCCAATGCCAGCGCTTTCTGGCGCGTGGTCGAAGACTATAAGGTGACGGCCCTGTTCAGCGCTCCTACCGCCTTTCGTGCCATTAAGAAAGAAGATCCCAATGCTCAGGGATTTAAACAATACGATACCTCGAGCCTAAAACGGCTGTTCTTGGCCGGTGAGCGCTTGGATCCGCCCACCTATGAGTGGCTTAAGGAACATACTCAACTGCCGGTGCTGGATCACTGGTGGCAAACGGAAACCGGCTGGGCCATCGCCTGTAATCCTATCGGCATCGAGACCCTGCCCACCAAGGCCGGCAGTGCCACGGTGCCAACCCCGGGCTTTGATGTGCAGATACTCGATGTTCATGGTGAACAATGTGAAGCCAATGAGCATGGCGCCGTGGCCATTAAACTCCCCTTGCCTCCCGGCTGCCTGCCGAGTATCTGGCAAAATAACGAGCGCTTTAAAAGCGGTTATTTAAGCCAGTATCCGGGCTATTACCTGTCCGGCGATGGTGGTTACTTCGATGAGGAAGGCTACCTGTTTATTATGGGGCGCACCGATGATGTGATAAACGTTGCCGGCCACCGCCTGTCTACCGGTGAAATGGAAGAGATAGTTGCGGCTCACCCGGCGGTCGCCGAGTGCGCAGTATTTGCCATCCATGACAGCCTTAAGGGGCAAATCCCCATGGCCATGGTGGTGCTTAAAGACGACTTCACCGGCAGTCATGAAGAGGTGGAGCAGCAGCTTCGTGCCTCGGTACGCTCCACCATAGGTGCCATTGCCTGCCTGCGGGATATTATCTGCGTGCCGCGCTTACCAAAAACCCGCTCGGGTAAAATATTGCGCAAGAACCTGCGTCAGTTGGTTGATGGTGAAGAGCTGCAGATCCCCTCCACCATAGACGATGCCAGCATTTTCACCGAGATAAGCGAGCAACTGCAGGGGCGTTAAATCGCTTTGCAACTCTACTAGCGGGGGTTTAATCGCCCCGCTGTTTATTTCCAGGTATTAATAAAGGCAATAAAGTCCTCAGCCGCCAACGGCTTGGCACACCAGTATCCCTGCACCTGTTCACAACCCAAGCGCGCCAAGCTCTGCCACTGCTGCTCTGTTTCTACGCCCTCGGCAATCGAAGCAATATTCAACGCCTTAGCCAGTTGTACCATGGCTTTGACTATGGCCACATCCTCCGGCTCACCGCTGGCCAAGTCATCGATGAAGGATTTATCTATTTTCAGTTTATCGACATCAAACCGCTTTAAGTAGCTCATCGACGAATAGCCGGTACCGAAATCATCGATGGACACCCTAAAGCCCGCGGCGCGCAGCGATTTAATACGCTTAAGCACAGAGTCCGGATCCATCAGGGCAATGGCCTCGGTAAGCTCCAATTCAATGCAGCTAGCAGGCACTCCATGTTGCTCGACTTCGCTCATTAGCTTGGTTAGCAGCTCATGGTCTTCAAAGCTCGCCGCCGATAAGTTAACGGCAAAAACCAGTTTCTCCTGCCCCATTGCCAGCCATTGCTTGATTTGCGTCAGCGCGTGGCTGAACACCCAGGCATCGAGGGCCTTAATTAACCCTGCACGTTCGGCCACTGGAATAAACTCACCCGGTGACACAGTACCCAGCTCCTGTGAGTACCAGCGTACCAGCACTTCGGCACCCACCACCTGGCGATTATCGATACGCACCTGGGGCTGAAACACCAGGGAAAATTCATCTTCCAACAGCGCCAGGTTTAAGGCGTTAATCACTTGCAGTTGCCGCGAGGCATGTCGGTTCATCTCCAGCGCATAGAACAGGAAATTGTTGCGACCGCGTTTTTTCACCTCAAACAGCGCCGCCTCGGCCAATTGCAATAACCGCTGACTGTTATCACCATCGAGCGGGTAAAGCGCCACACCGATAGAAGCGGTGAGCACTATGTTTTTACCGTCAATATTAATAGGCGTGCGCAAGGTTTCGAGGATGCGCTGTGCCTTACATGAGGCACTGTTGGCGTTGGCATAGGGCATGAAAAAAGCAAAGCGATCGCCGGGCAAACGGCAAATTAACTCGTCTTCATCGCCCAAATTGAGCAGCCGCTGAGCCAGGCTTTTAAGGATCACGTTACCCTTATCATAGCCCAGGGCTTCGTTAAGCACCTTAAAGTTGTCCAGACCTATGGACAGCAGTGCGCCTTCGGTTAGCTTGTTTTTCGCACGTAATGATGCAAATACATGCAGCAGCATCTTCACATTGGCCAGCCCGGTGAGCTGATCATAGTAAGACAGATGATGGATCTTGGTTTCGTTTTCTATCTGTGCGGTAATATCGTGCTGAAAAGAGATATATTTGCTGACCGCACCGTCTTTATCCGTGATCGGATAAATGGTAGTGCGCTCGATCAGCTCTTCTCCGTGCCTATTTCGGTTGATCAGCTCTCCGACCCAGGGCTGTTGAGATTTGAGGTTGTGCCACATGGAATGATACACCTGAGAAGCCGTTTTGCCCGAGCTTAAAATAGCCGGGTTCTTACCAAGCAATTCTTCACGCTTATAGCCACTGAGCTCAACATAGGCCCGATTCACATATTCGATTTTAACCTCGGTATCTGTGATCAAAATCGGATGCGGGTTTTGCTCTACCGCCAACGACAAAGTACTCATCTGTTCGTCCTGACGCAGGCGATTAAGCAGGTGCCAGATGGCTTGCAACAAAATGGTGATGGCTTCAAGCTCACGGGGACTAAAGCTACCATGATCATTATGTAGCACAAGCGCCATACGCACCGTTTCCTGCTCCCGAACCGGCACAGCCAAAATGGCACCGAGTGCCGATGAGGTGCAATCAGCCTTTGCGCTTACTTGATCAAGTGTGCGAATAACATGCTGTTGAGTTTGCAGTTGTGGCAATAACTGAGACATTAGCTCTGCACTGAATATTGGTTCCACTTCCCCTTCGCTGGCCTGCACCTGCAACCGGCCGGCACCATCTATGCCATACAATACTAGACTTTGGCATGACGCCAAGGAACGCGCATAGCGCACCCCCTCAGCCAATAGCGCCGCTTCATTACCCTGACGCGCCACATTTGAAAGCCCGAGTAACCCCTCTTTGAGCTTGGCTTCATGGGCCAAGGCGTCAATTTGTGCCACGCGCTCGCTCACATCTCGCACCACCACGAGATAATTAACACAGGCCTTGTCGACGAGTTTCACCACCACGCATTGGTAATGACGAAGCTGCTGTTGGCGGCTAATCACCATGTCGGCCACCTCGGCCATGCCCTGGCGCTTTGCCTCGGCCACCGCGTCATACAGACGCGCCTGATCGGCCCCAGCAAAAAGCGTATAAATACTGCGGCCAATACTGTCTCCACGCAGTAAAAAAGGCTCACTCTCTTTGCTGTGGCTGCGCACTATATTGCCATGCTCATCTATCTCAAATACCAGCTCAGGCAAGGCACTTAACGTAGCCCCCAAGCGCTGCTGCGACTGCTCAAGTTCGAGAAACGGCCGGGTAATGGTTTCTACAAACAGCACCTGGTAAAGCAATAAATAGGCGGCAATCTTATATAAATGACCAACCAGGTTTAACGAGTCGCTTATATTGTTGTAAAGGGTAAAGTAATACTCGCTTAAGACCATCAGCACGGCGACCACAAACAAGTGGCTTACATTATAGCCTTGCCGTACCTTTACCAGACGCAATAAAAACAGCACCGCAGCAAAGGCATACAGCGCCATCAAAAAGTATTCAAAATTGCGTTTAAAGTCAGTCAGCCCTTGCCCCGGGATATAATGGTGTGGCAACCAATGAGGAAAAAATAACAAGACACAACTGATACCGATAGCACAGATCCCAGCGACTATCAGCGATGGGTATATACTGCTTGAGCGCACTTGCCACCAGGGCTCTGCCGCCAAGGCAATAATGGCGACGGCGGTAAATAGACGTCCGGCAAACCAAAAGTTAAGGGACTTATCGGTGCTGGCTGGGGTAATAAAATCTGGCATGCCGGCAAATGAAAACACATGTTGAAAGTCGAGCACGCCGACCCAGAGCATAACACCGGAAACAAATACAAAGGTCGGGTTTTTAAGGTAGCTGCGTGCACTCCAACCCACAGCACAAATCAGCACCGAGACTATGATGGAAACGAGCTCCAAGAATGAGTGCACCAGAATGTAGTTCTCGATAATGCTTACCAGCCCGAGCTGCTCACCGAGCAAGGTTAGCACCATAAACACGAGGGCGATAACAAGATACCAAGAGCTTTGTGACCACTCTTTTGCATGACTGAGGTGAATAAGGTTATGCACTAAAATTTGACCATAAAGAGAATGAGCCGAGTTATATTGCCGATAAAGAGTTAAAAATAAAGCCTAACACTCTGAATATTAAGCATGTTTTAACAAATATACCATAGCTCATCAAGCAAGTAACTTATTACCCAGTACGCAATAGAGCGCTTAACCAAACCCTCATTTTTAGGTACCTTTTGGTCAACATTTACAACCAATTGTTAAACTTTTTCCCTGGAATATCTTCAGGGCTGGCTCTCAGCAACTCAATAAGCCCCTAGGCATCCTCTTGCTGGCTCATAAAATCAGCCATGCGTTGCATCAAATCCTCTTCGCTTAAGTCTTCCATATGGGTGCCTATTGTCCACACATGACCAAAAGGGTCTTCCAAGGTACCGGCGCGATCGCCGTAAAATTGGTCGTGCACGGGACGCACCTCCTTGGCTCCAGCAGCAATGGCCCGTGCGAATACCGCATCCACATCCTCCACATACAGCATCAGGCTTACCGGCGTACCACCTAAAGCCTGAGGGCTTTGAAAATGCGCCTGCGGGCACATATCCGCCAACATAATATGTGAGTCACCGATTTTTAACTCGGCATGAGCCAAGCCACCGTCGGGCATAGGCATCTGCATCACCAATTCGGCGCCAAACGCCTGTTGATAATAGCTAATGGCACGCACCGCTCCATCAATAATCAGGTAGGGGGTGATCGAATGATAACCGGCAGGAATGGCAGGAACACTCATAAATTAAACTCGCTCTGATGATTAAACTTCGTTTAAGCTTAGTCGATTAGACCACCACGGGGTACGCGTATGAACCCGGCAGCAAAGCTGTATTTACCCGCTTTTGCAAGCTAGTATCATAGAACATTGGCCAAGGAGATGGACACCAAGTAGTGAGCTCCCCCTAACGCTAACCATCTTTTTTTAATGACCAACTTGGCTCATTACCTGCCGATACCTTGCCACCGCCACAGGTGATCGATGATTAAATTCGTGAGCCATAGCGAACTGCTTCGCAGTTAAGAGCAACTCCTGGGTTCTCGGATTTCTTATCATCCCATTAAATGCAAAAGTGGCCCAAAAACACACAGCCAATGCACATTTGTTAAAATTTAAGCAAATCTAAATCGAAAAAAAGATAAAAACAACACTCTGAATCTAAATAACTTTTTAGTTTCAAACTCACATTTACCCAAAACAATTACAAAAAAATGTACCATTTTTTTAACAACTATGTTTTCATAATCGGGCCTAACGCGGTAGCCGATTCACAACTGGCGGCAACCGCATCAACGTCAAATACCCATGTGTCACCAAGGCACAATGACAACACAATAATTAAATAAAGGTACTCACTATGAAGTCTAAATTCTCTCTCGTTGCTACGGCCACCCTATTGGCTCTAGGCCTTGGCTCAGAAGCAGCACTAGCAAACTCTTTACAACCGAATTTAGGCAGCAAGGATAAAGCTGAACAAGTAAAAACGAACGGAGCGAGCAAAGAGCGCGTAATCGTAAAATTCACTCGCGGTAA
Source organism: Pseudoalteromonas sp. T1lg48 (assembly GCF_002964785.1). GTDB lineage: Bacteria > Pseudomonadota > Gammaproteobacteria > Enterobacterales > Alteromonadaceae > Pseudoalteromonas. Next base: position 847,616 of record NZ_PQCC01000018.1, read on the forward strand.
GTCTGCCGAAGTAAAATCGCTGGCGAAAAAGCTAGGCGGTGAAATTAAAGTTGACCTGGCCAAGCACGATGCCTTCGCCGTGGAAGTACCAGCGGCGGCTCTTAAGGGCCTGCGTAACAACCCCAATGTTGAATTTGTAGAAGCCGACGTTAAACGTCACCTACTTGCCACCAACCTAAACACCACAGAGGTTGAGCCATGGGGTATCAGCCGCGTTGAAGCGGATATCGTTTCCGATGAGCTAGCCGGCAACCGCACCGTATGTATTATCGACTCAGGCTATGACATCCGTCACTCGGACCTAGACGCGAACCTGGTATCAGGCACCAACGACTCTGGCACCGGCCAGTGGTCAACGCCAGGCGGTTCACACGGTACTCACGTTGCCGGTACCGTAGCCGGTATCACTAATGGTTCGGGTGTTGTGGGTGTAATGCCAAACGGCAATGTAAACCTGCATATCATTAAAGTATTTAACGAGTCAGGCTGGGGCTACTCTTCAAGCCTAGTCGCAGCGGTTGATGACTGTGTGGCAGCGGGCGCCAACGTTATCAGCATGAGTCTAGGTGGTGGTGGCAGCAGCCGCACCGAAGGCAATGCCTTTGCCAACTACTACAGCCAAGGTGTACTAAGCATCGCCGCGGCAGGTAACGACGGTAATACCGCTCACTCTTACCCGGCTTCATATGATGATGTGGTATCGGTAGCGGCCGTTGATTCTGGCAATATGCACGCTAACTTCTCACAGCGCACCAACCAGGTTGAACTTGCCGGTCCAGGTGAAGCCGTACTGTCAAGCGTGGGTCTAGGCGACGGTCAGCTAGCACAACTAAGCGTTGGCGGTACCGACTACTTCGCTAATGGCGTGGTACCACACCTGTTCTACAACAGCAGCCTGTCATTTGACCCTGCGGGCAACAATGGCTCAGCCAGTGGTGCGCTAGGCGTGTGTACTACAACGGGTACTTCATACTCGTGTGGCGACATGACGGGTAAAATCTGTCTTGTTGAACGTGGTGAAAACCAAGGTGACAGCTCGACCTCAACGGAAAATTCATACCCTGAATACCGTGGCGCCAATGCCTGTGCCGACGCCGGTGCCGAAGGTATTATCGTTTACAGTAATGCTGCTCGCCCGGGCCTACAAGCGCCATTTATGGTTGACTTCAATGGCAAAATTCAAGGCATTCCGACGGCCTCTGTTGACCGCGCAACCGGCCTTGAGCTGGCTGCAAAAGCGGGTCAAACGGCGAGCCTATCTAAAGTAGATGGCCAGGACTGGGATTACTACAATGGTACCTCTATGGCGACCCCTCACGTGAGTGCGGTTGCCGCCCTGGTGTGGTCATATCATACCGCCTGTTCGGCAGCGGAAGTGCGTAACGCCCTGGCGGTTACTGCTGAAGATTTAGATGCTGCCGGTCGTGACGTGAAAACCGGTTACGGTCTGGTTAAAGCACAAGCGGCCATCGATTACCTAGCGGGTACCAGCTGTGGCGGCGGTTCATCTGACAATGCTCCGGTTGCAGACTTCGGCTTCTCATGTGATGCCCTGGCTTGTAGCTTCACCGACGCGAGCTCGGATGACAACGGCGTAACCGGTTACAGCTGGAACTTCGGCGACGGCGCTAGCAGCTCGGCGCAAAACCCTAGCCACAGCTATGCGGCCGACGGTTCATACACAGTGACACTAACGGTAACCGACAGCGCCGGTCAAACCGATACCAGCTCACAAACCCTGAATGTAAGCAGCGGTGCTACGGGCGGCTCTATCGACCTAAATGCGTTTGGTTACAAGGTAAAAGGTCGTCAACGCGTAGACCTAAGCTGGAGCGGTGCAAACAGCAGCAATGTTGATATCTATCGCAACGGCGCGGCTATCACCACCACCAACAATGACGGTGCTTACACTGACGCTATCAACCAAAAAGGCGGCGGTGTATACAACTACTCAATCTGTGAAGCAGGCACGACTAACTGCTCTGCAACTGTAACCGTAGTTTTCTAAGCCTTAGTTAAACTACCGATACATTGCAACACCCATGCCGGTCTATATAGACCGGCATTTTTGTTATAGCACTATTGACCGGTAAGGGCTTTAATGACAAGCAGTAACAGATTTCAATTGTTAAGCGCGGTTGCTATAACTGCGGATCTCAAACTGGGTTATAAAGCCAAGGTTTTCATACAGAGGTCGACCGGCCGCCGATGCCTGCAAGACCATATACTGCGCCCCCGAGGCTACCGCAAGCCTGAGCAAATCCAGCATCATCCTTTTGGCAAGCCCTTGTCCTTGATGCGTTTGTTTTAACGCGACCTGATGAAGGCCGACCACCTCCCCGGTGTAATACAAAAGCGCGCTGGCCACAACCTCTCCCGCCCATACACCAACATATAATTGTGCTTGCTCACATTCGAGTAAAGGCGCAATGGCCCGGGCATCCACACGATAACCAAAAGCCTCATTCACCACCTCTATCCAGGAAGAAACCTCCTCGACCCTAGTAATGTTTCTTACCACCAACTCTGCGCTCGTGATTGTCTTGTCCGAGGTGGGTGGATAATCACTTACGGACAAGGGTAAATACATGGCCGTTTGTGCTAAGACGCAATCCCAACCGGCGTGTTTAAGCGCTAACTCACGCTCCTCGGGGAACTGCAATGGCGACCCATGCAAATCCGGCCAAAGTGGAAACATCACCCCAGCTCGAGCCTCGGCTAGCGGCGCCATGCTGGTCAGCGAACCGGGCTCTGGGTGCCAGCAGCGATTAGGCCACACGTGATTGACCTTAAATGGCCATGTGCTCTCATCAGCCAAGAGCGCCGCACCATAGCGCTCCCAAAGGCTTGTTAAGTTCGCTATATTGGCTTGATTAATATCCACTTCTCGAGTCCCAATTCACTAAGATAACACCACCAATCAATAACGCCGTTCCCAATAACCTGCTGCCATCCAGAGCCTTAACGGGCAAGTTAAACCAACCCAGGTGACTTGCAAGCATGGCCACCACAATTTGCCCCGACAAGGCAAACGACATCATGCTTCCTAGGCCCATTTTTGGGATCAGATAATAAAAACAACTGACGCCAAACGCACTGAACACGCCGGCGAGCCACAAATACCAGGGCACATTGGTGATGACCCCAACACTCGGGTAGCTTTTACTGGTGAATACCAGCACCGCGGTGACAAGAGTCAAACTGGTTAAAAACGCCACCCCCGTGGCGAACATTGCGCTGTTGAGCAACACCCCCAATTGCGCATTCATGGCCGCTTGTATGGCAATGGCGGCGCCGGCAGCAATGGCCAGTATACAAAGCATTAAGGCCATCATACGCTGTCTACCATCTCGGCATAGTCAAAGCGCACCTTCGCAGCCTGACCTTGACTGTCTTCTTGATGTCGATAGCCTATGGGGCAGATCACGGTCGTGGTTAAACCGCGCTTTGTTAACCCAAGAATGCGGTCATACTGCTGCGCGTCAATCCCGCTCATCGGGCAGGTATCTATACGCATCTGTGCCGCACAGGTAAGCAAGTTGCCAAGGGCAATATAGGCTTGCTGATGTGCCCATTCCTGGCGCTGTGCCGGTGTTTTACTGGCCAGCGCCGACTTCATATGATCACCGTAACGCTGTAAATCGGCAATGGGGGTGCCCGTGACTTCGCTGTGGCGGGCTATATAGCGCTCTACCGTCTTATCACCAATGTTTGTCTGCGCCGCAAAAACAAGCAAATGCGAACTATTAGCCACCTTATCCTGGCCGTAGGAATGAGGCACCAGTTGCTCGCGCAAGTATGTTGAACGTACCAGAATTAACCTATAAGGCTGCAATCCATATGCCGACGGGCTTAAGGTGGCGGCCTGTAACAGGGTTTGCAGTTGCGCTTCTGGCACCATTTGCTGGGAAAATTGTTTTACGGCGTAACGCCACTCTAGTGCGGTTAAAAACTCCATACTCACCTCTGTGTCGATCCTCTCGGGGCTGGAGCGGAAATGCTCCAGCGGACTAGATGAAGTGTATCGAGGCGCTATTCGGGGTTCATTTACATAGGTTGATAAGGGATAAGTTTTTTCTCACCCGGCTTAACTGGGTCGGCGTGATCCCCAAGTGCGAACGATATGGTATTGCGGTAAGCGCTCGGCTAAGGCAGGAAATTGCTTGCTAAAGTGCAGATAACGGGTGGTGGCATCGTCCTGCACTATCTCGATTTCACGCTGGTCTTTTGCCAACAACCAGTTCTTCTCAAGATAATGGATTTGGTAGAGCATAAGTTCTGGATTGCTCTGCATTAGCCGGCGATAGCCCTTAAAATCGATGGCAATCAGCGTACTTTGCTCCAGTGCCTCAAAGGCCAAACTTGATGCTTGCTGTGTTAACAGCGCCGTCATAGACCCGGGAAACTTGCCCTCATCAAAGAACATCTTATTGTATTCATTGCCTTTTTCATCGGTAACAAAACAACGTACCAAGCCTCGATAGAGATAAGAGAAGGACTGTGGCACGACCCCATATGGATAAATCAGCTGGTGCTTATCCACATGAATCAAGGTGCACAGGGGCTTAAATTGCTGCCAGGTCAGCTCACCGATGGGAGCATACTCTGTCATTTGCGCACGCAAAGAGCCGAACGCAGCCTGTTGCTCACTCACTATTACCTCCAATGTAACTAAGCGCCTTACTGGACTTATTTTCGTCATTGGTACGAATACCGGCACTGCCAGTCATTATAGTCGGATTAATAAGCAAAACAGTACCACGACGTTTTATCTCGTTAACCAACAAAGCAATGATAAAAACAAAGCCCCAATTATGGGGCTTTAGTATTGCACTATAACTTGGCTAACAATGGCGACATGGGGATACCAAAATCCGGAAGGCTCGGCGGTAAGCTGGCCACTTCTGTAGGTAGCTGCGCTTTAATCCGCTCCATGTTTTCACTATCACCTTGATGGAAGTAAACATAGTACTTCAAAACGGCTGTGTACTTGTTGTCTTCTGGTAACTGCTCAAGGATGGCTAGCGCATTGTCAAAGTCCTCCACCTCTATGTACGAACGGGCCAGGTTCATCAGGGTTCCAGGTTTAGTCTGGCTCTTGAGCTGCGCCTTTAGTTCGTTTAACTCATTAATTGCTAAGTTCGGCTGCTGCAGTTGCAAGTGCGTCAAGGCCGTTACATTTTTCAAAAAATATGGCGCCGAGTCCGCATCGGGATACCAGTCTGCGAAAGCAAACATAACATCTTCATAACGAGCAAGTTTGTGACCAACATGACTCAGCAGGGTAAAGCTCAGTAGCTTAATTTTGCCTTCGTCCGGTTCGTTGAGTACGGCTCTATTGGCGTGCCAATGTAGGATGTTAGCAAACACTTTATTGAGCTTTTCTACATCTTTGCTTTTAGCCTCGGCTGCGCCATCGAGCAACGCAGCCATTTGCTCTTCATAACTAATGGCTGTTTGCTGTGCTTGTACCTGCTGCGGCTTATCTTTATCCACAATTTGCGCCGCCGCAACGGCACTAAAGGCGAGTGACATAACTAGTGCAATGACATGCTTTTTGTTCATAGTTTTCTCCTTGTCTAACATTTTAATCCGTTGCACGTTAAAGCTCTGTTGTTGAGCGATACTTAACAACGGGGTCATAAATTGCCTATGTCCATTTTTCGCTTGGTGCTGCGATAAAAGTACACTAGCAAGATCCAGTTGATATTGTTCCCGAAAGCTCGCTGCGCACTTTTCATCGCAGCTGAGTTCCAGCTGTTGCTTTGATTTTTTAGCTAAAAATAAGCACAGGGGATTCCACCAAAATAGGCATTCCAACAAGCAAATAGCCCAGCTCCAATACACATCCCCCTGGCGTAAATGGGTTGCCTCATGTTGAATAATCGAATGAACTTCTTTGGCATCAAGCAGCGCCCGATCCAGCCAGATAGTGGGTCGTGTCACCCCACTGGCGAAAGCCGGAGCCCCCAACTTTGCAACCCGAACAGGGTAACCCCCACTACTGTGCTCATACCGGTTACAGGGTGTGGAGTGGCGATAAAGTCGCTTGATAAACGAGAAGTACTGCCCTATGCGCCAGATAAACAAGGCGACACCAATTATCAACGCCAGAAATACCAGGTGAGAGACATCAAATGTATAGCCATCAACTAACGACACTGGTGCCTGAACTTGAGTAGCTAAAGCATCTTGTTGTTGGCCTTGCGAGGGAGCCGTCTGCCAAAAATGTGCAACGTTAAAAGTCAGCCCTGGGTCTTGCTGATATGTAGAAACTTCGGGCATATGCTGCCAGGGCACAAGCCAGCTGGACAGTGCCACCACCGATACATAGAAGCTCAGTCGTGCCGGAGCACTTTGTAGCCCCTTTAATGCGCCCAGTGCGCACAGTGAAATAAATAAGCTGGTTAGGAAATAGTCCGTCATATCGCCCTCCTTTTTTACATGTCTTTCTTTTTGCTATTTAACAGGTTTTGTAAATAGGCAATATCCTCATCATTAAGACGCTCTTCTTTAATAAAGTGAGCAATGAGATTACGGGAGCTTCCCTTAAAAAAGCGCTGCATAAAGGTGGGGACGGCTTCTTCTGACAGAGCGCTTTGTGTCACAATAGACTGATAAACAATCGCCCTGCCTTGCTGACCACAACGCTCCACCGCGCCTTTCTTTTCAAGCCGATCGACAATTGTTTTCACCGTGTTATAGGCCACTTGCTTGTTATTCTTTTTTGCTTCGCTAAGCAACTGATGGATTTGGCTCGCTGTACATGGCTCGTGTTGCCAAAAAAGCTGCATCACATCCATTTCAAAATCACTGAGTTTCATTTTACCCCCAACTACTACACTTGTAGTTATCAACTACCACAAATGTAGTAATTGGGTTTTTTAAAGTCAAGATTTAATTGAACCCTCAGCATGAAACGTTTAGGTAGGTTGTGAACTGCGTCTTTATTCTGCCTGCACGAGGTTGAGCATGTTATAATCCCCTTTTCCTTTTAAAAGATGATTGCCACCGTGACCTTACCTGCCTTTTCCAGCACCCCGCTTTCTCGCTCTTTGCTCGATAACCTAGAGTCTTTGGGTTATCACCATATGACAGAAATCCAAGCGCAAACCTTGCCGCTCATTTTGGCGGGCAAGGATGTGATTGGTCAGGGTAAAACCGGCTCAGGCAAGACGGCCGCCTTCTCTTTGGGGCTGTTACATAATCTCAATGTAAAACGCTTTCGCGTCCAGGCCCTGGTGGTGTGTCCGACCCGAGAGCTGGCCGATCAGGTGGCGGTGGAAATTCGCAAACTGGCTCGCGCCATTCACAATATCAAGGTGTTGGCCCTGTGTGGCGGTGCCCCCATGGGGCCGCAAATCGGCTCCCTTGAGCACGGCGCCCATATTATTGTCGGCACCCCGGGACGCATTGAAGAGCATCTGCGTAAGGGCCGCTTATCCCTGGATGAGGTAAACACCTTTGTGCTTGATGAAGCGGATCGCATGCTGGAAATGGGCTTTGAAGAGCCGCTGCAATACATCATCGATCACTGCCCGGCAGAGCGACAAAACCTGCTCTTTAGCGCCACCTATCCGCCTAAGATTGAGCAGTTAGCCCAGCACGTGATGCACAACCCACAAAAGGTCACGGTAGAGTCGACCCATGACGACAGCAGCATAGAGCAGTACTTCTATGAGGTGGACAACAACGAGATGCGCCTGGAGGCGGTGCAAAAACTGCTGCTGCATTTCCAGCCCGAGTCGGCGGTGATTTTTTGCAATACCAAGGCCGAGTGTCAGCAGGTGTGCGATCAACTTCAGAATATGGGCTTTGATGCCGCCGCCTTACACGGCGACCTAGAACAAAAAGACCGCGACCGCACCCTGGTGCGCTTTGCCAATCACAGCCTGAGTATTCTTGTGGCCACGGATGTCGCCGCCCGCGGTATCGATGTGGATCATGTGGATATGGTGATCAATTACCATATTGCCCACGACCCAGAGGTCCATGTACACCGCATCGGCCGTACCGGTCGCGCCGGTAAAAAAGGCATCGCCTGCTCCTTAATGAGCTATAAAGAGTCGCACAAGGTCAATGCTTTAGAAGATTATCTGGAGCAAACCTTGGAGCCCACCGATCTGCCCAATGACAACGTCTTTAGCAATGCGATTAAGCGTGCGCCCATGGTCACCATACAAATCGACGGCGGCAAAAAGTCCAAGCTGCGTCCGGGAGATATTCTCGGTGCTCTGACCTCTAATCAGGCCATTACCGGGGATCAAATCGGGAAAATCAAGGTCACTGCGATCAGTTCCTACGTTGCCGTACAGCGTAAAATTGCCAATGCGGCGCTGAAAACCATCAGTGAGGGGAAAATGAAGGGCCGCAATTTCCGCGCTCGTAAGCTAAACCGCTAAGCCCTTTAAGAAATATATAGTTAAGGTGCCAAAGCACAACGCCCTGGCACCCATTCTCTTAGTTGTTGTCCAGTAAGGCCTTGGCCATTAACTGACCGATTTCGGTATGGTGCAGCATGCTTGAGAATGGCTTGGTCACGCCATCCGGGCCAAACGCATACACGGCAACCGGCGTCGCGGTGTGGGTACCGTTACCCCAGGTCACGCTTTGCTCCGAGCTAATCGCACGAGCGATCAAGGCTCCTTGGTCTTCATAGGCATACACATAGAAGTCGCTGAAGTCGTTGATAGCCGGTACCTGCGTGGCACTTAGGTACTTGTGATCCGCATAATAGTTTTCGTTAGGCTTAACCGCAGCGATGGCTTGGGCATCAGCATAATCGATATGGAAATCCGGGTGCAGCGTTGCGTTTACCGCAGTTTGCCATTGCTCAGGCGTTGAAGCGCCAAAATCCCAATCAGCATTCACCTTGTCGTAAATCGCATAGAAAGACGCTTTTTGGGCGTAGATCTTGTCCAGGGTAGACAGCGAACCAAAGTTATAGTTTGGCTTATAGTCTTCCCCTTTCATGCCGTCGCCCGGCAAAGTAGTCGCTACAGGAATATTATGAGCCGAGTAGCTAAAACCAAAACCTCCGGTTTCGTGGTCGGCGGTGATCACCACCAGGGTATCATTGCGCTCGCTTACCCACTCGTACACGGCATCAACCGCTTCATCAAACTTCAATAGCTCGTGTAGTAACCAGCCGGTGTCATTAACGTGCGCCGCCCAGTCGATTTGGCCGCCTTCGATCATCAAGAAAAAGCCGTCTTCGTCTTGAGACAGGATATCCAAGGCTTTTAGCGTCATCTCACGCAGTGAAGGCTCATGGTTACACTGGCTTTCATCGTTTTTACAGGCCGTGTATTCGATGCCATCATTCATCGCCGAGTCGTCGAATAGACCCAGTAGCTTAGCGCCTTCTGCCGCGCTCAGCTGATCCTTATCGAAGGCCAAGGTATAGCCCGCGTCACGTGCTTCTGCGATCAGGTTACGATCATCGCTACGCTTGGACTTTTTAATGACACTGGTGTTGCCGCCTAACTCTGCCGCCAAAGCATCTTTGCGATCGGCGGTATCTTGCGGTAACCAGTGACGGGCACCACCACCTAATAAAACATCGACCTGGTTCATAAGGAGATCTTCGGCGATTTCATTCTCAAACGAGCGATGCGGTTGGTGCGCCGCAAAAGCCGCCGGCGTTGCGTGGGTAATACGAGTATCGGTCACCAGACCCGTGGCCTTACCCGCCGCTTTGGCTTTTTCCAAAATGGTCTCGACCACATTACCCTGATCATCCAAACCAATCACTTCGGAGGCCGCGGACATACCGGTTGCCAACTGAGTCGCCGAGCACGCCGAGTCGGTTACCAGGCTGCCGTTTTTGCCACCCGGAGCATTAAGCGACAAACCTACACGACCGCCGTCGGCAAACTTCTGCATGCCCGTGGTCGTGCTTGCCAATACGCTGTTTGGCGCCCGACGCGCATATTCCTCAAGCAGGCCTATTTGTTGTGGGCCCATGCCGTCGCCGATCATTAAAATGACGTTTTTAACCGAGGTGACTTCTTCTTGTTCAACCGGTACTTCAACGATTTTTTCAACTTCAACGACACGCTCAACTTCAACTGTTTTTGTGTCCGAATCACAGCCCATCAGCAGTGCCGAAGAAATGGCCGCCGCCAGCATGGTTTTATTTATTTTCATTTTTATTCCCTGGTTTAGCTATTTTAGATAGTGGTACAGGGCGGCGATATTGAAGGGGTTTTGTTAAAAACAAATGAAGCTTTTGTAAAAGTTTAAATTATTGGGACAATTCATTTATTAAATAAAAAATCATTCCTATATTAGGGGTAATATAATAACAAGCTCATGTATAAGCCCCTAAGCCCATCGCTAAGTACTCTTTATCCGGACTTTTTTTATCTATTTGCCCGAGGGAGACTAAACTTGAAAAGCAGCTTAGCGATTTAGTTGATTTATTGGGTCAATTTCCAGGAGCAGGCATGAGTCGAGTCAGTAATATAGAGGCGCAGCAGAGTAAACCGATTACCGCACGTTCGCCGATCCGGGCGCTGTTAACACCACGCTTTAAAGACATGGGCGGTTTTTCTGTACTGCGCTCCCTGCCCACGACAGAAGTAACGACCATAGGGCCATGGATTTATTTTGATCATCTCGGGCCCGCGACCTTCGCTCCAGGAGAGGGCGTCAATGTGCGTCCTCACCCTCATATTGGTATCGCCACCGTCACCTATATGTTTGACGGCGAACTGCTACACCGTGACTCCTTGGGCAGTGTACAACCCATCCGCCCCGGCGACGTCAACCTGATGGTCGCCGGTAAGGGCGTGGTTCACTCAGAACGACAAAGTGAGCAGGAGCGCGCCGATACGCACAGTGTAGAAGGCCTTCAACTTTGGCTGGTGCTGCCACAGGAGTGCGAACACATGGACCCGGCCTTTTATCATTATCCCGCCTCATCTTTGCCTATTACCAGGGTTCAAGGGGTGCCAGTGCGGGTGATGATGGGCAACACATATGGCCAAGACTCACCAGTGAAAACCTTTTCCGATACCCTGTATTTTGAAGCTGAATTGGCGCCTGGACAAACGTTGCAGCTACCCAGCTGCGAGGAGCTGGGTCTGTATGTGGTGCGTGGCCATATTCACTGTAGTGGAATTTCGGTGCCCTCTAAAACTATGGCGGTGTTCGACTGCGCGCAAGCGCTCAGTATCAGCGCCCATGAGTACTCCCGCGTCGTCTTAATTGGCGGTGCCCATCTCGGACCAAGGATCATCGATTGGAACTTTGTTTCAAGCAGCCAGGCCGATATCGAGCAAGCGAAAGAAAAATGGCGACAAGGTGGCTTTCCCAATGTGCCCGGCGATGAGGAAGAGTTTATCCCTCTGCCTTAGCAAGCAGGCCTACAGCTTTGAGTTAATCAGTAGCGACACCACGCTCTAACGCACTTTTTCTTTTCAGGGTTGATCATAGGGTTTTCATTTTGATTCTTGTTGGTCATTACAGTCACAAAAGAAGCAAAGCGCGCAATAAAGAGGTGAATAAGGTTTTTTAACGGGTGGCCTGGCACCCATCGAGGATAATAGCCCCTTTGTGGGGCTATGCTTTTAGGAGGGGAACTTGCTTGTTACTTCACACCCTTGCCGTTACAACCACTGGCCATCAGGTGATCATACGCGGCTTTGGCCTGCACCAAACCATGACCGTACTTGTAGTCATAGCCGGCATCGCCAAGGTCCATCGCCGAAGCGCTAAGGGCATTTCTTATCTCGTAATTATTGCAGTGTGGGAAGTGACTCCACACCAGCGCTGCAACACCGGACACATGAGGCGTTGCCATTGAAGTGCCCGACATCGACGCATACATACCACCTGGGTAGGTGGAAATTACATCGACACCGGGAGCCGCCAGCTCAACCTGCGCGGTTCTTTGCGAAAACGCCGCATGCTGCATTGCCTCATCCACCGCAGCCACAGACACCACCGCATCGTAGGACGCCGGATAGCTATGGGTGGCGTTGCCATCATTACCAGCGGCGGCTATGGCCATCACGCCGGCACGCTCCAACCGTGCAAAGGCACGCGCTTCCACCTTGGTTGAAAAGGCGCCGCCCAAGCTCATACTAACCACCTTAGCACTGGCGCTGGCACAATCTGCCACCGCTCCGGCAAGATCCGAGGCATAGACAAAACCACCCTCGTCGTTAAACACCCGCACTATATGTAAGTCGGCAATGCCAGAGCCGAGCACCCCGGTCAGGCCACCATTGCCATCGATTGCTGCAATAGTGCCGGCGACATGGGTGCCATGACCATGGCCATCCTGATACCAGGGGCCGGCCCCTTCATCGTCTCCGGTCACAGTGGTGCTTGGCAGTTCTGGGTGACCCAGGTCATAACCGGTATCGACGATACAGACCTTGATACCACCGGCATAATCGAGCTGATCGGCCTGGACCATAGGTAAGCCATAGGGGGCATAATCTTGAAAGTCACTCGGCGTCGCCGCGCTGGGAATAACCTGACGCAAGGCATCGAGTTCGGCGGATTTAATCGCGCCATGTGTCTGCAATTGCTTAAACATATCGGCATCGATCACCGCCGCTAGCGAGTTATCGGCATCGAGTTGCCGTTTTATTTCACCACCGACCGCTTCAATCGCGGCGATCAGTTCGGCCTTATTGCCATTATGGTATTCGAAAATGACTCGGGCCGTTTTGCCCGCCAACATATCTGTACCCTCAACTAACTCGGCTTGCGCAGAAAAAGCAGTGGCTACTAATACAGTGAGTAGAGTTTTATTAAACATCCGTATTCCCCTTATTATTCTGCTTCGCTAGTTTGTGGGCAGCTGTGTTGCTGAATATTACCGTTGATGGTGCCAACATTGGTGTAGCCATCATAGGGTCCGTCGATAAGGTTGAACGCCGTAATGGCGCCATGGAAATTACCCTTACCTTCACCGGTATCGAAGAAGCAGACAAAGCCGGTGCCCTCACCCGGTGCCTGCGGGTTTTTCGAGGAGTAGGTAAATTGCGCTTCGAACTGATCCATGCAGTTACATTCCTGTACGCCGTTTTCTAATCCCTCATCGGTAAGCGCACAATAACCGAAGTTATCCACTTGCGCCTTTAGGCTCACACCGCCGACATTTTCAAAATCAATGGCACTGTGATCCACATAGTTCACGCCACCCTTAACCTCTTCCCCGTCGCAATTTTCGGCATTAAAAGTAAATACGGCATTCTTATCACCACCCGCCGACGCCATGGTGCCACCGCCTGTAACCTTATGCTCACCTATAAAGGTACAGCCGCTCGTTAAGGTACCGGCCAACAGCGCCATGCTAAGCAATTTGAGTTTGTTTTGGACCATTACGTCCTCCCTCTGTCATTATTATTAACTTCATTGCATGTTTTTTATTGCATGCTTGTTCAAGCCTAGGCTTTTAAGGGGGCTTCCCCTTCAGGACAGACTAAGCCGGAACTTCCATGCACAAACAGTATTGAGAGCCATATAACAACCCCGATGGCACCACATCCTCACCTGTTATGAAGTCCCAGTGTAAGTGGTTAACAACAATTAACATATCAAGCAGATTACCTAATTTGATCGGCTAAAATGAACTAGGTCATTTGACTTAGAACGCCCAAAAAACGCGAAAAAAGTCGTAATTTAAGAGAGTGAACCAGTAATTATTGTAAATAACAGAATAAAAAGGGGTAGGCGGCTGAACTTGCCGCATAGATATTTAAAGCTCGATGGCGTGAGCAAGGCGCTTGTATTTCACCGCCGCCTGAGTGCGGTTTTCCACATCTAACTGTTTAAATATGGCACTGGCATGGACGCGAACGGTTTTCTCCGAAATATTCAACTCTCGGGCGATGGCTTTATTACTTAAACCATCGGCCATTTGCCTTAACACCTTGCGTTGGCTGGGGGTTAATAAGGGTAAAACATAAGGTTCATGGGCTTGGGGCAAGGCCCTGCTCGATTGCGGTAAGTCGTCAAAAAGGTACTTAGAGATCAAATCGATAATCACCGAGTCGAATTCGGTTTTAGAGACAAACTCCACGGCACCGACGTTTAGACAGGCGGTGCAGCTATTGAAGTCGTCATAACCGCTGATCACAATAACGGGCACATTTTCATAGTTTTTACAGATGTATTCCACTCCCTGAATCCCTTCACTACCGGGCATGGACAAATCAACTATAGCTAAATTTATTTGCTGTTCTTTTTGCTCGAGAATACGAAAAAGTTGATGATAACAATGGGCACTTTCAACCTGAATGTCGGGCCATACGCCCTTAATTTTATGCTCAATGGCAAACACAATTAGAGGATGATCATCGGCAACCGCAATACATGCTTTGCTCATTTTAAAGCCCTCCCTAAACGGCCTTCCCTGCTTGTTTGGCTAGACTGACTTTAGCTAGTTAGCGTACCTCATGAGTACTCAGCCTAACTTATTGCATGTAACTAACTTGCAGCAACACAACCTTGGTCTAGCTTTACTTAACCTTGGTTAGCCCCGCCATACATCTTGGTGCTACAAAATCAGTTAATGCGCCTAACCAACATACAATGTACTTTACAAAGGTACAAGAAGCGCGCGACAGATTGCACTCTCTCTACAAGGATCGTCCCGAAGTCGCCCATTTCTACTTTTTGCGTTAACAATGTTACTAATCAGGTTGACCTCGGTGCAGCAAAAAAATCGAACTATACTTTAGCCATTGAACACCCATGATGTATCGCTATGATGACACACCTCGCCTTCGTTATTCGCCTTATGGTTCTTGGAGTTAGCACCCTATTGGTCGCCTGCGGCGGTGGTGACGGCGACAGCGCTCCCCCTGCAAAAATATGTACAGAAACCAGTTTATATTACTGTCCCGCTTCCGCCTTTAATGACCCTTTCGGTATTGCTTTGACCATAGCCTGGTACACGGGCCAATGCACTAGAGAAGTGTTTTGCCAGGAAGACGGCAATGTGCCCGAAGTCGACCCGGAAAATGGCGTCATAGACGATGATTTTATAAGCAAAAACTGGACGACTCAGTCACTGCAGGAAAGTGAGCCCAATAATGAGTTTGAGCAAGCCACACCTTTTATTCTCAAACCCAGTAACGGCGTGCTGATCACCGGAGAGCTTGACGCAGCAAGCGATCAAGCCGATATATTCGCCTTTATTATGGATGGTGAAATCACCGTCAGTATCTATTTGTGTTCAACGCCGAGCACCTGTACCCAGCCATTTTATAATGGCCCCGACCTCTATCTAGAGCTTTATAACGCCAATGAGGTGTTATTGGATAGCACCGAGACCCCCAGTGAGCTGGGCCATGTATTTACTGGCCCGCAATTGTTTGATGGTGAACAATACTTTTTAGCAGTCCGTATCAGAGACGCAGCTATGGCTGCGCAAAAATATAAGTTAGTCATTACCGACTAACTGAATCAAGCTCACACCACAGTTAAGGTGCCGCGATACATCTGCATTTGGCAGTGAAATGGATACTCTCCCGGTGCCAAATCGGTCAGTGTTACCGGCGTTACCTTGTCCAGCTCAAGTTGCTCGCTGACGCCCAAGTCGGGGATCAACAGCATCTCCGAGCAGGGCGACTGATCCTTGCGTAAAAAGTTAAGGGTCACCGTTTGATGCGCCGCCACCTGAATCGCCGCGGGAGTATAGACTCCGTCTTTAACCTCTATGGTCAGCGGCTGAGTTTGCATAACGGTTTGCGCCGGCTTATAAAGCCAAAACCACCAGACTATCAAGACGATAAGTGCCAGCCCTAAGATATTGATGATGATCATATAAGTTTCTCCTTAAAGCGTACAATCACGCATCTTTGGGTTTAAATAAACGCAAACGGTTGGCGTTACTGACGACCGTAAGGGAAGAAAACGCCATGGCCGCACCGGCGATCACCGGGCTCAAAAGCATACCAAAAAATGGATAGAGCACGCCGGCGGCAATAGGAATACCGGCGACATTATAAATAAAGGCACCAAAGAGGTTTTGCTTGATGTTTGTTAGGGTTGCCTTACTCACGGCAATGGCATCGGCCAGACCATGGAGTGAGCCCCGCATTAGCGTGATATCGGCGCTTTCGATGGCAACATCCGTGCCCGTGCCGATAGCAAAGCCGACATCGGCCAAGGCCAAGGCCGGAGCATCGTTAATGCCATCGCCTGTCATCCCGACCACCTCATCGGCTTCTTGCAACTCTTTAACCTTGTTGGCCTTATCTTCGGGCAGTACCTCGGCAAAAAACTCTGTGATCCCGGCTTTATGTGCCACCGCGGCGGCGGTTTCCTGATTATCACCGGTCAGCATAATGACACGAATGCCATTGTCTTGCAGGCGTTCAATGGCGGCAATGGAGTCCTTTTTGATCGGATCGGCCACGGCAATAATGGCGGCCAGTTCACCATCGATAGCAAAAAACATGGGAGTTTTGGCCTGTTTTGCCAAGCCATGAGCGCGTTCGCTAAAATCGCCAAGCGTTATGCCCTGTTGTTGCATCAGCTTGGCATTGCCAAAGAACAAGGTTTTATTATCGCAGCGCCCTTCTACTCCCAAACCGGTCAAAGCCTTGAAGGAGTCCACCGGTAACAACTCAACGTCCTGCTCTTGTGCCTTGCTCACTATGGCTTGTGCGAGCGGGTGTTCCGAGCCGCTTTCCAAACTCGCCGCCAGTTGCAATACTTCCTGCTGCTCATGAGTGTCGGCAACCACCACGTCGGTGACCTGAGGCGCTCCCTCGGTAATGGTGCCGGTTTTATCCAGCACCATGGCGGTGATTTTAGAGGCGGTTTGCAAAGCTTCGCCATTACGTATTAGCACCCCCGCTTCGGCGGCCTTGCCCACGCCCACCATCACCGACATGGGTGTTGCCAAACCTAAAGCGCAAGGACAGGCGATGATCAGCACGGTAGTAGCGCAGACCATGGCCAGTGCCAAAGCGGGCTCGGGGCCAAAGTTCAACCAGGCCAAAGCCGTCAGCACGGCAATAATCATCACCACGGGCACGAAGTAAGTTGAAATAACGTCGGCCAACCGGCCGATGGGCGGCTTGGAGTTTTGCGCCCGTTTGACCATACTAATGATGCGAGCCAGTGCCGTGTCTTTCCCCACCCGGGTGGCCCGAAACTGTATCGTTCCCGAGGTGTTAATGGTGCCAGCCGCTACTTCGTCGTTTTTAGACTTTTCAACCGGCATGGGCTCGCCGGTCAGCATGGACTCATCGATAAAGGTATGCCCTTCACAGACCACGCCATCGACGGGAATTTTCTCACCTGGTCTCACCTTAACCACATCGTCCAGCAAGACCTGGGCAATATTAATTTGCACTTCTTTATTATCGCGGATCACCGTCGCGGTCTTGGCCTGCAAACCAATCAGACGCTTAATGGCCTCGGATGTTTTGCCTCTGGCTTTTAATTCCAACGCGAGGCCGAGGTTGATCAGGCCAATGATCATGGCGGTGGCTTCAAAATACACATGCCGTGCCATGGCAGGGATTGCCTCGGGGATGGCCACCACCACCATGGAGTAAAGCCAGGCCGTGCCCGTGCCCAGGGCAATCAGGGTATCCATATTGGCATTATGGTTTTTAAAGCTTTTCCAGGCACCGGTGTAAAAATGCTTGCCGGAGACATACATCACCGCCAGAGTGAGCAAGCCAACGCCTAACCAGGCTGCACGTTGCATCGCGGTGGTTACCGTCATATCGCCGCCAAGCAAGCCAAACAGCATCAAAGGGACACCTACCGACAAGGCTATCACCGTATCCCTGACCAGCTTTTTATAATAGGTCCTATCGGCGAGTTCTTTTTCACCGAGCAAGTCTTCATCGTCTTGCTCTTCTACAGCCCTGGCGTTATAGCCCACCGATTCCACGGCGGCAATTAAGGCCTGGGTTGATGCGGTGCCGGTGACCGAGGCGGTTCTGTCGGCAAAATTCATTTGCGCGCTAACCACTCCCGGCGTTTTTTTTAGTGCCGCCTCTATTTTGCCAACACAGCTGGCACAGCCGGCTCCTTCAATAAGAAGCTGTTGATTTGCGTTCGACTCACTCACTTTGTTCTCCTTGTTCGCACACCAAATTACGCGTTAAAACCAAGTTCCAAGGCTAAATTTCGTTTAACCGCTATTATTGATGAAAGTGTAGACCTGCGAGTAGGACCAAGGTCAAACTTAAATCACTTAATTCAAATTACAGAGCTAACCTGAACGCGTATATGTGCAGTAATTAGCAAACGACCAAGAAATTAGGGCCGCTGTTATAACTTGTAAGCAAAATATCCAGGTGCCGTATAGTTTGCTCTAAGCCCTTGTCATAAGGTTATAAAAACGGTGTCATTTAGGTTTAGAAAGACGCCTTCGCTGGCATATTGACCAGCCGTTTCCTTTTTGAAAACGGTGCTAACAGGCTGTTTTACCTATCAAATAAGCCGCAAATCTAGCTGACCGACCGCCTTGCAGAGCGTTTCTTTACTAAATAGCAATAAACAACTATAGCTATAGCCACGTTGAAACATTGCTGGCTGAATGAAGTCTGCCCGACAAACTCAAACCAAGTCTGCCTGACAAACTGAAGTGAAATCCGCCGACAAAAGAATCATCCTCAAGGAGATTTTATGTTGATTTCACTGCTGCTCAGGTGTGCCTGCACCTGCTCTCGCCTTTTGCTAACCAGTGCCATAAAAAGCGTAAGTAAAAAGATTAGTAACCACTTACTTAAGCTCAACGTAATGGCGAGTGTTACCTTATTACTGGCCTGTTTGTATATTCCTAACTCCTACGCCGTGAGCAGCTGTGGCGGCGATGGCGAGCGCGCCTGCTGTGCCGGTACCTTTGAGGTCTGGCTTGGCCAGGCCTGTGATTACGGCAATGTTGAAGTCGCGGGTTGCTCCGGGGACTGCACCTGCGGCGGTCTGAATCCATTTGGCATTCAGGCATCGGGCACCTGTAAAGCCACCACCTCCTGTGGCGGCGAAGGACAAAGAGCCTGCTGCAATGGCCTGACGGAAACCACCACCTCGGGTGAGCTACGCGCCTGTAACTCTGGATTAGTTCCTGTCGCTGGCTGCGCCGGCAATTGTTATTGTGGTGGCAGCATAGCCACGGGGCAAGTTGCTCAACATACCTGTGCGCCGGTGACCGAATGCGGCGGTGAAGGACAAAGAGCCTGCTGTGTAGGCGAGCCAAATACCAGCGGGGCATGTCAATCGGATCTAGTAGAAATTCCTGGCTGTACCGGTGATTGCAGTTGCGGCACGGTTGACCCCGCCGACTGGCTTGGCGGCATTCCCTCGCAATCCAGTGGTACTTGTGCACGTATTGGCAGTGTCGCCATCGAAGAACCGCAAGCGGGCTGGAGCGCCAGCGAGGAGCCGCGAACCTGTGCCCTGCGCGGCTACGCCGACCTGCATAACCACCTGTTTGCCCATTTAGCCCATGGTGGCAGGACCTTTGCCGGTGAGTCGGCCCCGGTTGATGACTTTGGTCAATTTACCCTGAATGCAAGTAACAGCATTAATTCAGCCATGTCGCAACAGGAAGATCTCGACATCCACGGCACTCACACCATACTTGAGGGCTTGATTAACGGCGACACCGTCGGTGCCGGCACCAAGGACGGCTCGGTCGGTACGGGCGCACCTCCTTATTTCAATAACTGGCCGACCTGGACCACCACCACCCACCAGCAAATGTACTACCCCTGGGTGGAACGTGCGTTTCGTGGCGGCATGCGCTTGACCACCATGTTGGCGGTGACCAATGAAGCGCTGTGCAAGTCCACCGAAGGCAGCGACTGCGCCAACTCCATGGGTCCCATCGATGCACAGCTAGAGGCCGCCTATGATTTCCAGCGCTTTATCGATGAAAACTGTGCTGCCGACCCAGCCTCCGGCTTTTGCGCCGGCGAAGCGGGCACCAAAGAAGGCTGGTTTCGTATCGTCACCAGCCCCTTAGAGGCGCGCCAGGTTATAAGTGAAGGCAAGCTCGCCGTGGTGCTGGGCATAGAGGTGGATAACCTCTTTAACTGTAAAGAGCAAAATAGCAATCGTCCCGAAGCCAGCTGCCCCAATATGCGTGACAGCAATGACGAGCTGATGCGCAACGAGCTTGGTGAGCCCATAGACACGGTGACAAAAGCGGTGAATCATTACTTCGACAAGGGCGTGCGTCACTTCTTCCCTATTCACAATTTCGATAACGCCTTTGGCGGCGCCGCCACCTGGAACGACATTATCGCCGTCGGCAATGCCTATTCGGAGCAGCGCTGGTGGCATATAGAAGATTGTGGTGTGGGATATGGTGAGTATGGCAGCCGGCTGTCCGGCGGGCCCTTCGACGACCTGCTAAAACGATTAATCGGCGCCATCGGCTTTGACTCCGAGCTGCCCGTGCGCCCCATCTATCCCCTTTACCCCGCGTGCAACCGCTATGGCCTGAACCTCAGCGACACCAATCCAGGTCCGGATAAACGCGGATTAGGTAGTGAGTTATTTTCGGCGCTGATGGACAAGGGCATGATCATAGATATCGACCATATGTCCCGTAAGTCCCTAGACAACACCCTGGCCCTGACGCGCCTGTATGCAAGTGATGAAAATAACCCCTTAGCTTACTATCCCCTGGTGGCCAGCCATGTGCAGTTTTTTGATTTGCACCAGCGTACGTTCGGTGGCAACCAAGGCCGTCATGAGCGCATGCGCACCAAAGAGCAACTCGAAGCCATTCGTGATGGTGGCGGTATGATAGCGGCCATGACCAAGGACGATGTGCAAGACACGGCAATCAAGGGCTATAAGGTCACCTTGCCCTACTCAGAGCCACTTTTTGGCGTAGCCATCAAGGATAACTGCCGTCATTCTTCCAGAACCTTTGCCCAGGCCTATCAGTATGCGGTGGATGTGATGGGCGGCCCTGTGGCTCTGGGCAGTGACTTTAACGGCGTCGCCGGTCATGTTGGCCCTCGTTTTGGCGGTAATGCGTGCGGCAGTGATATTCCTACTTTGGTTTCCAGCGCCGATGCTGAACGCAGCGCCCAACTGCGCGAAAACAATAAACTTATCTACCCCTTTACCCTCGACGGCTATGGTACATTTGATAGGCAAACAAGCGGATTTAAAGCCTTTGACTTCAATGTCGATGGACTGGCCCATGTGGGCCTGCTGCCCGACCTAGTGAAAGACATGGAAAATATCGGCCTTGCCAAGCCCTATAACGATGCCTTGTTTGAATCGGCGGAGCAGTATATTCGCGTGTGGGAGCGTGCCCTGCGCATCGCCGCCTTGAAAAACGGCAACCCTTTACCCGAAAGTCCCGCGGCGGATCTTACCTGCCCTCGCAGCAATTTATGCCAGGGAGATAACAGCGTACCGGCGGGTATTAGTTGCCCGGCGCAGGTGGTTAAAGAGTGCACCGGGCCTGATACCGAGGCACAATTTGCCGACCCCAGCGTGAGCGATGGCAGTTGTGGCGTCGCCACCTTCCAAGGGTGTATTCCAGGCTCAGGCTCACTCTTTAGTCTGGGGGACAATCAGGTAACCTGCGCCGTGATGGACAGCGGCAGAAACTCCGAAAGCTGTTTCTTTAACGTAACCATACAGGATACTCAGGTACCGGACATTACCGCCCCCGCCGATGTGCTCGCCGTGGAGTGTACCTCGCCCCAAGGTGCCTCCCCAGAACTTGGGCTGGCAAGTGCCGCGGATATCTGTGATATCGACCCGGTTATTAGTAATGATGCCCCAGGTATTATTCCCATTGGCGCCAATACCATCACCTGGACCGCCACCGATGGCAGTGCCAATCAAGGCAGCGCACCACAGCTGGTGGAAATAGTCGATACCGTGCCCCCGCAGATTAATTGCCCGCAAAACATAGTGGCCGAGTGCAGCGGCAACCGCTCTGCAACCCTGACCCCAGGCGCGGCAACCGGATCAGATCTCTGTTCAACCACGGTGGCGCTAAGCAGGCCAGCAACCCAGTCTTTCCCCATGGGGATCACAGAGCTCATCTACACCGCCACCGATGCCCAGGAGCTGACCTCGAGCTGCACCAGTAGGGTTAAGGTCGAAGATACGCTGGCACCACAATTCAACGACATCCTGGCCTCACCGCATATCCTCTGGCCGCCAAACCATGAAATGATCGACGTGGTGATCACCCTGACGGTCAACGATGTCTGCGACAACAGCGTCCCCGTATGCCGCGTCACCCATATCAGCAGCAATGAGAGCAGCGATGGCAAGGGTGATGGCAGTACCGAACCCGATTGGTACTGGGACGCCAATCAAACCGGCACCACCTTGAACGTACAGCTGCGCGCCGAGCGAGAAGGCTCCGGCGACGGTCGCACCTACACAATCGATCTGGCCTGCAGCGATCTCACGGGTAACACCAGTACGGCGCAAACCACGGTCTATGCGCCCAAAAATAACAATTAGTGTTAGAACGTAAATTAAAGCCCGCATCTGCGGGCTTTTTTATATCAACACGCGTCCTTGGCTTAAAAGGAAAGGACCTCAGTAAGCACCACAGCTTGTAACTGCTTCATCAACTCCCCCCCTGAAAATAGCCTGATAACGGCGATAACAGCCCATCTTGAAAATTTTTTGAGACTAATTGTTAAAAACTGGTAAATACACTGTTGTATATACCGCAACCCTGATGTATAAAAAAAGAGCGGTATATACAGCAGGGATTAAATTAGTATTGCTCTACACGGCCATACATACAGGATCTGAGAACAATAAATTTAATAGAACCAACTAGATCGGAGTTACTATGAAACTATCACCTATAGCAAAAGTGTTGTGCCTGGCTTTTCTTGCATCCCACACAGTCCACGCACAAGATGAGCAAGTAGATCAACAGAACGAAGCGGATATTGAGAAGATACAAATTACCGGTAGCCGTATCAAGCGAACCGATATGGAAGCGGCCAGCCCGGTGAGCGTGATCACCTCGGATCAAATTCTTGCCACCGGCATTTCCAATGTAGAAAACCTATTACAAGAGATGTCTTTTTCTGCCGGTGTTGCGGGTAACCAAACAAATGCCTATTGGACCAGCGGCGGTTATGGCACGGCTCAAGTTAACTTGCGTGGTATGGGGATCAAAAGAACGCTTGTGCTGTTAAATGGACGACGCATTGTCTCCGGTGGTACGGGTGCTAACAGCTCGGTTGATTTAAATATGATCCCGACTTCAATCATTAAACGCATTGAAGTACTTAAGGACGGCGCCTCTGCGGTATATGGTGCAGATGCAGTGGCTGGTGTAGTCAATATCATCACTAAAAATGATTTTGATGGTGCAGAGTTAGACGTTAAAGCCGGTATGGCCGATGACGGTGACGGTGAAAGCCAAGACGTCAGCCTGAGCCTGGGTGGCGATTTCGATAAGGGCAACTTCTTTGTCAATGCAACATACAGCAACAGTGAAGCCGTGCGCCAGTCCGATCGTATTGATTGCCCTGTGTTTGGTACCGAAGACAGTGAACTGGTGTGTTTCGGCAGCGGTACCACAGAGGGCGGCCGAGCGCTTTTACCCGATGGCACGGCGGTACAATTCAACCAAAATCCAGACACGGCAACCTACGGCGACGACTTTGGTCCATACAACAGTGCAGAGCATGGGTTTGACTGGCTTCCCTACCTAAACGCGGTCAGTCCGCTAGAACGCATCAGCATCGCCAATTTTGCCAATTACCGTATTAATGATGACACCCGCTTATTCTATGAAGCCATGTATACCAAGCGCAAGGCTCGCCAAATTGTAACGCCGCGTAATGGCTTTGGTGGTATTAGCGTTGATGCCGACTTCCGCTATAACCCTACCGGTCAAGACGTTGAATTCCAGCGCCGCCGCAACACCGAACTAGGCGCCCCTTTCTTTTTCCAAGAAACAGACACGGTACGAATCGTCCTGGGCCTGGAAGGCGAATGGGACAATGGCTGGTATTGGGATGTGGCCTACAACTATGGTCGCAACACGGGTAAGGATGGCTGGACATTTGATATCGACCCAGCTAAGGCACAGCAAACCCTGGATGACAGTATTTGTACCTACGACAACAGCAATGGCATCCCCTGCGGAGATTGGTTCGGTGTGAATGAGCTCACACCCGAAGTCATCGACTATGTTAAGTATCGCCGCGAAGGCACGGGTGGTAACGAGATGCGCACCTGGACCGCGAACGTTTCCGGTGAGGCTTTTGCGCTTCCTTATGGCGCCCTTGCGGTGGCCGTGGGTGTCGAAAAGCGCTGGGAAAGCGGTTGGCGAGATCCGGACTCAACGGTACTGGCCAACGGCCTAGAGGATAAAATCGCCGGTGACTTCAGCGTTACCGAAGCCTATTTCGAGCTTTCGGCACCGCTCTTAGCGGACCTAGATTTTGCTCAAAAAGTCGATGCCGAATTCGCCATGCGCTATTCGGATTATGACACCCTTGACCCTGAGACCACCTATAAACTGGGTATTACCTGGAAAATAGATGACAGCCTAATGCTGCGCACGGTTAAGTCTACCGCCTTCCGCGCACCGGCCATTACCGAGCAGTTCGGTGGCACCAACGGTGAAAACCTGCGAACCATCGACCCCTGTGAGAATGCGACCGGCGCCATAGCGCAAAACTGTTTGGCCGATAATGTGCCTGCCGACTTCGTCCAAGACGGCACCACTGTGCTCACCAATGTGGGTGGTAACCCGGATATTGGTCCAGAAGAAGCCGACACGCTCACCGCGGGTATCGTTTGGCAACCACAGTTTCTTGACAACTTTTCGATGACGGTCGACTACTTCGATATTGAAGTCGAGGGTGCCATTACTTCGGTAAACGGCTCGGACATGTTAAAGCTATGTTATGAAGATCCTGTAGGTAATTCAGAGTTTTGTGGTACATTTACCCGTCATCCGCTGACCCGACAGGTCACTGAAATTAATCAGCGTCCGGTAAATGCGGCGACAGAAAATGTCGCGGGTGTCGACTTGAACATGGATTATAAATTTGACCTTGCAGGGTTAAGTGCCAAAACCAATTTAGATGTCACTCGTCTGCTAAAACATGAAAGCACGCCTTTCGCCGGTCAGCCTACAATCGATAAAGTAGGTTTCATCACCGAAGATCAAGGTAGCTACACCAAGTGGCGCAGTAACTTTAACTTTATGGTTATGGCGGATTTGTGGTCAGCGGGGCTTTCGGTACGATATATAGGTTCTGCGGACGATGTGAATGGCGGTGATTTCGATCCACTGGGTAAATCCGTTGGCTCGGTCACTTATACAGACATTCAGGGCTCTTATGAGATTAACGACGATTTGCAGCTGTCGGCGGGGATCGATAATATATTCGACAAGAAGGCGCCCTATTTAACGTCTTGGAATGACGCCAATACGGACGTTATGACCTACGACTTAATCGGTCGCAGAGGCTTTGTCCGTTTAAATTATAAGTTCTAAGGGCTTATAACAATAAAGTGATGTAGGCTTTAACTATGGTGAAGCCTACATCTGACTTAATAAATACACCTTATACACATGGATAACGTTGTAAGCGATGCAAGTTCCAAAATACAAAGAAATCAGCAATTTTATAATCTCAAAGATAAATAGCGGAACTTGGGCTGAGAACGAAAAGCTGCCATCTGAAAACGATCTTGCCGAATTGCTCGACAGCAGTCGCATGACGGTAAGAAAATCGTTAGAACAGCTGGTCGCCGACGGACTGCTTTATCGCCGGCCGAGTGTTGGTACCTTTGTCGCGCCAAAGAAAGTGCAGAGTTCCTTTTTGGAAATTCGAAACATTGCCGATGAAATTAAAGAGCGCGGTCATCAGCATTCAAGCCTTGTCCTTAGTAAGGTGCTGATGAAGCCCACGGACAAGTTATTAGAGCTGTTAAAGCTGGACACTTACGTCGATGTAGTAAGAGTGGTGATTTTACATCAAGAAGATGGCAAACCCTTTCAACTCGAAGAGCGTTATGTCAACGCCGAGCTGGTGCCTGACTTTTTCAACCAGGACTTTACCCAAATCACCTGTAATGAGTACCTTAGTACCCAGTTACCGGTGACCAGCGCCGAGATCGCAATTGAAGCCATTACCCCACCCAAAATTCTAAAACACCAATTAGGAATGAACGATGGCGATCCCTGCCTCAAACTCACCCGGATAACCACCTCGGGCAGTAACACCGTCAGTTTCGCTAATCTTTACCATTCGGGAAATGCATTTAAACTCACAGGAAAGCTGGTCTCTGTCTAGCCTCGACTGGCTGTTTGAGCGCCATGTTATGCGCTCAAGATAATGCTTTTCTGGGCCTGAACGCCTCCCCGCCTTTACCCACACATTTGATAAACCCGTCACTCCTGCCCTTGCTCGCATAATAAGGGTCACTACTACTCTGAGCAGCGCTATGGCTATGGCATAAGCCGTGTCGACTTGGAATCCCCAAAATAAAGTCACAAAAAAGCCGAGTAGTTACCTACTCGGCTCATTTTTATCGCTGATTGACTCACTTAATCCTAACTAAAGCTATCGAAGTGGATAACGTTTTTATCGACTCCCATATTAACCAGGGTGGCTATGGTCTCATCCATCATGGCTTTTGGCCCGCACATGTAATAGTGCGCGGCTAACAGGGCTTCTTTATTCATATTATTGAACAACACCTGCTGCGCATAGCCGGTGGCGCCTAACCAATCCGGGCCGGCTTGCGATAGCACAGGGGTAAAGCTGAAATTATCAAAGCGTTGGCTCAGGGCAAAAAACTCTTCCTGGTAGAGCAGGTCTTCTTCATGGCGCGCACCAAAGTAGAAGTGAACGTGCTGCTTAGAATTGCGAGCCAAAAGCAGCTCCTTGATAATCCCTCTCAACGGCGCCATACCAGAGCCGGCACCAATAACAATAATTGGCGCGCTCGAGTCTTGTTCAACATAGAACTCTTCGAATGGACCAAGCGCATCAACCGTGTCACCTGGCGCCATGGTACATAAATAGCTGGAACCCGAGCCCGCCGGCACGCCCTGTTGCGGGGCGCGATGATATTTAATCGCGAACACCAGCTCTTCATCTAACTGGCTCACCGAGGTGAGTGAGTAGTTACGTGAGCAAGCCGCTCTGGGGTAATGGGTATGGTCTTCATCGTCCCAATAGGCTTTGTAATCGCTGGGAATATCGTTCGGCTTGACCGGTACTTGCCCTTCGGGAATAAAGAAACGCATAAAGGCACCGGCTTTATAAGCCAGTGGCGGCCCCTGTACCTTAAATCTTAACTCCTTGATGTCCGGGCTTACAAACTCACTGCCCACCAGGGTCAGCTCAACCTTTTTGGCATCGGTGACATCGAACAGGGTCATGTCTTTAACGTCATCGGAGAAGTGCTGACAGGCTAACCTAAATCCTTGCGCCAGCTCAGCTTGCGAGAAGTGCTGATGGTCGGCGGATGTGGCCTTAGGAGCAGGGTTAATCAACACCTTACAGCGCCCACAGGTGCCCCCGCCGCCACAGGTGGATGGCAGGGAAATGTCATGGCCCGCGAGTCCATCCAGTAAGTTAGTGGCGGTGGAAAGCTCAAGCTGATCAAGCAACTGCTGTTCATGATCAAATATTTTCACCGACGAGCGCTTCGACAACAGGGCGACCTTATACTGCCCGCGCTTAATCATATCTAGGGTCCAGATCAGCCCGGAAAGCGACAGCCACAAGGTAACAAACGCAAACAGAATGATCTGAATATTGTTAAAGCTGCCCTCATTGCCGTAATCCATAAAGTGCAACATAAAGAAGATATCGGCGAAGCGCTTGTGGGCATCGCTGTGCCCGACCACGCGTCCCGACCCCGCCTCGATATACACACTGGTTTGAATATCATCGTTAAAGTTCACCCGCCACGCGGCATTTTTTTGCTTAGGAAAGTCTTCAATGGGTGGCTGTAACAAGGTTACTTCACCGACACTGCCCGGGCCGTTGTAGGATTGCTTGGCAAGGCGCGTGGCAAAGGCCGCATCTAGACTCACCTCATTGCCCCGATAGGCATCAAACAGGCTGTACTCGTTTTCAAAATTGGCGTACAGGCCGCGCTTATGAGTAAGCAAATAATAGGGCTGACCGAGCAGTGCAATCTGCTTGAGCGATACACTGGGCTCGGCTTTTTCCATCACGCTTCTTGGTTCGACCAAGGCTGCGGTATCTATCTGCACCTGGTCATGCGCGTGGGCGCGATAGGTATGACCGCCGACCTTATGGTGATCCATCAAGTTAAAATAAAAGCCGCTGCCTAACCACAGCATAAACTGAACCCCCACGACCAGGGAGGTCCATTTGTGTATTGATCTTATCCACTGCATCAGACACCACCTCGTTGTAGTTGATTTTTTTGTTGGAGGTCTTGCGTTAAGGCATGCTCTTCTTCGTTCTTTTTAAACACCCTAAAGTACACCAGCACCATGCCGGCCAAGGCGGCCAAGATGCTAAACAGGGTCACCCAAAACAGCAATTGATTGTCTATTTCACTGTCTTCGTAGTCCATCACGTGGAATCTAAACATCCAGTCGAACAAGCGCCACCATTGGTGTCGCTTGGCCAGTACCTCACCGCTTCGGGCGGAAATGTACAGCGCCGGGCTGCCCAGGTTGTCGAAATTCACACGCCATGCAGGCAATGCATTATGCACCCGTCGACTCAACTCAAAGGGTGGGTTGTCGTCTATGTATTCAACACTTTCAACGTCCCCGCTGCCGGTGTACTCGAACTTGGCTACCCTCACGGCTTCGTCTTTCGCCAAAGGCGACAGCAATACGCCGGTGTTGGCATCCACCAGATAGTGAACATCGTCCTGCACAAAGCGATAAACCGGTTTATCCAGATGCATCCCCAACGAGAGCTTCTCCAAGCCTGTGTACTGAGCCCTTAACGAGCTCATGGGATAGTTGACCTGCTGCACCGGCACCTTGGTCTGATGGTTGTGAACCAGGGTGTCTCCATGAATATAATCGATATCGAAAAACACCATGTAGGCCCCGGTAACCGACCAGATCACAAACTGAGAGCCTAAAAACAGCATCAGCCACTTGTGGTATTTTCGGCTGCTTTTTAGCAGGCTAAAGGGCGGTGTTTTGTCTGCCTCAAGGGCGCGAGCGCGCCAGATAAAGTAGACCGCCGGTAAGACCAGCAGAGTCAGTAACACCGCACTGAGCATACCGCCCACCATGGGCGCGGCAATACGGCTCATCACCTCGGAGCCGGTTCCCGAACCATATAAGATGGGCATTAGGCCGATGATAATGGTGGCAACCGTCATCATTACCGGGCGAATACGCATACCCGCCCCTTCCATAATGGCTGCTGTCAGCTGTGCTCTGTCGAAGGCAATGCGCTGTTCTTTACAGCGTTCCTTCGCCTCCTTATAGGACTGGTTTAAATACACCAGCATAATCACGCCAATTTCGACCGCGACCCCGGCCAGGGCGATAAAGCCTACACCCACGGCCACGGAGAAGTTGAAGCCCTCAAGGTACATCAACCATAAGCCACCGATCATCGCCATGGGCAGGGTGATGATAATGATGCCGACTTCAACAAGGGATCTGAAGTTTAAGTAAAGCAGCACCACAATAATGGCCAGGGTGAGTGGCAAGACATAGGCCAGCTTATCTTTCGCTCGCTCCATGTACTCATATTGTCCGGCCCAGTTGATCGAGTAACCCGCCGGTAAATCCAGGTTGGCTGCCAAATGCGCCTTGGCATTTTCAACATAGGTGCCCACATCCACATCGGCGATATCGATAAAGGTCCAGCCGTTAATACGGGCATTCTCACTCTTGATACCCGGCGGACCAATCTCAATACGAATATCGGCAACATCGCCAAGGGCAATGCGTTGTCCATTTGGGGTCACCACGGGTAGACGAGCAAGCTGCTCGGGCGAGTCGCGGTAATCCTGCGGATAACGCAGGTTGACCGGATAACGCTCTTGGCCTTCGATGGTTTGCGTCACATTCATGCCGCCGATGGCGGTAGAGACCACCTGCTGCACGTCTTCAATGTTTAACCCGAAGCGGCTCGCTTTTTCCCGCGAAATATCCACCTTAATATAACGGCCGCCGGCCACGCGCTCGGAGTAAACAGAGGCGGTTCCTTGCACCTGGGGCAAAAGCTGCTCGATTTGCTGACCTATGTCTTGAATGACATCCAATCTCGGTCCCGCGACCTTGATACCCACCGGGGTTTTAATGCCGGTTGCCAGCATATCGATACGGGTTTTAATTGGCATGACCCAGGCGTTTGTTAGGCCGGGGAATTTTACCAATTTATCAAATTCCGCTTTCAGGCTTTCGGTGGTCACGCCTTCGCGCCACTGATCGCGCGGTTTAAGCTGAATGAAGGTTTCTATCATGGTCAGCGGCGCCGGATCCGTCGCCGTTTCCGCCCGCCCTACTTTACCGAACACAGTCTCCACCTCCGGCACGGTGCGGATCAGCCTGTCGGTTTGCTGCAACAACTCACGGGCTTTACCAATGGAAATACCCGGATAGGTGGTTGGCATGTACATTAAATCCCCTTCATCCAACGGCGGGATGAACTCACTGCCAATTTTGTCTACCGGGTAGAATCCTACCAGGGTCAAGGCAATGGCCAGCACCAGGGTGAGTTTCGGGAACTTCATCACCTGTGCCAACACAGGCTTATAGATGGCAATCAACAAACGGTTGAGCGGGTTTTTCTTTTCCGAGACTACTTTGCCGCGGATAAAGTAACCCATCAATACCGGCACCAGGGTAATAGCCAAACCGGCAGACGCCGCCATGGCATAGGTTTTGGTGTACGCCAGCGGCGCAAACATACGCCCTTCTTGTGCTTCAAGAATAAACACCGGCAAGAAAGACACCGTGATGATCAGCAAGCTAAAGAACAGCGCCGGCCCCACTTCGGAGGCGGCCTTGGCCACGATTTCCCAGCGGTTTTCGTTGGTCAGGGGCGTTTTTTCCATGTGTTTGTGCATGTTTTCTATCATCACGATAGCACCATCGGTCATGGCACCAATGGCAATGGCGATACCGCCCAGGGACATAATATTGGCATTGATCCCCTGCATATACATGATGATAAAGGACACCAAAATCCCCAGCGGCAAGGTAACCACGGCGACAATGGAGGAGCGTAAATGGAACAGGAAGGCCATACAGACTAACGCCACAATGGCCAGTTCTTCCGCGAGCTTGCTCCAAAGGTTATCCACCGCGCTTTCGATCAGTTTGGAACGGTCATACACAGTGACAATCTCAACCCCTTCCGGCAACGACGACTTCAAGGATTCGAGCTTGTCTTTGACCCCATCTATGGTTTGCTGGGCATTTTCACCAAAGCGCATTACCACTACGCCACCAACCACTTCGCCTTCGCCGTTTAATTCCGCGATACCACGGCGCATTTGCGGCCCCAGGCTGATATTTGCCACATCACCGATGCGCAAGGGGGTGCCTTGTTCGTTTATGCCAAGAGGGATTTTTTCAATGTCACTGACGGACTTAATATAGCCGGTGGCGGTCACCATATACTCGGCTTCGGCCAGCTCGACCACGGATGCTCCCGTCTCTTTGTTGCCGCGCTGCAAGGCAACCTGAATTTGTGCCAGCGGTACGTTGTAGGCACGCAGCTTATCCGGGTCGACCTGCACCTGGTACTGCTTCACCATACCGCCCACAGCGGCTACTTCCGATACACCGGGCACGGTTTGCAGCTCATACTTCAAGAACCAGTCCTGAATACTGCGCAATTGACTCAGGTCATGCTGGCCGGTTTTATCGGCCAAGGCATAGATATAAACCCAGCCCACACCGGTGGCATCCGGGCCCAGTTGCGGCTTGGCCGTCTCCGGCAGGCTAGAGGCCACCTGGCTTAGGTACTCCAGCACCCGCGAGCGTGCCCAATACAAATCGGTGTCATCATCAAAGATGATGTAAACATAGGAGTCACCGAAAAAAGAAAAACCGCGCACCGTTTGCGCACCGGGCACCGACAACATGGCCGTGGTCAGCGGAAAGGTCACCTGATCCTGTACCACCTGAGGCGCCTGCCCCGGATAGCTGGTTTTAATGATCACCTGCACATCGGAGAGATCCGGAATGGCATCAACCGGGGTGTTCTTCAGCGAGTACAAGCCGCCAAAGGCAATGATCAAGGTGATCAGTAGGACAAAAAAGCGATTGCCTACCGACCAGCGAATTATTGATTCAATCATAGCTACTTCCCTCTACTTAATGCGCTGAGTGATCAACAGCATCTTGCTGTTGCGTATTATCAGCTAGAGAGATTTCGGTGATGACAAAGTCGTCTCTGATTTCAAAGGTAAACATCACTTCATCGCCTTCATTAAAAGCAGAGATATCAACATCGTCGGCGACCATAAAGTCCATGGTAGCGGCCGGGCGGCCCCACTTTTCAATCGGTCCGCGGCTGATGTTCAAGATGCGGTTTTGCGCATCAACAAGGTTTATCACCCCCATCACGGTGGCACTGGACACCTCAGGCTCGGTCATAATGTGAATACCCGTTACCTCATAACCGCCGTCTTCGGTTTTGGTTACTTCAAAGTGCAGCGTCTGGCCTGCTTTCAAAGCGTCAATATCCACCGAGTCTGCCACGGTAAAGTCCATGGTCATCTCCGGCCAATCCCATTCTTTTGCCGGTCCGTGGGTGATATTAACCATGCGATGACCCGCCATTACGCTGTTGATCTCACCTTCCATCCATACCGACGCAGGCTCTTCCTCATGGGACATGCGTTTGAAGTCGGAGCTTTTACTTGATTCCGAGTCAATTAAGAATTGGGCCGAGGTCACCACCACATCGCCTTCTTCAAGACCCGTTAGTATCTCTACTTCATTCTCGCCCACTCGACCCAGGGTTACCGCTATCGATTTAAACTGGCCGTCACCAAAGTCCAGCACGACGCGATCTTGCTGTCCGGTTCTGATCACCGATTCTTTTGGCACCACCATGGTGTTGTCGGTTTACTCTGCTTGAATCGACACTTGCGCGAACATATTCGGCTTAAGCAAATAGCCCGGATTATCAAATTTCAATCTCACCCGCAGGGTACGAGTTTGGCTATTAAGGGTCGGATAAACATAATCAACCACACCGCCCCATTCTTTACTGGGAAGATAATCCAGTGTCATCGACACCGGCAGGCCTTTTTTAATGACATCGGCATCGCGCTCGAACACTTCCGCCTCAACCCAGACCTGATCCAGCTTGGCAATACTCATCAGCGTGGTACCGGGCTGCACATAAAATCCTTCACGCACTTGCAAGCCATCCACAACCCCTTGCTGCGGCGAATAAAAAGTAACGGTTTGTTGCACCTTGCCGGTACGCTCCAACTCATTAATAAACTCAGAAGACATGTGCAGTGCCTTTAAGCGCTCTCTTGCTGCCGCCGCCAAAGAACCGGTGCTGTGCTTTAAGGCGATCAGAAACTCTTCCTGGGCATTGACCAGCTGTGGCGAGTAAAGGGTGTATAACGCCTGCCCTTTATCCACCGGGTTACCGGCCGCTTTGACGTAGAGCTTTTCTATCCAGCCATCAACACGGGGGTGAATATGGATCAGTTCGTCTTCATCATATTGCACGTAGCCCACGGTGGAGATATTGGTTTGCATTGTTTTTACTTGCACCGGTGCCGTGCGCACACCCAGGTTATGGATCACATTTGGAGAAATTTTTACGGCTCCTGGGCCAAGATCACCGCCCGACTCTTCTTCCTCGTACACCGGAACAAGATCCATGCCCATGGGTGACTTACCCGGCTGATCACGACGATAATTGGAGTCCATGGGCGCCACCCAATAAAGCGGCTTTTTTTCGCCTGAATCGGCTGCTTTTTGGCCGGTGTCAGACTCTTGGCTGTGAAACAAACTCATGCCCCCGACTCCGATCAAGGCACCAATAATTACGGCGATAATCGTTTTGTTGTTAGACGACATTATTCTTCTCCAATTCGGTATGTAGGTATGGACTGGCTATTGGTTTGCTGTTGTGGTTGGTAGCGAGCCATAAAGTAATTGATTCGGGCAACGGTTTTAAGCAGGTTGACGTCAATGTTAAGTGCCGAAATACGCGCATTTAAAACGGCGATCCGGGCCCGAACGACTTCGGCAAAATCACCATCATCATTGGTGTACGCATTGAGCGATGCTTCTGCCTGTTCTTGTGTTTGTTTAAGTAACAGCTCGCCGTAGAGCGCCTTTCTGTCAGACAAGCGCTTTAACTGCTTGAGCTCTTTTTCCACTGCGCTGATCATTTGCTTGAGCAGCAGTAACTTCTCTGTTTTTACCGACTCAGACTCGGCAACCGAGGCGGCTACTTGTTTATCTTGGTTATTCTCGGTGAAAATCGGCAGGTCAAAGGTAACACCCACAGAGAAAAAATCGGCACGGCTGTCACCGGAAGGCATATCACCCCGGTAGCCGTAGCTGGCGTTGACGCCCCATTGGGGCTTATAGCTCTGCTCGGCCAGCTGCACGCCTTTTTCTGACACCTGCTGTTTCACATCAGTGGCCATGAGGGCGGGATGATAAGCCAACTCGCCGGCCAGGCGCTGGCGAGAATAATCGGATGCCTTTAACAGTTCGGCATTTAACAGCTGCAGTGTAGGCAACTGGTTTGATACCTCAAAAGCGAACGTACTTTGGTCATCATTGAATGTTATTGCAAACTCATCTTTATCATAGATATGCAGCCATTCGTTGAGCTGCGCCAACAGGGTATCGAGTTTTTGCTTTTCTACCGTCAACCTGTCTTCGAGTTGCACTATTTCCAGTTCGGCGCGAATAACATCCTGCTGGCGCGTCTTACCAATCACATTGGAGTAGCTAATCATTGCCACCTCGGCAATTTGCTCAAACAGCGCTCTGTCGCCCTTTATAAGCTCTATTGTGCGCTGCGCCAGGTAAGCGTCTAACCACAGCTCTGATACCTTGCTTTGAAGCTGCGCTTTACGGTTTGCGCGCAACAGCGGGTATTGACTCGACTCGAGCGCAAGTTGGCTTTGTTTTAATTGCAAGCTATCACCGCGAGGGAACATTTGCGTCACGCCGACTTTCACTTGCGTCATCCCCTCTTGCTCAAACTCCCAGGTATCTACCGGCAGGTTCATAAGACCGAGGGAAACCTGAGGGTCGGGTAAGGCGCCTGAAGCAACACTTTTGTTTTCAATGGCTTGCTGTTTAAGGCGATTGCCATGCAACCAAGGATCATTTTGTTGCGCCATCATGACCGCTTGTTCAAGGGTGATCGCTTGCTGTGCTGTCGCCACCTGCGAACCGGTGGCGACGGCGATAGCTAACAGCCAGGAGGAAGCGCTAAAAGGGTGGCTAGTCATTAGAACTGCTCCTCATAGGTTTTAACCTCGGCATAGACTTTGCTGCTGCCATCTTTGTAGAGGATAAGCACCTGATAGGGCGTAAACCTGTCTCCCACTTCCATCCCCGGCGACCCCAGGGGCATAGCAGGAACCGACAGGCCAATGGCATCGGCGTGATCTTCTTTTAGAAATTGCCGGATAAACTTCGCGGGAACATGGCCCTCAAAGGCAAAACCATCCCGTGAAATGGCACTGTGGCAGGAGCGATAATTGGCAGCGATGCCAAGTTTGGCTTTGACCGGACTGATATCCAGATAGTCTTTTGCATAGGTAATGAATCCCTCACTCTCGATATGGGAGATCCATTTTTTACAGCAACCACAGGTCGGTGTTTTGTACACCAACAGCTCTACAACATCATGCTTGTTGCTGTGCTCATTGGCATGAACAACACTCGGTAAAAGCAGTACGAACACTGCTACTTTTAAAAACTTTTTAATCATTTTAGCCCCCAGCAAACGCTGGCTTTTCACCACGCCTAAGCGTGTATTATCACAAAAGTGCTCATCATCTTAGAGCAGATTTTTGACGCATTAACCCTGTGTTAGGCAAAAATGGGGGGGCGAAAAAGAGACGTTTGAATCGCGCGTGGCTGCGTGGGGGTGGCGCTAATAACAGCTTCACTGACGGCAATCACGTCGGCCATGGCGGTAGAGGAATTGACAAGGGTCACCGATGCACAGGCGCTTGCCGGGCAAACACACTGCACCTCACAACAGTCATCCATCATAGCTGAGCTCATGGCTGTATCGCCGTGATCCATGCCTTGATGATGCTGCATCTGAGTGTGCTCGGTGGCCATATTCATGGCTACATGAGATTGATGAGCGTCCATAGTCGTTTCACACGTCATCGCAGAATACGCGAATGCCTGCCCAAGCAAAGCAATCAGCACGGCTGCAATAACCAATACCTGTGAAACCAGTCTAAACATAACACTCTCAATTAAAATAGCCTAAAAAGACTAAGCTACTTTTTGTGTAAAGTAAATGCTTTATAGATGAAGCAACTGCCGAAAGCGTTAGCAAACTCACCGCCAATAAAAAGCCGGCGTGAAGTTTTAATCACACCGGCTTATATTGCATCGCTTGCTTGTGCGCCCGCGGCCTAACACATATTGTCGGTCGCCGAGCAGAACAAACTTAGTGTCTTCTTTGCGGTGCGTTTTGGATCATTTCTTTGCCATTTTCATACACATAGGCGCTCACCCAACGGCCATACAGAAGCTGGTGATTGTCATCCAGCACGGCCACAAAGGGGCGGCCATCGGCATTATTGGTGGCCAAAGCAATCCCTGTGGCCTTATCTAGCCCCAAACCGCCGTTTTCAACTAAACGCAAAAACGCTTCAAGCTCTTCGAGGGTTTCAATAATGTCGTTGTCATTGATCATGGTCATTACTCACTTAAACTCTTATAGGTGTAGAGTAGCAGTTCTGGGCGAGCCGATAAATAAAGCCGCTAAGACTTAGGCGAATAATCGCGAAGAAAGCGCAGTTCAAAGTCCGCATTATCGAGTTCGTCGCACATATACCCAAAGCCATAATGCATCAGGGTGTTGATGTCTGAGGCAATGGGCTCCTCTTTCACCAACCTTTGCATGCCCGCCAAAAGTTGCTTGGCCCGTTTTTCTTCGCTGGTGCAGCCATAGGCAACCACGGAGTAAAATTTGGCATATTGGTCGCCTTGTGAGATGGCCGTTTGCAGCATATTGGCCCGCCGCGCCCCCTCATCTACCCGCGCTAAAATAAAGGCGGCCCTGGGCTCCTGGCGATACTTAACCAGGTAGTTCAGTATGGTTTTTGCCTTAAAGGTTGAAAGTGGGTACTCACCTTTATACTGGCCTCGGGCATTAACATGGCGGCCAGTATAGTAGCTATAGGC
This sequence comes from Pseudoalteromonas sp. T1lg48, assembly GCF_002964785.1. Taxonomy (GTDB): domain Bacteria; phylum Pseudomonadota; class Gammaproteobacteria; order Enterobacterales; family Alteromonadaceae; genus Pseudoalteromonas. Next base: position 884,919 of record NZ_PQCC01000018.1, read on the forward strand.
GTAGAACAAGGCTTCTTGGGTGGTGAGCTGATCCAGACTGTTAGGTGTCACATCGATGGCCTTAGCGCGATGACGTTCCAGCTCTTGCTGATAGCCCTCGGCGGCTGCCACCTGCTGATTAATGCCGTGGAAGATGTGAATTCCAACTGCCGTCGCCACATTGGTCAGCGAAGCCACCAGCAGCAACAGTGGCACAGCCACATACCAGCGGTTTTTCAGCAAGGTGTCGCTGGAATGGGCCTGTTGCTCGGTTAAGACATAAAAGGCCTTGTTTTGGGTTAAGGGAATACCTTTACGCGCAAAAAACGCCGCCGCCCAGGCGCCCGAGAGATACAAGCCAAGCAGAATGACGCCCCAGATGGTGCCGGTGATCACAATGCCGATATTGATAGCCACCACCACCAGGATCAGGTGGGTAAGAAAGCCAATTACAGCAAAACGGCGTCCATAGCCTTGGCCATGATAGCGCACCATAACACCAATGAGGGCGCCGCTAATAAACAGCATCATGGGTGAAAAAGCGGGCGCGAAGTAATACACGGCATACCAAATCACCAGTAAAGGCATACTCCAAAGCGCCCCCGCGAGCCCTGCCTTCACGGCATTTTGGTTATTGAGCTTCTTCTCGACTCGCTCTAATAATGTTGGATCGACATTCATACTGTAATTTCTTATTTTTGTTAGTTTATTACCGTGTCTTGCCTGCGCTGAGCTAACTGGCCGACTCGTGCCGTGCTTTTACTTGCTGAATATGCGCCTTGTAATCTTCGGCTGTAGTGCTTTCTTCTCTCATGGATAAAAGCACATTAAATTCAGCTAATTGCGCCTTGCTAAATTTTGGCTCGGTAAAACCGTTAATGTAGTCATTCATATTGCTTAACATTACTACATTTTTTGGCATGTCCGTTTTAAAAGTCGCTTTATCGTTAAACACCACCAGCGATTCAATGCCTTCTTTAACCCCCAGAAAAGACTGGACCGCCAGGCAATGCTTATAATTTTGCCGCAACGGGTTCATAAACTGAGATTTGTAGCGCAGGGTACGCTGTGTCCATTTAGCTTGCCTTTCATTGCCAAAAATCCAGCCACTGTAGTTCTTGCTTTCAATCACAAAAATACCAAATGGGCTCACCAACAGATGATCCACCTCGGTAAATTCACCGTTTTCGGTGCGCAGCAGAAGGTTTTCGTACAGGGTAAGATTGGTGCCCTTGGTTAGCTCTTTTAGTTTAAGGTTTACCCACCACTCTCCGATTGAGCCGGCTTTAAAGACCAATACCGCTTTAAATGCCGCCAGCAGCAAAAGGGCAAACCCAAACCACAAGCCCATGGGGAGCAAGAAAGAAAGCATCAGCTCGAAGGCATTGACCGATTCATGGGTCACCTGTTGAGGTGGACTAGAAGAGTTGCGAGCCTTGACAGGGTTAGCAATTTTCGGACGTATGGTGATCTCGGTAGGCGTTGAGATTTCTGTATTCGTCGCCCGCGGGCTAACACAATGTCTATCGTACGCTTTTTTGGCAACAAGATAAGGTGAGGACTGCTGCGCATGACTGAAGTCATTAATTTGATGTTGCAGCAAGATACACTCGGACTCGGTGTACTGCGCATTAGCAAGTAAGCCAGGGCTCAGTAGCAAGCTACTGAATAATAATGTCCATTTCATTATGTTTAACGCCACGTCCAATGTGAGCTAATAGAGTAAAACGCGGGTACTCACAGAGCAATCGCGAATTAGGCAGGCTAAAAACAGCCTGCCTCGGAGGCTTAACGATAGAAAACTTCTACCGTGCCTTTGCTTTTAAGCAGTAGTGGTTGGCCACGACGGTCTAGCGCTTTCGGTGAGGCAACCTTAATCCAACCTTCGCTGATGCAGTATTCTTCTACGTCGAAACGCTCTTTGCCGTTAAAACGCACGCCAATCTCATGCTTTAGAATTTCTTCGTTGTAGAACTTGCTACGCGGGTTGATAGAAAGCATATCTGGGATAGCGGGCTTTGCACTTGTATCTGTCATGGTGGTTTTTCTTAAATTATGAATGTGGCCGCTATTGTAGGTAATACCGCAGCAATGCTCAATCACCACCACGCCAAAACATCCGACCGATTTATTTGCGCAGGGCAATGAGACATAGGATAGTAACGCAAGCATCCAACTAGGCATTGACACTGTATAGGACCACTATGATCAAAGCACTACTAGCCTCTGGCGTTATTTTATCCACCTTTCCAGCGTTTGCGGCCAACCTTACCGTTGAAGAACTGCGCATTGAAAAAGCCACCAGCGCCATGCCCCAGGTATTAAGCGCCTTTAGCACTGATATCAGTCAATTTGAGCAGCAATGGCAAACGGCCAAAAGCTATGCCGAAGCCAAAGATCGGGTTCACGCCCATGCCAGCGAACTATGGCAAAGCGCCAAACAACGCCTGACCAGCACAAATAGTTATGATGATCGCGAACTCTATTGGGCACGCCTGCAATCTAGCAAGGTGATGCGCTCGGTTAAACCCGCATTTGCGCTCAGTGAGACCGAGCAAGCCGCCTTGCTAAGTCTGTTAGAGCACGGCAGCCGCGGCCGTGATGACCTGGAATACACTAAAGGCACGGCCAAAAAAATCCTTCTCACCGGCTTTGATCCCTTCTTGCTCGACAGGAACATTAACCAAAGCAACCCCTCCGGCGTAGCCGCGCTGTTACTCGATGGCCAGGTGATCAGTTTTAAGGGCGTACAGGCGGAAATCAACACCGTGATGATCCCGGTGCGCTATGAGGATTTTGACCAGGGATTAATTGAAGAAATTCTCGCCCCCTACTACGCCCTGAATAATGTGGATATGGTGGTCACCGTGAGCATGGGCCGCAAAGACTTCGACCTTGAGCGCTTTCCCGGTAAGCGCCGCAGTGTTACCGCTCCGGATAACGCCAATATCGTTTATGGCGGCACGCAAACCGCGCCGAAAATTTCCAGCCTCAATGGTCGCCCCTTACCCGGCGACGAGTTTGTGCAGTTCAGCCTGCCGGTAACGCAAATGCAACAGGCCAAGGGCTCATATAAAATCATCGACAACCACAAGGTCACCACGCTGGAAAAAACCTTTGAGCCGAAGACCTTGGAAGAGCTTAAAAACGCCGTTGCTGTAAACGGCGGCGGTGGCGGCTATTTATCGAACGAGATCTCCTATCGCAGTATTCGCCTGCGTAACGAGCTCGATTCCGACATTCCCACTGGGCATATTCACACCCCGCGTATCGCCCAGTTTGAACCTGAAGTGGAAGCAAAAATTGTGGCCCAGATTAAGGCCATGCTGGAGCACAGTCTCACGGCGCTGTAGTCATCACCCAGCAGCATTTGAAGACCACACAGATCTAGGATTCACCCGGCAACGCCTGGTTGTCGGGTGAATAACAAGCCGCACACCTAGGTAAGCGTCGTTGTTATTTCTTCTGGCTAGCTTGATAAGCTTCCAGCATCAGGCCATCTATTGAAATGAGTGTAATCAAGGCATAAAAAAGCCCCGATGCGGTTGCTCGGGGCTTCTCTTATTGGCTATTTACTCGTTGGAGTCGGATTACCATCCTTATCTAGACCGAACAGCGTCTCCGGCGGCGGATTAGAGTCCAGATTACAGCTATCACCGTAACAGGCTAGGTGACATTCAACACCGGGCACCTGATTTTCAGGCGTGACTATGCTGAAGTCAACGCCCCAGCCATTGTCATTATCTTCGCTGGTACGAGTATGAGCATCGGCACTGGCAACCTCCTGACACTCGGGGCGTGTTTTTGAATCCAGATACCACTGTAGAAAGGCTGCCTCCTCACTGACACAGCGGCGATATTGCGTCACCTGTAAACCATTACTAACCGCTAGTTCAGGTATCCAGTAGCCGGTATTGGTTACGCCATCGTAATCCACTCGCACATCGTTCATGCAGTAAGGATGAGTATCTGGACAGCGGATGGTCATCCCCAAGATTAGATCCAAGTCCGAACAGGGATCTTGATGATCTCTGTCACCGCATAGCACACACTCGGAGCCCGGCCTCGCAGCGTATTTTGGTACGTATTGCTCCGTTGTGCCACGAAGGTAATTTTCTAGGTAGGAGCGGTTATTGATCTGAATGGTACGGCGTACCTCAAAACTCTTACCTGTTGTTATGTCCGTAGCCGTCATAAGCACATTAACCGAATAGTCGGGGTCATTGTCATCGGGTGCCTCCCAAAGGAAGAATGAGGCCGTATTACCGCTTGCCGAACGAGGTAAGGGCGGCACTACAAGTGGAGCATCTTTACAAGGGGTACCATCTTCATTAACGCATTGATACATGTCCATCGGCAGGCTATCCGGATCGTCCAAGCCTATCGGGGTAATAGTCCACTGAAAGGTATAATTACCACTGCCACCACCTGCAATCGCCAGCATTTCTAATCTGTCGGAAGCGAGTACCCCTGGCGGTGCTGAGATATCGGCAATAAACTCGGTCAATTGGCTCACCACCTTAACCTGTTGGGTTACATGCACCTCACCACCATTACGATCATGGATAACAAAAGTAAAATTCAGCTGTTTTGGCCCGGCTGTGACATCGGGCAAATCGGTTAGCTGCCAGGTGCCTGCCTGCACAGGGGTAATGGTCACCTGGTCACTGTCACCGGCTTCCTGCACTACATTCATACGATAAGGACCGACACCACCAACGGGGCTAGGCGCATGCAAATAAGCGGCATGACCACTTAACACAGTGACCGGCGCCATGCTTGCGACACTCAGCGGATCTGCCGGTGGCACAACTGGGCGGTGCGTCTCACCCGCCGATACCATCAAGGACAACAAGGCCTCATCACGCTGCCCCCCCGGACACTCAACAACACCTCGGAAATGATAGCTCGAAGCCTTATCAGCAGGGACCGCCGACAAATCGATTCTAGGCGAGGGTGTATGCTCAGAGCCGCCGACAAAGGGTACTACTAATTCACTCTCCACTCCCGTCAATTCCTGAGTCCAGTCGATAATACAATTACCCGCATCGCCATGAAGTGAGACACTCAGGGGAACATCGGTCAGTGAGCTGCTTGCTGTTTCTCGCTGGGCAACCGAAGGCACTTTCCAACGCACCGGCTCGGTAATATTTTTTACGACCAGATCCAACGGCAGTGTCCGGCTTTGGCCGTCGGCACTGTTCACTGCTACTTGGAAGTGCAACACCACATCTACCGGGACATCAACATCAGTCAAACTAAACGACGGCGTACGCGTGGTCTCATCAAGCAAGGTTATATCTGGATCATTTACATCACCTTTATACGTCCATGCATAAAGATAAGGCCCTTCTCCCCCCATGACTGATACAGCCAACTGCACATGTTCCTGCCCTTCAGTCGCACTCAAAAGCCCTGGCTCAGACAGTACCAATTCTTTGTACTTATTCGGCGTCGTAGTTACCACGGTGGGTTCCGTTTCAGCCTTGCCGGTATCCGTCGGATGAAAGATTTTCACCGGCTGCACCTGGCTTATTTCACGCCCGCCTTTAACACCTGTTATTAATAACTGAGCCGTAGCGCTATCTACTTTAAGTAACGGCGCAGAAATACGAATTCGCGTTTGGCCACTTTCTAAGGCGCTGATCCCCTCTACGGTAAGCTCGGTGCCAGCCGTTTGAAATACTTGTACCTTTTCGAGTGAGGTATACAGATCACCACTGTCACCGGCGGTGATATGAAAGGGCTTATTGATAACCGGTTGCGGTACTTCTGGGGTAACTACCGCTTTTGAGGGCTGGACGGTGACCACAAGCTGTGCGGTTGCCTTTTTGCCCTTGCTGTCGATCACTTCCACTTTAAAGTGGAGATCTTCAGCGGTAGTAATTTTAGGCAGCTCCACACTCGGCTTCGCTTGATCGGACGGCAAACCGCCGAGCACCTCGGTGCCACCAACCTGAGTCCAGCTGTAAGTATAAGGTTCTTTGCCGCCGGTTACAGCTACCGCCAGGTTTTCCTGCTCACCCGCTAGATTGCTAGTAGCAGGCATGGCCTCAACGGCCAGAGGGGGAAGCACAGCATGAACAACAGGCAAAGCAACAGACAATGGCTTACCACTTGGTTTCGACTTCGCCGCACCATCTCCCGAGGTCGTCGTAGAGTCGTGGTCTTTGGTCGTTGCCTCTACGGGCTGATGAACCTGAAGCGCTACCTCAGAGGTACTGGTTTCGCCAGTGGAATCGGTTACTTGAACCTTAAAGACAATATTGCCTTTGGCCAGCGTAGATGTAACACCATCGGAGCTGGTGAACACATCGGGCACTATAAATTTAGGATTACTTGAATTTGGATCATCCAATGTGATGGGTAACACAGTCGGGTCAGGGCTAATCTGCGTCCACATGTAGCTCAATGGGCCATTAATAGAAGATGCCTGCACCGACAGGGCGGTTTCTGCACCCGCTTGAACAACACGGTTTGAGGTGGTCTGGGTTAATACCGGAGCCTCATGGTTGCGGATATAAATAGCCGCCTTGGCGGTATCCGTTACTCCTCGGTTGTCACTCACCCGCACTTCAATATCCACGCGTCCCGGTGTTGAAGGAGCGATAAAGGAAACGGAACGGTAGTCTGGATTCTCCAGATCGGATGTTTTTAGCGTCAAGCCACCGCCTGAACCGCCAATAACACGCCACTGGTAGGTTGCCTTGCCGACCAACACATTCTTGTTTTTCAAAAAAGAGTGTAAAGTGGTTTTCTGGCCCGTGTAGGTGTGGCGGCCATCATCGCCGATGTATGCCTCAAGAAAGCGTTCGGGTCGCTCCTCGGCACTGAGCCTATGCACCCCAGCTTTGGCCTTGCTATGAGCACCACATTCCTGACCATCCCCATCAAAACAGGGACGAATGCTGTAGCAAAATGCCGCAGGTGCCGTCGGCGGCACATCGAAATAGGTCAGTTGTGGGGTTTTTACCAAGGCCGTGCCGCACTGGCTAACGTCAATATCTTCACACAGCCCGTTAACCCGGCCCTCCGGCACAGGACAGCGAAACACCTCGTAGTTAGTGGCTCCCTTTACGGCTACCCAGTCTAACTGCACCCCGGCCTCGGAGCTGTCCACCCCAAAACTGCTAACAGTGGGTTGCTCCACCTTGATACTGACATGTCCATCATCATTACAACCTGTCAACAAGGCTGCTATGAATCCTATGCCGACCACCCAACCGCGTTTGCAGTTGCTGGTCGCCCTAGATAATTCACTATACATCTCTTCCTGTCTCCCTATCTGTATAACCCGGTTATTACCCTCACGCATGGTCTTTCTGATTCTATAGGAACAGAGGAGAAATAGAAAATAAATAGGGCCTTGTTACACATGGTTTTTTTAGGGTTACTGATGGTTTTTTAGGCCAACAAGACCGCTAAGAACCAAGGGCCTAATCGCCCACGGGCACATGCCCTACCTTCACCAAGATCACCGTTTCTTCGTTTACGTACGGCGTAGCCGCGCTGTTACTCGATGGCCAGGTGATCAGTTTTAAGGGCGTACAGGCGGAAATCAACACCGTGATGATCCCGGTGCGTTATGAAGACTTTGACCAGGGTCTGATTGAAGAGATCCTCGCTCCCTACTACGCCCTGAACAGCGTGGATATGGTGGTCACCGTGAGCATGGGTCGTAAAGACTTTGACCTTGAGCGCTTTCCCGGCAAACGTCGCAGCGTCACCGCTCCGGATAACGCCAATATCGTTTATGGCGGCACGCAAACGGCACCGAAAATCTCCAGCCTCAATGGCCGTCCCTTACCTGGCGATGAGTTTGTGCAGTTCAGCCTGCCGGTAACGCAAATGCAACAGGCCAAGGGCCCATATAAAATCATCGACAACCACAAGGTCACCACGTTGGAGAAAACCTTTGAGCCCAAGACCTTGGAAGAGCTTAAAAACGCCGTTGCGGTCAACGGTGGCGGTGGCGGCTATTTATCGAACGAGATCTCCTATCGCAGTATTCGCCTGCGCAACGAGCTCAATTCCGACATTCCCACTGGGCATATTCACACCCCGCGTATCGCCCAGTTTGAACCTGAAGTGGAAGCAAAAATTGTGGCCCAGATTAAGGCCATGCTGGAGCACAGCCTCACGGCCATTTAGCGCTTGCCTGCGCCAATGGCGAGCAAGATCAATAAAAAAGCGCCTTAGGGCGCTTTTTTTATTAGCGTTATGCATCAAGATAATCACTTGAACGCAATCACTTGCGAGTGCGTCTGGCCTGGCAGCCAGAACCAGGGCTCTAGTGGCGCCAGGGCTTAGTTAGACCAGTGAATATGCTTTATTTTCCACTGCCCGTCTTGTTGCTCCAGCACTATGGTTTCCATACCCTCATAATCGTATTGCTTATCCTTATAGGTGCCTTTGGTATGGCTGCGTGAAACAGAAACCGCCGTGTTACCGAAAACCTCTACCTGATGTTCCAGTGTTTTTGATTCCATCATTTTCAGGTATTTCATATCGGATAACATATGATGATGCGCATATTCGTCGGCACTGCGCTCTACGCGCCCGCCCTCGAAAATAATAATATCATCGGCAAGCTGTGCCTTGGCGAGCGCCTTATCACCGCTTTTAAGGGCCTGTTTAAAGGTTAGCACCGCCTTGGCCGCGGCCGTGTCCAACCCTTTGAACAGTTTCGCGTCTTTTTCATCGCCACTCTGGGCTTGCACGGCAACGCTGGTCGTTGCCAGCAGGAATAAAAATGCGGATAGTAATTTCATTATGCTTCTCTTTTTATTGTTTTAGTTAGTAGGGCCTACCACACTGGTTAAGCAAGCGGTTACGGCCAAAATGGCCCCTGCGATGACCATCTCTAGAGTGATGGAGTTAGCTAACACCGCCCGCCCATCCGGGTTGTTAAGCCGAGGAACGAGTATAAACTTGTGCCTGGCGGCCAGCGCCAATATACACAGCACTAACACTAGCTTAATCAGTAAGGTTTGTCCGTAACTCGACGCAAACAGTGCCTGAGGGCTGCTGAGCAATTGAAACGCCAAATAGGTGCCAGCCAAGAGTAAAACACCAACCAATACACTAGCCTGCCGTGAAAAGCGGTTCATCAGGGCTATTAGCCCATCATCATTGAGCACCTCAACGGCATGTTTAAGCGGATACAGGGCCCCAAACCACCAGGCCATCACCACGACATGCACCATTAAAAGCGCTTTTTCTAGCGCCGTTAACTCAGAAACATGCCCGACCAAGGTAAAGGAGTAGGCAAGCATTAATAAGCTGGCAGCAAACAGGCCATGGCGCGCCCATTTAACTAATGTGGCTTTGGCAGAGCACGCCAATAGCATCACCGCCCCTAAGGCAGCCAGGCAGCCCAGGACTCTCACCTGGGTCGCTTCGCCTATGGATGAATCCCACATAATTTCCAGGATAAAGCCATCGAACGCGCCGCCAATGCCGTCTTCTGCCATGGCACCGGTATTGGCAAAAAACCAAACAGCATTGCCGGCAAAGGCAAGCATAACCAGGGATAATGGCAGGCAAATGCCGCTCAATACGCCTGGCCGTGCGGGGTCCTTTTCATGGGCAAACACCTGACCCAAGAAGGCATAACCGGCAACACCGGCAAAGCCTGCATAAAAGGCCATTTTCGCTAGCACAATGATGGTATTCCAGATAAACACGTCCATCACTGGGTATTAGCCCTGCTTAGTTCACAACAAAGCTAACGCTGCTTTTCATTTTATGGCCGTCTTGGCCAAGAAAAATCATATCAACCTGATAGTTTGAGGGCGCAAGTTCAGGAAGTGCCCAGGAATGCTCAAGACTCGCTTCCTTAGTGGGCTTAAAGCCAAATTTAATGGCCTCACCCTGCGCATTTTTTAGTGATACCTTCACCAGGCGCACTTCTTTGGTAAAAGTGAGTGATAACAGCTCGGGTGTTTGAGCTAGCGTGGCCTTATCAGCGGGCACGCTGGTTTTCAAATCGACATGGGCAAAGACCGCAGCGCTAAACGCAAGCGTGATTGCCGCAAGAAAGTGAATTAATGATTTCATTGTTACCTCGATTATTTTTTATTTATAAGATCACGCCGATAGGCAGACAACTGATACACCAGGCCTGCAGCACCTGCACATCTGCCGACGTTTCATTCGAAATTTATCACATTGCGTTGTTACTTATTGTCTTTATTGCAATGCGTTTGCAGCCCTATCTAACCAGATATACCCCGGTGTTAAAAGGAATGTGATAAAAAACGGTGCAAAACCAGCGCCGGTTCCTTAATTGAACCACCTAGCCGGGCCGCAGGTATTGCGCCAAGGCTAATAGCGAAAAGGCACATGCCCTACCTTCACCAAGATCACCGTTTCTTCGTTTACGTACGGCGTGTGCTCACTCATATGCGGGCTGCGCAGCCAGGTGCCCTGCGGATAACGACCAAACTCATCGCAAAACTCGCCGCTAAGCACTAAAACCTCTTCGCCGCCAAAGTGCTTATGAGGCACAAAGCGCTCGCCCTTGGGCCATTTCACCAGGGCCGTATGTTCATGCTCAAAGGTGTGCAGTGGCATCACTTCAAGACCACCCTGCCCCGGTTGCCACTGTGTTGCCCGGGTGTTGATGCGCACTGTTTGCGTATCCTTTTCATCAAACTGATTGAGCTTCACAAAGAGCACACAGCCTTCTTTACTAAAGGGCGCATGCACACTCTTAGGCGGATTACGAATGTAGGTGCCCGCCGGGTAATCGCCGTGCTCGTCTGAAACCCCCCCCTCAAGTACAAAGATCTCCTCGCCCAGAGGATGAGGATGCGGATTAAAACGCGAGCCCGCCTCGTATTTAACTATGCTTGTGGTGTGCCCAGACTCTTTGCCTTCGCGCTCCAATGGCTTGCGCCACACCCCTTTAGCTGGGCTTGCCAGCCAGGGTTGCTCTGCCGTTTTAATCGCTAACTTCTCGGCAAAATCCATATTTAACATGCGTGCTCCTGTTTGATGCGCTACTGCAAGCGCTCAGCTGGTTATGATCATAAGCAAAGATACTACACCACCGGCGTTTTGGTTCATCCAAAGGCGGTAAAAGAAGTATCGGGGCAAAGACTATAGTGGCAGTGGCGATGCGACCAAGAACTCCCGTTATCTTCCCTTGCCAGCGCGTCATAATTCGGCGGTTATGTTTGAAGACACCTTATGGAAATTTATTAATTTATCTTTGAGGCGTTGCGAGTAAGTAACAAAGTTGGTGAGTGCCCCTGCATCTTTTCTATTGGTATCGGCAAGTAACAATAACAGCTTGCGGTGGGCCTGATTTAAATGCAGTTGCAACAACTTGGCCGACTTCTCAATTTCATCATTTTTTGGCTCTTCTAAATGCTCACTGGTTTGGGTAAAAAGATTTAAGGTATCGCTCGATAGCTCTCTCACCAGAATCAAAATATCACTTTTTAACTCGATAAATTGTTTGCTCATGATGCGCTTACTCTCAAACAGATCGGTAATTGAGTCATGGATCTGGAACAGATAATCATAGCGATTAATTTGTATTATCAGCTCTCTCGACTGCTCTTCATCCTTCATCTTGCTTAACAACGAGGTGAAGTAAGTCATGTACTCTTTTTCAATAAAGTTGACGTATTCAATGCGTTTTTGCGCCGTGTCCTGAATACTCATGTAGTTTGTTTCTAAGCTTAGGGTGACGAGGTTGTAGTTCTCCTTTAAAAAGTTGAGCAGCTGTTGGTTACCCGCTTCAAGCCTGTCCACGATAAGCTGAAACTCTTCATCTTCTTGATAGGTTGGCAGCTCAAGGCGCTCAAAATCCATTTTCCCTTCACCCAGCAAAAAGTCGACAAAGCGGGTAAAAGGCGTCAGAAAAATAATAAATATGAGGCTGGCAACCACGTTGAATATAAAGTGAATGTTAGCCAAGGCAATGGCTGGGTCCATGGTCACGTCACTTAACCTGTGGCCAAACAATAAAATGGCGGGCAAAAACAACAACACCCCACCCACATTAAACAAGAAGTGACTCAAGGCTGCTTTTTTAGCGGCGATATCCATCCCAAAAACAGCGATCATGGCCGTTGCCGTGGTGCCAATATTTGCCCCCATGATGATGGGCACCGCATTCTCAAGGCCCAAAACCCCCTGTTGCGTGAAGATAATAGCCAGACCCGTTGTAACCGAGCTGGATTGCACCAAGGCCGTAAAAATACAGCCGACCAAAATAGCAATCAGTGGGTTTTGCGGATGCGTTAAAATTTCGATTAATGCCGGATTATTTTGCAATGGCGCCAAAGAAGAAGAGATAAGATTGAGGCTGAAAAACACAAAACCAAAATAGAAAATGGTCTTGCCAAAGATAGAAAAACGATTGCGGGTAAGGGATAAAAAGAATCCGATCATGATAAACACGGGTGCAAATACGGTAAGCTTAAAGGCCACCAACTGCGCCGTTATTGTGGTGCCCACGTTGGAGCCGAAAATAATGCCCACACTGTTCTTAAAGGTTAAAACGCCGGCGTTAACTAAACTAATGGTGATCACCGAGGTGGCAGAGCTGGACTGAATTAAAGCGGTAACAATGGCGCCAATAAAGACGCCGAGTATGGGTATGCGCGTCGCTCGGCTAAGCGACTTACGAAAGCGCTCGCCAGAGATGCTTTCAATTTCCCGAGAAAAATTCTGAAGCCCAAAAATAAAAAGAATAATGGCGGTTAAACCGGCCATTGCAATCGTCAGATTTTCCATTTGCTTATCAAATTTCGAGCCAGGCAGATATAAAAAGCATAGGTTTTAGATACACATAGCGCAATATTGTCGCAGCAATCTACTTTGCTGTTTCAGATAAGAAGAGCCCAGCCCCTCGCTTGGCACAACCGGGCGGGCCCCCCTGCCGAACCAGTCACCTTCTCCCTCTTTTGAATACACAGGTTCTGCTCTACTACAGCAAAAGAAAAGCCTGGCCACGGCGCCTAAAAACCTGTTCAGTTTGTCTGCTTCTCCTTGTAACTGAGAGCGCTGCAGGATAAGGCACGCTAGGGACCCAGTTGCTGCTGCGCCCGCTGCTACCTATACTAAAAACAACATCAACCGGCTTTTACCCAAGGTGTTCTTTCAATGGCTGCCTATACGCTTTCGCCCCAGACCATCCTTGATCGTGCCATTGTATTAGCATTGCAATCGAGCTGGGATAGCTTCTCGCTGCATGAGTTAGCCGCCTCCCTCAACTGTGGCTTAGGCGATATACACAGGCACTTTCGTTCCAAGGACGATCTCGCCGAAGCCTTATTCGACCGCGCCGACCAAGCCATGCTCGAATACGCCGATACCGAGGCCGGTAGACGGGGCTCAGAGCAAGAGCGCACCCTCAATTGCATCATGAGCTGGTTTCATTATCTGGCTCCTTACAAAGCCGTGGTGCGCGATATTATGCGCTATAAACTAGAGCCTGGGCACTTTCACCTGCAGGCTCATGGTGTGACCCGCGTCAGCCGCACCGTGCAGTGGTTCAGAGAAGCCGCGGCACGCCGACAACAAGGGTTGGCCAAGGTGGCCGATGAGATTGCGCTCACCAGCGCCTACCTGAGCAGCTTTTATTTCTTTTTAAGCGATAACAGTGCCGATAATGCTAAAACCAGATCCCTGTTGGCAGGCTTGCTAAAGGGACTCCATACCGGCCATCGCTTTTTCTCCCACCCGGGCCGAGCAACCTAGCCTTGGATCCCCTCACCCATGTATTAATTGGCGCTCTTGTCGCCCAGTTGCCCGCAGCTAAGCCGTTATCGGAAGATGCCGGCGCAGACACCTGCACAAAGACTGACTGGAAACTCAGGGCCGCGATCGGCGCTGCGGTGGCCCTTTTTCCGGACATTGACTACCTGCTCTTTTGGCTCAACCCGTTAGACTTTCTGGCCTATTGGCATAGGGCTGAAACCCATTCCCTGCTGCTCTCCCCCGTATGGGCGGCGCTGATAAGTTACCTCTTGTGTAAACTGCTGCGTCTGGCAAACGCTGCACTGGTCTTTACCATCTGTTGGCTGGCTATTCTCTCGCACCTAGTTGCAGATACCTTAACCGTGTACGGCACCCGCTGGTTTGCGCCTTTGTCAGACATGCAATTTAGCTGGGATCTTTTATTTATTGTCGACCCCTACTTCACCCTGAGCGTGATGCTGGCCGGGTTACTTTTTTATATTTGCCGAAAAAAAACGTGCCACCAAAAGCGCTATCACCTGGCGGCCTTGAGCCCGCCCTTGCTCTATCTTGCGGCGGTGCTTGGCATAAAACTCACTTTAATGGCGCAAATACAGCAGCAGACACCTGCTCCCGCAGCAAGTAGTCGCTTGCTGCCACAGCCTTTTTCGCCCCTTTATTGGCAGCTGCTGAGCGAAGACGAGGAGCATATTTATCAGGCCTATATTAAGTTCAAAACCGATCCACTGGCGGACAACCTGTCCCACGCCGCTGGGGTAACAGGCTTTTCTGGAGCCTACACCCGGACTGATGCCTTGCAATGGCACAGCTATACCCACCCGGCACACGCGGAGCCGCTTGTTCAACAGGCGTGGCAACAGCCAAAATTCAAGGCCTTTAGAGACTTTGCCCAATATCCGGTGGTGTTAGCAAAAGAGACATCGGCAAAGCAAAGCTGCGTCTGGTTCAGCGACCTGCGCTATCACTGGCCTGGCATCCAGCCCTATTTTCGCTATGCCATGTGCCAGAGCCTGGACGGCCAATGGCGGCTAAAGCGCGGCCGGTATTTTAGTGGGCAAAGTCAGGAGCTTGATTAGCGTCTTTTATGTATCGCAACTGCTGCGATATCTGTGAGAGACTTTCGTAGTCTGACCCCTTCGGCTTTTGTATGCTGATTAGTGCCTGCCCTCCTTTATTAAGAGACAGAATTAAAGGTACACTCATACATCTGATTTCTATAAATCATGTATAAGGAAAAATATGTCGAGATGGATTTTGCTACTTATTGCTTTATTGTGCTCAACGCAGGGCACAGCTAAAGAATACCCACACCGAGAAAAACCAACAGATACACCATTATTTGAAACGGTTACCAAGATGCAAACGGCGATTCTCGCAATTGAATCGCGCAACGGGATTATCGGTGATCACAGAGCCGTTATCGGGGAGAGTGGTAAGGTACTGTTAGACATATGCGCCAATACTGACCCAGAACATATTGAATACGGCTGTTCCACGCTCTCTACACTCTCTGTAGATTGGGAATATGGTTTACCTAAATATGGACAGCACAATATTTACTATAAACCCGATTTAATCATTGATGACTACAAAATATTGGAAGCTGTGATTATAGATTCCAAGGTTCACAGCCTGCACTTTTTAGATACCGCGACTTTCAGAATGTTTTTGATTTCCAGCCACAAAGAACTAAAAGACTTTATCAACAACAAGACCACGCTGAGTGATCTCAAACGCGATGCTGACCCGCTTGGTAACGATGTGATCTACCCAGACAAGTCCAAAAAGAGCCAAGAACCGCCAGAGCAAAACTAACCAGTGTGGTTAATCCATTGGCACTGAGGTTGTTTGCACTTTGACCTCAATGGCTTTTTACAATCGCAGTCAGGCATCTGAGGGCGGTGGCATCATGTCGCGGTGGCGGGATGGTTTACGCCAACCACCCCTTGGAACCCCAAGGCGCCCGTAATTCGCTGATGCTTCCGAACTCAGGTTTTTGTTCAACGCTGCGCTTAGATTTCAACGCGGTTTAACGAGTCGTCCTGACTCGATAAACCTAACTTCGCAGTCCCCCTCCTCGCAGAGCTCGTCGCCTTCAAGCGGCGAGAGTGAAACTGTTCACTCTCTTATATCCGCTTTCAGCCCTACTCGTTGTTTCAAACACGCTCCGCAACAAAAGCCGATTTCTCCCGCGCGAATTTAAACGGGAAATCAACTGATACACTTGTGTGACGACATAGAGATTGGAGTGGTTGTGGGTTCGGCTAAGAGTAAGACCTTACCCAACCGAGATGATTAGGGAATCTGGGTTTGCTCACTCTTCTTCTTCATCGCCATCCAAGATCAGCTCTTGCATCTGTTGCGGGGTAAAGACAAAGAAGTACAGATCTTGGATGGATGAAAGGGTTTTACCTTCCAGGGACTGATAGTCTGCGGCATCCGTATCCAGCCAGTAGCCGGCGAGCACGCCTTCTTTAATTGGGAAATACACACTCTCACTGGTGGTCACCGCGCCGACCGAGTTAAACACATAATCGCCATAATGTTTGTTGACCGTGTCGACCAACTCACTTTGCTGCTGCTTGCGTTGGCCCAGTTGTGAAAATAAATCTGATTCTTGCATACGCCTCTTCTTAAATTCGCCGCTACATCCATTTGCTAAGCTGGCCCGGTATTGATACCAGCCTTAAGCGGATAAAATGATGACACTTAAAATGAATATAACACGGGATGGGAGCAGGAGTAGCCCTGCTGGCTAATTAAGATTTTGTGGCGGGCTGCTGACAACGGTTTTTTATATTCAGATTTTGTCGCATTGGCGACGACAAGTCAGAGGAAATGCGCGCCCATTTCCTCTGACCCGAAGTCGGCGGCCGACAAGAGAGTAATTTGAAAAGCCTGAGTTTAGATTTATCGAAAATATCAAGTTGTCAGACTGAAGTCTGACCTACAAGAACATTAAAGTCTGCTCGATTCACAGAACCATCCCTTGTCAGGCTTATCGGCAATATGCTCCTGCATTGCTCTACTACCGACATCCATGTCGGCAAAGCCTGACCCACAAAAACAGCAAAGTCTGGTCGATTCATAGAACCATCAGTTGTCAGACTTATTCGCGATGTGCTCCTGCATTGCTCTACTACCGCCATCCATGGCAGCAAAGACCGACCTACAAGTACAAAAAAGAGCCCTCGCCCTGCAGCGAGTCCAAAGCCAATGATCACAGATAACGAAGATGGAAACTTGCTAGCTTTCTAAATCAACCATCTGGAATACTCTTCAAAAATAACCAAGTTGGACACTCCAGCGCTTCATAGCCAATGAAGGCAACAGGTTTGGTTGACTAAGTTGGAAACTACCACCTGATATAACCCCTTCTTTAAAGTAATTGCTCAGTTCGTAAAACCCGAACCGCACTTTGCGAACTGTACTTCAGGAACCACCGTTGGCTTTACTATTTTCGCAATTACGCTCTTTATCTGTGCAACCTTTGTCAGTTCTTAGATTTGCCATCAAATGACGTGCCTATGAATCTCTATGTTACAGAATTTATATGTTTCTGATACTATTTGCCCAGTTAATCATTAGTATACATGGACTTAGCTTTATGAGTTTAATTCTCGATCTATCAGCACAAGACTACCAAGAAGTTTACTCTCAAAAGGACAATTTGTGGCAAACACAGGCTTATGCAGACCTTTGTTTATACCTTAACCGTATTGGTGGTCAATCAAGGTCGTATGCAACGGAGTTTCGTATGAGTACGAAACCAATGCATGCACATGATACTGTATTTGTTAGTGGTGGTAGAGGTAGTGGTAAGACCGTTTTTTTGAAGAATATTCGCGGTTATTGGGATGAACAGGAGCTAGAGGGCAAGCCTGCCATATATTTTGCTCCGATTATCGACCCGACATTGCTTGTCGACCATGATAATTTTTCCAATGTAATTGTCGCCACTCTCTAC
Source organism: Pseudoalteromonas sp. T1lg48 (assembly GCF_002964785.1). Lineage (GTDB taxonomy): Bacteria > Pseudomonadota > Gammaproteobacteria > Enterobacterales > Alteromonadaceae > Pseudoalteromonas. The sequence continues at coordinate 902,581 of NZ_PQCC01000018.1, forward strand.
AATATGGTAGAGGAAGAGCTAGGGAAACGAGATATCTCTGAGAAAAAAAAGAATGAGTTTTTTCTGAAACTTAAAAAGCTCTCTGGTGCTCTTGGTAATAAAGCAGATTATGAAGATCGCCATGGCTTAGATCTTGTCATTAAGTATACATCAGGCATACAAGTGGAGCGTTTGTTTCATGAGTTCGTAGTTAGTTGTATTGACATATTGTCTGTCGATGCAATTGCAATAATTATTGATGATGTAGACATGGCATTGGGCAGAGCTTACGAAGTTTTAGAAGTCGTTAGAAAACTATTGCTTTGTCCGTTGATTATCCCAATTGTTAGCGGTGATGAATCACTCTACCAGCATATGGTAAAGCTAGAGTTCTTAGAAGATACGCTGATTAAGAATGCTAATTCGGAAAAAGGTAATTCTGATTTAAAAAGGTTTCATGAAGATGGTGTTCTGTTATCGGAAAGCTTAATGAGTGCTTATTTGACAAAGGTATTTCCTCAACAATACCGTATTTCACTTGAGCCAATTGATAGAATTCAGAACAAAGTCATTATTAACGAACCTTCATGCCTTGCTTTACCTTATGTCTCAGATAAATCAAATGATAGTTACTTGAACCGTTTCACTTCCATGTTCTTTCCAATGGTTAATGGTCAGGAAAGATCCGCAGACTTTCCATCTGTGGACAATGCTAGAGAGCTAACACAATTAGTTCGGACACTTGCACCGTCAAAGCTTAGTGACCCGACACAACTGTCTCAGTTTCATTTTGAAGTACTACGAGTGTGGGCGCAATCAAAAGCAAATGGCGCGGCTTATACTTATGCTATAGCTGCAAAAGAAATATTAGATTCTACAGAAGTGTTGTCTCTGAGCTCATTGTTGCCATTTAATCCTAAGAAACAAGCTTCGCAGTATTTACCATGGGCAAGTAAAAACTTTTTAGAAGAGCAGAAAAAGTATTTGGATAAGACTTCTACTTCAGCAAAAAGCTATGGAGTTGATACCAACGAATTCTTGTTAGAGGACTCTTTAGCTGGCAATGTACTTCGAAGCATGCCTCCATTAGAAATGCACATGATGTCAATGATAGTACCGCGTAAGGCCATGCAATCAGATGGTTTAGATGGTTCGGAACTATCACTCATATATACATATAAAGATTACTACGGAGTTCAAGGTAATCAGGCTCATAAGGTGTTTTTTAGTCGTGCTTTTGAATTACTTGGTACTTCAATATTAATGGTTGCAGATGGTAAGCATATAGCAGCTACTGATTTTGAAAAACTGTTGCGTGAGCTGTTATCAAGAGCTCCTTTTTATTCTATTCATGCGATGAATCCAACCAAGTACATCCGAGATGGAGCTGAAGGAGATGAGAGTGAAGCCAGTCAAGATGCTTCAGATAAAGACGAACAGCTAATTGAAGAATTGGCTTTGAAACTAGAGAGTTGGTCAAGTACTTATGCCCCAAGATTAGAAAGTGTAGTCGCAGTTTCCTTGTTACCGTTATTGTCTGCTGTATTTAATAAAGTTTTTTCTCAATTAAATTTAGTTCGTTTGGAAAAGAAAAACTTTAAAAATGAGCATGTTACTGACTTTGTTAAGAGGTTTGAATATATCCTGGTAAATGCATTCGCTACTTTTCTGAAAGATGGGATGGTTTACAAAGCAAACATTGCCATGACAAAAAACTCTGAGCTTTTTAGGGAAACTTCAGAGTTCATTAGCCGCGAGCATGTGTTTACGCGCAATGTGAAAGAGCTGGTGAACTTAAAAGACAAAAAAGCCGCGGTGGAAGGTAATGGTCGTTCATTGGTGTTAGAGGCTGTATGGAATCATCCAATATTTTCTGTTTTAGAAGAGTTGGATTTACCAAGTGGTTTGTTACTTGGTTCAGATGGTTCAGAACAAAAGGCACATGGTAATAAACGATTTAAGAACACTACTATTGAAACTTTAGCTACGAAGTATAGTTTTGAACCAGGGATCGACAGCTTGGAGGCGTTCATCGAGAACGAAGAGACAAGTGAGAGCATTAAAAATGAGATAAAGGAGAGCCTTGATAAAGATCTTAGCAGTAGAAAGTTGACTAAGGAGAATCTAGCCGAAAGATATAAGAATATTTTTTCTCTTCTTGAAAGTGGAGAGTAAGGTTAATGTTTACAGTAGAAAAGAGATGGATTGCACCTATTGTGGCTTTGACGTCAGACCGATTGCTGAACTTCCTGATGTCTGAAAGTACAACGTCGTCGCCAAATGGTTTCAAACGTTGCTTATCGCTTGCTATGCAGGACTATTCTTCTTACTCGGGTACTCGGCTAAGAAAAGAGGATATTGATGCATTACTAAGAACTTGGAAGTTAGATAGTAATGAAGTTAAAGTTTTAGAAATCTTGAACTCTTTGAGTGACTACTTTTTGATATGGGTCGGTGATAGGTTTGAGGTCAAAGATAGTAAGCTCGAAGAGTGGCTTCATTTTGTGAGCCTTGTAGACCCAGCCTATATTATTGCTGTTTCCTACCAAAAAATGCTTACGAATGAACTTTTGGGTATAAGCCAGTTAGTTCAATGTATGCATAACCAATGTCCATCTGCATTACCTCAAAGATCACCGAACAAGATCTTTGCTGATAACCATGTGCATATTAACGGACACGGCCATAATTCTTTAGCGTTGACTGATTTTGCACTTTATTTAACAAAACATGAACCTCTAGCCAAAGAGTATTGGCCTTATCGTAGTGAATGTACATTGTTCAATAGTGAACAATTGGATATACAAAAGTTACCGTTGCTTGTAAATCGCCTATTACATAGGCTTATTTCTTCAGTGTATAAAGAAGATTGTGATTTGCAGGGGAGAGAATTGTCATGGGATAGCATCGAGCTTGAAGAATTGAATGATGACTTGCTAAAGATGGTCGAAGAAAAAGACCCCAATAGTTTGGTTGAATCTATAATCAGAAAAGTTCACATTGGCTCTGTTGCTGAAAAAAATCGCTGGCTCTTGACCGTTGTTTTTGTCATCGAGTTACTCGACAAATCTGAGTGTACAGCCAAGAGAAGGTTGATTCATATGATGCTAGTGTCATGTGGTTTACTTAGAAACCATATGATTGTTAGTGGTGTAGGGTTAGGTGATTTCGTGGATGTTTTCCACTTTAAGTATCGGAAGCCAACAGACAGAAAAAACTTTCTAAATCATTCAATTAACCAAGATGCAAGCTCTAACATATGTAGAGAGTTTAGGGTATCGCCCGATATCTTGATCAAAAAGAAAAGAAAAAAACATGTTCTTAAAGAAAAAAGGCTAGTTGAATTACTAAAAAACGTTGGTAAAGCTAATCGAAATAATTATCACCTGGTCATACATTTCACTCGCGCGACTCCTTATGGGAGTTCAAAGGAAGATAGGTATCTTCTCGAATATCGAGAAACCTTACTTCGTCAAACACGTTTACTTCAGGATTTCTCTGGTTCACCTTCTTTCCAGCATTACTCTTTGAGTAATGAAATAGAGAGCAGTAGCGAGGATATTGTCGACCTACGATCAGTGATCCGAGGTTTCGATGTGGCAGGTAATGAAAATGACTTACCTATCGAGATATTTGCTCCAGTTTTACGAGTTTTAAGGAGTGGTCAGCACGAATCAACATCTCCATTTGACAAGAGACTGAGAAATCCATTTTTAACTGTTCATGCGGGGGAAGACTTTAGTCATATTCTTAGTGGCTTAAGGTCTATTGATGAAGCTGTATACTTTTGTGACTTTAAAGCTGGAGATCGTTTGGGTCACGCTTTAGCTTTGGGTATCAATGTTAGTGCGTGGGCTTCTCGCCAAAAGAGCGCATTTGTTACATGTAGGCAACACCTTGATAATCTTGTTTGGTTAAAGTCGATTGCGTTAAAGTTGCTCAAACATTCACCTAAATTTGAATCATGCCTGAAGACTTTGGAGTTCAAGATTGATGCTTGGACAAACTATCTGTATTCAAGTTATGACACTAAACCTACGTTCTCCGAATTATTAACTGCTTGGAAATTGAGGCGTAACTGTCCTTTATACATCCAAGAAGCCAGTAGTTTTAATACCTCTGAGCGGGCGTTTTGGGCTCCTGACTTCGTCGAATTGAAATCTAAGGAATCCAGTGTTCAGTTATGGGATGCGTATTTGAATACAGGTAATACAGACAGCGGTCAGTTCATGGAACGATCTGCAGAGTATGTAGAGGTTGCTCTCGACAATCAACATAGCGAGATTAACATCAATGAACGAATTGACTTCATGTCAAAAGCAGAACTTCTTCTGATCGAAGCGGTACAAGACTTTTTGATTGAGAAGTACAGTGAAAAACAGATAGTTATAGAGGCTTGCCCAACTTCCAACATATATATAGGGAGACTTTTTAAGTACTCTGAGCATCCTATCTTTAGGTTTTGCCCACCAAATCGACAGTGGCTAGAGAATGGAAAAATGTTCAATAAGCATGGGATTCGAAAAGGGCCAATCAAAGTTTGCGTTAATACTGACGACGCAGGTCTCATGCCTACAACCATCGAAAATGAGCACCGAATTTTGAAAGAAGTTGCTCAAAAGCATTTTGAGGTAAGTGATTTTGACGCGGAAAACTGGATTCAACATGTACGGTTAGTTGGCACCGACACTTTTTCTGTTAATCATTTAGCATGGTGATTTGTTAGTGTGGTATGCAGTAAAAAGAAGGAAGAATACCGTTAGTATCCTGTCTCGAATGAGTATATGATTTTGTTATTGCAGTAAGTAATAAGGCAATAACGTTGCTCAGACTCTTTAAGGAGAAAGGAAAAACCTTGTAGGGAGCTGATATGATAGCTTTACATCCTTGGCATTGGGTATTGTCTTCTTGAACTTTGGTATGATGGTCTTGGGTGTAGAGATCTAAAACGAAATTCATTGGAACTAGTAGCCGATAGTGTCTACAACCAGTTAGAATTATTGGCCAAAGAGACGCTTTGCATGCGCTCATTTCGTACACTTTATTGGACTCTTTACATTCAGTTACTAACTGTTCTAAAAGTGCTTTAGGCTTATCCATAATATCTATATTTGAGAGAGTGCCACCGTGTATTTCATCAAAACGATAGAAGTGTTTCTCTGATGATTCGTCCAAGAAAAATATTTGAAAATTGCAGTGAGGCAAGAACTCACTTTTTAGCTTTTGGCCGTATTGTAAGCATCCTCGACATCATAAATTGCAGTAAAAGCAGAAAGATAGGGGTACATTACTGAGCCTTTTGTAACGCTCTTTCTATATTCATCAGATTTTTCGAAAGGGTGTTCAATAAGCTCTGCATGATTTGCTATTGTAGTTGGATACCTCTAATTTAAGTTGTGCGTACGATAAATTTCGATGGTTAAACCTAACAACCAATTCCTAATGTTCTCCCTATTATGAGCACTAAGCGAGAGAAACCATAAGGCCATGACGATAACTATCGCTGGTTCACCTTTATATGGGGTGAACAGTATTGGGCAAATTCAAGCTATTGAACTACTGAAAGTTAACTCAGCGAACAAAAAAGCGAACCCCGCGGTTCGCTTTCAAATTAACTGCTCATATTTAATCTAAGCCTGTTTCCAACTTGATTTGCAGTTTCTAACTACATATCCGCTGTTTCCAACTAGATATGACATAATCAGCCAATTACTCGTCGCGATACGTATCAACCGCTGGACAAGAACAGATCAGGTTACGGTCACCGAACACGTCATCGATACGTGTTACTGTTGGCCAGAACTTGTTCTTCGCTACGCTTTCAACTGGGAACGCTGCATAGAAACGGTCGTATGCGCGGTTCCAGTCGTTGCTTAGTACGTCTGCTTGCGTGTGCGGCGCGTTCACTAGCGGGTTGTCTTCAATTGACCATTCGCCGTTAGCAATCTTGTCGATTTCGCTCTTGATTGACACCATGGCTTCGATGAAGCGGTCGATCTCAACTTTAGACTCAGATTCAGTTGGCTCAATCATCAAGGTGCCCGCTACTGGGAACGACATTGTTGGTGAGTGGAAACCGTAGTCCATTAAGCGCTTCGCTACGTCCATTTCAGACACGCCAGTGGCTTCTTTAAGTGGGCGTAGGTCAACAATACACTCGTGCGCAACGCGGTTGTTACGGCCACGGTATAGAATTGGGTAATGCTCGCTTAGCTTTTCAGCTAGGTAGTTTGCATTCACAATCGCTGTTTCTGTTGCTTCACGTAGGCCTTCGCTACCCATCATGGCGATGTATGCCCATGAAATTGGTAGGATTGCCGCAGAGCCGTAAGGAGCAGCTGACACCGCGCCGTTGTCTAGGTTAGTACCCGGTACGTTGATTACGCTGTGGTTAGGCATAAATGGCGCTAGGTGTGATTTAACACCGATTGGGCCAACACCTGGGCCACCGCCACCGTGTGGGATACAGAATGTTTTGTGTAGGTTAAGGTGCGATACGTCTGAACCGATGAAGCCTGGGCTTGTTACACCTACTTGCGCGTTCATGTTCGCGCCGTCCATGTATACTTGGCCGCCGTGCTGGTGCACGATGTCACAGATTTCACGGATTGTTTCTTCGTATACACCGTGTGTAGACGGGTATGTGATCATGATGCACGATAGGTTCTCTGACATTTCTTCCGCTTTCGCTTTCAGGTCAGCCATATCCACGTTACCTTGCTTGTCGCAATCAACAACCACAATCTTCATGCTGGCCATTTGTGCTGATGCAGGGTTAGTACCGTGTGCAGAGCTTGGGATCAAACATACGTTACGGTGACCTTCGCCACGTGACTCATGGTATTTACGAATCGCGATAAGACCTGCGTATTCACCTTGTGCACCTGAGTTAGGCTGTAGTGATACTGCATCGTAACCTGTGATGTTTACCAACCAGTCGTGTAGTTCGTTGATCATGATCTGGTAACCGGCCGCCTGGTCTAGCGGGCAGAACGGGTGCAGGTTAGCAAACTCTGGCCAGGTGATTGGGATCATCTCGGCGGTCGCGTTCAGTTTCATGGTACATGAACCTAGCGAGATCATTGAGTGGTTAAGCGATAAGTCTTTGTTTTCTAGACGCTTGATATAACGAAGCATCTCAGTTTCGCTGTGGTACGAGTTGAAGTTCGGGTGCGTTAGCACTTCGTCATCACGTACCAGGCTAGCTGGGATAGACTGTGAACCATTGGCGCTGATTTGTGCATCAAGTGCTGCTACGTCTAGACCATGACCTTCACCTAGGATGATGTCGAATAGCTCTAGTACGTCTTCACGTGTTGTGGTCTCAGATACAGAGATTGAGTACTCACCTGCGTGGTTAGTCGCGAAGTTCACTTCTTTCGCCACGGCACGTGCAACCACTTCGTCTTTGTTGTCAGCAACAACGGTAATGGTGTCGAACCAGGTGTCGTGCTTAAGCGCTACGCCTTTCTCTTTAAGGCCCGCTGCTAGGATGTCAGCAAAGCGGTGGATACGCTCAGCGATGGTTTTCAGACCTTGTGGGCCGTGGTAAACCGCGTAGAAGGCAGCCATGTTCGCTAGTAACACCTGTGCAGTACAGATATTCGAGTTCGCTTTTTCACGGCGGATGTGCTGTTCACGTGTTTGCATTGCCATGCGCAGTGCGTCGTTACCTAGGCGGTCTTTTGACACACCGATGATACGACCCGGTAGTGAACGCTTGTATGCATCACGGGTAGTGAAGAATGCCGCGTGTGGACCACCGTAGCCCATAGGCACACCAAAACGCTGTGCTGAACCAAGTACCACGTCTGCACCTAGTTTGCCCGGCGCTTTAAGTAGCATAAGCGCCATGATGTCTGCAGCAACACACGCAAGTGCTTTTTTGCTTTGTACAGCAGCGATAAGGTCGGTTAGGTCAACCACTTCACCGCTTGTTGTTGGATACTGGAATAAGGCACCGAAGATCTCATGGTTTGCAGCTTCGCTTGCAGGACCAATGATGATGTCAAAACCAAACTGCTCGGCACGTGTTTTTACTACGTCGATAGTTTGTACGTGTACGTCTTCTGCAATGAAGAATGCGTTGGCTTTTTTCGCTTTAGAAACACGCTTTGCAAGTGCCATTGCTTCGGCAGCAGCGGTTGACTCATCAAGGAGTGACGCGCTTGCAAGGTCAAGACCGGTTAGGTCCATTGATAGCGTTTGGAAGTTAAGTAGTGATTCCAAACGACCTTGTGCAATCTCTGGCTGGTAAGGCGTGTATGCTGTGTACCAACCTGGGTTTTCTAAAACGTTACGCAGGATCACGTGAGGTACATGTGTCGGGTGGTAACCCTGACCTATGTATGATTTGAATACCTTGTTTTTGCTGGCTACTGATTTCAGGTAGCTCAGGGTTTCAACCTCAGTGCGGCTTTCGCCAATTTGCAGGCCGTTCTCAAGACGAATGCTAGCAGGAACAGTTTGTTCCATAAGCGCTTCAACACTCGATACTCCAAGAGCGCTAAGCATGTCGCTCATTTGCGCCGGGCTTGGGCCAATGTGACGACGAATAAAATCTTGCTTTTGCTCTAACTGTTCAAGAGATTTGGCATTTGACATGTGTCCAGATTCCTATGATCCAAGAAATTTAATGCGGTTTAGTGGGGGTTATTGCCAACAAATATGGCATTGCACCAAACCTGTAAAGGTGCCGATATGGCGGCACATAAACTTAAAAAGCCCCGAAACGGGGCTTTTTCGGGCTTACGCCCAAACGACTAATTAGTCTTCGTCGATGCTGTTAGTGTAGCCTTCTGCGTCAAGCAGATTATCAAGCTCAGAAGCATCAGATGCTTTAATACGGAATAGCCAGCCGTCACCGTAAGGGTCGCTGTTTACCGTCTCAGGTGCATCTTCCAGCTCTTCGTTAATTGCAACGATTTCACCGCCGATTGGCGCGTAGATATCAGAAGCCGCTTTAACAGACTCAGCAACAGCACAGTCTTCACCGGCGTCAACTTCGTCGCCTACTTCAGGCAGCTCTACGAATACCATGTCACCTAGAAGCTCTTGCGCGTGCTCGGTGATACCTACAGTGAAAGTGCCATCGCCTTCAGCGCGAACCCACTCGTGTGAACTAGCGTATTTTAAGTCGCTTGGAATGTTGCTCATTGTCTGTTCCTTTGGTGTAAATTTAAATTCTTATACTACGGCTTTACCTTGACGCACAAAGCAAGGTTTAACCACTTTAACATTGACTAGTTTCTTACGCATTTCAACTTGCGCCGTATCGCCGATTTCGCGCGGTACACGGGCAAGAGCAATACTGTGACCTAGTGTAGGTGAGAAGGTACCCGAGGTGATCACCCCTTCGCCCGCATCACAAATCACTTTTAGGCCACCGCGTAATACGCCCTTCTCTTCAAGCACCAAACCAACCAGTTTGTCGGTGCTCTTGTCAGCGCGTTGTTGTTCTACTACTTCACGACCGATGAAGTTACGCTCTGCCGGTTCCCAAGCAATGGTCCACGCCATGTTCGCTGCAAGCGGAGAAACGCTTTCGTCCATGTCTTGACCGTATAGGTTCATACCCGCTTCAAGGCGCAGCGTGTCACGCGCACCCAGACCCGCCGGCGCTACACCTGCGTCTAGCAGTTGTTGCCATAGATCAGCGGCTTGCTCGTTCGGTACTACGATTTCGTAACCGTCTTCGCCAGTATAGCCTGTTGTGGCGATAAATAAATCACCGGCCTGCACACCGAAGAATGGCTTCATATCGGCCACGGCTTGTTGTTGTGCATCGCTTAGTACTTTGGCAGTTTTTGCTTTGGCGTTAGGGCCTTGTACGGCGATCATGGCGAACTCAGGACGCTCGGTCACACTCACGCTGAAATCGGCAGAAACGACGGCCAAGTGCGCTAGATCTTTTTCACGGGTAGCCGAGTTAACAACCAAACGGTATTCGGTGTCGCTGAAGAAATAGATGATCAAATCGTCGATCACACCGCCTTGCTCGTTAAGCATGCCCGTGTAAAGTGCTTTTCCTGGTACAGTCAGCTTAGCAACGTCGTTCGCTACCAGCTTTTGTAGGAAGGCTTTGGCATCATCGCCTTGAACGTCAACGATGGTCATGTGTGATACGTCGAACATGCCCGCGTCGGTACGCACCGCGTTGTGTTCTTCGATTTGCGAACCGTAGTTGATTGGCATATCCCAGCCGAAGAAATCAACCATTTTTGCACCGGCTTCCAGGTGCTTGGCATGTAGAGGTGTTTTAGAAGACATAATATTCCTTCACGTTTTACAAACCCAGTATGGTGGGCGTGGCCTCATAAATTGAGGGGGAATAACATGGGCCGCGATTATACATAAGTTGTTCGCCGCTGGCACCCAAATTAACGATTACTTTTTTAACATCTGGCAAAAGATGCTTACATAACCCGAAGAGCTCATTTAAGCAGCTTGTGCTTGGGGGTTAAAATGAGCGCTGGTCAGGTTATGGGTTAAATCCGTTAGCGTTGACGCCAGGGCAAACACGCGATAGTACTGCTGCGCATCTTTAGCGCTGGCAACCACAAAACAGTCGCCGCACTGCACGCCATAATGCTGGCTGTTATCGCCTAAGGCCATGCCCATATACAGGCTGAATTGCTGGCTTAGGAACTCGCCGGCATCGGGACCGCTAAAGTGCAGACAATTCAGCTCGGGACGCGGCAAAATATCCACATCAAATGACTCGCTGGCCGAAGTTAGCACCGTCAACAGCTGCTCGGCATTGGTGGTCACAATGCGCAAGGCGGTATCACTTAAGAAGAAGACATCAAAACTGAGCGACTGCTCGGCAAGCTCATAACGCACCGCCATACCGGTTTTATTAGCCCAGTTCAAGGTGCTGGTCTTCAGGCTTTGCAATAACAAGAGCACTTCCGAACCACCGAGATCGATGATCTGTTCATTGGCCGACACAAAGGTATTGGTCTGGGCGTTTTCTGCGCCGTGATGGCGGGCAAAAAAGAGAGATTGGAACGCCATGGCTGCCTCAACTGTGGATTTTTAAACTGTTGGCAGTATAGGGCTGGGCTTGGGCAACAACAAATTGTAATTTTTTATCGATTGATAAATAATTGCAATGTATATAGGCCAATAAATTTCCTTTACTAATATGAAAAACATCCCCATGGACAGTTTACGCACCCTGGTCACCGTTGTTGACGTGGGTGGCTTTGCCAAGGCCGGAGAGCTGCTGGGGCTGTCGCAACCTGCGGTCAGTCTGCAAATAAAGCGCCTTGAAGATTTACTGGGCCGCAAGCTGTTTAAAAAACAGGGGCAACGCCAGGTGCTTAATCACCAGGGCGAGCAACTGCTGCCGCTGGCCAAGCAGATCCTCAAGGAAAACGACGCCATCTTGCAGCTCTTTAGTAATGAAACCGTCACCGGTAAGGTGCGTCTGGGCATTCCCAGTGAATTTGCCGCCAGCATTTTGCCCGCCATTATTGGCGACTTCGTGTCCTTGTATCCGGATGTGTCGCTGGAGGTGAAATCCGAGCTCAGCAAACAGCTGATGCATGTGAGTAACCGCGACGAGTTTGACCTGCTGCTGACCCTGGTCGAGCAGCTCGATAACCCCCACTACCCAAGCTTTTTGCAGGATCAGCTGGTGTGGGTGGGCAACACCTCCATCAACCCAAACAAACCGGTCACCCTGGTGGTGGCACCGCAGGGCTGTATTTATCGCCGCCGCGCCATTGACGCCCTGGAGCAGGCCGGCATTCCCTGGCGTATTGTGTATACCAATGCGGATTTGACCGGACTCACGGCGGCCATTAAGGAAGAGCTGGGGATCACGGTATTGGCACGTAAAACCGTGCCCGAAGAGTTACCCTTTACCACACACACCGACATGCTGCCGGTGCTTGGGCAAGTGGGCATTAGTTTAATCAAACGTGCTCAGGAGCCGGCTAATGCCATAGATAAACTGGCAGAGTTTATTACCTTACGCCTGAGTTAAGCCTGGATTATTTGCCGAGCGCCTGCTCGGCGAACAGCTGCTTCAGCGGCTTGATATCGTTCACCGCACTTAAGCCTAAACCGCGTACCAGCTTCTTGATGGGGTTGTTACCGGCAAACAGGGATTTTAGGCCCTGCATGGTGGCAATATGCTTTTGCGCATCGAGCTTACGCTCGCGCTCATAGGTACGCAACGCACGTTGAATATCGCCCTCACCGCTGAGCAGAGGCTCGGCCAGCAACTCGGTAAAGCGTGCCGCATCCTTAAGACCTAAGTTCATCCCCAAACCCGCTAGCGGGTGTATGGTATGAGCCGCATCGCCCATCAGCACGATACGCTCCTTCACCCATTGACGGGCGTAGCGCATGGTCAGTGGGAAGACCGGGCGTTTGGATTGCACCTCACACAGGCCACACTGACCGTCGAAGGCGGTGTAGAGCGCCTTATTAAACTCTTCGTCAGTCATGCCTTGATAGGCTTGTGCCTGCTGCGGTGAGCACGACCAGACGATGGAGTGCATATGTTCATCGGCCAGGGGTAAAAATGCCAAAGGACCGTCCGGCAAAAACACCTGACGGGCGCACTGCTCGTTGCCCTGCTCGGTTTTAATGGTGGCGACCAGGGCATGGTGATCATAATCTTTAAAGGTAATGGGCAGATTAAAGCGCTGACGCACACCTGAGTTGGCCCCGTCTGCGGCAATCAAGAGCTCACACATCACCGGTGAGCCGTTATCCAGGGTAATTAATACATTGCTGTCGCTTTGGTGAATGTCTTTATAGGCGTGATTAAACAACAAGGTGACATTGGTTTGCTGCTCTAATTTGGCTACCAGAGCGCGGTGGATAACATCATTTTCAATAATATGACCCAGATGGGTGACATCGTAGTCGTCGGCGCTGAAATGAATATGGGCGAAGCTGTCCTTATCGCGCACATCCATTTGCGTATAAGGGCTAATACGCTGCTCTTGCATCAGCGGCCACGCGCCGAGCTCTGTAAACAGGACTTCGCTGGCCTGGTTAATGGCACTGACGCGCAGGCCGTATTCGTCGCTTAAGGGCGCGCATTTATCGCCGGCATCGATGACCACCACGGAGACGCCTTGCAGGCTCAGTGCCAGCGCCGCACTTAAACCGACACACCCGCCGCCTACCACGGCTACCTTTGCTTGAAACATGCGTTAATTAAACCCCATTAATTGTTTTGCTAATGGTTGGCGCAACGAACTGCATAGTTGCATTGCCGCCAAACCCACACTGCGCCCAAGGGCTATGGTGCGCGAGCCATTGGAAAAGGTACGTACTAAACCGTCGGTCAATGTCATCACCCGGGTAATGTCCTCGGCGCGCGCCTGAGCGTAGGCCGAAGTAAAGCCGTATGTGCCCAACTCATCACCAGCATAGGCAATTTTGGCCACCAGTTCTTTGATGTCGCGCAGACCAAGGTTAAAGCCTTGTCCGGCAATGGGATGAATGGCATGGGCGGCATTGCCTATGACCACGGCGCGATGGCTGACAAGACTATTCGCTCTGCCCCACACCAAGGGGTAAACACTGCGCTCGCCGACCTGGGTAAAGAGCCCGGCGCGATAGCCGAACTCGTGCTGCAGTCTGGCAACAAACTCGTCGCTGGAAGCATCTTGCAAGTCGCCCAGCTTATGGCCTTGGTCGCACCACACCAATGAATAGCGCTTACGCGACATGGGCAGTAAGGCCAGCGGCCCATGGCTGGTAAAGCGCTCAAAGGCCTGACATTGATGGTCGTCCTGCACTTCGACATTGGCAATGAGGGCGTGTTGCGTATATTCCTGGGTGTCAAAATCCAGATGTAATAGCTTGCGCGTGGGTGACTGGGCACCATCGGCCACCACCAGGAGTTTGGCGCCTAACTCGGTGCCATCGTCCAAAGTGATCCGGTTGTGTGCCTCATGCATGCTCACCGCCGTGACTTTTGCCGGGCAAAACTGAGTGACCTGAGTATGGCTTGCCAAGGCACGATGCAAGGCCTGACCCCAGGGGCGCACCTCAACCACATAACCCAAGGCGTCAAGATCATAATCCGCATGGCTGATCTGGGTTTTGCCAAAATGACCGCGATCGGAAACCTGCACCTGTTTGATGGCACAGGCATAATCGCTGTGCTCATTAAACAAGCCATGCTCTTTGAGGTATTGCACCGAGTCGGCGGCCAGGGCGATGGATCTATCGTCAAAACTGGGATGATAGTCGTTACTCGGCTGGTACGCCTCGATAACGGCTAAACGCAATTGCGGGCACTGCTGTGCTAAAACATTAGCCAAGGTGCCCCCGGCTAAACCGCCGCCTACAATCACTACATCAAAGTGCTGCACCTATTAGCTCTCCTGCATTAGCGCTTCAATTTCGGCCACTTCTTTGGGCACCGAGACGGTAAGATTTTCATGGCCGTTTTCGGTGACCAGCACATCGTCCTCGATACGAATGCCAATACCGTGATATTGCTCGGCAACCGGCGCGTCTTCGCTGATGTAGAGGCCCGGCTCAATAGTTAGCACCATGCCAGGCTCGAAAGGACGGTCTTTTTCATCTTGCTTGTATTCGCCCACATCGTGCACGTCTAAACCCAGCCAGTGGCCAAGACCATGCATGTAAAAGGCGCGATAGGCCTGGCTTTCTAATAGCTCGTCAAGCTCCCCCTCAAGCAGGCCGAGGTCAATCAGCCTTGAGTAAGAATACGGTTTACCACCTTGGCGGTTTGCGCCAGAGTATTACCCGGTTTAACCATGTCCAACGCCGCATATTGCGCCTTTAAGACCACTTCATAGACGGCCTTTTGCGCGTCGTTAAAGCGGCCGTTGACAGGGAAGGTTCGGGTAATATCGGCGGCATAACCAGCCAGCTCACAGCCGGAGTCGATCAACACCAGGTCGCCGTCTTTGAGGGGCGACTCGTTTTCGGTGTAGTGCAAGATGGTGGCATTATCGCCGCTGCCCACTATGGTGCCATAGGCCGGGTAGCGGGCGCCGTTCATGGCGTAATGATGATGCAACTCGGCTTCAAGTTGATACTCTGTCGCCCCGGCCTTGGCAAAACGCATGGCGCGTTTATGGGCGTCGGCGCTGATCTTGCCCGCTTGGCGCATGATCTCTTGCTCGGCAGGTGATTTAAACAAGCGCATTTCATGCACCAGGGTGCGAATATCGCGTATCACCTCGGGAGCACGGTAACCCTTCTTAGGGGCACCGCGAAGCGTATTGAGTAAGGCAAAAACCTGGTCATCCACGTCTTTGTAGACGCCCTGGCCGTAGTAAAGGGTGGTTTTCTGATTCACCGCATCGATGAGCCCCTGATCCAGTTCGGCAAGGGTATAGGCATCGTCGATAGGTAATTGTTCCTTAGCGGCATCGGCGCCCATACGGCGACCATGCCAGATCTCGGCGGTTTTATCTTTGGCGCGACAATATAGAATCGACTTTTGCTCTTCACCTTTTACCAGCACCAACATGGCATCGGGCTCGTTAAAGCCGGTGAGATAGAAAAAGTCGCTGTCCTGGCGGAACGGGAATTCGGTATCACGGCTGCGGGTAATTTCCTTGGCAGCGGGAATAAGGGCAACCGAGTTGTGTTTCATTTGCGCCAGCAACTGGTGCTGGCGCGCGCGGTATTCTGCGTTCGTGATATTCATTAGTGTAGCGTCTTTGAGGTTGTCGCCGTGCTCTCTCGTTTACCCAACTCGGCAAAGCAAAGCATGGCCGATACGCGCACGTACTCAAGCACTTCATGCAGTGCTTGCTTGTCTTCTTCGGTCTCATCGAAGTGGGTATCGAGGCGGCTGATTTCGGTGAAGTCCTGGATCACTTCTTTTACGTCATCGGACAACTTGCCATAATCTTTTTGCTTTAGGCCAAAGCCAAGTAAAAAGCCGTTAACCCAGGCTACCAGGGCATTGGCCTGATCGATCAGGCTTTCTTCTTCGTCCGGCAGCATCAGCTCAAACTGCAGTTGCTCGTTTGAGAAGCTTTCAACCGCTTGGGTATAGAGCTCACTCAGCCATTGCTTAAGGGTCTTTTCGAAACTGATGCCGTCATTAAGCACGTCACTCAGCAGACCCAGGTAATCTTTTTCTTCGATATCCAGGCCACAGGCCAACAGGCCGGTGATAATTCCCTGCACTTCGGAGGGCATCACAAAGATGTCGTTACTTTCCAGGAGTAGTTGGGCTTGCTGATAGCTAGGTTGTTCGCTCATGATTGGCTCGCGTATGACGAAAAATATTGATTTCAATGCCCAATGCTACCATCGCTGCGAGAGCGACTCCACCGTATTGTTACCACCCAAGTATGATAGCGATCAAATAACGCCCAGCTTGTTTACTTTGCCCGCACTTAGAAGGAAATTTTGTGATTAAGCTGTATCCCTGTTGCTGGGTCTTATATACTAAAGGTGTTCCCTAGCTTGTTGGCCAGCGAATGACGTCCCTGAGCCGATAATTTTTATTTAGGAATGCATTTTGTAGGCTACTGCGCAAGCTCGGCATGTACCGAGAAGCCTACGGCTTACAGGTGTCTTCCGCCTTGAACCTTAGGGTTCAAGGGCTGATATTCGTAACCGCAACGCCGGGGAACACCCTTCCTTCTTTCTAACTAATATCCCACTAAACCACAGACTAGGCTAAAGACTGATGTGGTGTAATAGCTCAGCAACTTTATAGTAAAAGCGTAAAACCGTGACCCTTTTATTAGCACGGCTGCCTGCAAAACAAGAATTACACGTATATCCGGCAATGATTTCTGATGCAAAAGTCATCAACGCTTTTGACTAATATAAACTGCAGCTAAGCTGCTGTTGCCATCAGCAATTATAAAATCACTTTTACCATCTTTATTGAGATCTACCAAAGCTACTGCCCACGGATTAGGAATACTCGTGTGCTTGAATGTATAACTTTCAAGTGTTGTTTTATTGCCAATAATAGCGGTCAACTCACCAGACCAATTAGCAACTAACGCATCCTGTATTCCATCTCCGTTTATATCTCCTGTAGCTACTTGTTTAGCTCCAGAAGTTGTCGCTATCACAGTTTTTTGGGTTTCATGAAAACTCCCTTGCCCATCTCCAGGTAAAACAGATAAAAAACGACCATTTGTAGCGACAACTAAGTCTAACTTGCCATCATCAGTGAGGTCTGCCAATTCGACAAAAAATGGAGACGCAGACAGCCCCATCTTTGTTAAAGAAAATAACGTATTATTTGAACCAGAATTAACTGCTATACCGATATCGCTTTGATTGGGAGTAACTAAGTCCAAGGCCCGATCGCCATTTATATCAGCAACTGCAAAGCCTCGGTATGGATCCCCTCCGACATCGATTATTTTACCGGGTGTTTTGAATTGACCATTCGCCAGACCTTTCAATACTAACAACCCGTCGTTGTCGCGACTGTCTACGATCAGCTCTGCAATATTATCGCCGTCAAGATCTTGTAATTGCACCTCATGGGGATGAGGCTTAATACCGATATTTAATGGTGACTGGGAAGCCTTGTTGAACCCCCCTTTACCGTCCCCAAAAAGTAAGGTCACATATGATGTTTCATGGTTAGCAATCGCGACATCAACATTTCCATCTTTGTTAATATCAGATACGGCAATATCAGTAGGGTTTTCGCCAACGGGAAAGCGAGCTAATTCGGATAAGTCTCCTTTGCCATTCCCTTGAAAGATAGCGATATTATTGTCTAAATAATTCGAAACAATAATATCCTTATTACCATCTGAATTAAAATCACACACTGATATAGAGGGTTGTCCATCCCCGACATGAAACACCCTGGGAGAGAAATTGATCTCTCCTATCTCAATCGTTTTCGCCACAACATTGCTACTTACTACGAAGAAAAGAAGTGTAGAAAACGTGAAAACAATCCTATTAGTCATTTTGCCACCTTAATCCATTACGGCAGACTTATAGCCGAACTAAAACTGTATGACCAAGAAGCATAGTGTTTAATACTTATTTCGACCACATCATATGGGCATTCACAGGAACCGTTTAGAGTAAGTATGTTTTATTAGGATGAATACAAAAACCAGCACTTGGCGGGGTTCTTTGTTGAATAGCAGCTCGGTTCGTTGTTTAAAACGTGAGAGCAGGGATACGCGAAGGATAAATGCTTTAAGGATGATTTAGTTTTACCAAACGGATAACCTTAAATCCCTGAAAGCAAAAAACCCGCTGCATTACTGCTACGGGTTTCTTTAAATATGAGCTTGGTGCGTTACGCAGTCAGATGTTCTACTTCGTAGCGACTACCTTCGTAGCGAGTACCTTCGTAGCGACTACTTTACTTCGGGCAATACCGACCTTGCCCTAGGGGTTGCCTACGCGATGTAAAGCTGTTCCCTACAGCTTTATCACATGGATGAATTCGCTTCGCTCAGCTTTTTTCCTGCCATGTTCAAGTAGAGCATCAATGCTTTTAAACGAAAAAACCCAGCTATAAGCTGGGTTC
>NZ_PQCC01000018.1:921056-921693 GCF_002964785.1 Pseudoalteromonas sp. T1lg48
ACTTCGGGCTATCCTGCCCTTGCCCTGCGGGTCGCCTACGCGATGTAAAGCTGTTCCTTACAGCTTTATCACAGGAATGAATTCGCTTCGCTCAGCTTTTTTCCTGCCATGTTCAAGTAGAGCATCAATGCTTTTAAACGAAAAAACCCAGCTATAAGCTGGGTTCTTCGTATAATTAGGAGCTTGGCGATGTTCTACTTTCACATGGCAAATGCCACACTATCATCGACGCTGTTTCGTTTCACTTCTGAGTTCGGCATGGGGTCAGGTGGTTCCAAAACGCTATGGTCGCCAAGCAAAAACTTGTAAATTCTTTTTTGCTCTAAAAAACCCGGCTCTTTGAGCCGGGCTTTCTTTAATTAAGAGCCTGGTGATGACCTACTTTCACATGGCAAATGCCACACTATCATCGGCGCAGTTCCGTTTCACTTCTGAGTTCGGCATGGGGTCAGGTGGGTCCAGAACGCTATTATCACCAAGCAAAGTTGGTTACTAATCGCTGTCGCAATCAGTATTAATTCGGAAAGCTGCTCTTTATTTCAAAGCAATAAGTAAGTGTCTACTTCAGTCTTAATTTCTAACTTCTAACTTAACAGTCTCACACCATTTTGGTGTTGTATGGTTAAGCCTCACGGGT
>NZ_PQCC01000019.1 GCF_002964785.1 Pseudoalteromonas sp. T1lg48
GAGAGATGGCTGAGTGGTTGAAAGCACCGGTCTTGAAAACCGGCATAGGTTAATAGCCTATCTAGGGTTCAAATCCCTATCTCTCCGCCACTAAATTTCACTTAGATGATACGTCATCTGGGTAACCGCATTGGAGAGATGGCTGAGTGGTTGAAAGCACCGGTCTTGAAAACCGGCATAGGTTAATAGCCTATCTAGGGTTCAAATCCCTATCTCTCCGCCA
>NZ_PQCC01000003.1 GCF_002964785.1 Pseudoalteromonas sp. T1lg48
TGCAGTTAGAGTTGTTTTACCGTGGTCAACGTGGCCGATTGTACCTACGTTTACGTGCGGTTTTACGCGTTCAAACTTTTCTTTTGCCATGACGGAACCTATCAGTTTTTGTGTATCTAGATTACATATCAAACGATCGACAAAAAACGACGATCAATTCAATTCTTCAATTATTGAATATTTTTTAGACAAATCAAAGGAAGTATTTCAGGACAGACAGGACTGGAGTGGTGCTGATAGGCAGATTTGAACTGCCGACCTCACCCTTACCAAGGGTGCGCTCTACCGACTGAGCTATATCAGCACACCAGAAAACTGGAGCGGGCAGCGGGAATCGAACCCGCATCATCAGCTTGGAAGGCTGAGGTAATAGCCATTATACGATGCCCGCTTTCTAGGAACCTGTTCTTAACTACCTCTAACCGTCAAGAATTTAGAGTGGTGGAGGGAGCTGGATTCGAACCAGCGAAGGCAATGCCGTCAGATTTACAGTCTGATCCCTTTGGCCGCTCGGGAACCCCTCCACGCAAAATTCTTTCTAAAGCCTTTCCAAGATGAGGAAATGGTGCCGACTATCCGAGTCGAACGGATGACCTACTGATTACAAGTCAGTTGCTCTACCAACTGAGCTAAGTCGGCACTGCTTTAGTACGGGGCGAGATTCTAGAGTAAGGTTTATTGGGATGCAACCATAAAATTAAAAAAAGTTCAGGTTTATGGTGCGAACGTTCATTATTCACCCAAAACAGAGGTTTTTTAAACAATTCATCCCTGTTTTTGCCACTGCCACAGGCCTTCGAACACTAAATGGGGACGATAAATACCTTGCCCCAAGTGTTGATGTAGAGCCAAACCATCGCCGCCGGTGAGCAATAATTGCACTTCCCGTCCACGACAATGATGCGCCAGCGCATATTCGATGGCACCAAGGGCACCAATCAAGGCACCATTTTTTACCGCTGCCGGGGTCGAGCGCCCCGGCCCGGGCTGCGCCACCAGATCATCGACGGTAAAAACCTTCTCGGCGCGACTCACTATGCTGTGCTCACTGAGCGTTAAACCGGGAAGAATATAGCCACCAAGATGATTATGAGCATCATCGATTATATCCAGGGTCAGCGCCGTGCCGGCGTCAACCACTAGGGTGTAGTCATTGGGGTTGGCACAGTAGCCAGCGATCACCGCCAGCCAACGGTCGATGCCCAGGGTATGATAGTTATCATAGGCACAACTAAGGTGTTGCCACTTTGCCGTGACCTTGGCGCGGCGCACCCCAACTCCATGATCTTCGGCTTCTTTTAACAAGGCACTCAAGGCATCGGAGTCGGCCACCGCAGAAATAACGACTTCATCTACCTGTGCCCAGGGCACAGCCGATGGCGTTGCCTGTGGCGTTAATGCCTGCATCTGTTCACAGCCCGAGGCCAGCATCATTTTAAGTGCCGTATTACCGGCATCGATTAATAGCTTCATGATTAACCCGTCGACTTAACCCTTAAACTGATCTCACCGCCAAAGTAACGCTTGCTTTGGCCATCGACGCGCAGCACCACGGCGCCTTGCTCGTCGATACCCTCACATATTCCGCGCCAGGTATTGGTGCCCGAGCTGAGCTCCACACATTGACCGCTAAACGCATGCACACTATTCCACTGCTGATACATGCCCTGCAGGCCGGTTTGTCGATACTGGGCCAGGCGCTTTTGTAAAAAGCAGGTCAACACCGCCACCAACTGGTTTTTATCCAACTCACCGGCAAACTCGTTTAGGTCACACCAGGGTTGGTCGATGTGCTCGGCAGCGGCCTGAGGCATGGAAATATTAAGACCTATACCGATCACCAGATGACAAGGCCCCTCGGCGGTACCATCAAGCTCCACCAACACGCCCGCTAGTTTACGACCATTAACCAGCACATCATTCGGCCATTTCAGCTGCACCTCAAGGTCATATAGGGCCTTAAGGCTGTCGTACACCGCCAGCCCCACGGCAATGGAAAGACCCATGGCGGCATGCATGCCGTCGTCTAAGCGCCAGTAATAGCTGTAATAAAGGTTAGCGGCAAAAGGGGATTGCCAGGTGCGACCACGGCGCCCCTTGCCCTGACGCTGCATTTCCGCCACCAGCACGGTATTGTTGTTTGCCTCGGTGCTTTGCACCCGACGCATCAGCTCGGTGTTGGTTGAGTCAATAATAGGTTGCACTTCAAATTCACAGCCCGAGCCATCAAGCTGCTGATACGCCAGCTCGATATCTGCTTGCTTAAGCAGGCTCAAGGGTCGGCTTAGGCGATAGCCCTTGCCGTTAACCTTGTAGATATCCAGCCCCATCTCCTGCAAGGACGTAATATGCTTGGCCACGGCGGCTCGGCTAATACCCAGTTGCTCGCCCATGGCTTGCCCGGAAATAAACTCGCCCTTGTTCAGGGCCTGCAGTATGGCCAGCTTGTTGCCATCAGGCGCTTTCATGTGCAGCCCCTACATGAATTTCTTGCAGCTCGCCCATCAATCGCACCTCATGCTCCAGGTCAATACCGAAACGCTGTGCTACCACGCTTTGAATATGCTTGATCATTGCCAACAACTCCTCGGCCCGGCCCGCACCACGATTAACCAGCACCAGCGCCTGCTTATCATGCACGGCGATGTCGCCTATATGAAAGCCCTTAAGTCCGGCCTGCTCTATCAGCCACCCGGCGGCCACCTTTTGCTGCTCGGCATTGACGTCATAGTAAGGCAGTTGCGGATATTGTTCTTTTAAAGCGGCTACCTGAGCGCGTGGCAGGATGGGGTTTTTAAAGAAGCTGCCGCAATTGGCCAGCACCTTGGGGTCCGGCAGCTTGGCCTGACGCACCGCCACCACCTCATCAAACACCTGCTTGGCGCTCGGCTGCTGTAAGCCCTGCAAGGGCCCATAGCTGATATTCGGCTGCCACTGTTTAGGTAGGCGCAAGCCGACCTGGGTAATAATAAACCGACCTTTCAGCTCATGCTTAAAGATGGAATCACGATAGCCAAAGCGGCACTGCTCGGCACTGAGCCTTTGGGTTTCGCCGCGAGCGATATGATAGCCTTCTACATATTCGACAAACTGCGCCAGTTCGACCCCATAAGCACCTATATTTTGCACCGGCGCGGCACCGACATTGCCGGGAATGAGTGCCAGGTTTTCCAGCCCAGGCATGTTCAGAGCCAAGGTGTTCTCCACCAACGCATGCCAGTTTTCACCCGCTGCACAATGCAATAGCCAGCTTTGCGCCAACTCCTCAATACGCACCCCTTTATTGGCGATCAGCATCACGGTGCCTTGATAGGGAGTGGTAAAGATGGTGTTGCTACCCTCGCCGAGCACACAAAATGCTTGGGTGTAATCGAACTCGCGAAGCTGTGCCGGATCCGTGATGGTCACAAGCTGGTGACAGGGCACGTCCAGCGCAAAGGTATGATGGCGTTGTAATGCAGGCAAAAGAAAACGTCTCGATTAGCTATTTGCCCTAAGTGTACCCCAAGCCAGCGAACAGACATAGCTGTCAGTCGTTGTCTATATCTGATATAACAAGCACTTCTTATTTCACCCGTTCTGAGGATGCTATGAAATTAAAACCTCTTGCTCTTGCCTTAGCGCTTGGCGGCGTTAGCCTGCACAGCCTGGCGGCCAGCGACGAGCACACCTATGCCAACCTAGACGATGTGGTCTCCACGCATCTGTATTTAGATCTTGATGTCGATTTCGCCGACAAGCAATTAGAAGGCTTCGTTGAGCATAGCCTGAACTGGAAAAATGACGCCGCTCGTACCCTGGTACTGGATACCCGCGACCTTGAAGTCGACCGCGTGAGCTATCAGGATGCGCAGGGTAAATGGCACAAGGCAAAATTTGATTTAGCGGCTCGTGACGATGTGAAAGGGTCAAAACTGACCATTCGCTTTAAGCAGCAGGCACCTAAGGTGCGTATTTATTACAACAGTTTGCCTCAAGCCTCAGGCCTGCAATGGTTGACGCCGGAGCAAACGGCCAGCAAAACCCAGCCCTTTATGTACAGCCAGTCGCAGGCCATTCATGCCCGTAGCTGGATCCCGGTACAGGACACGCCGGCCATGCGCGTAACCTACAGCGCTCGTATCGAAACGCCGGAAAATGTCCGTGCGGTTATGAGTGCCGACAACACGGGTGCCTTCATCAAAGATGGTGACTACTTCTTCGATATGCCGCAGGCCATTCCTCCTTACCTGATTGCCATCGGTGCCGGTAACCTGGAATACAAAGAAATGTCACACCAGACCGCCATTTTTGCCGAGCCGCAAATTCTTGATGCCTCGGTGGCCGAGTTTAACGATACCCAGGCGATGATCGATAAAACGGAAGTCATGTACGGCGAATACGCATGGGGTCGCTACGACTTGTTGATGCTGCCTCCCAGCTTCCCATTCGGCGGCATGGAAAACCCACGTCTATCTTTTATCACCCCTACCGTAGTGGCCGGCGATAAGAGCCTGGTCAACCTGATCGCTCACGAACTGGCGCACTCCTGGTCAGGTAACCTGGTTACCAACGCCACTTGGGAAGATTTATGGCTGAACGAAGGTTTCACCTCCTACGTTGAAAACCGCATTATGGAAGAAGTATTCGGTCGCGAGCGTGCGGTCATGGAACAGTCTTTGGATGCCGCCGGCCTAAATGCCCTGCTCAAAGGATTACCGGCGCCGGATACCCGCTTAAACCTGGAGCTAAACGGACGCGATCCGGACGATGCCTTTAGCTCAGTGCCTTATACCAAGGGCCAGCTATTCCTTATCTATTTGGAAGAAAAGTTTGGTCGCGATGTCTTTGACGAGTTCGTGAAGGGCTACTTTAAGGCCTATTCATTCCAGTCGCTAACCACGGCGGAATTTGAGCGCTACCTGGAAGAGAACCTTATCAACAAACACCAAGGTGTGGTTAGCATGGACAAGGTCAATGAGTGGATCCATCAGCCGGGTCTACCTGCCGATGCACCTCAGCCTACCTCGGATGTCTTCGACAAGGTCGATACCGAGACTCAGGCCTGGTTAGCAGGCAGCAAAAAAGCCAGCGACTTACCTACCGCAAACTGGACCGTGCATGAGTGGTTGCACTTTATCAACAACCTGCCGCGCGACCTGGCTGGCGAGAAGATGGTAGAGCTGGATACCCAGTTTAACCTGACCGCTTCAACCAATAAGGAAGTCGCGTTCGCCTGGTTTATGCTGGCAGTCGGCAATGGCTATGAAGCAATTTACCCGGCGCTGGATAAACACCTAAGCGGCATAGGTCGTCGTAAGTTGATCGTGCCCCTGTACAAGGCGCTGATCCAAAACAACAAGCGTGACTGGGCCTATGAAGTATACCAAGGCGCTCGTCCGGGTTATCACCCACTGGCGCAAGGTACGATAGACGCGCTATTTAACTAATAGCGATGGCTAAGTAAAAAAGGGTGCTTGATGCACCCTTTTTTATTGCAAACAAATAGTTGAGTTTATTGCTCATACCAATTCTGTTAAGTATGTGATCAGATATAGCGCTGGATAAATGATGTGATAACAAGGCGGAATTTTTCTTATGTAGTTATTCTACATAGAAAAATCCCAACACAGTGAGCACGATATTTAGCCCGCTAGAATGATTAGCTATTTAAGTGAATTGGTATCAGACTGCACTTTCTGCAAAAACGCCTGGCGCTGTGCCGGCGTCGCCTGTTGCCACCAGAACTCTAACATGGCTGCTGCGCTGACATTACCGGCGGCCTGAGAGGCTGCTGTAGTCCCAGCCTCAGTTGTTGCTGTGGCGGCTGCAGGGGCCGGGGCTATATTTGCAGGCACCAAGGTGGGAGCGGCTATCGCTGGGGCGGCTACGCTGGGTGCAGCCACACTAGGCGCGGCCGCTTTAGACATAGGTGCTTCAAGCTCCTGGCCCTCAACCCGCAAACGCACGGTGGGATTTTGCGCATATGCCTTGGCGGCGGCTACCGTGTCGGCCCGGTCGAAAACCACTTCGTAATCCTGCCCGGCGGCAACCTCCAGGGTCACCCAAAAGGGTTCCGACTCGATCACCTCATGGTCGTCAAAGCCACTTTCATACAGGTCACTGTATTTAAGCTTGAGACGATAGCTACCCGGAGCCAACTTCAGCTCGTCGACGGTATTAAAAATAGAATGCGAAATGGTTTTATCATTAACCTGTAAGGGGATGATTTCGTTCACAAAGGACACAGTTTCGGCATAAGCCGAAGGCGTTAGCAACAAAGCCAGCGCCGCTGCACCGGAGAATTTTTTCCACATGAGGTACCTACCTTCCATTTAAGCTTTGGTTCTCAGTTTGACACTTATGCTTTTCTTTGTCATTACTGACACCCTAGTAGCTAAATTAAGGAGCTCGCCGTGAGCACAGAGACCATTTTCACCAAAATTATTAATCGCGAGATCCCCGCCGATATCATTTACGAAGACGACCATGCACTGGCCTTTACCGATATCAATCCTCAGGCTCCCTTTCATGTTTTGATTATCCCGAAAAACCCAATAGCGACCATTAATGACGTAACCACGGAAAATGCCTCCGTAGTAGGCCACTTATATGTGGTTGCTGCTAAGCTGGCCAAGGAACATGGCTATGCCGAGGATGGTTATCGCGTGGTGATGAATTGTAACGGCCATGGCGGGCAAACCGTGTACCATATCCACCTACATATGTTAGCTGGCAAGCCGATGGGTTGGCCTCCCTACCAAGATAAGCTAAAAGTATAGTAATCATCACCTTATTAACTTCTTCACATACTTTTTTCTGGTGCGATTAGGCGCTTTTTGGCGCCTAATTTTAGGTTTTCGTAACCTATTGTTTACAAATGTGTGGCAAATAACCATTAATCATCTTTTTTCACTATTAAATCTAATACCCCTAATACAAAAGAAGTGAATAGCGTGTTAGGATAGTGCAAATAGTTTTGAATGAGCTAACCACCCAATGAGTAAGACCGTATTTTTATTGCTTGAGCAGGAGCCGATCAACCAAATCGGCCTTAATGTCTTGGCACCGCTGTTGCGCACCCAAGGTTTTGATGTCCAAAAAGGCACCGATGTAAGCCAGGTGCAACCGGATACGGCTTATTTATTTATTGAGACGTCTAACGAGGACGCCTGGGGTCGCTTAAAGCACCACTTGGTCAACCTAAAAGTGGAGTGCGATATCGTCCTATTCAATCTGGATGAGAACCCTGAGCTGGCCAACCGTGCACTGCTAAGCGGTATTCGCGGCGTGTTTTATACCTCGGATAACGCCGATGTGATGATGAAGGGCATTCGTTTATTGCAAGAAAACCATCTATGGTATCGCCGTGACGTCATGTGTAACGTGCTTAATCGCATGCTGCAGTTCAACAAAGACTCATTGCACAAGCTGACCGAAGGCGACATTGAGCCGGTTAAACTTACCAAGCGTGAAAAAGCCATCGTTGGCTTAATGAGTAAGGGCTCTAAGAATAAAGAGATCGCCGAACAACTCAGTATCAGCCCGCACACGGTGAAAACGCACCTTTACAGTGCCTTCCGTAAAACCAAGTGCCGCAACCGCATCGAGCTGTTGTCCTGGGCCCAGACCAATATCCCGAACGAATTACGTTAGGGTCTGTTTAACTTTTCGATTTACTTTATGTTTAATCGAAACGCATTCTGATCGCGACGCGAGCTATGCGGCAAAGGTCAACAGGCCCTAATCTAAAAGCCGGCGCTATTCCGGCTTTTTCTTATCCGCAATAAATTGCCTCTGGATACTTACACATAGCCAAGCTGGGATTTTTCCGTATAGTAGAAACTAAATACCCATAACCAATACATATCACGGATGCTAGACACAGCGACCCTCTTTTATACCAGCGCCGCGGCCATCTTTGTGATGGCCTTGCTCAATTTTATTACCTGGCGCGCCAACCGTAATTTTGTCGGCATCGGCCTGTATGTATGGTACCCGGTCTGCCTATTAGTAGGCATCATCATCTCCGCCATTGAAGCACCGCAACAACATGATCACTTTATCACCCTGGCCAACTTCTTCTTTATTTGCGGCTCGGTGATCCATGTCTTGGCCATCAATCGCTTCCTCAACTATAACGGCCTGCTGACCTACTTTTTTATCTTTGTCAGCTGCTGCTTATTTATCAGCTTTACCTACTTTATGTTTATCGCCGTGGATATCTCCGCCCAGGTGCTGCTGATCGACCTGCATCGCTTCGTCGAAGCGGCTTGTCTGTTCTACATTGTTAGTCGCTATGGCCGCAGTAAGTACCCCAGCGCCAGCCTGGTGTACCTGATCGCTCTGAGTATGTCGCTCTTAGTGTTTGCCGCCCGCGCCCTGGTCATGACCCACAGTGAGCACACGACACAATTTGATAACGATTGGTTTAGTGTCGCGTTACTGGTTAAAGGCGTGCTCGCGCCCATGCTGTTTGCCGCCGGTGTAGCACTGTTTTGTAATGAGCGCCGCGAGCTCAACCTCAATCAATTAACGTCAAAAACACAAAAGGATTTAGAGATCCGGGGCATGTTTTTGTCCACCATCAGTCATGAGATCCGTACCCCGTTAAACGGCATACTCGGTAGCGCCCAGTTGATCCTGAATCAGGCGAGCACGCCGAAGAACAAACCCTATTGCGAGGCCATTATCAATTCAGCCGAATCCCTTACCCTGCTGATCGACAAGGTATTGGAGTACGCCAGCCTGGAGCAAAGCGATGAAGCCCTGTATGAGGAAGACGTTGAGCTGCATACCTGGCTTAACAACCTGTGTTTATTGCTCAGTCCATTGGCGGAGCAAAAGGGGGTGAAGTTTGAGCTTAACTACAACCTGGCGAAACAGGCCTGCTATTACTGCGACCACCAAAAGCTCAGACAAATTCTTATCAACCTGGTAGGCAACGCCATTAAATTTACCGATCAGGGTAAGGTCACCCTGAAGGTCGACCTGCTCCATGGTGGTCAAGAGGAACACACCCTGAGCTTTAGCGTTATCGACTCAGGACCGGGCATCGAAGAGGATGAAATCCAGTATTTAACTGAACCCTATGTGCAAAGCAGCGCTGGTAAGCTCAAGGGCGGCTCAGGGCTAGGACTGGCTATCACCAGCCGCCTGCTGGCCCACCTTGGCAGCCAGTTAAACATTACCAGCCACCTCGGTGAAGGCAGCACCTTTAGCTTTGCCGTAAAGCTCACGGTGGGTGAACTGAGCCTGGTAGAAAAGCGCCCCAAATCAGACAATTATCGTACCGGTTTGGATGTGCTCTTGGTTGAAGATCTGGAACTGAACCAGAAAATCGCCATCGAATTTATGGCCGAGGATGAACACAGAGTCAAACTGGCCACCGATGGTCGCAGTGCCATCGAGCTGCTCAAGCAACATCACTTTGATGTCGTGCTCCTGGATATGAACCTGCCGGACTTCAGCGGCCAGGAAGTGATCCGCAAGCTCAAAACCATGGACCATCGCAATCACCGCACCCCGATATTGGCCTTTACCGCCAGCCTTAGTCCCGATGAGGTCAAGGAATATCTGGCCCTGGGTATCAAGGACATAGTCGGCAAACCAATTAAGCAAGAGAAGCTCAGACAGGCACTAAGTGACTCGCAATCAAACCAAACCCCAAATATCAGCGTCGCGTTAAAGGACGTGCTCTACGATGAAACCGCCGCCGAGCTGATGGCCAATACCTTTGCCGAGCAAGAACTGATATCCATCTACAATGAATTCGTGCTTTCGGCGCGCAACAAACTGCTGCGCTGTCAGCAACTGGTGGGCAATGATAAGGAGCAGTGCATCAAGCTGTTACACCGTCAGGCCAGCACCGCCTTACAACTGGGCTTTAATCGCTATGGCATGGCACTGAAAAAAATCGAACGCCGTCTGCTCGACGGTAAGACCATAGACGAGGGTCTGGCCGAAGGCCTCGACCTATGGCAGCAAAGTCTGGAGCAATACCTTAAGTTTATGCGCAGCCAGACGCTGCGTTAACGGCCGTGCTCTCGCAGCCGCACTTTAGCGGCCGTAATCGTCGTCAAAACGGATAATATCGTCTTCACCCAGATAATCACCGCTTTGCACCTCAATAATGATCGCCGCCCTATTACCCACATTGGTTAGGCGGTGGCGCTGCTGCGCCTGAATATAGATGGACTGACCGCTACTTAGTCGGTGCTCCTGCTGCTCAACCTGCACCAGGACCTCACCGCTAACCACGACCCAATGCTCGGAGCGATGTTGATGCGCCTGCAAGGACAAGCGCGCCTGGGCCTGTAGCACAATGCGCTTGACCTTATAGCCGTCTCCCTCATTGAGCACCTCGTAATGCCCCCAGGGGCGAAAAGTCTGTCTATGGTAGCGACGTTGTTGCGGATGCTCTTCGGCCACCTTGGCCACCAGCTCGGGCATCTTTTCCAGGTGATCCTTAGCTGCCACTAAGATGGTATCGCCGCTGTGTACTATAACGGTATCGCTAATGCCTAAGGTCGCCACCAGGTGCTGTTCATCGGCGGCGATCAGGTTACCCCGGCTGTCGGCACAAACGGCGCTGCCGAGCACCAAATTATCATGCTCGTCGCGGCTATGATATTGATACAGCTGCGCAAAACTGCCGAGATCAAACCACTGCAGCGGCAACGGGCAGAGCAAAAGCTGCTCGCTACGCTCCAGCAGCGCATAGTCCAAAGAGTCCCCGTCCAGCAGTTGCCAGGCGTGTTCATCGACACGGGTAAAGTCCAGATCACTGCTAAATGTTGCGGCACTACGCACTTTGGCCAATAGCTGCGGCCTGTGCTCCTGAAATTGGCGGATAAATACGCCACAACCGGCCAGCAACATACCCGAGTTCCAATAATATTGACCCTGCTTAAGATAATCCTCGGCGGTGGCCCGATCCGGCTTTTCGGTAAAGCCGGCAACTCGATACAAACCTTCGGTACAGTCTGCAGACGAAGCAAAACGTTTGCCCTTTCGGATGTAGCCAAAGCCGGTTTGCGGCTCACTCGGGGTAATACCAAATAAGACTAAATGCTGCTGCGCTGCGCCCTCAAGCTCACCCAGCTTGTCTGTGAGTAGCTCGAAGTTGGCAATGGCGTGATCGGCCGGGGCAAAGAACAGGCTCGCCTCGGCATGATGCTGCTGCGCCCACAGCGCTGCCAAGGCCGCCGCCGGCGCGGTATTTTTCCCTTCAGGCTCGAGAATAATGGCGCTGGCACACATATCTATCTCCAGCAACTGCTGCGCCACCATAAAGCGGTGCTCGGCACTGCAGATCACCAAAGGCGCCAGACAGCCCGCACCACGAAAACGTAACGCCGTTTGCTGTAGCAAGGAATGCTCGCCATTAAGACGCAAAAACTGCTTGGGACGATCCTGGCGCGACAGCGGCCATAACCGGGTGCCGCCACCACCGGCGAGAAGTACGGGTAAAATCAAGATAGGGGCTCGGGTTCGCTAAGTCATATCAGCATTATACCACTGCCCCGGGGCTCCTGCCGATGACCTTACAACTACCCTAGCGCAAGTCAAAAGCGTCGGCATCCTGCCAGGCGGGAAAGGCCTGGCGGTATTCCTCTAACGCATCTTTATCCAGAGTAATAGTGAGGACTTGTGGCTGGTCATCTGTGGCCTGAGCCAAAGGTTCGCCGCCAAAGTCATAGACCGCGGTACCACCATTATGCGCTATGCCGTGACCATCATCGCCAATACGATTAACCGCCAACACATAGCATTGGTTTTCAATGGCTCGTGCCCGTAGCAAGGTATCCCAGGCGCTACGTCGTGCCGCCGGCCAATTAGCGATATTGATCATCACCTCATAATCGTTGCGATTGCGGGCAAACACGGGAAAACGCAGGTCGTAACAAACTTGCGGCAAGATGCGCAGACCCTTTAAGGTAAAAATGACTCTTTGCTTACCGGGATTAAGGTACTTGCCTTCTTGCCCCAGGCAAAACAGGTGCCGCTTATCATAATGCTGCACCACACCGCCGGGAGACACCCAGTACAGGCGGTTAAACTTTTGCCCTTGCTCGGCGACGATCACACTGGCACACATAACCGACCGATGACGCTGCGCCTGCTCTTTAAGCCAGATTAAGATCTGCTCGGCCGACTCATGCACCTGGCTATCGGCCACTGCGAATCCGGTGGCGAAGGTTTCCGCGAGGATAATTAAATCGACATCGCCGATGGACTCAAGGCATGTACTTAGCTGCGTGAGATTGGTATCAACATCGAGCCAGCGGATATCCTGTTGTACCAGGGCGACGCTCAGATTCATGCACTTAGTCCTTATATCCCGGCGTTATAAGGCCAGGTACAAAAGGTTTTGATATACAGCTGCTCGACCTGCTCCCGCGCCCAGGGAGTACGGCGCAAAAACTTCAGTGATGACTTCACCGACGGGTCTTTCTTAAAGCAATTGATATTAATCTGCTGCGCCAGCTCCTCCCAACCATAATGCTCGGCCAGGCGGGTAACGATTTGCTCCAGCTTAACGCCGTGTAGCGGATTTTTAGGTTGTTCTTGATGCATTAAATTGCCTCGAAACATGTGATAAACCGCAGTTTAACGCAGTTGGTAAGCACTCGCCATGTGCTACTTGTACATGGCATACATTTCATCCAGGGATTGCGATAGTCCGTCCTCTTGCACCACGCGCACATGCTTGCGGTTAAGACCGCGGATATTATTGACCCCACAGGAGTGGGCAATAAGGCCAATGCCATAATGAATGTATTTGTTGTAGTTGGCCACCCGCTGGGTTTTATCCACAACATCCAAGCCCTTCATTAATTTAGGATTATGCGTGGTAATGCCGGTCGGGCAAGTGTCTTTATTACACTGCAGGGCCTGAATGCAGCCCAGTGAAAACATATGACCACGGGCCGAAACCACAAAGTCCGCTCCCAGCGCCACCGCCCAGGCCACCTTAGAGGGCACGATCAGCTTGCCCGAGGCGATAATGCGAATCCGCTTGCGCAGGGCATGGCGTTCAAGCAAGTTGACCACCCAGGGCAGGCTCTCTTTGAGCGGCAAACCGACCGAGTCCAAAAGTGGCTGGGGTGCCGCCCCCGTGCCACCATCGGCGCTGTCTATGGTAATAAAATCAGGAGCCGAATCTGGGCCGCGATTATTAATTTCTTCGGCCAGCTCTTCTAACCAGGAGGTTTCGCCAATCACAGCTTTAAAGCCGGTGGGTTTGCCGGTAATGTTGCGCACATGGGCTATCATATCCAGCAAGTCGCCCACGTTCTTTATTTCCGGGTGACCATTGGGGCTGATGGAATCCTTGCCCTCGGGAATGCCGCGAATTTGGGCGATTTCCGCATTTACCTTGATCCCAGGCAACATGCCGCCCTTGCCCGGTTTGGCACCCTGGCTCATTTTAATTTCGAACATTTTTACCTGATCATGAGCGGCGATTTCCTTCAACTTGACATCGCTTAATCTGCCCTGCTCATCGCGCACCCCATATTTGGCGGTGCCGATTTGAAAGACGATGTCAGCGCCTCCTTCCAGATGATAAGGACTCAACCCCCCTTCACCGGTATTCATCCAACACTCGGCTTGACGGGCTCCGCGCGAGAGCGCCAGCACGGCGCGCTTAGAAAGGGCGCCATAGCTCATGCCGGAAATATTAAACACTTTTTTTGCCTGGTAGGGGTGAGGGCAATGCTCACCTATGGTGACCGGCTCGGGCTCTATGGCGTCTTCTTCCAGGGTAGGGAAGGCGGTATTCATAAACATGATGGTGCCCGTGGGATCCAGGCTTTGGGTGGAGCCAAACGCGGCGGTGCGATCAAGATTCTTCGCCGCCTTATACACCCAACTGCGATCGGCACGGTTGAACGGCATTTCTTCACGATCCATGGCAAAAAAGTATTGCCGAAAGAATTCACCCTGACGTTCGAAAAAGTAACGAAAACGACCGATAACCGGATAATTTCGGCGTATAGCATGCTTATTTTGGTGAATATCGACCAAATAATAGTAAATGGTAAGCAGTACCAAGATACCGATAAACAGTAAAAATAAACTGCTTAGCAAGTCGATGGCACGGATCAAAAAATCGCTCATGGTCATACACCCTCTCTATCCCTAATAAAGCTCAGATTTACATAAGATTAGGCAATTGACCAGCATAAAAGTAAGGTTATTTTGGCGCGCTTAATGCCCAGTAAAAACCGGACCGCTAAGCAGCCATCATGCGGCATCATTGAGGATATCATGCTAGTATGGCGGCATCTGTATTTCCTTGTCTTGTTATGTCAGCCTGCATCCGTCTTGCCAAGTATTTATCTCACGCCGGAGTCTGCTCCCGCCGTGGCGCCTCGCGCCTTATTGATGCCGGCAGAGTGACTGTCAATGGCCGCGCCGCCAATCATATTGATCATGTCAGCGAGCAGGATGAGATCATCGTTGACGGCGAGCGTGTTGATGGCTTGGCGGCCAAACGTTATTACGCCTACCACAAACCGATAGGCATAGATTGCAAACTCAAAACCGAGGATTCACACAGTCTGATCCATCACTTACCGCCCCAGCAGCGCACCTACCCCATTGGCCGCTTAGACAAGGACTCCCGTGGCCTGTTGATCCTCACCAATGATGGTGAGCTCTGTAACCAGCTGGCCCATCCGGATCACAGCCATGAAAAAGAATACTGGGTCGAGGTAGACAAGCCCTTGGACGAGGCATTTTATTCCCGCATGAGCGCAGGCGTGCCGGTGAACGGCATTCTCACTAAACCTTGTGTTTGCACCCCACTCTCCCCAACGCGCTTTAAGATCATCCTCACCCAAGGGCTCAATCGGCAGATCCGTAAAATGGCACGTTATTGCGGCTACCGCGTGGTCGACTTACTGCGCGTGCGCATCGGCCAACTGCACCTTGATTGCACCCGCCTCGCCGAAAATCAATTTATCGAGCTCACACCTGAGGAAGTTAAGTTGTTGAAAAAATAGCTTGATCATTTTGACTACAAATGTAATCTTAAAATTAAGGATTACATTTGTGAGCAAAGTTATGATTGAGCTATCCAAAGCAGAGTTTGAGGTAATGGAAGCGTTGTGGCAGGGCCATCCGGCAAAGTCGAGTGAAATTATCGAGCGCCTGAGCGATGATACCCAGTGGCATGACAAAACCATCAAAACCTTACTGGGTCGCCTCGTTAAAAAGCAAGCGGTGAATTTTGAAAAGCAAGGCCGCCTCTACCAATACAGCCCCACCATAGGCCGTGAAGATTACACTCTTAAACAGAGCAAGAATCTGATCCAGCGTTTCTTCAGTGGCCGCATTGCCCCCTTGGTCAGCGGTTTTGCCAAAACCGAACAGCTGTCACAGCAGGATATCAACGAGCTCAAAGCCGTTATTAAAGAGTGGGAAGACCAACAAGGAAAGTAATATGTTGTCATGGATTATTTCGCAACAGGCACTGCTGTGCACCTTACTCGTCGCCTTGATTGTAGCGGAGCGTTATGCCCTTAAGGCACTGAGTGCGCGCTTTATCTATGGCCTCTGGTTGTTGCTCCCGGCGTTGCTGCTGGCGCAAAGCATAGAGTTAAAACATACCCTGGCCGCTCCGGCCATGATTGGCCAGTATGTGGTGACGCCCTTGCGCCAGGCAGGTGCCGAGGTAAGCATTAGCTGGGAGCTGGCCTATTGGCTTATTGCCGCCGCCTTGTTCGCCCTGGTTGCCTACCAACACCTGGTATTTCAGCGCCGCCTGAACGCCGCTCCCCTCGATAACCAGCTGCCGGGACAGGCAGGTAATACGACTCTGTATTTCAGCAAGGCGATCAGCTCACCCATGGTGGTTGGCTTCTTTAACCCGCGCATTGTACTACCGCAGCGTTTACTGCAAGACGTCGATGCCTCGGCCCTCACCCTGATGCTCGAACATGAGCGGGTGCATCTGGAGCGCCGCGATAATGTCATCAACCTGATTGCCCTGAGCGCCGCCATTTTAATCTGGTTTAACCCCTTGGGCTGGGTGGCTTATTTCAGCCTGAGACGCATTCAAGAGCTGGCCTGCGATGAGCGGGTGCTAGCCGATAAATCCGCCGCACAGCGTTTGCAGTACGGCAAATCCATGGTCGAGTGCGCCAGCCAGTCACGGCTGCATAGCTTGGCTTATTCTTACTACGGAGATAAAAACATGATGTTACAACGCCTATACAATATGCAATCGGCCAATCAGGGCTATGCCCTGGCCAAGGTGCTGGCCCTGCTTGTTGCCCTGGGAAGTTTTACCTTGGTTGCCGGCACTCAGGCTGGCGAAGGCCATAGACAAAAGTCAGCGAGTCAACCCAAACCCGTGATGCGTATTGAGCCCATTTACCCTAAAGAAGCAGCGGAGCAAAAAATTTCTGGCTCTGTGGTTTTACGATTCCAAGTTGACGAGGAAGGCGCTGTTCGTAATGTGGTGGTGGTGCAGTCTCAACCGGCCAAGGTATTTGATAAAGAAGCGGTGCGTGCGCTGCAACAATGGCGTTATGAGCCTTACGCATTTCCACAAGAGGAACACCTGGTGCAACTGGATTTCGCACTCAGCGCAGAGGTGCAACTACCTGAATTAGCAGAGCGTATTAATGTAAAATCACATTAATTCGCAACGACCAAGAGTATAAAGCAAGCCCCTTAATTAAGGTGCTTGCTTTGTGTTTTTTTAAAATAATTTAAACCGAATTAAAACTTACGGCCTCTTTATCTATAACAGAGCCTTAAAAATGAGCACGGATGCAACTAAATCTAACAATAATTCGCGCACAAACAGGATGTGAGCAGGCATTCACTCAGGTGTATGACACCTTTTCTGCCACCATCGCGGGCTACCTGATACAGCTAGGTGTTCAAGGCCAGGACAGCGATGATGTCCAACAGCAAACCTGGCTTACTGTATATAAGCAATTACACACCCTGTCATCTCCTTATGCGTTTAAGCGCTGGCTGCTACGCATTGCGCACCACCACGCCTATAAAAAAATCAAAGAACCTCAAGTTATTGAGTTAACAGATGATCTTATTGAATCACCTGACCAAGAACCAACCAGTTGCTTGTTAGATTTCGATATTGAATTGCTCGGCGCCCTGCCGCGATACTTTAGGGAGGTGCTTTACCTCTTCTATTGGCAGGAGATGAGCTGTACAGAAATTGCCGTGATCTGCGACCTGCCCACGGCGACCGTAAAATCGCGTTTATTTCATGCCCGTAAAAAACTGGCTAACTCAGCACAGATACAACACCTTGAAAAGGAACTTACACATGCCTAATCAACACAACCCGGTACTTCAGCAAATTCATCGGGACCAGAAAATATACACCTCAATCATGGCCATCAGCCTTGTAGCCTGGCTGCTGACACTGGGTATTCTGTGTTTTATCGGTTATACCGAATATTTGGACTATCAGCTTATACAAAGCCGATTCAGCGTTGGTCTGGCGCATAAAGAAGATGTATCTGAAGCACTCAAGGGCGTTGCCTTTATCGCCTTTACTATCTCCATGATGGTGGCGGCACTGACCACAGTGATACTACTGGTGCGCCAGCGCAGTGCCTCGTTACAAGATATCCAACTGCGCCTGGCCTTGGTCGAGGAAATGATCTCGACAGAAAAACGTTAAATACATAGGGATATCATGGCCAAGGGGCAGGCCAGGGACAGGGCCCAAATCAGCGAACGAGCCACATGCCAGTTATACCAATAACACAGGCAGTAAAGCACGCGGGCAAGCAAATAGGTAATGGCCAGGGTATCCATCACAGCCCCCGAGGTGTTGGTGCCCAGCACCACGGCCATGGCCACGGCGAACACGATCAGGGATTCGAAGCTGTTTTGATGTGCCGCGAGGGCGCGGGCGCCAAATCCGGTTAAGGCCTGCTGTTGTGCCCGTGGATGGCGGTTATCGTAGCCACCGCTTTGTTGCTGGGCCCAGGCCAAGGGGGCTTTAGCAAGGAAGGGAATTAAACACGCCAAGAGCGCGCAAATCACTAAGGTACTCATGCTTGATCCTTATTTTTCTTCTTGTTTTTATCATTGTGCGCCGCTTTGCAATCAAGCTCAACAGCCAAATTTAGAACAAAATAATGGCCAGCATGGCTGGCCGAGCTTCCACTCACAATATGTCATATCACAGCAAGTAATAATGACAAGGCAGGATTTGTCGCTGTAGCAACTTGTCGCACCTGCGTCGTACACGCCCCATCAATTATTGCGCTTTTATCACTACAAACATAACAGCAATAACGCATGAAGACAGTTAGGTTAAATATTTGTAACAATTTCTTGCATTTGTACCTGTTTAGTCTATTTTCTGATCGGAGGTCACTCCTCCAACCAGAAAGATAGGAATAGAATCAACAGGAATACACATGAAAACAAAACTACTCACATTGGCGCTGGCACTGGGCATAAGCCAGGGGGCCATGGCCGCGCAAGGAGTCGCATTTATCCATGGCACCGGCCAGCAAACCGACGCCTATAACGACTATTGGACCAGCGGCTTCATCAATACGGTGCGCCAGGGCCTGACCAATACCAACAACTACACGGTTATTAATTGTGATTTTGAACAATATATGTGGACCGACGGTGCCGCCGGCTGTTTAGCCTCACAACTCACCAGCTTTATTAATAATAAAAACATTACCGAGCTGACGCTGATCACTCATTCCAACGGGGGCAACGTGGTGCGCTGGATTTTATCCAACCCCACCTGGGATAACCGCTACCCCAACATCATTAATAAGGTCACCCGTACCATAGCGCTGGCGCCTTCCAGTGGTGGCACCCCCTTAGCCGATGCGGTGGTGGCCGGCAATTCCTTTGAGCAAAGTCTTGGCTGGCTGTTGGGCTTCGCCAATGATGCGGTAAAGCAGCAACAGGTATCCTGGATGGCGTCTTACAATGCCCAGTGGCTCTATGGCACCCCCAATCGCCCCGGCCTGCCTTCACACTTTGAAACCGTGGTCGGCAGTGATGTGGACTCGGCCATTTGGGATAGCGACAGCTATTGCGGCGGCTACCAAAATCAGGTGTCGCTGGAAGTCACTCAAAATTGGTTAGACAGCTGCTCCGACGGCTTCCTAAATTGCAGTTCCCAATCCTTGGCGGGCGCGGTGTGGTTTCAAGATAAATCACGCACCCGTGGCAGCGAACCGCTCAGCCACCAACAAAGTCGCCGTAACTGCTTTGGCCTTGGCGACATGCTGAAGAACCGTATCTAGGAGCTCAAAAATGAAAAAATTAACCACAATTTGCGCCCTGATGATGTTCAGCAGCACAGGCGCCATGGCGAATGCCGGTAACACCCAAACCGTTTATCAATTCCCGCAGGTGCAAGCCACACCCGCAACGCCCTTACAGTCATTGGAAAAAACCAGCGTTGAATACTGGCAACAGGTCTCGGGTAAAGAACTGAAACAGGGGGTGCCGGTGTTTGTAAACCAGGCCGATCACCTGATCCGCATTGCCCCCAAGGCCCGCTTTGAAAACGGTGAGGTGATCAAGCCCTACGACCTGCAACTCGATAAATTCTCCGTTCGCGATGTCCAAAGCCAGCGCCTAATACCAGTGCGGGCCATCGCCGCGCGCGAGCAGATGCAGCAAGCCGGCTTTAACGACGGCAGCGTCGGCCTCAGGCTGGAGCAGATTAATGGCAAGGGCCAGCCCATGCTGCACACCACTCAGGCACTCAATGACCAGGATATCTATCTGATTCATGTAATCGAAAAAGGCTCAGGTAATGCACTGCAGGCTCGTACCCAGTTTACCCTGGCCGAGCACCAGCAACGCCTAGGGGTCGAGCTCAACATGGGATCGCAAAAGCTGCAGGATAAAAATGTGCAGCTTAAGCTCCATAGCCCAACGGGAGAGCAAATAGGTGCTCGCTACAAAGGTGGCGAAGCGATTTTCGATCAGCCTCTGACCTACCTGGGCGCCGCCAATGGCTACTACGAACTGGAGGCCAGTGTCGACACCCAGGTTAACGGCCAAAAGGTCAAACGCTCGGTGAAAATGCCCTTTGTGCACAGCATGCAAACCATCAGCATGAGCGATGCCAAGGTACAGGCCTTAGGTGGTAATCAATACCAGGCTAGCGTTCCGGTGGAGGTAACCAACAGTGGTCGCTATGCTATTCGCGCAACCCTGACCGGCCGTGCCGATAATGGCGAACGCATTAAGCTGGCAACGGTTGAGGTGGCCAAGGAACTTGATAGCAACGGGCAGTTCCTTATGCCCTTTAGCGCCACACAAGGCGCCAATGCCCCCTACCGTCTGGTGGACATTGAATTAACAGACCAAACCAGGATGCTGAAGTTTACGCCGCAGTGATCCCTGCGCTGATAGTTATGGACCCAACCCAAGTCGGTGCCCAGCACCGGCTTTTTTGTCAAGATAATGAAGAGCGCACCCGCTGGTGAACGCAACTATTGGTTTTACGTAATTGGAATCTTTGAACAAAATTAGACACCTCTGTACAACACTAAAACGCCAATGTAAGTTATAACTCCAACGCCTTCGCCTTTATGCGTGTTATTATAAACTGCTATATATTTTTGAGTATCAAGGAAGTACTGTGAAAAAATTTTTACTAATAGCCCTTCTAGCTGGCGGCTACTACTTTTATTCGACAACAACAGAGAATGGTCATGAAAGAATCTTTGATGTCGCAAACAAACCTATTCCTACCAGTGAATATATAGAGCTTAGAGAAACACAAGCCATCAAAATGTGTGAAACCAACGCACAATCCTACAATATTGATGTGAATGTTTGCCCAACATATATCAGCAGCAAATTCCCAGAATGCAAATCTAAACTACCTCGAGATCTGCCTGACTTAATCGATAGCAAGACGTTAGGTGCAGAAGTAGTGGGTAAATATTTCGAGTGCATTGCACCATGGCCTCACTGTAACGGCAAAGAAATCAAAAATGAATTTGATGCAAGACAGTTTTGTAAAAGCATCTAAGCTAATACCTCAATAGATGAAGAACGCTAGGATCAACCAGCATCTAGTCATAATTCAAACCAAAAGGAAATGATAAAAATGGAATCTAATAACAACGCGGCAAAACTACGTAAGAGCTTAACCATACTGGGGGTTATTGGCGCCCCCTTCTTCATGGCACTTATTTTTGGCTGCTTGGCCTATTTTGGTAACAATGCAGTATTTGATTTTTTAGAAAATGAGACTGTCGCCTTGTGCATATTTGTCATTGGTGTTTTTGGTACCGCAGCCGAAATGATAACAGCTGTCTACCTCTCATTTCGATTTCGAGGCGTTGCCGTCCCTCAGGAATAACGCTTTACCACGCTAAATTATCACTGCCCCCTGCAGTTGCTGAATGTCTGGGGTTGTTGAGGGCGGTGATAACCTCATCAAGCAGGGCAACCAGCAAATGTGAAGTGCCGACAAACCCTTACATATATTCTTTTTGCTCAATTAAAAGACTAAGACTATTTAGGCAATAACCCTAATCGACTTCAAGCCATTGCGTTGCGGTATCAAGGTCATGGAAGCGCTTGCCCGTCACTTGCATCAGAATAAG
The DNA here is from genome assembly GCF_002964785.1 of Pseudoalteromonas sp. T1lg48. Lineage (GTDB taxonomy): Bacteria > Pseudomonadota > Gammaproteobacteria > Enterobacterales > Alteromonadaceae > Pseudoalteromonas. Next base: position 21,582 of record NZ_PQCC01000003.1, read on the forward strand.
CTGTTCGCCAACATGGCTGCTCATTAAGACGCTTTGCCCCAAGGGTATTTGCTCACTTTCACTGCTGGCTTGCAGCCAGTCCTGCCGCTTGATCTTATAGTTCATATTGGCGCTGTAAAACTCTCCGTCAGCACTCGGAAGCAAGGTGATAGACAACAAGTGCTTATCCTGCTCGCCGGTTTCAATCAGTGCTTCTTTACCCGCACGGGTGATAATACGCGGCTGATGTGCCAACTGGGCCCGATTAAAGGCAGCAATCATGTTGGGGGACGATTGGTCCGTTTGCGTACGGTAGATGTCTATCTTGACTGCGAATAAAGGCACCTCGGCCCTCGCAGGCCAAGCACTCAGGGTAAGTAATAAGGCGGTTGCTAGGTATTTCATGCTCTTGCTTCCTTCTTGTTATTTGCCCCTGAATGCTAATCGCAAACCGCGACACCATTTATGTAAGACAATAATATTCCTACTATTATCACTAATGAATATTATCCAGATACTAGGCCTACTTAATATACTAGGCAACAATAGAAGAAAAACCCAGGCGTTAGCATGGAACTGCCTGAGGCGGCGATCAGTGCCGCTGGTGACACTCAGTATCGTTTTTATGGGTAACGTGATATCAGTCGAGAGAGGAAAATCGCTGGTTGTATGCCATCGGTATTTTACTGCTGATAACGGCGCCTATCGTCAGCGTGGTGGGGGCATTAAAAAAGCCTATTCGCACACGCCGCTAGGCCTGCCAATGGGCTTTTAGTAACACATATTAAGCACTTAGTGCGCTAGTTTCAGGGTGATCACCCCGGCAATAATCAATAGCACGCCAAAGTAACGCATCAGCGAGGAGCTGTCGCCATAAAAGAAGATCCCTACCAGGAAGGTGCCGGCGGCGCCGATGCCGGTCCACACCGCATAAGAGGTTCCCATGGGAATGGTTTTTTGTGCCAGCCACAACAAAAAGCCGCTAATGGCCATAAAGAGCACCGCCATGGCAATGCCGAACCAACGGGTTTGCGGCTCTTGCGCCAACTTCAGCCCCACCGGCCAGCCAATTTCAAACAATCCCGCACAAATCAAATACACCCAGGCCACTAGCCGTTCTCCTTAACCAGTTTTACTTCATAGAGATCGCCGCGACGATCCTTGAGGTTGCGCACTGTACCCTCACTGTGCAGGATCTTCAATTTATCCATGTCCAAATCGGAGAACAGCAGCATCTCGGTGTTGGGCGTGGCCTCATTAAGGCAGGCATCATGGGGGAAAGAAAAGTCCGACGGCGTCAGCACCGCGGCCTGGGAATATTGTACGTCCAGGCTTTCCACCTCGGGCAGGTTGCCGACACTGCCGGCGATCACCACATAACACTCGTTTTCTATGGCACGGGCCTGGGCGCAATGGCGTACCCGTAGGTAACTGTTTTTGGTGTCGGTCCAAAAGGGCACGAAGAGAATATCCAGCCCCTGCTCGGCGAGAATGCGCGACAGCTCGGGAAATTCCACGTCATAACAGATCTGAATGCCGACGCGTCCGGCATCGGTTTCAAATACCGCAATTTTATCGCCGCCCTGGATCACCCAGTCATAAGCCTCGTGCGGAGTAATATGAATTTTGCGCTGCTCGTCCACCTTGCCACTGCGATGGCACAAATAGCTGGCATTGTAGATGATGTCACCCTCGGCCAGCGGCATGGATCCGGTGATGATGTTGGCATTGTATTCCACCGCCATGCGCGACATGGCCTTAACAAAGGTGTCCGTGTATTCCGCCAGGCTGCGGATGGCCTCGGTTTGATTGCGGTGATCATGCAGCCCCATTAACGGCGCATTGAAAAACTCCGGGAAGAGAATAAAGTCGCTTTGATAGTCCGAAACGGTATCGACAAAGTATTCCACCTGTTTTAACAGTTCATCGACACTTTCTACCAGGCGCATCTGCCACTGTACCGCGCCAACCCGTACCACGGTCTTGGTGCTTTCGATCACCGTATCCGTGGGCTCAAAGAGGATGTTGTTCCATTCCAATAAGGTGGCGTAGCCCTCCGATTCTTCATCTTCCGGCAGGTATTTTTTTAATAATCGCTTCACCTGGAAATCATTCGCCAGTTGGAAACTCAGAATAGGGTCGTACACTTCTCTGCGGTCCACCTTTTCGATGTACTCCATGGGCGACATATGCTCACGATAATTGTGATACATAGGGATGCGCCCTCCGGCCAGAATAGCGCGCAGGTTATACTGACGGCAGAGCTCTTTGCGGGCATCGTATAAACGTCGACCCAGGCGCATGCCACGGTGGGTGGATGCTATGGCCACATCTAAGCCATAGAGGGCATCGCCATTGGGATCGCTAAATACCCGATCATGACTGTCGACGATATCGTCATAGGTATGGGGGTTGGAAAAACGCCCGTAGTCCACCTGAACGCTAAGGGCAATGCCCACCAGCTTATCATCGTCGACTATGCCTATTTGCCCCTCTGGAAACTGGTCGATCAACCTAAAAATAGTGTGGCTGGGCCAGGCACCGCCCAGCTCAGGATAGGTTTCATCCATCAGGGTTTTGATTTGCGGGTACTGCTCTTTTGTCAGATTACAAATTGCCAAACGCGTAGTTTCGACCGACATGCTCACCTCCTAATACACAACTCCAATCTATTGTGGTGATAATCTCACCAAAACGAAAGGGGTTAACCCCTTATTCGCGATGAAATGCATAGCGATTGATATTGGAAAACGCCATCAAAATATCGCGGGCATAATTCACCCTGGGATGGGCCAAGGCGCCCTTGCGCCAGGCCAGGTAAATATTATTCTCCGGTCCCTCTGGACCCAGGCTTACCAAGCGCCCACTGCGCAGGTCGTCATAACATAAATAATCGGGCAATACCGAATAGCCCACTCCGGTGCGCACTATGCCGGCCAGGGCGCGAATATCAGGACAGGTGGCAATTATCTGCGAGCGGCAATGGGCCTTGAACACCACATCAAAGTACTCGCGGATCAACGGCAACTGGGGGCTGTAAGCGACCACCGGCAAGGTATTTAGCAAAGTGGCGTCGATCTCTTGCCTAGGTAATGAGTCGGCCAGTAATTTATGTGTCACTAACATCAGCCGCTCCGAGTCCAGCACCTGATAATCATACATGCTGCTATCGGGCAAGGAAGCGGTAATGGCTAAGTCGGCTATGCCGTTATCCAGGGCCGAATAAATCTGCTCCCTATTACCGGGCAAAATACTGACATCGACATGGCCGCCCTGCAGCAGGTTTGCCAACTGTGCCGATGCCACATAACTGATGTACTCAGCCGGCCCGGCCAGGGTGATAGTGCCTCTCACCTCACTGGAGCGGCTGCGCGTGGAAGCCATTTTCTGCTCTATGGCATCAAAATGACTGCCTATTTGTGCGGCCAGCTCATGGGCTAGGTTGGTGGGCTCAACACCACGATGACGTCGGGTAAACAAGGTCTTGCCCACGGTAGACTCCACGCTTTGGATATGCGCGGTCGCCGCCGGTTGCGACAAACCGAGGTTTTTGGCCGCCCGGGAAATATTAAGGCAGCGATACACCTCAACAAAGGTACGGAGCTGGACAAAGTAAGACATCAGATATTTTATACCTAACCCAAATTAAACTGAATTCTACTTATTATAGAGCTTAACTATACTGGATACATCTTTCACCTAACTTGGTTATTAACCAGAGGCACAGATGAGCTTGAAAAAAATTGCCGCGGTCTTCGCAACCGCTCTGTCACTGACGGCCACCGGCGCTGCACAGGCACAAGAAAATAGCGAGCAGGTACTGGTGCTCTTATCCAGTGAAACCCAGATGCAGCTTGCCGATGGCAGCACCTATGAAACCGGCTACTACCTCAATGAATTTGGCGTGCCGGCGGACGAATTACTTAAAGCCGGTTATGAACTGGTTCTTGCAACGCCCAAAGGCAATGCCCCCGCGGTGGATAAAAATTCGGTGCAGGCCATGTATTTTGGCGATGATGAGGCCGAAATGGCACGCATTCAAAAAGTGATCGCCAACCTAGAAGGCATTAACGACACCCATACGCTAAAAGAGGTGATCGAGCAGGGTTTGGATAGATACAGCGGCGTATTTATTCCCGGCGGTCATGCGCCCTTGATCGACCTCGCAAATAACGAAGACGTTCGCACCATATTGCAGCATTTTCATGAACAAAGTAAGCCAACAGCGGCTATCTGCCACGGCCCCATCGCCCTGTTGTCGGCCCAGCAAAACCCGGTGGAATATGAACAAAACATTGCTCAAGGTGGCGATGCACAAGCAACTGACTGGCTGTATGACGGGTATAGCATGACCATCTTTTCTAACCCTGAAGAAGCCACGTTTGAGAGTTCACTCGAGGGTAAAAAACTACGTTACTACCCGGCCAAGGCCATGAGCAACGCCGGTGCCGAGATGCAATTTGCCGAACAGTGGCAACCCAATGTGGTGATCGATCGCGAGTTAATCACGGGGCAAAACCCATTTTCAGACAAGCAACTGGCTAGCGCATTGATTTCTGCTTTGCAGCAGCGCAGTAAATAAGAAGTAGGAGTTACCATGTTAAATTTTGAGTTTAAGAACACCACGGAAATTCTTTTTGGCCAGGGCCAAGCCAAGCAAATCACCGCGCGCCTGGCACCCAGCGACAAGATTTTATTCTTATATGGTGGCGGTTCGATTAAGAAAAATGGCGTGTATGACGATGTTGTCAACGCCCTGGAGGGGTTCGACTTTGTGGAATTTGCCGGTGTCGAGCCCAACCCCACCTATGAAACCCTAAGCGAAGCATTAGCCGTGGTAAAGGAGCACAAGATCACCTTTATTCTCGCGGTAGGCGGCGGCAGTGTCATCGATGGCGCCAAATACATCGCCGCCGCGGCACGCTATGAGGGCGATGGCTGGGATATTCTCGTCAATGGCGCCGAGGTAAAAAGCGCGCTGCCCATAGGCGCGGTACTCACCCTGCCGGCAACCGGCTCGGAAAGTAATGGCAACTCAGTGGTCACCAAAAAGGCGACGCAACAAAAACGCGCCTTTGGTACACCCATAGTGCAGCCACAATTTGCCGTGCTCGACCCTACCTACACCTATTCGCTGCCACCACGCCAGGTAGCCAACGGTGTGGTTGACGCCTTTGTGCATGTGATTGAGCAATACCTCACCTACCCGGTTAATGCGCCGCTGCAGGACCGTTTTGCTGAGGGCATTTTATCGACCCTGATCGAGCAAGGCCCACAGGCACTGGCCGAGCCGCAAAACTATGATGTGCGCGCCAATGTTATGTGGTCCGCCACCATGGCGCTCAATGGCTTAATCGGTCAAGGCGTCCCGCACGACTGGGCCACCCATATGATAGGTCATGAACTCACCGCGCTGTACAACCTGGACCACGCACAAACTCTGGCCATAGTGCTCCCGGCGCTGATGTTCGAGAAAAAAGCGCAAAAACGCGAGAAGATCCTACAACTGGGTCGTCGTGTATTTGCCCTTGAAAATGCCGACGAAGAGGCGTTGATTGACGCCACGATCAAAGCAGTTCAGGACTTTTTCGAACAAATGGGCGTTAAAACACGCTTAAGCGATTACGGCCTTCAGGAGCAGGCTGTGAGCGAGGCGGTAGACAATCTGCGCCGCAATGGCCTGACGGCACTCGGTGAACACGGTGATATAACGCCAGAAGTGGCCACCAAGATCCTGACGTTAGCGCTTTAAAATCTTGTCTTCAAAGGCCGCCTGGCGGCCTTTTCTCTTGCCCATCCCCCATCGCTTTGTTAGCGTGTTCGCTACTTAATCAGTACCTTCTAACCCCTTAATGCGCTTTATTACCATCACCGCCGAACTCAACGAGGCCATCGCCTCCCTGTTACACCGTTTTAATGAGTGTGGCTCAGCCCATCAACATGTGGCCCAAGCGCTGGCGGTGATCTACAAGCCCATAGAACTGCATGCCCTGGGACGCATTTTAGCGCACAGTGAATTACGCGCCCTTGAGGAAATTACCGACAAGGCACTCAAACATATCATCGCCGATTTATGCACCCTGGAACTGGTACAACAAAGTCGTCACGGGTACATCATCAATCGCCTGATTGCCAATGCGTTGGTAAAACGCTGTATAGGCAAAAATCTATTTGTGACCCTGCTTAGCGCCGCCGAGCAGGTGGCTCCCGTACTTAACAGCTACCAATGGCAAGACAACACCACGGATAAACGCCGCTTGCTGCGCGATATGTATTTCCTTGGTGAGCAAGGGCGGGTGAAGGAACTGATGGAGCTGGCGAAAAATCCCATGCAGCTTGATTGGCAACGCACGCCGGCGCTATGCAGTCTGGTGTTTTACCCTTTTAATCTTGATGAATTTAAGACCCTGGATGAACGCCTGCAGTATCAGGCCTTTGCCACCTTGCTGGCGGCACACAGGCAAAAAGGGCAAAGTACGGCGCAGCTTTTACATTGGCTGCATCAGGCCTGCGACGCCTTGCCAAAAAACCGCTGGCTACACTACCTAAAGGCCGAGCAATACCTGCTCGCGGGGCAACTGGACAAACTAAACGCACATCTCGATGAACAAGACAATTCTCTCTACAGCCTGTTGTTGCGTGCCAGCCAGGCATTTTTGCAGCAGCAGTATGCCAAGGCGATGCGCCTGTTTACCCAGGCCGAGCTGGAAAAAGGCCGCTATCAAAAACGTAAAAAGCCCTATATCGCGGGGCTGTATGGCCTCTTCTATCAGCTCACCTTGCTGGCATTGGGCAACGGTCAGCAAGGTGATACCTCGTCCTGGCAGACGCTGCAAACCCAGCTCGACAACCAACAGCAAGATAAACAACGTGGCGAGTTTGCACTGACCATTGATTTGGTGCTGCGACGCCTGTTACTGCACCTGCGAGGGCGCGATAACTACCTGTTTCGCCAAGAATATCTTAGCTACTGCCAAAAGGGTGAGCTTAACTATTACCTCTATGTCTGTTTTGCTTTAGCGGCTTACACCTGGAGTATGCGCACACCCGAGCCCTGGCTACTGGCATTAAAAGCCGAGGCCGAACGCTTTTTTGAGCATATTCAATGGTCGCTATTTACGTACTTTTTACGACAAATTTCCGGCGATTCGCCGAATTTTACGTTCAATATAACGCAATTAATGCGTTCTCAGGAAAGCTGGGATATTGCCCTTGAACAATTATTGGCACTGGACACCCCGGCGGCACAAAACAGCGAAGAGCCCAGCCGCGTCGTCTGGCAGCTGGATATTGGCCGTTTCGAGTCAAGCCTCAAAGCAAAAGAGCAAAAACGCACCAAGCAGGGCTGGAGCAAAGGCAAGGCGCTGAGCTTAAAACGCTTGGTCAATGAGCCCGAGCACTTTCATCTGAGCGAGCAGGACAAGGCCATTTGCGCCCATATTGAAACCAGCACGGGCAAGGATTATTACCGCAGCAAAGAGTATCGTCTCAACCTCAGTAGCGCCCTCCCCATTGTTGTTGGCGCCGATAACTTGGTCGATGGTGAAGGCCGGCCCCTGGAGCTGGTACAGCGCGAACCGACCATTCGTATCGTCGCCCATGGTCCTGATTTAAGCGTAAGTATCGCTCATCTTCCCACTTTAACCGCGCACTCGGAGCCCCCCGTGGTCAGCCTAAAACACGTCCGCGACGGCTTAGCAGAATTTAGCATTTTCAACGCCAATCACCTTAAGGTCGCCAAAATTATCGGCGAATCCGGGTTAGTGATTCCGGCACATGCAAAACAAAAAGCCATAGACAGCATTCGCGCCATAGCGCCACTGATCAATCTCGAGTCGGATATCGAGGGGATTGGCGAAACCCTCACCCAAACCGAGCCGGATAAACACCTGGTGGTCAACATCACACCACTGAAAACCGGGCTGAACTTCGACTGTGTGGTGATGCCTTTTGGCGAGCATGGTCCGACGATGAAGCCCGGGCTGGGCAGTCGCCATGTCAGCGCCCATATCAAGGGCAAACGCATCGCTCTGGAGCGCGATCTCGCCTATGAGCAGAGGCTACTGGAGCAGCTGGATAATCAATGCCCGGATTTTCAGGCCATGCAGGACACCTGTTTAGCTCAGACGGATTGGCAACTGGCACTGGCCACCCTGGAACAGCTACAACTGGCCCTTAGCAAGCCCAACCAAGAGCTGCCAATCAAGCTACGCTGGCCGCGGGGCAAAACGCTGCATATGACCAAGCCACTAAAAAGTGAGAATATTCAGTTAAGTATCAACCAACATAATGAATGGTTCGATATTAGCGGCAGTGCCACCTTGGACGATGGCAAGATCTTGGAATTACGCCAGCTCCTTGATGCCCTGGCCACCAGCGGCGGGCGTTTTATTACCTTGGAAGACAACCGCATTCTCGCCCTCAGTGAACAGTTAAAAACCCAGCTCGATGTGCTCAACGGCGCTGCCGACCAAGGCTTCTATCATCCGCTGAGCAGTCGCCTTATTCGTGACCACACCACAGGCATGCGCATGCAAACCGTGCCCGGCTGGGAGCAATTACATCAACGCATGAGCGAAGCTAACGCCTTAACCCTGACCCTGCCCAATACCCTGCAGGCACAACTGCGCGACTATCAGGTCGACGGCTTTGATTGGGCCATGCGCCTAGCCCATTGGGGTGCGGGCGGCTGTTTGGCGGACGACATGGGCCTTGGCAAAACTCTGCAGGCGCTGGCGGTACTAGTGGCACGCGCGGCAAAAGGGCCGGCACTGATCATCGCCCCCACCTCGGTCTGTTTTAATTGGCAAAAGGAAGCGGCGAAATTTGCCCCGACTATCAGGGTGCAGCTCTTTAGTGAGTTAAAAACTGCCGAGGCGCAACAAGCAGCCATAGAGCAAAGCTCCGCCTTCGATTGTTTGGTGATCAGTTACCAGCAAATGCAGCGTCATGTTGAAACGCTGGAAAAAATGCGCTGGTGTACCATTGTCGCCGATGAGGCTCAGGCCCTGAAAAATCCGCTGGCCAAGCGTACTAGAGCCGCCTATGCCCTCAAGGGCGATTTTCGCCTGATCACCACGGGCACACCCATAGAGAATAACCTCACCGAGTTGTGGAGCCTGTTTCGATTTATCAATCCTGGGCTGCTCGGCAACTTAAAACGTTTTGGCCGGCGCTTTGTGCTGCCCATCGATAATCAGCAGCAGGAGCCCGCCAAGGCACTCAAAGCCAAGCGCGTACTTAAAGAGCTGATCAAACCCTTTATTCTGCGCCGCCTGAAGTCCGAGGTGCTAACCGAACTGCCCGAACGCACGGATATCGATCAATTGATCACCCTCAGCGAGGATGAGCAGCACCTTTACGAAGCCCTGAGACAAAACGCCCTGGAACAATTAACGCAATTACAGCAGCTAGATAACCCGGGGGAGCAACGCATTCAACTGCTGGCCCAGTTAACCAAGTTGCGCCAGGCCTGCTGCCATCCCCAATTGGTGGCCGAGCAAAGCACGCTGACCAGCAGCAAGCTTTCGGCCCTGGGGCACCTACTCGAGGAACTGCGCGACAACCATCATAAGGCGCTGATATTCAGCCAATTTGTTGGTCACTTGCAATTGATCCGCGAGTACCTGGACGAACAGGGGATTGGCTATCAGTATCTTGATGGTTCGACGCCTGCGGCGGCCAGACAAACCCGCATTGACGCCTTTCAAAATGGCGCTGGCGAGGTGTTTTTAATCAGCCTGAAGGCCGGTGGTTCGGGGCTCAATCTGACCGCCGCCGACTATGTCATTCATATGGACCCCTGGTGGAACCCGGCGGTGGAGCAGCAGGCCTCGGATCGCGCTCATCGCCTCGGGCAAACCCGTCCCGTTACCGTCTATCGCCTGATTGCCAAGGGCACCATAGAAGAGAAGATCCTCGCCCTGCACCAACATAAACGGGCGCTTGCCGACAGCCTGCTGAGCGATTACGACACGCCGCAATCCCTCTCCGTTGAGGAAATGATGGCGACCTTAAAGGAAGTGTTTTAAAGTCGGTTCCCACCCATAAAAAAGGCCCGCTAACAACGCGGGCCAAGCGTGCTCACAATAAGTACTGAACTAAGGCGTGGGCATCAACACGGTATCGATCACATGGATCACGCCATTGTCTGCGGCAACATTCGCCGTGGTTACCTGCGACTGGTCGATATACAGCATGCTGTCTTGAACCGACAAGGTGGCCACATCGCCATTGGCCATGGTGATATCCGGATTGTCCGAGTTGGCTAGGGCAATCGCCGCATCCGATTGCACGGTTGTATCGGGCAGAACATGGTATAAAAGCAGATCCGACAATGCTTCGGCGTCGGCAAACAAGGCCTCTACGGTCGCTTCGTCTAACTTATCAAAAGCCGCGTCGTTGGGTGCAAATACGGTGAATTCGCGCTCCATATCGGCCAGTACCAGGTCCAACCCAGTAGTTTGCAGTGCCGCAACCAGGGTGGTGAAGTTGCCATCGGCAACGGCAATATCGACCAATGACTGAGCGGGGGCCGGTACTTGCACATCACCCACGACCACGGTGTCTAATACATGGATAATGCCGTTGGTTGTCATGATATCCGTCATGGTCACTGTGGCATCACCAAATTTAAGGGTATCGGTTTCCGGGTCGATCATAATGTCAATCATGTTGCCGGACAGTGTTTCGGCTTGCGTGCCGTTTAGGCTGAAGGCGGTCACCGCGTCCACCTCGCCGCTGACCACATGCTGGAGCAGAATCTCGCTAAGCACGTCGGTATTGTTTAACAGGGTATTGATGGTCTCTTCGCCCAACGCCGCAAAGGCATCATCGGTGGGCGCGAAGACCGTGTAGGTTTCACTCTCGTCGCTTAGCGCAGCGACCAGATTAGCAGCCTCAAGGGCGGCGGCCAGAGTTGTAAAGTTACCTGCGGCAACGGCCGTTTCAACGATATTCATGGTCGGCATCTCGTCGCTTTGCGCAGGCGGCATCAGCACAGCGTCGATCACATGGATCACGCCATTGGACGCCTTAATATCTACCTGAGTGACGGTTGCGGTATTGACCAAAAGATCATCTCCCGACAAGGATAAGCCGATTGATGCGCCATTGACCGTTTCCACTGTTGAGCCCGCGGCAGAGACGGCCGCCCCCGACTCAACGCGAGAGTCGAGTACATGGTAGGTTAAAATCGTCATAAGGTATCCGGGTCTTCAAGCAGTGCATTAATGGTGTCTTCACCCAACAAGGCAAAGGCATCATCGGTTGGTGCAAAGACGGTAAACTGCGCATTCATGTCGCTCAACGTGGCGTCCAATCCGGTTGCTTCAAGGGCGGCAACCAGGGTTTCGAAATCATCCGATGCAGCGGCCACATCCACCACGGAAGTTTGCGGCTGTTCCGGTTGTACTGGGGTTTTGTCGTTGTCATCGTCACTACAAGCAGCAGTAAGTACTAACAAACTGGGTAGCAACAGGGTTTTAAGTAGTTTATTCACGTTTTAATCCCTCATTAGTGTAACTGGATAGCCCTTGTTACTACGAGGGGGTGAGCAAAAAGCGATCAAAAAATTTACTGTTTTTTCTTGGCGCTAGCATAACCCGTTGAAAATTTTGGCCATTATCGAGGACTCGGAGTGCTTAAAAAGAAGGGAAATTACCTAAAGTATTAACATGGCTCAGGCGAGCGTTTGCCGAAGAGTTCGCTGCAGAGCTCGTCGGGGGTGTAGGTATAGGCATACCGCACTAATCATCTTAATGCAGTATGCCAAGGCACTTACTTCTCTTTCATATTCCAAAGAATACCCTGATCCGAACCCATAACCGTGGTTGGCATTTGTCCGTTCCATGTTTGCGCACGCATGTACTCAACCAAGGTGGCGTTGTTCTTAATGGCTTCGGCCTTCTTTTGCATGGCTTCGGCTTCCGCCAAACCCTTCATGCGAATGGCTTCCGCCTCGGCCTGGGCTTCAACCTTGATCGCATAGGCCAGACCGTCGGCCTTGGCCTTGGCGGCATCACGTTGGGCATTAGCGGTGTTCACTTCCTGTTGCGCCTGCAGGTTTTGACGTTCTAGCTTGTGCTTTTCTGCAGCGGCCAGGTTTTTCTCTGTTTGCTTGGTTTCGATGGATTGAATGTATTTAGGCGGCAACACCAGGTCTTCAATTTGCGCCGAGTCCAGTTTAACTGGGTAGCTCTTCATTTCTTCAAGCAATAATTCTTCGATACGGGCGATAACCTGTGAGCGATTTTGGATCAGTTCTTCGGCCTTATAGCGCGCCAGGGCATCCTTAGTCGCGGAACGCAATTTAGGGTCGAGAATACGGCTTTCGAACTGAGTCAGGCCGCCATAGCTTTTGAATAGATCAAAGGCTTCCTCACGATTAACCGTCCAGTTGATGCTCACTTCCGCGGTCAATGGCATCTGCTCATGGGTTGCGGCGCGCAGCTTTTCGACGTTTTTACGGGTACGGATCTCCAGCATTTCCACCGTATCGACAAAGGGGATCTTGGTATGCAAGCCAGGGTTCACCTGCTCGGTGGCTTCCCCAAAGCGCTTGATAATACCAACATGGCCCTCATCCACGGTATACATGCTCTTGAACCCCACAAGCAGTAATACCACTACCACGAAAATAGTGCCGATCAGACCCTTCTTTTTGCCTACCGAGGCAGTGAGATCTGGCAAGTTATTGTTGTTATTCATTCTTTATACTCCTTGTGGTTAAGAACAAGGAGTATAAAGTAAGCGATTACAGATGTTAAATTAAGGTTTCAATTCTTCGCCGCCCAGGCTGCGATAAAACAGGGTGATCACCCGCTCTTTCGGCAGCCATTGAGCATACTTCAAATTCAGCTCGGCAAAAGGATCGGCCGCAATAACAGCGTCCAGGGACTGCTCTTTGGCCATGGCATCGAGCATCAGGGCTTTGGCTTTGGCCACCAACGCTTGATAGCGCATAAGCCCGGCCTTGTCGCTGACCGGTCCATGCCCGGGGATCACCTGCGTATTATCGTCAATTTGCTCAAGCACACTTTGCAATGCCGCTAAAATACCCTCGACACTGCCCCCACCATCGACATCAACATAAGGCAGACCACCGGTATTGAAGTAGATATCTCCCATATGCACTATATTGGCGTCGCTAAAAAACACCACCGCATCGCCATCGGTATGGGCATTGGCATAATGCACCAGGCGCGCATGCTCCCCGTTAAAGTGCAAAGTCAGGTCGGCACCAAAGCTCAGGCGCGGCAAAAATTCAGAACCCGCGCCATGCTTTTCTTCCAAGCGCTTATGAACATTATGGTGGGCGATAACATGGGCCCCCGCCTGCGCAAACACCTCGTTGCCACCGGTATGGTCGCCATGATAATGGGTGTTTAGTACAAACTCCGCAGCATTGGGGTTGAGCTCTTTGAGCTTGGCTTTGATTTGCGGCGCCAGCTTGGCGAATTGGTCATCGATAATATAGGTGCCGTCGGCGCCCACATGGGCGGCAATATTGCCACCGCGGCCAAATAACACGTAAATATGCTGATCCAGTTGCTGACTGGTTACCTCAACGTCCTCGGCCTGTGCGGTCTTTGCCGTTAGCACGGTAATCACACCGGCGGCCAAAACGCCAAGCATCATGCTGTTTTTAATCATTATTGTCCCCTTGGTTAGCTTATTATGATCATCTGTAGTGTAGTTTATCGCCGCCAAATTGCCCGGGCGGCTCAGGGTCGCGACCAAACCAAGGTTGCGACCACTGGTTACCCAGCACAGGGGCACTAACGAGCCGGACGGATCTCCAATCTATGCTCGGCCGTGCCGGGCAGCAAGGGCGTGGCCTGGTGGGTTGCATATTGGGCATAGCCGGCGCGGTAAAAGGTCGACAAGGGGTGTGCCGACTGACCACCGGGAATGGCCATAATCGCCTGCTCAAGCCTTCCCGGCTGGGCAATAAAACGTTGTGAGGCGCCAAAGTCAGGCCGCTGTACCGCCGGCATAAAACTATCACCAAAGCCCTCGACTTTAGGCATATTCAACCAGCTCCCGAGCTGCGGGATTTGCTTGGCAAAAGGATGCTTCAGCTCCATGGCATTAACATTCCCCCAACGCCAAGTCGCCGTATCTTCTCCATATTTTGCCCGCAGGCGCGCCAAAGCCAGGTTAAAGCTCTTACTTAACAACTGCTGCTTATCGGCAAAGCCCCATACGCTTGGGTTGTCTAGCAACTGCCAGGTGGCCGGCTCTAAATTACGCTTAATGGGGCCAAGAGACAGCTGATGCGTTGCTAAACTGCTTTCAATATCGGCAAACAGGGTATCCATCACAGCGCTGCGAAAATAGCGCACCAGGGTGTAACCAACGGAGTCGGCACAGGCACAACCCTGCCACTGCTCAACCAGAGGTAAGTTCTGGGTACTGTCTTGCTCTTTGAGGGTGGCGACTAACAGCGCCTGCCATTTCGCTAAGAAACGCGCTTCATTATCAAGCTGCAAGCTTAAAAACGCCTGTTCATCGAATGTCTGCTGAGCAAAAAGCCGGTCGCGTATTTGCTGCTGTCGTGCACCGAGGGCATAACCACCATCGCCTAATCTTGTATGTTCCTGGGTCGATATCACGCGGGCATTGGCACTCCAAAGGCGACCTGAGCTGGGGTTGATCACCCGAGGTCGCTGGGGCTCATTGCTGAACCACTCGGCCTGAAACTCTTCGGCAGCAATGGCGACATCGCTTGGGTTAGTGCGTGCGGCAATGGCGCCCATGGGTTGCCAGCCAATTTGCCCTTGTTTATCCACCACCATTAGATTTTGTACCGGCATACCGGCGTTATCGGCAATTTGGAACGCCTCGATAACAGAGCCCGCGGTGGCGAGTTCCGCCAGATCTAGGTTTACCGCATAATCATAATGGCCCACCCAACTGAGGGCATAACGCTGGCCGTTGACCTCTTGCACCGGGCCATAATCACTCATTAAAAAACGGTATTCATGACTCTTGCCACCGGCAATGGCAATAGCTTCCTGCACCGTCACTACCTTGGCATCGGCGTCGAGGCGGATCCAATCCGAGGTATCGACATAGGCATTGGTAAAGCCCCAGGCGATTTGGTCATTACTGCCCACCACGATCGCCGGCGCCCCTGGTAACGACACACCGGTCACCCGATGCTCGGCAATGTTTAACTGGGCGCGATACCAAATAATGGGCACGGCTAATCCCAGGTGCATGTCATCGGCAACCATGGGTTGGCCGCTGCCGGTTAATTCCCCGGAGACCGCCCAGTTATTGCTACCCACTTCTCGTGCAGCAATAATTTCAGGCACCGCAGCGGTGAGTTTAGCGGGTGACAAAAATGGAATGGCCATCTCTTTTAGGCTTATTTCACTGCCGTCCAGCGCCGACTGATAGGGGCTTGGCTGGGTTAAAAACTCGCGCATCTGCCTTGAGTAAAGTTGTTCAATCTGCTCCAGCACCATGTCGCGCTCAAAATTACCGGCCTGCAAATCCAGATACATGCTGTAGATCACCAACAGGCTATCCTCTGGCCGCCAAGGCCTTACCTCGGCGCCGGTCAGCAGGTACTCGAAGCTTTTGATCGACTGTGCCAGCAACGCCTCATTGACGCCACGGCTGTAGCTATTTAACAAGCCCTGCTGGGACTGGGATAATTGCGCTAAAATACGTTCACTGCGCTGGCGCAGCTGATGAAAGCGCATTTTTTTATCCAGCTCCAGTGCCGCCTCGCCAAACAACTCGCTGAGCTCACCGGCGGAGTTACGACGCAATAGGTCCATTTGGAAAAATCTGTCCTGGCCGTGGGCAAAGCCCAGCCCATAGGCGGCGTCATTCATGCTTTGCGCATCGATAATGGCCTGCCCCAAGGCGTCACGTTTAATGGTAACCGTGCTCTCGATCGCATCACTGCTGCCACGCCCGTCCAGGGTCGGTAAACTCAATGATAAAACCCCGTACACAGCCGCGGTGCCCAGTAACAGTAAAATGATCGCGCCGACCACCAGACGCTGCACCCACCTCAACATAAATATCCCATCCTTTTAACCAGTTATTAGGGTCTGTTGACCTTTGTTGTTTGTTTCTTCAGCAGTTTGAAGTGAATTTATACAAGGCGGCACATGTGTGGTGTAGTTATTCTACATAAACATGTAACAACACAGTAGAAATGCGCTACACGCGCTGCCCTGCGGGTTCATCTAAACGCATCCTGCTCTGTGTTGCTCGCTATGTACATAGGCGACAATGCTTCGCAGCTTAGCAAGGTGAGCGCATGGGTGCGCGATGTAACCAAGCTTCATGGGTGAATTTAACCAGATAAATCAGTGATTATATTCACCAGAATGCGTTTAGATTGAACATAAAGTAAACCGCAAAGATAAACAGACCCTATTATTCTGCCCATCAGTGTATGACATTTTTTCTGCTTTGTTCGTGTTATAACCAGGTTGCCAATTATAATTTGTAAAGATCTAGGTGAGTGCTTAGCCCGAAGCCGAGCTTATTCGCATCAATTCCTCTCGTTTATTTGAGAATATTATGACTAAACAGACTTTTATTAAGGGCAAGGACAGGGATTTGGAATCATCGATCTCGACCATGCAAAACAAACTGGTGGCGCTGGACATCAATATTGAAGAAGCCCAGTGGCTTAACCCGGTAGCCAACTGCTACTCGGTTCATATCCGAGATAAAGACTGCGGCGTCATGTTCACCAAGGGTAAGGGCGCAACAGGTAAGGCCTGTTTAGCCTCGGCGCTGGGCGCATACTTCGAGCGTTTAAGCTGTAACTATTTCTTTGCCGACTTTTACCTTGGCGAAGAGTTTGCCAATGCCGAGTTTACTCACTATCCCACCGAGAAATGGTTCGCCGTTGACGGTGAAGAAGTACCGGCGGGACTAATGAACAAGCAGCTATGGGACTACTTTGACCCAGAGCGTGAGCTGACGCCTTCGCACCTGTATGACTTTAACTCGGGCAACCAGGAGCGTGGCATCTGTGCCCTACCTTATACCCGCATACGCGATACAGAAATCGCCTACATTCCCGTCAATGTGATAGATAATCTCTTCGTGTCTAACGGCATGAGCGCCGGTAATACCCGGTTTGAAGCCCGCGCTCAGGGCTTGTCTGAGATATTCGAGCGCGCCATTAAAAACCAGATTATCGCCGAAGGCATCTGCCTGCCGGAAGTACCGCAAAGCGTAATTCAGCAATACCCAAGAATCCATCAGACCTGTGAAGAGCTGCGCGGCCACGGTTTCCACCTGCGCATTGCCGATGCCTCATTAGGCGGCAGGTACCCGGTAATGAGCATCACCCTGATCAACCCGGTAAACGGCTCGGCAGTTGCCTCTTTCGGGGCTCACCCATCGTTTGAAGTGGCTCTTGAGCGCACCTTAACCGAGCTGCTGCAAGGTCGTCGTTTAGACCAGCTTGACGTATTCCAACCGCCAACCTTTGATAACGATGAAGTGGCCTCGGCAGAAAATATCGAGCTGCACTTCATCGACTCCAGCGGTTTGCTATCTTATGACTTCTTCCGCACCGAGCCGGATTACGAATTTGTTCACTGGGACTTCGGTGGCAACACAGAGCAAGAATACAGTTTCTGTGTCGACCTGATCCATGACATGGGTTACGACATCTACATCATGGATTACACCCACTTGAATGTTTACGCCTGTCGCATCCTGGTACCCGGCCTGTCGGACATCTACCCGACGGATGAGCTAATCTGGCGCAACAACAACGAAGGCGCGAAATTCCGTGAAGAGTTCCTCACGCTGGATCAATGCGATCCCGAGCAGTGGATGGAAATCTACGACCGCCTTGAAGAGATCGGCCACTGCGACCTTAGCCGCGTCGCAGAATTTATTGGCGTGGTGACCGATGCGGATACGCCCTGGCACACGCTGCGTATCGGTGAGCTAAAAGCACACCTGTGCCTGGCGGCACAGAGCGAAGAAGCCATCGCCTGGGTGGATTGGATCCTGCACATCGACCAAGTCACTCCAGAGCGCCTTCATTTCTTCCGCTGCCTCAAAGCGGTCTTGGAAATCAAATACGACGATCAACGAGACTACGGCCAATACCGGAACGCCCTTGGGTTACTGTTCGGCTCAGACAATGTTGAGCAGGCCATTGAAATCGCCGAAGCACGCCTGCTATTCCACGGCCTAACCTTCCCAGGTCTGGCCCTTCAAGGCTTTAACATGCACAACGCCTTACTGGCCGGCTACCGCAAACTGCACACTGCCAAAGAGCAGTTTTGGGCGCGCGAAGTAAGCAACAGCTAAAGCCCGAGAGCATGCACCTCCTTGGTGCATGCACTTCTCTCTGTTTATCCATTTTCCTGCCCTTTACTTTGCCCGCGTCCTAGCTCGCGCTGACGCTTTAACTTTTGGTTAAATACTTACATAATAGCGATTCACCATTGAGCTCAAGCGGGGGAGTTATGCGAGCCGAAATCGTTGCCGAAATGAAGGTGCAACCAAGCATTGATGTTAACCATGAAATTGCCCGTCGTGTGGCATTTATTAAGCACCGCCTACAACAGGCCCATTGCCATAGTCTGGTGCTAGGTATTAGCGGCGGCGTCGATTCCACCACCTGTGGCCGCCTGTGCCAGTTGGCGGTAAACGAACTCAACGAGGAGCATAACACCCAGCGCTATCAGTTTATTGCCGTACGCCTGCCCTATGGTGTGCAGGCCGATGAACACGAAGCCCAATTGGCCGTTGACTTTATTCAACCAAGCCAACGCATCACCGTAAATATCAAACCGGCCAGCGATCATATGCATGAGCAGGTTTTAGCTGGCATCGCCTCTGGCACAGCCGACACGCAATTGACTCTGCCGGCTCAAGCTCAGGTCGACTTTGTGAAGGGCAATGTGAAGGCCCGCCAGCGCATGATAGCGCAATACGAAATCGCCGGCCTGACTCAGGGCCTGGTCGTGGGCACAGATCACAGCGCCGAAAACATCACCGGTTTTTACACCAAGTTCGGTGATGGCGCCTGCGATTTAGCGCCCCTGTTTGGTCTGTCCAAACGCCAGGTACGCGCTCTTGCCGAGGCCTTAGGTGCACCTCGTGATCTAGTGCAAAAAGTCCCCACTGCGGATCTCGAATGTGACCGTCCTGGCCTGGCCGATGAAGTCGCCCTTGGCCTAAGCTACGACCAAATAGATGACTTTTTAGAAGGCAAGCCGGTCAGCGCCGAGGTTGAAGAACATATTATCGGCATCTACCAGCGCACCCAGCATAAGCGCCAGCCGATCCCCACCATTTACGACTAACTCGAGATTCGACGACTTGGCATCGGCGCACACCGGCGTCGATGCCATTTATCTTACTTCTCGCCAGCCAAGTGATCGCTCCGGCTTTTGTATACGTAAACACTGCAATCAAGGATTCATTTGTTTATAGTAAGGGTTATCAGCTCTTAGCCATTGGAAGTTATGTCTTTTCCTATTTTAATAACCGGCGCCGGGCAGCGCATAGGCCTGGCTTTGGCCACTCATCTGCTGGCCCAGGGACACGACGTCATTATTAGTTACCGTACTCGACACCCGGCGGTGGACGAATTGGCGGCGCAAGGGGCGACCTGCATCGCCGCAGACTTCAGCGACGACCACAGCATTATGCAGTTTATTGATGAGCTCCGTTGCCACACCAGCGGGCTGCGCGCAATCATTCATAACGCCTCGAGTTGGGATTGCGAAGCCAACAACAGTGATTACGCTCAGCTGTTCGATGCCATGATGCGCATTCACGCCAAGGTTCCGTATTTAATCAATCAGCACTGCGCAGATATGCTCCATCAAGCGCAGGACTACGCCGATGTTATCCACCTCACCGACTATGTGGTCGAAACCGGCAGCCCGAAACATTTGGCCTACGCCGCCTCCAAGGCAGCGCTCGACAACCTGACCAAGTCGTACGCCGCCAAATGGGCACCAAAAGTGAAGGTCAACGCCATTGCCCCGTCACTGATCATTTTCAACGAGCATGACTCTGAGCAATATAAGCAAAAAACCTTAAGCAAATCCCTCATGGGCATTGAGCCCGGCTGCCAGGAAATTATCGCCGCCGTGGAACTGCTGCTCAACAGTCACTACATTACCGGGCGCAGCCTCGCCATCGACGGCGGCCGCCACTTAAAATAGACGAGAACACTATGCACGACGATTTAAAAAACAGCTTTAAGCAGATCATCAGCGCCGTCGGCGAAGACCCACAACGGGAAGGCCTGCTCGATACCCCCAAGCGCGCCGCCAAAGCCATGGAACACCTGACCCAGGGTTATCGACAAACGCTGGAAGAAATCACCAACAATGCGGTGTTTACTTCAGATGCCGATGACATGGTCTTGGTCCAGGACATAGAGCTTTATTCCATGTGTGAGCACCATTTACTGCCCTTCGTCGGTAAGGCTCATATCGCCTACATTCCAGATGGCAAGGTACTGGGACTGTCGAAATTTGCCCGCATCGTCGACATGTTTGCGCGACGCTTCCAGATTCAGGAGCAGCTGACCCACCAGATCGCCAAGGCGGTGGAAGAGGTGACTGGCGCCAAGGGCGTGGGCGTTATCGTTGAGGCGCAGCATATGTGTATGATGATGCGCGGTGTGGAAAAGCAGAATTCGAAAATGCGCACCTCGGTGATGCTGGGTAACTTCCGCACCGATCCGAAAACTCGCAATGAATTCTTACAGCTGGTGAAAAACTAGGACCGTTTATGACCAATGCCATTATCAATGTGACCAACCTCAGGCTGCGCACCTATATCGGCTTTAACCCCGAAGAGCGGGAAAAAAAACAGGATGTAGTGATCAATCTGGAGATTCATTACCCCGCCGACAAGGCCTGTGAACAAGATGAAGTCGAGCAGGCTCTGAACTATAAAACCATCACCAAGGCGGTGATCGAGGTGGTGGAGCAGGGGCACTTTCTATTATTGGAAAAACTGGTGGCAGAGATTCTGGCCTTGTGTCATCGCCACCCTAGCGTGCATTACGCCAAGGCCCGCGTCGACAAGCCTCATGCGCTGCGCTTTGCCGACTCGGTATCACTGACTCTGGACTGGCAGCGACCGAGCGCTTAAAACAGCTCTTCAAACCCAAGCGCCATCAGGATCACCAGCAGGTATCGGGTGCCCTTGCCTATGCTCACCAGCAGCAAGAACAGGCCAAAGCGCACCCGAAATACCCCGCCAATCAAGGTCAGTGGGTCGCCAACGACAGGCAGCCAGGCGAATAGCAGACTGTACACACCAAAGCGGTTAAATTGTCGCTGCGCTCTGGCCATCGCCTTGGCAGAAACGGGAAACCATTTTCTATCGGCAAAACGCGTGACCTGGGTGCCGAGGGCATAGTTCACACAACTGCCCAAGACATTGCCACAGGTGGCACTAAGCCAAAGCAAGGACAGAGAAAAGCCGCCCTTAACCACCATGGCGCTGAGCATCAGCTCCGAAGAGCTGGGCAGCAGGGTGGCAGCAATAAAGGCGCTCAGAAACAGGCTTAAATAGGGCAAAACAGCTTCCTGACCTTAACCGCCGAGCACCGAAATAGGCATCTTGCTACCGAGCTCACCACTTATAAGAATCTAATCGTCAACGGATAACTAAACTCTTTTCCCTCGTAGGCCTTAATCGATGCCACGATCACCATGATAAAGGAGAACAAGGCCACGATTGGCAGTAGCAAAATACCCACGGCCACGAAAATCAGTAAGAAACAAACGATGTAGGCGATCAACATGGTGAACTGGAAGTTCAATGACTCACGGCCATGGCGATCGACAACAGGCATGTCTTCTTTTTTAACCAACCAGATAATTAAAGGCCCTAAGATTGAGCCAAAAGGCACGATAAAGCCGGCTAACGCGGCCAAATGGCAGAGCATCGCCATGCTCTTCTCATCATTGCTCTTCGCTTGGTTATTGTTCTCAGGTAATACCGGTTCCATGTTCACTCCTGTGATTGTTGTTAAGTTACTGAGATTCTCAGTTTTATTGCTTAGTGTCCAGCTTTTCGCCAGAGCAAATGTCTATCCTTCATCAACAATTGCCGCTAGACTAACGGCATTGTCATTGTTTCTGTGGGAGTCAGTGTGAACACAGACGTCGTTAATATCCTCACCATGGCAAAGGTGATTCAAACCGCCGTTGCCCCGGTTTTCCTTATCACCGGTATCGCCGCCACCCTAGGGGTGCTTTCAAGTCGTTTGGCGCGTATCACCGACCGGGCGCGGACATTAGAGCGCAAGCTAAAAATTAGCAGCGACGAAGATTTTAACTTTTCCCTGACCACGGAATTACGCGCCCTGCTTAAACGCGCCCGCTATATCCATTTTGCCTTCAGCTTGAGCGTACTCAGCGCCACCCTGGTCAGTGCCGTGGTTATGTTACTTTTTATGGCTAATATTCAATCAGTTAACCTGGGCACTGCGATAGCCGTGTGCTTTATGATTGCCATGGTGCTGCTGATCCTGGCGTTTATTTCTCTGCTTGCCGAGGTTTACCTTGCATTTAGGAGCATGCGCCGAGGGATGATTTTTGCCGATATAGACCTAGGTGAGTAAATACTTCTTAACACTAATCATAGGTCTGTACAGTGAAGATTGCGCCACTGGGCTTGTCTTCACTTCCCCCCTTAGGTAAAAAGGGACACAATTTTTATAATAATGGACTAATGGAATGAAACTACACTCTATTATCACTGCAATCGCGCTGGCTGCCAGCTCATCATCAGCCCTAGCAAACTCTGTTTTTGAAAAGCCAGAAGATGCTATCGACTACCGTAAATCGGCATTTTCAATGCTCCGTATACAGATCGCCGACATGGGTGACATGCTTAAAGGCAAGGTACCTTTCGACGCTGAGCGCTTTGCCATGCGCGCCAACAACGCCGCGGCTCTATCGCAAATGCCTTGGGAAGCCTTCGGCGCCGGCACAGATAAGGGCGACACCAGCGCACTACCGGCCATCTGGGAAGACCGCGCTACCTTTGATGCTAAGGCCGATGCCTTTGCGAAATACGCGCAGGAGCTAGCAGTAGCGGCGCAAAGTGGCGACAAAGAAACGATCGTACCGGCTTTCCAAAACTGGGCGAAAGGTTGTAAAGACTGCCATAATTCGTTTAAAGACTAAGCCCTTTAAGAAATAAAAAAACGGCGCTAATTAGCGCCGTTTTTTGTGCCCAAATGTTAGCTTAGCTGCGACGACGACGTAACCATAACGCCGGTGCCATCAGCAGAGTCAACCAGGCCCAAGTACCTGAGCTGGTGCTCTTCTTAGGTTCAATCTTAGGCTGTGGTTTCGGCTGTTCAGAGGCTTCATCGGCCAGATTATTCACCTTGACCACTACGGTCGCTTCATTAGAGATTTGACCATAGGTGTCGGTGGCAACCACTGTCAGGGTGATTTGTTCAAGACCGGCGTCGAAGTCCAATTG
Organism: Pseudoalteromonas sp. T1lg48; assembly: GCF_002964785.1. GTDB lineage: Bacteria > Pseudomonadota > Gammaproteobacteria > Enterobacterales > Alteromonadaceae > Pseudoalteromonas. The sequence continues at coordinate 45,033 of NZ_PQCC01000003.1, forward strand.
CTCGGCATTGACTACAACCACTTCGCCCATGTCATTGATGTCCACCGCAGTTGAGGTAGAGCTAGTAACGATGAACTCGGAAATAGCGCCCGCCAACGGAGCATTACGCATGGCCGCCAGGGTGCCAATCACTGTGTCATTCGCGGTGTTTTCATCAACGCTGAATTCGGCGTCGGCCAAGCTAGGTGCAACTTCCATATCGTCACGCGCCGAGCCAAGCACGGCGGCAGAGCCGGACGTACTCAATACGGTAAAGTTTGCATCAGCAAACAAGAACTGCGCCGACTCACCCGGCGCCAGGCTTTCTACTTCATCGCCCTGAGCATCTACGGCCATGGCCACAATACGAGCAGGAGCAAAGTTGTAGCTACCTTGCGCACTATCTACAGCATAAGCACCTGTGCTGTCGTAGTAGCCTTCACCCACTCTAAAGCGTACCGTAGCGTTTACCGTGCCCAGATCGGCGGCGGTTAGACCGTAATCTTCGATACAGTTTTGCAGCGTCACGAAGTTAGTACCGCTATCGAAGTACAGATTGTTCAAGGTGGACGCTGGAACTGAGTAAGTAACAGGAATTGGTGGCACACCATTTGCGAACGAACGGTAGCTCAATGAATGAGCACGTGCATCCCAAACTCCATCACTGTCTAAGTCATAATCGGCAGCAAAGTTACCGATAAAGTTAGAGGTAATTGTCTGATTTAAAACGATGGTTGTGAATACACCATAACCTGAGGCACAGAAAGAAGCTGGCACCTGAAGTGTTTCAACACTACCAGAAACAATATCCAAACGCTCAGCGTCACCTACTTCATCGGTCGCCGTATTTTCAATGATCACCGGCTCAAAATCAGTGGCACCTTCGTTAGTAATTGTATATACAACACCTTCTTCGGTTTTTTGCGCATCTAGTACGGGTTTTGCCGCTGCACGTGGCAACACATGATAAACCATGTGTAATGCATGCTCACCACCTTCATTGAACACAAGTGCACCATCTAGCTCAGATTTAGTCAGTAATGCACCTGCATCATTTGACCAAGAGTTAGTGAAATTCACTTGCCATTCTGGCAGCTTAGTTGGGTCGATAGTTACGGTTACATCAAACTCAACCGTTTGACCTGCCGGCACGGTCACTGACGCTGGGTATTCAGCTGTGATAGCTCCAGACTCCTGATCATCCGCAAAGCGGTGTTGCCAAGCTAGGTCGTATGTTTTAGCCGAGTTTGAGAAGTTCTTCACTTGCACCGTTTTGGTCATAGTGGCTGTCTCGGTCAGACTGTGTAAGCCAAACGAAAGCGCTGCCTGCCCGCTGTCTTTAGCCCAGGCTGCAACCGGTAAGTTGGCTGCTTTTTCCACGTCTACCAAACCAGAGCCGATAATACTGATCGGTGCTAACTCGGCATTTTCGTCAATCGACTTAGGTGTCATGGTGACATCTAAATTCGCCGCATTCATTAGCGTCGCTTTTAACTCAAGGGCATTGCGCTCGGGCAAGGCTTCTTTAAGAATGCTCATCGCCCCCGCAGTAATTGGGCCGGAGAAAGAGGTACCACTTGCACCGCTTAAGCCATCGCCCGTGCCTGGGTGCGCAGTCATAATATTTACGCCTGGAGCAGTAATTTCAGGTTTAAGTAAGCCGCTTACAGAAGGACCACGTGATGAGAAACCAGCGACCGCACCCGATGTAACCACGGACTCAATACTGACACTAAAGCTTGCACCCCCTTTAAGCTGCATACCCGTGGCGTAGCTAACCCCCACAGATGGTATGGTGACTGCCGCATCGAAGCCGCCCATAGGCGCCGGCGTACCATCATCATTGTTATTAGCGATAATAACAAAGGCAGCACCCTTTTCTTGAGCCGCCAATACCTTCATCGTAAAGGCACAGCCACCACGATCGAGAATTACCGCTTTGCCAGTAAAATCTGTGCCATCAGCAAATGCCGTACAGGCAGTTTGGTTTGCATCCGGGTAAACCAGCTCAATATCTTCACTGCTAAAGCTAAATGCTTCTTGCGGACCAAAACTAGCCGCTTGGAATACGGCTTCTTCACCTGCAACCGTACCCTTAGCGTTAAGCACCTCGTCAGTAGGATGCGTCATCGCGCCAACAGACAAGGCATTCTCTGTTGTGCTCGGGCCGCCCACAATATACGGAATATTGTTGTCGTTACCGGCGGAGATCACCACATTGGTGCCCAGTGTTACGGCACGGTTGATAAATAGGCCCACGGCACTTTCGGCGACATCACCATAGTCACCACCGAGAGACATATTGATCACATCGACACGGTCAACAATATCCATGTCTTTATTGGGATCCATCGCCTCTTCTAAAGCCATAAGCTGGGCAACCCCTGGACATGTGCCCGCACAAACGGAATAAACGAATAGCTCTACATCTGGGGCAATCCCGGTCACCGAGTGTGATACATGGGTACCATGATTGGTGCCGTTGTCAATCGGGTCGTCATCCATGTTATAGAAGTCATAACCACCCTTCACTATGCCTTGAGGCCAGGTAACCGTTTCATCGGCAATGGCTGCAGCATAGGCTTCTGCCGTTCCTTCACCACCAAAGGCCGCGTGAGTGTAATCGATACCCGTGTCCAACACAGCCACTCGCACACCCTTGCCGCTGGCAAGGCCATTCTCAACCAAAGGTGTGGCCTTAATATAATCGGCGCTATCCGCAACGGCCAGCTCGTAGTCATATACCGGATACACGGCTTTAACGTCGCTATGGTTTTCCAACTGACGTACTTCGGCTTCTTCACCCTCAACAACCAAAGCATTGGCTAACCTTGAAGTACGGGTAATGACGTTTAGGCCGAGATCCATGTTCTGCATGTCGCTCATTACACGCTGCTGCATATCGGTAATATTGGCGCTCAAAGCCGCTTGTTGTGACTTGCTAACGCCGTAAAGCGATTGTCCATTTAACTCAATTAACCAGGCTACCGCATTTTTTTCTTGTTGTTTAAATTCGGCTACCTGACGCTGTACCTGTGATTCATACTGAGAACCCAGTAGCTTAGTTTGTGCAGGTAAGGTGGCACTGATGGCCGGTGCGCTTAACAGCGCAGAAGAGATGCCTAGCGCAATTGCACTGCGGCGAAGGTTATTATTATTCATAGTGATACCTGTTTTGTTGTTAAATCTACTACTTTATTGTTGTTTTCGGACAATAAAGCCAAAACAGGAACGTTACAATATGGCAATCGTGTAAACGCAAGGTTAACACTAAAATGCGAGGTAGAACCCCGCATCCAATGCGCCCTAGCGGCGCATTAGCATTTTGTAACTAAATGTAAACAACTGCCATTCATCCCTACAACAAGGCTTGCAGCGGCTCATAACCCCAGGTGGCGAGCAGCATACCCAATAAAACGGCAAAGATGGCAAAGGCCGGCCAACTGGCTTTCAGTCGCACGGCGTTTTTCAGTTGCTGATTACGTCCGGTGATCATCGCCGGCACCAGTTTTTTACCGCGTAGGGCATAAACAATAATGGCCAAAAGGTGCAACCCTATGGCGATGAGCAGCCAATCAAAATTCTGATGATGCAGCGAGGAGGCCCATTCAACCCATTCATAGGAAACATATTGCACCAAGGGACCGTCAACCATAATGTCATCGGTGGCCATCAGGCCGGTAACCAGTTGCAACAAAATTAAGGCGAAAAATACCAACACCATATAGCTGCCGGCAGCGTTATGTCCGGGCGTTAAATGCTTGGCTTTTAAAGCCTGCGCAACCGCTTTAGGGCCATGCAATAAAGCCGATATCCGTGCGGTATCACTGCCAACCAGGCCCCAAATTAAACGCGTTGCCAACAGCGCCAGGGTGATATAACCAAGTACAAAATGCAGCTCCATGGCTCCTTCCTCGGCAGAGAAATATAAGCCGACTAAACAACTCACCAGGGCCCAATGGAAAAACCGTATATATCCATCCCAAACTTTCATAACTGCTCCACTTCTTTTGCAATAGGCATGATTATGCCAAACTCTAGCGTCGGTGCGAAATCAACTTGGTTAATTTTTAACTATGGCTCAATCTAGTCACACAAAACGCAGCGCCAAGCTGCGACAGCGGGCATTTATTAAAGGCCAGCTCGATATGATGCCGCTTAACCTGGCCGTACTCCCATGGGGACTACTGTGCGGGTCGCTGGCGATGCAAAATGGCTTTACGCTAGTTGAAGCGCAACTAATGTCTTTGTTGGTTTTTGCCGGCTCGGCGCAACTCGTGGCCATTGAGCTGATTGCAAACGACACTCCCCTACTGACCATAGCCATCACCACCTTTATCATCAGCTCACGGCACTTTTTATATGGCTTGGCCATTCGCCAGAAGGTTATAGCGCAACCGCTCCGATGGCGTTTGCCAGTGAGTTTTGTGCTGACCGATGAGCTCTTTGCTTTTTCTCACCACCCTAAGGCTTATCAAACCCAGGTGCGGCTGATCTATGCCCTCAGTGCCGGTTTTAGCTTTTATGTCGCTTGGAATATCTGGACCCTGCTGGGCATAGTCGCGGGCCAATTGCTGCCGGACTTAACCAATCTCGGGCTCGACTTTGCCATCGCCACCACCTTTATCGCCCTGGTGATCCCGGCCATTAAAAATTGGCCCACTCTGGCGTGCGTGTTGGCATCTGGGATAAGCGCCGCGTTACTGAAGTCCTGGGGAGTGGAGTTGTGGTTGGTATTTAGTGCCCTCATCGGCATGAGTTTTGGCTACATACTCAGCCGTGGAGGAACGCAATGATCACCACCATCTTGCTGATGGCGGCCATTACCTTTGGCAGTCGTTATTTATTTTTACACCGCGCCCTGCCTTTTCGGGTCGGTCCTAAAATGCAACGCTTTTTGAGCTTTAGCGCCCCGGCGGTACTCACAGCTATTTGGGTGCCCATCGTCGTGTTACCTGGCGGACAGTGGCAACTCAGCTACAGCAATCCGTATCTTGTCGCCGCCATCGTCGCCATCATTACCGCTTATAAAAGCCATAGCATTTACGCCACCACCATACTGGCCATGGCGGTCTTTTTTGTGCTGCGCTAACAACAAAGGGGCCAAAGCCCCTTTAATTATTCATTCAAATAGTCGTCAAAGTCATCGCTACCAAGATGCTTTCTTAGCTTTCGCTGCTCTAGGTAGTCGTCCAGTTTTTTCTTAACTTTGCGCTTGCGACGGTCATTTTGATTGCGTCCCATCGCTTCATATTCATCTGCAACAAATTCGTCTTCAAACGCATCATAGGAATATGTTTTACCCACAATACACTCCAATAAATCTAAATCAGTTCTCACCTTTCCCTTACTCGGGTCCGGCGAATTCAGGGCTAGGCGCCTTCGAGTGAATAAATAGCCGCTAAAGCCCAAACTGAAAAGTGAGATTTTTTTATCGTTTCGACAAACATCTTTTATTAATCATTCGCGGCCTCAAAATAGCCAGGCTTACCGTCGTTGTTAATTTCGCTAAATGTTAGCCATAGGCACTAACACAGGCCTTGACCACCTTGGCAAAGAAAACACAAGATGCTGATTTTTAATAAATTTATTATTTGGCATCGAAATTGTATTGCTCATTGGGTCAACAGAATAACAGGAAATATCATCATGAATACCAGCACGCTAGCCATTATCTCTGCCCTTAGTCTTTCAGGCACGGCCATTGCCGGGGAAGCAAATTCGCTGTCCTTTGGCTCTGAGCAATGCAACATTGAATTTAAAAATGATGTGCGTATCGAGCCACAACGCCTACAGATCACCAATGCCAATAATCAACATCTGGTGTACAGCGATGGCCTGCTTGAGGTCGATGGTCAGCCCGTTGAGTTAAACGCCGAGCAGCAACAGGCCTTGGCTGATTACACTGACAAGGTTCGTACCTATATGCCCGAGGTGGCCCAGATAGCCCTGGATGGCGTGAAAATCGCCGGAGTGGCCTTGGAAGAAGTCGGGGCGGCATTTGGCATCAGCCACAATGAAGCGCTAAGCGATTTGGTCGACAATATCGGCGTCAATATTGAGCAAACCTTCTACCAAGACGGCGCCTTTGTGATGGGCAAACAAAGCTTCGAACAGCTGGGTAATGATATTGAAAGCCAGTTTGACGAAGACTTTGAACAAGCCATTGAACAGGCCATGGTGCAGTCTATCGGCAGTATCTTTATTGCCCTGGGTTCTGAACTACTGGGTTCGGGCGGTGACATGGACGAGTTTGAGCAACGCATGGAGCGCCTTGGTGAGCAGGTCGAGCAAAGAGTCGAACTGCAGGCGGCTCATATTGAAGAGCGTGCCGATGCGCTATGTCATTCGTTTAGCGAACTGGCACAGCAGGAAGCACAATTACTTAGCATGATCCCTGAACTAAAAGAGTATCAGCTGCTAGGTAACTAAGCGTAAATAGGCGAGGGCCACCTGACCAATGCTGAATTAGGTCTTTGCCAGAGCCTTCGCTGTCCCCTTCGACTTACCCTTTTGCACTTGCAGGCAGAGCGCCCCTAACCGGGCGACTGCCTTTTCTACTTCCTCGTTCCACTGCACCCCGAAACTCAGGCGTAAACACTGGCGGTATTTATCGGTGGCACTAAAAATAGCCCCGGGGGTAATGCTGATCCCGGCCTCCAAGGCCAGATGGAACAAGGCAATAACGTCATACTGTGTCGGCAGTTGCAGCCACAATACACAGCCCCCTTGTGGGTTGGTCATGCGGGTGCCTGGTGGAAAATGCCGCTGCACCAAGGCGCGCATCCGCTCTTTATTAAGCGCCAGACGCTGGCGCATAATGCGCAGGTTTTTATCGTAATCACCGCTGTTCATAAATTCGTACAGGGTCCACTGATTCATCAGTGAAGAAGCACAGCTCATGGCACGCTTTAAGCGTCGCGCCTGAGGCGCAAATTTGCCGGCAATGATCCAGCCCACACGGTAGCTCGGTGCCGCAGTTTTTGACAGCGATGAACAGGTGATCACTTTACCCTTGGTTGAATAATACTGAGCCGGTTTGGCGCCATCGGGTTCGTAGGCGAGCTCACCATAGACATCATCTTCGATAAGGACCGCGCCTTGCTCTTCCACCAAACGTACCAAACGTTGGCGCCGCTCCTCGGGCATTTTCGAGCCTAATGGGTTACTAATACTGGTCGAAAAGATACAGGCCTTGATGTCATGCTCGGCAAACGCCTGCTGCAGGTCATCGACGCACACGCCCTGTTGTGGACACATGGGAATTTCAATCACCTTGAGTCCCAGGCTTTCCAGCATTTCGATAATACCAAAATAGCAGGGCGACTCGATGGCGACGATATCGCCCGTCCGAGTCACACACTGCACCGCAATGTGCAACGCTTCCTGGGCGCCATTGGTAATAATCAGCTCATCACTGTTAACGCCAATAGCAAAATCCAGATATCGATTAATAATCTGTTTTTTCAGTGCCGCAAAGCCATCCAGGGGACCATAATTAATGGCCTGGTGCCCAGCCACATTCATCACCTTACGCATGGTGCGACTAAGCACCTTATCGGTGGGATTAACCGCAACCGGGTTGGCGATCCCCAAAGGCACCACGGCGGCGCGATGCAGACCATCAAAAACCTGCTCTATCAGGGCCTGCTTATTAACCGCCACCGGCTGGCGCGCCAGTTGAATGCGCCGCGGTTGATGACATTGCTCGGAGCTGGCATTGAGGTAAAAACCGGATTTCTCTCTGGCGCTGATCACCCCCTGGCGCTCCAGCTCTTGGTAGGCCTGCTGAATGGTGGGAATGCTAATGGATAACTTTTGTGCCATAGCACGTAAAGAAGGCAGCTTCTCACCTGCACTCAAGGAGCCGTGTGACTGCATATCTTTTATTAAATCAATTACTTGCTGATAAAGGTAGATATTACCTTGCTTATTAATAATGCGTGACATAGCAAATCTGTACAGGTGTAAAATAATGTTTTCTGTTTATGTACAGTATACAGAATAACTTTAAAATACCAGCTTTACTTGCCTAGAGAAAAACGCCATGAACAATGCCCTGCTGTATTTTTTTACTGTCCTGATCTGGGGCTCAACCTGGCTGGCTATCGAGTTCCAGCTTGGTGACGTGGCGGTGCAGATCTCGCTGTTCCTGCGCTTTGCCATTGCCGCCGCCATTATGTGGACTTACGTGTTGCTCAAAAAGCTGCCCATGCGCTTTAGCGCCCGTGATCATGGCTTTTTTACCCTGCTGGCCCTGTGTAACTTCGGCGCCAACTATCTGATCCTCTATTGGGCGCAGCATTATCTTACCTCGGCAATGAGCTCCATCGCCTTTAGTACCTTGTTACTGATGAATATCCTCAACACCCGACTGTTCTTCGGCAAACCCATTGCCAAACGCATTTATTTTGGTGCCTTGTTAGGCATAGTGGGCATAGTGATCTTATTCTGGCCGGCCATCGCCACCTTAGATCTCAGCAATGAGCTCTTAATCGGTCTGTTATTGTGTTTGGCAGGCACACTCGTGGCTTCCATTGGCAATATGGTCAGTGTGCGTAACTCCTTAGCTCAGGTCGGCGTACTGCAAGGCAATGCCTGGGGCATGTTGTACAGCACCTTAGGCCTGGCGCTATTTGCTTTACTAAGCGATGTCAGTTGGGACTTTAGCACCGCCGGCACGGGCTATTGGTTATCGCTGCTGTACCTTAGCACCTTCGGCACTGTGATCGCTTTCGCCTGTTATTTTGTCTTACTAAAGAATATCGGCCCGGAGAAAGCCAGCTATGTGATTGTGCTCTTCCCACTTGTGGCAGTGATTTTAAGCACCCTGTTCGAGGGCTTTGTGTGGCAGCTCAATACGGTCTACGGCTTTGTTTTTGTCCTTTTGGGCAATGCCATCGTACTGACACCCTTCGATAAAATTGGCCATTTTTTCAGACGTACACAGGCACCCGCTTAAGGCTCCTGCCTAGAGGGGTATAACAAAGTGCAGGGCATCGCGCTGCACGCAAAAGAGCGCTGGTGTGGTTCCTACATACTCCCCATCAGCCTCTATGCCTATGTTTGCGGTGTGTACATCGAGCTGGGATACAGGATGTATAGCGACCTGCTTAAGCCTCGTATGGGCCGCAAAATAGCTTAAAATTAAGGCCTGAATTTGCCGCCAAAAAGGCGCTGCTCCTATTTGCACACAACTAAGTTGGCCGTCGCTAAGATTCGCCTCTGGCGCCAGACACATGCCGCCACCAAAATAGCGGCCATTGGCCAGACACATCATAAGCAGCCTTTGCTCTTGCGCCTCGGTAGTGGAAAATTGTAATAACGAAGGAGCGTAACGATACAACATTTTTATTCCCTGCCATGCATAGCTTAAATGCGCCCAGCGGCCTCGCTTATTCTGGCTGGCGCTAACCACCGCAGCATCATAACCGACGCCCGCAACATTGATAAAATAACGCTCATTGACCTTACCCAGATCTATGGATGAACTCGGACGCGTCAGTGCACTGCCTATCCATTGTTGCTGTGAGCAACGCCATTGCCGAGCAAAATCATTACCACTGCCACAGGGCACCAGGGCGACCTCAACATCACTGTAGGCAAATGCATTGGCGGCCAAATTGAGCGTACCATCACCACCGAGCACAATTACTCGCTTGGTATTTGGTATGTAGCTTTGCAGACCCTGTAAATCGGCGTAAAAATCGCCGCTGGTCGCGACCTCAACATAGCCGATAGTTGACTCTTCCAGATGATGGCGAATCGTTTTTAACTGTGCCTTTGCTTGCAACGGATGATAAAGCAGTAAATACCTGTCTGGACGGTCCAAAACAACTACCTATAACAAATATGATTTATCTGAATAAATATGCACAATATTTTATAAAACCTATTACTACAAGCTAAAAAACCTTGATAAATGGACCGTTATCATATTTTTCGCCTAAATAATCATGCAACAACACCTAAAAATGAAACTTAATAAAACATTAATCGCATAAATATAACTTATCCGAATGGGCCAAAATTTATCGTTTTATTTTTAACCAGGAGAGCTGCAAAATAGCCTTGTTTTCAACCACAGGCACAACCCGGAGCAAGCGACTATGAATCCAGTAAACACCCTAAATCAAACAGCAGCCAGTCATGTAGCAGTAAAACCAAGCAAGCGTAAAGCGAAAATGATGGCCAAACTAAACCGCTTTGGTAGAGAACTCGCTCTTAGCGGTGTTGTGCGTTACAAGTAATTAATTACACTAATGTTACTACTAGGTGCTAAGACCCAACCAGCTTAGCACCTAAAATCCCCTTCTCCAGGCGGCTACCTCGCTGAAATAGAACAAAAATCAAGCAAACGATTCATTATCTATTTACACTGGCGACAAGCCTCAGTATTATCCTACCCCATGGAGAGATGGCTGAGTGGTTGAAAGCACCGGTCTTGAAAACCGGCATAGGTTAATAGCCTATCTAGGGTTCAAATCCCTATCTCTCCGCCATATTTTATCAAACTGATTCGCGCCGGAGAGGTGGCCGAGTGGCTGAAGGCGCTCCCCTGCTAAGGGAGTATAGGGTTTGTAGCTCTATCGAGGGTTCGAATCCCTCCTTCTCCGCCATTAGTTTTGGAAAAAACCGCGCATTGTCGCGGTTTTTTGCTTTTCGGCGTTCAGTCGCAAGCGTCCGAAGTTCAATCGCGCCCCCACCACCTTAACTAAAGCTTAATTAGAGCTTGCTCCTATCGGCAATATACCTATACACAGCACCCACTCTGTCAGCGGAGATAGCCGCTACTAATATATTAGTTTGTTAACGGGGTGTTGATTTCCCAAGGGAAAGTTCTAGAATCTTAGAACCCTAACCATACGGACATGTCCTATGAAATACCCTGTTATATTTGCCGCAGCACTTTGTCTTACAGCCTTACCCAGCTATGCCGCGGTTTATAAATGCACCATCAACGGCGTTGCCACCTTTAGCCAGCAGCCCTGTGGCAAAGATGCCCAAATTATTAAGGTGCGTTACTCTGGCGCTAAAACAGTGACAGCCGTAACCAGCGAAGAAGAAGAAACACAGCAGCCCAATGTGAGTGAGGTAGACAGCTATCTGAAGTCGCAAGAATATGACCGCCGCATCGCCATGCACGAGCGTAATATTAGTGACTACGAAGCGCGTATGGCTGAAGATCTGGCGCAACTTGATAATATGAATCAAGCCACCGCCAACTATTTAGGCAGCGACTCTATCGACGAGGCGAAAAAACAGCAGGCCACCATAGTGCGTGCCAATTATCGCGCCCTTATCGACAATGAAAAGAACGCAATCAGCGAATTACAAAAGTACAAAGAAAATATCAACGCAGCGGCAAAATTAAATAAACCGCTTTAATATTGATATCAGTTGCGCCACATCCTGCTCGTCGTTATAGATATGAAATGACACTCGAGCCCCCAGGTGGCGCGCGTCTACACTGATATTATGCTGCCCCAATTCCCGCATCATCTGCTCCTGCTTGGCGCCTCCATGAAGGATGAGGGTACCGCTACGGTGCTGCTCAGACATAGGCGAGACCGCTAGGCTTTCACATTCATCAAGCAGCTGCCGCTGCAGCTTCAGGTTATGTGCGCGTACCTTGTCGACCCCAAAGTCATTAAACCAATTGATGCTGTGCGCCGCTAATACATAAGGGGCGACGCTGGGTGTTCCCCCCCAAAATCGCAGGGCACTGTCATGGTAGGCAAAATGATGGATATCGAACTCGAATGGGTTGGCATGTGAAAACCAACCTACATCCTTGGGCTCACAGCTCGGTAATTGCTCGTTGCTGAGCCAGAGGTATGCGGCTCCCGGGCCACCACAGAGCCATTTTACGCTTGAGCCGATCAGAAAGTCCGGCTGCACCAGAGCCAAGTCCAGGGGGATCACTCCGGCTCCCTGAGCCACATCGACCAGACTCAGCATGCTCAGCTCCTTGGCGGTAGCCACTATGTCGGTCACCGGCGCCTGGCGCCCGGAATTGGAATACACCTGACTGATAAATACCATGTCCATATCCGCTTGCATATGGCTCTGCCACACCTGGATATCGCTGACATCTTCGCCGGCGGGGATAAACACTATCTCACTATCGGGAGACAAAGACTTTTGCAATGCAAAGCCCATGCTGGGAAAGTCCTGCTCCGACATCAACACCTTACACTTTGCTTTGCTCAAACCTGGGTGCGCCATCACCAACTTACTCAAGGCGCTGGATAGGTTCACCTGCGGGCAAAACAGCCTCGCCTCAGAGTTAAACAAGCGAGCCAGCGCGGTGGTAAAGTCCTGCACCGCACCCAACCATTGTGGCCAGGGTTCGCTTTGTCCCTGTTGCCAGGGAGCAAAGAAGTGCTCATTAAAGTGTTGTTGCGTCGAGCGCAGCGGACGACCCACCGAGTGACTTAAAAAATAGGGCCCTGCGGGCAAATGAAACTGAGTTTTCAAGGCTTAATCCACCATCTTGGTTAGTCGCTGCACATCATCGAAGCGGGTAAAAATATCATCGCGAGGGCGTGCCGCACGGCGATCGCGGAGCTTTTCCAACTGCGCCAATAACTCGGGCAAGGGCGGACCACTGGCGGTGACCTTTTCCTGATGCTCGGCATCGAGTTGCTCGTTCGGCACGCGAATGTATTTCTCCACTAGTTGATTGTGGTGTTGAATGGCGGTTTGCCCATGCAGCTTGCACACGGTTAAAAAAGCTTTGAGGTTTTCCTGAAACCAACTGGCCTTCCGGTACTGCTCTCCCACTTGCAAAAACTCATCCATAAAGGATGGTAAGCGCATACAATGGCGCAAGATCTGCTGGTCTTGAGGCATCATATAGAGGAATTTATCCACCAGCAGTTGCGAATAGCTAACTTCGTTGGCTTGACACAGACCCAACAGCATATCAATCACATTTATCCCGGCAAAGTCGCCAGCATTGGCGCCGCGGTACACCTCTTTGCCCACGCGATACGGCTTATAATACGGGCGCACACAATAGAAGAAACGATCGGTATCAAGATGCTGAAAAAGATAGCGGTTACTGGTCATTACATCCTTTAAAGCCTGCTCGGCCACCTTTAAGAGATCGGCAGCGATGGGGTGAGAAATTCCTAAAGGCTGTAAACGCAGCAGGGCATCGGCTGCACGCTTATAGGCAAGGATCCCCTTGGTATTGTAATCAACAAAAAGTTTCTCGTCGGCCAGGTCGGTGAAGCGTTTATACACCCCGTTTTCGGCGCTGTTATGAGTGGTTAAATGGGCGGTTGCAAAGCGCGGGGTTACGCCAATCGAGGCACCGATATGCATGGCCAGGGTCGAGGCCGCCGTCAGCGGTGATTGGGTTTCCCGCGATGGCTCAGTGACTTCATGGCGACGACAGGCGGCCATAAACAATCCTACATTGCCCAGCAGGTCAAAGGCCTTATCAAAACCCTGTCCGGTATTGCCCTCATCAACAAGGCGCTGAATCAACGCATTACCCTGCGCCACCATGGCCTCTTTGATTTCCTCACCAACGCCAACAACATTGGCCCTGTCTTCTTGTTGCCAATACAGATCCTCCAATTCGTTATTCAAGGAAACGAAATCGTTGCGGATCCAGCGATCAAACGCGGCTGAGTGGCTAACCATAATACGCTCTTAAATTAGTCAATCATGACTTAAAACTAGCATAGCTTTAAAAGTGAAATTACTGAACTTTCATGATTCATTCCGATGATATTTAACTGCAACAGACCGAAGATATCCGTGGGATCATACTCACCTCAATGCGACCAAACTGGGCTTTGCGAGCTCTGTGTACAGCCTTATCAAGCGAACCCCACATGCCGCCGGTGCCGTCCAGCGCTGTGAGGACCGTGTCGCTTCCTTGACCCAGGTTGAGGCCAAGCGATTAGGGCTAGGCGTAAAATCGCCGCTTTGTTATGCTGCTTGCTATAAATTATCAAGAGATCAAAGCGATGCGCTTGCTTTTATGTTTCCTACTCGGCCTAACCAGTACGCTAAGCTGGGCACAGACCTGTCTCAGCCATATCGATGATATCGACTACATTATGACGGCTAAAAAAGACGGTACCTTTCGCTTTGCCAAAAAGACCAAGGTCCAGACCCTTGAGCTCGACTCCCTGCCACCCTTTAGCACCTACCTGAGTTCGGCGCGGGAGTGGATCGACACCCGCAATCCCAGAGCCAACCTGCCTTGCCCGGTGCACACGGAAACCGTGAAGTTACTGCAGGCGCAGGGCTCGCTGGAGGCTGACTTAACCGTAAGCGACCTGCTGAGTCCCTTTGAACTGCGTCACCCCAATGGCAATAAGGCCGTGCTTTTGCTGCATGGCCTCACCGACTCACCCTTTAGCTATCATTCTTTAGCGGCGTTTTTCTATCGCCAGGGCTTTACCGTACGTACCGTACTACTCCCCGGCCACGGCAGTGCCGCCAGTGATCTCCAGGAAGTGAGCTTTAAACAGTGGCAAGCCCTGGCCAACTACGCCATTGCCCGTACCAGCAAAGACTTTGAGCAGGTCATTATCGGCGGCTACTCCACCGGCGCCGCTTTAGCCCTGGCTAACCTGATTGAGCGACCGGTGCCGCGACAGGTTAGGGCGTTGATGCTGTGGTCCCCGGCAACCGAGCCTCATAACAAGCAGGGCTGGCTGGCGAAATGGATAGACCGCATCCCCTTTGTAAACTGGATAGATAAGGACGCCGATATCGATTTTGCCAAGTACGAGTCCTTCCCTTTTGCCGCCGCCAGCCTGGCCCACGAGGCCATGCGCCGCATCGATAGCGAGCATCTAGCCAAGGCAAACCTGCCCAATTTGCCGCTTTTTATCGTCCAAAGCGAGGTGGACACCACCATAGATGCGCAAGCTACCTTGGCCCTGGCCAAGGCCTGGTATAACCCCCAGGCGCGCCCAAACAGCGACAAGGATATGTTGGTGTATTACGGTAACCCACAAACGGCCACGGATTATTTGGGTAAAGACTTCCCATTGCACAGCTACGCCTGCCAGGCCAACCAACCACCCTGTAATAAGATCCTCGACTTGTCGCATGTCAGCGTGATTAATGCGCCAAATCACCCCTATTACGGTGCCCAGGGGCGCTATCGCAACTGTGGTTCCTACCTGGAGGACGATAAGGCTTACCGCCAATGTAAAACCCAACCTCAGGTGCTGATTGGCGAGCGAAGCGCCGCTAATCTGGCCAAAGGGCCACTCAAGCGCCTAACCTACAACCCTTTTTATGCCGAGCTGGAGCGGGATATGCGCACCTTCCTCGAGCGTGTGCATGAATAAGTTCAGCGTACGCTTTGTCCCCAGCGCCGACGCACTGGGCAAGGTCGCATGGCAGCGCTTTTTTGATGCCGCCGAAGATCCCTTTTCCAGCTACGAGTTTATTAATGCTCTGGAGCAAACGGGCTGCGCCAGCGCCCGCAGCGGCTGGCAACCCCGGCATTTGGCACTCTACTGCGGCCAGGAGCTGGTTGGTCTGGCCATAGGCTATGTTAAAAGCCATTCCTACGGCGAATATGTATTCGACTGGGCCATCGCCGAAGCCTATGAAGCCCATGGCTATCAGTATTACCCCAAGTGGATCAGTGCCGTGCCCTTTACCCCGGTGACCGGCGCCCGTCTGGTCCTCAGCGATAGGGTCAATCAGCAGCAGGCGCTGGCAGCCATTCACACCGCCTTAAATGAACAGGCACAGCAACTGGGCTGGTCCGGCTGGCATATCAACTTTTGCTCTCAGGCCTGGGCCGAACAATTACAAGAGCTGGGCCTGGCGCGACGCACCACGGTGCAATTTCAATGGCACAACCAAGGCTACCGTGACTTTGATGAGTTTTGCCGGCAATTGAAGGCACGTAAGCGCAAGAATATAGTCAAAGAACGAGCCTCGGTCACCGAGGCGGGCCTGAGAATAGAAGTTGCCAGTGGTGATGAAATCACGCCAGCACATATGCGGGCATTGAGCGCGTTTTATCAGCGCACCTACCTCAAGCGCTCCGGTCATCTGGGCTATTTAAACGCCGACTTTTTTAACCAGCTATGGCAGAGTATGGGCAAGCACCTGGTAGTGATCAGCGCCTACGATGGCAATGACATAGTCGCCGCCAGTCTGTTTTTACGTGGCAAAGACACACTGTACGGACGCTATTGGGGCTGCCTTGAGCACTATGATCGACTGCACTTCGAGCTCTGTTATTATCAAGGCATTGAATATTGTATCAACCAAGGGTTAGCCCACTTTAATGGCGGTGCTCAGGGGGAGCATAAATTAGCCCGGGGCTTTACCCCCCTACTGACCCATTCCTGCCATCGCTTTATTAACAGCCCCTTTGACGCGGCCATTGATGACTTTATCGTCCGCGAAACGCGGCAATATAACCTTTATTTGCAGCAATGTGCCGGGTTATCTCCGTATAAAGTGCAATAGACGATTATTGGCGGGCATGGCAATGTCGGCACACAGGTCCAGCCCAGCCGCCTCGGCCAAGGCCACCACCCATTGCTGTTCACGCAAACCACTTTGCGGGTCGCGCTCACGCAGGCTGGCATCGAAGCGAGCATTGCTCTCGCTGGTATAAGTGCCGTTGTAATTAAAGGGCCCATAGATGCACAAGGCTCCGCCCTGACTAAGGTGTCGCTGCACACCGTGGAAAAACGCCTGTACCAACTCCTCGCTGACAATATGCAGGGTATTGGCGGTGAAAATGCCGTCAACTTTCCCTAACGGCCAGCTTTGTCCAAGATCTAAGGCCAACGGCGGCAGAATATTATCGCTCTCGGCGGTGCCGATCACCTGGTTGATCAGCTCATGGTTATAAGCCAAATCGCTTGTTTGCCAAAGCAAGTGGGGGAGATGCGCGGCGAAGTGCAGCGCATGTTGCCCGGTCCCAGAGCCGATTTCCAATACCCTTTGGGTCTGGGCAAAAATCTGCGTTAACTCGGCGAGTATCGGCCCCTTGTTGTTCTCACACGCCTGGGATAAACCGCTAATTTTCATAGTCTAACGTCGTTAAGAAGAAATTAAATTCCAGCGCCTTTTCCGCCAAGCTTTTAAAGCGTCCGGAAGCCCCGCCATGACCGCTTTCAAGGTCGGTTTTAAACAGCAGCAAATGGTCATCGGTTTTGTATTCGCGCAGCTTGGCCACCCACTTCATTGGCTCCCAATATTGTACTTGCGAGTCGTGCAGGCCGGTGGTCACCAAAATATGGGGATAGGCCTGGGCTCGAATATTGTCATAGGGAGAATAGGCGGCTATGGTGCGATAGTCCTGTTCGTTATTGGGGTTGCCCCATTCATCATACTCGTTGGTGGTAAGCGGGATGCTGTCATCCAGCATGGTGGTCAGCACATCCAAAAACGGCACATGGCAGCCAATGGCACGATACAAATGCGGTGCCTGGTTAACCACAGCACCCATCAACAAGCCGCCAGCGCTGCCGCCACTGGCAAAGATCTTATCGGCTGCGCCATAACCCTGTTCTACCAGCGCCTGGGTTACATCGATAAAGTCGTTAAAGGTATTTTGCTTGTGCGCCAGCTTGCCCGCTTCATACCAGGCGCGGCCCAGCATTTCACTGCCACGGATGTGGGCAATGGCATACACGAAGCCGCGATCCAGCAAGCTTAAAATGCTGCTCGAAAAGCTGGGGTCTATGGTGATACCGTAAGCACCATAGCCATATTGCAACAAGGGGTTAGTGCCGTCTTTATTGAATGTATCGCGACGATACACCAAGGATACGGGCACCTGAACTCCATCGCGAACGGTGATCATCAGCCGCTCACTTTGGTAGTCGGCGGCGTTAAACTCACCAAGCACCTGTTGCTGCTTCAACAACTTGCGCTCCAGGGTGTTGAGGTCGAATTCGTACAAACTTCCCGGAGTGGTAAGACTGCTGTAGTAAATACGTACACTGGTTACATCCGGCTCGGGGTTCACCCCTACGCCGGCGTAATAACAGGGGTCGCTAAAGCCCAAGGTTTGCCCTTCACCCTGCATTTTGCCTTGCTGGTGTTGATACACCACAAAACGGATCTGCCCGAGCTCACGCTCGGTAACCAGCCAGTGGCCGTTAAACAGATCGACCCCCTCCAGTAAGACATTGTCACGATGAGCAATGAGCTCTAGCCAGGCACTGGGGTCGGCTATGGTGGTGGCATCCGCCTGCATCAGGCGAAAGTTTTTCGCTTCTCGGTTAGAGATGATATAAAAATGCTCACCGAGCTTATCGACATCATACAGGTGGCCCATTTCACGGGGCATAAGCGGCTGCGGTTGAGCCTGAGGATCATCGGCATCAAGTACATAGGTATGGCTGGTTTCGGTGGCTTCCAGATCGATAAAAATCAGGCTTTCATCACGACTTTTCCCCAGGCCCATGTAAAAGCTGCGGTCCTGCTCTTCATACACCAGCTCATCATCACTTTGGGCGCTCCCTAGGCGATGACGAAACACCTGAAAGCCGAGCAGGGTTTGCGGGTCTTTCTTCACATAATACAGGGTGCGGTTGTCGTTGGCCCACACCACTTGCCCTTCACATTCATTCAGCACATCATCGAGCAGCTCACCGCTTTGCAGATCTTTGATGCACACCTGGTAAATACGACGGCCACTGGTGTCTTCACAGTAGGCGAGCAGTTGCTCGTTTGGGCTCACCGTCATATCGGCTAAGTCATAAAACTCATGGCCTGTAGCCTGGGCGTTTACATCAAGAAGTAAGGTTTTATTGTCGCCACTAAAGCTGCTGGCGCGATAGTGCCTGGCGTATTCGTCATCCCCCGAGACCTCACTGTGATACCAATAATGACCGTCGCGCACCGGTACCGTGTTGTCATCTTTTTTAATGCGCGCCTTGAGCTCGGAGAAAATCTGCTGCTGACGCGCCGCACTCGGTGCTAACTGAGCATCACAATAAGCGTTTTCTGCACGTAAATGGTCGATAACTTCTGGGTTTTTGCGCTGATCGTCGCGCATCCAATAGTAATCGTCTTGTCGTTGTTGACCATGCTGAGTAAGCAGATGGGGAATTTTTTTGGCGATGGGAGCTTGCACGCACAACCTCGATACACTGAAACAGGACTGTCAGTGTATCACCTGCGCTTTTTCGCGACTACGACTCTATTTCTTGCCACGCGGTGCGCCAATTAAGGCCGACTCCGGGCTCATACTGTTCGTGGTTGTTGCCGCCTAAGCGGCACAGTTCGGTGTAGGGCCAAGGTTTACAGCGGTACACCTTGCCGGTGCCCAGGTGCAAGACACGATCACCGGCGCAATACAATTCATGGTCGATGGGAAAGATATGATCGTAACCTTGGTGATTATGCTGACCCTGGTGCTGCTTTTTCGCCACACAATTGTAGTTAATCACCACCTCAGAAATGCCACTGCTTGAACAAGCGAAAATTTCATTGCCACGATAGGCGACAATCAACCCATGCTCGGTGAGCTTTCCCGCTTGCATCAGGGGAATATGGGTATTGATGTAATTGGCAACCTCGCGAGACCAGTTCTGCGGCTCACCTTGCTGATCGGACTGAATATGAAGTTTAAAGCTCAGTCCCTTAACCAAGCCTTGTTGATCATAGATCTCAACTTCGACAATATCCCCGCGAAACAGCTGAGTATGGCTGCTTAGGGTACCGACACTAAGCCAACTGGCCTCGGGCAGAGACCCGGTCATGTACGAGTAAATGTCTGTATGTTCGGCTAATTGCAATTGTTACCCCTTGCATGGCCAGCGACCAAAGCACACCTCATTGAGCACCAAAGTAGGGCCTATTGTAGTGACACCCTAAAAAAGATAGCAACTAATTAGGGTAAACTGCCACTCAATACCATACTTTCGAACTAGAAGGTGCTGACCTTTAAAGTTCATATCTAGCAAAGTCACTTGCGTGTACTTTTTTGTTACGACCTATGCCCAACAAAGATGCAAAGCATGTAAGCCGCATAAAAGTACACCCAAGACTATCAAAGCATAGAAGTACGAATCTTAACGCTAACTGAAAGCGGGTAACTTTCTCAATTTATTACGCTTTAACCTCACGCCTACGCGGCACCCTGCCGATGATACGCTGCCAAACCCAGCGGAACGCGGCACGAATATCGCCGAGAATCACATATAAGCAGGGCACCAAAATAAGTGTGAGCAAGGTGGCATACATCACCGCAAAGCCCAGGGCCACCGCCATGGGGATCACAAATTTGGCCTGCAAGCTGGTCTCAAACATGATCGGCAACACGCCGGCAAAAGTGGTAATCGAGGTCAGTGTAATAGCGCGAAAACGCGCACAACCGCCTTCGACCACGGCCTGTCTTACCGTATAGCCTTCGCGGCGAGCCTGGTTCACATAATCGGTCATTACCAAGGAGTCGTTGATCACCACCCCGGCGGCGGCGATTAAGCCGAAAAACGACATGGTACTCAAGTCCAGGCCAAACCAGAAGTGACCCCACAGAGCACCGGTAAGCTGAAAGGGATCACCGACATCACGATCAGAGGCTGGCTATAGCTCTTAAGCGGCACCGCCAAGAGGATATAAACAATGATCATCCCGGCGATAAAGAAAAGAATTTGTTCATTGGCCTGGGCCTGCTGCTCTTCAATGGAGCCACCCAATTCGGTTTTAACCGAAGGGAACTGCTCTTGTAATTGTGGTAACAGGTCCTCTTTAATGCGTTTAACCACCTCGGTGGGCTCCACCCTTTCTTCATCTATGCTGCCATAGATGTAGACGGTGCGATAACCCCCCTCGCGACGAATGTAACTGATCCCCGGGCGCTCCTGCAGCTCAACCACATCACCAAGCAGTACTTCCTGCCCCGCCGGAGTCATCACCACTGCATGCTTAAGGGAGGCAAAGGCTTCACGGGTTAACTTGGGATAACGGACCATCACCCGCACCTCTTCACCGTCGCGGATCACTCGCTGCGCCTCACCACCGTAGAAGCTGGCGCCGACCTGGCTGGCAATATTTTGCAGGTCCAAACCAAGATCATAGGCCACCGGCTTAAGACTCATTTGCACCTCTTTACTGGCCGGGTCTATGGTGGAGCTGATATCGAACAGCCCCTGTTGCTGCTGCAGCATATTAATAAACTGGCGACCGGCGGCATTGAGGGTCTCAATATCCGAGCCATATAGCAGATAACCGAATTCGCCATCACCACCTGGGTTACCATTAACGTCATCATAAATGGTTAAAGACTTCACCCCGGCAATTTCCGGCATGGCTTCGCGCCAGCGTCGCGACAACTCAAAGGCATCGAATGGGCGTAGATCCTCATCAACCAAGGGCGCCAATACTTGTGCTTCGGTACGGCCCTGGTTGAATACCAAGAGGCTGCGCACCATTTTTTGACCAAATTCCTGTTCTATTTGCTTATCCACATCAAGCACCATGCGCTCGATTTTCTGAATCGCGGTGATGGTCTGGATGTCCGACGCATTGTCGTTCATTTCTACCCTGATTTGCGGGAAGTCATGGGGCACTTTAGGGGCCGGCATCACGCGAATATGATTGCTACCGATCAGCGTAAAGCTCAGGATCAACATGCCTAAAAATCCAAGCAAGACCACATAGCGCCACTCTATGCTTTTCTCCACACAGCGGCGATAAGGGCCATTTACAAAGCCGAAAAATTTATCATTAAAGCGGGCACGAAAGCCGCTGGAACTGATGGGGCCAAAACGGGTATGGGCGATATGCGCCGGTAATATCAGTTTTGACTCGATCAAACTAAAGGCCAGGCACGCCATCACCACCACGGCGATGCCGAAGAAAAATGCCCGCTCCGGTCCACTCGATAAGGTAAAGGGCGCAAACACCGCCATGGTGGTTAATACCCCAAAGGTTGCCGGGGTGGCCACGCGCTGCGCGCCGCGCACCACACTCTCGACGCCGCCGCCTTTTTTCTCGATCTCTGAGTAGGCGCTCTCACCTATCACAATGGCGTCATCAACAACAATCCCCAGCACCATAATAAAGGCGAACAAGGAGACAATATTAATGCTGATGCCAAAGATCGGCATGGTCATCAGTGCCCCTAAGAAACACACAGGTAGACCAATCATCACCCACAGCGCCAGCTTAAAACGCAAAAACAAGGTGAGCATCAAGGCTACCAAGATGGCACCCTGAAACAGGTTTTTTAGCATCATATCGAGGCGCGCATTCAGGTAGTAGGTCATGTCCATAAGCGGCTCGATGGTGACCCCGGCGGGCAAGGTTTTATTCTTTTGGTCGATATAGGCCTTAACCGACTCCGCTACGGGGATCATGTTCTGCTCTTTGGTCGCCTTAACGCTCAGGTAGATGGCATTTTTACCGTTAAACTTAAAGTAGCGCTCGCCTTCGACAAAACCATCCTTGATGTGTGCCACATCCTGTAACAGCACCTTGGCACCATTTGCACCTATCTTCACCGGGATATTGCGAAACTCCTCGCCGGAGTATGATTGTGCCTCAACCCGCACGGAAATGATGCCCGCATCGGTGCGCAACTGGCCGGCGGAAAAGTTGGCCGAGTAACGGCGCACCGCATTGACCACCTCGCCCAAGGTCAGGTTATAACGGCGCAGAGTATCTGGTTTGATTTCAATGGCAATTTCGTCCAGCGGCACATCGTTTTGTACTAGGGACACATTGCCCAGTTGTAGCAGCTCATCCTCTATTTCATTGGCGATGGGCTTAAGCTCGGTGAGTGGCAGGTCGGCCACCAAAGACATGCCGATAACGTCCTGACGGAACTCTACCTGGCTAATGGTGACCGGCTCCATGCCCGCCGGGAAGGTGGCGATACCGTCGACCCGCAGTTTCACCTTATCCAGCACGTCGCTGAGCTCGGCATCCGGATCTATCTCCAACGAGGCGCGCCCGGAGTTACGAAACGCGCGATAAACGCCCTTCTCTATCTCGGTCACATCTTTTAGTGACTCTTCGATTTTGATCAGTATGCTTTCTTCTATTTCCTGCGGCGAAGCACCTGGGTAGTTGGCGGTCACATTGATGTAATTAATTTCGATATTCGGGAACATCTGCCGCTGAATGGTGAAATAACTGACGATGCCCATAATGATGATAAACACCATCATCAGGTTGGCCGCCACCGAATTATTGGCGAAGTAGGCGATAATGCCGTTTTGCTTTGGCGTTTGCATGGCTACCTCCTACAGCTGATCGTTGCTTGGGCTGGTGCTCACCTGCCCGGCGATACGTACTTCCATGCCCTGCTGCGGATATTCCGGCAAGGTCAGCACAATGCGATCGCTGTTTTCCAAGCCTTCACTGATCAGGAAGAATTCATCTTCTTCACGCACTACGGTGACCTGGCGTGGCTGCAACAAGTTTTCGTTATTCACCACCCACACGGTTTTATTGTTAACTAACTCCTGCGGTAAGCGGAAAATTTCTCGCAGGGTTTGCCCAGGAAATTGCACCTGCACATAGCTGCCGAATTTTACCTTAGGTTGCTGCGTGTGGATGGCATAGGGGTCGTCTATACGCACCACCAGATTGCTCATGCGCGTGGCACTGTCAACTATCCCCAAATCACGGTCGATCACGGCACTGCGGCTGTAACCGCCGAGCCCCTCCTGAGTAATGGTCGCCGTTATGCCGCCAACGCGCGGCGGTAAGAAGGCACTGTCAAAGCCGGCGATGGGGAGGATGATCTCCGCCGTTTCAATATTATTAAGCTCCGCCACCTTGCTGCCGGGACTGACATACTGACCCTGACCAACATCGCGGGAGATCACCAGGGCATCATAGGGAGCGCGAACTTCGCAGTTAGCCAAATCTCGCTGCGCCCGTTTTAATGCGGCTTGTGCAGACTTCAGTGCTGCCTGAGCACTCAGCACCTGAGGCTCTCGCAGGAATAAGGCCGAACGCTTAACACTTGGGGTGCGAGCGGCTTCATCCTCAGCCACCCGTTGCTGTGCCTGCTCTTCAATCAATGCGGCCTGTGCTCGGGCAACCTCGGCTTCGGCCTGCAACACCGCCGCTTCATAGTTGTCCTTTTCTATGGTGAACAACAGCTCGCCGCGGGCGACAATGCCACCGGCAACAAAGCCCTCGTTCCAACTCACCACTTCGCCGCTGACCTGCGCGGCCAACAGGGTGTGTTCGAGCGGGCGTACTTCACCATAGCTGGTCAATAACACCTGGTGATCGCTGGCGGCCAGGGTTTTCACCTCGACTATGGGTCGGGTATCAACCTGCTTGGTTTCATCCGGCTTCTTTGCCGATGCCATGATACCGCCCGCGGCGGCCACCGTGACCACAACGACTGCGAGTGCGACTAATGATTTTTTTAATGCCTGATGCATGGCCGATCACCTTGATAAATTTATATTCAGCATATATTAACAATCTGCTGCTTTTTAGTAATGTCTCATTTGTAAGCAAGTATTAATTTTAGCAACAGCCAACATCAGTTGCTTTGTAATTGATTAATCGGTTTTTTTATGAGAATACGCGGTGCATTACCTTCCGGATCAGCACCCAACACGCATCAAGGCCAGACTTTCAACCCCGAACCAAGCACATGGAATGCGATAAAGCATCTTTTGCCATACTTTGTTACAAAGTAAAAACTCAAATTTATCAATGCATTAAATATAAAATAACGATGTCCGGGCGGGTTCTCAACAGCTCGCGGTTTTTTCAACGGCCAGTTTCAGTAAACTGATTTGCTAACAACAAGCAACATCAGGGAACCCAATGAAACTTTCTACTCTTACGCTGGCCCTTAGTCTCGCGCTAGGCAGCCAGGCCTCCTTGGCCAAAGACAAAAAAGAAAAAGAAAAAACTAAAACACTGGCGCAAACCACCGCCGAGCATATCCTTTACGATGGCGTATTCGACTTTTATCAAGACCCGAAAAGCGGCGACAACCTGATGGTGATCACCGAAGCGCAACTTAACAAACCCTATGTTTACTTCGCACATACCGTTGATGGTGTGACCGATGCCGGACACTTCCGTGGTGCCTACCGTGAAACCAAACTGATTGAATTTCGTCGCTACTTTGACCGCATCGACATAGTTAGCGAGACCCCGCGTTATCAGTTTAACGCCGACAGCGCCATTGCTCGCGCTGCTGAAGCCAATATCAGCGAAGCCGTGCTCGCCAGTCTGCCGATTGAAGTGGAAGAAAATGGTCAAATCGCTTTTAAAGTAGACCAGTTATTCCTAAGCGAAGCGCTGCACAAGGTATCGCCGTGGAGCAACCCGGATGACAAAGACGCCAAGAAGCGCTTTAAACTGGGCAAGCTGGACGACAAAAAATCACGCATTATTAAACATCGTCCTTACCCCAATAATATCGATATCGTCGTCGACTACGTATTTAACAACGCCAACCCCAGCGTGCGTGGCTCAGAAGCCATTAGCGATCCGCGCTCGGTTTCCATCAAGGTGCAACATTCCTTTGTGGCCTTGCCAGAGAACAATTATCAGCCGCGTTACGACGATGCGCGTATCGGCTACTTCAGTAACCAGTTCGATGACATGACCTCGGCGGATTGGGCGCCTTATAAAGACGTGATAAAGCGTTGGAATCTAGTAAAGAAAGATCCGAGTGCCGAGCTATCCGAGCCGGTTGAGCCCATCGTCTGGTGGATTGAAAATACCACTCCGGTAGAGTGGCGCGAAACCATCAAAGAAGGCGTACTGGCCTGGAACAGTTCATTCGAAAAAGCCGGCTTTAAGAATGCCCTAGTTGTGAAGGTACAGCCAGACGATGCCGATTGGGATGCCGGTGATATCAACTACAACGTATTACGCTGGACCTCTTCACCTCGCCCACCATTCGGCGGTTATGGCCCGGCCTTAGCCAGCCCACTCACAGGTCAAATCCTCGGCTCAGACATCATGCTTGAATACGTGTTTATGAAAAACCGTTGGATTTACGACACCCTGTATTCGCAGGGTGCCGCCAGCCTTGAAGCTACCTATCTCGCCAATAACCCAGCCAACGGTCAGGAGCTCAACTGTTCGCTTGGCCATGAGCTGCAGCAAAACATGATCCTGGCCAGCACCCTGGCAAGCGGTGCCGACATTAGCGACAAAGAAATCCTGCGCCAGGGCCTCACCCAGTTGGTGTTACATGAGGTCGGCCACACCTTGGGCCTGAACCACAATATGAAATCATCCATCTTATGGGATGAAAAGCAGGTGCATGATAAGAGCCTGACTCAGGGCATAGTCACCGGCTCGGTGATGGACTACGCTCCTGCCAACATAGCGCCAAAGGGTATGGAGCAAGGCGACTTTTTCCAAACCAAGCCTGGACCTTATGATGATTGGGCCATTGAATTCGGCTATAGCCAGGCCCTGGAAGATGCCAAGGCCGAGCAGGCACGGCTAGAGCAAATTCTTTCGCGCTCGGGAGAACATCAACTGGCCTTTGGTAATGACGCCGACGATATGCGTGCCCCGGGCCGCCATATCGATCCCCGCGTTATGATTGGCGACCTCTCGTCTAACCCTGTCGCCTATGGCGCGGACCGTATGGCACTGGTGGAAAGCCTGCTGGCCGAGCTTAAAACCAAAGCCCTGGTCGAGGGGGAGAGCTACCAGCAGTTAGTGGTATCGGCGAATATCCTTGCCGGTCAGTATAGAAGGCAGGCCGAGATTATTTCTCGCCAAATCGGCGGTATTTACGTCGAACGTAACGTGGTTAGCAGCGATAACGCCAAGGCACCATTTACACCGGTGCCGCTAGCACGTCAAAAGGAAGCCATGCAGGTGTTGGCCGATAAGGTCTTTGCCCCAGATGTGCTTAAAGACATGCAGCCGCTGTACAACTACTTGCAGCAACAGCGCCGTGGCTTTAATCACTATGGTAAG
This sequence comes from Pseudoalteromonas sp. T1lg48, assembly GCF_002964785.1. Taxonomy (GTDB): domain Bacteria; phylum Pseudomonadota; class Gammaproteobacteria; order Enterobacterales; family Alteromonadaceae; genus Pseudoalteromonas. The sequence continues at coordinate 71,904 of NZ_PQCC01000003.1, forward strand.
AATGAAGATCCAAAAGCGCATGCGATGATACTGACCATGCAGCAAGGGGTTCTTAATCAGCTACTGCATAAGAATGTGTTGCAGCGTATTTCGGACTCCAGCCTATACGGTAACGAGTACGATTTAAGCACCATGATGCAGGATCTAACCGCGGCTATTTTTGTTGACGCCAAGGAAGCCAGCAGCCTAAGCCATAACCTGCAGGTGGAATACGTCAACCGCTTGATTACCATCGCCGGCGTGAAGAAGCCAAGTGGCTATGACAACCTAGCCAAGGCGGCGGCATTATCGCAGCTGCAGCATATCCGCGACCAAAATGTTGCCTGGGGTGCCAGCGCAGCGGCCAAGGCCAATAAGCAGTATATCGACCTGCTTATCGACAAGGCATTAACCGTTTAAGCTTGCGAACTCAGAAACAAAAAAGGCCACATCATGTGGCCTTTTTTATGATCTATTTTCCCCTAGGCCATGGCCGGGCGTTGGCGATAATATTGAATACACGCCAGCTGCGCCGCATTGGTTAAGAGGATCATCACAAAATTCAGCACATGCGCCACACTCGGCGTGGTCATGGCCAGCTCCGCCAGCAGACCAAACGCGCCGGCAATAAACTGTAGAATAAAGTAACGGGCACTGAGATTAGACACATCGCCACTGCGTATGGTTTTGTAGGTTTGCGGCATAACGCGAATAGAACTCATCAGCAGCGCCACAAAGGTTAAGGCATTGAGCAACTCACCGGCATCAATCTGCGCGCTGAGCAGCAGGACAAAGGGTAACAAGGTACCGGTCAATAAAATTAACAGGCGTCGACGCTGGCTGGCACTGGCGTTATACCGGATAAAATAGTAGAGGATAAGCGCACTGAGCAGCCCTGTTACGACAAATGGCAGTACCATGTAATAGCGCTCAAAAAAGAGGTTAAAAGCGATAAAATAAATGCTCTGTGCCACCCCAAAGCTCATCATCAGCAGAGAAACCCCGGACACACTCCGATTTCTACGGATTTTATTTAGCATCGGCAAAAAGCTAAAAGCCAGAATCAAGGACGCAAGCAGGGCTAAGTACTGAGTCAAGGCAACCTCTTTTAGTAATTAAAAAGTTAACTATTAAAAATCAGGGTTAATGCCAAGTTTCAACTTGTAAATATATGATTTTTAACGATTTTAAAGGAGGCGCGCATTGTATATTTGCGTGAATTGTTGGCAAGCATGAAGGGGCAGACGGTCTAGGGGCCGCTGTAAATATTTTCGTACAAAGGAAATACCGAGCCTTAGGCATAGCCAGGCCACCTATAGCGGTAGCCGGGCCAAGGCTTTAAATAGCGCTGAGCTTAACCCCAGCGTATCAGGGTGCTTAGGGTGTGGCTTTCACCCGGCGCCAGCTCCACCTTATCGTCCAATACATTGGCCGCTTCCAGGCAAAGCATGCGGTGATATTCATCATCGGCGAAGTTAGATAAACGTTTGGATTTTTCTACCCAAGGATTCCACAGCACACAAGAATGTGAATTGTTCCGCTCGACCTCTATGGTGCCATCGGGAGTGCGAATACGCTGCAGCGCAGCGGCACCGCTGTATACCATGTCGGTTTCGCGACCAAAACGCACCACCTCTTGTTGCTCAAAAGGCCCTTCGCCAAACTCAATATATTGCGCTCCTTGCAAACCATCGACCTCGGTTTGAGTAATATCCGGTGTCGGAAAGTAAGTATGTAGCGCCTGAGTTAGCTGGATAACATGATCATCTAGATTGGTATTGGTTAGACGCACCTCAAGCTGCTTGGCGGTGAGCACGTATTCAACCTTTAACTTGGTTTTATGGGGCCAGAACTCGCTGTCGACCTGAGTCATGGGCAAGGACAGGCTGATGCGTATCTCGTCTTGGGTTTCCTGCACTTCTTCGGCTCGCCACAGCAACACCCGGGCAACGCCATGTATCGGCCAGTCCGGATGTTGATGCACCCCAAACCAGGGCCAACAAATGGGAATACCGCCACGCATGCTCTTGCCTGGTTGAAAATCTTCTTCTGCGGATACCCAAATGAGCGCTTTACCGCATGCAGGAGTGTACTGGGTAAGCTGTGCGCCTTGCAGAAAGATGCGCGCCTGGCACAAAGGCGAGTCCACCTGCAAATACTCAAGACCGGAATCACAATGGTTAATAGAAACACTCGATGAAAGCTGCATTATTCAATCCTTAACGATAAAGCGGAGCTGATTCACCTTACCCAAAGTCCTGCACTAAATAAACATATGGGCAAAATAATTCATCACCCTGTCATCACCACAGCAACTCTGCAACGACTTCCGCTTAGTCGAACCCGTTTGTGCGCAGAGGGTGCTCGAGGCGCTTTTTACGGGTATAATGGCGGGGTTACATGTTGGAGATTGGAAATGCAAAAGTATGATGAGTTGTTAATTGCCCTACGCAAGGTTATTCGCGCTATCGATCTGCATTCCAAACAGCTGAATAAAACCTCGGGATTAACCGGCCCCCAGTTGCTGATCATGAATGAGGTGGCTCAAACCGACGGTATTACCGCAAGCCGCATCGCGCAAAACGTGAATCTCAGTCCGGCCACGGTTACCAACATTCTCGACCGCCTGGAAAGCCGCGATCTGGTTAACCGGGTACGCAGTCAGCTCGACAAGCGCCGCGTCAGTCTCTATCTTACCGAACAGGGAACGGCACTGCTAAACAAGGCGCCGCAGCCACTGCAAGAGCACTTTATAGACAAATTCAGCAACCTTGCCGAATGGGAACAAACCCTGCTGCTATCGTCCATGCAACGCATCGCCGCCATGATGGATGCCGACAACCTGGATGCTTCTCCTCTGCTTGAGGTAGGCGCTATTACCAAGCACCCAGAGAGCAACAAGGGCGAGTAATCCCCCATTAACCTAAGCTTCTGCTTTTGCTACACTAATTAATCATCTTTGGGCTCGATGAGACGCATAGCCACGGCCACCCGTTTTTCACGGTTGAAAAACTCGGTTGAAAAACTCGGTCGCTAAACTGCTAGAGGCCTCGAATCCGGGCCTACCTTCGTAAAAACTCGAAACTTAGTCTAGGCTAGGGGAACGGGCCACAACAAAAGGTTATTATGATTAATTTCAACAGCACAGCATTGGCGGTAAGCTTAGCCCTGATATCCGGCTCGGCACTGGCCAACCCTGAATTGGAGGCCATGAAAAAGCAACTTGAGCAAATGCAACAGCAAATGCAACAGTTGCAGCAAAAGCTCGAAGCGGCAGAACGCAAATCCAAGCAGCAAGAACAAGAGCAACAACAAATCACGCGGCGCATCGCCCAGCAGGAGCAGCAGCTTGAGCAGAGCGCAGCGCAACACGGCGAAGAGAAGAAAGATGGCATCCGCGTAGGCGGAGCTGTTCGCACCAACTATAGCCACACCTCCTACGACGACGATAATAAAAACCGTGGCGGCGACTTCGATTTCGATATATTCCGCATTAACTTCGCCGGCGACATTGGTGACGTGGAGCTCAATGCCGAGATCCGCTTCTTCGACTATATGACCGCGGTAAAATATGCCTATGTGGGTTATGATTTTGCCGACGACTGGCAGGTGCAAGCGGGTATCACTAAGGTACCTTTCGGTAACTGGCCTTATAACTCGCACAACTATTTCTTCGGCACCACCTATTACGTGGGCCTGGAGGACGATCACGACCTTGGCCTGCTGTTTAAGCGCAAAATTGCCGACAATTGGCAGCTCGATCTCGGCTTTTTCAAAAACGATGAACTCGGCGGCGTCGACGGCTATGTCGATAACCGCAGCGATCGCTACTCCTACGATGTCGTTGGTTTTCGAAGCGCCGATGACGGCATCTATGCCGAACCAACCAACCCCATTGGCGAGTACAATACCTTCTCCGGTCGCTATGGCTACCACCTTGACCACAAGGGTGGCAAAACCGAGCTAGGGGTGTCTGGCTTGCGCGGCGACCTGCACGATGGAAACGACCGTGTGGGCGATTACTATGCCTGGGCGGTTCACCTAAATAGCACCCTGGGCCGCTGGAATTTCCAGTTGCAGCATGGTGAATATAACTATGATATCGATAATGTCGATCGCATGGCGGTAGGCGCATACTCCTTCTACGACAGCATCGCTGCCGAGGCAACCATGACCAATGCCAACATTGCCTACAGCCTGCCAGTAAAATGGGGCGCGGTAACCGGACTGCAGTTTTACAACGACTACGGCATCATCTACGACAAATCGGATAACAGTGCCGATACCTGGATGAATGTCACCGGCTTCTCGGTGGCCGCAGGCGGCTTGTTCACCTATTTCGATCTGGTGCATGCGAAGAACCAGCCGTTTGTTGGTGGCTCCATCGCCGGCGACAGTGACGAAACCGAGCGTCGCTTTAATATCAACATCGGATATTACTTCTAAAAAAGGGCCGCGAGGCCCTTTTTGCTAAATCAACCGTCAACCAGTGCTGGGCTTGATCATCGCTAGAAAAAAGCCATAGCGGCCTTAACCAGGCTTTAGTACACTGCCCCTAACAGGGGTTGTGGAATTGTGTGGTGAGCCTGATAACTGCCCTTAGTCGGCATCTAAAACGCTACAAGAACCTTGCCTTGCAAGCGCTAGGCTTAGGTTTTGTCGGCCTGGGCATAGTGGGCATTGCCCTGCCCGTGATGCCGACCACCATCTTTTTTATCGCCGCCCTGGCCTGCTTTACTCACTCCTCCCCGCGCCTTGAAGCCTGGTTGCTTGAGCACCCCAGGTTCGGACCCATTCTATCGGCTTGGCGCCAGCATAGGGTGGTCCCAACCAAGGCCAAATGGCTGGCGGCCCTAGGCATGAGCATCGGCCTGTATATGATGATGTTTTCAGCGGCCCCAAGCTATGCCGTGGTACTGGTGGCGGCCGTCGAGGCCAGCGTACTGGCTTACCTGATCCGCCGCCCAAGCCGCACCGAGTCCCTTTACCCAAGCTCTCCGCAATTAACTGCCTTTGTGGCCATCTTCTTCCTCACACATCACTTATTTTTGCTCTACTTAACAAGATATTAAGTTACGAAAAAACAACATTACCCCTTTCTAATTCTACTCCCTGGTCACAGCACATTAACGCCTTATAGGACTTATTTCCCAGATGATTTGGGACCTTTGATCGATTACATCCGCTCCTGTGCTGATGAATAATCACTCAGTTCTCAATACAACAAGTCATTAACAGGAGTATCTATGAGGTTTCTTCTATCGGCAACAGCGCTCGCTGTTAGCATGAGCATGACACCACCAGTGTTAGCAAAATGGGGGAGTGATACTTCCTCTTTTGTGACAGCCACTGAAGGTGCCGCATCACACCAAACACTGGTTGATCATCAGGGTAATATCGTTATTGGTTACTCCGATCCAACAACCGGCTACGATTTTCTAATCAATAAGCTGGACCGCAACGGCGATTTCGCCTGGGAGCAGGGAGCAAAAACCCTCTATGAGCGCCAACAGTCATTCATCCTGACCTGGTCAATGATGTTAGATGACGAAGGGGCTATCTACACTGGCATTGAAGATTTAAAGGTGTACCCCTATGGCACCATGATTTTTAAAACCAATGCGGATGGCACGCCGGGCTGGGAGACACCATTCATACCCGCTCCCGAAGATGCAGGACGCACTTTACCTGTGCACCTCACAAGCGCTGGTGACAAGCTCTTCTATGCACTTGATTACGACACCATGTCTCGTTCAGCCAAAGTGGCGGTTGGCATGCTCGACAAGCAAGGCAACGAGCTTTGGAGCACGGCGGAGCAAATGGGCTCAACACGCTTCTCCTCATTTACGCCGGTAAAAGATGGCCTTGTTGTTTTATTCACCGGAGTCCGCGAGAGCGATGGCGCCAACTCTCTGTTTATCCAAAAATATGATTTTGATGGTAAGCCGCTGTGGGGAGAGTCGCCACAGCCCATTATGTTTGGTGATATCAAACTGCCCCCCCGCTCTTTTGGCGCAGCCTCATTAGTCGCAGATGGCATGGGCGGTGTCACCCTGGCCTGGTCTCACCCAACGGAATTTAACAGTAACATTCTCTATCAACATATCGATGCCAACGGCAAATTGCAGTTCCCCAACTCGGGTTTGCGTTTGTCTCATGGTGATGACTTTTTATTCGATACTGTCGCGCACCCATCCATTGTTGCCACCGATGAGGGCTATGTGGTGACCTGGGCGGCACAGCTTTCGCGCACCAACTTCGGTAACTATGGTCTGTTTATGCAACATGTGGGTCATGATGGTACCCTTACTCTTGGTTCCGAGCCGGTGTCGTTAGCGCCTATCCTGTATGGCGACGAGCAAGATTCTGGTTATTATTCAGCAGGTTATTTGAGTCGCTATAACGATACTTTTTCCTGGGTTTACTCCAAATCGGAAGACTACACCTCGCAAACCGAAAACCTCTACCGCGTTGACTTTAGCCAAGATGGCCAGGTGTTCAATAATCAAGTCATTGCCGATGTCCAGGGTGTGATCAATGGTCACAGTATTGCCCATTCTCCCTTTGGCGAAACCATTGCCAGCCTGCGTGTTTCGTTCGCGAGCGACGCCCCGGTGCAAGTACAAAGTATTCGCCAGGACGGCGAGGTTGGCACTGAATCAGGTCTGCGTTTGGCATGGCCCGAAACCCCGCTGCACACCAATGAAGATGAAGCGTTTGCGTTTAGCATCCCCTTTGTGGACGAGCTTCAAAGCGAATATAGCGTCACGGTTGCCAGCGTAAACACAGAAGACGACACCCAGTTCAGTGCACAAGTGAGCGCAAATACGCTTAATCTGAGCATCACCCCCGCCCCGGAATTTTCAGGGCAACTGCCGTTTGTGGTCACGCTTGCCGATAAAAACGACAGCAGCCGTTCAACCAGCATGACCTACACACTCAACATTGCCGCAATCAATGATGCGCCAACTATCGCGCTCCCGGAGCAGGTTCAGGCCGGCGAAGATGAAATGGTAGTGGTGTCTGCGGAAGTAACCGATCCCGACAATGCGTCTTTGGATATCGAATGGTTGCAAACCAGCGGTCCCGAGGTCGATTTTGATCCGGCGGCGATGGAGCTTAAATTCACCAGCCCGGTGGTTAAAGAAGAAACCAGTCTGACCTTCGCCTTGGTCGTCGACGACGGCGATACGGTCACCACCAAAAACATCACCCTGATTATCGAGAACGATAAACAGCCCAGCTTATCTGGTACCCGCAGCGTGAATGTGGAAGAAGGCAACCACTTCAACATAGATCTGGCGCTCAGCGGCGCTAAAGGCCCAGTTAACATTGAATGGCAGCAAGTTAGCGGCCCAAGCATCACGCTCAGCAACAACCAGTCGCTTACCACTCAGGGCAGTGCTCCTTTTGTTGATAGCGACGAGGTAGCCACCTTGGCGGTGACCGTCACCGATGCCCATGGTGAATCTGCGACCCACCAGGTGGACGTCAATGTAACCAACAACAAATCGGGTGGCTCCTTTGGCATGAGCCTGCTGGCTCTATTCGGTGCCTGCTTATTCCGTCGTCCACGCCACGCCAAGTAACAAGTGAAGAGAATTATTATGAAGAAGTCATTAATCGCCATCAGCATGGCTATGAGCTGCATGGCCAGTGCATCAGGCCCACAGGCCCTATTCAGCAAACCCTTTTCTTTTGAAGATAAGGTCAACACGGTCCTAAACAAGGACCACGAGGGCGCAACCAATCGTTATTTTGTGCACTTACGTGGACAGCCCCTGGCATTTGCGGCTCAGAGTGAACCTTCGTTTAAAGGCAAGCTCGATACTCAGACTCAGTTTGCTCAACAATTTAAAGCGCAGGTAAAAAGCCAGCAGCAGGCCTTTCATCAAGAGGCGCAAAGCCTGTTGGGTGAAAAGAAAGAGATCCTTTACAGCTACGACACCGTCTTTAATGGCGTGTCTATGGAGCTGACCGAGAAGCAGGCCGAAAAGCTGCTCAGCCTACCGAACGTGTTGAAGGTAGAACGCCAAATCAGCTATGAAATGCAAACCGATGTAGGCCCGGAATTTATTGGTGCCAAGCCTATTTGGAATGGTGAAACGATGCAGGCCATCGGCGCCAAGGGCGAGGGCGTGATTGTCGGTATTATCGACTCGGGCGTAAACACCGACCACCCTTCATTCCAGGCCACCGGCGGTGACGGTTATACACACACCAACCCGCTGGGCAGCGGCAACTACCTTGGTGACTGTGTAGAAAATAAAAGTCTTTGTAACGACAAGTTGATCGGGGTGTTCAGCTACGCCAGCATCACAGATAGCTTTGGTGACGTTCGCCCTCATGTGGGCGAAGACTACAATGGCCATGGTAGCCACGTTGCCTCTACCGCAGCGGGAAATGTGCTTACCAATGTGCCGGTTCACAAACCAGGCAACACGCCAGAAAGTGATGGCACTCCCCTTGCGGGCACCAACTTCGCACAGATATCCGGGGTCGCTCCACACGCCAATATTGTCTCATTCCAAGTCTGTTTACCGGTTTCCGGGTGTGACATGGGCGCCATGGTGAAAGCGGTGGAAGATGCCATTAATGCGGGCGTCGACGTTATCAACATGTCTATTGGCCCCAGCGTTGAAGGTCCTCAACCTTGGAACTCGGCGTTAGACCTGGCGTTTCTATCGGCCACCGAGGCGGGTGTTTTTGTTTCTTTATCCGCTGGTAACTCAGGTCCGGGAAGCAACACAGTCGGTCACCTGGCGCCATGGACAACGCAGGTTGCCAATGCCAGTCATGACCGAGTTGTGGAAAAAACCCTGAGTGCGGGTCCCGGTGTAACCGTGTCTTTCACCGATATCAAAGGCCTGGGTGGCTTTAGCGAAGCCGTGAGTGCCGAGCTGGTGTATGCCGGTGATGTTGATAGCTTTCGCAAGGAGTGTAATTTCTTTACCTGGCGCGACTACCCCGAACTAGAAGGCAAAATTGTGCTCTGCGATCGCGGTGGCATCAGCCTTTATGACAAAGTTGATCGTATTGCTCAACTCGGTGGTGTGGGCGTGGTGATCCGTAACGTCGACGGCAGCAACACAGAGCAATATTCAATTCCATACCCTATCGCAGGTATGCAAATTACCCAGTCTCAGGGTGAAGAATTACTGGCCTGGGCTCGCTCCGAGTCAGCGCCCGTGATCAGCATCAATGCCGGTGCTGCTACGAGAAAAAGCGACCAGGGCAACATCGTCAATATCAGCTCTTCTCGCGGACCTACCAGCTTTCTTCCTGAGTTGCTCTCGCCACATCTGGCCGCTCCGGGAACCGATATTTACGGCGCCTACGCCGACGAACAGCCGTTCAACGCAAACCCGACGCCCAGCGACTACAACTTCTTGTCAGGGACGTCGATGGCTTCGCCTCATGTTGCTGGCGCTGCCGCCCTTCTCAGACAAATCAACCCGAGTTGGACACCCGCGCAGATACAGTCTGCCTTGATGATGACGGCAAACAGTCAAATGACCCGCGCCGAGGATGGTCAATCCGCAGACCTCTGGGATCGCGGTGCCGGTATGATCCGCGTCGATAAAGCAGCCAACGCAGGCTTAATCATGGCGGTCAGCACCGAAGAGTTCATGGCGGCCAATCCGGCTCTGCAAGGCGATGTGAAGGCACTTAACGTCCCTTATCTAATCGACAGCAACTGTCCCGGTACCTGTACCTGGGAGCGAACCTTCACCGCGACTCAAGCGGGCACCTATCGCTTTAGTCAAAAGGGTTACAACTACTACATCAGCGAGATGACCTTTACCCCAGCCGAAGTCACCTTGAGTGCCGGCGAGCAAGTGACGGTGACAATTGCCGCCACATTCAGTGAATGGGCCGCTGACGAATGGATCGATGGCAATGTGCAGATAACCTCGGATGTTGTTACACAGCCCTCGTTAACCTTGCCTTTGCGCATTAAACCCTTGGTCGCACATGTGCCAAGTACGGTGTCGCAAGAATATTACTGGCAAAACGCCGGGTTCGATATCAAAGACTATGCTTTCCGTCGCCCCGAGCAAATCTTTATCACCCATAGCCCACTTATCAAGGGGCAAACGACTGAGCTGAAAATTTCAGCGGATGATAACAACACGCCGTTCGACAGCTTCGACAAGGGCGCCGCGTTTTTCATGTTAGATGTTGCTGAGGGTGCGCCGCTGGACATTATTATTGGTCGCTCGCAAGCAACGGATGCCGACCTGTTTGTTGGCTTAGACACCAATGGTGATGGTCTACCACAAGCGGTGGAACGCGTCTGTGTGGCCGCAAGCACACGCAATGTGGGTGAGCAGTGTACCCTAAGCGGCGATGCCCCAGGCCAATACTGGGTAATGGCATGGAACTATGAAGGCTCGGGTGCCGAAGAAGACCTTATCGCCATCGACGTAGTGCGCAGCACACCGGAAAACTGGGTGTCGATGAATGTCTTACCGGCAACCAATAGCAGTGCCTTTGAAAAGATGCCCTTCACCATCTTGTGGGACAAACAACTCGACGCTAACACCAATTATTACGGCAGCATCGAAGTGTTCGAACAAGACCAATACACGGGCATGTCGGTATCTCACGGCACGACCAGCGTGATTGTTAACCAACTTTCAAGTGCCATGACCTTAACCGCGGCCAATACAGACATCAGTACGGGTGTGCCAACAGAGCTGACGCTCACACTCGCACCTAACCCCCTTGATGAAGACGTAAGTTACACCGCCAATATCGCCCTGGCGCCAGGCTTTATTGCCAGTTCAGAAAGCGAACATGTACGTGTTGAGGGTAACACCCTATTAGTCAACGCCACACAGCCGGCAAATACAACTGAGCCACTGGCGCTGATCCTGAGCCCCGTCCTGGCACAGCCTCTTGAGGGAGAGTTCGTTCATACGTTTACCTTGAGCAACTCTAAAGGCGACAAGCTCTCTGGTAACTTGGTGCAGCAAAACCCTAACCATGCGCCGGTAGCGACCGTATCTAACTCGACGCTAAGCGTTAAAGAAGGACAAAGCTTTACCCTGGATGCGACCGCCAGCAGCGACCCAGATGGGGACCAACTTGAAATTGTTTGGCAACAATTACAAGGACCTGCAGCGATGGCAGCGAATACTTCGGGTGCCCAACTTACGCTTGAAACACCGGACGTAGAGCGAGATACCACTTTGGTGTTTGAAGTCACCGTCAGCGATGGCGAATTCGCGACGACGGCCAGGGTCAATGTTGAGGTCGAAAACAACTCCTCATCCGGTAGTCTCTTTTGGTTGCTAATTCTCTTGGCGCCAGCCATAGTTAGACGAAAGTTGCTATAAACACATTCGGAGCTCCCCAATGGGGAGCTCATTTGCTTATGCTGTCTCGCTTACTCATCCTACAATGCCTGTTTTGGCTAAGCAGTGTTCAGGCTATCGAACACCTGGCTCCATATGCCACGCGCTGGGATACCACCAAGGGGCTGACGCATAACAGTGTTTACGACATCGAAAGAGATGCATTTGGCCGACTTTGGCTGGCCACCCCCGGCGGGGTGAGCATAGTCGACGGGCTCGGTGTAATCCAACTCAAAAAAAGCGCCCAAAAAGACAAGGGCATTCGCTTTAATCCCATTACCCAAATTCATGCCCGCGATGACTTCATCTGGGTGCTGGGCCTGGGGGGGATCGAGTTAATTGAACCCAAAAGCCTCCGGGCACACCCCTTTCCGGATCCCAACAAACTACTGCAGCGTGTCACTAACATGATTTTTGTTAGCGAGACCAAGGCCTATGCCGTGGCCAATCGGCAACTGCTCGAAATAAACCTACGCACTTATGAACTGACGATTATTTCCAGCGCGCTTTACCAAGGCGCGCAGGTAAACTCATTTGCGCACTATGACCAAGCCCATATTTTGCTTATGACATCGAGCGGTCTGGTGCTTTATAACTGGCAAACGGACAAACACCGGCTGTTCAATTTAGAGAACCTGGCCCGTGGCAAAGAAGATATTCGCGCCATTTGGGTCGACTTCAGCAATCAACATGTGTGGCTCAGTATTTTCAACAAGGGCCTGTTTGTCTACGACCAGCAAAACCGCCTTAAAAAGCATCTGCGCGTACAAAATAATACCCTGCCCTCGAATATGATTTCGAATCTGCAGGTTAGGGAGGAACAAGTGTATGCGGTCACTAAACGTGGCGTGGTCATTATCGACCGATACCGGGCCATACCCAAGCAGGTGGTCTTACCCACCAGCCTTAATAACAGCTACCGCAACTCGGAAATGGCACTGGCTGCCGACATCGGCGACAACAACGAGCTGTTTATCGGCACCAACAGCGGCTTTTATCATGTCTCTCCTACGGCCTATGAATTTCATGCACTGAGCGAGCAAGCACCTGATTTTAAAGGGCCCATCCTCACGCAATTTATCGATAAGGATGAATTAGTCATCCTAACCCAAAGCCAACAACACAGATTTTCTCCAGCGCAGGGCTGGCAGACCTTGCCCCATAGACTCGACACCGCAAACCTGCGTTTTATCAGTGATCACACCACCGCGGTGAAAAACTTCCATGATCTTGCCCTGTTTAATGGCTTAGACTATACCTCGCACCCCATTCATGGGCGCCCGGATCCACAAGCGCCCATCACCTATCTAGCCTATCTTAAAGACGCCGATATCTATGTGGTGGTCGATGATAAATACCTGCATCTGGCTCAATTTGATAATGCGGCGCTGCAAATAATGCGCAGCTTCCCCCTGGAGCTCGCCTCGGTAATCGATACGGCCTATGCCCATGGCAAGCTCTATATCTCCAGTCAGCGTCATGGTGTTATGGAACTGGCGCTTGAGCAACTGGCCCAAAACCAGCCAGTCCGGTTGCACACCATCGACGGTGCTCAGGCCGTGACCAGTCTGTTTTTAGACTCCTCAGCTCGGCTGTGGATCACCACCTTAGACGAAGGAGTCTTTACCCTGGATACAAGGGCAGGGACAAGCAGTCTGACGCGCTTGCCACTTCCCAGTGATGGGTTCATTCCCTCTGCCAGTTGCGTGGTTGAGGACAGCCAGCAGCGGATATGGATAAGCTCTCGCCATGGTGTGAGCGTCTATCACAGTCAAGATAAAACGCTGCGCAGCTATACTGGCGCGCAAGGATTAGGGGCTATTCCCATCACCGACTTTTGTGGCCGCCTGGATCGGTTTATCTATTTCGCCAATAACTCAGAGTTGCTGCTGGTCGACCCAGAGCGCTTAGGTAGCCACAGCAAGCCAACCTCAATCACCTTTACCGATTTGTCCATTGACGGCCAATCGACACCGCTTAGCGAGGGGATCCGCATTACCGACCCGAGTGTAATCGAGTTTTCCATGAGTGCCAGCTTGCCCCATGATGAGAGCGGCCAATTACTTTATCGATTAATTGGCCAAAACTCGCAGGCATCGCAATGGCTGCCCAGTCGCTCTCGCTATATCACCTTGATCAAACCCAAGCCCGGCAAGTATCGCATCCAGGCCAAGGTGCTCGGCTATGACTCGGTAGAAAAAGCCTTTATCCAATCAAGCTTTGAGGTTAAACCGCCGTTTTACCTGCTGCCCTCCATGATTGCCCTGTATATCGGCCTCGCCTTCGCCCTGGTTGCGCTGGGCTTTGTGGTTAAATTGCGTTTAAAAAATGCCGAGCTGGCGCTTTCTCGCCATAAGCATCAGGAGCAAGAGTCGTATGCCAAACGGCTGGCGCAAGAAGTAGCAGCGAAAACAGAGCTTTATAAAGAACAACAACAACTTGCGGTGAAGGCCAACCTGGATAAGACCCGTTTTATTGCCTCCGCCAGCCATGATTTGCGTGCCCCCTTGAACGCCATTCGCTTAAAACTGCTCAATACCTTGCCTGCGGACAGCTCCAATAGCGATGCGATAATCAATGAGATTACACTATTAGATCAATTGGTTGATTCTATCGTCAGCATCTCTAAATTTGACGCTAAGATGGTCAAGCCAACAATAAGCGAAGTAAACCTATGCGCCCTGGTTGCAGAGAGTGTGAGTCGCTTTTCCCATCTTGCCCAAAAAAAGTCACAACAACTGACCTTCACCACGGCGCATTCCGAGGCCTGGGTGCAAACCGATCCCTTTTTATTGGCACGGGTGATAAATAATCTCGTGGATAACGCCATCAAAAACACCCCGGAAAAAGGCAACATAGAGCTGCGACTAGCGGCGCAGGAGCAGACCTATACCTTGGCTATCATAGACTCGGGCAAAGGCATCAACGAGGCGATTAAGGACAAGGTGTTCAACAGTTTTTTCCGAGGCACCGAAAGCTATGCGGGCAGCGGCCTGGGGCTGACCATAGTGCAGCAAATCTGTCAGATACTCGCGCTTGATATAGAGCTGGACTCCAGCGCACAGGGGTGTACCTTCACTCTCACTCTGCCTAAAAGCACTAAGCGAGTAACGACACAACAAGCCCCCTCGGTCACCAGAAACGTTTTGATAATTGATGATGAGCCAACCTACGCCAATGAGGTGGCCGCAATGGTCACAAAACGTGGCTTTGCACCGAGTGTGTTTTTAAGCGCTGGACAAGCGCTGTGTTACCCTGGGCCCAAGCCGGAAATGATTATTTGCGATTATCATCTTGATAACGGGGCCTTGGGGACAGAGGTCGCAAGCCAGATAGCAGCGCGCTTTGCGCTGCATAAAAGCCGCATCATTATCATGTCGGAAGACATCCGCATAAGAGAGCAAATAAGACTTAACTTTGGTTATCGCTTTTTAAACAAACCAATTAAATACAGCCGCCTGTCATGGCTTATCCAACAGCTGGGAGATGCACAGAACAATGAATAAGATCCTCATCGCCGATGATCATCCGCTTTTTTTAGCCGGCCTAAAAGGTGCGCTCTTAAACCGATTGGAAAATACCTATATCGAGCACGCCGATAGCTACCTGGCTCTGTTTTCAAAGCTACAAGAAGATGATGGCGAACTGGACTTGCTGATCATGGACTTAAACATGCCAGGAGCGACCGGTGCCAGTGGCATCTATTTCCTGCGGCAAACCTATCCAGAGCTGCCCATTGTCGTTCTCAGTGCCCATGATAGTCAGGATACTCGCCAGGAATGCTTGCAAGCCGGCGCGTCAGAGTTTTTATCGAAATCGGTGGATATTAACGAGCTAGTTAGCAGCCTTACGCGCATCTTTGCCGGTGAATATCAATTCCCGACAGCTGTCGGCGTCACTCCCTTACCCAGCGCACAGCAACGGCATTATGAGTTACTGGCAAGCCTGACCCCTTCGCAATTCAAGGTCCTGCACCTCATGGCCAATGGCGATGCCAATAAGCAAATTGCATCCACCCTCAACATCTCTGAGAAAACGGTCAAGAATCATATTTCTGCCATTTTCGCTAAACTTGGGGTCAGTAATCGCACGCAAGCCAGTAAGATATTTATCGAGCAGGAAGGACGCTAACATTAGGACATCTGCATTTAAGATCGCAACCGTCCTACTTAACGGTTATTAACGGCGCGTCCACACCAGCAGTTTAACCTAGCCCTTAGCGCATCGCGACTTGGCCTGCGCTATGGCCTGAGCACACTCGGATGAAAGTGGCATGGGCTTAAATGGGCTTACATTAGCGCCCCCTGTGTTGCCCGTTGGCAATAAACCGATGGCGGTTTTGCTCAGGGCGCCAACAATACGTAAAACCTGCCCCGCCACCTCGGGATACACTTTGTGTTGCCAACCCCACACCAGCATCCGCCAATGGGTGTAGGTATGCCAATAGGTGGACTCCTGCCCTAGCACATGGGCATTCTCCAAATGCGTAAACTCTTGCGCACTGAAGGCTAGCCGACGGGCTCTGCGCGCCTGTGCCAACTCACGCAGGACGGAAAAACGAATTGCTTGGGTAAAGTTCATGCTGTGCTCCTGTGGTAAGAATTTCACCAGCATAAACCTTAGTGTTAACTCCAAGGCAAGGGTTTTGTGGACTCAATGTGCAGCAGCCTGAAGACACGAAGCCTGAGCAAGGGAAGCAGGCAGCAAGGGCTTGCTGCCTCGGTCATTCAGAGATTAGGGCATTAACAATTTAATGCACTGTGTAAGGTGTCGAGGTGGTTAACCAAATCCAGTCCCAGATCGGTTAGGTAGCCGCCATCCGGGCTATCGGTAATCCCCTTTTCATACAGGCGTCGTGCCGCTTCGCGCATAGCCTCATCGGCATCACTATGCACCTTAATGCCCTGCATATGGCTGGCGCGAGGAAACTTAGCCAGCAACTCCATCTCGTCTACCATGGCTTGATTTATACGCATATTATTTTCCTTTGTTGCTTTTATTATCACGCTTGTATTAATGCTAGACGATGCAACAAATTTTGCCCTGCGGCAAATCATATTTTCGTATTTCAATATAAGCCATGGGCTTGATTGCCCGCATCCTGCTTGCTGATTCATCGGCACCCAGCCCCGCTTTATCGCATCCGACTGTTGGCAACTGGGCACCGCTGTTAGTCTCAGTAAAAATGAGGAGATAACGATGAAAAAACTTTTCCCGGCGCTGTGCGCCACCTTGCTAGTGAGTGCCTGCAACAGCACTCCCGAGCCCTTGCAGGCCGATGTGCTTATTTCCCAAGTGGATATTATCGATGTGCGAACCGGCAACATTGATGCCGATCGGCAGGTAGCAATCCGCGGCGATCAAATCATCTGGGTAGGCGAAGACTCCGAGCATATTAATGCCACCACCCAGCTCGATGGCACGGACCAATATATTATGCCGGGCCTTTGGGATATGCATGTGCACTTTGGTGGCGGCGACAAACTGATTGAGGAAAACCGGGACTTGTTACCACTTTACCTCGCCCATGGTGTGACCGCGGTGCGCGATGCCGCCGCCGATCTGAGCGATTCGGTGTTAACCTGGCGTGCGGCAATAAACAACGATGAACTGCTCGGGCCAACCCTGTTTACCTCGGGACCCAAGTTAGAGGGCAAAGACTCGATTTGGGCCGGCGACCTTGAAGTGGAAACCGAGGCGGAAATGAATGCAGCCCTGGATCAACTTGAGGCCATGAATGTCGACTTTATTAAGATCACCGACAGTGCCCTGACCCCCGAACTCTACCTGAAGGCGGTAGAGGAAGTGAAAAAACGCGGCCTGCCGATCAGTGGTCATATTCCCTTTGCGCTCTCGGTCACCGATGTGTCTAAGGCCGGGCTTGACGGTATTGAACACATGCCATACCTGCTTAAGGCCGGTGCTCGTAATGAAGCGGAGATCTCCGCTAAGGTCCGCAGTGGCGAGCTAGGCTATTGGAGTGCCCTGCCCATCATTCGCGCCAATTTTGATGAGCAAACAGCACTAAGCAAATATCGCGTCCTAGCCGAAAACGAAACCGCCGTGGTGCCTACCCTGATAGGCAGCCAGATTATCGCCTTTATCGACGAAGACGATCACCTGAATGACCCGGAGCTCGATTTACTTGGCCCAGGCCTTAAAGCCACCTACAGTTGGCGAGTGGAGCGTGCCGCGCAAAAGGCCGCCGCCGATGCCAATGAGATCAGCGAGCGCAAAGCCCGCTATCGTGCTACCCGGGATCTGCTGCCGCTGCTCGACCAGGCCGGTGTGACCATCATGGCCGGCACGGACACGGGTTACCTCAATTCTTATATTTACCCGGGTAAGGCATTACATGACGAACTGGCGATATATGTAGCCGGTGGCCTAAGCCCGCTGCGCGCTTTGCAAAGTGCGATTCTTGCGGGACCAAAGTGGCTGGGCAAAGAGGCGGAATATGGTGCTGTGGAAGCGGGAAAAAAAGCCGATTTGCTGCTGCTTGGCAGCAACCCGCTTGAAGATATCAGTCATACCCGTGATATCCGCACCGTGATCAGCCGTGGCCAGGTCTACAACAGCGCCAGTCTACAAGCCATGCTCGATGCGGCGAAGGCCAAGGTTGCTAAAGCACAAGCTCAATAAGGGCTGCGGCGTTTAAACAACAAGCAATAAAAAAAGCCATCAACTCAATAAGCTGATGGCTTTACCAATGCCCAAAACATTGCTTTGAGCCCAATGAATGCCTGCTGTTCAGGCATTCACTATCCTTGGCATTTGTTCACCTTAGTCCACGATATCCACATCAACCAGGCTACCTTTAACCGCACGCACTTGTTGCACTGTCACCATGTGCTTGCCAACAAAGGCTTTTGCGTAAGAGCTTCCGGAAATAGTACCGCCTTCTGCTACCGATACTTCATCAATATCCACTTCCGCACTGGCGCGCGTCATAAAGTGCGCTCTAATTTCATAATTTCCTGCATCCATATTCGGCAGAATAAAGTTAAAGTGATGAGCGGCCAGAGTATCTTGCATTAAGCCGATTTGTTCATCAGTAGTCGTACACTCAAGGGCCGCATCGATAGTGCCATCCGGGGTATCGACGTAACCTTCATCGCCAGGCATAAGGCCGTTTTCATCCATGCCACCGGTATAGTCGGTGCAAGTATCAAGCACACCGCCAAGGGTGGCATTGAGCTCTTGAATACGCTTAGATAACATCACGGCACCGGGCGCAGCATTAACCGATTCACCACCGCCCACAGGCGTCGCGGTGAGCAGTACCCAAGCGCTGCCATCGGCAATGGCTTTTGCCGCGCCGCCATCTTTACCTTTTAAAGAAGTATCCGTGGTCAGGCCAATTTCCGCAGACACACCCACCAAGAGTTCTTTATCTTGCGGAACCTTAATGGTAGTGACCAAATAGCCATCATTCGTTGCCATTACTTGAGCATCAGCTATCGCATCCGAGATTACGGCGACAGACACAAAGTTGACTGGGTCGTCATTCCAAGCAGCCGCAAATTTTGCCGATGCAGCACCGGCGGCATGAGCGGAAAAAGCAGAACTTGCGATGGATACGGCGAGTAGAAGAGTGTTTAATTTCATGTGAACTCCCTGGTTTGTAAACCATAGTTTTTGATTAATAACTGTGAGCCATAAAACTACTATGGGATCTTCAATACCTTGCTACTGCGGTACTCCACATAACCGTTCTGGTTAAAAATGTGGTCTAAACATTTTAGTCAATTTAAAGGGATTGCAAGTAAAAATTCATTCTTAAGGGTGAGAAAAACAAGGAATATAAAAAATTTTTTTGATTTATCGGAAGTTACTTACTATCTTTTCAGATCTTTTTGAATTTCGAAGCGCCAAATGAGCTTTCAAGCGCCCTCCACCTAAAAAATTAACGCATTGTTATTTATCTGTTTTATTTTATCCCCTTCAAGGTCACTGATTCAGTTTGTTCAGGCAACAGAAAAGGAAAAATAAATTTATCGCTCTGCGTAATTTAATTTTTTAAACACCACCTATTTTATTAGCTTGCCTTATAAATTTACTGCTATTTCATTATATAGCGAAACCTCTGCCCACACTTGCCCTTGACACCAGACAACCGTGACCGGTTTTCTTCTCAAAAGCTGCAAGCGTTTTTTTAACGCCTTCGACTCATTCCCATTAGCAAAGCCGCATTAAGCACCGCTTTGCGACACTTTTGTACAATTTTGGGTCTTGAGTTAACCACCAACTCTCCCTATGTTTGAGTGACTAGCAACCCAAAGTAATCGCTTTTTTCTCGGCCAATCACTGCCAGTTATAACGCCTTAAAAACAACGATTTCTAATAAAAATAAATAGGTTTTATAAACTATGCTCCGACTTATCGCTTGCTTCGCTGCCACCGCCTTGCTTATTTCCTGTAAATCCATCCCTGAAGACGCTTACTATGCACAGGAGCCAATCGATGTGGGATATTTTGGAAAGTTTGACTATTGGCAGCCCGCAGACAACACATTTAGACTCACCAACACAGCAAAAAAGGCCAGAAATAAGTTAGTAACCGATGGCTTAAGCGTGCTGATATTCGATTATGAGATAGATTCCAATGGTTACGCCCGCAACCTGCGCTTAGTCGAAACCCTTCCCGCGAACTTGATAACCCAGCAAGACTTACTAGACATGGACTATGCCTATCAATCTTGGCAACCAACCAAAGCAAATAACCAGCTTACGCCCGTGACGGTCCGGGAACGCATCATTACTCTGCCCAATGGTGATATCACCATGCCGGAAGATGAACAGAGCATTGAAGCGCGCGTCAAAGCGGTGATCGAGCACTTTAAACAGCGCCAGGATAAGGATAATGCTTAACTGTGCGTATGCGAACTTTCTGTTGCCTCTTGCCGCAGGTCAGGCCGATAGCCAGTGCCGCAGTCATTACTAGGCCTCCGGGCCAAGGGAAGCTGCCTGATTATTCTTGTTTAATCATCAGGCTCCTGTTCTCGACCGACTTGTCAGCATAAAAGGGATCGCTGCGGCGATAAATCCGCTGCCCATGGCTACCAGCCAGTCGTCTAAATGCAGGGATGACAGGTGTAGCAAGTCGGCCAAAGCCGGGACCTGAATCAGCAAAACACTGACAAGCATGGTTAAGACCACCAAGACCCGGGACGCCAGGGTGCGCAGCCTGCTCAGTGCAATAGTAATACCGGCACTGACGCTGGTCAGCGCAACCAGAGCCATGGCTCTGGCATGCTCCACATCTTGTATCGCCCCCAGGCTGCGGATATAGGCAAAGGTGATCAACAAGGTAAAAACAATCCCACTGAAAACAATGACGCCCCAGTGTCGCCGTGAGAAAAACCGGGCCGGGCCACTGGCTTGAGCGGGGGCAAGGTGCGAGGTGTCGGCACTGTTTTGAAACACCAGCAAGGCCGTGGGATGAATGATCATCTCCAGCCAAACGATATGTATCGGCAAATAAAGAACGGGATATCCCAGAAAAGGGATGACCGCCGCGGTTAAAACCAAGGGAATGTGGACCAGCAGCAGGTATTCAAAACTCAGGCGTAGATTGTTAAAAAGCTGACGCCCCTCGGCGATCGCCTGCACTATGCTGCGAAAGTTATCGTCGAGTAAAATAATCGCCGCGGCCTCATGGGCACTGCGGGTACCGCGCTCGCCCATGGCAATGCCGATATCCGCCGACTGAATGGCCGGCACGTCATTTACCCCGTCTCCCGTAACCGCGACTATATCGCCACCTTGCTTAAGGGCGCGCACCAACGCCAGTTTTTGCGCGGGCACGGCGCGTGCGATAACATCAACCCCATCCAACACTCGGCTATCCTGGTTGGTTAGACTGCTTGCCAAGGCTTCTCCCTCTATCACCCTGGGCTTCCCCTGATGCAGGCCTATTTCGCTGGCAATGGCGGTCGCCGTAGCAGGATGATCCCCCGTCACCATAATGACCCGAATTCCCGCTTGCTGACAGATCTCCACGGCTTCTTTTACACCGTCGCGCAGTGGGTCTTCAAACGCCAGCAACCCGGCCAACGTAAAACCCTGTTCGGGCTCCTGATCGCACTGGGCCTGGTCATCCAACTCTTGCCAGGCGCAGGCGATCACCTTGTGCCCTGTTCCCGCCAGCTTTTCGACCTGATGTTGCCACCGCTCTATATCAGTCTCACCAAGATCGCACAGGGCCATTATGGTTTCCGGTGCGCCTTTGACCGCGATGAGCTTCGTTGTTTCTTCCCTAATCACCGCCGTCTCGCGCTTGCGAGCTTCGGTAAAGGGAAAAGTACGTAATACTGTATGCTCCAGTGGAGCAATTGATGCGAGGATAGCCTGATCCATAGGGTCGCCGCTGTCCGCTCGGGATGCATAGGCAGCAATCTGCAGCAGCCGTGTATCGTCGATGTCGCCGACCGCGTAGTGATGCGCGAGTTGCAGGCGCCCCTCGGTTAAGGTGCCCGTTTTATCCGTACAGATACAAGAAACCCGGCCTATGTTCTCTACCACAACGGCACGCCTCACCAAGGCCTGACGACGCGCCAGCCGATAGACTCCCACCCCGAGAAAGAAGGTGAGCACCACGGGAAACTCTTCCGGCAACGCCGCTACGGCCAGGGTCAGCCCGCTCAGCAGCGCATCGATAAGGCCATGCCCCTGGTAAAGGCGGGTTCCAGCCAAGAGCACACAAATAACACTGGCAATAATAAGCAGCACCTTAACCAGCTCAGCCACGGCCAGCTGCAAGGGTGTGCGCTGATGACCGCCGTGGAGCACCGACTGAATAATTTCACCATACAAGGTGCCTTTCCCGGTATGGGTTACCAGCATGCGGCCCGAGCCGGTCAGTACACGGGTACCGGCATATCCCCAATGCGTCGCCGCAACCCGCTCGGTCGCCTTTAGCTTATCCGGCTCTTGCAGTGCCAGCTTGTGTACCGGGAAGGCTTCCCCGGTCAAGGTTGACTCATCCACCTGAAGCTGCTGCACGCCAACGAATACTCCGTCCGCCGGCAGCGAGTCACCGGGGTCTAAAAGCACCAGGTCACCGGGCACCAGTTCCACGGAGGGAATTATTCGCTCTCCCGCCTGGCGCACAACCCGCGCCTGGGAAGCCAGACGACGCCCCAGGCTTTGGGTAGAAGCTTGAGTGCGCCGATGAAGGTAAGCATCCATGCCAAGAAAGGGTATCAGGGCCAGCAACAAAATGCCGGCTTCGGTCAATTCGCCGGTGACAGCAAACAGTCCGCTGGTGATCAGTAAAAACCACAGCATAGGATCTTTGATGGTGTCGACAATCAAAGCCCTGAGGCCGCCGCTGGTCTGCTCGGCAATATGGTTATCGCCATAGCGTATGCGGCGTTGCGTTATTTCCGCATCATCGAGCCCAGCGCCGGCTTTTTTCAAGTCATCCAGTCTCTCGGGAGGAATTGTGCGTTGCATAGCGGCACTCTTGGCTCTGGTTCATAACCCACTAAATATAGGCCGCTTTATAAGAGGGCGACAGGGAAACATAAGCCCGGGTGGATACTGCGCTAATGCGAAGGGATTGCGTAGAAGCATGGTTTGAACAACTCGATGAAAATCAAACGGTACCGAATATAAAGTGGCTGGCTTGGTTATTCCTACTTTAAGGGAAGTGTCTTCGTTAAAAATTCACTCGCCCTCTCAAGAATAAGAGTCTTAACGCCTGCTTCTTTCAAAAAAGCCAAAAGTTAACAAAAATGACCGAATATTATACTTTTCTGCACTCGGTCATTTTTTACATTAATTTTATCCATACAAATCAAAGCATTAACATTGGAACAAGGTTTGCTTAGTTAAGCCTCTAAAAACTTATAAAAAGGAACTCTTTTATGAAGGGCAACGTCTTTATCGGGGCACTTTTACTTTCGATAACAAGCTTCTCCAGCATAGGAATGAGCGAAGAGGATAAAACAACAATCAGTAATACGATTAAGCAACTTGCGACCGAAAACAAATTAGTAGGGACCCATATGCTGGCTGTCGTAGATCAGAATGGACTTGTACTGTTCACCGGTTATGCTAGAGAAAATAAAGCCTTCACTGTGGATACCCCCTTTCTGCTTGCCTCACATACAAAGGCAATGACCAGTACGCTATTTGCAATTTTAGCAGACCAAGGCCAGCTAGATCTAAACGCTCCTCTCGGCACTTATGATGCAAACCCGATAGCCACACCGAAAATCGACACCTCAGCAATAACAATTAAGCAGCTGCTGACCCACACCGCCGGTTTTACCAGTGTTCAACATTCGTTTAAAACCGCATTTTTAGGATTCGAAGACCAGGTAGACCTTGTTGCTTCTCTCAATAACAAGGTTCTGGTTGCCCCTGACTACTCCTTCAGGTATTCCAATACAGGACCTATCGTTGCCAGCATGATAGCCGAAGAAAAACTCGAAAAAAGCTGGAGTGAACTGATGGATGAGCACCTTTTCTCTGCACTTGGCATGCACAACACCACAACTCGCATCAGTGAGGTGAAGAATATCCTGCCGGGAATTACCAGCGCTCGCAATGGGGACGTTTTTGCATATGGGCACCACAAGGTTGATAAAACCATGCACCCTGCCGGCGGCGTCGTTTCCACCATGGGAGATATGGCAATCTGGCTAAAAGCAAATATTAACCGGTATTACTCGCCCCTGGCCGACCACGATATTTTTACAGCGTTACACAATACGCAGGTTAAACAGAGTAAAGAGTATTTCACTTATAGCCGCGACGGCTATACCTTGGGCTGGGATAGTGCCAGCTACAATGGAGAGCGACTATTAACCCGGTTTGGCAATTATGGCGGATATAGCGTCCACGTGTCGTTTATGCCCGAGCAGAAGCTGGGGATCATTGCCATGACCAATCTGGACACCGCATATGTCTTACCTCACGTAATGGCTAACTTTGCGTATAACACCCTGCTAAAAAAAGACAACGCCCAACAAAACCTTACTGCAGAAAAGGAGCGTTTAACCAAGTCTATAGAAAAAGAACGCGCAAGCGCCCCCGATCTTTCACACATAGTACGGGGAGAAGCCTTAAACCCAGATTTATTGGGCACTTATAACAACAATGAGGCCTGGCCAAATATGCACTTCTATGTAGATAAAGGGCAGGTAAAAGTGAAATGGGGCGAATTGACGGGCACCTTGCTGAAAAATGAGGAGCAATACTACGCCAACTTCGGCGTATTAGAGCGCCCTATATCCTTTTCACCAGCTGGAGCTCAGGCGTATTCACTGACTAATGGCTCGTTGAAATACAGCCAATTAAAATAATACTTGCGTGGTGAAGGGGGAAATGTGAGGACCCATTTACACCGACAAAAAAGGCGCGAAAGCGCCTTTTTTTGTGGGAGAGTAATAAAGTTTCATACTTAAAATCCATGTACAGCGGACTCTGTGGCTTGGGATTCAAGTCATTTTTGAAAAAAGTATCATACTCATCAGACAAATTTAGTTGTTAAAGCCTTAATTATAAGTAATAAAGTCTCATACTAAATCTATGGGGATCGGCCGTGTTATCGAGGTGTAGTGGTCTAATGCTCCCGGACACCATTTAAGGTGGTACAGTCACCACCGTAACAAGAGGTGTTCCATGACCAGAAAACGACGTTCTTTCTCATCCGAATTCAAACTTGAAGCTGCCAGTCTGGTGCTTGACCAAGGTTACTCCATCGCCGAGGCCGGCCGCTCGCTGGATGTCGGTGAGACCATCCTCAGACGCTGGGTCCAGCAGCTTAAGCAAGAGCGCAAAGGCACCACACCAGCCA
Organism: Pseudoalteromonas sp. T1lg48; assembly: GCF_002964785.1. Classification (GTDB taxonomy): domain Bacteria; phylum Pseudomonadota; class Gammaproteobacteria; order Enterobacterales; family Alteromonadaceae; genus Pseudoalteromonas. Next base: position 97,049 of record NZ_PQCC01000003.1, read on the forward strand.
GCAAGGCCCTGACACCGGAGCAACAGCGGATACAGGAGCTGGAAGCACGTATCAACCGGCTGGAGCGAGAGAAAGCCATATTAAAAAAGGCCACCGCTCTCTTGATGCAGGACGAACTCGAACGTACGCGCTGATAGACCAGTTGAGAGGGCAGGAATCGGTTGAACTGGTCTGCTGCGTGTTTGGTGTCGCTCCATCCAGCTTTTATGACTACCTGAAACGCAAACGTATCGTGAATGTGCAACACCTCAGGGAGCGGTGTGAAGTGAACCGTTTGTTTACGGCCAGCCGGTCGTCTGCGGGCAGTCGCACCTTGATGTTGATGATGCGAGAGCAAGGCCATCAGGTGGGCCGTTACCGGGTGAGAAGTCTGATGAAGGAGCTGGGGCTGATATGCAAGCAACCCGGCTCTCACGCCTATAAAACGTCCACGGTTGAACGGCCAGATATCCCAAACAGGCTGAATCGCGAGTTTACGCCCGCCGCATCGAATCAATCCTGGTGCGGGGATATCACCTATATCTGGGCCGGCAGCCGCTGGTGTTATCTGGCTACCGTTATGGACCTGTACCGTCGTCGAGTGGTCGGCTGGGCACTCTCTCATCGCCCGGATGCCGAGCTGGCAGCCAGGGCGCTGGACATGGCTTACGAGCTGCGGGGACAACCATCAGGACTGCTGTTCCACTCAGACCAGGGCAGCCAATATACCAGCCGCTTGTTCAGGCAACGGATGTGGCGTTACCGCATAACACAGAGCATGAGCCGTCGGGGTAACTGCTGGGACAATGCCCCGATGGAAAGACTGTTCCGCAGCCTGAAAACGGAATGGGTGCCAGCGACCGGTTATCCGTCCATGACGGAAGCCAAAAGAGACATCGGTGATTACCTGATGAACTACGACAACCGGCAGCGCCCTCATCAACACAATGACGGCTTGCCACCGGTTCAGGCCGAGAATCGGTCTAATTTACTGTCCGGGATTAGTTGACCACTACAAATCGCCACTGAGCAGCAGCAAGTTCAAACTCAACTCTTACGTCTCATTAGTTCCGGGTTTGGATGGTTGGCACCACAGACATACCCACGCGTAGTTTATTCGCCTCAGGCTGACCAGAATCCACGCGAATGCGTAAGGGAAGGCGTTGCACAATTTTAGTAAAATTACCGGTTGCATTGTGTGGCGCAATGGCGGAGTAGCTGACCCCACTAGCAGGGCCTAAACTTTCTACGTCCCTTTCAGGGTGGCGCCGGGCAAGGCATCTACTTTGATGTCCACCGTTTGTCCTATTTGGATATGAGCCAATTGCGTTTCGCGATAGTTCGCCTGGATATAGACGGCATCAAGTGGAACGATTGCTAGCAGTGGAGTACCGGTATTGACGAAGGCTCCGACACGAACCGATTTCTGTCCCACGGTACCGTCAACTGGGGCCGTGATACGCGTATAGGACAATTTTAATTCCGCTGCGGCTTGAGCGGCCTGGGCTTGGGCTAGCGCTGCTTTGGCCTTTTCCAGTTCAGCTTGCAGAATGGCCACCTGCTGCTGGGCCGCTTTTAGTCCCGCCTGGTTCTTCTCTTGGCTCGCCAGACGGATATTCAACTGTGATTGGGCCTGTTGCATGGCTTGGACAGTACCTGAACCATCGGCGGCCAGGTTGCGATAGCGTTCGTGGTTAGCTCTCGCCAATACTAGCTCGGCCTTATCCATGGCAACGGCTGCCTGCGCTTGGTGTATCACGTTTTGCTGCTGTGCCAGACGAGCTTCCAGACTGGCGACACTGGCGTTAGCACCGGAAACTTGTGCTTTAGCGGCATCCACGGCGACGACGAAATCCCGATCGTCAATGGTCGCGAGCAAGTCCCCTGCCTTCACCTGCTGGTTCTCCTCCACGAATATCTGATCGACCTTCCCAGCAATCTGTGGGGCAACAAAAGTGAAGTCTGCCTGTACATAAGCATCTTTTGTGGACTGACTTGATGCGCTTGATTCTGGCCGATTGAGATAAAGCACACAGCCTATCGCGACTGCCAATAGCAGTACTGCACTGGTGATTTTGGCTTTCTTTGGCAATGCCATGATGAAATGCTCCTTATGAAGATGATGATAAAGAAGTACTGGCCTTCAGGTCAGGCGCAGGAATGTAGGTCAGCCGCAGCACGAAAGGAATCAAGAGCAGTGCCAGAACCCCCAAGGCGCGATAGGCATCCGCCACCGACAGCACCAATGCTTGTTGGCCGACAATGCCCATCAACTGGGACGGCTCAGGCACCGATGAGAGAGAGGACTCAGCTAGCGCGGCATGATCCAGCAACATTTCCCCATGAAAGCGTCCGCGAACCGTCAGGAACTGCCCGACCACGGCACCGCCTATCAATGAGCCGAGAGCACGCAGCGTATTAATGGTTCCCGACACATAAGGACCTTCGCCAGGCCGCACCACGCTGGTGGCGAGAAACAGCATTGATACCACCGCCATGGGCTGGCCGAGTGCCTGCAGCATCTGTACCATCACGAACTGATCCCGATTCCAATCTGGAGTAAGCCAACTGCCCGAGAAACACGCCAGCGCAATCAAAAGCAGGCCAAGGCTGAAGACGAAGCGAGCATCGACCCATTTCTGGTACAGCAAGACCGCTACTACTGAGCCAAAGATCAGTTGTGGCAAGGCGATAATCAAACCAATGGGAGCTATCTGCTGGGGGCGGTAATCCTGTAATGGCCCGAGGTAGTGCATTGGCAACATCACCCCGGAGCTCATGACTACCAGTAGAAAGACAAACAGTGTACAGTTCAGCCCCAGGTTGCGCCGCTCCAGCAATTGCAACTTGATGAACGGAGAAGGGTGGTACCATTCAGTAAGTAGATAGACGCCCAGCAAAGTGAAGCCAGCCACCAATGACACGACAATCAGGGGGGAGTTAAGCCAATCCAGCCGCACTCCCTGATCCAGAGCAACCGCAATAAGGCCCAGCGCAGGCGCACCCAGTGCCAGGCCAACCCAATTGGCTTGCCGGAAACGCCCGGTCTGAATGGCATCCTTCGGCAGCCCCCAGGCAATCAGCCCACCTGCGATAAGGGCCAAGGGTATGATCTGCCAATACACCCAGCGCCAGTCGAGCAGTCCGTCAGTCCAATGCCCAGCCAACCAGATCGACACATTGGGTGCGAAAGTAGCCGTCAGTGCATACAACGCCAGACCATGCAGCCGTATATGGACAGGAAGGAATTTCAATGCCGCCATCATCAGCAAGGGAATCATAGTTCCGCTAGCGACACCTTGCACGAAGCGTAGGGCGAGCAACAGATCGAGACGCTGGATAAAGGGCATCACCAAGGCCAATAATGCGCAGGTGCCAATCATCCACAGCTCAAAGCGCCGTATGGACAGCGTAATGGCAAACCAGGCGGCGAAGGGCATGGCGATGAGCTCACCGGCGGTATACACAGTGGTAAGCCAGGAGGCGCCGTCCAGGCTAAAACCCAACGCCCCTCGCACGTCCGCCAGCGCCAGCGCACCAACGCGGTTGTTCAGCCCCGCCATCATGGCGGCGACAAGAATGCCGACCAGGCCACCAAGCGCGCGCCCGGATGGCTTTGCCGCCACAGCAGGCGAGCTTGCGGGCGGCTGTACTACGACCGTGCTCATTGGTCCGCCTCCAGGGATGACGGCGCAATCGACAGGGCGTCCGGATCCCATCCGCCCCCTAGTGATTTGTAGAGGTTCACCAGCGCTAGGGTGGCGTCGGTGGCATTGTCATTGAGCCGGGATTCGCTCTCCAGCACGTTGCGCTGTGCGGACAGTACTCGCAAATAGTCCACCGCACCCTGCTGGTAGCCTCGCTCGGCGGCATTCAGCGCCTGTATGTTCTGCTCGTAGGACACCTGCAGGTTGGCGTGCTGGCTGCGTTGTGCTGCCCAGGCATCCAAGGCGTTATCCACTTCGTGCCAGGCCTGCAGTACCGTTTGCCGGTAGGCCAGCGCGACGCGCTTTTGTTTCGCCTCATTCAGTGCTAGTCGCTGTTTCAGCCGCCCCCCTTCAAAGATGGGCAGATAAACGGTAGGGCCGACGGAAAAAAAGCGGGAATCCCAACTATCTAGGTCGTCGGATTCAAAGGCTTCTACCCCAATTCGAGCTCCCAGGCCAATGCGGGGATAGAAATCAGCCCTGGCAACGCCGATGGCGGCGGTGGCCGCATGCAGTTCGGCTTCGGCACGCTGAATATCGGGTCGTCGCTGCGCCAGCTCGGATGGAACCCCCATCGGCACCTTGCTCGGCAATGAAGGCAGGGGCATGGCGTTTTTCAACTCGGTGTCGAATGCCCGCGGTTGCTCTCCCAGCAGTAAGGCCAACGCATTCATCAAAGCGTTTCTGTGCTGAATGAGCGCAGGCACCATGCCCTTGACTGTAGCCACTTGCGCACGAGCGGACGCGACCTCAAAGCCGGTGGCTACCCCATTGCGTTCACGGCTTTCGATCAGTTCTAGGGCTCGCTCGGCAATCGCCTGATTTTTCTGCGTAATGTTCAGCTGGGCCTGGGTGCCCCGTAATTGCAGGTAAACACGGGCCACCTCAGCGGACAATGCCACCCGGGTCGCCTCATGGTCGTATACCCTCGCCTCAAGGGCGGCAGTGGCCCCTTCGCGCGCTCGATGAGCTCGCCCCCACAGATCAAGCTCCCAGCTGGCGTCAAATCCGAGTTGCCAGAAACCGGTGGCGCTGGTCGGTGCTCCCAGCGCGGCCAGCCGGCCGTGCTGGCTGAGCCCGCCACGGGAATAGCTCGCATTGCCCGCCGCACCGGGCAACAGCTGGGCCGACGTGATACCCAGCTGTGCGCGGCTTTGCTCTATGCGTTCCGCCGCCATTTGCAGGCCCAGGTTACCGGCCTGGGCTCGTTGCTGCAGTTCGGTTAATATCGGATCATTGAACAGTACCCACCACTGCACAGGCACATTGACTACGGATGTTTCCTGCATATGACGGTAATCATCCCGAGGCGATAACGGCGTTCCCGGCAGACTGTTGCCGGGCTGAACAAAATGGGGGCCGACCGCACAGCCGGCAAGCAGCAGTATACTGAGCGCTACCGTGGATTTACGCAGCGAAGGTAACAACGATTGTGGAGTCATATAAGCTCACCGAACACTTCAGTTCGAACCGATCGGTTCGAACTGGTGGCAAAAAAATAATCCGGGTAACATTGCCCACCAAGAACGATGGGATGCACCAGGATAGCGATACAATTTGCACTGTACCGTACAGTTCGATACAGTGTCAAGAATATACATCATTGCCAAGAGGCCGATTCAGATGCAACAACGCAACCTAACCGAACATGTTTCCCTTTCGGGTGAAACCGAGCTTAGTGGTAAAGCACTCAAGGTTTTGCAGGCTGCTCGAAAGGTATTTCTGGCCCATGGCTTCAGTGCTGCCACCACCGACATGATCCAGCGCGAAGCCGGGGTTTCAAAATCAACGGTATATGCGCACTTCACCAACAAGGAAGCGCTCTTTACCGCCGTGATCAAATCCGAGTGCGCTGCTTTTACCAGAGCCCTGCATAATATCCGCTTTCAGCCGGGGCGACTGAAAGAAACCCTGGGCATACTGGCTCGGACCTATCTGGATGTGGTGCTCTCCCCGTCCGGACTGGCACTATATCGTGTTGCCATTGCCGAAAGCGCCCGCTTTCCTGCTCTGGCACATACATTTTACCGTGCCGGGCCGCAGGTTAGTGCCAGGCTGGTTGCCGATCTGTTAGCCGGTGCCAGCCAGTCCGGTGAAGTAAATTTTGGTGACACCAGTCTGGAGGCCGTCGCCTGTATGTTTGTAAACCTGGTCCGCAGCGAGCTGCAGTTACAGTACCTGACTTACCCGGACAGCCCACCCTCGGCAGCGCAGATAGAGACTTGGGTAACCAATGTAGTGACCCTATTTATGCGTGCCTACGGAGGCGGTGATAAATAAACCAGAATCAACATAAACACTTGATGGCAAAAACTAATTGCTCTGACAGCACCACAGGATCGAGAAGGTAATTGGCAACTTCACGGGAAAATGCGGGGAGTAGGGCCACCGGTCCTTATATCAGGAGCCTGCTGGCGGCGGGTAAATACCAAGCATGTGATAAACCCGGTATAGCCTAATCACGATGTCCGGCTGCAAGCGCACAACTTGCAAACTCAGAGCCTTCAATTTGTGCCGCTAAGCCAGGCTTTGCATGTGCCTCTTGAGATGCATTGTGTGATTATTGTTCTGTAGAAATCAGCCTCACAAACACCCTTTCAGCCCACTTATCAATGTCCTCTGCGGTAATTGCTCCGGGCTTGTCAGACTTTTGGTGTGGAATCCAAGTGTGATTCTCTGCACCGACCAAGTTATCCAAATGCTGCTTCGGCCAGGATAGAGATGCCTTAAGCAACTGCTTTTCCATCTCAAACAAGTGGGGCTCTATGTCGCCGATAGCCTTGGCCAAGATCACTTTTGTCGATAAGGCCTTGCTTGCATCTGAAGTATCGACTTCCAGCAGATAGTACCCTGTGAGGCCTGCTGTAACATGGGCGACCGACATACACCTCGGATTTTGATCAGTTTCCAATATATGCTTTTTGCATTTACCAATATTCGGCAACTTTCTCAGTGGATCGGTGTTGACCTTAAAGCCATATTTATCCCTAAGTAATCCGAGCATTTTTAAGTAGCTCTCGAATTTGTTCAGATACAGGTAAGCATCATCAGTTTGGTCATCAAGATTGTTCCATTCGGCGCTTATCAGACCTCCGTATGGTCCTTGCTCTTCGGTACTGACATCTTTGGAAACTTCACCCTGCTCACCATCGTTCTCGTGGCCTTTCACCGTGGACTTTCTCTTTTTGCTGATCTTCGACGTCTCCACCACACGATTGAACGCAAGCTCAGTCGTGTTTTCTCGAATCATGACCGGCTTGTTTTCCCGGCTTCCTTCCGCCGCGTCATCCACGTTATACCCAGGCGGCCGCTCAAGAGCAGAGCCGGCTACTACACCTTTCCCAGCGACCCGAGTGAAAAACTTGGGACTGTAAAACTCGATATGCTCAGGTAAGTTGGCGGGAATATTTCTTATGCTGGTAACCTCGTAAACCAAGAACGTTTGGCTTTCTGGGTCAAAATTACCTTTCAACTTCAGGCTGGCACCTTCCAGTACTGGAGGTTCGAACTGAAAGGTCCATACTCTGTATTGCCCGTCATCAGCTCCATTACGCAGCTGGTAATTGCCAATACTATCGTATGAACGCCTGGCATCTTCATCCATCAGCAACCAAGCAAGTACCCGGCGATAACCGTAATCATTAAACAGCTCTGCCGGACAATTGCAGGTATCCAGTACGTTGATGATGGCCCTTTCCCACACGTTGTCGTACTCAACTGCAAACTCATTGTTCAATACATCGTGAATTACCGAAGAGCGGGCCAGATAGCCATTGTGAAAAAAGAGCGCCCTCGCCAGTTCGAACTGGGGAAGATAGATCCTGGTACCGTCCGGGTGGTGGAACACGAAACAATATTGCCTGGCTTCCTTATGCAACCGCCGTTCAATGGCCGGGCAGTTCTCAAGTGTGTCAATTCGCCATTCATGATCCGAGGGTACTGAAAAAGTTATCTCGTAATTTTTGCGGTAATAGTCTTTGGTTGGATTGATGATTTTTTTGCGTATCAAAATTGGTGCATTGGAAAGAGAAATCGCATCCTTTCCATGCTCCTTGCTAGGGTAGATGCTTAAGTTGATCCCCCACCTAACTCCGTCCATCCTGCAGAAAAAATCGCCAATCCCGTTGAGCCAGGTATCGTCCTTGAACCCTTTCAGGTAGGTGCTGCTGTTCAAATTTCGAGTACCTCCTCAAGAAATCTACGGGCCAGGTCGGTCAGTCGCTGCTCGCTCAAGCCAGCTCCCCTCAGCACCTGCCAGCGTTTCAGTGGCTCGTCGTCCCGTGTTATGTGTATGACGGTGCAGGTGATTCTTCTTATTTGATATTCGAATATACTTTCACAGTACCGAGCAAAAAACAAACTACACAAAGGTAGCAAATCCAGGTGTTTCTCAACGCTTGCCTTGTGCTCTAATTGATTTAAATACCAGTTCATCGATCGCCTGGGAGCTTCCAGTTGCACCTCGCTCTGCTCTCGAAGATCTATCAGCCTCCTGACCGCTCGCCTGTCCCGCTGAGCCCAACTGACCTTGGGCAGATGCTCATATTCCGGCTTTCTGTGAGCTTCGTTGGTCTTCATTAACCAGTCTCTGTCACGTCGGTAGAGCCAGGCATAGATACTCCCGTATCCATGACTGCGGGCATGCTTGGTGCCATGCTGTGCGACTGCAGCCAGCCATTTGTTTCGGTATTCGTTCAGTTGGGCCTTATCCGTCCCCTTCAACACCCCGTTAACAGCCTTTGCAGCCGGATTAAACCCAACAACGACTCGAAGGACATCAGCCAGCTTCCAGCCTGGCTCCAATAAGGCATGGAGTACAACCAAATGCTCGAGATAGCTGCACGCCTTACGGTGCTTTCGGAACATATTGCGCAACCAGCAGGGTTCACCGCTCTTCGGCAACAGTCTGTACTGGCCAAGCCACTTTTCTCCCCAGAACTCGACGATCCTGTTAGCAACCAAATCGTGGTGGACTTGGGTGCCTCTGTTTAGATGGTTATCAGCCGCCAGGTTTCGATACCACTGGGTCCACTGGCAGAGCTCAGGTACAGCTACGCTCCCAAGATTCAGCAATTCTCTTATGCTGTTGAGCATCAGGTCACTTTGCCAGCTTCCGGGCTGCTGTACGACCGCTGGGCAAGCACTCTCACTGGCGGCCTGGAAAAGATGCCTGTGCATATCGTGACGACGAATATCAGATTCGACCAATAAACCGTGAACCGGACAACTCTCAGCCCCGGCTACCTGCCAGTCTCTCCGCCAGTAGCATTCCCCATACAGGTTGATCTGTTCTTTTATGCAACCTGAGCAGTATCTGAGAAATGCAGGTTGTTTGATCCGAGAAGCCGCAACTCCAGCCGTGAGATGGACCGTACTTTTTCTGTTTGCCATGAGCTCACGGGTCAGGCACCTGCGCCGTTCTTCACCGATAAATGGGGCGTAAAGGGGAAAGAGGGTATGTTCATAAAGCAGGTCGCCCGGCGTGATTCCAACCACTTCAGGATAGAGGTCTGCTATGCGTGTCAGATGACCGGGTAAATCAGGAGTCGCAATAATCTTGGTATCGCCAAACACTTCCTGCAGCAATTCTTTTGGCGACACTATGCCGCTGTGTATCCCGTACCTCGCGATGGTGCTGTACAAAAGCTCGTCGCAATAAGGCAGAGGGAAACCCAGCATGTCACCCTACTTTCTTCAACCAACTCGGCACATCAAACAGCTCTTTGCCGTACATCAAGTCGTCGTAGAGTCGCCCCTTTTCAGCCTGGGAGAATTTGAACCTTAAATCTTCGGAAGGCAGCGTGTGCCAGTTGGCAGGTTTCATCTTCTCGATTTGGGTCTTCTTGGGCTTGGGGGGTTCGGAGTACCACTCCAGTATGATCTTGCTCAATTCCGGCAAGGAAAGATTTGGATGCTGTTTGAAGGCATTTTCGATCAGGGGTTGCAGCAGCACCGATTCACAGCCCATCGCCTGCAGCATGGTATACAACCGTAGTGCCTTATCGTTGCCGCTGAAGGCCGGCTCGATTTCCTTTTCGGCCTGCCGTTCGTCAATCCGCTTCCTCAGCTCAAGAAGGCGTTTGTCCATCGCCGGCAACTGCAGGTCAGAATATTTGACGATAAGCTCAGGATCTCCCCTGCGCAGGGCATCCAGCATGGGGTGCACCGGCTTCAGTTCCTGCTCATACACAGTACGCAGCAGTTTAACGGTTATTCGTTCCAACCCGGTCGATATGGCCCGCATCTGTGCCAGTACAAACAGCTTAACCACGATATCGAGCACGCCCTGTGACAGATCGAACCAGCAATCACGAATTTCTTCGCTCAGTACCTCGTCACGATGAGTCAGCCACTGGTATTGCCAGAGCTTGTCGGTAAAAGCCTGCCATTCGGTTTTTCTTGGCTTGCCGGTCCTGGGATCGACCCTGCCTGGTTCTCGCTGCACCGGCTCCCAGAACAACGAGCCGAATCCGGCGCTGCGCCTGCCGGCCTGCAGTTCCATTTCAAATATGGATCTGGCCTTGGGCGTGCCGACCATGATCACGGGAACACCGATCACATTTACCAGAGCAACAAAAAACTCCAGCATGGCTTCCTTGCTGATCGAACGCTTCAGCGTCAGTCGCTGTATTTCGTCGATGACCAGAACACCCAGCGCCCGCTGTGTTGCCACCTGCCCCATCAGTGATAAGAGCACTTCGGTGCTGTGGCGTTTGCGAGCATACTTCTCCTCGTAGCCGGTACTGAGTGTACGATCAACCTCGCGGAAAAAGTTCAGGCACAGACTCTTCAGCGAACCGTCAGACGGACACTCGATTCTCAGATAGGTCAGTTGAACAAAATTGTATTCTTGGTGGTAAATGGCCTGCGGGTAGGTTGCCAGGATCCGGTTGATGGTCGAGCTCTTACCGCTGCCGGAACAACCGATCAACGACAGACTTTTGGCGGTAGAATTCGATTGAGCGAAGCGAAAGTCGTTTGTAGCACCGGACATGATGCGCTGGTAGCCTTCCTGCATCCTCTTATTCAACGAGCCGTCAGCTATGTTGCGGCCCACATAACCGCCGCGGATCATCACCGATATTTTCTCTTCCAGCTGCTTATGGATCGACAAAGGCTGGAAGAAATCGTCAAGCAGTGCACTGATCTGGTGGGCACGAAGATGCCCTTTTTCATAGCAATCCTGTGGGTTGAATGTGAGCTTGCCGGTCAGCTTAACCTTAAGAGCCTGCAGATCCATGATGGGCGGAAGGGCCTCGATTAACGGATTACCACGATAACGATCGAGACCCGGGTCGATGTAAACGGCATCAACAAAGTTTTCTGGCAAAGGCATCAGTCGTCCTCAAACAATTCGTCGATGTAATCCGGATAATCCAGATCCGGTTCGGATTCGGAAATATGAATAACCTTTCCTGAAGGCTGGTTTTTATCCGTATCTGAGCGATACGCCTTCTCGGCCCGCTCCCTCTCCTTTTCCTTGCGTTTATTTTCGTTAATGTCCCTGATCCGCTGAGCATTGGAGATGCCGGATGTATCAGGTGCCGCCTTTTCAGCATGAGCGATTTTGTCGATGACAAATTCCTCGTGCTGTCGCTTTTTAGACCCCGAAAGCACTTTGGCCTTGGCCATCGTTTTCTTCTGTTCGTCTCTGATCTGCCAGACATCCCAGAACGAAGCGCCCCGAAACTCCCGGGATATATCAGCCAGGTTGCAAGTCCAGTACTTGATGCTGCCCTTTTCCGGGAAAAGATAGATTTGATCGGCCACCATAGGATCGTAGGCAGCTTCAATACTCGCAGGCCGTTTAACACCCCTGCCCCGGTGCAACCAGCCCTGCTGCAACAGCTCCGATGAGGTGTAATAGATACCGAACATACAGGCCCCTTTATCCGAGATGGTAGCCCTTTGTCGCGGTAACAGGGCCACACGCAGGGCATCCGGATCAACCTGATGCAAACGTCCGGTTCTGTGCTGCAAGCCCCAGTTCCACAGGTGAATAGGGGTGGAGGGCAAATCCGCAGGCATGTCAGCGTCCCGGTCGTACTCCTCCAAGACGGCGTATTGGTTGTGGCAGAGCACGGACGACAAGATAATCTGAGCGAACTCCCTTACTGTCAGCTTGGCATCCAGCCGGTAATCCTTTCCGCCTCGCTTTTTTACCTTGGTGCCGGATACAAAACCGGGAACGAAAGGACCGAAAGACGCCTGTATCGCCTTGAAATTTCGCTCCACTATACCTTTGGCGTCGCCCCGGTAAGGCGGCGTATTTTCTATTCTGACCGTAAAATTGCTTTCCAGGCTTTCTATCTGATGCCCCAGCAGTTCACCTCTGTCTGCTAGGATGGCATCCGGAAGTCCCACACACGGCCAGTCCTCCAGAGTAATATCGAACTCCAGATTCCTGCAATGGCTCGTTTTATCAGTCACTGCCATATACAGGGCTTGCATGGCAGCTACATAGGAAGGGGCCTCGAATCCGATGTAGAAGCCGGCCACCATACGGCTGAATACGTCAATCACCATATAGACCACGGGCCGTCCAACGATGTTTCCCCGTTCGCTATCAGAAACCACATAAATATCGGCAATGGTGGCGTCGATTTCGTAGCGGGATCCAGGCCCAAGCACCTGGGTATTCGCCGTACCGTGCAAAGGCCTGATGTCCTTGTTGTACTCAATGTTCGACACGCGCTTGCTAAGCGTTTCCGTCTGGCAATATTCGCGTTTGTAGAAGTGCATCATCTGCCAATTGCTGGGCAACTCTTCTTCCGGAACATCCGGAAAATAGTTGCGATACAAGGTCTGAAAGCGGCGATAAGCATAGGGAAAAGAGTGTCCCTTATCCTTCAGCAGGTATCTGTCTATGGCCATACGGAACAAGCGTTCAGTAAACTCATCAACTTTGGCTCCGACCCCCGGCATGTCTCTGCGAGGACGCCCCAGTTTCTTGTCTTTGGCAATCCGTCGCTTACCCTTGCCCCCCGAGTGCTTGTAGTCAGGCAACAGAGCATTCGGCATCTGTCCCCGCTGCCAGTATCGCCGGGCTAGCCGGTACAGCGTTTGCTTGGTAGAGCCTTTTTCGGCAAGAATGCTGTTGATCACTTTGCCCCGGCTTTTCGGCTCAAAAAAATCGGGCAGCTCAAGCAAAGGCTTGATCAGAGCATAGTTACTATCCCGTTTGGTTCTGGCAATACTGCCCTCCTGCGGGGATTCAAAGGCAAGCTCCTTGTAAGGGTCTTCCGTACGCTGCAGATTCTCCAGCTCTATGGCTTCTACCAGCTCACCGACCGACGTGATCTCGGGAAAGGCCGAATCATCGTCTATGTCAATCCAGACCAGATGCTCGCCGAGCAGTTGAAGCACACGGTAACGGCGTTCACCGATCTGTAGCACCTCATTGATTCGAAACAAGATACACCTCCCGGATAAATCCCAGATCTCCGGCTTTCAAGTCCTTCGCTTTAAGCTTGGTGGTAGGAATAAAGATATCGAAGGTGAAATAGCGCTTGGCCAACAACCGCCTCACCTCGTAAAGCGATTCGCCAAGTGGCAAGCTGTAGGCTGCATCCAGTTCCTTACAGATAGCGAGTACTGTCTTGTTCGGGTTCCTTTCGAAGTGATGGGCGTAGAACTCGATCTGCTGCAACGTCAGCTCTTCATCCTCTTCTTCCTCCCGCTGTGCCTGATAGAGCCACTTGATGGTTTGAGTCACCACGGCTGGCACATCTGCTTCCGTGACCAGATACCAGGGCAAGGCCTTCCCCTTCCAATATCGGCGCTCCAGTTCCAGCTTTTCCACCGTTCGAACATCGTTAAGCGCCTCTCGGTATTTCGCCTGCAGCACAAACCTGGACTCTTTTTCGTCGGCCGAGTCCACCAGAAAGTCCGACGACATATACTGATCGACTCCCGCTATACACGGGTGCTTTATTCCGGCCTCAATGGCCAGCTGACGGGTAACATCTCTTTCAAGGGGAAACTGCTCGCGGACCTGGGTAATTTCGCTGTGCCATTCCAGAAGCAGAAAGACGGAAAGTTCGAGATCGGATAACAGGTGGTGAGTACGCCTGGATTTGTGGCCGAAGACGCGATGGACCCGCCCCAGGGAAGGCAGATCCCTAACCGTCAGCCAGGGTTTGTAGTCAGCATGCTGGCCGCTGCCTCGACCTTCTTTTATCCACCTTGCAAACAAGGCTTCAGTAGATCTCTTATTGTGTGACGCCATGAAAAAAACCGCCGGACTTTGCTCATTAATCGAGCATAGAATCGGCGGTTTCAGTATGCAACTTTATTTCTCAGTATGATACTTTAATACTTAGTATGATACTTTATTACTATCCCACATTTTTATTTCCTCTCAACCTGTGATTACTCCACGGTAACCGACTTGGCTAGGTTACGAGGCTGGTCGACGTCCGTGCCCTTAATGACGGCTACGTAGTAAGACAGTAGCTGTAATGGGATGGTGTAGACCACAGGGGCAATCACGTTTTCAACATGATTGACGTTGATCACGCGCATGGTGTCGTCCGACTCAAAGTGTGAGTCCTTATCCGCGAACACATAGATGATGCCGCCACGAGCGCGCACTTCTTCCACGTTCGATTTCAGCTTCTCCAACAACTCGTTGTTTGGCGCCACAACGATGATCGGCATATCCGCATCGATTAACGCCAGTGGACCGTGCTTCAACTCACCCGCCGCATAGGCTTCGGCGTGAATGTAAGAGATCTCTTTGAGTTTCAGCGCCCCTTCCATGGCGATGGGGTACTGAGAGCCACGACCAAGGAACAGCGAGTGATGCTTGTCGGCGAATTCTTCCGCCAGGGCTTCGATGTCGTCGGCAAGCAAGAGTGCTTCTTCCAACTTGTTTGGCAGAGTCTTAATGGCGTTAACAATTTCCGCCTGGTTTAGGCCTTTTTCCTGAGCAATCGACGCGGTTAGCATCAATAAGCCAACAAGTTGTGTGGTGAAGGCCTTGGTTGACGCCACGCCGATCTCGGCGCCGGCTTTGGTCATAAAGGCCAAGTCAGATTCACGCACCAATGACGAGCCAGGTACGTTACAGATAGTCATAGAGCCCATGTAGCCCTGCTCTTTGGCTAGGCGCAAGGCTGCCAGGGTATCGGCGGTTTCACCGGATTGGGAAATGGTTACCAGCAGGCTGTTCGGGTGCACAAACGACTCACGATAACGGAACTCGGAAGCAATCTCGACATTACAGCTGACGCCGGCAAACTGCTCAAGCCAATAACGGGCCACCATGCCCGAGTGGTAAGAGGTACCACAGGCAATGATCTGCACGTGCTGCACGTCTTTAAAGATCTGTGTGGCGCTGTCGCCAAAGGCATCAAGGGCTACGCGGTCATCTTGTAAACGGCCTTCCAGGGTGTTGCGCACCGCCATCGGCTGCTCGTAAATTTCTTTGAGCATATAGTGACGATATTCGCCCTTGCCCGAGGCGTCCTGAGTGATGTTTGATTCCACCACCTCACGCTCCACCGGCTCGCCGTTCAGGTCGAAAATCTCGACGCTGTCACGGGTAATACGTGCCACATCACCTTCTTCCAGGAAGATAAAGCTACGAGTTACAGGCAACAGTGCCAGCTGATCGGAGGCGATAAAGTTCTCGCCCAGACCCAGACCTATTACCAGCGGGCTACCTGAGCGGGCAACGATGATTTCATTGTCGTTGGCCTTGTCGAATACCACGGTACCGTAGGCGCCTTCAAGCTGCTTAACCGCCGCCTGCACCGCGCTCAACAGGGTATCGTGTTGCTGACGTAGCTGGTGGATCAGGTGCACCATCACCTCGGTATCGGTTTCCGATAGGAAGGTGTAGCCATCGCCCTTCAACGCTTCGCGCAGACTGCTATGGTTTTCAATGATGCCGTTGTGTACCAGGGCCAGTTCATTGTTGGATAAATGCGGGTGCGCATTGGCTTCAGTTACACCGCCGTGTGTGGCCCAACGGGTATGAGCGATACCGGTAGTGCCGGATACACCGGCATCGTTTAAGGCGCTCTCAAGCATGGCAACCTTGCCCACGGCTTTAACGCTGTTTAGGGTATTACCCTGCAATAAGGCCACTCCGGCCGAGTCATAGCCACGGTATTCAAGGCGCTTTAGGCCTTCAACTAAAATCTTGTTTACTGGGCGCTCTGCAACGGCACCAACTATTCCACACATAAATTCTCCATTTGCACGTATGTGTTGTCTTTTTGCCCGATGTTGTCGGTCGGGCTTATTCGTTTACCTCGGCACAGATCACCTGCACGCCATGGGCGCTTATTTCCCGGCGCAACTCGGGCGCCAGGTTGCTGTCGGTGATAAGCGTGCTGACCTGTTGCCAAGGCAGTTCTAAATTCGGGATACGGCGACCGATTTTTTCCGACTCCACCAGCACCACCACGTCGCGTGCGGCTTCAGCCATCACCTGGCTTAAGCCGATCAGCTCGTTAAAGGTGGTGGTTCCACGGGAAACATCGATACCATCGGCGCCAATAAACAGGGTGTCGAAATCGTAAGAGCGCAGTACTTGCTCGGCGACCTGGCCCTGAAAGGACTCGGAATGCGGGTCCCAGGTGCCACCCGTCATCAGCAGGGTTGGCTCGTTTTCCAACGCCAGTAGCCGGTTTGCCACATTAATGGCGTTGGTCATCACCACTAAACCACGCTTGGTCGCCAGCTCGGGGATCATCGCCGCCGTGGTGCGACCGCTATCGATAATAATGCGGTGGTGATCTTTAATCAGCTGCGCCGCCGCCTTAGCGATGGCACGCTTACGGGCCGAGTCTTGTGACTCGCTGCCAGCGACAATTTCTTTAGGTAGGGCAATGGCACCGCCATAACGGCGTAATAACAGGCCGCTTTGCTCTAATGAGGCCAAGTCCTTTCGAATCGTAACTTCTGAGGTGTGTAACTGCTCCGCCAAGGCTTCAACCGATACTTCACCCTGTTCATTAACCTGGTTAAGTATGGTGTGGCGGCGCTGTTGAGTGTTACGTTTTGTCATTAAGCAATAAATAAGTTTCGATTCGAAAGATGCGCATTATAGTCGAAACTTTAAGCAAAGCTCAATTGCTAAATTGTTACCAAAGCGAAAACATTGACGCCACAAGGTGGCGTCCGCGATTAGCAACCACGACAGGTGGGTGCAAGGGTGTAAGCGACTAGCACCACACCACTGCTAACTGAGGTTGCGCAGCTCCAGATCGGCAATATGCTCTTCCAAGCCGTCATTTGGCCCAAGCTCTTCATAGGCCGAGTGCATCTTTAACAGCGCCTGGGTGGCACCTAGATCCGCCAGGGCTCTTTCGGCTTCACGCAGAGAGTTAAAGGGTTTAGTGACGTCATGTCGGTCGCCCAACATATGGTAATTACCCAGAGTATCTATCACCCCGGCTAAATAATGATTGGCGTCGGCATAACTGAGAATAATGGCGCGATAGTGGCTGTCTGCGAGAGCCGCTTTCAGTTGATTGGCTTGCATGGTGTTGCTCCTAATATGTGCTCACCTACTTTAAACGTAGCAGAGGAATAAAAAGATTAAAAAAGGCGCAACCAATGTGCGCCTTATTATTTGTTATTCATACCTCAGGGTAAGTGATGGCCGCGTGCTCGCCGTTTTAAAGGCTAAACTTGCAACGGTAACCCAGGTAATCGCTGCCACAGCGGCGGCAGCTACTAAATACACCCACACAGCTTGTTCAATGCGGTCATTAAAGTTTGCTAGCCAATCACCTACTAGCAAGTAAGTCACTGGGTATGCAAGAGCAACACTCACTGCCACCAGCACTAAGAACTCTTTAGCAATGATATTAACAATACTGATGCGTGATGCGCCTAGAACTTTTCGAACAGCCACTTCCTTCTGACGACGCACTGTTGCAAACGAAGCCAAACCAAAGGTACCTAAGCAAGTTAAGAACACAGCAAGAGCGGTAAAGATTAAAACTACATTTGAAATACGCTCATCACCTTTTAACAAGGTTTTGTAGTTGTCTGCGAGTAAGTTAATTTTAGGCTCATAGATATTGGCTGTACTTGCTAATACCTCAGCGAGCTGCGTTTTAATGTAAGGCAAGTTTTGCTGATCAATCGTTAAAATTAATTCAGATACAGGTGTTAAGAAGTTAAAGCCACACAAAAACATGATATTAGAGTTGGCATCTTTAGCATTACCTACTTTTACATCTTCAACCACACCCACAACACGCATATCTACGCCGCTACCTGAGTCTTTAATTACCTTACCGATAATGTCACTCATGTTAGTGTAACCCGCTTGTCTTGCGACAGATTCAGTCACAATCGTACCTGTACTTGTTACCCCATTTTCACGGCTTGCCCAATCACCGGCAAACTCGCGGCTAAAATCACGCCCTGCAACCAGTTTTAAACCTAGCGTTTTTACAACATCGTAACTTGCGCCTACTACAGGAGTTAAGCTGCCAGATGCTTCACCATTTGGCCACGTTGGCATAAGTGTATTATTGATTGAAACCGTTAAACGGGTATCAATCACTGTTGTTTGCTGTACGCCTTGAATTGCACTAATACGGTTAACTAAAGCATTTTTTTCTTTCGTGAATACTTCCCCTACAGGTAGCTCTGAAATAACCAGTCTTTGTGTTGTTTCATAGCCTAAAGGCAAGCTTTGCAAGTAAGTTAACTGCTTTAACAAGGTAACAGACGCAATAATCAAACCTATTGCCAACGATGCCTGTAGGGTTAGTAAGCTCTTACGAACCCTGATTGCTGTATTACCACGTTGTAAGTCACCACTTAAAACTCGTTTTGCACTGAATGACGAAATAAAGAATGCAGGATAAAGCCCAGCTAATATGCCCACAGCAATCGCCACTACAATAATCGCAATACCAAATTCAGAGGCATAATTGACTGCTAATTCGCGGTCTACTAATTGGTTAAAGCTTGGTAAAAATAGCTCCACCAAGGCACAAGCAATCACCATTGAAAGCATCGAAACCAAAACAGATTCAGATAGAAACTGAGTTACTAATTGGCCTTTACTTGCCCCTAGCGCTTTACGCACACCGACTTCTTTTGCACGTTTAGTCGACTGGGCTACCGTCATATTAATGAAGTTAAAACCTGCAATAAGAATAAGTAACACGCTTAAACCGACACAGATCATCACCACTTGTTTAGCACCGCCCGCTTTCATTTCAAAAGGAGATTTAGCCGTTAAGTGTAAATCAAGTAATGGATGTAGTTCTAAACTAACTTGTTCAAGCATCGAACCGCTAAAAAAGCGCTCTGTTAAGGTTTTAGCTAATGCGTCTGTATCGGTACCCGCAGCTAAACGCATATAAACATAACTACTGTTCACATTAAATTCGCTTGGCTCATGCTTAACATAAACAAGGTTTTTAAAGGCAAAGTGAGTGTTGTCAGCTAAGTCTGCAAACACTGCGCGAACGGTGTATTGTCCTTGTTCGTGCGTCAGCGTTTCACCAACCACATCAGTGCGGCCAAAAATGCGCAGTGCTTCTGTCTCACTTAGGGCCAGGCTGTCTGGTGTACTCATTGCGGTTTTTAAGTCACCCGCAAGCGTTTCCATAGCAATGAAGTTTTCAATATTTGCTGTCGCACCATACAAGGCATTTAACTTATAGCCTTGGTTACGGTAACTCACATCAACCATGGCTTCACGGGTCAGCTCTACCAGAGTTAATCCAAATACTTCTTCAACCTGGCTGTAATCTTCTGCCTGTTTTGACTGCATATAATTAAAAAGAGGCAACACAGCTAAACCAAGTTTTGAGAAGTCTTGGCCAACGCGATAAACACGCTCAGCATGGGGTTGTTGGCTATCGTACGAGAGCTCATTTTTTGCAAATAAGGCAACTAAAATTGCCGCAGCTAAGCCCACACTTAAACCCAGAACATTTAAAATAAAGTGCTGCTTTTGGTTTTTAAACGCACGTAGCGCGGTGAGCAAATAACTTAAAATCATGTTATGCCACCTCTGCTGTTTGTTGTACTCTGTTGGCTTTATCAACCATCACTTGGCCATCAAGCAAGCGCACTAAACGGTCAGCATAATTGCCTTCTTTTTCTGAGTGGGTAACCACAATTACCGTAGTACCTTCGCGATTCAGCTCGCGCAGCATCGCCATTACTTCATCACCATTTTTTGAATCAAGGTTACCTGTAGGCTCATCCGCCAAAATCAGTTTAGGATTAATCACGAGCGCTCTGGCTACTGCAACACGCTGCTGCTGACCACCCGATAACTGCTGCGGTAAGTGATCTGCTCTATGGTCGATTGCCACACGCTTTAAGATCGCTTCGACGCGCTGCTTGCGCTCACTCTTTGAGATATTTTGATACTGTAAAGGCAGCTCAACGTTTTCAAATACCGTCAGCTCGTCAATCAGGTTAAAGCTTTGAAATACAAAGCCGATGGATGCTTTTCTCAGCTCGGCTAACTGCTTTTCACTGTAGCCGGCGATATCCTCGCCCAGAAACTCAAAGCGGCCGCTACTCGGTGAGTCCAACATGCCCAAAATTGATAACAGTGTCGATTTGCCGCAGCCGGATGGCCCCATGATGGCCAGAAACTCGCCTTCGTTCACCGCTAGGTTAATGTCATTCAGTGCTGTTGTTTCAACGTCTTGGGTTCGAAATACGCGAGATAAATTAGTAAGTTTAATCATTGTTGTTCCCTTAAAACTGTAATTGTTGTGCTTTATCAAAGTTGCTGTAGCTGGAGGTGATCACCCGATCACCGGCCTCAAGGCCACTGAGCACTTCGTAGTAATCCTGGTTTTTTCTGCCGAGGCGAATCTCACGGCGCAGCGCCTGGCTGTTGTCCTCACTCATCACATACACCCAGTTACCACCGGAGCTGGTAAAGAAGGCGCCGCGTTTAAGCAATAGGGCATTGGCCTGCCTATCACCCAGCATCAGCTCTATGTCCAGGCTTTGGCCGCGCTTGATGTTGCTGATATCCTTAGGTAACTCGACTTCGATTTGAAACTGTGACTGCTGCACTCTGCTATCTATTTTACTGACTTGCGCATTTACCTTGCCCTGCTCCAGTTCAATGACCACATCCATCCCGGAATGAACCTGGTTGAGATAAAACTCATCGAGGCGTACCACCAGCTTGTACTCGTTGGGGATATCAATTTGCCCTAGTCGCGCGCCACGATCCTTGGACTCACCGATTTCCACATCCAGCTCACTGAGGTAACCGGCAACGGGCGCGGTGATCAGTAAATTTTCCAGATTTTTACGCGCAAACTGCAGGTTTTTCTCCAGCATTTTCGCACTGTCCTGAAGCTGGGCTAATTGCACCTCGCGGATACTGCTTTCCTGCTGCTGGCGTTCCAGTGTCAGCTCCCTGCGCGCCTGGTAATAGGCGAGATCTTCTTTAATTTCGGCCAATTGCTCCTTGGCCAAGACGCCTTTACTAACCAGGGGCTCGGTTTGTTTTAAACGCCGGCTTAGGTGGGTAATTTTCAGATCGATTTCCAATAGATCGCGGCGCAGATTCAAGCGACTGGTTTCCATGGCCATCTGGGTATTGCGCAAAAAGTTAAGCTGCTCGGTGACCTGGGCTTCGCGACTCATTACATCCAACTGCAAGTTGGTATTGCTTAAGCGCACCAGGGGTTGACCTTCTTTAACATACTCGCCCTGCTCGACGAGCCGCTCTTCCACCTGGCCCCCAGCTATGGTGTCGAGATAAATACTGGTTCTCGGTACCACCTGGCCACGCAGGCTTAGGGCATCGACAAACTCGCCCTGGTGCACCGTGCTCACACTGAGGTTTTGGTCATTTACCGTTTGACTGCGACCCTGCGCATCGCTTTGGGTCAGGGCATAGGCGGCTGCGGCCACCACCAGGCAGCCAAGCCCAAGAAGTGATTTCTTAAGGTATTTATCTGTTGCTGAGCGGGCAATTTTCTTATCCATGTCAACGCCTTGCGATTGTTCTAAATGCTAATTACCCATGAATGTAACAATTCCCGTGCCAAGATTTATTTATCAATTAAAACAGATGGTTATATTAATTTTACAGAGTAAGCTCAAGAACATGTGTCCACTGGTAGAACACTCGCCGGGTGACTCAACGTCCATTAATGGACACTGTCCCTATTTTGGATTAGGCTACTGAAAACACACAATAATAATTACAAATATGAAACAGGCCGGTGCCATTCTCATCGTCGATGACAACCCAGATATTCTAATCGCCGCACGATTACTGCTAAAACAGCACTATCAGGTGGTTAAAACCACGGATAACCCCTTCGATATCGAGGGCATTATCAATGCTCAACAGGAAGCGGATCAGCCCATTGATGTCATCTTGCTGGATATGAACTTCACCCAGGACTCCATTAGCGGGCGAGAAGGTTTCTATTGGCTTAAGAAGATTGTTGCGCAGGACCCCAGCATAGTGGTTTTGTTGATGACCGCGTACAGCGATATTCAACTGGCGGTGGATGCCATTAAGGCCGGCGCCGCCGACTTTATCGCTAAACCCTGGCAAAACGAGCAACTGCTGGCCAGCGTGACTGCGGCCTTTAATCACGGCAAAGATAAGCGCCAAGTGGGGCAGCTTAAACGCCAAACCCAGGGGCTCAACGATGCCCTCAACAGCAACAAGTTTGCATTTTTAGGCCAAAGCCAGGCCATGCAACGGGTGTTCGACACCATAGCGAAAGCCGCTCAAACCGACGCCAATATACTGATCACCGGCGAAAGCGGTACCGGCAAGGAGCTCACCGCCCATGCCATTCACCAGCAGAGCCTGCGCCATCAGGGCCCCTTTATCGGCGTAGACATGGGGGCCATGAGCGCCTCATTGTTGGAAAGTGAACTGTTCGGCCATAAAAAAGGCGCCTTTACCGATGCCAAAGAAGATCGTGTCGGCCGTTTTGAACTCGCCAACGGCGGCAGCCTGTTTTTAGATGAGCTTGGCAACCTGCCACTTGAGCAACAGGTGAAGCTATTGGCGGCATTGCAAAACCGACAAATCACCCCCCTTGGCGGCAGTAAAACCATAGATGTGGATATTCGTTTGATCAGCGCCACCAATGACAACCTGCAACAAAGCGTCAGCGAAGGTCGCTTTCGTCAGGATCTCCTGTATCGTATCAACACGGTGGAAATCGCCCTGCCACCACTGCGCGAACGTCGCGAAGACATTCCCCTGCTGGTGGACTATTACCTCAATCATTTTGGTCAGAAATATAAACGCGAACTCGGTGTCTCGACTTCAAGCATGCGGGCACTAAGCGACTACCCTTGGCCGGGCAATGTGCGCGAACTGGCCCATGCCATAGAGCGGGCGGTGATCCTCTCAAGTGGCACCGAGCTGGACATAGGCTCTGTGGTCGCCTCCGGCACCAATACGGCCTCGCAAAGCCCGCAAGGCGGCGACACTCAGGCATTTTCCACCTTCAATCTTGAAGAGCTGGAACACCAAGCCATTCGCGCCGCCCTCACCCATTATCAGGGCAACGTCAGCCATGCCGCCAAGGCTTTGGGGTTAACCCGTGGCGCCATGTATCGCCGCCTTGAAAAATACGGACTCTAGCTCGACATGCAAGCACAGACTAAACTTGCCCTGCTCTTGGTGATGCTGCTGGCCTGCATCCTTGGGGCTCAGTATGCCTATACCTTTTGGCACCTGTCCGCCCTGACCACAGGTCTGATGATTGGCGCCTTGATAAGCTGCTACGGAATAGTCGTGCTGTTTAGGCGACAAAGCCGCCAGGCACAACTGGCACTCAAAGCCCTGGCCAATGGCGACAGCAGCCTGGGTCTGACCCAGTCGCATCCGATGCGGGTGCAGTATGACGAGGTTAAAGAGCAAATTCTGCAGGCGCGCTTAGCCGCCGAGCAGCAAGCCCAGTTTATGCAGACCCTGCTTATTCATATCGATATGGCGGTGCTGGTGTTTGATCATAAAGGTGACACCATAGAACATAACCCCGCGGTAGCCAGGTTACTCGGCAAAGCCATTAAACACACCCGCGATCTGGAGCAAATTGGGCACTTTATTGATGAAGCCCAAAGCAACTGCCAGTCCACGGCGCTGTGGCACCGTGGTGAACAACAGGACACCCTGTCGGTGCAACTGAGTATTGCCACCATCCAGGGTCAGGCGCTAAAAATCGTAACCCTGCAATCAATCCATGAGCAGCTGTTGCACAAAGAGCAGCAGGCCTATAAGCGCCTCACCAGGGTGTTGACCCATGAAATTGCTAATTCCATCACCCCGCTGTCGTCTTTAGCACAAACCTGCACCGGCTTAATGCCCGAACAATTGTGCTTTGCCGATCAGGAAGACAAGGAAGACCTTGAGCTGGCACTGGCCACCTTGAAAAGCCGCACCCAGGGCCTAAGCGACTTTATCGCCCGCTTCCGCTCCATCAGTAATCTGCCAAAGCCAGAGCTCAGCGTGCAATCGTTAGCGACCGTGGTAGAGCGGTGCTGTACCCTGTTAAAGCATGACCTGGCACAGCAGCAAATCCACCTTGAGCTGCAGACAACCGCCGACACCTTGGTAATGTGTGACGCCCAGCAAATTGAGCAGGTGCTGATCAACCTGATTAAAAACGCCATCGAAGCCATGAGCCAGCGCGAGAATCGCAAAGAGCTGCGCCTGGAGATAGATAAAAATGGCCAGGGCCAACTCTATATTGCTGTAAGCGATAGTGGTGGTGGGATCAGCGAGCAGGCTCAGGAAATGATGTTTGTGCCATTTTTTACCACCAAACAACAGGGCTCAGGCATAGGCCTGGCGCTCAGCAAACAAATCATGGTCAGCCATGGCGGCGACCTTATCTACCAGCCGCTACCCGATGGCGCCTGTTTTCGCTGCATGTTTGGTTAGTGCTTAGACCGGGGGTAAATTTACGCTCTGCACCTTCCTATGTGCTATGCTCAAGCACAGAAGGAACCACCATACGAATCAACGGTCTACCTTGAGGCAAAAAATTAATATTCAGGTGTGGCTCAGTCACTTAAGCTGGCGCTCAGATTTAGCTCACTTTGTGTTCAGGCTAACCGATTAAGCTCACACCCTTTCGCTATGACCACCCAAATAGCGCACATGTAACTTTTTATCTAAATAACACTGAATTTTTATGTATCGAATTTTATTTATTTCTTTTTTCCTGGTGTTGGCGGGCTGTCAAAATACGCCGCCGGTTGCCGACCAGGAGCAACAGCAGGATATGGCGCCGGGCGAGGACAGCGCGGCCAACAATACCAACCACACCAGCGACACGCAGGAAGACCAGCAGGCCAAGGTTGAAACCAAGCTCACACCACAACAGGTTGATGATGTATGGCAACGTATTCGCATGCAACTGCGCTTTGCCGACTCTAATCACCCTGCGGTGCAGCGACGTATTGATTGGTATCTGGCACACCCTAACTACATGGAAGAGATCAGTCGCCGTGCCGAGCCCTACCTGTACCACATAGTCACCGAAGTGGAAAAGCGCGACTTGCCCATTGAGTTGGCGCTGATGCCGCTGATAGAAAGTGACTTTGATGCCAGTGCCTACTCCCATAAGCATGCCTCGGGACTGTGGCAGCTCACCCCATCTCTGGCCAAGTATTTTGGTGTAAAAATAAGCCCCTGGTATGACGGTCGTCAGGATGTGATCGACAGCACCCAGGCGGCACTGGACTTTATCGAATATCTGCACAAACGCTTTGACGGCGACTGGTATCACACCATTGCCGCCTATAACGTCGGTGAAGGCCGTGTATTAAAAGCCATTGAAAACAATAAAAAGGCCGGTAAAAGCACCGACTTTTTCGCCCTTAAGCTGCCTAAACAAACTCGCCACTATGTCCCAAAACTGCTGGCGGCGGTACAACTGCTTAAGCACCAGAAGATGGAATTTCCGGTAATCAATAACCAGCCAAGCATTACCACCTTGCCGCTATCCGGTGCCGTGGTGCTGGCCGATAAGAGCAAATGGGGTAAGCTGGAGCAGCTCAACCATGGAGTGATCCGCTTTCCAGCCATCATAGATGCCCCACATATTGTTGTCCCGGTAGAGAAAAAACAGCAATGGCAAACACTCATCGCCGACCAACAAAGCGGTGATTACAGCCAATGGCAGCATTACACCATAGCCCGGGGAGATAGCCTGAGCGTGATTGCCGCACGTTATGCGCTCACGGTACAGCAACTGAAGACCTTTAATAACCTTAAATCGGACCGCATCCGCATTGGCGACAAACTTATTTTGCCGGTGCTCGCGGATGAGCAAATCGAATACAAGGTGGCTCGTGGCGATAGCCTGTGGAAAATAGCCCGCCGTTATCAGGTGAGCGTGGCCAAGCTCAAGCAGTGGAACAACCTTTCTAAAGATACCCTGCGTATTGGCGAAACCCTGACGCTGTTTTTATCACGCAGCTAACCCCTTAGAAGTAAGGCCGCTAAATAGCGGCCTTATTGTTTTCAGACTCCACAGGGGTAAGCCCTGTTTCATTCACTTTCATTATTGCCATACCAGTTAAACTTGCGGGTCAGCATCATGATCAAGCTCAGTACAGCAAATACCAGGGTTGCACCCATTAACAAGGCGTAATCTTCCGCCGCCAACAGGCTGAATAAGACCCCGTAAAGCAACGCAATGCCAGCAAAGAATACCACCCCCTGGCGCGAGCTGTGCAGCATGCCAGCCACATAAATGCTTAACAGAAAGCCAGAAGCCAAAGCCGAAAACATATAAGCCAGATTAAAACCAAAATGCTCGCTGAGCGATACCAGCAACAAATAAAACACCGCGATGGCGAGGCCAACAAAGCCGTATTGCACCGGATGAATCGCGTCTTTTCGAAGGATCTCCAGTAAAAAGAAGCTTGAGAACACCAGTACCAACACCAAGAGTGCATAATTGGTAGCGCGGTGGCTTTTCAGATAGTGATCGACGCCATCCACCAGATTTACACCCAGACTGCGCTCGCGCAAATTACTGCAATCGCCATTGCTGCGCACACAGTTACCAAACAACTCCTGCATATTGGTGGCGAAGAAGTTAGTTTGCCAAATGGCGGTAAACTGTTCATTATCTATGCTTGACGAAGTTGGCAAGTAGTCACCAACAAAGCTTGGGTGAGGCCAATCGGCGCTCATGGAAACATGGGTTTCTTCCCCCACGGGAGCTATGGCGAAACGCTTCATGCCTTGGAGATTGAGGTTGATCTGCACCGCTACGCTGTCCTGAGCCAACAGGCCTTGTAAGTCCAAAGCCGCATGCACGCCATCGGCCAGTTGCTTTATCTGACTACCGGGCTGGAATGCCAATGGCTTACCGGCCATTTTCACCGCGCTGCCAACGCCGATACCGCGAATATCCTGAACCACCATCACCAGATTGAACTTGGTAATATTTTTATCGGCATAGTCTTTGAGTTTGCGCGTGTTGAAGGTGGCTGAAATATCGTTTTTCGAGCGGTACAGATTGGCCTTATAGATGCCGCGAAACTTCTCGAACGTGCTTAACTGGGCCTGCCATTTTAGCTCGCTCGGCAACAGTACCTGCTTGTGTAACACGGAATAGCTTTGCCCTTGCTCGTTATGCTTGGTTTCCACATATTCCAAATACAAAAATGGTCCGATGATGCTCTGCTCGCCGCTGCTGCTGCGGGCAATTTCCTGCTGTACTTGCAGGTGACGCTCGGATCGCTCGAAGATCAGCCCCTTAATCAACATGATGGGCACCAAAATCAGCAGAATAAGGCCGGCGATAATGAGTAATTTATTACCTAGTTTTTGTCTCATTTAATAAACTCCATGTGATGAATAGCCTTAGCTTATTCAGCCAAATTGGAGTTTAGGTGCGGTTAATGTGGAGATTTTATGGAGTTGTAAATACCAGGGTGACGCGCACTCCACCTGGCACATTGGCTATCAACAACTCCCCCTGGTGCAGTTGCATAATCTGCTCAACAAAGGTTAAGCCCAAGCCGGTGCTTTTTTGGCCATTGGCGCGCGGCAGCGAATAAAAACGTTCGCATACCTTACCGAGGGCGTAGTCCGGTATGGCCGGGCCTTGGTTAACTACCTGTATCAGGGTGCGATGACACTCAAGATGTACCGAAATATTCACCTCGCCGCCTTCCATCACAAAATCGAGGGCATTTTCCAACAAATTGTAGAGCGCCTGTTGCACCAAGAATGCATCGCCAAGCAGGCTGTACCCAGGGTCACATTGAAGCTGCATCTGCACCTTTTTTTGGGTAATGGGAGCCAACAGGGAGTCACATACCCGGGCGATCAAGGGGGCGAGAACAATCACTTCTTTATTTTGCAATTGTGGCTGCTTTTCAAGTCGCGTCAGGGCCAAAAGATTGTCGATAAGATGCTGCATGCGGGCGCTTTCTTTTTCAATATTATTGGCAAAGAGCCGCTGTTTTTGCTCCGTCAGGGGCGTTTGCAACAACTCGCTCGCTCCTTTAATGGCACTCAGTGGACTTTTCAGCTCATGAGTCAGGGTTTGCACATATTGCTCCACATAGTTTTTACCATCCAGCTTAGCGCGCATGGCTGCCAGGGCATCGCTCAGTTGCCCATATTCATAAAAGATGCGAAACACCGGCTGCTTGGCCTTTTCGCCGCGGCCCATTTTGGCGGCGTAGTCTGCCAGTTTGTCCAGCGCCGTGTTGATGCGCCAGGCGATCAGCGCCCCGAGTAACAAGGCCACCACACTCATTACCACCAGCCAGGTAAGCACTCGATATTTGGCCTTATCAATAAAGGGTTGTACCGAACGATTGGCCTTGGCCACGGTGACACTGCCAATGATCTC
Source organism: Pseudoalteromonas sp. T1lg48 (assembly GCF_002964785.1). Taxonomy (GTDB): domain Bacteria; phylum Pseudomonadota; class Gammaproteobacteria; order Enterobacterales; family Alteromonadaceae; genus Pseudoalteromonas. The sequence goes on from NZ_PQCC01000003.1 coordinate 125,559, forward strand.
GCCAGCCACCCGAATGGGTGCCGCCACATGCATTACGGTTGAATCCGGGTCGTCGCTCAATTGAGCACTGGAGCGGGCACCATACTGGCCGCGCAGGGTCAGGTACACATCATTCCAGCGAGAAAAATCTGATCCCACATCCCGTTGCCATGAATCAACCAGGACGATACCGTCGGCATCGGTAATATAGATCCGGTGGTTAATACTGCTTTTGTCCACGCCCCAAATCGCCGCATTCGGGTCGCGTTTACCGAAGTGAGTCAACAGCTCGGCAAATTCACTGCGCGCTAAGGTGCCCTGTTGCAGGTGTGGCGCCGCCAAGGTTGCCAGCAGGTTGGCCATATCCACCAGGGTTTCTTCGCTCACCTGTCGCACCGTGGGCTTAATCTCGCGCATCACCGTTGAGCTGACCACATAGGTGGTTAACACCACCACGACCACGTACAGCAAAAACAACCGTAAGCCAAGGGGAATACGGGGCCATTGAAACAGCTTATCAACCCAGGAAGGATGGCTACTTGGGCTCATAGAAATACCCGAAACCGCGCTTGGTGTGGATCACCTCTGCCAGATCATGACACTTCAGCTTTTGGCGTATGGCCTTGATATGGGAATCGATATTGCGGGCGTAGTGAGAGGCATTAGCCATTTCCGCGGCACTCATCAGTTGTTCGCGGCTAAAAACCCGGTGCGGCTGGCTATGGAGCTTATGTAACAGCTTATATTCCAGCGCCGTTAACTGCAGTGCCTGAGCGCCGACATAAAAATCATATTGGCGGGCATGGAGCCCGGTGCAGACCTGTGCCGCAGACTCTGGGGCTTCAACCTTGGTCATGCGCAGCTTAATGCGGGCCAGTACTTCCCTGGGGCTAAAGGGCTTGGTCACATAGTCATCGGCACCGATCTCAAGACCCACCACCCTGTCGATTTCATCGCTACGGGCGGTTAAAAAGATAATAGGCACAGTGGAGAAGGTGCGTATCTGTTTGCAAAGCTCGAAGCCATTGCCATCGGGGAGACCTACATCGAGCAGCACCAGGGCCGCAGGCTCATCTTGAATAGCGGTTAATCCCTGGGCGGCGGTGGCACACCAGGAAGCGGCTAATCCGGCTTGTTCAATCACATGTACCAGGGTATCGGCTATGGCCGGTTCATCCTCAATGACTACAATTCGCTGGCTTGTCATGCTGCTGTCCATCTGTCCCTTTTTTATTGTTCCGGCCTATAGTTACAGGACAATACCGGTTTATCAACTAAAACACGATCCGCACGCAGGCACCCTTTAAGGTCGCGCTTTGCTCCAGTTGAATATCGGCGTCATTCCACAGACACAACTTGCTGACGATGGATAGGCCTAGGCCCACGCCGGTGTGCTCGCGCTGGGCAACTTGGTGATTTTTAACAAAGGCCTGGAGTAGTCTGGGACTGAGCAGCTCATTAAAGCCGGGGCCATCATCGGCCACGGTGAGCTCAATACCATGGGGATGAGCACGCAGACTGATATGAATCTGGGTGTGGGCAAAGCGTACGGCGTTGCTCATTAAATTGGTGAGAATACGCAGGAAACTGCGCCTATCCACCTCTATCACCTCGCAGTGACAGTCTATGTGTATGCTCAAATCGCTATAGATGCGAAATTTATCGCAGCCCTGCTCTAACAACTCCCGGGCATTATGGGCGACCGGGCGGATCACCGGCTTGCACTGATTAAGCTCGGCATAGGTTAGAAACTCCTCCACCAACATTTCCAGTTCGGTCAGATCTTGCAGCACGCTATTACAGTCGACGGCATCGCTTGGCTGGTGAGCAGCCATTTCTAGGGCAAACTTAGCTCGGCTGATGGGCGTGAAAAAGTCGTGGGATACGGCATTGATCAACTGGCGCTGATAATCGCTTTGATTTTTCAATTCTTCGGCCATCTCATCGAAGGCATCGCCGATGCGTTTAATCGCACTTAAACGCCCCAGTCGGGCCTCGGCGCTAAAGTTACCTACAGAAATTTTTTTACTGGCTTGGCGTAACTGGTTGAGATCGCGAAACAGTGGCCAACACACCAGCAGCACGGCTATTGCAACACTGGTGTAAAACAGCATGCCGATCAGCATCTGTTGAGAATCGCGTTGCGGCCGTGGCAAGGGGCCGAGCATCAAGATCCGTTGTTGGCTACCATCGAGGTAGTAAAAAAGTAACTGACTATCTTGATCCAGCATAGGCACAACGGCACCACTGCGCAATTGCTCGTCTATATGGGGGTCAAAGTGAATATCGCTCAGGGCTATTGCGGTGAGCAGGTGGCTGGTCTGTGGATTAGGCGTTTGCAGCATGCCCCGAGCCAGGGCAAGCTCGGCGTCACTGGCAATGGCGGTGTCGCCGAGATGGCTGTTAATCAGCCAGGCACTTATACCTAAGCACAGTACCAGGGTTGAAAAAAGGTAACCATAAACCTTGAGCACTTAGCTCACTTCCACGCATCCGGTGAAAGGATATAACCCTTACCCCATACGGTGATAATGCGACTTGGATGCTCATCGGCATCGCCCAGCTTTTTGCGTAAACGGCTGACACGACCATCTATGGTGCGGTTCTGACCGTCGTACTTACGGCCGATAGCGGCCTCGAATAAATGCTCGCGGCTCACCACCTGACCAACGTTAAAGGCGAGTTTTTCCAACAAATCGAACTCACCCGTGGTGAGCTCCAGGCGGTCGCCATTTAAGCTCGCCTGACGCTGATAACGATTGATCACCAGGTTGCCTATGGTCAGGGTTTGCGACTGGGCGGCGTTCTTGGCACAGTATTTTAGTTCATTGCGACGCAAGCAGTGATTAATACGCGCCAGCAAAATAGAGGGAGAAATGGGCTTTGTAAGGTAGTCCTCGGCGCCAAGTTCCAGGGCATGGATGTGATCCACATGACTTTGTCGCGCGGTGAGAAATATAACCGGCACCGAATACTGGCGCTGCAGCTCTTCAAAAACTTTAAAGCCGTCGTTCTCCGGCAAACCGATATCGAGTAACACCAGATCATAACGCCGCTTCATCATCTCAAATGCAGCAATATGCGGTGAACTGATATGGGTCACGGCAAAACCATTAGAAATTAGAAAGGTAGAGATCAGCTCGGCCAATTTCAGGTCGTCTTCGACATAAAGAATAGATTTTTGTTGTTCACTCATTAAAAAATACTCCAAGCTACCTTGCGACGCTTTTGATTTAGAAAGTGGCGTCGAACGTCGATCATCACCTGCGCAACTCGCTGTTTATCTTGCTTACGCACTAGATAAATCATCACATCGGAAGCAGATTCCAATGACAATTTATAGTGCTGTGCACGATTGGGGACGTCACAAATTAGTTCTGGCTCACGGGCTTCAACCTGTAAGCAATAGGTCGTGGTGGGCTCTCCTTGCCAACTTAATAAAAGGTTTATCTGGCAACTGGGCTGGGTGGTCACACAGGTTTCTGGCTTGGCCTTAATGTAGTTTTTTTCAAGCGCGCTGGCGTTGCCGCTGTGTATCAGCAACAGGAGTAAGGGGATGATAAACTGCATAGCCACACGTTGACTCATTAGAAACTCCACGCCACCCCGGCGTAGTACGAAAGCAAATGCTGCTTCGATACTAGCGGACTGTCGGCGATTTCACTGTCGAGCACCTGCCACTTGAGATCGGAAATAAACCGCCAATCTTCGTCTATTTGATATTGGTAGGTTAGCTGTAGGCCTTTATTGAAAGCATGCTGTGGCTGATACAGTGAAAATCCAGCGGCAATTTCCTGGCGGTGACTACCATAATAGTATTTGGTTACCTCATTACTTTGGTATTGGATCTCCGCCGCAGCAACGAGTAAATGCTTGTCCCACCGCTGATAACGGGAAAGCACCAGCGCACCTTCTTGACCATGATGATAGTTGGTAACTTCTGTAAAGTAGCTGGCACTAAGACGCCATTGCTGCCAATCAAACAGGTACTGGGCCCCGGCCAAAAAAGACAACTCCCGATCGGGTATTTTGGTGATATTCCCAACTCTTTTCGACACTTTAGGTTGTTGTTGTGACTCTTGCTGGGCACTGGGCGGGCGCGGCGCCCCTGGCATCACACTGGATGTCAACGAAGCAACAGCCGAACTCACCGCTAGATTGTCGATAAAATACAAACCATCACGATTCATTTTAGTGACGAAGGACAGCTGGTGGTTGTCATTACTCAAAGGGGTCCAAGAAAGTTCAAAATTGCTAAAGGCAAAGTCGCCATAAAACACTTCGACCTTGGGGATCAAATAAAGGGGAATATCATCAGATTTGTAAACAGGATTATCGATTTGACCATAACCGGCGCTCAGCCCAAACTGCCATCCTGATTGCGCGGTGTAGATTGTCTCTTCACTCGCACTCACAGCGCTACTCAATAGCGCAATAACCAGCAACAGCCCTGCCTTATACACCTTGCTACCAACTCTCGTTAATGAATAACACTGCTTAAATCGAGGTAGAAGGATCGCTTGAGGGGGGGTCTCAGTCAACGCAAATAGTGTACACTTTTGTAACAATTTAGAAACTCTATTAATAATTAAAAAATGTTTTTGCGTAAGAAAAAAGCCAATTGTTTCCAATTGGCTTTACTTACTAGGGTCTATGAAAGTTAACCGTTACGAGCTCTGCGAAGAAGCGCTAGCGGCATGAATAGTAGTAACATCCAAGCCATTGAACCGCCTGATGATTTTGCTTTCACTGTGTCTTCGGGTGTTACTTGTACTGGATAGGTGCAACTATCATCATCAGTGTTAGCCGATGCATCGTAGTTAGTTGCGGCTGGGTCAGTACAACCTAACACTTCAACTGGCTCTGGATATGTACAGCTACCGTCATCAGTATTAGCTAACACATCAAAGTTAGTTGCTTCGGGGTCTGTACAACCTAGCTCTTCGCCATCAGATTCAACCATCAGCATAAAGGTTTGCGAGGCCATATCGGTACCGTTAACACTGTCCTTAACCATCACGGTAATGTGCGTTTCACCGTGGAAGTTTGCATCCGGCGTTAAGGTCACGGTTGAACCAGACTCATGGCCACTCACTTCGGCGGCCACGTTGTCACCGGTTACCACGATTTCATTACTCACACCGTTTTTGTCTGCGTAGATAACATCGAAGCTAATAGACTCATTCTCAGCAACAGAAAGGTCTTTTAGGTCAACCAAGGTAATATTACCCATCACATCAAGCTCTACACTCAAACGCTCTGTGTCTGAACCTTCAAGGCCATTATTCAAGTACAAGGTGTGTACCTGGTTAGCCGCTTTTTCAGAAACATAGGCATCAAAGCTTACACTGAATTTAGAGATTTCAGGGCCTGTGTAGTCCATACAAACCACTAAGCCGTCATGCACAACTTCGTCGATATTGTTATAGGCAAAGCCGTCACCCAAGTTGATATCCATAGGCATGTCGCCATCTACTAGGATACGACCATCGGCGGCTTAAAGCCGATAGAACCTTGATTATCAACTAGGTTAACGTTGTCGTAAGCAAACATTAGCTCGTACTCACCCGGCTCATAGTTGATGCCCATACGCATGAACATTTCAAAGTCGACACTCTGGCCGTCCGAGTAAGCGCGCTCAACGTTATCCCACTCAAGTACTAACCACTCACGGGAGTAAGTAAAGGTTGGGGTGATACCTGCATTTGGATCACCAGGAACACGTGAACTTGCATCGATACGTTGTGGAATGGTGTTATCACCCACCCAGAAAGGTGCAATGATGTAAGGTGGCGGAGGCGGCATGCTCGCTGCACGCGGAAATTCAACGTGGAATGGCGTGGTACGGCCTTGGTCACCAAAGGTCACTAGACCCGCTGGGTTTAGCTTGATTGAGTCAAAGTGATACTTGTTAAAGAATGGGAATGACACATCCATATCGGTTTGCATCAATTCTTTAAAGGAGTACTTGTACTCGTTGTAGTAACGACCTTCAACACCCTCAAGGGTACGCCAACCTAAGTCACGTAAGTTCAGGTAATCCGGGTAAGGTGAGTTACCCGCTAACAGCGAACATTTTTGATCGGTTACATTGGTCGTCATGATGTAGTTGCGAACCACGTCTTTCGTCGTTTCTTGTACGCCCACCAATGACAACACATTGTCTGCGACTTCAGGAGCAACCGGTGTCGATGCGGTTGTTACTAAGCTGTCTGCAATGATCTGGATACCCTCAGGGAAGTCCGTAGTCAGGGCAAAGTTACGCGCCTGTGCTTCATTGTTCGCAATTACATCAACGGTGAAGTTAACAAGATCGCCCGGGCTTGCCTGGTGCTTGTCTGCAGTGAAGGTCACGTCATCATCAATTTGCGAGATAAGTACCGGCACATAACCCAAGTTGCCAGCGTCTTGCGGATTTGAACCCAGGTCGAAACCACCAAAGTAGATATCGCCGATTTCCATTTCCGGAAGGTTATAAGCCAGGTTTACATTGTATTGCTCGTAGCCAGAAATTTGCTGCTCGGCACTGACAATTAAACCACCGTTGTCTTCACTGACAACACCGGTTGCAATGGTCACATCGCGACCTTCATCCACTTCGCCATACTGGATATAAGCGGTGCTCATAAACACGGTGAAGTAGTCGCCCGCATTCGGCTCAACGATATTACAGAAGTTATTGATGCTGTAGTTGGTCGACATACACAGCACTTCGTCCATGCTGGCCATGCCATCACCGTTAGCGTCTTGACCCGTGAACAGAATCACACGCTCTACCGGCTCAGCACCCACTACACTTGCGCTAAACATCTTGCTGCCTTCTGGCACTTGTGTCCACTCAACGTGGTTGATGTTAACCATTTCCCCTTCTTCTTCATGAAGATCAAACGGGTCGCCTGCGGTTGGATCAGAGAAGAGTTTAACTGTCTTCGCATCACCTTTAACCATGCCGTAACTACGTGCGGTGAAGTCAGTTACTTCCGCAGTGTTAAAAGGACCCACTTCAATTTCAGCTGAAGTACGGTGTGCGTCTACTTTGACATAATCAGGTAAACCGCGATCACCGGTGAATGTCCATACCGGGAGCTCTAGCACTGGCGACGCACTGTTGCTTGATACCAGGGTTACTTGGCCTTGGTTACCACTCAAGTCGATATAGCTTGCTGCACTTGAATTTGGCTTGCTGGTGGCGGTAATAACGATTTGCTGCGTTTCGCCCGCCTTGATATCAAATTGTGCAGGCTCGGCTTTTAATTCGAACGCACCAATCCATTCCTCTGTGTGTACAGTCCAGCTTGCGTCTTCTGTTGCGGTGAACTCACGTACAAATGTACAGGTTGTTGGACATGTATTATCAACAGCGTACGCCGTATTCATATCCTCAGGACGGCCACCCATTGCCGGATTCGCATCTGCCATGTCAGCAATTTCTTGATGCAGTGTTAGACCGGCTTTGTCAGCCAGCTCCACACGCATACGACCTGCGCCCATGTCCTGCAAGCTAGACTTGATGCCATCATCTTTATAGTTGCTTAGGAAGCGAGCATTAGTTAGATCGTTACCCGCAGTAAGCATCAAGGCTGATTGCACTTGAGATACCGTCCACTCTGGGTGAGATTGTTGTAGCAATGCAGCAGCACCTGCTACGTGTGGGCTCGCCATTGAGGTACCCGACATGGTTTGCCAATCTGCAGTACGAGGGTTGTTTGTGAATGGCTGGTCATCCGAGCTCGGCGCATAAATATCAACACCTGGCGCGGCGATATCCACCAGCATGGTATCAATACCAAAATAAGATGGGCCGCGACCAGAGAAGTAGGCAACACGCTCTTTGTCTACTGGCACAATTTCACTTTGAGCGCTGGTAACCGTACCCATGTGACCCGAGCCTGAGTCCATCCAATTAAGCAGCTCGGTACCATCCGCATTGGTAATATGGATTGCCGGTAGTGGGTGCGGAAGCACTGGAATAGATGCGCTATCCTGGAAGCTAAAGCGGTTGTAGATGATCACCCCTTCCGCGCCACCAGCAGCCACATTTAAGGCTTTATTATAAAGTGGGCGTGAGCTACGACGACATACGACGATAACATCTTGAGCACTTTCGTCGATATCAAGGGTCTCTGGATCATCGGCCAAATCGAAGGTACCAGCGGGAAATTCGCTGTCGCAGTCTGCGATATTCCAGGTTGTTGTGCCCGGATTTTCAAAATCTTCGGCTTTTACAATAAGTCCGGTTACTTCTTCAAAGGTTGATGAGTAACCTTTAATAGGTCCAGGTGCGGCCGTGTCACCACCGCTGAAGTTTTCAATTGATTTAACACCATAATCCACGGTAGAAGACGGTGAATGGGCTGCAACCGTGGTTACCCAAGGTGAAGAATGGTCGGCGGTGGTTAATTGAGGGCCCGAGTTACCCGCGGCAACGGCAACGAATACACCCGCATTTGCAGCATTGAAAAATGCTTGTTCAATTGGGTCAAGCCATGGATCTTCTTCAAGACCACCCAGTGATGCGTTCAAGACATCAACATTATCGATAATCGACTGTTCAATCGCTGCAAGGATAGTCGTGGTAGGACAGCCGGCATAGGGATCACCGCCCCCACCTGGCCAACATACCTGGTAAGAAATGATATTCGCATGCGGTGCCATACCCGATACTTCTTCAAAAACCAGATCCGTTTCCACACCCGTTGATTGCGCCGCTGCGTCCGCTAGCTTAAATGGTACATCATAAAGAACGTTACCCGCTGCGGTACCCGCTACGTGTGAACCATGGCTGTTATAGTCTTCACCATACGCCGGACGTGACTCTGCAAACACGGGGTCACTGTAGGTATTAGTGATTTCAGGGTAAGAGTAAATACCAATTAACTTGTTATTACACTTGTCTGAGAATTCAGCGGTCGCACAGTCACCTAAAAACTCGGTGCCGAAAGGGTTAATATGCTCGTAACCGTCACCACCCACTGCTGCAAACGATGGATGATCGCTGTTGATACCAGTATCAATCACACCCACCACCATGCCTTCACCCTTGTTGCTACCGCCACCAAAAGCGTTAGCCCACAGTTGCTTAGCACCCGTTTGCTCTATGGTGTTGAAGGTTGAAAGTTCATACACTTTTGAGCGAGTAATGCGCTTTACACCCGGCACTTTTGCCAAGCGCATCGCGTCATCTTGCGTCATGGTCGTGGTGAAGGCGTTAATAGCCACAGAGTAGGCGCGTTCGACATTCAGGTTCAGGCCTTGCAAAGCGCTGGCTTGAGCAATGAAGTTCTGGCGCTGAGTGTTCAAGTACTTGTTGTAACCTGAAAGTTCCTGAGTATTTAGGTTCAGGGGCTTACCTTGTTGCGAGCGCGCAGAAGCAACAACTGACTTTGTTTCGGCCAAACCACTAATTTGACCCTCATAAGCCGATAGCGGCGCATCCTCTAACTCAACGATATAGGTGTGCTCACCATGCACGCCTTCTTCCGCTCGGAAGATCTTTCCCTGTTTCTTTACTGTTTGAGCAACGTCGCCCGACCAATGAATTTCTTCGATCATAGGTTTTGGCGCGTAGTCTGATGATGGTGCAACCCACTGCTCGGCAGAAACATTCACGGCACTGGCCGCAGAACCGCCGATATACAAGGCTGAAGCCACCATAAAGGAGACTTTCTTCAAGTTAAACATACTTAACCTTCGGTGTTATTTATTTTTTGTAATGAAGTTGTAATAACTTCCCCTCGCCGATGGTTATGTTTTATTCATATACGTGCAATTTGATGGCAATAAAAAAGACACTTTGATCCATTTTGCGACATGTGTTGCCATCAAATTGCAGACATAAAAAAAGCCGCTTAAAGCGACTTTTTCTAAATATAATAGGCAATTAGCTCTTTTTAACCGGGCGTTGCCAGCCATCCAGGTTACGCTGCTTTGCACGAGCTACAGCCAACTGGTTATCACCCACCTTAGCAGTTACCACTGAGCCGGCACCCACAGTTGCCGTGTTACCAATCTCAACAGGTGCCACCAGCGATGAGTTAGAACCGATAAAGGCGTTATCGCTGATAATGGTTTGCGACTTATTAACACCGTCATAATTACAGGTAATGGTGCCGGCACCGATATTTACCTTCTCGCCGATTTGCGCATCGCCAAGATAGGTTAGATGATTCGCCTTTGAGCCCTTGCCTAAACGCGACTTTTTCATCTCGACGAAGTTGCCAATGTGCGAGTCTTCTTCCATCACCGCACCGGGGCGCAGGCGTGCAAATGGGCCAAGGGTACATTTGGCAGCCACGGTAGCATCTTCAATCAGGGTGTTGGCCTTAATCACCACACCATCGCCGATTTTACAGTTTTTCAGCACACAGTTAGGACCGATAACAACATCATCCCCCAGCTCGACGTTACCTTCAAAAATAACATTCACATCGATTTGTACGTCTTGCCCGGTTTTTACCTGACCACGTACATCTATACGCGCAGGGTCCGATAAACTGGCACCGTTAATCATCAATTCTTCGGCCTGCCAGGCTTGATAGGCACGCTCTAATTGGGCGAGCTGTACGCGGTTATTAGCGCCTTCCACTTCCATCGGGTGCTCAGGCTGACTAGAGCTGATTTCAACACCCTCAGCGTGCGCCATGGCGACGATATCCGTTAGATAGTATTCGCCCTGGGCATTGTTATTTGAGAGGTTCCCTAACCACTTTTTCAACAGGCCGCCGTTACAGGCCATAATACCAGTATTGATTTCGGTGATCGCTAGCTGCTCAGGGGTTGCGTCTTTTTGTTCAACGATGCCTACTAGTTTGCCGTTTTCACGTAGCATACGGCCATAGCCCGTAGGGTTTTCAAGATCGACGGTCAGTACGGCTAAGCCTTGCTCGGGCGTAGCAGCCAATAACTTCTCTAATGTTGATTTCTTGGTGAGTGGTACATCGCCATAAAGGATCAGCACGGTATCGTCATCGCCGATATGTTCTTTTACAACGGCCACGGCGTGGCCCGTACCCAGCTGCTCGGCCTGCAGCACCCAGTTAAGCTCGTTGCCGGTGAGTTGCTGTTGCAGCATCTCGCCACCGTGGCCATAGACCAGGTTGGTGTGCTTGGCGCCAAGGGCCTTGGCATTGTCGATAACGTGTTGCACCATGGGCTTACCGGCTATCGGGTGCAATACCTTAGGAAGCTTTGAGCGCATGCGAGTACCCTTACCCGCGGCCAAAATAACTGTGGTTAAATTCATTCTAATATCCTTTTTTCGCATCCACTGTCACACGGTTCAATTTGGCGCTTTAAATCAGCACATCCTGTGTCTGGATAGAGTAAAGTCCACTCAAGTCTTGACCAACGCCGTAACTGTACCATTGTGTACAAATTGGCAATATTGTAACCGCTCCACCATGAACATTGAACGAACAGACATAAAAAAACCCACGCTGTTAGCGTGGGTTTTTGCAAACCTTTTCGGTCGATAGCAATTAGCTATTACGCAATAGACGGATTACGCGAAGTTTGGCAAGAGCCTCTTCGAGTTGCACTGCGGCGCGCTGATAATCCAGCTCATCACTTTGTGCTTTATCCATTTGTTCTTGCGCTTCGCGCTTAGCTTGCTCTGCTGCTTGCTCGTCCAGCTCTTCGGCTCGAACGGCTGTATCAGCCAGCACGGTTACGTTATGAGGTTGAACCTCAAGCGTACCGCCTGCAACATAGATGATTTCTTCACCACCTAGCTGCTTAACTAAACGCACCATACCAGGTTTCAGGGCAGTTAGTAGCGGCGCGTGACCTGGGTAAATACCCAATTCACCTTCACTACCTGTCACTTGAAGTGTTTCTACACGACCGGAAAATAACTTTCCTTCTGCGCTCACTACATCAAGATGTACGGTCATAGCTGCCATACTCCCCTCCTAATTACATGCTTTTAGCTTTTTCTTGCGCTTCTTCGATTGAGCCAACCATGTAGAACGCTTGCTCTGGCATGTCGTCGAACTCACCGTTTAGAATGCCTTTAAAGCCTGCAATGGTGTCTTTTAGTGATACGTATTTACCAGGTGCACCTGTGAATACCTCAGCAACGAAGAACGGCTGAGATAGGAAACGCTGGATTTTACGAGCACGTGATACCACTAGCTTATCTTCATCAGACAGCTCGTCCATACCTAGGATGGCGATGATGTCTTTCAGCTCTTTATAACGCTGAAGTACAGTCTGAACGCCACGAGCTGTGTCGTAGTGCTCTTGACCGATTACTAGCGGATCAAGCTGACGTGAAGTTGAGTCAAGTGGGTCAACAGCTGGGTAGATACCTAGAGCTGCGATATCACGAGAAAGTACAACTGTCGCATCTAAGTGGGCGAAAGTAGTCGCCGGAGATGGGTCAGTCAAGTCATCCGCAGGTACGTATACGGCCTGGATTGACGTGATTGAACCAGTCTTAGTAGACGCGATACGCTCCTGTAGTACACCCATCTCTTCTGCAAGAGTTGGCTGGTAACCTACCGCTGAAGGCATACGACCTAGTAGTGCTGATACCTCAGTACCGGCAAGCGTATAACGATAGATGTTATCTACGAAGAAAAGAACGTCACGACCTTCGTCACGGAACTTCTCAGCCATAGTTAGACCAGTCAAAGCAACACGTAGACGGTTACCCGGTGGCTCGTTCATCTGACCGTATACAAGCGATACTTTATCAAGTACGTTTGAATCGTTCATTTCGTGATAGAAGTCGTTACCCTCACGAGTACGCTCACCAACACCGGCGAATACAGAGTAACCGCTGTGCTCGATCGCGATGTTACGGATAAGTTCCATCATGTTTACGGTTTTACCTACACCAGCACCACCGAATAGACCTACTTTACCACCCTTAGCGAATGGACATACAAGGTCGATTACTTTGATACCAGTCTCAAGTAGTTCTACCGAGCTTGATTGATCTTCGTACGAAGGTGCTTCACGGTGAATTGACATACGCTCTTCTTCGCCGATTGGGCCAGCTTCGTCAATTGCTTCACCTAGTACGTTCATGATACGACCAAGAGTAGCTTTACCTACTGGAACCTTGATCGCTTCACCTGTGTTTTCTACTGCTGTACCACGACGTAGACCGTCGGTAGTACCAAGTGCGATACCACGTACCACACCGCCGCCTAGCTGCTGCTGAACTTCTAGTGTCAGACCTGCTAGGTCGCCGTCTGTAACTTTTAGTGCGTCATATACGGCAGGCACGTTGTCTTGTGGGAACTCGATGTCCACAACGGCGCCGATAATTTGGACGACCTTACCTAAACTCATGTCTATTCCTCTCGTTAATCTTTGCCCGAAGCATTAAACTGCTGCTGATCCGCCAACAATCTCACTGATTTCTTGTGTGATTGCGGCCTGACGAGCCTTGTTATAAACAAGCTGTAACTCATCCATCAGGTCGCCGGCGTTATCCGTTGCGGCTTTCATCGCAACCATACGGGCGGCCTGCTCAGAGGCAGCATTTTCAACCACACCTTGATATACCTGAGATTCTACAAAGCGAACCATTAGTGTTTCCAAAAGTGCTTTTGGATCTGGCTCGTAGATGTAGTCCCAGCGGTGTGCTAGTTCTTCGCTTTCTGTTTTCGGCAAAGGCAACAATTGATCGATTGTTGGTTCTTGCTTCATGGTGTTTACAAACTTATTGTAAACAACAAACAAGCGGTCTAATTTGCCTTCGTTGTATGCATCAAGCATAACTTTTACAGGACCAATTACGTCCTGAACCGAAGGCGCATCGCCTAGACCTGATTTTTTGGCAAGCACAGAGCCACCAAAACGCTGGAAGAAACCGGCAGCCTTGCTACCTAGTACGGCGAAATCCGCAGATACGCCTTTTTCTTTCCATGCTTTGATTTCTAGGGCTACTTGCTTGAACTCGTTTGAGTTCAAGCCACCACACAAACCACGGTCGGTAGAGATGACGATATAACCAACGCGCTTGACCTCACGCTCTTCCAAATAGGAATGGCGATATTCGAGGCTAGCATTAGCAACATGACCGATCACTTTGCGTAAGTTTTCAGCGTATGGACGGCTTGAAGCCACACGGTCTTGCGCCTTCTTCATTTTAGAAGCGGCAACCATTTCCATAGCGCTAGTGATCTTCTGAGTATTCTTGATACTCCCGATCTTGCTTTTTATCTCTTTTCCGCTGGCCATGACTCTTTCTCCGAATCTGGGTGAGTTTTAAAATTAAAACTCACCGTTCATAACTAATTACCAAGTTTGCGTAGACTTGAACTTCTCTAGAAGTTCTTTCAGCTGCGCTTCGATCTCGGCGTTGTAGTTACCAGTTTCATTGATTTGAGCCATTAGCTCTGCGTAAGTGCTGTTTGCGTAAGAAATAAGAGCCGCTTCGAAATCCATGATTTTCGCGATTTCGATGTCTTTTAGATAGCCCTTTTCAGCAGCAAATAGCGACAGAGACATTTCCGCAACAGACATAGGTGCGTACTGTTTCTGTTTCATTAGCTCTGTTACGCGCTCACCGTGCTCAAGCTGGGCACGAGTTGCATCGTCAAGGTCAGAAGCGAACTGAGAGAACGCCGCTAGTTCACGGTACTGAGCTAGCGCTAGACGGATACCACCACCTAGTTTCTTAACGATTTTAGTTTGCGCGGCACCACCTACACGAGATACCGAGATACCAGCGTTAACGGCTGGACGGATACCCGCGTTGAACAAGTCAGTTTCTAGGAAGATCTGACCGTCGGTGATAGAGATAACGTTTGTAGGTACGAACGCAGAAACGTCACCACCTTGAGTTTCAATGATAGGCAATGCCGTCAATGAACCTGTTTTACCTTTCACTTCACCATTGGTGAACTTCTCAACGTAATCAGCGTTTACACGTGATGCACGCTCTAGAAGACGTGAGTGAAGGTAGAATACGTCACCTGGGTAAGCTTCACGACCTGGTGGACGCTTAAGTAGTAGTGAGATCTGACGGTAAGCAACAGCTTGCTTAGAAAGATCATCATATACGATTAGCGCGTCTTCACCGCGGTCACGGAAGTATTCACCCATAGTACAACCAGCAAATGGCGCTAGGTATTGTAGCGCTGCTGATTCAGAAGCAGATGCAACAACAACAATCGTGTTCTCTAGTGCACCGTGCTCTTCAAGTTTACGTACTACGTTAGCGATAGTAGATGCTTTTTGACCAACCGCTACGTACACACACTTAACGCCTGTGCCTTTTTGGTTGATGATAGCATCGATAGCTAGTGCAGTTTTACCAGTCTGACGGTCACCGATTACAAGCTCACGCTGACCACGACCAACTGGAATCATCGCATCGATAGACTTATAACCAGTTTGTACTGGCTCATCTACAGATTGACGCTCGATTACGCCTGGTGCGATTTTTTCAACTGGCTCGAAGCCGTCGTTATCTAGAGCGCCTTTACCATCGATAGGTGCACCTAGTGTGTTAACAACACGACCAAGTAGACCACGACCAACAGGTACTTCAAGGATACGACCGGTAGATTGTACTTTTACGCCTTCTTTAAGGTCTGCGTATGGACCCATTACTACGGCACCTACTGAGTCACGCTCAAGGTTTAGTGCGATAGCATAACGGTTGCCAGGAAGCTCAATCATCTCACCTTGCATACAGTCAGCTAGACCGTGGATGCGGATGATACCGTCAGTAACAGATACGATAGTACCTTCGTTACGAGCTTCACTTACAACTTCGAACTGCTCAATACGTTTTTTGATCAGATCAGAAATTTCAGTGGAATTAAGTTGCATGCTCTTCTTCCCAATTACGATTGTAGTGTAGTGGCCAGACGGCTCAATTTGCCGCTGATACTGCCATCGATTACGGTGTCGCCGGCTTTAATAACCAGACCACCAACAACCGTGTTATCAACACTACAATTCAGCTTAACTTTGCGTGCGAAACGTTTTTCAAGTGCCGCGACTAGTTTCTCTTGCTGCGCTGCAGCAAGCTCGGTTGCAGAAACGACGTCAACGTCGATTTCTTTGTCATAATCCGCTTTAAATTCAGCGAATAATTGTGCAACCGCCGGTAGGGCGACTAAACGTCCATTTTCGGCCATTACCTTTACCAGGTTCTGGCCATATTCGTTGAGTTGCTCTGCACAAAGCTGAATCATAGTTTCAGCTTGTTTTTCAGCAGAGGCACTGCTCGACAGGAATCGAGTAACTTGCTCGTTCTTCGCTACTTCACCAGCGAAAAATAGCATCTCGTTCCATGCGTCGACCGCACCTTTGTCAACGGCAAATTCAAAAGCCGCTTTAGCGTATGGGCGAGCGATAGTAGTCAGTTCAGACATGCTCATACCCTCCTATTAAAGCTCGGCAACAAGTTTTTCAACTATGTCGCTGTGCGCGGCTTCATTGATTTCGCGCTCTAAGATCTTCTCGGCACCGATAACCGCTAGAGAAGCAACTTGCTTACGCAATTCTTCTTTGGCACGGTTACGCTCGGCTTCGATTTCTGAATGACCTTGAGCAATGATTTTTTCACGCTCTTCGTGACCACGAGATGTCTCTTCGTCAACGATTTGCGTCGCACGCTTTTTAGCTTGCTCGATAATTTCAGCAGCTTCTGCTTTAGCTTCTTTAAGTTGCTCGGTTGCTTTTTTACGAGCAAGTTCAAGATCTTTTTCAGCTTTATCAGAGGCAGCTAAACCATCTTCAATTTTCTTTTGGCGAGCCTCGATTGCACCGTTTAGTGGTGGCCACACGAACTTCATGCAGAACCATACAAAAACGATGAAAGCGATTAATTCACCAATTAGAGTGGCGTTTAAGTTCACGACCGCTCCTCCTTACATTTTGTTCGCAAAATAGTAGAAATTAACCTGCAAATGGAGCTAGAGCGAACAACATGTATAGACCGATACCTACACCGATCATCGCGATAGCATCGATAAGACCAGCTACGATGAACATTTTAACTTGTAGTTGAGGTGCAAGCTCAGGCTGACGAGCAGCTGATTCTAGGAATTTACCACCTAGGTTACCGAAACCGATAGCAGTACCAAGGGCACCAAAACCGATAAGTAGGGCAACAGCGATATATTTAAGGCCGATTACGATTTCCATTATTGTCTCCAATATTTTTGTAAATGATTAAAGTTAAAGTTAAAGTTAAAAAAATCTTTTTTGAGCCGGTTCTTAATGGTTGTCTTCAGACGCCATGCTCAGGTAAACAATTGTCAGCATCATGAAGATGAATGCTTGCAATACGATAACCAGGATGTGGAATACCGCCCATACAAAGTGCAGCGGCAATTGGAACAAACCAAGCGCAGCAATTAGGATGAAGATAAGTTCACCAGCATAAAGGTTACCGAATAGACGTAAGCCCAATGAAACCGGCTTCGCGATTAGAGTTACTGATTCTAAAAGCAAGTTAACCGGAATAAATAGGACTTGAACAACCACGTTTTTAGAACTGAATGGGTGAAGCGTTAGCTCCTTGATAAAGCCCATTAAGCCCTTAACACGAATCGAATAGAAGATGATGAGTGCAAACACCCCGATACCTAGCGCTAGGGTTAGGTTAAGGTCGGTTGTTGGTACCACCTTCATGTATACATCGTGAGAACTTTCTACGGCACCTGAAAGTACGCCGATTTGACCTGCAAGTGCAGGAAGGAAATCAACCGGGATCAAGTCCATTAAGTTCATCAGGAATACCCAGACGAAAATTGTCAGAGCAAGAGGAGCGATTAGTCGACTTCTACCGTGGAAAGTATCTTTCACGTTTTGATCGACGAATTCTACGACCATCTCGATAAAGCACTGAAATTTCCCGGGAACGCCAAGCGTTGCTTTGTTCGCAGCGCGCTTAAAGATCCATAAGAAAATCAGTCCAAGACCGATAGACCATGCGAGGGTATCTACATTCAGCTTCCAAAACCAACCGTCGCCAATACTGACTTGACCGTTAGTTAAATGGTGCTGGATGTAACCCGTTAAGGTAAGTTCTTCACCTGCAGCCATGTTTTATCCCAAAAGTTAATGATTAAAAAAAATCGGCGCTAACCACTGTGTAAACGTCACCAATATAAAGCAGGAAAAAAATGGCAACGCCATTACCGGATAAAGCTTAAATATCAGTGCGAACAAGAAAATCGTTAGCAAAAATTTTAATCCGTTGCCTCTTTTAAATGAGGCATACACTTGTTTTGCCTTGCTAGCGCCCACATATCGGAACGCATAGATGGCAAATAAAAAGTTAGGAAGTACCGCCACCAGTCCACCAGCCAATGCTGAAACCGCGGCATCTACTTCCCAACCTACTAAAACTATTACTGCAGCTATGATTGCTACGACACCCTGTAAAAGAACGCCTTTTAATGCGGCTTGGCGATATGGGCCAGACAACCTTTGCGTCACTTTTTATTAACCTTAATAACGTTAAGTTTCATTCGGGTGCTAAAACTGGCGAAATTATACTTATTTCTGGCCGATTTGCAACTTGAGCGGGATGAAATTGTGTCAATTTCACCCCCGTGAATACGGGGGCGAGAAGGGAATTATTAAGACTGATTTAGCTGTGGGTCGATGCGCTCTAAAATACCTTCAAGCTCGTCTAAATTAGTGTAAGAAATCACTAACTTACCCTTGCCTTTTTGGTTGTAGTTAATTTCAACCTTGGCGCCGAGATTATCTTGAAGCTTTTGCTCTAACTGTTTGACATCCGGGTCTTTTTCTTTCTTAACTGGCTTTTCTGTGGGTTCCAATAGGGAACGCACCAGCTTTTCCGTTTCCCGCACGGTCAACGCTTTGGCCACGGCACTGCGGGCGGCCTCAGACTGTGCTTCACCGCTGAGCGCCAACAAACATCGCGCATGGCCCATTTCAATATCGCCATGCTCTAACATAATTTTTACATCGTCATTGAGGTTGTTCAGACGCAGCAGGTTGGTGACCGTGGTACGGGATTTACCGACCGCATCGGCAACTTGTTGATGCGTCAGGGCAAACTCTTGGATCAGACGCTCCAGGGCAATGGCCTCTTCCATGGCGTTAAGGTCTTCACGCTGAATATTTTCGATCAGGGCGATGGCTACCGCCGCTTCATCGGGCACGTCCTTGATTAAACAGGGCACCAAATCCAGCTTGGCCAATTGTGCGGCACGCCAACGACGCTCACCGGCGATGATTTCATATTGCTGCTCACCTAACTGACGTACCACGATTGGCTGAATAATGCCTTGGGCACGAATAGAGCTGGCCAATTCTTCAAGCGCATCTTCGGCCATATCCTTGCGCGGCTGGTATTTGCCGGGGCGTAAAAACTCGATCGCCAGCTTTTGCAACTCACCCTTAACGGCTTGTTCGCTTGGCGCCTCATTGGCGCTTTGCTCTGACGCTGATGCGACGGGCTTTGACGACGTGAGTAGGGCGTCCAGGCCCCTTCCTAATCCACGTTTTTTAGCAGACATTGATTCGCTTACCTCTAGATTTAGGCGACTGCAGGTGTTTGTTTTTCTTTGCGACGCAGCATTTCGCCGGCCAAGGCAAGATAGGCCTTGGCTCCCGCAGAGGCTCTGTCGTAATACATGGCCGGGGCACCAAAGCTGGGTGCTTCTGCAAGGCGAACGTTGCGCGGAATAACAGTCCGATAGACCTTATCGCCAAAGTGCTGTTTCAGCTGTTCGGAAACATCGTTGGCAAGGCGGTTGCGCGGATCGTACATGGTTCGCAAAATGCCTTCAATCTGTAATTTGGGGTTAACCAGCTGCGCTAGCTGCTCTATGGTGCCCATCAATGCGGTGATCCCTTCAAGGGCATAATATTCACACTGCATGGGAACCAATACCGAGTCGGCAGCGGCCATAGCATTGACGGTAAGCATGTTTAACGACGGTGGACAGTCGATAAAAATATACTCATAGTCGGCAAGGATCTTTTCCAGGGCATTGCGCAAACGCACTTCGCGGGCGAACAATTCCATCAGCTTGACTTCCGCCGCGGTGACATCACCGTTGGCGGCGATCAAATGATACTCGCCAGAGGTCTGTGTGATCACCACCTCGTTAAAGGGCTTATCTTCGATCAGCAGATCGTAGACGGTGGCAACATCATCGTATTTATCAACGCCGCTGCCCATGGTGGCATTGCCCTGAGGGTCGAGATCGATCAACAACACCTTACGTTTGGTCGCAGCCATTGAGGCCGCCAAATTTACGGCTGTGGTGGTTTTACCCACACCGCCTTTTTGGTTTGCAATAGCAATGACTTTAGCCACGTTGATCCTCGCCAATTAATCTTTTTTTAGAATTATAAGATGGCGCTCGCCCTCTAATTCAGGAACCCTAAGCTCAATATTTTGCTCAAAAGAGAAGCCGTCGGGAAGGTGTGCTAATTCCTGCTCAGGGTACTGACCTTTAAGCGCAATAAAGCGTCCGTCCTGATCAATTAAATGCGCGCACCAATGCAGCATATCATCAATAGAGGCAAAGGCGCGAGATAGCACACCATCTAATTTAACACTTGGCTGATATTCTTCAACTCGACTCTGCACCGGGGTTACATTTTTTAGCCCAAGCTCATGTTTTACCTGCTTTAAGAAGGTAACGCGCTTGCCAAGACTGTCGAGTAATACGAACTCGGTGTCGGGCAGGGCGATGGCCAATACCATGCCGGGTAAACCCGGACCGGTACCCACATCGATGTAATGTTGACCCTTGAGGTGCTCGGCCACAACCAGGCTATCCATGATGTGCTTTACCAGCATGTCTTTCGGATCGCGAATCGAGGTGAGGTTGTAGGCTTTATTCCACTTGTCCAGCAAAGCAACATAGGCAAGTAACTGCTGAATTTGTTGCTCACTAAGAGAAATGCTGGCTTGCGCCAGCAATTGTTTAAATTTGTTTTCTAACACGCTTGCCTTTGGTTACGCCGATTTGCGCAACATTCCTTGCTTCTTGAGATACACCAATAATAACGAAATCGCCGCTGGAGTAATACCAGAAATACGCGACGCCTGGCCGATAGTGTCGGGGCGCGCATCGGTCAATTTGGCAACCACCTCGTTTGACAAGCCAGAAACCTGGCTGTAATCGAAGTCTTTTGGCAACAAGGTTTGCTCGTGGCGTAACTGCTTGGCGATTTCATCTTGCTGACGGGCAATATAACCGGCGTACTTGGTTTGAATAGCTACCTGCTCAAGGGCTTGCTCGTTGTCGGAACCAGACGCTAAACCGTCAATGGCCATCAGATCCTTGTAGTTGATCTCCGGACGACGAATCAAGTCTTCTAAACTCGCTTCACGGGTCATAGGCGATTTAAGTAATTCGTTTACCGCATTCAAGGCAGGGTGATCTTTATGGATCCAGGTCGAGCGAATACGCTGGGTTTCCTGCTCCATCACTTCCAGCTTGTCATTGAACGCAGCCCAGCGCTCATCACATACCAGGCCTAGCTCTCGTCCTTTGCCCGTTAAGCGTAGATCGGCATTGTCTTCACGCAGCAACAGGCGGTATTCGGCACGGGAGGTAAACATGCGGTACGGTTCTTTGGTGCCTAGGGTTGCCAGGTCGTCGATCAATACGCCGGTGTAGGCTTCGTCACGACGTGGTGTCCAGGCATCTTTGCCTTGCACTTGCAGTGCCGCGTTCATACCGGCGATCAAGCCTTGGGCACCGGCTTCTTCATAGCCCGTGGTGCCGTTGATCTGACCGGCGAAGAACAGGCCATTGATAAATTTGGTTTCCAGCGATGGCTTTAGATCACGGGGATCGAAAAAGTCATACTCGATGGCATAACCAGGACGACAAATATGGGCATTTTCAAAGCCGGCAATGCTGCGCACTATGTCTATTTGCACATCGAACGGCAAGCTTGTACTGATGCCGTTAGGGTAGAGCTCATACGACGTTAAGCCTTCCGGTTCAACGAAGATCTGGTGTTTGTCTTTATCGGCAAAACGAACGATCTTATCTTCTATCGATGGGCAATAACGCGGGCCTATGCCTTCGATGACCCCGGAATACATGGGAGAGCGATGCAGATTGTCATTAATGATCTGATGCGTCTTCTCATTGGTGTAGGTGATGTAACACGGGATCTGTTGCGGGTGATCACTGACCTTACCCATGAAAGAGAAAACGGGTGTTGGTGTATCACCAGGCTGAGTTTGCATCTTGCTAAAGTCAACCGTACGCGCATCAATACGTGGCGGCGTACCTGTCTTGAGGCGATCAACGCGAAATGGTAACTCGCGTAGTCGTCGAGCCAATGCGATCGAAGGTGGATCACCGGCGCGGCCGCCTTGGAAGTTTTCTAAACCAATATGGATCTGGCCACCAAGGAAGGTGCCAACGGTCAGTACTACGCTTTGAGCACTGAATTTAAGACCCATTTGGGTTACCACACCGGTTACCTTATCGCCTTCAACGATAAGATCATCACAGGATTGCTGGAAGATCTTTAGGTTTTCCTGGCGTTGTAAAATGGCTTGGATCTCAGCCTTGTACAAAGCGCGATCCGCCTGAGCACGAGTTGCTCGTACCGCTGGACCTTTCGAGGAATTCAGGGTTCTAAATTGGATCCCGCCCTTGTCGATGGCTTTGGCCATAGCGCCACCCAAAGCATCGATCTCTTTAACTAAATGACCCTTACCTATGCCACCGATCGCGGGGTTACAAGACATTTGCCCAAGGGTGTCCATGTTATGTGTCAACAGCAGGGTATTCATGCCCATACGTGCTGCGGCCAATGCCGCTTCGGTGCCAGCATGACCGCCGCCTACAACAATGACATCAAAGTGTTCATGGAAAATCATTTAACGTTTCCTACAACCGGAGAATAAGAAAAGGGTGCGTATTCTACCTAGAAAATGAGGGAAGGGAAATGGTTAAATAGTGTTCAAGATCTCAAAGTGGATCATATATAAAATAAAGGATCTTTAAAGAGATCTTTTATTGATCTTACTATTAGTATCGCCCAGATCTGTTGATAACCGATAAAAGCTCTATAAATTCAAACAATTAAGAGACCTAAGTTACTGTAGATATGATCGGATCTAAGGGCTAATAAGCTCTGATCAAATAGCTGTTTTATACACAGGGCAATTCGCGATAGATCTTATCAAGTGCATAATCATGGCTAGGATCTCATGATACTAAGCTTTTATCCACAATCCGATCTAACTTTTCTATATTTTGTGAATAAGTTTTGAGTAAGATCCTTATGCACTTTTCCAAGCTTGCAGCAAACTGGGTAACCATTGCTCCGCCGTATCTTCGGGCAGATCATCGCCAAGTACATCTATTTCTAATTGTGGCAATAACAGGGTGGCGCCTTTAGTTTGTAATAAGGTCACGATATTTTTAGCGGCAAAGTTAAAGGTATCATAGCTGGAATCGCCCACCCCGATCACCGCAAAGCGAACCTGATTAAGCCGCTCACTTGCTGCTAGTTGTTCGATAAATGCCAGTAAATTATCGGGATAATCACCAGCACCATGGGTTGAGGTGCAGATCAACCAAGGCTGATCAAAACTAATCTGCTGCAGATCCGGTTGCTCGTGCAACTGACTTTCCACCCCTAGATCCGCCAATAACTGGCTAAGGTGTTCGGCCACATACTCGGTGCCACCCATCTGGCTACCTATGATAATTTCCAGCTGTTTCATCGCGTCAAACTAATCGTTTAATAGGCCCGTATGATACCTGATCTTAAGCGTCACTCAATGGATCTGTTTATCTGTGCATAAATAATTACTTTCGCTTGTGTGGAATATATTTTTAATTATCTGAAAAATATCAAGTTTTTATAAATTCAAGCTGTTGATAAAAAGTCGATAAGCTTAGGTTAAATAGCTATATCCGGTCATCAAAAATAGGGATTCCAGGTAATTAGGGCAGATAGGGACCCCTGTGTACTAATTGCTTGTGGATAATGATCGTTTTGTGCAAATGGAGACATAATTTTAGATCTATATATTTAATTTTTAGATCTAAAACTTCTATTAAATTCAGAGATAGGGCGGTGTTTAGCTGTAAAAATGTACAAAAAGGAAGATCTGATCCCTAATTTCGTTCGATATTTTACTTTAGACATAAAAAAACCCGCTTAATTGCGGGCTTTTTTGTTCTGTGGAGGCTTATTTGCCGATACAGAATGAGCTGAAGATCTTGCCGAGCAGATCATCCGAGGTGAATTCGCCGGTGATCTCGTTGAGGTATTGCTGTGCTAAGCGCAGTTCTTCGGCGAGAATTTCGCCGGCTATATGGGCTTCAAGTTGCTCCTGGCCAGTTTGCAGGTGGCTCAAAGCACGCTCTAATGCATCTAAATGGCGTCGACGGGCCATAAAGCTGCCTTCCTGAGTCCCTTCAAAGCCAACGCAGGCCTTTAGGTGCTCGCGTACCAAGTCGATACCCAGGCCTTCTTTAGCGCTGATCCTTAGCACCGGATGGCTATGGCTGTCGTCAAACCCGAGCTCCTCACCGCTTAAATCAACCTTATTACGGATCACGGTAATGCCCATATTTTCGGGAAGCTTGGCAACAAACTCTGGCCAAATTTGCTCCGGCGTATTGGCCTGTGTATCTTGCGCATCGACCATAAAGAGCACGCGATCGGCTTGGTTTATTTCTTCCCAGGCGCGCTCGATGCCAATTTGCTCTACCTTATCCGGGCTTTCCCTTAACCCGGCGGTATCGATTATATGCAGGGGCATGCCATCGATATGAATGTGCTCTTTAAGCACGTCTCGGGTGGTCCCGGCGATATCGGTAACTATGGCGGCTTCACGGCCGGCCAGGGCGTTAAGCAGGCTTGATTTACCGGCGTTGGGACGTCCGGCAATGACCACCCGCATGCCGTCGCGAATAATGCTGCCTTGTTTGGCCTGGGCACGTACCTGCTCGACCTGATCGAGTATGCGTTGCAAATCGCCCGCAACCTTACCGTCACTGAGAAAATCAATTTCTTCATCGGGAAAGTCAATGGCCGCTTCAACATACATGCGCAGATGGATTACTTGTTCCACCAGCTCTGTGATGTGGTTGGAGAACTCTCCTTGTAACGAGTGTAGGGCGCTTTTGGCGGCTTGCTCCGAGGTGGCATTGATCAAATCGGCAATGGCCTCGGCCTGTGTTAAATCCAGCTTGTCGTTTAAAAATGCACGCTCGGAGAATTCTCCCGGCTTTGCCAGACGTACGCCATCAATGTCGGCGATTTCACGTAGCAACATGTCGAGAATAATTGGGCCGCCATGGCCTTGCAGTTCAAGCACATCTTCGCCGGTAAAGGAGTTGGGGCCTTGAAAGAATAGGGCGATGCCCTGGTCCAGCTGTTGCTTATTAAGGTCGTGAAAGGGCACATATTCGGCGTAGCGGGTTTTAGGGCAGTGGCCGATGATCTGCTCGGCAACGTCCTTGGCTAGGGCTCCAGAGACGCGAATAATCCCCACGCCGCCGCGTCCGGGGGCCGTGGCTTGGGCAACGATAGTGTCTTGAGAAAACATAGAATAACTCGATAAAGCGGCAATGTGTGTATTGTAACCTAATGTGGCCGAAAACAAGAAGAAGCTGAGATTCAGGCAATAAAAAAGCGGCCATAAGCCGCTTTTCTGATCTTGGTTCAGGCTTTAATCTAGCCTCGCACCTTTAAGCCCTTTTTCTCCATACCGCGGTAGATGATCAACATCTGGGCGATAGAGATAAGGTTTGAAACCAACCAGTACAGTACCAGACCCGATGGGAACCATAGGAAGAATACCGAGAAGAATACCGGCATCCAGGTCATCATCTTCTGCTGCATTGGATCCGTTACCGTCATAGGTTGTAGCTTTTGCATCAAGAACATACTGGCGCCGAATAGGACAGGCAGCACGTAGAATGGGTCTTTTGATGACAAATCGGTTAACCATAGACCGAATTCGGCGTGGCGTAGCTCTGGTGATTCCAGGAATACGTAGAATAGCGCCAGGAAGATAGGCATTTGCAGCAACAGTGGGAAACAGCCGCCCATAGGGTTCACTTTTTCCTTGCGGTACATTTCCATCATGGCTTGGCCGAATTTCTGACGGTCGTCGCCATAGCGCTCTTTTAGTGCCTGCATCTTAGGCTGTAGGGCACGCATCTTCGCCATAGACGTATATTGGGCTTTCGTCAGCGGGTATAGAAGCGACTTCACAACGATAGTGATAGCAATGATAGCCAGACCCCAGTTACCCAGGAAGCTGTATAAAAACTTCAGCAGTGTTAACAGCGGTTGTGAGATAAACCATAACCAGCCATAGTCCACGGCCAGGTCCAGGTTAGGGTGTAACGCTTCCAAGGCATCCGTGTCTTTCGGGCCCATGTAGTAAGTCGACTCAAAGTTAGCTGAGCTGGCCGGAGCAATATTGACTGGCTCTGACTTAATACCAATTTGTGCGATATTCGCGTTTGGTAAGCGCATGTAGACTGTGTTTGCTTGATCTTGCGCCGGTACCCAGGCACTAACGAAATAGTGCTGAAGGAAAGCCACATAGCCACCTTGAGTCGGCTCTTTCAACTCTTTGTCTTTAATATCGTCGAACGAGTACTTTTCGTAGTTAACTTCATCGGTACCGTAAGCACCACCTAAGTAGCTTTGATCGATCAGGCTACCCTTGTCCTGGACGGTACGTTTAACCTGGGTATAAAGCTGCACTTGCACCGCGTTAGCCGTGTTGTTTTGGATATCATAATCCAAGGTCACGTCGTAACGGTTTTTGTGGAAGGTATAGGTCTTGGTGTAGCTTACGCCTTGGGCATCAACAAAGGTAAGCGGTACTTCTAGCGTATCGCCTGTTAGCGTATAGCTTTGTTGCTCACTTTGATAAACCGGGCGGCCTTCTTTACGGGCGTCGGGACCGTTTAAGCCGATTAAACCACTTTGGGCGAAATATTCATTGCCTTCAAACTGGCCTAACAACAGGTAAGGTTCGTCGCTGCCATGAGTTTCCGCATGCTGAAGCAACTTGGCTTCGATGATGTCGCCGCCAAGGGTATCAATTTTCACTGCAAACACATCTGTGGTTACGGTAATAATTTGTTGGCTCGCCGAAGTTGATGCTAGCGGTTCGGCAATATCCGAATTGGGAACGTCACTTTGCCCGGCGTTAGTTTGGGCATTGCTTTGGGTTTGAGCACTTGGATTGTTGGCCGGTTGGTTATAATCATTATTCCATTCTTGGAACAATAAAAATGACACCAACAACAGGCCGATAAATAAAAACGTGCGTTGCGATTCCATAACAGCTCTTATTTCTCGTTGTTAAGATTAATGGTGGTTACGTTTGCCAGGAACGGGATCATCCCCCCCGGCGTGTAAAGGATGGCATTTTACTATTCGTTTTGCTGCCAACCAACTGCCTTTTACCGCACCATGCAGTTTAATAGCCTGCAAAGCGTACGAAGAGCAGCTGGGATTAAAGCGACAATTTGGCCCAAGCAAGGGGCTGATCCACTTTTGATAGACCTTTATTACAGTAATGAGGCTATTTTTAGGTATTGCTAATATAAAAGCTAACATAAAGGCCTGCAGCACTGAGTAGGGAATTAAGTGAATACTCAGTTAGTCGATTAAAAGGTGAGCTAAAGATACCTGAAAAAGTCGGTAAATTCTATGATTGGCCACGCTTTTGCTTAGCATTGTGATGCTTTTTACCCTGTCTACGGGGTGGTGGCTTGTATCCAGGTTTACAGCGTTCATTGATTTTTCGCCACAGCTTATCAAGTTCTTGACGAATCTCGGCGTTTGAGCGCTCGTCGATACCGCGTTTGACCATCAACACAATATCAATATTGTCGAGTTTATGCTGATGCAGGCGAAAGCTTTCACGGGCAATGCGCTTGATACGGTTTCTTTGATTGGCTTGTTTTACATTCTTTTTAGCTATGGTGAGACCCAATCGCGGGTGCGATAAAGAATTTGGTTTCGCTAAAAGAGTAAATAATGAAGTAGCAGCCCGAGCAGGCTCATTAAAAATGCGGGAGTAATGCGAGGGAGTTAACAGACGTAACTCCCTGCCAAAGCGAAAGTCTTCCACTAAATATTAAGCAGAAAGAACTTTACGGCCTTTAGCACGACGACGTGCTAGTACTTTACGGCCGTTAGCAGTAGCCATACGAGCACGGAAACCGTGAGTACGCTTACGCTTTAATACGCTAGGTTGAAAAGTTCTTTTCATAACAATTCCATCCGATCGGTTAAGGTTTAAATTATCTGTGTGGGTCGCGATCCTCACTCAGACGCTAACACAACTTCGATGCCAAGTTTTTCTCACTCTGTGATGTTCACCGAGTGTTTCCAACGGACATTCCGTGGTGCCTTAGCGAGCGCGAGATTCTATAGAGGCTTGGTGCTAAAGTCAACGATAATCGAACAACGAAGAGCCTATATAATAGCAGCAAGCGACAAAGATCGTGATAGCGATCCTCAAAGGATCGTTAAAAATGAAAGTTTTCCACAGGGGCTGTATAAAAAGTGCATAAACCCCCTGAATAACCCCTCTTGATCATCCCGATTGATCAAGATCAATGTTTTGTAAAGCGTTAAATTAAATTCTTTTTTTAAAATAAATATCTAATAAAAACAGTTTGTTATGATGTGTTTTTTGTTAGAGCACATTTTCAGTAAAAATCAATATTGAAGTTGTGGATAAATAGGCGTCATAATGGGCGGCCCGATCACTAAAAAGCCGTGATTCAGGGAAGAATAACAAGCGCTAAACTCGTGATGAACGAGTATCGAAACCACTATTCTATTTTCGGGAGTACACAGTGTATCTGTCTGTTTGGCAAAGTTGTTTATACGTGTTGCAAGATGAATTGCCATCACAGCAATTTAGTATGTGGGTTAGACCACTGCAGGCAGAAAGTACCGATGATACTCTGACTATTTATGCGCCTAACCGTTTTGTGCTTGATTGGGTTAGAGAAAAATATCTAAATCGCATTAATGAGCTGTTAGTCGAAATTTGTGGTGATGAAGCGCCGGAATTACGTTTTGATGTGGGCAGCAAGCCCATGCTTAATACCGCTGTGAATACTACGGCACAGGCACCGAGTCAGGGCGTAAATGGCGCCAGTGACAACGCCAAGGCTAATAGGGCTAAACAACCGGCTCAACCCGCAGCGGTTGAACCTGCGCCCAAGTCACAGTACAAGTCGAATATTAAAGAAAACTATACTTTTGACAACTTCGTTGAAGGTAAGTCAAACCAGCTAGCCAAGGCCGCGGCAACGCAAGTAGCTGACAATCCCGGTTCAGCATTTAACCCCGTGTTTATTTACGGTGGTACCGGTTTAGGTAAAACGCACCTGTTACATGCGGTAGGCAATGGCATTTTAGCGAAAAAAGAGAACGCTAAAATTGTTTATATGCATTCTGAACGCTTCGTTCAAGATATGGTAAAAGCTCTACAAAACAATGCGATAGAAGAGTTTAAACGCTATTATCGCAGTGTGGATGCCTTGCTTATCGATGATATTCAGTTCTTTGCTAATAAAGAGCGCTCTCAGGAAGAATTCTTCCATACCTTTAATGCGCTATTAGAAGGCAACCAACAGATCATTTTGACGTCCGATCGTTACCCCAAAGAAATTGAAGGGGTTGAAGACAGACTTAAGTCTCGGTTCGGTTGGGGGTTGACCATTGCCATTGAGCCGCCCGAACTTGAAACTCGTGTAGCCATTTTAATGAAGAAGGCACAGCAGAGTAAGATTAACTTGCCTCATGAAGTAGCCTTCTTCATTGCCAAGAAATTACGTTCTAATGTTCGTGAGCTGGAAGGGGCATTAAACCGAGTGATCGCCAATGCTAACTTTACCGGTCGACCTATTTCCATCGACTTTGTAAAAGAAGCGTTGCGTGATTTGTTGGCACTGCAAGATAAGCTGGTGACCATAGACAATATTCAACGCACGGTGGCGGAGTACTATCGCATTCGCGTTTCCGACTTATTGTCTAAACGCCGTAGTCGCTCAGTTGCGCGCCCGCGCCAGGTGGCCATGGCGCTATCAAAAGAATTAACAAACCACAGCTTGCCGGAAATCGGCGATGCCTTTGGCGGTCGTGACCATACCACCGTATTACACGCCTGCCGCAAGGTTAAAGCGCTTCGTGACGAAAGCCATGAAGTGAAAGAAGACTATCAAAATCTAATAAGAACTTTGTCATCTTAAGGTTACCCTTATGCAAATTACTATCGCTAGAGATCAGTTTTTAAAGCCTTTAATGCAGGTATCAGGCGCCATCGAGCGAAAGCACACCTTACCCGTGCTCTCCAATGTATTACTCGAGGTGCGCGATGGTCAGTTGTCTATGACGGGGACCGATCTGGAAATAGAGCTGGTTGCCTCGGTCACCCTAGAACATCCTTGTGCCGATACCAAGATCACCTTACCGGCGAAAAAGCTTTTAGATATTTGTAAAAGCCTTCCCGATGGCAGTGATATCACCTTGACCACTCAGGAACATCAGGTCGTACTGACGTCCGGCCAAAGCCGCTTTGCCTTGTTGTCTTTGGCGGCAGAAGATTTTCCTAATCTAGAGCAATGGGATGGCGAAGTAGAATTTCAGTTAAGTCGCCTAGAGCTACGTAAGCTGTTGGAAAGCACTCACTTTTCTATGGCTAACCAAGATGTGCGTTATTACCTTAACGGCATGTCGTTTGAAGTGGAAAATGACGAAATTAAAACCGTCGCCACCGATGGTCACCGTTTAGCCATAGCGCAGAAGAAGTTACCCCAGTCGTTAAACAGCCAGCGTCAGTTGATCGTGCCGCGTAAAGGGGTGCAGGAAATTATGCGCCTAATGCCCGCGGATGACCAGCCGGTTACCATTCAATTTGGTGCGAATCATATTCGCATCACAGATGCCGAATTCACCTTTACCAGTAAATTGGTTGATGGCCGTTTCCCAGACTATCGCCGCGTGCTACCTCGTGGTGGTGATAAGATCATTATCGCTAACCGTGAATGGTTACGTAATGCCTTACATCGTGTATCGATTCTATCGAACGAAAAGTTTCGTGGCGTGCGCTTGAACTTAAGTTCGGGCATGCTAAAGGTCAGCGCCAACAACCCTGAACAAGAGCAGGCGGAAGAGGTGATTGAAGTCATGTATCAAGGGGATGATTTGGAGATTGGCTTTAATGTTTCTTATCTTCTTGATGTACTTAACACCATTAAGACGGAAGATGTCTCTATCACCCTCGCTGACTCAAACAGCAGTGCCTTGATGGAAGCCGCGGGAGATGGCGAAGCCCTTTATGTCGTTATGCCGATGCGACTCTAACGGCCATGAGCCTAACCTCTTTTAGCCTCAATAATTTCCGTAATATTGAGGCTGCTACCTTAGCTCCAGAAGCGGTCAATATTATCTATGGTGAAAATGGCAGCGGTAAAACCAGTTTTTTAGAGGCCATTTATTTCCTTTCTCACGGGCGTTCGTTCCGCACCAATAAACACCGCAGTGTGATTCGTGATGGCCAACCGCATTTTACCCTGCACGCAAAAAAGCGCAGCAACAACCTCACCATACCCCTTGGGATACAAAAAAATATCCAGGGTGAAACTCAGGTAAAAATTCAAGGGAAGGCGAGTCGGCGGATTTCAGATCTAGCTCAGGAGTTGCCTGTTCAAGTGATCACTCCGGAAAGCTACTCCTTCTTTTTTGGTGGTCCTAAAGAGCGACGTGCCTTTATTGATTTAGGCGTGTTCCACGTGGAACAAGAGTTTTTTATCCACTGGCAAAACTTTAATAAGGTGCTCAGGCAACGCAATGCCTTATTGAAAAATAAGCCCGCCGATCTACGTACCATGCTGCCCATATGGGATAAAGAATTTGTTCGCCTGGCGGAGAAGATTACCCAGTTAAGAGAGTCGTATATAGAGAGGTTTAAGGCGCTTTTTTTTGATAGACTGTGTACAGAATTAGAATTGCTAAACGACCTCGAAATTGATTTCAATTGGGGTTGGAAGCGCACTGAGTCCCTCGCCGATGTACTGGCACAAAACAGGGATAGTGACCTGATGCGGGGCTATACCAGCAAAGGGCCACACAAGGCCGACCTAACGATAAAAACATCGCTCGGCCCGGTAGAAACGGCCTTCTCGCGAGGGCAGTTAAAATTGCTTTTATATGCGCTCAAAGTAGCGCAAAATAGCTTAATAGAAAAAGAGACCGGAAAACAATCGATTCTGCTTATTGACGATTTACCGTCGGAATTAAGTGAAGATACAAAGAAGAAAGTAGGGCAACTGCTTTCTCGCTGTGATGCACAGATATTCATAACAACGATTGAATCCCAGAGTGTCTCCGCCGTGTTAGAGGCGTTGGCAAGACCCAAGGCTTTGTTCCACGTGAAACATGGCGAACTAATAACAAGATAAATGGAAACACCATGTCTGAAAATTACGATTCATCAAGTATTAAAGTACTTAAAGGACTAGACGCTGTACGGAAACGACCAGGAATGTACATTGGTGATACCGATGATGGCACCGGTTTACACCATATGGTATTCGAGGTAGTCGACAACTCTATCGATGAGGCGTTGGCGGGGTATTGTGACGATATTTACGTGACAATTCATACCGATGGTTCCGTTTCGGTACGCGATAACGGCCGTGGTATTCCAACCGAGCTGCACCCGGAAGAAGGGGTGTCGGCCGCAGAAGTTATTATGACCGTGCTTCACGCCGGTGGTAAGTTTGACGATAACTCATATAAAGTATCCGGTGGTTTGCACGGAGTAGGTGTTTCAGTAGTAAACGCTCTATCTGAGAAACTTGCGCTGGAAATTCGTCGCGACGGTAAATTACATAAGCAAACTTATTCAATGGGTGAGCCGGATGCGCCGTTAGCTGTGATTGGTGAGTCCGATTCTACGGGCACGGAAATTCGTTTCTGGCCTAGTTCACAGACCTTTAGTGACACCAACTTCCATTACGACATTTTAGCCAAGCGCTTACGCGAGCTGTCTTTCCTGAACTCGGGCGTGTCGATTATTTTGACCGATGAGCGTGAGGAAGATAAGCGCGACCACTTTAAATATGAAGGTGGTATCGAAGCCTTTGTTGCCTATCTAAACCGTAAGAAAACACCAGTACATCAGAACGTATTCCACTTCACTCATGAACGTGAAGACGGTATCAGCGTTGAAGTTTCAATGCAGTGGAATGATGGCTTCCAGGAAAGCATCTTCTGCTTTACCAACAATATTCCACAGCGTGATGGTGGTACTCACCTTGCCGGCTTCCGTGCCGCACTAACGCGTACGCTGAACACCTATATGGAAAAAGAAGGCCTCAACAAAAAGGCTAAAGCATCGACCAGTGGTGATGATGCCCGTGAAGGTTTGACCGCGGTTGTTAGCGTTAAGGTTCCTGATCCTAAATTCTCATCACAAACCAAGGATAAGTTGGTTTCCAGTGAAGTGAAGACAGCGGTAGAGCAAGCCATGGGTGAAAAGCTCAGTGAATTCCTTTTGGAAAATCCAAGCGACGCGAAAATTGTGGTAGGTAAGATCATTGATGCTGCCCGTGCTCGTGAAGCGGCCCGTAAAGCCCGTGAAATGACTCGTCGTAAAGGCGCCATGGACTTAGCAGGCCTACCGGGTAAGCTGGCAGACTGTCAGGAAAAAGACCCGGCAGAATCTGAACTGTACATAGTGGAGGGTGACTCTGCGGGTGGTTCTGCCAAGCAGGGCCGTAACCGTAAGAACCAGGCC
Source organism: Pseudoalteromonas sp. T1lg48 (assembly GCF_002964785.1). Taxonomy (GTDB): domain Bacteria; phylum Pseudomonadota; class Gammaproteobacteria; order Enterobacterales; family Alteromonadaceae; genus Pseudoalteromonas. The sequence goes on from NZ_PQCC01000003.1 coordinate 159,277, forward strand.
ATCCTGCCGCTAAAGGGTAAAATATTAAACGTTGAGAAAGCGCGTTTTGATAAGATGCTTTCTTCGCAAGAAGTTGCAACCCTGATCACCGCCCTTGGTTGTGGTATTGGTCGTGATGAATATGACCCCGAGAAGCTGCGTTATCATCGCATCATTATCATGACCGATGCCGACGTCGATGGCTCGCATATTCGTACCTTGCTATTGACCTTCTTCTATCGCCAAATGCCGGAAATCATCGAGCGTGGTTATGTGTACATTGCCCAGCCACCGTTATACAAGATTAAAAAAGGCAAGCAAGAGCGTTATATTAAAGATGATAACGCCCTGGTCGAGTACCTAACGTCGTTGGCGCTAAATGGCTCTGCGCTCTATAGCAGCGAGGGCGCGACGGTTATCGAAGGTAATGCACTGGAAAACCTTGTGCGTGATTATCAAAGCACCGAGAAGGTAATTGAACGTTTAGCCCGCAAATATCCGTCGGCCATGATGCATAGCCTAATTTATCGCGATTGCATCAGCGAAGCCGATTTAGGCGAAGAAGCCAAGGTACAGGAGTGGACTCAGGCATTGGTTGACGATTTGGTGGTCCGCGACGAAGACGCGGCAATCTACAGCGCCCATACGCATTTCGACGATGAGCGTAAGCTGTATTACCCCATGGTCAATATTCGTCAGCACGGTGTGGACAAGCAGTATGTGCTTAATCACGACTTCCTGACTTCTAAAGACTACCAGCGCATTTGCGTTACCGGAGAGAAGGTGGGTAATCTTATCGGTGCCGGTGCTTACGTACAACGTGGTGAGAAGACCCAGACGGTCGACACCTTTGTTGAGGCATTAGAATGGCTGATCAGTGACTCTAAGAAGGGCTTGTATACCCAGCGTTATAAAGGACTGGGTGAGATGAACCCGGATCAGTTGTGGGAAACCACCATGGACCCGGCAGCCCGTCGTATGCTGCGCGTTACCATCGAAGATGCCATCGCTGCCGACCAACTGTTTGCGACCCTGATGGGTGACCAGGTTGAGCCGCGTCGTGAGTTTATCGAGCAGAACGCACTGCGTGTGGTTAACCTAGACGTATAACCCCTGTCGATATAGATAAACAAGCATAAAAAAGCCCTCGCAATCGCGGGGGCTTTTTATTTAGTTCACAACAATCTTAGAGGTGAAGGATAGGGTCTGCATTGCCGTCAGGATCATTAATGGCCTGGCCATCTGTACCTGGGTTACCATTGCGCATCATGATAACCGCACAGGCAGCAGGAGATGCCATAGAGGTACCCGACATGGTTGTCGTGCCACCGCCAGAACGAGTAGATAGAATGCTTACGCCTGGCGCCGCATAATCTACCGGTGGGTTACCATAGTTACTGAAACTAGCGAAGTTATCGTTGCTGTCGGTCGCAGAAATGGTAAACACGCGAGGGTGTGATGCACTGGCAGGAGACACGTTACCTGCATGTTGACTTTCGTTACCCGCGGCAACAACAAAGAAAGCACCCGATTGCTGGGCTGCATTCTCGACGGCATCGTTCAGGTCAGGGTTAAAGCCACCGCCCAAACTCATATTCGCACAGTCACCGGCAGACGCATTCGCTGCCACGTGATCTACACCGGCCAATACGCCAGACCAGCTACCAGAGCCGCGAGAGTCCAATACTTTTACCGGAATCACGGTTGCACCGGCTGCAACGCCAACAACATCTTGCTGGTTATTTAGGGCAGCGATAGTACCGGCAACATGGGTACCATGGCCATTGCCATCATCCATACCGGCATTACGGCCGCTGGTGAAGGCGCTAAAACCGCGGCTAGCATCAACGTTTAAGTCGCCGTGGTCTAGATCGATACCAGTATCAATAACCCAAGCGGTATAGCCTGAGCCGTCTACCGGACCACCTACACGGGTTACACTCCAAGGTGTTTGTTGACCTTGGCTGCCGCCGCCGCCACCAGGCTTACCTTGATCAATAGATGGAGAAGCATGGGCGATACCGTCAGGAGTAAAGCGCATGATATCAGCTTCGTCAGCAAACACGCTTTTCGCTTTATCACAGCTCATGTTAATGGCCATACCTTTAATGGCATTGCTATAAATGTGCTTTGCTTGAGACTGAGACTTCATTAGCATGCCGCGGGCCTTGCCCTCGACATCAAATTTAGAAACGCTGTCGTTAAAGCGAATAATACAGGTATTTGCAATTTCAAGTTCCGCTGCCATACCTGCATGATCTGGAGCAGGTTGGGCATTTGCGAAGCCGGTTGATGCAGCTAAAACAGCTGTTGCGATGAGAGTTTTGTTCATTAGTTTAACCTTTATAATCGTTATTATTAAAATGGTGTTTTTTAACACCAGGTTAACAATCTAGGACGGTTTGCAAAAAAAGCAACTGTTTCAAATAGAAAATACGAAAAGGGTATTAGAAAAAGATTAAAAAATGCGTGTTTTGAGGATGATGAAAATGAAGAATGCAGGAGATTTATCAAAGCCGCTCATAAGCCAATAAAAAGAAACTGCTTAAAACAAGGCGGTGCAAGGGGTATACTGTGAGCAATAAAACCGCACTCTAAGCAGCAGAATTTTACGTCATTATGCAAAAATACGACTTACAAACTTTTCAGGGCCTGATCCTTGCGCTTCAGGATTATTGGGCACAGCAAGGCTGTGTTATTGCTCAGCCGCTCGATCTCGAAGTGGGCGCCGGTACCTTCCATCCGCTTACGTTTTTAAAAGCCGTCGGCCCAGAGCCGATGTCGAGTGCTTACGTACAGCCATGCCGCCGTCCAACCGATGGTCGTTATGGTGAAAACCCGAACCGTTTGCAACATTACTATCAATTCCAGGTGGTGTTAAAACCTTCTCCCGATAATATTCAGGAGCTTTACCTGGGTTCACTTGCGGCCATGGGCATCGACACCTTGAAACACGAAGTACGTTTCGTGGAAGACAACTGGGAATCACCGACACTGGGTGCCTGGGGTCTAGGTTGGGAAGTGTGGCTAAATGGCATGGAAGTGACTCAGTTCACTTATTTCCAACAGGTCGGTGGCCTTGAGTGTGCACCGGTCACCGGTGAGATCACTTATGGTCTTGAGCGTTTAGCCATGTATATTCAAGGCGTAGACAGCATCTATGACCTGGTTTGGACAGATGGTCCTATGGGCAAGGTGACTTACGGCGACGTATTCCACCAAAACGAAGTTGAGCAATCGAAATACAACTTTGAATACGCCGACGTAGACGCGCTGTTTAAGCAATTCGATCAGTGTGAAAAAGAAAGCCAGAAGCTTATTGAAGCGAATTTACCGCTGCCGGCCTACGAGCAAGTAATGAAGGCGTCTCATGCGTTTAACCTGTTAGATGCACGTCACGCTATTTCTGTAACAGAACGTCAGCGCTACATTTTGCGTGTACGTGCTCTGTCTAAAGCCTGTGCTGAAAGTTACTACGCGGCGCGTGAAGCGCTTGGCTTCCCGCTGTGTAAGGATTAAGAATTACCATGTTAAAGCAAAATTTATTAGTAGAAATCGGTACCGAAGAACTACCGCCGAAATCATTGCGTACGCTGGCCGAGGCTTTCGCAGAGGGTCTGAAGGCACAATTAGAAGAACTTGCTCTGGCACATGACGGGGTGCAATGGTACGCCTCACCACGTCGCCTGGGCTTAATGGTGCTACAACTTGATGGCAAACAGGCTGACAAGGTAGTAGAAAAGCGTGGTCCTGCGATCCAGGCGGCATTTGATGCCGAGGGTAACCCGACCAAAGCGGCAATGGGCTGGGCCCGTGGTTGTGGTATCGATGTGAGTGAAGCGGGTCGTCATGTCACAGATAAAGGTGAGTGGCTGCTACACAAGGCCGAGGTTGCCGGTCAGCCGGTTCAGGAACTGATCGTGGCCGCGGTGAATGCGGCACTGGCAAAACTACCTATTCCTAAGCCAATGCGTTGGGGCGCTAACAAGACACAGTTTATCCGCCCGGTGCACACGGCCACGGTATTTTATGGCGATAGCCTGATTGCCGGTGAGATCTTGGGTAAGCAGGTTACTAACCAGCTTCAGGGTCACCGTTTCCATCACCCGGAAAAGGTCACCATCAAGCATGCAGATGAGGCCTTAGAGCAGCTTAAAAACGCCTATGTTATTGCCGATTATGAAACCCGTAAGGCCATGATACGCAACCAAATAGAAGCGGCAGCGGCTAAACTCGGTGCGGTTGTGGCAATGGATGAAGATCTGCTTGAAGAAGTGACTTCTTTGGTGGAGTGGCCGGTCACGCTGACGGCATCATTCGAAGAAAGCTTCCTGGCGGTGCCGGACGAAGCCCTGATCTACACCATGAAGGACGACCAAAAGTACTTCCCGCTGCTAGACCAAGATGGCAAGCTGATTAACAAGTTCCTGTTTGTTTCAAACATCGAAAGCAAAGACCCGAGCGTGGTCATCGCCGGTAACGAGAAGGTGGTTCGTCCACGTCTTGCCGACGCGCAATTCTTCTTTGAAACGGATAAAAAAAAACCCTGGAAAGCCGACTGGAATCCTTGGGTACCGTGTTGTTCCAAAAGCAACTGGGTACGCTTAAGGACAAATCGGAGCGCATTAGCGCGCTTTCTGGTTATATCGCTGAGCAACTGGGTGCCGATAAGGCCCTGGCCGAGCGTGCCGGTCTGTTGAGTAAGACCGATCTGATGACCGAAATGGTGATGGAGTTCACCGACGTACAGGGCGTGATGGGTATGCACTATGCGCGTTTTGACGGTGAGGACGAAGCCGTTGCCCTGGCCATGAACGAACAATATATGCCGCGTTTTGCCGGTGATGCCTTGCCACACAGCGATATCAGCTGTGCCGTGGCTCTGGCGGATAAGTTCGATACCCTGGTTGGTATTTTCGGCATTGGCCAGGCCCCTAAAGGTGACAAAGACCCATTTGCACTGCGCCGTGCCGCTATCGGTGCCTTGCGCATCATGGTTGAAAAGCAATTATCTTTGGATGTGCTTGATATCGTTGCGAAAGCGAAAACCTTATTCGGCGATAAGCTAAGCAATGAACAAGTTGCCGAAGATGTGTTTGAGTTCCTACTGGGTCGCTTCCGCGCCTGGTATCATGAGCAGGGCATTGAAGTGGATGTGATCCAAGCGGTATTGGCGCGTCGTCCTTCGAAGCCACTGGACTTTGACCTGCGTGTGAAAGCGGTAAGCCATTTCCGTACGCTTGAACCGGCAGAGGCTCTGGCTGCAGCCAATAAACGTGTTGGTAACATCCTGAGCAAAAATGACGTGCATGAAAGCGGAGCGATTGAGCAAAGCTTACTGCAAGAAGCGCCAGAGCAGGCTTTAGCGCAAGAAGTGGCGGCCTATCAGGCCAAACTTGCGCCTTTATACGAGCAAGGCGATTACCAGCAAGCGCTAAGCGAGCTGGCCAATATTCGCCAAAGCGTTGATGCTTTCTTCGATAACGTCATGGTCATGGCGGACGACGAAGCAATTAAACGCAACCGTTTGGCGCTTCTATCACAACTGCAGGATCTGTTCTTACAGGTTGCCGATATCTCGGTACTGCAAAAATAGTGAATATTTCTCACATTCATGACAAAAGCCGGCATTTAGCTGGCTTTTTTATTGAAGCTAATGCACTAATTTCTTAGACTGATGAAAAGTGCGTCAAATTTGGAAACAATAACAATGAAGACAAAACTCTCCCTCGTTTTAGCCACATTATTTTTAGGTGCGTGTTCAAGCTCGGTCACCTTAGACGACATAGTGCCGGTTGAAGAAGTGCAAAAGCCGCTGTATCTGCGTGGTGACTTCTCATTATGGGATGCGCAGCCGGAATATCAAATGGTCAAGGTGGCGCCGGCCATTTATGAAACCAAGATCAAGCTATCGACTCCGGGCAAGGCCTATGAATTTAAAATCGCCGATGCCGACTGGAGTGAAAATTATAACTGTGGCTATTTAGACGAAGGTCTGGATAAGCAATTGGAGATTGGCCTGCCGGTTCAAGCGGACTGTAACAGCGTGTATAACTACTTTAGCTTTACCCCTTCGGAAGAGGGCTGGTACAAGGTGTCTATTAACTTTTCACGCTTTAGCAAGCCATTGGTAACCATTAATCAGGTCTTTGATTAAAGACCTTTTTTGATCAGGTACTGATAAGGTAATTGCTCTGTTTGCTGGGCCACCAAGGTGTGGTCCATAAAGCGGCAAAAGCTGGGAATGTCGCGGGTGGTTGAAGGGTCATCCGCGGTGATCAACAAGGTTTCACCATTATTCATTTTGCGCACCGTACCGCGCACCATCATAACGGGTTCCGGGCAGCGTAAACCAAGGGCGTCAAGAACGTGATCGGCGGTATCAAAGGTCATAAATGAGTGCTCGTGTATAAAACGCCCATTTTACCCAAAGTCGCGGCAAGAAAAAAGGCGGGAGCATAAAGCTGAACCCGCCTTTTTGTCACCAAGTTTGTGGTTACGGACGTTCAAATACCGTGGCAATACCCTGGCCAAGGCCTATACACATGGTCGCTAAACCATATTTAGCATCCTTGTCTTCCATGATATTGATAAGTGTGGTGCTGATACGTGAGCCAGAGCAACCCAGTGGGTGACCCAGGGCAATAGCACCGCCGTTGAGGTTGACCTTATCGTCTACCTTATCCAGCAAGCCCAGGTCTTTTAGTACAGGTAAAGACTGAGCGGCAAAGGCTTCATTCAATTCGGCCACATCGATATCATCGATAGTCAAACCGGCCAATTGCAATGCCTTCTTACTGGCAGGTACGGGACCATAGCCCATGATGGACGGATCGCAGCCCGCCACCGCCATCGACTTCACATAGGCGCGGATCGGCAGGCCCAGCTCTTTGGCCTTGTCTTCACTCATGACCAACATGGCCGACGCACCGTCAGACAGGGCCGAAGAGGTCCCCGCGGTCACGCTGCCTGATGCCGGATTGAATACAGGACGAAGTTGAGACAAGCCTTCCACTGTGGTTTCCGGGCGGATAACTTCGTCGTCCTCAACCAAGGTCAGAGCACCGTTTTCATCGTGACCTTCCATTGGCAGGATTTCTGATTTGAAGCGACCCTCAACCGTTGCCGCGTGCGCGCGCTGGTGAGAGCGAGCACCGAATTCGTCCTGCTGCTGACGACTGATGCCGTGTAGGGTAGCCAGGTATTCGGCGGTTAGACCCATCACTCCAGCCGCTTGAGCAACGGATGTTGCCAGGCCAGGGTGGAAGTCGTTGCCGTGCGTCATAGGCACGTGACCCATATGTTCCACACCACCGATTAGGTAGGTGTCACCGGCGCCGGTCATAATGGCGCGGGCTGCGTCGTGGAGCGCCTGCATGGATGAACCACACAAGCGGTTTACGGTTACGGCTGGCACGGTGTGAGGAATACCGGCAAGCAGGGCGGCATTACGGCCCACGTTAAAGCCTTGCTCTAGCGTTTGCTGCACACAGCCCCAATAAATATCGTCGATAGAAGCCGGGTCTACCGCAGGGTTGCGCTCCAGCAACCCCTTCATCAAGTGCGCACTGAGATCTTCGGCACGTTTATGACGGAATACACCGTTTTTAGAACGGCCCATGGGCGTACGAATACAATCTACAATAACAACCTTATTCATGATTATTGTCCCTCCACTTGATAAAACACACGGCCTTGTTCAGCCCATTGACGGGTTTCGTCTGAAACCTGGTAAATAGCACCTAGGTGCGCGTACTTATCGGCTGCCGCGACAAAGTTGGCGAGGCCAATTTGGTCTAGGTAGCGGAATACGCCGCCTCTAAACGGAGGGAAACCAATGCCGTACACCAGCGCCATGTCGGCTTCTTGTGGTGACGCAACAATGTTTTCCTGCAGGCAAAGCAGTACTTCGTTGATCATCGGAATCATACAGCGGTCGATGATTTCTTGCTTATCCAGCTCTTTCTCGCTATCGAACAGCGGCGCAATTAGCTCTAGGGCTTGCGCATCCTGGCTTTTCTTCAAGCGGCCACGGCGATCCGGGGCGTAGCTGTAGAAGCCCTTACCATTTTTCTGACCAAAACGTTCGGCATTGGCCATGATGGTAACCGGGTCTTTTTCCTGACGCGCCATACGCTCAGGGAAGCCATCGGCCATCACACCGGTACAGTGGAAGGCGGTATCGATACCAACAACATCAAGCAGGTAGGCAGGGCCCATAGGCCAGCCAAAGATGTTTTCCATGACCTTATCGATTTTCGCGAAACTGACGCCTTCACTAACCATCTTGCTGAAACCGGCGAAGTAAGGGAATAGCACGCGGTTTACAAAGAAGCCCGGGCAGTCATTGACGACGATAGGTGACTTACCCAGCTTAAGGGCGTAATCGACAACCGCGTTAACGGTTTCCTGAGAGGTCTTTTCACCGCGAATAATCTCTACCAGCGGCATGCGTGGTACCGGGTTGAAAAAGTGCATACCACAGAACTTTTCTGGGTTATCAAGCGCTGTCGCCAGTTCATCGATGCGAATGGTTGAGGTATTAGAAGTCAGCACTGTGCCCTTGGGCATGGACTTTTCTAGGTCACTCAATACCGCTTTTTTCACATTGGGGTTTTCAACCACGGCTTCAACAACGATATCGGCGGCTTGCACATCGGCATCGTTCAAGGTCGGTTTAATCTTACCCAGTACGCCAACCATTTTCTCCATGCTCATATGGCCGCGTTTTACCTTCTTACCAAGTAGCTTAGCGGCTTCTCCCATACCAAGATCCAAGGCACCTTGGTTGATGTCTTTCATTATAATGGGGGTACCTTTATAGGCCGATTGATAGGCAATACCACCACCCATGATGCCAGCACCTAGCACGGCGGCTTGATTAATTTGGGTGTCGCTGCCTTTGGCCAGTTTCTTGGCCTTACCTTTAATGTACTGGTCGGCGAGGAAGATACCGGTTAGCGCCGCTGCTTCCTGGGTTTTAGCCAATTTAGCGAAATTGGCGTTTTCCAGGGCCATGGCTTCATCACGACTCATGTTAGCGGCCGCTTTAATGGTCTTCACCGCCATGATTGGGGCGGGGTAATGACCCTTGGTTTTACCCATCACCAGACCTTCGGCCATTGCAAAGCTCATGCCTTGCTCGACCTTGTTCATCTTCAATGGCGCTTGTTTTTGTGCGCGGCGTTGTTGCCAGTTTAGCTTGCCGGCAATGGCCTGTTCTAACATGCCGACACAGGCATCAAGGAGTTTTTCACCGGCCACCACGGCATCGACGGCGCCTACTTTTAGGGCATCGTTCGCTCTGTTTTCCTGACCCGTGGTGATCCAGGTCATGGCGTTATCAGCGCCGATTAAGCGAGGTAAACGTACAGTACCCCCAAAGCCCGGCATAATACCTAGTTTGGTTTCAGGTAAACCTATTTTGGCGGTTTCGCTGGCTACACGGAAATCGGTTGTCAGGATCCACTCACAGCCACCACCCAAGGCCATGCCATTGACGGCACTCAGGGTTGGGAAAGGTAAATCTTCTAGGGCATCGAACACGTCGGTGGCATTTTTAATCCAACCGATTAATTCTTCTTCTGGTCTTTGGAAAGTGGGTAGGAATTCGAAAATGTCGGCGCCAACGATAAAGTGATCTTTGTCACTGGTGAACACCATACCTTTGATGTCGTCGCGTTGGGCTAATTCTTTAATTGCCTGATGGCAATCACTCAGGGTTTGCTGCGAAAGCTTGTTTACTGAACCGGGTACAGTGAACTTAAACTCGGCAATTTGGTCCTTTATAAAAGAAACTACAAAGGAATCGCTCTGAAATATCATGGGTATCTCCCTTTGTTTCACATGAAACTGGTACGATGAGTTGGATTTAAATCAGTGTCGCGCCTTTAATCGCAAAATGCAATGAAAATTTAAGCTTAAAATTTACATACGGTTAAAGTTAGCTCAAAAAATAGATGCGACCAAAACACGCCAGAATGCGGTTGGCATAGGTCAAAAGTCTGGCATTTATGTAGTACAGTTAATGAGAGTCATTGACTCAATGAGGGCAGCGCGCCTTTTTTGCCTAATGCTGGCTTCTTCGCTGCTTTTGTTTCACGAAATACAGTTAGGATTATCATGAAACGACTTCTTCACACCCTGCTGGCTGCCTCCTTAATGCAAGTTTGCAGTGTCTCATTTGCCGGCAGTCACGATGATTTTCTAAAAGCCGAAAAAATTGCCCGTGGCGGCAATTACACCGAATTTAAGCGTGTTAACGAGCAACTTAAGCATCCCCTTAAGCCCTATGTGGAAATGGCCTTTTATAAGCACCATCCACATATCAAGTATCAAACTGAAATAGAGCATTTTTTACAGGTATATCAGCATACGCCGTTGGAATGGCCGGTCCGCAGTGCCTGGCTAAAGTACCTGGCTAAGCATGGGCATAAGGCCAAGTTCGTAGAAAATTACAGCATTACCAAGGATGTCGAGCTCACCTGTCAGTACCTTGATTTTCAATGGCAGCTTGGTGCGCCAAAAGACGCCCTGCTGGAGCAAATAGAAAAGCTATGGTTGGTCAATAAATCACAACCTAAAGAATGCGATGGGGTGTTTTCTTACTGGCGCAAGGCTGGCGGACAGACGCCGGAAATAGTGTGGCAACGATTGGGGTTGGCGGCCCAGGCGGGGCAGCATAAGTTGGTAGGCTATTTAAAAACGCAATTGCCAGCCAAAGAAAGGTATCTAGCGGACTTATATACCAAGGTTAAAAAAGACCCCAGTGCCGCAGCCGGTTTGTATCGCTATAAGAACAAATCGTCCAAGGAAGCAGAAATTGCGGTGTACGGGGTTAAACGCCTTGTGTGGCAAGACCCAGATTTGGCCATTCGTGCTTGGCAAAAACTATCGACCATGTTTACCTTTAGCGCGCAGCAACAGGATAAGGTGCATTATGCCCTGGCCTATGCCCTAGCGGTAAAACAGCATGATGAAGCCAAGTTCTGGCTGAATAAGGTGCCTGATGCCCAGCAGGATAATAAATTGGTGCAATGGCATTTGGCCAACATGCTTAGGGAGCAGGACTGGCCGGCCATTATCGCCTTCTTTACCCCGAAAAAAGAGCTCAGTGCCGGACATCAATATTGGCTGGCCTACAGTTATTCACGCCAGGGCAAGCATGAGAAGGCGAACGAGTTATGGCAAAAGCTGGCAACAGAACGCGACTATTACGGTTTTTTGGCGGCGGCGCGATTAGATTTGCCGGTTAACCTTAATAACCAAGAGTTGACCCTGCCACCGGGTTTAAAGGCTAAGGTAGAGCAGGCGCCGGGCTATAAACGGGCAAAGGTTTTATATGAGTTGGATAGGGTTACCAATGCTAGAAGAGAATGGAATTACCTTATCGATACCTCTAGCAATGCCGAGAAACTGGCCGCTGCGGTGCTGGCCTCGGAGCAGGGCTGGCACGACCGTGCCATTATTACCCTGGCGGGGCTCAAGGCCTGGGATTATGTCGACCTGCGTTTTCCCGATGCTTACACCAACCTCTTCGAACGTTATAGCAACCGTCATAAGGTCGACCTGGATTGGAGCATCGCCATTGCCCGCAGGGAAAGCTCTTTTGCCGCCGATGCGCGCTCTCGAGCCAACGCCAGGGGCCTGATGCAACTGCTGCCGAGTACCGCCCAATACATTAATCGCAGCTCGGTTGCCAGCAATCGTCTATATGAACCCAGCACTAACATTAATTTAGGTACCAAGTATTTAAAGTATTTGGAAGGGAAGACCCGCGGCAATCAAATCTTAGCCACGGCCTCGTATAACGCCGGTTATCATCGCGTCAATAAGTGGATCCCAGATGAAGCCATGCCGGCGGAGTTGTGGATTGAGCTGATCCCGTATCGTGAAACCCGTGATTACGTGAAAAACGTATTTGCCTATCGTCAGGTCTATCTGGCGAAGCAGGGTAAGGACGAAAATGTGTTGGCGACAATTTTGGATATGAACATTGGCGGTTAGCCGCGACGGCTGCGGCTATGATAGACTGGCATAAACATAATTAGCAAAGTGGGTGATACATGAATACATTAGCGGTGTTATACGCTGAACATATTGCAACCTTGCAAAAACGCACGCGCGAAATTGTTGAGCGTGAAAACCTTGATGGTGTGGTAATTCATTCTGGTCAGGCAAAGCGCCAGTTTTTAGATGATATGTATTATCCGTTCAAGGTAAACCCGCAATTTAAGGCGTGGTTGCCGGTGATCGACAACCCGCATTGCTGGCTGGTCGTTAACGGCAGCGATAAACCTAAACTTATCTTCTATCGTCCCGTTGATTTCTGGCACAAGGTGCCTGACGAGCCGAGCGAATACTGGGCCGACTATTTTGATATTGAGCTGCTGGTTAAGCCGGAGCAGGTAGAAAAACTATTGCCCTATGATAAGGCGCGTTATGCCTACATCGGCGAGTGTTTAGAAGTGGCGCAAGCCTTAGGCTTTGAGTTGATGAACCCAGAGCCGGTGATGAATTATCTGCATTATCATCGTGCTTACAAAACCCAGTATGAGCTAGCCTGTTTGCGCGAAGCGAATAAACTGGCGGTGGCTGGCCATAAGGCAGCGCGTGATGCTTTCTATCAGGGCAAGTCGGAGTTTGAAATCCAACATGCTTACCTGTTGGCGACGAAACACAGCGAAAACGACACGCCGTATGGCAATATCGTGGCCCTGAATGAAAATTGTGCCATTTTGCACTACACCCATTTTGAACGGGATATCCCGGCGCAACACCGTTCGTTTTTGATCGATGCCGGCGCTAACTTTAATGGCTACGCCGCCGATATTACCCGTACCTACGACTTTGCGCGTCAGGGCCAGTTTGCTGAGCTTCTGGCGGTGATGAACCAACATCAGGTAGAACTGTGTAATTCGTTAACTCCGGGTAAGCTCTACGGTGAGTTGCACCTTGACTGTCATCAGCGCGTGGCTCAGGTGTTAAGCGACTTTAATATCGTCAATCTACCGGCGGAACAAATTATCGAAAAGGGTATTACCTCGACCTTCTTCCCTCACGGCTTGGGCCATCATATTGGACTTCAGGTGCATGATGTGGGTGGCTTTATGGCGGATGAAAGTGGCACTCATCAGGCGCCACCTGAGGGACACCCATTCCTGCGCTGCACCCGTTTGATTGAGGCCAATCAAGTATTCACTATCGAGCCTGGTCTGTACTTCATTGACTCTCTGCTTGAAGACTTGGCGGCAACGGACAATAGACAGCACGTAAACTGGGACAAGGTAGCCGAGTTTAAGCCGTTTGGCGGTATTCGTATCGAGGACAATATCATTGTCCATGAGCATGGTCTTGAAAACATGACCCGCGAATTAAACCTCGACTAATTATCTCCTATGGCGGTGAAGTCGTTGCCTCACCGCCGCATCCTGCGACTCGTCTATGTCAGAATATGCTTATCCAGCACAATCGCTGAGCTACGAAGAAGAAATTAAAAAAAGCACCTTTATCGTTCATCTTGCCCATACTCCGGACGTGGCCAGCGCCAAGGCCTTTATTGCTACCATCAATGAGCAGTACCCGGATGCCCGTCATAACTGCTGGGCCTATGTAGCCGGGGCGCCCGGTGGTAGCCATGTCTATGGTTTCAGTGATGATGGTGAGCCCAACGGCACCGCCGGCAAGCCCATGCTGAATGTACTGCAAGGCAGCGGTTTAGGTGAGATTTGTGCCGTTACTACCCGCTATTTTGGCGGCATTAAGTTGGGCACGGGCGGCTTGGTGCGTGCCTATGGTGGCACCCTTAACAATGCCTTGGCGAAATTACAGACACAGATTAAGGTGCCCAGTGTGGTGCTAACCGGTGACAGTGACTATGCTCTACAAGGGCAGATAGAACAATGCCTTAACTCACAATACCAGGTGCTGGCTATGGACAAGGAGTACGGCAGCTATATTTCCTGGCAGATTAGTATCGATGCGCGCCAGGCCGAGGATGCAATAAAAGATATTTTTGATTTAAGCCATGGTACTGTTGAGTTAAAAATAAAACAGTAAGACAATAACATGCAAAGAAAAGTCACGGCGATGCGCTAAATGCAATACCGCACGATAATAAAGATACTCGGTCAGCTAGTAGCCCTGTTTAGTATCACCATGGTTCCTCCTGCGCTGGTATCACTTATCTATAAAGATGGTGGTGGTCTGCCTTTTATTCTTGCGTTTATCTTCAGCGTTATTGCCGGCTTGTTTGCCTATTATCCTAACCGCCATGAGCATGGCGACCTCAAAGCCCGTGAAGGCTTTTTGATCGTGGTACTGTTTTGGCTGGTACTGGGGTCGTTCGCATCCTTACCCCTGATCTTCCTTGATGCACCAAAACTTTCGCTTGCCGATGCCGTTTTCGAGGCTTTTTCCGGCTTAACGACCACAGGGGCAACCGTGTTGACCGGCATCGAATACCTGCCCAAGTCGGTGTTGTTCTACCGTCAGCAGTTGCAATGGCTCGGTGGCATGGGGATCATCGTACTAGCGGTGGCCGTGCTGCCCATGCTTGGCGTTGGTGGTATGCAGCTGTACCGCGCCGAAACGCCAGGGCCGGTGAAAGACTCAAAAATGACGCCGCGTATTGCCGATACGGCCAAGCACCTGTGGTATATCTATGTATCTCTTACCCTGGCCTGTACCTTGGCCTATTGGGTGGCGGGGATGAGCTGGTTTGATGCCATCTGCCATGCCTTCTCGACCATAGCCATTGGTGGCTTTTCTACCTATGATGCGTCCATGGGTTACTTTGATAGCCCGGCGATCAACCTTATCTGTGTGTTCTTTCTATTAATCGCGGCGGTGAATTTTTCCTTGCACTACGCGGTGGTGGCCAGTCGCAGCGCCAAGGTGTATTTGCGCGACCCGGAATTTAAGGTGTTTTTGTTAATTCAGGTGGCGCTGATCATCGTCTGTTTTGCCGTACTATCGTCAAATAATATCTATGCCAATGGTGATGAAACCTTAGATCAGGCCATGTTTCTGGCCGTTTCTATCAGTACCACGGCGGGTTTTGCCACAGATAACTTCTCAGCTTGGCCCTTGTTCCTGCCCATCTTGCTTATCTTCTCAAGCTTTATTGGCGGCTGTGCCGGCTCTACCGGCGGCGGTATGAAGGTGGTGCGGGTGTTCCTGCTGTATTTGCAGGGCATTCGTGAGCTTAATCGTCTGGTGCACCCGCGAGCCATCTATTCTATTAAACTTGGTCGCAAGGCGCTTCCCGATAAGGTCGTTGAGGCGGTCTGGGGGTTCTTTTCCGCCTATGCCCTGGTCTTTGTGATCATCATGATCAGCTTAATGGGAACGGGCTTAGACAATATCACCGCCTTCTCGGCAACCGCGGCCTGCTTAAACAACCTGGGTCCGGGCCTGGGTGAGGTGGCGGCCCATTACGGTGATATCAGCGATAATGCCAAGTGGATTTTGACGCTGGCCATGGTCTTTGGTCGTTTAGAGATTTTCACTCTGCTCGTGTTATTCACCCCCACATTCTGGCGTGGGTGAGAATTTACAAGAGTGACTCAGGTCACTCTTGTAAGTTCGAACGCGAGACAGGGATGTCGCGCCGGACCGCAGCGTCAGGATGACTTACTTACACCGAACTCACCTATTGCATATAACGTCACTCTTGAAGCGCCGAACGCGAGGGCGTGGATGCCCGAGCCGGGCCCAAGCTTCAGGAAAAATTGTTATCACTTTTACCAACTTCAAGCGTCACTCAGGTCATTCTTACTAATTCGAACGTGAGAGCGTGTGTGCCCGAGCCTGAACCCGGCGTCAGGACGACTCTCCAGCTCTAAAACCCTTTAGCAACGCCGCTCTAACCTGAACAAAGCTCTTGATGTTGCTAAAAGGCAACAATTAACCCTTTGCCTCTTCAGGGCTCTAACAATAATTTTTAAAAAGTTACCTATAAATCATAACAATATGATTTTTAAATCATTATTTATTTTTTACTTTCGCGTTTGTCCTGCATTTAGCTGCCCCATTCAGATAAAAATCAGAAAAGCGCACCAGCTGGCAGAGCTTTTTCTGAACATAACGCCCGCATTAAAATATAACTAACTGAAAATATAGGATTTTATTTTTTGTGCTTAAGGTGTGTTGCGAAATGGCAACAGAAAAAGCCCTAAAAATCTGGGCTCCCTAATAGATATTAATATAAGGCATTGAAATATATAGCTTTATAAACTTTGGCATTGGAATTGTAATAGTCCTGGTGAATCGAAAATGTGACGGCGAATATGAGTTCGTCAAAGTTCACGCCAAAACAAGTAGGAAGGAAAGCAATATGAAACCAATGACAGCAACTATCGCTCTGATCACCTTAGCCGCATCAAGCGCAGCATTCGCTGCCGACTTTACAACTCTTGATGTTGACGGTAGCGGTGCTATCTCTGTGCAAGAAGCTGCCGCTGATGCTGCATTAGCCGAGCAATTTGAACAACTAGATAGCGACGGTAACGGCGAGCTTTCGCAAGCCGAGTTCGATAAAGCACAGTAATTTTCAGCAGTTATTGCAGTTATCAGTAGGAGTTAATGATGAAAAAAACGAAGCACATTATAGCGCTATGCGCCCTTGTGGGTTCTTCAGCGGCCTTTGCCCTAGCGGCTGATTTTGACCAGGTAGACACCGATGGCAATGGCACAATTAGCATGGAAGAAGCGTCAAAGCACCCAGAGCTAATCAGTCAGTTTAAAGACTTGGACACCAATGTAGATGGCGAGCTGTCTCAAGAAGAGTTCGCTAAAGCGAAATAACACAGGGAGTTAACAATGAATAAGACCTCTAAAGCAATCGCCTTAATTGGCTTAGTAAGTGCATCGTCTGCATTCGCGATGGACTTGGAATTTAACAACGTGGACGTAGATAGCGACGGCGCTATCAGCATGGAAGAAGCGGCTCAATATCCAGAACTGATGCAACAGTTTAAGGACTTGGACAGCAACAAAGACGGCCAACTGAGCGAGCAAGAGTTCGCGGCAGTTCAGTAAGTTTACTTTTTGAATATTTGGAGCACGTTATGAAAACGACCAATACACTACTAGCTATGGCTATTTTGGCATCATCTTCAACCGCCTTTGCGGGCACAGGTGCTACGTTTGAATCGCTTGATGTGGACGGTAACGGCAGCATTAGCAAAGAAGAAGCGAGCGCCGATGCCGAGGTAATGGCTAAATTCGATGAACTCGATATTGATGGTAACGGCGAGCTCTCGCCAGAAGAGTTTGCCAATATTGAGTAAATACCCAGACCCATTAGAGCATCAAAAAGCAGCGCTTAGTTTCCAGCTAAGGCTGCTTTTTTTTGCTTATAAGAACATGGCACTGACCTGGAACAGTTTCTCGACGACATGAATATGCTTTTTGTCGATCAAGAACATGATCACATGGTCGCCGCTTTGTATCACGGTATCGTCATGGGCGATAAGTACGTCGTCATTGCGCACTATGGCGCCAATCGTGGTACCCGAAGGGAGTTTTATCTCGCGGATTGCACGCCCCACCACCTTTGAGGTGTTTTCATCGCCGTGGGCAACCGCCTCTATGGCCTCCGCCGCGCCCTTTCGCAAGGAGTAAACATTGACTATGTCACCGCGACGAACATGGGTTAATAAGGCCGAGATGGTTGCCTGTTGCGGTGAAATGGCAATGTCGATTTCCCCACCTTGAACCAGATCCACATAGGCACCACGCTGAATCAAGACCATGGTTTTTTGGGCGCCCATGCGCTTGGCAAGCATCGCCGACATGATGTTGGCTTCATCATCGTTGGTGACGGCGATAAATACATCGACTTGCTCGATATGCTCTTCCGAGAGCAGTTCCTGATCCGAGGCATCGCCACAGAAGACCACGGTGTCATCAAGCATTTCAGAGAGCTGTTCGGCGCGCATTGGATTGCGCTCCAGCAGCTTCACGCTGTGGTTTTTCTCCAACGAGCGAGCCAGACCGGCACCGATATTACCGCCCCCGGCAATCATGATTTTTTTGTATGAGCGCTCCAGCTTTTGCAGCTCACTCATCACCGCGCGAATATGCTTGGTAGCGGCGATAAAGAACACCTCGTCATCGGCCTCAATAACCGTGGTACCCAGCGGCTTAATGGCCTTACCCTGACGATAAATTGCCGCAACCCGGGTCTCCACGTTGGGAATATGCTCTTTTAATGCCGAGAGCGCATAACCAACCAGCATGCCGCCGTAGTAGGCCTTGACTGCCACCAAAGACAGCTTGCCATCGGCAAACTGCAACACCTGCAGAGCGCCAGGGTAGTCTATTAAACGACGAATATACTTAGTCACCAACTGCTCGGGAGCGATATAGTGATCGACCGGTAAATCGTCGTTATGAAACAACTGCTGTCTATACCTTAGGTATTGTTCGGAGCGGATACGGGCAATCTTAGTGGGGGTATTAAAGATACTGTAGGCAACCTGACAGGCCACCATGTTGACCTCGTCGGAGCTGGTTACGGCGATGATCATATCCGCATCTTCGGCGCCGGCCTTGCGCAACACATCGGGGTGGGCGCTGTGTCCGGCAACACCTTGCAAGTCATATTTGTCTTGAAGTTCGCGCAGGCGATCGCCGTCGATATCGACCACGGTGATCTCGTTTTGCTCACCGACTAAGTTTTCTGCCAGGGTGCCGCCAACTTGGCCCGCACCTAAGATGATAATTTTCATGACTATGTCACTGTTTTATTATTTTTGCGTAGTAAAAACCATCGGTTTCTCCCGGCAACAACTGCCAACCCGGCTGTAGCTCGGTGTCCTTATCATGCAACGCTATGTGCTTGGCGTCACTATGTTTGGCCAAAAATGCCCGTATTTGCGATTGGTTTTCTTCGCTTAATACCGAGCAGGTGGCATACACCAGAGTGCCGCCCGGTTTGAGCAGCGGCCAAATGGCTTCAAGTATACTTTCTTGTAGCTGCGCCAGTTCTTCGATATCGCTGCCGCGACGCAGCCATTTAATATCCGGATGACGGCGGATCACCCCGGTGGCCGAGCAGGGCACATCGAGGAGAATGCGATCGAACTGCTCGCCCTGATGCCATAGCTCGGTCTGCTCCGCTTGGGCGCAGATCAATTCGGCGTTTAGACCGATTCGCTCTAGGTTTTCGCTGACGCGTTCAAGGCGCTGGGCATCCGCATCAAGAGCGACGACGCGGGCATCGGCAAGCTCGAGAATATGACAGGTTTTGCCACCGGGCGCCGCACAGGCGTCCAAGATCAATTCACCATCTTGCGGGTCCAGAAGCCTTGCCGCTTGTTGGGCCGCCGCATCCTGTACCGAACAGGCGCCGCGTTCAAATTCCGGCAGGGCAAACACATCCATGGCCTTATCGAGGCGGATAGCATCTTGGAATGCTTCATCTATGCTAAAGCCAATGTTTTGATCAAACAGCTTATCGGCATAGGCATCGCGGCTATTCAGGCGATTATTCGCTCGCAGCCACATGGGTGCCTGTTGCTGATTTTCCTCGATAATATCCTGCCATTGCTCTGGGTAATCACGCTGCAGCTTTTTAATCAGCCAGCCGGGGTGATTGTATTTGCAGGCATCAATTTGTTCTGCTTGCTCTTCAAGACCTTGTTGTTGGCGTTGAAAGGTGCGCAGCACGGCATTAACTAAGCCTTTGAGACCCACCGCTCGCATCGATTTGAGGGCATTGACCGTTTCTGCCACGGCGGCATGCTCGGGCACCCGCATATATTGCAATTGATACAAGCCGACGTAGAGCAGAAATTGATAAACCCGGCTTTTGCCTTTCAACGGCTTTTCGAGTAACTGTTGGCAATAAAATTCCAGGCTAGGCAAATAACGTAAAACGCCAAAGCAAATTTGCTGCATCAAGGCTTTGTCTTGTGGGCTGAGGTCGCGGCTGTATCTAGGCAGAGCCACGGACAGAGAAATGCCTTTGTCGACTACCTGATACAGGGTGTGCGCCGCTTGGGCGCGAACATTACTCACCTTGGTTATCCGTAATGGCTAATGAACTGCCAACACTGACCCAATCGGCCCGGCCGTTAAGAAAATCCTGACTCGACATGGGCTTTTTACCTTGGGGTTGCAGCTCGGTGATGCACAGTGCATCGCTCGCACAGGCGATCACTATGCCATTTTTATCGGCGCGTAAAATGGTGCCCGGCGTGCCTTGCTCGGCAATCACCTCGGCTTGCCATACCTTCACCGTATTACCAGCCATTTCGGTGTAACTGACCGGCCAGGGGTTGAAGGCGCGAATATTACGCTCTAACTGCGCCGCCTCCAGCTGCCAATCCAACAGTGCTTCTTGCTTGGAGAGCTTTTTCGCATAATTTGCCAACTGCTCGTCTTGTCGTTGCGCGGTAATGGTTTCTATATTTGCCAGTGTCTCGATAAGAGCCGCGGGTCCAAGCTCTGCCAATTTAGCGTACAGTGATGCCGAGGTTTCCTTGGCATCGATGGCACAACGACTCACACTGAGCATGTCACCGGTATCCAAACCCTCATCCATTTGCATTATGGTCACACCCGTTTCCTGGTCACCGGCCCAAATCGCTCTCTGAATTGGGGCGGCACCTCGCCAGCGCGGCAGAATCGACCCATGCACATTGATACAACCCAGTTTGGGGGTTTCTAGAATGCTTTTTGGCAGCAGCAGGCCGTAGGCCACGACTACCATGATATCGGCATTTAATGCGGCCAATTGTTGTTGTGCTTCATCACTTTTGAGGCTGACTGGTTGAAAGACAGGCAGGTTGTGCTCAAGGGCCAGGGTTTTTACCTCACTGGCTTTGAGTTTTTTACCACGCCCTGCGGGGCGGTCCGGTTGGCTATATACGCCAACCACCTGATGTTCGGAGTCGATTAAGGCCTGCAGATGGCGTGCAGCAAAGTCCGGTGTACCGGCAAATACGATGCGAAGGGGTTGTGTCACTGTGATTCCTTGTAATTAAGCTTTGGCGGCTAAACGCGCTTCTTTCTCAAGCTTTTTACGAATACGCTGGCGTTTTAACGGCGACAAGTAATCAATAAATAACTTACCAACTAGGTGATCTAATTCATGTTGAATACAGATGGCCAATAAACCATCGGCGTCTAAAGTAAACTCTTCGCCTTGGGCGTTGAGGGCTTTCACGGTTACGGTTTCGGCGCGATCAACCTTGGCATAAGAGTGGGGCACCGACAGGCATCCCTCTTCGCTGACGGTAGACCCGTTTTTGTGCGTGATCTCAGGGTTAATGAGGATCAGAGGTTCATTACGTTCTTCAGAAACATCAATAACCACAATGCGTTGGTGAATGTCGACTTGCGTTGCCGCTAAACCGATACCATTTTCGTCATACATGGTTGCTAACATGTTTTCGGTGATGCTACGAATACTGTCATCTACTTGTTCGACCGGTGCAGCAATCGTGCGTAAACGTTCATCTGGGAACCTAAGTACTTCTAAAAGTGCCATAATTGCCTTATTAAAAATTGTGCTAAATATCAGGTATTGTGTTATGTTTTTATTTTAGCCATTCGTGTGCACCTTTAACAGGTTATTGGGTAATAAATATAATAAAACAAGCTTTAGGAAGCTCATTACAATGATTAAACAGCTATCAGCTGCCGTATTTGCTCTTGCGGTTGCTTTTCCATCATTAGCAGATGTTTTAGCAGTCAAAGACGACGCACCAGAACAATATGTGGTGAAGAAGGGAGATACACTTTGGGATATCTCTGCTATTTATTTGGACAAGCCTTGGCTGTGGCCAGAGCTTTGGCAAATGAACCCACAAATTGATAACCCACACCTTATTTATCCTGGCGATACACTGTATCTAGTGTACGACGCCCAAGGGCGACCACGTTTAGTGGTGAAGCGCCCGGACAACTATCAGAAACTATCGCCTCATGGCCGTAAGACGATGAAGCGCGACGCGTTACCAACTTTGTCGTTGGAGCTTTTGCGTCCTTTCTTAACGTACGAGCAGGCCCTAAGTGAAGAGCAAATCAATGCTCAACCTTATGTGCTGGGTGCTAACGAGAATGTGAAGCGCTCTACGCAGGGTCACATCCTTTACGTCAAAGGCGATTTAGAGCGTAACCGCAGCTATGCCATCTACCACAAAAACAGACCTTATATTGACCCGCAAACCGAAGAATTGTTGGGTTATGAGGTAAAACTTGTGGCTACCGCGAAGGCGTTCCGTAGCGGTGATGTAGAGGCCGGTGTGCCTGCGTCTATCTTTGTTGATGGCGTTAAGCGCGAAATTAACGCCGGTGACTTCTTGATGCCGGTTAGCCAAGGCCAAAGTTTGCCTGCGACCTTCCAGATGCGCCGTCCTGAGACTGCAATCGATGGTGAAATCATCGCATCGAGTAATCAGCTGCGCGAATTCAGCAAGATGGATATCGTGGTACTCAATCGTGGCATGGTGGATGAGGTGAAAGCGGGTCATATGCTTGATATCCGTCGTCAGTCGCCAACCGTGATCGACGGTCGTGATGGTCCTCAATATAAAGAAGACTCAAGCACCTACGATAAGTTCATGTCGAATATAGAAGAGGGCATGGGCATGGATGAGGATGCGGATAACAGAACCTGGCATATGCCTAAGGAAAAAGTAGGTGAGCTTATGGTTCTTAAAGTGCAAGAACGCGTAAGCTACGCCATTATTACCAAAACATTACGACCCATTCGTGTCGGAGATATTGTAAGCGCTGACTAACCAGCGCTTTCCGTAACAAGCTTTTGGGTCGTGCTCAAGGAGGGAGCATGACACAGAGTGAACCTATCCCATCGGCCTCTTCTGAGGCCGATTTACTTCGTGCCGATGCTATCTTATTGGCATTAATGCGCACCCCAGGCCTTGGCTTGCGTAGCGCCTACTCCTTGCTGCAACACCTTGCCATTAGCGACCTGTTCGATAATACAGAAACGCTTATTGAAGCTGGTTTGCGCCGTGATATTGCTACCCGTTTAACCGCTACTAAACTTGAATCTCTGCAACACCAGCTCAGTGAGTATCAGCGTCAGGGCATAGCTGTGATCAGCCTAGTTAACCCCTTATATCCGCCGTTATTAAAAGAGCTGCCGGACCCGCCGTTACTCTTATTTTGTTTCGGTAATAACGGCTTATTGACCCAGCCGCAGGTGGCTATTGTCGGCAGTCGCGGTGCAAGTATAGGCGGTAAGCGCCATGCTTTTGAGTTCGCGGCGCAACTGAGTGACGCCGGACTATTGGTGACTTCGGGTATGGCCATGGGCATAGATGCCAACGCCCATCAGGGGGCTTTGCATAGCAGCGGAGCGACCCTGGCGGTATTAGGAACAGGCGTTGATGTATGCTATCCACGCCGGAACAAGGTGCTATGGGAGCAAATCGCCAAGCAAGGGCTGTTGGTCAGTGAGTTTTTACCCGGAACACCTCCCCGGGCCCAACACTTTCCCCGTCGCAATCGTATTATCGCCGGGTTGAGCTTGGCTACCCTAGTGGTTGAAGCGGAGCAAAAAAGTGGCTCCTTGATCACCGCCGAGCTGGCGATGGATTATAACCGTGAGGTAATGGCGATGCCGGGGGCGGTGAACAACCCTTACTCACGCGGTTGTCATGCCTTAATCAAACACGGGGCGGCTTTGGTGGAAAATGCCGAAGATGTCTTAGCCGAATTAGGTTGTTATCAACAAAAGGGTCTATATATAAATAAGAGGAAAGAGCAAAAAGAGGGTGAGAACACTTTACTTCGCCATATTGGTTTTGAGCCGACCAGCATAGATGCTATTGCGGTGAGTTCGCAGATTCCAATTGCGCAGTTATTAACGCTATTAATAGACCTAGAACTCGAAGGCAGCATTATTAGCACTTCGGGCGGCTATACCAGAGTAGGGGGCGAGTGACATGTTTGATATCCTAATGTATTTGTTTGAAAACTATATTCATAACGAAAGCGAAATTTTCGTTGAAGAAAGCGCGCTTACCGATGAGCTACTGAAGGCCGGCTTTAACAGCCCGGAAATATACAAGGCTCTGGACTGGCTCGAACAACTGGCCCAGCTCCAGCACAGTGATGAATTGCCCTATCTGCACACCGCACCCACTGCGGCCTGTCGTATCTATACCGGCGAGGAAAGCATTAAGCTCGATATTCAATGCCAAGGTTTTTTGCTGTTTTTAGAGCAAGTGGGAGTAATAAACAGCACCACGCGCGAAATGGTAATAGACAGAGCCATGGCCCTGGATCATGCGCAAATAGCATTGGATGACTTAAAATGGGTGGTGTTGATGGTACTCCTAAGCGTGCCTGGCCAAGAGCACGCCTATGCGCAGATGGAAGATTTGATCTTTGACGACCCCAATCCGACCCTGCATTAAGCTTGATCTTCATCGGAGTCTGAGTATATTGGGCGCACATTAACCAAGGGGCTAGGGTGCGCATGACGAAAATAGATCATTCTTTATTTAATGCCGATAAACACGCGTTGGAAAAAGAGTATGAGGTGTGCCCCGAATGTGGCAGCGAGCTGGTGATGCGCCATTCCAAATCTGGCGCCTTTTTAGGTTGCGCCAGTTATCCTGCGTGTCACTTTATCCGCCCTTTGCACCAGCACGATACCAGCATCCTAAAAGTCCTTGAGGACAATCCATGTCCTCAATGTAGCTCGCCGTTGGCGGTTAAAAACGGCCGTTTTGGCATGTTTATAGGCTGCACTAACTTTCCCGAATGTCACTATATAGCCGATCAGCGCGGGCAAAACGAGCAGGCGAGTACTTTGCCGTCTTGTCCCAAGTGCAAAAAAGGCCATTTAACTCAGCGTAGCAGCAAATACGGTAAGACTTTTTATTCATGTGATGCCTACCCCAAGTGCAAGTACAGCGTGAATTACCCGCCGGTTGCGGTGGCGTGTGCACAATGCCACTGGCCGGTCATGATGAAACGCCACTTTGCCGAGGGAGCTATGCTACAATGCCCGCAAAAGAACTGTGGGCACAAACAGCCCGATGATGTGGAGAGCGGACAGTGAGCGATGCGGTGCAGCCGAAAACGGCGCTGAGCAGTTTACAACAGGGTGAAGTGATCCTTTATCCGACCGAGGCGGTTTACGGCTTAGGCTGTGACCCTATGAACCAAGAGGCGGTGGAAGCCTTACTGGCAATCAAACAACGCCCAGTTGAAAAAGGCCTGATTTTAATCGCCGACAACTATGGCCAATTACTTCCTTATGTGGCCGATCATCGAATTCCCATGGATAAGCGCGCGGATATTTTTTCACAGTGGCCCGGCGCCGTGACCTGGGTAATGCCTGCAGCAGCAAGCACGCCGAAGTGGCTCACTGGTGCGTTCGATTCTATCGCCGTGCGCGTGAGTGCCCATCCCACGGTTAAGCGCTTATGTCAGGAGTTTGGTGGCCCAATCGTTTCTACGAGTGCGAATCTCAGCGGTCAGGACCCGGTTGCGTCTATCGCCCAAGGACAAGCCACCTTTGGTGATCGCGTTGGCTTTTACGTTGACGAGCCTTTGGGCGGTGGTACCCAGCCAAGTGTGATCAAAGACGCCATGAACGGACAAATCATTCGAGGATAAGCATGCAATCAGAGTTACTGACCCAGGTTAAAGCCTACTTAATGGCGTTGCAGGATAAAATTTGTGCCGGATTAGAAGAAGCCGATGGCGGTGCCAAGTTTGTTGAAGATGCATGGCAACGTGAAGAGGGCGGCGGCGGTCGTACCCGAGTGATCCGTGACGGTAATGTGATCGAACAAGGCGGTGTGAACTACTCTCATGTGTTTGGTGCTTCCATGCCTGCTTCGGCCACCGCTCATCGTCCGGAATTGGCCGGTCGTAGCTTTCATGCCTGTGGCGTATCCCTGGTTATTCACCCGAAAAATCCACATATTCCCACCAGTCATGCCAATGTGCGTTTCTTTATCGCCGAAAAAGAGGGTGAGGAGCCGATTTGGTGGTTTGGTGGCGGTTTTGATTTAACCCCCTTTTATCCACAACTCGAAGATGTAAAGCATTGGCACCAGGTTGCCCATGACTTATGCGTCCCATTTGGTGATGAGGTGTACCCCAAGTATAAAACCTGGTGTGACGAATACTTCTACCTGAAACACCGAGATGAGACGCGTGGTGTTGGTGGACTTTTCTTCGATGATCTTAACGAATGGGGCTTTGAGAAGAGTTTTGCCTTTATGCAGGCAGTGGGTAACGGCTACCTGGATGCTTACCTACCTTTGATTGCAAAGCGTAAAGACACGCCTTATGGCGAGGCAGAGCGTCAGTTCCAGCTATACCGTCGTGGTCGTTATGTGGAATTTAACCTGGTGTGGGATAGAGGCACCTTGTTTGGTTTACAAACCGGTGGGCGTACCGAGTCGATATTGATGTCGATGCCACCTTTGGCGCGTTGGGAATACGACTTTAACCCAGAGCCGGGTTCACCAGAGTCTGAACTCTATGAGCATTACCTCAAACCAAAAGACTGGTTATAAGAGTAGAAAAACGCGGCCGATGCCGCGTTTTTTAGTTGTCGCTATTGATCATATGGGTCGCCAGCTGGGTTAGCGACTGTCGCAAACCCTCACGTAACACCGGATTATCGACTTCCATATCCAGCGCTTTATTCATACAGTACATCCACTGATCTCTAAGCTCCGCGGTCACAGGGAAGGGCATATGGCGTTGACGTAAGCGCGGATGACCATATTTTTCTACAAACAGATCCGGGCCACCTAACCAACCTGATAAAAATTCAAAGAAGACCTGGCGAATACGATCCAGTGGCTGCGGATGCATATCATATAAGGGCTTGGCGTACGCATCGCTGGCCATTATGTCGTAGAATCGATTTGCGAGGGCACGGGCACCCTGTTCGCCACCCATTAGCTCGTAGGGGGTACGCTCAACATTAGGATGGGCGTCATCCGTACTTTGCTGAGAATTTTTTGCATCTTTGCTAAAGATGCGTTTTAGTAACTGCTTCATGATGCGCTCGATATAAGGAA
Source organism: Pseudoalteromonas sp. T1lg48 (assembly GCF_002964785.1). Taxonomy (GTDB): domain Bacteria; phylum Pseudomonadota; class Gammaproteobacteria; order Enterobacterales; family Alteromonadaceae; genus Pseudoalteromonas. The sequence goes on from NZ_PQCC01000003.1 coordinate 186,288, forward strand.
AGGATAATGGATACATACGCGGTGTTTGGTAACCCCATAGCGCACTCAAAATCACCCCTCATTCACCATGCCTTCGCGGCGCAATTAGGTGAACAAATAGAATATCAGCGCATTTTAGCACCGCTCGACGGCTTTGTTGACTGCGTCAGTGAGTTTTTTCGCCAAGGTGGCTGCGGGGCTAATGTTACCCTGCCATTTAAAGAGCAGGCCTTTGCCATGGTTGATACCCTTAGTGAGCGAGCGCGTCTTGCTGGCGCCGTAAACACCCTAATCCTTGAAGAAGGCGGGGTATTAAGGGGTGATAATACAGATGGCATTGGCTTGGTGAGTGACCTGGAGCGACTTGACGGCTCACTGGCAGGCAAGCATGTCTTGCTAATTGGGGCCGGTGGTGCGGCCAAAGGTGCAGCGCTGCCCTTGCTAGAAGCTGGGGTTGAACAACTGCATGTGGTCAATCGTACCGAGGAAAAAGCACGGCTGTTGGTAGAGCGTATCGGTCAATACCAAAATGTCAGTTATGCGGGCTTAACAGATAAAAACACGCAAAACTGGGATATTGTCATAAATTCAACATCTTCAAGCGTCACCAATGCATTGCCTGGCATTGATCCCAGCTATCTTGAAGGGGCCCAGTTTGCCTACGATATGTTTTATGCTGAGCAGGCCACTTCTTTCATGCGCTGGGCGTCTGAGGTTAATCCGAACGTAGCAACCGCGGATGGTTTGGGTATGTTGGTGGCGCAAGCGGCCCATGCGTATAAACTTTGGCGTGGGCAAATGCCCGAATGTGCGCCTATAATAGCAGCGCTAAAAGAGGGGCGATTATAATGAATCAAGCAATTCAATTTGTTGACAGAGTAGAATACGAAAATGGCGTAATTACCTTTTACGCCATGGTTAATGGGCTGCTTTTACCTTGTATTATTGAGCTTAAAGTAAAGGAGCGCAGCGATGCACTGGCGCATTTTGCCGAGCATCGCTTTGATTATGAAGAGTTGGCCGAGCAACAAATAGAAGAGGAAGCCTTCGGTGAGGAAGGCGAAGTACAAATTAAAGCACTGGCTTAACGTCGTTTAGATATTCTTCCTTTAGACGCACATAGTTATCTGCCGATACCTTTAAGAAGGCGCGTTCTTCATCGCTTAATGGACGCGCCTGCTTTACCGGGCTACCCACGTATAAATAGCCTGACTCAAGGGTCTTGTTTGGAGGCACGAGAGCACCACCACCAATAATGACATCATCTTCCACTATGACGTTATCCATAATAATGGCACCCATGCCAACCAATATACGATTGCCAAGGCGACATCCGTGCAACATGGCCTTATGGCCTACGGTCACATCCTCGCCAATAATGAGCGGATAACCTTCTGGGTTCGAGGCGCTGGCGCGAGTCAGATGCAGTACACTCCCATCCTGAATATTAGAGCGTTTACCGATACGCATATAGTTGACGTCACCTCGAGCGGCAACCAAGGGCCAGATGCTGGCGTCTTCTGCGATTTCTACGTCGCCAACGATTACGGCCGACTCATGAATGTATGCCGACTTATGAACAAGGGGGGATTTATCTTTGTAACTTTGTAAGCTCATATCAGGTTCCTATCACCGAGCTATGACTAGTACCCTAACTCTAACTAGGGGATAGCAGCTACGCAATAAACATTAGTCGTACGAAAAAACGTCATCCATCTAGTTTGCTAAGGGGTTTGAGGTAAGAATCTGGTTAATAATGTAGAAAAAGCATGTCTATCGGCCGCTTTTTAGACGAACGATCTTTTTTTAGCAATTTTCTTTAAAAAAGGGCTTGCGTCGAAATCGAATCTCCCTATAATGCGACCCCACTGAGACGGCAGGCAGCAACGCATAGCGAGG
>NZ_PQCC01000020.1 GCF_002964785.1 Pseudoalteromonas sp. T1lg48
ACAAGGTAGCCCTAGGGGAACCTGGGGCTGGATCACCTCCTTATACGATTTAGAACGAATTTGTTCGCAGTGTCCACACAGATGATTGTTACTTACTGGCTAGGCCGGTAGGTAATATTTTGCTCTTTAAAAATTTGGAAAGCTGATAAAAACTTTGAATTGTTCAATTTTGAATGATTTAGAGTTCTCAATAAGTAAAGAAATATGCC
>NZ_PQCC01000021.1:0-43036 GCF_002964785.1 Pseudoalteromonas sp. T1lg48
TGCCCACACAGATGATTGCTTCATATTTTTAAAGAACGTTGCGACTCGTTGTCGCTGCGGCTTTCACCGCGTTAGGGCTGCGCATTCTACTCAACCCTGATTTTTTGTCAACACTTAATTTTGAGAAAGTTTAATGTTTTTCAAAACTCAGTTTTACTTGACTCAACCTTCACTTCGTATCGCTTGTTTGTAAGCAGTCCGCCGTGTCGGTGGATGCGCATTATAGGGAGATCGAAATTGAGATCAACACTTTTTTTAAAGATCTTTTCCGTTCGCTCAAAATATAAACAAACAACAGTTTTTTGCTACTTAAATAAGCAAATATTGGCCGCTTTAAGGGAATATAAATGAAGATCCTTCCTTTAAATGTTGCTATGTGAACTAATCTGGTTAAGATAAGGCTTTTCGTTTTGTTAAATTAATGTTTATTCCATGTATATTGGTAGATCACAATGACATCAGCTAATCTAAAAACAATTATAATCACCGTTTGTAGCGCGGTTTTAGGCTACATTCTTCTCGCTTTCGTTTTATCTACGTCCTCTTTATCTGCACCTCTGGCGTTTGCTTTGGGTGCAGCGATCACAGGGATCTTATTGCTTGTACTAAATGGCAAAGGCGATGTTGCGGCGACAGGGGATGCTGCAGCAGACACAAAAACACTTTATGTCGGTAACCTTCCCTACCGTGCCAACGAGCATATGGTTAAAGAACTATTCGAACAACACGGTATGGTATTTAGCGTACGCTTATTAAAAGATAAGCACACGGGTAAACGCCGTGGCTTTGGTTTTGTTGAGGTCGCGTTAAAAGATGCCGATACCATGATCAGCCAACTTAATGATAATGAATATCAGGAAAGAACGCTTAAGGTGAGAGAAGCGAAACAAAAACAAGATAACGAAGAATAAAAAAAGAGGGCTAAGCCCTCTTTTTTTATTCTTAACTGAATTCAAGTTAGTTAGATGCCATCACCATCTATATGCAAACCACACTCTCGACTTAAGCCAAAAAAGCGTGTTTCTTCCTCGGTCATCCCCGGCTCAAGCTTACGCGTGGTATGGACATCCCCCATGGATACGTAACCCTGCTCCCATAAGGGATGGTAAGGCAAGTCATGCTTGCTTAGGTACTGATAAACATCCCGGTTATCCCACTCTATGATCGGATACACCTTCACAGTTCCCCTGCTTATTTCGACAATGTTCTTGTCTTGGCGCGTGCTTGACTGCTGACGGCGCAAACCACTGAACCAGGTTCCCGCTTCAAGCTCCTGCAACGCCTCGGTCATGGGCTCTACTTTATTAAGCTGGTTATAGAGCTTAATGCCGCCTTCACCCTGCTCCCACAATTTACCGTACTTTGCTTCCTGCCAAGCTGGGCTCAATTGCGCCTTATACACCTTTAGGTTCAGGTGCAAACGCTCGGTAAGCTGGTCAATAAATTGGTAGGTTTCCGGAAACAGGTAACCCGTATCGGTGAGGACCACAGGAATATCCTTCTTAACACTGGTCACCAAATGCAACATCACCGCGGCTTGAATGCCAAAGCTAGAGGACAAAATATGCGTATCCGGCAAATTTTCCATCGCCCACAGCACCCTTTGCTCGGGTGTTTTATCGGCTAAGATGGTATTGATATCCACTAACAGACTCTGCTGCTCGGCTTTATCAAGCGTTAAAATATGGCTAAATGCGCTCATTAACTTGTCCTCGCGGTGCGATTAAGCGTGAAAGTCTGTTTTTGATACCTTGACCTCGGCGACGATCCCTTGGCGGATCACAAAATCACCGAAGCCTTCCGCATCATTGCGTTCACTGGCCCAGCGGCCAATTAGTTCATCAAGGGCGTTGAGATATACCTCTTCACCCACATTCTCCAAATAGAGTTTGGGTATACGTGTGCCTTCGCGGTTACCACCTAAGTAAAGGTTGTATTTACCTGGGCCTTTACCGACCAAACCGGCCTCAGCCAACATGGCACGGCCACAACCATTAGGGCAGCCAACCACGCGTAAGATAATGTGATCGTCGGCAACACCATGCTTGGCCAAGAGCGCTTCCGTCTTTTCAATCAGATCCGGCAAGTAACGCTCGGCCTCGGCCATGGCTAATGGGCAGGTAGGCAATGACACACAGGCCATTGATGCCTTACGCTGCTCGGTGTGGGAATCGTCAATTAAGCCATGTTCGCGAGCAAGCTGTTCAATCACCGCCTTTTGATCCGCAGGAACACCGGCAATGATCAGGTTCTGGTTAGCCGTCATGCGGAAATCACCTTGGTGGATCTCGGCAATTTTGCGACAACCGGTTTTTAAGGCCTTATCAGGGAAATCTAGAATACGGCCGTTTTGGATAAACACGGTGAGGTGATGTTTACCATCGATGCCCTCAACCCAACCGAAGCGATCGCCACGGTGAGTAAATTCATACGGACGGCTTGGTGCAAACTTCACACCGGCACGTTTTTCAACTTCTGCCTTAAAGGCATCGCTGCCAAAGGTATCCAGCGTATATTTGGTCTTGGCATTTTTACGGTTCACTCGGTTACCCCAATCACGCTGCACAGATACAACGTGCTCGGCAATGGCCAGGGTGTGCTCAAGCGGCACATAACCAAAGTCATCCGCCTTACGCGGGTAAGTATTTACATCACCATGGGTCATTGCCAGGCCACCACCAACCAAGACGTTAAAACCAACCAACTTACCGTTTTCGGCAATGGCCACAAAGTTCAAGTCATTGGCATGCACATCCACTTCGTTGTTCGGTGGAATGGTCACGGTCGTTTTGAACTTCCGCGGCAAATAGGTTGAACCTAAGATGGGCTCTTCGGTGGTTTCCGACTTTTCACCGTTTAACCAAATTTCCGCATAGGCTCGGGTTTTTGGTAGCAAATGCTCAGAGATCTTCGCCGCCCACTCATAGGCTTCCTGATGGAGTTCCGACTCCACCGGGTTGGTGGTGCACAGTACGTTACGGTTTACATCACCGGCGGTAGCAATAGAGTCGATGCCAACGCTGTTAAGCATCTGGTGCATGTCTTTAATATTCGGCTTTAAAACACCGTGAAACTGGAATGTTTGACGGGTAGTTAGTCGAATCGAACCGTACATGGTCTTTTCTTCGGCAAATTTGTCGATGGCTAACCATTGCTCCGGCTTGATGATGCCGCCGGGCATACGGGCACGCAGCATCACATTGTGTAAAGGCTCCAACTTTTGCTTGGCACGCTCGGGACGAATATCGCGGTCATCCTGCTGATACATGCCGTGGAAACGGATCAGCTGGAAGTTATCGGCGGTAAAGCCACCGGTGATCTGATCCTTAAGATCCGCTTCTATGGTGCCGCGTAAAAAGTTACTTTCGGTTTTTAAACGCTCGTTGTCAGCAAGTTTGGCCTGGGGATCATGCTTGCTATTTGGCTTGTAATCGCTCATTTCAATTCCTACATTCGGGGCGCTGACGGGCGCTTAATAAACATCTTTTTGGTAACGGTTAGCGCTGCGTAGCTCTTTCAAATATTGCTCGGCGCTCTCATCATCTTTGCCACCCTGGGCCTTGATCACATCAACTAAGGCCTGGTGTACGTCTTTGGCCATGCGTGAGGCGTCACCACAGATATACACATGAGCGCCCTGCTCTAACCAGGCAAACAGCTGTTCGCCCTGCTCACGGATACGGTCTTGTACATATACTTTCTGCGCCTGATCGCGGCTCCAAGCCACATCAACCTGAGTCAGCAGACCCGACTTCAAGTAGCCTTGAATTTCGGTTTGATACAAGAAATCCTGAGTAAAGTGCGGGTTGCCGAAAAACAGCCAGTTATTCCCTTGTGCATCACGGGCTTCACGCTCTTGCAAAAAGGCGCGGAAAGGTGCAATACCCGTACCCGGCCCTATCATAATCACTGGCGTATTATCGTCAGCGGGAAGACGGAAGTTGTCGTTGTGCTCGGTAAATACCTTAATGGTCGCGCCTTCTTCGGCAAATCGGCCCAGATAACCTGAGCAACCACCCAGGTGCTGCTCGCCAAAGCCGTCGAACTCAACCACGGCAAGCGTCAGGTGCACTTCGTCTTCCACTTCGGCCTGGCTTGAGGCGATAGAGTAAAGACGCGGCTGCACTTTGCGCAGGCTATCGACCAGCTCCTGAGCGCTCACCTTGGCTGGGTTTTGGAAAATAACATCATAGGTTTGACGCGCTTCTATGTACTCGCGCATCGCCGCCTTATCTGCAACCATAGCGAGTAACTCTGCGTTCTCGGTCACAGCCGCGTATTTTTCGACGAAGCCAGGGTAAGACTGCGTCAGCTCTAGGCGCTCGATTAATGCATCACGTAAACTTAAAGCTTCATCGCCCAAGGTTACCTGAGTCTCGCCATCTAGCTCTAAGGTCGCTAAAACCTTATCGACCTTGGCTTCATCGTTAAGGAAATACACGCCCAATGAATCTCCAGGTTGATACTGGATATCAGAACCCTCTAAAGAGATCTCGATATGGCGCACATCTTTTGTTGAGTCGCGACCGGTGATCTTCTGCACCGTCACCAACTCGGCGGCAAAAGGGTTTTGCTTGTTGTACTGACTTGTCGCTGCCGCACCAGCGGTCATTGGCATGCTCACCACATTGGCATTGGCTTGCTGAGCTTTAAGATCGGGTTCGAAGGCATCCAGGGCACCATTAATCCAAACCTCACTGTGATCTTCATAATCGACATCCAGGTCCGCACGTTGATGGATCACCTCGGCCCCTAGCTTGACTAAGCGCTCCTCAAAATCTTTTGCGGTTTGGCAGAAGAACTCATAGCTGGAATCGCCTAAACCCAACACGGCAATTTTTACACCCGCTAATTTCGGTGCTTTTTTTGTGCTTAGGAATTCATACAGGGCTTCGGCATCTTCGGGCGGCTCACCCTCACCGTAGGTGGATACCACTATGCTAATAAACTGCTCTTTTTTTAGTGCCGTTGGCTTGTAGTCGGCCATATTCACCAGGTTTACCGCCAGGCCGCGCGCTTGGGCCTGCGCTTGCAATTGCGTGGCTACGCCCTTGGCATTACCGGTTTGTGAGCCGTACAAAATGGTCAGAGTTGCTGCTTCTGCGACATTGCTTGCCGTAGTAGCCATACCACCAGCTAGGGCGGCACTGTTAGCGCTGGCGGCAAGGTAACCACTGACCCAGGCTTGCTGAATTGGATTTAACTCGGCCACCAAACCTTGGAGCTTTTGCACCTGCTCCGGTGTAAGCGGGCTGGCTGCCGCGTTCAGCTGGTTTAACAACATCTTTTTTCCTCTAACCCAAAGCTGCATCGCCTACCGCCATGCAGTGTAAAATTCGTGTTTGCCCGGTCACTCCTAAGGTCAATACCAGGCTATGGTGAGCCTGAAGCATACCTAGGTGCGAAGGCAGGAAAAAAGAATAGAATCTGCTTTGTTATTCCAATTGGTTATTAATTTCGTTTTTTTTCAACAAAAACAGTTTAAAAGAGAGGCTTGGATGGGAAGTACTGCGTATTAAAGCGAGAAAGCCCGTTGTTGGCTTGGAAAAAGTGCACTTAACAAAAAGGCGCCACTGGGCGCCCTAAGTCGGATGGTCTGTTGACCCTTACTATTCTTCCACGGCATAGATGGTCACTTCTATGCCGGCACCAATGGCGGAAATACGCAATAAGGTATCGGCGCTGATCGCTTCATTAAAACATTTCGGTGAGTGCCCCGAGCTAAAGCCCAAGTCAAAGGTACGGCGCGAACAACCTAGCCATTGCTTTAACGCCGCCTTAGAGCAAGACTCAATCAGCTCACACAATTCATTAATGGCTTTATCCGGGCTGATCGCATCGCTGTTGGCTTCAAAACGTGCCAGCTGGCGGGTATCGTCCTTGTCATAGTGCAGCACCACGGCGCGCTTATCCAGGTCGGCAACCAGGGCACTGATATCCTGTTGCGATTCCAGCTCTAGGTCAACGTTAAGAAATTGAATGTCTGCCATGTACTCTTGTGCTCCCGTTTGCGCCACAGGCCGGTTAAGTTTGAATCTGCGTCATTGTGTCATATTGACCATGAATAACAAGGGCGTACACCGGGGTTATCGCCATCTTAGGCAATAACAGGATGAATAAACACCTGTTTAAACATAGTTGAACAATTCCTAGTAGGCGTCTGTTTATCCGCGTCGTGTCCTTGTGCTAGGAACGAAAGTGCTGCTTTAACAATTGCGCAAAGGCTTGAACCTTGGCACTGCGATGCATTTGGTGATGGGTCACCAGCCAAATATCGTGCTGCCAGTTCAGCTCTTTCGGCAACACAGGTCGCAATTGTGGATACAGGTGCGCCACCTCCTTTTGCATGCCACCAATACCCAAGCCATTAACCACGGCACGATTAGCATCAGAGGTTTCCGACACCCGCAAGGTAATTTGCGAAGGGGCAATATGCTCATCGACCCAGGCAAAATAGGGAACCCGACTATTAAACCCGGCCACCCCGGAAATAAAATGATGTTGTTGCAACTGACTGAGAGACTGAGGTTCTCCCATGCGCGCCAGATAACGCTCATGAGCAAAAAGTCCCGAGTCCTTGCTGCACAGGTGTTGGGCAATGTAGTCCCCTTCGTCCGGGCGCGGGCCAGCTCGCACGGCGATATGCGCCTGACCATGGTCCAAGCGTAAGCGCTTTTGATCTAAGAGGATCTCTAACTGCACCTGAGGATGACGCTGCTGAAAAATTTCACACACAGGCGCCAGAATATCGATAAAGCCACTGACCGTGGTCAAAAGCAGGGAGCCACTCAAAGTGGTATCTGCCGCCATAATACTGCTGTGCAAGGATTCGAGCTGCTCGTTGATCTGCTCGGCACTGGCAAACAACTTAGCACCGGTTTCGGTGACCGTATAGCCTCGGGCATGGCGATGGAACAAACGGGTATTGAGACTTTGTTCGAGGTGGTTAATACGCCTCAGCACTGTGCTGTGATGCACTCCTAAGGCTTGAGCCGCAGAGGTTAAGGTGCCGCGGCGGGCAACCTCAAAGGCCACCTTAATATCCTGCCAATCGCTAAATTCGCTCGCCATGGGCTTTTCCTAATGTGTATATATGCACATAAGCTTTGCGTTTTTTATGCTTTTTTGCAAGCCGATTTTCTTTTAAAGTGACCACCAAGCATACAGCACACCTTGCCAAGCATAAGGATCACCACCATGACTAACGCAAAAATTATCGCCCTAGCGGGCAGCCTACGTAACAACAGCTTTAACCACGCCGTTATCGCCCATGCCGCCGAGCTGGCAAAACAACAAGGTGCCGAGGTAGAGGTGCTCTCTTTGGCCGAACTCGACCTGCCTATGTTTAACGAAGACATCGAAGCGCAGGGAACGCCCGCAAGCGTAAATATTTTGAAAGACAAGCTACGCTCTGCGGATGCCATCTTGTTGGCCAACCCGGAATACAACGGCTCTATCACCGCGGTATTAAAAAATGCCATCGACTGGGCCTCACGCACCGAGCCAGGCGCCACACCGGCTTTTCGCAATAAGGTCGTGGCTTTATTTGCCGCTTCACCCGGTGGATTAGGTGGTCTGCGTGGCCTTAACCATGTTCGTGATATCCTCAGCGGTATCGGCGCCCTGGTACTAGGCGATCAGCTTGCCATTGGCGGTATCCACACACTGGTTGACGAACAGGGAGGCATTACGGATGCCGCCACCAGCGAGAAAATCAATGCCCTGACGGCACAATTGGTTTACGTCACCGAGAAGCTAAAGGGTTAAACTCGATCGAAACCGATACAGGCCAATAAGATTGCTGGTTAGGAACAAGGCCTCCATCACCATGGCGACCGGTGAGCCGGCAATCACCGCAAAGGCCAACCAAAAGCAGGTGCCGAACAACATGCTGACTCGCATACGCACCTGCTGCCCCTGAAAGGCCGCATAGGTTTGTAAACAACTGCCTGCCACCGCCAATAATGACCACCAGGAATCCATCACCAAGACGCCAAGAGTTAGGGCGCAAAGGATAAAAAAGCGCATCAGCTGGCGACGCTGATAGCGAATGCTGATGGCATAACGTATCGAGGCCAGCGCCATCAAGGCCGCTCCAGCCGGTTGTTGTAATAAGACATAATGAATAGACGTCAATGCCGTCGAGACCACCAAACAGGCCAACACATAGTGGCGGCGGTAGAATTGAAACGACATTAAGTCGAGCGCCACAGCAATGGCGGCGAGCACTTGTGAGATCAAATAATAGGTCATGCTTCCTCCGTGCGCCGATAATGAATGGGCGACGGAAAAAACGCCTTAACCTTTGTTAATTGATCCCTAATCGAGTCCGAATACGTGACAGGCTAACCGCACTGATCCCCAGATACTTGGCCACCTGCTGTAAACTCAGCTGTGTCAGCCAATGGCGGCGATGGTGATAAAGGTACTGATAGCGCTGCTGGGGTGTTTGCAATAGCAGAAAGGCCTCTTTCGCTTCTTTATACAACACCTGCTGTTTTAACAGGGCCAGCACCAAGGCTTGCCAGTCAGGCTGCGATAAGACACCGATAGGCACACGCAACAGCTGGCTCGGTTTGAGCACCTCAATATTATATTGAGCGGTGCTTTGTTTAATCCAGGCGCTGTAGAGAAACACCAGCTCCCCGGCAAAATAAAACTCTTTATAATGTTCGCCGCCCGCTTCATCTAGATGGGTCGCCACCAGCACACCAGAAACAATAAAGTAGGCGTATTCCTGTATCTGCCCCTGGCTAAGCAAACGTTGCCCCGGCGCCATATCAAGATAAGACTTATCCGCTGTCGCTTCTATCTGCGCTTGCAGCTGCCGGTTGAGCTCAAGGTTGACCTCGCCCAGTCCCTCGTAGGCCATGTCGGTTCCTTTAACTTGCCGACTGGCTCGCCGATTGGGCCGCCAATTTGGCTTTAATAAAGTCGTTGTGGGTGACATAGAGCAAGTCGGCCACACGGCGCACCACATGCTCCTCATGTTTATCCAGCTCGTTGTCGGCATAGGCCAGTTGCCACAACAGTTGCACTATTTCCACCCTTTGCTCGGCACTGGTGTGGTCATTGATCTGCTTAGAAAAGCGAAAATAGTCGATGGCCTCGTCCAGGTCTAGGGTGGCGGCCTGGATCAGGGTGCTGACTTGCGCTTGGTCCAGGGCAAAGTACTTTTGCAATAAGGCCTGTAACACCTCTTGCTCTTGCGCCTGTAGTTCACTATCGGCACGCATTACCTCAATTAACAGCGCGGCCACCGCGATTTTAAAATCCGGTAACTGCGGCTGATCATGGGTTGCCGCTAGGGAAGTAAAAAACAGCTTAATATGTTCTAACATGGCAGGGCCCTCGGTAAGTGTTACACTCACTGTAAAGGATACATGGCGTACAAACAACAGGGGCCGTTAATGACACTTATGACTCGCCTGCTGGCAAGCATGTCGATCTTGCTGGCAACCAGTAGCTACGCGCAAGCGCCCGAGGGCAAGCACGAAAAGCTTTATGACTTCGACGAAAAGGTTCATTACTACCAAACTAAGCTGGCCGATAAACGCTATCGCCTGGAAGTGGTGGCCGATGACTACCAGCATTTTCAACGCCAAAGCGTGTTTCTGCTGCGTCACGCGCGCAAACTCTGCCGCGCCGGCTCATTCAAGATCCAGGTGTTTGAGGGCGTGCAAGAATACGATCGCTTCCCCACGACGCCCCGGGCCTATGAACCCAATCTACTTACCGAAGTACAGTGTGACTAGTCACTATATCCCCAAGGCGCGGCTGGCGCTGCAATGGGCTTGGTCAGGTCAAAATCAACACGGAATTCACGTCCCTCTCTTACTAAGCGGTAAGTGAATTTCTCAGGGTAAACGTACATTTGCCAGGTATTACCCATTGACTGGGGAATGCCCTGGGCAACAAACAACTCCTTGGAATATTGATCCGCCGGAAAAGACTGCACATTGGCATAACCGGCATCCAGAGTATGACCACCGTACATGGTCGATGCGTCATCGGTGCCATCTTCATGGCGGTGATCATGCTTCAGACTCAGGCCACTGCCGGTCTTGGTAATAATCCAGGTGCGCGACGCATCATCGCCAACATGAAATGGGATTTGTAATTCGCGCTCAGTGCAACGACGAACATGCATCACCAATTTAGCCTCGCTAAAACTGCTTGGACCGGCGTTATCAACGCTCACCTGCCCCTCATACGCTTTGCCACAATGCGCCTTAATCTTGTCAAAAAATGCATCATGGGTAGGGATAGACACTAGAGGAGCTGGGCGTGCAACAGCTATTGTACTCATACTTAATACGGCCGCACTAATGGCAAGGGTTAATTTCATGATGTTCGTCCATTACAAAAATAAAGCGCCATAGTAGCGCTTTAATTAAGGGTATGGCGAGTTTTTGAGATTATTGCCAAGGACGCTCGGCCTGCAACTGCTGCTCAAAAGCCTCGATTTGTGGATTAAACTGCTCGGTTACCCCGATAAAGTCCAGGCCGCTGAGCAAGCGCTCCTTAATATCGCCGCGCACCTCAAAGGCAATGGGTGCAAAGGATGCGCTTAGCAACTGCTGGTTTTGCAAATCGACATCGATCTGCAAGGGCGCGTCGCCCTGCGCCAGGGCAAACAAGGCATCGAGCTGGTCGCTGGGCAAGGTTATGGCCAGCATCTGGTTATTGGCACAGTTATTAAAAAAGATATCGGCAAAGCTTTCGGCAATGATCACGGTAAAACCATATTGTTTCAATGCCCAAGGCGCGTGCTCGCGAGATGAGCCACAACCAAAGTTATCGCGACTAAGCAGTACACTGGCGCCCTGGTATTGCGGATAATTAAGCACAAACCCCGGATCCGGCTCGCCGTTTTCAAGGTAACGCCAGTCGTAAAACAACGCCCGATCAAAGCCATTGCGACTGGTGGAGGTCAGAAACTGCTTCGGAATAATCTGATCGGTGTCGACATTGTTTTTATCCAAAGGGGCAACTAACCCGGTGTGAAAATGACTCATGATGTAACTCCTTGAATATCGACGAAGTGACCGGCAATGGCTGCGGCGGCGGCCATGGCGGGGCTGACCAAGTGAGTGCGCCCACCTCGACCCTGGCGGCCTTCAAAATTACGGTTAGAGGTGGAGGCGCAGCGCTTACCCGGCGCTAAGCGATCGTCATTCATCGCCAGGCACATGGAGCACCCCGGCTCACGCCATTCAAAACCAGCGGCCTTAAAGATGTCCGCCAAGCCTTCTTCTTCCGCTTGTCTTTTCACTAGCCCAGAGCCAGGCACGATCAAGGCTTCAATACCAGGCGCAACCTGCTTACCGGCGACAATCTCGGCGGCGGCGCGCAAGTCTTCAATGCGGCTATTGGTACAGGAGCCGATAAACACGGTATCGACACTGACCTCGCTGAGCTTTTGCCCGGGCTGAAGATCCATGTATTTCAGGGCGCTGCGAATGGCATCGGCCTTAATCAAGTCGGTTTCCTGCTGCGGATCTGGGACAGGATCGTTAACCCCGATCACCTGCTCCGGGCTGGTACCCCAGGTGATCTGCGGTTGCACTGAGGCGGCGTCGATTTCGATGACCTTATCAAATACCGCATCGGCGTCACTGCGCAAGGTCTGCCAGTAGGCAACAGCGGCGGCAAAGTCTTCGCCGCGCGGCGCGAAAGGACGCCCCTCAAGGTAGGCATAGGTTTTTTCGTCCGGGGCGATTAAGCCGGCCTTGGCTCCCATTTCTATACTCATATTGCACAGCGTCATGCGCGCTTCCATCGACAGTGCTTCAATGCCGGTGCCGCAAAATTCGGCCACATAGCCAGTGCCGCCGGCGGTCCCCAATTGACCAATCACCGTCAAGATTAGATCTTTTGCCGTCACCGTCGGGCGTAAAACGCCATTAACTTGAATTTTTAACGACTTGGCTTTTTTCTGCTGCAAGGTCTGGGTGGCCAGCACATGCTCAACCTCAGAAGTACCAATGCCGTGCGCCAGGGCACCGAAGGCACCGTGAGTTGAGGTATGACTGTCACCGCAGACTATGGTGGTACCGGGCAAGGTAATGCCCTGCTCGGGCCCCATGACATGGACGATACCCTGATTAATGGAGTTAAGATCGTACAAGACTATGCCGAAGTCTTTGCAGTTTTGCGCCAAGGCCTGCAACTGGTTACGCGACACCTCGCTGGCGGCATCTAATGAGCGGCTCCTGGTCGAAACGTTATGATCCATGGTGGCAAAGGTCTTTTGCGGACAGCGCACCGGGCGGTTTTTTTCACGCAGGCCGGCAAAGGCCTGAGGCGAGGTCACCTCATGCACCAGGTGACGATCGATATAAAGCAAATCGGTTTGTTCGTTTAAGTGGGCAACACAATGCGCCTGCCAAATTTTGTCGTATAGGGTCTGGGCCACTTGCTGGTTCCTCATTCTCGGTTAAATACGCTCAACAATGGCCTTGGCCACATCTTTGGTGCCATAGCCCGCATGGGGGAAGATATCAGGAGTGCCGACACCGGCGGCCACCGCTTCGGCCACTGCTTTTTCAATGCGTCGCGCCGCCTCGTCCTGGCCCAGGGAATAACGCAACATCAGTGCCGCACTTAAAATCTGCGCTATGGGGTTGGCAATGCCCTGACCGGCAATATCCGGGGCCGAGCCGCCGGCAGGTTCATACAGACCAAAACCGGATTGATTCAGGCTTGCCGACGGCAGCAAGCCCATGGAGCCGGTGATCATCGCACATTCGTCGGAAAGAATATCGCCAAACAGGTTGTCGCAGAGCAGCACATCAAACTGGCTCGGTTGTTTAACCAACTGCATGGCGGCGTTATCTATATAGATGTGATCTAGGGTGACATCCGGGTAATCGCGGCTGACCTCGTTGACCACCTCACGCCATAGTACGCTGGTTGCCAACACATTGGCCTTATCCACCGACGTCACGTGATTTCGACGCAGGCGGGCGGCATCAAAGGCAAAACGGGCGATGCGCTCAATTTCTTCACGAGAATAAGTCTGGGTGTCAAACGCTGCTTCCGACGCTCCCTTGCCACTGCGACCCTTTTCGCCAAAATAAATACCGCCTGTTAGCTCACGCACACACAAAATATCGAAGCCGTTGGCGCTGATGTCCTGACGCAACGGCGAGGAATGGCTGAGCGCTGGCAGTAGTTGCGCCGGGCGCAGGTTACAAAACAAGCCAAAGTGTTTGCGCAGCGGCAACAAGGAGGCTCGCTCCGGCTGTTGCTCCGGTGGCAGGCCTTCCCATTTGGGGCCACCAACGGCTCCAAACAAAATGGCATCGGCACGCTCGCAAGCAGTCAGGGTATGAGCCGGTAAGGCTTCGCCAAATTGATCTATGGCACAACCACCTACGGCATGGTGATCCAGGGTTAAGGCAAAGCCAAACACCTCACTGGTTGCCGCTAAAACCTGCTCGGCCGCCGCCATCACTTCAGGGCCTATGCCGTCACCCGCCAGTACGGCGATTCTATAACTTTGTTGACTCATCCTGCTTTCCTTTGTTGCTTTAAGCTCGAAACCTGCTGGGCCCGATGAATAATGTTGTAAACACGCACCATGGCATGCACCGAGGCTTCGACTATGTCTGCCGCCAGGCCTGCGCCGTGATAGGTACGCCCTTGATATTTAGCGATAATATCCACTTGTCCTAGAGAGCTGGCGCCCTGACCTGTGGCATCCAGGTTGTACTCGATCACGTCCACATCCATGCCGGTTAAACGGGCCAAGGCGGCGAACGAAGCCTCAACAGGCCCATTCCCCGTGGCGGCTTCTTGCTTTTCTACACCGGCCACACTTAGGCCGATAGTCGCGCTGGCAACGGATTGAGAGTTAGAAGTGGAGTTCACATATTGCAGCTGGTAATGGTCGTCCTTATCGCGAATTTGGTTAAAGTAGATCATCGCCTCCAGGTCATAGTCGTACACAGTGCCCTTTTGGTCAGCCAGCTCCAAAAAGCTGGTATACAAGCCGTCCATATCATAGTCGTCGTTATGATAGCCAAGCTCGCTTAAACGGTGCTCAATTACATGGCGGCCGGAGCGTGAGGTCATATTTAACTGGTTGCTGGGTACACCAACGCTTTCCGGCGACATGATTTCATAGGTGTTTTGTGCTTTTAACACCCCGTCCTGATGGATACCCGAGCTATGGGCAAAGGCGTTTTCACCGACAATGGCCTTGTTCGGTTGCACCGGCATATTGCAGATTTTCGCCACCTGACGAGAGGCCCGATAAATCTCCTCGCTGCGAATATCCGTATGCACCTTTAGGTGGTCTTGGCGCATCTTTATAATCATCGCAACTTCTTCTAACGAACAGTTACCGGCGCGTTCGCCGATACCATTGACCGTGCATTCGATTTGTCGTGCCCCCGCCTGCACCGCAGCGATGGAATTGGCGACCGCCAAACCCAAATCGTTGTGGCAATGCACACTGAGGCGCGCCTTATCTATATTCGGCACATTATTCATTAAATGATGGATCATCGCCGCATACTCATCCGGAGTGACGTACCCAACGGTATCCGGCAAGTTGATGGTGCTGGCACCGGCGGCAATGGCCTGCTCGACGATACGACACAGATGATCATGGGGCGTCCGCCCGGCATCCTCACAGGAAAACTCAACATCGTCGGTGTAGTTGCGGGCCTGCTTTATGGCTTTCACCGCCATGGCGGTGGCATCGTCCAATGACATGCGCAACTTGTGCTCTAAATGCAATGGACTGGTGGCGATAAAGGTATGAATTCGCCCCTGCTGCGCCGTTTTTAAGGCCTCGCCGCAGGCTTCAATGTCTTTAGCCACCGCTCGCGCCAGGCCGCAGATCACAGGCCCTTTAACTTCGCTGGCTATGCGCTGCACGGCACGAAAGTCCGCGGGACTAGAAACCGGAAAGCCCACTTCCATCACATCAACATTAAGACGGCTGATGGCATGAGCGAGTTGCAGCTTGTCGTCTTCGGTTAAACTTGCCTTTAGTGCTTGCTCACCATCGCGTAGGGTGGTGTCAAAGATCCAAACCTTGTCTTGCATTATGTGTCCTCATCCTCAGTGCCCAATGCCAAAATATCAATGCTAGAAATAAAAAAACCCCGCAAGGTGCGGGGTCTTATTGAGTTTCTGTGTCACACACAGCCAACACGCTACGCCCCGCTAATTTGCTCTAGGAGCAGCAGAGTGAGTAGGCGAGAAATTGACTGGTTTGTGTGCATCATGGGTATTGATTCATTATTAGTAAGTTGGCTAATTTTTAACACTAACCCAGGTGCCCAGGCAAGCATAAAAAATCCAAAAAATGCTAAAGCAAACCCTTTTTAATGAAAAATACTTCCAACAATCAAATGAAATTAGAATATAAAAACCAGAATAGGCGTAGGTAGCACAGAGACTAGCTCCGTGCAGTGGGATCCCTGCGTATATTATTTTATTTTAAGAACAGGGCTTATTTGCTGTTTTTTTGCGCATAGTGATAACCACCAAAGGAAATATACCTAAGTTGCCATTGCAAACGCTCAACCAGCTCCTCACGGGATTGCCCCTCCAAATCCAGCGCTTCCGCACCCGAGGTAAAGACTATGGTGACCATGGCCTCGGCCTGCATATAGGCATGGTGACTATCGCACTGAGTTTCCCCTTCTAAATAGTGAGCCAGTTCGAGAATAAAGTGCTTAATCTCGCGCGCCACCGCGGAACGAAACGCTTTCGAGGTACCCGAACGCTCGCGCAACAGCAGTCGAAACTGATTGGGCTGGTTATCGATAAACTCCATAAAGGTCAGCACAGAGGTAGAGATCACGCTGCCACCACTGGCAATACGGCGACGTGCCTGGCGCATCAATTGACGCAGCGTCAGACCGGCCTCGTCAACCATGGTCAAACCCAGCTCATTCATGTCTTTAAAATGGCGATAAAAGGAGGTCGGGGCTATACCGGCTTCACGGGCTACCTCGCGCAAACTGAGATTAGAAAAACTATGCTCAGCGCTCAATTGGTTAAAGGCCGCCGCAATCAATGCTTGACGGGTTTTCATTTTTTGCTGGGCGCGAACTCCGGCCATGGTGCCACCTAAGCTGATAAAAACTCAAGTCTAATACTTGACGCTAAGAGATTGAACCTCTATTTTAGCGTACACTTGTACGCTGAGATTTTTTATTCATGAATAAACCTCCTATTTTATGGCTTAATGTGCTGTTTTTCAGCCTGTCCTTTTTAGCCGCAATCACCTTGGTTCCCTGGTACGGGATCGCCCATGGATACAGTGCTTCCCACTGGTTGGCCTTTGTTGCTTGTATGTTTTTTGCCGGCCTTTCAATCACCGCCGGATACCACCGCCTATGGGCCCACAAAGCCTATGAAGTTCATCCCGTTATTGAGGTTATTTTTGCACTAGGCGGCGCATTTGCTATACAAAACAGTGCCCTGCATTGGAGCAGCGATCACAGGGTGCACCATGGTCAGGTCGACGATCCGGTAAAGGACCCCTATGCTGCTACCCGAGGTTTTTGGTATAGCCATATAGGCTGGATGCTGCGCGATTATCAGGGCGAAGCCTATGGCAACTACAGCAATGCCCGCGACCTGCAACGCAATAAGGTGGTTATGTGGCAACATAAACATTATATGAAACTGGTGGTGTTGATGAACTTAGGCCTCCCCCTGCTGTTAGGGGTTATTCTTGGCGACATCATCGGCATGTTGTTACTGGCGGGTTTACTGCGCCTGGTGTTATCACAGCACTTTACCTTCTTTATTAACTCCCTCGCCCATATTTGGGGCTCGCGTCCGTACACACAAAAAAACACCGCCCGTGATAATGGCTTGCTCGCACTGCTTACCTACGGCGAGGGTTACCACAACTTCCATCATATTTTTGCCAGCGATTATCGCAACGGTATCCGTTGGTGGCACTACGACCCCACCAAGTGGATGATCCGCACCTTTGCCTATCTGGGGCTAGCGAAAAAGCTTAAGCGCACACCCATAGAGCGCATCGAACAGGCCAAGGCGCAAACCCTGCTGGCTAAAACCAAGGTCGAACTTGCCGCCAAGGAAGTCGCTCATGATAAACTAGCGCTACTGCAAAACGAGTATGAAATATTGCTGAAAAAGCTGCAGCATTTTTGCCAGGTACAGAAGCAGGTACTTGAAGCGAAAAAGAATTCGATGCTGCAACAATGCGAAAAATCCGCTTTAATGAAGCAATATCATGATTTAGAAGATGCGTGGCAAACGCAAAAGCAGGCTTGGTTAGCGTTAAATGCACGCTTGCTAAAGGCGTATAGCTAGGCATCAAAGGGTAAAGGAGTGAGCGTGGCTAAACAAACCACAAGTAAGAAGAAACCCGAGGCGTCATATCAGTATGACGCCATTATTATTGGCACCGGACCGGGGGGCGAAGGCACCGCCATGAACCTGGCCAAGAGCAATAAAAAGGTAGCGGTGATCGAACGCCAGCGTGCCGTCGGCGGTGGTTGTGTGCATTGGGGCACCATTCCTTCCAAAGCCCTGCGTCACTCGGTCAGCCGTTATATCGAATACAAGGCCAACCCCTTATTCAATATCTCCGAGCGCCCTAGTCGCCTGACCTTTGGCGATATCTTGAGTCATACCAGTGCGGTGATCTCCAAGCAGTCGAACCTGCGTAGCAGCTTTTATGAGCGCAACCGCATCGATCTCTATCAGGGGGATGCCAGCTTTATCGATAAGCACACGGTTCAGGTACAACACCTGGACGGAACAATAGAGCAGTTGAGCGCACCGACCATAGTGATCGCCACCGGCTCGCGCCCATATCGTCCAGCAGATATCGACTTTAATCATCCCCGCATCTATGACAGCGACACAATTTTAAACCTGCAACACGATCCACAACGCATCCTGATCTATGGTGCCGGTGTAATTGGTTGTGAGTACGCTTCTATTTTCAAAGGATTAGGAACCAAGGTCGATCTGGTTAACACCCGAGACCGATTGCTCGCCTTTATGGATGACGAAATCTCCGATGCCCTGAGCTATCACTTTTGGAACAGTGGCATCTTTATTCGCCATAACGAAGAATTCGATCGCGTCGAAGCGCGCGACGACGGCATCATTATGCATATGAAGTCGGGCAAACGCGTTAAGGCCGATTGCCTGCTCTTTGCCAATGGCCGCACCGGTAACACAGATACCTTAAATCTAGGCGCGGTGGGCTTAAAGGCCGACAGTCGCGGCCAACTTAAGGTCAACGAAAGTTATCAAACCGAAGTCGGTAACATTTATGCGGTCGGTGATGTGATAGGCTACCCCAGCCTAGCCAGCGCCGCCTTCGACCAGGGCCGTATCTGTGCCGATGCCATAGTCAAAGGCGAATGCAACGAAAAGCTGATCATCGATATCCCCGCCGGTATCTATACCATTCCGGAAATGAGCTCGGTGGGCAAAACCGAGCAGCAGCTTACCGCCGCCAAAATTCCTTACGAGGTGGGCCGCGCCCAGTTTAAACATTTGGCGCGGGCGCAAATTGCCGGTACCGATGTGGGCAGCCTGAAAATTTTATTCCATAGCGAAACCAAAGAAGTATTGGGTGTCCACTGCTTTGGCGAGCGCGCCTCGGAGATAGTGCATATCGGCCAGGCCATCATGGAGCAGAAAAATGGCGGCAACAATGTTGAGTATTTCGTCAACACCACCTTTAACTACCCGACCATGGCCGAAGCCTACCGGGTGGCGGCATTGAATGGTCTTAATCGCTTAGTTTGATATAGATTAAGAAAATACTCTCTATAAACACCAAAATGGGCCTTGTGCCCATTTTTTATCATTCAGCCCTTGTTCAACTGTAAAATTCTTGTAAACTCGATGATATAAGAAGAAAAAGTTAGGGAAAGGGAATGAAAATACGTGCATTTGGTCTTTGTGCAGCATTAAGTCTGGCAAGTTTCGCCACATTCGCCGATTATTCCAGCGCTCAGAAAGATCTCAAAAATGAAGATTACGCTGCGGCCTTCACTGAATTTAAGAAGCTCGCCGAGCAAGGTCACCCGCAGGCTATGTTTGAACTAGCCAAGCTCTATGAGCAGGGCCAGGGTACCGACGCCGACATCTACAGTGCTTTTTCTTGGTACATGCTTGCCCTCGATTACGGTAACGAAGATGCCAAAGATCGCTATCGTGAAATCCGCCGTGAAGTGCCTTCTCGTAAAGATGGTAAAGACCACTACAAGGCGCTTTCATATAAATTCGGCTTTGAAGAGCATCAACGCACCCTGGCTCCGATAAAAGATAAATCCGGCCACGATGCCCGCTATATCACTGTTAAACAAAAGGTTAACCCTACCTATAACGACGAGGCTGGCATTCAAAGCGCATGGGCGACGGTCAGTTTTGACGTTAATCAGCAGGGTAAAGTAATTAACGAGCGGGTGATCGCCTCTTTCCCGAAAGGGGTTATCGATGACGCCGCCTTAGAAGCCATCGCTCAGTGGCAATACAATGTGCCTAACGACTACAGCGGTGAACCGCAAGCGGTGTTCGATCTAACCCATACCTTCGAGCTGCAAAGCAACAAGAGCAATTACCGCCGCGAATATAAGTCGCAATTGGCGGAGTACTCACAAAAACTTAAAGCGCTTGCTGATAAGGGCAATAATTACGCCCAGGCTCGTTATGCCATGATGCTGGAAGCCGACTTGGTGGAAAACAGCAAAGAGCATTACCTGGACTGGTATTACCGTGCCGCCATTAACGGCAACTACGATGCGCAATTATGGCTGGTACGCTGCTTCGAATATGGCACCGCTTGTAAAGCCGATAAGAAAAAGGCGTATAACTGGTTGGAAGTGGCCAGCCACAGTGGGAACGAGCGCGCCCAATATCAGTTGGCCAGCAAGTTGCTCGACTATGAGACGGTTCATTATGACCTGGATAAAGCGGCAAAAATTCTTAAAAAAGCCACGCATCAGCAGTATCTGCCGGCGATGATCGCCTACGCCAAACTGCTGGCCTTTGCCGATAAAGAATCGATCCGCAACTATGAAGAAGCGGTCAAATACGCCGAACTTGCCCGTGCTGAAGCACCGGATAACCCGGTCCTGCTTTCGGTGTTGGGTGTCGCCTACAGCGAACTGGGTCGCATGCAGCAAGGTGAAAAATACCTGCGC
Organism: Pseudoalteromonas sp. T1lg48; assembly: GCF_002964785.1. Lineage (GTDB taxonomy): Bacteria > Pseudomonadota > Gammaproteobacteria > Enterobacterales > Alteromonadaceae > Pseudoalteromonas. The sequence goes on from NZ_PQCC01000021.1 coordinate 20,169, forward strand.
CAGGCCTACGATGAAGCCAAACGCCGCAACTGGCCAACGCAAAATTACCTAGAGCTGATGGAAGGCCGCGCCTCAATGATGGCCAACGGCACCAGCCTGATTTACTAACGGCTAGGTTATAAAACGACAGACACAAAAAAGCCCGCTACTGCGGGCTTTTTCTTTTTTATCTTTAAATGCTTACTTATGGTATTGCGCGCTCAGCTCATGCACGGCGTTGATAAAGGCACCGGCGTGCTCAGGATCAACATCCGGAGTAATACCGTGGCCCAGGTTAAAGACATGACCACTGCCATGGCCAAAACCGGCCAGAATAGACGCTACTTCTTCGCGAATGCGCTCAGGCGAAGCATGCAGCATAGACGGGTCCATATTGCCTTGTAGTGCCACCTTGTCGCCTACACGGCGCTTAGCATCGGCAATATCTATGGTCCAGTCCAAACCAATGGCATCACAGCCGGTCGCGGCAATCTTCTCAATCCACTGACCACCGCTCTTAGTGAACAGGGTGACCGGCACCTTACGACCATCGTTTTCACGAATTAGGCCATCAACGATCTTGTGCATATAACGTAATGAAAACTCTTCATAGTCACGCGGGCTTAATACCCCACCCCAGGAATCGAAGATCATCAAGGATTGCGCACCGGCTTTTACCTGAGCATTCAGATAGCTGGTTACCGAGTCGGCAAGCTTATCGAGCAACAGGTGTAGAGTTTTTGGCTCGGCAAAAGCCATTTTTTTAATCTTGCCGAAAGTCTTGCTTGAACCGCCCTCAACCATATAGGTCGCCAGCGTCCAAGGAGAGCCAGAGAAACCGATTAAAGGCACTTCGCCCTTGAGTTCGCGACGAATGGTGCGTACGGCATTCATCACATAACCTAGTTCATCTTCCGGATCGGGAATGGCGATCTTGGCCACATCCGCGTAACTCGTTACCGGACGCTCAAATTTAGGGCCTTCACCGGTTTCAAAGTAAAGCCCTAAGCCCATGGCATCGGGAATGGTAAGAATGTCGCTGAAGAGAATCGCTGCATCCAAAGGATAACGACGTAATGGCTGTAAAGTTACCTCACAAGCGAGCTCGGCATTTTTACATAAGCTCATAAAGTCCCCGGCCTGGGCGCGGGTAGCGCGATACTCTGGCAAATAGCGACCGGCCTGACGCATCATCCATACCGGCGTCTTATCGACGGGCTGTTTTGCTAAAGCACGTAAATAACGATCATTTTTCAATTCGCTCATGGCGTAACTCTTTCGGTTCTAAATTAGTTGCCCAAGATTCTACCATAACCTGAATTCACTATGATGAAATAGATCATTGAAATGCACATTTGTGCCTCAGCAAATGTGAATGTTGATAAAAAAATGTTAACTTTTTATCAAAAGAGCTTGCAACGCTTATACGACCTTGGTATAACTAATGCCGTTCTAGAGAATAATAATAAAAAGTTAGAACAAACATAATAAAAAGAAGCTCGTACAACGAGACTGCTAAAGAAATTCGGCCACCCTTGCGGTGGCTTTTTCTTTTCTAGCGCCCTAATTATCTAAGCTGCCGATTGCAATCATCCGACCTCCGCCCTGTAATAATCTGAAATAATAATTCTTAAAAATAGGTTGACCTTTGCCTCAGATTTCCTTTTTATAGGAGGTAACGCCAGAGAGGTTAGGAGAGCAGTGATGTTATCGCAATTGGAAAAAGCACAACAAAAATGGGGCGGTAGCCATAGCGTCATCGATAAGTGGTTAACAGACCGCCAGGAGCTATTAGTTCAGTACTGTGGCCTAGCGGGCCCGGTACACCATGGTAGGCATGATCAGGCACTACCGGAGCAGGCCAATATCCAGAGTTTTTGCCAATTATTGATGGACTATCTCTCAGCCGGCCACTTTGAAATCTACGACGATATTGTTAAGCAGTGCGAAAGCCGCGGCGAAGACAGCCTCAAACTGGCGCGCTCCCTATATCCTCAAATTTCCGCCACTACGGATATCGCCCTCGACTTTAACGATAACTACGCGGAAACCAAGAACGACGATTTACTGGAAAACTTCGATAAAGACCTGTCGAAGCTGGGCGAAGCTCTAAGCATTCGCTTCGAGTTGGAAGATGAGTTGATCCATAACCTTTACACCAACCACACCTGATTCAATACACAAAAAAGCCCCGCTCGATGAGCGGGGCTTTTTTTTGCTTTGACGCTTGTGCGCGGCGGTACTGACCACCGCGCAACAACCAACCCTGATTACTCAGCGTCAGTTTTTTCCGCTTTAACGATCTCAAGTAGCTCAACTTCGAATACAAGCGTTGAGTTAGCAGGGATCTTACCTAGGTCACGTTCGCCGTAAGCAAGCTCTGAAGGAATAGTGAACTTGTACTTAGAACCAACAGGCATAAGTTGAAGACCTTCGGTCCAGCCTGGGATTACGCGGTTAAGCGGGAAGCTGGTAGGTTCGTTACGTGAGTATGAGCTATCGAACTCGGTACCGTCGATCAAGGTGCCCTTGTAGTGTACCTTAACCGTATCGGTTTCAGCTGGCTTGTCGCCTTCAGCAGCGGTGATCACTTCGTACTGTAGACCAGACTCAGTTACCGTCACGCCTTCTTTCTTAGCGTTATCGGCTAGGTATTTTTCACCTTCTTCTTTGCTTTTAGCTGCGGCTGCTTTCGCTTGCTCTTGCTGCTTAGTACGTACCGACTCATCAAGAGTAGTGAGTACTTCACGAATTTTCTCTTCGTCTAGCTTGGCTTCACCGGCTAGCGCATCTTTAAAACCACGTAGCATTAGCTCTTGGTCAAGTTCAATACCCAGCTCTTTTTTGTCGGCTAGATCTTTATTTAGGAAAGTACCCACAGAGGCACCAATACCATAAGCTTGTTGCTGAGCTTCAGTTTCTAGTTTTACTTCTTTTACTTCTTGCTTAGCTGCTTCTTGGTTACACGCTGTAAGGGCTAGTACTGACGCCGCTACAAGCGATAGTTTAATTGTTTTTTTCATATCTATCTCCAGCAACATAAGGTTGCCATTTTAAGGTTACAAAACTAAATTTTGATTAACGGACCTTAGCGCGTAAGGCCTAATTTTCCAACTCCAGCATGAGGCTGTTTTTCTAATTACTTTAATGAAATAATTAGAAAAACAACCTAGAGTCGCGATTAAACAAAAATCAATCGACCCTAGTCTAACTGCTTGAGGCAACAGAGTTAAGGGACACTTGCAAATTTATGATAATAATTCGCACACTGCTCGTTACGGCCTTGTTAACCCTGATTGTCGCCTGCCAGCCACAGCAATCGGATGCCGTTAAATATCACCCTCATGCCGCTGCCGGCGCCTATGACGCCGCTATTTCAGAAGACGGCCGCTTCAGCCTGGTGTCAACAATAGAACATGGTGTCGCCGCTTGGGACAATCAAGTCAATGCGCTGAAATTTCAATGGTACTTGAGCGAAGATGAACAGAATCTGGTTATCGCCCTGGATATCGCCGCCGATAACAGTACCGCGGTCACCGCCACCAAGGATCAGTTTGCGCTGTGGGATATGAACAGTGGCGAGAACCTTGGCTATTACCAAATCAAGCAATCCCATATTCGTGATATCGCCCTAAGCAAGGGTGGCCGCTATGTGCTGTATGGCCGTGCCGATGGCGTTGCCGTACATATCGATTTACAGACTGGGCGCCGTCTGGAATTTCTCGGCCATCAGGAAAAGATCAATGCCGTGGCTATGTCCCCCAACGGTCACTATGCCCTAACCGGCGGTAATGACTACAGCGCCTATCTTTGGGATACCCGCAGCGGTCAGGTGGTATACCGTTTTAATCATGCCAGCCGCGTTACTCAGGTGGCCTTAGACCCAAAAGGGCGTTTTGCCTTTAGCGCCGGCAGTAAACGCCAAGCCACAATTTGGGATCTGACAACAGGTGCACAGCACAGTAATTTGCAGTATATTGCCCGCCAGAAAATTTTCAGCGCGGTACGCTTTTCTGCCGATGGCCAGTGGCTCGCTACCGGTTCACCGAGTCGTGAAGTGGCGCTGTGGAATACCAGCAGTGGCAAACGCGTGCTGGATTATCAGGTTGCAACCAGAACCAATAGCCAGCCAAAATCGGCGGTGGTCTTTGCCGTTGCCTTTAGCGAACAGAATCAACTGATCACCGAAAGTTCCAGTGGTCTGTCTGAGTATTTTGAGATTAAGAGAGCCCCATGAACCACTTAGAAGCACGTATTGAAAGTCTTGAGGCCAAGGTGGCATTTCAAGACGAGACCATAGATATACTGAATGAGGAGCTTAAGGCGCACCAACAGCAGATGGCAAAGATGCGCCGACAGATGGAGCTATTGGGCGAGAAGTTCCGCGAGGTGCAAAGCGGCTCGGTGATGCCACAGGAGCAAGAGCCGCCCCCGCCGCATTACTAACAGACCCTAAGTTTACTCTGGTTTGAAGACGCCGATCACCTGCTCAAACTGACGCGTTGAGGCTTGTACGGCGTTTTCCGGCTGGGTCATGATATGACCGCACTCAACACATTGTACTTTTTCCACATCATGCTCTTTATACAGCATCATGGTATCCATTTGCTGACACTCGGGACAACTGGCCCCGGCAATAAAACGCTTTTTCTGTTTCATACTCTCAACCCCTTGGCCGAAAACACCCGGCTTTAAAGCGCCAGTTTATCATAAAAACTTTCCCGCTTGGGCAAGGACTCCATGATATGATGTGCTCCATTATTAACACCATGCAGTAACTATGATTCAAATCAGCGACATCGAGCTTTTACGCGGCCCAAAATGCCTGTTAAAAAATGCCAGTGCCACCTTGTTCCCACAACATAAAGTGGGCTTAGTGGGCAGTAATGGCTGTGGTAAATCGAGCCTGTTTGCCTTGCTTAAAGGCGAACTGCAACTCGATGCCGGTGAAGCCAAAATTCCCAAGGAATGGTCCATTGCCTCGGTCAAGCAAGAAACTCCGGCCCTGGATATCAGCGCCCTTGAGTATGTGTTGCAGGGTCACCCCCAGTATTATGCGCTGCGCACCGAGCTGAAAGCGGCGGAGCAAAGCGGCGATGGTGACACTCAGGCCAGGGTGCACCAACAGCTGGAATTGATGAAGGGTTACAGCATTGAGGCCAAAGCCGGAGAGCTGCTGCATGGTTTAGGCTTTACCAGTAGCCAGATAGATTATCCGGTCAGTGACTTTTCCGGGGGCTGGCGTATGCGTCTTAACCTGGCACAGGCGCTGATCCGCGATGCCGACCTGCTGTTGCTCGATGAACCGACCAACCACCTGGATCTGGATGCGGTGTATTGGCTCGAGCGCTTTTTGCGTGCCTACAGCGGCACCCTGGTGCTTATCTCGCACGACCGAGAGTTTCTCGATGCCGTGGTCGGTGAAATCTGGCACATAGATCAGCAATTGATCAATGTGTACAAGGGCAATTACTCCCAGTTTGAACGCCAAAAGGCCGAGCGTTTGGCCCAGCATCAGGCGCAATTTGTTAAACAACAGGAACAAATTGCCCATTTAGAAAAGTTTATCGCCCGCTTTAAGGCCAAGGCCAGCAAGGCCAAACAGGCCCAAAGCAGGGTTAAGGCCTTAGAGCGCATGGAAAAGCTGGCCCCAGCCCATGTCGACTCACCATTCGACTTTAGCTTTGCCGAGCCCGATGCCCTGCCCAATCCGCTGATCGCCCTTGATGGCGCCCAGGCCGGCTATGGCGACACCACAATTTTGCACAGCATTAAGCTCAATTTGGTACCGGGCAGTCGCATTGCCTTACTAGGTCGCAACGGTGCCGGTAAATCCACACTGATCAAATTACTGGCTCAGGAGATCAAACCCCAGGCCGGTGAGGTGTTTTATCACCAAGGTCTCAAGGTGGGTTACTTTGCTCAGCATCAGTTGGAAGCCCTGGATCTAGAGGCCAGCCCGGTGACCCACCTGCAACGCCTGGACCCTCAGGCCAGCGAGCAGTCGCTGCGCGACTTCCTTGGCGGCTTTGCCTTTATCGGCGATAAGGCGCTGGAGGCGGTGGCGCCTTTCTCCGGTGGCGAGAAAGCCCGCCTGGTGTTGGCCATGCTGGTCTATCAAAAACCGAACCTGCTGTTACTGGATGAGCCGACCAACCACCTGGACTTGGAAATGCGCCATGCCTTGGTTATGGCATTGCAAGGTTTTGAAGGCGCCATGGTGACGGTATCGCACGACCGCCACCTGTTAAAGAACACCGCCGATGAGTTCTACCTGGTCGACAGCGGCGAGGTCAGCCAGTTTGGTTATGATCTCGATGCCTATTACCAATGGCTGCTTAAGGCCAATCAGGCGGAAAAGCCTGCACAAAACAATGAAGATAAGGCCCATTCCAGCGCCAACCGCAAGGAGCAAAAGCGCAAGGAAGCCGAGTTCCGCAAGCAGGTGCAGCCGCTGAAAAAAGCCATTGAGAAGCTGGAGAAGCAGCTCGACAAGCTCAGCCCACAGCTAAGCGAGATAGAGCAGCAACTCAGCGATAACAGCCTGTATGAAGAGCAGCATAAGGAAAAGCTCAAGCAACTTCTGGCACAGCAAACCGAGGCGGCAAAACAGCAGGAGCAGGTGGAAGAAGAACTGCTGGAGCTGATGACCGAGCTCGAAGAACAAGAGCAGGCCTTTTATGAGCAAGATTAGCGCCGCAGAGTTTTGGCGCTTTAGCCTGACGGTGTACGCCAACCCCCAGGTGCAAAAAGCCCTGTTGCAGTGGCAGGACGAGTACGACCTGAACGTCAATCTCTGCCTGCTGCTGGCCTATTTAGACTGCCACCAGCAAGCCCTGGACTCTTCCCAGTTGCAAGCGCTGCAAACGGCCATAGCGCCCTTTAACCAGCTTGCCCTTAAACCCCTGCGCCAGGTGCGCGCCGAGGTAAAGGCGCAGCAGGGGTCACTGCCCGACTACCCGGCGCTGCGCCAGCAGTTACTCGACCTCGAACTGCAATTTGAACGCCAGCAGCAAATGCAGTTGGTACAGGCCTGTAACACCCTGAAACTGCGCTCTGAGAGTAAGGTCAACAACCTGGCTTTGTATCTACCCAGCTCCCTACTGCCGCTAAATGCTGATCTGGATCAAGCTCTGCACGCAATCACAGACTAACCCTAAAATAACCTTGATCTAGGTCATATTGCCACCGGCTCGGCTCTCCTACACTAGCCATATCAAAGGAACAGGAGACGCCATCATGCAAGTATTCTTTCGCGACTTTTTCTCAGACCCGGTGCTGTTTATGTCTTTTGGCATACTGACTGTAGTGATTTTACTTTGCTTGTTCTATGTGGGCTATTTCGTGAAGAAAGTCATGGACGCCGAGGTTCCTGAAGGAAACTAATTACCCCGCCACGGGTCAAGCTTATACGCCCTTGGCTACCAACCAAATTAAGCACGACGCACAAAGCCTCCTCTAATCTTGCATTAGCGGAGGCTTTATTTTTATGCGATAAAAATGAGCATGTCGCCAAACTTTGTTACTATAGTGCGCGATGTATTCTGATTTTGTTGGTAAATATTCAGTGAGTAACCACTTTACCCCTGCCTGGTGGATGCCCGGCCGCCACCTGCAAACCATTTTACCGCGCTTTTTTCGCCCCGGTTTTAAGGTGAATGTCAGCCGCGAAATCATCACCACGGAAGATGATGACTTTCTCGATCTTGCCTGGGCACAACCGGCCCAGCCGGATAAGCCACTGGTGATCATCCTCCATGGTCTGGAGGGTAATATCGACAGCTTTTATGCCAAGGGCATGATGCTGGCGTTGCAAGCGACAGGGATGGATGCGGTGCTGATGCATTTTCGCAACTGCTCCGGCGAACCAAACCGACAAACCCGCGCCTATCACAGCGGCGAAACTCAGGATTTAGGCTTTTTTATCCGCACTCTGCAGCAACGTTTTCCCGGACGTGCCTTAGCGGCGGTCGGCTTTTCACTCGGCGGCAACGTCCTGGCCAAATACCTGGGTGAGCAGCGCGAGCACAGTGGTCTTAAGGCCGCGGCGGTGATCAGCGCCCCTCATGATTTATCCAGCTCCTGTCAGGTGATCCGCAAAAGCCTGGGCAAAATTTATCAGCACTACCTGCTTGGCCGCATGAAAAAGTCCATGACCCGCAAGCTGCCGCACTTAAAAGGCGCGCTTGATATGAGTGCCGAGCAGCTCAACAGCATCAATGACCTGTGGCAGTTTGACGATATGATCACCGCGCCCCTGCATGGTTTTAACGGCGCCGAGGATTACTACCAAAAAAGCAGTGCCAAGCCCTATCTTAAGCATATTGCCACCCCGACCCTGATAATTCATGCCGAAGACGACCCCATGCTGGCAACGCCGGCGGTACCGCGTCCGCAAGATGTCTCCGCCGCCGTTGATTTACGCGTATCGGCCAAGGGCGGGCATGTGGGCTTTATCAGTTGCAGCGGCTGGTTTAAACCGGAATTTTGGTTAGAGCAAACCGTACCCCAATACTTCTTAGAGCAATTAGAAAACGCATGATCATTCCCTACCAAGAATTAAGTAAAGAAGCACTTACCAACCTCATAGAGCAATTTATTCTTCGCGAAGGCACCGACTATGGTGAAACCGAGGTGGACAAGGAAACGAAAATCGAACAGGTGCTTGGCCTGATAAAAAGCGGCGAGGCACTGATCGTTTACTCGGAACTCCATGAAGAAGTAAACATTATGAGCGCCCAGCAGTTTAAGCAAATGCAGGCCGAGGAAGGCGACTATCACATTGATAGGGATGAGTTTTAATCGGGGCTGGCAAATACCAGCCCGTACCACTACCAGCATTTTTCGCTAACCAAACTCACCCGCGGCTGTTATGCTGATCACCTAAAGCAGCAGCCCACTCAGCCAACAAGGAATGTGTATGCCGTTAATCGCTCAAACCCCTGAACCGCCCTACTACACGGTTATTTTTACCTCGGTGCGCACCGAGATAGATGAAGGCTATGGCGACACCGCCACCCGCATGGTAGAGCTGGCCGAGCAACAGCCCGGCTTTTTAGGCGTCGAATCTGCTCGCGAGGAAGTGGGCATCACCGTCTCCTACTGGGCCGACCTGGAATCGATAAAAAACTGGAAGCGCAATATGGAGCACCTTGCAGCGCAAAAACTAGGACGCAAGAAGTGGTATGCCTCGTTTAAATTACGGATCGCCAAGGTAGAAAGGGATTATGGCATGTGAGTAACTACCTCAAGGATTGGATTAAACATGGAAGTAAAAACAAAACATCACCAAAATAAAGCGATGGCAATAACGTTACTCACCCTTATTATTGTAATATTGTGGCTGGTAGTTTTCCATTTTACTGCAAAAGTGCTCGTTCATGAACACATTGCACGTCCACTTGCGTGGCTGAGCATTCCACTTATGCTAGCCCTGATAGCACTACAGACTTACACATTCTTCAAAAAGGACTCTCAACTGCGCTATCAATTAGCACGTGGGCAATTTAAAAGTCCATGGATGCAATATGTCGCTTATATGCTTATGTGCCTTTTTGGAATTCCTGGCTTTGTATTCATTGCTGTCTCTTTAGGTATCCCAACAACGCTGCATTATCTTAGCTACTCCTTGGCGGATGACGCGACTATGGTTGTTACAATTGAGAAAAAAAGCAGCTCCTATAAGCAAAAGCATTGCAATGGCTCCGTACTGATTAAAGAATATCAGCTGCTATTCAATAACAGTCTTTGCGGCTTAAGTTCTTTTGATTGGCATTGGGTTTCGCCAGGTGACAAATTAACTCTCCATGGTAAACAATCCATTTTTGGATTTTCTTATGATGGCTACAAAGTTCATACGGTGAATGGTATAGACATACCTAAACTGCTAAGTGGCCAATCTAAAGAGCCTAAGGTGAAAGTTGATTAGCTTTTGCTTTCAAATTCATAGCCATACTTCACTCCTTTACTTTGCAATCTTCTCCCCAAGCGATAGAATCACGCCGTGTCGATAATGGCACGTTTCTTCAGGGCGGGGTAGAAGATGAAGGCTATGGTGATACCGCCGCACGAATGGTTGAGCTGGCCAAGGAACAAACCGGCTTTTTAGGCATTGAATCCGCTCGTGAAGAAGTGGGGATCACGGTTTCTTAGTGGGCTGATTTAGCCGCAATAAAAAGTTGGAAAGCGAATATGGAGCACCTTGAAGCGCAAAAAAACGGCCGTAAAAAGTGGTATTCGGCGTTTAAATTGCGCATCGCTAAAGTCGAACGGGATTATGGCATGTAGGTGTCACCCTACTTCCAACCTTGCTGCCATCGGCTGGTATCTTTAAGCTCAGTCCAATCGATTGCATATTCATTGCGCGAGAGGATCGCCTCCAAAGTACACGAAAGCACCGTGCCGTCCTCATCATATTCCACCTCAGTGACTAAAAAGTGCTTTTCTTTATTTCGCGGCTGAGTGGCTGTCCATTTACTATTACTTAGTTTTCGTGGGTTTATTCTATTCATCAAATTGCTGATTCACTGTTTGTCGCGATTTTGTTGAAGGTGTTTTACGGTACAACAATACGTATGGATTGGTATCCGCCTTGATTTATACTCTTTTGCCTTGCCGCTCTACTCTGTGTTTATGAGCACCTTATTGCGTGCCTGCACACTTTAATCTCATATCCTTGTCATACCCCGCAAATGTCGCCACAATGGGCCTTTAATTCGATAATAATAATGAGCGGCTACTATGAAACTCACCACCCTTGGGGCAGCGCTGGCAATAGCACTGGGCAGCACCAGTGTTGCAGCACAGGATGACTACCACGCATCAGAAAAAGCCATTAAACTGGCGCAAGAAAACATCCTTATCGATACCCATATCGATGTCCCTTACCGCATTCATAACAAATGGGATGACGTCAGCAAGGCCACCGAGCGCGGTGATTTCGATTACCCTCGCGCCATTGAAGGTGGTTTAAACGCCCCCTTCATGTCTATCTATATTCCAGCCAACTTGGAATTCGAAGGCAAAGGTAAAAGCTATGAACTGGCCAATCAGCTGATCGATATGATGGAAGCGCTGGCCTATCGCGCCCCCGATAAGTTCGCCATTGCCGACTCGGTCGCAGATGTGGAAAAGCAATTTAAAGACGGCGTGATGTCGCTGGCCATGGGTATGGAAAATGGCTCCCCCATCGAAGGCGAGATTAAGAACCTGCACCACTTCTATGAGCGTGGCGTGCGTTATATCACCTTGGCGCATTCGCAAAGCAACCATATTTCCGACTCCAGCTATGATATTCGCCGTAAATGGAAGGGCCTAAGCCCATTCGGTAAAGAGCTGGTCTCCGAGATGAATAATATCGGCATGCTGATCGATGTCTCGCATATCTCGGATGCGGCCTTCTATCAGGTGATGGAGCTGTCTAAGGTGCCCGTGATTGCCTCACACTCCTCGCTACGTAAATACACGCCGGGTTTTGAGCGCAATATGGATGACGACATGCTGTTGGCGCTGAAAAAGAACGGCGGTGTGATCCAAATTAACTTCGGTTCCAGCTTTGTGACCAGCAAGGCTAATAGCTGGTACGACCGTCGTGATGAGGCCCAGGATAAGGCCAAAGAAGCGGGCAAAGACACCACCGACTTTAAGGCGGCCTACCTGAAGAAGAACCCCTTCCCATTCGCCAGCCTGGAGCAGGTGTTAGATCATATCGACCACGTGGTGAAACTGATCGGCATCGAGCATGTGGGCATTGGCTCTGACTACGATGGTGTGGGTGACTCACTACCCGTGGGCCTTAAAGACGTATCCAGCTACCCTAACCTGGTACAAGGTTTATTGGACCGTGGCTATAGCGATGCGGATATCAAAAAGATCCTCGGCGAGAATATGCTGCGCGTATGGCGTCAAGCAGAGGCGTTTGCCCAGGCTAACTAAGCCTTCTCATTTTACTAAAAAAGCCCGGGCAATTGCCCGGGCTTTTTTATTAGTTTCGCCAAAGGACGATGGCCACTAGGTACCACAAAAGGTTTGATAACTATCGTCTTCGCCCTGCTCTGGCGGCTGCTGTAAATATGCATGCTCGGGGTCAAGGCAATAAGGGTTACGAATGGCCGCCAGCAGCGGCGCCAGCTTGTCGCTGTGACCCTGACGCTCAAAGTCGGCGATCACCTCTTCCACCCTGTGATTGCGGGGGATCACCTGCGGATTTGCCGCACTCATCAACGCCGCGCTTTGCTCCTTGTGCCCGGCTATCCGCGCCTGCCAGCGCGCCAGCCAATCTCCCAAGGATGAGGCCAGGGGCTCGGGCACCTCGGTGCCCTGATGGCAATAGGCGGTGAGCGCCGCAAAGGTATTGGTGTAATCCAACTGCTGTTGTTGCATCAGCCCCAGTAGCTCATCCACCAGCGCCTCAGCCTCGTTATCTTCGGCCAGGAGCCCGAGTTTTTGTAGCCACATGGCTTTAAGGGCGGCATTAAACTTGTCGCCGAAGGTGTTAAGCACCTGGGTTAACTCGGCCACCGCCTGGTCGCGCTCTACGCTAAACAGGTCAATCAGGGTTTCCGCGAAACGGGCCAGGTTCCAACTGGCGATCTGCGGTTGATTGCCAAAGGCTAACGACCGGTGCGGTCGATGGAGCTAAACACCCGGCCAAAGTCAAAGCCGTTCAACATGGCGCAGGGGCCATAGTCTATGGTTTCGCCGCTCACCAGGGTATTGTCGGTATTCATCACCCCATGAATAAAGCCGATGCGCAGCCAGTGCACAATCAGTTCGATTTGCTTATCCATTACCGCACTAAAGAGTGCCAACAAGCGCTCATCCCCGTTCAGCGCGGCCAGCTCGGGGTAATGACGCTTGATGGTTAACTCCACCAACTGGGCCAGGCCTTGCTCATCCTGCTGCGCGGCTAAAAACTGAAAGCTGCCAACGCGAATATGGCTGCTGGCCACCCTCGTCACTATGGCGCCGGCGCTGGGCTGTTGTCGCATCACCGTCTCGCCGCTCAGCGCTACACTTAAACAGCGCGTGGTAGGCACCTTTAATGCCGCCAATGCTTCGCTCATAATAAATTCGCGCACCGCTGGGCCAATACCACAGAGGCCATCGCCACCGCGGGAAAATTGGGTTGCTCCTGAGCCCTTTAATTGCACATCCCAGCTCAGCCCCTGAGGATCGGTGACGGCACCAAGCAAATGAGCCCGACCGTCGCCAAGCAAGGGCACGTAATTGCCAAACTGGTGGCCGGCATAAGCCAAGGCATTAGCATCCGGATAAGACTGACCACTGGCAAGCTGGGCTTTAGTGGTGTCGTCCTCGCTCAGCCCCAGCGTTTTCGCCAACGCACTATTCCACAGCAACAACTGCGGCTGACTAAACTGACGCACCTGGGCGCTGTGACTCAGGGCACCAATATGGGCATAGGGGTTATCTAGCTTCATAGCTATCCTTAGTTGGTTTGCATACCAACATAATTGTCGCCAATGCTAAAGGCGATAAGCTGGCTTAGCTCCGTTAAGGAGCGGCCACTTTGCTGCTGCAGCTCATTAAACATGCCTTGTATGGCCTGCAGGGAGCGCTTTGAGTGCAGACCGCCGTCGATCACCTCATTAGCACGGCAATAGGCTTCCACATCGCGCGACAACATAAAGGTGTCTTTACCTAAAGCTCGCAGGGCAAAAGCACCGGTATTGCCACCTAAGCGGGCTCCGTGCTTTTTCAAATACAGCCAGAGGCCGATAATGTCCTCGCTCGGCCACTGGGCAACAAAGTCGCTAAAGCTGCCATGCTCTTGTGCTACTTCATGGATCATTAGACAATTAATAGGCAAGGTTTGCACTTTTTTAAAGTTGCGCACGATACGTTCATCGCTGGCCTTCTGCTCCAGCATTTCCGGCGCCATCATCAGTAGTTTCTCAACGCTAAAATCCCAGAACACCTCGCGAAAGCCCGGCCATTTGGCATTGATCACCGCCCAATAAAAGCCACTTTGAAAGATTTTTCGGGTGAACTCTTCTAACCAGATATCGTCGGTTAGTTGCTTTAATTGCTCGGTGGTTTTTGGCTTACTGAGTAAGGCTTCCAGTTGCGCCTGTGAGCCCTTGCGCTCAAGCGCACGCTGATAAATAGATTGATATTTTTCCATCTGCTGCTGGGTCTTTTTAGTGTGAGGGAGACATTAAAACATGCTTTGTACAATGACAAAAAGGGTTATACCCAATGCGCCCACCTGAAGATCAAACTAAAGCCCCATAAAGGTGCCGTTATTTTGCCGTGCCACCTCACGCATCAGGGTGGAAAACTTCACCATATCTGGTGACGCGCCCATATTGCGCTTAAAAGCGATGCCATGAATACGGGCGATGGGCGTACCGCCGGTACTGCGATTAAGCCGGTTAATTTGCGCTAGGGCATCGTCGTAACTGGTGCCGGTAAAGTCATCACCAAAGACATAAAGCGCGAGGTCCCCCTGGTAGCGGGCATAGGCCTTGAGGCTGGCGGCTATCCCCTCCACCGGCGAGCTGTTCGAGCTGCCATGCCATTGTTGTAAGCCACGTAGCACCCCGGCGCGCTGCGCTCGACTGTCGCTGCGCCAGGTACCAAGGGAGCGCCCACCCAGCACCTCTCCATTGTCGGACAGCACCTGAAACCCCTGTACCTTGGGATGATTATTGAGCACCTCGTCCATGGTTCTCAGCACCCGTGGCCACATGGTTTTCATTGACCCCGAGGTATCGATAATAAAAACCACATAATTGCTGTCGACGGGAATACCGCCCACCTCGTCATCGCGCACCGTGGCACGCGGGGCATTGATGGCGGCACGCTGACGCTCCACCAGGGTTTGCTCCAAACCGGATGCCGCATCGGTCAGCTGCTGCACCTTATCCTTGGCTCGTGCCAGTTGTGCCTGCAAGGCCATCTGCTGCTCGGCATTACTGGCCCCCTGCGCCTCGGCGGCCGCCAACTGCTCCGCACCCTCGCTCAAGGCCTGCTGTAATTGCTGGACGCTGCGCTCGGCCCCGTCCAAGGCTCGAACCAGGGTGGCAATTTGACTGGCGTCATTAAACTCACCCTGATCGCCATTTTTAGCCAGCAGGATCAGCATCACCACGGCGCCAAACGCACAGGAAATAATGTCTAAAAACGACAGGCTAAAGATTTCTACCGGTTCACGCCGCTTCATGGCCAGCTCCGCGCCGGGGCGATCATCAAACCGCCGGTGTTATTGGCCCAGTTCCAGTAAAGCGCCGGCGCCAGCGGGTCTCCTTCCAAGGGCAGCAAGACAATGTGGGTCGGTACCTTGGGGGCGGCTTGGGCGATGCTGAACTGATGGATTCGGGCACGACAATCGCCATCTATGGTTTTCATATTACCGCTTATTGGCTGACAGTGTTTTGTTTCGCGAAACCCATGAGCGCCCGACATCATGGTCGGCAAACCATCGGTGATAATGTAAAGCGCATCCATATCCGCAAAGGTGCTGTTGATGGTGCTCAGGGCGGTATATAGGTCGGTGCCATTTTCCGGCACCAGAGCGTCAATATCCTTAACCAAGGCCTGCATGCTGGCCTCCACCTTGGCCGAGTTGATGGCTCTGCTACCCAGCACCTGGGCGCTAGAATTAAAAGCGACCACGCTTACCTGCGACTGCTTTGGTACCCGTGCCAGCAACCATTTCGCTACCCGCTTGGTACGCTGCCATTTTGGCCCCTGTTGCTTTTGCTGTGCAGGGCCGAGCTTACGGCGTATCACCTTAATAAGCTGCTCGTCCGTCATTGAGGCACTGTGATCGATCAAAATACCTATGCGCTGGCCTTCAACCTTGAGACCCAATAAGTAGTTCTCCTCGCCACCACCCTTTAGCTCAATGGGGTCATCCGCCTGTTTCGGCGCCGCAGCTGCTACCGACTGCTGTAACTGCGCCACCACCGCTTGTTGGTCTTGCAATGCCTGCCTGGCCGCTTGCTGCATAAGTTTTAACGCGGCCACGCGCTCGTCGTTGTCACTGTTTTGCGCCTGCGCCGCGGCCAGCGCTTGCGCTACCTCCTCCAGCTCCTGCTGCAAGGCACTGGCCTGCTCCTCGGTGGCGGCGAGCTTTTGCTGCAGTCGCTCTATTTCGTTACTGGGCACCGAGGTTGAGGCCTGAAACTTGATGACGATCAGGATCATCAACACCGCCCCTAAACCACAGGCCATGACATCGAGAAAGGACAGGTTTAACCCTTGTTCGCCGCGCCGCTTCAACATCTTGGCTACTTATGCAAATGGGTTAACAAATGGGTTTCACAGTTGTTCTTGGTTTTCAGCACCATTTCATCCTGGCGGTTATTAAGGTGAAAAAGCACATACATCAAGAGGATAGAAAGCAACAGCGAAACCAGGGTCGAGTTAAAGGCGACCCCAAGCTTATCCACCATACCGGCGATATCACCGGCCACCGCCTCCTCGGCCTTGGCCAGGGCCGAACCGATACCGCGCACGGTGCCAACAAAGCCAATGCTGGGAATGGCCCAGATAAAATAACGAATGGTGGCGTTACCCGCCTCCAGCTGCGCCGCCAGAGATTCGACGCTATCACGAATGGCATCGGCGGCATGCTGCACATTTTGGGTATTTTTATAGCGGCGTAAGCAATTAATCCAGGTGGCCACCGAGCTGTTCTTAGCGCTCTCCCCCTCCTCTAAAAATGCCAGGGCGTCATCCACATTCAGCGCTTCCTCCTTGGGAAAAGTGCGCAGGTAGTCATAGGTGAACACCGGCTCTTCCTTGGTAACAATGCGATAATACTTGTAGCCCATCAGGATCAGACAGAACAACCCCAAGGTCATACAAGCCTGCTGCTCGGCGTCTTTTAAGATCACCCAGATATTAGTCGTCGCGCCACTGCCATGGGCGGCAATCGCGGCCTCCGCCGCGGGGCGGATCATGCCTTGATACAACAAGTGCACTACAACGACGGTGGCGATAAAGACGCCGATAGACACCAGCGGCGGCAAATTCATGCGAGTATTGTCGGTTGGCATAACGCGCTCCTTAAATATCCACCGGGAAGGTAGCCGGCGAGTCCAAACTGATTTTCGCCGCCATCGCGACCGAAGTTAATGCGCCGACCAGGAGCAACGCCACTATCAAAAACATGCCTTTACGTTTCATAACTTACCTCTCATAGCGGGCGATGCGAAAACCTATGGTTTCACTGGGGCCGTCGGCAACGATTTTTAGCGCCGCCCGTAAATCCTGCAGTCGCCCTGACTGATAGTTGCCGCCCTTGGCAATATGGTTACCTCCACCCGAGGGACCCAGGTAATCGCTGTGCACCCGGGACAAGTCCGGGGTGACATAGGAGCTGACATCGAATACCCATTCACTGACGTTACCTGCCAAGTCATAAAGACCGGCCTTGTCGGCTCGGTAACTGCCTACCGGCGCCTTGCCTGTATGACTGTCCTGATAGTCGCTCAAGTAAAATGCCTGCTTGCCCTTGAGACCGACATCGGCGAAGTTACCGGCGTCACGGGGCACTCGCTCGCTGTCGCCCCACACATACTTGGTGGCGCGGGCGCGCTTGGCTTTTTTCGCCAACCATTCCCACTCCGCCTCACTCAGCAAACGATAGCCCCGTGCCTTTTTATTGATACCCGCAAACTGGTTATTAACGATACGGTAATAGGGTTCAAGGGCTTCTTGTTCACTGAGCCAGTTGCAGTATTGTGCGGCAGTCAGCCAACTGATGTTGGTTACCGGTAGTTGGGATTTCGGCACCCGCTTATCGAAGGCGTGAAACTGCGCCTCCGTAACTTCGTGCTTAGCCACCCATATCGGCCGGCTAAAATCGACCCGCACTTGGAACTCGTTGCGCTGACGGCCAACTTCATTGGCCGGTGAGCCCATAGAAAATGGCGTCATATTAAATAGTTGTAATTCCATGCCCAGGGTGGAGACAAATAGGGGCTGGCCTTCTTGACGACGGGCTTCAAACTCCGGCAGTAAAGTAACATTCACGGTGGAGTCGTGTTTGGCACTCGGAGTAATAGTTTTAACAACGCTCCGATACCCGGGTTTCGTCACCTTTATTTCATGGGCGATGGCCGGCAGGGTTTTATTTAACGGTGTATTACCGCGCGAGCGGCCATTAATATACACCTCGGCCTCTACATTGCTGCGCACACTAACCTGGCCTTGCTCCGGCTTTAAGGTAATGGCATAGAACTTCTGTTCCTTGGGCGGCAAGATCACCTTGCTGTCGAAACTGTAAAACCCAGGTTTGTCGTAACGCACCCTGTGCATGGTATTGGCATCCACCGCTACATGCCCCGGTGCCACCTTTTGCCCGTCAATAAACAGGCTGCCACCCTCGGGCGTCAGGGTGATCTCTAAATAGGCTTGCTCGGGTTTGAGCTGGTATTGACGTGTGACACTCGGATACTGCTCGGTGATCTCGACATTCTCAACACTCGCCTGATAGCCCGGCTTATGCAGCTCCAGCGCATAACTACCTCCCGTCAAGGCTTGTCTTAGTGGCGTTTTACCCATACTTTTTCCATCGACATACACCTCGGCGCCGCTGGGAATAGACGCCAGTTCTAAGACTCCGTCGACCGGGGTTAACTCGGCGACCACCTCGGTCGTTTGCGTACGCGCCACTATCAATGTCTGTTGCTGGTTTTGATAATAGGGGTTTTCGATGGCGAGCCGGTACTCGCCTTCGGCCAGTGGCTCGCTAATATTGGCTCCCTTGGCCAGTAAGCGGCCGTCAACAATCCAAAGGGTTTGCTCGCCGTAGGGCTGAGTAAACTTGCCAACCAGAGTACCGGGACGGGGTTTGAGCTCCAGGGTAACGGCTGCTGGGCTTGAGTCGGTGAGCATCTGCTCCTGGGCAAAGAAGGTTGGCGACGACACCTTAATTTTTACATCGCTGGCAAAGCGATACACCAACTCGTCGGTGACAAAGCCGAAGCCGGAGACAATCTCGACCTGGGCGTGCTCTTGAGCCTCGGCTGGCAATACCTTAATGGCATGGCCCTTGGCGATAAACAGATAGATCACTATGGCCGCCACACTGAGCAGCGCCAAGCAGGTGGCTATCAACAAGGGCAGCAGACTGCTTTTTTGTCGTTGTTTTAATTGCGCATCTAGCTCTGACATAAACACTAAATCCTTTGTGTGCACGCTATGGTAAGTGTAATGGGTGTGTCCGTTGCGCTCACCTCCAGCTCATATTTGACGCTGACATAACCCGCTCGGCGCCCTTCCAGGGTATAACTCCCGGGTAAGAGCATCACCTGCTTCTGGGCAAACTCCCCTAGCTGTTCAACGCCATAGATGTGCACCTGAGTTTGCTTATCAGAAAGCAGGGTCACTGCTATGGGGGTACTGAAGTGGCGAAGGTGCTGGTTGAGCTCGGCAATGCTATTGGCCAGTTGCTGCGAATAAGGCGCATAGATCTCGGCCTTTGTCAGCGCCGCCTCGGCTTGTGCGCGAATATTACTGTCGCTTAAGCGCTTGGGTCGCGCCGTGTAATTGCTTAAAGCGCGCTGCGCCGCCAATACCTGCTCAGCACGGGCTAACAAGCGAGTAATGGTGCTATCGCCCGGTGCGCGCGCCAGATACTGCTGTGCCAGGCTCTCCACCTGTTGCCACGCTTGCTGCTCGCTGGCGCTCAGCACCAGGGCACGGGTGCGCTCGGTGCTAAGCTGGCGCTGTTGCTTGCTAAGTTGTGCCCGCAGCAAGCCCAATGTGTCGCCGTCGGCCTGTAAACGCTGCAATTGCGTGATGGCCCGCTGCGCATCGATAAAGTTTTGCTGGGCCAGCGCCTGCTGCGCCTCTTTTACCCTCTGGGCAATACGCCGTTTGCGGATGGTTTCCTTGGCCGCGTTCAGTTTATCCTGTAACTCCTGGCGCTGAGGTTGTAGCACCACTAACTGAGTTAGCAGAGCCGCCTGTTTATCGACATCGCGCTCAGCCACGGCCCCCTGATAATCACGCCATAGGCTTTGCTGCTGTGCAAACGTTTGGATCCGTTGCTGCAATTCGTCAATGCGCTCATCCGCCTGATTGAGCGCGCGCATCTTATCCACATAAAGCCGCGCTTCTTGCGGGCGCTGGTCGTTGAGCGCCAGCAGTGCCTGTTGATACCAGCTATCTATTGCTTGTTGCCACTGCCGGGCTAGTCGTGTTGCCAGCCCATCACTCTGCTGTAAACGCTCCTGAGCCTGGCGAAACTGACCCTGCGCAAAGGCCTGCAAGGCTGCGTCAAAGGCGCTGCTCGTCTGCTGCTGTAACTCGGGGGCAAAGGCAATAACCTGTTCATTAGTGAGCAGCGCCTGATGCTGCTGCTCAAAGGTTAAAATGGCCTGTTGAACCTGCTCACGCAACGCCTCGTTCAAGGCGCCCCTAGCGGCTATAGCCATTTCGCTGTCTGCTTGCGGCTCGGCCTTCGCCGTGGACTCGGTCGCCGGAGCACTACTCACGGCATGCCAAACAATGGCCAACAGTACCAAGGCCAGGGTTATTGCCGCAACCAGAACATAATTTCTGATCTGCGAGCCCCGCACCAGGGTTTGTTGCTGCAACTGCTGATCTAAGCTCACCTTCTTATTATCATCACCCACAATTAATACCTTGTACTTGCTATCCAGGTGAATGGCACCCGCTTAATTGGCACTGGTTTCAAGATGGTACATCTTCCTTAAATGGGCTTTCCATTGTTGGTACTGCTCTGCGGCGGTACCGCTTAATTCAACTTGCTGCTCGTTAAATTCCATCACCTGCGGGCTTAGGGTTAAATCCAGACCTTGACCCATTTCATCAATCACCGCCGATGCGACCCTAAGATTTTGATTGGCTTGATAGGCATCCTTTAACAACCAAACGCTACCCAGGGCGCCTGCGGTTTTTGCTACCGAGGTGGAGGTTGAATTACTGTTATTACCCAACGCCAAGGCAGCAATAAAGCCCAAGGCACCGACCACGGCCTTAGTATTACGCTCGGCTCGAGCCTCTCTCGCTCTTACCGCCTCGGGCAAGGTTTCACGCTGCCATTCATGATACGGGTCATCGGTACTTTGTTGGAAAGCATCGAACTGATCCTGCAGGCGATCGACAAACAGCATTTCCTGATTACGTAATACCTGGATGCGTTGCAGCATGGCATCGTCTGTAGCCGGCATACCCTTAAGCTCATACTTGTAATAACGGGTGCCGTTTTTACGGTCGATAGATACCTCGAGGTAATCGTTAAAGGCCTCGGGAGAGTAATAATGGGCATAACGTACCAGGCTGGTGTTTTTCAGCCTTTGCTTTTCTTGCTCGGACAGAGCCATCAACAGCCCATAAACATAGTCGGCCACCTGATCGAACACCGGCTGGTACGGGTCTTTACCTTTATTTAAGGCATCGCGGAAATAGCTTTTCGACACCTGATGTTCAAACTCCTCGCTATCTATGGGCTCGCCGCTGCTATCGACCACGGTGACCTCAAGACGAACAAACTCGGAGTCGGAGTGCAATACCGTACCAAGCACGTATAAATCGGCACTGGTATTGGCATCGGGTACCACCGACACCGAGCCAAAAGCCTTGGTCGCGGCAATAGCGCGTTTGGTCTGTACCGCAAAGCGCTTAGCCTCGGCGCGACGCAGTTGTGGCCAAATATCCATTTCGTCCAGCTCGTCGTAATCAACCTTGTTGCCGTCCATGGGGAGGCCGGGGTCAAATACAGGCACAGCCACATCCAGAAAAATATCGCTCTGGGGAATGGCCTTAGTCGCGCCATAGGGGTCTTGCCCGATAGCGTTTGGGCCGACCGCAAGTGGCGCATTACGTGTAGACGTAGATTGGCAGGCACTGAGGGTGAAAATCATGAATAACAGTGTCACCAGTCGATAAGCGTTCTTTAATATCATGGGCCGATACCTCTATTACTTAGTGCAATTGTAGTCTTCATATTGCTTAATTAACGCCTGCTTAGTCGCTTCGTTCGTTTCCTTGGTGATCTCTTCGTACAGCATAGTGCAAATAATGGAATCATTATCCTTGGGTTTCACTACTTGTTGCGCCCGACCACCGCCGGATTTCATTTTTTCTTGCTCCTTGGTAGGAGCCGGATCTTGGGTTGATAAGGGTAAGTCCTGGGTCACTTGTTCTGCGCTGGTCCCTTGCGAATGGGCCTGGGCATCTTGCTGTGTCTGCCCTTGTGCTGTAACACTCGCCTGCGCTTGTTCACTGGCCATTTGCTGCTGCACCTTATCTAAGCAGGTACTGTATTTATTCACCGAATCAAGCAAGGCATTCTCCATTAACTTAATGCGCTCCTGTTTAGTCAATGTAGCGGGATCGATTTCATCAATTTCCACGGCGCTACAGTCATAAGCGGTTTGTGTGGGGGCTTGCGAGGCAGCGAGGGGTAAGCACGCAAGCAACAAGAATAAAATGACAACACGCATAGGCGCTCCCTTTAGCAAGTTGGCGAAGAATTACCCTAATTATTACCTATATGTATCGGTTTTTCTGTTATTAAGGCAACCAATTGATTGTAAGGTTTTGTTAGACGAGGTGTGACCGACGATTAAGTATCGTCGCAGCGCGAGGAGGTGACAAATCTGTCTGGAACAGATTTGAACAGCGTTTGCTGGCCCGAAGGGGTGAGTACAGGATGTATTCAATACTGCATGGCTGAAAGTGGAATTAAGTAAGTGAACAGTTTCACTCATGCCACTTGAAGGTGACGAGGTCTGCGAAGAGGGGGACGACCGAGGTAACCAAGCTACAAGGGACGTATAGTTGAAACCACTCTTAAGCGTGCCACCTCTTATATAACAATAAGGCTCAGCTATTCGAGTGTTATAGCTTGGTATAAACTGCTTTGAATAGATTGGTCAAAAGTCAGA
>NZ_PQCC01000021.1:43131-43480 GCF_002964785.1 Pseudoalteromonas sp. T1lg48
CCAGAAAGCAAAAAACCCGCTGCATAGCTGCAACGGGTTTCTTTAATTAGGAGCCTGGTGATGACCTACTTTCACATGGCAAATGCCACACTATCATCGGCGCAGTTCCGTTTCACTTCTGAGTTCGGCATGGGGTCAGGTGGGTCCAGAACGCTATTGTCACCAAGCAAAGCTGGTTACTAATCGCTGTCGCAATCAGTATTAATTCGGAAAGCTGCTCTTTATTTCAAAGCAATAAGTAATGTGTCTACTTCAGTCTTTAATTTCTAACTTCTAACTTAACAGTCTCACACCATTTTGGTGTTGTATGGTTAAGCCTCACGGGTAATTAGTACAGGTTAGCTTAACG
>NZ_PQCC01000021.1:43490-43727 GCF_002964785.1 Pseudoalteromonas sp. T1lg48
GCTACAGGGACGTATAGTTGAAACCACTCTTAATCGTGCCACCTCTTATATAACAATAAGGCTCAGCTATTCGAGTGTTATAGCTTGGTATAAACTGCTTTGAATAGATTGGTCAAAAGTCAGAAAGCAAAAAACCTGCTGCATTGCTGCAACGGGTTTCTTTAATTAGGCGAAGTAAGACCGAAGCACAGCTTCGCAGCTTACTGAGGTGAGGTCATGGACGACCGAGGTAACCAG
>NZ_PQCC01000022.1:0-96079 GCF_002964785.1 Pseudoalteromonas sp. T1lg48
AAATGGCGGAGTGGACGGGACTCGAACCCGCGACCCCCGGCGTGACAGGCCGGTATTCTAACCAACTGAACTACCACTCCGCATTATCCAAACTGTTCAGGACTCTGCCCTGACAGCGGCGTGAATGATACGAATCACCCCTTGGTGAGTCAACAGTTTTTTTGAAATTTTAAGGCTTTTTTAGTCATCTGACATCGAAAGGTTTAAAATTTCACCTGATTTATCACTTTTTGAACCATTTTTGTCGAAGTTTGCTTGTGAAGCACTCAACTGGCTTTGTTGTTTTTTCCTCCAAAACAGCAAATTAGCACCCGACATTAACGGCTTTTTTAACACAAAAATACGGATCAACACGCCACCGAACAACAAAATAACCAGGTTACCCAGTGCCACCAGCAGCGCATTTTCAAAGGTATTTTCCAGCCCCTCACCTTGAGTCCGAGACTGAAGTTGGTCCTGAACGCCAGCAGCTGTATTTACGCTTGGCAAACCCGACCTTAAGCTTGGTATCGACGCAGACATCGCCGCCGAGGTCTTAACCGCTTTTTCTATGGGCCGGGTGATCACAAAGTCATGATTCGGTAAATTAGCCATAAACTCACGGCCATTAATATTGGTGGCAAACATTTCCACCTCAACTTCATAACGGCCGCGTTCATAGTTACTGATCTTCAGGCGACGCTCGGCCAAGGCGCTGGACGGCAAGGAAAAGGCTTGCTCATCATTATTGGGGTAAAAGATGCGCCCTTGCAGCAACACAGACTCAGTCTTTACCAGCTCGGGATCGAGGCGAAAAACCAGTTCATGATCTGCCCCGCTCTCCCCTTTAATCAATTCATACGTTAATGGCGGCTCTTTAACCACTACCGGCTCCTGCACCACTTTGCGCTGAATAAGCGGCGTGGTTAAGGCAATTTCAGGTCGCCATTGCCCGGGGGCAAAATCAAGGCGGAACTCGCCGGTAAAAATGGCATCACCGGGGCGTTCGTCAAAGCCGCGGCCATCGTCTTTAAAGTCGGCGACATGCTCTGTGCCGGCACCGAAGTTAGTGAACTCATTGTTATTGGTGCTGACAAAATCCACCTGCAGGTTAATTACCTCGTGGAAATGCCCCACCTCAACCTGTTCGCCATCATTTAGCACGCGTCCGGTAAGCTTGATGATCTCGCCGCGAAACAACAATGGCGGCAAGGTATCCACTTCTAAGGAAATATCGCCCAACACCATGATCCGGCTTTCGTGAAGGATCTGACCCACCACCTGCCAAGGGCCCGGCATGGGATTGCGCAGCTCGATCAAATCATAGCCGCGCTCGTCGTGCCATTGCAGTTGCTCGTCATTAAGTGCGTGCGGTGCATACAATTTACTGCCATCCGGACGCACCAGCACAACGGCGGGAGAGCCGGGGCGGCGGAAAAAAAGCAGGGTTATCTTGTCAACGTCATGATCGATACGAAACCGATTATTAAGCAGCGGCAACTCATTGCCCTCGGATAACAGCGTCAGTTTGTGTTGCTCGCTGGCATCCACATCAAAGCCCAATTGTGCTCCTAGGCTAACAAGGCACACAAGGCCCGTCATCAGGCGCGCAATAATGCGTGCATTAATGCTTGTCATTTCATTTCCCTGTTTGTAATCGCGGTGTTTATTCACCGCGCCATAGACAGCTGCCACCCTCTTTGGCGACCAAATCCAAACGCTGCTCATGCGCCGCCAATTCCTCATTGCTGGCACTGATCACGGTGAGCGGGGCTCGGTCGCTTGGCAAGCGGATAATACCGCCGCTGTTGGCGCTGTCTTGTTGTTCGTTATTTTGCGCTAAATTCAGTTTTTTCTGACCCCCGGTCATGGCCAGGTAGACATCGGCCAAAATCTCGGAATCCAGCAAGGCGCCGTGCAGGGTTCGCTTTGAGTTATCTATATCATAGCGACGGCATAAGGCATCCAAACTGTTCTTTTGACCCGGGTGCATATTTCGGGCCATAACCAAGGTGTCAAGGACCTGACACACGTCCTCGGTTTTTGGCAGTCCGCGATTGAGCAAGGCAAATTCGTGATCCATAAAGCCGACGTCGAAGGGCGCATTATGGATTATCAATTCGGCACCGCGAATGTAGTCAAGAAATTCGTCGGCCACCTGATGATACAGGGGTTTGTCCTTTAAAAATTCGGTGGTGATACCGTGAACATCTATGGCTTCGTCTTCGATGCCCCGTTGCGGGTTGATATAAACGTGAAAATTGTTGCCGGTCAGGCGGCGATTAACCAATTCCACACACCCTATCTCAATAATGCGATGGCCGTCTTTGGGGTTAATACCCGTGGTTTCGGTATCGAGGACTATTTGTCTTTGCGCCATATCAGTTTACGCCCATATTTGCTATCTTTGCTGCTTCGGTCATTGTACATAATAACAAGGAAAAGCGTGCAAAAAAGCGTAGAAATTTATACCGACGGCTCCTGTTTGGGCAATCCCGGACCGGGTGGCTACGGGGTGTTGTTGCGCTATGGAGAGCATCAAAAGACGCTCAGCCAGGGCTATAAGAACACGACTAATAATCGTATGGAACTGCTTGCGGCCATTGTTGCCTTGGAATCCCTAAAACGCCCTTGCCATGTCGACCTCACCACCGACAGCCAATATGTAAAGCAGGGCATTGAAAGCTGGATAGAGAATTGGAAGAAGCGCAATTGGCGCACCGCCAGTAAACAGCCTGTGAAAAACGTGGATTTGTGGCAGCGTCTCGACGCCGCGCGTGCTCGCCACCAGGTAAGCTGGCACTGGGTAAAGGGTCACAGTGGGCATGACGAAAATGAAATCGTTGATGATTTAGCCCGTGATGCGGCCATGAGCAACCACCTCTTGGTGGATGAGGGCTATCAAGGTTAGTCCCAAAGATGCCGCCGCCGTTGGCCGAGGCTAACTTTACTCAAGGGTGTGAATGTTATATAACGAATAGATATAACTTATAACTGATTTTGGAATAGCTATGTCACTCAAGGTCATTCCTTTTTACCATGATGACAGTAACACCCTGAGTTACATTCTTTATTGCACCGAAACGAAAGTGGCGGCGGTGATCGATGCCGTTGCCGACTATGACAGCGAGTCTAAGACGCTCAGCTACACCAGTGCCAACAAGCTACTGGCCTTTATCAATAAACAGCAGCTACGGCTGCAGTGGATCATCGAAACCCATGTCCATGCCGACCACCTCAGCGCCTGCGCCTACCTGCGTCAGCAAAGCACCGGGAAAATCGTGGTCAGCGAGCATATTACCGAGGTCCAGCAAACCCTAAAGCCCATCTATCAACTAGATTGCGCCACCGATGGCTCACAGTTCGATATACATGTAAAAGACGGTGACACCTTGGCGTTGGGTGAGCTAAATATACAAGTGATTGCCACTCCAGGTCACACCCCGGATGGCATTAGCCTGTATTGCGATAGTCATGTGTTTATTGGTGATACCCTGTTTATGCCGGACTCCGGTAGTGCCCGTTGCGACTTCCCTAACGGCAGTGCCGTCGAGCTTTACGACTCCATTGTCCGTCTGCTTGAGCTACCCGAGCACACCAAGGTCTGGGTTTGTCATGATTATCAGCCCAACGGCCGCGCCTTGGATTGCCACAGCACCATTGCCGAACAACGTCAGGAAAATGTGCACCTGCAGCAGCCACAAGGGGATTTTATCGCCCAACGCCAACAGCGTGATGCAACACTGAATAAACCAAGGCTGATGGATATCGCCGTGCCCTTTAATCTACAGGGGGCTTTGGTCCTTTAACCTTTTGCTGGTGCGTCCTCGGCGGCTCACCTCAACACCCTTGATGGCTGGCTTAAAGGTTGGACGCGCATGCCATTTAGGTTTTATTGGTGTCAAGGGTGTCACCCGCTTACGCGCCACCAGCATATATACACTGCCCATGGGCTTAAGATAGTGACGACAAAAGCTGCGCCAGCGCGCAAAGCGTGACAGCCGTGAACCTCGCGCCAGGGACGCGTGTAAAAAGCGCTCATCGGCGAGTAGTTCAAACCCCAATAAATCAAGCCAGTCCTTAACCCGAGATGGCGTAAAGAAGCGACCGCTCCAGGGCAGCTTTTGCCGACTAAAAGGAATTAAACTGGCCAGGCCACAAAAGCTGAAGGGATTAAAGCCGGTAATAACAATATAACCACCGGCGATCAGGGTGCGATGGGCTTCCCTGAGTATATGATGAGGGTCGGTATTGTATTCCAGACACAGGCTTAGCACGCAGGCATCAACGCTGCCCTCGGCAAAGGGCAGTTCATCCACTTCGGCAATGACCCCGGCCTGTGGCGTACGAGCAGCCACACCAACCTGATGCTTAATGGGGCTTGCCGACGTATCCAGTTGCACACTCAGATCCCCTATTTTTAACAGGTGATATCCGAACATGCGCTCCAGCCAGGGCTGCATCTTGCGTTCAATGTCACTTTGCAGATACTCCCCATGAGGAAACTGCGCCCAGGCATGGGGCGGCGGATGTCTTTGCAAACTCAGTGCTGGTTTCACACAATTAGCTCGTTATACTAGGAATATGATAACGATATAGAGCAATGGGCGATGGCGCAAGTAGAGGCAATCAAAGCTTATAAGGATAATTATATTTGGGCGCTACAAGGTAGCGATAATAAACTGGTGGTGGTCGACCCCGGCTTGGCCGAGCCGGTCCTTGATTACCTGCAAGCACAGGGAAAAACCTTGGCGGCCATCCTCATTACCCACCATCATTGGGATCACACCACAGGGGTGGCGGCACTCAAGCTCGCCTATCCGGAGATAACCGTGTACGGCCCCAAAAACAGCCCCTTTACCGATGTCGATGTGGCGCTGAGCGACGGCGATACAATCACCGAACTTGGATACGAGTTTCAGGTCCGCGCCACCCCAGGCCACACCTTGGATCATATTTGTTATATTGGCGCTGGCCTGGTATTTAGTGGCGATACCTTGTTTAGTGGCGGCTGCGGGCGCCTGTTCGAAGGCAGCGCCGAGCAAATGTGGCAATCAATGCAGGTCTTTCGTGACCTGGATGATAACACCCAAGTCTATTGCACCCATGAATACACCCTGGCCAACATGCAGTTTGCCGCAGCCAGTCAGCCCCATAACGAAGCGGTTTTAAGCTATCAACACCAGGTCGAGGCCAAGCGTGCGCAGGATATCATCACCCTGCCGAGCACCATAGGCCTGGAAAAGCGTATCAACCCCTTCTTGCGTGCCGATGCCATCCCCCTTGGTGCCATCCCCCCGCAATTTCGACCGCAAGATGACGAACCAGTCGCCAAGTTTGCCGCCCTGCGAACCTGGAAAGATAATTTTTAGGCCTGTACCCTCTCCAGTAAAAACTGAGCAAAATTTGTCTGCGCTCATAACTTTTTGCTAGTATGCGCGCAGATTCATCAAAAATTAACGGTCCATGAACAAGATTACCTATTCGCTGGCATTGTTGTTGGCATTATTAACGGGTTGTACCGCAACCGATACGACCCCTGTCGCGCAGTTACCGGACAATGGCGCAAGCCCGCAAGAAATCAGCGAAGCACTCACCCTGGAATTATTGGATGATGGACAACTGGGTGAAGACGAAGAACCGGTTCCGGTATTTGATGATGTGTGGGAGCGCATTCGCTTTCAGCTATCCATTGATGTCCCACAAAACCGCCCCGTGGTGACCGAGCGTAATTATTATGCGCGTCATCAGGCCTATCTGGATCGCATCTCCAAGCGTGCCGAACCATACCTTTACTACATAGTGGAAGAAGTTGAAAAAAGGCAGATGCCTATCGAGATCGCCCTGTTACCTATCGTTGAGAGTGCTTTTGACCCATATGGCTACTCCCATCGAAGCGCCAGCGGCATTTGGCAATTTATGCCGCAGACCGGTAAGCGTTTCGGTTTAAAGCAAAACTGGTGGTATGACGGTCGTCGTGATATTACCGAGTCTACCCGTGCAGCGCTGGACTATCTGTCATATTTGCACAAAACCCTTGAGGGCGACTGGCTTAACGCCATTGCCGCCTATAACTCGGGCGAAGGCCGAGTAATGCGTGCCATCAAGAAGAACCGCCGCAAACACTTACCGACGGATTTCTGGTCCTTGGATCTGCCTAAAGAAACCACCGCCTATGTGCCTAAGCTGCTTGCCCTTGCCGATCTGCTTAAACGTCATGACGAGTTTGGCGTGCGTTGGAATAAAATCGTTAATGCTCAGGTCGTGGACCGGGTTGATGCCGGTGCCCAAATCGACCTAGAAATGGCCGCAAAAATGGCGGGCATTTCCTTATCCGAACTCTACCGCCTGAACCCGGCCTTTAACCGTTGGGCCAGCGACCCTGAGGGACCGCATCATTTATTACTGCCACTCGACAGCATAGCGCGCTTCGAGAAGCGTCTGGCCACGGCACAACTGAAAGACCGCATGCGCTGGCAACAGTATGAAGTTCGCTCCGGCGACAGCCTGTCCTTGATTGCTCGCAAACACAACACCAATGTTAAAGCCATTCAAAGCCTTAACGCTTTATCGTCCACCAACATCCGCGTTGGACAAACGCTGATGATCCCCTTATCGGATCAGGGTGCGGCACACCTGCCCGAGCGTGTGCGTCTGGCTGTTAACAGCGGCTCGAGTGTAACCCGCAGTCATACGGTGAAATCCGGCGATACCCTGTGGGATCTTAGCCGTGAGTACGATGTCACCCTGGCCCAGCTTAAGGCCTGGAATAACCTTAAAGATAATGCGGTACTGCGTCTTGGACAAAAGTTAAAAATCCGCCAGGCAGCCGATTCAGGTGCAATCAAAAGTGTTAACCGCACCATCACCTACAAGGTGCGTCGCGGCGACTCCCTCTCTCGCATCGCCTCGCAATTTGGTCTGCGCGTCAGTGATATTCAAAAGTGGAATAAACTGGACAGCAAAAAATACCTGCAACCGGGGCAAAAATTAAAACTGATAGTCGATGTGAAACGCGGATAATATTCACCTAACCCATTGATTATAATAAAAATAAAAAGCGCTCTTTTGAGCGCTTTTTTTATATCTTAGCGGTGTACTTACGACTGCGCGACCAAGCGCTCTACCCAAGGCAATGCCACGGGCTCGGGGTCAAAATCAACCATGGCATCAATATCCAAACGTGGTTGAATGATCTTGCCTTGCAACTCAATCAACAACTCCTCAAACTGGCGTCCGCCGCCGCAGAAGGTTTCGCCATAGCTGCTGTCGCCCATGGCAATCACCGCACAAGGCTTAGCGCCGAGCAATGGAAACTGCTCTTTTAAACCTAAATAGAGCGGCAAAATATTGTCCGGCAAATCTCCCTGCCCCGTGGTCGAGGTAACCACCAGGATCTGCTCAGCGGCGATAATATCTTCAACCTGAGGGTTATCCACGAGCTTAGCGCTGCTTCCTAACTCGTTGATGTGAGCGCATAGGGTCTCGGCAAGACGCTCGGCGGCGCCATACACACTGCCGTAAAAAATACTGATGGTTGCCATTAATTGTCCTTTACATGGGGTCTGTTGACCTTTGTTGTTTGTTTCTGCAGCAGTTTGTAGTGAATTTATACAAGGCGGCACATGTGTGGTGTAGTTATTCTACATGAACATGTAACAACACAGTAGAAATGCGCTACAAGCGCTGCCCTATGGGTTCATCTAAACGCACCCTGCGCTGTGTTGCTCGCTATGTACATAAAATGACTATGCAGCATAACGAGCGTCGTGATCAGAATGCGTTTAGATTGAACATAAAGTAAACCGCAAAGATAAACAGACCCTAATAACTTTCTTCGCTTTGCGGCCAGCCCAGGCGTGCAAAAATTGCCAAAGCCTGCTCACCAAGCGGTGCACGAATATGAATGGTTGTTTGCTTATAAGGATGCACAAAGTACAGATCCGTTGCAAACAGCATTAGACGAGCACAGTCGAATTGGTCGATAAAAAAATGATTCTGGGTGTTATCGCCGTGGTTTACGTCATTAATGATAGGGTGGTTAATGCCGTTGAGATGACGACGTATCTGATGCTTGCGCCCGGTTTTTGGCCAGCACTCCACCAGCGAATAGCGCACGCTGGGAAACTTACCCAGGCTTACTGCCAGGCTTGCCTGATGCAGGCAATGCACCTCGGTTTGCGCTTCTTGCGGTGCTTTATTGATGTCGGCAAATTTATCGGCGATTTTATCCAGCTTTTCTTTTAACGGTCGGTCTATCAGGCGCTGCTGTGGCGCAAAGCCACGTACTAAAGCCAAGTAGCGTTTACGGATCAACTTATCGCTGAACAAAGTCTGCGCGTCCCGCGCCGCCTCACTGCTGAGGGCGAACAAGAGAATGCCGGAAGTGGGCCTGTCGAGGCGATGCAAGGGATAAACATGCTGGCCTATTTGGTCGCGCAACATTTGCATTGCAAACCGAGTTTCTCTTTTGTCTATGGGCGAGCGATGCACCAGCAGACCCGAGGGTTTATTAATCGCAATAAAGTGCTCGTCACGATAGAGGATTTGCAAAGGCTCAACGGCCGCCTCTTCGATCCCCGGGGCCTGTGCTTGCTCACTCATCAGCGGCATCCTTATCTGCGCTTAGGTGCAAATCTATGGCTTCTAGCGTCCTATGCACACTCAAGTAACGACCGGGCCACTGCACTTGAGCCATGGGAGTTAGAGCTATGCTACTTGGCAACACCGCCCGGCTTTGCACCAATTCGCGCATTTTTACGATAAAGACAAACTGTAACCACTGCTCAAAGCGCAGTGTATCGACGCAAAAGGGCTGCCCAGAGAGCAGTAACTGCGCATCTATGGGCTCTTGTTGCCACAATTTATGAGCCTGTAACTGAGTTTCTAGCTGCTGTAGCAGCATCGCGGTTTTGTCGTACATCTTAGGGTCTGTTAACCTTTGTTGTTTGTTTCTGCAGCAGTTTGTAGTGTATTTATACAAGTCGGCACATGTGTGGTGTAGTTATTCTACATGAACATGTAACAACACAGTAGAAATGCGCTACAAAAGCATCCTGCTCTGTGTTGCTCGCTATGTACATAGGCGAGCAAGACCGAAGCAATGCTTCGCAGCTTAGCGAGATGAGCGCATGGATGCGCGA
The DNA here is from genome assembly GCF_002964785.1 of Pseudoalteromonas sp. T1lg48. Lineage (GTDB taxonomy): Bacteria > Pseudomonadota > Gammaproteobacteria > Enterobacterales > Alteromonadaceae > Pseudoalteromonas. The sequence continues at coordinate 9,123 of NZ_PQCC01000022.1, forward strand.
TGTAACCAAGCTTTATGGATGAATTTAACCAAATAAATCAGTGATTATATTCACCAGAATGCGTTTAGATTGAACATAAAGTAAACCGCAAAGATAAACAGACCCTAGGAATAAGTAATTTTCGCAGTCGCCATCATAGCATTTCCCTTGGGTTGGTGACGCAATATGCCTATAATTTGCGGAATTTTATTTCTAGGAGCAGCCCATGACTGCAAATATTGCCACCTTAGCCGAGTTACTCGACGCCGCAGGCACCACCTGGCGGGTGTACGACATTGGCCGTCGCGTGCAGAAATTAGATAAGGCCACCTTTGCCGATATTGAGGCGACCAATCAGCCCTACCCTTTCCCGCTGGCACAGCACGCTCTGCTGGCCATTCAATTCTGGGATGCCAAGGCCTCCGCCGAACCCTATGTCTGGTTTTTAAAGTTGCCTTTGGATGAGCAAAGTAAGTTAGTTGCCGCCAGCCGTGATCACTTCGCCAACATGGTGCTTGAAGCCGTGGGCACCCAGTTAATGGGCGATGAACAAGAGCAAAGTAAGCTCGATAATAACCCTTATGTGTTTACCCCCAACGCCAACAAGCGGGCCGCCTTTAACGCGCATATCAAGGTTGAGCTCCGTCAAAGCGCATCCCAGTATTATGAACACACTCAGCTGTATTTAAGCGGCAAATTGGGTTGGCAGCAATGGCAAAGCATCGCGGTACAAGGACTGGCCGATTTTGCGGCGCGTTTGAACCAAGGTGATAACGAGCAGCTGCTATGTACCGCCTGGGCAAATCTTCCGGTGGAAGTGCGCCAACCCTTGGCCGCCCAATTAGAAAACACCCCGGTGTCGACGGCGGTTGCGGAAATGCTGCACCAATCGATACAAGACGCATTAGCTCAGGAAGATAAGGCACTATTGATTGACGCTCTACGGGCAATCAGCTTCGCCACCGCCACGGGGATAAGCGGTGCCGCCGTCGATCAGGTCTTGGCATCGCGCTGGGCTGAAGATGCGGATATTTGCCAGGTGATCGCTGGGCGCCTTTGGAGCCACCTTCAGTCGCCGGAGCGTCTAGCCACCTTTATGGAAAAAAGTGCGCAAATCAAATCCGAACAAGCTATTTTTGCCAGTCTGTTTGCGGATCTCGTTGCAATCCCAACGCTGCGCCCACATGTATTAGCTATGTTACGATGCGAGCAACGCTCAGAAGCGCTATCGCGGGCAATTGGAGGCTTGTTCTCTTAGTGGTTACTTTATGGATGTTGATGCTGGTCGCGGCGGTGATCGGCTTATTTTGGTATCGCCGCAAGTTGGCGGAAACGGCACGAATTCATGCGCAGAACCAGTGCCAGCAACTGGGTGTTCAGCTTGTTAGCGTTGCCTGTCTAAAATGGCGTATGGGTATATTAAATAACGGTAAGTTGGGAATACGCAGCACGTACCTATTTGAGTTTTCAAGCGATGGAGAGAGCTTGTATCAGGGAAAGCTGTACATGGACAATGAGCGTCTGCACGGCAAAGACATTCCACCACACCGAATGTAATACCAATTCACTTAAATAGCTAATCATTCTAGCGGGTTAAATATCATGCTCACGGCGTTGGAGTTTTTCTATGTAGAATAACTACATGAGAAAAATTCCGCCTTGTTAGCACATCATTTATCCAGCGCTATATCTGATCACATACTTAATAACAGAATTGGTATAACGCATAAAACTAAGGCGTGACCTAGGTCACGCCCTAATCCATCTCTTCCCTGTGCGATATCCTATATCGCTGACCGCTGTGGTCGTCCTTTTACCTTCCTGGTTCGATTACCTATCTTAACCGACAGCATTCCGTGCCCTAATTCCTGCTTCATCCTGAAGTGTCCACTTGCCATCTTGGCTGTTCCTAGGCTCCCAGCCTTCCCTGCACATCCTGTGCTCCAGTCCTTGAACGGTTTTCCTAAACCGTCTAGTCCCTTACTCTTCCTGCAAGCCCTTGCTTTCTTGGCCTCTATCCTTTCCTTGGCCCGGCGCTCCCTGCACCCTTGTCTTCCTGACATCTATAATGATAGAGAATAATACCGTCGGCGCAGCCATTATGAATCAATTGAGAACCATGTCATTAAAATGAAATAAAAATAAAGTCATTTATATTCATATAGTTAATGATTTATTGTTTAATTTTTAGGAAACAAGAAACAGGGATCCCGCACATCAATGTGAGACATTTCCTACAAGCAAACTTCCCTATACGCCATTGCTTTTATGCTTAAACAACAGCTCACCACTGATTTTACTAAATTTCAGTGTCTGCAATACTTCAAAACCATGGCTGGTAAAGAAGTCGATATGAGGTTGCTGGGTGACAAATACCGCCATGCCTTTAAGTTCGTTATCTTCCTGCATCAGGCTGTCGAGGCTATTCAATAGGTAATGACCCAGCCCATGACGCTGGTTTTGTGGCGCCACGGCAATAAAGGCAATAAATAAATAGTTGCCCATGGTTTGTAAGGCATTGCGTATGGTTTGCTCTTTTTCAATCAATTGCTGAGTGGTCAGGTAACCGGCACTCATCATCAATTTCAAACGCCAATGCCAGTATCGCTGCGCCGGCATAGAAGCCGCCGAGGCAAAAACGCAGGCGATGGCCTGTAACCTGTCCTCGACAAATAACCCCACTAGAGGCTGCTTGGATTGCCAGAACGTATGTAGCTCTTCGCGAATTAAAGCGCGCAACTTTTTCTCGTATTGTTGCTGAGATTGATCTTCACCTTGTAGCAACTCTCTCATTAAAGGGTCTTTGTGGTAGGCTTGGTAGATAAGGCTGGCTGCTACGTTTAAATCCTCGGGGGTTAGGTATTTGACGCTGTAATCGACGGTCACTGACATAGAATTTCCTTGTTATCATTGTTGTTCTATATTTAAACATAGTTGTTATCAACGAAATTGAGAAACCTATGGACACCTCAAAGCACACTATGAACACGCTGTTCGAACAACTGGGTTTACCCAGCAGCGACAGCCAGATAGAACAGTTTGTTAGTAATCACAAACTAGGCAATGATATTAAGTTGGCGGACGCGCCCTTTTGGTCTAATGCTCAACGTCACTTTATTAGCGAATCCCTCGCTGAAGATGCGGATTGGACGGAACTCATTGATATTCTTGATGCTCAACTAAGGCATTAAATATTTACCGGCAGGCTTGGCGCCAGCGCACAGGCTGCGGACAGTTTGGGTTCAGCAAAATCGCACTACACTGCGCGGATATTCTTCGCTCCCGAGCGAAACTGCTTTTATAATGCGTCGATTTTCAGTAAGAGGAACTAGCACAATGAACCCTGTGGTGTTTGAAGCGATCAAAGCCCTATTGGCTCAAAACAAAATCCCCACCGTTGCCCTGACCAAATCCATGTTAAGCGAGCCGGTGCCCATGCCGATGATCATCGCTGCAGTCAGCCAGTATAAAAACAACCCTGAAGCCTTTAAGAACATGGTGATCGAACCGAGTTCTAAGACGTCGCAACAAAAATCATCGCAACTGGATCGCATAGAGCAAAAACTTGATAAACTATTGGCTTTATTAGAAGCCAAGAAGTAAGCATGTTTGTTGCCGATTTAACCTTTGACTGTTATCAAGATACTCAATTAGCCGACGCCGAGCAGGCAATCAACCAGATGGTGGTAGCGCTGCGCGCGAACGGGCAGATAATCGGCGACGAATTTCCCACGGTATTAAAAGAGGGCTACTTCCTTACCCGGGTGATGTGCCCAGAGGAAGATTCGCTGCATCCCTTGCATCACAGCCCTTTTGTGAAACATGCTATCAACAAGCTTAATGAAGCCGGACTGTTGGCTCCGAAAGTAAAGGTGATCGGTCAGGATATTCATGCCAACAGTGCCGACGCCTGCGCCGAGCCAAGCTGTTATATTCTCTATACCACCTATTTGCATACCTGCAGCCCACTGTACTGCGGCGATGATTTCCTGCCGGTACCGCTTTATAACATCCCCGCCATTGCCAATGGCGACTACAAGACCTTAATAAAGTGGCAAGAAGACTGGCAGGCCTGCGACCAACTGCAAATTAATGGCGCCACTCGTGCAGAATTTGCGGCGCTCGATGAATTAAGCCTGTTGGATAGTTCACTTAGCCGCCGTGGGCTAGACTTGAGCAAACGAATTCGTTTTCTCACCAAAAAGCCGGTGTATTACTATTTATACCGGGTTGGCGGCGAAAGCCTGCAACAGGAACAGCAGCGTCGCTGCCCTGGTTGCGATGGCGAGTGGGCACTCGCCGAGCCTTGGTTTGGCTTATTCGATTTTCGCTGCGACAGCTGTGAGCTGGTCTCGAATATTTCCTGGGATCATCAATAAACCTAACTCACCTCTATGGCGTCTAATAAGGCGCTAATATTCTCAGCCAATACATGGTGCGGCTCCTTGCCGACATACTCGAGGCATACCGCACCATCGTTTAACCGCACCGTCAGTAATAGATCATCTTGCTCGGTTAAGCCGATAAACACAGTGTCTTGCTGTTTGAGGCGACGCTTCATCAGTACATGACCGGTGATATTTTGCTGCAATCGGACAAAGTCTTCTTCATTCCAAGGCAATAACAGTTCGACGCCATGGCCATCGATTTGCGCCGGTAAGTTACCGCTGTAAACGGAGCAAAACAGCTGCTCCAATTGCGCCGGGAATTCAACCTCCAGGGCCTTGGCTAAATCGCACAGGGTTGCTTTGTCGTCGCGCACATAGGTTTGCCACTGAATTTGATCACCCTGCTCGGTACCGCTAATGGCTGCCGGGCTTTGTGATTCTGGGTCGATATAGGCCATGGGGTTAGAGTTAAACTGAGCCTGGTGCTTGTCGATGTGAGTTTGTAGTGCCTGTTGGAGTTGTGTGCTTACACTCATGCATGCTTTCCGTAAATTCGTTATAATGACGCCATTGTAACTAGATTTATGGCATCATGACAGATTACCGTAACGCCCCTGAGCTGCAGGCCAGCCTGCTGGGTAAAACCACCGAATACAAAGACTCCTACGACGCGAGTCTGCTCTACCCCATCGCCCGCAAGCTTAACCGCGACGACTTAGGCATTGATGAGCAGGCCCTGCCATTTCAAGGCGAAGATCTGTGGACTGGCTATGAACTTTCCTGGCTCAATAGCAAGGGTAAACCACAAGTAGCGGTTGCCGAATTTGTGTTCCCCTGCCAAAGCCCCAGCATAATCGAGTCCAAGTCGTTTAAGCTGTATTTGAACAGCTTTAATCAGACGCGCTTTGAAAGCATGGACAAGGTACGGGAGATCCTCGAAACGGATTTGAGTCAGGCGGTGCAAACGCCGGTCGAGGTGAGATTATATGGTCCGGACGATACATCGCTGTTTGCCGCCACGCCGTTGCCGGGTACCTGTATTGATGAGCTCGATATAGAGATTGATACATTTGATCTCGACCCGGCCTTGTTACAGCTTGCAAAAAACGCCGAACTGGTTGAACAAACTCTGTATAGCCATCTGCTCAAGTCGAACTGCCTGATCACCTCGCAACCGGATTGGGCCAGTGTGGTGATCCGTTATAAGGGGCCGCAACTGTGCCATGAATCACTGCTGCGTTATCTGGTATCGTTTCGCTCCCACAATGAGTTCCATGAGCAATGCGTAGAGCGTATTTTCAGCGATATTATGGCGGTGGCCAAACCGCAAGAGCTCGAGGTCTATGCCCGTTACACCCGTCGCGGTGGCTTGGACATCAACCCTTATCGCTCAACCCATCACCAACATATTCCCTTTAGCCTGCGCATTAATCGTCAATAACGCTGGGCACCGCCATGGCGCAGGTATCAATGTAATTCGGGGTGGCCACAAACCACTCCTCGGGGCGGCTCTTGCGGGCCGCCACCAGCGCCTGAAAGCGCTCAGAGTCGGTGCGCATCACCCTAATTTTTGGCCGCTGCTCTGGCGCTAATTGATCGGCAAATTGCAAATCGATAATAGGATTAAACGGCGTTTGCTTGCTACCAGGGCGTTGTAAGCGCTGTAGGTGCTCCATACCCGCAAGGACGCGACCAAAAACGGTAATGTTTTTATCCAGGTAGCGAGGGGCATGGCCAATTACCACATAAAACTCACTGGTGGCACTGTCCACGCCATTTCCTCGCGCCATACCCAAGGCTCCCATACAATGCAGCTGCCAGGTCTGCGTGCCCGCTTCATTTTGACCTACGGCAAAGCCATTAATAAAACCGCTACGCGGGGCATAGCCATCGTTGTCATTCACCTTGATATCCAGTGCCAAAGGCTGCTTAGTGTGGCTTACAAACTCCTGCTGCAGCGGCGCAATATCCGTTTCTTGCTCACCCGCCCCACCCTGCGCAACAAAGCCTTCAACAAAACGATACATGCTTAAGCCTTTGTAGAAGCCAGATTTTGCTAACTCACGTAATCTGAGCACATGCTTAGGCGCCAACAAAGGGTTCACCTCAAGGTACACGGCGCCGCTTTCCAACGTTAATATCATCAGATTATTGCTATCGACTTGGCGCCAATCAGAAGCCTCGGCTGCAGCCATGATCTCTGCGGGCGATTGCAAGGCTTGCTCAGCCGGGTTAAAGGCGTAGGCCCTGGGGGTCAGTTGCGCGGCCAACAGGCCTGCCGTTAGTATGGCTAAGGATTTTTTTATCATTCTTATTCCCTTATGATTTAATCGATATCGAAGCGATAGAGAATATCCAGCGTATCATATAAACCGCTGGTCACCTCGATATACAGTCTTTGTAACACCTGATAGCGCACCGCCACCTCGGAAATGGACTCAAATACACCAACACTGTATTTAACCTGGATCCCAGGGGCAATATACCCGGCAATTTCCACCTTGGTATCATCACCGCTGCCGCTGGAGTTTAAGGTTACATCACTCAAACCTAAGGACTCACCAATGCGCGAGACCAAGCCTTCGCCACGGTTGGTGCCCTGCGCCAATAGCATGCGGGTCAATAAGGCATCGGTATTGGCGTCACCGTCGCCGAGCGGTTGTCCGTTAAGCACGTAAGACAAAGCCTGAGAGCGGTCCATAGCTGGCTCGGAAAAGACATGCAGTTGCGGCTGCTCGACACTGCCGGCCAGCTCGATACCGGCTACCACGCCATTGGCTGTGTTATCCGGGTTACGAATGGCACGCACATTAATATAGGGCTTATCTAAGGCACCGCTAAAGCCGATTTGTCCGGTGCGGATCAGCAAGTCTTGGCCAAATGCTCGGTATTTACCATCGACCAGGTTCAACTCACCCACCGCCAGCGGGTGACTTTCATTGTTCGCAGTAATGCTAAGGTCGCCCTTAATATATGACTTCAAGCCGAATGAATCGATATACACGTCATCTAGAATATTTACCTTTAAGTCAACATCGTACATAAAGGGCACGGTAGGCTCTTGCACCGGCGCATCGACAATAATCTCATCATCACTGACCTTGACCGCCCCTTGCGGCAGCTCTTTAATTTTGATGCGACCATAGGGGACATCGACACTGCCATCCACCTTCACCTGCTGCGCATTCACCTCGATATTCAGAGCCGGAGATAGCGCAATCATGATGCCTTGATCGGGGATAAGCATAAAGCGCTGCCCCTGTACACTAACTGCAAGGTGCGGCTGCTCACCGAGCCAAAGCCCTTCGCCACTGACGTTCAATTCCCCCCCATCGACATTAGCCAATTGTCCAGATACGCTGATTTGCTCCCCAGCCAGTTGCACACTCAAGCGCGAGTCGGCCAAAGATAAGGGTAAGGCATCACCCTCTAGAGCCAGGTTTTCTGCATTGAGTCGGCCATGCACTTGGGGCTGACTGACACTTCCTGAAAAACGCAAATCGGCGCTGATATCACCGGCAAGATTCTTGATCTCCGGCGCCAGTGAACGAAATTTAGCAAGTTGTAAGGCATCCACTTGCAGTTTACCTTCGAGCTGTTGCGCCGCCATCACATCGGTGACCTGTACATCGGCGGTCAACGTGCCGAGCACGCTCGATTCAAGCTCTAACTGGGCTTGAGCCTGGTTTATGTCGCTCTGCAAAGACAAGGCTAAGGTTTCAACGGGGAAATGGTGCTGTTGTTGCTGATGGCGATAACTCGCCTGCAACTGTTCGGTTTGCAGTTGCACGTCTATTTTAGGTGCATAACCGCTGTGCCAATTAAAACTCGCATGCCCTTTAGCCAAGCCCGCTAAGGCAGTATTAGGTCCTAGCAACGGCTTGAGCGCCTGGAGATAAAAGTGCGTTAACGTCGCCTTCACCTCGCCTTGGAGAGGATCGAAAGTCGCGGGGTCAACGCACAGATCCACCGCATCGCCACCCAAGCATAAACGCTCCGAGCGCAGCGCCTGCTTGGCAAAATCAAAATGCACGCTGGTTGGTGCGGACAAGGCCACCTGATGCTCCTGAAGCACCACATCGAATTGATCCAGTTGTACCTTTAATTCCTGGTGTGATGACGACAGCTCACTGGCAAAAGCACTTTGCAGTTGTGCCAAGGGCGAGTCCAGACGCAAGGATGTTTGTTGCAACGTGTCACTGCCTCGAGATTGCAATGCCAGACTATTTAAGTGCTGATCGCCGGCTTTTAGGCCGGACAGCTGAGCTGTAAGATCGTATTTTAGCTCGTCTCGATATTCACTTTCGACATCCAGCGTCAGCGTATCCACACTGACGCCAGCACCTTGCATTTGTGCCAATTGTGCATCAAGTTGTAATTGCGGTGCTAAACGCTGACCACGAAGCTGCAACTGGGCTTGGCCTTCGGCCGTGTACCCGGGCACTAAGGAAGTGTCGGCAGATAATGCCAGCACTGCGTCTAAGCGCCACTGCTCGTCCACTTCACCGGTAAGATTCAAGGTGTTATTGCCCTGACGTAAGCGCAGCTGGCGCACGACGCCATGCAGTGAACTGTTAAGATCAAGATCGGCCTGTAATTGCAGTTCGGTATCGTTCACCGTGCCGCTTAAGGTCGACGGCGCCACCGCCAGTTGCCACTGGCCTTGAGAGTCCATTTCAAAGGAACCAGAGACCCGACCGGAAACATCGCTGCGCACCATATCGATAAGGTATTCGCTATGCAGATTGACCAACTCGGCACTAAAGTTGGCGCTTAATCCTTCACGCCAATTGAGTTCGCTCTTCATCTTGGCCTGGCTTTGACCGGCCTGCAGTTGCAATGACGCTACCTGTAGCGAGCTTAATGTCCCCGCGGCGTTAAGTTGACTGTGTAACTCTGGGTAATCCCCCAACTGCGACTGCAAGGTCATCTTGAGTTGGTAATCATCGATATTACCCCCGGCGCGAATCTCGCTTTGCCGCAATTGCAGGGGCTGAGCACCCGCCGATGGGCCCATAGGCAGTTGCCATTGTTGCTGCTTGGCGTGCAAGGTAAAAGGCCAATTGGTTTGCCGTAACTGAACCGTGGCGTTCAACGCCAATGGGTATTGGCCCTGATTTGCCAATGCCAGTTGCAGCTCACTGAGACTGCCACTGAGATCAAGCTGACTGCGCTCCCCCAGGGCTTCCACCTGCAGCGTTAACTGCAATGGATTATTGCCAGATAAGGCCACATCACCCTTTAGCGCCGCATGCAGCTGCTGTGCGTCCGTGGTGCCGCCCTGCTGCTGCGGCAGCCCGGCCACCAGCTCAGGCGGTAAGGCATAGCTTACATCCAGTTGTTCTATAGCCAGCTTGGTGCCAAGCAGCGCCGCATTGAGCTGCAAGTTGCTGAGCCTATGCTCGCTTGCCCCTTGTACCAGTGTCGCATTGTTGAGGGTAAGGTTCTGAATACGAATGTGCAGGCCAAGATCAAAATCGATGTCGGTCAGCGGCGGCAATTGCATCAGGGGCCCCTGCTCTGGCTGTTGCTGCGCTGAAACCAATTCAACCCTCAGTTCATTGACCTTAAAGGGCTTGATATTAACGCGCTTACCTTGGGCACTAAGGCTGGCACTCAGGTCGCGCACGTTGATTTTTTGCCCCGCCACCGCGATAGCCGCCTCGGCTAGCGCCAGGCGTTTAACGTCAATATTCGGCAACTGGAACTGCAGCAGAGGGCCAGAGGCGTTCGCATCCGCTTGCTGGCCGTCGCTGCCGATGTCGGCGCTCGAGCTTACCTGTGGCTCTTGCTCGGAGTCGGCACTACCGCTTTGCACGCTAAGGCGCTGCGCCGCGACATTATCGATACACACACCGCCACAACCGAGCAAGCGTATATCAAGCTGCACATGCTCGACATCTAGGGTCAGGCCGTCGCTTTGGTATTGTAAATCGAAGGAACCATTGGCGAGCAAACGCCCTTGATGCAGCTCGATATTAAGTCCTGATACCAGGTTGTTCGCCAAGGCCACGACAGCACGATTACCAAACCCGGTAAAAAGTAACAAGGCCACCATGAGGACCAGGGTAATAAGGATGACGGCAATCACTTTGACGCTTAAAAGAAGAACGCGCTTCATAGTTCGGGCCCCACGGTAATGCTGAGTCGAGTGTTATTACCAGGCGTTGCGAGTGCCCAGGCGTGATCAAAGCGAATAGGCCCTACGGGCGTAAGATAACGCACGCCAAAACCCACGCCCACCGAGAGTTTTTCGGAAAAGTCGTTGGTGGCGGTACCGGCATCGACAAACAAGGCGCTGCGCCAATTGCTGGCAAACTGATAATTGTATTCCAGGGTACCTGTCACCAGGTATTTCCCCCCCACCTTGGCGCCATCGACCTCGGGAGAAACTGACTCGTATTTATAGCCACGTATGCTTTGATCGCCACCGGCGAAAAAGCGCAGTGACACCGGCACATCGCCGATGTCATCGACATGCATGGCACCCAGATTAACGCGACTAAAAAATAGATGGCGCTGCCAATAGGTATTTAACCAGGCATACTGAAGTTGCACGCGAATGATATTCGTAGACGAGGCCAGAGAACCGGCACCGACCTCGGTACTGATCAACCATTGCCGCCCCCAATAGGGCGTGGTGCCCCCTTTTGAACGCTTGCGCGCATAACTGACGCCGGGTAACAGCATTTTTGTGGTTTTTTCTTCCTCGCCAATGCGAAATTCTTCAAACTCACGGCGGATAAAAACGGTGCGGATCCAGTCTTCTTCTATTTTCCATTGCCGTTGCACCAGACCGGTCAGAGTTTTTGAGAAGATATCTGTCTCTTCATTATCCTCAAGCTTATAACCCAGGCTAAAACGCCAAATATCATCAACCGGGTCGGCGACCGGTATGGTGTAGGAAAGGCTGATATCCTGCTGGCGCTCAGACACATTGAGGTTACTTTCTAAATAGTGTCCTTGTTCACCCACCCAGGGCCGCGACCACTTAAAGCGCACCTTTGGGCCCATGTCATCTGTTGAGAAACCACCACCGACCTCAAAGCTGTCCTGTGGCTTATGCAGCACCTCAACGCGAATAGGCACTTCCTGAGCGCTGCGTTTGGCAATGTCGGCATAGACACGTACACTGCTGAAATAAGGGGTCTGCGATAATGCCAGATTAAAGTTATTAACCTTAGTAGCGTTATAGGCTTGTCCCGGCTCGAACTCAGCCAGAGAGTGGATATATGCATTTGCTGGGGTATCGGTAGCAATATTCAAGGGGCCAAAGCGATAACGTTTGCCGGTGCTCACAACCAGGCTAATATCGGCGCTGTAGCTTCCCCTATCAATGGCCAGGCGCGCCTCTTGCCACTTGGCATCAAAGTAACCAAGTTCAAGCAGTTGCTTATCGATGGTACTTTTGGCTCCATCGTAATGGCCATGATTGATGATGTCGCCGCGTTTGAGTGGCAACTGCTCCAGCACCTGGGTCAACTCTTTGTCTTGCTCCCCTGGACCAAGTAGTTGGTACTCCACACTTTCTATACGTGTTGCCTGCCCCGGCTTGATTGTCGCTAGCACCTTGGGCTCGGCGCTGTTATCTTCAAGGCGCAGGTCGACCTCGGCATGATAATAACCCAGGGCTCGCATACTCAATAACACCTGCTCAGTGGCATAGCGCTGCAATTGGCGTGTTGGCTGCTCGCCACTGAGCTGTTGTAAATACAGACCGACGTTTTTCTCCAGCTCCCCTTCGATACCTTCAATGCTATAGCCGGAAATGACCCGTCCTTGCGGAAACTTGCCAGGCTCAGTGCCCCAGGCGCCATAAGAGTCGAACGAGCACAAGCTCAGCACCAAGAGCAGGCCCGTTAGTAGGGTTAACTTCAACTTACCGTGTCTCCATTTCAATCACTTTTCCACCGCCTGTGCCAGCCTTATTGAATTACATACCAAAACTCGAGTCTGTTTGCCTGTTGTGACGCCTTAAGAAGTTACAAAGATAAGCACACTCTCTTAATGACTTAAGTTTATCACCGCTGACTCAAGGCATTCACTAATGACGACGAAAAATTTCACTCAAGTGGCTTTTTATTTTCAGTAAGATATTAGACAATCGTAAGATTAACGCTGATACGAGATAAACGATGCACTTTCCCGACGACGACACAGGCCAAATTTTGCAACAAATGCACGAGCAAGGCGTCGACTTGACGCAACTGCACTGCGTCGATTTCTTTCTGCTTTTCGAACAACAGGCACATGCGCAAGGTTTTATCGATGCCCTGGCTCATGCCGAGGTCGCACCAAAAGCCAGTCTCAGTACCTGCCCGGACACCGGTGTTTTTGAAGTGAAGGCGAGCATTACCATGGTGCCCGAATATGAGCTCATCAATAACATGGAAGCCTATTTAGAAAGCCTGGCCGACAAGCATAACGGCTATGGTGATGGTTGGGGCATGCTGGACGAAAGCGGCGCCGAGCAATAACGCTGCCTATCATTAAACGCAAAGCCTATCAGCGACTATAGGCTTTGCGGTAACTCCCCTGGTAATCAAACAGTTTCTCACTGACCTGCCAACCATATTTTTTCGACTTACGAGCAATCACAAAATCCGGCCAGCCCAAATGCTGTTGCAGTGCCACTACCTGCTCGGTGCTGCACCACTGGTTAACACCGGGTGCATTATGACGCTTGGCAAATTGGCGATTAAACAAGGCTAACGCCTTAGCGTTGCCGAGATCATAGACTTCCGCAACTTCGGCCCCGTCTTCATCATAATAGGTGAGCTTTAGTTTACCTTGCCTTGTTTGTTCACAACTTAAACCGCTGCAACGCAGTACCAGTGCATCTTTAAGGTTTAGCGCCTGACGTAGCTTGTCATCCGGGTCGACCAACTGATGCTCACAGCTATGACATCTGCGCGCGGCAATATCATTTTCGCTAAAACACTGCGGGCATTCCTTAAACTTAAAGCGGTAATCGCATTGCTGCTGCTCTTCACCGTCATCCAACAAGCCCTGACAGCGGCGACCATAATGCTCAATCACCTGACCATCGGCATCCTTCTTACCCCAAAACACATTGGCAAATCCGCAGCCGGGACAAAGCACCTGCACCGGCTCACAATTTGGATCAGGCTTTTGCGCGCCGACCTCGGGGTGATGGATATCAAAACCGTTGCCGGCATAGTCTATGACTAAACATTCCTGCTTATCGGCGCACAAGCGCAGTCCTCGGCCAATAATCTGCTGGTACAGACTCACCGACTCTGTCGGTCGTAACAAGGCAATAAAATCGACATGGGGGGCATCAAACCCAGTGGTCAAAACGGAAACATTTACCAAAAACTTAAATTCCCGCAGCTTAAAGCGGGCGATAATGTCATCGCGCTCGGCAGCAGGTGTTGCGCCAAGGATAATATGAGCCTGGCCGGATGGTAAATAACGGTAAATTTCCTCGGCATGGGCAACGGTGGCGGCAAAAATCATCACTCCACGACGTGTATCACTTTGGGCAATGACATCGAAGATAATCGCCTTAGTGGCCCGCGTGCTTTGTTGCAGCAATGCATTTAGAGCCCCCTCACTGGGAGGGGTAGCGCCATGTAGCAAGGCGGAAAAGTCATAGTGCTGTACCGCCGCATCAACGATTCTTGGCGGTGTTAAATAACCCTTGTTGATCAAATAGCGTAGCGGCAGCTCATAAATACAGTCGTCAAATGGCGCATCACTCGGGCCACGGACAAAACCATGATAATGGCGATGATATACCCAGCCACTACTTAGCCGATAAGGCGTCGCGGTCAAGCCCAGTACTTTAAGGTTTGGGTTTATTCTCTGTAATGCCGATATTACCTGCGCATACTGACTGGTTTGCTCTGTGCTGACACGGTGACACTCATCGATAATCACTAAAGAATAGTGGCGCTGTAACTTATCTATACTACGGGCCAGTGATTGAATACTGGCAAAGGTAACCTGCTCGTTTAAATTTTTATCATTTAAACCCGCGGAGAAAATCCCCGGTGTTAAACCCATGTCACGAAATTTATTAGCGTTTTGTTCAACCAACTCTTTAACGTGAGTCAATACCAGGATGGGATAACGGGCCAACCGGGCCAGCTCGGCAATGACCAAGCTTTTACCGGCCCCCGTGGGCAATACAATAACGGCCGAGCGCGTTGATTTACGAAAATGCGCTAGGGTATTGTCGACGGCTTGTTGTTGATAGTCTCTGAGTGTATACACTGCTGACACCCAAAAAAGTAAAGGTCCATTGCTGGACCTGATATGTTATTTCGCGAGGTATTTAGTGAGGTCTACATCTTGAAACGCTTTAGGGCGTTTACCGCGGCCTGACCATTCCACCATCTTCCCTTCGAACTCGCGACGGTACTTAGGCTCAACCTTAGTACGCTTGTCCTGGGTCACATCAACAATGTCTTCCACACTGAGCCCTTTTTCCTTCATCAGTTGTAGAACTTCCTGTTTCGCTTTTTCTTGCTGTTGCTGATTATCGAGCGCAGTGTTCAGAATATTAATTGCTTTTTCCAACTCATTAATAGATGCCGATTTGGCAAATGCTCTGATTTCTCTCACTGTGATCTCTTATATACTTTAAATGTGGAAATAAAATAATAATTGAAGATCAGTGATATATCAAAGTAATTATATTAATTAATTAATGGCTTGAACTTGTTTAGATATTGTTTTGTTGGCTTGGCGCCTGGAGGGGGGGGAAGAAGTGAAGCCGAAACGGCTCCACTAATTATTAACTCTGGGACAGAGTCAATAAGGAATTAAACCGGAGTTACATTTTCCGCTTCTGGTCCTTTCTGGCCTTGTTTAATGCCGAAAGAAACCTGTTGGCCTTCGCTTAGAGTACGGAAGCCTGAACCATTGATCGCGCTGAAGTGAACGAATACATCTGGGCCATTTTCTTGCTCGATAAAACCAAAGCCTTTTGCTTCATTAAAAAACTTTACTTTACCGTTTACTTGATCTGACATACTAAAGTGTTCCTGTAAGTCAATTTCTATTACTCGCCTATTATTAGGCACTATCCTCCCTGAGCCAGTGTCGCTACCGCTAGGGTCCGGTACAGGACTAAACGAGGTTAGTCACACTTACAGCGTAGGCCGCACAAAACCGTCACATTAAACGCATTAACTCAAAGCAGTTCCTAGACTACCATAGAAAATATTAATAAGCTTTAAATTATTTGAAATTCACAGTAATGACATAATTGAGGTTTGCCCCTTTAAAAGGGTCAGGGTTCTGTATATTTCCGCAACGATTATGGTATGTTACTGACAAACCTAGATTCTTGAAGCCAGTTATAAAGGAGCGGTCAATGAAAAATTTACTTGCAGCGGGTGTGCTTATGCTACTTAGCGCCTGCGCCTCTGGGCCCGATTTTGACTATGATAAGTCGGTAAACTTTGCTCAGTACAAAACTTTTGCCTGGTTTCCCGATGCCAGTCTGACCAGTGCCACCAGCAATTATCAGATCAGCGAACTCATGGAGCGCCGCGTAAAACAAGCGGTGAATGATGAACTCAGCGCCAAGGGCATGAGTATGGTCGCTGCCGACCAAGCGGATGTGCTGATCAACTACCATGCCTCGGTAGAAAAAAAAGTGGATGTCGATACCTTTACCACCGGCTACAGCGCCCGTTGGGATTACTGGGGGATGGGCTACAATGTGCAAACCACCACCCGCGAATACCAGGTGGGCACCTTGGTAATTGACGTGGTCGACCGCGCTTCTAACCAGTTAGTGTGGCGTGCAGCCAAAGAAGGCCGTTTGAAGAAAAATCAGACGCCAAGCGAGCGCACCGCTGTCATTCGCGAATCTGTGGCGGAGATTTTCAGCAACTACCCACCAGGTACTAACCAATAATATTTGCATCCACTTAAGGTGCTTACAGCTTTAAGTAAGCGCCTCAAGTTGGGTTATTCTCCACATCGCATCGGCATTATTGCTGCCACACACGTCTTCACACGCCTTAAATTGTAAACACACCGCCGGGCGCGACGGATCGCCAAACAACTTACACAAATTATTTTTGTCCAGCTGGACACATCGCTGCCCCGCTTTTTTACCCTCTGGCATACCAGGTATGGGGCTGGAAATACTAGGCGCAATACAGCACGCACCACACCCTAAACGACAATTCATATTCGACCCCTTAAACAAACGCAGCGGCCATTTTAACAGATTACATGGTTTGTTACATATTACACACACCTGTAAACATGATTGCCGCTACCATATAGCCTGTCATCGAACTATACAGGGAGCTGCATTGTGGCCAGCAAAAAACAAATACTATTACCTATTGGTGTATTGGGAGTGTCAGTGGCACTTTTCGCCACCTTTATGGCAATGAAAAAGCCACCGGAGCAAAAACAACAGGAAAACGTCGCCCCACTGGTAGAGGTCACCCCGGTCAACCTGACCGATGTCACCTTGCAAGTGCATTCCTACGGCGAGGTTATGGCTCAGGAACAAACCGAGCTGGTTGCTCAGGTATCCGGTCAGGTGGTGTCCATCGCCGAACAATTTGTTAAAGGTGGTTTTGTGAAAAAAGGCGATGAGCTGATCCGCATCGACCCCAATGATTACGAAGCAGCCCTTATCGAAGCTCAAGCCGGCCTAGCACAAGCCCAATCGGCATTAGAAATTGAGCAAGCGCAAGCCCATGTAGCAAAAACCGAATGGCAGCGCATTAAAGACAATGCCAATGCGGTGATCCCCTCGGAATTATATCTGCGCAAACCTCAGCTCGCGGAAAAGCTAGCGAAATTTCGCGCCGCTCAGGCTCAGGTGAAACGCGCCAAACGCAATTTAGAGCGCACCTCAATCCGTGCCCCGTATGACGCCCTGGTCACGGCGAAAAAAATCAGCCTTGGCAGCGTGGTTAATCCAGGGAATGTACTGGGCCAAATCGATGCCACCAGCATTGCGAAAGTACGTCTGCCGGTAGCCAATCACGATCTGCAATACTTGATCGATGGCGGTATCGGCGCCGATGTCACCCTGACCAGCGAAGTGGCCGGCAAGACCCGTACCTGGCAAGGCACCATAGTACGTAATGAAGGCGTCGTCGATAAACGCTCGCGCATGACCTACTTAGTCGCCTATGTCGACGCCCCCTACGAGCAGGCTCAACCGCTGCGCTTTGGTGCCTACACCAATGCCCGCATCGTCGGTAAGCAAGTCCGCGACGCAGCCATAGTGCCCAGCCACCTGATTAAGGACAACCGCATCGCCCTGATTGATAATGAAACCAAGCTTAAGTTCAGTAACCTTGAGGTGGTCCGCGAGCAAAACGGCATGGCCTTTGTGACCGCCGGCCTGCAAAGTGGCGAGCAAATTATTACCTCTGCGCTGGAATACCCTACTCAAGGCATGCAGTTACGCCTGGACGAGCAAGAGCCGCAAACGGCACACACGCAACTGGCGTTGAAGGAGGACTAAACTATGGCGCAAAGCACAGAAAAAGGCTTGATCGCCTGGTTTGCCCGCAACCCGGTTGCCGCCAACCTGCTGATGGTGATCATCATAGTCGGTGGTATTCTCAGTGCCTTGTCTATTCGTAAACAAGCATTTCCCCAATTTGAAAGTAACTGGCTCAGTGTTCAGGCCGTGTATCCCGGCGCCGCTCCTCAGGAAGTAGAAGAAGGGATCACCATCAAAATAGAGGAATCTTTGCAGGGGTTAGAAGGCATAAAGCGCCTTATTACCTATTCAAACCGCAGCTTTTCTCAAAGTTGGATCGAAGTCGATGAAAGCTATGACTCTCAAGAAGTGCTCGACGAGGTCAAGATGCAAATCGACTCCATCTCCAGCTTTCCCGCAGAGATGGAACGTCCCAATATTCGTCGTGAAAAATTCACCCAGGAGGTGATGTTCCTCGCCTTGTATGGCGATATGAGTAATTACGAGCTCAAGGAACTTGGCAACAAGCTGCATGATGAGATGCGTGCTTTACCTCAGGTCAATCTCGTCAATTTTAATTCGGGTTTGGATTATGAGATAAGCATTGAAGTCAGTCCGGACAAGCTCCGCGAGTATGGCCTGACGTTCCGTGATATCGCCAGTGCCGTGCGCAACTTCTCCGCCAATATGTCGGCGGGACAGATTCGCTCCGATAATGGCTATATTTCCATGCGCGTGGAAAACCAGGCCTATCGCGGCGGCGAATTTGAACGCCTTCCGCTGTTAACATTAGAAGATGGCGCCCAGGTATTTTTAGGTGATGTAGCAACCATCCAAGACGGCTTCGAAGAAGGCCTGCAATATTCCAAATACAATGGTAAAAACTCACTGATTTTTGAAGTCCGTGCGTCAAAAGATCAAGATGTCACCCGTGTCGCAGATGTAATGGACGCTTATTTAGAGCGTAAAAAGTCTGAGCTTCCTCAGGGTGTCACCCTGGCACCCATGATTGACATCACTTATTACCTCGAAGGTCGTCTCGACATGATGATCGAGAATATGATTTGGGGTGGTATTTTGGTTATGCTGATGTTGGCCTTATTCCTGCGTATCCGCCTTGCTTTCTGGGTGATGATGGGTTTACCCGTCTCTTTCCTTGGCGCCTTTTTGATGATGCCGGTGGGCTTTTTAGACGTCACCATTAACCTGGCTTCCCTGTTTGCCTTTATTCTCGTACTGGGGATCGTGGTGGATGATGCCATAGTGGTGGGTGAGTCGGCTCACGCCGAAATCGAGAAGCATGGTCATAGCCTGGATAACGTGGTGCGTGGCGTAAAACGCGTAGCCGTGCCTGCCACCTTCGGAGTATTAACCACGATAGCGGCGTTTTTGCCTCAGACACTAGCCTCCGGCCCGGGAGCGGCGTTTTCTAAAGCCATCGGCGGCGTGATCATCCTCTGCCTCTTGTTCTCACTGGTCGAGTCCAAGCTCATTCTTCCTGCTCACCTGGCGGCCATGAAGAACCGCCCTGTTAATCCACGTAACCCATTGCACCGCTTACGCAACAAGGTAGATAGCGGTTTGCAATATGTTATCGAGCGAGTATACCGCCCTGCGGTGCAGCGCTGTATTCACTATCGCTATACCGTGATTGTTGGCTTCTTTGGCATTCTCATTGTCAGCGCTGGCTTGTTTGCCGGTGGTTTAATCAAGTTTGTTGCCAACCCGAAAATCCCCCATGACTTCCCAAGTATTAACATTGAGATGAACCTGGCGTCATCAGAAACGGCGACCTTGGAGACGGCCAAGAAAATTGAGCGGGTGGTGATGGACGTTGAGAAGGTCATCGAGCAACAATACGGTATGCCCATGGTTAAGGATATTTCCCTTAATATGCAGGGCCGCACCAACGCACGCTTAATGATGGTCTTGGTAGAGCCGCATCTTCGCCCCATCGACACCTTCGCTCTAAGTGCGCTGTGGCGTGATAATATGCCGCCGTTGCCTGGCATGAAATCAATGACCATTAATGACAGCATCATGAATGGGGGTGGCCGTGATGATGGTGACATTAGCTTCCGCCTCGAAGGTAATGACGCCGCCGAGTTGAAAGAAGTAGCCGGCAAATTGAAAGAGAAGCTGGCAACCATCAATGGTGTGGGCGATATCAATGATTCAATGCAAAGTGCGACCGATGAAGTCCAGCTGGACCTGAAACCCATTGCTTACAGCCTGGGCCTGACCTTGGCCGATGTTGCCTCGCAGGTGAACTTCAGCTTCTATGGTCTGGAAGCACAGCGTATTTTACGCGATGGCGAAGAGCTCAAAGTAATGATCCGCTACCCCATTGAAGAGCGTAACTCTATCAGTGAAATCAATGACGTACGTATCATTACCCCAGCCGGAGCGGAAGTGCCTCTAGCCGAGGTTGCAACCATTAACCTGGTTGATGGTGTTAACCGCATCCGTCGTGAAAACGCCAAACGCACGGTAAACGTGTGGGCCGCGGTAGACACAAATCAGGCACAACCGTTTGAAATCGCCAAACAAGTGCGCGATGAATACCTTCCGGCGCTATTGAAGAACTATCCTGGCGTACAGAGTAAGGTAGCCGGTCGAGTGCAAGAAGAGATGGATAGCGTCGCCGAACAGCGCCGTGACCTCGCCTTATCACTGCTGATCATCTTCGCGCTGTTGGCCATTCCACTGCGCTCCTACTCGCAGCCCCTGCTGATCATGTCGGTGATCCCCTTTGGTGTGGTCGGTGCCGTCTACGGACACGTGATCCTGGGTATGACCATGAGCAGCCTGTCCTTCTTCGGCATTATTGCCGTGGCCGGTGTGGTGGTCAACGACTCGCTGGTGATGGTTGATTACGTCAACAAGGCACGCGCTCAGGGCATTGCCATCAAACAGGCGGTGGTAGAAGCCGGCTGTAAACGCTTCAGAGCCATTCTACTGACCTCGATCACCACCTTCATTGGTCTGGTGCCCATCATTATGGAAACCAGTTTGCAGGCGCAAATCGTGATCCCCATGGCGGTATCACTGGCCTTCGGTGTGCTGTTCGCCACGGTTATCACCCTGGTGTTGATCCCTTGCCAATATGTGGCCCTGGAAGACTGTAAACGCGGCCTGCGTAAACTCTTCGGCAGAGCCCCTAAGGTAGAGCCAACGCCAGAACTAAAACAGCAAAGTTAAGTACTTGGTATTTATCCCAACAATAAAAGCCTTGCCCCGCGACAAGGCTTTTTTATGCCTAATAAGTTATTTGGCCATAAAAGCCGCATCTAATTTAAAAATCCCGCTTTGCGCTATCTGAATTGTTTAAGCATTTAATTTTTAAATTGAAAGTTAGATCTGATTTGGTATTTAATAGGATGCATAGCGAGAGTCTATAAGGCAGCCCTCCCTCTATTTTCAGGGAGTTTCATAGACAATCATTTTGAAAACGGAATTTTTATTAAATTAATCAAAAGCTTATAAGAAAGCCGGGGATAAGTGTCTCACTTTAACCATAAGACATGTCCAACATTCTCAATAATAAGCATTTTTGGTGAAATTTGATTCTTTATCAAACTAATTAAAGGGAAAAATATGAGAACTATAATAGTGGCAATTGTCACTTTGCTTCTGGTTACTGGATGTTCGACTTCTCCTCTTTGTTCAACCGCATGCATTTCAGAACATGAGTCAACCTTTAATGGCGAAAAAGAAGTTTTAATGACGCCAGGCTTTGTCTATAGGAGTAACGAGGGGATTTCTGGTAGTGATTTGAGGATCGGTGCATATTGGAGTTCATCTTTAGAAGGCTCGAGTGTAATTTTAATTGTGTTGCCACATAAAGACATCCCCCCGCCAACAGGATCAAAGTTAAGCTTTAATATAAATGGCAATATAAAGTCTTATCCGTCAGTAAAAAAAGAAAACATACCTAACTTCAACCCGAGTACTCAGTCGAGGACGTACTTCAACCCCAATGTAATCGCCCAGATGAATGTCCAATATTTTATGGTTACCGAAGAGTTTTTAAATTCAATTTTGGACGCTAGGGACGTACGAGTTCGGATTGATCTAGAGAATACATATTTAGAAGGTGTTTTCAGTCATAATAGTGCTGTAGCAGCCAAAAGTGGTTTAATAGAGTTCTCAAAGAAGTTGACCTTGGCACAAAAGCAATCATAAGAAGTACAGGTATGGATCTCCCCATTTAGATTCGCGCTGGAGAAATCGGCTTCTGTTGTGGAGCGTGTCATTGAGAGCGAGGCGACAAACTCTTTCAACTTATAACAAAGTTGTCAGGCTGCTAGGTAACAGCTCCTGCGTTACTCTAGTACCGCCATCCATGGCGGCAAAGCCGACCTACAACTAGCTAGGGATCCGGCAACATCGACCAAATAAAGCGCTTGTCGGCGCAGATCACCGACCTACAAACATAAAAAAACCCGCTTTAAAGCGGGTTTTTAAACACCTCAACCAAGGTTAGATATATTCAATCTCAGTGATTTCATACTCTACCGCACCATTGGGTGTTTCGATATTAACACAGTCATCCAACTCTTTACCGATCAGGCCGCGGGCGATTGGAGAATTCACAGAGATCAAGTTGTTCTTAATATCCGCTTCATCGTCACCAACAATGCGGTAAGACACTTCAGCATCCGTGTCTACGTTTACGATGGTCACAGTCGCACCAAAAATCACCTTACCATTGTTAGGCATTTTCGTTACGTCAATGATTTGCACATTAGACAATTTAGCTTCAATTTCTTGAATACGCCCTTCGCAAAAACCTTGCTGCTCGCGAGCGGCATGATACTCGGCGTTCTCTTTCAGGTCGCCGTGTTCACGCGCCTCGGCGATATCAGCGATGATTTTAGGCCGAGTGACTGTTTTTAATTCGTTTAACTCTGCACGCAATAATTCAGCACCGCGTGTAGTCATTGGAATCTTTTGCATAATATTCCCACTTACAGCAAGCCGCAGCGCGAACGCCGCGGCTTTTTGCTTAGTTTACTCGTTGGTGTAACTCTTGAACCGACGCAACGCTACCACGGTCATCCGCTGAGTTTGCAGTACAGTTAGCAAACGCGGCGTTGAGTGTTGTGGTGTAGTTGGTCTTGTGCATCAAGGCGCCACGGCGTAATACCTTAGAGTCTTCAATCGCTTGACGACCTTCTGTGGTATTAACGATGTAGCTGTATTCACCGTTTTTAATGCGGTCAAGGATATGAGGACGACCCTCGAATACCTTGTTTACACGGCGAACTTCGATACCTGCATTTTCAAGCGCCTGTGCGGTACCTGAAGTTGCGTCTAGTTCAAAACCTAATTCGATCATGGTCTTAGCAAGCTCAACGATACGAGCTTTATCACCATTGCGAACCGATAGTAACGCGCGACCACCACGTGGTAAAGCATTACCTGCACCTAGCTGGGCTTTGGCGAAGGCTTCGGCGAAGGTATCACCTACACCCATTACCTCACCGGTAGAGCGCATCTCAGGGCCACGAATTGGGTCAACACCTTGGAACTTAGCGAAAGGAAGTACCACTTCTTTCACGCTGTAGTAAGGAGGAATGATTTCTTTCGTTACGCCTTGGCTGGCAAGAGACTGACCGGCCATACAACGGGCCGCTACCTTAGCAAGGGCAACACCGGTTGCTTTTGATACGAAAGGCACGGTACGGGCAGCACGTGGGTTCACTTCGATAAGGAACACCTTACCGTCTTTAACTGCGAACTGAGTATTCATCAGACCTACTACACCTAGCTCAAGGGCCATTGCACGTACTTGCTCACGCATTACGTCTTGGATTTCCTGGCTTAGGCTGTTGCTGGCAATGAACAGGCCGAGTCACCCGAGTGAACACCCGCTTGCTCGATGTGCTCCATGATACCGCCGATGATCACCTCAGTGCCGTCACAGATAGCATCCACGTCAACCTCGATGGCATCATCCAGGAAGCGGTCTAGCAATACTGGCGCTTCGTTTGAAGCCGATACCGCTTCTGTCATATAGCGACGCAGGTCATCTTCGTCGTATACGATTTCCATCGCACGACCACCTAGTACGTACGAAGGACGTACAACCAGCGGGAAGCCGATTTCTTTTGACTTGGCAACGGCTTCTTCAAGCGAGGTTACCGTCGCGTTTTCAGGCTGAAGCAGGTTCAAACGCTCAACCATTTGCTGGAAGCGCTCACGGTCTTCGGCACGGTCGATAGCATCCGGTGAGGTACCAATGATTGGCACACCGTTCGCTTCTAGTTCACGGGCAAGTTTAAGTGGTGTTTGACCACCGTACTGTACAATAACGCCTTTTGG
Organism: Pseudoalteromonas sp. T1lg48; assembly: GCF_002964785.1. Taxonomy (GTDB): domain Bacteria; phylum Pseudomonadota; class Gammaproteobacteria; order Enterobacterales; family Alteromonadaceae; genus Pseudoalteromonas. The sequence continues at coordinate 33,252 of NZ_PQCC01000022.1, forward strand.
CTTCTCAACACGGACGATTTCAAGCACGTCTTCAAGCGTGATTGGCTCGAAGAAGAGACGGTCTGAAGTGTCGTAGTCGGTAGAAACCGTCTCAGGGTTACAGTTAACCATGATGGTTTCGTAGCCGTCTTCACGCATAGCAAGGGCTGCGTGTACACAACAGTAATCGAATTCGATACCCTGACCGATACGGTTAGGGCCGCCACCGATTACCATGATTTTATCTTTGTCAGACGGTGCAGCTTCACACTCTTCATCATAGCTTGAGTACATGTAGGCCGTGTCTGAGCTGAATTCCGCCGCACAGGTATCTACGCGCTTGTACACAGGCAAGATTTCTAGCTGGTGACGCTTCTTACGGATTTCCGCTTCAGATACACCGGCAAGCTCGGCGATACGCGCATCGGCAAAACCTTTACGCTTCAAGCGACGTAGGAAGTCTTCGGTTAGACCGGCAAAACCTACTTCTTCAATCTGTTGCTCATCTTTGATGATGTCTTCGATTTGTACCAAGTACCAACGGTCAACCTTGGTTAGGTTGAATACGTCGTCAACACTCATGCCGTGACGCATGGCATCGGCGATGTACCAGATACGCTCAGCGCCTGGCTCACGAAGCTCGCGGGTAATTTTTTCGATTGCGCCCTTCTCGCCTACTGGCAAGATTGGGTTGAAGCCCGTTGCACCCACTTCTAGGCCACGAAGTGCTTTATGTAGTGATTCTTGTTGGTTACGGCCAATCGCCATGACCTCACCCACCGACTTCATCTGTGTCGTTAGACGGTCGTTAGCACCGGCAAACTTTTCAAAGTTGAAGCGAGGGATCTTAGTTACTACGTAGTCGATTGACGGCTCGAATGACGCCGGCGTTGCACCGCCAGTGATGTCATTTTGCAGCTCATCAAGGGTGTAACCCACGGCCAATTTTGCCGCGATTTTCGCGATTGGGAAGCCCGTAGCTTTTGAAGCAAGCGCCGATGAACGCGATACACGCGGGTTCATCTCGATGATTACCATACGGCCCGTGTTTGGACACACACCGAACTGTACGTTTGAACCACCAGTTTCAACACCGATTTCACGCAGTACGGCCATCGAGGCATTACGCATGATTTGGTATTCTTTATCGGTCAGTGTTTGCGCTGGTGCTACCGTGATTGAGTCACCTGTGTGTACACCCATTGGGTCGAAGTTTTCAATCGAACACACGATGATACAGTTGTCGTTTTTGTCACGAACAACTTCCATCTCGTACTCTTTCCAACCTAGCAAGCTTTCGTCGATAAGCAGCTCGTTGGTTGGTGACAGGTCTAGACCGCGAGTACAGATTTCTTCGAACTCTTCCATGTTGTAAGCAACACCACCACCGGTACCACCCATGGTGAAAGAAGGACGAATAATACATGGGAAGCCGATGCGTGAAAGCACATCCAGCGCTTCTTCCATTGAGTGGGCAATTTCTGCACGCGGACACTCTAGGCCGATGTTTTTCATCGCCACATCGAAACGCTCACGGTTCTCTGCTTTATCGATGGCATCCGCGGTTGCACCGATTAGCTCAACGCCGTGCTTCGCCAGTACACCGTGCTTATCTAGGTCAAGGGCACAGTTCAGTGCAGTTTGACCACCCATGGTAGGCAGTACCGCATCCGGTTTTTCTTTTTCAATGATTTTTTCAACCACTTCCCAGTGAATCGGCTCAATATAGGTCGCATCAGCCATTTCTGGGTCGGTCATAATGGTCGCCGGGTTAGAGTTAACCAGGATTACACGGTAACCTTCTTCCTTAAGCGCTTTACAGGCTTGAGCACCTGAGTAGTCAAACTCACAGGCCTGGCCGATCACGATCGGGCCCGCGCCTAAGATAAGAATGCTTTGAATATCAGTACGTTTTGGCATTATTACTCCGGTCTCAAATTAGTTAGATTGCGCTTGCATCAGTTCGATAAAGTGATCGAACAAAGGTGCGGCATCGTGTGGGCCTGGGCTGGCTTCTGGGTGACCCTGGAAGCTAAATGCTGGCTTGTCGGTGCGGTGAATACCCTGCAAGGTGCCGTCAAACAATGACTTGTGCGTAGCGCGAAGATTGTCAGGCAAGCTTGCCTCATCCGCGGCAAAGCCGTGGTTCTGCGCAGTGATCATTACAACGTCACGGTCTAGGTCTTTAACCGGGTGGTTACCACCGTGGTGGCCGAACTTCATTTTTACTGTTTTCGCGCCTGAAGCCAGAGCCAATAACTGATGACCAAGGCAGATGCCGAAAATAGGAATATCTTTGTCTAGGAAGGTTTTAATCGCTTCAATCGCGTAAGTACAAGGTTCTGGGTCGCCCGGGCCATTTGACAGGAAGATGCCATCTGGGTTTAACGCCAGCACTTCTTCGGCGCTGGTTTGTGCCGGTACCACTGTTAGCTTACAGCCACGATCTACCAACATACGTAAGATGTTACGTTTAACACCGAAGTCATAGGCAACAACGTGGAACTTCTCGTCTTCTGCGGCAAGTGTTTTGAAACCTTCGCCCAGTGTCCAGCTTGTTTCGCGCCATTCAAAAGATGACTCGGTACATACTACCTTGGCTAAATCCATGCCTTTTAAGCCTGGGAATGCTTTTGCAGCTTCCAGCGCTTTGCTTTCGTCAACATCATCACCGGCTATGATACAACCGTTTTGAGCGCCTTTATCACGTAGGATGCGGGTTAGCTTACGGGTGTCGATATCGGCGATGCCTAAAATGTTACGTTCTTTTAGGTAATCACTGAGTGATTGTTCATTACGGAAATTACTCGCTAGCAGTGGCAAATCACGAATAACCAGGCCTTTAGCCCAGATCTTATTCGCTTCTTCGTCTTCGCTGTTAGTACCCGTGTTACCGATATGCGGGTAAGTCAAAGTTACGATTTGTTCCGCATAAGACGGGTCGGTCAGAATCTCCTGATAACCAGTCATCGACGTATTGAATACTACCTCACCTACTGACATGCCGTCAGCGCCGATCGCAGTACCGCGAAACACTGTGCCGTCTTCTAGGACTAACAGAGCGGATTTAGTCAAGTTAACCTCCTAACAGTAAAAAACGGGAGTAAAAAATGCGACTTATTTACAACCCGTTTAAAGCGCTGGCTTAAGCGCATTATGAAATTTTGGCAAATTGACGATATTCTACACGAGAGTCGGTAAAAGGTCTAATTAAATATCAATAAATATAAAAAACAGCACCTTTAACATTAAAACTCAATGAAACAGCCAAAAAAACACGTTTACTTACCCAGTTCCAGCACTTCGCGCATGGAATAAAAGCCTGCCTGTTTGTTTTGCACCCACTTTGCAGCCCTAACAGCGCCGCGTGCAAAGGTCATTCGAGAGCTTGCTTTATGTGTTAATTCAAGCCTTTCTCCCATTAATGCAAAATAAGCCGTGTGTTCGCCAACTATATCGCCCGCTCTGAGCACCGAATAGCCGATTTCCTTTTGTGATTTGGCTTGCTCACTTTGTGACCTATCATAAACCGCCACTTGATCATGATCCCACCCTTTGGCGTCGGCAATGGCTTCACCGATGGCCAGCGCTGTACCCGAAGGCGCATCGATTTTATGACGGTGATGGGCTTCGAATATTTCGATGTCCGCATCGTCACCGAATTTGGTCGCTGCGGTTTGCACCAGATCCAATAACAGATTGACGCCAACACTAAAGTTGCGGGCAAAGACGATAGGAATATGCTTAGCGGCCTCATGCAAACGCTGCATTTGGGCATCGTTTAAGCCCGTGGTGCCAATGACCATGGGGATTTTATTAGCAACGGCAAAGTCTAGGTGCGCTAGCATGCCCTCAGGCAAGGTAAAGTCGATCAGCACATCCACATCACCGTTTTCCGAAAGCGATGTAAAGGTCAATGTCTGGGCGCCCTCTTGCAGCCCTTTGACCAGGGTTTCTACCGGCAGGCCATTTAATTGTGACTGTTCACGCACAAAGGCGCCGGCAATATGCGCCTGAGGGTCGTCGTTACCCGCTTCCAGTAGTGCCTGGCCCATGCGCCCATTGGCGCCTAAAATGCCTAAACCTACACTCATTCTAATCCCCATAATATTGTTCATCTACTCACCCCCGTATGCTAACGCAGATGGGTGTTAGGTGCTAGGCACAAGCGCCGAGCAAAGCAAAAGCATTCTCAAGCAAGCGCGCCAGACAAATACAAGCTTGCTTTAAGGGCTTAGCTTTAGGGATTACCTATGAGAGTGACACAAATTAGATATCGTTGCTTTTTTGTGCTACAAAAATGGAAAATAATAACAAAAACGTGATCACCATAGACTTTAGCCATCCACACGTTTAAACTTCCCAACTTAGCGCCGATTTGGTCTTTGGCTTGCGGGCGCATGCGCAACAATCCCTGGCTTGTTTTGCAAAATAAATGCAGCTAAAAGAAGGTTTTGGCTGTTGGTGATCGAAATTGAGGTATACATGCAGCCGAACTACAATGCCACTGTGGCAAAACTTTCACTCGTCCCCCTATTGGTGTTCGTCGCCTTATTCTTAGGCACCGGCCTGTATTTACAGGCGCAAGGCGTAGATTACGCTTTCTACCAATTACCTGCACCGGTGGCCATCTTGCCCGCCATCGTCCTCGCCTTTGTGCTCGCTAAGCAGCGCATTAATGAATCAGTGGAAACCTTTATTCGCGGCGCCGGGCACAGCAACATCATCACCATGTGTCTTATTTATTTGCTCGCCGGCGCGTTTTCGGCGGTGGCCGGTGCCACCGGCGGTGTGGATGCCATAGTGAATGCGGGTTTATCCTTTATTCCACCAAGCCTGTTGTTGCCTGGCTTGTTCTTGATCTCTGCCATCGTCTCCACCGCCATGGGCACCTCCATGGGGACCATAGGCGCCATCGGCCCAATTGCGCTGGCGGTGTCAACGAAAACCGGCATCGACCCTGCGCTCATGGCCGGTACCATAGTCTCGGGCGCCATGTTTGGCGACAACCTGTCTATTATCTCCGATACCACCATTGCCGCGACCCGTACCCAAGGGTGTGAAATGAAGGATAAGTTCCGCGAAAACCTTAAAATAGCCCTGCCTGCGGCCATAATGACTATCGCCCTGTTGGTGTATTTGACTCCCGAACCTCAAGTGGTAGAGGTGGGTGATTTTGACTGGCTTTTGGTGTTGCCCTACTTCTTTATCCTGGTGCTTGCGGTGATGGGCCTGAACGTTTTTGTGGTGCTCTTTAGCGGTATTTTATTTGCGGCATTCATGGGCTTTACCGGCTCATACGAAGGCAGTGCCTTTGTTAAAGACGTCTACAAGGGCTTTAGCGATATGCAGGAGATTTTCTTGCTGTCGATGTTTATCGGCGGTTTGTCTGAGTTTATTCGCCGTGGCGGCGGCCTTGACTACCTGGCCAGAAAAATCCAAGCGCTGACCAAGCTAGTGGCCAAGTTTAATCGTCAGGTAGCGGATCAACTGGGTATCGCCCTGTTGGTGATGACCTCCAACCTGTGTATTGCCAATAACACGGTTTCTATTATCGTCGCCGGGCCTATCGCTAAAAAGCTCGCCGAAGACGGTGATATCTCCGCTAAGCGCTCCGCCAGCCTGCTCGATATCTTTGCCTGCGTGCTGCAAGGGTCACTGCCATACGGCGCTCAAGCCCTGCTTTTAGGTGCGACCTTTAGCATTAGCCCGTGGCAGGTATCTACCTCCGCCTTCTATTGCTTTATATTGGCGATCACCGCGGTATTAATTATCATCTTACGTCGCCATAAGGTGTAATTCCTTTACCCATTGCTTACAGTGGCGGCTTAAGGTCGCCATCTGTTACAATAACCGCTGACATTTCTTTTAGTTATTAATCACCTTGTAGTTATGAAAATTACCACACCCCTGTTATACGGCGCGGTGGCGCTGTCCTTGTGTGCCAGTGTTAGCAACGCACAGGCCGCAAACTGGAGCCAAACTCAGTTACATGTAAACTATGGCGACTTTAAAAACCCCTTCACCAAAGAAGAAGCGGGTACCAGTATCGTATCCTTGCAACATGCTTCGGGTTACAGCCTGGGCGATAACTTTTTCTTTATTGATATCATCAATGACGACCGTGAAGACGGCTATCAGGACAGCGATTTTTACGGCGAGTGGTACTCTAACTTTAGCTACAGCAAGATCAGCGGTAACAAAATTGAACTAGGTCCACTAAAAGACGTGGGCTTTGTGATGGGCTTTAACGCCGCCGGCGACGCCAATGTGATGAAGTACCTGCCCGGTGTGAAGCTTGATTGGCAGGTGAAAGGCTTTGATTTCTTCTCAACCCTAGTTACCGCCTACATTGATGACAGCGACGGCGTCAGCTCAGGCGGTGCACCGACCGAAAGCGACAGCTGGATGCTGGATTTAGCCTGGGGCGCCCCCTTTAGCATCGGCGAGCAAAAGTTTTACTTTACCGGCCATGTTGAATATATCGACGAGCGCGACAACGAGTTTGGCGACAAGGTAAAGGGCTGGCTTTTGGCCCAGCCGATAGTGCAATGGGATATGGGTCATGCCTTGCAGATGCCGGAGCAAACCCTGATGTTGGGTGTGGAGTGGCAATACTGGCATAACAAACTAGGCACAGACACCACAGAATCGGTGCCGCAAATCCACTTGGCTTGGACCTTTTAATCGGGTAACTTAACCCGGTCAATTTATTTAGGAAGTAAGACTATGCCTAAGGCTAGCGAAATTAAAAAACACGCCGCCATTGATTACAATGGCCGCGTTATGATCGTCCGTGATATCGAGCGCTCTGTACCACAAGGCCGTGCCGGCGGTAGCCTATACCGTATGCGCATGTATGACGTGGTTGACGGTGGTAAGGTTGATGAAACCTTTAAAGCCGAAGACATGTTGAACTTTGCCGATCTACAGCGCCGTGCCGCCATGTTCTCCTACGTAGATGGCGACGAGTACATCTTTATGGATGAAGAAGACTACACCCCCTATCACCTGAACAAAGACAGCATTGCCGAGCAACTGCTGTTTATCGACGAGTCGACCAAGGGTGTGCAGGTCGTGCTAGTAGAAGGCCGTCCGGTCTCTGTGGACTTGCCAACCAGCGTTGAACTGGTGATTGAAGACACTTCACCGTCAATTAAAGGTGCTTCTGCCAGTGCGCGCACTAAGCCTGCTACCCTGACCACAGGTCTTGTAGTTCAGGTGCCTGAGCACATCTCAAGCGGCGATAAGATTAAAATCAATACCGCCGAGAGCAAATTTATTAGCCGCGCCTAATAACCTCTCTTATAAATAAAAAAGGTGAGCACTTGCTCACCTTTTTTATTGCTGATTAGTTAGTCACACTTACCTGCCGCCAATTCATAACGCTTTTCACCGATGTAATACCACTTGCCGTTTTGCTCCTCTATATAGGCCCCTGGGTGATAGGGAAGTTGGCGTATTTCCTCAAGGGAGTAAAAGCCAAGCGAGCGCTGGCAACGCCAATATATTACCTGTCGACTGCTGCGGGCATCCTGCGACTCTATGGTGTGTACCGTGTAGGGACCCGCAGAAGTGTAATGCTCGGCGTCGTTGACTAGGCTTTGTCTGCCAATCAGCAAGACCAGAGTGTGTACCGCACATATGAGGACGACAAACTGCAAGACTATGGTGATTGCGGGTGAATAGTGTCGTCGCGGTATGCTCCACCAAAGGTAAGCGGTGATCAGTGCCATGCCAAGCAGTTTAACAACATTGAATATAGAGGCGATCTCCGCCATAAACTCGGGGCTACGCCAGTGAATGGCAAACACCGGCGCCGGGATCAGGCTATCGACCATGAGCGCCGCCGCTAACAGCAGCGCTAATACAATCGGTGCTTTCGACACGCTATAAACTCGGAGTTAGCGACACTGTGGGCGCTTACCCTGACTTCGGGCCTGCTGATACAAGGCATTGGCACCTTGCATACGCTTTTGCAAGTCGTTGATGCGACTGGTTGGCGCCGGGTGCGTCGATAAAAACTCAGGCGGCGTGGCACCACCGCTTTGCGCCATGTTCTGCCACAGCGCAACCGATTGTTGTGGTTCGAAACCGGCCTTCGCCATCAGCTCCAGACCCACCTCATCGGCTTCGCTCTCGTGAGTGCGGCTAAATGGCAAGACCACTCCATATTGCGCACCTAAACCAAGCGCGGCCATAATTTCGTTTCGATAACCTATCTCACCCATGTCCAGAGCCACGGCACCGAGTTGCATGCCGGTTTGCAGCATTTGGCTTTGTGAAGCACGCTCATTGGAGTGCTCGGCAATGACATGACCCACTTCATGGCCTATAACAGTAGCCAGTTGATCCTGATTTTGCGCCACCTTAAGTAAGCCGGTATGGACACCGATATAACCGCCTGGCAGGGCAAAGGCGTTGGCCGAGTCTTCTTCAAATACCACCACTTCCCACTGTTGCTGCGCGTATTTCGACGGTAACACCTGGATCACCGCATCGGCCACACATTGCACATAGGCATTGGTGCGCGCATCCTGGTTGACCTTTTGTTCTTTTTTCATCTGCTCAAAGCTGGCGCCGCCCAATTGACTCATTTGCGCATCGGAATACAAGGTCACCTGAGTGCGTCCGGTCGGTGAGGTTTTACAACCGGCAATCACTGCCGCCACACTAAGGGCCAAAATTAGTTTTTTCATTATTAATGTTTCCCTATTATCTCCTGCGCCAAGCATAGCAAACCACAAACGCAACGCCTAGCATCGAATAAAGTGCCTAATTAACATACTGTTAATAACGTTTCCCTATTCTGGTCCCGACCTTGGTGCTATAGTGAACAAACTAGGCACTGTGCACTGCCTGCGCACTTTCCCCTAGCGTCTCCTCAACACCAACTTAGAAGAAACTATATCTATGTCCTTAAACGACAGAAGAACGCCTAGTCGGCGTTTGCTACTGCCTTTGTTGGCCAGTATCGTGGCCATAACGCCACTGGCCGTGGATATGTATTTACCGGCCATGGTACAAATTGCCAGCGATCTTGGCGCCACCATGCCGCAGGTACAGATATCACTGAGTGTGTACCTTGCCGGCTACGCACTGGGCATGCTGTTTTTTGGCCCTATCGCCGATCAAATGGGCCGTCGCCGTTTGGCGCGTATCGGCCTCGCATTATTTGGGCTCAGTTCTATTGCCCTGGCCTTTTGCCAAGACATCTATTTATTCTGGTTGCTGCGCAGTGTTCAAGCCTTTACCGGCGCCGCCGCGACCGTGGTGGTGCCCGGCATTATTCGCCATATCTATCAACAGAATACCGCCAAGGGCATGAGCTATGTGTCAATGATCATGATGGTTGCGCCGCTGGCCGCGCCCAGCGTTGGCTCGGCGATTCTGACCCTGGCGCAGTGGCAGGTGATTTTCCTGGTGCTAGGCGGCTATGCCTTCATGTGTCTGGCCTGGGTGCAGATGCACCTCATCGACATTCCCATTTACCGCAGTGAGCATCGCGGCATGAAGCTGTTCTTTGCCAGCTATGGCGTGGTACTGGGTGAGCCCAAGGCGCGTGCCGACATTCTTAGCTCCATGTTGGCCTCCTTCGCGTTTTTCTGCTTTTTAACCTCGGTGCCTTTTATCTACCTGGATTATTTTGCGGTCTCGGAGCAACTCTTCGGCGTGCTGTTTGCGTTTAATGTGATTGCCCTGATGCTGGGGAATTTTATTAACACCCGCGTGGTGCCCAAGGTGGGCTCTAGGAAGATGCTGTATTTTGGTCTCGCTTTGGCGCTCGTAAGCGGCACCACCTTGTTGACCTTTAGCCTGATGCAGCAATCGCTTTATTACATCGTTTGGAGCATAGCGCCGCTGATGATGAGTTTAGGCATTATCGCCTCAAACGCCGACGCCCTAATCCTGATGGAATTTGAGCGTAATTCTGGTACCGCCACGGCGGTCATAGGCACGCTGCGCTTTGGCAGTGGCGCGCTAGTGGGGCCTTTCTTAGCCCTGATCCACCCGGTTAATGCGGTGCCCTTCTCCACCATGATGTTTGTGGCCATTATCTTCATTGCCCTGACCCAGATATGGCAACGCAAAAAAAATGCCCACTAAAAAGTGGGCATTTTTCTGCTATTCAAAGACTTAAGGCGCTTTCGATACCATTACCATGGCCGGACGTAATAAACGACCATTCAGGGTGTAACCCTTCTGCATCACCGCCAACACGGTATTAGGTGCAACATCGGCACTTGGCTGCATGCTCATCGCCTGGTGTAGCTCAGGGTTAAAGGCCTCGCCTTGAGGATTAATCACTTCCACGTTGAACTTGGCCACCGCGTCGACAAAGCTTTTCGCGGTCATTTCGATGCCTTCAAGCACCGGTGCCAGGGTTTCATTTTCCTTGTCGGCAAATTCGATGGCACGTTCTAGGTTATCGATCACCGGAAGAAGTTCATTGGCAAACTTCTCTAAGGCAAACTTATGTGCTTTTTCAACGTCTTGAGCTGCGCGGCGACGAATGTTTTCAACTTCGGCAGCGGCGCGAATAACGCTGTCTTTTTGCTCTTCAACGGTTTGCTTTGCAGCTTCTAATTCCGCATATAGAGCCGCTAACTCAGCTTCAATGCTTTGCTCTTGTGAACCCTGCTCTTGTTCTTGTTGTTGCTCTTCTTGAGCCTCGACGTTTTCCTGTTCGTGTTCGTTAGCCTGTGGTTGCTCAGACATGTGTATATTCTCCAAAAACTGCGTAACTGCGATTCATTATGGGGATAGATTCAGCGGATTCAAGAGTCAACATGCTCGATTTGCGCAAATTCTTGAATGATCGCCTCAATCGGTGCCGACTTGGGCAAAATCACGCAAAATCGACTTTGATATTCGTGATTCGCAAAGTAAGCCAGGCTAAAGACTAAAAAGGGTTCAAACCCAGGCAATGATAACTGATCGCCAAACAACACGGACACACCGTTGCGAAACGCTAATTTATCTTCGATGCTATGCAAAAAACGCGCACCTATATTGAGTTCCTGGTCGCTATTAGTGTAGGCGTAGAGGTTGTTCTCACCGACAACGATACTGTTGTCGCTGCCAAGTTTATTTGCCAACTCGCGAGTCCACTGCGCCAAGGAGCCATGGCAGTAATGGGGTGCAGTGCGGCTCATGGCCTTCATGCGATGCAGGCCTTCAAGCAGGTTTTGCTGTGCAAAAACCGAGTTCAACCAGGTCGCAAACTGATAGCGAATGTCATCATTGGCTTCCAGCGGTTTAGTGATCAGTATATTGTGGCCCTGGCCTTGGCGATCCAACAGTAACACCAGCCAGTGGGTGCGGTCGAAATCCAGCACTTCCACACGAAACACCACCTGAGTGGTGACCTGCGGCAGGCCAACACAACAACAGACCTTATAGCGCCGCGCCAGGTGATGGGCAAACTCCACCAGTTTATCCTGCGGCGGTTGCCAATATTGACCAAGCTGCTCGAGGTGAAAATAGGAGTCAAACCAAAAATCAAAGCCCTGCTGAGTAGGAATGCGTCCAGCTGAGGTGTGGGGAGAATAAAGTAACCCCAGCTTTTCTAGGCGCGCCATGGCATTACGCACAGTGGCGCTACATACCGCCATGCCTTTTTGTTTAGCAATGCGGGAAGAGGCGACTGGCAGGCCCTGACCGTCGCAGTATAAACTCATTACCGCAGAGAATATCTGCTCATCACGTGGAGATAATTTCATATTGTTATAATTTAGGCTCGTTGCCTCAGTTTCAACCCCACCACTTTTGCGTTACTCTATAAAGAGTTACTTCATTTATGGCACAGATATGGGCGCTTCTTTTAAAACTATTGGCTTAATCGGTAAAGCACATCATGAAGGCGCGGCGCTGACCTTACAACGCCTCTATGCCTTTTTGCAAGCTTTAGGTTACCGAGTCTTGGTGGAGCGTCATTATGGCGGCCAGCTGGCAAAGCCAGAAGAGGCCAACTTGGTCGATCTGGTCGAGCTCGGCGAGCAAGCGGATCTGGCCATCGTCGTCGGCGGTGACGGCAATATGTTGGGAGCCGCGCGGGTACTGGCCCGCTTTAATGTCGGTGTGATAGGCGTCAACCGTGGCAATCTGGGGTTTTTAACCGATCTTAATCCGGACGGCTTTGAACCGGCCTTAGAGCAGGTGCTCAGTGGTCACTACATAGAAGAAAAACGCTTCCTGCTGGAAGTGGAAGTGTTTCGCCACGCCGAGCTAAAAAGCGCCAACTCGGCGATGAATGAAGCCGTGCTGCACGCCGACAAGGTGGCGCACATGATCGAGTTTGAATGCTTTATCAATGACGATTTTGTGTTTTCACAAAAGTCTGACGGCTTAATAGTTTCTACCCCAACCGGATCCACCGCCTACTCGCTATCCGGCGGCGGCCCCATTCTCACTCCTGGACTTGATGCCATGGCACTGGTGCCCATGTTTCCGCATACCCTATCAAGCCGCCCTCTGGTGGTCGATGGCGATAGCGTTATTCACCTAAAGCTAAGCCTGGACAACACCGACAGCCTGCAGGTGAGTTGCGACAGCCATGTGGTATTGGCCACCCTGCCCGGCGACGAAGTGGTGATCAAAAAAGCGGAGAAGCCGCTGCGCTTGATCCACCCAACCGACTACTCCTACTATAACGTACTGCGACAAAAGCTAAATTGGGGCTCGCGCTTATATTAAGCGCTGCAGCTTTTTATACGCTTAAAACAAAACCAACAGGGTAAATCAAACCAAAACAAGATGTTAAGGTGATGTTCATTTAATATTGCAATAACCCCAGTTCTGGGATAAAAATAGCGACATCATTCATCATCTTTAATGCGCTGTTTACCATGGCTTTGGTTGTCTTTCTTGCCTTTGTATTGCTTATTGCCCTGTTGGCGGTGTACATAGTTATTGAACGCAATAGAGAAAAAGCAAGGGAATTGGGCCGTCGACGCTTTAACGCCCGCGTTAAACAAATACAGCAAAGCTTCCAAAGTGCCCTAACTGACTACCTGGAAACCCGTATTATTCGCCCGAAAAATATGGCCCCGCTCAACGGCATCTGCAGTCACTTCTTTGTGGTCCAAAGTCACAGTGAAGAGAATCTGGCCTATTTGGAATACATTAGCGACCGAGTATTGCAGAGCTTTCAGAGCGAGTTAACCAAGGCCGATGCCCGTCATGATATGGCTGGTTTAGATCAGCGTGTACAGTCCCTGGTTGGCGCCCTGCCTAGTCGCGGCATCGAATACAACCGCGTCTTCTACCATGACAAGTTACCAGACTTACTGACCCAATTCAGCACACCAGAGCTAAGCACTGCGGAGCTCGAAGAATTAGCCCTCGAAGACAAGCTCGCCGGCGTCACATTCACCCGTAACAATGACCTGGATCAGGCGTAAATCGTTTAAAATTTAATTTGCAAAAATGCGAACTACTGTATAGATTAACAGTTAACATTTAACTGGATGGATAAACAGTATGCTTTCGGGATTAACCATTACCAATTTTGCTATCGTTAGCGAGCTTGAAACCCAATGGCATGCCGGCATGACCGCTATCACGGGGGAAACCGGTGCGGGTAAATCGATTGCTATCGACGCCCTGTCGCTGTGTTTAGGTGAACGTGCCGATGCCGCAGCCGTGCGCCCCGGCGCTAAGCAAGCGGATATCAGTGCTCGTTTCGATATTAGCCACTTACCCAAGGCACAACAGTTTTTGCAAGAGCACCTACTCGAGGGCGATGAGCAGGAGTGTCTACTGCGACGCGTAGTAGCGAAAAATGGTCGCAGCAAAAGCTATATCAATGGCATCAGTGTCACCGCTGCCCAGTTAAAGGAACTAGGCCAACACCTATTATCCATCCATGGCCAGCATGCACACCAGCTATTGTTAAAAAACGACCATCAACTGCAATTACTGGACGATTACGCCGGCCATAAGTCGCTACTTGAAGATACGGCACAGGCTTTTAGCCAATACCAAAAATTACAGCAGGAATTGCGCGAACTCGAGGCAAAACACGCCCAACAGCAGGCGCAAAAACAACTGTTGGAATATCAGGTTGCCGAGCTTGATGAATTTGCCTTAGAGGAAGGCGAGTATGAGCAAATCGAGGTCGAGCATCATCGCCTAAGTCATGCCCAGCACTTACTCGAAGGCTCACAACAGCAGCTTTATGCCCTGTATGAAGGCGATGAACAAACCATCAATGGAGCATTGCAACACAGCGCCTTAGCCATCAGCGAATTAGCCGCCATCGACCCTAGCTTAGAGGGCATTGCCGCAATGCTCAACGATGCCTGTGTGCAGGTAGAAGAAGCTAGCCGCGAGCTGCGCGGGTATTGCGATAGCGCCGAGCTTGACCCGGAGCGCTTAGCCCAGCTCGATGAGAGATTAGGCACCGCCATTACCCTGGCGCGCAAACACATGGTTGAGCCCCAAGCCCTGGTTGCTCACCATCAGCAGATTAAGACGAGCCTAGAGGCCATTTGTGTCGACGACCAGCGCCTGGCCCAGCTTGATGATGACATTGCCACGGCACTACGCGAATATCAGCAATGCTGCGAATTGCTATCAGCCAGTCGTAATGAAGCGGCGCAACAATTAAGTGAGCTGATCGGCGCCAGCATGCACGAGCTATCGATGGAAAATGGTCGCTTTGCCATTAATCTCGATTTCGATCTAGAACGCACGCCCAGTCGCCTCGGTTTGGACCGCATCGAATTTTTGGTGAGCACCAACCCAGGTCAGCCTATGCAGGCGCTCTCCAAAGTTGCTTCCGGTGGTGAGCTATCGCGAATTAGTTTAGCGATCCAGGTGATCATTGCCCAGCGCGTTACCACGCCCACGCTTATCTTCGATGAGGTGGATGTGGGGATCTCCGGCCCCACCGCAGCCGCGGTGGGTAAATTACTGCGCCGTCTAGGGCAGTCGACCCAGGTTATCTGTGTGACCCACCTGCCCCAGGTGGCCTCCAGCGCCATGAACCAGTTCTTTGTAGCCAAACAAGTGGCCAATGATGAAACCTATACGCAAATGCTGGCACTCAATAAACAAGGCCGTGTCGATGAAATCGCGCGTCTGCTGGCCGGTGACAATATCAGTAAAACCACACTGGCCAATGCCAGGGAACTGATAGCGGCTCACGCATAAAAAAAGCGGGCTGATGCCCGCTTTGCTGCTTCCAAGGTTAAACTTCCAGGTAATCCATAATGCCTTCGGCGGCGTTACGCCCTTCGAAGATAGCAGTGACCACCAGATCGGAACCGCGTACCACGTCGCCCCCGGCGAAAATTTTCGGGTTAGTGGTTTGGTGCGTAAACGCCCCCTGCTCTGGGGCATTAATACCACCCCAGTGGTTTATTTCCACCCCAAAGGGTTCCAGCCAGTCCATTTTATGGGGCTTAAAGCCAAAGGCCATCAGCACCGCATCGGCGGCCACAAGATGCTCCGAACCCGGTACTTCTTCGGCGCGTCGACGGCCATTTTCATCGGCCTCGCCGAGCTGTGTTTTCACCATGCGAACACCGCTAACCCGGCCTTGCTCGTCAACCACTATGCCTTTAGGCTGCACGTTAAACATAAACTCAACGCCTTCTTCCTTAGCGTTTTTTACCTCGCGTCTGGAACCGGGCATGTTCTCTTCATCTCGACGATATGCGCAGATCACCTGTTGTGCCTGTTGCCGTACCGAGGTGCGCACACAGTCCATGGCGGTGTCACCACCGCCCAGTACCACCACCCGCTTACCCTGCATATCGATATAGGGTGCAGCGCTTTCGTCATAGCCCATCACCCGATTAGTATTACCAATCAAAAACGGTAGGGCATCATGAACCCCCTTGGCGTCCTCGTTTTCAAGGTTAGCGCGCATACTCTGATATGTACCCACACCAAGGAAGACCGCATCATACTGGTCGATGATCTGTTGTAGCTCGATATCCTGACCGACCTCGGTATTAAGACGAAACTCTACGCCCATTTCGGTAAAGATTTCCCGACGCCGTTGCATCACCTCTTTTTCTAACTTAAACGAGGGAATACCAAAGGTCAGCAAGCCACCAATTTCCGGATGGCGGTCAAACACTACGGGCTTAACGCCGTTTCGCACCAGCACATCGGCACAACCAAGGCCTGCCGGACCGGCACCGATAATGGCCACCTTCTTATCGCTCCAGACTACGTGCTTCATATCCGGCTTCCAGCCCATGGCGAAGGCGGTATCTGTGATGTATTTTTCAATATTGCCTATGGTAACGGCACCAAATTCTTCATTCAGGGTGCAAGCGCCTTCACAGAGACGGTCTTGCGGGCACACGCGGCCACAGACCTCGGGCAGGCTGTTGGTACGGTGAGAAAGCTCCGCCGCCTCAATAATGCGGCCGGTGCGAATGAGCTTTAACCACTGTGGAATATAGTTGTGCACCGGACATTGCCATTCACAATAGGGGTTACCACAGTCAAGGCAACGATCCGCCTGAGAGTCGACCTGGTTTTGTGAAAACGGTTCATAGATTTCAACAAACTGCTGCTTACGGGTAGAGATCGGCTTTTTGCGCGGATCCACCCGTTGTACATCGATAAACTGATAAACATTCTGGCTCATACTTCCTCCTATTGCGCCTGCACACGTAATTCGGCGCTACTGCGGGCACGGTGCCCCAGTAAGCTATGAACATCGCTGGAGATCGGCTTGACCAATTTAAACAGCGGTAAGTAAAGATCAAAGCTGGCAAGAATAGCCTCGGCGCGATGGGAGCCGGTAAGTTCAAGGTGCTCGGCTACCAGCCCGCGCAAATGCTCCTGATGGGTAGGCAAATGCTCCAGAGTCACTATTTCCACCAGCTCAGGATTCATACGTTTAGTAAAGTCATTCGCTTCATCCAGCACATAGGCGAAACCACCTGTCATACCGGCACCAAAGTTAATGCCCACCTTACCAAGCACGCACACCACCCCGCCGGTCATGTATTCACAACCGTTATCGCCCAGGCCCTCGACCACGGCCGTTACACCCGAGTTACGCACGCCAAAGCGCTCACCGGCACAGCCAGCGGCATATAATTTGCCGCCGGTGGCACCATATAAACAGGTGTTACCAACGATCGCCGCTTGATGCGACTGGAAGCAAGAGCCCAAAGGCGGACGCACCACCAGACGACCACCGGCCATGCCCTTACCCACATAGTCATTGGCATCACCAATGAGGGTCATTTCCAAACCACCTGCATTGAATACGCCGAACGACTGACCGGCGGTGCCATGTAACTCGATACGCACCGGCTCGGCGGCCATGCCCTGGTTCCCATGCTGGGCGGCGATATAGCCCGAAAGCATAGCCCCTACCGAGCGATCGGTGTTACAGATGCGGGTAACCAGGTTGGCTCCAGCACGGTTATCTATGGCCTGCTTAGCCTTGGATAACAGCTCTTCGTTAAGGTCACCACGATAATGTGAGGTGTTAGGCATGGAGCAATACAAAGACTGACCACTGACATTGTTTGGCTGTGCCAACAGGTGCGATAAATCTAGCTTTTGCTGCTTTGCCGTTTTCCCTTCGATCACCTCAAGCAACTCGGTGCGACCAATTAGGTCGACCAAGCGTGTCACCCCCAGGGCCGCCATTAATTCACGGGCTTCCTGGGCGATAAACTTGAAGTAATTCATCGCCATTTCCGGCAGGCCGTGATAGTGCTTGGCACGCAGGGTTTCATCCTGAGTCGCCACGCCGGTGGCACAGTTATTCAAGTGACAAATACGCAGGTATTTACAGCCCAGCGCCACCATGGGTCCGGTGCCAAAACCAAAGCTTTCAGCGCCTAAAATGGCCGCTTTTATGATGTCGAGGCCGGTTTTTAAACCGCCATCGGTTTGCAGGCGGATACGATGACGTAGGCCATTTTCAACCAGGGCCTGCTGGGTTTCCGCCAGACCAAGCTCCCATGGGCTACCGGCGTATTTCACCGAGGTCAGCGGGCTGGCACCGGTGCCGCCATCGTAACCGGCAATGGTGATTAAATCTGCATAGGCCTTGGCCACTCCTGTGGCTATGGTGCCCACACCGGGCTCGGATACCAGCTTGACGGAGATCATGGCATCGGGGTTAACCTGTTTCAGGTCGAAAATAAGCTGAGCCAGGTCTTCAATGGAGTAAATATCATGGTGCGGCGGCGGTGAGATCAGGGTCACGCCGGGCACCGAGTAACGCAGCTTGGCAATATAGGGGGTCACCTTTTCCCCTGGCAACTGCCCACCCTCGCCCGGTTTAGCACCCTGTGCCACCTTGATTTGAATCACATCGGCGCTACGCAGATAATGCGGGGTCACGCCAAAGCGTCCCGACGCCACCTGTTTAATACGCGAATTCTTCTCTGTGCCATAACGCAGCTTGTCCTCGCCGCCCTCACCCGAGTTGGAGCAGCCGCCAAGACGGTTCATGGCGATGGCCAGGGCCTCATGTGCTTCCGGTGACAGAGCACCAATACTCATGGCCGCCGAGTCAAAGCGCTTATAAAGCTCTTCAGGCGCTTCAACCTCGTCGATGTCAATGGCCTTATCGCTGTTTTTCAGCGCCAGCATATCGCGAATGTTGGTGATCGGGCGGTTGTTAACCAGCTCCGCGTAACGCAGATAATCCTGATAATCACCGGAGCGCACCGCTTTTTGCAGTGACTGGATCACATCCGGGTTGTAAGCGTGATACTCGCCGCCATGGACAAACTTTAATAAGCCTCCATGACTCAAAAGCTTACGAGCACTAAAGGCGAGCTTGCGCAGCTTTAACTGATCCTGCTCAAAGTCCTCAAAACAGGCGCCGCTAATACGGTTGGCAACACCATTAAAACACAAGGCCACGACATCATTTGACAAGCCCACGGCCTCGAACAACATGGAGCAGCGATAGGAGGCCACGGTACTGATGCCCATCTTAGACATGATTTTATACAGGCCTTTATTGATAGCATTACGATACGAGAGCGTCACTTCACGGTAGCTCTTGTTGATGATCTTGGCATCGCTCATCGCCACCAGCGATTCATAGGCCAAATAGGGATAGATGGCGGTGGCACCAAAGCCTAACAGCACGGCAAACTGATGTGGGTCGCGCGCACTACCGGTTTCGATAATGATATTGGTATCGCAGCGCAGGCTGTTGTTAACCAGACGCTGGTGCACGGCGCCCACGGCCATGGCCGCAGGAATGGGCAGGCTATCCTGGCTGATTTGTCTATCGCTTAGCAGCAACATCACCACCCCGGCCTCAGCTTTGCGCTGCGCCTCATCACAAATGCGCACCAGAGCCTGCTGCAGGCTTTCATCGGCGGTGTAGTTTAAATCGATTTGGCTATGGCTATAGTGCTCGTCATTGGCGCTACGCAGCTGCACCATATCGGAATACATGAGTATGGGTGAGTCAAACTGTAAGCGCTTGGCATGACCCGTCGTCTCGTTAAAGACATTTTGCTCGCGACCAATGCAGGTCGCCAAAGACATGACATGATTTTCCCGCAGTGGATCGATGGGCGGGTTGGTCACCTGGGCAAACTTCTGACGGAAATAATCAAATAAAGAGCGGTGCCCCTCGGAAAGCACGGCAAAAGGAGTGTCATCACCCATGGAGCCGGTCGCCTCTTGGCCATTTTCGCCCATCACCCGGATCACCTGATCCAATTCTTCATTGGTATAGGCGAACATCTTTTGATAGATCAGCAGGGTTTCCTCGTCAAACGAGCGATTACCCGCCTCTTTATCGCTGAGTTGCTCAAAGGGAGTCAGGCGCTTAACATTTTGCTCCAGCCATTGCTTATATGGGTGGCGGGCTTTTAAATCTTGATCGATTTCATCCGAGTGCCAGACCTTGCCATGCAGGGTATCGACAACCATGAGCTCGCCCGGGCCAACACGGCCTTTTTCTACCACCTCGTCGGCGGCATAGTCCCAGATCCCCACTTCCGATGCCAGGGTGATAAAGCCGTCCTGGGTCAATACATAACGCGCCGGGCGCAGACCGTTTCTATCGAGATTACAGGCGGCAAAGCGACCATCGGACATAACGATGCCTGCAGGGCCGTCCCAAGGCTCCATATGCATGGAGTTGAAATCATAAAAAGCGCGTAGGTCCTCGTCCATAGCTCGGTTTTTCTGCCAAGCTGGCGGCACCAGCATGCGCATGGCACGGAACAGGTCCATACCACCAGCCAAAAACAATTCGAGCATATTATCCAGGCTTGATGAATCCGAGCCGCTTTCATTTACAAAGGGCGCCGCGGTTTGTAAGTCAGGCAACAGCGGCGAGGCAAACTTATACGCCCGGGCTCTGGCCCATTGACGGTTACCCGTAATGGTGTTTATCTCACCGTTGTGAGCCAAATACCTAAATGGCTGAGCCAGCGGCCAGCGCGGCTGGGTATTGGTGGAAAAGCGTTGGTGGAATACGCAGATCGCCGTGGTCATGCGCATATCGGCCAGATCGAGATAAAAATTTGGCAGGTCTTCGGGCATCATCAGCCCTTTGTAAACGGTGACCAAACCGGACAGGCTGGCAATATAAAAGTCTTTATCCTGCTGCAGTTGCTTTTCGATACGGCGTCTAGCGATATACAAGCGACGCTCTAAATCCTTAGGTCGCCAGCCTTCTGGGGCACTGACAAAGACCTGGACAAACTGCGGCAACTGCGCCAAGGCAAGGTCACCCAGATAACTGGTATCTACCGGCACGTCACGCCAGCCAACCAGGGTAAGAGTTTCCTGCTCTAATTCTTTTGCAACAAGCAGCTTGGCCGCCTGGGCTTGGACTGGATCCTGGCTTAAGAAAAGCATACCGACGGCATAATTTTTGCCCAGCATCCAATCATTTTCTTTGGCAATAGCGCGAAAGAAACTATCGGGCTTTTGCATCAATAAACCGCAACCGTCGCCGGTTTTACCGTCGGCAGAAATACCGCCACGATGCTCCATCCGAGCCAAGCCGGTAATGGCGGTGCGGATAAGCTTGTGACTGGCCTGACCGTTAACCTGGGCAATTAAACCAAAGCCGCAATTATCTTTTTCTAACCTTGAGTCATATAACATTTTGGACCCCTCTTCCCCTTGCTACTGCGTGCTAGCGTGGCAATTGTTGACCCTTGCTATGGTGCTAGCGGACCGTCAACGCTAACCCTTTGCACCTGGAGTGTCAACGAAATAATGAATACATATTCACAATCTTGAATATTTTTCATTATTTGTAAACACTCATAAAAGTAAACACCTTGTACTATTTATCCGCTTTATATTCGTTATTTTTAACATGACACCAGTGTCAAAATAAAAAAATGACGAATAACGTCAAGGTTAACGCGCAGTTTACGTTAACGTAAACACGCAATCAAAATGAATAAATATTCAATAAAGGAATAAATATTCATCACTCGTTTAACATGGAAGAAGGACACCTTTGTGTGAGCCGATTCATTATTTGAGCACGTACCCCATGTGCCTGTACTTGCCCGATGGCACTGTTAATATCTGCCATAAGTCGCTGCCATTGAGGCCTCGCCGTCGACAGAGCAAAGTACAAAGGCTGGTCGGTGATCGCCGGTTGCAACACTCGATAGCTGTCGCCGGCAATGTTCTGGCGTTTGGCCAGGGTGGTGATCACCAGAGGGTCGGCTACGATCAGATTTACTCGCCCATGAAGCAACAATTGCAGGTTTTGGCTGTCATCTATGGCTTGTTCAACAATCACGCGACCGCTGTCGAGCATTTTGTCGACCTCCGGGGCATTTTGGTAGCCGCGCACTACACCCACCCTATAATCGGACAAGGATTGAGGATCCGGTGCCTGTGTTAAGGGACCGTCGGCAGCACTAATATAATGTACTGGAGTGTGGGCATAGGGCTTAGACAAAGCCAGATGCTGTAGGCGGGTGTTTCCCAAGACCACATCGGACGGGGCCGAGACTTCTATTTCATATTCGGGGGCAAGAATATCGACGTGTCCCAATTCAGCCATGCGCACCGCACGGGCCCAGGGCAAGAAACGAAATTCGGGGTTATAACCGGCCTGAAGCATCACCGCCGCCATATATTGCAATAGCCAGCCCCCCTGACATTCTTGTCTACCTATATAGGGTGGCCAATCCAAGGTGGCAATCACCACCTTGCGCTCCCGACTACCGTCAAAGCTCAAGATTGCTCCCTGCCATGAGCCCAAATAGCGATAGTTCTGCTTATCGACTTGATATTCCAGAATCGGCTGTTTCACCTTGTCAGTCGCAGCCTTACTGTTAGTTGGTAAACCTGCCGCTAGGCAAATCAAGGCCCACAGTAAAGATATAAACCCATGACTTCGTACTGACAACATCACCTGTTTCCATTTTCGATAAATAGTGCCTAGGTGAAAGTGTAATAGATGCTGGCGAGATAGAAAGAACAGGAAAGGAAAGCAAAAGAAAAGCCGGCGAATGCCGGCTTAATTATTGTTGTTTGCGTTTATCTACGGGATGCTTAGGTAAGGATTCCCGTGCGCTTATTCCGCGCTGTCCGCTTCTTTATACTTGGCGGCAGTTTCTTGGATAAGTGGCTGTAATTCACCGCGTTGGAACATCTCGATAATAATGTCACAACCGCCGATCAACTCGCCTTCTACCCATAACTGTGGGAAGGTTGGCCAGTTGGCATATTTAGGTAATTCGGCGCGAATATCCGGGTTTTGCAAGATATCGACGTAAGCAAACTGCTCACCACAAGACATCATTGCTTGTGCTGCCTGAGACGAAAAGCCACAACTGGGTAGCTTAGGCGATCCCTTCATATAAAGCAGAATCGGGTTCTCGGCAATTTGCTGTTTAATTTTATCAATGGTTTCCATTAACAACCTCAATTTCAATTTTCGGTGCTGGTTTGTGTTGAAAACCATCACCGCGACCACAATGTTTAGGGTATGTTAAAGCAAACGGCCAACGCTTGATAGTTTCCTTGGGCAAACACACGGGCTATTTTTCCCGCAAAGTTAACGAAAAATCGTGCCATGCTTGCTAACATTGGTAAAAGCGAGAATAGCTTACACTTCTTAAAGCGTTGCTGTTTGTTTAAACTTGAGTAAAATACTCGGGAATTATAGTACCACTATAATGGCTTTCAGTATACCGAGCGCACCATGCGCCCGCCTGTTAGCCCTATTTCAAATAAAGACAGATGGAGAAAAACATGGCATTTGAACTACCGTCACTACCGTATGAAATCAATGCACTTGAGCCGCATATTTCTCAAGAAACTCTTGAGTTCCACCACGGTAAGCACCACAACACTTACGTAGTAAAATTAAACGGCTTAATCGAAGGTACTGAGTTCGAAGGTAAGTCACTAGAAGAGATCGTATGTTCATCAGAAGGCGGTGTTTTCAACAATGCTGCGCAAATCTGGAACCACACTTTCTACTGGCACAGCATGTCTCCAAACGGCGGTGGTGTAGCCACTGGCGCTGTTGCCGATGCTATCAACGCTAAATGGGGTTCTTTCGAAGCGTTCCAAGAAGCATTCAATGATAAAGCAGTAAACAACTTCGGCTCAAGCTGGACTTGGTTAGTTAAAACGGCCGATGGGTCTCTAGACATCGTTAACACATCAAATGCAGCAACTCCGCTAACTGAAGCTGGCCTAACGCCTATCCTAACAGTAGACCTGTGGGAACACGCTTACTACATTGATTACCGTAACGTGCGCCCTGATTACCTAAAAGGTTTCTGGGCACTTGTTAACTGGGATTTCGCGAACCAAAACTTCGCTGCTTAATCGCCAGACATTAATCTTAAGGTGAATTTATTTCACCTTGACTTAATGACAAAAAAAGCCTTGTTGTCGGTGTACAACGGGGCTTTTTTTATGTCCATATCCAGTGCCAAATCAGTGGACTAAATTCCTAATATATTTCGCAAATTTCTCTAACACTGTCTACGCTTTAAGTAACCGAGTTGCATCTTTGCCTTTTCATCTCAGCTTCGGGTTACTTGGAGGTCGCTATGACAATATTTGAGCATTATCAATCTCGCTTTGAGGCATCCCAAGAAGAAGAATACAGCGTTAGCGAGTTTTTAGAGCTGTGCAAACAAGACAAAACAGCCTACGCCACGGCTGCTGAAAGGCTGCTGACGGCCATTGGCGAACCGCAGATGATCGACACCTCGCAAGATTCGGTGCTAAGTCGCCTGTTTTCCAACCGGGTGATCGCCCGCTACCCCGCTTTCAGCGAGTTTTATGGCATGGAGGATGCCATTGAACAAATCGTGTCTTATCTCAAACATGCGGCACAAGGCCTTGAAGAATATAAACAAGTGCTCTATTTACTTGGTCCGGTTGGGGGTGGTAAGTCATCCATAGCCGAGAAATTGAAATACCTGATGCAACAGGTCCCTATTTATTGTTTAAAAGGCTCGCCGGTTAATGATCATCCACTGAGCCTTTTTAATGCCATGGAAGATGGTGACCTATTAGAGAGCGAATACGGCATCAAAAAGCGCTATTTACGCACCATAATGTCGCCCTGGGCGGCGAAACGCTTAAAAGAATACAACGGCGACATCAGTCAGTTTCGGGTGGTCAAACGCTACCCCTCTATTTTAAATCAAATCGCCATCGCCAAAACCGAGCCTGGCGATGAGAATAACCAGGATATCTCTGCCTTGGTGGGTAAGGTCGATATTCGTAAACTGGAACATTTCGCCCAGAATGATCCCGATGCCTACGCTTATTCTGGCGCGCTATGCCTCGCGAATCAGGGCTTAATGGAGTTTGTGGAGATGTTTAAGGCGCCCATCAAGGTGCTACACCCGCTACTGACTGCGACCCAAGAAGGTAATTATAACGGTACCGAGGGCATCTCGGCGCTGCCCTTTAGCGGTATTATTCTTGCTCACTCCAATGAGTCGGAATGGCAAACATTTAAAAACAACAAAAACAACGAAGCCTTCCTCGATCGGGTTTATATAGTCAAGGTACCCTATTGCCTACGTGTTACCGAAGAAGTAAAAATTTACGATAAACTGCTTAAAAACAGTGAACTAAGTGATGCGCCATGCGCCCCGGGCACGCTCGAGACGCTGGCCAAATTCTCGGTTTTATCGCGCCTTAAAGAGCCGGAAAACTCCAGTATTTACTCAAAAATGCGGGTTTATGACGGCGAAAGCCTCAAAGACACAGATCCTAAGGCTAAGTCCTATCAGGAATATCGCGACTATGCCGGTGTCGATGAGGGTATGACTGGGCTGTCCACTCGTTTTGCCTTTAAGATATTATCGCGGGTCTTTAACTTTGACCACAGCGAAGTGGCGGCCAACCCAGTGCATCTGTTTTATGTCCTTGAGCAACAGATAGAGCGAGAACAATACAGCGCAGAAGTACAAGAGCGTTACTTATCGCACCTTAAGGGCTATTTGATCCCACAATACGTCGAATTCATCGGTAAAGAGCTACAAACGGCTTACCTGGAATCCTACTCAGAATACGGTCAGAATATTTTTGACCGTTATGTTACCTACGCCGACTTTTGGATTCAGGACCAGGAATACCGCGACCCAGATACCGGCCAGCTGTTTGACCGCGCCGCCCTTAATGCAGAGCTGGAAAAAATTGAGAAGCCCGCGGGTATTTCCAATCCCAAGGACTTCCGCAATGAAATCGTCAACTTTGTGCTGCGGGCTCGCGCTCACAACAATGGTAAAAACCCCTTGTGGACCAGCTATGAAAAGCTTCGCACCGTGATAGAGAAGAAGATGTTCTCCAATACCGAGGATTTACTGCCGGTTATTTCATTCAATGCCAAAACCTCGGCGGAAGATCAGAAGAAACACGAAGACTTTGTTAATCGCATGGTAGCCAAGGGCTACACCCAGAAACAAGTAAGGCTGTTATCAGAGTGGTACTTGCGTGTACGCAAATCTCAGTAACGCCTTTGAAGTAAGTTGAGGGGAATTTTATGGCGCACTTTATCGACAGGCGCCTGAACGGTAAGAATAAGAGCACGCTTAATCGTCAACGCTTTATTCGACGCTATAAAAAGCAAATTAAAGAAGCCGTTTCAGACGCCATAAACAAACGCAGTGTCACCGACGTGTCCAGCGGCGAGAGCATATCTATTCCCGCCAAGGACATCAAAGAGCCCGTGTTTCACCAAGGCAAGGGGGGGTTTCGCGAGCAAGTTCACCCGGGCAATGATCAGTTCAATGCCGGCGATAGGATCAAGCGCCCTCCCGCAGGGCAAAGCGGTGGTGCCGGTGAAGGCGAAGCCAGCGATCAAGGAGAAGGCTCGGATGATTTTGTGTTCTCTATCTCAAAGGACGAGTACCTAGACCTGTTATTTGAAGACTTAGAACTTCCTAACCTGCAGGAAAAGAGCCTGGACAAGTTGGTGCAGATGCGTACTCACAGAGCTGGGTTCTGCAGCGATGGTGTGCCCAGCAATATAGATATAATCCGCTCACTGCAGGGCTCACTGGCCCGCCGGGTGGCCATGACCGCAGGTAAAAAGCGCGAGCTAGCCGAGCTAAAACAAGAGCTTATCCATTTAGAGCAACAACCCGTACCGGAGCAAACCCGCATCAACCAGTTGCTCATACAGATAGAGGAACTGGAGCGCCAAATTTCAGCGGTGCCCTTTATCGATAACTATGATCTGCGTTTTCGTAATTATGAAAAGCGCCCCCACCCCACCTCTAAGGCGGTGATGTTTTGCTTAATGGACGTCTCAGGGTCCATGGATCAGGCCACCAAGGACATGGCGAAGCGCTTTTACATCCTGCTCTATTTGTTCCTTACCCGCACTTATAAGGATATCGAAGTGGTTTATATACGCCACCATACCCAGGCCAAGGAGGTCGACGAGCAGGAGTTCTTTTATTCTCAGGAAACCGGCGGCACCATAGTCTCCAGTGCCCTAAAGCTGATGCACCAGATCATTGCCGCGCGATACTCCTCTAGCGAGTGGAATATCTACGCCGCTCAGGCGTCGGATGGCGATAACTGGGCCGATGATTCGCCACAATGTGCCGAGGTACTAAGCAACAAGATACTCCCCATGGTGCGCTACTACGCCTATGTGGAGATCACCAATCGCGCCCATCAGAGTCTGTGGCGCGAGTATGAGCAACTGGCGGCCCAATTCGGTAACTTTGCCATTAAGCACATTACCTCGGTGGAAGACATTTATCCTATCTTCCGCGAACTCTTTAAAAAAAGTGCAAACACCACGGCGCAAAGCGCTTAGCATAAGGGGCGACTATGACCAAGCCTTTAAGTGACGGCCCAGATTGGACTTTTGACTTACTGGAACAGTACCGGGATGAGATCAAGCGGGTCGCCGAGCACTACAAGCTCGACACCTACCCCAACCAAATTGAAGTGATCACCGCCGAGCAAATGATGGATGCCTACTCCAGCGTCGGCATGCCCATAGGCTACAACCATTGGTCATTCGGCAAGAAGTTTATTCAAACGGAGCAAAACTATCGCCGCGGACAAATGGGCCTGGCCTATGAAATCGTCATTAACTCCAACCCCTGTATTGCCTACCTAATGGAAGAAAACACCATGGCCATGCAGGCGTTGGTTATGGCCCATGCTTGTTATGGCCATAATTCCTTTTTTAAAGGCAATTACCTGTTTAAAACCTGGACCGATGCCGGCTCGATTATTGATTACCTGCTGTTCGCCAAAAACTACATCGCCGAGTGCGAACAAAAGCATGGCATTGATGAAGTGGAAGACATTCTCGACTCCTGCCATGCCCTGATGAACTATGGTGTCGACCGATATAAACGACCACAGCAAATCTCCCTGTATGAAGAGCAAAAACGCCAGCAAGAGCGGGCGGAGTATCTGCAATCTCAGGTCAATGAGCTATGGCGTACCATTCCCACCAACGAGCAGCAAAAGCGCAAAAAACGCCCACGTTTTCCTTCGGAGCCCCAGGAGAACATTCTCTATTTTGTCGAGAAAAATGCCCCTTTGCTGGAGCCCTGGCAGCGTGAGATAGTGCGTATAGTGCGCAAAATATCTCAGTACTTCTACCCGCAAAAACAAACCCAGGTCATGAATGAGGGCTGGGCCACCTTCTGGCACTATACCCTGCTCAATCATTTGTACGACGAAGGCAAATTAACGGACGGCTTTATGATAGAGGTACTGCAAAGCCATACCAATGTTATCTACCAACCGCCCTACAACAGTAATTATTACTCAGGCATCAACCCTTATGCATTGGGCTTTAACATGATGGTGGATATTCGTCGTATCTGTGAGAATCCGGATGACGAGGACCGCAAGTGGTTTCCAGAATATGCGGGGAGCGATTGGTTGGAGACCCTGCACTTTGCGATGCAGAACTTTAAAGACGAGAGCTTTATCAGCCAGTTTTTATCGCCACGATTGATCCGCGAATTTAAACTGTTTTCCATCGTTGATGATAGCCAACAGCCACACCTTGAGGTGGCGGCGATTCACGACGAGGCGGGCTATCAAAAAATCCGCCAAGCGCTGTCGGCACAATATAACCTCAGTAATCATGAGCCCAATATTCAGGTCTATGACATAGATATCCGTGGTGATCGTTCTCTGACACTGCGCTACATTCCCCATCTTGGCATTCCATTGGCCGACTCCAAGGACGAGGTGCTAAAACATCTGCACAGGTTATGGGGCTTTCCGGTGCGTCTCGAGCAGGAAAACGCCGACGGCAGCATAGTAAAGTTAAGCAGCTGTCCCGCCACTGAGCTGGATCTGGAAAGCTAAAGCGTTCTTGCGCTAACCTTCGGCCACTGTGGTTTGATTGCGGCCAGCTAGCTTGGAGCGATAAAGCGCCTTATCAGCAGCCGCTATCCACTGCGGGTAATGTAAAAAGTCAGTGTGGTACTGGGCGATACCGGTACTGATTGTCATGCTTAGTTGCACCTCGTCCAAGGCAACCCTGCTGCTAGCAATCAGTTTTCTCAGCCGTTCAGCAAACACTAGGGCACCTTGTGCATCGGTATCGTATAAGATCACCACAAACTCCTCACCACCGTAGCGGGCAGCCATATCGCTTTCGCGCAGCGTTCCCTTAAGAAGCGCCGCTAGATGCTGCAGTGCCTTATCACCACTGGTATGGCCGTAGGTGTCGTTAATGGCTTTAAAATGATCGATATCGAACATTAACAAGGAATCACAACCGCCGTTACGCTTAAGACGCTTAAACTCCTTACCCAGGGTTTCTTCCCAAAATCCACGGTTAGGTAATTGCGTCAGACTGTCGGTGCGACTGATTTGTTCCAGTAGCCGGTTTGCTTCTTCAAGCTCTAACTTATTGACCGCTTCGTCGGTGACATCATAAATAATGACGCAAATATGCGTGACCTCTCCGCGAGTGTCGGTCAGTGGGATAAAGGTCGCATTTTGATACATATAGTCCGCTTTGCCGGTGATCGGCCGGTAATTCTTAAAGCGAAAAATGTACGGCTTTTGCTCCCAGATAGTGAAAGAACGGTTTTTTAATACAAACACCGACTCGGTTTTGGTGCGAAACCAGCGCTCATCGATACCTGGAAAGACCTCAAATAATTCCTTTCCTTGCACCGCTCTTGGCAAGAAGCCGGAGTGATTTTCCATAAAACCATTCCAGCTACAGACCCGATATTGTCTATCGAGCACCACCAGGCCAACGTCTACGGTGTTGAACATATCCAACAACCAGTGAACCTCATGCATCTTATAATCGGCAGCTGGCATAATCAGTCATCCAGTAAATATTCAACTTTGTATTTCAGCGTCTTGAGCGAGTCTTCGGTAAACAACAGCATCAGGTCGCAACTTATATCATGGCCCTCGATGCCATAGCTTATTTCGATGGCCAAGGTGCGTTGCCAACGGCTGCGATTGGCTCTCACCAGCTCGGCGACCCGGCTATGCTGCCCAAGCACCACGGGATGACCTTGCGAAAAGTGGACATCCAACTGTTTTGACAACCCGGTTAACATGGCGCCGATCAGTATGTTACCGACATCCATCAACAGCTCCAGCTCCACCGCATCAGTAAGCTCACCGCTATAATTCATCAACGCGGCGATTTCTTTAAAACTCGAGTCATTGAGCAGCAGCAGCGCCTCGCCAGAAATGCCGCCACCAATAAAGCCTTGGCAGATACCCGACGTGGCTGCATTATGGTCGATGGAATGCAGCGCCATAGCCAGCTCATTGACTTCCAGGATGTTTACATTGGGGATTGGCAAGGTGACAAACACATTGAGCAGTCGCGCCAGTAAATCGCCGGCCTGGCCCATGGCCACATTGGTCAGCTCTTGGTACACATCTCGTACCTGTGGGTCGAGCCATTCGCCTAATTGCTGTGCCAATTGACGACGCCTGGCGCTGTCTTTAATGCCATGACGGTCGATAATTTGAGCTAATTTGGTGCCATCACAGGGTTTCGCAACAAAGTCAACGGCACCGAGTTCGCGCACCCGGGCTAAGGCACTGGGCTGAATATCGCCGGATACGATAATCACTATGACCTGCAGGTGGCGTTGACGTATGGCTTGCAGCACTTGATAGCCGTCCATACTCGGCATGTTTAAATCGAGAAATAAAACTTCGGGTTTAGCGGTCTCTAAGAGAGTAAGGCATTCTTGGCCATCGGCTGCGTACATAAGGTGCACTTCCCAGTCGGTGGGGAAAGAGCGGGCGAGTTGCCGCCGTGCGACGCTGGAGTCATCACAGATCAAAACTGGCGTTTTCATGACTTAGAATACCTGGTACCAAGGTCTGAGAATGGTATGAAAAGTTAATGTTTTTTGCTTATATTACAAAAGCTAACTGCTAATAATGGTATTAAAATTAACAACTAAACTCAATTT
Organism: Pseudoalteromonas sp. T1lg48; assembly: GCF_002964785.1. Taxonomy (GTDB): domain Bacteria; phylum Pseudomonadota; class Gammaproteobacteria; order Enterobacterales; family Alteromonadaceae; genus Pseudoalteromonas. Next base: position 64,094 of record NZ_PQCC01000022.1, read on the forward strand.
AATTATAGACTGACGCTATCCACACAGATAACGGCATACATTTTTAAAATAAGGCAAGAGTATGATAAATAAAGTATTATTCAGCGCCATCCTACTGGCATCCAGTGTCAGCTATGATGCCTTGGCGCAACAAAGCACCACCATCAACACCCTAGACGCCAATAAGGTAACCGCCAAAGGCAAACCCGTAGTCCTTCTCGGTAATGGTGTTAGCGTGGGCCAAAAAGCCCCTGATTTTCGCGTCGTTGACGATAAGTTTCAGGCCAAAAGCCTAAGCGATTATCAACAGCAAGCGGTGCTGTTAAGTGTAGTGCCAAGCCTGGATACCGGTGTGTGCAGCATCCAAACCAAGCATTTTAACGAGCAAGTGGCGGCCAATTATCCGCAAGTTGCCATGCTGACCATCAGCACAGACTTACCTTTTGCTCAAAAACGCTTTTGTGCCGCCGAAGGCATAGACAAGCTGGAAACCTTGTCGGATGCGGTGTGGCGTGATTTTGCAGAAAACTATGGATTACTCATTAAAGACATGGGTATTTTAAGCCGTGCCGTATTTGTCCTCGATAAAGAGCATAAGATAGTTTACAAAGAGCTGGTTAACGAGCTCTCGAAAGAGCCGGACTATGACAAAGCCATCGCCGCTTTAGATTCGCTGTAAAAGAGTCAAATAATAAAAAAAGCGCCTTAAGGCGCTTTTTTATTATTTGCAGCTCACCACTGGTGCAGCTGAGAATACGCAAGCTCGACTAACAACTCGATGTGCTCGGCATCATCATTCAGTGCTGGGATATAACCCAAATGCTCACCGCCCGCTTCGGTGAAAATCTCGGCATTTTCAACCGATATTTCCTCCAGAGTTTCCAAACAATCAGCGGCAAAGGCCGGGCACACCACCTGAAGCTTCTTCACACCGGCTTGACCCAACTCGGCTAACGTCTTATCCGTATAGGGTTGCAGCCACTCCTCTTTACCAAAGCGCGACTGGAAGGTCATGAGCCATTGATCCTCATTCAGCCCCAACTTTTGCGCGCAACGCTCGGCGGTAAACTTACAATGCTCATAATAAGGGTCGCCCTTATTTACGCAGCGCTTGGGAATTCCATGAAAGGAGAAAATAAGCTTATCCGCCTCGCCATGAGTTTGACGGTATTTGGCAATGGATCCAGCCAAGGCATTAATATAGCTGTCGCGCTCGTAATAATGCTTTAAGAAGCGGATCTCGGGGATATTACGCACCTTAGCAAGGTGGCGGTTGAGCTTATCGAATACCGCGGCAGTGGTGGTTGCCGAATACTGAGGATATAAAGGCAATACCGCTATCTTGTCGATGCCGCGGGCCTGCATGTCATCAATACGGCTTTGAATGCTGGGCTGGCCATAGGTCATGGCATAATCAACGTGAATCGACTGGCCACACTGGTTTTCAGAGCTTGCTTGAGCGCCTTTGCCTGACGCTCAGTAATCACGCGCAAAGGTGATCCTTCACTGTGCCAAATAGACTCATAGGCCTTGGCTACCTTACCCGAGCGTATGGGCAAAATAATGCCGTTGAGGATAATGGACCACACCAACGGTGGGATCTCTACCACTCGGGTATCGGAGAGAAACTCTTTAAGATAGGCGCGCACCGCACTGGCCGTTGGCGCATCCGGGGTTCCTAAATTGACCAACAACACACCATAGCGACTGGCTGGCTGCGTCAAAGCTAAAGACATAAACTCACTTTCCTTTCGTTGTAAGGGTCTGTTGACCTTTGTTGTTTGTTTCTGCAGCTGTTTGTAGCGTATTTATACAAGGCGGCATAGGTGTGGTGTAGTTATTCTACATAAACATGTGCCAACACGGGAGAAATAGGCTACAAGCGCTGTCCTAGGGGTTCTTCTAAACGTCCTCTGCTCTTTGTTGCTCGTTACTGACATAGAATAACTAGGCTGCATAACGAGCGTCGCGATCAGAATGCGTTTACATTGAACATAAAGTAAACCGCAAAGATAAACAGACCATAGGATATTGATTATACCGATAAAAGCAGCGCTAGGATCAAAAAACCGCCTGACGGCGGTTTTTGTTGTTTAGGCGTTTAACCTAGTAGCTCAGCGAGTTGCTGGCTTACGGCCTCAACCGCCTGCGTACCGTTTAACTTGTGGTACTGAGTGTTACCCGCTTTTGCTTCGCCTTGGTAGTAATCAACCAGTGGCTTGGTTTGCTCGTGGTAAATCGCCAAGCGCTTACGCACCGTCTCTTCGGTATCGTCATCACGGATGATCAGGTCTTCGCCAGTCACGTCGTCTTTACCTTCCACCTTGGGTGGATTGTAAACCACGTGGTAAACACGGCCTGAACCTGGGTGTACGCGACGACCGCCCATGCGCTCAACGATCACTTCGTCGGCAACATCAAACTCGATAACATGATCAACGGCAATGCCGTTTTCTTTCATGGCGTCGGCCTGTGGGATAGTGCGCGGGAAACCGTCAAGCAGAAAGCCATTTTCACAGTCGGCTTTAGCAACACGCTCTTTTACTAGACCGATGATAATATCGTCAGACACAAGTTGGCCCGCATCCATCACTTTCTTCGCTTCTAAACCAAGCGGCGTGCCTTCTTTAATAGCAGCACGTAGCATGTCACCGGTAGAAATTTGTGGAATGCCGTACTTATCCATTAAAAACTGAGCTTGCGTGCCTTTACCAGCACCGGGTGCGCCTAATAAGATAATGCGCATAATCGTATCCTCGTGTCTGCATTATTGGGGTCATAAAATCAACTCAAATTTTTTCACAAGGACGGGTGTTACTCAAGGATAAAAAGGTAAAACTTTCGTCCAACATGGTTAACAGCCGAATTAGTGAACAGCCGGGCATAAAAAAGCCCGGTTATTGCCGGGCTTCTTACATTCGTTTTTAACCGAATCTCTTATGCATCGCGCTCAGCTTTTAAACGTGCTAGGCGTGCAACTTGGTGAGTAGAGGTCAAGAAAGAGTAGATTGGCGCCAGGTAACCGCGCTTACGTAACTCAAGGAACTCTTCGTCGCTTAGCTCGTTTAACTTCTTCTCATCGATTAGGTAGATACCCGTGATGTCTTTTTTCTCGCCCTTAATATCAACGGTTAGCGTTTGTCCAACCAATAGTTCTTTATCGGCAAGATACTGAGTGAAGGCATCGGTTACACCGCTAAACTCGATGAAAGAAACCAGGGCTTCTTTACGACGCTTAAGGTAATCCGTCTCTTCGCCGTTTTCGAACAAGGCATTACCTTCTTCTTCGCCTACCAATGGGCTGGCTTCGTCGATAACCACACCGTATTGCTCTTGCTCAGGGTGCTTTACCAGACCTAACGGGTAACGGGTAACCGCTAGCGGGGCAAAACCTGCCTGCCACTGGTCGTCTTTGATAAATAGGTTTTCACCCGGCTCAAGACCGAATAAGGCAACCGCTTGGAATTTACCAGATTCATTGTTCTTTACGAATGCCATTGGGAATTCATTAGCGACACGGCCAAACTCGTGCGCCACAACCGGCACTAAATGCTGAGTTTTTAAAAATTCGATGTTCAGGCCATGTTTTACTTTTGTGTTGGCATGCTTTTCGTTATGCAAAGGCTGTACTTGTTGCTCCGCCATAATACTGCTCCATACTATTTACGTATTTATTACTTGTTGTGGCTTAAGGCTATCGGTTTTACTGGCAAAAAGGAAGCGAAAATACATTAAAGTTTCATGTACCCTTTTCTCCCCATTTTCTAAGGGGTCGGCAACCTTCACCCTCTTGTTTCTAAAGGGTGCTCTTAGCCCTTGTACTATCGACGTTTTCTCCCTAAAAGCAAAGCCAGACAAGGCTTTCATGCAGTATTAGCAAACACAAATAATGTTGAGGATGGCGGCATAAAAAGCCACCAAAGTGATGTTATTTGGCTCTCAAAATACCTCTTTAAAGAACGCGATAGGTCACCTATTTGCCCTAGATAAGAGAGAGAACGAATGAAAATCACCCAGTCTTAAACCATCGGCAAACCGCTTAAGGGAACGTCAAAGTTGTTAATAAGGTGTATTAAAAAAACAATGCGGCTATAATGACAGCGCTATCATTTAGAGGTGACGTTGCATGCAGGATACACAAATTCGCTCAGTACTTATTCTCGGTGGCGGCACCGCCGCCTGGTTAAGCGCTAATCATTTAGCTACCCAACTCAAGGGGGCCGATCAGGGAGGCGTTAAAATAACCCTGCTCGAGTCGCCGGATACCCCAACCATAGGCGTTGGTGAAGGCACGGTTCCCTTGATGGTTCACACCCTAAAAGAATTTGGTATCTGCGAGTCGGAGTTTATCAACGCCTGTGATGTCTCCTTTAAACAAGGAATTCGCTTTAACAACTGGATGCGACCACGGGGCGAGCACCAGCACCATTACTATCACCCCTTTGATTATCCGCTACTGAGCAAGGATAACCTCGCCACCTGGTGTCTCGACCCAGCACACAAATTTGCCCATCAGGTGGGTACTCAGGCAGGGCTATGCGATTTGGGCCTAGCACCAAAAACCATCTGTTGCCCCCAGTATCAGGGCCAGGGAGCATACGGCTATCATTTAGATGCGGCAAAGTTTGCCGCCCTTTTGGCTAAACATGGTCGTGAGCAACTCGGCATACATCATCAATTTGTACATATTGATCAGGTGCAGTTGGATGACACGGGAGCCATCAAGGCTCTGATCGACAATCAGGGTCAAGCCCACAGTGCCGATCTCTATATCGATTGCTCGGGCTTTAGCAGCCGCTTGCTTGGCCAGGCCATGCAGGTGCCCTTTATCGATAAAAGCGACGTCCTGTTTGTGAATAAGGCACTGGCCATTCAGGTGCCTCATCAAGACCCTCAAGCCGAGCTGCCTTCATGCACCCTGGCGACGGCGCAAAGTGCCGGTTGGATCTGGGATATCGCCCTGCCTACACGCCGTGGCGTTGGTCATGTGTTTAGCGATCGTTATATCAGCACCGAGCAGGCGCACACACAGCTGGCTGATTATTTAGGCATGGATGCAGATAAGGTCGAGGCCAGAGAAATAGCCATGCCGGTGGGATACAGGCAAAAGTTCTGGCATAAAAACTGTGTCGCCATCGGCCTGGCGCAAGGCTTTGTCGAGCCCCTAGAGGCCACCGGACTGTTGGTCTTTGATGCCACCGCTAAATTGCTGGCCAGTCAGTTTCCAACACACCAAAATGACATGACGGCGCTTAGTGAGCGCTTTAATGAGCGAGTCGGTGTCATGTGGGACAGTGTGATCCAATTTATAAAGTTGCACTACGCCATTTCCGATCGCGACGATAATGCATTTTGGCGTGATAACCGCGACCCAAGCACCTGGCCCCCGGAGCTGGCACAAAAACTGACCCATTGGCGTCACCATCTGCCCAGCCATTATGACTTTAGTCAGGGCTTTGATGCTTTTCGCCTAGAGAACTATTTATACGTGCTGTACGGCATGGACTTTCTAACCGACCTAAGTGACAGCCCGATGCGTATCAATTGCGAACAAAGTGCTCAGTTGCAAGAGGCCCTTGCCGCCAAGAGCAAACACCTCGCCACCCAGTTACCCAGCAACCGGGCACTGCTTAACAGCATTCGCGCCCACGGACTAGGTAAGACTTAATTGCCTTTATTACACCCATAAAAAAGCCAGTGCTAATTCACTGGCTTTTTGCTGTAGCGCACAGCTTAGGTTAGAAGCGGAACTGTAAGCCAAGCTTATAGCGCGCTTCGCCTTCGAAGAACCACGCCGGGTAGCCGTCTTTAAGCTCAGGCACAACCTGGGCATCGCCTTCGGCGACACCGATTTGAACACTGTCCTCTTCGGTCAGGTTCACGGCTTCAAAGGTCACATCCAGACTGTCGGTCACCGAGTACTTGGCGCTCAAATCCAGGGTACCATAGTCCTGATGCTCGCGGTTGCCATAGAAACCTGGCAATTCACGGATCATATATTCAGAGCGCCAGTTATAGGCAAGACGCACGTTAAAGTCGTCTGTCTCATAGTAACCAACCAGGTTAACCGTGTGATCCGATGAATCGGTAAACACAGACACACGATCCGGGAAGTTTTCAGCCGGTGCCGATGAGTCCACCAAGGTATAGTTCACCTGGTAACCGAAACCATTGTCGAAGCCATCTTGCAATTGCAGCTCCAGACCTTGAATTTCACCACCGCTGCCGGTGCCCATGGTGGCTATGGTCCAGTTATCTACACCTGAATCGTTATCAACAATACCAATGCTTTGGTTAAGCAGCTGATCTGTTTTGGTAAAGCTGGAGATATCCTTGATAAAGTAAGTTGCGCTGAACATGGCGTCGCTATCGAAATAGTACTCGATACCAAAGTCCGCCTGGGCCGCTTTGAATGGCTCTAGACCGATATTACCTTTTTTCAGTACCTCATTACCCGAGGTACCATCGTTGTAACCGGCCAAAGTTGAGGCCGAGAACATGTCTGCGTAGTTCGCGCGTGAAATTACCTGGGCCGCCGACACGCGTAAGATCACATCTTCGCTTAGGTCGAAGGCAATGTTGACGCTTGGCAAGACTTCATCATAGTCCGCCTTGTCGGTGCTCAGGGTATCCGCATAGTTACCCATGGCATCGAGATCATAGTAGTCAGACTCAGCATCGGTAGACACATAACGCACACCGATATTACCACGCACCCCTTCCGCCTCGAAGTCGGCCATCAGGTAAATGGCCAGGTTTTCTTCCTCTATGGTGCCGTAACCGGAACGGTACACGTCTGAGGTATTATCAAAGCTGGCAATAGCGGCGTAGCCATCGGCTATCATGGCATCAAGGTTTGGCTCTGGCAAAGTAAAACCGGCACCGGAAGACACGGTACCCGAGTAGTAATTATCGGCGCTCTTGGCAGCGATGCTGTCGACCAGATTCGCCGAATAGGTGAGCTGTTTAACCTCATGATCGGCCCAGCGTACGCCGGTTTTAATGGCGGTAATGGCGCCAAGATCTACTGGGAAGGTGAAGTCCACCTGCGCATAGGTTTCTTCGTCCGAGTTTGGCTGCTTTTTCAGTGACCAACCTGCCGGCGACAGCTCGCCGTTGAAGTCACTGGCATCAAAGGCTTTGTTAGCGATATCAATTTTGATCACCTCGCCGGTGGCGTCATAGGTACCGGCGAAATCAGCCGGTGTGCCCAACCAGAAACCATAGTTTGAAGTCAGGTCGGTACCCCCATCGGACTGGGTATTACCAATGCGACCTGTCACTTCGAAGTTATCGGCCACATATTTAAAGTCAAAATCAACTGTATCCGAGGTCATAGAGCCTGCACGCGCCCAGGTTTGTGCCCAACCCGGGTTGCTGTCATCGGCGCTTCGACGGTAATAGGTACAGGTGCCAGAGGCATTGGTTTGCTCACAAGCCGCCGCTTTATCGTCCGGGAAGATGGCAAATAACGAGGTATTAGCGTTATTGGCTTCAAGCTCCAGGCTCATTATATTTAGGCCCATTTCAAGGGCATCGGTAGGACGATACTGGAATGCGGCATTGATTGCAGTGCGTTCACGCTCTTGTTGGAAGGTGGTGGGTACAATATCTCCCCAGCCTACCAGGGATTCGATGCCGTTGCGCTGATAGCTGGTTTCCGAGTAGGCCGCAGCCAACAAGAAGCCGAAGTCTTCGTTGTCGTTTTTCCATGAATATAGGCCCGACACGTCCGGATCCGTCTCTTCAGAAATAGTGCCATAGTCGGCCTTGATACCACCGAAAATGGTGTTTGCATCCAGATCCAGTGGCTTGCGTGTTTTCACGTTCACCGTACCACCGATACCGCCTTCAACGGTATCCGCTTGTGAAGACTTACTCACCTCAATGCCGCCAACCAGCTCGGGTGGCAACAGGGTGTAGTTAAAGCTGCGGTCGATTGACTGTTGGTCATACCAACCGGTAGAGGCCACCGAGTGACCATTAAGTAAGGTGCGAGTCAGCTGCGCCGAGGCACCGCGAATAGACACCTGTTGGCCCTGGCCAAACTGACGGTTTACCGAGATACCAGAAATTCGACCTAGGGCTTCACCCACGTCGCTGTCTGGAAATTTACCAATGTCTTCAGCGGATACGGCGTCAACAACCGAGTTGGCGAAACGTTTGGTGTTCATGGCCGCGGCGAGTGAGCGACGAATACCACGTACTTCAATCACCTCCACGTCTTCTTTTACTTGAGTTTGTGTATCGGCCGCCATGGCAACACCGGAAAAACCGGCGCCTATAGCCAGGCTGACGTTCACTGCTAATAAGCTTTTCTTAAAATTTTTAGCTAACACAGGATTCCCCTTGAATTATTCTTAAATCATTTTGTTGATTATCAAATCACTTCTGCCCAGTGATGATGACAACGCTGTCATCTAATAACAAACCATACACTCAAAATTACAAATTCGCTACATCTTTTGTCTTTTTAGTTTAAAAAAAGCACTAATTTGATTGTAACAAGTTGATTTTTCTTGATTTAGCTATGAGCTATTGCGGGTTTGTTGGATTGAATCGCGGCGAATATAGCACAAATAATGGAGTAAGAGTAAAGTACGCGATAAACACGAATTAGTGTGCGGTTGCTAAATGCGGTTGTATGACGCGCTAGCCAAATTACCCGGCGATAAAGGTATAAAACAGCTGAAACTAAACCCTGGCCATAAAAAAACGCAGCCTTGGCTGCGTTTTTTATCCTGTCTTAGAAGGTGAACCTTACGGGGCCCAGTAGACTTCTAACTCAATGTCTGGGTGCTGTAACACAGCGCGCAAAGGCATCGCCTGTACATCGCCACCGGCTTTTGCTTCTTTGTAAACAGCCAGTTTTTCCTCACCACTTATCAGCAACTTAACCACTCGCGATTGAGCGATGGCATTAAGGGTCAGGGTCATACGTTCGGTAATAGCGCCGGTAACTTCACTTTCGATGGCATTAATCGCACACACCAATTGCTGCGAGGACAAGCCCGTCTCTAGCCCCTCGGCAAAAGGAAACAAGGACGCGGTATGGCCGTCCGGGCCCATACCCAGGATGGTTACATCAAACGGACGCTGGATCTGTGCATACATCTGCTCACACAGCTCTACCCCAGCCTGTGCTGTAGCGGCATCGTTTTTCATGGTGATAAAGTTGGCACTTGCGGCCTTGTCTTGCAACAAGGTGCTGTTAATAAAGCTTTCATTACTTTTGTCATGATCGGCATCGACCCAGCGCTCGTCAACCATGGCCACATCAACCTTATCCCAGGCAATGTCCAGACCCGATAGATATTTGTAGGCCGGTGCCGGTGATGAACCACCGGATACCAATAAGGACGCGCGTTGGCGCTCATTTAAGGCAGAGGTTATACGCTCGGCCAGAGACGCCGCCAAGGCTTGTGTCATTTGCTCTTTTGAATCAAAAAAGTGCTCTTTGATGGTCGCCATTATGCGCCCTCCCCGGTGTTGAACCAGCGATGATTTGTTTCTGCCAGCAGCTCATCGGCATCGACAGGCCCCCAGGTACCTGCACGGTATAAGGCCGGTGCGCCTTGTTCTTGCCAGCGCTCGATAATAGGATCAATCCACTGCCAGGCTTGACGTACTTCGTCACGATGAATAAACAGCGCCGGGTTATTGGCCGCAGCGTCAAGCATCAAGCGTTTATAAGCATCGGAGTGGAAGCCCGAATCATAGGACTCGGATAATTCGATGTTCAGTGTCACCGGCTCAAGCTGCATTTCGAGATTATCCAAACGTTTCGACATCAGCGTCAATTGAATGCTCTCTTCCGGCTGCAAGCGGATCACCAAACGGTTCGGTTGAATCGGGCCGACGCTGTCATCATAGACATTATGCGAGACCGGCTTGTACTCAACCACGATTTCGGCACAGCGTTTTTTCATTCGCTTACCGGTGCGCAGATAAAACGGCACGCCCGCCCAACGCCAGTTATCAATGTGCGCCTTGATGGCGACAAAGGTTTCTGTATTGCTTGGGCCGTCACCAAGTTCTTCAAGATAACCCGGGACAATTTTGCCATCGAGGTCGCCGGGCACATACTGACCACGCACGATGTTGTCGTCGACCTGCTCGCCCACCAGCGGACGCAGCGCCTCAAGCACTTTCAATTTTTCGTTACGAATGGAGTTGGCATTGAGCTTATGGGGCGACTCCATGGCCACCAAACAGAGTAACTGCAGCAAGTGGTTTTGGATCATGTCGCGCAACGCCCCGGCCTTATCATAGAATCCGGCACGGCTTTCCAAACCCACGGTTTCGGAAATGCTGATCTGAATATTGTCTATGGTCTTGGCATCCCACAGGTTTTCAAAAACCGAGTTGGAAAAGCGCAGGGCCATTAGGTTCTGTACCGTTTCTTTACCCAGGTAATGGTCGATACGGAAGATCTGTTCTTCACTAAAGTATTGAGCGATTTTTGCGTTTATCTGCTCCGCGGATTTACCGCAATAGCCTATGGGCTTCTCCACCACCACGCGAGAAGAGTCGGTGATTAATCCCTTAGTGGATAGAATTTCACAACAGGTGCCGTACACCGCCGGCGGCAACGACAGGTAGAAAACGCGAGATTTATCTCCATCATGCTCGCTGAGGATGCTATTGAGCTCATCCCAATGCGCATCGGCCTCGGTTACGTTTATCACCACGGGCACCAGGTACTGGGCAAACGCTTGCCAGTCTTTGTTATTGTATTCGCCCTTACTCAGGTGCTCCTTGAGGGCACTGTGAGCGCCGTCAATATAGGCATCACGTTGTTCCGTGCTGCGTACGGTAGGTAAGATCCGCGTTCCTTGTGGCAAATTCCCTTCCTGATAAGCGCGATACATGGCCGGTAGCAACTTGCGCAACGCAAGGTCACCTCCACCACCAAAGATTATGATATCAAAAGGATTTAGCATGATTTACTCTCTACCTGTTTGCTTTGTGTTCCTACAGACCAGTTAATACCAGGCCTGTAAAGGGGCACATTCGTTGTTCTTATTGGGAATTATAACAAGCTCTTGGCAAGTGACCCTGATGTTAGTGCGCACCCATGGGTGCTGATACCCCCTACCACCAGCCTTTTAATTGATCATGCTGGCGAGAAAGGCAAAGCTCCGATCCCAGTACAACTAGTAATCGAAGCTTAGGAATAAATGAGCTTTAGGGTCACTGTAAATCCTCTCACAAAAATACAGGCCCCAAAGACTCCAGCGCTACCCGTTCAAAGGTATTCTGTAAGCCGCCCGGCGCTACTCGGCTTTGCTGCCTGGGCAGCTAATCTGTTATTGGCGATTAGTAAGGTAATACGCCATTAGTCCCTGCGTTGAACTATCGTGCTCCCCAACACGCTGAACCCGCAGCTCCGATTCGATATTTTTTGCTAATCCCTTGCCTAGTTCGACGCCCCATTGATCGAAGGAGCAAATCTCTAAGATGATCCCCTGCACAAAAATCTTATGTTCATACAAGGCGATTAAGCGTCCCAGTCCGCGCGCATCAACCTTATCTAAAATAATAGAGGTTGTTGGTCGATTACCCTGATGAATCTTATGGGCAACAAGCGCTTCTATTTGTTGTTCATCAACACCCTTTTGCTGCAAGTCGGCGCGCACCTGTTCGGCATCGACGCCATTCATCATCGCCTCGCTTTGGGCGAAGAAGTTCGACATCAAGACATCATGGTGCCCGTCAATGTCCGCTTGCGGTTGCACCGAAGCGATAAAGTCCGCCGGAACTATGGTCGTCCCCTGATGCAGATACTGGTAAAATGCATGTTGACCGTTAATGCCCGTCATCCCCCAGATCAGAGGAACCGTGGTATAAGGAACGGGCTCACCAGCAAAGTTTACCGCCTTACCATTACTTTCCATTTCTCCTTGCTGGAGATAAGCCGGCAACATATGCAGGGCCTGATCATAAGGCAAAATGGCCTGCGCGCGATGGTCTAAAAAGCTGGTATTCCAAACGCTCAACAACCCCATTAATACCGGGATATTGGCGGCCAAAGGTGCTTGGCAAAAGTGTTCATCAATTTCAAATGCGCCGGCCAGTAACTCGGTAAAGGCCTCAAAGCCAAGATACAAAGCGATAGGCAAACCTATCGCACTCCACATCGAAAAGCGACCACCAACCCAGTCCCACATGGTGAATACGTTTTCATCGGCAATGCCAAACGCTGCGGTCTTTTGCAAATTCGTGCTCACTGCCACAAAGTGTTTGGCCACGGCATCATCATTTGTTGCCGCCTCTTTTAACCAACGCACCGCAGTGGTGGCATTGGTCATGGTCTCCGACGTGGTAAAGGTTTTCGACGACACCACAAACAAGGTGGTTTCTGGGTTGAGCTGCTTCAATACCTGCGCTATCTGCACACCATCTACGTTGGATACATAGTGAACTTGCAGGGTGTCATCGGCATAACTTGCCAGGGCTTCAGTGGCCATTTGCGGGCCTAAATTCGAGCCACCGACACCGATGCTCACCACATCACGAATAGCCTTATTGCTATAACCACGCCATTGGCCGCTGCGCACCTTGTCGACAAACGCAGCCATTTTCGCCAGTTCTTTGTGTACCTGTTCAACGACATTAACGCCATCGACATCTATTGCCTGAGTACCCGGGTTACGTAATGCGGTATGCAACACCGCACGCTGCTCGGTGAAATTGATCTTGTCACCGGCAAACATTTTGTCGCGCCATTTCGGCAGATCACATTGCTCGGCAAGCTCAACCAGAGTGTCGCGCACTTGCTCGCTGACTAACTGCTTGGAGTAATCAAACAGCACCCCGGGAATGGCCAATGACAGCGTATCGAAACGACTGGGGTCGGCGGCAAACAGGTTTTTAAGGTGGGTATTTTTCAGCCCTTGCGCCTGCTCTTTCAGCGCTTGCCAGCTCGTTAATTGTGAACGACTTGCTACCATTGTTAATTCCTTATATTTCTAACTAGACTAATAGGTTCTCGCGGTCCCTGACCACGAATCGACTCACTCTCACTGCATTTTTCTCTATTTTTGTGAAAGTTCGAGGACAAACCCACCAATCTTGCAATTTAAACTGCCATTGGAGGTAAACGTTAAGTTAAAATGACAACGCTGTCAAACGGCTAATTTTAAATTTTATGAGCGGATCATAGCGCATATTTTCGTCCTTGACACCGGTATCATTAGGAAAAATTAAAATTTTCTCTGCTAATTATTCATAACTTTAGATACACTCAATGAAAAATTGACCTAGAGTCATTTTTATGTGCAAACAGCAGCAGGTGTTTGGCAAGTCAACTTAACTTGACTTGACTCAGTTCGGCGAACATAGCATTGGCGCGCCCATATCTGGCAAACCGATACAAACCGCTGTGTTCTGTGTCATCTAGGTCACTAATTAGATAAGCTAATTAGGCCACTAATACGGGCACCGCATAGCGCTGCCGAGATAATAAGAAACGCTCATGAAAGTAACCATCAATGACGTTGCGAAACTGGCCGGGGTGTCAATGAAAACGGTTTCGCGGGTAATTAATAACGAGCCTTCGGTACGCAAAAAAACCCATGATTTAGTTATGGCCGCGGTCAAAGAGCTTAATTATCAGCCCAACCTTGCTGCCCGTAACCTTGCCGGAACTTCCTCCTACGCCATAGGCTTAGTCTATGACAACCCCAATGCCTATTATGTAATAGACATGCAAAACGGTGTTTTATCTCGTTGCCGACAAGAAGGGTATGAGCTGGTGATCCACCCCTGCAGCTATGCCGACGACAATATGAAAAACGAGCTCAAAACCATGATCCGCCGCTCCCGTATTGCAGGACTGGTGCTCACTCCTCCGTTGTCGGAGCAACAGGACCTTATCGACGAGCTGGATGAGATGAATATGCACTATGTGCGCATTCTTTCTGGTCGCGGCGATAACAACGACAACAGCTCCTGTATTTATGTAAATGACTTTGCTGCGGCCTATGAGATCACCACTCACCTGTTGCAACTAGGCCATAAAAACATTGCCTTTATTTGTGGTGATCAGGGACACAAATCCACCGCGGAGCGATTGGCTGGGTACCAGCAAGCGTTGGCCGATCATCATATTGAAGCACGCGAAGGCTTGCTATACCGTGGCGAATACTCCTTTGAGTCTGGCGTCGAGGGCGCTAAAGAGCTACTTAAAGACGGTAATACCCTGGGCATCACCGCGGTGATGGGTGGTAACGATGAAATCGCCGCAGGCGCCTTGTTTGCAGCCCGGTTAATGAATATTGCCATTCCCGGTGAATTGGCCATTACCGGCTTTGAAGACTCGCCCTTCTCCAAGCAAACCTGGCCCAAGCTGACCACCGCCCATCAGGACAATGACGAGATCTCCCAACATGCGGCGCGACTTTTGTTTAGCAAAACCCGAGGAGCGCGCAACCAGGACAAAGACATCTGCCGTATCTTCACCCCAAGTTTGGTGATCCGCGGCAGCTCCGACGCTGAAACCGCCTAAGCAAAGACGATGGCGGCCACAACGCCGCCACAATATCGTGAATGACCATCGCAACTGTTGTGAAATGACCGAGAAATAAGGATAATAGTTCGGTTCTTTTCAGCTTCTTGGGTGCCTATGACGGAATATCTCTTACTGCTTGTCAGTACCGTATTGGTCAACAATTTCGTATTAGTACAGTTTTTGGGTCTGTGCCCCTTTATGGGTGTATCTAGCAAGTTGGATACCGCCGTTGGCATGTCGTTGGCCACCACCTTTGTACTAACCCTGGCCTCCGTCACTAGTTACCTGGTGAATCAATATATCCTGCTGCCTTTAGAGCTGACTTTTTTGCGCACCATGAGCTTTATCTTGGTGATCGCGGTCGTAGTGCAGTTTACCGAAATGGTAGTGCAAAAAACCTCGCCAACGCTGTACCGCTTGCTCGGTATCTTCTTACCCCTGATCACCACCAACTGTGCCGTGCTTGGGGTGGCATTATTAAATATCAAAGAGCAGCATAGTTTTGTCGAGTCGGCCGTCTACGGCTTCGGCGCTGCCGTGGGCTTTTCTCTGGTGTTGGTGCTGTTCGCCGCGATGCGTGAGCGCTTGGCCGGTGCCGATGTGCCGGTGCCCTTTAAAGGGGCGGCCATTGCCATGGTCACCGCCGGATTAATGTCGATGGCCTTTATGGGCTTTAGCGGATTAGTTAAGTTTTAATGATGATTTTATTTTACGCCCTTTGTGCAGTGGGCATCCTAGCGTTAGTGTTCGGCGTAATCCTCGGCTTTGCCGCGGTACGCTTTCGCGTTGAAAGCGACCCCATTGTCGAGCAAATTGATGCCATTTTGCCGCAAACCCAATGTGGTCAGTGCGGCTATCCCGGATGTCGTCCCTATGCGGAAGCCATCGCCAATGGTGATGAGGTCAACAAGTGCCCACCAGGCGGTGATGCCACGGTCAAAAAATTAGCGGACCTTATGGGCGTAGAAGCAACCCCGTTAGCCGGTGGTGAGCAGGCCGAACCAGAGAAAAAAGTAGCCTATATTCGCGAAGACGAATGTATTGGCTGTACCAAATGTATTCAGGCCTGTCCGGTCGATGCCATAGTCGGCGCCACACGACAGATGCACACGGTACTCATTGATGAATGTACCGGTTGTGATCTCTGTGTCGACCCTTGCCCAGTGGATTGCATCGACATGGTGCCTGTGGCACAAACCAAGCAAACGTGGAAATGGCAGTTGCAAGCCATCCCCGTGACACAAATTGATTAAGAGGTGCAGTGTTGGACTCTTTATTAGCTCGAATTAGTCGCGGACAACTATGGCCCAGCCCTGGTGGCGTGCACCCACCGGTGAACAAAAGCCAGTCAAACTCGCTGCCCATCCATATTTTGCCACTGCCACCACGTTTAGTTTTACCTGTAAAACAACATATCGGTGCTCAGGGACACCTGCTGGTAAATGTTCATGAGCAGGTACTTAAGGGTCAGGCGTTAACCAAACCTCATGCCAACTGGTCGGTACCGGTGCATGCACCTACGTCCGGTCGCATCATCGATATTACCCCAATGCCTTCGGCTCACCCATCGGCATTGCCGGAGCTCAGCATTATTATCGAACCCGATGGCGAAGACCGTTGGTGTGAGTTAGTGCCCCACCCTAACTACCGCGAGCTGACTGCAGAGCGCTTGGTAGACATACTGCATTTTGCCGGTATTTCAGGCATGGGCGGCGCTGGCTTCCCGACCTATATTAAGGCCTCAACCAAGCAACAAATCGATGTGCTGATCATTAATGGCGCCGAATGCGAGCCCTATATCAGCGCCGATGATGTGCTGATGCAAGCGCACAGTGAGGAAATCGTTCGCGGTATCGAGGTATTGCGCCATCTGTTGCAACCCAAGCTCACTCTTATCGCTATCGAAGACGACAAACCCAAGGCGATAGCAGCCATGGAGCAGGCCTGTGCCAATATTGACGATATGCAGGTACGCGCCATCCCCACCAAGTACCCATCCGGGGGGGAAAAACAGCTAATCCAAATTTTAACGTCAAAAGAAGTGCCTGCCGGCGGTATCCCCGCCGATATCGGCGTGCTGGTGCAAAACGTTGGCACCATGTACGCGATCCAGCAGGCGGTAGAGCTGGGTAAGCCACTTATTGAGCGTGTGGTCACAGTTACCGGCGACACGCTGGCCGAACAGCGAAACGTTTGGGCTTTACTGGGTACCGAGGTAAAACACCTGTTGACACAGCAAGGCTTCACCCCTGAGCCGATGCAAAGGGTGATCATGGGCGGTCCCATGATGGGCTTTACCCTACCCACGGTGCGCATTCCCGTGGTGAAAACCACTAACTGTATTTTGGCTCCAAGCGAAGCAGAAATGCCAATGCCTGGCGAAGAGCGCGCCTGTATTCGCTGCAGCGCCTGTGCCGACGCCTGCCCGGCCTCTCTGTTGCCGCAGCAGCTACAATGGTTTGCCAAAACCAAGGAATACAAAAAGCTCGAAGAGCACCAGTTATTTGATTGCATCGAGTGCGGTGCCTGTGCCTATGTCTGCCCCAGCGAAATTCCACTGGTGCAGTATTATCGTGTGGCCAAAGCGGAAATTCGCGAGCAGCAAATCGAACAGATCAAATCAGAGCGCGCCAAGGAGCGCTTTGAGGCCCGCAAAGAGCGCTTGGAGCGTGAACAAGAAGAGCGCCGTAACCGCCATAAGCGCCCTCGTCGCAGCACAGAGCAAGACAGTCAAAGCAAAGAGAAGGTGGCCGAGGCGCTGGCGCGAGTAAAACGCAAGCAAGCAGACAAGAGCGATGACAAAGACAAGGTCGCCGCTGCCATTGCCCGAGCGAAAGCGAAAAAGGCCGGCGAGCAACTTGAGCCGGATAACAGTGACGTAGCGCAGGAGCGCGCCGCACGCAAAGAACAGGCACGCCTGTATAAAGAGCAAAAGCAACAATCGGGCACCTCTGAGCCGGATGCAAAAGACGATAAAAAAGCCGCTGTGGCCGCAGCTATCGCTCGTGCCAAAGCAAAAAAAGCGGCGCAAGCCGAAGACGCTGACGCACCGGCGCAGGACGATAAAAAGGCCGCTGTAGCCGCAGCCATAGCTCGCGCCAAAGCAAAAAAGGCGGCGCAAGCCAAAGACGCCGATGCGCCAGCGCAGGACGATAAAAAGGCCGCCGTAGCCGCTGCCATAGCTCGTGCCAAAGCGAAGAAAGCGGCCAAGGCAGCCGAAGCCGGCGATACCCAGGCCGAAACAAGCGGTGATGTAACCACACCTGCGCCAGAGCAATCTCCTGAGGATAAAAAGAAAGCGGCCGTCGCAGCGGCGATCGCACGGGCTAAAGCGAAGAAGGCAGCGCAAGCCGCGGCCGAGCCTCCGACTGAGCAATATGCAGACGCTGACACGGCATCGTCAGAGGCGCAATCGCCCGAAGAAAAGAAAAAAGCTGCGGTTGCTGCGGCGATAGCCCGCGCCAAAGCGAAGAAAGCGGCCAAGGCAGCCGAAGCTGGCGATGACACAAACCCGCCTGCACCAGAGCAGTCTCCCGAAGATAAAAAGAAAGCGGCCGTCGCAGCCGCTATCGCTCGCGCCAAGGCCAAAAAAGCCGCCCGTGACGCGGCCAATAACTCAGATGATGAGGATCCCTCATGAAGCTCAATATGATGAGTTCACCTTATAAGCACAGCCACAAATCGCTCACCACAGTGATGCTGATGGTGGCCCTAGCAGCAGTGCCGGGAATATTGGCACAATGCTACTTTTTTGGTACCGGGGTGCTGATCCAACTGGTGTTAGCCCTGGTGTGTGTCACCCTGTTTGAAGCCGGTGTGCTGTATTTGCGCGGCCGCCCAGTCTGGCATACCCTGCAAGACGGCAGTGCCTGGTTGACGGGGCTGTTATTGGCGGTAAGTATTCCGCCATTAGCACCTTGGTGGGTGATAGTGCTCGGCTGCTTCTTCGCCATCGTGTTTGTAAAGCAGCTTTATGGTGGTTTGGGCGGCAACCTCTTTAATCCGGCCATGGCGGGCTATGTATTGCTGCTGGTGTCTTTCCCTGTGCAAATGACCTCCTGGTTACCGCCGGCGGAGTTAATGCACCATCAAGTTAGCCTAGTCGATGAGCTGGCCATGATTTTTAGTAACTACACTCAAAGCGGATACAGCTTAGAGCAACTGCGCTCCAACGTAGATGGCATTACCATGGCCACCCCCTTGGATACCTTACGGACCGATGTCAGCCATGGTTTGACCGTGGCCGAGAGCATGACAAAGCCTGTTTTTACCGAGACCGCCGGCTTGGGTTGGCAATGGGTTAACGCCGCTTATTTACTTGGTGGCTTGTTGTTACTGCAACAGCGGGTGATCAATTGGCACATTCCGGTGGCCATGCTCGGTGCCCTGTCGCTGTGTGCCAGCATCGGCTATATCTTCGATTCGGGCAATCAACCCGGCTTAGCATTTCATCTGCTTAGCGGAGCCACCATGCTGGGTGCCTTTTTCATCGCCACGGATCCGGTGTCAGCATCCACGACTAATCGCGGTCGCCTGATTTACGGCGCCGCCATCGGCGTAATCGTCTACCTGATCCGCAGCTTCGGTGGCTATCCGGATGCGGTGGCTTTTGCCGTACTCTTGATGAACATGGCGGTACCTCTGATTGACCATTACACACAACCACGCACCTATGGGCATGGAGCAAAATCATGATTGTCTCATCTATGGTCAAAAATGGCGCTATTTTGACGGCCTTCGCGTTGGTGACAACCGGTGCGGTTACCTTGGTACAGCAGTTCACCGCGCCTAAGATTGCCATCCAAGAGAAAAAACAACTACAGGGTCTGCTGCATCAGGTACTGCCCGAGTCCGCCTATGATAACGAGTTGTATCTTGACTGCACCCAGGTACGCAGTCAGGAGCTGGGGCCACATCCTAGCTACACGGTCTACCGGGCACGCAAGCAAGGTGAGGTGGTGGCCTTAGTGATGCAAAGCACGGCACCGAATGGCTACAGCGGCAATATCGAGCTGCTCAGCGCTATCTACCCCGACGGTAAGGTTGCGGGCGTGCGTGTAACCAAACACAACGAAACCCCAGGACTCGGCGATAAGATTGAAGCCAAACGCAGTAACTGGATCAACAGCTTTAGTTCTCAGCAGGTGCGCAGCCAGGACGACCGCCGTTGGGCGGTGAAAAAAGACGGCGGTACCTTTGATCAGTTTACCGGGGCCACCATAACCCCGCGCGCCGTGGTCGGTGCGGTAAAAAACACCGTCCTTTATGCACAGCATAATTTCAACACCCTGGCCCAAGCGGACAATAGCTGCAACCCGGGAGAGTCATCATGAGTGATTACAAAACCCTTTTTAAAGACGGTGTCTGGGCTAATAACCCGGCCCTAGTGCAACTGCTTGGCCTGTGTCCGCTGCTGGCGGTGAGCAGCACCATCACCAATGCTCTCGGGCTTGGCATAGCCACCCTGTTGGTATTAGTGGGTTCAAATGTCACCGTGTCCCTGGTACGCAACTGGGTGCCAAAAGACATACGTATTCCCGTATTTGTTATGATCATTGCCGCCTTCGTCACCATCATTCAATTGTTGATGAATGCCTTTACCTTCGGCCTGTATCAATCACTGGGGATTTTCATTCCCTTGATCGTAACCAACTGCGCCATTATCGGTCGTGCCGAGGCATTTGCTTCAAAGAATAACGCCCTGCTCAGCGCCTGGGATGGCTTGATGATGGGCTTTGGTTTTGCACTGATTTTGTGTGTCCTTGGCGCCATGCGCGAATTGATTGGCCAAGGCACCTTGTTCGATGGGGCCGACCTGCTACTGGGGCCCTGGGCACAGAGCCTGCGCATGGACATCATTCATTTTGATCATCAATTTTTGCTGGCCATCTTACCCCCAGGTGCCTTTATCGGTTTGGGCTTGCTGATTGCCGCTAAAAACCTGATTGACGCGCAGTTAAAGGCGAAACAACTGGCACCGAATGTCGAGCAGGTGAAAGGGCCTCGAGCTCGGGTCACCAGCTTAGACTAGCGCTCGGCGGCGCAGCTTAACAACCATAAGGGCAGAACATGAATAAAGAAAAACGACGCCTGATTTTAGAGCGTTTACGCGAAGCCAATCCTCATCCAGAAACAGAGCTGGAATACAGCTCGCCGTTTGAGCTGCTGGTTGCCGTTACCTTGTCTGCGCAGGCTACGGATGTGGGCGTTAACAAAGCCACCCGCAAGCTTTTTCCACGCGCCAATACGCCACAAGCGATTCTTGATTTAGGCCTAGAAGAGTTGCGCGAAGCCATTAAAACCATCGGCCTGTTCAACTCTAAAGCCAATAATGTCTACAAAATGTGCCAAATTCTGGTTGAGCAGCATGGCGGCGAAGTACCGGAAAATCGCGAGGCCTTAGAAGCCCTTCCCGGCGTAGGCAGAAAAACCGCCAACGTGGTCCTTAACACCGCCTTTGGCTGGCCGACCATAGCCGTGGACACCCATATCTTTCGCGTTTCCAACCGTACCAAGTTTGCCATGGGTAAAGACGTGGTGGCGGTTGAGCAAAAGCTGGAAAAAGTGGTGCCCAAAGAGTTTAAGGTCGATGTGCACCACTGGCTTATTCTCCATGGCCGTTACACCTGTGTGGCGCGTAAACCGCGCTGTGGTAGCTGTATTATCGAAGACCTATGTGAATTTAAGTACAAGACCGAATAGCTCAATAAAAAGCTTAGTAGCGGCAATCGTCAGGCCCTTTTCACTAATCCAGCTCGGTGAGTCCCAAACTGATCGCCGCTTTAATCAAGCCGGCAAGATCATGAATGCCTAGCCTGTTCATAATTGAGCTGCGGTGAGCCTCAACGGTTTTTAAACTGACATTGAGTTGGTTAGCGATGTACTTGGACGAGTGCCCTTCTGCCACTAATTGCAATACCTGCCTTTGCCGCGGTGTAAGCAGCTCTTCTTGCTCCGCATCCATGTACTCTAAAACATCTTCTACGGCCTGGGCACAAATGCCTTTTGATAAATAGCGCTCATGCTTCATCACCGAATTAATGGCCACCAGCAACTCTTCAAAGGCAGAGTCTTTCAACACATAGCCATTGGCCCCGTTGAGCCAGGCTCGGGCAACATACTTTGGCCAGTGATGCATGGAGAGCATGATTATTTTGCCCTTGAATCCCGCCTTTCGTGCACTGGCAACCACATCCAAACCATTCATCGTTGGCAGCGTTACATCCAGCAGGGCCAATGCAGGCCGCTGTTCGAGGATCAACGCCAGCGCGCCATCGCCGGACCCAGTTTCCAGCACGGGGATCTCTGGAAATTGTTGTTGAATCAAGCTCTTTAAACCCGAGCGTACCAATTCATGATCATCCGCCATGACCAAGCTTTCTATCGCTGTCATTGTAATGGGATCCTTGCTTTGATTTTGCAGCCTTTGTGACGCCCTGCGTTAATAATTAAATCGCCCTTAACCTGGTATAAGCGCTCGCGCATCCCCAGTAAGCCAAGATGCTTGCCGCTGCGAATACATTGCTCAATATCTTTTAGCTCGATGCCGACGCCATTATCGGCCACCGTCAGTACCAGGTGCTCTCGCACCCGCGTCACACTCACCTCTATGGTACTGGCGTTGGCGTGCTTCAAGGCATTATTCACCGCCTCTTGAATCACCCTGAAGGCCAGTTCACCGTGGCGGCTAATGCTTGACTCCAGATCTGGCTGTAAATACACACAGAGCCGTGTGTTGGTTCGCTTTTGTAGCTCTATAAAGTATCTGTCCAATGCCGCAAACAGCCCTAATTCATCGAGCATGGGTGGTCGCAGAGACTGGGTTAAATCACGTGTTTGGCTGATAATTTTATCAAGCAAGGAAACGCTCCCCGCGACTTGAGCACACACGGCGGGGCTTTGCTGTTGCAAGTTAAGCATTTGCAGACCGAGTTTGCACGCCGTCAGGTTTTGCCCTATTTCATCGTGCAATTCCCGGGATATGTGCCGTCTTTCTTGCTCCTTTGCCTGCTGCTTTAACGCTTGTAAACGCAATAAATCCTGATTGCGCTGATGCAGCCTTTGGGTGCGCATTTTGTGCCACCACCACATGGCAACAAGCGTCCCACAGACTAGGAATAAAACAAACCAGGGTGTTTGCCACCAGTGTGGGTTTACCTTCACAAGCAGGGGCTTGCTGTATTGCCATCGGCCGGTGAAATCTCGACTACGAACCTGGATTTGGTAACTCCCCGCAGACAAATGGTGCAGCAAGAATTGTTGGGTCGCACCAATGGCTTGCCAGGCCTCATGGGCACTGAGTCGATACTCATATTCCTTCGTGCCTACGCCATAATCCAACAAGGCAAAATCGAGTTCGATGATGCTTCTTGGGCCCACCGACAAGGAACTATTGGTGGTGATCTTCAACGTCTTGTCTTCTTGCTTCACCTTCGCATTTAAAAGCAGCGCATGTTCAACGTCTGCAGGCATTTTTGTATGCTTGTTAATTCGTATCACGCCCTCGAGTCCACCGAAGAAAAGCGCATTCTCGTTTTGAGCACTGGCATGGGCATTGAATTGGGGGGGGCCTACCAACTCATCGATGGGATAATTGACAACATCACTACGGCTTTGACTTAGCCTTGAAAGTCCCTTGGCGGTGGCTAGCCAAACACTGCCATCACTGTCTTCCTCAATGGCCAAAATAATGTTTGAGTTTAAGCCCTGCTCCTCGGTGACATTGTGCAGGCTGGTGCCTGAACTCGTATTCGTATTCGTTACCTCAAATACCCCACCACCTCGAGTTGCAAACATGATGTTGCCATTACTCAACTTAGCGATTGATGTCACATTAAAATGTGATGCGCTGCCACTGAGCGAGTCTATGTGTTCACATTTTAAGGGTTTGATCTCACACCGACTGAGGCCATTGGAGCGGGTACCTACCCAGAGATAGCGTCCATCCCTTTGTAACGTCGTGACATAGTCGCCACTGAGCCCCGAGTTTGGCACTTCACGCTCGCCAAAGCCTATCAAGAGCTTCGATTTTCCCGACCAAAGCATCAAACCTAAACCACCACTGCCAAACCAGACATCGCCTTTGTCGTCTATGTGTAAGGCGTTCACATAGCCAATCTCTGTCTGCCGATAGCGAGGAATTTTCAGCAACTGCTCGGTATTCAAGTCGATAGCCCATAACCCCACCGTGGTGCCCAAATAAAGCCTATTTCGCTCGGTATCAAAATCAACGGCCAGGATCCCGACTTTGGCTATTTCTGGGTAGTATTCTCGTAGACGCCGGAACTGAGCGGCGGATATCCCTTGAACGCTTCCTTTGTCAATTCTCATCAATGACTCATCGCCTTGGGTCACCATCAAGCCAGCACCAAAGCTACCAAATACAGCGTCTCCATTGTCAACAATATCCACACTGGTGATATTGGTCAGGTCGCCCATCACATCCGTGCGCATTAGCCGTGCGTCGAGGTCGTTATAATTAATCCTTGAGCTATATAGGCCCTTACTTAAAGTGGCTATAAACAGCTGGGATTCGTATAAGGCCAAACTATAAATGGGCACCGCGGGCGTCTGCAGACGGGAACCCAACTCGCTCGGATTAGCGGCGCTCAGTGAAGCCGTTTGAATATCATAGACGAAGACACCGTCATTGAGCGTGGAGACAAAGACTTTGCTCTCATCTAACACCAAGTCGGTCACGGTTCCGAGCTCTTGTCCTGGTTCAGACGAAAGAGTCACCGGTTCTAGTTGCTTACTGGGGTAGTGATAGCGATACAGGCCGGTACGCGTGGCAAATAAGAACTGCTCTGATGACAACTGTCTGACCGCAAACACCCCATCACTGTTTTTATATGTGGTGTAACGACTCAACCAGATTTGTTCAAAGTTATCCTGCTCGGGGTTATAGACAGACACTCCCCCGCCTAGGGTCGCGACCCATACCCTTTGGCTATCATCGACAAATAACGAATAGCCGTAGTTAGCGGAAACACTCTGAGGGTCATTTGCTTTATGAAAATACCTCTTAAACGTACCACTTTGAATATCAAAGAGATTCAGACCATTTTGCGTGCTCACCCAGGCGCGGTCCTTGTCGACAAAGGCGACATCATAGACGGAGTCATTGGACAAAGAATTGGGCGAAGATGTTTGCCTAAAGTGCCGTACAGAACCCGTTTTTGGGTCAAAGATATTGAGCCCACCCGAGTTGGTGGCTATCCATATATTGTCGTACATATCAACGGCTAAGGAGCGTATATCATCGTCGGACAAGCCATCCTCAGAAGAAATATGCTGCAGGCGGCTACCATCATAGCGATACAGCCCTTCCCGAGAAGCCAACCACATCACTCCTTGGCTATCGAATTCAATATCGATTATTGAACCCAGATCAATGCCGACATGATGAAAACTTAGACTCGCAAAAGCACTTTGAATACTCAGTGTAATGACAAAAAATGCAACAAACTTCAATATTTTTTCTACAAAAAAAACAATCGAGAAACAATACCGCGCCCATAGATCCGGGGTCAAGAGGCTAAATTCGGTACATTTCATACTAGGGTTTCCCCTAATACCCTCCCGAAAACCAAGTTGTTATAACCCTAAAAGGTGAATGCTTATTCACCACCAACAATAACAATCATCTAATCAACAGGATGGAAAAATGAAACGTCATAACAAGGTTTTTGCTAAAACTGCTTTAGCTACCTTAACCGCAATGTATGTAGCGAGCCTTGGTGCTACGACCTTGCCTTCAGCGCCTAATTCGGCACTAAAAGTAGATAAAATCGAATTTAACTCTCAAGCCATTGCAGCCCGTATGGAAGCGCAAAAGGCCAATATTGAAGAGCCATCACTGCTTCAGGGTAATGGTCGTAATGTGATGATTCGACCACCCCAAAAATTTGTTGCCGGGCCTGATGATGCTCCTTCGCATACCTATTTAATTCGCCTTCGCGATACGCCGGCTGCCCTGCATAAAGAGCTGCAACAAGACGGTTCACAAACCGCCTTATTTGCTGACAATACGCTCGGCGCACGCCAGCAAAATCCACTGGCCAAGCCTGAGGTGGCGAACTACATTGACTCGTTGAAGCATAAACAAACAAGTTTCGTTTCAAGCGTTAAGCGCCAAACCGGTATCAATATCGCGGTCGAGCATAGTTTTCAAATTGCTATCAATGGTATTGCCTCACATTTAAGCACCGCCGATGCAGAGCGCCTTTCGAAGCTGCCAGAAGTAGCCAGCGTGCGCGCGGTACAAACCTATGATCTACTGACGGATACCAGCCACGGACGCATTGGCACAAAAGAGGCATGGGCAAACACTCAGTATGGCTCCAGCACGGGCCTAAAGGGTGAAGGCATGCTCGTAGGTGTCGTTGATACGGGTATTAATCCAGATCACCCTATGTTCCAAGCCACGGGTGATGACGGCTATACCGTAATGAACCCACTGGGCAGTGGCAACTACCTTCACGATTGTAAAATCGACGGCTATGAAGACCTGTGTAATGACAAACTTATTGGTATTTGGTCACACCCAGATATTACCTCGGCCTACAGCGACCCAGAAGCGGGACCTTACGGTGAAACTCGTCCTGAAGTGGGCTTGGACTTCAATGGCCATGGCTCCCATACCGCAAGTACCGCCGCGGGTAACATCGTATATAACGTAAAACATAAACTGCCTGCACTGGCTGCTACCTCACAGGGCATTGAGACAGGTATTACGTTAGACCAAGTATCCGGTGTGGCTCCTCATGCCAACATTATTTCATACCAGGCCTGTTTACCCGGTCAGGTCGGTGCCTTGGATAAATACATCGGCTGTCCAACCGTACCCCTGGTTGCCGCAATTGAACAAGCAATCATTGATGGCGTAGACGTTATTAACTACTCGATCTCCGGTGGTTGGGATCCCCACAACGACGACGTGGAGCTGGCCTTCTTAGCCGCTCATGAAGCGGGCATAAACGTGTCGGCCTCTGCCGGTAACGCGGGAACCTATCGCTCCGTGCAGCACGTCTCTCCTTGGGTACTCTCCGTAGGCTCAACACAAACGGGCCGTTCGTTTTCCATCGCCCAATCATCTCGCGCTATTAACCTAGAGGGAGGCATTACCCCTCCTCGCAGCTGGCGTACGGATATCTACGGGACATTCTTAAGTGACATTACGGGCCCTGTGGTACTGGCCTCTGATTATGGCAACGAATTCTGTGAACAGCCCTTTGCCAACACCTTTACCAATGGTGAAATCGTGTTCTGCGCCCGCTCCGACAGCAATAGTGAAAATGGCTCCCTCGCCAACAAAGTAAAGCATGCTAAAGACGCAGGTGCTGCGGCTGTAGTTGTTTACAATACCGAGTCATCAAACACCAACATGCACTATACCTTGGAAACTGACATTCCACTTGGCATGACACCTCTAAGCAACGCTAACGAATTTGTCGCTTGGTTGAGTGAAGGTGCTGATCACCGCTTAACGATCCCTAAATCAAATAACACCATTAAGCATAGAGAAAACATGGTCGATGCCATGTCTATGTTCAGCTCAATCGGTCATGCAGCTGTGCCTCAGTACCGTGAAGCAACGGCACCTGGTATTGCCGCTCCGGGTTCGGATATCCTTGCCGCAGACACAACAGATCAACCCTTCACCTATGGTGCTCAGGTTGCGATTGGCTCAATTGGGCCGGCAGATTACGGTGTTAAAAGTGGTACTTCCATGGCCAGCCCGCATATTGCCGGTGCTATGACACTCGTGCGTCAAGCACATCCCGAGTGGTCCCCATCCGAGGTGATGTCTGCCATTCAGCTCACTGCCAATGATGATGTAAAAAATGCGTTGGGCCGCTATGACAACATTCACCCTTGGTTCCATGGCTCGGGTATTGCCCAAGTTGATAAAGCAATCAATGCGGGCCTTATCATGCATGTACCGGTTGAGCACTATCAGCTTACTAACCCATATGGCGGTGGCAACTTAGGTGCATTAAACACCCCTAATATGGTGGACGAACGCTGTTTCTATCGCTGTAACTGGATCCGAGAAGTTACGGCAACGGTCGATGGCACTTGGGATGTGAGCACGATTACCGATGAATACAGTGTCCATGTCGATGTTGAACCTAAGCAATTTACCCTGAAAAAAGGTGAGACGCAGCGCTTGTCGATCACGGGCAGCTGGCAAAATGCTCAAAGTATTACCGACAGTGCCCGCGGTGCCACGGTATTTGGCAAGGTACAGTTAATTGCTCAAGACCCTGCCGTGCCTGTGTCGCAAATGAATGTGGAAATGTCTCTGGACAGTGGCAAGCTGCCTGAGATCGTTGAATTTACTTCACACACGGATGCACCCACCTTCCGCTTGGATAACCAGCCACTTGGTAAAGCCACGGCACCACAGGTGACTGTGTATGAGCCGGTGCAAGCGAATATCGAAGAGCTATTGCTTAAAGAGCTGCCAAATGGCAATGGCTCTGAAATGTTCCCAGTTAAACAAGATACGTCGAGTGAAACGCTTCACGTTTCTTGGGTGGATGTACCTGAAGATGCGGTTCGCTTTATCGCCGAACATGTCAGCTCTGGTCCGGCAACGGTTGAAGACGAGCTTAACGCAGACAAAGGTAATATCAGTATTTACGTGGGTATCGACGCTAACGGCGACAACCAGGTTCAATACGACGATGAAGTTATCTGTAGGTCTACGGTTAAAAACGCCGAAGTGACCGAGTTCTGTAATATTCCTTATCCAGACGCCGGCAAATACTGGGTAGTTTGGGAAGAAAACAACCAGAACAAGTGGTATTGGCGCGGCAAAGAAGATGCCTGGTTCCCGCACAAGGTAGCGACGGCCGTGGTGCTTGGTAACAAGGCTGAGAATGCCGAGGGCTCGGTCAGTGCCGTGACAGATTCTGAAGTACTGTCTGATATCACCGTTAAATTTAACAACTTTGAGCAGCAAACGGGTGAGCGTCACTACGGTGCCATTGAGCTGGGCTCGGACAGCCAAAACCCGGATAACCTTGGTTTAGTATCGATCAACGTTAATCGCGGTGATGATGTGGTCAGCTTCCATAGCGATAAAGCGCGGGCTATTGCCGGTGATAAAATCGCCTTCGAACTGGATGTGCTGCCGAATGTTTCTGGCGGTGACCGCACCTTCAACATCAGTGCTGAGTTACCAGAAGGCTTGACCTTGGATGATGTGTATCTATCAAACAATGGCTTCATCACAGGCGAAGTAGCAATTGAGGGCAATAGCTTTGTGGTCTCTGGCGTGCAAAACAACAGCCAAGGCCGCAAGTCCATGTACCATATCACCGACTCCATTACCGATCAGTCATGTAAGACGCCGGTAGGAAACGGTGGCTATATCGACCTGCTCTCTTACGGTATTCAACCTGAGCCCAGCGCCCCGGTTATTCCATTGGACGGCGCATGGCAAATCCCCTTCTCGACACTCTTTACCGATAAAGAAAAAGACGAGCAATTTGCGCTGTTCCACAACTATGAGTTTGGTAATGCGTCAGATAGCCTCTACATTCACCCAACCGGTGCAATTGACTTTGATGGCGCAGTCACATTGAGCTACCGCTTTGCCGCTGACAACTTTAACAGTCCGGCGCAACTGATGGGGGCATTCTGGTATAACCGCTTCCACCCTGTGATGGCTAAAGAAATGGCGTGGGGCGCACCTTACCAAGTGAACGATGCTGAGGGTAACGCCCTGCCCGAAAGTGAGGTTGCGGGTATTACGGTTACTCGACTTGTCGACCCAGGAACCGGCTCAGGTACGCACGTAGTCGTTGAGTGGGACAACCTGCAACATATGCAAGGTAAAAATGGCTGTGATTACTTCAGTTGCGGTCTTGATTTTGAGTATGAACCACTCGAAGGCAATGATATGCGAGTGGATGCCCAGGCAATTATTGCCCGTGGCTACGACCACTCCCCTGGTGCCTATGAAGTTATTTACGCCTATGACAACCTGCACTTTGAAGATTGGAACGGTAACGGCACGGGTATCCAAGCCGGTCTCGGTGTGATGGAATTTGCTTCTGCCGGTATTCGTGGCTTCCGTGGGCCAATGGACCAACGCTCGCCATTCTACGGTTGGACAAACCAGAGTATCGTTCCTTGGGATGACAACTATGGCTTACTTGATGAGTATCTCAAGGATGACATGGTGGTGTGCCTTGATTACGATGGCCCGGAAGTGACCGCGTTCAAAGTACACATAGTTGCCAGCTCAAATGCCCATTCTATTGGTCAAGACTTTGATGTAACAGTGAATGCTGACATCGAAGGTGAACCTATGATGGCAATGAGCAAAACGATTAGTTTCCCATCGAATATCACTTTGTTCTCTATCGACGATGTAACGACGATGGAAGAGCAAACGGTGAGCGGTATTCGTGTCGACTATATGGATAACGACAATGTGTCTAACACCATCTCCGTTAGCGGTGAAGGCTTCACGGCCACAGTAAATGGCCACCAAAGCGGTTCAACCATAGATATTACACCGGATCCGGACTTCAGTGGTGAAACGCAAGTAACGGTGAAAGTGAGCGATAACAACTACCCAACGGATGCTATGAGCACCACATTTATGCTCAATGTCGAGGCCGTCAATGACGCGCCGACGGCACAGGCAAGTGCAAACAGCACGCAAGTTGTTGAAGGCTCAAGCATCACCTTGTCCGCTGGTGCAGCCGATGTGGATGGTGATGAATTGTCTTACCTGTGGGAAGGTCCTGGCTCGATTGCAGATAGCGCTGCAGCCACTACCTCGGTAAGTGATTTAAGCGTAGGCACTCATACCTTCACTGTCACCGTTTCCGATGGCACAGAAGAAGTAACCTCAAGCGTCACTGTGACGGTAACCGAGCAAATTGAGGCAGTCAATCACGCCCCGACGGCAGAGGCGAGTGTAAACAGCGCTCAAGTTGTTGAAGGCTCAAGTATCACCTTGTCCGCTGGCGCAGCAGATGTGGACGGTGATGAATTGTCTTACCTGTGGGAAGGTCCTGGCTCAATTGCAGACCAAACTGCAGCCACTACGTCGGTAAGTGGTTTGAGCGTTGGTACTCATACCTTCACTGTTACCGTTTCCGATGGCACAGAAGAAGTAACCTCAAGCGTCAATGTGACGGTAACCGAGCAAAGTACGGTTGCAGAGAAAAAGAGTTCAAGTGGTTCATTTGCCTGGCTCATGCTACTGCTTCCTTTTGCTTGGCTGCGCCGTCAAAAGGCCTAACATCATAAGCCCGACACTAAGTTAGTGTTAACCCATGCCGCTCAATCCTGAGCGGCATTTTTGTATTTATGGCACCGCTTTGTTGTCCAATTGGCGGTTGTGGCCCCTGAGGTTTAACGTTAAAGTAGCCGGTTATTATGCTGTGTGCTATCGGGAGCTTTGCTGATAAGCCCATGGCGTCTTTTCATATATGCAATGTAAGGTGGCATCATGCGCTTATTACACACCATGTTACGCGTGGGCAATTTAGAACGTTCAATTGAGTTTTACACGCAAGTTTTAGGGATGAAGGAGCTGCGCCGAGCAGACAATGAAGAATATCGCTATACCCTGGCCTTTGTTGGCTATGGTGAGGAGAAAGACCATACCGTGCTTGAGCTGACATACAACTGGGATCAGGATAGCTACGAACTGGGCACGGCCTATGGCCATATCGCTATCGAGTATGATGATATTTACAAGGCGTGTGACGATATTCGCGCCGCAGGTGGGGTCATTAGTCGTGAGCCGGGTCCGGTAAAGGGGGGCACCACGGAAATCGCTTTTGTGAAAGACCCCGATGGTTATGCCATCGAACTTATTCAGAAAAAAGAATACACCAGCTTCTAATCTAAAAAACGGCGGTTACCTAACCAGGTTGCACCGCCGTTTTTAACAGCCAGTTATTTAACAAGGAGAGCAAGGTCTGATCCTCGATGGGTATGGCTAAGGGCGATACATAATTGAGGGCTTGACGCATGACGTGAGAATTAAGTTAGGTTGGTCGGCAAAGACCGAAAGTCCACCAGATATGGCTTTTAGATAGATATTAAAATTTGATAAGAATAGGAAAAGAGTGGCGTCCCCTAGGGGATTCGAACCCCTGTTACCGCCGTGAAAGGGCGGTGTCCTAGGCCTCTAGACGAAGGGGACAAAAATTTGCATTTCGAAGCATTGCTTCGATGAATTTTTGTAAGTGCGACTGCCGAGCCAAGGAGGCTGAGCGGCCTAATTACAAAAACACATGCTTTTGTCACTAGGACTGGTTATTTAGACTCTTACCATACGAGTTAAGTGGCGTCCCCTAGGGGATTCGAACCCCTGTTACCGCCGTGAAAGGGCGGTGTCCTAGGCCTCTAGACGAAGGGGACACAAAGTGTGTCACTAGGACTGGTTATTTAAACTCTTACCATACGAGTTAAGTGGCGTCCCCTAGGGGATTCGAACCCCTGTTACCGCCGTGAAAGGG
>NZ_PQCC01000022.1:96089-96608 GCF_002964785.1 Pseudoalteromonas sp. T1lg48
CACATGCTTTTGTCACTAGGACTGGTTATTTAAACTCTTACCATACGAGTTATCCAACACACCCAAACATGAATATGTTCGGCCTAAATTAGGATTATCTGCGTCGAATTAATGATTTGGTGGAGCTAGGCGGGATCGAACCGCCGACCTCTTGCATGCCATGCAAGCGCTCTCCCAGCTGAGCTATAGCCCCAAACCTGATACTGAAATCTCAGTAAAGTGGCGTCCCCTAGGGGATTCGAACCCCTGTTACCGCCGTGAAAGGGCGGTGTCCTAGGCCTCTAGACGAAGGGGACAAAAATTTGCATTTCGAAGCATTGCTTCGATGAATTTTTGTAAGTGCGACTGCCGAGCCAAGGAGGCTGAGCGGCCTAATTACAAAAACACATGCTTTTGTCACTAGGACTGGTTATTTAGACTCTTACCATGCGAGTTAAGTGGCGTCCCCTAGGGGATTCGAACCCCTGTTACCGCCGTGAAAGGGCGGTGTCCTAGGCCTCTAGACGAAGGGGACAAAAA
>NZ_PQCC01000022.1:96618-433750 GCF_002964785.1 Pseudoalteromonas sp. T1lg48
CACCTAGACATTCGAAGTCTAGCCCAACGGGCGGGTCGCGTACACACTGCAGATTTTGGTGGAGCTAGGCGGGATCGAACCGCCGACCTCTTGCATGCCATGCAAGCGCTCTCCCAGCTGAGCTATAGCCCCAAACCTGAGTGCAACGATAACGAATTTGACGTCGTCATCTCGCTTAGTGCGGGGCGCATTCTATGCAGCCACCCAAACAAAGTCAACATCTTTTAAGTAACTTTTTATCGACCGCGGTAATTTTAGACAAAGCGAACAAAGCTTGTGCAAGGTGCTGGTATTTGTGGCTTTTTATTGTGCAAAAGCCAAGGGCTTTTTATCCCTTCGGTTTACTTTATGTTCAATCTAAACCTGTTCTGATCGCGATGCGAGCCAGACGGTATAAATATCCTAAGACATTCGCGAATCCTGATGCTGAATAAACCGCTTCTTTCAGTTTAGCGGTTAGTATGTAGTAAACCGACTCGTGGTTAATTTGTCGCAGACCAAAGCCCGAAACTGGCTATTTTACCAAGAACAGGTATTTGCTCAAAAGCAATGGGCTCTGATTGAGTCGCCCCTAAGGCCACATGCAAAGGCATCAGATGCTCCTCGCTGGGGTGGCAATATCGCGCTCCGGGTGCGGCTTCCCAATTTATCAGGTGTTGCGCCCTCTCCTCTTTAGGCATGGACGTATTCAGCACCTGCTTTACCCAGGTTTCAAACTCACGGTTATTTTTAATTGCTTCCTTGTTATCAGCCACTGTAAATGCAGCCATATTATGAAAGGAAAACCCCGATCCTAAAATAAGGACATTATCCTGGTGTGCAATCGTCTTTGCTATTTGCTCACCCAGTTGCAGATGAAGTTCAGGGCTATAATCACGCTGTAGTGAGATTTGCACGCAAGGAACATCGGCCTCTGGGTACATTATGGCTAACGGCACAAAGACACCATGATCCAGCCCCCGCTCAGCTTCTTCTATTACAGGAACACCTAACCCCGTTAACCCAGACAGCAATTTTTTAGCTAACTGAGAAGCCCCCGGTACGGGATAGTTAATATTGTAGGCCTGCTCTGGAAAACCATAATAGTCATACAACAAGTGTGGCTGAGCCTGGGTGTTCACTTTTATCTCCTGGGTATCCCAATGCGCACTGATCACAATAATTGCCGAAGGCTTTGGGATTAAGGATGCAAACTTTTCTAATGTTTCGACCATTTCCTGGTGACCTTCATGGCCAAAAAGAGGTAACGGCCCGGCGCCGTGAGAAATAAACGCACTGTAGTTCATAGGGAAGTCTTCATCTTATTTATAGGGGTTGTGGTTATTGTTATAAAATCCACTGCCCAACACTAGGCGCTGGGCGCACAACTAATGTTCAATAGTGCACCGGCAACCTCTTATTTAGAGATGGATTTGATTAAATAGCCCACGCATTGGCTATAAATACCTCACCTAAAACAAAATGTGTCATTCAAGTGTTGACAGTCCTTTCTCTCTATCTATAATAGCGCCCCACAACAACGCAGCTAATTAAGTTAGTCAGCGATGTTGTTACCAGATGTGGGTTGTTAGCTCAGTTGGGAGAGCATCGCCCTTACAAGGCGAGGGTCACTGGTTCAAGTCCAGTACAACCCACCACTTTAAAAGTGACGCATCTGAAATTCTATATGGGTTGTTAGCTCAGTTGGGAGAGCATCGCCCTTACAAGGCGAGGGTCACTGGTTCAAGTCCAGTACAACCCACCATTTACTAGCTAGTCTAGTTTCATATAGAATTTAAAAGACCCCGGGTTGTTAGCTCAGTTGGGAGAGCATCGCCCTTACAAGGCGAGGGTCACTGGTTCAAGTCCAGTACAACCCACCATCATTTTGATGGAGTTAAGGAGCACGATGCTCGCATCGCACTATTATCCTTAACAAGGCAAGGGGTATTGGTAAGATCCAGTAAAACCAAGCATCATTTTTAAGTGACATATCTGATATTTCTATATGGGTTGTTAGCTCAGTTGGGAGAGCATCGCCCTTACAAGGCGAGGGTCACTGGTTCAAGTCCAGTACAACCCACCATCACTTGATGGAGTTAAGGAAAACGATGCTCGCATCGCATTATTATCCTTAGCAAGGCAAGGTTTATTGGTTTAACTCAATAAAACCCACCATATAGAAATCGCAAAACATTACGTTTTGGGTTGTTAGCTCAGTTGGGAGAGCATCGCCCTTACAAGGCGAGGGTCACTGGTTCAAGTCCAGTACAACCCACCATCATCTTGATGGAGTTAAGGAAAACGATGCTCGCATCGCATTATCATCCTTAGCAAGGCAAGGTTTATTGGTAAGTCCAGTACAAGCAGCCATCTACTAAAACGTAATCCTACTGCGGGTTGTTAGCTCAGTTGGGAGAGCATCGCCCTTACAAGGCGAGGGTCACTGGTTCAAGTCCAGTACAACCCACCATTCTTTGACTCCTTTTTTCTTAAATAGATGCCATGCATCGCACTATTATCCTTAGCAAGGCAAGGTCTATTGGCTTAAGTCCATTACAACTGACTGGTTTTTGAAGTCATTTTGCTTATCTTGACGCTCCTGTACCGAAACAAAACTAGCGGGTTTATTCCCATAGAAAGCAAGCTTATCTAACCCCCCAACCACCACCAAAAACAATACTAAAATCCTAGATTTTGAATCAGCTAAAGCTTAACAATGAGGCAATTTAAGGCTTTATTCTTGATTTACTTGTCAGTCACGAGTCTAGTTTATATAGTCGATGTAAACGATATTGATCTATCCATGGCATGTCTCAGCAAGTATCCAGTTCAGCCCATATTCTAATCATTGAAGAACAGCCTCTAGCACTGAGCTATATGAAGCAGTCTTTAGAGCGGCTGGGCTATCGCTCCTTACATTTTGCCGAGAATGCCATCCTCGCCAAAGAATTATGTAAAGAGCAGTGCTTCGATTTGATCATTTGCGCTTTTAACCTCAGCAAGCATCAGGATGGTTATCAGCTCTATGAAGAGCTCAAGGTCAAAAAACTAATTAAAGGCGCCACCGGTTTTATTTTTATTTCTGCCGAAACCTCTGGGGCCCTGGTACACAGTGTATTGGAGCTACATCCCGACGACTTTTTAGTTAAGCCCTTTAATACCCTTGAGCTACAAAGCCGCATTGAGCGCATCGTCAAACGCAAACATGCCCTTAAAGACGTTTATCAGTTAATCGATGATGAGAATTACTCCAAGGCACTGAAAGTAATCGATGCTAAACTGGTTGCTAATCAGGGTTACGCCGCTGTTTTGTTACGCCTCAAGGGCGAGACCTTACTGCTGCAAAAGCAGTTCGAACTAGCCAAACGCTTTTTCAAGTCAGTGCTGGATATTCAAAAGTTTACCTGGGCGCGTATTGGCATGGTCGAGGCGCTGATCGGCAACAAAGAACATAACCTCGCCCATCGTATGCTAAAAACCATGCTGGAGCGCGATGAAACCCGCTTGGTCGCCTATGATCTGCTTAGCCAGATAGAAATAAAACTCAATCGGTATGAACAAGCCCAGGCTTACCTGAGTGTCGCCACCAGCATGGCCCCGAGAAACTTAGCGCGTCAGAGTAATTTGTCGCAGGTGGCGCAAATCAACCATGATTACGAGCAAAACTACCAAACCTGTCGGGATATCGCCAAGTTTGCCCCCCACTCGATTCACGACAGCCCCGATGTGTATCTTAATGCCGCCCGAGCGGGTATCGACTATGCCCTCACCACAGATCAGAGTGAGCATATAACCCGGGTTACGCGTCAAACCACCAAATACCTGAATGATCTTAAAAAGCAATTTCCCGATGCCCAACAGCAAATTCAAGTGGATGTACTCAATGCTCGGCTTTATTACCTTAAAGATGAGCATCACAAAGCGAAAATGCTGCTCGAGCAACTGGTGATTGATGATAGTCCCATCCGCTCCATCGATGGCGCCCTGGATCAGGCCAAGGCCTATCATGAACTTGGTTTTCAAGCCCAAGCCCAGACTCTCTATAACAAGATTATCGACCACTGTGAGCGCTATCCAGAGCGACGCTCACCACTGCAACTAAAAACCGCTATGCAACAGCAAAGCGAACGTCGCGATCTCACCATGGGTCCTCGTGAGCTTAACAACCACGCAGTGGAGAAGTTTA
The DNA here is from genome assembly GCF_002964785.1 of Pseudoalteromonas sp. T1lg48. Classification (GTDB taxonomy): domain Bacteria; phylum Pseudomonadota; class Gammaproteobacteria; order Enterobacterales; family Alteromonadaceae; genus Pseudoalteromonas. Next base: position 100,787 of record NZ_PQCC01000022.1, read on the forward strand.
AACAGGGCAACTACCTGCTGGCACTTGAAGCCTTTAGCCAAGCCTTTCGGGTTATGCCGAAAAACCGCAGCATCGCCTTAAATTTACTGCAGTGCCTGTACGAAGGCAGCGTGCGCCAGGGTACCAGTTTTAACCAACTACTGGCCGATAAATGTTGTGCCCTACTCGATAACAGCAAACTCGATGAAGAAATGAGCGCCCGCTACGAAAAAATTAAGCAAAAATACCTTCACGCCCATCCTGCGGCGCTCTGATCCCCTTTCTGCCAAGGCTCTGAAGGCCAGCGCACACGGCTGGCATTGTGCGTCAAAGCCTGTATATTGATGCTATAAATCAATAACAAACGAACCCAAGATGAATAAACTAACAGCCCTGGCTCTTGGTGTGTCACTGGCTTTGGCCGGTTGCCAAGACGCCCCAGCTCCACAGCAAGAAAAACAACAACAGGCAGCCCCTGTGGCACCAAGCTCACAGCAAATTGCCAAGGTAGTGGATGCCTATACCCAACGCTTTATCGACCATCAAAGCGCGCTGGCGACCTCCCTGAAATTACCGGCCGAGCAATACGGTCCTTATGCCAGTAAATTGCCAGACTATTCGGTAGCGGGCATGCAACGATTGCAACAAGATATGCGCGATGCCGCCAAGCAATTAGGTGCGCTGCAACACCCGGCTCTGGCACAAAAAGATGCCCTACACCTGAAGGTTAACCAGGTGATCGCTAACTACTATGCCGGCGATGCCAACTTTGCCGCGGGGTATATCGATACCTGGGGTGGTCACCTTCCTTATGTGGTCAACCAACTCTCTGGACCTTTAATCGACCTGCCAAACCTGTTGAAAGATCAACATGAAATAGCTTCAGAGCAAGACGCCAAGGATTATTTAGCCCGTCTTAACGCCTTTAGCGACGTGGTTAAGCAAGTGCAAGAAAAGGTCAATGCCGATGCCAAGTTAGGCGTGATTCTGCCTAAGGCCTTGTTCCCCAACACCCTAGGGTATCTGGAAAACTTCACCTCGGTAGCGCCGGGCGAGCACCCCTTAGTGAGCTCAATGAAAGCCAAGTTGGATAAGCTTGAAGACCTGAGCGAACAACAAGTGACAGATTATATACAGCAAGCGGAAGAAATAGTCCGCAGTAAGATTTACCCCGCTTTTGCAAGCGTCTACAACGACCTGCGAAGCCTACAGGAGCAAGCGCCCGAAGAAGTGGGTATCTGGGCTCAACCCAATGGTGAAGCCTTCTACCAACATGAGATCACCTACTTGGGCGACTCAGACCTCAGTGCCGAACAAATCCATCAGCTGGGTTTAGATGAAGTTAAGCGCATCAGCGCCCGTATGGACGAAATTTTAAAGGCGAATGGCTACAGCGAAGGCAGTGTTAACGAGCGCATGCAACAGCTTAACGCCGAGCCGCGCTTTTTATATGAAGACAGCGATGCAGGTCGCGCCGAGCTGCTGGCATTTTTACGCGATGAAATCGTCACCATAAATCAAAAAGCGCCGGACTACTTCTCGACCCTGCCGCCGCAAAAGGTCGAGGTTCGTCGTATCCCAGTGGCCGTGGAAGCGGGCTCGGCGGGCGGTTACTACAATGGCCCGTCACTCGATGGTTCACGCCCTGGGGTCTTCTATATCAATCTTAAAGACATGGCCGCGGTGCCCAGCTTTGGCATGAAAACCCTGACCTACCATGAAGCCGTGCCTGGACATCATTTCCAAATTGCGCTGAATATGTTGCAACAAGACATTGGCTTAATGCGCCAAAACGCCTCTTTCAATGCCTATGTTGAAGGCTGGGCCCTGTATTCCGAGTTGGTCGCCTATGAAATGGGTATGTATGAGAATGATCCCTTTGGCGATCTCGGTCGCTTGCAGGCCGAAGTGTATCGCGCCGCGCGTTTGGTCGTAGATACAGGTTTGCACTATAAGAAATGGACCCGTCAGCAGGCCATAGATTACTTTGCCGCCGCGACCGGCAGCCCCATGAGCGATGTGGTGCCCGCCATTGACCGCTATATTGCCTGGCCGGGCCAAGCCCTGGGTTACAAGCTGGGCATGCTAAAACTGGTTGAGCTTCGCGACCGCGCGAAAAAAGCGCTGGGTGACAAGTTTGATATCAAGGCCTTCCATGATGTTATCTTGCTCTCCGGTGCCCGCCCTATGGCCATCGTCGAGCAGGATGTCGATGCCTGGATAGCCGCACAGAAATAACATCAAGGGCCCTGTCGGGCCCTTAATTTTTACTTATAACTCTAATCTAGTCACCTTTAACTATCGCTACAGCGTTAATGCAATAACGCAGATGTGATGGCGGTGGACCATCGGGAAAAACATGCCCCAAGTGGGCATCACAAACATTACAGATGGCTTCTATGCGCTGCATACCATGACTGCCATCGGCAATATAGGCGATGGCATTGTCGCTTGCCGGCTGGGTGAACGAAGGCCAGCCACTGCCACTATCAAACTTTTCGGCACCATCAAACAGCAAATTATCACAACACACACAATGGTAGCGTCCAGGTTCAAACAAGGCACATGAATCACTGCTAAAAGGGCGTTCTGTGCCTTTTTTACGGGTCACGTAAAACGCCTCTTCACTGAGTTGCTCACGCCATTGCTGCTCGGTTTTTTCCACGCGATAAGGAGGCTCGGGGTTGCCCTTCGCGCTCATCATAAGAATATTTTGCCAGTTCAACATAGTCACTCCACAGTTTGGCTAGTCGGCAAGGCAACTTTGACACACCTGCGCGCCCTTGGTCTAGCTCTTAGTGCCTAAACAGGCTTAACACTAGCGTCCCGGTTCCATGTTAAAACTGACATCAGCGGATATAGGCCTTCCCTAAACGAATAATGGCCTGGATGCGATTATCTTCACGAAGGTCCTTATGATACACAAACCACAGGCTGCTATCGTTATGCGGTTCAATACAATCAAGACGCTTTAAATGCGGACACTGCTTGGCTTTGCTGTCGTCTATGGGGCCAATGCCTAAGCCATTTTCGATGGCAAACTGAATATCGAGCAGGTTATTGCTTTGGTAACAAATATTGTTTTCGTCAATTGCTTCCAGCACCTGCTTAACAAAGGTTAAATTTCTCTTACGCCCACCGGGCATCACCCATTGATGTTGATTGAATTCACTTTCACACTTGGGCGCCTGGTGTACCTGAAAATAGTGCTCGGAATAATAATAAGAGAAATTGAGGTCACTGACCTTCAAGGCAATCAAATCCGCCTGCGTTGGCATGGCACCGGCGCGGATAGACACATGGGCTTTGCCTTCTCCCAGCGGCACTATGTCATCGCTGACATCGACTAAAATTTTCAAATCCCGATACTGCTGTTGCGCTTGCACTAGAATGGGATGCAAAAACGAGGAATATTCGGGTAAGGTAGTGATCTTCAGGGTACCCTTGACCTGATCGGAAGTAGCCAAAAGCTGTGACGGCAACTGGTTGAAACGGCTTTCAATTTCCGGAAAGGTTTCCAGTAAACGCGTGCCCGCTTCGGTTATTTGATAGCCGCGCTGATTGCGAAAAAACAGCTTACACCCCAGGTCTTTCTCTAAGCGGTTAATTTTCCGTAATACGGTGGTGTAGTTAATGGCTTCTAATTCCGCCGCCTTAGCCAAAGAGCCGGTGGCAGCAACGCGATACGCCACTTTGACGTCGTCCCAATTAAACTCTTTCACACTAAAAATTCCAATACTTCCTGAATTCGAAGTTTACCTCTGCCAACACGCCCGCTTGCTATGCATTTTTGCAGAATCATTATGCACATTTAAGCATTAATTTACCTCATGATAAAGGATAGCATCACGCCGATAACAAAATAGCTACAACCAGGTACAAGTGTAACTGGTGTTTATCGGAGGGGATATGAGACCAAGAATTGCAATTATCGGCGGTGGTATTGCCGGTTTGGCTTTCGCTATTTACTACAAAAAACTGGGTGGACGCGTCGACATTTACGAACGTAGCCCGCTTTCAGGACGCGAAGGTTTAGGCTTTATCATGCTCGAAAATGGCGTTAAGGCCATGGCCCAACTTGGTTTAGACAAGCAAGCAGCCGAGGTAGGTTACCCGGTTGAACTATGTCATATCGTCGACGACAACAATAACTTGCTGATCGAAGAAACCTTAGAGGGAAGCTACGGGGTAACCCGCAAGGCATTTTTGGACGTGCTGCTAAACGAAATTCCCTCTGAATGGCTGCATTTCGATCATCAGTTCTCTCATTTTGAATGGCACCAGGACGGCTGCGCTAAGCTAGCCTGTTTTACCAATGGTGAAAAAGTCGAGGCCGATTACTTCCTTGGCTGTGATGGCGGCCGCTCAGCGGTGCGCGCACAAATCTTCCCCGAAGCGAAGCGCTCCGATATCAAGGTTAAAGAGCTGGTTTCCATCGTTAAAAGCCCGGAGCTGGTGCAGCAACTTGAAAATAAGTTTGTTAAGTACAAACACCTAGACGGCGGCTTGGCGGTTGGTATGGTGCCTGCAGACGAGCAAAGCGTGGTCTGGTTTGTACAGTATGACTGCGAACGCTTCGATATTCTTGACGACAGCGAAACAGGTAAACAGCACTTTGCCGAACGCCTGGTTAGCCAATGGCCCGACCCGATTAATGCCCTGATCAAGTTAACCGACTTCTCACAGTCGCATATTTGGAATACCTGTTATCTTATTCCGCTGGAGCGCTTCCACAAGCACAACGTGGTGCTGCTAGGTGATGCGGCCCATGCCCTGCTGCCCTTTACCAGTCAGGGCGTAAACTCTGCTATTGAAGATGCCATAGAACTGGCGAAGATTTTTGAATCAAGCGTCGAGGGCTTCGATGTGACCGCACTGGAGCATTTCTCCGTGATGCGTAAAAGCGTTGTTGCCAACTATCTGACTCAGGGGTTAGCCTTGCAGCAGGAGTTTTTAGCCCCTCATCATCACGAACAGAAAATCCCATTCGCTTTTTAAATTGGAGTTAAATTGATGACTACCTCATTATTTGCACACGATCAGGTGCCCTTGGAGACCTTGCGAACTCGGGCTTACAACTTTCGCTGGGCGGAAACCGATGCCGATATCATTCCCCTGACCGCTGCCGATCCGGACTTCGCGGTGGCCAAAGAAATTCGCCAAGCAATCGCCGATTATGCCCAAAGCGGAGTGTTTTCCTATGGCCCACACCAGGGCTTGTCTGAATTTAAAAACGAATTGGCCAGTGCCTTAGCACTGCGCAAAGACTATCGCCTTGACCCGGAATTGATCTTACCCATCGACAGCGCCGCCAGCGGCATGTACGCGACCGCACGTTTTTGCCTTGAACCCGGTGATGAAGCCATTATTTTCGACCCGGTTGATTTTCTCTTTGAACAGTCGGTGTTAGCGGCCGGCGGCAAGGTGATCCGTTGCCCTTATGATAAAGACACGGGTCGTTTTAAACTTGAGCTATTGCCAGAACTGCTTAGCGATAAAACCCGCCTCATTGGCGTGTGTAACCCGCATAACCCGCTGGGTAAAATTATTCCCTTGGAAGATTTAAAGACCATCGCCGAGTTTGCCAACCAGCACCAGCTGTGGATCATGAACGACGAAATTTGGTCTGATATCATTTATCCGGAAAAACAATTTACCAGTTTCCATCATCTGGCCCCCGAGCTGTGTGAGCGCGTGATCACAGTCTATGGTTTTTCCAAAGCCTTTGGTTTAGCCGGTCTGCGTGTCGGTGCAGTGATCTCTCCTAATGCCGACGTGCATCAAAAGATTGTCGACGCCGCCTATGTGATGACCACCGCGGGCGGGGTTTCAACCATTTCTCAAGTTGCCGCTACCACGGCACTGAAAAGCTGCTGGTATTGGGTGGATGCCTTTATCGAGCACCTTACGGCTCTTCGCGACCACGCGGTAAAAAGATTAAATGCCATCGAAGGCGTTAGTTGTCAGGCACCAGAGGCCACCTATTTGTTGTTTGCCGATATTTCCGCAACCGGCATGGAAGCGGAGGAGCTGGTTGAGCATTTGCGCAACTTTAAGGTCGCTGTGGTCCCCGGCAATGAGCGCTTTTTTGGCCCCGGCGCCAAGGGCCATATCCGCATCTGCTTTGCGACCAGCCTGGAGATTTTAGACCAGGGTCTGGATCGCATTGAGGCAGGAATTAACGCATTAAGGCAGGAAAAATAATGGAATGTGATGCAGATATCGGCTGTGTAATGCCGAACTATGAGACCGACAAGGACCTAGATGCCAAGGCTACTCAGACGGAGCAGACGCACCTTGTCTTTGTCACCGATCCTATTTGTTCTCATTGCTGGGCCTTAGAGCCGGTTTGGCGCCGACTGAAATTAAACTATCAGGTTAACGAGCGCTATATTCATGGTGGCCTGTTGCCGGGCTGGGAGAACTTTGGCGATCCAGGCAATGGCATCGCCAAACCCACGGATGTAATCGGCCACTGGCAGCAGGTGGCTCAGCACTACCAGCAGCCCATTGACCCTTCAATGTGGGCCAAGGATCCGATCAGTAACTCGTATATTCTTTGTCGAGCGGCCATTGCCGTACGCTTACTGGCTCCCAATCTGGAATCGGCCTTTGTGCGCCTGATGCGTGAGCGCATCTTCCTCTATGCCGAAAATATGGCAAAAGATGAAGCACTTGCTGAGCTGGTGACATCCATGGGTCTGGACGGACAAGCATTTGCTACCTTGCTCCATAGTGAGCAGGTACTGACGATCTTTAACACAGAGCAACAGGAAATGATGCAGCTGGGCGCCCGCGGCTTCCCTTCACTGATTTTCAACGGTGACAACGCCTTTAGACTGGCCGGCTCACAGCCGTATCAAAACCTCGAGCGCGCCTTGGTGTTGATGGGTGAAGCGCAACCGAAACGTCGCCATTTAACCGTACAGCAAAAATTAACATCCTACCCAAGCTGGACGTTACGTGAAGCCTGTGAGGTATTGCAGGTAAGCGCCGAGGAAGCGCGCATCGAACTGCACCAGTTCGGCTTTATCGAAAGTCAGATTGCCGGCGGCAGCTTCTGGCACAAACCGGCGCTCTAAGCGCCCCAGATTACGTGCAGGCATTAGGTGAATACTCTCCCTATTCACTTATTGCCTATGCACTTTCCTCTGCCAGCCACTCCACTTTGGTATCGGCAAGTACCGAGCGCATATAGGTATGCAGGCTTTCCTTGGAGCCAACCACACTGAGTCGAACCACCCTATCCTCCGCTATAAACTCCAGACCGTGCTCATAAATCCGTACCGATGAAATAGTCTCTATGGGCAGCGTGTACCAGGGGCCATGGAAGTCAAAAACGCCTGCCAGTGAGCAAAGCTTTAACTGCCTTTGTTCACGCCGAACAAAGCGGCTCACCGGATTGCGAGCGATAAACCAGGGAGTCAGGCGGTAGAGGCAGGAGGTCAAGGCCACGACATAGGACAGCATCAACGTCATGCGCAAAAGCGGCCAAGATGCCGTTAACCAGAGCATGATAACCACCGGCAGCACAGCGCCCAAGGTAAACTTGGCCAGGGTCGTATCTATGGGTCGCGGCGAGATATGGGTGCCAAACACCCTATTCTTCCTTATTTTTCTGGTCTTGTTTCTTACTCTCTAGCTCATCCGGCCAATCGGCAAAAAACACCCGTAAATAGCGGCTACGCATTAAATACAGGATGATCCAGGCGACCGCCACCGCCTGAACGGCAATATAAAAGGAAAATCGATAGTACTGCTGTGAAGCCTGTAAAATAAGCCAGGCTAAATCGAGCACGGCGCATAGCACCAGGGGCCAGCGCATATGCCGCCACAGGGACTTTAATTTGGGGTTGCTACCGGGGCGGCGCAGGGAATAAACCGTGGCCGGCACTATGGCGATAGCCGCTATGGCCAAGGCTACAAAAAAGTCCTGCTTTTGCCGATATACCAGGGCCACTAAATCGAGCTCGGGGCGTCGAGATATGGCCGCAAAGGCCCAAATAAGATAGGGGCGCAGCAATATCATCAGGGCGAGAGTAAAGCCTATCGGGGTGCGATAAGCGCCATGCTTATCCCAATATTCCGGACCATAATGTTTCACAGCTGGGATTTCCTGTCCGCCAGTACCCCTACCAGGATAAAGGCGGCAAATACCATCAGCGGCAAATAGGTGCTGCCGAAAAACATCAGAGCCTTAGCCATAAAGGGGCTCACCCACAGGGTTAATACCCCTAAACCAAAGGCACTGACGAGCACAAATACTAAGGTGCGCAGCAAAAAGTGCTTACCGGCCACCAGCTTCTTAACGGTTTTGATCACATCGCCAGCATACAGTCCGATAATACAGACCACGAACACCAGGGCGATGTCACCGAGATGGGGTGACAACCACTGACCAAAACGAAATAAGCCCGACTCCAGCCAGGCGATAAAATCATTCATGGCTTAGGCACCGTGTTCGGCAAACAAGGCCATTAAGTCGTCTTCACTGAGAATCTCAATGCCCAGCTCCTGCGCCTTGGTGAGTTTAGAGCCGGCCTTTTCTCCGGCCACCAGGGCATGAGTTTTCGCCGACACACTGCCCGCCACCTTAGCACCCAGAGTCTGTAAGCGTGCCTTAGCATCGTTACGGGTCAAAGTATGCAAGGTTCCGGTAAGCACATAGGTTAAGCCGGTGAGTGGTTGCTCACTTTCGCTTTTAACCTCGAGCGCTGGCCAGTGTACGCCTTCGTCGAGCAAGGCCTGAACAACGCCTTGGTTTGACTCCTCACTAAAGAAGCTGTGGATATGCTTGGCGACTATCTCACCCACATCACTGACTTCCTGTAGCTGCTCTATGCTCGCCTGCATAATGGCATCCAGGGTGAGGTAATGATTGGCCAGGTTTTGCGCCGTTGCCTCTCCTACCTCGCGTATACCCAGGGAATAAATAAACTTGGCCAGTGTTGTGGTCTTGGCTTCCTCCAACGCATTCACCAGGTTAGCCGCCGACTTCGGTCCCATGCGCTCCAGGCTTTCAAAATGACCCTGGCGTAATTGGAACAGTTCAGCCGGAGTATGGATCAGTTCACGTTCCACCAATTGCTCAACGATTTTATCGCCCAGACCATCGATATCCATGGCCTTGCGCGAGGCGAAATGTTTAATCGCTTCCTTACGCTGAGCCGCACATACTAAACCGCCGCTACAACGAGCCACCGCCTCGCCTTCAATGCGCTCGACGTGGGAATGGCATACGGGGCACTGGCTTGGGAAAATTATGTCTTTGGCATCCGCCGGACGCTGCTCCAGTACCACCTGAGTGATCTGCGGGATCACATCACCAGCACGGCGCACCACCACGGTATCGCCAATTTTAACCCCTAAGCGGGCAATTTCATCGCCATTATGTAAGGTGGCGTTAGACACCGTCACCCCACCCACGTACACGGGCGCCAAGCGCGCAACGGGTGTAATGGCACCGGTGCGACCAACCTGGAATTCCACATCCAGCAACTGGGTGATCTCTTCTTGCGCCGGGAATTTAAAGGCAATGGCCCAACGCGGCGCTCGGGCCACAAACCCCAGCTGCTCTTGCGCGTCTTTATCGTTAACCTTGATCACCACGCCATCGATTTCATATTTGAGCTCGCCGCGGCGCGTCAGTATATCCTTGTAATAGGCAATGGCCTCGGCGGCGCCATTAACCAGCTTGGTCTCGGGACACAGTGGCAGACCCCAATCTTTCAGCTGATGTAGCTGTTCGAAGTGACCGCCCGCCAGCTCGGCGCCAATTACCTGACCCATGGAATAGGCGTAGAACATCAGCGGGCGTTTGGCGGTGATTTTTGAGTCGAGCTGGCGCAAACTGCCAGCAGCGGCATTACGCGGGTTTGCAAACACCTTGCCGTCGTTCGCTTTAGCTTCCTCGTTAAGGCGATGGAAACCGGCCAAGTCCATAAACACCTCACCACGTACTTCCAGCTCTTCGGGAAAGTCACCGCGCAGCTTCAAGGGAATATTGCGGATGGTTTTAACGTTCTCGGTAATGTTCTCACCAACCTGGCCGTCGCCGCGCGTCGCCGCCTGCACCAGCACCCCGTCACGATACAGGATAGACACCGCTAAACCATCGAGTTTAGGCTCGCAACAAAAGGTTTGCTCGGCACTGGCTGCCAAACGGTCGTTGATACGCTTATTAAAGGCGTTGAATTCATCTTCATCAAAGGCGTTGTCGAGGGACAACATGGGTACCTGGTGAGTCACCTGGGAGAATTTGCTCAATGCCGTGCCACCTACCTTTTGGCTCGGCGAATCAGGGCTTTGCAAATGTGGATGCTCTGCCTCCAGCGCCTGTAACTGACGCATAAGACGGTCATATTCGGCATCGGGAATGCTGGGGTGATCCAATACATAATAATTGTAATTATGCTCCTCCAACGTGGAGCGTAGCTCGGCAATCTGTTGCTCAGGCGTGAGACTCATATCTACCTCGATAAAAAAGCCACCGGGTGGTGGCTTAGTTTAAATGTGTTTCCCTGCGTGCTTCACCTTAGAAATATAAGGCTAACACCGCAGGATTAAGCGTACTCGCGGACTTTTTCCACGTACTCGCGAATGCCGTTTACGCTCAGCGGCTGACGGTTTTGATCCAACAGCTCGGCACCAAACTCTTCGGCCAGCTTTTTCGCAGCACTGTGCAGCATATTAAAGGTGGTCATGGCCTCGCCTTCGTTCGGCAAGGTCATAAACAGGCTGATACCTGCGGTGCTAAATTGCTCCATATTATCGATATCAAAGGTGCCCGGGTTGTACATGTTCACCATGCGAAACAGTACTGGGCCTTGGCCACTGCTGTGTTCGTGGCGATGGAAAAAACCGTCGTCGGAATATTTGAAGCCCAGAGTTAATACCAAAGGCAATAATTTGGCGCCCTGCATTTGCAGACCCTCGGGCATATGCACATGGATAATCACAAAATCTTCCGGCTGCACTGCACTGGGCTGGGTCTCATGTTTATGTTCCTGGCCAGCATCCGCTTGCTCATCTTCTTCGATGGCAAAATTACCCACACTCGGCTCTTCATCGTCCAAGGCATTAAAGCTTGGCTCTTCACGCACATCAGAGTTCACCGACGGGTCCACAGACTGGTTCGCCAAAGGGCTCGCTGTACTACTCGCAGTATTCGATGCGTCCTGAGGCGCCTTTGGTTGCTCTGGGGCTGGGGCCTTGGTTTTGGTCGCTGCGGTGTTATCGACCGCTTGCGAACGCTTGCGCACCGACCAGAGGCCGTGAATTAGCAAACCACCAATTACTACCGCACTGATTAGAATTAATACCCATCTGAGATCTTCGGCCATCCCCTCACCTTTATTCTTAGTTTGTTCAATTAACTGGCTTGAGCCATTTCCATTGCTTGCTCAATATCCACCGCTACCATACGTGACACTCCAGGTTCCGCCATAGTCACACCGGTCAGGCGCCCCGCCATTTCCATGGCAATTTTATTATGGCTGATGTATATAAATTGCACGGTTTGCGACATTTCTTCAACCAGACGGCAAAAACGGCCGACATTGGCATCATCTAACGGCGCATCAACCTCGTCAAGCATACAAAATGGTGCTGGATTGAGCCTGAATATAGAAAACACCAATGATAATGCGGTCAGCGCTTTTTCTCCACCACTTAACAAATGGATTGTGGAATTTTTCTTGCCTGGCGGCCGAGCCATTATCGCCACCCCGCTTTCAAGTAAGTCATCGCTGGTCAATTCCAAATAGGCTGAGCCGCCACCAAAGACCTTGGGAAACAACTCCTGGAGATCATCATTGATCTGCTCGAAGGTGGCCTTAAACTGGGCCTTGGTCTGGCGGTCTATTTTGGCGATGGCCGCTTCCAGCGTCTGCATCGCCTTGGTGAGATCGTCTAGCTGCTCATCCAGATACTGTTTGCGCTCCTTGGCACTGGCAAACTCGTCGATGGCGGCCAGGTTCACCGCCCCCAAATCGCTTAACTGCTTGTCCAAGTTGGTGAGCTGCGCCTGCCAACGTCCGGCCTGGGCATCTTGCGGCAGGGTTTCGAGCACGGCTTTCAAGCTGGTATTGAGCTCTTCCAGCGGTGCCAAGGCCTGTTGCGCCTTTAAGGTCAGGGTTTGCTCTGACAACAAGGCCTGCTGGATTTGCTCTTGCAGTTGCTCTCTTTGTTGTTCGCCTTGAGCCAATTTATCCTTATTTTGCTGCAACTCGCTTTGGGCCTGTTCGAGCTGCTGCTGCAAGGCCAGTTGTTCGTTGCCGAGCAGCTCTTTTTGCTCCAGCAACTGGGCGATTTGTTCTTCCTGCACGGCGATGGGCTCGGCGACCTCCTGCTGTTCGGCTTCGGCCGCGGCTAATTGCCCGCACACCAATTCCAGCTCACGTTCAATGTTGTCTTGCTTGCTCTGACTTAAGGTCAGCTCACTGTGCAGGCGCTCGGTGTTAATGTGCGCTTCGTTAATCTGCCCCTGAATATCTTGCACACGCAATTGGGCCTGTTTCAAGGCCTGCTGGGCTTGCTCAAACTGGTGGTGTTCTTGATCTGAATTATGCTCCGCCTGTGCCAGGGCTTCCTCGGCTTGCTCAATGCGCGCCTGCTGTTGCTCCAGCACCAATTCTGCCGCCTCAACTTGCTCGGCCAGGGTGTGTGCTCGGGTCTGCAAACGCACTAGCTCCTGTTGCCATTGCTGAGCCTGCTCTTTGAGCAACTCCTGGCGGGTTTGCATGCTGGCATAGGATTTAGAATACTCATGGACTTCCAGCTTGGCCTGCTCAAGGGATGCTTTTAACGTTTGCCGCTCGTCGTTAAGCTGTTTCAGCTCTTTTTCTATTGTCGGCAATTTATCCTGGTGCTGCTTTAGGGCGGCGCCCAATTCATCGAGTTGCTGGCGCTGCGCGAGCACCCCGAGCTGCTCACGATTGGCCTGCAAACACCAGTGACGACCATGCAATTGGGCATTTTCATTGATCACCGCCAACCAGTTGGGATCATCCAGCACCCGAGTATCGCCTTTGGCATCAAAGGCGATACGATGTAACAAGTCTGGGTAAGCACCGGCTTTGATAAATTGAGCGACCGATTGCTTTGGCGCTTTATCAACTGGCGGCGCTAACCAGCTACCGCCGTTATCGTCGCCAACCGGCAAATGACGTAGCTGCATTAACGAGGCCTCAATGACCTGCTCATAGCCCTTTTGCACCTCAAGTTGAAACAGCACACTGTTGCCCTGCTCTGCCTGTTCATCCTGTAACACAGAGTGAATGGCGTCGCGTTTAGCACCCAGCTCTTGAATCTGACGCAGTAAGGTTTGATGTTCTTCACTGGCGCGATTCAGTTCTTCCCCGTTAGCCCGCAAGGCTTGCTCGCACTGTAACTGCGCACTTTGCGCCTTGGCCAGGCGCTCGGTTAAGGCCTTGCTTTGTTGCTCGCTGTCCTCAAGTTGCTGCATCAAGGAGGCTTGCTGATGACGGGCAAGGACGGCGCTATTTTCGTCGATTTGCTGCTGGAAAGCGTGCAGCCTGGCAGCAGCACCTTGATGCTCATGACGGCATTGTTGGAGCTGGCGCTGATATTGATATAAAGACTCGCGCTGCTGATGCTGTTGATGCTGCAACTGAGCGAACTGCTCATCGGCCTCATCGCGCACCGCCTGACACTCCAACAGGGCTTCTTGCAACTCTTCACTGAGCTGTTGCTGCTCTTCATATCGGGCTTGATGCTGGGCGACGAACTCGTTTTGTTGGCGCTGCGCCTCGAGCAGCTGCGTCTGCTGTTGCTGGTTTTGCGCTATGCTGGCCTGCAATTGATGGGCCCGCTGCTTGGCATGAATTTGTTGCTGTTCCAAACGCGCCAGCTGGTTGTCGGTTTGAAATATTTGTTGCTGGTTATGATTAAGCGCCGCATTGGTATCGTCCAGTTGCTGCTGATAGGCACTGAGTACATCCTGCTCACCGCGGTGGGCATCTTTAAAAAATGCCAGCTGTTCTTTCAACTCGGCAAGCTGCTCGGATTGTTGCAGCTGCTGTTGATGCAGCTTTTGCCATTTAAGCACCGCCAGCTCGCCCTTATAGCGGCGCTGCTGCGCTTTCAGCTCGCGATAACTGCTGGCTTGCTGCGCCTGATGTTCAAGCTTATCGAGCTGGGTTTGCAACTCGGCACGTACATCAAGCAGACGCTCGAGGTTTTCCTTGGTGCTGCGAATACGGGTTTGCGTCTCCCGGCGCCGCTCCTTGTATTTTGATACGCCGGCGGCTTCTTCGATAAAGACCCTTAATTCCAGTGGCTTACTTTCGATCAGCCGGGAGATCATGCCCTGCTCAATAATGGCATAGCTACGCGGCCCAAGGCCGGTGCCCAGGAAGATGTCGGTAATATCGCGCTTGCGACATTTACTGCCGTTGAGGTAATACAGAGACTGGCCATCGCGGGTCACCACACGCTTAATGGCAACCTGATTGCGCGCCGCCATGGTGCCGGGCAAGCGCCCCTGAGTATTGTCAAATACCAGCTCAACCGAGGCTTGGGAAACCGGCTTACGGGTCGCAGCACCGTTAAAAATAACGTCCGTCATGGCATCACCACGGAGATTTTTTGCCGAGCTTTCACCAAGCACCCAGCGCACCGCATCGATCACATTGGATTTGCCACAGCCGTTTGGCCCCACCACACAGGTCATGGGGTCGGGAAAAGGAATTTTGGTGGCATCAACGAAGGACTTAAAACCCGCCAGTTTTATGCTGCTTAAGCGCATTACGCCTCATTATTCTAGTTATTATTAGTTGCAACATGTGCCTCAGCGCTACCCACTTAGCCGTGACAACGCTTTATATTATCTAAAATAATGCCACTGGCAATAGCCACATTTAAGGATTCGGCGCCACCATAGCCGGCAATGGTGATACGCTCGCTAACGTGCGCCGCCACCGCATCACTGATGCCGTGGGATTCACTGCCCATCACCAATATCCCTTGTCCGCCAAAGTCGGTGTGATGCAGGTTTTGCCCACCTAAAAAGGCGCCGTACACAGGTTTGTTGCAGCTTGCCAGGTAGGCCGGCAAATCCACTTGATGGCAGGACACGCGAGTAAACGAGCCCATGGTGGCGCTGACCACCTTGGGGTTATAGGGGTCGGCACAATTGGCCGACAGCAGGACCTGTTTAAAGCCGTACCAATCCGCAAGGCGAATGATGGTGCCCAGGTTCCCTGGGTCGCTGACGCCGTCTAAGGCCAGTTGCCAAGGAGTGTCTTCTATTTCCGTCTGAGCGATGGGTGCCACGGCTATGGCATCGTTGTTGGTGACCAGGGTACTGACCTTGGACAAGGCGGTCTCATCGCTGCGATGCACATCTTTCGCACTTAAGCGACTGTCAATCAATTGCTTATGAGTATTGCAGAACTCCTCGCTGGCAAAGAGCTCAAGCACGCCATGGTCACTTTGCAATAGCTCAACCACATTCTTAGTCCCTTGAACTAAAAACTGTTGCTGCTGTTTTCGGTATTTTTTTTGTCCTAATTGACGCAGGTGCTTTTGCTGATTCTTTGAGAGCATGGAGCGTGGCCTTGGCTAATAACAAAGGAGGATCCGCTTATTATACACATGCTTTGCCCCATTGCAGAGTGTAAAAGTAGGATAAGCCCTTGCGTCTGTTGCATTATTTGAAACTTAACGCTAAATTAATGGACTGCGTTTAAACCGCCAAAAAGACTAAAAAATGGACTTATCACAAACAGATAGCGCAACTAACACGACACCTCAGTTTCAACCTTATAGCCGTCGCGTCGAGTTTAGTGGCTCAGGGAAAGAGTTTTTCTCAATTTGGATCGTTAATATCGTTTTGACCTTGTTAACCCTGGGGATTTATTCCGCCTGGGCCAAGGTACGCACCTATCGTTATTTTTACGGCCACACGCAACTCGATGGCCATCGATTTGATTATCTGGCAACGCCGATACAGATCTTAAAAGGCCGCATTCTTGCCTTTATCTTTTTTGTTATTTATATGTTCTGCACCCAGTTTGTGCCCGCGCTGGGCATACTGGCGATTTTTATTCTGCTGTTTTTAACGCCCTGGATCATCAATCAAGGCATGCGCTTTAACATGCGTATGAGCCGTTATCGCAATGTGCGCTTTAACTTTAAGGGCAGTTATGGCGAGGCCTTTGTGGTGTTCTTATTGCTGCCAGTGGCCAGCGTATTCACCCTTTATTTATTGCTTCCGTACGTGTTTAAACGCATGGACCAGTATTTACACAGCCATATTGAGTTTTCCGACACCCCCATTAGTGTCAATACCAAGGGCGGTGAGTATTATTTAGCGGCGCTGATGGCCTATGTGGCCGCCGGCATTATCGCGGTGATCATGCTAGCCCTGGCTGGTGCCTTCGGTTTTGGCCTGGAGGCCATGATCCAAGACCCGGAAATGATGAACGACCAAGCCGGCGCCATTGCTGGGGCTATCGCCATGGTGATGATGATGGTGATCTACTTTGTTGCCTTTGCGGTGGCCACGGGCATTTACCAAACCCATATTCGTAATCACCTGCTTAATAGCAGTGAGTTGCACGGCATTGCCGATTTTAAGTCGGATTTGAAGATGATCGACTACACCCTGTTGGTCTTTACCAATACCCTGGCCATCGTCTGTAGCCTGGGTCTGGCCTACCCTTGGGCCAAGGTGCGCAGCGCCCGCATGCTTAGCGCCGCCACCGAAGTCACCTTCCTGTGCGACCCACAAACCCTGCACGACCAACTGGGCGAACAGCAATCCGCGTTTGGCGAGGAAGCAGCGGACATGTTCGATATCGATCTGTCTTTGGGCTAACGCATGCAGGTCACCGGGTTTTATTACCTACGCAATCAAAGCCACAGTACCGAAGTAACCCTGTGGCTGACGCAAGATAGCAGTTACGAGCAAGTACGCATTTACAACGGCGATGAGTTGCTGGTGCAATTTGACGAATACCGTCAGGGGCAACAGCTCAGCGGCCTGCCGGTAGAGCTGGTGTTTATTGACGGCAGTCGTTTTGTGCCTCATAGCAGCGCTCACCGGTGGCCGTCGGAGTCCACTTGGGATCGCCTGGTAGAGCGTATCGAAAAGCATAAAACGGCGGTACTCGGCTGCGTAGTGGCAAGCGCGGTGCTCGCCTGGCTGTTGTTCTTTAAGATCATTCCCGCCAGCGCTGCGGTGGTGGCACGCTCCCTGCCGGATTCGGTGGTGCATGCGGCCTCAGCGCAAACGCTTAAAGCTCTGGAATACGTGTATCTGGAGCCAAGTAAGTTAGACGATGCGCAGCAAACCCATATTCGCACCCTGTGGCAAAACCATATAGCGCAAATGGACCAGGCTCCCGAGCATTTAGTTCTGCACTTCTACAGTGCCCCGGAGATAGGCGCCAATGCCTTTGCTCTGCCCGACGGTCAGGTTGTCTTAACAGACGAACTCGCGCTAATCCTCAAAGATAATGACACCGCATTGTTGGCGGTATTACTGCATGAGATCGGCCATGTTCATCATCAACATGGCTTGACCCTGGCAGCCCAATCCGCTGGCTCCTCGGTCACCCTGGCACTGATGTTTGGTGACCTGGAAGGCTTTGCCGAGATCATCATGGGTACGGGTTCGGCTTTGATACAACAACAGTTTTCTCGCGATATGGAACGTCAGGCTGATACTTTTGCACTAGAGCAGCTAAGCCAATTAGGCTATCATCGCTCGGCATTTGCCAAGGCCATGCAAGCCCTGGCCCAGGCACACGGGATGGATGAGCAACAGCAAGATTCATTATGGGATTACCTGTCTTCACACCCGGCAATCTCCGAACGCATCGAACGTGCGAACAACACTACGGATTAAAAAATTCTATTAACTCCAAGGAATCATCATGGCTTATGATTTTGGCTCGAAAGGGCTTGGTATAACTAACCCCTTTAAAATTGAAGGGACAATGCGCACCGCAGGTGGTGCCATTATTACCTTGATTGGTTTATTTAGCCTTTTTAAAGTCACCTCTTTAACACAAACCGATATGATCTCGGCCTGGACCTATGCGGCGGTGGGCTTGGTTCTTATGATCTTAGGTTTAAAACGCTGTGGTAGCGGTCTTTTCCAACTGTTTAAATTTTTCGTTGGCCGCTCGGTACCCAGCTCTTTGGCCCCAAATCTAAGCAAGAGCGAACAGGAAAACGCGGTACTGGAGCAAAAGAAAGGCTCCCTTGCCTATACGGCAAAAACCCTGGAGTCCATGCTGATGGGTCGTAAAAACGCCACCTTCACCGAGCCTAAAGGCTGGGTGGGTCGTTTTGCTCACTCGGTGTTACCAAAACTGATCTTCTTGCCTTACCCCATGCGTAACGTGGCGCAAGAAGTCATTGGCGTTATTCTGCAAACCATTTTGGCCTTTGTTGCCTTTGGTCTCACCTACTTTGTGTCATCGTCGGGCTTAGCCGGTGAAGCCGGTCATATTATTGTGCCTATCTTTTCGGCACTGATCTTGGTTTACCTCTTGCTGTGTTGGCGAAGCGCCGCCAATGCGGTGAGCCTAAACCGAGTAAAACGCCTTAAAGACGTAGGCGCTGCCTCACTTGCGAAAATCATCGCCTTTTCGGTGATCTTCCCCGTGGTTATAGGTCTTATCTATCATCATTTCTTCGCCCCACATAAGGGTGAATTGGAGCAATGGGCGCAGCTGACAGAAAAGGTAAGCCTGTTCTCGGCCTGGCCTAGCCTGTTTACCCTGTTATTCCTCGGTGCGCTTTGCTGCGCGGCAGTCTTCTACCTGATCAATGCCCGTAGCAAACAAAACGAAGTGGCCACCGAGGTCAGCGAATACCGTGCTAACTTGCAAGAAGAAGTGCATCCGAACGAGATCTTCATTAATATCGAAAGCATAGTTCTGGCCAACCGCCGCTATAAGGAAATCCCGAACCGTACCTATATCGACTTCGACCCGGTGCTGAACGAACAAAGCAGCAGCAAGGGTGATTTCCGCGGTGAACTGCTGATTGAAACTCAGCCTGAGTTTAACCCGCGTCCTGGTAACAAGGGCTTTAATATCACCCGCTTGGTAAGCACCTTTGCGGCCCAGCTGTGCCTGGTAATCGGCGCCCTGCTCTTCTTCTCTCTGGCCGGCGAAGCCATTGGTCTGTATCACTTTATTAGCCAGCAAAGCAGCCTGTTACCCGAGTTCACCCGTGCCGCCAACCGCGGTAACATCGAGCTGTTACAAAACTGGCTGGGCGAGCTTTCTGGCCTGATTGTCGCCGTCCTGTCCACCTTCTTTATGTGGCAAATCTTTAGCATCATCGGCCGCATGCTGGAAAACTTCAGCCATGTGTTCTGGGCGGAAATGCAATTTAGCTCTTTGCTACTGTATCTAAAAACCGAAGGGACCTTCACCGAGTCGAAGATCTCAACCGGTATGTCTATCCACGATTCAACACGCAGTGAAAACGTCGTGATCAAGTCGTCAATCACGCCTTGGATCATCAGCTCGCGCATCACCTCAAGCACCTTCGCCACCAGCGGCGCCGACAATGTTGAGATGCCACGTTATGTCATGGCGATGAAGAAGAATGAGCAGGAACTCAATACCATAGTCGATGAAATCCACAGCTTCTTGAAAGCGCGTGAAAACATCGCCGGGTTCAGCAATACCTCTGATCTGCAAAACGCCGAAAACATCTTAAAGATGAACCAGGTGTCGCGCGCCCAGCAGGAAACGCCGACGCTACTGGAAGAGCAAGGCGGTGCCTACCGCGAGCGCCAGCAGCAAGAAGCCGAGATGCTCGAAGATAAGAACTAATAAAACGCCCTGCCTGGCAGGGCTTTTTTTTACCCATTTTTCAGACCCTAGCCTGCTGTTTTTGCAACAATTGTTTACTACTTAGCGCTGTAAATTCGCGGCGCCTTAGATATACTGCTGGCTAAACCCTGTAACACTTTGAGGTAAAGCATGCAGTTAGGTCGTGGATTTGAATACTTTTTTAGTGGCTTTCCAATGATCACTGAAAAGGGCCTAAAACGCTTCGTACTGATCCCCCTGTTGATCAACCTAGTGATTTTCGGCACATCCCTGTTTTTTATTTACGGTTGGCTAACCGACGCCTTCGCCTGGGTTAATGCACAACTTCCTGAGTGGTTGTCCTGGCTTGAATGGCTGTTGTGGCCGCTGGCACTCTTGGTGGTGTTATTTAGCTATTCGATGATTTTTACGGTGATCACCAACTTTATCGCCGCCCCCTTTAACGGCATTTTGGCGGAAAAAGTGGAATTGCACTTAACCGGGCAGCGGATCAACGATGATGGCCTGCTCGATACCATGCGCGATGTACCGCGCATGCTGGGTCGAGAATGGACCAAGCTCTGTTATTACCTGCCCCGCGCCATCGGCTTTTTTATTCTGATGTGGCTCCTACCGGTGATTGGGCAAATAATCTGGGCGCTTTTTACCTGCTGGATGTTCGCCATTCAATATAAGGATTACGCCTTTGATAACCACAAAGTAAGCTTTCGCGATATGAAACGCGATTTAAATGCGCATCGGGGGCTCTCCTACGGCTTTGGCGCCGGTGTGATGCTCTGTGCCATGATCCCCATTCTCAACATGATAGTAATGCCGGTGGCCGTGTGTGGTGCCACCAAGTTGTGGGTCGAGAATTACCGTAACAATTATCGCGGGCAATAATACCAATTCTGTTAAGTATGTGATCAGAGATAGCGCTGGATAAATGATATGATCACAACGCGGAATTTTTCTTATGTAGTTATTCTACATAGAAAAATTCCAACACAGTGAGCATGATATTTAGCCCGCTAGAATGATTAGCTATTTAAGTGAATTGGTATAATATGAAAGGCACCTGGCAAAGGGTACTGATGCTGCTGGCACTTAGCTTTTTTACGTTTTTGGGATGGATTATCTATCTCGCCAACACAGGCCAGCCGAGTATCTTCTTTGATTTGGTTAAAGCCCTGCCCCATGGCGATAAAATTGGCCACTTTGTACTGTTTGGCACCGCCACCTTGTTGTTGAGTCTGGCCTTAAAAGCCGCATACTGGCGCCTTGGCACAATAAAACTTTATTGGGGTGCCTTGATCGTTTTCTTCTTTGCCCTAAGCGAGGAGATAAGCCAGGCCTTTGTCGCCAGCCGTACCTTTGATCTTGTGGATTTAACGGCGGACATTGTAGGCATTGCCGTTGCGAGCTTTCTGATCAGCATGTTGGTAAAGCAGTACAAAAAAAGCCAGAGTTAATCTCTGGCTTTTTTGCATCATAGCTATGAACCTTAGCTAAACACGTTTTGCGGTACGCGCAGCACCTGTAGATGCACGGTAACCTCTTCACGGTCGTGATACAGGTGTTTGGCCTGCAAGTTGTATTTTACGCCGTACTCGTGCAGTTCATCACGAATGCGCTGGAGGTTCTCATAAACGCAGTCGAAGCGCTTTTTCATTGGCAGCTTAAGGTTGAAAATCAACTCCTTAGCAAAACCATTGACCGCCCAATCGATCATTAACTCGGTCACGCGGCTTGGTTTTTCCACCATGTCACACACCAACCAACTGATGTTGCGACGCTCCGGACGGTACTTAAAACCATCTTCACGGTAGTGCTTTACCTGACCTGTGTCCATCAGCGCCTGATCCATGGGGCCATTGTCTATGGCCTGCACAAACATGCCGCGACGCACCAATTGATAGGTCCAACCGCCAGGGCAGGCACCTAGGTCCACCGCCTTCATACCCGAGGCCACACGCTCTTCGCGCTCGTCTTCGGGCACAAACATCATAAAGGCTTCATCAAGTTTCAGCGTCGAGCGACTCGGCGCATCCTTAGGGTAACGCAAGCGCGGAATCCCCATATACAAGGGCGAGTTGTTAAAGCTGAATGAATAACCCACGTAAGCGGTATCACTGGCGATAAACAACACATGCAAGGTCGGACGGTTTTTAACCTGCTGGCGTAACAGGATTTCTTGACCCTCTAATGCTTTAGCCAACGGATTACTGATCTTTTTACAAAACTTAGAAAGCTCTTTGCCCTCATTGGTATCACAGGTTTCCACACGCAGCTCACCGCACAGTGGGAATGACTTGGCCACTTCGCAAATGCTACCAACTCGGTCGTCGATAGGCATCTTTGCTACCTGAGTGCCAATAAACCACTGGCGAGCAAAGATCATGTCCTTGAAAGGGATCTTCTTGATCAGGTATTCGGCTTCATCATGGCTATAGCAGTGATACACCACCAGGGCCGAATTTGGCTTCGTCTTAACATAACCGCCCACACCTAAATTACTGGCATGGTGAGTGATCTCTGCGGCAGCGTCGTTTTCGAAACCGGCGCGACAATAAATAACGATACAGGACATGGTAATGACTTATTTCATTTGTAAAAGTTTAATAACCATCGCCGCCCAGGCGACAATAAAACACAGGCCACCCAAGGGAGTAATGGGGCCGAACCACTTAATACCGGTGAGGGCCAAAGCGTATAGACTGCCACTAAATAATAGGATGCCGGCGAGCATAAAGTAGCCGCTGATATTAAAATGCATACCGAGTTTACCCAGCACACCTATTAAAATGAGCCCAAGCGCATGATACATCTGGTATTCAACCCCGGTTTGAAACACCCCAATGGCGTATTCCGAGAGTCGATTTTTTAGGCCATGAGCGGCAAAGGCGCCGAGTATAACACCGAGCCCGGCGAAAATCGCGCCCAGCACCAAAAATAACTGACTCATAGCTGCTCCTTAATAAAGTTTACGGCAATCTGTGCCGCCTGCTGCCAATTCCCCTGCTGTGTATAACCGCTTTTTTTACGCGGTACCAGGGAGTGATCGCCATCCGCCAGCCAATGAATGTGTGCCGGACGGGTGTCAGCAAGCTGGCTCAACTCATCTTGCTTGCCAAAGGTGTCCCGCTCCCCCTGAATCACACAAAATGGCACCTTAATATCACCAAAATGCGCAACCCTGAGCTTGTCTTTTTTACCCGGTGGATGAAATGGATAACCAAAGGCTATCACCCCCCGTATCTGGGTATTCAATTCTTCAGGTTGCGCCACCAGCATGCTGGCCATACGCCCGCCCATGGACTTGCCGCCAATAAAAATTGGCAGCGCCTCTTGTTGTTGTTTTAACTGCTTGTTAAAGCTGGCCAGCAGCTTATCGGCCCGATCCGGCGGACGACGCTTGCTCTCTGCCTTGGCTTTTTGCATATAGGGGAAATCAAACAAGCCCACCGTAATGCCTTGTGCCGCCATTAAGCGCGCCATCTCTTGCATAAACTCACTGTCCATGCCAGCGCCGGCGCCATGGGCGAAAATAAATTGTGCAATCGGCTGCTGTGCATTAAACCACTGCATTTATAATTGCTCCTGCTCTTTTTCTACCAAACCTAACATCCATTCTTTAAAGGACACAATTTTGCCCAGCTCGGATTGCGACTCTCGAAATACCAGGTAATAAGCGTTTTTACTCTCCAAGCTGTGATTAAAGGGCACGATCAGACGCCCGGCATCAATTTCCGGTTTCGCCAACACCAGGTTCCCCAATGCCACCCCCTGACCATGAGCGGCGGCCTGCATGGCCATGGACGAGTGGGAGAATATTGGCCCTTGGTTCACCTGCACATTACGCACCCCGGCGGTTTTCATCCACACCTTCCAGGGACGTCGGGTGGTGTCGTGCAACAGGGTATGATTTTGCAAATCCTGCGGCTCATTCAGGGGCTTGGGCCCGGTCAGCAGCATGGGGCTGCACAGCGGCACCAGGTACTCGGTATGCAACTTATGGGTCTCCACCCCACTCCAATGGCCTCGGCCATAGTAAATCGCGACATCGACATCGTCTTGCAGGGAATTATCATCCTGATCCTGTGCCTTAATTCGCACATCAATATCCGGATGCTGCTCGTTAAACAGGCTTAAGCGTGGGACCAACCATTGAATGGCAAAACTCGGTGTCAGGCTTACGGTCAAAGAGCCCTTGGCACCGCGAGCCAGAAGTCTTTCGGTGGCATCGTCCAGCTGCGAGAAGATCTCTTTAATATCTAGAAAATAACCCTGGCCTTCCTCGGTCAGCAGCAAAGAACGGTTCTTACGTAAAAATAATTTTAAGCCAAGATGCTCTTCTAAGGTTTTGATCTGATGACTCACTGCGGCTTGGGTAACATAAAGTTCTTCCGCGGCCTTGGTAAAGCTTAGGTGCCTTGCCGCGGCTTCAAAAGCCTTGAGAGAATTGAGAGGAGGAAGTCGCCGAGCCATTATTGATACATTAGTTTTTTTAATTTGAAACGATTATATACAAAGCCCTTCAAGATGCCAATTTAGCGCACAATACCCGGCATGTTACTAAAATGAAAATTAATACTAGATTATAGTCTTGGTTCCTCGTAATCTGATTCAATGAAGTTGTTCTTAGTAGTCTTATTCGTACTTAGCCCGGTCTCCTTTGCCAAACAAAGCATTACCTGGCTGTTGTTAGACGCCCCCCCTTTTAGCATGCCGGATGACAGCCCGGTGGCTGGGGTATGCGATCTGGTGGTCGATGAAGTGATCAAGCGCACGCCGCAGTTCGAGCATCGCCGTCAACGTTTGCCCCAGGCCCGTATTCGCCAAGCCTTACAAGACGGCAAGGCTGTATGCCATCCCTGCATGATCAAGCGCGCCAACAGCGCCCTGGTGCGTTATTCGCTGCCAACGCAAATCTATCCGCCGCTGAGGGTTATCACCACCACAGAGCAACAATGGGCGTTAACACGCGCCCACGGCAACCCCATCAGCCTGCATTCACTGTTTGCCGATCCGGCATTACGCTATGGGCAAAGTGTGGCTCGTAAGTACAGCGATGCCATAGAACAACTAAAAGAGAATATTCAAACCCGGCAGGCCATCACGCTGAATTACCGCGGCCAAGATCAAGCTGCGGCACTCGGCGACATGTTGCTTAATAAGCGCATCGATTATGGCATCGATTACCCCTTTGTCGCTGACTACTACAATGACATCAGCGCCGCCAAGGTGCTGGCAACCACCAGTATCGGTGGCGTGATGGACGAGCTGGTAAACGGTGCCATTGGCTGTGCCCAAAAGGCCGATAACGACTTTGCCAAAGAAGTATTAAGGGTGATCAACCCCATCTTAAGCGAGGAGATTTTGCCAAGCCTTGACTATCGCCAGCACCAGCAACGCTGGCTTGGCCACTACTTCGAGAACTTCAACGCCAGTTACGAGCAACATGTTCTGACAAAAAAGCCAGCAACAATGGCTGGCTCAAAAGCAATAAGGTAAACGCCTAATTACAGGTCACTGGCGCTGGTATCAAGTGGCGCAAAGCTTTTCACTAAATCATCAATGGCCTTCATTTGCGTTAAATAGCCTTCTAACTTAGCCAGCGGCAAGGCACAAGGACCGTCACATTTGGCCTCATTCGGATTCGGATGCGCTTCAATAAATAAGCCAGCAATACCCAGTGCCATTCCACTGCGAGCCAGCTCTGCGGCCTGTGCACGACGACCATCGGCACTGTCGCTGCGTCCGCCTGGGCGCTGCAGGGCGTGAGTCGCGTCAAAAATAACCGGTGCCATGGCCTTCATATCGTCCATACCCAGCATATCAACCACCAAGTTATTGTAACCAAAGCTGGTGCCACGCTCACAAAGAGCTACCTGCTCATTGCCGGCCTCGGCAAACTTGTTAATGATATGACGCATTTCGTGCGGCGCTAAAAACTGCGGCTTTTTCACGTTGATCACATTACCGGTTTTGGCCATAGCCATAACCAGATCGGTTTGTCGCGCCAAGAAGGCCGGCAATTGAATGACGTCCACCACCTCGGCCACGGGCGCGGCCTGATAGGGTTCATGCACGTCGGTGATCAAGGGTACATTAAAGGTGTTTTTGATTTCCTCAAAGATTTTCAACCCTTCTTCCATGCCCGGACCGCGGTAGGAATTGATCGACGAACGATTGGCCTTATCGAAAGAAGCTTTAAACACATAAGGAATATTTAATTTGTTGGTCACTTCCACATAGTGCTCGGCGATGCGCATGGCAAGGTCGCGAGATTCCAACACATTCATCCCACCGAACAGTACAAAGGGTTTGTCGTTGGCCAGTTCAATGGCACCAATATTAATTTGTTTAATGGTCATTTTAAATTCCTTAAGGGGCGACCGACTGCATGATCAAGCCGCAAATATAAGCCATATACGTACCTACGCCGTAACCCAATACCGCCAACAGCACACCCACAGGTGCTAACGACGGGTGAAACGCCGAAGCCACCACCGGCGCCGAGGCCGCTCCGCCGACATTGGCCTGCGAGCCCACTGCCATATAAAACAGCGGCGCCTTAATGGCCTTGGCAACGATCAACATCAAGGCCGCGTGAGTCAACATCCAAATGGCGCCAAGGACAAAGAACCAAGGTGTATCTAAGATGGCCATAACGTTCATATGCAAGCCGATGGAGGCCACCAGAATATACAGGAAGCTCGAGGCCACTTTTGATGCGCCAAAAGCTTCAATATGGCGCACTCGGGTAAATGACAGACTAATACCTATGGTGGTTGAAATAACGATTAACCAGAAGAAGGTACTGTTCAAGCTGTACTCTTGCGCCCAGGCAAACTGATCGAAATAAGGCGCCAGAATATCGCCACAGAAATGGGCAAAGCCGGTAATACCAAAGGCAATAGCGATGATGGTCATATAGTCGTTCAGGGTCGGCAGGCGTGCATGCTCGGCATGGTAAGCCTCGACGCGCTGCTTAAGATCTTCAATCGCTGTGGTATCGGCACCGGTTTTGGCATCAATGGCCTTATGGTTACCGGCCATCAGTAGCAGCACCGCCATCCAGATGTTGGCAACGATAACATCCACGGTCACCATGGCGGAGAAGATATCTCCACCGACTTCAAACATTTCTTTCATCGAAGCCTGGTTGGCACCGCCGCCTATCCAGCTCCCGGCAATGGTGGTCATGCCGCGCCACACCGCATCCGGGCCATGACCGCCGACCACCTCTGGGTTAATCGCACTCATAACCAAGATAGCCAAGGGGCCACCGATAACGATGCCTATGGTACCGGTTAAGAACATGATCAATGCCTTAGGGCCGAGGTTGATAATAGCCTTTAAATCGATACTGATGGTCAGCAAGATCAAACAGGCTGGCAGTAAATAGCGCGACGCCACGTGATACACGCTCTTTGCACTTTTTTCGTCAACCACGCCAAAGGTGTTGAGTAAAGATGGCAGGAAGTAGCACAGCAGCAAGGCCGGCACATATTTATAAAACTTTATCCACATGCGGTTTTGACTGTGGGCAGTTTTAA
The DNA here is from genome assembly GCF_002964785.1 of Pseudoalteromonas sp. T1lg48. Classification (GTDB taxonomy): domain Bacteria; phylum Pseudomonadota; class Gammaproteobacteria; order Enterobacterales; family Alteromonadaceae; genus Pseudoalteromonas. Next base: position 128,127 of record NZ_PQCC01000022.1, read on the forward strand.
AAATGACCCCGAGAATAATGGCAAGCAGTCCCATCACCACGGCGGGGTTGCTGATCATAGCCTCAGCAGGTTGATCCATAATGATTCCTTACTAATGTAGTGTGTTGTTATTGTTGTCGAGCTCATCAATTTGATGGCGCACTATCTCAATGCCGGGGTCGTCCGGACACTCTTCGACAAAGAAACGAAGATCTTCTTTGGCCAGCTCCGGACGGTTAATTTGATTCAGCAAATAGCCGCGGTCGCGACGCTCGTAAGGATCATCTCCCATCAGCTCCAACAACAGCTCGGCACAGGCGAAGGCGCTGCCAAAACGCTCGGCGGCAATAAAAGCCCATTTTTGATGGGCCAGATACAACTTATAAATTTCTTCGTCGATAAGCAGCTCGGGGCTTTGCTCCGGCTCGGCGTTCTCCGGCTGCAGATGCCACATTTGCTGGCCCGAGGCCGGCTCAATCAGGTAATGTTCCTGATCACTAAAATGCACCTGCACCATCACGCTTTGATCAACCAAGACCAGATCCGCACTAAATCCGGCGTCTTCAAGGATACCGTGCAAAATAATGCCCAGCGCCAGGCTGTTTCCGGTGCGATAAAGCAGGGTAAAATACACACTGTTAAGGCGATATTCTGGCACCTTCTGTTGGGTGCCGCTAAAGCCCCACTCGCTGTAAAAACTATCGACCACGGCGTTCAGCGCCTGGTGTTTATCATCTTCATGGCGCGCCACTATCTCTTGCGCTTGCTGCTCTAGTTGCTGCAATTGCGTATAGGCTTGCTCGGCCTGAGCCTGGGCCTGCCAGCGTGATTCGGCGGCAATGCAACGGTTTAAGGCGCTAACACTGTAGCTGTGCTCTAAATCAAATTGGTCATCGAACCAAACATCAGACATAGATAGGGGTATCTCACAGGCAATAAAATGGCCACTAGTTTACCTAGGATCGCCCTAAGATACCAATTTCACTGCACTAGCTTCGCCTGGGGCGCTAAAAAAACGCCGACTTGCTGCCCGCCAGATAGCCAATTGCCAATAACACCGCGGTGTTAACTCCTAACCATAGCAGCTTTTGTTGTTTGCTCTGCGCTTTAAGTAGCTTAAAGCCAATAACAATATAGGCCACGACCAGAATGATTTTTTGCCATAACCAGGGCACGGTAAGCGGGTTGAGACTGGCCACAATCAGCAGCGCCACTGCACTTAATAGCAACAGGGTGTCGACTACATGACTGGTGATAAACACCCCTTTATTAGCGGCAATTTTACCGCTGCCGAGGCGTGAAAAAGCGCGGGTGTAAAAAAGCACTACGCTGAGTACCACAAATAACACATGCGTGTGTTTAATAGCGATATAATCCATGTTCTTCCTTAGGCCTTATGCCTTTGTTGTTATTCTATCTTTATTCTACGCACACCCAGGCACCAATTCGGCCAGGGTAATACGATCATTATCACCTAAATCGCGCCGCGTGCGGGCATCTATGTAGCCATGTTCGGTGAACAATTGACGCACCGCGGCACCTTGCTCGTAACCGTGCTCAAACATCAACACACCCGGGCGCGCTAAAAACGCCTTCGCATGAATGATTATATGCGCTATGTCAGCCAATCCCTGCCGCGCGGCAACCAAGGCGCTAAGCGGCTCAAAGCGCACATCACCCTGCTGCAAATGGGGATCCGCCGCATCGATATAAGGCGGATTGCTAACGATTAAATCATATGTAGCATCATTAAGGGCACTAAACCAGTCGCTGTGCATCACTTGAACATTGTTAAGCCCCAGATTTTGCTTGTTTTTCAGGGCTAATGCCACGGCATCCCGGCTGGCATCGACGGCATCGATATGCCAGTTTGGGCGCTCCGACGCCAGCGCCAGGGCAATGGCCCCGGTGCCTGTGCCCAGATCAAGCACCCTGGCGTTTTCTGGCAAGGGCAATGCCAGGGCCTGTTCCACCAGGGTTTCTGTGTCGGGGCGAGGGATCAAAGTACTGTTGTTCACCATGATGGGCAACGACCAAAACTCCCGAATTCCGGTGAGGTGGGCAACGGGGTGACCCGCACAGCGTTTTTCCAACAGCTGCATAAAGTCATCATATTGTTGCTCACTGAGCTGGCGGTCACCCCAGGCAAACAGATAACTGCGGGGCTGTTGCAAGACGTGCAACATCAGCACCTGAGCGTCAAGTTTAGGCGAGTCGCTCAGGGCTTGAAGGCGCTGTGTGGCCGTCGACAAGGCATCATCAATGGATGGCAATGCCAACTTAGTCGTCTCCCATCGCCGCTAATAGGTCGGCCTGATGCTCAAGCAATAACGGGTCAATTACCGAGCCCAGCTCACCGGCGATGATTTCGTTAAGGCGATATAGGGTCAGGTTAATGCGGTGGTCGGTGATACGACCCTGCGGGTAGTTATAGGTACGAATACGCTCAGAGCGGTCACCACTACCTACCAGGTTGCGGCGCTGACTGGCTTCTTCGGCCTGACGCTTTTCGGTTTCCGCCTGCTCCAATCGGGCTGCAAGTACAGACATGGCTTTGGCACGGTTTTTATGCTGTGAACGCTCGTCCTGACACTCGACAACCACGCCTGTTGGCAAGTGGGTAATACGAATAGCCGAGTCGGTTTTGTTAACGTGCTGACCACCGGCACCGGATGCTCGGAAGGTATCTACCTTGATATCCGCCGGGTTGATTTCGATGGCTTCGGCCTCTGGAATCTCAGGCATCACGGCAACGGTACAGGCAGAGGTATGCACTCGGCCTTGAGATTCGGTTTCCGGTACGCGTTGCACACGGTGGGCACCGGATTCAAACTTAAGCTTACCGTATACGCCATCACCCTTGATGTTAGCAATCACTTCCTTGTAGCCACCGTGCTCACCTTCATTGGCACTCACCACTTCTACCTGCCATTTTGCGACTCGGCGTAGCGGCTGTACATGCGGAACAGATCACCGGCAAAAATTGCCGCTTCATCACCACCGGTACCGGCACGTACTTCAAGGAAAACATTGTTGTTATCCTTTGGATCCTTCGGCAGCATCAACACCTGAAGATCGTCCTCAAGAGACTCGATTTGGCCCTTGGCTTCTTTATACTCTTCCTGCGCCATTTCGCGCATATCCGGGTCTGAGTCTTTGAGCATTTCTTCTGCGGTCGCAACATCTTCCTGCGCTTGTTGGTATGCGGTGAAGGTTTTGGCCACTTCTTCGAGCTCCGAATACTCTTTAGATAAAGCGCGGAAACGATCCTGATTGCCGATTACTTCGGGATCACTGAGCAACGCCTGCACTTCTTCATAGCGTTCCACTAAGGATTCTAACTTACGGTATACGGACTCTTTCATCTGTTTGTTATTCCTGGTTAATTCCTAACATCTTCTTCATTTGTGCCAACTGCCCCAGCTCGCCTTTTTCGGCGGCGTCTTTAATCGCCTTAGTGGGGGCGTGCATCAAACGATTAGTCAATTTGTTGGCCAGCTCAACCATTACCTTATCCGGCTCTTTACCACTGGCAAGCTGGCTTAAAGCCCGCTCTAATAATTGTTCTTTGGTTTGTGTTACCTCGTTGCGGTAATCGCGAATTATGTCCACCGAATCAAGGGATTTAAGCCAACTGGCAAATTCATCCACCTTGGTGGCGATAATCCCCTGAGCTTGCTCTGCCGCCTGCTCCCGCGTCGCCATGTTTTCATTCACTATGGCCTGTAGGTCATCCACCGAATATAAGTAGGCATTGTCGAGCTCCGCCACCTGGCTTTCGATATCCCGCGGCACGGCGATATCGATAAACAGCATAGGCTTGTTTTTACGGGTTCGCAGTGCTTGTTCAACCACCCCCTTGCCGATAATGGGCAAGGTACTGGCGGTGGAGCTAATAACTATATCGGCATTTGCCAGTTGCTCGGGCAATTGCGCCAGAGAAATCACGCCGGCGGCAAACTCATCGGCTAGGTTGCGAGCGCGGTCAAGGGTACGGTTTGCCACCGTCATCGATTTGGGTGAATGCTGATGAATATGACGCGCCACAAGCTCGATGGTTTCGCCTGCACCTATTAATAAAACGCTGGTGTTATTGAGTTGACCGTAAATATGCTTGGCCAGATTCACCGCCGCGTAGGCAACGGAAACCGCACTGGCGCCAATATTAGTCTCGGTACGCACCTGCTTCGCCACCGAAAAGGTGCGCTGGAATAAACGCTCGAACAGCACGCCAACGCCACCGTTTTTCTTAGCGCTGGCATACGCCTGTTTAATTTGTCCGAGAATTTGCGGTTCGCCTAATACTAAGGAGTCGAGGCCGCAGGCCACCTTCATCAGATGATGAATAGCCTCATTATGGTCGTAACTGTAAACATTCTCGGCCAGCTCTTCGATATCGAGGCGATGGAACTCGGCCAGCCACTGCAAAACTTGCTCGGGCGTCCCGCTTTCTAACGAACAATAGATCTCTGTGCGGTTACAGGTCGAAACAATCACGGACTCAGCAAATTCATCCTGCATGGTGAGTTGCTGTAGTGCACGATCTAACTGCTCCGCCGAAAAGGCGACTTTCTCTCGTAAATCAACGGAGGCCGTTTTGTGATTAATACCCAGTGCGACTATGGTCATGGTGACAACTATTGCTTAACAACCAATTTGATTAAATACTTACTCATTGATAAATTAGCGCACACAAAGGCCTTTACCGGCAAATAGATTTTTACGATGACGGTAAACGCTTTCTTCGACGCTAAATGCAAATCGCTTGCAATTAATATTGGTCAAAACCTGCTACAAGCGAATAATTTTACGAAAATCAAGCGAATAAGAAAAGGCAGGAAAGACATTTGATTAACTTTCGATTGATTTTGCTGGTGTTTTTTTTGTTTATCACCGGCTGTGCTCAACAAATACCAAAATCTACCACTCCTGAAGACAACTGGCGTCGGCAACTTGCGACCATTACCCATTTCAGCGCAGAAGGGAAAATGGCCTTTATTTCGCCACAAAAACGCCAATCGGCCAATTTCGTGTGGCAACAACAAGATAACGATTATGAGTTCGACCTCAACACCTTTATCGGCACCAATGTCCTGCGCCTGCAAAAGCAAGGTGAGCAAGTACACCTGGAAGTCGACGATGAGCATTATCAGGATCGCGATGCGCAACAGCTGGTCTACCGCCTTAGCGGCTGGCTGCTACCTCTGAGCGAACCTCATACCTGGCTGTTGGGGCAACTCGAAAACGACGCCGAGGTGGATGAGCTCGAGCGCGTGCGCAGCGCCAACTGGCTAAGCCCGGATCAACGTCGCTGGCAAATTCGCTATGAGCACTACGAACCCATAAACGGCGTCTGGCTGCCCACCCGCATCACTTTGGTCCATGATTCACTACGGGTAAAACTTTTAATTAACCAATGGCAAGTGCAATGAATTCGCAAACCCTGAGCGTTATTGCCCCGGCAAAGCTCAACCTTTTTTTACATATTACCGGACGCCGCGATGATGGCTACCATGAACTGGAAACCCTGTTTACCTTTCTCGATCACGGCGACACCCTGCACTTTCATAAGCGCCAGGACCAAGAAATAGTCATCGCTCCCCTGCCCGGCGTTGCTAATGCCGATAATCTTATCTATCGCGCCGCGCGCATGCTGCAGCAGCGCTACGAAAAAATAGGCTCAGCCACCTTTGGCGTCGACATCAGCATAGACAAAATTCTGCCCATGGGTGGCGGGGTCGGCGGCGGCTCGTCCGATGCGGCCACCACCTTACTAACTTTAAATAAAATCTGGGGCCAGCGTCTGAGTCTGACACAACTGGCCGATCTCGGAGTCACTCTGGGCGCCGATGTGCCGGTGTTTATCCATGGCCACAGTGCCTTGGCCCGCGGCATAGGTGAGCAGTTACAAACCGTGGAGCTACCTGAACGCTGGTATTTAGTGGTTCACCCACAAGTGCATATTAGTACCGCCGCGGTTTTTACTCACCCGGACTTAACACGCGACAGTGAGAAACTTCCCGAGCAGTGGCAACAGGCCGAACTGCGTAACGACTGTGAGCCGCTGGTCAAAAAGCTGTACGGCGAGGTTGAAAAAACACTGCTCTGGTTGCTAAAATACGCCCCGTCGAGAATGACTGGCACTGGGGCATGTTGCTTTGCCGAGTTCGAAAATGAACAAGCTGCACGTGATGCTCTAGAAAAGCTGCCTGAAAAATGGCATGGCTTTGTTGCCAAAAACCTAAACAAGTCGCCCACACATTTGGCACTTGGTTTAGTGAAGTAAAGTGTTTAAGTTAGCCTGTAACCAGGCATTATCCTGCACCCTTGCAAACCCGTGTTTGCCACCGCAGTCGATATGCTCAATTTACAAGTTAGTCCCAAATTTCAGTGCCCGAGGACCCCTACCGTGCCAGACATGAAGCTCTTTGCTGGTAATGCAACGCCTGAACTTGCTCAAAAAGTTGCAAAACGTTTATATATCGAACTAGGCGATGCCGAGGTTGGTCGTTTTAGCGACGGTGAAATCAGTGTGTCTATTAATGAGAACGTCCGTGGATCGGACGTTTTTATTATCCAGTCAACCTGTGCGCCAACTAACGACAACTTGATGGAATTGATCGTTATGGTTGATGCGTTACGCCGTGCTTCGGCAGGTCGCATCACCGCCGTCATTCCTTATTTCGGCTATGCTCGCCAAGACCGTCGCGTGCGCTCGGCCCGTGTACCAATCACGGCCAAGGTTGTTGCCGACTTCCTATCAAGCGTAGGTGTTGACCGCGTACTAACCGTAGACCTGCACGCAGAGCAGATTCAAGGTTTCTTCGATGTGCCGGTAGATAACGTATTCGGTAGCCCGGTACTAATCGAAGACATGAAACAGCGTGACTTCGACGACGTAGTCGTAGTCTCTCCTGATATCGGTGGTGTAGTGCGTGCCCGTGCGATTGCTAAGTTACTAGACGATAAAGACTTGGCGATCATCGACAAGCGTCGTCCACAAGCCAACGTATCGCAGGTTATGCACATCATCGGTGATGTTAAAGGTCGCGACTGTATCATCGTTGACGATATGATCGACACCGGCGGCACACTATGTAAAGCAGCTGAAGCACTAAAAGAACATGGTGCCAAGCGCGTGTTTGCATACGCTACTCACCCGGTACTTTCTGGTAAAGCAGCTGAAAACCTGCGCAACTCAGTGATCGATGAAGTGATTGTAACCGATTCAATCCCTCTGTCTGACGAGCTAAAAGCGCTAGACAATATCAAGGTATTGACCCTTGCCGATATGATGGCGGAAACCATTCGCCGTATCAGCAATGAAGAGTCAATCTCGGCGATGTTCGAGCACTAAGCACGAACATTTCCTACCAGAGTTGGGAGTATTTCTCCCAGCCTGTTGAAAAAACACCGCAATCTTTCAGGGTATTGCCCAGGAAACGCGGTGTTTTTTTATATCCCTTGTTTATTTTATAAAGGTGCGGTGGTACTATAGCGCGCCTTTTTTGATTGGTGGTTAGTTAAACGGCCGTCAATCGGCTGAGACTTTTGGTCGCGAAGGTCTTAAAACTTTAAACTAAAATTTTTTGGAGACATCCATGTCTAACATTTCTTACACATTTGATGCAGAAGTACGTGCTGAGCTAGGTACTGGTGCGAGCCGCCGCCTACGTCGTGCAGATAAAGTTCCTGCAATCCTTTACGGCGCGGACAAAGAAGCTGTGTCACTAACGCTTGACCACAACAAAATCATTCAAGCGCAAGCACACGAAGGTTTCTACACTCACATCCTTACGCTAAACATCGGCGGTGAGTCAGTTGAAGCGATCCTTAAAGACGTACAACGTCACCCGTTCAAGCCTAAGATCACTCACTTAGACTTCCAACGTGTAGACGCTAACTCTAAGATCCACACTAATGTTCCTGTACACTTCATCAACGAAGAAGCAGTAACGAAGAAAGGTGCAACTGTTGTTCACCAACTAACTGAGATCGAAATCACGTGTCTTCCTAAAGCACTTCCTGAATTCATCGAAGTAGACGTAGCGAAACTAACTGTAGGTGATTCACTACACCTATCTGACATCGCTCTTCCTTCAGGTGTAACTTCTGTTGAGCTAGCTAAAGGCGCCGACCACGACCAAGCGGTTGTGACTGTTGTTGCTCCTAAAGGTGCTGCTGCTGAAGATTCAGAAGAAGCTGCTGAAAGCGACGCAGAATAAGATTTAAGGTGTTAGCACCTTGAATACTATTCAAATGCTAGTGGGCCTGGCTAATCCAGGCCCCGAATACAAACAAACTCGCCATAATGCAGGGGCATGGTTCATCGAAGAACTGGCCGCCCGTTACAACTGCATCCTCAAGCCTGATAGCAAACACCACGGTTTAACCGGTAAGGTGATCATTGCCGGCACAGAATTTAAATTATTGATCCCCACCACCTATATGAATCTAAGTGGCAAAGCCGTTTCAAGCTTGGCTAACTTTTATAAGATTCCGGTCGAGAGTATTCTTGTTGCTCACGACGAGATGGACTTAGAGCCGGGCACGGCCAAATTGAAAAAAGGTGGCGGTCATGGTGGTCACAACGGCCTGAAAGACATCATTGCCAAGATGGCCAATAATAAAGAGTTCATGCGCTTACGCATTGGCATTGGCCATCCCGGGCACAGAGATAAAGTAACCGGTTGGGTGTTAGGAAAAGCCCCGACGGCCGATCAAGAAAAAATTGATGCGGCAGTCGATGAAGCGGTGCGTTGTATGGAAATTTTGGCGAAAGATGGCGTGCTTAAGGCACAAAACAGACTCCATTCATTTAAGCCTTAGGCTTAAAGATTAAATAGGTATTAAGAATATGGGTTTTAAATGTGGCATCGTTGGCTTACCAAACGTCGGTAAATCAACTCTATTTAATGCACTTACCAAAGCAGGTATTGAAGCACAAAACTTCCCGTTTTGTACGATTGAACCAAACACAGGTGTTGTGCCTGTTCCAGATGCGCGCCTAACTCAACTGGCTGAAATCGTAAACCCACAACGCATCCTACCTACGACCATGGAGTTTGTGGATATCGCCGGTCTAGTAAAAGGCGCTTCTAAGGGTGAAGGTCTGGGTAACCAATTCCTTGCCAATATTCGCGAAACCGATGCCATTGGTCACGTTGTTCGTTGTTTTGAGAACGAAAACATCGTGCACGTAGCCGGTACAATCGACCCAGCTGACGATATCGACGTTATCAACACCGAGCTAGTACTTGCCGACATGGACACCGCCGATCGCGCCATGCAACGTCAAGCGAAAAAAGCCAAAGGTGGCGACAAAGACGCTAAATTTGAAATTCAGGTACTTGAGAAAGTAAAAGAGCACCTTGATGAAGGCTTAACGCTGCGCTCATTAGGCTTAGAGAAAGAAGAAAAAGCGGCTATCGCTTACCTTAACTTCTTAACCATCAAACCAACCATGTACATTGCCAACGTCAATGAAGATGGCTTTGAAAATAATCCTCACCTGGACAAGGTGCGTGAAATCGCCGCTGCAGAAGACGCCGTTGTGATCCCGGTGTGTGCGGCCATCGAAGCCGAGCTTTCAGAGCTTGACGACGAAGACCGTGATGAGTTTATGGCCGATTTAGGTCTAGAGGAGCCGGGCCTGAACCGCGTGATCCGTGGTGGTTATGAGCTGTTAAAACTACAAACCTACTTTACCGCCGGTGTTAAAGAGGTTCGCGCCTGGACTATTCCTGTCGGTGCCACGGCACCACAAGCCGCTGGTAAGATTCACACCGATTTTGAACGAGGCTTTATCCGCGCGCAAACCATCGCCTTCGATGACTACATCGCGTTTAAAGGTGAAAATGGCGCCAAAGAAGCGGGTAAGATGCGTCAAGAAGGTAAAGATTACATTGTTAAAGATGGCGATGTGATGAACTTCTTGTTCAACGTATAAAAAGTTTTTATGCCGACTAGCCCGCTATTAGCGGGCTTTTTTGTAGGCTTTTTAAGCAAGATAAGTCGATTTTCACTCGCTTCGTTTGTTTTTCAGGCAAACGGTTCATCCTGAATATGTTTTTATCAAAAAAGGTGTTGACGCGGTTTCACCATATCAGCATAATACGCCCCGCATCAGCGATGATGACAAACAAAAGTTGGCTACGTAGCTCAGTTGGTTAGAGCACATCACTCATAATGATGGGGTCCCCTGTTCAAATCAGGGCGTAGCCACCATTTTCAACTACCAAAGAAAATGGTTATGCTAGTTTGTATGCGGGAGTGGCGGAATTGGTAGACGCGCTGGATTTAGGTTCCAGTATCTTCGGATGTGTGAGTTCAAGTCTCACCTTCCGCACCATGTTCTTGATAAGAATTAAAACTATCAAACTCTATTGCTGGAGTATCGCCAAGCGGTCAGGCAGCGGGTTTTGATCCCGCCATTCCCAGGTTCAAATCCTGGTACTCCAGCCATCTCTTCTTGAGATAAATGCGGGAGTGGCGGAATTGGTAGACGCGCTGGATTTAGGTTCCAGTATCTTCGGATGTGTGAGTTCAAGTCTCACCTTCCGCACCATGTTCTCGATAAGAACTAAAATAATCAGCTCTTTTTGGTGTATCGTTGGAGTATCGCCAAGCGGTAAGGCAGCGGGTTTTGATCCCGCCATTCCCAGGTTCAAATCCTGGTACTCCAGCCATTTTCTAGAGTCATCTAGAATTTGAGAATATGCCGAAAATACATTGCGATAGCGCGAATTGGCAGTTGTCTTGACTTAGACGCTGGATTTAGATTCCCTATCAAAATGTGAATAATACATTGCGGGAGTGGCGGAATTGGTAGACGCGCTGGATTTAGGTTCCAGTATCTTCGGATGTGTGAGTTCAAGTCTCACCTTCCGCACCATGTATTAATCTTCTAAGTTATCCTTCAAAACCTCTATCTTAATTCGTAAAAATCTCAGAGTGATTAAATTACTCTCCATCTGTTTTTATTTTCCCTTCTTGCTCTGGCACAAAAAAGCTGCCCTATTGAGCAGCTCAAAAACGTTTGCCTTCGTTTTACAATCAAGTAACGCCGCCCATGGCGTGTTTTAATACTTGTCTTTTAATTGGTCCTGATTTATTTGCCGCAGATAAAGCGAGATTGCGTAGCCTCTTCAACGGAGATAGGCTATTTGAGAAGCCAAAGTAGCACGCATCCATCATGCTCATCATCAGTAAGTTCTCACCTCGTCTTTGGCGTTGATAGCGGTTTAAGGCGTCATCCAGAGACTCGCAACCTTCGAGTGCGTGTGTCAGGGCGACAACGTCTTTAAAGCCTAAATTAACTCCCTGCCCCGCTAGCGGGTTAATTGTATGCGCCGCATCCCCTACTAAAGCGAGGCGCTTGCTCACATAGGTATTTGCATGTTGGCGGGCCAGAGGGAACACCGCCGCTGTCACCACTTCAAAGTCGCCCGGAAGCTCAAAGAAGTGCTCTTGAATACGCTGCTTAAGGGTGGCTCCGTCCAACTGTTGTAACGCTTTAAGTTTCGACCCTTCGTCATACCAAATGAGATTGGCATAGGGATATTGCATAGGCAGAAAAGCAATCGGGCCAGTGGGTTTAAATTGTTGCCAGGTTTTCGTTTGTTGTGGTGCGTCAAGCTTTATCAGTATGCCCATGCAGTGCTGCTGGTATTGCCAACCGGTCACACCAATTCCCGCCAATTGACGAATACGAGAGCGGCCACCATCGGCGGCAATAATCAAATCACACTCGAATTGCTCGTGTTCATAGATTAGGGTGGCCCCCTGAGGCGTCTGCAGCAATTGCTGGGCCTGCCCCTCGGGTGAGCATACCTTAATGTCGTACTTTTCAAACTGGGCCCATAAGGCCGCCTGAATAAGTTTGTTCTCCACCAGGTGTCCTAAATGACTGGCACCGAGTTCCTGGCTGTCAAACAGCAACTGCTCAGGCTTGTCTTCGTACGCCTCCAATTGAGTATATTGGGCTATACGGTTTTGACGCAAAGCCGGCATGGCGCCCAACTCATCCAGAAGCTGTTCGGAGAAGCGGTTAATGGCGGATACGCGAATATCGACCTGGTCGCTTTGTAGTACCGCCTGCGGGTCTATTACCTGCTGCTCGATAACGCATACCTGCATGCCCTGCTTGGCAAGCTTGATGGCACAGGCTGCGCCCACCATACCGCCACCGACAATCAGCACCTGTTTTACACTCATTGGCCTTGTCTCTTATTCTTGTTTCGCTGGCTCAATTGTAACCCAGTTCTTTATGCAAATGGCAGTTGCTGGCATCAAGATGTCAAGCATCTTTGATTTACTGCACTGTGGCGCGGCAAATATCAAAACTATACTTGGCTCATAGCGCGATAGCATATAAAATACGCGTCCTTTAGGCTAAGCTAAGTCAATGACCACAGGTCCAGAGTATTAACTTGGCCTAGTCGTGCATAGTCAGTACCGGATTGAAAACGAGGCAATATTTCAATGAGCAAAAAGCTGCATATTAAAACCTGGGGTTGTCAGATGAATGAATATGACTCCCAGAAAATGGCGGATCTTCTAGATGATACCAATGGTTATCAACTGACCGAAGAGGCCGAAGATGCGGATGTTATTTTGCTTAACACCTGTTCTATCCGTGAAAAAGCACAAGAGAAAGTATTCCACCAGTTAGGTCGCTGGAAGCCGTTAAAAGATAAAAACCCGGACCTGGTTATCGGTGTGGGTGGCTGTGTGGCCTCACAAGAAGGCGACTCTATTCGCCAACGCGCACCTTTTGTAGACATCGTATTTGGCCCGCAAACCTTGCACCGCCTGCCGGAAATGATCCAGCAAGTACAGGCCAAAGAAGGCTCGGTAGTCGATATTACCTTCCCGGAAATCGAGAAGTTCGACCGTTTGCCAGAGCCTAAAGCAGAAGGCCCAAGTGCATTCGTTTCAATTATGGAAGGTTGCTCTAAATACTGTACCTTCTGCGTGGTGCCTTACACCCGTGGTGAAGAAGTAAGCCGCCCTCTTGATGATGTGTTGCTTGAAGTGGCTCAATTAGCCGAGCAAGGCGTGCGTGAAGTAAACCTGCTTGGTCAAAACGTAAATGCCTACCGTGGTGCCACCCATGACGGCGAGATTTGCTATTTCTCAGATCTACTGCGTTATGTTGCCGCCATCGATGGTATCGACCGTATTCGTTACACCACGTCGCACCCGGTTGAATTTACGCAAGACATCATCGATGCCTATGCCGATGTGCCTGAGCTAGTTGATCACTTACACTTGCCAGTGCAAAGTGGCTCGGACCGCATTCTTAATCTGATGAAACGTGGTCACATGGCGATGGAATACAAGTCGACAATTCGTGCCCTGCGCAAGGTGCGCCCGAATATCAGCATGAGCTCGGATTTCATCATCGGCTTCCCAGGTGAAACCACCGAAGACTTCGAAGCAACCATGAAGCTTATTAATGACATCGGCTTCGATATGAGCTTTAGCTTTATCTATAGCGCCCGCCCGGGTACGCCAGCGGCCGATTTACCGGATGACGTAAGCGAAGACGAGAAAAAGCAACGCCTTTACATTTTACAAGATCGCATCAACCAAATGGCACAGAAGATCAGCCGTGATATGTTTGGTACCGAGCAACGCATTTTGGTTGAAGGACCATCGAAAAAGAACCCGATGGAACTACGCGGCCGTACCGAGAACAACCGTGTGGTAAACTTTGAAGGTCCACATTCGGTGATCGGTCAATTTGTCGATGTACGTATTACCGAAGCGTTACCAAACTCGCTGCGTGGTGAACTTATCCGTACCGAAGCAGATATGAATCTGCGTCGTGACGTGGCTCCAAGCGATATTCTCGCCAAGGTGCCGAGTGAAGAGCAAACCAACGAGATTGGCGTGGGTACTTTTACCCCTAATTAATAAAAATAATGCGCTGTGGCCCATGCCGCGGCGCCAATCAACAGGAAGCAACTTTGAGTAACCAGTTAAAGAACATCGATATTTATTTAGAACCGTCCGATAATGCCCGCCTTTCTTCCTTATGCGGTCCTTTTGACGAGAATATAAAACACATCGAGCGTCGCCTGGGAGTTGAAATTGCGCACCGCGAAAACCTCTTTAAAATAACCGGCAAACCACACACGGCAAAGGCCGCAGGCGAAATCATTAAAAGCCTGTATGTTGAAACCGCGCCGGTCAAAGGCAAACAAAAAGAAATCGAGCCTGAGCATGTGCATCTGGCCATCATTGAAGCCGATGTCCTAGAGCAGGAAGCCCCCAGTGTGTGGGGCAAAGAAGTCTTTATTAAAACCCGCCGTGGTGTGGTAAAGCCACGTAATCCAAATCAAAGCCAGTATGTGGCCAACATTCTTAATCATGACATTTGTTTTGGTATTGGTCCTGCCGGTACGGGTAAAACCTATTTGGCGGTTGCAGCCGCCGTCGATGCGTTAGAACGCCAGGAAATCCGCCGCATTTTGCTTACTCGTCCAGCAGTGGAAGCCGGTGAAAAGCTGGGTTTCTTGCCGGGTGACTTAACCCAGAAAATCGACCCCTATTTGCGCCCACTCTACGATGCCCTGTTTGAAATGCTGGGCTTTGAAAAGGTCGAGCGTCTAATTGAGAAAAACGTGATTGAGGTTGCGCCGCTAGCCTATATGCGTGGTCGCACCTTAAATGACGCCTTTATCATTCTCGATGAGAGCCAAAACACCACGGTGGAACAAATGAAGATGTTCCTCACCCGTATCGGCTTTAATTCCAAGGCGGTGATCACAGGTGATATCACTCAGGTCGACTTACCTCGTGGTGCTCGCTCGGGCCTGCGTCATGCCATCGAAGTGCTCAGTGATGTCGATGAAATTAGCTTTAATTTCTTCCAGTCTCATGACGTCGTGCGTCACCCAGTGGTAGCGCGTATCGTCGAAGCCTATGAAGTGCACGATGAAGCAGAGCGTGCTAAGCGCCTGCAAAAAGAGCAAGCCAGAAAAGAGTCAGACCAATGAGCACCACCGTCGATCTGCAAATAGCCTGTGAGTTTGATAACTTACCCAGCGAGGCCCAATTTCAACGTTGGGCGGCGCTGGTGCTTGATGAGCTTAAACCCGACTCCGAGGTCACCATTCGCATCGCCGATGAACAGGAAAGCCAAAGCCTGAACCACAGCTATCGTGGTAAAGACAAGCCGACCAATGTCTTATCCTTTGAGTTTGACGCCCCTGCCGGTATCGAATTACCCTTGGTGGGTGATTTGATTATTTGCCCGCAAGTAGTATATGGTGAAGCGCTGGAGCAGCAAAAAGCGTTTCATGACCACTTTGCCCACATGGTGGTGCACGGATGCTTGCATTTGCTTGGCTATGACCATATAAATGAGACAGATGCCGAGATTATGGAAGCCTTGGAAAAGCGTCTGCTGGCCAGCATAAATATTAGCGACCCATACAGGGATGATGAGTGTTAATCCCAATAGTGAGCAAGGTCTCATTATCGGAATTAATTCAACTTGGAGCGCATAAAGCTAATGAGCGACGAAAACTCGCATAGTAGAGAGGGTTCTTCTGGAAAATCCTGGATTGATCGTATCAGCCAGATGTTTCAAGGGGAGCCCCAAAATAAGGAACAGCTGGCAGAAGTGATCTCAGACGCCCAGGAGCGCGATCTGATCGATCCGGAAACCAAGGAAATGATTGAAGGTGTTTTGGGTGTATCTGAACTCAAAGTACGGGATATCATGATCCCCCGCTCACATATGATCACCCTGGATGTCGACAAGCCCTTGTTCGACCAATTACCGCAGATGATCGAGTCGTCGCACTCGCGTTTCCCTGTGGTCTGCGAGGACAAAGATCATATTGAAGGGATTTTGCTGGCAAAAGATTTGCTTCCCCTCCTCATGGATAAAAAAGCCGATCTTCCCACTTTACGCGAAGTATTGCGTCCGGTTGTGGTGGTGCCCGAAAGCAAGCGCGTTGATACCTTGCTTAACGAGTTCCGCCAGCAACGCTACCATATGGCCATTGTAATTGATGAATATGGTGGTGTATCCGGCCTGGTAACCATTGAAGACATATTGGAAATTATCGTCGGCGAAATCGAAGATGAGCACGATGATGAGGAAGAAAATCTGCAAATCAAGCAGATTTCAAAACATGTGTTTTCGGTGCAAGCCCTCACTCCTATCGACGAATTTAACGATAAATTCAATACCGATTTCGATACCAATGAGGCCGATACCATAGGTGGTATTGTACTCCATGCCTTTGGCCATATGCCTGGGCGCGGTGAAATCATCGACATTGACCCTTTGCAGTTTAAGGTAACAAACTCCGACAGCCGTCGTATTTTGCAGCTGCAAGTCACTCTGCCAAAATCCAACGATGGCGAAGACTCTGACGCGGCTTAAGGGCGCCTTAAGGGATAATAAAACCTGGCTGGCCTTCGTGGCCGGCCTTGTTTTAACCCTCGCCTACGCTCCTTTTTCACTCTGGCCCATCGCCTTTATTAGCATCGCTCTATTGAGCTGGTGCAGTTATCAACACCCACCGAAAAAAGCAGCCTGGTACGGCTTTACCTTTGGCCTCGGCTGGTTTGGTGCCGGTATTAGCTGGGTTCATGTTTCCATCGCCGAGTTCGGTGGTTTGCCCATTATCGCATCCCTGGCAGTAATGGCCCTACTGGTAGGTTATTTGGCCCTGTATCCGGCCTTGGCGCTGGCACTTACCGCCTGGTGCTATCGTCGTACCGGCAGCTGGTTTGCACCCTTTTTGATAAGCTTTGCATTTGCTGAATGGTTGCGTAGCACCCTGTTAACCGGCTTTCCCTGGCTGTCCCTTGGCTATACGCAAACCGATTCTCAGCTCAACATGCTGGCCCCCCTGGTCGGCGAATTTGGCCTCGCTAGTATCGTATTGGCACTCGGTTATAGCCTGTTCATCTTGGTCCATAAGCGTGCCTGGCAACCCTTGGTTGGCATCAGTGCACTCGTGACCGTGATCTCGCTTATCGCGCACTTTGCGCCTGCTAATACCTATGCTAACAAGCACCTGTCCGTAGCCCTGGTGCAAGGTAATATTAAGCAGAGCATGCGCTGGGAGCCGGAGAACTTCTGGCCGACCATGCTCAAATATCAGGATATGACCCGCAAGCATTGGCAGGCGGATCTGGTGGTATGGCCTGAGGCAGCGGTACCCGAGCTGGAATCACTGGCCGGAGACTTTCTGCGCTCTCTGGATAAGGCCGCGGTCTTTAACAACAGTGCTCTGATCACCGGTATAGTCGATTATCAGTATGATACCCGTAAGGCTTATAACACCCTTGTGGTTGTCGGTAAACAAGAGGCCGACAGTGATGAAGGGCAATATAATTACCTGCATAAAAATCGCTATCGCAAACACCAATTGTTGCCCATTGGCGAATTTGTGCCTTTTGAAGACCTGTTACGCCCCATCGCACCGCTATTCGACTTGCCCATGTCGAGCTTTAGTCGCGGTGAACGGGTGCAGAATAACCTAATTGCCAACGGCTATCATATTTTGCCGGCAATTTGCTACGAAATCGCCTTCCCCGATTTGGTTCGTGCCAACTATCGCAGTGACTCGGATATTCTCTTTACCGTCAGTAATGACGCCTGGTTTGGCGACTCGCACGGCCCCCATCAACATATGCAAATATCACGCATGCGGGCATTGGAGCTGATGCGACCCCTGGTTCGCGTTACCAACACCGGGGTGACCGGAGTCTATGATCCGCTGACGCAAAAACAAGTGAGCCTGCCCCAGTTCGCCGATGATGTGCTGCTCACTGACGTACAGCTTATCGCTGGCGACAGCTTTTATGCGCGCCAGGGTCAATGGCCGGTATGGCTTTTGCTGATTGGGTTTGCACTGCTTAGCATGGGTAATACCTACCGACGTAAAAAAGGCGCTGAATAAGCGCCTGTTTTACTCTCTTAATCAAAGTTACTTATCCAGATAATCAAACACCAGATTAGTTAAGGCCTTCACGCCCAAAGGCAACCCCTGCTCATCGATATAAAAGTGCGGTGAGTGATTGCTTGGCGCCGTTTTCGCATCCTGATCTGCCGGTGTGATCCCTAAGAAAAAGAACATTCCCGGTGTTTCCAAGGCATAGTATGAAAAGTCTTCGGCACCGGTGATCAAATCGGTGATAATGACATTATCCTTACCCGCCGCCTGCTCCAGGGTAGGCATCATCTGCGCCGTTAATACCGGGTTATTGACCGTCACCGGGTAACCATGGTCTATATGCACCTCGGCCTTGGCTCCAGCTGCCTGTGCGGTTAATTCGGCGGTATGCTTTAAGCGCTTTTTAATGTCGGCGCGCATATCCTGATCAAAGGTACGAATGGTACCGACCATTTCCACCTCATCGGGAATAATGTTATTACGCACGCCACCTTTTATGGCTCCGAAGGAAATAACCGAAGGCGCCTTAGTGACATCCACCTGCCGTGAAGCTATGGTTTGGGTGGCCATAATAATTTGACTGGACGCCACGATAGGATCTATGCCATTCCACGGCCTCGAACCATGGGTCTGACGGCCACTGACCGTGATGCTAAAGGCATCCGAGCTGGCCATTAGCGGCCCCGAACGCAAACCTATCTGGCCACTGTTTAATGACGAGGTCACATGCAAACCGAAAACCGCCTCCGGCTTTTCGGCAAACAAACCTTCTTTCAGCATCAGCTCGGCCCCCCTCCTCACCTTGGGGCGCCCCTTCTTCCGCGGGTTGAAATATCAATAATACATCGCCGGCAAGCTGATCTTGTAACGCCACCAGCGACTGTGCCACCGCCATCAGGATGGCCACGTGAGCGTCATGGCCACAGGCATGCATCACGCCCACGTCTTCACCGCGATAGCTGGACGTTTGCTTTGAGGCAAAGGGTAAGTCTACCTGCTCGGTCACCGGCAGAGCATCCATATCGGCGCGCAACGCAATCAAAGGGCCACTTTTGCCACCCTTAATTTTTGCCACCACCCCAGTATGGGCAACGCCAGTTTGTACCTCTAGACCTAAACTTTTGAGGTGCTCGGCGATATATTTGGCGGTAGTAAACTCACGGTTACTAAGCTCAGGGTATTGATGTAAATGACGACGCCATTCGATCTACTTCTCCCCTACCTCGGCATTAGCGGTATCGATTTGCGCCGCTAAAGAGGCGGCATAAGTGTGCGCGCTCAGGCCCGTAAAGGCGCTAAAAAGCAGTGCGTGGCATAATGGCTTACGTAGTTTCATTGATTCATCCCCTGTTGAATGCATTTGGCTGCTGGCTCTGTGAACGGCACAGCTGTACTAAAAGTAGGCTATCAGGGGAGCAATCAAAAGCACAATGCGACAAAAGGCAGGTATAAAAAACCACCGCAGAGGCGGTGGTTTTTTTGATTGATTGGTACTCAGTTAACCGAGGCGCAGTAGTTCAACCTCAAAAACGAGGGGACTAGCCGGTTCGATAATTCCCACGCGGCGATCACCATAGGCAAGATGAGCGGGAATATACAAGGTGGCCTTATCGCCCACACGCATTTGTTGCAGCCCCAATTGCCAGCCCTTGATCACCTGATTCAATTTAAAATCTAGGGGCTTGTCACGTTTAAAGGAGCTGTCAAACTCGCGTCCATCGATCAGGGTGCCACGATAGTGCACACACACCTTGGATGTTGGCTCTGGCCGTGCTCCTTCATCGCTACGGGTATGCCACAGGATTTGCACCCCACTTGGCAGCTCTTCCAGGCTATCCTGCTCTTTGTTTTTGGCAAAGAAGTCGGCTTCCTTTTGCTTATTAACCGCCGCGACCTTGCGATTACGCAGGTGCCCGCGTATGGTCAAAACCAGTAACACCAGGATGATCGCAGACAAAATAAGATTAAGCATCGTCTTCGTCCTCCCCACCGACAATGGCGGCAATTTCGCGCAGTCTGTTCATAGCTAGGTCGTGGATACTGCCCTTGGGATAAGCGCCATCTTTACGCTCACCACATTCCTTACCCGTCAGCAGGCTAAGGGCTTCATCGACACTGGCCACCGGGTAGATATGAAAACGCCCCTGTTCCACCGCATCGATCACATCTTGATTCAGCACTAGGTTTACGCAGTTTGACTTCGGAATAATAACCCCTTGCTCGCCACTTAAGCCACGCATTTGACAGAGCTTGAAGAACCCTTCAATTTTTTCATTCACACCGCCAATGGCCTGTACCTCACCACGTTGGTTAATCGAACCTGTCATGGCGATACCTTGATCGATTGGCACCCGAGTAATACTCGAGACCAAGGCGCACAGTTCCGCCAAAGACGCACTGTCGCCATCGATATACCCATAGCTTTGCTCGATAGCAATATTGGCGCTGAGGGTCAGGCTGAAATCCTGGGCATATTTGCTGCCAAGATAACCGGTCAGCAACATCACTCCTTTAGAGTGAATCGCCTTACCCAGCTCCGCCTCACGCTCGATATCGATAACGCCATCGCTACCGGCATACACAGAAGCACTGATGCGCGCCGGAGTACCAAAAGAAGTATCACCCACATGTAAAACCGTTAGGCCATTGACCATGCCTACGGCCTTGCCCTCGGTGGCAATCAAAATGTGGCCTTCACGAATATCGCTGAGCATGTGTTCGCTCATTTGCCCGGTACGGTACTCCTTGCCAGCCAGCGCTTCGTGGACATGACTGGCATGGATTTGCTCGCTCTGATCCTGGCGAGCGTAATAGCTGGCCTCCGCCACCAACTCCATCAAATCGGCAAAGCGCGCCGAGAGTTTTTGTTGGTGTTCGGCCTGACGATGGCTAAAGCGCAGCAATAATGACATGGCATCGCAATTGACCTCGGTTTTCAAGGTCTCGCGACAATATTCCTGTACCTTGCTAATAAACTGGTACTGGTATTTATCCGTCCCCGGAAGATAGAAATCGAAATCCGCCAGTACCCTGAAGTGCTCGGCAAATTCTTCATCGTATTCGTTCAAGGTGTAATAGAGTTCGCGCGAGCCCAGCAAGATGACTTTAACATCCAAAGGAATAAGCTGCGGGCGCAGGGTAAAACTGCTGCCTACCGAGCTGTCCTGATAGGGTAAGTCATTTTTGATCTGATGGGTTTTTAACGACAGCTTTAACCCGTCCCACACCTGGGCGTTGGCCATCACCTTCTCCGCATCCATGATCAAGTAACCGCCATTGGCGCGATGTAAGGCGCCGGGCTGAATACTGCGATAACTGGTGACCAAAGACCCTTGCGAGGTGGAGTATTCAATCTTACCAAAGAGGTTCCCGAAGGTCGGGTTCGGCTCGTAGATCACTGGTGCCGCATCGTTTTCCTTGTAAGGCACCAGCAGGTTTGGGGCAAAGAATTCGGTAAGCATTTCCTTGCGGTCATACTCTTCTTCGCTCTTGTCATTGCTCTGCTCTTCATCGAGCCACTCCAGTACGGTATCGACCAGCTCGGAGCGCAGATCTTTTAAATAGCGCAACACGCCGATATGGGTGGCGTATTTGTGCTCCAGCTCGCGCAATAACGGCTTAATGGCCGCCTCTGCGGTGGCCTTTTTCAGCTTACGCAGCGCTTCGCTGGACTCGCGCTTCCATTTCGGCAGCTCGATCAAGGCATCGATTAAGGCGTCTTCAAGCTCGGTAATAGCGCTAATAAAACGCTCCTGAATGTGCTCGTCGAGGGCGCTAAATTGCTCATCGCTTAGACGTTGGTTGTTTACTATGGGCACAAAGCCAACGTTGTTTTGATCCTCGATCAGCTCAACACTGTGTTCACTGGCCAGCTCCTCGACATGAGCCAGCGCATCTTCGTATTTGTCTTCAAATTCACGGTCGATGGACTTTTTCTTGCGCTGATAGCCAGGGTTGTCAAAGGCAGCAGGAAAGGTATCCAGAATTTCCTCGAGCACGGCATCGATATCATCGACCAAAATCTGCCCTTCGCCCGGATTCATCAACAAGGCAATGGGTTCGCGGTGATCCTGGTAGTTATTCACATACAACCATTCTCTGGGCGTTTCCCTGTCCTTGGCATATTGCTGAAGCTTATGTTGCACCAAGGTATATCGTCCTAGCGCCGGCTCGCCCATCACATAGGCATTGTAACCGGGCAAATGCATGCCCAAAGCAAAATCGAGGGCGCTATCGGCACGTTTTTGGCCGATAAAAGGCAGCTCTTCTGGATAAGGGTGAGTGAGGCAAGTACGAATGTGATTTTCGGAAATTTGCGGCGCAAGAGCGCTAGCACTTAAGGAGCTAACAGCGCCTGATGTCTTATGTTTCATACAACACGTCTTTTGCTGGGCCCATTGCCGAGCCCTTGTTATTTTTAACGCCGCTCAGACTGACTATGGCTGCAGCGCCTGACGATTAAAGTGAATGCCACCGCACTCGGTGCAGGGCAAGATTTCACTGGGGTGGTAAACATCTACCTTCTGATGGCAATTTTGGCACACTAAGGTGCCCATGGCTATCCATTCTCCGCTATGATAAACCCCTTTATGTTTAAAGTCTTGGCTCAGCGCCTGCCACTCTAGCTGGGACTTGTCTTCGATATGGGCCAGCTCATACCAAAGACTCTCTTTGAGTTCCTGCCACGCCAGTGAATTATAATAGCTCTCGTGCTCGATAAAATGGTCGATATCCCGGGCCAGATAGCGCTTATACTCTTCGTATTTATCCTTGCTTAAATCCTTCAGTGCTTGCTTAGACTCTAAAAAACTTGCCACCATGTCTTTGACTTCATGGTCGTTAACATCCTTTAGCCAGTCGCTAAGATGCGATAACCATTGACGATAATCTGCCATATTGACTCCTTGCACAAAATTCACCTCTACTAGTTAACTATAGTCCGCCTATCGACAATTCAATAATGGCGACAAAAAAGCCTGTCCCTTGCTGTGATTAGCCATAGATTTGGGGTATGCTATCGGGCAAATTTGTCATCATTTTGCAAGAAGTCTGGAAGAGTAGATGCAAGAGCAATATAACCCGCAGGAAATTGAAGCGAAAGCCCAGTCATACTGGGAAGAAAACAAGGTATTTAAGGTCACAGAAGACGAATCGAAAGAGAAGTTTTACTGTCTCTCCATGTTCCCTTACCCCAGTGGTCGACTGCACATGGGTCATGTGCGCAACTACACCATTGGTGATGTAGTTTCTCGCTTCCAACGCCTGCAAGGCAAAAACGTCATGCAGCCTATGGGTTGGGATGCTTTTGGTCTGCCTGCGGAAAACGCCGCAATTAAAAACAACACCGCGCCGGCTAACTGGACCTATCAAAATATTGATTACATGCGTAACCAGCTGAAATTGCTTGGCTTTGGTTATGACTGGGACCGCGAAATCGCCACCTGTCACCCTGAATACTATAAGTGGGAACAGTGGTTCTTCACTAAGCTTTACGAAAAAGGCTTGGTATACAAGAAAATGTCAACGGTTAACTGGGACCCAGTAGACCAAACCGTGCTTGCCAACGAGCAGGTCATTGACGGTAAAGGCTGGCGTTCAGGTGCCGTGGTTGAACAAAAAGAAATTCCGCAGTGGTTTATTAAAATCACCGACTACGCCCAAGAATTGCTAGATGACTTAGACAAACTTGAGCACTGGCCTGAGCAAGTACGCACCATGCAGCGTAACTGGATTGGCCGCTCTGAAGGCGTGGATATCACCTTTAAACGTGCCGATGGCAAAGGTGAATTCAGCGTTTACACTACCCGTCCCGATACCTTTATGGGCGTAAGCTATGTGGCCGTGGCCGCAGCACACCCGATTGCCCAAGAAGCGGCTGCAGCCAATGCCGAGGTAGCGGCTTTCGTTGAAGAGTGTAAAAACACCAAAGTGGCCGAAGCAGACGTTGCCACCATGGAGAAAAAGGGTATCGCCACCGGTCTATACGCCATTCACCCATTAACGGGTCAGGAAGTGCCTATCTGGATCGCCAACTTCGTATTGATGGATTACGGTTCGGGTGCGGTTATGGCCGTCCCGGCGCACGACCAACGCGACTTCGAGTTTGCTACCGCCTATGGCCTTGAGATCAAACAGGTTATTGCCGCCAATGACGGTGACGAGTGCGATCTAACAAAAGCCGCTTACACGGAAAAAGGCACGCTGGTTAACTCTGGTGAGTTTGACGGCCTGGATTTTGATGGCGCTTTTAATGCCATTGCCGACAAGCTTACCGAGCTTGGCGTGGGTGAGCGCAAGGTAAACTTCCGTCTGCGCGACTGGGGTGTGAGCCGTCAGCGTTACTGGGGCTCTCCTATTCCTATGCTAAATAAAGAAGATGGCTCTGAGCTGGCCGCACCTGAAGACATGCTGCCGGTGCGCTTGCCTGAAGACGTGGTCATGGACGGTGTAACCTCGCCGCTCAAATCCGATCCAGAGTGGGCCAAAGCAACCATCAACGGTGAAACCGTATTCCACGAAACAGACACCTTCGACACCTTTATGGAGTCGTCTTGGTACTACGCCCGTTACTGTAGCCCGCGCTACGATGAAGGCATGCTGGAGCCGGGTGCGGCCAACTACTGGCTACCGGTAAACCAATACATTGGCGGTATCGAACACGCTATTTTGCACCTGCTTTATGCCCGCTTCTTCCACAAGCTGCTGCGCGACTTCGGTCTGGTTAATTCGGACGAACCGTTCGAGCGCCTGCTTTGTCAGGGCATGGTACTTGCGGAAACTTACTTCCGTAAGGATGAAAAAGGCGGTGACATCTGGATTTCACCCACAGACGTTGAAACCGAAAAAGACGATAAGGGCCGTATTATTAAGGCCTGGCATAAAGATGACGGCCAGCCGGTAGAAAGTGCCGGTATGAGCAAGATGTCGAAGTCGAAAAATAACGGTATCGACCCGCAACAGGTTATCGAGCAATACGGTGCCGACACCGTACGCTTGTTTATGATGTTTACCGCACCACCTGAGCAAACGCTGGAATGGTCAGATTCGGGTGTGGAAGGTGCACACCGCTTTATCAAACGTGTGTACAAGTACGCTGTTGATGTGAAAAATGCGGGCTTCGTTGCGCTAGATGTTGCTGCGCTTTCGAAAGAGCAAAAAGAGCTACGCCGTGAACTACACAAAGCCATTGCCAAGATCACCGATGACCTAGAGCGCCGTCAAACCTTCAACACCGCCATTGCCGCGGTGATGGAGCTATCGAATAAGCTGATCAAGGCACCACTTGAGAGCGAAGGTGACAAAGCGGTTGCTAATGAAGCACTTGAAGCCATGTTGATCATGCTTGCGCCGATCACGCCGCACCTGTCACACCAGCTATGGCAAGACCTGGGTAAAGAAGGCGATGTGCTTGACGCTAGCTGGCCGGTTGCCGATGAAGCGGCTATGGTTGAAAGTGAAAAGCTGGTTGTTGTACAGATCAACGGTAAGGTGCGTGCGAAGCTGACGCTTGCGGCGGATGCCGATCAAGAAGCGGTAGAAAAAGCTGCCTTTGCCGATGCCAATGTGCAGAAATTCACCGAAGGCCTCACTGTGCGTAAAGTGATTTATATCAAAGGTAAAGTACTTAACGTGGTGGCGAACTAAGATGTTCGCCCCATCGCGTTTGCTCAACCTTATGATGCTCGGCTGCTTAGCGCTTATGCTAAGCGGCTGTGGCTTTCATTTAAAAAGAGCTTCTGACCTACCCGCGGATCTCATGACCCTGGAAGTCACGGCGACAGACCCTAACTCAGCGCTTTACGCCGAGGTATTAAAGGAGCTTGAACGTGGCAACGTTCAGGTTAATCAAAACCTCAGCGCCAATTCCCCCACACTTACCCTTAACGCCGACGGCCTCGACAGACGCGTTCTGTCGCTGTTTAAAAATGGTCAGGTGGCGGAATATGAGCTGATTTATTCGGTCTCTTATCGCCTCGAACGCGCCAATGCCAAGCCAATTGAGCAATACTTTGAGCTCTATCGCAATTATCAGGACGATCCGGATAATGCCTTAGCTAAAGCCAATGAGATGACCATCTTGCTTGGCGAGCTGCGCAAACAGGCGAGTCGTCGTATCGTCCGTGAGTTGGCCCAGCTCTAATGCGCGTTTACGCTAATCAACTGCCGCAACAGCTACAAAAGGGGTTAGCGCCATTTTATATGGTCTTCGGTGAAGAGCCCTTTCAGGTCAGCGAATGTGTGCAGCAAATTCGCCACAGTGCTAAGCAGCAAGGCTTCGATGAAGTCATTAAGCTTAGCGCCGGAGCGCAATTCGATTGGCAGGAGCTAGACGCCCATTATCAAAGCATGTCGCTCTTTAGTGCCCGCACCCTGATTGAAGTGGATATGGCGGGCCAAAAACCGGGAAAAACCGGGGCCGAGCACCTGAAAAACTATGTACAATCGCCCAACCCGGATTGTGTTATCGTGCTTCACGGCATGAAGGCATCCCAGGAAATTCAGCGCAGCGCCTGGTTTAAAGCCTTAGATCAGCAGGGTCTGTTTATCCCCTGCTACCCCTTGACGGGCAACCATTTACGACGCTGGCTCGATGGCCATTGCCGCCGCCTGCAGTTAAACCTAGAAGGCGACGCGAAACAGGTCTTGCTCGACACCACAGAAGGCAACCTGCTGGCGTGCTACCAGGAGCTGGAAAAGCTTTCCCTGCTCTATGGGCAGCGCGCTATCAACGGCCGCACTCTGCTGGGCACCTTACTGAATCAAAACAAATTCGATATCTTCGATTTGGCCAATGCCATCTTGCTTGGCGATAGCAATAAAGCCATCCAGGTATTAACTCGATTGCAAAACGACAATACCGAGCCCACCGCCATCGCCTGGGCATTAACCAAAGAAGCGCAGCAGTTACAGAAGCTGCAGACATTGCAACAAACAGGACATGACTTTAACAACGCCTGCAAGCAATTGGCGATTTGGAAAAACCAGCAAGGCTTATACAGCCAGGCTCTGCAGCGCCTGCGCAGCGAGCACGTAAGTGAATTACTGGACCTGCTTGCGGATTTCGATAGCGCCTACAAAAGTGGCAAACTGGGCTCTCCGTATCCCATGCTGGCTCACATCAGCGTCAGCTTTTGCCGTTCACTGCCTTTTGCCGCACCTAGCTTTGTGGAGTAAGCATGTTGTTATTTGGCGGCACCTTTGATCCGGTGCATTTTGCCCATCTGAATATGGCCGAACAATGCCTTGAGCATTTCGGCGGTGACACCTTATTTTTTATGCCCAACCGGGTTCCCGCTCATAAACAGGCAAGCGGTATCGACAATGCCGATAAGCTGGCGATGCTGCAATTAGCCATCGCCGCCGAGCCCCGCTTTGCCATCGATGAGCGAGAGTTGCATCGCAGCGGCCCCTCTTATTCACTGTTGAGCCTGCAGGAATTACGCAGCGAACTTGATGCCAGCGGTCGCGAGCAGGAGCCAATCCTGTTTTTATTGGGCATGGACTCATTTAACGGCTTTGATTCCTGGTATCAATGGCGCGACATTCTTGAACTCTGTCACCTGGTGGTGTACCAACGCCCCGATGAGCGCCTTGATCCCTCACCTCAGTTGCAGGCCTATTTAAACCAGCACCAATGCAACCAAGGCGCTGCATTGGAGTCTAAACATGCGGGACTGGTATACTTTTTGGCCGGGCCGCAACGGGCGGTTTCTTCGACCCAAGTACGTGAGCGTTTGCAACGTGGGGAGCCCTGCGAAGATTTAATCCCCGCTGCCGTTAGCCAATATATCCGCGATAAGCGCCTGTATATGCCCGGTTAAAAATGGTAATATCACCCGCTTGAATGAATTAGATTAAACAGAGAGTGTATTTTGCAAACCAACGAACTCCTTGACTTTGCATTAGACAAAATTGACGACATGAAAGCCCGCGACGTGATCACTTTAGACGTGCGCGAAAGCTCAGACATTACCGACTACATGGTGGTGTGCTCTGGTAACTCCAAACGCCAGGTACAATCTATTGCTCACCATCTTGCCAAAGAAGCCAAAGAACATAATCTCGACGTGATCGGCCAAGAAGGTCAGGACGTTGGCGAGTGGGTCTTGGTCGACCTTGGCGATGTAATCGTCCATGTCATGCAAGATGAAACCCGTGACTTCTATCAGTTAGAAAAGCTCTGGGGTTAGGCGGTGAAAATCCAATTGGTCGCCGTGGGCACCAAGATGCCTGCTTGGGTTGAAGCGGGCTTTAGCGAATATCAGCGCCGCTTTCCTAAAGACATGGCGCTGGAGCTGATAGAGATCCCCGCCGGAAAACGCGGCAAGAATGCCGATATCAAACGTATCTTGCAGCAAGAAGGTGAACGCACCCTGGCCGCTATTCCAAAGGGCAATCGCATCGTCACCCTGGAGGTTACCGGTAAGGCCATGGACACCCATCAATTGGCTAAAGCGATGGAAAAATGGCAACTCGATGGCCGAGATGTCAGTTTATTGATCGGTGGTCCGGAAGGTCTGGCACCCGAGTGTATCGCCCGCTCGGAACAAAAATGGTCATTATCGAATTTGACCTTGCCACACCCCTTGGTCCGCATTATTGTAGCTGAAAGCCTGTACCGAGGCTGGAGCTTAAACAACAACCACCCTTATCATCGAGAATAATAACAAACCATGCTGCGCCAACGCACTCCGATCCGCGACCATTCCGCCGAGGCCAATTTGTTTGCGCGGCGGGCCTTTACCGCCTTTGTTTTTGTGTTGCTTCTGGTCGCGGTATTAATTTCAAATCTTTATAATTTACAAATAGTTGCTCACAAGAGTTATCAAACACGTTCCAACGATAACCGCATTAAGGTGATCCCTATCGCCCCTAACCGAGGTCTGATCTATGATCGTAACGGTAACCTGCTGGCGGAAAACAAGCCGGTGTATAACCTCGAGGTGATCCCCGAAGAAGTTGATGATCTCGATGCCGCACTCAATGACATTGGCAAGCTGATCGACATTAGTGAGCAACAACGTGAAGAATTTTTAGACGACATCCGTCATAACCGCCGCTTTAAGAGCCAGGTACTTAAAAGCCGCCTTGATGAAAAGGAAGTGGCACTCTTTTCCGTTAATCAGCATAAGTTTCCCGGTTTTAGCATAGAGGCCCGCCTAGCCCGCTCTTACCCCTATGGCGATACCCTCACCCATGCGCTCGGCTATGTGGCCAAACTCAATAAAAAAGAGCTGGCTCAGCTAGAGGCTGAAGATCTGGCCACAAACTACCGCGCCACGCGGGATTTCGGTAAATTGGGCTTAGAAAAGTTTTATGAAACCGAATTACACGGCGAAGTGGGTTCACAGTCGGTGGAGATTAACAACCGTGGTCGGGTGCTACGCAGTCTGGATGAAACCGCTCCGGTGCCGGGTAAAGATCTGGTGTTAACAATAGACATTGGTTTACAACAAATCGCCCAATTGAGTTTGGAGGATAAACGCGGCGCGGTGATTGCCCTTGATGCCAAAACCGGCGGCATCCTTGCCCTGTATTCCAACCCCAGCTACGACCCCAACCTGTTTGTCCATGGCATCAGCTCGGCGGATTATAAGGCCTTATTAAATCCCGATAGGCCACTGATCAACCGTGCCACCCAAGGACGTTATGCTCCGGCTTCAACCATCAAACCGCATATGGCAATTTTCGGCATGGAAGAAGGCTTAGTGACCGAGCAGACTAAGATGTACGATCCGGGATTTTTCCAAATTCCCAATGTCGAGCACAAATGGCGAGACTGGCGCCGCTGGGGCCACGGCCATGTTGACGTATACAAGGCCATTGAAGAGTCATGCGACACCTATTTTTACGATATCGCCTATCGCGCCGGCATCACCAAGATCAGTGATTTTATGGCACAATTTGGCTTTGGCGATCTCTCCGGCATTGATATCAAAGAAGAAACCACCGCCATTTTGCCCTCGCGGGAGTGGAAAGAAGGTCGTTTTCGCGAGCCCTGGTGGCGCGGCGACACCATATCTGTGGGCATAGGTCAGGGCTATTGGACCGCAACACCGATTCAAATCGCCAACTCCATCAATATATTGGTTAACAAGGGCAAACACCATCCGCCGCACCTGGTACAACAGTTACGCCGCGATGAGGAAGTGGAAGACATCAATAATGATGAAAAGCCACCGATTGAGTTGAACAACCCAAGGCATTGGCAAATAGCCCTAGACGCCATGCATAATACCGTGACCAAGGTCACAGGTACGGCGCATAAGGCCTTTAAAGGTGCCACCTACGATCCGGCCGGTAAGACCGGGACGGCGCAAGTAGTCAGTATTGCTCAGGGTGAACGCTACGAGGCCGATAAACTCAAAGAGCGCCACCGTGATAACGCCATCTATGTGGGCTTTGCTCCCTTTAACGACCCGCAAATCGTGGTCACCATTATCGTAGAGAATACCGGCGGCGGTGCCTCGGTGGCGGCCCCGATCGCCCGTCAGGTGATGGATTATTATTTCATCGCTAACCCTATTAGCCAAGGCAAGAAGGAGCCGCAGTCATGATGCCGGTAACCAGCAAGGTTTCAATTTGGCAGCGTGTGCATATTGACCTGCCACTCTTTTTAGCACTGCTGGCCATGATGATTGGCAGTCTGGCCATAGTGTACAGCGCCAGTGGTCAGGACACGGGTATGATGATGCGCCACAGTACCCGCATGGGCGGCGCCTTCATTGCCATGATGCTGTGTGCGCAGATCTCGCCGAGCACGCTAAAACGTGTGGTGATCCCCGTCTATCTTGTTGGCACCCTAATGCTGGTTGCCGTGCTCTTTGTCGGTGTCAGCTCCAAAGGCGCGCAACGCTGGCTTAACATAGGTATTCGCTTTCAGCCCTCGGAAATCATGAAATTAGCGGTACCCATGTGCGTCGCCTGGTATATAGGTCGCAACCATTTACCGCCGAAATTAAGCAACCTCTTTATCGGCCTAGTGATAGTCATGGTGCCAACCTTGCTCATTAAGGAGCAGCCGGATTTAGGGACCTCGATTCTAATCGCCAGCTCGGGCATCTTTGTGCTGTTTTTGGCCGGTGTCAGTTGGCGCCTGATCGGCTCTTTGGCGGTGTTGGTCGGTGCCGGTGCGCCGCTGTTTTGGCACTACGGCATGCACGCCTATCAAAAGCAGCGGGTGTTAACCTTCCTCAACCCAGAAAGCGATCCATTAGGGTCCGGTTACCATATTATCCAGTCGAAAATAGCCATAGGCTCCGGTGGTATTGAAGGCAAGGGCTGGCTACAGGGTACCCAGTCACAGCTGGAATTCCTCCCCGAGCGTCATACCGACTTTATTTTCTCGGTACTGAGCGAAGAGTTTGGCCTGATCGGCGTCTTATTCTTGCTCGGTGTCTACCTTTTTATAATCGCCCGCGGTCTCTATATCGCCGTAAACGCTCAAGAGGCCTTCGGAAAACTGCTGGCCGGCGCCCTCACCCTGACTTTCTTTGTCTATGTCTTTGTAAATATCGGCATGGTTTCGGGATTATTGCCCGTGGTAGGTGTACCCCTGCCGCTTATAAGCTACGGAGGCACATCTATGGTGACACTGCTCGCAGGCTTTGGCATCATAATGAGTATCGCCACCGAAAAACGGATGTTGAATAAATAATGGCTTTGCGCGCGCTTTTTCTCGTCTCACTAACTTTATTAATTACCGCCTGTAGTGCTCCTCAGGGAACATCAGG
This sequence comes from Pseudoalteromonas sp. T1lg48, assembly GCF_002964785.1. Lineage (GTDB taxonomy): Bacteria > Pseudomonadota > Gammaproteobacteria > Enterobacterales > Alteromonadaceae > Pseudoalteromonas. The sequence goes on from NZ_PQCC01000022.1 coordinate 159,766, forward strand.
TAAAGGGCAGGCCGGCCGCTACCATATGGAGCATGATGCCGCACCGCTGCGCCACCCTACCGATTTGGAACTGCAAGATGCGGTGGTAACGGATGAAGCAAAAAGTGCCGCTGCCAATCGTCCCTACCAGGTCAGGGGCAAGCACTATGTGCCCATATTTGATGAAACCGGTTTCACTCAAACCGGTATTGCCTCTTGGTACGGACGCAAGTTTCACGGCTATCACACCTCCAACGGCGAGGTATACGATATGTTTGCCATGACCGCAGCCCATAAAACCTTGCCATTGCCCAGCTTTGTGCGCGTCACCAATATCGACAACGGCCAAAGCGTGGTGGTCAGAGTTAACGATCGCGGTCCCTTCCATGAAGACCGCATCATAGATTTATCCTACGCCGCCGCGTATAAACTGGGTTATCACTTAAAGGGTACAGCCAAGGTTAAGCTCGAAGCCGTTACCCTAGCGGACGCTAAGCCTCGCACTAAGTACATTCAGGTTGCTGCAGGGTCAAAATTGGCTAACATTCAGGCGCTGGCACTCCAGCTAGAGCAGGATTATCAGGTGCCGACCCATATTAAACAGCAAAAAGATGGAATTTTTCGCCTCCGCTTAGGTCCAATAAGCGACGAGCAACAGGCTAAAACGTTATTAGAGCAATTAAAAAGTAGTCGGTTCGCCCAAGCTTTCTTGCTTTATGACGACCAAGCCCTTTAAGATAACACCATAATCGCATTTTCACCCAAAACAGATTAAACAAGCATAATGAAATCAATTAAACATTCTCTTCTCAAAGGCTTAAGTGGACTGCTATGTGCTAGCGCCGTTTTTACTGCTAACGCCCAAATTATTCCCGCTCCTCCTGAGGTTAATGCCAAGGGTTATTTCCTGGTTGACTTCACCACCGGCAAGGTGATCGCCGAGGGCGAAGCCGACACTAAACTGGCGCCGGCCAGCTTGACTAAAATGATGACCAGCTATGTGATTGGCACAGAAATCGCCGCCGGTAACATCGCGCCCACCGACATGGTGACGGTAAGTGAAAATGCCTGGGCAAAGAACTTCCCCGAGTCATCGAAAATGTTTATCGAGGTCGGTAAGCAGGTCAGTGTTGAAGACCTAAACCGCGGCATCATTATTCAATCGGGCAACGATGCCTGTGTGGCCATGGCCGAGCACATCGCCGGCAGCGAGTCGGCGTTTGCCGATTTAATGAATGCGCACGCCCAAAAGCTGGGCATGAGCAACAGCCACTTTATCAACAGCCACGGCTTGGATACCAACGAGCACTATACTACCCCGCGCGATATGGCGACCCTGGGTGCCGCGTTAATTCGTGACGTACCAGACGAGTATGCGTTGTATAAAGAGAAAGACTTTACCTATAACGGTATTAAGCAGTTCAACCGTAACAGCTTGCTTTGGGATCAGGGCCTAGACGTTGACGGTATTAAAACCGGTCACACCGATGATGCCGGATACAGCCTGGTGTCTTCTGCGACCAAGGGCGATATGCGTTTGATCGCCGTGGTGATGGGCACCAGCTCTGAGCGTGCGCGTAAGGTAGAAAGCAAAAAGCTACTTAACTACGGCTTCCGCTTTTTTGAAACCATTACCCCGTATCAAGCCGGTGATAAATTTGCCGACCAGCGTATTTGGATGGGCGATAAGGAAACCGTTTCACTGGGTATTTTAGAAGATACACCAATCACTATTCCACGTGGTCAACAAAAGAATCTGGAAGCGAATTTTGAGCTTGATACCACATTGGAAGCACCACTGGCGAAAGGCACTAAGGTTGGTACCTTATACCTACAACTGGCCGGTGAAGACATTGCCAGCTACCCATTGGTAACCCTGGAAGGCGTTGAAGAAGGTGGTTTTTTCAGCAAGATCTACGATTACTTACGCTTGCAAATCATTGAGTAAGTAGAAATATACTTACAGCTGACACAATCCAGACTAAGCGCCCCTATTGAGGGGCGTTTTTTTTGCGCTAAAAAATGCTAGAATATGCCCCATTATGAACTAATGAACCCATTAGTTTGTCTGCGTCCTGTGCTGTAAATGAGGGTCAAGCATTATGGTCAAGCCGGTTAAAAACACCAAGTTTGATGAATTTCTAGAGTTTCCTTGTCCATTTACCTTTAAGGTGATGGGCCTTGCTAACGTAGAATTAACTGAGCAAGTACTTACAGTTATGCAAGAGCATGCTCCTGGCGACTATGCGCCAAGAACCAAGCCCAGTAGTAAGGGTAACTACGAATCGGTCACCTTGATTGCGACCGTAACGTCAAAAGAACACATCGAAATTATCTACACTGAGCTGGGCAGCCTTGAGCATGTCCGCTACGTGCTTTAATGGCACTACCGAGGACACCCAGATAGTGAGTAATCTAATTGTTCGCCAGCTAGGACGCCAAGAATACATGCCCATTTGGCATGCCATGCAGGAATATACCGACCAGCGCGATGAGCAAAGCGCCGATGAAATCTGGCTGGTCGAACACGATCCCGTTTTTACCCAAGGCCAAGCAGGTAAGGAAGAACACCTGCTGATGCCAGGCGACATTCCTGTGGTTCAGGTCGACCGCGGAGGTCAGGTAACCTATCACGGTCCGGGCCAGCAAATGCTTTATGTCCTGTTTAACTTACGTCGTCTAAAAATTGGCGTTCGTGAACTGGTAACCTGGCTGGAAGAAAGCATTATCGATTGCCTGAAAGAATATGGCGTCGAGGCCTACGCCAAAAAAGATGCCCCAGGTGTCTACGTGAATGAAGCAAAAGTTGCCTCGTTAGGCCTGCGCGTACGCCGTGGCTGTTCCTTCCACGGTCTAGCCTTAAATGTCGATATGGACTTAGGTCCATTTTTACGCATCAACCCCTGTGGTTACGCAGGCCTGCAGATGGTGCAATGTAAAGACTTAGGCGGTCCAGAAAACGTAGAGAGCGCCGGACAAGGGCTGGTGCAGCAATTAATTAAACGACTCAACCCGGCACAGGTTGAGTACCAACAAGGTTTAGCGAAATAATGACAAAATCATCTGTACGTATGGAGCCGGGCGTAAAGCTTCGTGACGCGGAAAAAATGGCATTGATCCCGGTAAAGGTCTTGCCGACCGAAAAAGAAGAAATGCTGCGCAAGCCTCAATGGCTAAAGATCCGTTTGCCTAAGTCAAACGAACGCATCGATGGTATTAAGCAAGCCATGCGTAAACATGGCCTTCATTCGGTGTGTGAAGAGGCGAGCTGCCCTAACCTATCCGAGTGCTTTAACCATGGTACGGCGACCTTTATGATCTTGGGTGCCATCTGTACCCGCCGCTGCCCATTTTGCGATGTGGCACACGGCCGCCCGCTTAAGCCCGATGCCGAAGAGCCGGAAAAACTTGCTCTGACCATCAAGGACATGAAACTAAGCTACGTGGTGATCACCTCGGTTGACCGCGACGACTTACGCGATGGCGGTGCACAGCACTTTGCCGATTGTATTCGTGAGATTCGCAAACATAACCCGGGGATTACCATTGAAATCTTGGTTCCCGACTTCCGTGGCCGTATGGAGCGTGCACTTGAGATCTTAAGTGAAACGCCGCCGGACGTATTTAACCACAACTTGGAAACCGCGCCACGCTTGTATAAGCTAGCGCGTCCGGGTGCCGATTATAAATGGTCGCTAGAGCTTCTGCGTCGCTTTAAAGAAGCACACCCAGAAGTACGTACCAAGTCCGGTTTGATGGTTGGCCTGGGCGAAGAAATGAGTGAAATCGAAGAAGTGTTACGTGATTTACGTGAACACAATGTCGATATGTTGACCGTGGGTCAGTATCTGCAGCCTTCGAAGCACCACCTTGCGGTTAAGCGCTACGTGCCACCCGAGGAATTTGATGCCCTGAAAGAATATGCCGACGAGATTGGCTTTTCTCATGCTGCCTGTGGACCGTTTGTTCGCTCCAGCTACCATGCCGACCAGCAAGCGGCGGGTAAAGAAGTTAAGTAATCTATTGCAGCACGGCCTTGTGCAATGCAAGTCCGTGCCTATTATAGATACACGGTTGTCACAATTCCCTCGACCTCCTACACTTATCTCGACTGTGCATTTTCGCACGGCTATATGCTTGTTTAATCTTTAAACATTGGTTCTATTTTGCTACATTGCGCCAGCATTTGCATCTTTTTGTTAACAGTCGTAATCGGTGCGCAGAGGATTATCCATGGAGTTTACGGATCAAGAAGTGGCTTTCTTTCAGCAGTTGTTCAGTGAAAAGCCATTAGATAATGACAACCTAGGCGGGGCCGGCCTGTCTTTGCGTTCCACGCTCCCCGACTACGTAGCGCCCTTATTTGATAATCCGGGCTTGTATATGCTCGCCGAGATCGGCCATTTTGAGCTGTGGTTTCCTCTAAGCCTCAGCCTTACCGAAAGTAACGATATTCAGCCCCAGCTCGGCGCCCCGGAAATCTTCGAGGCTCAAGGCATCCACCGTAGTTGGCGCTTTGACAACCCCGAAGGCATTTCCCTGCGCGACCAACAGGGGCGACTTTGGCCAGTGCGCTCTTTATCTTCAACCGGTGCCGTGATCGATATCACTTCAGTTAAAAATCCACCTCAAAGTGCGATGGCTAACCTTATTTTGCCCCAGTATGATGCTTTACCGCTAGAGCTTAAAAAGACTCGGCAGCAAGATAACTTTGTTGCCGTCACTTTTATCGCCAATGAGAATAAAAGAGAACTAAGGCGGTACCTTTTTGAGCAACACAAGCTGCATTTTCAGCATATTTATCAATCATTGACCAATGCTTGTTAAATGCCTGTTCAGGCAAGTTTGTTAAGCTCGAAGATACTGCAAACAAAGGGAATCAAAAACTATGAAAAAACTACTACTAGCTACGGCCATTTCCGCAACCTTACTAACCGGTTGTGGTGGTTCGAGTGACGATAACAATGAACCTATGACGGCCCAGTTCACCTTAGGTGTATCGGATGCGCCGGTTAGCAATGTAAAAGCAGTATGGGTTGCTTTCGATAGCATCATCATCAATGCCGCCGACGGCGAGCGCCCAACTTTCGAAACCCGTACCGCAGAAGGTGAACCTGTGATGGTTAACCTTATGGAATTCACTGGTAGCGATGTGTTCGGCCTTATCAACGACGAAGTAGTAGCGCCGGGTGAATACCAGTGGTTGCGTGCCAATATCGTTAACGGTGATGAAGCCAATATCGAAATGACTTCTCACGTTGTTTACAACGACGATACCGTAGCTCCTTTAGTCGTTAACCGTAAAAACAACGATGGCATCGGTGAGATCCAAATCAACGACTTTACCCTGGCAGTAGGCGAAAACGAATTCGTTCTTGAGTTCGACCTGAAAAAGTCACTGGTTGATCCTAGCAACAGCGAAGAGGTTAACCTTAAGCCTACCGGTATCCGTCTTGAAAACCTTGCCGAGGTTGAAGACATCGAAGGCACAGTATCAGAAACCTTGATGGCGAACTGTGAAACCGACAACCTAGACATCGCTCCAGAAACAGGTGCTTTTGGTCACGCGGTTTATCTGTACAGCGGTGACGTTGTTGAGCCTAAAGATCTTTACGTAGACGGTGAAGTTTCACCTGCCGACGCGCCTATTGCAACGGCTAACGTGGTAATGAACGAAGAAACCGGTATGAACGAGTTCGAAATCGGCTTCGTTGCTGCTGGCAGCTACAAGCTTGCCTACACTTGTGCGGCTCACATCGATGATGCGGAAGTACTTGATGAAGCAGTTACCTTGTACTCTATCCAAGACGTAACTGTAGTAGCGGGTGAAGACGCCAACGTTACTTTCGATATCGCTGAATAAGCGGCTGAAATAAAGCGATAAAATTTTTTAAAAATTAGCTTGCGTGGCGCAATAATTTGGCTATTATTGCGCCACTTTTTATTAGATAGCCAATCCTAGTACAGCATTCTTGCCAAGGCGAAAGAGTAACTATCCAAATTAACTTTTGGAGTTATGATGTCGGTTTCTACCTTTGCTCAGCCTTTTGCTACAAACAACGAGCACCTTTCTTTATGCACTGCGCTTGCTAAGCAACACGGCACCCCATTACTGGTGCTTGACCTAAGCCAGGTGCGTGAAAATTATTTACAGCTGGCCAATGCATTGCCCAATGTTGCCTTGCATTACGCACTTAAGCCCTTACCTCATCTTGATGTGGTACATACATTAAATGAGCTCGGTGGCTGTTTTGATTTGGCCACTAATGGCGAGGTGGACCTAGTAGCTCAGGCCGGTGTATCACCTGCACAGGTAATACATACGCATCCGATCAAACGTATTAGTGACATAGAGCATGCCCTTAATTTTGGCTGTACTACCTTCGTGTTTGACAGCGAGAATGAACTGTATAAGTTTGTGCCCTATCGCGACAAGGTTGAGCTATTGCTGCGCTTGAGCTTTCCCAATAAAGATGCGGCCGCCGACTTGTCGAAAAAATTCGGGGTCGCAACCTGTGACGCGTTACCGCTTCTGACACGTGCAAAAGAGTTAGGAATACGGGTACGCGGTTTGTCGTTTCACGTAGGCTCGCAAACCATGAATGCCGGCAAATATGTGCATGCTATTGAACAGTGCAAAATGGTCTTCGAGGCCGCCGTTTCAACAGGTTTAGGAGCCATGAATACCTTGGATATTGGTGGTGGTTTTCCGGTAAGCTACTCGGGACAGCCTGTTGATATTAATGAATTTTGCGCACCAATACGCGAGGCATTGGCAAGCTGGCCAGACACGGTACAGTTTATCGCCGAACCAGGACGTTTTATTGTTGCTTCGGCGATGACTCATGTCATGAGCGTGATGGGCCAAAGTCAACGTGGTGGCACCACCTGGTATTACATGGACGATGGCGTCTATGGCGCCTTTAGTGGTCGTGTTTACGGTGAGCCTGAGCAGCGCTTTTATAGTCTGGATAATGAAGATCTAAAACCTTGTGTGTTAACCGGACCGACCTGTGACAGCATTGATGTGATCAGCGATCACTGTCTGCTACCGGCATTGCAGGATGGGGATTTGGTGTTTACCGATAATATGGGTGCCTATACCTGGACCACCAGCACCGAGTTTAACTTCTTTGCTAAGGCCACCTTGATCAGCCTGCAGCCATCGCACATGGTTGCTCAGGTCGGTTAACCGCTCTCAGCTGAATCTCTGCCGAATTATCGGCAGAGATCCACATGCCATCCGCATACGTATCTATCGGCTCTAACACCTTGTCTGTGATCACTATGCGAATTGGCCTATACCTGTTTACTAACGACCTCCGAGTGGAGGACAATGCCTTATTGCGCTTATTAAGTGCCCGTTGTGGACAGATTATTTTTATCTATTGCCCACTAAGGGCGCTAGCATCATATCCACACACAGGCTACCCACCCCAGCAACAGGGGGAACCCGTGGGTATTTTCACTCAGGCGTCATTAACGGATTTAGCAAAACAACTGGCGGAGTATGATCATTCCCTTCACCGTATTACGCGCATAGAGCAACTCACTCAGCTAGTTAAGGCGTATCGGATCACTGATATAGGCATTGCTTTCCAGCATGGCTGGGAAGAAATAAGCACGGTAAAAACACTCAAACAACGCCTGCCATATATCTGCTTCTGGCATGCCAATAACCACACGTTGTTTACCGCCGAGCAGTTACCTTTTGCTAGATCGGCTACACCGGCGACGTTTAGTCAGTTTCGCAAAAAGACGGAAAAGTCAGTGGCTATCGAGCCAACTCTGCAAAAGCCCATTGCCCTGCCCAAATCTGTGCCCTGCGACTTGCCGAGTTACAGCCTGGAATCTACTGGCGAGTTATTGCCAGAGCCTTGGTTTAACAACAGCGCCATCCAAGCTCTTAAGGGCTATTTCAGCACCCGAGCTGCCAGCTCTTACAAGCAAACCCGCAACGCTCTGCATGGGGAAAAGTTCTCCACCGGGCTCTCTCCCTGGCTGGCAAATGGCTCTTTGAGTGCTCGCCAGGTATATAGCTCCCTACTTGCTTACGAGCGCCGGTGCGGTGCGAATGAATCAACCTACTGGATCTACTTCGAACTACTGTGGCGCGAATATTTTCAATGGTTGGCACTCAAGCAAGGCAAATCTTTGTTTACGTTTAAAGGGCTGAGCGACACGCCACCGCAAACTAGCTTTTACGCACAAAGATATCTAGCATGGTGTAATGGTAACACGTCCTATCCCCTGGTTAATGCACTTATGGCGCAACTCAATAGCAGCGGCTGGATGTCCAACCGGGGCCGCCAGATTGTCGCCAGTTGCTTTGTCAATGAATTGGAACTTGATTGGCGATACGGCGCCGCGTATTTCGAGCATCACTTGATTGATTATGATGTAGCCAGCAACTATGGCAATTGGCAATACATCGCGGGAGTGGGTGCCGATCCTCGAGGTGGCAGGCACTTCAATATATCCAAACAAACTGAGATGTTCGACCCAGACGGTGAGTTCATAAAACATTACAAAGCACGCAGTGTTGATCTCGCAGAATCCGACTACGTGGGCTGGCCAAAAGAATAACCAGGCGCATTTATGACACAGACTCAATACAAAGAATTACGGCTAATTTTGGGTGACCAACTTAACGCCAATCATTCCTGGTTTAAAACCAAGCGAGATGATGTGCTCTACATCATTGCTGAGCTGCATCAAGAAATGCACTACACCAGGCACCATATTCAAAAAATCATGTGCTTTTTTGCGGCGATGGAACGATTTTCCGCAGCCCTTAGCCAAGCTGGGCATCAGGTCCTACACCTGACTCTAGACGACACCCAGCAGTTTAATACACTCGACGCTCTAATAAAGCACTATGTATGTCACTTTCAGGCAGAGCGTTTCAGTTATCAGCTGGCGGATGAATTTAGGCTGCGCGAACAATTTACTGAGCTTGATTTGGGTGATGTTTTAATCACAGGCTACGACAGTGAACATTTTATGTTGGGCTTTGAGGAGTTAAGCGACTATTTCCTGGCGGATACTCACCACACCATGGAGCAGTTTTATCGTAAGATGCGCAAGCGCTTCAATGTGTTGATGGAAAACGGCAAGCCGCTGGGAGAGCAATGGAATTTCGATAAAGACAACCGCAATAAGCTCAAGCCCGAAGACATCGAGCATGTGCCGCCACCACTTTGTTTTCACAATGATGTAAGAGCCATTCGACAACGTATTGAACGCCACCAAATTGCCACCCTAGGTCACGGCGGGGACACCCTACTTTGGCCAGTGACGCGACACCAAGCAATGCAGCTGCTGGCGCACTTTTGCCACCATTTACTGCCTTTGTTTGGCACCTTTCAGGATGCAATGACCTGCCAAACTGATAACAAGTGGTCCCTTTACCATAGTCGGCTTTCTTTTGTACTCAATGCAAAAATCCTCCACCCACTGCAAGTCATCAACGCAGCAATAGAGGCATATCATGACTCTGAAGGAGGGATCACCCTTGCGCAAGTTGAAGGCTTCGTCAGGCAAATTTTAGGTTGGCGTGAATACGTCAGGGGCATCTATTGGCTGAATATGCCAAAGTACGCAAAACAAAATACCCTTGATGCCGATCATGCCCTGCCCGCGTTTTTTTGGACCGGCAAGACAAAAATGAAATGCCTCGAACAGGCCATTGGCCAAAGCTTGGACTATGGTTATGCCCATCATATTCAGCGACTGATGATCACTGGGAACTTCTGTCTGTTGCTGGGCGTTGATCCGGATCAGGTGGATGCCTGGTACCTGGGAATTTATGTCGATGCCATCGAATGGGTAGAAATGCCTAATACCCGGGGCATGAGCCAATTCGCTGACGGCGGTATTATTGCCACCAAGCCTTACTGCGCCGGCGGCAACTACGTCAATAAAATGAGTGATTACTGCCAAAACTGCCATTATAAGGTCAAGGAAAAAACCACTGACCTCGCCTGCCCACTCAATAGTCTCTACTGGCACTTTTTACACAGACACAGAGCGCGCTTTGGCAATAACCACCGCATTGGCATGATATACCGAAACTGGGATAAGCAAGCCGATGAAGCCCGTCAGGCCGTGCTTGATAGAGCGCAGTGGTGTATAGACAATGTTGATGATTTATGAAGACACAAAAAAAGAACCAAAAGTTAACAATTTAGTAACCAAACTGTAAGGCGCGACAATTTAAATACAGGCTGTTTTAACACTAAAATGGAAACAGAATGAAACAGCCCCTTCTTGTCGGCGCTCTTTTTATCGCCGCGCTTTCGACTGATGCGCAGGCATATAGCCAGCAAACCCATAAGCGCATTGTGCTTGATGCCATTGCCTATATGCAGCAAAACCAAAGCAGCACCGCCTATGCAAAATTGCAACAATACGCACAACAGCACAATATGTCGGTGGCTGCCTTGGCCGAACTGCTGGGCCAGGCGGCATACGATGTGGATGATTTCGAAGACACCTTCTTTTGCGGTGCCATGTCGGGTTCGTGTGTCCAGGCTCCAGTCTGGGGAGCCGCCGAAAGCATTGTAAAATATACCAGCTACTGGCACTTTCAAAATCACACCCAAGGTGCGGATGTGCACGGTAATGACTTTGGTGGCTATAACTATGAAAAGCTCACCGTCTGGGGTGATATAGACAACATGGCGGCCACCTGGTTACAAGGCGACTACCTGGATGACGGTCAGGGTGGCGCCAGCGGCTGGTTTGGCGACAGCAGTCAATACAACACCTATGGGGTCACCGAAGCCCACTATCGCATCGACAGCTACTCCACCTACAGCATGTATGATGACTTTGAGGAAATGCCCTTCCAGCCCATTGATAACCTGGGTCAGTACTGGTACCAAAGCTACCTGCAAAGCGGCAACCCTCAAGTATTAGGGTTTGTATTTCACACCACGGATTTACTGCAACCGCATCACACCTGGACCACCTCGGCATTGAATCACTCAAGTTGGGAAAGCTGGGTTAATGACTACTATGATCAAGAGCAACTCAATGACTTTACTTTGGTTTCCAACGCCATGGCCTCATTTTCTGCCCTCGACCCGCAAAGTCAGGATATCCGTCCACTGCTAACCCAGGGTGGGGCATTTAGTTACGCCCAGGGCGGCATAGTGTTGAACTCAGAAGACCATTATGATCGCGTGGCCATAGGTCGTCTGGTGATCCCTCATGCTATCGCCATGGTGGTGCACCTGCTAAATCATGCGATGGAGCAGCATTAATGGGTCTTCGTACCATTATTTTGATAGGCCTTTTAGGCCTATCTTCTTGGGCTTATGCGCAACTGCCCACGCCTGAAGAAATTTCTTTTATGCGTACTCTTTACCAGCAACAAAGCACGGAATTAGCTGTGCAAAGCTCAGAGCGCCTTGTGGAGAATGCATTTTTGTTAGCGCAAGCGCAGCAAACGTTTCCTCATTTGCTCTTGCGCCAGGCCGAGGTGGGGTTTGATAACCAATACCATGTCCGCCGTTATCTGCTTAACGCCTGGCAAGTTCATACCTGGCTTGACCCAAGCACCCTGCCGGAACTGCCCAGCTCCCCTTCTTGGAATGCCGACTGGCTACGCCAAACCCTTGGCAACTACCCTAGCAATGGCCAGCTAAACAATGACAGACTTGAGCAACTGAACGCCATTGAGCTATTACCTGAAAACGAACAATTAAAAGCGCTTAGTCTTGGTGACTTTTATCAAAGTATGTCGATGCAAATTAGATTTCGTCTGCATCGTGGAGATATAGAGGTACTTATGGGTGAACTGTCGCGTTGGCATAGTTATCGAGAGGCAAGCAAGCAACTTGCGGCTAAGTTGAGACAGCACAAGCTAAGCCTGTCACGACTGGAACAAATTGCCTTGGCGGATATTTTACGACCGACCATACAAGGCCAGCTTGGCGTCCAACAGACCTTGCATGGACAAAGCTCCGAGCTCGAACGCCTCAAGGGCGAGGTCAACGATACACAAATCGCCCGCTACTATGAGCGCCATCAGCAAAGCTTTCGCTACATTGAGCGCATGAGCGCGCAAGGCGTGCGTTTTAATGATGCACAAGCGGCACACGCATTCTACGAGCAAGCCAAGAAAGTCGGGTTTACCGCGGCATTGGCCAATCAAGAAGATATCTTTGCCCAACATCAGGGTGAGCTTAGCCGTGATGACAAGGCTAAGGGATTTGCCTATCAATTGGCTTTTACATTACCGGCAAACACAATTTCTCGACCGGTACGCACACCCAATGGCCAGTGGCTGGTTATTCACAGTCGGGATAAGGAATATGGCATTTATCCAGCAAACTCACAGACCGTTCGCTATCAGGCGATAAATGCCATCGCCAAAGAGCAGGCAAAGACACGGTATAAGCTCCAATTCCAAGCCTGGCGTAAGAGCATGGGGTTAAAGTAATGAATAGAACGTTAGTTACCACCTTAATAATTACGGCAGTTATGGCGCTCTATTGGCTGTATCCAGAGAGCCCTATGTCGGCTCCACAGGTTGAAGCTGCAATCGGCTCGCCATCTGATACATCCAAAGGCATACGACAAAACCCCAGCAAGGCAAGAGCACTTATGGAAAAGAAGCCGACAAGGCTGGACAGCAAAGTAGAAGAGGTTAGTGCTCAACACTCGGCGCCCGAGTACCTGCCGCCAATCGTAAAAAATAATACGCAGACACTGCGCTATCAGGGAGATCTTGACGATCATCAAGCCTACCTGCAGCATCAGGGCCAGCAGGAACAGGAGCTTAAACGTGCCTACGTTAGCGCCGCGAAGGACAAGGTGGCGGAATTAAAAAAACTTCTGGCCAGGGGCGAGCGTGAAGGCATCAATCAAGAGCAGCTTGAATTTGCACGAAATAAGATCAATGCCCTGAAGCAGATGCAGCGGCAACTCGAAGCGGAGCTGGCCAGCAACGATTAAGCTTATTAATCACCTCAACAATAAACTGGGATCAATGGCACGAAAATAACTTGCGGCATTTACTAACGATGCCGCCGTAAGCTTTTCGCAGCTATACACTTCTACACGTTTGTTTCTTTCATCACGTAGCTTTTTTGCTAATAGGTCAAAATCGCCATCGCCGGAGAGTAAAATGGTTGTGTCGGTTTGGCTACCATATTCAATGGCATCCAGGGTAATACCCACATCCCAGTCGCCTTTCGCCGAACCATCGGCACGTTGAATAAAAGGCTTAAGCTTCACCTCAAACCCTATGGCACGGAGGATATTTTGAAATTCCCGCTGCTTGTTGTCGCCCCTGTCGATAGCGTAGGCAATGGCCTTTTCAATGCGATATTGGCCGCTAACTTCACGCCAAAAGGCGTTGTAATCGAAGTTGCGCGCAAAGGTTTCGCGACAGGTATAGTAAATATTTTGCACATCGACAAAAATTGCGGCGCTGGGCAGTTCGGTGCTCATACTTTGAGTCCTTGTTATTTTAACCGTTTTGCCCAATTCCCCCGGTGGTGAATCTGGCACTGTTGTTCACTGTCGTATGCTAACTGTTTCGCCTTATTAATCGGGCTCAGCCCTATCGTTTTAAGGGCTCTAACTAGCTCGTCTTCAAGCGTTATGCGGGTCTCACTTGCTAAAAATGTCTCTAGCTCATCGTCCGTTGCAAAAACAAGGGTGAGTGTGAGGCTCTTTTGTGGGCTTTTCCAGTCTATTTTATGAGTTAACCAGCAAAAGCCGGTAATAGCTTTACAACGCCCATCACACATCTCGGTGAGCAGGTCGCGTAATTGTTTGTCACGCTTTTTATCTGTTTTAGTCACATTAGACCCTAACTGGAAATAATAAAAACGCCGCCCAAAAGGGCGGCGTACCAAAGGGAGAATGGCAAGTAATTATTTACTTTCTAGTAACTTACCTGTGCCGATTTCAATTTTTCGCGGTTTCAACGCCTCTGGAATTTCGCGCTGTAAGTCGATAACCAGCAGGCCATTTTCCAAACTTGCGCCCAACACCTTCACATGGTCGCCAAGTTGGAACTTGCGCTCGAAGTTACGCTCGGCAATACCCTGGTGGATAAACTTGCGCTCTTCTTTGGATTCTTTATCGGCCTTTGTCCCGGTTACCTTGAGCGTGTTATTCTCCGACTCAATGGTCAGCTCGCTGTCGCTGAAACCGGCTACGGCCATGGTAATTCTGTACTGATCTTTACCCAGTGCCTCAATGTTATAAGGCGGGTAACTTGGTTGTTTATCGGTGCGTGCCGCCGCATCCATAAGTGATGCCAGGTGATCGAAACCGATAAATGAACGATATAGTGGAGAAAGGTCTACTGTACGCATAATAATATCCTCAATTTAAGCAATATTTGGCGGTTGTTTTTCTGCTGAACAAACAACCTTTATGTATAAATATCAATAAGTTCTATTTGGTTGGGACCCTTTATGGCGTCCTCATAATCAGATGTATGGACCGCGCTTCTAATTTCAAGGTAATAATTTCACATTTTTTATAATAAATTCGGTCTAATATAAGTATCATTATGAAATTTAAGGACTTTAATGAAGAAGTTTTTTTCCCAACTTATCCTGATAGCAGTGGTTTTTTTTGCGGTCAGTGCTTATCAGGAGCGCCACCTTTTATCCGCCGATCACAGCCCGGCGCCTTATTTTTCACTGCCGCAACTTCACGACGATGCGCGCTTTAGTATTAGGGAGCTCCAGGGACAAAAAACCGTGGTTTATTTTTTCGCACCCTGGTGCTCGGTGTGTAAGTTGTCGATGCCGAATTTACAAAAAGCCATGGACAGGGGCGACGTTCATGCCATCGCTATTGCCCTGGATTATCAGTCCAAGGCGCAGGTGCGTGAATTTGTCGATGATTTACAGCTGACAATGCCTATACTTTTAGGTAGCGAATACACCGCACAGCAATATAAAATATCCGCCTTTCCAACCTATTCCGTGATTGATGAGTCTTTATCTATCAGTGCACGGGCAATGGGTTACTCCACCGAGTTGGGTATTAAATTAAGAGGTAAATCAGATGATTAAAATGCTTTGCGCCGCTATGGGTCTGGCCCTAAGTGGCTCCCTGTTCGCCGCAGAGTTACCGGCGCTCCCGGAGCCGGTCAGCAATAACGCGGTCGCCAAGGTGAGCACCGAGCAAGGCAATTACTTCCTCAGTTTTATGGGCCTAGGAGCGGGAAAAACGCACCTTGATGTTCATAACAAGGTATGGGCGTTAAAGCTAGGCAGCCATGCCTGGCAAGCCAAGGCACCCGTTCCGGCGTCGGCTCAGCTATCAGGCCGTCTTGCCGCTACCGCCGTGGGCGTAGGTAAGTATGCCTATGTGTTTGGTGGCTATACCGTGGCCGCCGATCACACCGAGGTCTCGGTGCCGGACGCCTACCGCTATGACGTCGAAAAAGATCAGTATCACCAGTTGGCCAGCATGCCGGTGCCGGTGGATGACAGTGTCGCCTTAAATTACAACGACCAATACATCTATCTGATCAGCGGCTGGCACAACGACGGCAACGTCAACCTGGTACAGGTTTATGATATCGCTGAAGACAGCTGGTCACAGGCCTCCCCCTTTCTTGGTGATGCGGTGTTTGGCCATGCCGGCGCCATTGAAGATAACCTGATGATTGTTTGTGACGGCGTTAAAACCGTCGCCTTTGCCGACAAACGACGTGGTTTTTCCGCCAAGGCACAGTGCCTTAAAGGGATTATCGACCCACAAGACCCCCGCAAGGTTTCCTGGCACAGCATTGCCCACCCCACGGGTAAGGCGCACTATCGCATGGCGGCGGGCACCATCAATGGCAACCTGGTGTTTATCGGCGGTTCGCCGAATCCCTACAACTACAACGGGATAGGGTATAATGGCAAACCTAGCTCGCCCTCAAGCCAGGTCTGGCGCTTTGACGTTCCCAGTAATCGCTGGCAACGGATGGAACATGCTGAAAAAGCGACCATGGATCACAGGGGCCTGCTCGCCCATGAAGGCACCGCGTATCGTATCGGCGGAATTGGCGAGAAACAAAAGGTGTTAGACCAAGTCACACCGTATCGATTTAAATTTTAGGAGTAATATCATGGCCAAAGCTTGTGCCTACCACATTCTGGTGAAGAGCAAAGAAGAGTGCTTAGCAATTAAAGCCAAGCTCGATAAAGGCGGCGACTTCAATAAGCTTGCCAAGCAATACTCAACTTGTCCATCGAAAAAGCGCGGCGGCGATCTCGGAGAATTTGAACGCGGCACCATGGTCAAAGCCTTTGACGATGTGGTTTTTAAAAAACCGTTGTTCGAAGTGCATGGTCCGGTAAAAACCAAGTTTGGCTACCACCTGATTAAAACCGTTTATCGCAGTTAATCGTTTTTAGCGAACGGGTAAATCGGTTTTTGGCATTTTACCCGGGCCCTTAAGCTCGCTACACTGCTCCCTGTACCCTAAAAAAAGCACTGGAGAGATTATGTTAACTGTTATTTTTGGTCGTGATGGTTGTCCTTTTTGCGTACGTGCTAAAGACGTAGCAACTCAACTCGCCGAGCAGCGTGAAGATTTTAAATTCCGCTATGTGGATATCATCAAAGAGGGGATCAGCAAAGCAGATTTGGAGAAATCGGCTGGCAAACCCTGTGAAACGGTGCCACAAATCTTTATCGACCAAAAACACGTTGGCGGCTTTACCGAGTTTGAAGCCTATGCCAAAGCAAATCTGGGGCTATACCAGGAGTAAGTTTCTAGAAAACGCCGCTCACCTGAGTGGCGTTTTTGTTTGCTCACGAAATGAGCTAAAAATTCAAAAAACACGCGTAGCGCAAAACAAACCAATAAAAGCCTTATTTTCATCATTTTTATCCTGCTCTCAAGGCTTCTACAGCGCGCTTAAAAAACCCTTTATTGGCTGGCAGAAAACCCTTTATTTATGCCGTTTACACCGGATCCGGAAAATACCACTGATTAAATTTCATACAAAACCAAACACATAGGAAATAGTTTCAATTTATACAAGCAATTACTGCTTCATTCCTGTACAATGCGCGCTCTTTGAATTCCCGAGGCGTTTTAATGTCAGAACAAGTCACCTTTGAGTCGTTACACCTTTCTCCTGCTATCTTAAAAGCAGTGGAACAGTTGGGTTATGAGACTCCTTCCGAGATCCAAACTCAATGTATTCCCCTTTTACTCGACAAAAAGGATGTCTTGGGAATGGCGCAAACAGGTACAGGTAAAACTGCTGCCTTTGCATTGCCTTTATTGAACAACATTGATGCCGATGCTAAGTATCCACAGATCCTTGTACTTACCCCTACTCGTGAGCTTGCTATCCAGGTAGCGGAAGCGTTCGAGCAATATGCAAAATTTACTAAGGGCGTAGAAGTCCTGGCGCTTTACGGTGGCCAGAGCTACGGTATCCAGCTAAGTGCCTTGCGTCGAGGCGCACAAATCATTGTCGCGACTCCTGGTCGTTTGTTGGATCACATCAGCCGCAAGTCTATCGACCTATCTCGCCTTAGCGCACTAGTGCTAGACGAAGCAGATGAAATGTTGCGCATGGGCTTTATCGACGACGTAGAAAGCATCATGGCGCAAACGCCAGAAGACAAGCAAACCTGTTTGTTCTCTGCGACCATGCCAAAGCAAATTCAGTCAATTTGTAAAACCTATTTGCAAGACGCCGAGCAAGTGCGCATTACGCCACGTAACAGCACGGTATCAACCATTGAGCAGGTTTACTGGCAAGCCCGCGTACACAAGAACAAAGCCATCGTGCGCTTCTTGGAAGCGGAAACGTTTGACGCCGCTATCGTGTTCGTACGTACTCGTAACGACACGGTACAGCTGGCTGAATTGCTAGAGCGCGAAGGTTTCTCTGCGGCACCGCTTAACGGTGACATGAATCAGCAAGCCCGTGAGCGCACCGTAGACCGTCTGAAGAATGGCTTACTCGATATCGTTATCGCTACCGACGTAGCGGCTCGTGGTCTTGATGTTGAACGTATCAGCCTGGTTGTGAACTACGACATTCCACAAGACAGCGAAGCCTATGTACACCGTATCGGCCGTACCGGTCGTGCTGGTCGTCAGGGTAAGGCCATCTTGTTCGTTAAAGGTAACGAGCGTTACCTGCTTAAGAACATTATACGCCACACCAAGAGCGACATCGCTGAAGTACAACTACCAAGTGCTAAAGTGGTTGAGCAAAAGCGTATCGATGCTCTTGAAACCAAGATTGCCGCGGCCCTTGAGCACAAAGACAGCGAGTTCTTTGCCCAGGTAGCCACTTCTATCGGTAACAAGCTGCAACTTAGCCAAGGCGACCTTGCCGCTGCCCTGCTTTGCCTAGCGCAACAGCAGACGCCACTGAAAGTGGAAGAGATCAACACGAAGGAACGTCCTGAGCGCGGTGAGCGTAACGACCGTAATGAGCGCCGTAACGAACGCGGTGACCGCCGTCGCGATGACAACCGCCGTGATGGCGATAAGCCACGCCGTGAGCGTCGTGACTCAAACACGCCTATGGATACCTACCGTATCGAAGTCGGTCGCGAGCACGGTGTTCAGGTGAAGAACATTGTTGGTGCCATTGCTAACGAGGCGGATATCTCGAGCAAGTTCATTGGCGACATTCGCTTATTTGATGCCCACAGTACCGTTGAGCTGCCACAGGGCATGCCGGCTGAAAAAGTGGCTCACTTCCAGAAGGTGTACATCTGTAAGCGCCCAATGAAGCTGACACTAAGCCCATCTGAAGCAAATGCGCCGCGTGAACAACGCGATTCACGTCCACCACGTGAGCGTTCAGAACGCAGTGAAGGCAAAAAGCGCAGCTTCCGTGATCCGAATGCGAAAAGCCGAGCACCACGCAAAGAGCGTCGCGCCGTAAGCTTCCAATAATAAAAAAAACCGCCTAAGGGCGGTTTTTTTATGTCTCGTAATTACGTATCCAGCCGACACTGAATACATATCGCGTGCCTTCTTCCACTCTTGTGACAGCATGAGCGCTAATATCCGGCCTAAAGAGCTTAATACGCCTACTTGCGTAAATAGGTTGCTCACATTCGAACTCTCCGCCTCTATTAGCCGCTTTTAACACAATATTAAGGCGGTAGTGGCGACCAGATTCAACGGTGTCTGTATGGCGTTTGATAAAGCTTCCTTGTTTAAAGCGCAGCAGATAGCAATCAAACTTAATAGGCCACAATGCCCCAGCCAAAAACATCTTATCGTATCCAGACAATTGGCGGCCTACTTGCCACCTTAACCATTGCATAATGCGCCCCCTTCAGCATGTTATGAATAACGGTATCTTCTACCTGTGAGCCGGTTTTGGCAAATCTGCAGGCACAAAAAAACCGCGCGTGAGCGCGGTTTTTTAAACGAGGGTAAGACCTTATAGGTCGCCTTCGTTGTCAGATAGGAACTTAGCAACACCTTCAGGGCTTGCGTCCATACCTTTTTTACCTTCAGTCCAACCAGCAGGACATACTTCGCCGTGCTCGCTGTGGAACGCTAGTGCGTCAACCATACGTAGCATTTCGTCGATGTTACGGCCTAGAGGTAGGTCGTTAACTACCTGGTGACGTACTGTGCCTTCTTCGTCAATTAGGAATGAACCACGGAAAGCAACGCCCGCTTCTGGGTGCTCAACGTCGTATGCTTGACAGATTTCGTGTTTAACATCAGCTACTAGAGCGTATTTAACTTGGCCGATACCACCGTCTGCAACGGCAGTGTTACGCCATGCGTTGTGTGAGAATTGTGAATCGATAGAAACACCGATTACTTCAACGCCACGCTTTTGGAACTCTTCATAACGCTTGTCGAATGCGATTAGCTCAGAAGGACAAACGAAAGTGAAATCGAGTGGGTAGAAAAAGATAACCGCTTTCTTGCCTTTGATTGTCTCGTGTAGGTTGTAGCTATCTACGATTTCGCCATTACCTAGCACTGCTGCAGCTGTAAAGTCTGGTGCCTTGCGGCCTACTAATACACCCATTTTATTCTCCAAAATAGTTTGAGTTTATCGTACTGTGCGGCTTAGACGGCAAGGCCATCTAGCCTGTATTAATTCCTGCACATAGATATAGTGGCGGGCCTATGAAAAACAACCCCGACAACTAAAATACATACATATATTCTTGGACGCTATGTTACTGAGCTAATGCGCAAAAGAACAATCGCATTTAACGATAGCAGTTATCGAAAAAAGTGATTGTTTAATTTTTAACTGCCCAGGCACAAAAAAGCCTGCTTTCGCAGGCTCTTTAATTAATCCATAATGCCTTCGGGCATATCGCCGCGAATTTCCTGCCAGATTTGACCGCTTTGATGACCGTAGCGACGCATCAGGGTGATGGCACCGTCGTGATCCTGCTTCTCGGCCAGCTCAGCCAAATCGGAATAGAATTGACGTGCCAGCTCTCGAGTACGAGGGTCAGAGAAATAGTGACAACCGATCTTAGAGTAGAAGCCTTTAAAGCCGTTGAGGATCAACACATAAATTTTGTTGTTTCCGGCGCTGGCAAGGTGGTGGTGCACTAAATAGTCATAGTCGGCATAGGCTTGGGCCGTGTCTTCAACGCTTTCGCGGTCGGCAACAATTTCCTTTACGCGCTCTGGATCAATTTTAATCGCCGCACGCATATAGATGGCACTGATGTTGGTGCGCGCGGAAAGCAGCTGATCGGTCAGCTCCGGCATTTTATCTTCGTCAAGACGTGCTAACGTCTCCAGAATGTTCAGGCCCGAGGTTTCCCAAAAGTTATTTACCCGTGTTGGCTTACCATGTTGAATAGTTAACCAACCATCACGAGCCAGGCGTTGTAATACTTCACGCAGTGTCGTGCGAGTCACGCCAATGAGTTCCGATAGCTCGCGCTCGGCAGGGAGAATAGAGCCTGGTGGAAACTCACCATTCCAGATGGACTCAACTATGTATTCCTCAGCAAATCCAGCTGGGCTTTTCGCTTTAAAAATTCTCATCTAACGTCCACTTCACTACGGTTTAATATAATTTTAATTATTCCACTGATTGTACCAGATGATTAGCAACTAACAAGAAAACTTCACTGTAAAGCGCACCGAGTAAAACTGGCAATTGCACAAGACAATAATAAAGTATCAGCTTTTCCCGGCGTTTGGCTGGTGCTTGCATAGACCCAGGTGCAGGTACAGAAAACTCGTTTATCTATTCGGCGCTAATATATTTAGTCAAAAACAAAATAGATAACTCATATTGCACCTACCCGTTAACCCTTCTTTAGTGGTGTTTTCTGCTGACGCAGCCAACGAGCTCCCATCAACATGAACACGATTAGATAACCCAAACTACCACCTGAGCTGCTTAAGTCGTCTGAGTCGGCATTTTCCACTTTAATATAAAACTGAACTTGGGCCGTTAGCCCTAAAGGATCAGTTGCCGTAACAGTAACCAGATAATCACCTGCTTTGGTTGGCACACCTGAAATGTAACTGCCGTCAAGCACTAAGCCAGCTGGCAAACCTTCTGTAGTAAAGATAAGATTATCGCCGTCGGGATCACTAACGATATCCCATAACGCTCCCTCATATTCAGTGCCAACAGTCATTCGTTGGTCATATACTTTTTGAAACACAGGCGCCTCGTTTAAATTAAGCAACTGAGTTTTTAGTGGAAATGTGGCTCGCCATGACCCTTGTTCAGTCACTAATTTAAAGGGAAAACTACCGTCATGGGCTAGGGAGTAAGCTTTTTCAATTGTAAAGCGAATATAGTTATCTTTCGGCACCGCATTTTTATTATCTTCGCTACTATAGCCTATCGCCAGCATCCAAGTTTCTTGAAACTCAGGTTCAGAAGTAAACAGCTCATAAATAGGAAGTGTTAACTCCTCGTAGGAATAAATGGTGTCAGGCTCGTTGAAATCCACTGCCACGTTAACAAGAAATGGCGCCTTGATTACTTCAATACCGTTTTTCACATAGGGGTTGTCAAACACCAGTAGGTCAGAACCCAAGTACGCTCTTAAGGAACCCTCTGAGACTTGGGGATACAGGTGATTCATAAACTCAACTTGATAGTAGCTGTCCGTGTTGATGTCATAACCAAATGATCCACTGGTGCTGTAACCCGAACCAAAAGCAAGTTTGGTTGTTTTATTATAAAAATAAGGACGTCTGGCCTGCACGTTCAACTTCTCCACACTACCGTCAGGCAATAATTCCATGTCATCTACAAACAAGCGGTCTGTAACAGGGTTATAAAATACCGTTTCAACACAGCAGCCGTCTTCAAATTTTCCAGCCCACTTATCTTCTACAAGTAACTCGTCGTTATTGTGAGATATGCTGATAAATTTATGCCTGTGAGTTCCCCAATAAACGATTCCGTCCTTGTAAGCACTGATGCGCGGAAAGGTAAGCTTTTCAACATAGATCTGAGCACAGTTATTGAGCGTTGTTAGCTCCTCAATGTCACAGTAGTAAACCTCCTCATTCACCTCAAAATAAACGTGTGCTTTGTCAGGAGAGATCACTGGACGACTGTCAGCTCCATGAATTGGTTGCCCAAAAAAATGCCCGTATTGAAATACTGGATACTCAGACAATAGCTGCTCATCTTTATAAATCTGAGCATAAACAAAGGTATCATTTGGGTTTAAGACAAGGGCAAATACTTTGTTTGATAGCGGCTCTGCCATAATCAACTGTGCCCAACTACCTTGACTTTGCCCCTCAAGTACAGTTTTCGATTGAATCTCCCCTGTTTCATTCAGTGTATATCGAGACAACCCCAAGGATATTTCAGAGCTTATTTGTTGAAAGTCGTTTCCCCATGCTGGTGAGCCTTGGTTGTCTCGTCTATTCACTAGCAGATCATTATTCGATAGGTGAAGAGTACTAAAATAGTCAAACTGATACGTTTCTCCTACCGGTTCAATTTTTAGGGGGCCCAACCAGAGGACATTGTTAATTTGTACAGGGCGGTCTTCAAACCCTTCCTTGTTACCGTATGACCTTTGCCCAGTTATAACTTGATAGCTCTTCAACCAATGTGGGTAGGTGAAGTTACTATTTATCCTTGCCAATGGATCAGTAGGATCAAATAACCATGGGCTAAATGCATTCGGCTTAACTCTTACCCAGTCAGTATGAGAACCAACACCAAGGAATTTGCTCCCATCCCAATTGTTGGCTATTAATTGTGGACTCGAGTCTTCGCTTAGTGGCCAGTTAAAGCGCACCACATTACTGGTATATGATTTTAATACAATAAGTCCATCGTTTTGATCTAAAACCAAAACATCGGGGATCATAAATTCAGCCAATTTAGGAACACTAAATGGAGCAGAATAATTAGAGCCATCCCAAGGATAAACATTGCCTATAAAGTCCAACAAGGTTCCATCAGGGTGAATATGGGTGCTGTAATGGTTAGGTAGTTCGAAATCTTCGTGGGTGTAACGTTGTACTTCCACCGCCTGCTGACCAACGATTTGATACTGCACCATAGCTGTATCTCCGAGTATCAGCACCAAATCTTGGTCTGGCAACAGCTTTATAGAGTAATTACCAATTCCACTTGGCACATCTAACACATGCTGAAACTCACCTGTAGATACACCTTGGTCATCAAATGGTAGGAAATACACATCAAATACGGTGGCAGCTAGTGCTCCCCTGCCATCACTGTATAAAGCCACTTGATTGTCAGCTTCGTAGCGACCCAAATATGTATGGTCCAGCATTTGCCAACCATTCTCATCTGCTTGTAACGTATAAAAATGCCCCTCATTAAAACTATACGCTACCCCCTCTTTACTGGGGTGATTCACCATGTTCGTGAACACATTCGCAAAAACCACTGTTGATGCAGTTGAAAGAGTTAGCAACCATATTAACAACCCGATTCTTATCATCTTATATCCTTATTTTTGTTATTTTTACTTTCAGCTACCCTGTCACAGATACGGTAATAATCTAATTAAGTATTAACATTTAGCTTCTTTTTAAAACCCTGCTCTAGGATGATTTCGACCGAGCCTTTAGCAAAGCATTAAGTTGCTCATACAAAACCCAGGAGAGCACAGAAGAAGAGGTAAGCAGAAAATATAGGATAAGTATTCGTCTGAGTTGCATCGATTAACATCCTTTTTCGCTGCTTATAAATTGTGCCAATTAAAGTACCACTCTAACAAGCCATTTAATAAAAATGAAATTTCCGCTTCGCTTTGTTCTTAAAGCTGCCCTGAGAGGGTTTATGTTAACAAGCTTTGCGGCAGAATTGGATTGGTTTAATGTCAACTTTATAGACTTTAATAGGTGGTCCAAAAATATTGTTAATGTTTCAGATTTGCCTGTAGTAGACATTTATACTAATTGATTGTGTCGTAAAAAAAGCCAATTCACTGTAAAGCGCACCGAGTAAAACTGGCAATTGCACAAGACAATAATAAAGTATCAGCTTTTCGCGGCTTTTGGCTGGTGCTTGCATAGACCCAGGTGCAGGGGCATAATCCTCGCATAGACAATTAGTTGAGTAAGCTATGAGCTGGTTAAGTAAGATTTCGCGCCAACGTGCGCCTTGGTTACTATTAGCGTTAATCGCAACCCTGTTTGAGGCAACGGCGCTGTATTTCCAATACGCCATGGATTTAGCTCCGTGCATCATGTGTATCTACCAACGTACCGCCGTGTTAGGCGTGTTATTGGCTGGCCTTATTGGCGCCATCAACCCTGCCAATCTTTGGCTGCGCCTGAGCGGCTTGGCCACCTGGCTGGTTGCCAGCATTTGGGGTCTGTTATTGGCCCGTGAGCACATTATGATGCAAACCACCACGGATCCCTTTGCCTTCGTCTGTGAATTCGAACCTAACTTCCCCGTGCCCTTGCATGAGTGGATGCCGGGCTTTTTCGCCGCCACCGGTGATTGCGGCAACATCGACTGGCAATTTCTAGGTCTGTCTATGCCGGGTTGGATGCAGGTGATTTTTGCGGCCCTTGCAGCGGCCGCAGTTATCGTAACCTGTGCTAGCTTGTTCTTTAAGCCTGGCAAGTCATGATTTATTTTTTAGCCAGTCACATTCCTAAGTTGCAATCATTCAGCCACCGCCAGCGCTTGCAACTGGTGGCTGAGGCGTTGGAATTATTGAATGCCCAAGAACGTATCACCCTCAATATCATCAAGCTGTTGCTGATCACGCCGCTGTTTTTATTGTTGGTGCGCTTTGAGGGGTGGAGCATGCTGCCCTGGTTATTGCTTGCCGGTCTTGCCTACCCCATTTTGGTGCTGCCGGTGCGCCACTACTTTGCCTGTCGTCATCTGGACCAGGCGATTACAGAGCATAATAAAGGCAGCTAACGCTGCCTTTAGATTATTTCCAATTACAACGACACCTTATCCTTGAGCTCGGCCATTAGCCGCTCACCTATCCCTGGCACATCATCCAGTTGCTCAATACTCTTAAAGCCGCCGTTTTTATCGCGATAGTCGATAATTGCCTTGGCTTTGGCCGGACCTATACCGGGCAAGGCCTGCAATTGCTCGGCCGAGGCCTGGTTCAAGCTGACCTTGGCATGGCTTGAGGCTTCGCTTTTACTGGGTTCGGCTGGTGCCGCAACAACCGGGTCAGTGGTGGCAAGTAAGAGTATTGTGGCAAGGGCGCCTGCAAAGGCACTTGCAGAGGTGTTCAGTAGTTTCATACTTCTCTCCTTAAAGTTATGAATCATCCTTAGGTACTACCGTTATTAAATAAAGAAGACGAGACAAAACTTGTCAACCCAAAGACTCAATCGAGCAGGCTCCGGCTCACCAATTCAGTCCCATCTTCCGACACAAGCTGTGGAAAAATAATAAAAACACCTTGACCTTAGCTCCTTGCCACCCTAATCTAACTGTATAAAAAAACAGTATAGTTAGGAGATCCCATGGCTGTTGTCGTTAAGTACGTAGTTGAAAGAGATGGAGTCGAGCGCATGACCTTTACCAGTAAAAAAGAAGCCGATGCTTATGACAAAATGCTCGATATTGCCGAAAACCTAGAAGGCCTATTGGCAAACGCCGATGTCCCCTTAAGCGAACAACAGGTCGAGGGCCTGGCGCTGCAAATAGCTAAACAAAAAGAAGATTTCATGCAGGTGCTAAAGGGTGTCAAACCGAGCGATAAAAAAGCCGAAAAAAAGCCCAAAGCACAGGACAGCAATGACAAGGTGACCGAGCTGAAGGCCAAAGAAGCCTAACCAACAGCCAGAATTAAAAAAGCCAGCTATTGCTGGCTTTTTTGTTGATAACCTTTAGTTTGGTTATTTAGTAACCTCGGCCACGGCATCGGCAAAGTAATCGATGTTTGCATGGCTGATACCGGCTACATTCACACGGCTCGAACCAACGATGTAAATCGAGTACTCTTTTTGCAAGCGCTCGATCTGCTCTTTATTAATGCCTAAGAAAGAGAACATACCGTGCTGACGCTCGATAAATGAGAAGTCCATGCCGTGACATTTGGCATTTAGCTTCTCTTTTAATAGTGAACGGAACTCGTTAATGCGTGAGCGCATTTCATCCAGCTCATCGTGCCACATGGTGGTCAGCTCTGAGCTAGCTAAAATAGTGCTGACGATATCCGCACCGTGTGCCGGCGGCATAGAGTAAATGCTACGCACCACGCTCAGCAATACCGAGTTAGATACATCGGCGCCGCTGGCATCTTTAGAGATGATAGAGCATGCACCGATACGGTCACGGTATAAGCCGAAGTTCTTCGAACATGAAGAACAGATGATCAACTCTTCAACCTGAGAAGCAAGCAAACGCAGGCCGGCAGCATCTTCGTCCAGGCTAGTACCAAAACCCTGGTACGCGATATCGATAAGCACGGTAAAACCTTGTGCTTTGGCGATGTCGGTTACGGTTTGCCATTGCTCGGCATTTAAGTCCATACCACTTGGGTTATGACAACAAGCGTGGAGCAAGACCACATCGCCAGCCGGGATCTGGCTTAGAGCGTTTACCATTTCATCGAACAATAGACCCTTATTTTCATAGTCGTAGTAAGGGTATTCTTTCACCGTAAGACCAGCCGCTTCGAACAGACTGATATGGTTAGCCCAAGTCGGTGTGGTCACCCACACGGTAGCATCATCGTTACAACGCTTAATAAACTCGGCGGCTACGCGCAATGAGCCGGTACCACCTGGAGTTTGCGCCGTACGAACACGGTCTGCCAGCAAGGCTGGGTGGGCATCGCCTAACAGCAGTTGTTCCATTTTCTGACAATAATCCAAGTTACCGGCCAATCCGATATAAGACTTGGTGGCTTCATTTGCTAAGCGAAACTCTTCAGCTTTTTTTACGGCTCTTAACACAGGGGTGTTGCCCTGCTCGTCTTTGTATACGCCGACACCTAAATCGATTTTATTGGCATTGGTGTCAGCCTTGAACGCAGCCATCAACCCAAGAATGGGATCCGTCGGTAATGGTTTTAACTGTGAGAACATGGGACTCTCTTTTTAATTATCTCAGGGGTTAGCAGTACCCGGCCACATTAAGCTGGCAGATGCGCGACAATTTCTTTGCTTGCGGCAACTAACAGAGCTAAGCGTTCGGGGGTAAAAAAGTCTGTGCTGAATGCTTCCGCATCGACGATACCCACTACTTTACCTTCCTGCGAATAAAGCGGCAAGCAGCTTTCCGCCTTCACTTTTGGGTCACATGTATAGTATTCGCCACCGCTGGCAACATAGTCTTCCACATTGTTGATAATTCTGGCCTTTCCTGAGCTTGCGACCTGTACATTGTTACTGGTGGCGGCAAACTCAGCGGTTATAGGGAATAAGGGCCGGCTAGGCGCACCATAATAGGCCAGTTTTAGCAGTTGCCACTGGCCGTCAATATCACGAGCTTGATAGATACCAAACCAGTCGACACCACTTTGCTCCACGACAAAATCAACGATCGCCTGCAAGGTAGCAAGCCGCTCCTCGGCACCGGTATCAAGGTGCTCACGCAAGCTAAAGGGCTCTTCCTGTAAATGGCCAAACAGGCTACATGCGCCGCCCTCGCCCAATTCTGGAATTAAATATTGCCACTGCACCTGAGCATTGGCTGTCGCCACATATTCTTTTAGTAAAGCCTGATACTGCTCGATAAGCGCCACATCCGCCTCGATGTGCGCCAGTTGGTTATATGAATTCATTTAGCCATCCAAACATCTAAACTTTTAAACGGATGCTAACACAGAGGCAAAAGCACAGGCAATCATTAAATAAGGCGGGCGACCAACCCTCTAGAGCGTATAGGTGATGAGCACCTGGTTACCCTTGTCGTTATAGCTCACCGTCGTCGCGAGTTCATGTAACAAGGCAATTCCACAGCCATAACCTTGATACTGCTTTGGCGGTCGATGGCAGCGGTGATTAAAGCCGGGGCCGGAGTCGGTCACCGTCAGTTGCAATTGACGCTGCGTTGGCCGGTACGCTATGTCCAAGCGAATATGCCCACTTTCAAGCTGGGCCAATGCCCGCTCACGCCGCGCATAATATTCGATAAAGCCGGCGTCGCTGCGTTTAAGCCCCGAGTCCAAGGCCAGTAATCCATGTTCCAGGGCATTGTTATAGGCCTCTGATAACAAAATAAAAAGCGCCGATTTATGGGCCCGAAATCCCGGTATACTGGCCACCTGATCGATAAGCTCGGGCACGGGATCCAAGCTTTTTAATTGTTGCGCATCCAAAGCAAGGCAAAGGCTCAGCGGTAACTGGCTAAGGCGCTCAATGGTGGGCTCTATTGGCCGCTGTGGCTGTGGATCAATCAACACCAGACTGTAATCATCGGTTTGCTTATGACCACCGCTAAAGGCCTGCACCGCAGCTAAAATATCGGCACTGTTGCGCTTGGCGCTGGCGGCCATGGCATTGAGCAAGCCTTGCTCACCAAATTGCTGGTCCTGTTCGTTAACCGCCTCAATAATGCCATCGGTATAAAGCAGCAAACGGGCATTATCCTCCAAGGTGATATGCACCAAATTCCGTTCAAATTCGTCATCTTCGAGTATGCCAAGGGCCATATGCCGAGACTGTAAACGCTGTAATACCCGCCCCTGCTGATCAAGCAAAAAAGCATCGGGCAAGCCGCCCATCCAGAGGGTGGCACTTTGCGCACTGGCGTTAAGCTCACACAGTGTCGCGGCACAAAACATATGTGCCGGCAATAAGTGTTCAAGGGCTTGGTTAATCTCTCGGGCAATGTCGGCCACGGCAAAATTTTTCTCCACCATGGTGTAAAAAATGCGTGCCACCGGCAGAGCGCCGACCGCTGCCACTAGGCCATGACCGGTAAAATCGCCGAGCAAAAAATACTGGATCCCATTGGGGCTTAAGGCACTGAGAAAGACATCGCCGTTAAACATCGCTGCCGCCGACAAATGCCAGTCGACGCCCGTCGGCACCTTCATCTTGCGCTGCAGGGCATTGGCAAAGATATGCTCCACCAGCTCGTATTCACGCTCCGTTTGACGCTGGTAGTAACTAAGCGCTCGCGTCTGCTCCATAGACTGTGCCATCAGCTGACGAATACGCAGGTGTGCGCGCAGTTTGGCTCTAAGAATGTGAGCATCAAAAGGCTTAGGCATAAAGTCATCGCCGCCAACATCCAAACAGCGAGCCAGAGCCTGCTGCTCCTCTAAGGCGGTAATAAAAATGATGGGTAGATAGGCCCCACCGGCCTGGCGCTTTATTTGCGGCGCCGCTTGGTAGCCATCCAGGGTGGGCATCATAATATCGAGCAGCACCACATCCACCGCCATACTGGTCACCAAGGCCACTGCGTCGGCGCCGTTTTCTGCCTCCAGCACACAATAATGCTCGCGCTCCAACAGGGAGCGTAGCAATTGCCGGTTGAGAGGCTGATCATCCACTACCAGCACCACGGGAGGAGGCTGGGTTACGCCAGATGGGCCACCAAGGCGGCCAGCCTCAGTCAATGGCAAACTTCTTATCAAAGCGGGATATCTGGAAGATTTTCTTTAGTTGCGCATTGGCATTGCAAATGGCAAAACGCTCAATCTGTCCCTTCAACGCCTTTTGCATGTTCAACAACATGCCAAGGGCCGAGCTGTCCATGTAACTGGTGGCACGTAAATCTACCTCCACGGTGCGCGCGTCGGGATCAATGCTGGTATAGGCGTTACGGAAGTCCTGTACTAAGTTAAAATCAAATTTATCCTTAATCACTATTACCAACGTATTCTTTTCCTTGTCGTAATGCTGATTCAAACTCATGTTAGCTCCTAAGCCACTGATAATTTGCTTGTTTAAAATATAGGACCTAGCACTAATTTGGCAATAAGCAGCACGCAATTATGATAAACTAGCGACCTGTTTAGGTCGGAGGTAGTGATGAGCGACAATAACCTAGTGTATTCAACTGAAACGGGACGCATCAAAGCGCCTGTTGAGAAAGAACAAGCTGACGTTAAGTTGTTTAAAGATGGGGCGCTGCGCATCGAGCGGCAAACCAAGGGCCGCAAAGGCAAAGGGGTGATGTTGGTTGTTGGTATTGACCCACAAGAACATGATCTGAAGAAACTGGCCAAGCTGTTAAAGTCAAAAATGGGGCAAGGTGGCGCCGTAAAAGAAGGCGTTATCGAGATCCAGGGAGATGACCGCGACAAGCTTAAAGGCCTGCTTGAGGGTCAAGGCTTTAAGGTCAAAATTGCCGGTGGCTAAACGTTACTGCGGGCTATAAAGCGCCCGCCAGTGCCCCCGTAAGGTCTGTGGATCATAATCTATATGAGCCACGCCACAGGTCGGGAAGATAGGCATCTTATCCGGGCACAACTCAGCCACCATGTAGCTGACGATGGGCATGTGGGCGACCACCAGCCAGCAGTCGATGTCGTTATGCACCGCTATCAGGGCGCTTAGGTAATCAACGGCGCGTTTGGCATCGGCGGAGGGGATCACTTCCTCGCTGTCTTCGGTATAAATAAAGTTGCGACAATGGCTCTTCACCTGCATTGCAGTCTGCTGCGCCCGCACATACGGGCTGACAACTAACCCTTGCGGATCAAAGCGCTGGGCTAGCCATTGACCAACATGATCGGCCTGCGCCAAGCCCTTGTCGGTTAACTCACGCAAATTATCTTCTGCTTGCAATGGCTGCGCATCGCCATGACGCATGATTAAAACTGTTTTCATTTCTGTTAAATCAACTAATTAGAGAAAAAGTTTTGCCGCAAAAGCTAGCCATTAAGGCGCGATATTCGCTATAGTTTAGCTTTACCACCCGATATTCAGGTAGGCACTTCGCCGTAACCGCTGGCCCTGAACATCTTGTAACTTTTTTTAGTTTCAGGAGCAATCATTGAATATCAGCCGCAATGATAACAGACTCTATCAAGCGCTAACACTGCCCAATGGTCTTAGGGTGTTGTTAGTTGCCGACAGCGATAGTCAAAAAGCGGCCGCCGCGCTCACGGTAAACGCCGGGCACTTTGATGATCCCTGGCATCGTCAGGGCCTTGCTCATTTTGTCGAACACCTGCTTTTTCTCGGCACCGAAAAATACCCCGAAGCCGGTGAGTTTCATGACTTTATCAGCCGCCATGGCGGCAGCAGCAATGCCTGGACCGGCACCGAACACAGCTGCTATTACTTTGATATCACTAAACAATATTTTCAACCGGCCCTGGAGCGTTTTAGTCAGCTGTTTATTGCGCCGCTGTTCAATGACGCGGAAATAGACAAAGAACGTAACGCCATCGACGCCGAATTTAAACTGAAAATTAAGGACGATGGCCGTCGCATCTACCAGGCGCATAAGGAAACGGTGAATCCCAAGCATCCCTTTGCCAAGTTCTCGGTGGGCAGCCTGGATACCCTGAGCGATGAACAGGGCCCGATAAAAAAGGAGCTGGAGGCGTTTTTTTCCGCACACTACCAGGCCCAATGGATGACCCTGGTGCTGTGTGGTCCCTACTCGCTGGCACAATTACAGCGCTGGGCCGAACATCTATTCACGGAGCTCAACAGCAGCACGTCCAGCAAACCCGAAATTGCCGAGCCTTTGTATCGGGCGCAAGACCTTGGGCTGGAGCTGCATATAGAGCCCCATAAGCATTTGCAAAAGCTGATCATCAGCTTTGCCATGCCGAGCATAGATGAATTTTATCAGCATAAAACGGTTAGCTTTCTTGCCCATTTACTCGGCTATGAGGGCGAGGGCTCACTGCATTCTCTGCTTAAAAGCCAGGGCTGGATCAATGCCTTATCCGCCGGCGGCGGCATTAACGGCAGCAACTTTAAAGACTTTAATATCAGCCTGGCGCTCACCGATGACGGCATTGAATATTATCAGGATATCGTCGAGATGGTGTTTGCCTATATCGCCCTTATCCGCGAAAACACCGGGCAACTGCACGCTCTGTATCGTGATAAGCAAACGCTGTTGCAAATCGCCTTCGATAACCAGGAAAAGGCGCGCTTACTGGATTGGGTCAGTGGCCTGAGCGTGAATATGCACCACTACCCCAGCGAACATTATCTGTATGGCGACTATCTGATGGCCGGTTATGAGCCACAGCAGTTTGCCCAGGTGCTCGACTGGCTGAGCCCCAAGAATATGCGTTTGGTGTTGATCCACCCGGGCGTTAGCGGCGATAAAACCACACAATGGTACAACACCCCCTATTACACCAGGGCCTTGGAACCCCAGTGGCTGGATGCCCTGGCGGCCATAGATACACCGCTGAGCACCATGTCTCTGCCCGAGGTGAACCCTTACTTGCAACGCCCCTGCATACTGCATGAACTGGAGTCGCCCGGTGCCACGCCAGAAAAGCTGGCCTCACACCCGGGCTTTAACTTTTGGTTTAAACAAGACGCCACCTATCGCGTCGCCAAGGGTCACTTTTATCTGGCCATCGACTCCCAGTTGGCAGTCAAAGATGTGCAGCATATGGCCCTCACTCGCTTGTTTGCCGATCTCTTTATCGACTGTGTGGCCGAGCAGTTTTATCCCGCCGAGCTGGCAGGCCTCAACTACCACCTGTCTTCACACCAGGGTGGTTTAACCCTGCACACAGCGGGTCTGTCTTCCAGCCAGCTGGAGCTGGCGCAGGGATTGTTAGACGCCCTCTTTAACGCGGATATTTGCGCCAAACGCTACGCCGAATACAAGAAGCAATTGGTACGCCACTGGCAATCGAGCAACCAAAACAAACCGGTGAGTGAGATTTTCAGCCGCATCGGCGCCGAGATCATGCCCTGGAATCCCACCCCGGAGGCGCTGGCGCAGGCACTTAAAAGCACCAGCTACTTGCAGTTTAAGCAGTTCCGCGAAGAGTTTTTTGCCGCCGTGCATATCGAGGCATTTTTACACGGTAACTGGCGCCCAGCCGACGCCTATGACTTTTTGCGACTGATCCAGTCCCATCTGGAACAAAGAGCCAATATCGAAGCCATCAGCCGTCCGCTTGAGGAAATAACCTCCATAGTACAGCAGCAGCTTAGCCTGCCCTGTAACGACCATGCCATGGTTATCTACTATCAGGCCACCAGCGGCGATATTGAAGAGAAGGTATTGATGATGATGGTCAATCACCTCCTCAATCAGCCCTACTTTAATGCCCTGCGCACCGAGCAGCAGCTTGGCTATTTGGTGGGTGCCGGTTATGCGCCTTTTAATTCCCGCGCAGGCCTGGCATTTTACGTGCAATCGCCCAATGTCTCGGGTAAGGAGCTATTGGCGCATCATAATCACTTTATTAGCCAGTACTGCCAACAAGTGACGCAAATGGATGAGCAAACCTGGCAGCACAGCAAACAAAGCCTGTATCGCCAGATTGCCGAGAAAGACAAAAACCTGCGCCTGCGCTCACAACGCTTTTGGCTAGCCATCAGCAATCCAGGTGTCGATTTTTCCCTGCAGGCAAATTTACTGAGTACGCTGGAAAACATCGAGTTTGAGCAGGTGCTGCAGTATTTAAACGAGTTGTTTGCACCGCAACGACCGCGAATGGAGTGGTTGAGTGATCCGCTCACTGAGCAAGGTCAAAACGAGCAAAGCCAGCCCTTATAAAATGTTGAGCTCTGCCTGGGCTCAGGTCCCGACGCGTTGGGCTGTCTGGATATAAAAGACTAATAATGCTTTGATTATAATTGTTTTATTCTTTTGTAAAGGATGCTAGTTTGAATTAACTAACACGTTTATATAAAGGGATTTATGGTGAGTCTTCTAAAACCGACCAGCGCTTTAATTTTGGCTTTTCTTGTAGCCACAATGGCCTCAACCACGACTTTAGCTCAAGAACAGCCAGATAACATCTACAGTCAACACACCGAAATCATACAGTCAAAAGTGCTTGGTGAAGAGCGCGGCATCCTGGTGCAATTACCTAAAAGCTACCACACCAACCCTGACAAGGTGTACCCGGTAATTTACCGCCTAGATGGTGCCAGTAATGTCCCCCTGCTTACGGCGGTTATAGAGCGCTTACAGCATGCCCAATCAGCTCCCGAGGTTATTATTGTCGCCATAGAAAATACCAACCGCCTCAGAGATCTTTATCCCACGGTAAACCAAGACCCAAGGGGGCCGGTCGGACTCGGTGGCGGTGGCGCCAAGTTTTTGGATTTTTTCGAACGTGAATTGATCCCTTTGGTCGATAATAAATACCGTACCCATGACTTTAGAGTCATTGCCGGCGCTTCCGCAGCCGGAGTCTTTGCCCTTTATGCGCTACAAACCAAGCCCGAACTTTTTCAGGCCCATATCGCCTATAGCCCTGCGGTGTGGTGGAACCATGGCGCGTCGGCAAAGAGTACCAAGGAGTTCATTGCCAAAGCAAAAACGCTTAATAGCTATGTGTATATGAACATAGGTGAAGAAGGTGGCGATATGCGCGCTGTGTATGATGACCTGCATCAGTTTATGAGGGCCAATAAACCCAAAAATCTGACCCTGGTCACCAACGCCTTCGATAACGTAGCGCACGCACTGACATCCAGCGCCGGCATATTCAATGCGTACCATCATTTATTTATGCCCAGGGCCATGCCGGTACAGGCATTCACCGGCGAGCTGGACTCTATTACCGACTACTACGCTCGCCTTTCACAGCAATACGGCGAACAGATAGCGCCGCCGGAACAGGTAATAAGAGAACTGGGTTACCACTTTGTCTTTGAAGAAGATGACTTTACAACGGCAATAAAACTATTCAAGTTTAATATCGAATTGCACCCTAAGTCCGCCGATGCATACAACGGACTGGCCTTCGCTTATGAGCGCAACGGACAATATAAGGACTCACTGCAACAGGTTAATATGGCCTTAGAGCTCTCCAAAGAAGGGGATGCGGGTTATGACTTCTTTATCCAACGCCGCGATAGATTGCTTCCCTTGGTGAAGGACACGCAGAGTTAACTGGCTTACAAGGCCTTGATAATAAGTAGATATACGAGTAGTTAAATTGAAATTTTTATTTACGCTTTTGGTATTTCTTAGCTTGATAGCATGTACAGAACCTATGAAGCCTGGCACCAACCTAAACGGCCAGCCTAGAGCCCTTCTACTAAAAAAATTTGAAGCTGAAAATATTCAGTACGAGATTGCTAATGATGGAACAATCAGGTGGTCTGAAAAGGATCATAAAAGAGCGCAAGACCTTGTCCTAGAAGTGCTCAACAAATCCAAAGATTGAAGTGCAAAATTCATATAACAAACGTATAAAGTAAATGGACCCATAAAACTAGGCTGGCGCTCATTCCCAGCTGATTTTAGCCAAGCTGAATCTGCCCATCATGCGGATGTTATATCTCTAAGGAAGGAGTTACCTCATGGAAGAAGAATCGACGTTTATTACCTTTGCATTGTTTACGCTCTTGGCTGCCATTAGTCCCATTATTTTGGCCATTATTGCAAGCGTGAAACTACACAGAACCTTTGGCAAGGGAGCCATCTTTTTTCTTAGCATTGGAACCATCCTAATAGGGTTGCTGCCGCTCGACACGCTCGCGACGGTTGCACTATCAAGGTTGGATACCGACCTACTTGCTAAAGCTATGCTCTATAAAAGCTATGTTGTCATGGCGTTGACTTATCTGGGCTCGGTCTCTATCTCGGTGGGCATTCTAATGCTGTGCCACCAGTATCAAACCAAAGCCTAACCACACCAGTTAAAAAAGTATTCACTCTCTTCAGCCTTTTTCAGACACGGCAGATTATGCCCCCTGCTCTGCATGCTGGTGTTAGCACAGCCAACAAGGTAAGCTAACTTCAAGGATTGAATAATAACCTATTATAAAGAAAGGAAAAATTGTGCATCCAAATAGAAATGCAATCGCTTTTGGTGGTCTCGTGGCCACAGTTTTATTCTTTGTGATACTAATCATACTGGCCTTATGGGCTTGGCCTAAATACAAAGTATATAAATTAGAAATGAATGGTATTGCCGCATTAAAAGAGGCGGAATGGAGCAAGCAAATCCTCATTGAAGAGGCCAAGGCAAGAGAGCAAGCGGCACTCATGCAAGCAAAGGCGCGGGTCACGTTAGCCCAAGCCGAAGGTGAAGCCAAGATTGTTCAAGCAAAAGCCGAAGGCCAAGCAGACATTGAAAGAGCAAAAGCAGCCGCAGAGGCAAACAGAATCATAGGCGAGTCTCTAAAAGGGAATGAAGCTTACCTGCGTTATGTCTGGATTAAAGGCCTGCAAGAAGGCAATGGCGAGCGCATATACATCCCCACCGAGGCTGGCCTACCCATACTCGAAGCGGGCAAAGCAGGAAAGTAATCTGCTTTTGGGTGAATTGCTAAAACTAGCTAGCTGTCCAAACAGCGGGATCTTGTCGCGGTGACGACGACACCCAACTGAGAAAACCGTTGCCGATGAGTTGCAACTCACTTACACAAAAAAGGATGCTCGGCGGCATCCTTCCCGGCACCAAGAAATATCAGGGACGCCAAATAATCCCACAATGGGCTATGGTGCGCATCAAAGCGCGGCGGTAATGCACATTAAACAGCGCCAGGGCGAAGGGGCCACATAATCCGCCTAACAGGGCCCAGCGCTTGGCTGGCATGCCTTTGGCGGTGGCTACTACAAATAACAAACTGGCAAACACGACACTTAATAATAAAATCATAATCCCCCCTCATTCTCGGGCGGCGACTTTACCATAAAGCTGCTGCTTAATTAACCACCTAGCCCACCCTGCCTCTTTAATTCACAGCTAGGTTATTGGTTATTAAGTAAACTTTTTCAGTTGATTTTATTTCATCTAAAGCCGACAGAAAGTACATAACGGGCATAAAAAAGCGCAGCATATTGCTGCGCTTATCAATGATGTGCTTATGACGGGATTAACTGCGAGCCTGTTCCTTGTCTTGATCCGCAGCGTCCTCGGCAACGTCCTTGGCCGGCTCTTCAGAATCAACTGATTCGGACTCGTCGTTGCTTTCAGCATCGGCTTTGTCGCTAGCCTCTGCCTTGTGCTCAGCTTCAACCTGCTCCTTTGTCTCAACCTCTTCCTCAGCTTCAACCTTGCTTTTAGCCTCGGCAACCGCCTGCTCCTGCGGGTAATAACTTTCGCCCTGCTCGGCCATGGCCAGTAGGGCCGATGCCGGGCTAAAGCCGTCATTCAACTGCGCATAGGTTGCCAGAATCGAGCACACTTTGCCGGCGCCCAGTTTATCCATATAGCTAAACGGACCGCCCAGGAAGGGCGGGAAGCCAATGCCGAAGATGGCACCTATGTCGCCGTCGCGGGCATTGCTGACGATACCTTCTTCCAAACAACGTGCCGCTTCGTTCAGCATCTGCATGACGCAACGCTCGGCAATCTCTTCCTTGTTTAGTTTAGGGCTGAGCGTCACGCCCAGGAATTCGTAAACCGACTCGTCCACCTTCTTCTTTTTCTTGCTGTAATCGTAGAAGCCACGGCCCGACTTACGACCTAGGCGCTTGTCGTCGATTAAGCGATTAAACACCGCTGGTGCCTTAAAGCGCTCACCCAGCTCGGCCTCAAGAATAGGGGCAATCTTAGAGCCGATATCAATTCCTACTTCATCGAGCAGCGCCAGAGGGCCAACCGGGAAACCAAACTCCACTAAGGCCTGGTCGATTTTCTCGATAGGTTCACCCGCGAGCAATAGGTTTGCCGCCTCGTTCACATAGGGAGCCAAGATACGGTTTACAAAGAAACCGGCCTTGTCTTTAACCACGATCGGCGTTTTGCCTTGCTTGCGGGCAAAGCTCACGGTGCGGGCGATGGTTTGCTCACTGGTCTTCTCGTGGGGAATAATTTCCACCAGCGGCATTTTTTCTACCGGCGAAAAATAGTGTAAGCCAATAACATTTTCAGGACGCTGCGCCTGCGCGGCAATTTGTGCTATCGGCAACGAACTGGTGTTGCTGGCAAAAATGGTGTGCGCTTGGGCATATTGCTCAACATCGGCAACCATGGCCTGCTTTAGGGAAAGGTCTTCAAATACCGCTTCGATCACCATGTCCACATGCTTAAAGCCGCTGTAATCCGTGGTGCCGGTAATGCGACTCATCTGCTCCTGCAACTCGGCCAGAGACAAGATGCGACGCTGACGCTTTTTCTCAAGAATTTTATAGCTGTAGTTCATAGCCCCGGCAATGCCTTGTTGCGCCACGTCTTTTACTCGGGTGCGCACACCCGCCTTGATGGCACTCACATGAGTGATACCCGCACCCATCAGGCCGCCGCCCAACACGGCAACCTTGTCGGTGCTTGGGGCGTCATCGGCGCGCCATTCTTTCTTCATCTCTGTAGTGGCAAAGAAAATACCGCGCAGTTTTTTAGAGACATCGCTCATCACCAGCTCGGCAAAACCTTCGGCCTCTGTTTTATAGGCCTTAAGTTGGTCCAGCTCGACGCTGGCACGCACCGCCTTGATAATCAGCTCAGGCGCCGGGTAATGACCGCCGGTCTTCTTGGCCACATTTTCGGCGGCTTTTTTGAAGATCAGATTGCGGCCAAAGGGGTTAGACTCCAGCAGCGCCGACATTTTATCGAGCCGAGGTTTCGCCGCTTTCGCTTTACCTTTTTGCGCAAACTGCACCGCCACATCCAATAGAATCGAGTGCGGCACACAGTCGTTCACCAGGCCGGCTTTTTTCGCCTGCTTGGCGCGCACCTGCTTGCCGGTTAGCATCCATTCCAGAGCCTTTTGAATGCCCACCAGCTTGGGCAGACGCTGGGTTCCGCCGCCGCCAGGCAAGAGGCCTAACTGCACCTCGGGCAGACCCATTTTGGTGATGTCGCTGTCGCTACAAACGCGGTAATCACAGGCCAGAGCAAACTCTAAACCGCCACCTAAGGCAGCGCCGTGAATGGCGGCCACCGTGGGATAAGGCAGTTTAGCCAAGTCAAAAAAGGCGTCGTGACAGGTACTCGACAGGGCCAACGCTTCTTCACGGGTATTGGCCTCGTCCAGCATGTTGATGTCGGCACCGGCAATAAAGTTATCCGGCTTGGCGCTGATAAATACCAGGCCTTTAACGTTATTTTCGTTGGCTGTGGTGATCACATCCTGCAACTGCTCGGCAAAGCTGGCGCGCAAGGTGTTCATCTTCTCGCCGGGCACGTCTATGGTGACGATACCCACGCGCTCATCATTGAGCTCGAATGTAAATACTGATTCAGTCATTATGCGCTCTCCAATACAAAGGCAGCACCCAGGCCACCGGCGGCACAGGCCGTGGTTAAGGCCAAACCACCACCGCGACGATTGAGTTCATGAATACTTTGGGTGATCAAACGCGCGCCGGTGGCGGCGAATGGGTGACCATAGGCCAGTGAGCCACCATTGACGTTGAATTTATCCATGTCGATTTCACCAATGGCCTTATCGCGACCAAGCTGCTCTTTGGCAAATTTATTCGAAGCAAACATCTTCATATTTGCCAGGGTTTGTGCCGCAAAGGCCTCGTGCATTTCAATCAGGTCAAGATCGCCTAACGTAATACCGGCACGATCAAGCGCCACCGGCGTTGAATGCGCCGGGCCCATCAGCATGTCTTCATGCACACCGATGGCGGTGAAAGCATAGCTGCGAATATAGCCCAGGATTTCGTAACCCATGGCCTTGGCCTTGCTCTCATTCATCAGCAGTACCGCCGCCGCCCCATCGGTCAATGGCGTCGCATTGGCGGCGGTGACGCTGCCGTATTGGCGATCGAACACCGGCTTTAATTTAGCGTAACTGGCAAGCTCTGAGTTGGCGCGAATATTGTTATCCTGCTCGATAAACGACTTATAAGGCGGCACATGAGCGGTCATGACTTCTTGCGCCAGCTTGCCCTCGGCCCAAGCCTGGCTTGCCAAGGTGTGTGAACGGTGCGCCAAAGCATCCTGATCGGCGCGGCTGATATTATGGGTTTTTGCCATCTGCTCAGCGGTTTGACCCATGGACAAGCCGGTCGAGTATTCGGCCACCGCCGGCGGCACCGGCAGCAAGTCTTTTAGGCGCAGTTTTGAGAAAATCTTTAAGCGCTGTGACAGGGTGCGGGCTTTATTTAAATCCACCAGACTGCCGGCCAGCTTTTTGCTCACGCCAATAGGCAAGACAGAGGATGAGTCGGCACCACCGGCGATCCCTACCTGTGTGTGCCCGGCCATAATCGACTCGGCGACGTTGGCGATGGCCTGAAAGCTGGTTGCGCAGGCACGGGAGACCGAATAGGCATCGATATTTACCGGCATGCCGGTTCCGAGCACAATTTCACGAGCAATATTGGGCGCTTCAGGCATTTGTACCACCTGACCGAACACCAGTTGGTCGATTTCCTTGCGGTCGAAATCAAGACGCTCTAGCATCTCGTTGACCACCAGCTTGCCTAGGTCTAATGCGGGTACATGATGAAAAGCGGTCGCTTGCTTTGCAAAAGGTGTACGCAGGCCACTGACAATGGCAATGCGCTCCCCGTTTCGTGTTGTTAGTTTTGTTTGCTCAGACATATAAATGCTTCTCCTGCTGACAGGTCTGACCTGTTAATATTTCCCCGATTCTAAAACAACCCTGGGCGCATTGCCAATAGGCATATCAAAATTTACCACCCAGCTACAACAATAGTTAACAAACTGAAGCAATCAAAATAAAAAACAAGACTTTAAAACTGAACAATTGTAAGTAAAATCGATCGAACTATTTGGCTTACGCAATGCCTAAAGGGCGTTGTTAGGCGTAACCAGGTTATGACACGCGCCCTATTTTTTCACAGCATTTATATATGCCGGCAAGGACAAGTACACTTATGGCAGTTTCTAAGTTTGCACAATTAAAAACCTATTTAGATACCCAAATCATCGGTCAACACCAGCTCACTCAGTCCCTACTCATTGCCGTATTGGCGGACGGTCACCTGCTCGTTGAAGGCCCTCCCGGGCTGGCCAAGACCCGCGCGGTAAACGCTTTGGCCAAGGGCCTAGAAGGGAGCTTCCAACGCATTCAGTTTACTCCGGATTTATTGCCGTCGGATGTCACCGGCACCGATATTTACCGCCAACAAACCAGCGAGTTTGTATTTGAGCCGGGCCCGCTGTTTCATAACCTGGTGCTGGCGGATGAAATAAACCGCGCCCCGGCCAAGGTGCAGTCGGCCCTGCTGGAGGCCATGGCCGAGCGGCAAATCACCGTGGGCAAGAACACCTACCCACTTGAGCAGCTGTTTATGGTGATGGCGACACAGAACCCGCTGGAACAAGAAGGGACCTACCCGCTGCCCGAAGCGCAGCTTGACCGCTTTTTACTGCATCTCAATATCGATTACCCGAATGCCGAGGCGGAGCTGGCCATTTTGCGCCTGACCCGTGGCGAGGCGCTGGCCGGTGAGCAGCAAAATATTGAGCCTATTTCTCAGGCGGATCTATTCGATGCCCGCCAACAGGTGCTGGCGTTGCATTTGGCCGAGCCCCTAGAGCAATACCTGGTGCAGCTGGTGATCGCTACCCGTGATGGTTTACGCGTCGATGACGACCTGGCCAACTGGATTGAATACGGTGCCAGCCCCAGGGCCACCATAGCGCTCGATAGAGCGGCGCGCGCCAATGCCTGGTTAAATGGTCGCGATTTTGTCAGCCCGGAAGACATTCAGGCGGTGTTTCATAATGTGCTGCGCCATCGCATTATCCTCAGCTACGAAGCTCAGGCCGAAGGCGTCAGTAAAGATCAAGTGTTAACGCGCATTTTAGAGCGCGTGGCAGTGCCTTAATGGCTAAGTTGCAGTCAGCCATGGGTGTGCAGCAATGGCTAGAGCAGTTGCATAGCAATGGCCATAGCCTGGCTTTAAAAGAGCTCACCTATTACAAAACAAAAACCCAGCTGCTGGATTTAGCGGTACGCAAGCGCATACGCAGCCCCCATAGCGGTCAGTATCTGGCACCGCATAAGGGCCGCGGCATGGAGTTTGCGGAGGTGCGCCATTATCAAAGCGGCGATGATGTACGCAGCATCGACTGGCGCGTAACCGCCCGTACCGGCGAGGCCCATACCAAGCTGTTTCAGGAAGAAAAGGAACGCCCGGTACTAATGCTGGTCGACTTTAGCGCCAGCATGCACTTTGGCTCTCAGCTGCTATTTAAATCGGTGCAAGCGGCGCATCTGGCCGCCTTGATCGCCTGGTCGGCCTGTGCCCGTGGCGATAAACTCGGTGCCCTGGTTTTTAACGATCAGCAGCACCATGAATTTCGCCCACAAAGCCGCGATAAGGCGGTGTTACGGGTATTCCACGGCCTGCTCGACAGCCACAAACAGCAGCAAACCCTCAGCAGTAGCGCCACTGGCACAGATCTGCTGCGCCAGTTGCAACGCTTAAACCAGCTTGCCAAGCCCGGCAGCACCGTCTACCTGCTGAGCGACTTTGCCATATTGCAGCACGATGATAACCCGGCCATAGAGCGCGAATTACAACGTCTGGCGCGCCATTGCGAAGTGGTCGCCTGCGTGATCAGCGACCCCTTTGAGCAGCACCTGCCGCACTACCCGGAAGCGGTGAATGTGCGTAGCCATCAGGGGCATTTTAGCCTGCCCTTACAGGATGCCGGTTTTCGTCGCCGCTTTAATCAGCAGGCGCAGCAACTCGACGCTTTGCGCCAA
Source organism: Pseudoalteromonas sp. T1lg48 (assembly GCF_002964785.1). Lineage (GTDB taxonomy): Bacteria > Pseudomonadota > Gammaproteobacteria > Enterobacterales > Alteromonadaceae > Pseudoalteromonas. The sequence continues at coordinate 202,853 of NZ_PQCC01000022.1, forward strand.
CAAAAACTATCCCGATATTGCCACTCCTTGGTGGAAATTAGCGCCGCCAAGGCGCTGGAACAACAGTTTTATGAAGGGAGTTTGTAAATGCAGTCAGCCCCTACAATGCCATTGGCCGATGTGATTGTCCCCACTGAGGTATCAAGTTGGCCGCCGGGTCCGGCCTGGTGGCTCTTGGCCGCCACGCTGTTAGTGTTAATTATCGCCGCCGTACTGGTTTATCGTCGCCGCCAGCAACACTTGCGCGCCAAACGCCATGCCTTGCAATTAGCGCAGCAACAAACGGCGTTAGGCCTGCATCAGCTGTTAAAGCGCCTGTGCAAACATTATTACGGTGCCCAGGTAAGCGCCCTGAGTGGCCAGCGCTGGGCCTTGACCCTCTCTCAGTTGAGCGGCCTGGCCTTTAGCGCCGAAGAGCTTACTGCCTTATATAAGGGTGATGCAGTGCAGAATGCCGAGCAGGATAAGCTGGCGCACAAGCTAAAGCAGGCCCTGGTACAGTTTAAGACCAAGGAGACCCTGGATGTTTGAGTTCGCCTGGCCCTGGCTGTTTATTCTTCTCCCCCTGCCCTGGCTACTAGCCTGGGTGCAAAATAGCAAAAAAACACACAGCACCTTGTTACTGCGTATCGACTCGCTGGCCTATCAGGCCAAGGCAAAAACCCAGACCCGCGTTAACAAGCGCTGGCCACATTGGTTGCTGGCGCTGGCCTGGCTGACATTGGTGAGCGCCTTGGCTAACCCAGTGTATCGCGGCGAGCCTATTACCCTGGCCAATGAAGGGCGCGATATTATGTTGGCGGTGGACTTATCCGGTTCCATGCGCGAGCAAGACATGGCTTATCAGGGACGTTTTGTCGACCGCTTAAGCGTGGTCAAAAATGTGCTCAGCGACTTTATTACCGAGCGTCAGGGCGATCAGCTGGGGCTTATTCTCTTTGCCGATACCGCCTTTTTACAAACCCCGCTAACCAGGGATCTGGATACCGTAGCGCAAATGCTCAAAGAAGCGCAGATTGGCCTGGTGGGTCGCGCCACCGCCATCGGCGATGCCCTGGGTTTGGCGGTAAAACGTTTTAACGATAAATCCGCGTCCAACAAGGTGGTGATCCTACTCACCGACGGTCAAAATACCGCCGGCAACCTCACTCCGGAGGAAGCCCTGATCCTGGCGAAGGATGCAGAGGTGAAGGTGTATACCATAGGCGTCGGCTCCGATGGTAATTTTGGCGGTGGCCTGTTCTCCATGACCGGCGGCACGGCCTTGGATGAGCGTCTGCTTACGCACCTGGCCAAGGAAACCGGCGGCCGCTATTTTCGCGCCACCGACACCCGTAGCCTGGCCAATATTTACCAGGAGTTGGACGCCCTTGAGCCGTTAGCGGAAGAAGAGCAAACGGTGCGTCCCGAAGAAGCACTCTTCTATCTTCCATTATTCTTGAGTTTCTTAATACTCTTGTTGGCCACCGTTTGGCACCGCTTTGCGGCTGCCATGCAGCGTGTTGCAGGAGAGCGATTATGACCGAATTTATTTTCTTACGACCCGATCTCTTATGGCTACTGCTACTGCCGGGCTTCTACCTGATTTGGCGCCTGGTTGCCAGTAAAGACGAACAACAGCAACAACCCCTTATCGCCCCCCATTTGGCGGCGCAGGTAATGCAAGGCGGTGCCGAGCGGCGACAAAACAATGGTTTGCTCAACACCCTGCTGCTGGCACTCATGGTGGTCGCCATGGCTGGCCCCAGCTTTAGCAAACAAGAGCTGCCAGTGTATGAGGCAAAAATGGCGCGCGTCATGGTAATGGACATGTCCCGCTCCATGTTTAGCACGGATATCGGTCCAAGTCGCCTGCAACAGGCCCGCTTTAAGGCCTTGGATATGGTGGAGCTGTTTAAAGAAGGGGAAACCGCGCTTATCGCCTATGCCGGCGATGCCTTTACCATTTCGCCGCTGACCTCTGACAGCCAAACCCTGACCAACCTGATCCCCAGCCTAAGCCCGGATATTATGCCCGAGCAAGGCAGTAATGTGCTGGCGGCATTAACCCTGGCACAGGAACTGCTGGAGCAGGCGGACTACCCGCAAGGGGACATTATTTTAATTAGCGACGGCATAGACAGGGAAGAAGAAGACGATATCCGCACCTGGCTTGGCAACAACGACTACCGACTGCATATCTATGCCCTTGGCAGCGAACAAGGCGCCCCCATTAGCCTGCCCGAAGGCGGCTTCTTAAAAGACAATCAGGGACAAATCGTTATTCCTAAAACTAATTTTTCCCGGCTACAACGCCTGGCGCAGCTCGGTGGTGGCAAACTTATTCGTTATCAGCCGAGCAGCGACAACCTTAACGTTCTCGCGGTTTCCAAAGGTGAACAAACAACGCAGCAGGCGCAAAACCAACAGACTTTATGGCGAATCGATGCCGGCATCTATCTGGCCTTATTGGTTCTTCCCTTGCTGCTATGGCAACTGCAACGCCGCGCTATTATGCTGGGCGCCGCCCTTGTACTGGTGCCGCAATTATGGACCCCGGCCTATGCCGCCAGCGGCCAGTCCTGGTTTAATAATGCAGAACAAAATGCCCTCAACGCCTACCATGACAAGGCCTATGAGCAGGCGGCACAGGCGCGAAACCCTTTGCTCAGTGGCGCCGCCAAATACCAGCAACAGGACTATCAGGGAGCCCTGGCTGATTTTAACAAGGATAACTCGGCCACCGGCCTGTATAACCAGGGTAATGCCCTGGCGCAATTGGGCAAGTTTGACGAGGCCCTGGAGCGCTATCAGCAGGCCCTGGATAAAGACCCAAACCTCGAGGCCGCCAAGGCCAATAAGTCCACCCTGGAGCAGTTGAAAAAGCAGCAAGAGCAGCAACAAAATCAACAAGGTGATTCAGGGCAGGAGCAAGACTCCCAAGGCCAGGACTCACAACAACAAGAAGATGGTCAACAACAGCAGCAAGATGGCCAGCAGCAAGGCTCTGAGCAACAAGGTGAGTCGCAACAACAAGACGACTCCGAGCAACAAAACGGTGGCAGTAGCGCGCAAAACGAGCGTAACAGCAATGAGCGCAACCGCCCGCAAAACAGCGCCCAGGCCGACGATAAGTCGGACCAAGACGAACAGCAAGAGTCTGGCGAGTCTTCGACCGAGTCCTCGACCGAGTCCTCGAATGAGTCATCGAACGAGCAGTCGTCGCAACAAAATGCAAAGCAACAAAATGACGCAGCGGCTTCGCCCGAGACTTCGTCCGAGACTTCGCCCGAGGACTCACAAGAACAAGCTAAAGCACAACAGCAAGCGCTCGGCGAACAACAAGCCGGGCAGCAAGATGGCGAGCAACAAGCCGCTGCCATGGCTGAGCTCAGTCCCGAAGAGCGTGAAAAAGCGCAACAGCTCAATCAACTGCTACGAAAAATTCCCGACAACCCGGAGATCCTGCTGCGCAACAAAATGCAACTAGAAGCCCAGCAACGTCAACGATATCGCCGCCGCTTACCACAAGGAGTAGAGAAGTCATGGTAAGAAGTTTTTTATATGTTTGCTTAATCTGCTTGAGCCTGCCGACCTTAGCCTTATCGCAGCTTGAAGCCAGCGTCGATAAAAACCCGGTGGTCGCCGGTGAATACTTTATGTTGACCCTGAGCGCCGATGACACCATAAAAACCACTCAACCGGACACAGACGCCTTGTTACGGCACTTTGTGGTCGGCCCTACTTATCGCAGCACCAATACCCAGATGGTCAACGGCGTAGTCAGCCGCCAAACCAGCTGGCGGGTGGAATTGATGGCCCGCGAGCCAGGCCAATACGAGATCCCGGCCTTTAACCTCAAAGGCGTGAGCTCCGAGCCTTTTACCCTCAATGTGGTCGCCAATAAGGAGGCCCAGGGCGATGGCAATAACGCCTTTATCAAAACCGAGCTGACTCCGACGTCTCTGTACGTGCAACAGGCCGCCATTTATACCGTAAAGCTTTATGTCGGCGTCGACCTAATCGAGGCGGCCATGACCGCACCGGCAATGAGTGAAGCAAATTTGGCGCAATTGGGTCGTGACAGCGAAAGCCAGGAAGTGGTCGATGGTCGCCGCTATCGCGTGATCCAGCGTGAGTATCTGATCCAACCGCAAAAAAGCGGCACCTTTGAACTAGAGGCCCCCGTTTTCAACGGCAAAGCGCGTGTGAACTATCGCCCGGTGGCCGTCAGTGCCCGCGGCACGGATCAGTTAGTGGATGTAAAACCCACCCCGGCGCAGTACAGCGGCTCCTGGTTGCCCAGCGAGTTGGTGGATTTAAGCGAGCAATGGCAGGGACTGGAGCAAGAGGTAAAGGTCGGCACGCCCATCACTCGTACGCTTACGCTCACCGCACTCAACGTCACAAAGGAGCAATTGCCGGATGTAACCAGCGCTGATATCGAGGCGGTGCGCAGCTATGCGGACCAGTCCGAGCGCACTCATGTGGTTCGCAATGGCCGCATTATTGCCCAGAGCAAGACCTCCATCGCCTATGTGCCACAAAAGCCGGGCACATACACCCTGCCGGCTGTTTCGATCAACTGGTTTAATACCGTCACCGGACGTGAGCAGGTGGCGAGTGTCCCCGAGCAACAAATCACCGTGGTTGCCGCCGACGGCACTAAAGTGGCGCCAAACGAGCCACCTAAAACTGAGCAAATCGCCACGCCGGATGTAAATACTGGTAAGGACGAAAATACCGGCGTGGTCCAAGGTGAGCCGAGCTCGCTATCCTGGTGGCTGGCCCTGCCCGGCTACGCCTTATGGCTATTGACACTGCTGCTGTGGTGGTTCAGCCACACTCGTAATAAGGCACAAACTATCGCCCGGCCCAGCGCCCCCGGCCAAGAGACGGCAACGATTGCGCAAGTAAGCTTGCGAGACATCCAGGATGCCGCAGCCAAGGAAGATGGTAAGACCTTGTATCTGGCCCTAGACACCTACGCCAAAGTCCATTACGGCAACCTTGACGCCTGGTTGACGCAATGGCCACAGCAGGCACAGCAGGAATTCGCCAAGCTGCGTCAGTCCCTATACAGCCCAAGCGCGCCTGTGGTCGACTACAGCTGTATTGCCAAGGCTGCGGCCAACACCTCGGCCCCCAGCCGCAAACCTCAACCTGAGCTAGACTCATTGTACTAAGGCTTTTACCAGCTTTTTGCACCTGGTTTTCGGTTTGCCGTAAACCAGGTGCAAAATTTTCTCCTTTTACGAAATCATTTTTCGCTATTACAGGTCTTTATGGGCATGGCAGATAAACAAAAGCGCTATGAAGCGCTGGTGCAGGTGTACCACAAAGAGCTCTATCGCTTTGCCTTTTGGCTTTGCAAGGATGCCACTGTGGCGGAAGACCTGGTCCAAGAAACATTTTTAAGAGCGTGGCGATCGTTGGATTCCTTGCAGGATCAGGGCGCGGCAAAGTCGTGGCTGCTGACCATATTGCGTCGAGAAAACGCCCGCCGTTTTGAACGTAAACAATTTGATTACAGCGATGTAGAGCAGGACACCCTGGTTGATGAACACAATACCGCCCTGGATGACGATATGGAGCTGACCGTTCTGCAACGGCATATCATGGCCTTACCGGATGAATATAGGGAGCCACTGGTATTACAGGTGATGGCCGGCTGCAGCGGCGAGGAAATAGCCAACATCCTTAATCTCAACAAAAACACGGTAATGACGCGCTTATATCGGGCTCGAAACCAGCTAAAAGACGCATTAACTCGTAACGATGATAAATTTACAGAGGCCCCCAATGGATGAACTCGAATTTCGCCGGCGCCTTTTAGCTCAGCCGCACGATAAAGACAAAACGCTACTAGAGTATGCACAGCAAAGTCCCGAGCGCATGGGCTTGGCCAACGAGCTCAAGAGCTTTGACAAAGAGCTGCGCCAAGCGATGAATGTGCAGGTACCTGAAAACCTTGCCGATAAGATAATTCTTAAGCAAAGCATGAGCGATGACTTGGCCGCCAATGATGGGCCAACCAGCCACTCAGCCAAGCGGCCCTGGTATCTGGCTTTGGTTGCCAGCGTTGCCATGGTGTTTACCGTCGCCCTGTATCAACTGAATAGTCCCACGCTCACCATAGGTGAGCATGCCCTGGCTCATGTGTATCATGAAATCGACTCCCTGGAGTCGCAAGAGCGCCTGGATATCGCCACGGTTAACGCCCGTCTTGCCGAGCTTGGAGGACAGTTGAACGCACTGCCCGGTGAAGTTACCTATGCCCGTTTTTGCCGCTTTAAAGGGCAAAAAAGCCTGCACCTGGTGTTTGAGTCCGACTTTGGCCCCATGACGGTATTTATCGTTCCCACCAATAATGAATATCTGGGCGATAGCTACTTCTCCGATCAGCGCTTTGCCGGGCGGGTTTCCCACTTCCCGCAGGGTGATGCCATTTTAGTGGCCGCCGCCAAGGCGCCCATCGATGAATATCAAAGTCGTATAAACCAATCGCTGCATTGGTTATAAAGCGGCACTCTCCCGGATAGCAAAAAGCCACCCTTAGCAAACTAAGGGTGGCTTTTTTGTGTCTCTAAGCGAGCTATAAACTAGCTCTTAGCTTGGGCTTAGTTAAGTTCGGCCTCTACCTGCTCAAAGGTAGCAATAAGCTCGTCGCTTGGCTCTTTGGTTGCCAGTGACACCACCACAATGGCGATACACGACAGGATAAAGCCAGGGACGATTTCATAAATAATGCTGCTCAGGCTTTGACCGTTAATGCTGATAGGTGCATAAATCCAGAACAACACGGTCGCGGCACCCACCACCATACCGGCAATCGCGCCTTGCAGGTTCATGCGTTTCCAGTACAGGCTAAACAGAACCAATGGACCAAAGGCGGCACCGAAACCAGCCCAGGCATTACTTACCAGATCCAGAATCGAACTGTTACGGTCATACGCAAGGTAAATGGCACACAGGGCCACTAACAGCACGCTGATACGGCCTATCAATACCAATTCTTTTTGAGACGCTTCTCGGCGCACATAAATGCGATAGAAGTCCTCGGTTAGCGAGCTAGAGCACACCAACAGCTGAGATGAAATAGTACTCATGATGGCCGCCAAAATCGCCGCCAGCAGGAAACCGGCCACCAAGGGGTGGAACAGCAGCTCGGAAAGAACCAGGAAGATGGTTTCTTTGTCGTCGATGGGCATTTGATTTTCCAGCATGTAGGCGGCACCAAATAAACCGGTTAATACCGCACCTATGGCCGACAAGGTCATCCACGACATACCGATACGACGCATGGTCGGCATTACCTTCACCGAGCGCACCGACATAAAGCGCACAATAATATGCGGCTGACCAAAATAACCTAGACCCCAGGCCATGGCGGAAATAATGGCAATGGTTGAGCCACCGGCAAACCAATCCATCATATTCATGGCATGCACTTCGCTCTCTTTAGGCGAGGCCAACAGCAAATCATAACTGGCATTGCCAAGCGTTTCGAACACAGGTTGATCAAGCATCATATAGGTGGCCACCGGCACAGCCAGTAACGACACAAACATGATACAACCCTGGACGAAGTCGGTCATGCTCACGGCTAAAAAGCCACCAAACAGGGTGTATAGCACCACCACGCCGGTGGTCACATACAAGCCGGTTTCGTAACTCATACCAAAGGAATTCTCGAACAGCTTACCGCCGGCAACCACACCGGATGAGGTGTACAGGGTGAAGAAGACGATGATGACGATGGCGGAAATAACGCGAAGAATGTTTTTGTTATCGGCAAAGCGATTGGCAAAGTAATCCGGGATGGTAATGGCGTCATTGGCTCTTTCCGTGTACACACGCAAACGCGGTGCAACCAGGAAGTAGTTAGCCCAGGCACCGAGTACCAGACCTATGGCTATCCATACCTTGCTTAAGCCAAATAAATACATGGCTCCAGGCAAGCCCATAAGTAACCAACCACTCATATCCGAAGCCCCGGCTGACAGGGCGGCAACACTTGGCGATAGGTTTCGACCACCGAGCATATAGCCAGATACATCATCGGTCGATTTTTTATAGGCATACAAGCCTATGCCAAGCATGGCAATAAAATAAATGGCGAGTGATATTATCGTACCTAATTCCAAACTAGCCTCCAACTTTAGCGCTAAATAGTGCGTGCCTTGGCCTCAAGAGGGCTCAAAGCTATTTGTTATTGTCTTATACGGCCGTCAAATACGACCGAGTCGCTTACTATAGCATGGCGACGGGGCGCAACTCCAATTAGTGCGCTTGTCGCAAAAATGACAAAGTCGTCTCTATAATAAATACACCAGAGGCAAGTATGTTGTTTTAAAGTAAAAAGTACTTTTTAATCGTGACAAAAGTATATAATACTGGGTGAAAGCCATTTCTATTTCTCATATATTGTTAGTGAGTCAGATTAATTGGCACCCGTAACGGACTATGGCTCTAACTAATAAGCAACCAGTTTGGATGTGACAAATGAATTTCTATGCTGCGCGACAACCCATTCTCGATAGAGAAAAATCCCTGGTAGGCTACGAACTCCTCTTTCGCGATGGTCTTGATAACGTATTCCCCCAGATCAATGGCGATGAAGCCACTTCGCGACTTATTGAAGGCAGTCAGTTTACCTTTGGCCTTGAAGAGCTAACCGGAAACAAGCCCGCCTATATTAATTTCACCTTGGAAACACTGGCCAAGGGCTATGCCACCACCATGGGCAGCGACGAAATCGTCGTTGAGATCCTTGAGACGGTGCAACCGGGAAAACGCCTGTTAGCCCTTACCAAGGAGCTCAAAGAGCGCGGTTATACCCTGGCGCTCGATGACTACAAACACCAAAATGTTTGGCGCCACTTCTACCCCTATATCGACATTATCAAAATCGACTATTTGCAAACTCCGGTAGCCCAAATAGAAGAAGTGCTCGAAGCCATCAAGCCGTTCCCCCATATTAAACTGCTGGCGGAAAAGGTCGAAACCCATGAGCAGTATCAACAGGCGATGGATCTTGGCTTTAGCTTTTTCCAGGGCTTCTTCTTCTCCAAGCCGGAAATGGTACAAAGTAAAGCACTGCCGCCTTCTGAGCTGACCCTGGCGGAGCTGCTCTATGAAACCTCCACCACAGAGCTGGACCTAGCCAAGATCACCGCGGTGTTCGAGCGCGACGTTAACCTTTCCTACAAGCTGCTGCGCTATTCCAACTCGGCCATGTTTAAACGCCGCACGGAAATCGCCACCATCAAGCAGGCTTTAGTGGTGCTCGGTGCCAAGGAAATTAAAAAGTTCTTATCCCTGTTGTTTGCCGCCCAGTTATCGTCGGATAAACCCGCCGAGTTAATGCGCTTATCGTTAACCCGTGCCCGTTTTGCCGAGATATTGGCGGAGCAACACTCGGATCAGGTGGACTCGAGCCGCGCCTTCCTAACGGCTATGATGTCGCTGCTTGATGCCATTTTGGACCAAAGCATGGCTGAAGTGGTAGAGCGCTTACCCTTGGCCAACGATATCAAGGCGGCGCTGCGCGACGGCGAGGGCGAACTAGGTGATTACCTGGCTCTGGTTGAGCAATACGAACAAGCCCAGTGGCAACAGGCCAATGGCACCATAGATAAAATGAAGCTTGATGCCAAGCGGGTGCCCGATGCCTACCATGAGGCCATTCAATGGGCCCATGAACAAATGCAGGCGATTATGTAAGCCCGCATTGATAAATAAAAAAAGCCTGCTCAATGCAGGCTTTTTTTATTATAGATTTTCCAGAAAGTTATCATCATATTCTTCGGCTTCCGGCTCTTCTTCAAGCGGCGGGTTGCCATCGTACAGCTCATACAGCTGACGTTGATAATAGACGTCCTTAACAAAGGTATAAGGGTCCAGCGACTCATTCAACAGGCTTTCTTGAGGGATCAACGAAGCACGGGTTTCCACCACTTTCAACACAAATACCAGGATGGTTTCCGGCGTACTCAGGGCGATTTCCGGCAACACGAAGTTATCCACCACGTCACCGGTCAGATTACGGGCGGTGCTTGGACCCATGCCCGGCAACATTAAATAGGCGCCATCACCTAAGCCCCATACTCCCAGGGTCTGGCCAAAGTCTTCATCAACATACTCAAGGCCTAAGCTGGTTGCGACATCGAACAAGCCGCCGATACCCACCGTGGTATTGACCAAAAAGCGCGCCACGGCGATGCCGGTGCGATCCGCCTTGCCTTGCAATGCAGCATTAATGGCATCCGTAGGGGCGCTGATATTGTCGGTAAAATTCGCGATTGAACGACGCACCGGAGCCGGAGTCACCTCTACATAACCGACTGCCACGGGACGTAAAATATAGGCATCGAGGACGTCCATATTGAAGTCATAGATAGGACGGTTAACACTTTGCAACGGGTCGCGCGGGTCTTCTTTCTCCGGCGGCACCTGAGCACAGGCCGTTAGCAGCAGCGCCGATAAGGTAATTAAAGTCTTTTTAAGCATCGTCTATCCTACTGAATCAAGGTATCTATGGTCACGTTGACACTCGGTTGCTGCAGGCGGTTAAAGGGCTGTGATTTACCTTCTAATTCACCCAGCGCAACAGCCACGTCACCATCTTTTGAGATACGGGCAATCACTTGAATTTGTTCGAATTGCTGCAAACTCAATTGCGCCATCATGGCATCTGCCTCGCTTAAAGTCACACTCATGGGCAAGCTAAATTGCTCAAAGCGCTTCACCGCCAATGGCATGGCGGGTCCTTCGGCCGCCTTGGCAAACACAAATAAAACGGCATTATGAGGGATGCGATCGGCTATCTCCTCCGCCAGAGTCACTTGCACCTGTACCTGCTGAGTCGGCTCGCTGTTTTGCTCTTGCGCCAGGCGCGAGTCGATTTCGGCAATACGCTCGCTGACCATGGAATAGCGCGGGTCTTGTTCGGTCATGGTCGCTAAAATCAGCTCAAAGGCACTCTTGGCCTCTGTCCAATCCTTACGCTCGTAAGCGATTAATGCCAGCATAGAAATAGCATCAATATTTTGCGGCTGTACCTGCAGCACCTGCGACAGCAGCTTGGCCGCCTGGTTCATCGCCATCTCATCGCCTTTGATCAACAGCGACTGGGCATAACTGACCTTGGCACTGAGGTTTTCAGGGTCCATCGCCAACACCTTATCGAATGCCTGCATGGCCATTTCGTAATCGTTTAAGGTCATGGCCACACGCCCTAGCATCAGCCAGGCCACCGCATCATCACCGTCCTGAGCCAAACGGGTACGTAAGCCCAGCAGCAGTGCCTGACGCTCGTTGGCATCAAGGGGCTCGCCTTTGCCCATCACCGCACGCTCGCCCAGTTCCGGCAGCTCAACCATGGCCTGTTCCCACGCCTTAAGCTGGGCCTGATTACCGGTAAAATAATAGAACACCGCACTGAGCAGCACCAAAAACGCGGTGCCCGTCAGCGCCAGGATACGGTTGTTGCCGCGGCTTTGCAGTTGTTGCTCCGGCGCTAGGTCATTCAGCAGGCGTCTTTTAAGTTCCAGTAAGGACTCATCAAAGCTCGTTTGCGAAATACGTCCCAGCGCTAAGTCATCGGCCAGCTCCTGCTGACGTTGTTCGAAAATATCGATACGCTCGGCATTGACGCTTGGGTTTACATCGCTTTCAAAGCGACGGAAAAACGGCCAACAGACAAATACCAAGGCGGCAATCGTTAAGGCCGCAAAGGCCCCCCATAATGACAACATTACGCAGACTCCTTGCGCTTATAGCGCGTGATCAACTTTTGCAGTTGTTGCTCGTCGGCCTCAGACCAACGGGCTTTTTGCGCCGCCTTTTTCTGGCGCAGAATAATGAAGGCAAAGCCGCCAACCACGATCAGACCGGGCAGGATCCACAGCAAAATAGTAGCGGGGGTGACCGGTGGCTGATAATGCACAAAGTAACCATAACGATCGATCATGTAATCGATAACCTGGTCCTTGCTCTGCCCTTCTTTCACCAGTTGTTCGACCTTATCGCGCAGGTCTTTGGCAACCACCGCATCGGAGTCGGCGATATTCTGGTTTTGACACTTAGGGCAACGCAGCTCCTTGGTCAGTTCGGCAAACAGGGCCGCTTGCTCTTCGTTGGCAAAATCGTATTTTTCTTCCACCGCGCTGGCAGAAACCGCAAATACCAAGGCCAATAATACAAACACAAAACGCATGTTATTCTCCCAGCAAAGGCGCAAATTTGGCACGCCACACTCGCGCGTTAACATCACCGGTGTGATGCACCAGCACCTTGCCTTCGCCATTGACCAAGAAGGTCTCCGGCGCCCCGGAAACGCCCAGGTCCAAAATAAACTGGCGGTCTAAATCAAGCATATTGAATTGATAAGGGTCGCCGGCACGGGCCAACATATCGCGCACTTCCTGCTGCAACGCCGCTAAGTCAAAGCGGTCGCCGAAGTCCGGATCATAGCCCTGCTCATAGTACAAACCCACTATGGTCACGCCGCGCTCACGCAGCTCGGTTAAATAACCCAGTTCCGCCAGACAGGTTGGACACCAGGTGCCCCAGACGTTGATTAAATAGGTTTGTCCAGCCATATCGGCATTGGTCCAACGCTTTTGCGGCGTCATCAAATCAGGCAAGTCAAACGCCGGCAGCGCCTGATTCACACGGCCGCTTTGCAGCTCGCGCGGATCTGAGAACAAGCCTTTTAACAGAAAGACGCACAGCAGCAAAAACACCGCCAGTGGCGTCAATACCAACCACTTTTTATTCATGCCTGTGCCTCCTTGGGATTACGACGACGGTAACGGCGATCAAATAAGACGATAAAGCCGGCCAGGGCAATTAAAATACCGCCGAGCCACATCACCCGTACAAAAGGTTTATGATAAATACGCAATGACCAGGCACCGCCGGTGAGCTGCTCGCCCAGTGCCAGATAAAGATCTCGGCTCAGGCCGGCATCCACTGCGGCTTCGGTCATAAACTGCATGCCGATATCGTAGCGGCGCTTCTCCGCGTGCAGCACTGTTTCCTGTTCACCGTCTTTAAATACGGTGACCACCCCGGCATGGCCGGTGTAGTTTGGTCCGCGTATCACCTTGACGCCATCAAAGCGGAAATCATAGCCGCCCAAGGCCACCTGCTCGCCGGGCACAACGCGCACATCACGCTCCGTTGAATAGGCCGAGGTCAGGGCCACGGACATAATCACCAAGGCCAAACCGATATGACCCAGCAGCATCGCCCAATAGCTCAAGCCCAAACGCTTAATCGATTGTGCCTGAGCGGTTTTCTGCAGCAGATCTTGAGCGCTCATCACCACAATCCACAGCGCTAACGCGGTGGCCATAAAGGTAATGGCGCTGACCTTGGCGAAGCTGCTAAACAACCAGGCCGCGGTAAGTACCAAGGCAATGATCACGCCCAGACCGTATTTACCCGCCACCTGCTTCAGCTTGTTTTGCTTCCAGCGCAGCAGCGGCGCCGCACCCAGCAATAAGGCAAAGGGCACGATCAAATAGGTAAACATCTGATTGAAGAAGGGTTCGCCGATAGAAATCGAGCCCAGACCCAGCTCCTTGTGGATCATCGGCAATAGCGTACCCAGTAGAACGATCAGCGTTGCTACCACCAGGAGAATATTATTCAGCCACAGCGCTACCTCACGAGAAAACAGGCTATAGCGACCTTCACTCGATACATGGCCTGCGCGCAGGGCATAAAGCGTTAACCCGCCACCCACGACTATGGCCAGGAAGGCAAGGATAAACATGCCGCGATCCGGGTCCGAGGCAAAAGCGTGTACCGAAACAATAATGCCCGAGCGCACGATAAAGGTACCCAATAGACTCAATGAGAAAGCGGCAATGGCCAACAGCACGGTCCAGGATTTAAAGATCCCGCGTTTTTCCGTCACCGCTAGGGAGTGCAGCAGTGCCGTGGCTACCAGCCAAGGCATCAGGGAAGCGTTTTCCACCGGATCCCAGAACCACCAGCCACCCCAGCCAAGTTCCGCATAGGCCCACCAACTACCGATGGTGATACCCAGGGTTAAAAAGCCCCACGCCGCCATGGTCCAGGGGCGCGACCATTTGGCCCAAAGGTTATCCAACTGGCCGGTAAGCAGTGCGGCAATGGCAAAGGCAAAGGAAACAGACAAACCCACATAGCCCATATACAAAAGCGGCGGGTGAATGATCATGCCCGGGTCTTGCAGTAACGGGTTCAGGTCACGTCCTTCCACCGGATAATAAGGCAACAGGCGGTCAAACGGGCTCGACATCAACAGGGTGTAAAGCATAAAGCCCACGGCCAAAAAGCCCAGCACGCCAAGCACGCGGGCGCGCAATGGCCAAGGCAGTGATTTGGACATCAGCGCCACCGCCGCAGTCCAGCCGGCCTGCATCACCAGCCACAGAAGAATGGCTCCTTCGTGGCCGCCCCAGGTCGAGGTGATCTTGTAATACCAAGGTAAGGTACTACTTGAGTGGTGGGCCACATAGGCCACGGTGAAGTCGTCGGTCAGACTGGCGTAAATCAGCGCCGCAAATGAAAGCAGCACAAAGATAAACTGGCCCACCGCCAATGACGGCGCCGCGCGCATCAGGCGTAAATTGCCTGTGTGCGCGCCCCACATGGGAAAAATAAACAACAGCACACAGAGCACCATTGCCAGGGTTAATGAAAAATAACCGAGCTCTGGGATCATAACTTAGTAGCCGTTGTTGTTATAAGTTGGTTTCTGGTGCTTTATACCCTTCACCGCTTCGGCGACTTCTTCGGGCATATATTCTTCATCGTGCTTCGCCAGCACTTCGAATGCCTCGATCACATCGCTTTCAATCAGGGTGCCCTGTGCCACTATGCCCTGCCCCTCACGGAACAGATCAGGCAAAATGCCTTTATAGCGAATGGTTACCATGGGGCCACTATCGATCAGCTTAAACTCAACGAATAGCGAGTTTTCATCACGCTTGACCGAGCCCGGTACCACCATGCCGCCGATACGCAGCTTTTGTCCCACACTAGGCTTTTCAAGCTCAGGACCTTTACCGTTGATCAACTCGCTCGGGGTATAGAAGAGGTTAATGTTTTCTTGCAGTGCGTACAAAGTCAGGCCCACGGCGCTGGATAGGCCGAATAACAAAGCAATAATGGTTAATAGGCGTTTTTTACGTCTTGGGTTCATGACTGCGACTCCTGCTGCTTAGCCTGCTTGGCTTTTTCAATACGTTGCTCTCGGGCTGTTTGTGCCGATACCTGCTGTAATAATTTACGTTTCTCTTGAACCGAGCTTACCACCAGGGCGATAAGAATTAACGCACAGCTGCCGAACGATAACCATACATAAAAGGCGTAGCCGCCCATGGCGAAAAATTCTGAAAGACTGTCAAACTGCATCTTATTTGCCTCCCGCCAGGGCTTTCACCCAGGGGCGATGTTGTTCGCTTTTTAGGATTTCTGTTTTCAGGCGAATTAGCGTCACCGCACCTAGGAAGCCGGCAAAACCAAGGATATTAATCATCAAGGGCCAGAACATGCTAGGGTCAATGGCCGAGGTATCGAATTTGGTGATGGTGGCGCCCTGATGCAGGGTATTCCACCACTCTACCGAGAAATGAATAATCGGCAGATTAACCACGCCAACCAAAGCAAGAATAGACGCCGCCTTACCCCCGGCGCGCTTATCTTCAAAGGCATGATAAAGAGACATCACACCCAGGTATAAAAACAACAGAATCAACTCTGAGGTCAAACGGGCATCCCACACCCACCAGGCACCCCACATGGGTTTACCCCAGGCGGCACCGGTCAACAGCGCAATCACAGTCATGGCCGCGCCTACCGGCGCAATGGCAATCACCGCCAGCTGGGCATTGCGAATTTGCCACACCAGGGCCACCAAGGCAGCAATGGCCATGGACGAATACGCCCCCATGGACCAAATAGCCGACGGCACATGGATAAAGATGATGCGATAGCTGTCTTTTTGTTGGTAGTCAGCAGGCGCAAAGGCCAGCCCCCATACCCAACCCACCAGGATGCCAAGCACGGCAACCACGGCAAAATAGGGTAGCAGGGTGTTACACAACTGATAGGCTCTTTCGGCCTTAGCGTAGGGATGTAACCACTTCCACATTAGTTAATACTCACTTTCAATGCTGATGAAACGGCAATAGGCGCAAGCACGATAGCGACCGCTAAAAATGCGCCTAAAATCGCAAGCTGGCCGCCATAAGCCAGGGACATACTGGCGGTATCGATGGCGGAGGTCGCGAAAATTAATACGGGTATATAGAGCGGCAGGACCAAAAGACTTAATAGTACCCCACCCTTTTGCAGGCCCACGGTAAGCCCGGCACCAATGGCGCCAATCAAGCTCAGCAGCGGCGTGCCGATCAGCAGGGTCAGCATCATGGCGCTCAGAGCCTGCGATTGTAAATTCATCAAAAGCGCAAACAAGGGCGCTAAAATAACCATGGGTAACCCCGTGACCGTCCAGTGCGCCGCCACCTTAGCAGAGACGCTCAACGACAGCGGGAAAGGCGACAACATCAGTTGTTCCAAGGTGCCATCGAGGTAATCGTCGCGAAAGAGCTTGTCTAAACCCAACATGGTCGCCAGTAAGGCTGCCACCCAAATAATACCCGGGGCCATGCGCGCCAGTAGATTGGGTTCCGGACCGATGCCCAGCGGAAACAAGGTGATAACGATTAAAAAGAACAATAACGGATTGATAATGTCACTACGCTGGCGAAACGCCAGACGAACATCTTTTTTATACACACTGGCCCACACGTGCCAATAAGAATGATTCTGTGCTATCAAATGCGATACTCCAGCTGCAACTTGATAAGCTTATCAAAGTGCGTGGTGAGGTCCTGGTGGCTGGTTAGCAAAATTGCCCCGCCAGTGGCCAGATGCTCGGCAAAACGCTGCTGCAGCAGTTGCACACCTTTTTTGTCCACCGCGGTGAAGGGCTCATCCAACAACCACAGGGGGGCGCGATTTAACCATAAACGCGCCAGGGCCACACGGCGCTGCTGCCCGGCAGAAAGCTGACGCACCGGCACATCTTCAAGACCAACCAGACCCAGGTCGGCAAGCACCTCGTAGAGATCTAAGCCGCTTTCGAGACCATGGGTATTAAGCCAAAACTGACAATTTTCTAAAGCATTAAGCTGAGTGTTCACGCCGGTTTTATGACCGATAAACAGCACATTCTCGGCGTACTCGTCATAATTACGACCAATACACTGCTGGTTAAATTTTACTTGCCCCTGCATAGGCTCGGCGAAGCCCGCTAAAATACGTAATAGCGAGGTTTTTCCGGCCCCGTTAGGGCCTTCTAACTGCATGATCTCGCCCGACTTTAGGTTAAAACTCAGGTCTTCGAACAAACATCGCTCTTGCTTTATACAAGTGACTGCGTCAACGTGTAGCACAAACAGGCATTCTCAATGCTTAAAATTGGGCGATAGTCTACCATAATGCTAAGCTAATGCGAAAAATTGCAGGCAAAACTTTGATCTCGTGCAGGGGGAAATATGTCGGGTCCATTTGCCCCTTTAACTAACCAGGCTTCGGCGCTGGAAATAAATGTCTCGAGCTCGGCTAAACCGCAGCCGCCACTACCCCAAGAGCAGCCCTTGGCGGCCCGCAATATTCGCATTGAACACCAGCAAATAAGCATGGAAGTACGTGCTTCGGGGCGACTGCAGGGGCGACCGCAGGGGCAATGGCAAAGTGTTACGTTGACACTCAATCCCCCGGCAACCCAGCTGGCGGGCTTGCGCCTAGAAAGCGCCGAAATCCGCCTGGGTGTCAATGGACAGCTACAGCTACGCCCGAGCGAGATCAACCTTAATGTCGAAAAAGCCCAGTTGCTGTACCACCTGATTTCGGCCTTGGCGGCGCCGAAAAATTCAGGGAATACGGTGCAGACACTACAATTAGCCGCCTATCTGGATAATCAGGGTCGTATCCAACTACCGCAATTGGCGGCCAGCCTGCAAATTAATAACGCTGCCCTGGCCTTGCTCGGCGAGGGCACACAAGCACTGGCGGTGGAGCTTAGTCTGATGCAAGGGCAATCACGGATACAGGCACACCTATTGCTAAATAATCAAACCCGATTGCCCCTCCCCTTAGCCGATAATAAACTGATGCAATGGCTGGTCAACAGCGCGCCGAGACTGGAATTAACCCCGCATACAAGCGCGCCTGGCAGCCCGACGGCCCAGTCGCTGGCGCAGCTGTTACTGACGCTTGCCCATGGCCAGCAAACGGCTTTGACCCAAGTGGTGCTGCGCCAAGGCGAAGTCGCTTTACTGCTGGGACAACCCCAGCCGGTCGTCGCTAAACTGGATAATAGCGGCCAATTGCAACTGCAATTGCAGCCTCCCAGCCTGCGCCTACACACCCAGACCTCGGCGCTCGCTGGTGCTAAGACCCCAATGCCGGACTCGGGTGAGCTAAGGGTAAAAACCATGGCCACCACCGCCGGATCAAATTCCAAAGCAAATACACGCACGGCACAGCTCCTGCCGCAGGTGCTCAGTTGGCAGGGCGCTCTGTATAACAAGCTAATGGGCGCGGCAAAGCAGGCTAACGCCCTCGCACTGCCCCCGACATTGTTGCAAAGCCAGGCCAAAGCCCTGTTAACACCCGTACTGCAGGTTTCGCCAATGCGTCCTCAGGCCGAGCTGAGCCAGATGCAAATACAATCGCAAACATCAATGCCCAGTATACCCAGCCTAGTGCGCCAACATGCGCCTTTGCTGGCACTGATAGTGCAAATGCAAGGACTGGTTAAGGCCAGCATTGACACTCGCCAACCCAGCGCTGACCTATCGCCCGGCTCTCAGCCTCACTCGCAACCTGGTCCAATAGCGAATGGTGGCTACCCGGCAAACATTCAAACGAGCAAAGTGATAGGTGCAAGTGTGGCGCTTGCCCCCCTGCCGTTAACGCAGGCGCTTACCCACAAGCTGCAGCAGTTAGTTACGCCCGGCCAGCAAGTACGCCATCATCTGACGCGACTAGATTCCCATTTAATGCAGGCCCCCAAAGAGATACAACAGCTGGTCAATAAGGCCTTCGCCAGGATGATAGGCGCGGACACCCCAATTACACAAAGCGCGGCGCAAATTCGTGCCCAACTGCAACCCTGGACCCTGCCGCAACCGCAGTGGCAAAGCTCCCTTAGTGCCGAGCTTGATCGGCTTATTACCGCCTTAATTGCGGCCCCTGTGATTGGCGCTCAAGGCGCAACCACGCTGGCTCAGGTTCAGCCGCAGGTTAACAACGGCTTATTGCCCCTGTTACAACTGCTACTGGGTAACGGCGCTAGGGTTTCCGAGCAAGCTGGTCGTGCGGAAAACCTGTTACAGCAGCTGCAAACGCCTGCGGCACAGGCTCTGGTAGATGATCTGGTGCCCTTACAACAGCAAATGACGCCCCAGCTTAGTGCTCATCCCGGCGCCCAGGCTCAGGTCGCTCAGCAAGACAACAATGCCCTGGTACAGCTGCTATTACCAATGCGCTTGCCTGCAGATGTCGGACACAGCGAGCTGACCCTGGGCCGCTATCAGCAAAAGAATAAACAAGGCCAGACGCAAGAGGTGTGGTTTGTGCGCATGCAATTCGATTACGGCAAACTTGGGGAGTTAAGCGTACAGGCCCAACTAAACCAGCAAAAGCTCAACTGCGCCCTTAGGGCCAGCTCCCATGCCCTCAGTGAATTGGCACAACAACATAGTGAAGACTTACGGCGTAACCTGCAACAGCATGGCTTGTCCGTGCCCGCCATCGAGGTACAGCAAGTCAGCGAGCAGCAGGCGCGACAGTGGCAACAATTTTATCGTCGCCACAGCATAGTTAATCTCAAGGTGTAACGATGAATAATAACCAGCAACGCAGTGCCATAGGCCTGCTTTATCAAGAAGGCAGCGCGCCTCATGTCAGCGCCAAAGGTTTTGGCGAGTTGGCGCAGCAGATCATTGAGGCCGCGGAGCAACAGGGGATTTTAATTCATCAGGATAAAGAGCTGGCCAACGCTTTAGCGGCCTTGCAACAAGGGCAGGAGATCCCGCCTGAGCTCTATTATGTGATAGCCGAGCTTATCGCCTTTTCCTACGTATTACGGGGAAAATATCCGCCGGGGTGGCAAAACTTTAGCAATAAGCTCAATATCAAAGCCTAATTTTTTTGATGCAGAGAGAAAAGCAGTTCCGCTTCCGCCAGCGGTAGTTCACATTCGCGCATCACCTCCTCGAGGGGGGCGCCTAATTCGATCATTTTCACCGCCCGCGAATAAAGCTTTGCCTGGGGATCCGCTTCTTTAAAACTGTGTTGTTGCTGCGCCAGTTCCTCGGTGCGGCCTTGCAGATGCTGGACATGACTGGCAATGTTTTCGACCGCGGTGCGTACCTCGGCAATTTCGGCGCGCAGGATTTGGTTTTGTTCTTGCCCCTGCTGTGCTTGTGTCAATTGCGACAGCATACGCTGATGACTGGCATGCAGGCGAGCCAAACGCAGCCACAAGATCACCACAAAAACAGCCAGCAGCAACAGCACGCTGGCGCCTATCAGCATAGAGGTAGTTAGTTCATTCATTGCTTAAAGGTTACTCAGCTCGTCCCACTCGTCATCGTTGAGTAGTTTATTCAAATCAACCAAAATCAATAACTCGCCGTCGCGGTTAGAAACCCCTTGAATAAACTTGGCGCTTTCATCGGTGCCGACATTTGGTGCGCTATCGATGTCGGAGCTGCGTAGATACACTACTTCGGCGACCGAGTCGACCAGGATACCTATCACCTGTTTTTCCGCTTCGATAATCACGATCCGTGATTGGTCGGTCACCTCTGCATC
The DNA here is from genome assembly GCF_002964785.1 of Pseudoalteromonas sp. T1lg48. GTDB lineage: Bacteria > Pseudomonadota > Gammaproteobacteria > Enterobacterales > Alteromonadaceae > Pseudoalteromonas. The sequence continues at coordinate 223,721 of NZ_PQCC01000022.1, forward strand.
GGCTAACCCGAAACGGGCGCGGGTATCGATCACGGTCACCACATTACCGCGCAGATTAATGATCCCAAGCACATAATTAGGCGCGCCAGGAACAGGAGCAATATCAGTATAACGCAGCACTTCTTGCACCTGCATTACGTTAATACCATAGGTTTCCTCCTGCAGACGGAAGGTCACCCACTGCAACACCTCATCACTACTGTCGACATCATGTGCTGAGACTTGTCTCTGTTCGCTCATACTTGGCTCCATTTAAAATTGGCCGCAATAACCGCGGCCAAACTGGCATGTTTATTTGATACTTTATTGCGCCTGACTATCCAGCCCCTGCTCAAGCAGCAACTGTAAGTTTTCGACGTCGATTAAAGCACACATTTTTTCTTTTATCACACCGGCCAGCCAGGGTCGTTTGCCATGACTTTGCCGCCATTTTACGTCTTCGCTTTTCAGCGTCACGTTGTTGATCAGGGTTTCAGCGCTCAGTCCCCACTGGGATTCTCCGAGCATAATCACGTACTTGTAGTTTAATGCCTGTTGTAATTGTTTGTCATACTTTTCTGGCATCACCCACAGGGCGGTATCGACTACATTAATTTTTTCATCGCGGTTAAGCATCACGCCGCTAAACCACCCGGGCTTACCGAATAACTGATTCAGCTCGGTGCGCTGATGAATGCCACCGAGGGATTTCAGCGGCACCGCCAGGGTTAAACCGGCCACCTCGAACAGCAAGGCCTGAAACTCGCCCTGCATATACTGCTCGCGCGCCGCCAGAGGCGCCCGCAACTGTGTTTGCTCTGTTTCGAGTGACTCGGCCTCGGCCGTGCATTGGGACGCAGCCGCTTCGACGACCTGGCTCTGTGCCGTAACCATGGGCCTTGTCACGGGTTCGGCCGATACCTCAGGCAAGAGAGCCGCTGGGTTGGCTAGCCCTGGCTCTGGGGCTGGCGTCAACTCTTGTGGCCGCGGTTGCACCCGAGGTCGCACCCGCGGTCGCACCCGCGATTGCACGTCAGGGCTAGGCTGTGACCTTAGCTCCACCTGTGCCAATAGCCGCTCTACCGCATTCATGGCCAACTCTTCTTGCGCCATTGGCGACAAAGGATTCTTAACCGACGCCAGGCTGGGTGAAGGCGTTGGCCTTGCTTGAGGCTGCGGCTCTTCTTGCAATAGGGCGTCGAGATATTGGCGCATGACCTTGTCGTTTACACCGCTCATTATTGCCCTTCCCGCTGTTGCAGATAGTCCAGCAGATGACGATAGGCCTGTACGCCTCTTGCCTTGCTGTAATGCGCGCTTGGCACCTGTTGCGCCAAGCTGGCATCGCGGAATTTAGTGTCTATGGGGATCACCCCGGGCCACACATTGTCTTTGTAGGTGGCCTGCAGCTGTTTGTAGGCCGCCAGGGATGCCTTGGTGCGCTTATCAAACATGGTCGCGACCACGGTATACTGGTAGGCCGTGCCGGGAGCTTCGCCACCCCCCCTAGGGGTCGCACTCATTTGCATCAGCTCCATGGTGCGCATCATGCGGTCCAGGCCTTTTAACGCCAAAAACTCGGTTTGCACCGGAATTAATACATGGTCGCTGGCGGCCAGGGCATTAACCATCAAGACCCCAAGCACCGGGGGACAATCTAAAATGGCGTAATCGTAGTCGTCACTGATCTTCGCCAGCACTTTTTTGAGAATAAGCCCCATGCCGCTTTGTGTGCCCATGCTTCTATCCAGGGTGGCAATGGCCATGGTCGCCGGTAAGATATCGATATTCTCCACGGACGACGGGCACAAGGCCTGCAGGATTTCTTCTCGTTGCATCTCCTTGCCACGGGAAAAGACATCATAGGCGCTGACTTCGATGCGCTCCGAATCGATACCGAAATAATAGGTCAAAGAGGCGTGCGGATCGGTGTCAATAAGCAGCACGCGCTTGCCCTGCTCCGCCAACAGCCCGGCCAGAGCCACCGAGGTGGTGGTTTTACCTACGCCGCCTTTTTGGTTTGCTACTGTCCAAACTTTCATTGCCCGTTATCCTCGTTACGCGTGGTAATGCGAATGCCGCCATGGGGAAGGCGAATGATCTTAATGGTCTTGTCCTGCCCCGGTCTATGTACTTCCTGCGGTTGCGGCTTCTCACTGGGCTCAACTGACGGTAAGCCATTTGGTAAGCCATCAGGTAAGCCATTTGGTGTATCTGTCGGCGCAATTTTCGGTGTCGGCAAGGCGTATTTTGAGATGGCGATCACCACCTTGCGATTTTGCGCCCGCCCTTGGGCACTGTTGTTATCGGCAAAGGGGCTGTATTGCCCATAGCCCTCAAGGGCCATGCGCTCGGGAATTATCTGCTCCTGCTGCAACTGCTTGACCACCGCCGCGGCACGGGCCGCCGAAAGCTGCCAGTTGGAACTGAATAACTCGTTATTGATAGCCAGATCGTCTGTATAACCGCGAATACGCAGGTAATTACGCTGTAACGCTAAGACCTTGGCTATACGGGCTATCACCGCCTCAGCTTGATGAGTGACGGTGGCGCTGGCGCTGGCAAAGACCATGGCGGAATTCATTTCTATGGTAAGCCAGTCGTTATCAAGCTGTAATTGCGCATCGCCCTGACGTATCTCTTCAAGCAAGGTGTTGGTGAGTTCATCGACAAGGCGCTCCAGCGGCTCACCAAGTTGCTGCTTGGGCAACTGAGTCACATCACCGTGCTCGGGTAAAAGGTGTTGGCTCGCCTGACGCTCCGCTTGCAGACTTTGACCGTACAAGAGCGCCTCATTGGCTGGCAGCGGTTGGGTCAGTAAGCCCTCGGCGGCAGCACCGGTTCCATCACTGGCGGGCGCATTGGTGGCCTTGGTGAAGATCTGCTCCAGGGATTGCGAAAACACCGCAAACTGCTCGTCTTTATGATTGATGGCTATGGCGTACAGCACCACAAACAGGGCAAACATAATGGTCATATAGTCGGCATACGATACCAACCATCTATGGGTATGTTGCGATGCTTTAGCTTGGGCTCGACGGTGGCGCAGACGCATAAGGCTAATATCCTGAACTTACATGACGCTCGGCGATATAGGCCTCTAGCTTTAACTCGATGTTGGCCGGCGTTTCCCCAGCCTGCATGGCCACGATGCCCTCGGCGATAAGTTCGTGATAGAGCATCTTTTCTTCAATCACCTGCTTAAGCTTGTTGGCAACCGGTAATAACAGCAGGTTGGCAAAACCCACGCCGTAAATGGTGGCCAAAAACGCGGTGGCCACACCGGCGCCAAGTAACTGTGGCTCGGTGATATAGGCCATGGCCTGGATCAAGCCCAGCACGGCGCCAAGAATCCCTATGGTCGGGGCATAGCCACCCATAGCCTCATACACTCTGGCGGCATCAAGCAGGCGCTCGCGCTCCAGGGTCAGCTCAATATCCAGGGTATCGCGCAAGCGCTGTTCCTGGGAGCCATCGATCAGCAGGCTTAAGCCCTTAGCGGCATAGGGGTCTTCGGTTGTCAGGGCATATTCTTCCAACGCCAAATAGCCTTTTTGCCTGGCGGTGCTGGTCCATTCCTTAACCTGCTCGATACCCGCTTCCACATCGTAGCGTGGCGGCGTAAACACCCATTTAAAGATTTCCAATGCCTTTTTAAATATGGGTAGCTGAGACTGCAGCATCACCGCACCCAGCGTGCCGCCGATGACAATGATCAACGCTGGCATATTGATAAGTGCACTGACCACACCGCCCTCCAGGCTGTAACCCAGAGTAATGGCGCCAAGAGCGACGATTAAACCAACTAGAGAAAGCTTATCCACGCCCCACCTCCTTGATGAGATGACTGGCAACGTCGTCAAGGGCCAACTGGTGATCATGCAAACCGGGACTGACTATGGCCTGCGGCATACCATACACCACACAGGATTGCTCGTCCTGAGCCCAAATCCTGGCACCGTATTGCTTTAACATGCGCGCCCCTTCGCGACCATCGGCGCCCATACCGGTCAGAACTATGGCCAACACATCGCCGCCAAACTGTTTGGCACTGCTGGCAAAGGTGACATCGACGCTGGGCTTATAGGTAATTCTGGGGTTGTCATCGGTAAACACCTTGAGCTTTGGCAAGGTGGCGCGGGGGTCAAACATCATTTGCTGGCCACCTGGAGCCAAATAGGCGGTACCGGGTTTTAAAATGTCGCCCTGCTCAGCCTCTTTCACTTCTATTTTACAGAGGTTGTTTAAACGCTGAGCAAAGGCTGGAGTAAAGGCCGACGGCATATGCTGCACCAATAAAATAGGCAGCGCAAAATCGCGGGGTAACTGGGTTAAAATGCTTTGCAGCGCAACCGGGCCACCGGTTGAGGTACCGATCACCACCAAGCGATAACTTTTGCCCGACGCCCGATAGCTAGCAGGGCGAGGACCTGGGCTTACTTCGCTATGTACCTTGGGCTGGCTTGTTAATACCGACGCCGGACGTGCACCACTTAAGGCCGTAGGCACCGGTGCGGGCGCAGGTGCGGACGCAGACGCAGACGCAGACGCAGGCATTGTAGGCCGGTGCCAACGCATTAAACGACGGCGCCCTAATTCTTTCACCTTACGCTGCAGCACGGCCACGGCTTCATCGTTATTACGAGCGATGTCTTCGAATTTCTTCGGTAAAAAGTCGAGCGCACCGGCATCGAGGGCATCCAAAGTCGCACTCGCCCCTTCTCGGGTCAGGGACGAGAACATCAGTATGGGTGTAGGCGTCTTGGCCATGATCTGCTTTACCGCAGAGATGCCATCCATTACCGGCATTTCCACGTCCATGGTGATCACATCCGGGCGCAGAGCCGCGGCCTTAGTCACCGCATCGGCGCCATTGACGGCGGTGTCTATGACTTCGATATCGCCATCGGCAGCTAGAATCTCGCTGACACGACGGCGAAAGAAACTCGAATCATCAACAATCAGAACTTTTACAGCCATGGGCCACTCACCTAGTTGACGCTGGACCGGCCAGCATAGTGTTTTAACATGCTCGGCACGTCGAGGATGAGGGCTATGCCGCCATCTGAGGTAATGGTCGCTCCGGCCATGCCCGGCGTGCCCTGCAATAAGGCATCAAGAGGTTTAATGACCACTTCTTCCTGTCCTATCAGGGAGTCGACCACAAAGCCCACCTGTTGGGTACCAATTTGCACTATCACCACATGGCCATGAGCCTTGCGCTTGGTGCTATCGGCTCCCTTAACCAGCCAGTGCTCCAAATAAAACAGGGGCAAGGCTTTATCGCGAACGATAATGGTCAACTGACCATCAACCACATTGGTCTTGGTTAAATCGAGGTGGAAAATTTCATTGACCGCCGCCAATGGCAGGGCAAAGGTTTGCTCACCCACCACCACCATCAGGGTCGGCAAAATTGCCAGGGTCAGGGGCACCTTGATGTCTAAGCGGGTACCCACACCCAATTGCGATTCGATATTGATGGTGCCGTTAAGCTGGCTTATCTTGGTTTTCACCACATCCATGCCAACACCGCGGCCGGAAATATCGGAGATTTGTTCCTTGGTGGAAAAGCCCGGCGCAAAAATCAGGTTATAGGCCTCGTTATCACTTAGCGAGCGGCCTGATCGGCATCCAAGACGCCCTTGCTGATAGCGATACTTTTCAACTTTTCGGCGTCCATTCCGGCGCCATCATCTTGAATACTTAAAAGAATATGATCCCCTTCCTGAGAGGCTGAAAGCTTCACCAAGCCGGTACGGGATTTACCCGCCTGCTCACGCACATCGGGCATTTCGATACCGTGGTCGACGGAGTTGCGTACCAAATGTACCAAAGGGTCGGCCAAGGCTTCGACCAGGTTTTTATCGAGATCCGTGTCTTCGCCTTCTAATACCAGGGAGATGTCTTTTTGTAGGCTGCGCGCCAGATCACGTACCACTCGCGGGAAACGGCCAAACACCTTTTTAATCGGCTGCATACGGGTGGCCATGACCGCCCCTTGCAAATCGGCGGTAACCACATCCAGGTTAGAAATGGCTTTACCCATGTCCTCGCTATTGCTGCTATTAGCCAGGGTCAACAGGCGGTTACGTACCAGCACCAGCTCACCGACCATGTTCATGATCTGATCCAAGCGCTTGGTATCGACGCGCACCGTAGTCTCGGCAGCGGGCGCCGCGGCTTTCGCAGCCGGCTTGCCATTTGCATTGCCAACAAGCTGCCCTACTGGCTGGCCAACTGGCTGACTAATGGACTGAGCCTGTGGTTGTTGTGCCGCGTTGGTGGTCGCGCTGCTATCGCTGGCCGGTTGGCTTGGCGTTACTGAATCTGAGGACGCGACCTGTCTTGTGGCGGCTGGCGGGCTTGGCATCGCTGTGGGGCCATTTCCCTTACCATGCAGCTCATCGAGTAAGGCATCGAATTCATCTTCACTGATTTCATCGTCGCCGTCGTCACCAGCGGCCAAAGTCTCACCTTGCGCGGTGTCCGCAGCAAAAGCAGAGACGGGTGCAGCCGCGGGTGCTGCCGCCGAAGGCGAACTAAGCACACCAAAACTGCCGGCGCCGTGCAATTCATCGAGCAAGGCGTCAAATTCATCGTCGGTGATATCTTCATCATCGTCTGCGTTAACGGCTTGGGTTTTGGCACTCTCTGACGTCTCGGCACCCGGGCCTTTACCGACCCCGTGCAGCTCATCGAGCAAGGCATCGAATTCGTCTTCACTGATTTCATCGATAGCCGCTGCGGGCTCATCAATAAAGGACATGGAGGGGTCCTGGTCATCCATGGTCATTGGCGCAGGCTTTGCCGTAGGCGTTGCCGCAGCCTCAACAACGGGTGCAGGTGCAGCAAGCGCTTCACCGGGTCCTTCTGGCTCGCTCAGCTGATGTAAAATAGCTAAAAGTTCGGGGTCGGCGGGCTCGGGTTGCGCACGCAGCTGTATCTGCGCAAACATCTCGTTAATGGTGTCCAATGCTTGCAAGATCACATCCATCAACTCGGCGGTGACACGGCGTTGTCCCTGGCGCAAGATATCGAATACGTTTTCGGCACCGTGACAGGCATCAACCAGCTCATTCATGGCCAGGAAACCGGCACCGCCTTTGACGGTGTGGAAACCACGGAAGATGGCGTTAAGTAGATCCTTATCTTCGGGATTATTTTCCAGCTCCACCAATTGCTCAGACAGCTGTTCTAATATTTCACCCGCTTCAACGAGAAAGTCCTGCAAAATATCTTCATCTACTTCAAAGCTCATGCAACCGCACTCCTGTTAGAATCCCAAACTCGACAATAAATCGTCGACCTCGTCCTGGCTCGACACCACGTCATCACGAGATTCTTTATCAATAATGGGCCCTTCAGGGCCAACACCGTTGACCTTAATGGTCACTTGTTCTTTTTCTAATAAATCGCCTTCCTCACCACCGAACACGGTAAGCAGGTGGATCAAGCTGTCTTCTACTTCGCGAACCAGCTCGATAACGCGGCGGATCACCTGACCGGTCAGGTCCTGATAGTCCTGCGCCAACAGCACATTGTTCAATAAACCGTGCAACTCCAAGGTGCTAGCCTGAGAGCGACCCATAAAGCCATCGAGCTGATGACACAGCTGTTTAAACTCGCCCAACTGCAAGTCTCGGCGCATCAGCTTATCCCAGGAGGGCTTGATCTGATGTAAGTCGGTGGACAAGCGCTCGGCAATAGGCAAGCTGGCTTCCACCGCATCCATGGTTTTATTTGCCGCCTGCTCGGTCATTTCCATCACGTAATTTAGACGCTGTTTGGCATCCGGGATGGCTTCATTGGTCAAGTCGGAAAGACGGGTATCAAGCTGAAAATTCTTCAGTGATTCATGCAATTGACGCGTGAGTTTGCCAACTTCGGCAAACAGCTCGGATTGCTCCTTAGAGGCCGCATCCAAGATCAATTGATCGGCTTTTTCCTGTTCGCCCTGTTCCAAAAACGCGACAAGCTGCTTGGCCTGCTCCAGGGTAATATGAGGTGCAGCGGGCGCTGACATAGACCTCTCCTTTTTCGTTAACCTAAGCGCTCAAACACTTTTTCCAGCTTGGTTTTTAAGGTCGCAGCGGTGAAAGGTTTAACTATGTAACCATTCACACCGGCCTGGGCGGCGGCAATAATTTGCTCTTTCTTGGCCTCGGCGGTCACCATTAATACGGGTAGGTGCTTGAGGCGCTCATCGGCACGAATAGCGCGCAACAGGTCAATACCTTGCATTCCCGGCATGTTCCAATCGGTAACCACAAAATCGAAGTCCTGATTTTGCAGCATAGGCAACGCCGTGCTGCCATCGTCTGCCTCTTGTACATTGGTGAAGCCTAAATCACGCAATAGATTTTTTATGATTCTTCTCATAGTGGAAAAGTCGTCAACCACGAGAATTTTCATGTTCTTATCCAAAGTATCCTCCAGTGAGGTATAAACCCGCTTTACTAACTACTAATTTATCCAGTCACTGATCTTGGCTCTAAGCTTGATCATCGCCTGGCTATGTATCTGGCTCACACGCGACTCGCTGACCTCGAGTATGTGCCCTATTTCTTTTAAATTCATTTCGTCGTTGTAATACAACGACAGTACCAAGGCGTCACGCTCGGGCAACGACTCGATCGCCGCCACCAGGGCGGCATTAAATCGTTCGTTATGCATGCTGGCAAAGGGACGACTAACCTGATCTTGCTCGTCAGCACAGTCGCCGCCGATAACGTCTTCATCAACGCCCAGGTCCTCGATGCCAATCACCTTTGCACAATTCACATCGTTTAAAATCGAATGATATTCCGCAAGAGAAATATCTAGCTTTTCAGCCACTTCCATATCTTTTGGCTCGCGCCCCAAGGCCCGTTCCAAGTCATGAATGGCTTGTGCTATGGCACGACTATGGCGGTGCAATGAGCGAGGAGCCCAGTCACCGCGGCGAATTTCATCCAACATGGCACCACGAATACGAATGCCGGCAAAGGTTTCAAAGCTGGCGCCCTTGCTGCCATCAAAGTTTTTCGAGGCTTCGATTAGTCCAATCATTCCCGATTGAATAAGGTCGTCCAATTGCACGCTGGCCGGTAAACGCGCCAAAAGATGACAGGCGATACGCTTAACTAATGCTGCATGGCGTTCCACCAGAGAACTTAACTGCTGTTGCTGTTGATACCCTGCGACTCTGTTCATAGCCGTGCTAAACCGTCAGCCGCCTACGAGCTTTTCAATAAAGAACTCTAGGTGTCCCGAAGGATGATTCGGCAACGGCCATTGCCAGGCCTTATTGGCCAGGTTCTTCAACGACACCGAGGCCGGTGAATTAGGGAATAAATCGACCACGGCTTTTTGACGGCGTGTGGCTTTACGCATATTTTCGTCATAGGGCACGGTGGCAACCAGTTCCAAGGAGACATCGAGGAAACGGTCGGTGACCTTGGAAAGCTTAGCGAACAGATCTTGGCCCTCGCGCAGGCTACGCACCATATTGGCAACGATTTTAAATTTGTAGACGCCATGCTCGCGACTGAGCACCTTGATCAGGGCATAGGCATCGGTAATGGAGGTGGGTTCATCACAAACCACCACCACCACATCCTGTGAGGCGCGCGAGAAGCTTAAAACCATGTCGGAAATACCCGCAGCGGTATCGACAATCAATACGTCATAGTCACTATCGAGTTCGCTAAAGGCACGAATAAGACCCGCATGCTCGGCGGGGCTCAGTTCAACCATGCTCTGGGCACCGGAAGAGGCGGGAGCGATATGAATACCGGCGGGACCTTCAACAAGAATATCGCGCAGCTGGCACTCTCCATTGAGTACGTGAGAAAGGTTCTTTTCTACCCGCAAACCCAGCATAACGTCGCAATTGGCGAGCCCCAGGTCGGCATCCAGTACCAAAACGCGTTTACCTTGTTGGCCCATAGCAATGGCCATATTCAGGGAAACATTGGTTTTACCCACACCGCCTTTGCCGCCGGTTACGGCGATAACTTTGACGCCTTGACTATTATTCTGATTCATTCTGCGAAGGCCGCTTGCCTGATCCAAGATCGTGTTATTCATACATTCCTACTGCTGGTGACGCTACCGTCTGACGCCCTGCTGGAGCCTGTGTTGCTTGCGCTTTTTGGCGTTTTATAAACAATTGCTCAGCCTTTCTCACCATTTTTTCCGAGTTTGCAACTCGGATATCTTCTGGCACGCGCTGACCGTTAGTAAGATACCCTATTGGCAGGCGATTTTGAATCGCTACACTAATAATCTCACCCAAACTTAGACTTTCATCAAGCTTAGTGAAAATACAGCCACTTAGGTCCACCTTTTGGAAGTGTTTTATGGCTTCTTGCAGCACTTCACGCTGGGCCGTGGCACTGAGCACCAGGTAGCTGCGGATCTCTACCGCGGCACTGCGCATCAGGGTATTTAACTGTTCGCTTAGACGCAGATCGCGCTGGCTCATACCGGCGGTGTCAATTAACACCAGGCGCTTATTGCGTAGCTGAAATAAGGTATCGGCCAATTCGCTGGCATCTTTAACTTGTTTTACCGGACAACCGATAATACGACCATAGGTCGCCAATTGCTCAAAGGCGCCAATACGGTAGGTATCTGTGGTGATCAGGGCCACCTGATCGGCGCCATATTTTTGCGCCCCCAGGGCAGCCAGTTTAGCCACCGTGGTGGTTTTACCGACGCCGGTCGGCCCCACCAAGGCATACACACCGCCATGGCGTAAAATTTCATTACCCGTGGTGTGCATATGCTTATGCGTCATTTCCAGCACGCCCTGCCAGGCTTGCTGACGGGAAACGTCATCGGGCACATAACGCACCAACTGCTCGGCCACCTTGGCATCAATGCCCATGCCTTGCAGACGCTCGATAAAACAGGCGCGGGTCGGGTCTCGACGGGCACGGTCTTGTGATAGCAAGCCCGATACCTGATGTTCCAGCAATTGGCGAATTGCATTCATTTCATCACGCATGGCGGTGATTTCATCCTGCTCGGCCTTGGTGCTCTGAGCAAACTCATCTAAGTCATCGCCGTCCAGATCATCACCTAGGTGTTGAGTGGGCATTCTTAGCTCGGGGCGCTGCGGTTGCACCCGCGGTTGCACCAGCGGTTGCATCCGCGATTGCATCCGCGATTCTGTCACTGCATAGTCATCGGCGTGTTGTGGAGCCGGCTGCTGCACAGGCTGTTGTAAATCGATTCCCGATTGCGAAAACATATCCGCCAGCGCGGCATTTTTCGGCTGGGGATTTTGACGCTCTAACAGGGCTTGCAAGGAGTCGGCCATCGGCGTGCGCTCGCGCTCTTGTTGAGCATCCACTCTGGCACCATGGTTATAAGGTTGCAGTACGCGCGGCTGTGTCGTTGCCTGGCGAGGTTGAGCATTGCTCGGTGCGATAGTACTCGGTGCGATAGTACTCGGTGCGATAGTACTCGGTGCGACAGCACTCGGCTGGGCAGAAGGACGCTCATGATCGATGGCGGCGACGATTTCGACCCCATCGGCGAGCTTTTTATTCGACATGATCACCGCGTCGGCACCAAGTTCGTCCTTTACTTCTTTCAATGCGCTGCGCATGTCTTTAGCAAAAAAGCGTTTAATTTTCATAAGTTCACCCTTTAAGCAACGGCCTGGCCATTGGTTTATTGCTGTCCTACGGAGCTAACGATCTTAATTTGACGCTCATCGGGGACTTCCTGGTAAGACATCACCCTAAGGCCGGGAATGGTGTATTTAACAAAACGTGATAACACCGTTCGCAGCATCCCTGAGGTCAATAAGATGGAAGGTTCACCGGCCATTTCCTGGTTCTGGTGAGCTTCACTGAGCGACGCTTGTAGTCGCTCGGCAAGGCCTGGTTCGATACCGGCACCTTCATCTCCTGCGTTCTGAAGTGACTGATGCAACATCTGTTCCAACTCAGGTGCCAATGTTATGACAGGAATTTCCGGGCTCGCGCCCACAGCGTCTTGTACTATTAATCGGCGTAGAGAAATACGCACCGCTGCGGTTAATACATCCGGGTCCTGGCTGCGTGGGCCGTACTCTACCAGGGTCTGTACTATGGTGCGCATATCGCGAATAGCGACCCCTTCGTTAAGCAGGTTTTGTAGCACCTTCACCACTGTGGTCAGCGGCAAGACCTCGGGCACTAACCCCTCAACCAGGCGCGGATGACTCTTACCCAGCATATCGAGCAGGCTCTGCACTTCTTCATGGCCGAGCAGCAAGGCGGCATTATTAGTTAATAGCTGGCTGATATGGGTGGCGACCACGGTGGCGGCATCGACGACCGTATAACCCAGGGATTGGGCTTCGTCTTTTTGTTCCGGCTTAATCCACACAGCATCCAGGCCAAAGGCCGGATCCTTGGTGGCTATGCCATTGACCGGGCCAAAAACCTGACCTGGGTTAATGGCCAGCTCAGAGCCATTACTCAGTTCACCGTCACCGCTGGATACGCCCATCAGGGTAATGCGATAGGCATTGGGGTCGAGCTCCAGGTTATCGCGGATATGCACCGGCGGCACCAAAAAGCCAAATTCTTGCGACAGCTTTTTACGCACCCCTTTAATGCGGCTCAACAGCTCACCACCTTGGGCCTGATCCACAAGGGGGATCAAGCGATAGCCCACTTCCAGGCCCACCACATCCACCTGCTGTACGTCATCCCAGCCCAACTCCTTGGGCTCGTCACGCGCCGCCACTTGGGTGCCCGCCCCCTGCGCCGCCAGCTGTTGCTCTTGCAACTCGGCCTCGCGCGCCTGTTTTTGTGATAAATACGCAATAAAACCTAGCAAGGCACCCAGACCTAAAAAGGCCAAATGGGGCATGCCCGGGACCAGACCCATGGTGACCAAGATACCGCAGGCGATCCACAGCGCCTTGTCGTTGCCCAACTGGCTTTTAACCTGCTCGCCCATGTTGTGCGACTCGTTTTGTCGGGTCACTACGATGGCGGTGCCGATTGACAGTAATAGCGAAGGCAATTGCGCTACCAGGCCATCCCCTATGGTAAGCAGGGTATAGACTTCCATGGCCTGACCAAAGCTGAGGTCATGCTGGATCATGCCGACAAACAAGCCGCCGACTATGTTGATGATCAAAATAACAATACCGGCGATGGCATCGCCTTTTACGAACTTACTGGCACCGTCCATGGAGCCGTAGAAATCCGCCTCGCGGGTCACCTCTTCACGGCGCTCACGGGCTTGCTCGGCGCTGATAAAGCCGGCATTTAAGTCCGCGTCTATGGCCATTTGCTTACCCGGCATGGCGTCCAGGGTAAAGCGCGCCGACACCTCAGAGATGCGCCCGGCCCCCTTGGTGATCACCACGAAGTTGATAATGATAAGAATTAAGAAGACCACCAGGCCGACCGCATAGTTACCACCGATCACCACAGAGCCAAAGGCTTCAATTACCTTACCGGCGGCGTCGCCGCCTTGGTGACCTTCGAGCAGCACCACTCGGGTACTGGCGACATTCAGGGCCAGGCGCATGATGGTGGCGACCAAAAGCACCGCCGGGAACATACCAAAGTCCAAGGGTTTTAAGGTGTAGACGGTCACCAGCAGCACAACCAGGGCCAAAGCGATATTAAAGGAGAAAAGAATATCGAGCAGAAACGGCGGCATGGGTAAGACCACCATGGCCAATGCGGCCAGCACTAATAAAGGCGTACCTACACCCTTGGCATATTCTTTTTTATCGCGATTAAGCTGGGTTAAAACGGCCTTGAAATCCATAAATGCGCACAGCAATAAATTGACACTGGGGGCATTAAAGCAAGGAGCAGGCCAGCTTTAAAAGTTACGCTTTAGCGGGCCTAATACTGATAGTCATCTGGGATGGGGAGGTGTTCACTCAGCTTGGTCGGTCTGCGGCCACGGCCCTTTTGGAAACGCTTCAACTGATAGACATAGGCCAGCACCTGGGCCACCGCGGTAAAGAGCTGCTCCGGCACCTGCTCGCCCACCTCTGTGGTGTGAAACAGCGCCCGGGTCAACACCGGCGACTCCACCAGGGGCACATCATTGCCCTGAGCGACCTTACGTATTTGCATCGCCAGTTCATCGCCGCCCTTGGCCACCATAATTGGCGCTCCGGCCTTGTCGGTATCGTATTTCAGCGCCACCGAATAGTGGGTCGGGTTGGTGACCACCACGTCGGCGTCGGGGACATCCTGCATCATGCGTCGCTGCGACATTTCCCTTTGGGTGCGGCGAATACGCGCCTTGATCTGCGGATCACCCTCGGAGTTTTTATACTCGTCCTTGACCTCTTGCAGGGTCATTTTCAGCTGTTTATGGTGATTGTAACTTTGATACGGCGCATCGATGGCCGACACCACCAGCATGGTGCAGCTCAAGGCCAGGAACATCCAGGCGATGATCTCCAGGGCATGGGCGATATTGCCCGGCGTCGATTCTATGCTGAGATGAAGAATTTCATAAAAGTAAATTTTAATTAAAAACACCGCGCAGGATGCCACCAGGGCAAACTTCAACAATGCCTTGACCAATTCCACCGCTGCCTGGGTCCCAAACATGCGTTTAAAGCCTTTTAGCGGTGACAGTTTATTGGCTTTAGGAGCCATGGCCTGCCAGGAAAAGTTAAACCCACCGAGCAGGGTATTGCCGATAAAGGCCGCCAACACTATCACCAGCACAAACATGGCCATGGGATAGAGCAAGGCATCGGCCACCGCGCCCCAGGCGGCAAACATTTTCGAGGTATCATAGGTTTCATTGCGACTGAGGCTAAGCATACGGCCCATCACCAGATGCAGACCGCGGCCAATATCCGGGCCATAAATCAGCAGCGACACCGCCGACATGATCAGCACAAAGGTGGTGCCCAGCTCTTTTGAGCGCGCGATTTGCCCCTTCTTTTTCGCCTCTTGGAGCTTTTTCGGCGTGGGTTCTTCGGTTCTTTCCTGCCCTGAATCTTCAGCCATTTATCCTCCTAAGGGGCACAACCGACCATGGAACACATCAGCTCCACCATGCGCAGCCATTGGGCCTCGAACTGAGCCATAAAATTCCCCAGGGTTGCCCAGATAATGACCAGGCCGGAGACCAGGGTAAAGGGAAAACCGATGGCAAAAATATTAAGCTGTGGCGCGGCACGGGTCATCACCCCAAATGACAGGTTGATCACCAGCATGGCAGTCAAGGGCGCCAGAGCCAGCACCAGGGCCGTGGTAAACATCCAGCCGCCCCAGGTGACAATATCCCAATAATGATCCACCGCCCACCAGGTACCGTCGATGGGCACGGCGATAAAACTGTGCACTATCATTTGGATCATCATCAAGTGGCCGTTAAAAACGAAAAACAGCAAGGTGCTGAGGATCAGGTAAAACTGACCCACAGCGGGGACGCTGAGGCCATTGGCCGGGTCGACCACGGAGGCAAAACCCAAACCGGTTTGCATCGCCAGAATTTGCCCCGCCAAAATAAAGGTATTGAGCAGCAGCTGAGAGGCAAAGCCCATGGCCACGCCAATGAGTATTTGCTGCAGCACCACCAGGATCATTTCCGCCGAGAAGAGGTTGGTAAATTGCGCCGGCGGCAACACGGGCACGGCGACAAAGGCAATCACCAGGGCCAGGCCCAGCTTAACCCGGGCGGGCACATTACGGGCGCCGATACCGGCCATTACCATCAGCATGGCGGCAATGCGTACTAAGGGAAGTAAGTAGTCACTTAGCCACTGCAGAATGACGGCAAAGGGGTATTCCATCGCTAACCCGCTATTTCTGGAATAGACAGTATCAGGCGATTAAAGAAATCCATAAGCTCTTGGGTGATCCAGTGGCCACCTATGATCAGGGCTCCCAGGGTCACCAACAAACGCGGCAAAAAGCTCAGGGTCTGTTCGTTAATCGAGGTTGCGGCCTGAAACACGGCAACGATTAAGCCGACAATCAAGCTGGGGACGATAATTGCCGACACCAGCTTGATCACCAGGAACAAGGCATCACTGAGGATATCGACAAAAACACCCGGTTCCATGCTTAGGTCCCCAGGCCGAAGCTGCGGGCCAAGGTGCCCATCACCAGCGACCAGCCGTCGACCAGCACAAAGAGCATAATCTTAAAGGGCAGCGACACTATCATGGGCGAGAGCATCATCATACCCATGGCCATCAGCACACTGGCCACCACCAAATCGACAATAAGAAACGGAATAAAGAACATAAAGCCGATAATAAAGGCGGTTTGCAGCTCACTGGTAACAAAGGCCGGGATCACCACAATAAAGGGCGTATCGGCCGGTGAGTCCAGCTGTTCATAACCGGCGATTTGGGCGAAGGTTTCCAGATCCTTAATGCGGGTTTGCGACAGCATAAAGGCCTTCATCGGCTGCTTTGCCGCTTCCAGCGCCTGCATCGAGGTCATCTTTTCATCCAGATATGGGGCTATGGCCTGATCATGCACCTGGTTATAAATGGGCGCCATAATAAAAATGCTTAAAAACAGCGACATGCCCAACAACACCTGGTTTGACGGCGTTTGCTGCAGGCCGATGGCCTGGCGCAGTATCGCCAGCACCACTATGATGCGGGTAAAGGAGGTCATCATGATCACCGCCGCCGGAATAAAACTCAGCGCCGTCATAATGGCCAGAATTTGCAGGGTCACCGAGTAATCTTGGGAGCCATCGGCATTGGTGGTGACGGTCACCGCCGGTAAACCTTGCTCGGCAAAGGCGGTCGGGCTAATGAGCAAGGCGCACAGCAGCAGGAGCCAGTATTTCATCATCTTAGGTCTTATTTTTAGTATTGAGTAAATGGCTAAGTTGCTTTGCCAGTGGCGTCATTTCCCGCTCCGGCAAAGGGTTTTCTAATTCATACAAATAGTTAATGGCCTGTGGCGTCACCCCAAGCAGGTGTTGTTTATTATCAATTTCCACCACCAGCAGCCGCTCCTTGGTGCCCAGCGCCAGGGTACGTACCACCTTAAAATCATCGCTGGTTGCCATATTGGGATTAAAGCGCTTCAGTAAAAACGCCAACACCAGTATGGTCACCACCACCAGCATCAGCGACAGCAGCATGGAGACGATATTGAGGTTTAACCCCGCTCCAGGCGTGGCCGCGGCGGTACTGGCCCACCCCCAGGTCGGCGCAGCACTTAGCAAAAAGGCAATCAGGGCACGCTTCATCGCAACTTCTTAATACGCTCGACCTGACTGATCACATCGGTAAGGCGAATACCAAACTTGTCGTTCACCACCACTACCTCACCATGGGCGATCAGGGTGCCGTTGACCAGCACATCCAAGGGTTCACCGGCGACGCGATCCAGCTCGACCACCGAGCCCTGGTTCAATTGCAGCAGGTTACGAATATTGATTTTCGAACGCCCCACTTCCATGGAAATGGTCACCGGAATATCTAAAATGGTGTCGAGCTTACGCTTGTCATCCGCCGACACGTCCTGATTGGTTGGCGTCAGCTCGTCAAGCTCGGCTGCGTGCGCCTCACCGGCCTCGCTTTCGCTCTGCTCTGCTTCGGCCAGGGCTGCCGCCCATTCGTCCATGGTATCTTGGTCATCACTCATTACATACAACCTCTGTTGCTAGGCACAGTTACTCTGTGCTTTTTACCAATCTAAATCTACCCCTTCACTGAGGTGAAGGTCATCTTCAAGCACCGCCAGTTCGGCGTCCGAATCCAGTTTTTTACCGCCTTTGGTAAATACATGGAGATCGGATTTAACCGACTCGGGGCGTTTAATTTTTTCACTGATCTGCAGCGCCACCATATCCCGCGAGCGTCCCATTTTCGCTCGGTAGGTGGGCAGGTCTTCGACGAACACGGTGACATGCTCGGGCATTTCCACCGGAATAATATCACCGGCCTGCAGGTCCATAATCTGCGCCAGCGACAGGTCAACTTCCAACAAGCGCGTTGACAACTCTACGTCCACATCCATGATTTCATCGCGGAGCGCCTTAGACCAGCGAAGATCTGTGTCTTCGGTATCCGATTGCACACCGGCATCGAGCAGCTCGCGAATGGGTTCCAACATCGAATAAGGCAGGGCAATATGGAAGTCACCACCGCCGCCGTCGAGCTCGATATGGAAGGAGCTGATCACCACCACCTCGGTCGGGCTTACGATATTGGCCATGGCCGGGTTCACCTCGGAGTCGAGGTATTCAAAGGACACATCCATGACCGGCGCCCAGGCTTCTTTGTAATCTTCAAAAATGATTTTCAGCAGCATCTGCACGATACGGCGCTCGGTAGGCGTAAATTCACGGCCTTCAATTTTCGCATGGTAGCGGCCGTCGCCACCAAAGAAGTTATCCACCAAGATAAACACCAAGCGTGCTTCCATGGTGATAAGGCCGGTGCCCTTGAGTGGACGAAAACGCACCATATTCAAACTGGTTGGCACAAACAGGGTGTGAATATACTCGCCAAACTTGATCATCTGCACGCCGTTGATGGACACCTCGGCAGTGCGGCGCATCATGTTGAACAGGCTGATGCGCATATGCCGGGCAAAGCGCTCGTTAACGATCTCAAGGGTGGGCATGCGACCACGAACAATGCGATCCTGGGACGAGAAGTCGTATTGTAAGGCAACATCGGCACCGCCGTCGCCACCCTCGGCTATCTCTTCTTCATCAACCTCGTCGACACCGTGTAAAAGCGCATCAATTTCGTCTTGAGATAATAAGTCGCTCACGCTGCACCTCGTTACTGCATCACAAAGCCGGTAAAGAGTACCCGCTCAACCACACTTGCGCCCGCAACCCCTTCAAGGGCTTGCTGTACATTTACCAGCGCCTCATCACGCAGCGATTCTTTGCCCGCCGCGGTGCTTAATTCATCGGCATTAGTGCCGGCAAAGACGCTCAGCAAGGTCCCCTCGATCAAAGGGATATGCTTTTTCGCCGTTTCTTCATTGTCATCGCCACGCACCAATAATTGCACCTTGATCTGCACGATGCGATCGCGCGCCGCTCCGGGGACATTAAATACGAAAGGTCTTGGCATGGCCACATACAAGGCACTGCCCAGCTGCGCGCTGGGCGAGCCCAGGGCCGACTCAGCGGCCCCCTTTGACGATAATTGGGTCGCAGCAGGCGTCGCTTCATTGGCAGCGGCGAAGAAAAAATAGCTACCACCGGCGGCCGCCAATAAGGCCAGGGCGACAATGATTATTATTAATTTTTTTGGTGAGCCGGCCTGTTCAATTTGTAGCTCGGCTTGCTTGTCATCGGCCATCGGGCGCCTCGAATAAAATCAGTTAGTTGTATAATAGCAATTGTTATTAGGCATAGAAATCAATTCCTTGCTCTGCCTGTGGGTTTTTCACCGCGCTGCTTGGCGACTCAAGTTCGCCGTTACTCTCGGTCTGATTATCAGCCTCTAAGCCCTGTTGAGACTGGTTGGCAAAGGCCTCCTGTTCATGGCCCTGACCTTGATTGTGCTGCTCCACCTGCGCCTCTCCCATGGCCAAGCCCTGCTGCGCTAGCAACTCCCGCAACCTTGGCATGCTCTGCTCTAACGCCTCTTTTGCCTGCTGGTTTTGCACCACAAAGTTAATATGCGCCTGCTCTCCCTCGCTGCGTACGCGAACCTGCATGCTACCTAACTCAGGTGGGTCAAGACGAATTTCCGCCTCTTGGTTACTGAGATTCAGCAGCATATTAACGCGCTGATGCAACTGCAGGGCGGCATCGCTCTTAGTGATATTCAGCGCCTGCAATAAGGCAGGGTCAAGTGGCTGTTTCAGAGCCGTACCTTGGGCAGCAGCCTGGGTCTGCACACTTGTGTGCAATGCAAGCTGTTGCCACTGGGCTAAATCCGCTTCAATGGCTGAGCTCACATCGCTCGCCGCCCCAGCTTGCAGTTGCGCCAGCAATGCCTGCGCCAACTGCGGAATTTTGCCACCTTCAGCGCCATCGACTCGTCCTCGCGGCACTGATTCAAGGCTTGGCTCAAGACTAATTTTGGCACCGACCGCCTTCTCTTCGCCTTGCGTAAGGGAGATTAAATCACCGGGTTTTAGTTCAACATCTTGAGCCGCACTTGCAGTCGCACTAACATGAGTGCTTGAAGCCAAGGCGAGACTTCTGCTATCCAGAGTGGTCGCGGTTTGCCAAGGCTTAATATTAAGCCCCTCGCTCTTGCCCGGCTCACGCGTCAGCTGTGCGCCAATGTCTATACTCTGACCTTGGGTGCCAGGCAAAGATCGCGCTTGCCCCTTATAGGCGTCCCCCTCAAGTTGCTGCGTTAACGCCGCCAATTGCTGAGGATCTAGGTTTTGCTCCTTGGCAAATTGCTGCAAGGTGGCATTAAGCTGCTCGCGCTGCTGCGGCGTCAATTGTGACAAGACCCGTTGTAATTCCGGCGCTAATGCTCTCATTTCCGCGCTCGCTCCAGCCATGGC
This sequence comes from Pseudoalteromonas sp. T1lg48, assembly GCF_002964785.1. GTDB lineage: Bacteria > Pseudomonadota > Gammaproteobacteria > Enterobacterales > Alteromonadaceae > Pseudoalteromonas. The sequence continues at coordinate 244,138 of NZ_PQCC01000022.1, forward strand.
CGGAGCGGTTTGCGCTGGTGTCTTTAATTCGGTACTTGCATTCAGCTGAGCAAAAAGCTGCTGATAAAAATCGCTCTGTGATGACGAGACTGAAGCCGATATGCTCTGCGATGAGCCTTGCGCTGCGCTTTGCTCGCCATCTTGACTTACTGTCTGCTGCGGCTGTGGCTGGGCATTATTTGGGTCGGCCGAGGACGACTGAGTCGGCTCGCTTGGCACATCCGCACCGGGCAAGGCCTGGGCTTTATCCCCCAAGAATGGCTGCCCCTCGTCACCAAGTGTTTCCTCGGTATCCATAGGGAGCACAGCGTACGCTGCTGCGTCCTTGTCTTCGGCCAAATCGATATTCGTTTTCTCATCGCTTGCCTGTGGCAACGTCCGTGGCAACGCCTCGGGCTGCGCCTTGGCGCCTACTTTATCCTTATCGGCCGCATTCTGCGCCTGCTGGTAGGCACTGGCAAAACTCGCCGCTTGCTCGTTTTCGGAGGCGAAGGCAAGGTCAGCTTTAATGCCGTTTTTATTGCCCACGGCCGCCGGCTCGCCTGGGCTAACTTGGGTGCCGAGCATGGCAACGGAGTCGATATATGTCATGAACAGACCCTCAAAAGGTGGCAAAGCACTGCCGCTTTAGCACCGGGAATAACAAACTTGGCCTCTTGATTGCAATTTATGCACCAGTTTTGGCCATGCCAGGTCCAGGGCGCCACAATTTACGAACCCGAGCTTTGCGCCAGGCGCCGGGAAAAAAATTGATTAGTGCTGAATTCATCCAGCATCTTTTGCTCTGCTTTGGCCATGACTGCTTGCTTTTGCAATTCTTTTTTAGCGATCAACTTGGCTACCGCCTCAGCGCGAATGCGTTGTTGCTGCCACTGTTGCTGGCGTTGCTGCACGACTTTATCGGCGGTTTCCACGGTTTGAGACTGCTGAGCAATGGCCTGCTCTATTTTTGCAATAAAATTTTGATAATGACTAAAGCCGGCACTGGATAAACCGGCCTGAGCCTTGTTCATCAACTGACTCATGTATTCGCCACGAAACTGGGTTAAGCCCTGCAATTTTTGCTGCTGTAATTGGTGATGCTGCTGGGCGGCAAGAAAGCCGGCACGCAAGCGCTCTTCTTTGTCGCTTTCAAGCTTATGCAACAGGGTTAGCTTAGCCACGGTTACCCCCTTGTCCGAATAACACCGCTAAAGAATGCAAACATTCGTCGTAAGGCACCACGTCCTTCATCCCCTGGCGTAAAAACTGATTGATCATCGGCATCATATCTATGGCCTGATCCAGCATGGGGTCGGTGCCCTTTTGATAGGCGCCCAGGGTGATCATGTCTTTGTTTTCCGAGTACATGGCCAACACCTGCTTCATTAACCGGGCCTGTTGCATATGCTGCTGGGACACCACCTGCGGCATCACTCGGCTAATGGATTTTTCCACATCGATGGCGGGGTAATGGCCACTGTCGGCCAATTCTCGCGATAACACGATATGACCATCGAGGATGGCCCGCGCCGCATCGGCAATGGGGTCTTGCATATCATCGCCCTCGGAGAGCACGGTGAAAAATGCGGTAATGGCGCCCTGGCCCTCGCCGCCGTTACCGGCGCGCTCGATCAGTGCCGGTAATTTGGCGAACACCGAAGGCGGATAGCCCTTGGTGGCCGGAGGCTCGCCCACCGCCAAAGCAATTTCCCGCTGCGCCATGGCATACCGGGTTACCGAGTCAAGTAACAGCAGTACATTCAAGCCCTGATCGCGAAAATACTCGGCAATGGTAACCGCGCTCTCGCAGCCCTTTAAACGCATTAACGGCGAGGCATCGGCGGGCGCCGCCACCACCACGGCACGCTTGCGCCCTTGCTCACCAAGGATCTCTTCAATAAATTCTTTCACTTCACGGCCACGCTCGCCGACCAGACCCACGACAATCACATCGGCGGCACTGCCTCGGGTCATCATTCCCAACAGCACGGATTTACCCACGCCACTGCCGGCAAACAGGCCCATACGCTGACCTTGGCCCACGGTGATCACCGAATTAATGGCACGCACACCCACATCCATGGCCTGGCTGATGGGGCGACGGGCTAAAGGGTTTATATTGTTTTGCGCAAAACGCGCATAGTGTTCGGTGCGCAAAGGCCCAAGACCATCCAGGGGACGACCTAAACCATCCACCACGCGGCCAAGTAAATTCATACCCACCGGCAAACCCGGCTTTTTCGCGACAGGGATCACCCGCGCCCCGGGTAGCACCCCGGAGATGCGGTCATTAGGCATCAAATACAAAATGTCGTCGTTAAAACCCACTACTTCAGCATCGACCATGCCCTGATTGGTTTCTACCTGGCACAAACTGCCAATGGCCGCATGCAGACCCTTGGCCTCCAAGGTTAAGCCCACCACCCGGGTAAGGCTGCCGGCCACCGCGACCGGCGCGGGTGCAATGGCGCTGCGCTTGCTTTTAAGGCGCTGAGCTAAGGATTGATTCATGCCTTAATCCCGCCCCTTCACCGGCACCCCAGCGTCTTGTAAAAAACCGCCGATCACCTGCTGCAATCGTTGCGCCAAACTCATATCAATGGACGAACGTTGCTGCTTAATATGACAGCCGCCGCGCTCCATGGTGGGCTCACTTAACAGTTGCCAGTGACGGTTACTCAGTTGCTGCTCATCAAAATGGCTGTGCACCTGAGCCAAGTCATCGGGATGAAGATAAATCTGACACTCGGCGTCATTGCTTGGCAGCGCCTCGGTGGCCGCCTTCAGGGCCGCGAGAATAATATCCGGGTTAGTGCGTATTTCGCTCAGGGTCACCGCCTTGGCCAGCTCGGTGGCTAAGAACAACAGTTCCTGTTCAACCTCCTGATCCAAGCGTTTGGCCGGTTCATCAAGCGCTGCCAGCAGTGACTTTAACTGGGTAATTTGGCCATCGATCAACGGCTTGGCATCGGCAATCCCCTGCTCCAGCCCTTGTTGCTGGCCTTCCTTAAAGCCCGCTTCCTTGCCCTCGCCCACGCCCTTTTCAAAACCATCGATATAGCCCTGCTCATGGCCTTGTTGCAGCCCTTCTTCATAGGCGTCCTGACGGATCTGCTCCAGTTCTTCCATGGTCAGCTTGGGCAGCTCCGGCTCCTCGGCAGTATGTACTTGCTCATCACCACTGCCCGCCTCGCTGGCATGATACAGCTGCTCTAAGGGAGTACCGAAGGCGGTCGAGCGCCCTTGCAGAGACTCGGCACTGGCGGTGACATCGGGAATGGGCCAATGTTGCAACAGCTCTTCGGCGGCTTCACTGGCCTCTAGCGGGCGCCCGGGATGCAATTTAGTGTCCTGCATGGCTTAGAGGAACTCCTCGCCGCCGCCGCCACCGAGCATCACTTCGCCGGAGTCGGCCAGGCGTCGCGCGGTAGAGAGAATTTCTTTTTGTGCCGCTTCCACTTCACTGATACGCACCGGCCCCATGGCTTCAAGGTCATCGCGCAGCATATCGGCAGCACGTTTAGACATATTGCTAAGGATCTTATCCTTAAGGCCATCGTCGGCGCCCTTAATGGCTTTCATCAGTACATCTTGCTGTACTTCACGCAAAATTGACTGAATACCTCTGTCATCAACATCCATTAGATTCTCAAACACAAACATAAGATCCTGAATCTGCTGAGACATTTCTTCGTCATGCTCGCGAATAGAGTCCATAAGCTGACCTTCGATATTGGTATCCAGGTAGTTCATGATATCCGCCGCCGCTTTTAGGCCGCCCATTTTCGCCGCCTGAGCACCGGCCTGACCGGCAAATTGTTTCTCCATGATCTCGTTAAGTTCTTGCAGCGCCGCCGGTTGCACTTCTTCGAGGTTGGCGATACGCATGGTCAGATCAAGACGCACTTTTTCCGGGAACTGAGCAAGAATTTCCGCACTTTGCTCCGGCTCCAAATAAGATAGGACTATGGTTTGGATCTGCGGGTGCTCGTTGCGAATAATGTTGGCCACCTGCTTGGAGTCCATCCACTTGAGTGAATCCAGACCCTTCGCGCCGGACCCCATGACTATCTGGTCGATCAGGCTGGCGGCCTTATCTTCGCCCAATGCCGCAGTCAGGGCCTTTTTGATAAAGTCCTCTGACTGGAATCCTATGGTACTAAACTGTTGAATTTGTTCGATAAACAAATTATGTACGGCACTGATTTTACCCTGACTTAAATCCGCCAGGGTGGCCATGGTCATGCCCACCTTTTGCACCTGCTTGGGCTCCAGGTGTTTCAAAATTTGCGCGGCGTCTTCTTCGGACAAACTCAGCAGTAAAATCGCCGCTTTTTCCACCCCTTCAAGCTTATCGACATTGAAGTTACTGGGGAGTTTTTGTTGTGCTTCAGTCATCTTCGTTTAACCACGCTTTTACTACTTGAGAGGACAATTCCGGCTCGTTGGCCACCAGGGCACGGACCGCCTTTAACAGATCTTCATCACCATGCAGGTCTGGCAGCTGCAAGGTGCCATCCGGTGAGAAACCCACCGACGCTGAGTCAAAATCATTGTTAAGCATTTCCAGGGTAGTGTCGCCAATATCGACACCCGAGGTCAGCGCCTCTTCATCATAGGCTTCCAGGGTGTCATCCGGGTAAATCAGGCGCTTCAACATGGGGCGCACCACGGCGACGATCAACACGATAATAACCAGGGCACCCAAGGCCAAACGTACTAGCTTCATAAACCAGTCTTGCTGCCACAAGGGTAGCTCGGCGGCAGCGCCCAGGTCTTCGCGTACAAAGGGCACGCTCACTACTTCCAGGGCATCGCCCCGTTGCAAATCAAAGCCCACACCACCTTGCAGCAAACGACGAATATTGTTGAGTTCCTGCTCGGTACGCGGCGCGGCGGTCGCTTGTCCTTCGGCATTGGCAGCTTGGGTGTAATCAACCGCTACTGAGACGCTGATACGACGGATCACCCCGCTTTGCTGGCGCTTATGGGAGATGGTGGTGTCCAGCTCATAGTTGCGGGTCGCCTCTTTGTGGCTGCGCGAAGGCGCACTGTTTTGCGTTGTGCTTTGCGCCTCGGTGGCATCTTCGGGGATAGCGGAATTAACCGGCGGCTGATTGCTCAGGGCGCCGGGAATACCCACGGCCAGGCCGCCGATATTATTCTCTTCCAAGGTGGTTTCGCTGCGCACCGCCGGCAAGTCCGGGTTGTAGCGTTTTTGCGTTTCTTCTACGGCACTGAAGTCCATCACCAGGTCAACCTGAGCTGTGTAATTGCCCAGACCCACCACGGGGATCATAATGCTGTCAATTTTTTCCAGGTATTCCTGTTCGCGCTGACGCTCAATTTCATACTCTTTACGTGAGCGCGCCGACAGGGAGTTTTGCGAGCCGGAATTAAGCAAACGGCCGTTTTGGTCGGTCACGGTCACGCGCTCAGGCGATAGGCCCTGCACCGCCGAGGCGACGATGTCGACCACGGAATCGATTTCTTCGCTGTTGAGGGTGCGGCCGCGTTGCAGTGTTAATACCACGGTAGCCGAAGGTTTTTTCTCCACCCGGGCAAAGACGTTTTCTTTGGGCACCGCCAGCAACACCTTGGCGCGGCTAACCTTGTTTAATTCTTCTATGGTGCGCGCCAATTGCTGCTCGCGAGAATGCTTCAGGCGCTCACGTTCAAGGCGCTGAGAAACACCAAAGCCCATGTCTTGCATCAAAATGTCGGTGCCGGAGCTGGGACCCTGAGTTAAGCCCTCACGGGTCATCGACAGCTTGATATCCTGATACGCATCTTCGGGCACCAGGATAACGTTGCCGTTGAGCTCATAGTCCACTTTTTGTGCGTCTAAAAAGTCCAGGGTTTGGATCAGCTCTTCCGTGGGCATTTTACCCAGGGGGCGCATTTCCGGCTGGCGGGCCCAGATAATGATAAAAATGGCAATGGCCAAGCAAATGGCAAGGGCAATGATCAAGGTGGCCTGGCGCAGCATATCCACGCCGCTTAAGGCATTCAGATAGCCCGACTTTTGTTCATGTTGCTCGCCGGAGCCGGTGTGCATATCGGCACCCGAGTCGGCCAGGGCGAGATCCGTTGATTGATTTGCTTGCGCCACGACTTTTCTCCGCTATCCGTTAAACAGGCATGTTCATAATGTCTTTATAAGCTTCCACCAGCTTATTGCGCACCTGCACCGTGGCTTCGAACGCCACCGAGGATTTTTGCGAGGCGATCATGGCTTCGGCAAGAGAGACACGGCGGTCGCCCATTTCCACGGCGGTGACCTTGGCTTTGGCATCCTGTTGCAGGCCATTGACATTGTCTATGGCATTACTTAGCAGCTCACCAAATTGCACCGACGCCGCGCTGCTTGGCTGAGGCATGGTTTTTAACGGGTTACGTGCCTGCGCTTCGAGCGCAAGGGACTGCATTTCCTGAAATAAAGAATTGGCTTGAACTTTCATCAAACTGGCACTGGTTAAATTAAACTTAAGCTCTATCAAGCATTAAGCGTGCCAACTAAATTAAGCTTTAATTACAGTAAGTTATGATTTTTATTTTTTGACACTGATGAGTATTTAAACAACGTTAATTTGACGTAAAAAAAGCCCAAGTAAAACTTGAGCCCAACTAAAAAGGAAGTCTAAGCTGGCAGTTGAATGCCTTGCTCGCGCATTTGCGCTATCTTGTAGCGCAAGGTGCGCGGGCTGATCCCTAGCGCTTCGGCAACATCCTTACGCTTACCGTTAAATCGTACCAGGGTATCGAGGATGATCTTATGCTCCTTGTTTTTAAGCTCGTCCTTAAAGGTCGGCTCTTCATCTTCTGCTTTGTTCCCCATCTCAACAGCGCCGCTTATTGGCTGGGAGGCAAGAGGCACGGGAGCACGAGGTGGACTTAACAGCTCTTCAATATAGATGGCATCGGCCTCGACCTGGGGGCCGGTTCGTAATATCAGTGCCCGCTGCATAACATTGTCCAATTCCCGTACATTGCCCGGCCAGGCATGACTTAACAGCTTGTGTTTGGCCGCCTCGCTCAGGGTCGCTGGCGCTTGTTTACCCGCTTCACAATGGCGCTGCAATAAATGATCGGCCAGGGGAATAATGTCTCCCGGGCGCTCGCACAGGGGCAACCATTGCAGGGGAAAAACATTTAAACGGTAATAAAGGTCTTCACGGAACACCCCGGCCTGCACCGCTTCTTTTAGGTCGCGGTTGGAGGTGGCCAGCACCCGCACATTCAGGGCAATGGTTTTACGGCTCCCAAGGCGCTCTACTTCGCGCTCCTGCAACACCCGTAGCAGCTTGGCTTGCAAGCCGAGATCCATCTCGGTGATTTCATCGAGTAGAATGGTGCCGTTTTGCGCCTGCTCAAATTTACCTGGGCAGGCATTGACCGCACCGGTAAAGGCGCCTTTTTCATAACCAAACAGGGTCGACTCAAGCATGTTTTCGGGAATGGCTGCGCAGTTGATGGCGATAAAAGCTTCATTGGCACGCCCGGACTGGTCGTGAATATAGCGCGCCAGCACTTCCTTACCGCTGCCGCTTGGACCCATGACCATCACGCTGGCATCACTGTCGGCGACTTTTTTCGCCAATTCCAGCAGCGCCAAACTTTTGGCGTCGGCCACCACGGGACCGCTGTCATTGCTCGCTTTAGCCGGCAAGTAACGGCTGACTAAATTGATCAGCACCTCGGGGGCAAAGGGTTTGGCCATATAATCTATGGCGCCCAGACGCATGGCCTCGACCGCATCGTCTATGGTGGCATAGGCGGTCATCATTAGTACTGGCAAATCCGGATAATTCAACTTAATGCTTTTAAGCAACTCAATGCCATTAATGCCCGGCATCTGTACATCGCTGACCACCATGGCCACCGCCTGCTCTTTTAGCATCATGATCGCTTGCTCACCGCTGTCGGCGGCAATGCAGGGAATGCCGGCAAGGGACAAGGTGTCGGTCAGCGCCTCTCTTAGGCCCGGATCGTCCTCCACCACTAGCACATAATTACTCATACTTGCCCTCCTGTAGGCGGGTCTTTAAAAGCGGCAGGCTGAGTACAAACTCGGCTCCGCCCTGTTCGCTGTTATTAACTGTCACTTGGCCCTTGTGAGCGTTGAGCACCGACGACACTACGGCTAAACCAAGGCCGGTACCCTGACGCTTGGTGGTGAAAAAGGGCTCGAAAATCTTCTGTTTCAGCTCGTCGCTAATGCCCGGACCATTGTCGGCGATCACTATATCTACCGTGTCGTCGGCATCCGGGCTGCGCCTTGCGCTCATGCTGATTTGCGCACCACTGGCTATTACCTGCACGCTGTTGTGAATGAGGTTATTGATGGCGCTGGCTAAGGCGGTGCGGTTGCCCATCACCTCGATATCCGGCTCAGGGAGTTGCACATGCAGCTGGGCCCCATGTTCAATCAGCATGGCCTCGGCGCCTTGTTTTACCTCGCTGAGCAACTGGCCCAGGGATGTGGGTTCAATCACCTGTTGCTCGCCGCTTTTAGCGAACAGCAGCATGTCGTTCACCTGACTTTCCAGGTCTTTAAGACGCGACATCAACTTGCCATGAAAATGGGTGCGGGAGTCACCGCTAAGGCGCTCGGAACCCAGATTGGCACCATAGAGCATGGCCGCCGATAAGGGCGTGCGCACCTGGTGGGCCAAGGTGGCCACCATTTTGCCCAGCGCACTGAGGCGCTGCATATGCGCCACCCGCGCCTGCAACTGGCGGGTTTCGGTTAAGTCCGTCATAAAAATAAGCTGCCCCGGCTCCGGGGTCAGGGCGCGAATTTCCAGCTTGATGCGGCGCCCATCTTTAAGCGACACCTCGTGACCGTCATCCTGTTGTGGGCGAAACGAGCGTTGAATCACGCTAAACCACCTTTCCCCTTCAAGGGGCTCACCGAGCATATCCATGGCGATGGTGTTGGCCTTGGCTATCATGCCCTGGGCATCGAGCACCACCACCCCGGCGGGCATGGTATCGACCAGGTGGCTAAGCCAACTGGCTTGCTGCCTAAGCTCGCTGAGCTCGCCGACATAGGCCTCGTGGGCCAAGGTTGGACTAAAATGTCCATGGGAAATAATCTGTGGGGTTATTACGCTTGCCAAAGCCATAGCTAGGTACTCTAAAACTCCGAATAACAGCTAAAAAGCACAAAGCATACCAACTTTTATTTTGTTATTTTTCATAGTGTTATATGAAAACACTCAAACCAAAAAAATGACACTGTATATAAAAACAGTTATCTGCTATGGTCGTTTTAATAGGGTTTGTACCCTTTGCTAATCAGCATTATGCTGCTACCAAGATGATAAGGAGAGCACTATGTGTACAAGATGCGGCTGGGTGGATCTAACTAAAGAAGACTATGTGGCCTACCATGACAATGAATGGGGCGTGCCCATTTATGATGACCAACAATTGTTTGAGTTTTTAACCCTGGAGTCGGCCCAGGCCGGGCTGAGCTGGTACACCATTTTAAAAAAGCGCGACAACTACCGCCGCGCCTTCGCCAATTTTGATGTGCACAAGGTGGCCGCCTTTAACGACCAGGACATCGCCCGCCTGCTAGAGGACGCGGGAATTGTCCGCAATAAGCTCAAAATAAACGCCACCATTAATAACGCTCAGCGCTTTATTGAAGTGCAAAAGGAGTTTGGCAGCTTTAGCGCCTATCAATGGCAATTTGTTGATCACAAACCAAGGGTTAACTCCATTCGTTCGCGCGAGGACTATGTCGCCACCAGCGAGCAGTCCGATGCCTTTGCCAAGGATTTAAAAAAGCGCGGCTTTAAGTTTTTAGGCTCAACGACCGTTTACGCCCATATGCAAGCCTGCGGCATGGTCAACGACCATCACGACGATTGTTTTAGAAAAGCAGAGGTTTTAGCTATGTATGATTAGCTAAGACGAGCTGTTGTGCCTTTTTATTTTACTTATCCGGCAAGAGCAGCCCTCTATCGCGCGCTAGGTATAGGCTGTATTTATATTACGAATGTAAATTCACATCTAATGTTGAGATTATTTCGTAATAGCCAAACAGAACAAGAATAAAAAAAGCGAACAAGATCAGGTCATGTTTGAAGTGATGGCGTAGATAGAACAAGCGCTCTTTATGGTGAAACACATCCATCAGTTCATCACCAAATCGAATCGACAGAAACGTCCCCACCCCGGATAACACAATAACCAACCAATATGGAAACGGTGTGATTAATATCATTTTCATGGTTTGCGTAACAAATGTTGTTTCATAATATTCAGGAAGGTAAAACAACAAAAACACATTAAGCAGAATGGCAATAATCCAAACGACGATTTCTGAGAGCACCATACGAACACCCAGCAATAACCGAATTGGGAAGTCCAATAAGAAACCGGCATCGGCCACGGGCGTGCAAAGCACAAAGAAACTCCAGGTTATTAGGGATGCCACCCCGCCCGTTATAAAGTCATACTGGTAAGTTAAATAGCCAAAGTAGGATAATAAAATTAACAGCAGCAATAGGAACTTTATCCATACCTGATGCCTGGGATGCTTCATCAACCACCTCTAATTAACTATTTAAATGCCTGAAGAAATACGCCTTGAGAATACGACGAACAACATCAACTTCTTAAGCCCGTTTCTCGTTACATCGAGCGAGCTATACCTGCACGGACTTTTTCGCAAGCGCATTTAATCAATAGTAGAAAAAGAGGAAGGTTTCCTCTTTTTCTACTGGCATGAATCTAAAAGAAAAAAACGATATCTGTTAGTTTCGAGTTAAGTGTTGATATGTAAGGCCACAGAATTAGATATTGATGTCATGCTAATCCGGCACAGATAGAAGTTTAAATTTCGGGCGGTTATCTTTGGACACAATAATTGCAGTATGTTTGGTCGACTTAAGTGCTTGGCTACGAGCGGCTAACTGAAACTCGTTTAGACAAAAATTTATACTCAGACATGATCCAGCACGAAACTAAATATTCACTAGGTACTTTATGGGCATAGTTTTTTATTGCTGCTTCTATGTCCTTTAGTATTTCGCAAAAACCAGACTTACTTTTTTGCTGAAAAATGAATACCTTATTATCTGCATCAGATTGTAAGAGCTTATTGAAATCGTAGACAAGTCCGCCTGACTTTGAGTCTGACATTTCTATTTCAGCTACTAGCGGAATACCTATAAGATTTTTGCCAGAAAACTCCCAAAGGGTAAAATCATAAAGCCACTCTCCACCAGAACCACCATCACCGCTAGATCTTGCCTTAAACTGTCTAGCGTCCGTAGATAAACGCTCACATTTATCAGCAAACTTGGACTTAATATCCTTATTCTTTTGGGCGCTATACCATATGTATTTTTGACCTGAAGCATTAGCGTTAGCTTTGTTTCCCTTGGCTATTACTTCTAGCTCATTTAGCCAACTTTCAACCTGACTTAGCATGTTAAGAACTCTTATATTTGCATGACGCATTATCAATAGACACATAAATGCTTAGCTAAAATTTGCGAAGAAGGAGAGCAAGCCAAGCTTAAAGAGCCCGAACTGTAATTGCCTTGTGTGAAGCAGCCTACTCATAGTCTTTAAGGCTTAACCCTTCTTTGTTACAAACTCGCACAACTGAGTCTCTCTGAGCTAGCTTTTTGAGATAAATAGATAAATTTTTAAATGACAATGGAGGCCTTTTAAATTCATCAGCCCAAACGGATAGCATAAATAAGAAAAAGTCACAGGCACTAAGAGAGTCTCCAATCAAATATTCTTTACCCTCAAGCTCGTTATCAAGTAATTCCAACATTTCTGTAATTCTCTCTTCTTGAGCCTGAACTATATCCTCAGTACCCTTTTCGTCTTTAGTGTGTTTTTGAGGATAGAAATAAATCATTAGTTCAGCTTGAACTGTATTCGTTAGATACATCATCCACTGAAAAAATAAAGCGCGATTTGGAGAGCCTGTTTCTGGTATTAAATTTGAAGATGGATGTGTTTCTGATAAATGAATGCAGATAGCTGGGCTTTCGAAAATAGGATACCCATTATCAATTAATGTCGGGATCCTGCCCACAGGATTTAAGGCTAAATAATCCTGAGACTTTTGAGCATTACTTTTCCTATCTACTTTAATTAATTCGAAATCCACTTTTAACTCTTCAAGGATAAAGTGGGGAGCCATACTTGCATTTAGTGGATAATAATATAGTTGGTACAACTGACACTCCTTTAAACAACGCTTAAAACGACCAAAAAACAAACTTAAAAAGCCTGGCAATACTTTGCGGTGAAGGAGTTTAAGTCAAACTTTTTAAGTCCTTCATTGATTTGCTTGTTATATTTCATTTGCTACCACTTTTACATGGTAAGGCTCTAATTCTTTGTTGATTTCTCTAAGCTTACCATCAAGTTCGGCATGCTTTTCACGAACCGCTTGCATACCACTATCGCTAGTTTTCAACACTTCAGCAATTTTTACTTGATGCTCCATTAACTCTAAGTAGTGTTTTCTGAAAGATAAAAGCCCATTCATTCGAGATAATTCATTGGCTTTTTTAGCTTCATTATTGGTACGCCAGGCGTAATAAGCTGATAAGAATGCAATAATAGCGGAGGCTATAGCTGTGCCATTGGGTAGTCCTAATTCAAATATCTGAGCGTCCATATCTCACCTAGAAATTTAACAAGTTAATAGAAGAAAATTGTTGTATTAGACTGCTTACAAGTTTCCCTACTCGATTTTGTATCTATTGGTAACAAATCACCCAACCTTTTGCCAGCAATGACTTTTTTCGCTAGCGCACCATCCATGCTAACAGCCAGAGCAACACTAACTTTGAAACTCGGTGTATCAGCCTAATCCCCTTACATTGCATCCGAAACAGGGGGCGAGAAGAGTAATCGCCTGCTAGGCTGAAAGCGGAAATAAGCGAATGAACAGTTTCACTCGCGCCGCTTGAAGGTGACGAGCTCTGTGAGGAGGGGGACTGCTGGCGAAAGCATGCTAGGGGCATGGACGCCTTGTGCATGCTGGTTACGTTCATTTCTCGTAACCTGGTGAGGAAATAATGCAATGTGGGGGCGCCTTGGGGTTCCAAGGGGTGGTTGGCGTAAACCACCCCTTGGTTGCCGTCGCCAACGCGACAAGATCTTAATGTGAAAACCACTGCCAAGTAAAAACAGCAACTTACATTTAAAACCACATTCATGCCAAAGGCGGAATCCAAAAAGTGCATCAGGCGGCGCGTCGCCTCCTAATCCCTATTAAGCTCATACTTCTTCATTTTCTCCACCAAGGTGGTACGGCGCACGCCAAGGATCTCGGCCGCTCGAGCCACCACATAGTCGTAGCGCTCCAGAGCCTGGGTGATAAGGCTGACCTCAAGCTCGCCCAAATAATCTTTGAGCTTAATACCGTCATCGGGCAACAGGCCCATATCGGCTTTGCCATTACCCTCGCCTGCTGTGTCTTCATCCTCCTCGATAAAGCCTTCGCCAAAGATGTCGTTTAACGCCTGGCGCTCTAACAATTCTTCCGGATACTCAGGCACAAAGGCTTCAACGTCTAAGTGCTGGTATTTGCTTGGCAGGTCCGGCACATCGACCACCTGATCCGGGAACATGATCACCATGCGCTCCACCAGGTTACCCAGTTCGCGAATATTGCCCGGCCAGGAGTGTGCCTGCAGGCTGGCGATGGCGCGATCGGTAAATTTCACCCCTTGGCCACCGTGCTGTTGCAAGCGCTTGGTAAGCTCTTTTAGCAACAGGCCTATATCTTCAGCGCGCTCGCGCAGCGCCGGATTTTCAATGGGGAAAACATTCAAGCGGTAGTAGAGATCTTCACGGAAGTCGCCGCTGCTGATCATCTCCTCGAGATTACGGTGGGTGGCGGCGATAACCCGCACATCCGCCTGAATGGCCTTGGTGCCGCCAACGCGCTCATAGCTGCGCTCTTGCAGCACCCGCAACAGCTTAACCTGCATTTGCAACGGCATATCGCCGATTTCATCGAGGAACAAGGTGCCGCCCTGAGCCAGTTCAAAGCGGCCCTTACGCGCCGAAATTGCGCCGGTAAAGGCCCCTTTTTCGTGGCCAAAAAGCTCACTTTCTAATAACTCGGCGGGAATAGCGCCACAGTTAACCGGCACAAACGGGCCGCTGCTGCGTCCGGAAAGCTGATGGACATTACGCGCCACCACTTCCTTACCGGTACCCGACTCACCGAGGATAAGCACGTTGGCATCGGTTTTCGCCACCTGGGAGATCAAAAAGCGGACATGATTCACCGCCTCGGTATCGCCCACCAGGCCATTAAAGGCTTTGGCATTGACATTGCTATTGCCGCAGGGTTTAAGACGCACATATTGCTGGCAGTCATGCAGCAGCTGAGTGGTGACATCCTGGGAAAAAGGTTCACAGATCAGGCCGATAACATTGGCTATTTTTAACAGCGGTTTTAGGGTCTGTCCCACCAACAAAAACGGCAGTTCTGGATGCGTTTGGATCAACTGCTCATGCTCGCCCTGGTTTAGGGCACCCAACACGATGATCGCTTCCTGGTGCTGGCCAACTTTGTCAGAGAGTTGCTCCAAGGTAATGATTTCATTACCTTCACCCACAAAGGTTAATGCGTAACTTAGGCCTTGGGCACGACTGCCGTTGTCATCAAGAATCAGGATCATCCTAGCGCCATTTAATTCAAAAGCTATGGGTACAGGCCACCGATTGTATTGCAGTTAAGTGAGGATTCAAGTGCAATCGGCACTTTTTTGACATGGATGCCAAATACTCGCCATTCCTTTGCGCGAAAGCAGTAATTAAGGATTAGTTTTTATAAATCATAAGCTAAGAGAGACGAATTTTCTGCGCCTGTTTTCGTAACCTTGTTAGAATGGGACGCACACAGAGCATGAGAAAATTGGCACCGAATTCGGCCTCTTTTTTATTTTAAAGGCTCGTAATCTTACGCTCCTGGCTTGCTTTTTGCTTAATGCTTTAGTCTAGCTTTGAGAATCCGGAGGAAAACATGGCTCATTCTTCAATTAACAAGTATCGCCAGGTCAAGGTCAGCAGTGTGCGTGAAATGCGCCCATACGATCAGGTCAACCTGGTGTTTACCAACATTATCGGCAAACTGGCCGCGGCCAATGGCGCCATCGCCCGCAACGATCTGGTGACCAAGGGTGAAAACCTGTCCCACTGCATCACCCTGTTAGGTGCCCTGCAAGACGCCCTGGATATGACCCAAGGCGAGATCTCAGATAATCTACACGCCCTGTATGACTTTTGTCAGCGCCGCTTGGTGGAAGCCAATATTAATAATGACGTTGAGATCATCAATGAAGTGTCGGGCCTGATCAAAACCATTAAAGAAGGCTGGGACACCATTCCAACCGAGGCTCGCGATGGCGCTGCCCACGCATAGCATGATGGCGAACCTTCCCACCTTTAGCGACGACACCCTCAACGCCCTGGTGCAAAACCTGGCGCAGGCAATTGCCGCGCCGCTCGAGGATGAGCAACGGCTGTTGCAGGCACAGCAGCAACTCGACGCCCATATTAAAGACTTGTATGAAGGCCCGGGACCCAAGCCCGGGTTTGAGGAAACCACGACCCTTAAACAGCTGATTGACGAGCTAACACAGGCCGCGGTGCAAAAACGCCAACAGGCCATGGACGAAATACGGCGGCAAAAAAGCAATAACAAGGCCATTGCCAAATATCGCTCGCTCTAACCGAGAGCAAGGGAAACACCCATAAAAAAAGGAGTGCTTACACTCCTTTTTTTATTCCTTAATCGGACTTTTTCACCACCCCGGGCAAGCTGTTCAATTGCTGCTGCAAGTAATTGCCGGTGCTGTTCATATTAGCCACCAGCAAGTCCATGGCATTGTACTGCCGGAATAAACGACTTTCTAACGAGGTCATCTTGTCCTGGAAGCGCTCGTACTCGTCGTCAAGCTTATCCAGTTGCGCTTCACGGCCATCGATACGCTGCTGCATAATGTCATCAAAATTACCCAGCACCTTGGTCAGGTCATTGGCAAAGCCGGACTCTCCATCGACACCAATAAAGAAATTCTGCACCCGCTGTGGGTCGGCCTCAAGCTGATCGTTAAGGGTGTCGCTGTCCAGCGTCAGCTTGCCGCTGCGTTCGGTGCGCACACCCAATTCGCCCAGCAAGATGGTTTCGCCATTGCCGGTGTCGTAGCCATTGCTAAACATGGAACGAATTTGATTCAGGGAACTGCGCAGTAAGGAATCGCCCACCAAGGGGCCACTGCCATTTTCGCCATCGGCCTTACCTAACTGATTGGCCAAATCGACCAGGGCGTTAAATTTCTCGATGAAGGTATTGAGGCCAACGCTCACATTACTGTTGTTCTCGCGCACCTTAAGCTGACTGATATCGTCATCGACGCCATGGGCTTTCTTTACCTCGATGTCGATACCGTCGATCACCCCATTAAACTCATTGGTACTGCTTGTGGCGACAATGGTACCGTCGATGGTGATCGACGCATCCTGCGCGGCAACCGTTTGCGTCAGGTTCTGTGCAAAGGTCGGTGAGCTTGCATCCGCATCATAGGCAAAACGCGATAAGCCATTGGCATCGAGGCCATTGCCATCGCCGCTGTCATCGACGGTCACGGTAATGGCGTTTTCCACACCGCTTTCCTTGCTCGACAGCACCAGGTGCTGACCACTGGCATCGGTGATGATGGTCGCGGTCACGGCGCCGTTGTCCTCGGCGTCGTTGATCTTGTCACGCAGTGCCTCAAGGTTGTCACCGGCGGCAACATCAACGGCAAAGGTATTGCCGCCCGAGGCAAAGGTCAGTGTCCCCTCGCCCACATCTTCATCGGCGGCCAAGGCGCCGGACATCAGCTTTTGTGACTGCGCCAGGGCGTTCACCTTAACCGAATAGCTGCCAAGGGCGGCGTCTTTATCCGAACTGACAGAAACAAAGTCGTCACCGCCGGAAATACGGCGCTGTTGATATTTATCGATATCGGCCAAGGACTCCATGGCCGTTGCCAGCTCCTCCATCGCCCCCTTGAGCGCGCCAATGGCGGAGATATCCGTGGTGAAGTTGGCCTGTTGTCTGGCCATGCGCTGCTCAAAGGGCACCTTTTCCGCATTAACTATGGCAGAAACTATGTCGTTAATCTGAACACCGGATCCTATACCGGTAAATGAAATCGCCATACTGGCCCCCTTTCGCTTGGCACTACACTTGTGAATCGATAAATATGCCTGGGGCTTGCGCCAGGCGACCTACCACATCCAATACTTCTTGTGACGGATACTGCTTCACCAGCTCACCGCTGTTCTTATCAATAACCTGGATCACGTCACGCCCCGACTCTTCATGAACATAAAATTCGAGGCTCTTATTCATTTCGCTGACAAATGTCTGCAATTGCTGCGCCACTTTTTCTAACTGCTGTGAGGTCAAAGCTTCGGTGGCCAATAAAGTTTCCGGCTCTTCACTCTGAGATTGTGGCTGCGTATTAACAATGGGCTCAGGTGAGGCATTAAGCTGTTTGATGGCCTGGGCGAGTGCAAAGTCCAGCTTGTTATCCATGTTGACCCTGTCCATACATCCTCCTAGCAGTTATTGTTCTTGGTAATGCTATGAAAGCTTAGTTAAAACGCAAAAAGGAAGGGCCAACCGACACCTTCCTTTGTGCTTAGCTGTTGCCGTTTGCGCCCTTAGCCAAGTAGGCTCAATGCAGCTTGTGGCAACTGGTTAGACTGAGCCAAGATAGACGTACCTGCTTGTTGCAAGATTTGGTTCTTGGTCAGAATCGCCGTTTCCGAAGCAAAGTCGGTGTCCTGAATACGGCTGCGTGATGCAGATACGTTTTCAGACACGTTCGATAGGTTCGAGATAGTGTGACCGAAACGGTTTTGCACCGCACCCAGGTCAGCACGCTGAGCATCGATTTGCCCAGGGCCGCATCGATGGTGTTCAGCGCAGATTGTGCACCTGTGCTGTCGGTACCTGAGATATCGATGTCTTCAACAGTTGTTAAAGTACTGCCCGATGCACCGAGGAACTCAAGCTCGTTTGCGGTGCCATCGTTAGAAATACCGATAGTATTCGGTGAAGACAGCTCAACGCGTGATGTTTTAGAGGTATCGGCCGTTGCAGCGGCAACACCGTCAAACGTTAGACCGCCAGCAGGCGTACCCACAGTTTCTGCAATGGCTTCGATACCGTCAACGTCGGTCGCTGAAAGCGTGATGCTCTGAGCGTCTGCATCGAATACGGCGTTATAACCGTCGGCGGTCATGTCTTCTGCTAGACGCGCCATGTCGCCACCGTAAGAACCCAGGTCGTATGAGTCTTCACCTATGTTGATAGTGGCATTGTCGGCACTGGTGATACCGGCGATAACTACGTCTAATTTAGCAGTCGCGGTTACACCCGCGGCAGCGTCGTTGATTGAGTCGGCAATACCGGTAGCACCGTCGTTAGCACCTATGGTTACAGTTTTACCATTTACGTTGATATCACCGGCAGTCACCGCACTGTTGGTAGCCAGGTCACCGGCAGCAGCGGTAATACCTAGTACGGTACCCGCGCCTTTGATTTCATTGGCACCGATGGCATCGGCCGACATGTTGCCTAATGATACGTTGATGGTTTCATTGGCGTTGGCACCTACCTGGAATTGCTTGGTACCGAAAGAGCCGTCAAGTAGGCTGGTGCCACCGAATTTAGTGGTTTCGGCGATACGCGTTAATTCTTGTTGTAGTGAGCTTACTTCTTTTTGTAGCGCTGCACGGTCGTCGGCACTGTTTGAACCGTTAGCAGATTGAAGCGCTAGGTCACGCATACGCTGTAGGATGTTAGCAGACTCCTGCATCGCACCTTCTGCGGTTTGTGCCATTGAGATACCGTCGTTGGCATTACGCTGAGCAACACCCAGACCATTGATTTGCGAGGTTAGACGGTTAGCGATTTGTAGACCCGCAGCATCGTCTTTGGCGCTGTTGATACGCAGACCAGAAGACAAACGTTGCATTGACGTTTGTAGATCTGAGCTAGACTTGCCTAGGTTACGCTGGGCGTTTAACGAGGTGGTATTGGTATTTACTGATAAAGCCATGTTCAAACTCCTGATTACTGTCGTAATTCTTTAAGTCGTATTCACCAAGAGCCATCAACATTATTCTTGTTCCAGCTCCGTTCTGATTAGGTTAACGGCCGGCCAAAAAATAACTTTAACAATTTTTTTGAAAAATAATTAAACCCATATTTTTCATATAGATAAACGTAAAAAACCGCGGATAACCGCGGTTTTAATACCAAAGGACGGGAAAAAATTAGCCGCCCAAGAGACTGATTGCCGCCTGCGGCAACTGGTTCGCCTGCGACAGAATCGAGGTACCGGCCTGTTGCAGGATCTGGTTTTTAGTCAGGTTCGCCGTCTCTACGGCAAAATCGGTATCCTGAATACGACTGCGTGAGGCGGACACGTTTTCCGATACATTGGCCAGGTTAGAGATGGTGTGACCAAAACGGTTTTGCACCGCACCCAGGCTAGCACGCTGCGAGTCGATTTGCGCCAGAGCCGCGTCAATGGTCTTGATCGCATCTTGGGCGCCTGCAGAGGTCGAGCCGCTGATATCTATGCTCTCTACCGAGGTCAGTGCCGAAGTACCGCCTGCGGCAATCACGCCAGAGCCAAACAATTCATTGGCCGTGTTACCTGAAATACCGATTTTATCCGCCGAGCCCAGCTCCAAAGTTGAAGCCACGGCCGCAGAGCCGTTAGATGGAGCCGTCACACCGCCTAAATTAAATGCCACACCAGCTTTGGTATCGGTCGAGCTAATACCGTTTACACCGGTCGCCTTAAGGGTAATTTCGCCATTACCGCCGTTACCGTCGGCATCGAAAATAGCATCATAGCCATCGGCCAGCATATCTTCCGCCAGACGCTCCATATCGCCGCCATAGGTGGCCAGATCATAGGTATCCGGACCAATAGTCAACACCGCAGTCGCACCGGAAATACCACTGATGGTGGTTTCCAATACGGCTTCCGCATTTACGCCAATGCCCGCCTGGTTAATGGTTTCGGCGATATCCGCCGCACCTTCACCACTGGCCACGGCAATGTCGGTGCCGTTAATATTCAAGGTGTCGGCCGTCACCGTCGCCAATAGGCTGGCAAGATCGCCCGCCGCAGTCTCGGTGCCTAAGACGGTACCGGCGCCGGTAATTTCATGGATGCCGATGGCATCGGCCGAGGTATTACCCAGGCTCACATTAATGGTTTCATTGGCGTTGGCGCCTACCTGAAACTGTTTAGTGCCAAACGAGCCGTCTAATAGACTGGTGGTACCGAACTTGGTGGTTTCGGCGATACGGGTTAATTCTTGTTGTAGTGCCGCAACTTCTTTTTGCAGGGCCTTGCGGTCATCAGCGCTGTTGGAACCGTTCGCCGACTGCAAAGACAGGTCTCGCATACGCTGCAAAATATTGGCCGATTCCTGCATCGCCCCTTCGGCGGTTTGGGCCATGGAAATACCATCGTTAGCGTTACGCTGGGCCACGGTCAAGCCGTTGATCTGCGATGTCAGACGGTTGGCGATTTGCAGACCGGCGGCATCGTCTTTGGCGCTGTTAATACGTAGGCCCGATGACAGGCGCTGCATTGAGGTTTCCAGCGCTTGACCAGATTTTGATAGGTTTCGCTGGCCGTTGAGCGACGCAACGTTCGTATTTACACTTAAAGCCATTTTACCATCTCCTAAGAGGTTTACCGTGGTTCTTACAAGTAAGGCGAACCACTTGGGATATTATTTCCTTAAACTTTATACACACACCGTGCCAAAATTTCTTTTTTATTAAAAATCAAATAGATATTATTAAAAATAAAAATCAAACAACCGATAACCAGCGCTTATTGTCAGCTTCTTGCCGCTCATTTTGCCGGGTGGCAAAAACCGGGTTGCCGAAAATAAAAAAGGGCCCTCTTGGCCCTCTTTATTTCTAGTTGGCGGCAAAGGCCGATAGGGTCTTAACCGATATAATCAAACAGTGACAGCTTAGCCAGACGGCCAAAGGTGGCCTGAGAGGCTTGCAAGGCGGTCTCATGTTGCGTCAATTCACTGATGGCTGCGGCCATATCCACTTCCACCAGGTTAGAGCGCGCCGCCTGGTTATTGATCTCGCGGGCGCTATTGCTGTCTTGTACTCGCTCCAGGGCATTCATACGAGCGCCCAGGGTCGCCTGGGTGTAAACCACTTTTTCCGACGCATTGCGCAAACCGACATTGGCATCGGCGAGATTATGGTGATATTGCTCATTGGTCAGCGAGCCATCTTCGAGGGTGTTGATCAGATCACCCAGGGTGTTTAAGACATTTTTCTTTTGTGGTGCCTCCAGGGTCACGCTGGCCGTGGTTTCGCCCTCATTGAGGCTGATGTTGAGACCGTTGAAGTCTATGATCTCACCGCTGTAATCGCCGCTTTGCAACACGGTGCCCGTGCTGTCGACTATTTCGTATTGCTCGATGGTGGTACCCGGCGCCGGCGGCAGCACATTGATGGTAAAGCTGTTGTTGGCCGCAGTAACGTCATCATAGTTGGCCTGATGGAAAGCATCGAAGGCCCCCTGATCGGCAATCACGGCAATACCTGTGCCTAAATCGGTATCGGCGATATTCAATCGTGCCGCGACCTTCTCAAAGGAGGTAAAGCCATTGTCGCTGGAATTGATTTTAACGTTATTGGCTATGGTAATTTGATGCTGGCCCTGATCGCCCTGATACACATATTCGCCACCGACACTGTCAAACTTGTACGCCTGACTGGCGTCCTGGTAGCCGGAAAACAGGAATTTGCCGTCTTCCGTTTGTGTATTCATCAGCTCGTATAAGGTTTTTTGCAGCTCTTTCAGCTCGCTGGCCAGGGCTTTTTTATCCTGCTCGTTTAGGGCACCGTTACCGGCACGCACCGCCAACTCCTCTGCGTATTGAATGGTGGTGTTGATGTTTTGCAGCACGCTTTCCTGGGTGTTTAAGCGACTGCTGAGCATATTGATGTTTTTCTGGTGCTGCTCATTAATTTGTATTTTATCGCCCAACAACATGGCCTGAGCATAATCACTGGGCGCCTGAGACGCACTGCTGTATTTCTCGCCGGTGGCCACCTGGTTTTGCGCCTGCAATACATCCGATTGCTTACGCAGTAACTGATTCAGGCTGTTTTGATAAAACATATTATTTGATAGACGCATAGCAGTTACCTCGCAGAGCTAAGCAGGGTGTCAAAAACGGTTTGGGCGGTTTGCAAAATGCGCGCCGAGGCCGAGTAACTTTGTTGGAAGCGCAATAAATTGGCGGCTTCTTCATCGAGGTTGACCCCGGACAGCGACTCGTACCAGGCATTAGATTGGGCTTCTAGAGCACTAAAGGCACCAAAGCTGGTTTGCGCCTGGGCGGTGACCATGCCGATGTCGCTCACCGTACCGGCATAGGCCTGGTTAAAGGTTTTGCCATTGCTGCCATCGTTTTGCGCATTCACGCTTTGTCGCACCAGATTCTGGTTTTGCAAATCCGCCAGGGCTTGGCCATTACGGTTATCATCAAAACCCTGGTCATTAAATTCGACGCTAAAGCTGTCTCCTACCTCAGGCGTGCCCTTAATATCAAAATCAAAGCCATAGGCATCAAAAGGCGCCCCGGCCTGAGCGAGAATACTGTCTTTAGGGTCGCTCAAGGTAAAGGTCACCGAATTGGCACTGTCGGACAGGGTATATTGATCCGGCTCTGCCACCTTGGTCAGGGTCAGCTCGCCATTGGCGAGACTCGGTGGCGGTCCGGATAGGAAGCCGGTACCAATACTGGTTACCGAGCCGGCGCTAATGCTGGCCTCGGAGTTATTATTAATATTCGTTTCGGTGCGTATGGGCGAGGCCAGAGCCAGGTCTTCTCCCTGGTCGGTGGCCAGGGTCAGCTGGCTGGCCGCGGCACTATTGAGCTTGATATCGACCTTATCGCCAATCGCGCCCAGGGTACTGACATTAATTTGCAGGCCGAAGGAATCATTGCCACCAAAGTCCACATCGCCATTGGCGGCTATGGTGGCCGCCGATGCGGTGCCTATGGCATTGCCGGAAGCGTCTATGGGTTGCACCAGAACATCGTTGGCACCGGGACCGGTAAACTCAAGGCGAAAATCACTGGCGGGAATATTGGTGCCCTGCCCCGGCGCCAAAGTGGCACTGAGTTCGGCGTTGCTGTTGCCATGGGCCAGACCGGCAACGCTTGGCAGGGTGAAGAGATCGCCCCCAAGCTCACCATTGCCCGCCATACCCAGGGCGTTTTGCTGGTTAAAGGCATCGGCAAAGGACAAGGCCATTTGCCCAAGCTGGGTTTGCGCCGGAATAAGGATCTCATCACGATAGGCCAGCACCCCGCCAATTTCACCCTTCAAGGTATTAGGGTCAATATCGATGGCGATGGCTTTGCCATCTTGCACGTCGAGCTTCAGCTCCATCTTGCTGGGATCCGGGTCTCCCTGCAAAGAGAACATATTAAAGGTGCCGTTTTCCATCACCAGGGACTCACCCGTGCTCATAAACACCAGCTTCTCGCCATGAGGGCCATCGGTGGTTTCGATATTCACCAAGGCCGAAAGCTCCTTGATCGCCAGATCCCGTTCATTATAAAGATTGCTGGCGCTGGCCTGAGTATCGCTGCCATGCACGGCGGTGATCTTGCTGTTAAGCTCACTGATTTTTTCAATCAAGCCATTGGCCTCTTCACTTAAGCCGTAAAGCTGCTCATTGACCGCCTGCTGTTGCTCGCTCAGCGCCCCCGACAGGGTATGGAGCTGATCGACAAAGCCCTGGGCATTACTGAAGAACAAGGACCGGGTGGTGCTATTCGCCGGCTGGTTCAACGCCTCTTGCAGGTTATTAAAAACATTATTAATTTGCGTCGATAAGCTGGTCGATTCCTCGGAGAACATGGTATCCACACGTCCCGCGTCGGCGGTAAAGCGCTCGAAAAAGGCGCGGTTTGAGGTATCGCGATTAAGCTGCTGCTGGGCAAATTCATTAAGCAGGCGATAGGTTTCACCGCGGCCAATTTGGTTGTCTATGGTGCCGCCGTGCTCGGTGCGCTCACGCACATAACCGGCGGTATTCACATTCGCTATATTCTTACTGGCGGTATTGAGCAGCTCGGTGCTGGCACGGATGCCAGAGCTGGCAATATTAAGTAAGTTAAAAGACATACCTTAGTCTCCAATGCCTGGTAGCGAGCCTACCAGGGCCTTTAATTCGGGTTGAGCAAGAACGCGCTTCACTTTAGTGGCATAGTTGGGATCGGTGGCATAACCGGCCGCACTGATGGCATCGATAAAGGCGGCGGGCTTATCGGCCACCGCCAGCGCCTGTTGATATCTGGGATTGCTTTGTAAAAACGAAACAAAGTCGTCAAAACTTTGTTGCAAGGAGCCATACATGCGAAACGGCTCATTGCGCTTCACCGCGACGCCTTGCTCGTACTCCACCGTGGTTTTAGAGATGCTGGCCCCTTGCCAGTCACGGTGGGCCTTGATGTTAAAGAGGTTATTGGAACTCTCGCCGTTAGCTGATTGAATGATGTGCTTACCCCAACCGGTTTCCAAAGCCGCCTGGGCCACCATTACCCCGGGATGTACGCCAATTTTTGCCGCCGCCTGGCGGGCAAATTGCCACACGCCCTCGATAAAGTCCTGTGCCCCCTGGAAGTTTGGCGTCTCTGTCGTAGCTTCGGCTGTGGTCTTGGTCTTTACCTCGGCCTCAACCTTGGGATTGGCGGGTTCTGCCTGCACCTGAGTGTCTGCGCCTTTAACCGAGCGAGCACTTGCCATCTGCGGCATACGCAGTATCTCGGCGGGAACATATTTGCCCTGCTCTGGCGACAGCTGCTGCACTATGATGTCCGCCAAGCCTAAGGAACCGTTTTTCGACAGCTCGCTGGATAACTGCTGGTCGTGCATGTCCTGAAAATATTTGACGCTGCTGGCATTAAAGGGACTGTTTTCATCCTCAAAGGCGGCATTGGCCTGACGCATGCTTTTTAACAGCATTTGCGTAAAGATTGACTCAAACTGTTGCGCCGCCTGCTTCAGTGCCGCGCGCTCACCCTCACTGCCTTTAGGCTGCTTGAGGGCATCCTGACGCAGCCTGTCCAGACTGGTTAGGTCAAATACACTTTGCTGTTGTAGTTGATTGGCATCCATTGTGCTGACGAGATTAAAACCATGTGAGCAATTAATGCTGCTGACTATGCAATTTGTATACCAACAGCCATTAAAAAGCCCGCAATAACGGCGGGCTTTTTAATCAGTAGATCAATTACCTGGAATTAAATCACCACCAACTGACCATTAATGGCGCCGGCTTCTTTAAGCGCCTCTAAAATCGCCATTAGATCGCCAGGAGCCGCGCCCACCTCATTTATGGCTCGCACCAGGTCATCCAGGCTCACGCCGGGGTCGAATACAAAGGCGCGCGAGTCGTCTTGCTGAACATCGATAATGCTTTGATTGGTAACCACGGTCTGACCGCCAGCCAGGGCATTGGGCTGCGACACCTGGGCATTCTCGGCGATGGTCACGGTAAGACCACCATGGGTAATGGCCGCCGGCTGCAACTTGACGTTTTTGCCTATCACTATGGTGCCGGTGCGCGAATTGACTATGATTTTCGCGGCATTGTCGGCGGGCTCAAACTCGAGGTTTTCCAAGGTGGATAAATAGGCAACCCGTTGCGCCATGTCCCGCGGCGCTAACACCCGCACCGAGGCGGCATCCATGGCCGTGGCGGTATCATCACCGAGCAAATTATTAATGGTATCGGACAGGCGTTTTGCGGTGGTGAAATCCGGGCGATTGAGGTTAAAGGTAATAAAGTCGCCTTGTGCAAAGGGGCTGGGTATGGCCCGCTCCACCGTGGCGCCATTGGCAATGCGTCCCACCGTTGGGGTATTGATCACTACCTGGCTGCCATCTAGGCCCTCGGCGCCGAGACCACCGACGACCAGGCTGCCCTGCGCCAGGGCATACACATTCCCGTCGATACCCTTTAAGAAGGTTTGCAACAGGGTACCGCCACGCAGGCTTTTAGCGCTGCCGATGGAAGACACGGTTACATCCATGGTTTGCCCCGGCTTCATAAAGGCCGGCATATCCGCATGCACGGCAACGGCGGCAACGTTTTTAATCTTGGGCTGCAAATTGGCCGGCAAAGTAATGCCGAAACTATTGAGCATGGCCTTAAAACTTTGCTGGGTATAGCGGTTCTTCTCACCGGTGCCGGGAAGACCCACCACCAGACCATAACCCACCAATTGGTTGCTTCGTACGCCCTCGACCATGGCCACATCCTTGATGCGCTCGGCCTGAGCCGGCAGGCTTGCCAAAGTTACGAGTGTGGCGATGATGACGCTAAACCATTGCATATTGATACTCCTTAAAACGGAAAGAACGAGCCCATAAAGAAGCGCGACAGCCAACCGGCACTTTGCGCTTCCTGCATGTCGCCCTTACCCGAATACTGAATGCGGGCATTGGCAATGCGGCTGCTTTCCACCGTATTTTGGGCGCTGACATCGGTCGGGCGCACTATGCCCTCTAGGCGAATAAACTCCTGACCGGTGTTTAAGGTGAGCCATTTTTCACCGCGGATCACCAGATTGCCGTTGGGCAACACCCGCATCACGTTAACCGAGATATTGCCGGCTAAGCTGTTCGATTGATTCGACTTGGCATCGCCGGTAAAGGCTGCGTTGGATTTTACTCCCAGCTCTATGCTGTCGCCGCCGATATTCACCGGGTTGCCACCAAGACCAATAACCGGGTCCAGACCCACTTCGGTTTCCTTATCGGTTTCGGTTTTCGCCGTTTTTGACGCCTGGGTCGACTCGCGCAGCACCACGGTAATGATGTCACCGGTACGCAATGCCTTTTGATCCGCATACAGATCATTGGCCAACACAGGGTTAAACAAGCCCCCATTATTGTTGATGTTTTGCGGCGCCTGCTGCGGATACATGGGGGCGTAATAGGGATCATCCGCTACCACGGTGGCATTTTGCGTCGTTTCGCAACCGCTTAATGCCAGGGTAGCCGACACACCGGCCGCCAACCATAAAGACCTAGTCATCATAATGCTGCCTTAGAGTTGCTGGTTAATGTAGCTCAACATCTGGTCCACGGACGAAATCACCTTGGAGTTCATCTCATACACGCGCTGGGTTTCAATCAGGTTCACCAGCTCCTCGGTGACATTCACGTTAGAGGTTTCCAGTGCCCCTTGAACTATGATGCCAAGGCCATCGACACCCGGGTTACCCTGCACCGGCGCGCCACTGACGGCGGTTTCGGTATAGAGGTTTTGACCCATGGGTTCCAAACCGGATGGGTTGATAAAGTCACTGATCACCAGCTGGCCGATCACCACGTTATCCGCCTGACCGGCAATGCGCACCGAGACCTCACCGTCTTGCGAGATGGTCAGTGATTGAGCATCGTCGGGCACATTCATTTCCGGTTGCACCGGGAAGCCGGCACCACTGGTGACGATACGGCCGTCTTCATCCGTGGTGAATTGGCCGTTACGGCTGTAGGCAATATTGCCATCGGGCAGTAATACCTCGAAAAAACCCTGGCCCTGGATCATCCAGTCCATGGAGTTTTCGGTGCTCAGCATATTACCCTGAGAAAAGTTCTTTTGGTTTGCTACCACCTTGGCACCGGCGCCAAGCATCAGGCCCGAAGGCATTTCCGTGTCCTGGGACGAACGCCCGCCCGGTTGATTAATATTCTGATAGAGCAGGTCTTCAAAAATGGCGCGGCTCTTTTTGTATCCCACCGTACTCGCGTTGGCGAGGTTGTTGGAAATCACCGAAATATCGGTTTGTTGGGCATCAAGCCCGGTTTTACTGATCCACAATGCTGGGTTCATATTATTAACTCCTCGCTAAGGCTAAACGATGCGCAGCAATGATTCGGCGCGCTGATCATTTTCTTCGGCGGTTTTCATTAGCTTGACTTGTAATTCGAATTGGCGTTGATGGCTGATCATGTCCACCATTTCATGGACCGGATTGACGTTGGATGTTTCCAACGCTCCGGGGATAATGGAAACCTCGGCGGAAACGTCAATGTTTTGACCTTCGCGGGCACGAAACAGGCCATCATTGCCTTTTTCGACCTGGCGACCGCTGGCCTGCACTATTTTCAGCCTGTCCACTTCCTCTAGAAAGTTGGCCGGCGCGCCCTGGGGGCGAACCTGTATGGTGCCATCCTTACTAAAGCTGACTTTTTCTATGGGTAGAGGCAGAATAATCGGGCCGCCCTCGCCCACCACCTGGCGACCTTCACGGTCCACCAGCAGGCCTTCTTGAGTAACGCTCAGCGAGCCGGCCTTGGTGTAGGCCTCATTACCGGCATCATCGAGTACAGTCAACCAGCCCTGCTCGCTCATGGCGATATCCAGATCGCGTCCGGTAGCGGAAATGCCGCCGGCACTGGTGTTGGTTCCTGCACGCTCCTGCAAGGCGAAGACCCGGGTCGGCAAACCTTCACCAAAGGCCTGCATTGACCGCGCTTGAGCAATATCGGCTTTAAACCCCGTGGTATTGGCATTGGCCAGGTTATTACTCTTAACCGCCATACCCAACAGGCTTTGTTTGGCGCCGGAAGTTGCTATATACAGCATTTTATCCATTGGCTTGCTCCCACAATTCTTAACTAGAGTAGGAAAAGCAAGATTAATACCAACAATGACGACAAAATAAGGACACAAAAAAGGCCACGTAAACGTGGCCTTAATAATCTCAACTATCCTTAACGGATCTGCAGGATATTCTGCTGCAATGTTGAGTTCACTTCCAGCGCCCGCGAGTTGGCCTGGAAGTTACGCTGTGCGGTGATCAGGTCCACCAACTCATTGGTCAGGTTAGTGTTTGACTGCTCGAGCGCCGAGGAGTTAATGGTGCCCAGTGTGCCCGTGCCCGGCTCACCGGCGATCGGCTCACCGGATTCAATACTTTCTTTCCAGCCGGTGTTGCCCACCTGCTGCAAACCCTGTGAGTTCGGGAAGCGCACCATGGCGACCTGACCCAGGAAAGTGGAGTCGCCATTACTGTACGACGCCACAACCTTGCCGTCGGTGCCAATATCGATGCCCGCAAGACGACCTACGGTTGAGCCATCTTGTTCCAGGGCTTTAACCTCAAAACGGCTGGCATACTGAGTCGGCACTTTGTTGGCGGTATTACCTTCATCGCGCCAGTTCAGCTCCACGCCCGAATCCGGGAAGGTGGCGCCATTATCTAACAGGGTCGACAAACCGGTGCCCGGTCCCGCCGGCAGTGTAACCTCATCAAAGGTGCTTGGAGTCACATTCGGGTTGCCATTGGTGGTCGCCGGCAGACCGCTGGAATCAAAGCCAAATTCAACCAAAGGCGTAAATGGCGAGGCTGGCTGCTCGGCCCCCGTGCCCGGGTCAATGACCTTGCCATCCATAGTGGCGTAGACTTCCCACTCGTTAGGCGCCGTGGCCGGATCTTTTTTCACGAAAAAATACTGCAGAATATGCGGCTCACCCAGTGAGTCATACACAGTTGTCGAAGTCGATGAGTTATAGGTGGCGCGATCGGTCGGCTCAAATACCAGGCCTGGGGCATCGGCGGTGGCATCCAGGTTAAAGGATGAATACACGTTTTGCGTGGCGCGCGGTGAACCGGATGCATCGGGGATCTGGATCGGGTTAGCGGTGCTTAGGCTAACCGATGAGGTATCGCCTGAACTGGGGTCAACCGGGAAGCTTTGCAAGAAGTTACCCTTGGCATCGACCATAAAGTTATCGTCGTTGAGCTTAAAGGCACCGGCACGGGTATAGGTCATGTCTTGCGACGCCAGGCTGTCGGTCATGGCAAAGTAGCCGTCACCGGTGATCGCCAAATCCAGGGCGTTATTGGTAAATTTAAGTGAGCCCTGGTGGAACTGCTGCGCCACCATGGTGGTTTGCACACCGTCACCGCTTTTGGTTTTACCGGCACTGAATACCGAAGCCGCATACACATCGGCAAATTCGGCACGAGACTCTTTAAAGCCCGTGGTATTGACGTTGGCAATGTTGTTCGCGGTAACGTCCAAGTCTTTCTGGGCTGCAGCAAGCCCGGTTAATGCGATATTGAAACTCATGTTCCACCTCTTCGATTAGTGCCAAACGGCGCAAGCTATTACACAGAAATTTCCGCTACCTCGGATAGTCGCACCGCGCCCTCTTTGGTATTGACGATAATTCCATTTGCGCCATTGATATTGACGCTCTCGATATTCTTAAAGGTTGCCAGGGGCAAGGCGTTAAATTCGCCATTGATGCTGCCCTCGGCGACAATTTGATACTCGCCCGG
This sequence comes from Pseudoalteromonas sp. T1lg48, assembly GCF_002964785.1. Taxonomy (GTDB): domain Bacteria; phylum Pseudomonadota; class Gammaproteobacteria; order Enterobacterales; family Alteromonadaceae; genus Pseudoalteromonas. The sequence goes on from NZ_PQCC01000022.1 coordinate 274,558, forward strand.
CGGGAACGGCTGACCATCGGCATCAAGGCCGTCCCACTCAAAGCGGATAGCACCGGCGCTTTGGGCACCGAGATCAACGGTATCTATGATTTGTCCGCTGCTATCTTTAATGGTCAGGGTCAGGTTATCCACCGTCTCCGGTGCCAATACCGTGCCCTTACTCACTTCACCGCTGTTAAGCTCTATGGTGTCCGACTCCAACAGTGCCTTCTTCCCTACCAAAGTGGACGCCTGCAAGGCGGAGTTAGAGGTCATGGATGCCGCCAAGGACGAAAAGTTTTCGTTAAGCTTGGAGATCCCTTCGGCCATGGTGAAGCTGGTCATCTGCGCAATCATCTGGTCGTTGTCCGCCGGTTTACTCGGGTCCTGATAAGACAATTGCTGAGTCAGCAAGCTGAAAAAATCTTCTTGCGTTAACTCATCATTTTTTTCCTCTGTCTTGGGCTGGTTGTCGTTCCAATATAACGAGCCTAATCCCGAGGTTGATTGCACATTATTGCTCATGCTCTATCCTCAATTTACCCGCGACCAAGCTGCAATGTTTTGGTGAGCATTTGCTTGGCTGAATCGGCGATTTGCACATTGGTCTGATAGGAGCGCGAGGCAGAAATCATATTGGCCATCTCTTCCACCACATTGACATTGGGTTTGTAGATATAGCCTTTATCATCCGCCATGGGGTGATTGGGGTTGTACTCGACTTGCAATGGCTTATCGCTTTGCACCACGCCCAAGACCTTCACGCCTACAGACTCACCATGCTCTTTGCCCAGGGCTTGCTGCAATTGCGCGGCAAACACGGGCTGGCGAGCACGGTAGGTTTGTTCCACAGAGGAGCTCACCGAGTTGGCATTTGCAAGGTTACTGGCGGTGGTGTTTAGGCGCACGTTCTGTGCACTCATCGCCGAGCCGGCAACATCAAAAACGTTAAATAAACTCATGGTTATGCTCCTTGACCGCCTAGCGCTTTCTTAAGACCTAAAATCTTGCCGGTCATAAAACTTAGGCTGGCCTGATACTCTATGGCATTCTGGGTATACAAATTCCGTTCCACCTGTACATCAACAGAGTTCCCATCACCTGTATCTGTTTGATTTGGAACGCGAAATTTAGTTACCCCCGAGTTCATTTTTGTGCCTGCATGCAGGTGATCCGGGTGGGTGGTGGTGAGCCGGTTGCCGCTTAGCTGCCCACTTTTTGCCGCTTTTAGGGCGGTGGCAAAATCGATATCTTTGGCCTTGTATCCCGGGGTGTCTGCATTGGCAATATTCGACGCCAGGAGCTCGGCGCGTTGCGAACGTATAAGCATCGCCTGGGGGTGTATCCCAAACGCTTTATCAAAGCTGATAGCCATAGCCTCTCCAAATTTTTGACTGTGGAAAGGGCTACAGCAATTCTTATACCATAGATTTTAACCGTATGTTTTTATGTGTTTTTTTGGTAGATGATACCGGGATTGCAACGCAGCATGGTGAAGTCGTTACTGAGCCCTGTCATGGACTCACTGGCGCCGAGCAGAAGGTAACCGCCAGGATTCAAGGCCTGGGCAAACTGAGCTATGATCTTTGCCTTCACCTCGGGAGCGAAGTAAATCAGCACATTACGGCAAAAGATAATGTCGAACTTGCCCAGTAAGGCATAGGAGTCGAGCAGATTGAGGTGGCGAAAACTGACCATACGCTTGATGTTGTCGTTGACCCGAGCCATGCCGTTCTCGCAGTCGGTAAAAAACTTACGGCGGCGCTCGGCACTGAGCCCACGGGCCAAGGCCAGGGCGTCATACTCGCCCTTTTTACACATCTCCAGCATGCTGTTGGAGATATCGGTGCCGACGATTTGCACATTGCCGCTCAGCGCCCCGGGGCGACTTTGTTGGTATTCGGCCAGGGTCATGGCAATAGAGTACGGCTCCTGACCGGAGGAGCTGGCCGCCGACCATATCTTTAACGGTCGCGCCAGGCCTTTAAACTCGGGTAACAGCCGGTTCTTCAGTAATTCGAACGGATATTGATCGCGAAACCACAAGGTTTCGTTGGTGGTCATGGCGTCCACCACGGCGGCACGAAGTTGCCGCTCATGCACACTTAAGGTTTTTTGCACCAGCTGCGACAGGGTGTCGACGCCAAAGCGCGTCATCAATGGAGCCAGCCGGCTTTTAACCAGATACTGTTTGCTGTCGCCGAGCACAATGCCACATTGTTGCTCTAAAAATGCACGAAACTGATTATATTCGTTAAGCGGTAAGTGCTTATTTTCCAATCTATGACTCACTTAGTGGTGATTAACCAGGATGGGCAACACCGACCTTAGTCGTTGTGCACCCATTTTTTTACCGCACTCGCCAATTCGTCAGGGTTAAATTTAGCGATAAAGTCATCGGCGCCAACCTTCTCAATCATGGCGCGATTGAACACACCACTGAGGGAGGTATGCAATATCACATGCATGGGCGCGAGTTTGGGGTCCGCTTTTACTTCGGCGGTCAGGGTATAGCCATCCATTTCCGGCATTTCCACATCGGAGATCAACAGCGCCACTCGTTCGGTAATGGTATTTTGGCAATCAAGCTCGGCGATTTCCTTTAAACGCACAAGCGCTTCTTTACCATTTTTAGCCAGCTCGGTTTGTACCCCGAGCGGCTCGAGCGCGCGCTTTACCTGGTTGCGCGCCACCGCAGAATCATCGGCGATAAAAACGATACGCTCGCCAATATCCCGCTGCATTTCACCGTCGTCGGCAATGCCCTGACTGACCTCTGTGTTGACGGGACTTATCTCGGCGAGGATCTTCTCTACATCGAGGATCTCAACGAGTTCCTTGTCTATCTCGGTGACGGCGGTCAAATAGGAATAACGGCCGGCTCCGGACGGCGGCGGCATGATGTTTTCCCAGTTCATGTTGACGATGCGCTCGACACCACCGACCAAAAAGCCCTGCACCGTGCGGTTGTACTCGGCGATAATGACAAAACAATCCTGGGTATCGGTGATCGCCGGGCCGCCCACGGCCATCGACAGGTCAATGACGGAAATGGTTTGCCCGCGAATATGGGCAACGCCACGAATATAGGGGTTACTCTTGGGCATTTTAGTCAGTGCTGGACACTGTAGTACTTCGCGTACCTTAAACACATTGATGCCGAAGCGCTGGCGTCCCTTGAGTTTAAATAACAAGAGTTCGAGGCGATTTTGACCCACCAGCTGGGTGCGTTGATTGACAGAATCTAAAATGCCAGCCATCGGGGCCCTCCTAGCATTGACTAAAAACTACAGATTTGCGCGAGTATGCGCCAGATAGGAACGCTTTTTGCTTCGAGCTAACCAAGTCAGCATAATTACGTTTGCGCGTCTGCTATTTGACGCTTCGTAGTTATACCCTGTTTTGTGCAATAAGCATAGTCGAAAGGCCCTCAGTATGTTCAAAAAAATAATATTTATTCATGGCTTCTGGCTGCTGAATGCTCTATTTCTAATTCCTTTTTCCGAGGCGCAAACAAACCAAAACAAGGACTACAGCCGCGAGCGTCTACAAGCCTTGGCTGAGCAACATATTATCGCCTTAGCCCAGATAAAACCGCAGCAGGAGCTCCAGGTACAGGCCATCGAACTGGATGCGCGCATCGCTTCGCGCTCCTGCGCCCAACCCCCGGAGCTGTCCACCGCCAGCGAGCCCCCCTTTAACCGTCAGGTGACGGTGCAACTTAAATGCCCAGAGCCGGCTCTGTGGACTCAATACGTGCATGTGCGTATCGATAAGCTCTCACCCATAGTGGTGGCCAACAGCCATATTGCCCGGGGCCAGATTATTGCCGCTACGGATGTCAGCACCGAGTTAAGACCACAACATTTTGTCCGTGCCCGCTACGTTGAAAGCCCGGATGTGGTTATTGGCAGTCGCAGCAAACGTACTATCCGCCAAGGCCTACCCATTAACCTCAATCAGTTGTGCATGGTATGTAAGGGAGATAGCGTGACCATAGTCGCCAAGGTCAACGGTTTGACCATAAAAACTTCGGGCGAGGCCTTAGAGGACGGAGGCCTGGGGGAGAATATCCGCGTTCGTAACCGCAAATCCGGGCGCTTGATCAGTGCCCAGGTCACCGCGGTTGAAACCGTTGCAGTGAATATATAAATTATATGCTAAAGTAATGGCGTAAATGGCCGATAAAATATCCAAAGGTCAGTTTAGCTCAGGTACGAAGACATGGTTAATCAAGTAAATAAGAGCCAGCAAGGCGCGGTCTATAATAACCCGCAACATAAAATCGAGCAGCAAAAATCGGCGCAATCTCAGGCCACTGGCGCTGCCACTAAGGCCGATGTCAAAGCCGCGAGCGATTCTGTGAGTCTCACTCCACAGGCACGACAAATGCGCTCATTACAAGAAAAGGCAGAACGTTCTTCGGGATTCGATGAACAAAAAGTTGCCGAACTGAAAAAAGCCATTGCCGCCGGCAAATACCAGATCGACAGCGAAAAGTTGGCGAAAAATATCGCTGCATTCGAGTTTGATGTGTATGGCTGATTCGGCGCTCACCCTGGCTCTGAAACAACAGCAAAACAGCCTCAACGAGCTGCTCGCCTTACTTAAGGACGAGCTTACCGCCATCGCTGGGCGCAGCGGCACCGAATTAAAAACCATTACCCCAGCCAAAGCTCAGGCTCTGACCCAGATTCAAAAACAAGATCAACATATTGCCCAGCTCCTGGCCCACCAAAGCGAGCGCGATGAGCAAGACCAGCAATTGATCGACAGCGCCCGGGAACTACTTACCCAGTGCCAACAGCAAAACCAGATCAATGCCCATGCCGCCCACCAGGCACAACTGAGCGTTAAACAGCTCAAGGATATACTGATCGGCGCGCCGAGCTCCATTACCTATGCCGCCGACGGCGCCATTGACCGCAGCGACAATAAACTGGTGCGTAACCTTAAAGCCTAACCAGCCGTCTTAGTAATAGCTGACCTTTTTTATCTTACGTGGCTTGGTCTCACTTATGTAAAGATCGTAAACACGCTTCATATCCAGTTCCAGCTCGGTGGCATAACTGTCACCAACCACATAGCTGCTCATTACCTTGGCACCACGGATCACCCCTTGCACTTTGGCCTCTAGCTGATCGTTACTGGCAACGGCTTGCGCCAGCTCGGTATGGGCACTGAGTTGCTGACCATATACCTGCTCTGCCAGTTCACGATAGGCCTCTATCTTAGATGCCTTCATTGCCATCAGGGATTTTTGCTCGGCTGTTTCGCCTGGTTGCGGCGCTATGGGCGCATACCCCACCGCCTTTAAAACAGGGTAGCTATCCGGTTGTTCAATGGCGTACTCAACGTGCTTATCATACATCGAGCTACAGCCTGCAGCGCCGATCACCAACCCTAGAATTATGCCCACTTGACGCAGCATCTCGCTCTCCACTTCCACTATTTAATGTGATTGCCATAGTATGCATAAAAAATGCCAAAAAAGAGTGGGCGAGATTAACCTGGTATGTTCTTTGCTGGTCTTGATGTAAGTGAGATCCTACGACTGATTTTTATGCGATACCCAGCTTTACTTTGCGCCCTGTTATTTTCTGCCTACAGCCACTATGTGGCGGCACAATGGCTACAAACCACAGGGGTCGCGCCCCTGGCCGGACAAAGCAGCGCCGATGCGCGCCAGCAGGCTATCAATGATGCCCTTACCCAGGCGTTGCAGTACTCCGGGTTATCGCTGTCGAGTGTGCAAACCCTGAGTCAGGGAGTCTTGACGCAAGATAGCATCAGGATACAGAGTCAAGGCCAGGTACAGCAAATTCATGTGCTTGAAGAGCAACAACAAGATGGCTTGCTGAGTGTGACCTTACAGCTTGATATACGGGCAGGTGCCGATGCTCAGCAGTGCCAGCAAAGCGGTTTACGGAATCATTTTGCCCTAACCCGCGCCGGATTTGCCAACCCGCAGCAAGCCCGCGATGGTCAAATATTTGACATTCCTCAAGCCTTTAGCAAGCAGCTCTTTGCGCTGATGAGCCAGGCCGAATTGAATGTGCGCCCGACTCCCTATTTTAAAGAAGCCCTTGATGTGGCGCCCTTCTTTTCACAGCAGTACGATTATGATGAGCAGCTTATCGATTATGTGGGTAATGCCAGCAATAGCCAGTTTGTGCTGCTCTCGCATATCACCGATGTGTCCTTAGGACAGCAGCTCAACAGCGACTATGCCTTTTGGGCCGACGACAGCTTTGCGCGCTTTTTTAACGTGGAATTTATACTGTTTGATGCCCTGAGCTTTGAAAAGATCTGGCAACAGGCTTATCACACTCAGGCGCCCTGGGATTTTGATAAAACCGCTTTGGTCGATGTGCATAGCGGCATCTTTTGGCAAAGTCAGTATGGCCGCAGCGTCAGTGCTCTTAGCCAGCAGGTAATGTATGACCTTAATCAGGCGCTGCAATGCCTGCCAAGCAAAGGCCAAATTAAGCATATCGAAGATCAACAGGTCATTATCAACCTTGGCAAAGACAATGGCTTGACCCTGGGACAAGAGCTCACCCTGGCTCATAACAACCAGGCAGTCACTTATGCGGGTAAGCGTTTGCCACGCCAGGTAACTACCTTGTACCGGGTCGAAATTACCCAGCTCTATCAGCACAGTGCCGTGGCCAGCAATGTTTCAAAAAGGCCACTGCAGAATATCCAGCTCAATGATCTGGTGCTGGTGAATCCTTAATGAAACATTCGGGCAAGCTGACCTAAACATCAAAAAAAGCGATTGCATTAATCAAATTAAACCATTTTAATGATTTAATTCATCTTGGCATACTGGGCTCATTGTTTAGATAAGGATTAAAACCAATGAGCCAATTTAAAAACAGCACAGGTCTACGCGTACCGGATGTCACCTTTGCCATTCGTGACAATGAACAGTGGCAAAAACGCACCAGTGCAGATATTTTTGCTGGTAAAACAGTGATCGTCTTTGCCCTGCCCGGTGCCTTTACACCCACCTGTTCATCCACTCACTTGCCCCGCTATAACGAACTTGCGTCGGTATTTAAACAAAACGGCGTTGATGACATAGTCTGTGTCTCGGTGAATGATACCTTTGTTATGAACGCCTGGGCGCAGCATCAGGAAGCGGGCAACATTACCCTGTTACCCGATGGCAATGGCGAATTTACCGACGGCATGGGCCTGTTGGTGGATAAAAACGAGCTGGGTTTCGGCAAGCGCAGCTGGCGTTATTCCATGCTGGTTAAGGACGGCGTGATTGAGAAAATGTTTATCGAGCCGGATGTGCCCGGTGACCCGTTTGAGGTGTCTGATGCCGATACCATGCTGGAGTACATCAATCCTCAGCAGGTGAAGCCTCAGCCGGTCAGCCTGTTTAGCAAACCCGGTTGCCCGTTTTGCACGAAAGCAAAAAACCTGCTGACCGAGAAAGGCCTGACGTTTGAAGAGATCATCCTGGGCAATAACGTCTCGCTCACCAGCTTAAAGGCCATCACAGGTCGTGAAACCGTGCCTCAGGTATTTATTGGTGGCGAACATATAGGCGGCAGTGACGATTTGGCCGCTTACTTCGCGGCCCAATAAGATGGCGGCCCCTGCAGGAATCGAACCTGCAACTACCCCTTAGGAGGGGGCTGTTATATCCATTTAACTAAGGGGCCAACCCAGGGTCTGCTGACCCTGGGCTTGATTATAAAGCTAGGTATTTGATAATCAAGCCCATTCATTGGGATTAAGCGGTTATTCCTCATCCCGGATGCTCACTAAAGAGGCGCTACCTGCACCCCTTATTGCACCCGTTAGGCTAGTTTTTTAATAATATCCCTGTCTCTTCTTCGACTTGTCGCGATTGCAGCGCCATTACTGTGCTGCCTGGCAGTAAGATTTGCCCACTGGCCACCAAGGTTCGACTTTGCACTGCGACGATGCGGGCGTTTACCAAAACCCCGTCACTGCTGTCGGTCAAGGTACCGGTCAGCAGGTACTGAGCCGCCGTGGCACTTTCCAGCTCCAGATAGTCGCGGCTTAAGGCAAAGTCACCCTCTGGCGTTACGCGAATATGCCTGGTCAGCTTAAAATCGATAACCGGCACCCGCAGTTGATGAAGCTCGTGCATTAAGGACTCGGCCACATGGTTGCCCAGTAAGCTGCCCTGATTTAAATCACTATCGACATAGGTAAAGGTGGTCACCGCCAGCGCCGTCGTTATCGGCGTCTGCTCCAGGTTGGCCGCCAGCTCCTGGGCCAGCTCCTGAATATAAGCGTTAATGGTTTTGCTTTGCGCGTTAAGCTGCGGCTGTGGGTAGTAGGTACGCTCACCTTGGAAAAAGGCATTGTCCACATGCAATCTCTGACTTGCCTCTGTACTCTTAAGAGCGGTTTCATCGGCGTTTGCTATGCCATGCTGTTGGGCACATCCGGCCAAAGCTGCGAAGGCTAACGTCAGTGCTAGCTTGTTCATTCCTTTCTCCTAGGGTCTAGTATTCGTTTCTATAGAGTTGGCCGTGACGCAACACAGTTTTTTGCTCGGACCACATCACGTTGGCGGGGATATAGTCTGTCGCCGCTGCCACCACCTGCTGAGTATCGAGTTTGATCAGCCGTGCATTCACCACATAGCTGTCTTCTTGGCGCAAGAGGGTGCCGGTTAGGTAGTAATCCAGGTTATGGCGCTGTGATAAACGCATAACATCACGGCTAAGCATCTTGTCCTGCTCCATCTGCATATAAATACCGTCGCTTTGCTTAAAGTCGACCACCTCAAAACCGGCCTGTGTCATTAAGGTGACCAAACCGTCTTGCAATTGCAGCCCAAGATCATGCAATTGAGGATGCCTCGGGTCATGCGCTAATTGCTTTATGGGTAAAAAGGTGCCCACGGCAATGCGCCCGGTTAAGACCAGCTCACCCTGTTGCTTTTCATTACCATGAATACGCGCCAGTAGTTGCTCGGCCAAGCGTTGCGTATGGCCATGTATCGCCTGTGCCGACAGTTGCCGCTCATGTATTTGCTCTGCACTGTACTGAGACTGTGCGCAGGCTGTTAGCGCTAACGTTGCAGATAGAATTAGGTATCGCATCATTCACCCATAGAATTACTCTCTATAAGCTGTTAAGCAAAATCAACGCCAAGATGTCTATTCAGCCGCTGAAAACGGCGGATGCTATGTGGGATGGGAGTTGATGTGAAAGCAGCCGCCCGTGCCACGGGGTCAATCTGACTTACATCCAGGGTCACTGTTTAAGGCGCCAATTTAGTGGCAAGGGGCTTCAGCCTTGCGGCGGAGGCTTGCCGCCCTCAGAGGGGGCGGCAAGAGGATGCGTTAGGTGAGTTACACGGCAAAGGGGTAACGGATAGCATCGTGATGTTGATAGCCAGAGATCTCAAAATCGTCGGTGCTCACCCAGGTTTCCAAATCTTCCAGGGATTTGATCTTCGGGTTAATGTGCAACTGTGGCGAAGGGAAAGGCTCACGCTTTAACTGCACGTCACGCATCAACTCAAGCTGATTTTCATAAATATGGGCATTAACGATTTTATGATACGCCATACCCGGCTTATGACCTGTGATCTGCGCCACCAAGGCTAACAGGGTAAAGACCTGGATTTGGTTAAAGTTTAAACCCAGCGGCACATCACAAGAGCGCTGGTAACTGGTCAAATGCAATGTATCGCCGAGCAAGGAGAAGGTATGGGTGTGCATACAAGGGCGCAAACAACCCAGCTCAAACTCGCCAGGATTATAAAAGGTGATGATTTCACCGCGGTCATCGACACCACGACTGAGGTTATCAACCACCTTTTTTAACTGATCCAAATGCGTGCCATCGGGCTTTTGCCAACTGCGCCCCTGCACGCCGTAAACGCGGCCCATATCATCCTCACCACGACGATTGGGGTTATTCAACCAGGCCTGGTTTTCATTGGCATTGGCATTCCAGGTGTTACAGCCGATATCGCGAAACTGGGCGGCGCTGTCATAACCACGTAAATACCCAAGCAGCTCGGCAATGGCCGCCTTAAAAAAGCTCTTACGGGTAGTGATCAACGGAAACTCATTAGCGGCAACATTGTATTGCAGATCCGCGTTAATCACGGTCAAGCAACGGATCCCGGTGCGCTCATTTTCCACCCAGGTGCCGGTGTCGACGATGCGACGACATAAGTCTAAATACTGTTTCATGCTTGCCTCTTATTTTTTCGCTGCCGGTGCGCCAGCGTTATCTGCTTTGCTGTGCGCCCAGAAGATAAACGCACCACCGAGGATAATCATAGGCAGGGATAAAATCTGCCCCATGGACATAATGCCGCCCAATAAACCTAAATGAGCATCCGGCTCGCGGAAGTATTCAATGGCAAAGCGGAACGTACCATAACCGAGTAAGAAGACTCCGGATACGCTGCCCGCCGGACGCGGCTTTTTAATAAACCACTGCAATATTAAGAACAGCACCAGGCCTTCAAAAAATGCTTCGTATAATTGTGACGGGTGACGAGGCTCTGGTCCGCCGGTCGGGAACACCATGGCCCAAGGCACATCCGAAGTACGCCCCCACAGCTCGCCATTAATAAAGTTGCCAATGCGCCCGGCCAACAGACCAAGGGGAACCAGAGGCGCAACAAAGTCACCCACGGCGAAAAACGATTTACCCCGTGATTTGGCAAACCAAAATATGGCGGCGATCACCCCAAGTGTACCGCCGTGGAAGGACATGCCGCCCTGATCTATACGGAATAAATAAAGTGGGTTTTCAAGGAAATAGGAAAATTGATAAAAGAATACATAACCCAAACGGCCCCCGAGGATCACCCCGAGCATACCGTAAAACAGCAGGTCGCTGACTTCTTCTTTGGTCCACCCCGATCCGGGTTTGGCGGCCTGGCGGTTTGCCAACCACATGGCTAATACGAAGCCAACTAAGTACATTAAGCCATACCAGCGTACGGCCAGCGGCCCTACTTCGAAAATCACCGGGTCAATTTGTGGAAATTCTAAAGCCATAATTTTATTTTTGCCTAGCTAAACACCATACGTAAGGCGATGATCACCAGCAGTAAGGCGAAGATTTTTTTAATATGTGAAACGGGTAAATAGTGCGTAGCGCGCGCACCATAGGGCGCCGTAAACCAAGAGGTCGCGACAATGCCGGCCAGCGCCGGAACATAAACAAAACCGACAAAGCCGTCGCTGATGTTCTGCACCTGCCACCCGGAGGCAATGTACCCCAAGCAGCCAAACAGCGCAATGGCAATACCGCTCACCGCGGCGCAGCCAATGGCTTTTTTCATATCCACGGAAAAGTAGTTCAGCAAGGGGACGATAAGGGCGCCGCCGCCGATACCGATAAGTCCGGACAAAGCGCCCAATAGAGACGTTGAACCGGCCACCACAGGGTTCGATGGCATGGGGCGAGTGCTGGTCGCCCTATGGCTGGAATAGATCATACGCATGGCGATAAAGATTACCGCAACGGCAAAAATGGTTTTCAGTCCCTGCTGGGGAATATAGCTGGCCATAAAGCCGCTGATCAAGGCGCCGGTAGACACACCAAACAGCACCGCAGGCGCCACTTCCCAGGGCACATTGCGGTTGCGATGATGAGCCAGGGCCGAGGACGTGGACGTAAATAAAATCGAGGCCAGTGAGGTGGCAATGGCTATTACTAATACATGTTCGACATCGGTGACATTAAAATGCACCAGCAGCGCACTGAGCGCGGGTACGATAAGCAGGCCACCACCTATGCCTAACAGACCGGCGAGAAAACCCACCACGCTTCCTAGCACCGTGCACAAGATAAAAAGCCAAATAAGATCTGCCATGTATTTTACTTATTCTGTTTTCTTATATCGCTAATATATCAGGTTATAAAGAGGATTTCATTGCTTGCCATCATCGTCTTTTTGTCGATACAGCAATTGCCCCAGGCCCTGTTCAAGCATGAAATCCCGCACTAAACGATGCACCTGTTTGGCATTGGCGGCGCTTAAACATTGTGCCAATAATTGCTTACAAGCCTTAAGGCCGACGCGGCGGATCACCCACTTCACCTTGTGCAGTGCGCTAAAGTTCATACTCAAACTGTCAAAGCCCATGGCTATCAATAAGATGGCTCCCTCTGGCTCACCGGCTAATTCACCGCACAGGCTAAAGGGAAAATTGGCCGCCTGGCATTGCTCGGCAATACTGTTGAGGGCGCGCAGCACCGCCGGATGGTAACAGTCGAACAAATTGGCAACCCGAGAGTTGGCTCTGTCCACCGCCAGCAGATACTGAGTGAGGTCATTGGAGCCGACCGAGCAAAAGTCCACCTTGGCGGCAAACTCATGCAGCAAATAGATACTCGATGGCACCTCGATCATGACCCCGACCAGAGGCTTGTCGATGTAACTGAATTCGTGGGGAAAGTCCTGCTGTAATTCGTAATAGGCACGCTCAAGCAGGGATAAGGATTCATCGACCTCCCCGACCTCACTGATCATGGGCAGCAATATACGGAGATTTCCAAGGCCGGAATTCGCCTTGATCATGGCCTTCAACTGATCAATAAACAGCTCAGGATGATCCAGGCTAACGCGAATGCCGCGCCATCCCAGGAAGGGGTTCTCTTCTTGAATATCAAAGTAATCGAGCGCCTTATCACCACCAATATCCAAGGTACGCATGGTTACCGGGGCGGGATGGTAGCTGCTCAGTACCTGACGGTACCATTGCTCCTGCTCATGCTGCGATGGAAAAGTGCCTTTTTGCATAAACCAGGATTCGGTGCGATACAGGCCCACGCCGTCGCAATAGCGGGCGCTGTCGAGCTCGGTTTGCAAATCAAGGCCGGCATTGAGCATCAGGTCAATGGCCTTGCCGTCCGGGGTGGTCGAAGGCAGATGGTACTCCGACTCAAACTGATCGTGTAACTTGGCGTCACGATGCTGGATCTGCGCGTATTCCTTTTTCAGCGCTTCGCTGGGGCTGAGATACACCCGCCCGGCATAGGCATCGATGATCAGCTCTTTGTTATCGAACTGCAACAGCGGAATATCGTTAATACCCCAAACGGTGGGGATATTCAGCGCCCGAGTCAAAATAGAAGCATGAGAGTTGGCGGCACCGTGCACACTCACCACCCCTTTCAGACGCTCTTTGGGCACCTGCGCCAGCATGGCCGGGGTCAGGGTGTGCGCCACTAAAATGGTATTCTGCGGATACGGCTTAGTCGCCTTTTCGGTATTAAGCAGGTGAAACAGCACCCGCAGACCTATATCTTTCACATCGACGGCACGCTCCTTGATATAAGGATCCTGCATGTCATTGAACTGCTGCACCAGGCGTTCAATCACCCGCTTTAAGGCACTTTTAGCACACCAGCCCTCGGCAATTTCCCGCTCCACATCGCGGCCAAGGCTGCGAGCATCGAGTAATTGCAAATACACTTCAAAAACCGCCACCGCCTCGCTTGGCAAGTGCCCTTGCATCGACACCGCTAAGGTACTGAACTCCTTGCGGGTAGCGGCTACCGCCTGTAAAAACAACTGCTTTTGTTTGAGCTTGTCTTGCTCCTTGCGCATCTCCACTGAAGAGAAGTCAACCTTGGGCAGCACCACATAGGCATCCCCCTGGGCGATACCACCGGAGCTGGAGATCCCCTTTAACATGGTGGAGCGATGGCTAAGATCGTCCTGCTGCAACAGGGTTTGTATTTGTGCATCGGCCAGTTGCGGTGCCAATTGCGCCGATAGGGTGATCAAAAACGATTCCTCGTCCTCGCTAAACACCCGGGCTGCAGCTTGCTGAACCACAATAACCCCAAGCACCCGCTTTTGATGCACCACGGGCACGGATAAAAAGGCGTTGTATTGATCTTCTTTGACAAGATCTGAGGTTATAAAGTGCGGATGGGATTTAGCATAGGCAAGGTTGATAGGCTCTTCACGCTGAGCCACCAAGCCCACCAGGCCCTCGGTAAAGCCGAGGCGAAATTGCCCCACGGCGGCGGGGTTGAGGCCATCTGTGGCCATCAACACAAAGTTATCCTGGCTGTAATCGGCAAAGTAGATCGAACAGCACTCGGTCTTCATCGCCTTTTTGACCTGGCTGACAAACACCATAAGCGCGCTTTCCAAGTTCGGCTGTTGAGCAACTTGCTCGACAATAGCGCGCATGATGGCAAGCATAATGAAAACTCTCCTTAACGGCGGTTACGCCACTGCCCCTGTGGCGATGACTCCTTGCGATTAAATGGCATCGCAATAGGGGCGAACTCTTTCATTACCCGGCGGTATACATCGCGCTTAAAGGCCACGACCTGGCGCACCGGATACCAGTAACTCACCCAACGCCAATCATCAAACTCCGGATGATGGGTTTTAAGTAAGTTTACGTCTTCATCTTTGCATTTTAGTTTAAGCAGGAACCATTTTTGCTTTTGGCCAATACAAACCGGGGTCGAATCACGGCGAATTAACCGTTTCGGTAACTTATAACGCAGCCAATGACGCGAGCTGGCGATAACCTCGACATCTTCTGGAAGCAGTCCCACTTCTTCATGCAGTTCGCGGTACATGGTTTGCTCTGGCGTTTCACCATCGTCCACTCCGCCCTGCGGAAATTGCCAAGAATGCTGGCCGTAACGGCGGGCCCAAAATACCTGGCCTTGGTTATTACAGATTACGATTCCGACATTGGCACGAAAACCTTCGGCATCAATCACCTTAGTGCCTCTTTTGTAAGTCGATTTTTATCGATTGTTCCACAATCGCCAATTGACAGCAAATAATATTCGCAACTAACACCAAGTTACTCACATGTTGTGCATAACTTTTAATAACTACGGATAAAAATAAAACAAATCCACAATAAGTAGGTTTAAAACCGCACTTCTCCACAGATTCTGTGGATAAATATGTTCATACATCTGTATTTTGTGGATTAAAACGTCACAACCTAGATCAAAATCGCTTAGCAAAAACAAAATAAGCAATGAAAATCAATAAGTTACAAAACAAAAAACCTTACCGAGGTGAGCAAAAAAACGCCTATTTATTTCTGCTCAAAATAACAACACTAGGATTTCACCGCGCCTTTGTTACAATCACGGCTCCCGAGCCCTTATCGAGCAGCTATGATTTCGCCACCTTGTAACCTTGCACAATTACGCCAACGCGTCGATGCCATTGCCGGCATGACCCTGGGCGCCCTCGCCCAGCAATATGGGTTTAAAACCCCCGAACATTTACAGCGGGAAAAGGGCTGGGTTGGGCAATTGTTGGAATATGTGCTTGGTGCCAGCGCGGGCTCTTTGCCAGAGCCGGACTTCCCGGCCCTTGGCGTGGAATTAAAAACCCTGCCCATCTCCTATCAGGGCACGCCACTGGAAACCACCTTCGTCAGTGTGGCTCCCCTTACCCAGGTAACCGGGCTGAGCTTTGAGCAAAGCACGGTATATAAAAAACTGCGCCATGTGTTATGGCTGCCGATTCTCGCCGAGCGCGATATTCCTGTGGTTGAGCGGGTCATCGGCAGTGGCTTCCTTTGGCAACCCAATGAGCAACAGTTTGCTCAGCTCAAGCGGGACTGGGAAGAGCTCACCGAGATGATTGCGCTGGGGCAAATCGAGCAGGTCAATGGCCATTTTGGCGAGGTATTACAACTGCGTCCCAAGGCTGCCAATAGCAAGGCGCTTACCGCGGCCATAGGTAAAAATGGCGAACGTATTCAAACCTTGCCTCGAGGCTTTTATTTAAAGACCCAGTTTACTCGGCAGATCCTGGCCAGCCAGTTTCAGCCGTAACGCTCAAAACATACAGGCAATAAAAAACCGCGGTAATACCGCGGTTTTTTTATATCAGCCTGAGCTTATTGGCCTTTGATTTCAGAACGGCCTTTATAAACCGCTTTGTCACCAAGTTGCTGCTCAATACGTAGTAGCTGGTTGTACTTAGCTACACGGTCTGAACGACATAGTGAACCAGTTTTGATCTGGCCCGCCGCTGTACCTACTGCAAGGTCGGCGATAGTCGCGTCTTCGGTTTCGCCACTACGGTGTGAAATAACCGCAGTAAAGCCGGCGTCTTTAGCCATCTTGATTGCATCAAGGGTCTCAGACAGTGAACCGATCTGGTTGAACTTGATAAGGATAGAGTTACCAATGTTCTCGTCGATACCACGCTTTAGGATCTTAGTGTTGGTTACGAATAGATCGTCGCCCACTAGCTGTACCTTGTCGCCAATCTTATCGGTTAGAATTTTCCAACCCGCCCAGTCGCTTTCGTCCAGGCCGTCTTCGATTGAAACGATAGGGTAACGCGCCGCTAGGTCTGCAAGGAAGTCGGCAAAACCAGCCGAGTCGAATACCTTGCCTTCGCCTTTCAGGTCGTATTTACCATCGTGATAGAACTCAGAAGAAGCACAGTCTAGCGCCAGGGTTACGTCTTTGTTTAGCTCGTAACCGGCAGCAGCAACCGCTTCGGCAATCACTTCCAGGGCTTCTTCGTTTGACTTAAGGTCAGGT
This sequence comes from Pseudoalteromonas sp. T1lg48, assembly GCF_002964785.1. Lineage (GTDB taxonomy): Bacteria > Pseudomonadota > Gammaproteobacteria > Enterobacterales > Alteromonadaceae > Pseudoalteromonas. The sequence goes on from NZ_PQCC01000022.1 coordinate 291,064, forward strand.
GCGAAACCACCTTCGTCACCTACCGCAGTGTTTAGGCCGCGCGCGCTTAGTACTTTTTTCAGGCTGTGGAAGATTTCCGCACCCATGCGTAGCGCTTCGCTGAAACTAGGAGCGCCTACCGGCTGAACCATAAACTCTTGGATATCAACGTTGTTATCCGCGTGCTCACCACCATTGATGATGTTCATCATAGGCACAGGCATTGAATACTGGCCAGGTGTACCATTGATGTCGGCGATGTGTTCGAATAGCTCAACACCCTTGTCCTGAGCTGCCGCTTTAGCGTTTGCTAGCGATACCGCCAGGATGGCGTTTGCGCCTAGCTTTTCTTTGTTTTCGGTGCCATCAAGCTCAAGCATGATGTTATCGATTGCACGCTGATCAAGCGCATTTTGACCTTTAAGGGCGGTGGCGATTTCGTTATTTACATAACCTACGGCCTTCAATACACCCTTGCCCAGGTAACGACTCTTGTCGCCATCGCGTAGCTCAAGCGCTTCGCGTGTACCGGTTGAAGCACCAGAAGGTGCACAAGCACGACCCCAAGCACCGCTGGCTAGGTATACTTCGGCTTCAACAGTTGGGTTACCGCGTGAGTCCATAACTTCACGGCCAATCACTTTAACAATTTCTGACATCTCGATTGATTCCTCTTGTCCCAGGTTTAGTACTCCCTCCCCCGGGGCCGATTCTTGGCGCCTCTGGGCAAGGGGTATAAAAACGAAAAAGCCGTGCATGGGCACGGCTTAGTACGATCGATTACGAAGATTGCTTCTGGAAGCTGTGTGCAGCCGCCACGAAACCTTCAAATAGTGGGTGACCATCACGTGGCGTTGAGGTGAATTCCGGGTGGAATTGCGCCGCAATAAACCAAGGGTGATCTTTGTTTTCAATGATTTCCACCAGCTTCTTATCTTCGGAAAGACCGGTGAACTCAAGACCCGCTTGCTCAAGCTGCTCAACGTAATTGTTGTTCACTTCATAGCGGTGACGGTGACGCTCAACGATTTGATCATTGCCGTACACTTCACGTACCTTTGAACCTTCTTTCAGATGACACAACTGAGCGCCAAGACGCATGGTGCCGCCTAAATCAGACGCTTCGTCACGAACTTCAACGTTACCGTCTTTATCAAGCCATTCGGTGATAAGGCCCACTACAGGGTGCGGCGAGTTAGCATCGAACTCGGTTGAGTTCGCGCCTTCAAGACCGGCTACGTTACGCGCATATTCAATTAGCGCTACCTGCATACCTAAACAGATACCCAGGTAAGGCACCTTGTTTTCACGGGCATACTTGGCCGCCATGATCTTGCCTTCTACACCACGACCGCCGAAGCCGCCCGGTACCAAGATGGCATCAAGACCTTTAAGCAGGTCAACGCCCTTGCTTTCGATGTCTTGCGAGTCAACGTACTGAATGTTCACTGTCAGGCGGTTTTTCAAACCAGCATGCTTAAGGGCTTCGTTAACCGACTTATAGGCATCCGGTAGTTCGATGTATTTACCCACCATACCGATAGTCACTTCACCAGTAGGGTTCGACTCTTGGTAAAGTACTTGTTCCCACTCGGATAGATCCGCTTCCGGGCAATCCAGGTAGAAACGACGACAAATGATGTTGTCCAGATCCTGCGACTTAAGCAGCGCAGGGATCTTATAAATGCTGTCTACGTCTTGTAGCGAGATAACCGCTTTTTCTTCAACGTTAGTGAACAGGGCAATCTTGGCACGCTCATTACCCGGTAGTTTACAGGCTGAACGACATACCAGGATGTCTGGCTGAATACCGATAGAACGCAGCTCTTTTACAGAGTGCTGAGTCGGCTTGGTTTTTACTTCGCCCGCAGGGCCTAAGAAAGGCACCAGCGTTAGGTGCATAAACAAGGCGCGCTCACGGCCGATTTCCGTGCCTAACTGGCGAATGGCTTCTAAGAAAGGTTGTGACTCGATGTCACCTACTGTACCGCCGATCTCAACGATGGCAATATCATGACCTTCTGCACCTTCAACTACACGACGCTTAATGTCGTTAGTGATGTGCGGGATAACCTGAATGGTTGCACCCAGGTACTCACCGCGACGCTCGCGACGAAGTACGTCTTCGTATACGCGACCTTGGGTGAAGTTGTTGCGGCTGGTCATCTTGGTGCGAATGAAGCGCTCATAGTGACCAAGGTCAAGGTCCGTCTCTGCACCGTCTTCGGTAACGAACACTTCACCGTGTTGAATTGGGCTCATGGTGCCCGGATCAACGTTGATATAAGGATCCAGCTTTAAGATTGTGACTTTTAAGCCACGTGCTTCTAAGATCGCTGCCAATGATGCAGCAGCAATACCTTTACCCAACGAGGAAACCACCCCGCCTGTAACGAAGATAAATTTTGTACTCATGCGAACCCTAAGATATCAGGAAATGGATTAAATTATAGAATCAAGACGGGGCGATAGTATAGCAAAGCCCCCTCGGCCAATCCAGCTAAAATTAACCTCGGGGAGCGTCCTTATTCGCGCTCTTTTACTGTCTGCCAGGCCGCTTCCATCTGCGCTAAATCGGCGTTTTGCAGGTCTAGCCCTTGTGCTGCCAGCTGCTCCTCGACACCGTTAAAGCGACGGCTAAACTTGCGGTTGGCCCGGCGTAACAGTTGCTCCGGGTCATGCCCTAGGTGGCGGGCAACGTTTACCGTAGCAAACAGCAGGTCGCCAATTTCCTCGGCGCAGTGCTCACTATTTGGGTCATTGTCTATGGCTTCGCGCACCTCAAGCACTTCTTCGGCGACCTTGTCCAGAGCACCATCGACGCTCGGCCAGTCAAAGCCCACCGCGGCAACGCGCTTTTGAATCTTATTGGCGGCACTGAGCGCCGGCAGGTTAGCGGGAATATCATCGAGCAGATGATGCTGCCCTTGGGCCAGGCGGGCCCGATGCTTGCGCGTTTCCCAGTTGTCCTGGGCTTGGCCATCGGCAAAAATATGGGGGTGGCGCTGCTTGAGTTTGCCATTGAGCTCGGCAACCACGGCATTAAAGTCAAACAGTTGTTGCTCGCTGGCCAGCTGGCTGTAGAAGATAACCTGAAACAGCAGATCCCCAAGCTCCGCCTTAAGCTCATCAAAGGCACCGCGCTCTATGGTGTCGGCCACCTCATAGGCTTCTTCCAGGGTGTGCGGCACTATGGTTTCAAAGGTTTGTGCCAGATCCCACTCACAACCGGAATCGGGGCAGCGCAGCTTGGCCATGATGGCCTGCAGCTCGGCAATGGCGTTATGACTCATCCCCCCGCACCCACGCGACTGGCGTCATACACCCCCTCGATTTGCATCAGCTTGGTCAGTAAGCGGTTGGTACTGCTTAAATCCGACACCGCAATCTTCATATTGAAAATCGCCAGCTGTTTCTCGTCCACCGTGTTCACGTTCATGCTCAGCACATTGACCTTTTCATTGGCCAGCACCGAGCTGATATCGCGAATCAGCCCCTGGCGGTCAGTGGCTTCCACCTTAATAGACAGGGCAAAGTCGCTGCTGGTATTTTCCGACCAGCTCACCTCGACGATGCGCTCCGGATGGCGCGCCTGCAAGGTGGCAAACTGCTCACAGTCACTGCGGTGTACGGCAATGCCGCGGCCCTGGGTGATATAACCACAGATGGCATCGCCGGGCACCGGCTCACAACAGCCGGCCATATGACTCATCAGCGAACCAACGCCTTCCACCACTATGCCGTTTTTATCCGCCTTGGTGCTGCGACTATGCTGCTTAAACTTAATTTCGGCTCGGGCTCGCCCTTGTTCTGCACAAAATTCAACAGTTGGTTTAAACGCACATCGGCGGCGCCTATGGCCACCAGCAGGTCATCCAGATTAGTGAAGTTAAAGCGCTTAATGGCCGGGTCGAGATCCTTGTAGGTGAGATCCAGCTTCTGCAATTCGTTATCGAGAATGTCTTTACCGGCCTGCAGGTTTTTATCTCTATCGAGCTGTTTGAACCAGTGATGGATCTTCGCCCGTGCCCGTGATGAGCGAATATAGCCAAGCGATGGGTTTAACCAGTCGCGGCTCGGGTTCGGCTCTTTCTGGGTAAGAATTTCAACCTGATCGCCGGTTTGCAATTGATAGGTAAAGGGCACAATTTTGCCAAATACCTTGGCACCTATGCAGCGATGGCCAACGTTGGAATGAATATAGTAAGCAAAGTCCAGCGGCGTGGCGCCATAGGGCAAGTCGAAAATATCGCCACGCGGGGTAAAGACATAGACCCTGTCTTCCACCACCTGGTTTTTCAGTTCATCGGCCAGGTCTGTGCCGTCGACCACTTCTTCTTGCCATTGCAGAATTTTTTGCAGCCAACTGATTTTTTGCTCATAACCGCTGTCGCGACCGCCCAGCGCTCCTTCTTTATACATCCAGTGCGCGGCCACACCGAGCTCTGCATCCTCGTGCATCTGCGCGGTGCGAATTTGAATCTCCACGGTTTTGCCCTCGGGGCCAAAAACCACGGTGTGGATGGACTGATAGCCGTTAGGTTTTGGCGTGGCGACGTAATCGTCGAATTCTTTAGGCAGATGACGCCAGCTGGTATGCACTACGCCGAGGGCGCCATAACAATCCTGAATCTTATCTACCACGATACGCATGGCGCGAATATCGAAGAGTTGGTCGAACTCATAGTTCTTTTTGCTCATCTTTTTGTAGATGCTGTAGATATGCTTGGGGCGGCCATAAACCTCGCCCTTAATGCCCGCTTCATCAAGCTTGGTTTGCACCTGCTTGACCATATCACGCATATATTCTTCGCGGTCGAGCCGCTTTTCTTCTAAAAGTTTGGCGATACGCTTATAGGTTTGCGGATGCAAATAACGAAACGCGAGATCTTCAAGCTCCCATTTCAACTGGCCTATCCCCAAACGGTTGGCCAGCGGTGCAAAAATGTTACTGGTTTCCTTGGCGGCAATGACCCGCTCTTCTTCATCGGCATTTTTCACTTCGCGCAGATAACATACCTGCTGCGCCAGCTTGATCACCACGGCGCGCACGTCTTCGACCATGGCCAGTAACATGCGACGGATCTTATCCACCTGTACCTGCCCGTTGGACGCATGAGCCAAGGTGCTGATGGTGGCCATTTGCTCCACGCCCGTCAGCAACAGGCCGACATCCTTGTTGAAGTCCTCACTGACGTCACTAATGACGATTTTATCGGCAAGAAAATACGGCGTCAGGTAGGCGGTGGCCAAAGAGATCGCATCAAGATTCAGTTGCGCCAGAATTTCCACCATTTCCAGCGCCAAGCGGTCATTTTCGGCGCAGCGGAGCTCGCCGCAATAATCGGCGGCGGCTTTCACCAACTGATACTTTTCGTCACTTAACGCCAGCTGCTTTAAGGCGCTGTCGAAGTTCTCGATATGGGTGCGATGCGACTGTCTAGTTGCCACCATGGCGGACTCTACCCCCGTGTAAATAATGCCATTGTTTCGATATGACCGGTGTGCGGAAACATGTTCATAATCCCCAATTTGCTCAGCGTAAAACCGGCCGCCAGTATCGTTTTACTGTCTCTGGCCAGAGTAACGGGATCGCAAGACACGTACAAGACGCGTTTGAACTGTTTGAGCGGTAATTGCGCAAGTATGGCCTCGGCGCCCATGCGCGACGGATCAAGCAGCAACACATCAAGGTTTTTGTCAAACCAGCTCGCCCGCGCCAAGGGTTCGGTTAAATCGAAACAATGGAACTGGCAATTATCCAGGGCATTGGCCTGGGCATTAACTTGAGCATAGTCCACTGCCGAGGCCACGCCCTCAACACCGACCACTCTTTTTGCCTGCTTTGCTGCCAATAAGGAGAAGTTACCGACGCCGCAGAACAAATCCAACACCTGCTCATCGGCGCTTAACGCCAGCCACTGCATGGCCTGCGTCAACATCTGCTCGTTCACCTCGGCATTGACCTGAATAAAGTTATCCAAGCCGAACTGCAGGGACAGCGCGCCCTGGTCAATATGATAACTGGCCGCCGGTAAGCTTTGCTCGGCACTGTGCTGCCACACCAGGGTCCAGTCATGCTCGCGGGCCTGCTCTTCGACTCGTTGCTGTACCTTATCGGCAATGGCCTTGGTGTGACGTATAACTATGTAATGCTTTTCATCTGTGGCCACCAGTTGCAAATGGGACAAGGAGCGCAGCGCCGGATGCTGATTGATCTGGGTGCGAAAGAAGGCAAAAACCTCGGCAAAGCCCTGTTCCAACACCGGGCAGTGTTCAATATTAACTATCTGCTTAGAGCCTTGCTGGCGAAAGCCCACCTGCAGGCCACGACTCTTATCATGGAAAATGCTGATACGGGCGCTGCGACGATAATGCCAGGGCTGGCTTTCTATCGGCGCCTGCCAGGGTAAGTCTTTTTGGCCGGTAAATTTGGCGAACAGCGCGCCCACCGCCTGCTGCTTGGCGTCCAGTTGTGCCTGCAGTTCAAGATGCTGCAAGTTACAGCCGCCGCATTGCTGATAATGCTGGCACAGGGGCTTAACCCGTCCGGCACTGGCGTCGAGCACCTTGATGCATTGTGCCTCGGCATAACTTTTCTTATCCGCATTGATACGTGCAAGCACGCGCTCACCTGTTAAGGCACCGTTAACAAAAACGACCTTGCCGTTACTTTTTGCCACGCCGCGCCCATGGTGATCCATGCTTTGGATATTTAGTTCTTGCGTTTGATTTTTAACTTGTTTTTTACTTGGCTTAAAAAAGTTCGCCATGCCCCGCCCTAATTTACATTGCTAAAGATCGGTGTAAGCTATAACCTAAACTTAACACAGTCTCATTTATTTGTTTGCTTATGAACCGACTAGGCCTTCGGGATTCAGTCCTGATCCTGACCTTGGTGCCTACTGTGGTGATTGGTCTATTGCTCGGCGGTTATTTTACTATAAATCGCTACCTAGAGTTGGATGAATTTCTAATCGAGCAAGGCAGCACCATTATCGAGCCATTAAGTATTGCCATAGAGCAACCCTTAGTTAAAAACGACAAAGCCGCCTTAGAACGTATTGCTCGACACATTCACAATATGCACTCGCCGCTGATCAAGTCGGTGGCCATTTTTGATGCCAGCGATTCTTTGGTGGTGACCAGCAATCTGCATCGAAATTTTGAGCGTCTGACCAATATTCCTCCCGAGGTGCATCAAAGCCTGAACAAGGCCATTCGCGACGATCAGTATTTAATTTTCTATCGCGGCGTACTCGATCCCAATGCCCCAAGCCATCTGCCATTTCAAACCGCCGGCACTGTGATGGTGCAATTTAACCGCCAGGCCGCGGTGATTGAGCAACAAAAAGCAATTTTGATCAGCGCCGCGGTGATCCTGTTGGCCATCGGCTTTGCCGTGGCGATCTCCATACGCCTCAGCCGCATGATCACCCAGCCTCTGTCGCGCCTGGTGCGTGCCACCGGTGAGGTCGCCCGTGGCGAAGAACCACAAAATATCACCCAGACCATGCAGGGGGAGCTGGAGCAATTGCGTTTAGGCTTGGTAAGTATCACCGAATACATGGCCGATGAAAAAGACGAAATGCAGCGCCATATCGACCAGGCCACCGCTGATTACCAGGAAACCCTGGAACAGTATGAAACCCAAAATATTCAGCTGAATATCGCCAAGCGCGAGGCCCTGGCCGCCAACAAGGTGAAGTCGGACTTCCTGGCGAAGATGAGTCACGAGCTGCGCACCCCGCTTAACGGCGTCATCGGCTTTGCCCGCCAGCTTTATAAAACGCCGCTGAATAAGAGCCAAAAAGATTACCTCGATACCATAGAGGCCTCGGCCAACAGCCTGCTCAGCATCATCAGCGATATTCTCGATTTCTCCAAGCTCGAAGCCGGCGCCATGGAGCTGGAAAGCATTCAGTTCCAGTTACGCGATGCGGTAAACGAGGTGCTGACCCTGCTCGCCCCCGGCGCCCATGAGAAAAACCTGGAGCTGTCGATTCATGTTAACCCCAATGTACCGGAGCAACTGCTTGGCGATCCGACCCGTTTTCGCCAAATACTTACCAACTTAGTGAGTAACGCCATTAAGTTTACCGAGCAGGGTGAGATTAATATAGATATCAGCAGTCGCCTGCTGGCCGATGAGCGCACCTCCTTGTTGATCTCGGTAAAAGACACCGGCGTGGGCATTGCCATGGATAAACAAGACACCTTGTTTACTCCCTTTGGTCAGGCCGACTCCAGCATCACCCGTAAATTTGGCGGCACCGGTCTGGGGCTGATTATCACCAAGCATTTGGTGGAAGCCATGGGTGGACGCATCACTCTAAACAGCGCGCCGGGCAAAGGCACCTGCTTTACCTTTAATGCGGTGTTTAAACTGCCGGACCATCACTTCCAAAGCGAGCTGCCCTGTGCCTCGCTGGCCAATAAGCGGGTGCTGTATTTCGAGCAAAACGAGCACAGCTATATGGCCACCACCAGCATTTTGCATGCCTGGGGCGTGCATGTAAGCGGTTGTCGCAGCCTGGAAGAACTTGAGCAGGTGTTAAGCGGCTCCTTCACATTCGATATCTGCGTGCTCGGCGATGCCGGCGGCGTCGAGTCCATGGCGCTGATGAAACAGCTTATTACCCTGGTGCGCCCGCACAGCGACTATATCTATTTGCTGCTTAATACGGTGTCGCACAATATGCGCGAGGCCCTGGTTGGCAGCGGAGCCGACGGTTGCCTCAGCAAACCCATTAATCATCGCAAGTTCTGTGAAATGTTGGCGGCGCCCTATCGTCTCGACCACCCCACCATTCACACCCAGGACCGCAAGGCCAGCCGCCTGCCGTTAAAGGCCCTGGTGGTGGACGACAACGACGCCAACCTGAAACTGATCTGCGCCCTGCTTGAAGAGCAGGTCGAAGAGCTGGACACCGCCCATAACGGTGCCCAGGCGGTGGAAGTCTGTAAAAGCCATAAATACGATATGATCTTTATGGACATTCAGATGCCAATTATGGACGGTATTACCGCCTGTAAGCTGATTTGCGAGTCCTCCCTCAATGAGGATACGCCGATCATCGCCGTGACCGCCCATGCCCTAAGCGGCGAAAAGGAGCAGCTTAAGGACGTCGGCTTTGCCAGCTACCTCACCAAGCCTTTGGACGAAGACATGCTCTGCGAGGTGCTGATGGAGCACGGCGCCGACCATAAGCGTCTGCGTGAGCGCCACGGCAACAAGAGCGCCCTAAGCACACCGCCCTTTACCAGCAATGGCCTGAACTGGGAGCTCGCCCTGCAGCGCGCCGGCGGCAAGGAAGACCTGGCTCACGAAATGCTGAACATGCTGTTGCTGAGCATTCCCGAGACCGCCAGCCTGATAGAAGACGCCATCGCCGCCAAGGATCATCAGCGCCTGCTGTCTATTATTCACAAGTTCCACGGCGCCTGTTGTTATACCGGAGTGCCGAAGCTGAAGAAGCTCGCCGAGCTGATTGAAACGGCCATGAAGGAGCAGGCCAGCATCAATGATATCGAGCCCGAGTTGCTGGAGTTGCTCGATGAGCTTAGGAATTTGATGACGGATGCGGGGTTGGAGAAAAACAACTCGTTGTGACCGCTGGTGTGATTACCATCACACCCAAGGGGGCCAGCCCCCTTGGCACCCAGGTTTTGGATGAGTTTCCTGCTCGCAAATAACAAGGCCGGTGCTTTGCTTCTAGATTAGGAGGCAATTAAGTAACACCGCGCTACGTATTGAGATCTTGTCGGTTCGCCGACTTCGACTTAGAGGAAATGCTTGTCCATTTCCTCTAAGAACTCCTAGGACACCCCAGCATTTGCTTGATTCTTCGCCTGTCGGTGTTGCTAACGCACCCGGCGAAACTCGGCTATCCCTGCCTCGATTCGCCTAACTTGACCATCCCAGGTCAAGTTGTACTACCAACCCCACCATGCTCAGCGCAAATGCACGGGGCCTGACTGATACACCTGTGTTCGAATTACGGCTATCGCAATCTGTTAGATGGCTAGGAGCGATTTACAGACAATTGCATTAAGCACCTTTTCCTTAAAGCAGACGTTCATCAAGGCTAAACAGAGTCGTAACTTCAGGCCGATAGCTGTCATTAACCTTGATGTGGCTAATAACAGCTATTTGATCTTATGATTGACACCAGTACATTTTCAATGCCTGTAAAATGTAAGCTGTGCTAGTTGATTTAGGAGAATAAAACTACAACGTAATGCACCCACTCTTATATGTTTGTTTGAAATTTCTTAATCTATCAACGATGACTTAGAAATCAACGAAATCAAACTGTCAATTTTTTTGTGTAATATAGCAATTTCTTTTTTCATATCATATTCTTCAACTGAAAACTCTTTACCTGAATTGAGGTTGAACCAATCATGACTACCATCGAGTGTTACTACTTTAGCGATTTTTCTGTTGCAAGGATTCTCTTCGGCCGCTCTTTCTTTAATTGCTTCTTCAAGGTCATTTTTTGAGTCTGTAGTTCCATGGTTAATGAAAACTGTTGTTTGCTTTACAGTGTTATCCCCTTCTTTTAGTGAAAATAAAAAATCAATCAAACCGTCTTCATCTGCATGAGCTGAATAGTATGGAGATAAATCAATAACTTCACCGTTTATGCTCGAATCATTACCATCCAATATCATTCTGCCTCGACTACCAAAGCTTTGAAAACCCGTAATCACAACTGTGTTTTTAGGGTCATTACCAAATTCATCAAGGTAGCTTACAATCGGGCCTGCTTCGCACATACCTGCGCTCGCAATAATAATGCTACCTCGCTGACCTATTCCTTCAGTTTGTCCGTATGTGCTTGGTTTCTTAGTTTTCTTTTTACCTTGCTTGTTTGCATGCCTGACTCGATCAATCAAATTAATGTAGCCGAGGACCACGTCATTATCTTTGAATGTAAAATTATTTGTCTCAAAGATTTCCTTTAGGGCTTCAACATCTTGAGCACTCATTGCATTACTTTTATAGGGATATTTCTCCTTAGAATTAACTTTGAAAAGCTCTTCTAGGTAGGTACGGTTTGCTTTAACTGCCATTGGCGAATCAACGTAGATAGCGAACTTATTACTTACGTAACCTTCACGATCTTCTAGGTATTGAGGTATAACGCTTTTATCAATTAGAGACAACATCACTCGGTAGATGTCATAAATGATTTCTTGCGTTCTATGTATAGAAAAAGCGGGGATGAACAATTTGCCATCTTTGTTAATTACTTTATCTAATATCAGGTTTTCGAGGGCGTCTAACCTGCTGGCATCTGATTTGAACTTCTCCTCTCTCTTCCTGCCACCATAAGTAGATTCTATAACGATATAATCGGTGTCATTAAAAGGTAGTTGATTGGCTTTGAGTAAAGGAAGGTACTCACGCCCATCAAAATTACACCCCACATCACCGCTAAATAAGATCGTTTTACCTTTTCTATCAGGGTCCTCTTCGAAAGCCCAGTTGATGCAAATACTGCTCGCTCCAAGAATATGACTACCTCTAAGAAACGAAACCCGTAAGTCTGTCGTGAGTCCAAATAGCCTGCCCCAACCAGAGTTAGGTCTAATGTCTACATACTCAAAATCTACCAGCTTAACATCTGTTATATCGTAAAAGTTAGCAATTTTTGCACAGTCAATCATCGCTATTCGCGCGAGCTCTCCTGTAGCTTTGGTGCAGTAAACTTTTCCATTAAATCCGTCTTTGTATAGCTTAGGAATTAAACCGCAATGATCTAGGTGAGCATGAGTAAGCAATACAAAACGAATGTCTCTTGGATTAAAGGGAAAGTCCTGCTTGTTGATCCAGTCAGCTTCGGCTTGCCCAATATGTAGCCCACAGTCAACTAAAAATAGCGTGTCTTGTCGAAGGTGTTTCAATAAAGTACAAGAGCCACTAACTCCTTTTGTTGCGCCAATAAATTTAATTTCCATAAAGTTCCTTTTTATCTTTAAAAAAATGGGGTCAGGTTAAAATAAACGTAAAATCAGAGTCGATTTGAATATTTACAGATCGGATAATCTACAAGCTGAGATTAACACAATAAGCGAACGACATTGCTAAATGTTGATTTAAATCGAGCCATTAGAAATGACTGCTTTCAGATCTATCGCCTGCTTTTTCAAGGTCATAGAGGAACAAGGCATTACGCTGAGCGTCGGCAAATGCACTTATCAGCCCATCAGCAAACTCTGAAGTAACAGGTATCGCCTCCCCGTGCATTTGCGCCGAGCATGGCTAAGGGGGGTAGCACAACTTGACCTAGGATGGTCAAGTTAGGCGAATCGAAACAGGACGTTGAGTTTCGCCGGGTGCGTTAGCCACTTGGGCACGCGCAGGCAACAAGCAAATGCTGGGGCGCCTTGGGGTTCCAAGGGGCGGTTGGCGCAAACCGCCCTTTGGTTGTCGTCGCCAACGCGACAAAATCTATCAGCCCACAACAAGGTTGTCAGGCCGCTAGGTAACTGCTCCTGCGTTACCCTAGTACCGCCATCCATGTCAGCAAAACCTGACCTACAGGCAACCCCCTTCCCTCTTAGGCCCGCGCCTCTAACATCAGACGTTTCATATCACGTACGGCCTTTTCCATGCCATCGATGGCGGCACGGGCGATGATCGCATGGCCAATGTTAAGTTCGTAAATCTCTGGCATGGCTGCGATAGGCTTTACATTGTGATAGTGCAAGCCATGACCGGCGTTAACTACCAGGCCTTGAGCGTGGGCATATTGTACGCCAGCACGGATGCTCTCAAGCTCTGCCGCTTGCTCGGCGTCGTTTTCGGCATCGGCATAGGCGCCGGTGTGAATTTCAATATAAGGGGCGCCGGCTTTGACGCTGGCGTCGATTTGCGCTTCATCGGCATCGATAAAGAGACTCACCTTAATACCGGCATCGCTTAAACGTTTTACCGCATCGGCCACCTTGTCGTACTGCCCGACGACATCCAGGCCGCCTTCTGTGGTCAACTCTTCACGCTTTTCCGGCACCAGACACACAAAGGCCGGCTTTACCTCCAGGGCAATGGCCAGCATTTCTTCGGTCACCGCCATTTCCAGATTCATACGTGTTTGTATGGTATCTTTCATCACATAGACGTCACGGTCTTGAATATGACGTCTGTCTTCACGCAGGTGAATGGTGATACCGTCGGCGCCGGCATGCTCGGCAACCGCGGCGGCATGGGCCGGATCCGGATAAGTGGTGCCTCGGGCCTGACGTAAAGTGGCGATATGATCAACGTTAACGCCTAGTAGAATCTCTTTCATGCTGCCTTACCTTGATTTAAATAGTTCTCTGCTTTTTAGTGGTTTGTTGCCAAGCAAGGGTTTGAGTATATAACGACAAAAATGCTTCGCCGCCCTTTGTACTTGCGGCTCGGAAAAATCATAACGGGCAAACGCGAGAATATGCGTGCCGCTAAATCCATAACCCTGCACCGGTTGCGCCTGGCGCACCCAACCCTGCTCGGGATAGTAATCGTATTGTCCTTTGGCATCAATGGCATCGCCCTGATAGTCGCTGTCAAAGTTGACGCCATAGCCCAGGCTCTCCAACAGCTGCAACTCATAACAGCGTAAACTGGCACCCGGATCTTTAGCTCCTGCGAGCTCCTGCAAGTGCTGCGAATAGAGGGAGAATATCTGCTCCAGCGGCTCATTGATGGGGACGATGCGCGCCGCCAATTCATTCATATAAAAGCCACAATAGAGCTTATCGCCGCGCAGTGGCGGCAGCGCCGTATCGAGTTCAAAGTGTTGCAGGTATTTGAGCTCGCCATTGCCTTGATAGCGAATAAGGAGCGCTTGAAAGGGTTGTAACTGGGCTTTATGCTTAATGGCCTGCTTGCCGCTAAGGCGCGCTATCATGCGCATCAGGCCGCGATTTTCGACCACAAAATCGACCAGCCATTGCGAGTCGCTAATGGCCCGTCGATGCATTAAAAAGGCGCGCTCAAAGCCCGCGTTCATGGGCTTAGTCTTCGCCGTAACCCAGGCTACGCAGGGCACGTTCGTCGTCGGCCCAACCGGATTTAACCTTGACCCAAAGTTCAAGAAAAACCTTGTTGTCGAGCATCTCTTCGAGATCGCGACGGGCTTCACGGCCGATGGTTTTCAACTTTTCACCCTTGTTACCAATGACCATGCGCTTTTGCGTTTCGCGCTCAACCAGGATCAGGGCGTTAATCTGCCATACGCCATTGTCTTGCCATTTAAACTGCTCGATTTCTACGGTCACGGAATAAGGCAACTCGTCGCCCATAAAGCGCATTAGCTTTTCACGGACGATTTCCGCGGCCATAAAGCGCATAGAGCGATCGGTGACATAGTCTTCCGGGAAATAGAAGTCGCCTTCAGGCATGCGCTTGCGCACTTCTTTTTTGACTAAGTCCAGGTTGCGATTGTTCTTGGCGGAAACCGGAATAATGCCGGCAAAGTCGCCTTTTTCACTGAGCCAAAGCATATGCTTGGGGATCAGGTCCTTATCTTTCACCTGATCGGTTTTATTCATCACTAAGAGCACTGGGGTTTTACCGGCGCAGACCTTGTTCAACACCATTTCGTCATCGTTGGTCCAGTGGGTGCCTTCAACCACGAAAATGATCAGCTCGACATCACCGATAGAACTGGAAGCGGCGCGGTTCATTAAACGGTTAATGGCACGCTTTTCTTCCACATGCAGGCCCGGAGTGTCTACATACACGGTTTGGTAATTGTCTTCGGTATGAATACCCATAATGCGGTGACGCGTGGTTTGCGGCTTGCGCGAGGTGATGCTGACCTTTTGCTCGAGAATCTTATTAAGCAGGGTCGATTTACCTACGTTAGGGCGGCCCACAATGGCCACCATGCCACAATGTGGCGGTGTGTGCGTATCAGCTGTCATTCTTTAATATCTTTAAGGCTTTTTCTGCGGCTTTTTGCTCGGCCTTACGGCGCGAACTGCCCACAGAGATAATACTTTCCATTCCTTCAACGATACATTCTACCGTGAAGGTCTGGTTATGCGCCTGACCCTTGGTATCGATGACCGTATAACCCGGCAGGGGTAATTTACGGGCTTGCAAAAACTCCTGTAACAGGGTTTTTGGATCTTTTTGATTCATGCCCGGAGAGATAGAGTCTAGGCGCGAGGCGTACCATTGCAGTACCAACTCACTGCAGGTGTCGATATCCGAGTCGAGGAACACGGCGCCAATAATGGCTTCTACCGCATCGGCCAGGGTCGACTCACGGCGATAGCCGCCACTTTTAAGCTCACCCGGCCCCAGGCGCAGGTATTCGCCGAGGTTAAACTCAAGGCCAAATTCGGCCAGGGTCTGGCCGCGCACTAAGGTGGAGCGCATGCGGCTAAGGTCACCTTCGCGAGCCTTGGGAAACTTGTGATATAAGGCGTTGGCGATGACAAAGCTTAAAATCGAGTCACCAAGAAACTCCAGGCGCTCGTTATGCTGGCCCTTATGGCTACGATGGGTCAGGGCTTGCTCAAGCAAGCCCTGGTCAGTAAAGCTATATCCAATTTTATTATACAGTTCTGTTACGTTTTTCTTCATTGTTACTGAATATTACCTAGGCGTTCAAAACGAACACCGGTTGGAACCCAACTTGGTAAGACGTCGGCGGGTGTGTTTTCAAATTCAAAACTCATCCAAATAAATACCGCTTTACCTACCAGGTTAGGCTCTGGAACGAATCCCCAAGCACGACCATCTTCACTATTGTCGCGGTTGTCGCCCATCATAAAATAATGACCTTCTGGGACAGTCCATTCGTCAATCTTAGTGCCTTGTTGTTGATAGTACTTACTCTTAAACTCGGGCAGTCTTGGGTTTATTAAAATATCGTGCTTCAGGCCGTCGAGGTCTTCTTCAAGACGCACAAGTTGTTGGCCCGATTGCATAAACTCGTCTCTGTTAATTATTTCTAGTGCAATTTTATTGTATTCGCCACAAAGCAAGTCGCCCTGCTCGGTTTGCCCTTGTTCACAATGTGGTTTGATATACAACTGCTTATTGCGATAAACAATGGTATCGCCGGGAAGACCGATAACACGTTTAATAAAATCCAGCTCCGGCTTTGGCGGGAACTTAAATACGGCAATATCGCCACGCTCCGGTTTGCCCGTAGCCACCAGCTCCGAGCGCCATACCGGGTCCTTAATACCGTATGAGTATTTTTGTACCAGGATAAAATCACCCACCAACAAGGTAGGCATCATGGAGCCCGATGGGATCTGAAAGGGTTCGAACAGGAACGAACGAAACACGGTAATGATGGCTATCATAGGGAAAATCGACTTAGCATGCTCGGTGATTACCGGCACCGGGGCGATTTCCTCTTTCACTTCTTCGTCCAGTGGCTTACCCGTCGCCCCTTCGGCAAGAGCAATGCGCTCTTTACGTTTAGGCGCATAAACCAGATGGTCAACTAACCAGATCAGGCCCGAACCCAGGGTTAGCAGCACTAAAAATACGGAAAAATATCCAGCCATCAGCGGTGTCCTTTATTGTTATTATTTGCCGACTTTCAAAATCGCCAGGAAGGCATCTTGCGGTACTTCAACGTTACCCAGTTGCTTCATACGCTTCTTACCTTCTTTCTGCTTTTGCAGGAGCTTTTTCTTACGGCTTACGTCACCACCATAACACTTGGCGATTACGTTTTTACGAAGCTGTTTAACCGTTGAACGGGCGATAACATGGTTACCGATAGCCGCCTGAATAGCGATATCGAACATCTGTCGTGGAATAAGTTCACGCAGGGCTTCTGCCAATTCACGACCACGGCCTTGGGCGTTGTCGCGGTGACAAATAATGGCCAGGGCATCGACACGGTCGCCATTAATAAGAATATCCACACGTACCATATCGGCGGTACGGAATTCCTTAAAGTTGTAATCCAACGAGGCAAAACCACGGCTGGTTGACTTCAGCTTATCGAAGAAGTCCATCACCACTTCACCCATGGGCAGTTCGTAAGTCACCGCTACCTGCTTGCCGTGGTAGGTCATCTTGGTTTGCACGCCACGCTTTTCAATACACAGGGTAATTACGTTACCCAGGAACTCTTGCGGCACCAGAATATTGGCTTCAACGATAGGCTCACGAATTTCAATGATATCATTGACCGGTGGCAACTCTGACGGGTTATCGATTTGAATCGTGCCATCTTTGGTTACTACCTCATACACTACGGTCGGCGCCGTGGTGATCAGGTCGATATCGTATTCACGCTCCAAACGCTCCTGGATGATCTCCATGTGCAGCATTCCCAGGAAGCCACAACGGAAACCAAAGCCCAGGGCCGTTGAGTTTTCCGGCTCGAAGAATAGCGATGCATCGTTAAGGCTCAGCTTATCTAGGGCATCACGGAATGATTCATACTCGTCCGATGAAATCGGGAACATACCGGCATAAACCTGCGGCTTAACGCGCTGGAAGCCCGGTAGACGCTCTTCGGCTGAGTTGCGTGCTAAAGTAATGGTGTCACCTACAGGGGCACCATGGATCTCTTTAATACCGGCGATAATAAAGCCAACCTCACCGGTTTTTAGGGCACCCGTGTTGGTTTGTTTCGGGGTAAAGATACCCACCTTGTCGGCAATATGTACTTGCTCGTTCGACATGATCTTAATCTTGTCGCCGGACTTAAGCTCACCTTGCATAATGCGCACAAGCGATACAACGCCTTGATACGGGTCGAACCAAGAGTCAATAATCAACGCCTTGAGCGGGCCATCGCTATCACCTTGCGGTGGCGGAATATCACGAACGATACGCTCTAATACCTCGTCGATGCCCACACCGGTTTTGGCGCTACACTGCACTGCATCGGTGGCATCGATACCAACAATGTCTTCAATTTCTTCGGCCACGCGCAGTGGATCGGCCTGAGGCAGGTCAATCTTGTTTAAGATTGGCACCACTTCCAGATCCATTTCGATGGCGGTATAACAGTTAGCCAGGGTTTGTGCTTCTACACCCTGACCGGCATCAACAACCAGCAGCGCCCCTTCACAGGCCGCCAACGAACGAGATACTTCATAGGAGAAGTCCACGTGTCCCGGGGTGTCGATAAAGTTTAACTGGTAGGTTTCACCATCTTTGGCGGTATAGTTAAGAGTTACGCTCTGCGCCTTGATGGTAATACCGCGTTCACGCTCAAGCTCCATTGAGTCCAATACTTGCTGCTGCATTTCGCGGTCGGTCAACCCGCCACACACTTGGATCAAACGATCGGACAGGGTCGATTTACCATGGTCAATATGGGCGATAATCGAAAAGTTACGGATATGCTTCATAAATTGGATTCTGACTTCTTAAAACTGAGCTCGGGTAAACAAAGGCCCAATTTTACCTGTAATTGACGCTAATCACCATCTCTTTGCGAAACTGGTAAGCTCAAAGGGTAAATTTTTAACACTTTCACATCATGAACAACGCGCTTAAGCCTATGTTTTGCAAGCACAAAACCAAACGCTCCAGCGGTAAAGGCGGCGCCTATTTGCAGGCCTTCACCCACACCTAAAAATGTCTGTACCAGCACCGCAGTCACCAAGGCGAATAGCAGCGGCCAGATGTAAACCACAAATGAACTCATCACTATGTGCGAGTCATCGAGGGCCAGTTTCACCTTTTGACCCACGCTCACGGGCTCAGAAAATTGATAAGGAAAACGCTTTTTATCTGTGCCGAACAGCTTGGCGAACACTTGCGAGCCGCACTTGCCATTGCAACCGGCACAAGCCGGCTTGGGCTCGGCTTGTAAAAACGCGGTGTCGCCCTTGACGGCGACCACGGTAAGAACTTGTTCAATCATGGGCTTAGCTATAGGGGTCGCTGTACCGACTCGGCAATATTTTTTGCCGTAGAGACGGGAATATTACCGATCACCGAGACATCGAATGCGCCGGCGTTATGGATATAAATGGTGGTGGCTCCTGAGGTCAAAGAGCCACTCGGGCGCTGACCAGCCAGGGGCCGCTGGACAAACACCGAGACCTCAACCAGACCATCGGAATACAAATAATAATCCGCCAGCTCGTTGTTTAGATTGAGTTTATGGCGATCGGATTTAAGCAACTCGAAGCCCTGAGGTAACCAACCTATTTGCCAGCTGCCCTGATCGCTTGGTTCTTCATTACGCGGCAAAGGCGCTGGGAATTCACGGCGGCTGATCTCGAGTAGCTCTGGAGCGGGAGTTTCCGAGACATTGATATGACTTAATTGCAATTGCTCTAAAAATTCGCCCTGATTATTTACGTAGGCGGATTTAAGCAGTAATGAGGTTTCAGTATCCAGCCAAACCCAATAGCTGTACTTGTCCTGATCTTTGGCTTCGATGCGCAACAGCTGTGCCGGACGACCGGCAATGCGGCCCTTGTTGCCAAGCACAAAATTGTAGTTTTGCGCCAATTGTTCAACGTTGCCGAACAGCACTTCCGGGATAGGACCGCTGATCGCCGAGGTTTTTACCGAGTAGGGTTGAGCCTGGGGTTCGTAATAGGTAACACGATCGTCAACGCGCACCATTTCCAGGCCGGCGCCGTTGAGGAGCGTCAGTAATTCCAGCTCCTGACCCTCATGAATACCGTGACTCCAACGATAAGGCTCCATGGCGCGGTCTTTCACCACCACAAATGAGGCGACGAAGTTGCGCTGCTTGACCGCACTGGCCATATTGTCCAGCCACTGCTTGGCGGTCATCTCCGACATAGCCTGCGCCGGGAACAGCCACAGACTCAATAGCACAACATAAAGGTACTTCATTAACGATTATTGTTCCTGTTGTTTTTGCTCATCTTTGTTGGTTTCATTGCTCGCTAGATGCGCAGCTTCACGGGTTTGGCGCTGATGCTCCAACACCAGGGCGCCAATGCGCTGCTGTTGTAATTCGCGTAAGCCACGCTCGGCGTTTTCCAGTGCCGGCTCTGAAGAATAGCTCACCGGTGAGGCCGCACCAATAAATGGATTTGACTGCAATGGCGGTAGTTCATCGGTGCTATTACCCGTTGCCCCGTATTGCTGTACGCCAAGTACCGCAACCACGGCCACACTTGCGGCAATGGCCGTTTGCGTAATGCCACGCCACCAGGTACCGCGGATCACGTTATCCTGCTGTGGCATCTCATCGCCAGATATGGACTGCTGATCAAACTGCGCATGAACCGGTTCTTGTTCAAGTTGTTGGGCTACCTGCGCGGCTATATCTAACTGGATGCTAGGTGCTGTTTCGGAGCGCATCACATTGCCAATAAGGCTGTAACGAGCCAATGTATCGGTATCTACATCAGCAACGTCAAGCGTATCGACACTGGCTTCATTATCCACCAAGGCAGAAATAAAGGCTTTGTCCTGCTCACTACACTTTGCTTTAGTCATATTACGACTCACCTATTAACGGAGTTAACTTATTGTCTATCGCTTCACGGGCACGGAATATACGTGAACGCACCGTGCCAACTGGGCAGTCCATCACCGCGGCGATTTCCTCATAGCTCATCCCTTCTAGTTCTCGTAAAGTGATGGCTGTTTTTAAATCTTCAGGTAGCTTATCAATGGTGGCAAAAATGACGTTTCTTACCTCGTCACTTAACAGCAAGTTTTCAGGGCTGGCATTACTACGCAGTGAATTCGCGCCTTCGTAAAACTCAGCATCCTCAGCATCGACATCATTTGCCGGCGGCCTACGCCCTTGCGCAACCAGGTAATTCTTTGCACAGTTAACGGCAATACGATACAGCCATGTATAAAACGCGCTATCGCCTCTAAAATTAGGCAGCGCCCTATACGCCTTAATAAAGGCCTCTTGAGCTACATCTGCAATGTCACCTTGATTGGCAACATAACGCGATATCAATCCTGCTACTTTGTTCTGATATTTGGCGACCAACAGGTTATAAGCATTTTTATCTCCCTGTTGAACCTTTCTTACCAGCGCTAAATCCAAATCCTGCTCGCTCATTCGAGCCGGTACTCCTCTGCGTTATTTTGCTTTTCGTATTGTATCCAAGCTACCAAATACACTCAGTCTGACTGGGTCGAAAAGAAAAAGTTCGCAAATACTGCATTTTTTTTCTGTTCTTAGTTAACTTCAGTCGTGCCCAGGCGGCAAATATGATACATATAGAGGCAACATAATAGGTAATATAAACCTCGGCTCAACACTATAACATGAACCCGAATAAACAACATCACAGCGACGTTGCTATCATCGGCAGCGGTGCCGCTGGTCTGTCTTTGGCACTGTCCCTCGCCAACCATTGCCAAGTAACCGTAATCAGTAAGGGGGCCTTAAACGAGGGCTCAACCCTGTACGCCCAAGGCGGTATTGCTGCGGTATTCGATAAGAAAAACGACAGCATCGAATCCCATGTTGAAGACACCTTGGCCGCCGGCGACGGCCTGTGCTCCCGTGAGGCAGTGCACTACACCGCCTCCAATGCCAAAACCTGCATGCGCTGGCTGATTGACCAGGGCGTGCCCTTCGATATGGAAACCGATGACAAGGGTCATGAACGCTACCACCTTACCCGTGAAGGCGGCCATAGCCATCGCCGCATTTTACATGCCGCCGATGCCACCGGCCGTGCGGTGCAAACGACTCTGATCGAGCGGGTGTTAGCCCATCCCAATATTACCTTGCTAGAAAACTACAACGCCATCGATCTGATCACCGATGCCAAACTCGGCAAAAAAGGCAAGCATTGTCATGGCCTTTACGTCTTTAACCGCGCCAAGGAGCGGGTCGAAATTATCAGCGCCCGCTTTGTGGCCCTGGCCACCGGCGGCGCCAGTAAGGTTTACCTTTATACCTCCAACCCAGATGTGGCCAGCGGCGATGGCATCGCCATGGCATGGCGGGCCGGTTGTCGCGTTGCCAATATGGAGTTTAACCAATTCCATCCCACCAGCCTGTATCATCCCAAGTTGCAAAACTTTTTGATCACTGAGGCAATGCGTGGTGAGGGCGCCTATTTACTGCGCCCCGATGGCACCCGCTTTATGCCGGAGTTTGATGAGCGCGCCGAACTGGCACCGCGTGATGTGGTGGCGCGAGCCATCGACTTTGAAATGAAACGCCTGGGTGCCAATTGCGTGTACCTGGATATTTCTCATAGAGATAAAGAATTTATTATCGAGCACTTCCCTACTATCTATGCCAAGTGCTTAAGCGTGGGTATCGATATTACCAAGGAGCCCATCCCCGTGGTGCCGGCGGCCCATTATACCTGTGGTGGGGTGATGACCGACTTTAACGGCAAAACCGATTTAGATAACCTTTACGCCATCGGCGAGGTAGCCTACACGGGTTTACACGGTGCCAACCGCATGGCCAGCAACTCCCTGTTGGAATGCATCGTATTTGCCCACGCCGCGGCCAGGGACATAGTGGCCAAGCTGGATTTACCGCATCAGGCAACTAGTCTGCCGGAATGGGACGATAGTCGGGTAACCGACTCGGATGAAGAAGTTGTGATCACCCACAACTGGCATGAATTACGACTCTTTATGTGGGATTACGTCGGCATAGTGCGTTCCACCAAACGCCTGGAACGAGCCCTGCGCCGAGTGGAATTGCTACAGCAGGAAATTCATGAGTATTATGCCAACTTCCGCATCAGCAATGATCTGCTGGAGCTGCGCAACCTGGTGCAGGTGGCCGAGTTAATTATCCGCAGTGCTCTGGCACGCAAGGAAAGTCGTGGCCTACACTACACCCTGGATTATCCGGATCACCTACCGGAGGCCCGTATAACCGAGCTCACTCCTGCTGACTAAGCGCCACTTGTACTGCCCGAGCACACTCACGAAAGTGTTCGGGCGTCATCGCCTTGGCGGCAATAAAAAAGTGATGGCGCTTGGCGCCAATATCATCTTTTAGCTGCAAATGAATGAGACCGGGGTAAACCCGGGATTGCCTCAACAAGCGACCGCTTATACTGGCGTGCGGCTGATGTACTTCTGCACGCTGACCCTGGATAACCAAGCTGCCCTGGTGTGGCCAACAGCGACTAAAACGACGCCAAAAATGGCAGTAACCCAGCACCAGCGTCACAGCACTACACAGCGCCCATAGCCACTGCGGTTGCGCCAACAACAAAAGTACATAGGCAAAAACAAACACCGCCATAACCGGGCGGTGCTGTGGGATATTGCTAAAGAAGGCGCCGCTATACACGAACGCGGTCAAGGATGATCTTAACCATGCGCGCTAGCTCTGGGTCCTTACATTGCTCATGGCCCATAAACCAAGCGAACAAATCTGGATCATCCGCCTCCAGCAAACGTTGAAACACCGCTTTGTCGTCATCA
The DNA here is from genome assembly GCF_002964785.1 of Pseudoalteromonas sp. T1lg48. Classification (GTDB taxonomy): domain Bacteria; phylum Pseudomonadota; class Gammaproteobacteria; order Enterobacterales; family Alteromonadaceae; genus Pseudoalteromonas. Next base: position 314,390 of record NZ_PQCC01000022.1, read on the forward strand.
TTTAAGGCATCATAGCCCTGCTCGACAAATGGCATAAACAATACATCCAGCTCCAACATGCCGCGACGACATGCCCAACGTAAACGCGCCTTACTATCTAAATTCGCCATTGTTTTCCTCTCAATAGTCTGCTGCCCAGCAGTGTAGCAAAATCTCCTCCGGCACACAGCAATTTTACGCCAAGGCGCTGTCATCAAAGAAGTGCTTACGTTACACTAAGCACAGTAATTGCTCGTGCACATAAGGAGTCATGCATGTCCACTTTGTCGGTTTATAGCACCGATTACACCGCCATTTATGTTCATGGTGACGATGCGAAATCTTACCTGCAAGGCCAGTTGACGCAAGACGTTAACGACATAGATGCCAACACCTGGCGTTGGGCCGGTCACTGCAATGCCAAAGGCAAGCTGTGGGCCTGCTTTCGTATTAGCCAGTATCAACAAGGCTATGTGCTTATTTGCTCAAATACCGAGGCAAAATTTGCCCTTGCCGAATTAAAGAAATACGCGGTCTTTAGTAAGGTTGATATCGAACAACTCGATACCCAGGTCTTTGGGATGCTGGCGCCTAAAGCCGAGCTTGTTAGCCACTTAAATATCGACATCAGCGGCAATGCCCAGCAATGGCAAGAAAATTTAGTGTTGCTACTGGATGATCAGCGCGCCCTGTTTATCGGTGATAGCAGCGTCCTGCCCGAGCCGCAAAACAGCGATGAGTTTGCCTGCGCGCAAATAAAAGCCGGGGAGCCGAGCCTGAATACCGCCGCCATCGACGCCTATGTGCCGCAGATGGTGAACCTCCAGGCACTCGGTGGTATTAGTTTTAATAAAGGCTGCTACACCGGCCAGGAAACCGTGGCGCGCATGAAATACCTTGGTAAAAACAAGCGTGCCATGTTTGTGCTTCGGGCTGAGCATGAGGGTGTGTTAGCACCCCAGCTCGATGAAGATCAAAACCCATTCGACTTAGAGCGCCAGGTTGGTGATAACTGGCGCCGAGCCGGCACACTTATCGCCCAAGCCAGCGCCAATGGCGAACTTTTTGGCCTCGCCGTGTTGCCAAATGATACTGAGCAAGATGTTCAGCTTCGCGCAAAACACGCTCCACAGGTGCTCTTCACCATTGCACCTTTGCCTTACTCACTGACAGAAGATTAATCTGGAATACATTATGAATATAGCTGACAATAAAGTCGTGACGATGCACTACAGTGTGGTCGACAAAGCGGACAACACCATAGACAACACCTTCGATGGCGAGCCTCTGGTATTTATCGTGGGTACTGGCTTTTTGATCCCTGGCCTTGAACAAGCGCTTCAGGGTAAACAGGCCGGCGACACCTTTAGCGTCGAAGTTGAACCAAAAGACGGCTACGGTGAACGCCATGAGCAACTCATGCAAGCGGTACCAAAGGACATGTTCGAAGGCATGGATATTGAGGTTGGCATGCAGTTTCGTGCCACCACGGATGACGGCGAGCAAACGGTGATCATCGTCGATATCCAAGGCGAAGACGTGATCGTTGACGGTAACCACCCGCTAGCCGGCGTTGCCTTGAAGTTCGACGTTGAAGTGGTTGATGTTCGTGATGCTACCGCCGAAGAGCTGGCACATGGTCATGTGCATGGTGCTGGCGGCTGCGGCCACGATCACTAACAAAGCGTTTTAGCTACAAAAAAGGACGCAGATGCGTCCTTTTTACCTTACGTTCATGAATGCCTTAGCAAGTGCTTATTGATGGCCTCGGCCAATTGCTCGGCATCATTACTGCCGACGCGAAAAAAGGTGCCATCTTGGAGCTCAATGGCCACCGCGGCAAAGCCGTTGGCACTGTAGACCCAACCATCATGGGTGATGCGAATACCAATACCGTGACGAAACGAGTTACTGACTACGGCCACGGACTTGATTTCACTAAAGGCTAAACGCTTTTTCGCAATTCCCGGGCCAAAAAACCATTCCACCCCTTGCTCGTCCACTCGCACCGTCAGGCCATGAAATAAGAAGGCACAAAGCGCCAGGATGGCCGCAAACAACAACATGGGGCCATCGCTGCCCATCAGGTAAAACGCCATACCGACAAAGGTGCCGATCCACAGGATAATGGCCAAAATAGCCCAGGCATACTGTTTATGCTGATACATAGAAATTAAACTCTTTTAGTTAAAACTGTAGACAAAGGTGGCACTCAACTCGGAGTCATAGGTGCGTTTTTGCGTCTCCGGTTTGGAGTTATAGCGATATAAGTAGGCAAACTTGAGCGATAACTGGCCCATGATCTGGCTAATTAAGGAGGTTTCCGACTTTAACCGTGAGTTTAACCCGGATAGGGATTGTTCGGCACTAATAAACTGGTTAAAACGAGTGCGTTTGGATACCTTACGCTCCCACTGCAGGGCAAGACGCAAGAGGTAGCCGGTTACATCGCCATCGTTCTGCTCGACTTCGCCCTCGCCTTCAACCTCTTCAACATCCGCCTTAGACACATAGAGTCCCGGGCCAATATCAAAATCCACGGTATTTTTCACACCCCGATACAGGCGGTTGCCGTATCCGGTTGCCACCGTGGCCTTATAGTCCAGACCGGAGAATTCATCGTCTTCATAGTCGCCGTACAAGAACAAGGAGGCGTTTTCGTTGCCCACTTTATAGTTGGATTGTCCGGAAACAAAAAAGCGCTGCGCGGAAATGGTTTCTTCGCCGGTTTCACCGTCAACATCGCGACGGTATAGGGAGTCGAATTTAAACTGGTTTCGCCAATGGGTGAAGTCCTGATAGACATTGGCGCGCAGTTTAAAGCTGGTCGAGTCGGTGTTGCCTTGGGTGACGATAAAGCCAAACTCGGCATCACCATAGAACATTTCACCTTGGTGTATTTCATGGATCTCGGCATCCGTTAACTGTCCGTATTCGTGAAAGTCTTCAAACGGATCCACCGCCCAACAACTCAAACTGCAACAACCAAGAAGGACTACCAAAAACCTCATACTGACTAACTACTCTTTCCAAATAATGTGACAAAAAGGGGCATCCTGATCTCGGCTGATCAGTACCCGGGCAAAAACGATGTCTTCATTTTCCAGCTCCAGACCTATGGTCACTTCACTGTAGAATTCGGGCTCGATTTCCATCGCCACTATGCTCTGCCAGTCTTCACTCGGTTCACTTTCTTCAATAAAACCAAGCTCTTCTCTGTGAGCATTAAAGTCATCAATATCCTGTTCGCTCAAATGCTCGGGGGCGAGCTCTAAAAACACTTCATAGGCGTGATGAGTGATCTCTTCGGCGCTATATAATCTGGGTCCGGACATGCTGGCTTCTTTGTTACTCTTGTTTGAACCGATAATAACAAAAGTTATGGGCAATGTGCATAGGGTCTGTTTATCTTTGCTGTTTACTTTATGTTCAATCTAAACGCATTCTGATCACGACGCTCGTTATGATGCATAGTCATTCTATGTTCATAGCGAGTAACACAGAGCAGGATGCGTTTAGATGAACCCGTAGGGCAGCGCTTGTAGCGCATTTCTACTGTGTTGTTACATGTTTATGTAGAATAACTACACCACACATGTGCCGCCTTGTATAAATTCACTACAAACTGCTGCAGAAACAAACAACAAAGGTCAACAGACCCAACCATACGACCAATAAAAAGCCGGGAAATTCCCGGCTTTTTCATATTTTTTATTCTTGGGGGTTGGGGTCGATTCCGAGCTTGCGTTTAACCCCCTCACGCATATGCTGCACATAGGTGTAGAACAGGGGTACCAACAAGGTGCCGAACACGGTGGCGGCTATCATACCCGACATCACAGTGACACCTAGGGATACCCGACTGGCTGCACCGGCGCCGGTGGCCAGCACCAGAGGTAACACCCCTAATACAAATGATAAAGCGGTCATCAAGACGGCACGAAAACGCTGTTCGGCGGCGATTTTCGCGGCTTCTAAAATCCCCTTACCGGCGGCTCTTTGCTCCATGGCAAACTCGACGATAAGAATAGCGGTTTTCGTCGACATCCCGATCAACAATACAAAGCCAACCTGGGCATAAATATTATTGGTCATGCCGAGCATAAAGAGCGTACTCATGGAACCGAAAATCGCCAGCGGCACGGCGGCAATAACCGAAAAGGGGATGGTCCAGCTTTCATACTGGGCAACCAGGAACAGGAACACAAACAACACGGCTAAACCAAACAGCACGCCGGCCACATCCCCTGCCATGATCTCCTGCCGGGTTTGCCCCGCCCAATCGAAGAGATACCCGTCCGGCAACTCAGCTGACAGCTCTTGCATCACCTTAATGGCATCCCCGGTTGAGTAACCCGGTGCGGCATTACCGGTCACACTGACACTGCGATACAGGTTAAAGTGATTCATGCTGGTTGGGCCAAGAATAGGTCGCAAGGTGGCAACCGTGGTCAAGGGCACCATGTCTCCCTGGCTGTTACGTACATAATAATACTGCAAGTCTTCGGGCTTGGCGCGATACTCGGCCTCGGCCTGAATATTCACCTGATAGGTACGGCCAAACTGGTTAAAGTCATTGATATACAAGGAGCCTAACTGAGCCTGTAGGGTCAGGAAAATATTGCCTAGGGTGATCCCCTGAGCCTTTGCCTTGTTGCGGTCTACTTCCAGGAAGTATTGTGGCGCGTTGGCACGGAAGGTACTGAATACGCTTTGCAACTCGGGTCGTGAATTGGCCTCGTAAATCAAGCCATTCATCACCCCGGCCAGTTCGGCAGGGTCACGACCTTCGGAGTCGAGCAAGCGATATTCAAAGCCGGAACTGGCGCCCAGACCCGGGATCGGCGGTACGTTAAAGACCATGGCCTGCGCATCAGGTAATGCCCAGAGCTGCCCCTGTAAACGGCTAATGATTTGATTTAATCCTAATTCCGGCGTGGTGCGCTCTTCCCAGTCTTTGAGCACGACAATGCCCAAGGCGTTATTGGAGCCAGCGCCACCCAGTAGAGAGAATCCCGAGACACCAACAAAATCCTCGGTCGCCGGGTCCTGGCCTATGATATCACCTATTTTTTGCACCACCTTATCGGTCCGGCCTAGGGAGGCCGCATCGGGAAGCTGAATATCGACAAACACGAAACCCTGGTCTTCCGGTGGCACAAAACCCGTGGGCACATTTTTAGCCAACCAGCCGGTTGCCACAAACAGCACCACGACGATAATACCGATACGACCGGCACGCTTAAGCAAAAAGCCGACTATTCCGGTATAGCCCTTGGTCGAGCTGGTGATCACATTTTCAAACGGACGTAACCATTTTATCGGCTTCATCTTCTCGGCACTAAGTAGCAAGGTACAGAGCGCCGGGCTCAGGGTGAGTGCGTTCACCGAGGAAATCAGTACCGCAAACGAGATGGTCACCGAAAACTGTTTGTACAGCTCACCGGTGATCCCCGGCATAAAGCCAACGGGCACAAATACCGCAAGTAAAACCAAGGTGGTAGCAACAATCGGCCCGCCAACTTGAGACATGGCCTTATAAACGGCATCTTTAATAGGTAACTTCTCTTCACGCAAAATGCGCTCGACGTTTTCAATAACGATTATGGCGTCATCGACCACGATACCTATGGCCAGAACCAGACCAAATAAGGTGATCAGGTTAATGGAAAAGCCCATGGCCAACATGGCGGCAAAGGTGCCGATCAAGGACACGGGAATCGCCACGGTTGGAACCAGGGTTGCTCGCCAGTTCTGCAAGAATAAGAAAACCACTAAGATTACCAAGCCCACCGCTTGAAACAGGGTGACCTTTACTTCTTCAATGGAGCGGTTGATGAACTTGGTGGTGTCATAGGGAATCTTATACTCAAGCCCCTCGGGAAACTGCTTTGACAGGTCCTTCATCAGCGCTTTGACCTTTTCTGCCACTTCCGTCGCATTGGCCTCGTTAAGCTGATAGATAACGATAAAGCCGGTGTCTTGTTGGTTGAGCTTGGCGGTTCCGGCGTAACTTTGCGCACCCCGCTCAATGCGGGCGATATCATTTAAACGAACAAAATCACCATCCAGATTGGAGCGGATAATGGTTTCACCAAATTCCTTGGGGGTTATAAAGCGTCCCTGTGCTTGAATGGCATATTCGAACTGTTGGTTGGGCAACGCCGGAGAGGCACCCAGTTTACCTGCGGCAACCAAGGTGTTCTGTTCCTCTAGGGCGGTTTTAACTTCCACCACGGTCACCCCAAGGGAAGCCATTTTATCTGGCTTTAACCAGATACGCATGGAGTAGGTTAGATCCCCCATCACCTCTGCCGAGGCAACGCCTGGAATACGGCTCAAGGGCTCGGTTATATAGTTAGTGGCATAGTTACTTAAAAAGCTTGAGTCCATATCCGGGTTTTCTGAGTACAAACTCACGCCCATCAACATATTGCTCGACATCTTTTTCACCGACACGCCCTGACGACGTACTTCTTGCGGCAAGAAGGGCTCGGCCAGGGAGACCCTGTTTTGCACATTCACCTGGGCCATATCGGTATCGACACCGACGTTAAAATACACGGTAATAATGGCCGAGCCATTGTTACTGGAAGTGGACTCGATATACATCATGCCTTCGACGCCATTGATCTTTTCTTCAATGGGTCGAATCACGGTTTCTTCAATGGTTTGGGCGCTAGCCCCGGGATAAATGGCGGTAACCTGAACCTGAGGAGGAGTAATTTGCGGGTACATGTTGACCGGCAACTGAGTCATCGCAATTAGCCCGGCGAGGGTGATCACAATAGAGATCACCAAGGCCAATTTCGGTCTATAAATAAACGTCTTACTGATCATTGGAGACTCTCTTATTGTTTGTCGCTAAGGGTGCCGGTTTTTTTGTCGATCTGCTTTGGCACCGGCTGCACGGTAATACCGGAACGCACTTTTTGTAAGCCTTCAACAATGACTCGCTCTCCTTGCTCGAGCCCAGACTCAACGACCCACATGGCATCGATGCGACGCCCTAATTTCACCAGGCGCTGCGCCACTGTATTGTCGTCTTTCACCACCAACACAAAGTTACCCTGCTGATTCACCTGCACCGCCGCTTGCGGCACCAAGGCTTGCTTCTGCTTTTCTTTACTTTCGACAATCAGGGTAACAAACAGGCCCGGCATCACTATGCCGTCCGGGTTAGCAAACTTGGCGCGCAGCTCCACCGTCCCCGTGCTGCGATCGATTTTGGTATCGGCAAAGTCGAGCTCGCCGTTTTGTGCAAAATCAGTGTTGTTTGGCAGACGCAGAGCCAAGTCTAATTGCACCTTACTGGGATCGGCGTTTTTCTGCTGTTGCTGCTGTTGATAGGTAATATAGTCCGCTTCCTCTACCTGGAAGTTGACGTAGATAGGGTCGATGTCTGTTAACTCGGCCAACGAACCTGAGTTAGGGCCCACGATATTACCGACATCGTAATTCACTTTACCGATGCGGCCGCTAAAGGGGGCGTGGATTTCGGTATAACCCAGGTTCAATTGAGCCTTTTCCAACCCGGCCTCACTGGCTTTAACCGCTGCCAAAGCCTGGTTATAGTTGGTTTCTAGCTTGTCTAAATCGGCGGCAGAAATAAATCCATCCGCGGCAATTTCACGCCCGCGCTTAAGATCGCGCTCTGCCCTTTCGGCAATGGCTTTATTGCTGCGCAAGGTGGCTTCCAGTTCGCTGACGCTGGCACGGTATTCCGAAGGATCAATCTTTAACAGCAACTGCCCTTTTTCAACTTGAGCCCCCTCAATAAAGGTGCGCTCAATTAGCTCCCCGGAAACCCGCGCCTGAATATTGGCTTCCTGATAAGCCTCGGTGCGAGCCACAAATTCACGATATTGACCTATTTCTTCTACTTGAACATCATAAACCGATACTGCAGGAGCAGGAGCATTTTGATTAGCGACTGGTTTTTCCGAGCAAGCTTGCACCAATGTTAACGCGGCACCAGTAAGTGCCACGGCTAAGATCTTCTTTGTAAATGAACTTTTCTTCGAAGGTACGCCAAGCATACTCCCTCTCCTCGATAGCTAATAATGATAAGCGCGCATGTAATCGCCGCAGAGATTACTTCAAGTCGACATCAATAGCGCCTCTCAGTTCTTTGAAAATATAGACTAATTTGTGACTTACTGTATTTATACTTAGATTATATAAATGGCATGTAAACGAACCTGTTTTTCAATAAATTACATGCTAACAATGAAGCTGCATAACAAAATGACATGGCCAGCCCTTTGCGTTACATTGCTAGTGGTCAGAGGAGATAAGAATGATAACGCTCAGCTTTAAAGAACAAGTGGCCCATGTCACCCTATCGCGACCACAAAAGCGCAACGCCCTGAATTATGAGATGTTTAAACAGCTTGATAAGGCCATAAAAAGCATTAAGAAGCGCAAGGATATACGTGCCGTTATCCTCAATGCCCAAGGTCAGGATTTTTGCAGCGGACTCGACGTAAAAGGTGTTATGGCCAAACCCCGTCAGGTGCTGTCTTTGTTATTTAAATGGTTACCGGGCAACCAAAACCTGGCACAGCGAGTGACCTTAGGTTGGCAGTCACTAAATGTCCCTGTAATAGCCTTAATACAAGGGCGATGCTGGGGTGGTGGGATGCAAATTGCCCTCGGCGCCGATTTTCGCATTGCTACTAAAGACGCCAGCTTTGCTATTATGGAGGCGCGCTGGGGGTTATGTCCGGATATGGGCGCCAGTTTAATTGTTCCCGGTTTACTCAAAGCAGACGACTATCAACGCCTGGCTCTGACGGCACAACCAATCGAGGCGAGTGAAGCACATCGGCTTGGGCTTATCTCTGCTTTAGAGGAAAACCCTATGGCTGCGGCACAGCAACTGATTGCCGATATCAGCGAGCGCTCTCCCGATGCCATGGCCGCCATAAAGCGCCTGACCACCAGCGCCTATCGCCAAGGACATCGTCGTCAATTAGCGAAAGAAACCTGGTCACAGATACGCCTACTTATGTGTAAAAATACCCGCATCGCCATTAAAAACGCCAGCAGTGATAAACATTATGACTATCAAGATCGCCGCTCTTGGTAAACACGCCAAGTTTACCCTGCAACTACTAATAAGCTGGACCATTTTAAGTGCTTTCCTTATTGCTGCACATCTAATGAGCAGCCACTTTGCATTCTCTTTTCCAGCACCGCTCAGTGCCATGTTAGCGCTGTTTTTAGCCTTACAACTAGGGCTGATAAAATTAACTTGGTTGCTGCCAGGCACTCAGCCGCTGCTTAGTTTTATGCCGCTTTTCTTCGTTCCCGCCGCCGCAAAGGTGGTAGAACATAGTCCGCTTATCGCCGAACACTGGCTGGTGCTTCTGCTTTGTTTATTTTTGGTACCGGCCCTGGGCCTGGTAAGCATAGGCTACCTAATGCAGCGGCTAAGGGGAGCATCATGATGTGGCTAGCGCTACCTGCAACCCTATTGGCTTTTTTCTGTTTTCGTCACCTGCATGCTAAAGTTAATTCACCGCTATTAAACCCTGTCTTATGGACCATAATCGCATCCGTTTTATGCTTGGTTTTATTTGACCTTGATCTGCCCAGCTACAGCCGTGCGACCTCTCCCTTTAATTACCTCTTGGAACTGGCCGTGGTAGCCCTGGCGGTGCCCTTGTACAAACAAATACACCAGCTTAAAAAGCAACTACTGCTGATCCTCATTGCCGTGGCCCTAGGCGTTATTATGGCCACCAGCAGCGCCTATGTTATTGCCACCTTGCTTGGTGCGCCAGCGCAGCTAAAGGCTTCTTTGGCCAGTCTTTCGGTCACCACCCCCATTACCCTGTTGGTAACCGAGCAACTCGGAGGGATCGCCAGTATTGCCGCTTCCATGGTGATCCTCATAGGCGTCGTGGGCGCTATTATCGGCTTTAGCCTGTTGCGTTTGTTTGGCATTAACGATCGCTGCGCCCAAGGCCTAGCATTGGGCGGCGCCTGTCATGCCATAGGCACAGCCACGGCCATTGCCGATAACGAGTTAAGCGCCGCCTATGCCTCGGCGGCCATGGCGTTAAGCGCCCTACTCACACCGCTGCTGGTACCCCTTTACTATCCTTGGCTGGTACACTGGTTAGGATAAGCAAGAGCACGCTTAGATTTAATTCTTACCTTGCTTTGTCACTAGCAAGGTAAGTGCTTACTTAACACAAGTGGCAAATATGCTTTACTGTGCCCGTTGGTGATATCGACCCCAGAGCTTCTTTCATTTCTGCTTTTTTATTACACTGAACCTCGAGCAAGGAGTGCCATTGCGTGCTGTGTGCTTGTTATCTTTTACGTAAACTTATGGGAATCAAAAATGAAAACTAAGCTCCCGCTACTTAGCTTAATTGCGGCTGCAACCCTTAGCGCTTGTAGCTCTACCGATAATGCTTTGTACTTTGAACGCACACAGCTAGAACAGGATATTAGCTATCTCGCCAGTGACGACCTCAAAGGCCGCAAAAGCTTCTCTGCGGAAATCGACGTTGCCGCGGATTACATAGCTCAACGCTTTACCAGTATCGGCTTGCAACCTATGCCCGGCGCCAAAGATTTTAAGCAGCAATTTGACCTGCATTCGGTGACGCCAAAGTCTGTAGCAATCACACTGAATAACCAGTCAATTACGCAGGAGCGCGTTGCCGTTGTTTCTCAGTCTGCGGGCTTTTCCTGGCAACAAACCGATGAGCTGACGATCACCCATATCTCAGCTGACACCGATCTTCGTGAACAACTGCGGGAATTAAATCAACAAGGTGGTAACCATCTGGTGCTTGTTGATAAAGCCCACGAAGAAGTCTTCGCTCGGTATCAGAACTATTTCAACAATGGCCTGACTAAGCTCGAACTCAAAGATCAAGGCGCCATGGTCTTGGTACTAGGTCATGAAGGTGAAGTCAGCGAATTAGACGTTAAAGTTGTCAATGAGGTAAAGACTCAGCAACTCACCAATGTTATCGGTATTTTGCCCGGCAAGAAAAAAGACGCCGACGTGGTGCTCTTTAGCGCTCATTATGATCACCTCGGCGAAAGCAAAGGTGATAAGCATGACCACAAGAATGAGGAAGAATCTGAGCAAGACACCATTTATAACGGTGCCAATGATAATGCCTCGGGCACAGGTGCCATGTTGAATCTGGCTCAGCATTATGCCCACCTTGGCGATAACGAACGCACCCTTATGTTTGCCGCTTTCACCGCCGAAGAAATGGGCTTGATCGGCTCTAAACACTTTGCCACCACGCAAAACCCAGATACGATCGCCGCTATGATCAATATCGAAATGATCGGTAAACCCTCTCCATTTGGTAGCGGTAAGCTATGGATGACGGGGGCAGATAAATCTGATTTACAGGCGGTGCTTAACCAAAGCCTGCCGCAAGAGAATCATATTCAGGCCAACCCCTATCCTAAGCTGAATTTATTTTACCGCTCCGATAATGCCTCTTTAGCAGGTATGGGTGTCCCGGCACATAGCTTTAGCTCTACTGACATGGCCAATAACGACCATTACCACACCCCTAAAGACGAGCTGGCAAACCTGGACTTTGAGTCTATCTACAAGTCGGTAACCCTATTGGCAATGGCAAGCAAGCCACTGGTGAGCGCGAAAGCAACCCCTTCACGGGTAGCACCACTAAAAGATAATGCCGAAGGTAAAATTTACTGATCTTAAGTAGTGAATTAGTTATAAGGCGGCCTAAGGGCCGCCTTTTTTATATCCGTAAGATTATTTAAGACAATAAAGAGCGTGAGATGACGCCTGGGCCACTAAACGATAGGCAATAAAAAACCCCGACCATTACTGATCAGGGTTTGTTTATTAGTGGTGCCCAGAGGCGGATAAAATTGTCGGGAACAATTTTAGACAGCGACGGCTGGCCGCTTAGCCTTGGATAAGCGGTGAACTACAGGGAGGTAGTTCACCATCGAACCACCTAAAATAGAAAGCGTGAGATTACGCCTGGGCCACTAAACGATAGGCAATAAAAAACCCCGACCATTGCTGATCAGGGTTTGTTTATTAGTGGTGCCCAGAGGCGGAATCGAACCACCGACACGGGGATTTTCAATCCCCTGCTCTACCGACTGAGCTATCTGGGCAAGAATTAGTTTCTTGTGCTCTAAATTCATCCATGAAGCGAGGTCCTGTCGTCATCCTGACTCCACCTCAACGAACTGCGAAGCTAGGCTTCGGTTTCGTTTCGCCCGACTGAGCTATCTGGGCAATAAAAATGGTACTGTTTAGCACCATATTTAATAATGGTGCCCAGAGGCGGAATCGAACCACCGACACGGGGATTTTCAATCCCCTGCTCTACCGACTGAGCTATCTGGGCAATATAAATGGTGCCTGCTGCCGGAGTCGAACTGGCGACCTACTGATTACAAGTCAGTTGCTCTACCAACTGAGCTAAGCAGGCACACAAAAGTGTGCGTATTCCCGATTGAATCAAGAACACCAAATAATGGTGCCCAGAGGCGGAATCGAACCACCGACACGGGGATTTTCAATCCCCTGCTCTACCGACTGAGCTATCTGGGCGTGCGGCGTATTAAACGGTTTTTAGGGTATCAAGTCAACCATTTTTTAAAATAAACAATTCGTTTGCACACAATTCATGCAAACTGGGATTTATTGCCGAAAATCCCAGCAAATCGCTTATTTTTCAGGTGGTCTGTAACCTTCAATTTCGACTTCTTTACCTTCGAAAAGGAAACCCACCATCTGCTCCTCGAGGAAAGTACGATGCTCAGGATCCATCATATTAAGATGCTTCTCATTGATCAGCATGGTCTGCTTTTGCTGCCACTGTGACCAGGCTTCTTTCGAAATATTATTAAAGATCTTCTCGCCCACTTCACCTGGGTATAACTGATAATCTAGCCCCGGGGCTTCTTTTTGCAATTTTTGGCAAAATACTGTGCGTGCCATATTTATCCTCACCTACGCAGCTGTTTATATTAGTGTCCTAGTTTACCCTAATGCAGAAGCGCTCGCATCTGCCAAGTGACGCTTTAATTGTTTCAACAACTTCTTAGTCGGGGCTGCAAGACCAACCTGAGGCTCGTTATTTAGGTCGTACTCTAGCAATCCACCTTCTGCCAAGCCAGCCGGTGCCTTATCCAACAGCACCACCATGGGATTAATATTGAGCTGGAAATGGGAGAAGATATGAGTAAAGGCTCAAGGTCATGCACCTTACCCTGCCATTGTTGTTGCGCCACATGTTGTTGCGCCTGCTCCTTTTCGGCAAATTCCAAAAAGCAGTGCAGTCCACCCCAAATACCACTGCTGGGCCTTTTCTCCATATAGGTGTGCCCATCAATAACGGGAATTATCATGGTGCAGCTTTTTTTCGGCACCTGCTTTTTCGGCTTGGAATGTGGAAACTCGCCAACCTTATTGTGCTTGAACGCTAAACAGCGACTTTTAAGCGGACAGGGGTCGCAATCAAACTTGCTGCGTGAACATAGACTTGACCCCAAGTCCATCATGGCCTGATTAAACTGGGTCACGCCGTCTTTAGGGGTAAGCTGTTCACTTAGCTGCCACAGCTGATTTTCAACCTTTTTAACCCCATACCAGCCTTCAACCATAAAGCAGCGGGCCAGCACACGTTTAACGTTGCCGTCCAGAATGGGGTGATGCTCGCCTCGCGACAAACTTAAAATGGCTCCGGCGGTGGAGCGACCAATGCCCGGCAGCGCCATCACCTGCTCCAAGGTCTGTGGAAACTCCCCCTGGTGCTCGGCACAAATAAGCTGTGCCGTTTTATGGAGATTTCGCGCCCGCGCATAATAGCCCAGGCCGGTCCAGTAATGCAGCACCTCATCCTCATCGGCTTCGGCCAAGTCTTCTATGGTGGCAAAGCGCGCCATAAAACGATTAAAGTAGGGGATCACGGTAGCTACTTGAGTTTGTTGTAGCATGATCTCCGAAACCCAAACCTTGTAAGGCGTTTTAGCTAATTGCCAAGGCAAGGTTTTACGCCCATATAAGTCGTACCAATCGACGATTTGCTCGGCGAACCAGGTTCGCATCTGCTGAGATAATTCCACTACATTACTCTTTGCTTTTTTAAATTGCGCCCAGTCTATAATTGTGCCGATAAATATCAATAGGCGTTGACTTGTACTTAAGCACACAAGTGGGGATAATACGCACCCATTTTCAATAGGACAGCCACTATCATGAGTGAATCAACACAACAGGCTCTTGCGCAAGCCGAGCGCGAAGGCAAATATATTCGCAAGGTGCGCAGCTTTGTAAAACGTGAAGGCCGCTTAACCAAAGGCCAGGCAGCGTCATTAGAAAAGTGTTGGCCAAGCATGGGCCTAGAACATAAAGACGGTCTACTTGATTTCACCAAGGTATTTGGCAACGACAACGATGTTGTACTGGAAATCGGTTTCGGCATGGGTAAGTCTCTGGTCGAAATGGCTAAAAATGACCCGAACAGCAACTTTATCGGCATAGAAGTACACCGCCCGGGTGTAGGTGCTTGCTTAATGGATGCCGATGCCCAAGGTGTGACGAACCTACGCGTTTTCGAACACGATGCCGTTGAAGTACTGGCGGACTGTATTGCCGACGGCTCACTGGCCAAGGTGCAGCTGTTCTTCCCCGATCCATGGCATAAAAAGCGCCACCATAAGCGTCGCATAGTGCAGCCGGAGTTTGTCGAAAGTCTACGCAGTAAATTGAAAATCGGCGGCGTATTCCATATGGCCACCGATTGGGAAAACTATGCCGAGCATATGCTGGAAGTAATGCAGGCAAACGAAAACTACGCTAATCAGTCGCCAACCAATGACTATGTACCGCGTCCCGACTCGCGCCCGTTAACCAAGTTCGAACAACGCGGCCACCGTCTTGGCCACGGCGTATGGGATCTTATGTTCGAGCGTGTGAAATAAGATGCAGTTGAGTAATCCATCGCAGCTGTTGCTGCGCAGTGATGAGCTATTGAGTGCCGACTCAATTTTAGTGGTTAACTTTAACTGCGATGGTTTCGCTCACCAATTGCGGGCACTTAACCCACAAGGGAATATTTGCCTGTTCAGTTATAATTTTGCCGACGGCCAGTTTGCAAAAAATCAGCTGAGCGGCGCCAATGTCACTACCCTGGTTGCTCATCAGTTACCGGAGCAAAAGTTCGATCTGGTGATTTACTACTACCCTAAGGCCAAGGCCGAAGCCCTGATGACCTTGGATAATATTCGCGCCAGCATCAACGCCGATGCACGACTCTTGGTAGTGGGAGAGAAAAAGGGCGGCGTTAAATCTATCGAGAAACAGCTAAAGGGCCTGGCTCAGGGCCATAAGGTGGACTCAGCCAAGCATTGCCAGCTATATCAATATACGGATATCGACCTGCTAACCGAGTTTGATATTAGCCGCTACCAAAAGAACTTTACGCTGACGCACGATATCGCCGGACAAAGCATAGAGTGCGAGATTGTCAGCCTACCCGGGGTGTTTAACCATGGTCAATTAGATGATGGTACCGCCCTGCTTTTGGATAGCCTGCCCGCTTACCCTAAAGCGAAAAGTCTGCTGGACTTTGGCTGTGGTGCAGGCATTATTGCCAGCTTCTGTGCCAAACGAAACCCCAAGATTAAAGTCACCGGGTTAGACGTTAATGCCCTGGCCGGGTATGCCACGGCGCAAACCTTTGCCGCCAACGACATCGATGGCACAGTGTTACTCAGTGATGGATTGAGCGAAGTAGATAAACGTTTTGACCTGATCATCAGTAATCCACCGTTTCACACAGGCTTGAAAACCGACTATAAAATCACCGAACGTTTCTTTGCCGCAGCCAAGGACCATTTAAACCGAGGTGGCGAGTTAACCCTGGTAGCCAATAGCTTCTTGGCCTACCCTGAGCAACTGCAGATGCAGTTTAAGCATCATGACACCTTGACCAAAACCAAACGTTTTGCCGTATATCAAAACCGCTAAAGCGCTTGCGCCCTATTTTGCCGAGGCAAACATGGGCGTTTATGCACTCGCTTTGCAAGAGTGCAACCGAGCTTAAACTCCCGGCCATCCGCCAACAATAAGTACAGCATTCCACGACGCACCACATACACACCGTTTTGTTGAAAGCGTCGTAAATAACGCCACGCCAATCTCGGATCACAGCTTACAAACACGCTGGTCTCACGGTAAAGCATGCGCTTATCACCACCAAAGCCATTGGTGTAACGAAAGTGCCTAATCGCATCAATCAGCAAGCCGTGTAGATAGCGATTTTTGCGTATTCCTACTTTCCGCCCATAGGGGTTAAAGGCGGTAATGACGCATCCGCTTGCCGCTTTAGGCAGCGGCTGCGCAAACACAAAGCTAGCTTCTTTATAATCATCTAGATAGACATCAAGCAACGCCGGGGCGATACGCTTTATCTCTGGCGTTAACATTCGTCTCTTGCTACCTCGCTTAGTTTAGTGCTTACAATTTAACCATAGTATTGATAATGCTCACACGACGGCAGCATCGACGTTTTTTTGTTTAACTAAATGCAACAAAAGCCGAATAATTCGTAAAAAAACGTTATCAAGCGTAAAAAACACAGTAAAAGTATAAAAATAAAGGAACTTTTTTACAGAACAGTCATCCCATGCTTTGAAGGTAAAAAAGAGAATGATATACTATCTCCTTGGCTCAAAATTCGCCCTTGAATTTATTATTTTTTAAAGGTCGATTTTGAGCGTCTTACCCTAAAGCAAGCAAAGACTTGATGAACAAAGGGTGAGCAAATTCGATTGTATGTCAACAAAGAACGCCGGCTGCAAAATTAGTGTAAATAGTCAAGCAAGGCAGTTGAGTACGTCTAAATTTTATCCAAATTGATTTTACTTGTTAACATTTAGATATACTCCTATAATCGCAAGTATTCGGAGAGTTCCTATTTTCCGGCTTTATGTAAATAATTTATTCCGAAAAGGTTAATAAACAATGCAAACGCCAGTCATTCTGATCGTTGAGGATGAAGATGTTACCCGTCTAAACCTCGTTAGCTTATTCGAAGCTGAAGGCTACAAAGTGATTGAAGCCATTGATGGTGATGATATGCATGACAAACTCACCACCAATGATGATATTAACCTGGTTGTTATGGACATCAACTTACCAGGTAAAAACGGCCTGATCCTCGCGCGCGAGTTACGCCAGAAGCGTAATGTTGGCCTTATTTTCTTGACCGGTCGTGACAACGATGTCGACCGTATTCTTGGCCTAGAAATTGGCGCTGATGACTACATTACCAAGCCATTTAATCCTCGCGAGTTAACCATTCGCGCCCGCAACCTTATTTCTCGCACAGCAGCGAGCAAGGACGATCCGGCGCTAGATTCAGATGGCGTTGTAAACTTTAACGGTTGGGAGCTGGACGAAAACAGCCGCTGCCTAACTTCACCAGCGGGCGAATCTAAGCGCCTACCTAAAGGTGAATATCGTGCACTGCGTCTAATGCTTGACTCACCGGGCCGCATTTTTAGCCGTGAGCAGTTAATTAAACACATGACCGGGCGTGAATTACGTGCCAACGACCGTACAGTGGATGTAACCATTCGCCGTATTCGTAAGCACTTCGAAAGCGACAACAGCACACCGGAGCTTATCAGCACCATCCATGGTGAAGGCTATCGCTTCATCGGCAAGATTGATAATAACTCTTAATCATCCTAATCATCTGCCAAATTAGATAAGAATGACTGAAGGGCCTCGAGCCCTTCTTTTATTTGCTCGTCTAACTCATCCAGCCAGCTTTGACGCTGATCTGGTGCCACTTCAAGACACTGATTTTCCATTTTCTTAGCCTGTAGCTGCACCGCTTTTAAACCCACCGAACCGGCGGCTCCTTTAAGCTTATGGGCCACGGACTTGTACTCCTCAACGTCATCTACGACACTGGCAACCAGCTCTTGTTGATAGCCCGGAGCAAGCTTGGCGAATAGTGCCACGCTGCGTGAAAACGCCGTGACACCCATGGAGTCGAGGAATTCACCAATAATTTCCTGGTCAAGCAGGCGCTCATCAAGATCAAGGGTGGGCGCTACAGTTTGTTGATGCACCAGGCGCTCCGCCGCCACCTGCTGCATACATCCCTGGCCTATGCCAAACAGCTTGGAGAGCATATTATCAAGCTTGGCCGTATTAATAGGCTTGGCAAGCGCCCCTTGAATATTAATGCCTTCCAGCTCTTCTTCGGCGCTGCGTACATTCGCGGTGAGCACCACTATGGGAAGGTGGTCAAACTCACTTTGTTCGCGGATTTCTCTGGCCACCACATCACCGTTGATGTCCGGTAACTGCATATCCAATAACACCAGATCAAGGTCATCCTCGGTTTCCACAAAGGCCAGCGCATCTTCACCGGTTTCCGCCCAGATCACTTCATGGCCGCGCTGCTCCAGTAAATTGGTGGCGATTTCCGCATTCAAAGGCACGTCTTCAACCAGCAAAATATTGAGACTCTTGCACTCATAGCTCTCGATTACCGGAGCACTGGTCAGTTGCAGCGGAATAGAGACGGTAAAAATACTGCCCTCGCCTTTGCGCGAGGTGACCTGAATATCCCCACCCATCGCCGTAACCAGCGCCTTGGTCACCGCCAAGCCAATGCCTGAGCCAATGGCATTGGCACCACTGGCATCCGGCGCTTTATAATACATGTCAAAAATATGGCTAAGCTGATCGTCCGGGATACCGATACCGGAATCGCGCACCGTCAGAACTAAGCTGTGGTCCTCACCGAGCTGCTGATGCTCACAAAGCAGGGACACCCCACCCTCAGTGGTAAACTTAACGGCGTTATTAATCAGATTCCACAGCACCTGACGCAGGCGCGTTGGATCGACTTGCGCATATACATTGAGCTCCCCTAAGCGCTCGATGTTGAATGACAACTCTTTTTGCGCGGCGATCAGGGTTCCGAAGTTGACCACGTCATTGATAAAGTCGGCAACGCTGACCGGCTCGGTCACTATATCCAGCTGCTCACGGTCGATTTTATCCAGGTCGATAATATCGTTGAATATATTACCCAGGGTTTCGGCGCTGGAAAACACCGTATTACACCAGCTACGTTGTTGCTTGCTAAGCTCGGTATCGAGCAGCATACGCGTTAAACCGACGATGCCATTAAGCGGCGTACGCAGCTCATGAGACAAGGTGGCGATAAATTTACCCTTGTCTTTATAGGCGGTCTCCAGCGCTTGTTCCGCTTCTTTACGACTGGTGATATCCCGTCCGAACGCCAACAAGCCGATATACTCGCCTTTATCATTAATAAACGGCAGCTTGCGCATCTCAAACCAATACTGTTCACCATCTACCGGATATTGCACATCGACTGTGACCGCTTCATGTGTAGACTCGACCTGGCGATCGGTTTTTAACACCGCCGGTAATAGTTGTGCTGGATAGATGTCTTCGGCTTTCTTGCCAATAAGCTGGTCCGAACTGCGGTTCATCACCTTTTCAAACATCTTGTTGCAGCCGGCGAACACCCCTTGGCGGTCACGGTAATAAAAAAGGTCAGGAGAGGAGTCGACAATGGAGCGCAGCAACATGCCCTGCTCCGCCAATTCAACCTGGGTTTTCTTACGCTCGGCAATTTCCCGGCGCAATTCATCGATAGCGCGATACTTGGCATTAAGGGCCATCTTCCGCTCATCGATCTCTGTGTTAAGAAGGCGGATATTGTCTTTTAATGATTGGTTGAGCAGCTTCTCTTGCTTGGTCGCCGTCTCTAGGTATTTTTGTGAGTCTTGTAGTTGCGCCACGGATTGCAGCACCACCATGATCACCAAAGGCGCTGCCACGGCGGTAAAAAACACCACCGCCAGGACGTCCAAGAGCATGATTTCGCCGGTGGCCACATAATAATACATGGCGCTGAAAATCAGCGCCGCAACTATGAACACGCCATATACGATGGCGCCGGCATACCAAGTCCCGAAGCGTATTAGGAGATTTGTTAAAACACGAACCCAAGGGCTCAGGGATGAGTCAATCATAAAAAAAGGGGTTTTGCTACAAAACCCCTATATTGTAATCAACTTAGAGTGCCTTTGGCAGTATCTGCGTCGAGATTCTTGCGAATGAGCATACGCCCATGCGTTTACCGCCTTTTACTAACACCCCTTTGCGCATATTGCTGGCGCCGCTGGCGCTGAGTGTCAGCTCATAGCTCTGGCTATCTATATCACTGGTACCGCCGGCGGTTGCCGCCCCGGTATTACACTGCATTTGCCCAAGCTTGTGGTAGTTAGCGCGGCTAAATGGTGTCGATGAATTCACTAACGGACCGGCACTGGTGGTGTTAACTGCCTGCTTCCAAGGGGCTAGCTCAACATTAACCACGCCGCCGCGCATGCTGATCTTATCCTCATGAGTTAGGAAGTAGCTGTCGAAAGGACCATATTGCATCGCCCCCGACATGGAGTCCTGGCTTTGACGCAAATCGCCCAACCATAGGCCGCCTTCACCAAATACCTGAATCTCAATATCGTCCTTATCGCCGTCGCTAATACGATCGACACGTGCGTAACTGTTACTATCAAGACCAAATATCATTGAGCTTGCGCTCTGAACGCCGGCCTTAATTAAGCGCGGCTGTTTACCATGGCGCGCCACCTGCGTATCTAAGGTACCCCAAGGGAAAAGATCCAACACACCAGACTGAAGGTAACTGAGTTCTCTGCTATTGGTTACCGAAATACAGTCTACTCCCAAGCGACAGGCCTCAAAGCCATTGCCATAAACTATTGGGTCTTCTGTTAAAACCTGCACACCTTCACCGGACAAAATAGTGGCGTTACGACCACCACCCACCAGGGCATTAACCGCTTCGCCTTGAGCCGCCACCAACAATTGGCCCTTAGCCGTCATCTCTTTGATCTTGCTTAAAAGCTCGCTGGGCTGATTGGCATTTTGATAAAACGCTTGATATAGCAGCAAGGGGCTGGAATCGGCAATAAACAGTGCATCGGAACGGCGCAGTAAATCATATAGCTGCTCCGGGTCGCGACACAGCTTTTGCTGCTTTTGATATAACTGTGGATACAGGGCATCACGGCGGAAGCTCGCCAGACGCGAAACCTGATACTCGGCAAGATCAGCGCACAGCGCCGAGTCGTTGGCATTGATCACGGTTTGCATTGCGCCGTCGATGGCCAGCCAGTGCGCTTCAAAACCCAGCTGTTCAAACAGGCTTTGATAATAATCGACGTCCCGATAAGGGTCACGACTTCCACCGGTTACAAAGGCAATACGCGGCTTACGTTTTGCATCGGCAATGCCTTGTGCGGCACTGAAAAGCTCGGCAAAAGCGTCTTTCGTTACCCAGTCACGGGTGCCATCAATATCGACCTGCGGCTTTAAGCGGCGCTTATTACTTGCCTGCTTTTGCTCAAGCAGGTCAAAAAAGTTTTGCTGCTCAAAACCAAACAAGTTGAACCAATATTCCCGTGCGGTTTCCTCGCTGTTGCTCAACTTAAAGTCGCTGCGACGCAGGTAACGCTCGAATTCTTGCTGACTAAAGGCTTCATTGGCAAAATGTTGTTGTGCCTTTGTTAAGATTTCTACAGCCTGTTTGCGGATTTCCGGCTGTTCTGTCCAGGCCATATCAACAATGCGCTCTAGGCCTTCATCTGTGATCATGAAAACCGGCTGTTGTTTGTAGCTGTTCTTACTCAAGCGTTCGCGAGATTCGCTGTTGCAGTAACGCAATCGTTCACTGGAGCACACTTGTAGATCATCGGCCATTAGCAATAACTGGGGTGCAGCTTGAGCGCTAACGCTACAGCTACCTAGCATTGCCAGTGAGGCAACTCTTAATAGAAATGATTTCATGGGACTGGTCATTATTATTATTTTGCAAGTTACGGGTTAAAAGCAGGTTTAAAGCAACACAGAATATTAACAATGTTTGCAGTGTATGGGAATAGTTACACATTTTTATTATTAACAAGGCGCTGCTTTTGCATGCAGTATTAGTTATAGCACGTGTACACTCCACTTTTGCTAATTTTCAGGTAGAATACCGGGCTTTTCAGTATTACCTATGAGGAAGGCCATGCAAAACGCCATGCCAGATATTGCTAACACGAGCTCTGCTCCCGTTCAAGAAACATTAGAATGGGTGGGGATGAGTGATATTGAGCTGCCGCTGCTGGTCGAATCCGATGGCCTTACGCCCGTAGTCGTTAACGCTAAAGCCCAGGCTTTTGTTAACCTAGTCGACAAAAATGCCAAGGGCATTCATATGTCCAGACTGTTTTTAGCGCTTGATGAACTCTCTGGCGCTCCTGCGGTAACACCTTTAAATATTAAGGCCACACTGGATAAGTTTATCAGTTCGCACTGCGATATTAGCTCACAAGCACGCATTAGCCTGGCCTTTGATTTACCGCTTCGCCGCCCGGCGTTGTTAAGCGATAACAGTGGCTGGAAGTTTTACCCCATTGCTATAGATGCGCGTATCGACCAAGGTAAACTTGACTTTGAAGTTGGCCTTAAGGTGACCTACTCGTCAACCTGCCCTTGTTCGGCGGCTCTGGCACGACAGCTTATCCAAGCTAATTTTGCTCGCGACTTCGATGCCAAAGAGCTGAACTTTGCCGATGTCCACGCCTGGCTTGGAAGCAGCGAAGGGATCAGTGCCACCCCTCACTCACAGCGCTCGGTAGCCGAAGTGAAGGTGCGCTTGGGTGCGCAAGTGTCGACATTCAACTTTTTGGCGCTCATCGATGCCATCGAAAACACGCTGAAGACCCCGGTTCAAACCGCGGTTAAGCGTGAAGACGAGCAGGAGTTTGCCCGCCTTAATGGTGAAAACCTGATGTTCTGCGAGGATGCGGCGCGTAAAATCAAATCAACCCTTAATCAGCGTGACGACCTGCACGACTTTTGGTTGCGTATTAATCACTATGAGTCGCTACATGCTCATGATGCCGTAGCCATTGCCACCAAAGGAGTCGCCGGCGGCTATCAGCCTTAACCTGAGGCAAACGCAGAACCTGCGCCAAAGCAAGAATCAAGGTTAAAACTTCAGGCACGTTTATTGCTTTACAACGGAAGTGTCAAATATTCGTTCTGGAGTAACTCATGGAATTCGCGCTGTTATCAATTCTCGTCTTAGTGGTTATCGCCTCGGTGATGGCCTCTAAGTTCACCGATAATAACGAAAACCCCTACCCATTCGTACGTAAAAAGGAAATGTACACTCAGGTCGAAAGCGCTTTTCTTTCTTTATTAGAGCGCGCCGTAGGCGATAACTATCGTATCGTCAGCCGAGTAAAATTGACCGATATCATCGACTGTAAGTCTGGGCTTAGCAATAAGTCAAAACGCATCGCCCTCACCAAGCTTAAAAACAAGCAACTGGATTATGTGCTGCTTGATAAATCTAAGCTCACCATAGTCGCCGCCGTGGATCTGGTAAATAACGCCAATAAGGGTGGCCACAAGGCCCAGCGCGACTGGTTTGTCAGCGGCGCCCTGGAAACCGCGGGCATCCCACATATTCGCATGAAGGTTAAAAGCGGTTATCGTACCGAGGATGTGCGTAACGCTATCTTATTTAAGCTGGGTAAGAATGAAACCGGCAATACACGCAAATCGGCCAACCCGCCAGTGCTATCGCCTTCACAAGCCAAGGTACAAATGCAGAGCCCTGCCATCAATTCCGCAACCCAGTTAGCGGAGATTTAATGCCATATCGACCCAGCCTTTGGTATACTAAAGGCTGTTTTTGCCAATAAGTTAGAGATGCTATGAAAGTAGGTATTATCGGCGCAATGGAGCCGGAAATTGCAATTTTACGTGAGCAGATGAGTAATGTTGATGTACTCGAGCAAGGTGGTTTTACCTTTTATCACGGGCAATTAAACGGCCAAGAAGTGACCTTGGTGCAATCGGGTATCGGTAAGGTTGCCTCTGCCGTTGCCACCACTATTTTAGTCGAACATTTCCATCCGGATTGTGTTATCAACACGGGCTCTGCCGGTGGCTTTGATCAGCGCCTGGCGGTAGGCGATGTCGCCATTGCCAATGAGTTGCGCCATCATGACGTCGATGTCACTGCTTTTGGTTATGAATTTGGTCAAGTGCCACAAATGCCAGCCGCTTTCACGTCTCACCCAGAATTAGTAAAAGTTGCTGAGCAGTCAATTGCCGAACTGGCTCAGTGTCAATCATTGGTTGGCCTGGTCTGTACCGGTGATTCCTTTATGTGCGATCCGGCGCGTATCGAGAAAACCCGAGCCCAGTTCCCGAACATGTTGGCGGTAGAAATGGAAGGCGCGGCCATTGCCCAGACCTGTCACCTACTCAAGACGCCTTTCGTCGTGATCCGCTCGCTGTCTGATATTGCCGGTAAAGAGTCGCCAGATTCATTTGAAGCCTACCTCGAGGTAGCGTCGAAGAACTCATCGGCCATGGTGATGGCAATGTTAACTAAACTTAGTGACGTTAGCCTATAAATGCAGCTGGAGGCATTGAGCAATCACCTTGAGTTATTGCTGTTATTGGCAGCCATCGCCTTAGCGCGATGGCTGCCGCTGCCCTCCTGGTATCACCCCTTTACTCTGCTGCGACTGGCTTTTAGTAATCTCGTTGCCCGTACCTATGCAGCAAATCACAGCAGCGCTTACCTGGGCCTAGCGGCTGTATTAAGTATTGCTCTGTGTGTATTGTTGCCACTGTTGGCACTGACACTGTTTTCCCAACTGGTGTTCTATCCGGAACTGTTCTCGGCGTTGGTGCTGTATCTATGCCTTGGTGATGCGCCGCTGCGCCTAACCAGTAAACGCATAGCCCA
Organism: Pseudoalteromonas sp. T1lg48; assembly: GCF_002964785.1. Taxonomy (GTDB): domain Bacteria; phylum Pseudomonadota; class Gammaproteobacteria; order Enterobacterales; family Alteromonadaceae; genus Pseudoalteromonas. The sequence continues at coordinate 339,241 of NZ_PQCC01000022.1, forward strand.
GGCATTGCTGCAACAACGCAAGTCCCTGGCCCGGGCACTCTTAAGTAAACTGAGTAATCGTGATGCCGAGCGGCTAACAGAGCAGGGAATTGCCAAAGCCAACATTGAAATTCTGGTGCTGCGCATGCTGCACGACTACTTCACCCCCTTGCTGCTATATTGCCTAGCCGGCTATCAGGCCACCTTTGCATACGCCCTATTATGGCAACTACATCAGGCCATGCGTGAGCATGCCTCAGCGGACAGCCATTATCTATTCGCCAGTAAGTGGTTACTTTCACTTTGCCAACTACCAGCGCTTGCGCTATATTTATTGCCCATGTTGTTAAGCAAGTATGGAACGGTCGCCTGGCGTTTTATACGAAAATATGGACAGCATTTTTACCATCGCCCCAGCGGCTGGATACTGAGTGTCTTTAGTGCAACATTGCAGATACAACTAGGCGGACCGGCCTACTATCATGGAGAGCGCTTCGAGCGTATGCGCGTTGGTCTCTACCGCCAGCCCGAAGCAGGCGATATCCAGGCAGCCCTGAGGACTCTTGAGGTTATTAATGGGCTTTGGCTGCTGGTTATCATCACCGTGTCTTTATTTTTTACATAAAAAAGCCACCTCAAAGGTGGCTCAGTGATTATTTAGCACGGCGGCTCTTAATTAGGCCAATGTAACCTTGGCAAAGCGTCGTTTACCAACCTGGTATACGGCGGTACTGCCTTTAGCTATCATCAACTTGCTGTCGCTGACCTTAGTTTCACCGTCAATTTTCACTGCACCCTGTTTGATCATACGGATCGCCTCAGACGTACTGGCAACCAGTTTGGCATCCTTTAACAGCGCCGTAATCATCATCTCGGCATCGGCACAAGGCAATGTTTGCTCTTCGATGTCATCGGGCAAGGCATTTTTAGAAAAGCGCTTGGTGAAATCGTCATGAGCCTGCTGCGCCGCCTGCTCATCGTGGAAGCGGGTGATAATTTCCTTCGCCAGCGCAATTTTGATATCACGTGGGTTAGTGCCATTGGCGACATCCGCCTTTAATGCCTCGACTTGCTCTAGGCTCAGGGCACTTAATAATTCGTAATAACGCCACATTAGATCATCGGAGATAGACATCATCTTGCCGAACATATCCTCGGGAGAGTCGGTGATACCGATATAGTTACCCAAAGATTTCGACATTTTTTGTACGCCATCGGTACCTTCCAGCAATGGCATCATTAGCACTGTTTGCGGTTTCTGACCTTCATCTTTTTGCAGCTCGCGACCCATTAGCAGGTTAAAGCGCTGATCGGTACCACCGAGCTCGACATCGGCTTTTAGCGCTACCGAGTCCCATCCCTGTACTAAAGGATATAAAAACTCGTGAATAGCAATTGACTGACCATTAGCATAGCGTTTTTTAAAGTCATCTCGCTCAAGCATACGTGCTACGGTCTGTTTGGCCGCGAGTCTGATCATTCCAGCCGTGCCTAACTGTTCCATCCACTCGGAGTTAAAGGCAATGGTGGTTTTCTCAGGATCAAGGATTTTAAAGACTTGCTCTTTATAAGTTTCGGCGTTAGCTAACACATCTTCACGGGTTAAAGGCTTACGAGTTACATTTTTACCCGTTGGGTCACCTATCATGCCGGTAAAGTCACCGATCAAAAAGATGACTTCATGGCCTAAATCCTGGAAGGTTTTAAGCTTATTGATAAGCACGGTGTGGCCTAAGTGAAGGTCCGGTGCCGTTGGATCAAAACCAGCTTTAATTCTTAGTTTTTTCCCCGACTTAAGTCGTTCTGCCAACTCGTCTTCGAGTAAAATTTCCTCAGCGCCGCGTTTAATTTCTGCCAACGCCGTCTGCAAGTCTGTCATTTATTTCTCCGATAAAATATGTGCTAACCGCGCGATTCTAGCGCACTTTGGCGCCGGTTTAAATGCACAAAACACTGGTATTTTGGCATTATTAGATATATGCTCAGCCTTTGGCTAAGTTTGTTTTCCTAAACGGCGAAAAAGGTAGGTTATGGTTAGCGTGGTACACAAGCTCCCCAAAAAACACAAATTGCTCATTGTGGGCTTCTTGGTGACTATTGTTACCCTGATGCTTATACCCACGGAGCGCGCTACAGCCTCAAAAGATAACGATGCCAAACCGCTCGAGGTAGGCAAACGCTACGAGTTGCAAATCAAACTCGAAGATGAAGAAAAAATAGCCGACTTAAACTCAGCCGAAGAAGCACTTTCCTTACCTAGCTACGAACACAGCGACTTTGAAGTTAAAAACGGCGACAGTCTGGCTGTCATTTTTAAGCGCGCCGGCTTCTCAGCACAAACTCTGCACAAACTTGTTAATACCAACGAAGAAACCAAGAAACTAACCAAGATTCATCCTGGTGAAGTACTTAGCTTTGCAAAAAATGAGCAAGGCGAACTCCAACAGTTAAAGTATGTGCTTAGTAAAACCGACACCCTGTTTGTCACTTTGAATGACGAAGGTAGTTACGATACCGCCATCGACTCTAAAGAAATTGAAACCTTAACCAAGTCGGCCTCCGGCTCGATTAACGGCAGTTTCTGGACCGCGGGTATCAGCGCCGGTCTTAGCGAAAAGCAAATTATGAATTTTGCCACCATTTTTGGTTGGGATGTGGACTTCGCCAACGACCTGCGTAAAGGCGATCAATTCAGCTTAATTTATGAAACTCACCACGTAGATGGTGAGTATATCGGCACGGGTAAGATTCTAGCCGCCGAATTTATTAACCAAGGTGAGCGTTATGCCGCGGTATTGCATAGCGACGGTAACTTCTACACCCCGCAGGGCCGCAGCATGAAAAAAGCCTTCTTACGTGCGCCGGTTAACTTTAAATATATCAGCTCGAGCTTTAACCCTCGTCGCCTGCACCCGGTCACGAAAACGGTTAAGCCACACCGTGGTATCGATTATGCTGCGAAAACCGGTACTCCCGTGGTTGCGGCGGGTAATGGTCGCGTGATCAAGGCCGGTTATAACCGCTTTAATGGTAACTATGTCTTTATCCAGCACGGCAATACCTATGTGACCAAGTACCTGCACCTGCATAAGCGCAAGGTTAAACAGGGTGCAAAGGTTAAACAGGGTCAGTTAATCGGTACCGTAGGTGCCACGGGCCGGGTTACCGGTGCGCACTTGCACTATGAGTTCCTGGTTAACGGTGTTCATCGCAACCCTAGAACGGTTAAGCTACCTAAATCAGAACCGCTACCGGCAAGTGAACTAGCCAAGTTTAAGCCGATTGCCGATACCTTATTGGCGCAATTGGAGCGTGAACGTGAAATTCAGCTGGCCATGAACAGCAACTAATGAGCTCGGTACAAATATAAAAAAAAGCACCCTAGGGTGCTTTTTTTTATGCCTGTGAACTAGCGGTTAAAGGCCAAATACAGCAGTTGCAGTATCAGGCTAATGGCCACCAGGGGGATGATATACTTTCGAAACCGCGCCATTTTATCGAGCCCCATTTGCTGCTGGTAGCGCTCCAATAATGGCACTGCAATGGCCAGCGCCACAAACAAAACAATGATAATTACTATCGCATTCATGCTGAGCTTCTCCTTCAAATATACTTACCTTATAACAGCTCATCATCTAAATGCCCACCCCTTGGGTGCCCTTGCTGGTGCCCTTACAGGCAGCAACAGACAGGCATAAAAAAGCGCACCTTAGTGAGTTCACAACCAAGGTGCGCAATGGCTAGGAAGAGCCAATTAACCGATGTTAGCCAACTAACGCAAGCAATATACCCGCGGCCACCGCACTGCCCAGAACTCCTGCAACATTAGGGCCCATGGCGTGCATAAGTAAGAAGTTATGCGGGTTATTTTCAAGCCCCACCTTGTTTACCACCCGTGCCGCCATCGGCACCGCAGACACACCTGCGGCACCGACCAGAGGGTTGATTGGCGTTTTCGAAAAGCGATTTAACGCCTTGGCCATAAATACCCCAGAAGCGGTGCCGATTGAAAATGCCAGCGCTCCCAGTGCCAAAATACCCAAGGTTTCCACGGTTAAAAACTTATCCGCAGCCAGTTTTGAGCCCACGGCCAGACCTAAAAAGATGGTGGTTATATTGATCAGCTCATTTTGTGCCGTGCCGCTGAGACGGTCCACCACCCCACTTTCGCGCATTAGGTTGCCCAGACAAAACATGCCAACCAGGGGTGCCGCCGCCGGCAAGAACATGGCGGTCAGCGCCAATACCATCAGTGGAAAGATGATTTTCTCTTTCTTCGATACCACACGCAGCTGCGGCATTTCTATTTTGCGCTCCTGCTCCGATGTCAGTGCGCGCATGATCGGTGGCTGGATAATGGGCACCAAGGCCATATAGGAATAAGCGGCGACGGCTATGGCGCCGAGCAAGTCTGGCGCTAACTTAGAAGCTAGGAAGATCGCCGTAGGACCATCGGCACCACCGATAATGGCAATGGCCGAGGCATCCTTCATGGTGAACTCAAAACCGGGCACATAATTTAGGGCGATGGCACCAAACAAGGTGGCAAAGATACCAAACTGCGCCGCCGCACCCAGTAACAACATACGCGGATTAGCAATAAGGGCGCTAAAATCGGTCAACGCCCCAACCCCCATAAAAATCAGTAGAGGGAATACCCCGGTATCTATTCCGACATGGTAAACGTAATAGAGAATACCGTTGGGGTCGGCCATGCCGGCCACCGGGATATTGGTGAGCAGAGCGCCAAAACCTATGGGCACTAAAAGCAAGGGCTCGAAATTGCGGGCTATGGCCAAATACAGCAACAAACAACCCACCGCTATCATGATCAACTGAGCAACCGAGAAGTTGGCTATGCCCGTGGCTTGCCAAAGATTAACTACACCTTCCATAGTTCCTCCTAGGCCAGCGCGATAAGCGCATCACCGGCGCTCACCGAGTCACCTTCACGCACCAGCACCTCGGCCACATCACCTCCGTGTAAGGCGCGCACCTCGGTCTCCATCTTCATCGCTTCCATGATGATCACCACGTCCCCTTCGTTCACCTGCTGCCCGGGCTTAACCAATACCTTGAAGATATTACCGGTGAGCGGTGCATTAAGGGTCTCGCCACTGCTTAAGACCGTACTTTGTGGCGGGTTTTCGCCCACACCATCGACGGCACAAACGCTTTCCAATTCGCCGCCAGGGGCCACAACCACATCATAAGCCTTGCCATCGACGCTGATACTGTAACGCTCGGGACCGCATTGAGATGCTGCAGGCGCTTTAACTGAAGGTGAAGCAGCAGGTTGAGCTGCGGCTTGACTTGCCTCCATAGTAGGTACAGGCTCAAAGGCATCCGGGTTATTGCGGTTGGCCAAAAACTTCAAACCAATTTGCGGGAACAAGGCATAGGTGAGCACATCGTCAATCACCTCATCCGCCAGCTTTAGCTGTTGTTTTTTCGCCTGCTCGTCCAACTCAGCGGTCAGTTTATCCAGCTCAGCATCGATTAAATCGGCGGGACGGCAGCTAATAGCTTCACCACCGTCGAGTACCTGTTGTTGCAACAGGCTATCAACTGGCGCTGGCGTTGAACCATATTCGCCCTTTAGCACCCCAGCGGTTTCCTTGGTAATAGACTTATAACGCTCGCCTGTAAGCACATTAAGCACGGCTTGCGTTCCCACTATCTGCGAAGTAGGCGTGACCAAGGGTAAGTAACCTAGATCCTTGCGTACCTGAGGGATCTCCTTGAGTACCTCATCGAGGCGATCCGCCGCCCCCTGCTCTTTTAGCTGGTTTTCCATATTGGTCAGCATGCCTCCCGGCACCTGAGCCAAAAGAATACGACCATCCACGCCCTTGAGGCTGCCCTCAAACTGGGCATATTTCTTACGGACATCGCGAAAATAGGCGGCAATTTCTTCTAACAAACCCAAATCTAAACCCGTATCTCTTGGCGAGTCTTCCACTATGGCAACCATGGTTTCGGTGGCACTGTGGCCATAGGTTTGGCTCATGCTGGAAATAGCGGTGTCGAGCATATCAATACCGGCATCGATGGCCTTTTGATAGGTGGCGGTACTCAGGCCTGTGGTGGCATGGCACTGCATGGCGATAGGCAGGGAAACGGTTTGCTTTAATCCAGTGATAAGCTCATGGGCATCGTAAGGCTTTAATAGCCCGGCCATATCCTTAATACAGATGGAATGACAACCCATGTCTTCTAACTGCTTCGCCTGAGTTAACCACATATCCAAGGTATGTACCGGCGATACCGTATAGGAAATTGTGCCCTGAGCATGAGCGCCGACATTAACCGCTGCCTTAATTGCCGTCTCGAGATTACGCACGTCGTTCATAGCATCGAATATACGAAACACATCGACACCATTAGCGTAAGCACGCTCCACAAACTTAGTTACCACATCATCTGCATAGTGACGATAGCCCAATAAATTTTGTCCACGCAGCAGCATCTGCTGCTTGGTGTTGGGCATCGCCTTTTTAAGCTCACGAATTCGATGCCAGGGGTCTTCCCCGAGATAACGAATACAGGCATCGAAGGTGGCGCCCCCCCAAGATTCTACGGACCAATAACCAACCTGATCGAGTTTAGCGGCTATGGGGAGCATATCGTCTAAACGCATACGTGTTGCCAATAAAGACTGATGCGCATCTCGTAATACCAGCTCTGTTAAATGTAGTTTTGACATTCTGTGCCCCTATTTTTTATTGTTTTCTATACTGATGGACCGCTGCAGCAATGGCTGCAATATGGGCTTTAGGTATACCCGCTGTAGCTGGCCGGCCAGCCGTTGGGGCTTGTGCCCTGGTTGACTCATCTTCTTGCAGAAAATGCGACATCAGTTTTAAGGCGCCAATCAGCAGCAGCAAAAATATAAAGACCACCAGCATCCCGGTTGCCATTAACCCCGCCGCTTCAAGCATCAGTGCTGCAATGTTCATCCTCACTCCCAGTGCATTTTGTTAATTTTGGTAAACTTTTAATCAACACCATATCAAATAAATATGAATTGTCCACACCATGTAAATTGGTATTACCAATATTTAAAATTGATATTGTTCTATTAATAACGTTTAAAACTAGCAAGTTAGAGGTAAAAACTAGGTTGAAGTCGAATATATGCGATTGAAATATCGAATATAACCAGGAGTAATAGTGGTAAAGGGAAACAGCCAAATTAGCCTGTAAAGCGCAAAAGTCTCAATGATAATTGGTAAGACCAAAATATTTTGAAACAAGTATTTTTATGCTATATCGCTTAAGCCCTTGGCACTATTGACTTTGAGGGTCTACGCTTAGAATCGCTAATAGGAACAACCGCAGTTTGATTGTCCCTGATGTATTAGAAAAACTCTAATAACTAGGGAGAAAGACAATGTTAAAATCCAGACTTACGCTGGCGCTCCAACTCGCGCTCGGCGTTAGCATTTCCTCTATGGCCTTCATTAGCCCGCAGGCTCAAGCGGCGGGAGAAGAAGAGGCCGATAAAGATATCGAAGTGATTGCCGTAACCGGTAGTCGTATTCGTCAACCCGGCGCAGTCTCGGCCAGCCCCATTACTTCCATCGGCGAGCAAGAACTGGCGTTTCAACAAGAGCCAGAAGTAGAGCAAATTCTCCGTACCTTGCCAGCGACCATACCTGGTGATGGTAGTAACGTGAACAATGGTTCCGGTGGTGCCGCGACGGTTAACTTACGTGGCCTTGGCTCTCAACGCTCACTCATCCTGGTCAATGGCCGCCGTATGATCCCCTACAACTATAATGGCTCGGTGGATACTTCCGTGATCCCTGCAGCCTTGGTAGAGCGTATCGACGTAATTACCGGTGGTGCTTCGGCGGTATATGGTTCGGACGCCATTGCCGGTGCGGTTAACTTTATCCTTAAAGATAACTTTGAGGGTATCGCTCTAAATACATCGCACCAGGAAACCGATGAAAATGACGGCGACAAGGACAATATTTCTTTAACCATAGGTTCTAACCTGGCCGACGACCGCGGTAACGTGGTGTTGTCATTAGACTGGACCAAGCGGGATCAGGTATTGCTCGGAGAGCGCCCCTTAGGTTTGCTTGGCATAGACACCGCCAGTGGTGCGAACCTGGCTGAGTTCCGTAATGGCGAGCCACCCATTCCGGCTCCACCTGGGTGTGAGGCCCCCGACTCGGTAGGCAGTGGGGGTTCTACAACCGCCATCCCAACGCGCTTTGCTATCGTCGGTGGTGGTGCAAGCGCTTCGGGCCAATTTAGAAACGACGGTTCGCTATCAGCAGATACCTGTAGTGTATTTAACTTCAACCCTTATAACTTTTATCAAACACCTTCAGAGCGCTACTCGGGCACTGCTCTTGCGCGCTATAGCCTGACCGAAGAACATGAAATTTATTCTTCACTGACCTACAGCTCTATCTCGGTAGACACTCAGGTTGCGCCATCGGGTACCTTCGGCTCAGCCTTCCAGCTACCGCTGTTCAACCCGTTAATTGGCGACCAAGCCCGTCAATTTATGATAGACGCAGGTAATAACGCACTAGCAAATGATTTGCTCGGTGCCAATAACTGGAATGACGTCAACGGCAACGGCGTGGTGGATGAAGAAGATTACCTCACCGTGCAGCTTCGCCGCCGTACCTTAGAGCTGGGTCCTCGTACCGAACGCTACGATACCTCATTATTCCAGTTTGTAACTGGTGTGAACGGTTACGTCTTTGACGATTGGCAATATGACGTGAGCTTTCAATACGGTGAGTCGAACCGTACTACGGTACGTGCCGGTTATACCAACCTGACTAACATCCAAAACGCCTTGGATACTGCGGACGGTGTAACCTGTTTGAACGGCGACCCCACTTGTGTGCCTATCGATCTGTTTGGTGGCTTCGGCACCATTACCGATGAAATGGCCGGTTATGCCACCGCTATTGCTCTGCAGCAACAGAAATACAGTCAACGTATCGCTACCGCCACCTTAAACGGTCCGGTCGAATTTATTGAAATTCCCAGCGCCGGTGCACCGCTGTCCATGAGCTTCGGTTACGAATACCGTAAAGAAAAAGGCCTGTTTGAGCCCGATGAGTGTTTGAAACTTGCCCCTGCCAGCTGTCAAGGTGGTGCAGGTGGTAACCAGTTGCCCATCGAAGGTGGCTTTAGTGTTGACGAACTCTTCCTCGAAGGTTATCTCCCCGTCATTGATGGCATGGCGTTTGCTGAAACCTTGGATATTGAGTTTGGTTTCCGCTGGGCCGATTACGATACCGTGGGCTCAAACGAAACCTGGAAGCTTGGTTTTAACTGGCGTCCGGTCAGCTCTGTGCTGGTTCGCGTGATGCAACAGGAAGCGACCCGTGCACCTAACGTGGGTGAAATCGCCTCGCCTGTTGTGACCGGCCTGGACAACGCAGGTAGCGATCCCTGTTCGGTTGCTAATGCTGGTAATATAGATGCCACCTTACAGGCATTGTGTGAGTCTACAGGCATGTCAGCCGCCCAGGTAGGTAACGTTCAAGACGTTATCTCTGGTCAGGTACAGGTTATCTCCGGTAGCGATCCGCTTAACCCGCCCGATGCGGAAGAAGCAAGCACCTTCACCGCGGGTCTGGTATGGACGCCTGAATTCGACACCCTGCAAAACTTCACCATCAGCTTGGATTACTATGACATCGATATCGATGACATTATCGGTGAGTTTTCGGCTCAGGAAATTCTTGATGCCTGTTACCAGCTAGGCGATGCTGAGCAATGTGCCAAGATCCAACGTGTTGGCGGTGACTTGACGGTTGCTGGTGCGGGTATTGAGCAATTTACCACCAACCTTAAAAACCTTCGCGCCGAGGGTGTAGAGCTTGGCTTTAACTTTGCTTGGCCGATGGATAACTGGGGGGAATTACAGTTCTCCGGCACCATCAATAAATACCTGACTCAGGAATCTCAGAGCTCTGATACGGCACGTATTATCGACTGTAAGGGTTACTACAGCACCAGCTGTGACCCGCTCGCCGAGCTTCGCGCGGTACAGCGTACTACCTGGGCCATGGATGACTTTACGGTATCGCTACAATGGCGTTATACGGATGGTATAGACGTCGAGCCGGTAGTAATTGATGATTACTTTGAGGAATTCCGCAGTATCGGCTCTTACAGCTACTTCGATCTGTATGCCAACTACCATATCACCGACAATATTACCGCCAGTCTCGGTATAGACAACCTATTCGAGAAAGATCCACCGGTAGTAGGTAACGAGGCAGGTGATACCAGCTCTAACTCGGGTAACACCTTCCCAAGTAACTATGATGTACTGGGCCGTAAGTTTAAGTTGGGCGTTCGCTTCCAATTCTAAGCAGCCCGCATAAGCAACTTAAAGCCGCGCTCTTGCGCGGCTTTGTTATTTAGTACACTGTGGGATTACGCCAGGCTTAGCCAAAGGCTGAGTCACAGTACTTACCAAAAAAGGCTCCTTCTGCGAGTCCTGTACCCGAACCTTAGCAATATCCAATACCCTAAAGTCCCCCGGCGCATTGAGATGCCATAACCCCGATTCGCGCTGCGAAAAGCAAAATTCGGCGGTGTCGCCATGCACCAATAAAATAGGAAACGCCACTTGCTCGGCCAGCGCATCCAGGTGCTGACGGTAAGGTGCTAACGCATCACAGTTTTGCTGTAACTCTTGTGTGCAAGGCTCACCGTAATTATTGGCTTTATAAATATCGGCCTGAATAAAGATCACCGCTGCGCTCACCCGTGCTTTCAATTGCGAAGCCAGCCAGTGCATATTGTATTTATCACGGCTCTGGGCGGCTGACAGCGCCTCTTGTGGTTCGCTTTTTAGCACTTGCGCTCGGCCATTGTTAGTGCCGACCACATGCAGCGTCAGATACTTAACATCATCAATGCGCCAAGCCTGATTTTCTAGCTGATCTTTTTGTCTGTGATAATTGGGCAAATCCAGCTCGGATTGAGCAAAATGGGTGCGAATATAGGCAAGACGCTCTAATTCATCAAAACGCGGCTCAAGGGCTGCTCGGTCACAATCGGTCCAGTCGTTGTCGCCCGGGGTATAAACCAGGGGGGAAGTGGTCAATTCACTTAACAAGCTATAATTTTTTTGCAGCAAGGTATCCGTGCAAGGCTGCGAACCGGATTTTAAATCCCCAACATGAGCCACAAATAGATGTGGGGTTTGCTGCACGGCTTGGTATAATCGCCCTTTAGGCGCACTAAGCAAGGTCTCGTCGATGGGGGTATAAGGCATATCGCCAAATACCAAAAATTGCTGAGGTGTGGCGCTTACCAAGCTAGCCCACAATGCCGCCATAAAAAATAAAATACGCATAATCATCCCTTACTTTGCAGTGGCTAGGGCCTGTTGATCTTTGTTGTTTGTTTCTGCAGCAGTTTGTAGTGCATTTATACAAGGCAGAGTATGTGTGGTGTAGTTATTCTACACGAGCATGCGATAACATAGTAGAAATACACTACAAGCGCTGCCCTGTGGGTTCATCTAAACGCCTCCAGCTCTTTGTTGCTCGCTATGAACATAGGCGAGCAAGACCGAAGCAATGCTTCGCAGCTTAGCGAGGTGAGCGCATGGATGCGCGATGTAACCAAGCTTCATGGATGAATTTAACCACATGAATCAGTGATTATATTCATCAGAAGGCGTTTAGATTGAACATAAAGTAAACCACAAAGATAAATAGACCCTTGAGCGAGTAATCATGAACTACACCACCACTTACATCTTAAACAAAGACTACTTCAGCGAAAGCTATGAACAGTCTTTGCCGTTGAGTAATCGCAAACAACCCAAATATGGTTTGATCCTGTTGTTAATCGCACTCGCCCTATTTAGCATACTGAAGCTACAAAACAACTACTTAGGATATTTTTTATTTGCCTTAGCACTACTTGAAATGGTGGCTTATAGGTATCAAAAAGCCTGGTGGATAGCGCGTCAACGCCTCTCTCGCGCCGCCGGTCACGAGGTTGAACTGACTATTGATGAGCAAGGAATTAGCACCTCAGCGAATGGGAAGACACGAGTATTGCTGTGGAAAAATATCCGCGAGGCTGTAGCTACCGAAAAGGGAGTGGTACTGGTATCCGGTAAGGGGCATAGTCATTATCTCAGTAACACCGTACTCAATGACGAAGTAAGAGATTTTATACTGACCCAGAAAAAACAAAAGCCACTTTAAAAAGTGGCTTCGCAACAAGCGGTATTATTCGTTACCCGGGTTCGAGGAGCCCGACTTTTCTGCTTGTATTCGCATGTAAATTTCTTCACGGTGCACAGATACGTCTTTAGGTGCATTAACACCGATGCGTACCTGGTTACCCTTAACGCCTAATACGGTAACCGTGACTTCGTCACCTATCATCAGGGTTTCGCCTACTCGACGAGTAAGAATTAGCATTCTCTTGCTCCCATTATTCCAAATTAGTCAAAAATTCCGTCAGCGGCATTTTAATGAATAATTACTATAAAAGTAAGTAAAACTTTGCTTAATTATTCATCTGCCATGCCAAATGTTGCATGCAGAGCTCTTACTGCCAGCTCTAAATATTGCCGTTCGATCAGCACCGAAAGCTTTATTTCTCCTGAGCTAGCAATAAATACATCGATATTTTCATCAGCAAATACACGAAAGAACTGACTGCTTAACGATGCATTTGTTTTTATACCCACACCGACCAAAGAAAGCATGGCTAAATCGTCCCGACTGGTGATATTTACGCCGGCTAATTGGTCGGTATTTGATAACGCAGTAAGCGCTTCTCGCAACTCTAAGCTGGGTATACTTATAGCATAGTCTACTTTGCCAACTTTTTGATTAACTTGATTAATAACATCAACTTCAATGCCTTTATGGGCCAACAACTCAAGTATATTCGCCAAGGTTGCAGGGTTAGCGTCACAATTATTTAGGAAAATAAGTGCCTGTTCCCTTTTAAAGGCTATACCCGACACATTTTGCTGTGGCATCGGCTCGTCCTCATCGCTTAAAACTAAAGTGCCCTGATCTGGCTCAAAACTGGATAGCACTCGCAGGGGTACCCGGTACTGGGCCGCCGCCTCAACAGCACGGATATGCAATACCTTGGCTCCCAAACTGGCCATTTCCAGCATCGCCGGCACACCTATACTCGTCAGGCGTCGCGCTTTGGGCTCAACACGCGGATCGGTGCTGTAGACACCGTTTACGTCGGTGTAAATTTGGCACTCTTCAGCGTTGAGCGCCCCGGCAATGGCCACCGCCGAGGTATCACTGCCGCCACGCCCCAAAGTGGTAATATTGCCTTCGCCGTCACGGCCTTGAAAGCCTGCGGCGATAACAATACGACCATGTTGCAGCTCCTGGCGCAAGCGGCGGGTGTCAATGTCCAGGATACGAGCCTTGGTAAAGAGGTTGTCGGTATTCATGCCCAGCTGATCGCCGAGCAGACTCACCGCCGGGTAACCACGGCGGATCAACGCCATCGACAGTAGCGATGCCGTTACCTGTTCGCCGGTGCTAACCAATACATCGAGTTCTCGAGTGCTGGGTCTGTCATCCACTTGTGCGGCCAAGGCCAACAAGCGGTTGGTTTCTCCAGACATGGCCGAGACCACGGCTACCACCTGATGGCCGAGTTGACGTTGGCGTATAATAATATCGGCGACCGCCTCAATTCGCTCAATGGAGCCAACCGAGGTGCCGCCGAATTTTTGGACTAATAGGGCCACAGTATCTAATGCAGCCTAATATTAACCGCGTTCGCTCACCCAAGCCTCAACACTGGCTAGGGCGGCGTCAAGGTTATCTGGTTGTGTACCGCCGGCCTGAGCCATATCGGGACGACCACCACCTTTACCACCAACCTGAGCAGCCATATGATTGACTAGCTCACCGGCCTTAAACTGACCGGTCAGATCCTTGGTCACACCGGCAATCAGGCTGACCTTGTCGCCATTGGCAACACCAAGGGCAATAATGCCTGAACCCATTTTGTTTTTCAGATCATCGACCATGCCACGCAGGGCTTTGCTTTCGGTGCCGGCAACATTGGCAATCAATACCTTCACGCCATTGATGTCTTTAGCAGCGTCCAGCAGCGACGCACCTGCGGCACTGGCAAGCTTATCGTTAAGCTGAGTCACTTGCTTTTCCAAGCCCTTAGAACGCTCTAGCAAGCCTTGCACCTTGTCCAGTACATTGGCGCTGTCCGCTTTCAATAACGCCGCGATTTGCGCCAGTTTCTCTTCCTGAGCCGCAACATGATTTAGCGCATCGGAGCCGGTCACCGCTTCAATACGACGTACGCCCGCGGCAATACCCGCCTCGGAAACGATCTTGAATAAGCCGATATCACCGGTACGCTCAACGTGAGTACCGCCACAGAGCTCAATTGAGTAATCGCCTATGCTGACAACCCGTACTTCGTCGTCATACTTTTCACCAAACAGCGCCATCGCGCCTTTTTCTTTGGCAGCATCAATGGCCATCAACTCGGTTTGTAACGCGAAGTTACGACGAATTTCGTCATTTACCTGCTTTTCAATGCGCTGCAATTGCTCTGGCGTCACACCTTCAAAGTGCGAGAAGTCAAAGCGCAGACGATCCGGTTGCACCAATGAACCTTTCTGGTTTACGTGTTCACCCAGCTCTTGACGCAGGGCTTCGTGGATCAGGTGAGTTGCGGTATGATTTTTCTTAATGCGGTCACGACGCTCGGCATCGATGCGGGCATCCACCTTGTCGTTCACACCGATTTGTCCTACGACCTTACCGTGGTGAGCAAAGGCATTACCCAGTTTCTGCGTATCGGTCACGATAAACTCGCCGTTAGCCGTGGCAAGCACACCTGTGTCGCCTACCTGGCCACCTGACTCGGCGTAAAACGGGGTGCGGTTTAGGATCACAATCCCTTCCTGGCCATCGTTCAGTACACTGACCTTCTCGCCACCGGCAAACAATTCCACCACGGTGGCGCTATGCTGCTGGGCATCATAGCCTTTAAATTCGGTCGACTTATCCGAGCGCAATTGGGTGTTGTAGTCGGCGCCAAACTTACCCGCTTGCTGCGCTTTTTTACGTTGCACATCCATGCACTCTTGGAAGCCCTTTTCGTCTATGGTCAAAAAGCGCTCACGAGCCACATCCGCGGTTAAATCGGCCGGGAAACCATAGGTATCGTACAGCTTAAACACCACATCACCTGGGATCACATCCCCTTCCAGGGAGCTTAGGTGCTCCTCAAGAATCGCGAGACCACGCTCAAGCGTCTTACCGAATTGTTCTTCTTCGATGCGCAGGACTTTCTCAATAATGGCTTGCTTCTTGGCAAGCTCAGGGTAAGCATCACCCATCTGCGCAACCAGCTCGGCAACAAGCTTATGGAAGAAGGTACCCTTGGCGCCAAGCTTATTACCATGGCGTACGGCACGGCGAATAATACGACGCAATACATAACCACGGCCTTCATTTGAAGGCATAACACCATCGAGTACCAAGAAGGCACATGAACGAATATGGTCGGCGATTACGCGCAGTGATTTGTCTTCCATATCCTGGGCATTAGTGACCTCAGCGGCAGCCTTAATCAACGCTTGGAACAGGTCGATTTCATAGTTCGAGTGTACGCCCTGCAAGATAGCGGCGATACGCTCCAGACCCATACCTGTATCGATAGATGGGTTTGGCAATGGCTCCATGGTACCGTCGGCATGACGGTTAAATTGCATAAATACCAGGTTCCAGATCTCGATATAGCGATCGCCATCTTCTTCCGGTGTGCCCGGAGGACCACCCCAGACTTCTTCGCCGTGATCATAGAAAATTTCCGAGCACGGACCACAAGGACCGGTATCGCCCATGGACCAAAAGTTATCTTTTGCACCAATGCGAGAAACGCGTTCTTTAGGCACACCAATTTGATTAATCCAAATATCGGCGGCTTCGTCGTCTTCGGTGAACACGGTGACCCAAAGCTTTTCTTTTGGCAGCTGTAACTCTTCGGTCAAAAACTTCCAGGCAAAGGCAATGGCCTGCTCTTTGAAGTAATCACCGAAGCTGAAGTTCCCCAGCATTTCGAAAAAGGTATGGTGACGGGCGGTGTAACCCACGTTTTCAAGGTCATTGTGCTTACCACCGGCACGGACACAACGCTGAGCACTGGCGGCGCGGGTATATGGACGCTTTTCGGCGCCTAAGAACACGTCTTTAAACGGTACCATACCGGCGTTGTTAAATAGCAAGGTGGGGTCATTACCCGGCACCAAAGAAGCCGAAGGCACCACCTGATGTTGGTGCTTGGCGAAATAATCTAAGAACTTCTGTCTTAGTTGTGCGGTCGTCAAATGCTGCATTGCGTTTTTCTCACTCGTCTGTCGCTTCACTTGCAAGTGCAAATTCTATTTGTTGGTAGTCAAAGCCTCGCGCCGTTAAATAACGAATACGCTTGGCTTTTTCCTTATAATCTGTGTTTTTTCCCAGCGCCTTAAATTTACGCTGGTAGGCCTCTAGAGCCAGTTCGAACCAATCGATGTCCATTTCTGCCAAGGCCACAGCCACCTGCTCTTTGGCCAAGCCTTTTTGCTGGGCATCGGCACTGATACGCCGTGGTCCGTGACGTTTGTCTACTGCCCGGCGAATAAAGCTGGCGCAATAGCGTTTATCGTCCAAAAAACCCTGTTGCTCACACCAATCTAACAGCTCAGTGGCAAAGTCCTCTGGTACCTGGCGTTGCTGCAATTTGCGCTGCAAATCCCTGCGGCTGTATTCCTGCCGCCCCAGTAACCAGAGCACATAGTTCTTTTGTTTTTGCTGTTCGCGCTCATCCATTAAGCGTCAAACCGACCGTCTGAAGAAACCGATTCCTGCTCTTTAGCAGGCTCACTTTGGCTCTTATCGACGGTGCCATTACCGCCCTCATGGTGCTGTAATTTAGGCATAAATATCGCTTGAAAGGCGATGAATAAGCTAATGTAGCAAATCGGCATAACAACAAGAAGGGGAATAAAGGACAAAATCGCACAAACCAGCATCAAGCCTGCACCAATCAGACCATACACCGTCATCGCTGCCATATTATGATAAAACGCCATTAAACTGGCCTTCATCACCGCCCACATCGATGTGTGACCGCCAAAATAAACCAGGGGCACAGCGAAGGCAAAGGCACATAAATAAACACTAAATAGCACCAAAAACAGCGCCACCGCAGGGAAAGAGAAGCTTTGCGCTAATTGCTGCAGAGCCAGCTGCGGGTCAAGATCGGGTTGAGCTATAACGGCCGCCGCATCGGCAAACAACAGGCTACTCACCATGCCTAATAGCAAGGCCGCGCCCATTTGATATAGACCAACGCGGAACAAAGGCATGCGTCGACCCTGCTGTGAAAACACATTAAGGATATCGGCAAACGCCACCTTGTGTCCCTGCTGACGGCGCAATGCGGCTTGATAAAAGCCAGCCAGTAAAAAAGGTGTTGCAAGCACCGCCGGGATTTTTAGCAACGGCAGAATAAAACCCAGCATGCCCACGGCGGCGATAAACAAGTACATAAACATAAAAATAAACGGCTGGTGCTGGAAGGTATCCAAACCGGCTTTAAACCAGCGCGCTCCCGAGCCGGCCTTGTACACGCGTATTTCTATCGACATGATGACTAATCTTCCTTTTACCCAGTTATTCCGCTTATGATTTCTTAATCTTTTTAATATCCAGCATGTGCGCACCATGGGCTATTTTGGTTTCCAGGTACGCCTGATTGCCGGTTTGCCCCACCTTGATATGAGCATGGGTACCAACCACGGCCTTCACGTCGATGCCGTTGTCACGCAGTGCATCAAGCTTCTTCGGGTTATTGGTCATCAGCTTAACCTGAGTGATACCCAGTGCCTTAAGCATTAAAACAGCATCGGAGAAATCTCGCAGATCATCGGCAAAACCCAGGTGATTATTAGCTTCGTAAGTGTTCATGCCTTGCGACTGCAACACATAGGCATCAAGTTTATTGTATAAACCAATGCCACGCCCTTCCTGACGTAGGTAGAGCAGCACCCCACCCTGTTCGTGCATTAGCTCGATGCTCTCATTGAGTTGCTCGCCGCAATCACAGCGGCTGGAGTGGAAAACGTCGCCGGTTAGGCACTCGGAGTGCATGCGGATCAGGGGAGTTTGCTGTTCATCCGCTTGGTTAAAAATTAAGGCAACATGCTCCTGACCATCTTTTAATCCGCTAAAAGACACTATTTCCGCAGGAATATCACTTTTTTTGCCCACATTTAAATGGACCCTAGCTCTGACTTCGGCCACGACGACTCACTCTGTACAATAAACAATTGTGATAATATAACAAAGCCAATCTCAAAGATCAGCCTGTACTACTTAGTAAATGGGGTCAATGATAACATGAAACAAGTGGCCCTAGCGACGCCCAAACACACAATTCAGACCGACAATAAGTTATGCTATGGTTAATGACATACATAATCGAAGGACGTTAAGCTGGCTAACATAGCAGTTGGTAGGGATACGTTTAGTAACAACAGGAAGATACATGATGAAAACCACCAGCGCGGCAGTCGTTGCCGCAATCGCACTGTTTTGCGCCCCCATGAGTATGGCTCAGGCCGAGACCACAGATATTGCCGCTCAACAGCTCTTGGTCGACCGTTTTAACGCCGAGCCAATGCAATTATTGGATGTGCGAACCAGTGAAGAATACCAGCAAGGCCATATCAAAGGGGCCATCAACATCAGTCATACTGTCTTGGCAGATCATCTTGGAGAACTCGATAAAGAACGCCCCATAGTGGTTTACTGCCGCAGTGGCCGCCGCGCCGCCATGGCTATCGACATTTTACAAGAACAGGGCTTTAAACAGGTTTACCACCTTGAAGGTGACTGGCTCGGCTGGCAAAAACAGCAATTGCCAGAAATCACCCAGCCGTGATCAAGGCACTTAAAGGTACGGGCTCTCGTTTGCTGACCTGATTGGCCTGCGCCAAAAACAGCTCGGCGGTGGCCAAGGCATCGCTGAGCGCATCATGAGACGTATGCGCCATCAATCCATAACGCTGACGACAGGCATCCAAAGACAGGGCATCAAAAGCAATATCTGCGCCCTGACGCGCTAATCGACGCTGCTCGATTTTCAGGGTATCCAAGGTAATACGCGGTAACTGTACCTGGTGCTCTTTACACACACGCTGTAAAAAGCGGGTGTCGAGCAGGCTATTGTGAAACACTAAAATGCTTTCGGCACACACGGCACTAAAGCGCTCCAGTATTTGTGCCATGGGCAAGCCCTCCGCTTGCAAGCGTTCGGCGGTAATCCCGTGGTAAATGGGCGATTGCGCCAGCTCCAACACCCCCTGATGTAGCAAGTGACCGCTTTGACTAAGCTTTATGCGCTGCTGCTCAATTACCACCCAGGCCAGCGATACCACCTCATGTTCTTTAGGATTTAAGCCGGTTAATTCCAAATCCACCACCACAAAACGATGGTTAATCCAGGGCTGCGACAGACCGTAAGGGTCAAAGCCTAATTTCGACTTTACTTGCTGCCACCATGAGTAGGTCATAACTACAGGCTCCCGCGCGCAAACTTAAAGCTCGCCGCCTGCTGTGCCTGGCGGATAAGGTAAAACGCCTCTTTCAATTGATGGCGCTCTAAGGAAGTCAAACCGTCCGGGTTTATACAGTTACTGGGCAAGGGTTCGTTATCGAGCTGAGCGCGCAAGCGCAACTGGGTGAGATAACGCCAACAGTCCTTAAGATCAAAAATATCCTTTTTTGACAGCCACTGAGTTTTGGTCAGTGCATCGAGGCGCTCCAAGGTGCTGGCATGGCGAATATTGGCCTGCAAGGCATAAAGGCGGACAATATCATTGATGATCACGATACCGCGACGCTTTAAATCTATGTACTTGTGGCGATCGGCATCGGCCTCGGTCTTTAACTGATTGAAAAGCCCGATGGGCACCGAGTTAAGGTTTAACTCGCTGGCCAGGGCACGATAAAAGAGCTGGTCGGGTTTAAGTGCCGACAGGGCTTCACTAAAGGTGGCAAATAAATCGCTTGAACCGCTAATAAAGCGAATATCGAAGAAGATCTTACAATTAAGCATGGCCTCTGGCGTCGGACTGGCCAACCAGCGCTCAAACTTATGCAGCCAGCCATTAAGACTCAGACGACAGTCTTCATTGCTGGCCATAATATTACCCGGGCAGCGCCTGATGCCGCACACATCCAGCTGTTGGCAGACAAACTCGCCCATGGCCTTAAAGTATTCAAGTTGCGATTCGTCGAGATCGTTGGGCAACAACAGGCCATTATCCTGATCCGAGTGCAGGGTTTGCTCTTCACGGGCCTGAGAGCCAAAGCAAATCCAGCTAAAGCGCGTCGGAGCATCGCCATGACGCTGCTGAAACAGCTGAATTAAACGCGTGGTAAGCGCATCACTGATGCCGCTCAGCAGTTTGCCAATCAGGCTGATGTCATCGATATGATAGGCGAAGCCTTCAAGCAGCTCGGGCACCTCCTGGGCGTAACGTTTTAAATCGGCAACCCCACTGGCCTTGTAGATACGGCCAATCAACTGCACCGGATCGCTTTTTTGCTGGCGCAGCAAGTCGGTGGAGGTAACCATGCCAAGGGGCTGGTGTTGCTCGTTTAATACCGGTAAATGGTGAATGTTATGTTTGAGCATCAGGTGCATGGCCGAAAACACCCGGTTATTTTCAAAAATGAACTTGGGCTCGACACTCATAATTTCGGCGATGCTGCGTTGTGGATCCACGCCTTCGGCCAACACCCTGGAGCGCAAATCTCGGTCGGTCACCACACCAATCAATCGCGCTTCCTTGCCTTCGCCCAGGGTCACCATAATGGATGACACCCGATGCGCGCTCATGGTTTGTGCACACTCGCGAATACTGGCATCGGGCGTTAGGGTAATGGCTTGGCGGGTCATCAGCCGGGCAATTTTTCGCTCCGACCAGCTGTCGCCATGGTGTTGATACTTGGAAGACAAGAGTCGATTTGAGTGAGCACGGACAAAGTATTGCTCAAAGGCCTTATATTCATGGCGCAGATAATCGAAGTCCGCTTGCGAGAGCATATAGCTAAGGCTTCGCGCTTGACCTCGATGCGGTTTTTTATGGTTTCGCCGCTGAGCAAGGATGGGTAACCGAAATAATCGCCGCTGGTTAAACGAGCGATAGGCTCACCATCGGCGGCCACCAGCTCAATAACACCACTGCGTAATAAGAATAACTTGGGATGAGCCGAGTCCAGCCATTGATGCTGATTTTCCCGGGTGACATAAATTACCTCAAGATGGTGGGTAAAATAATCACAGGCGGAGCCCGGCAAGGCATTAAACGGTGCTTGCTGGGTCACAAAGTCAAAAATATCCTGATGCTGGGCACTCATAATCCACGTCCTAAAAACACATGTGGTAACAAGAGTAAATCTAGGACCTATTTGACGACAAAAAAAGCCCGACCTTGGTCTAAGGTCGGGCTTATGATCTGCGAGTTTGGTTAATGCACCTTAGTGCGCATGGGCCGTTGCAGAACCTTTAGGATTACGAATACCCTCAACCATTTCTTTGATCTCATCCGGGGTTTCTGCGGTCATGCGTTGTACCACGGCAGCCACAAAGAAGTTAACCATCATACCAACCAGGCCGATACCCTCGGGTGAAATACCGAATAGCCAGTGCTCGGCGCTGTTTAGCTCTGGACTCACAAACTTGAAGAAGATGATGTATGCGGCGGTAAAACCGATACCCGTTACCATGCCGGCAATGGCGCCTTCTTTGTTCATGCGTTTTGAGAAAATACCCATGATAATTGCAGGGAAGAAACTCGCCGCCGCAAGACCGAAGGCAAAGGCCACCACCGAGGCTACAAAGCCTGGGGGGTTAATACCAAAGTAGGCGGAGATACCTATGGCTACCATGGCCGCCAGACGCGCCGCCAACAGCTCTTGCTTATCGTTGATATCCGGTTTCAAGGTACGTTTCAATAAATCGTGAGAAACCGAGGTCGAAATAACCAGTAGCAGACCTGCAGTCGTCGATAGCGCCGCGGCAATACCACCGGCGGCCACCAAGGCAATCACCCAGGCCGGTAGGTCGGCAATTTCAGGGTTGGCAAGTACCATGATATCGCGGTCTACACTCACTTCATTGGCGCTGGCTGGATCATCAACCTTACCCGCAGAATAGTGCATGCGACCATCGCCGTTTTTGTCGTTGAAGGTGATAAGGCCGGTTCTTTCCCAGTTTTTAATCCACTGTGGCGCTTCTTCATACAAGGTGCCGCTGCCGTCTTTACCATTGATGGTATCGATCATGTTCACGCGAGCGAATGAGGCAACCGCGGGAGCCGTGGTATATACGATGGCAATAAAGACCAGAGTCCAAGCCGCCGAGATACGGGTATCGCGAACGCGAGGCACGGTGAAGAAGCGTACGATGACGTGAGGAAGACCCGCGGTACCCACCATGAGTGCACCGGTGATCGCAAATACGTCAACCATACTCTTGGAACCTTCGGTGTATTGGGCAAACCCGAGCTCGGTACTGAGACCATCAAGCTTGTCGAGCAAATAGAGTCCGGAACCATCGGACAAGGTACCACCGAAGCCGGTTTGTGGTAACAGGTGACCCGTCATCATCAGGGAAATAAAGATAGCCGGTACCAGGTAGGCGAACACCAACACGCAGTACTGTGCCACCTGAGTATAGGTAATGCCCTTCATGCCGCCGAGCACGGCGTAGAAGAATACGATCACCATGCCGATGTACACACCTGTCTCAATGTCTACTTCCAGGAAGCGCGAGAACACCACGCCCACACCACGCATCTGACCGGCGATGTAAGTAAAGCAGATAAAGATGGCACAGAAGATGGCAACCACACGAGCCGCCTGTGAGTAGTAACGGTCGCCGATAAAGTCCGGCACCGTAAATTTACCGAATTTACGCAGGTAAGGTGCCAGGCACAGTGCCAGCAGTACATAACCACCGGTCCAACCCATAAGATATACACCGCCGTCATAACCGGCAAAGGAGATGATCCCCGCCATGGAAATAAACGACGCCGCACTCATCCAGTCTGCGGCCGTAGCCATACCATTGGCTAAGGGTGGTACGCCACCACCGGCAACATAGAATTCATTGGTTGAGCCGGCACGCGCCCAAATGGCGATACCTATATAGAGCGCAAAGCTCAGGCCAACAATTAAAAAGGTAAGTCCTTGAACATCCATCATTTTGCTCCTTATTCGTCTACGCCGTATTTCTTATCTAACGCATTCATTTTGTATGCGTAGACAAAAATAAGAGCTACAAAGGTGTAAATTGCGCCTTGTTGTGAAAACCAAAAGCCCAGTTTAAACCCAAAGAATCGTACTTCGTTGAGTACGTCGACTAACAAAATGCCAAAGCCAAAAGAAACGACAAACCACACCACCAGTAATTTAAATACCAGGCTGAGGTTTTCACTCCAATAGGCCTTCGCATGTTCTGCATCTTTAAAAGCCATTTTGTATCCCCTTTACATCACACCCAAAGGCATGAACGGTTGTTATCGTCACTTTTGAATCTAGCAATGCTTTGCCTAGAGGAAATTCAGACCTTAGTCGTAACAAAAAGTTAACCTTTAGAGGTAATGATGGGGATACTTGAAAATAACCAATAAAAACATAAGGATAAAAACAATTTCAGAGGCTGTAGAAGTGACAGGTTCGGCGTTTATTGGGATTAATACATTAGTCTAATAACCCTTAGTCGCATGGCTTAGCCCGACAAAATCACTGCTATTCGCCATGGGCTTTTGCTATGGTAGGGGTACTAATAAAAATTACCCCAGCACCATGACCTTAGCTTTAATTCTCGTTTCCTTGGCCTATATATCAGTGTTGTTTTGGTTAGCCAACTGGGGCGACAAGACCACGCCCTGGGCCAAATACATCAGCCACCACCCCTTTGTGTATGCCTTGGCGCTGGGGATCTATTGTACGTCCTGGACCTATTACGGTTCTGTGGGCACCGCCGCCAGTGATGGCTGGAATTATCTGCCTATTTTGCTCGGACCCATCTTGTTGTTTGTGTTTTTCCAAGGCTTCTTACGCAAACTGGTGCTGGTCAGCAAAAAACAGAATATCACCACCATTGCCGACTTTATTTCGGCACGCTACGGCAAGCGGCAACTGACGGCGATTCTAGTCACTTTTATCGCCCTGATGGCCACTATTCCCTATATTGCCCTTCAGCTTAAAGCCCTTTCCAGCAGCTTCTTATTATTGCCAGGCGGCTCAGAGGTGTCCGGCCCGGTGCTTGCCCTCGGGGGCGCCTTGATCATGGCGGTGTTTGCTATCTTCTTCGGTACCCGTAAGGTGGATGTGACCGAATACCGTTCGGGGCTGATGCTGGCGGTGGCCTTTGAATCCTTGGTCAAGCTTATTGCCCTGGTTTTTGTCGCCGGCCTGGCCCTGTACACCCTTTACTCCCTGCCGGATTCGGTGTCTTTGGAGACGGTATGGCGGCACTGGCAAGAATCACAGGTGCTAAATTTTGGTTTTATAGGCCAGACCCTGATGGCGGCGGCGGCCATTATCTGCCTGCCGCGACAATTTCATGTCACTGTGGTCGACAACCAGGACATCCGCCACCTGCGAACCGCGCGTTGGGCGTTTCCGCTTTATTTACTGCTTATTGCACTGATGATCATTCCCATTGCCAGTGCCGCCATCATGCCGGAAATCGGCCATGGCCATAGCGCCGACAGCTTTGTCTTGGCCCTGCCACTCAGCAGCGGTCACAGTATTTTAACCACCTTTGTCTTTATCGGTGGCCTCTCGGCGGCCACCGCCATGATAGTGGTAGCGACCCTGACCCTAAGCACCATGATCTCCAACGACGTAGTGCTTCCGCTGTTACTTAAGCGTAAGTTTCGCCGCAGCCATATCAATAGCAGTTACCGCTCGCGCATTTTATTGGTCCGCCGTTTTACCATAGGGGCCATCCTGCTGCTCTCTTACCTTTATCAACAGCTCTTTGGTCACGGCGAAACCCTGGCTTCCATGGGTCTGGTGGCATTTTCTCTGGTCACCCAACTGCTGCCGGCCATAGTCGGTGGTCTTTATTGGCGCAAGGGCCATGCCTATGGCGTCTATGCGGGCCTGACCGCCGGCGTAGTGTGCTGGACCCTGTTTCTGCTTATTCCGATCATGAACACCGCCGCGGCACTTGACAGTGGCGCCCAGCAAAACCTGATCACTCAGGGCACCCTAATCGCTTTGTTTGCTAATATTTGCTGCTATATCAGCTTTTCATTGGGGGCTCAGGAGCGCCTTATCGACCGCATTCAGGCCGCCGCCTTTGTAAACCCCATGGAGCAGATGAATTTTGCCAAGCGCCTGAATAAGAATGTTGATGCCACCGTGTATGACTTTAAGGTGCTGCTGCAAACCTTTCTTGGCGCCCAGCGCAGCACCCAGGTGCTGGCCCATTACAGCCTGACCGAAGACATAGACGATAATAACGCCCAGCCTTCCAATGAATTTATCGCCTATTGCGAGCGCGCCCTGACCGGGGTGCTCGGCGCTTCTTCCGCCCAGGCCCTGATCCAAACCGTGGCCAGTGGCAAACAGCTGGCCTTTGAAGAAGTGGTCAACTTTTTCGATGAGACCACACAGGCTCTGCGTTTTAACCAAAACCTCTTGTTTACCTCGTTGGAAAATTTGAGTCATGGTATTTCCGTGGTCGATAAGGACCTTAATCTGGTGGCCTGGAACAAGCGCTACGCGCAAATGTTCGACTACCCGGAGGGTTTCTTACAACAGGGCCAACCCATCGAAGAAGTGATCCGCTATAACGCCATGCGCGGTGAATGTGGCCCCGGCGAAATCGAACACCATGTGGAAAAGCGGGTACGCCACCTGCGCAACGGCAGCCCCCATCACTTTATTCGCCATCGCCGTAACGCCCAGGTGTTTGAAATGATCGGTAATCCGTTGCCTGATGGCGGCTTTGTAACCAGTTTTTCAGATATCACCGCGCACATGGAAACGCAAAACGCCCTGGAAGAGATCAACATGGACCTGGAGAACCGCATTGAAGCGCGTACCCAGGAAGTCAGAGCCATGAACCAGGATCTTAAGGCACAAATTGCCAGCCGAGAGCAAACCGAGCAGGCGCTGAAGGCTGCTAAACTGGAGGCGGAGCGTGCCAACGACAGTAAAACCCGCTTCCTGGCACTGGCCAGTCACGATATTCTCCAGCCCTTGAACGCCGCACGCCTCTACCTGGCGTCCATGGATGAACAGGAGCTCAGCGCCCATAACGCCAACAGCCTGGCTAAATTAGGCGATAGCCTGGACAGTACGGTGCACCTGATGTCGGCCTTGCTGGACATTGCCAAGCTCGACCAAGGGGCCATGTCGCCAACGCCGCGTCACTTTCATATCGATGATATTCTTGCCCCCTTGGTCAATGAATACGCCATCTTATGCGCCGATAAGGGCCTCAAACTCTCGCTGCGCTCCAGCAATGAGGTGGTGCACAGCGACACCACCTACCTAAGGCGGATCATTCAAAACCTGGTGTCCAATGCGGTGAAGTATACCCCCAGCGGTAAGGTCTTGGTTGCCTGTCGCCGCCGTAAGCATCACCTCAGCATAGAAGTATGGGATACGGGGTTAGGCATTACCGAGCACGAGCAACAAAAAATATTCGATGATTTCTACCGGGTCGAATCCGGCGATAACAAGGGCGTGGGCCTGGGACTTGGGGTGGTAAAACGCATGGCCGAACTGCTGTCTCACCGCCTTAGCATGCGCTCGCAATTCGGTAAGGGCAGTTGTTTTAAGGTGGAAGTCCCATACGGCTCGCGGGCACGTATTCAGAGCTCAAGCCTGCCTGCGGCCAAGACCGCAAGCCAGTCCCACTATGATGTGCTGGTAGTCGATGATGAAGCCGCCAATATCGAAGCGATGCGCCACCTGCTCACCAAATGGGGTGCCCGTTGTCATGGCTGTCAGGGGGCCGAGCAGGCGCTGGCAGTAGCCAAGAGTGACGCCAACATCGACATTATCTTTATGGATTATCAGCTTGGTGAGGACGACGACGGCCTCGCCCTGATAGCTGATATCCGCGCCCTCAGAGGCAAGGAGATACCGGCCATTTTGATCACCGCGGTGCGCGACGACCAGCTAAAACTGGCGGCGAAAAAGGCCGGGGTGCATTATTTATCTAAGCCGGTTAAACCCGCCAAGTTAAAGGCCTTACTTAACCATTCCTTATAACGCGTGCATGATTGCCATATGCCGATAACCCTGAGCATAATGGCAAGGCGTGTAACACGAATAGGAATGAGGAATGAAAAAAGTTTTACTGGCACAGTGCCCGGACCAAGAGGGGCTTATCGCCAAGATCACCGGCCTGTGCTTTGAGCATGGCCTGAATATCACCCGCAACAATGAGTTTGTCGACAAGGCCCATGGCCGCTTTTTTATGCGCACCGAACTCGATGGCGATTTTAGTGATATCGACTTAGTAACACAGCTACAAGACATCTTACCGAGCAACTCTATGCTGTCGCTCCATGGCAGTGAGCCCACCAAGGTCGTATTGCTGGCCACCAAGGAAGCCCATTGCCTCGGCGGGGTCTTATTAAAATGCTTTGAGCAGGCTTTAAATATCGAGGTACTAGCGGTGATCGCCAATTACCCTGACCTGCAACCCCTGGCACAGGGCTTTAATGTGCCCTTTCACTGCATTAGCCATGAAGGCCTAAGCCGCAGCGAGCATGATCGCCTGGTGGCCGATAAAATTGCCGAGTACAATCCTGACCTGATTGGCCTGGCCAAGTATATGCGCATTTTAAGTCCGGAGTTTGTTGCCCGCTTCAGCGGACGTATCATTAATATCCACCACTCTTTCCTGCCCGCCTTTATTGGTGCCAAGCCCTATCACCAGGCCTTCGAGCGCGGTGTCAAAATCATTGGTGCCACCGCGCACTTCGTCAATGATGAGCTCGACGAGGGGCCGATTATTCTGCAGCAGGTAACGAATGTCACTCATGCGGACGGTGCACAAAGCATGGCGAAGAAAGGTCGTGATGTCGAGAAGCTGGTGTTTTGTAAGGCCTTGGAGCTGGCCGCCGAGCATAAGCTCTTTGTTAATGACAACCGCACCGTGGTGTTTGATTAGACTGGCGTTCGATGGCGCTGGCTTTTGTGGGCAAGGCTGTGTTTCAGCCTTGCCTGTCAGCCCTATTTTTTCTGATTATTATTGGCTTTCCATGGCCTCAAGCTGCAACTTGGAGGCAATTAATACCGCCTGGGTGCGATTATAAACTCCGAGCTTACGGAAGATGGCGGTAATGTGTGCCTTCACCGTGGCCTCGGAAATATTCAACTCATAGGCGATTTGCTTATTGAGCAAGCCTTCGTGTAAATAACTAAGTACCCGATATTGCTGTGGCGTTAATGACGCAACCTGTGCCGCAAGCTGCTTATCCTCACCACTGATGGCTTCCACCTTGTCTTTAATATCCGCCGGTAACCAGACCTCGCCCTCTAGAATTTCATTGATGGCGTCGGCGATTTCCTGTGCCGATGACGACTTGGGAATGAAGCCCATGGCGCCATAGCCCATAACCTTAGACACCACCTGCAAGTCTTCGCTGCCGGACACCACGGCGATAGGTAAATCCGGATAATCTTCGCGAATGCGGATCAAGCCATACAAGTCGCCATTGCCCGGCATATGCAAGTCCAGCAGCAGAATATCCAGGTCTTCATGCTTATCGAGCACCGCCAAGGTGGTGTCAAAGGTATCCGACTCCAGCACTTCCAAGGGCTCAAATTGCTTGGTCAGCGCGCCCTTCAGGGCTTCTCTAAATAATGGGTGGTCGTCCGCTATTAAAAACTGACTCATGCTGCGCTCCTAAAAAAATCGGCCATTACCTAAGGTAACAGCCGATAGTCTACGTTTAGAATCATTCTTTAATCAAGCTCTTAACGATTAATTAACGATTCAAGCGGTTTTCAATAAGCTCATCAACCACACTCGGATCGGCCAAAGTTGAGGTATCTCCAAGCTGTTGGTACTCGTTGGCGGCGATCTTGCGTAAAATACGGCGCATAATCTTACCGGAACGGGTTTTCGGCAGACCCGGCGACCACTGGATCATATCCGGCGAGGCAATGGGGCTCAGCTCTTTACGCACCCAGTTACGTACCTCTTTGGTGAGCTCGTCGCTCACGACCACACCGTCGTTTGGCGTGATGTATACATAGATGCCCTGACCCTTGATATCGTGCGGGTAACCCACCACCGCCGCTTCGGCCACGGCCTCATGGGCAACCAGTGCACTTTCGATTTCCGCGGTGCCTAAACGGTGACCAGAAACATTCAGTACATCGTCCACACGACCGGTGATCCAGTAATAATCATCTTCGTCGCGGCGACAACCGTCACCGGTAAAGTAAACGCCCGGATAGGCAGAGAAATAGGTTTGTTCAAAACGTTCATGGTCGCCGTATACGGTACGTGCCTGCGATGGCCAGCTATCAAGGATAACCAGGTTACCATCCACGGCCCCTTCCAGGGTGTTGCCTTCAGCATCAAACAAGGCCGGTGCAATACCGAAGAAAGGTCTGGTTGCCGAGCCCGGCTTCATATCTGTGGCGCCCGGTAATGGCGTGATCATGATGCCGCCGGTTTCCGTTTGCCACCAGGTATCCACGATTGGACATTGGCTGTTACCAATATGCTCATAATACCAGGCCCAGGCTTCTGGGTTAATTGGCTCGCCCACCGAGCCCAGCACACGAAGGCTGGTGCGCGTTGAGCTGGCCGTTGGCTCGTCGCCCTTGGCCATCAAGGCGCGAATGGCGGTTGGCGCCGTATATAAAATAGTGACCTGATGCTTATCGACGATTTCCCCCATGCGTCCGGCGCTTGGGTAGGTCGGCACGCCTTCAAAAATAACCTGAGTGCAACCATTAACCATGGGGCCATAGGCAATATAGCTGTGACCCGTGATCCAACCCACATCGGCACTACACCAGTAGACATCGTCTTCATGCAGGTCGAATACATATTCGTGGGTCATAGAACTGTAAACCAGGTAACCACCCGTGGTGTGTACCACCCCTTTGGGCTGGCCCGTTGACCCCGAAGTATAAAGGATAAAGAGCGGGTCTTCGGCGTTCATTACCTCAGGTTCGCACTCGCTTGGTAGATCGGCAACCAACTCATGCCACCACACGTCAACATCGTTCCACTGCACCTCACCACCGGTAAGCTGATGCACTATCACATGCTCGACCGTAGTCACGCCAGCTTGGCTAACCGCTTCATCAACATTAGCTTTAAGGGGGACGCAATTGCCGCCGCGGCGACCTTCGTCGGAGGTGATCACTACTTTAGCGCCACTGTCTTTAATACGATCGGCAATGGCCGAAGGCGAGAAGCCACCAAACACCACGGAGTGCACCGCGCCGATACGGGCACAGGCTTGCATGGCATAGACCGCCTGAGGCGTCATCGGCATGTATATGGCAACACGGTCGCCTTTTTGTACGCCCAACTTACGCAGACCATTGGCCAGCTTGCAGACTTCATCATGAACCTGCTGGTAGCTGATATGCTCGCTTTGACTCGGGTCATCGCCTTCCCAAATCAACGCCGTTTTATCGGCCTTATCTTTTAGGTGGCGATCAATACAGTTATAGGAGGCGTTAAGTTGACCGTCTTCAAACCATTTAATGCTGATATGGCCTTTATCGAATGAGGTATTTTTAACCTTAGTATAAGGGGTGATCCATTCTAGACGCTGGCCGTGCTCGGCCCAAAATGCTTCTGGGTCGTCGATAGATTGTTGATACATAGCTTGGTATTTTTCGTTATCGACTAATGCGTTGTTTTTGATGTTTTCAAAAACCGGATAAATGCTCTGTGACATAACCGTCTCCATATGTTTTGTTGCCATTAGGCCTGCCCACAGCATTACTCAGGGCCACGTCTTGCAGTATTAGACCTTAGTATAGAATCGCCACGACCGTTGCAATTTTCACCTGGATTAGCGATAAACACCTTGCGGATATTCATGCAATAAAGTCGCGGCAATCCTTCGGCAATCCTTCACCTGCTTTACTCGCTATACCTTAGTCGTACGACCAATAGATAATTGCCTAAAAAGCCAGCAACGACCATGTTTGCTGAGCTAGCTTGCAACAGGACAAGATTATGACAACACAAAAATTAATGATGAAGACGCTGACTGCTATGGCGGTATGCACGGCCATGGGCACTGCTCAGGCCGCGACCATAGGCGACACCGAGGTCAGTTACGGCGGTTATGTAAAGGTTGACGCTATGTGGAGCGATTTCTCCGCAGGAACCATTTCGGGCGACAGCATTGGTCGCGACTTTTATGTACCCAGTACCACACCGGTTGGCGATGATGACGACAGCGATGCGGTTTTTGATATGCACGCCCGGCAATCGCGTTTTAACTTCGGCACCAGTACCAAGTTAGACAACGGCAAGACCATCAATACCAAGATTGAGCTTGATTTCATTGCTTCTATTGGTGGTAACGAGCGCGTTACCAACTCCTATTCTCCGCGTATACGCCAAGCCTATATTACCTATGATGGTTGGCTCTTTGGCCAGGCATGGTCAAACTTCCAAAACGTCTCCGCCTTGCCGGAGACTTTGGACTTTGTTGGTCCAGCAGAAGGCACGGTGTTTGCCCGCCAGGCGCAGGCACGCTACAGCGTAGGTAATTGGGCCTTCTCTATCGAAAACCCGGAAAGCACCATTACGGTCAACGGCGCTCGGGTCGAAACCGACGATGCCAGCATGCCGGATTTCACCGCTCGTTATAATCACACAGCCGATTGGGGGCAAATCGTGGTTACCGGCCTGGCTCGCCAACTGACTTACAAGCAAGGTGGTGCCGACGAAGACGAAACCTCTTTTGGTGTCAGTGTTTCCGGACGCTATAACCTGGGTGAGGACAACATTAAGTTTATGCTTACTCATGGCAAGGGCTTAGGACGCTACATTGGCCTAAATGTCGCGCACGGGGCCGTTTACGATGGCAACGAACTTGATGCCATTGATTCTACCTCCGGCTTTATCGGCTATCAGCACCACTGGAACGAGCAATGGCGCTCCACCTTCCTGTATTCATTCTTTAGCGCCGATAACAATACCGATCTGCTTGCCTTTAGCGGTGATCCCACAGAAAGCAGCGTCAGCTACAGCGCCAACCTGCTGTACTCACCGGTGAAAAAGCTCACCTTCGGGGTCGAGTTTAAACATGCAGAGCGGGAAACCGAAAGTGGTGCCGACGGCGATCTGGATCGTCTGCAGTTCTCTGCCAAGTACGCATTTTAACCGCGTTCAGCATAAAAAAGCCGCCTTCCTTTATTCGGAAGGCGGCTTTTTTATTTTTATAACGTCATAGAACTGGCATAAAAAAACCAGCCCTGGGGCTGGTTTTACTTACTCTTATTCTTTACGCCTTACTCGGCATCCACTTCTTCGGCAAGCGAGTTTACTTCACCCTCTTCCGGCTTAATGGTGGCTTTTAGCAACAGCATTTCACGTAGCTTGCCTTCAATCTCATTGGCGATCTCGACATTTTCTTTTAAGAACTTAATCGAGTTCGACTTACCCTGGCCTACTTTCGAGCCATTGTAGCTATACCAGGCACCTGATTTTTCAATCAGCTTGTGCTTCACGCCAAGGTCGATAAGCTCACCTTCTTTAGAGATACCCTCACCATACATGATGATAAATTCGGCTTGCTTAAACGGAGGTGCTACCTTGTTCTTCACTACCTTAACGCGGGTTTCGTTACCTACTACTTCATCGCCGTCTTTAACCGAACCGATGCGACGAATATCAAGGCGAACCGATGAATAGAACTTCAGGGCGTTACCACCTGTGGTGGTTTCCGGGTTACCGAACATTACACCAATCTTCATACGAATTTGGTTGATGAAGATACACAAGGTGTTTGAACGCTTGATATTACCGGTTAGCTTACGCAATGCCTGTGACATTAAACGGGCCTGCAAACCAACGTGGCTGTCACCCATTTCACCTTCGATTTCCGCTTTTGGTGTTAGTGCGGCCACCGAGTCGACGATAACCACGTCAACGGCGCCCGAACGTACCAGCATGTCACAAATTTCCAGCGCCTGCTCACCTGTGTCCGGCTGAGAAACAAGTAGCTCATCAACATTTACGCCTAGTTTCTCGGCATAAACTGGGTCAAGGGCGTGCTCGGCATCAACGAAGGCACAGGTTTTACCCTGGCGCTGGGCTTGAGCGACAACCTGCAAGGTCAGTGTGGTTTTACCCGATGATTCCGGACCATAAATTTCCACTACACGGCCGGTTGGCAGACCACCAATGCCCAAGGCAATATCAATCCCCAGTGAACCGGTAGAAATGGCTTCAACATCCAAAGCCTGGCTGTCGCCCAGTTTCATGATTGAGCCTTTACCAAATTGGCGCTCAATTTGTGAAAGCGCAGCGCTTAAGGCTTTTTGCTTGTTATCGTTCATTGTTTTCTCCAAAATCATTGACCGCCAAGCTCATCATGTTTGGTATTAACGCTTGACTTAATGAAGCTTAGTATACTGTATGAAATTACAGTATCAAGCAGATTCTAAAATTTTTACCACCATGTCCAGAGCATGACTGATGGCCTGCTCACGCACATAGGCGCGATCCCCATTAAATTGGCGCTCTTCGGTATAGACCTGCTGATTAAAATACACCGCAAACCACACCAAACCCACCGGCTTATCATCGCTGCCACCATCCGGACCAGCGATGCCCGAGGTGACCACGGCCACATCCGCTTGCGCCGCATGCGCCGCGCCGCGCGCCATTTCGATTACCGTTTGCTCGCTTACGGCACCGAATTGGGTTAGGGTTTGCGCTGATACACCGAGACGCTCCTGCTTGGCTTCATTGCTATAAGTCACCGCGGCTTCAGCAAAATAGCGTGAGCTCCCCGGAGTATCTGTAATGGCATAGGCAATGCCACCGCCGGTGCAAGACTCAGCGGTAGTGATCATCATCTGCTTATCCGTTAAAATAACGCCCAGTTGCGCGGCAAGGGTTTGTGTATTGGCAGTAAACCTTTGTTGTAAGTTCATAACCATCCTTATTCGAGTGAGTGCATGTCGGCTAATCTCTATAGTGAAGATAATATAAAACAACAAACCCCCATGATGCAGCAATACTTGCGCATTAAGGCACAACATCCGGATATTTTACTCTTCTATCGCATGGGGGACTTCTATGAGCTGTTTTTCGACGATGCCATCCGCGCAGCAGAATTATTAGATATTTCGCAAACTTACCGTGGCAAGGCCGGCGGTGCCCCGATCCCTATGGCGGGAGTACCCTATCACGCGGTGGAAAACTATTTAGCGCGCCTGGTTCAGCTTGGCGAATCGGTGGCCATTTGTGAACAGGTTGGCGATCCGGCTACCAGCAAGGGCCCGGTAGAGCGCAAGGTGGTGCGTATCGTCACTCCGGGGACGGTCACAGACGAAGCCCTGCTCAACGAACGTCAAGACAATCTGCTGGTTAGCGTCTGCCAGGGCACCAGCGACTATTTTGGTGTGGCCTATCTGGATATCAATTCCGGACGTTTTAATATCGTCGAGTGTGCCGACGCCGACGCCTTTAAATCAACCCTGCAACGACTCAACCCGGCCGAATTACTCTATTCGGAAAGCTTTGCCGATATGGGGCTTATCGAACACATTAAAGGTATGCGCCGTCGCCCAGAGTGGGAATTCGATTTAGACACGGCCATTACTTCATTATGTCAGCAATTTGGCACTCAAGATCTGATTGGTTTTGGTGTCGCCGATGCCAAACTGGGTTTAGTGGCGGCCGGATGCTTGCTGCAGTATGTAAAAGACACCCAGCGCACCGCATTACCGCACATTAACGCCATCAGTCTGGAGCAGGACAGCCAGGCCGTGGTACTCGATAGCGCCACCCGTAAAAACCTTGAGCTCACCCAAAACCTAGGCGGCGGCATTGAAAACACTCTGGCGGCCATTTTGGATAAAACCGCCACGCCCATGGGCTCACGCCTATTGAAACGCCGTATTCATAACCCGGTACGCTGCCGTGACGAGCTTAATCTGCGCCTTGATGCCATCGACACCCTGATAGATCAGGGCTGGCACCTTGAACTGCATCCCCTGCTGCGTAATGTCGGCGATATCGAGCGCATCGTGGCCCGCCTGGCCTTAGGTAATGCCCGACCCAGAGATCTGTCTCGTTTACGCTCAGCGCTACAACAATTGCCCGAGTTACAAGGCCTGCTCGGCACCGCGTCGCAACGACGCTTGGCGCAGATTGCCAATGCCTGTGAGCCCAATGACGAACTGCTCAACCTGCTTGAGCGCGCCATTATCGATAACCCGCCGGTGCTTATTCGCGACGGCGGCGTGATTGCCGAGGGCTATAACCAGGAGCTCGATCACTGGCGTAACCTGTCTCAGGGGGCCACCGATGTACTCGAAGCCATGGAAGAGCGTGAGCGCGAAGTCACGGGGATCAGTACCCTGAAAATCGGCTACAACAAGGTGCATGGCTTTTATATCGATATTAGCCGCGCCAACTCACACCTGGTGCCGGATCATTACATTCGTCGCCAAACCCTGAAAAACAATGAACGTTATATTATTCCCGAGCTGAAAGAGCATGAAGACAAGGTGTTGGGCAGCCAGTCACAGGCCCTGGCACTGGAAAAGCAGCTCTATGAAGAGTTATTCACGCTAATAGCCCCGCATCTGGAACGATTGCAGCGTTTGGCGGCAGCCCTGAGCGAACTTGATGTATTGAATAACTTTGCCGAGCGAGCGCTGACCTTAAACTATTGCAAACCCGAACTCGATGAAAGCGATGCCATCAATATACGTGAAGGCCGCCACCCCGTGGTCGAGCAGGTGATGCGTGACCCCTTTATCGCCAACCCCATAGAGCTCAATAGCCAGCGTCGCATGCTGATGATCACCGGCCCGAATATGGGTGGTAAATCAACCTATATGCGTCAAACCGCCTTGATCGTATTAATGGCACATATCGGCTGTTATGTGCCGGCGGCGAGCGCCAATATCGGCATAGTCGATCGTATATTTACCCGTATCGGCGCCAGTGATGACCTGGCCTCAGGGCGCTCGACCTTTATGGTGGAGATGACGGAAACCGCGACGATTTTAAATAATGCCAGCCAGCATTCGCTGGTATTAATGGATGAGATTGGCCGGGGTACAAGTACCTATGATGGTTTATCTCTGGCCTATGCGACGGCGGATTATCTGGCTCATAAGATCAATGCCAAGACCTTGTTTGCGACCCATTATTTTGAGTTAACCGAGCTGGCGGAGCAAGAGTCGGGACTGGTTAATGTGCACCTTGATGCCATTGAGCATAACGACACCATTGCCTTTATGCACAAGGTGTTAGAAGGCCCGGCAAGTAAAAGCTTCGGCTTGCAGGTCGCGGCCCTGGCCGGCGTGCCTAAGGCGGTGATCAGTAATGCCAAACGCAAGCTAAAACAGCTGGAGCAGCAGCCGACCATCAATGGCAATGGTGCTACCGTACATAACAATCAGCTTGAACTGTTAGCCCCGGATCCCGAGCCCAGCGCTTTGGAAGTAGCACTCGGTGAGCTTAACCCCGATGAACTGACTCCTCGCCAGGCTTTAGATGCGCTGTATCACTTGAAGTCACTTTATCAATAACGCAAAAACGCCGCTTTTCAGCGGCGTTTTTTAATCTTGATTACACTTGCTCAAACAAGCTTTCGGTGTTGAGGCCTTCATGTTGCAACATGTCTTTAAGTCGACGCAGCGCTTCCACCTGTATTTGTCGGACTCGCTCTCGAGTCAGGCCAATTTCGCGACCTACATCTTCCAGGGTTGAAGGTTCATAACCCAATAGACCGAAACGGCGTGCCAATACTTCCCTTTGTTTCGGGTTAAGCTCATCGAGCCAATGGACGATATGGCTATTAATATCGTTATTCTGTACTTCCCCTTCCGGACCACGGCCCTTTTCATCGGCGATGATATCGAGCAATGCCTTGTCATTGTCACCACCGATTGGAGTGTCGACAGAAGAAATTTTTTCGTTCAGACGCAACATCTTAGAAACGTCTTCCACCGGTTTATCCAAGCGTTCGGCAATTTCTTCGGCGGTCGGCTCGTGATCCAATTGCTGCGTTAGCTCACGGGCAGTACGTAAATAGACATTGAGTTCTTTAACTACGTGAATAGGTAAGCGGATGGTGCGGGTTTGGTTCATAATAGCCCGCTCTATGGTTTGGCGTATCCACCAGGTGGCATAGGTTGAAAAGCGAAAACCCCGTTCCGGATCAAACTTTTCCACCGCTCGGATTAGGCCCAGGTTGCCCTCTTCGATCAAATCAAGTAGTGCGAGACCGCGATTGTTATATCGGCGAGCGATTTTTATATCGGCGAGCGATTTTTACTACCAGCCTGAGGTTACTCTCTATCATGCGTTTGCGGGATGCTTCACAGCCACGAAGGGCCTTGCGTGCGAAGTAGACTTCTTCTTCAGCGCTTAGCAGCGGTGAAAAGCCAATTTCGCCTAAATATAATTGTGTAGCGTCGAGGTTTTTGACATTGTCGTCTTTAGCGAACAACTCATCGTCACTATCGTCCTCTACCTGCTCAAGGAGTTCTTCCTTTGGCTCGTCGAGAACGTCCGAATCATTACTGTTGTCATTCGTGCTTTCAAGTTTTGCGGTTTGACCCATCAGAGTACCCTCCCGTGTAATTCAGACTTTTCCCTACACTAAATTACTTTATTGCCCGTCGCGCTAAGGTAAAAAATTAGCTGGGTTTACCGCCTTGCCTCTATACCGTATTTCAAACCGAAGTGCAGTGATAGAAGACTCGGAGTTACCCATTTCCGCTATTGTTTGCCCTGCTTTGACATCCTGTTTTTCTTTCACTAGTAAACGCGAGTTATGCGCATAGGCACTAAGATAATCATCGTTGTGTTTCACTATGATTAAATTACCGTATCCCCTGAGCGCGTCCCCAGCGTAAACAACCACACCGTCCGCCGCTGCTGAGATAGCCGTTCCTTTTTTATTCGCTATTTGCAGTCCCTTGTAGCCATTCTCACGGTTGGAGAAACCTTGCGTTACTTTCCCCCGGGTGGGCCATTTCCACTTTATTTTGTTAGCAGAACCAGACGATTTGCTAACATTTTTTTTACTAGTCTTATTCTGAACATACTCCCGTTGAATCGGCTTAGCAACCTCTTTCTTGATATTTTCTTTGGTTTTTTGTCCTGTTTTTCTAGGCTTTTTACTCGAATTAAGGTATCTTTCTCGCTTTTTCTTTTTTAGCCACTGAGATTCTAGGTAAATTAGCTGGTTGGGATAAATGGTATAAGGAGGTTTAATGCCGTTTATTTTCGCTACATCACGAACATCTTTCTTTGCACTAAATGCAATGGCGTAGAGGGTATCGCCTTTTTGCACCCGGTAATGCTCACCGGTTATATGAATTTTACGTGTCACCTTGGCCTGACCAGTCTCCAGGGAAGAAACCGGGGCCGGGGCGGTGCGAGAAGAACAGGCGCTGATAACAAAAGTAACCAGCAGCAATAGACTGGTGTTTTTGAAACTCATGCAGCGCCCTTCCATTAGCTAGCGAAGTACTAAATATAAAACGATCGCCAGGCCTACGACAAGCCAGCCCAACACTTCCACATATTGACGCAGCTTTTCCTCCATGCGTGCGCCACCCCACTTCATCAGCGCCGCCACCAAAAAGAAACGGGCTCCGCGGCCTATGGCCGATGCCAGTAAAAATGGCAAAAACGCCATCTGCAACAGACCTGCACCTATGGTAAAGACCTTATAGGGAATAGGAGAAAAACCGGCGAGAAACACCACCCAGATACCGTAGTCCTTAAACCAGGCCAAGGCATGAGCAAACTTATCCTGCCAGCCCATAGAAGCAATCAAGGGCTCGACGACTGGCTCAAAGAGCCAATAACCCAGGGCATAACCCAAAATACCGCCGATCACCGAAGCCAAGGTAGTCAGCAGGGCAAATCGCCAGGCCGTTGTCGGCTTGGCTAAACACATGGGGGCCAGCATCACATCCGGGGGCACGGGAAAGAATACCGATTCGGCAAAACTCATTCCAGCAAGATAACGCTCGGCATGACGATGTCTTGCCCAACGCAACGCGGCGTCGTACAAAGCAGTAAAGAGGCGCAAAGAATATCCTTAAATTATATCGCCAGGCACCAGTGGCACGAAGCGCACATCGGCTATGACTTGTTGTTTAAACTCATTTTGGCAGCGAGTATACAGCATCAATTTTTGCTCTGCATCGCCAATGGGAATTATCATTACCCCGCCCTCATCGAGCTGTTCCAGCAACTGCTGGGGCACGGTTTTGGCGGCGGCGGTGACGATAATGCCCTGAAACGGCGCTTGTGACGCCCAGCCTTGCCAACCATCACCATGCTTCATAGCCACGTTATACAAGTCGAGCTGCTGCAAGCGTCGCTTCGCTTGCCATTGCAAGGCCTTAATACGCTCAACCGAATAGACCTTGTTGAACAGTTGCGCCAAGATGGCACTTTGATAGCCCGAGCCGGTGCCAATTTCCAGCACCTTATCGCGCACCCCGTGCTGACGTAATACCTGGGTCATCAGCGCCACGATATAGGGCTGAGAAATCGTTTGCCCCTGACCTATGGGCAAGGCGGTGTTTTGGTAGGCTTTATGTTGCAATACATCATCGATAAACAGGTGGCGGGGCGTTTTCGCCATGACCTCAAGCACC
This sequence comes from Pseudoalteromonas sp. T1lg48, assembly GCF_002964785.1. Classification (GTDB taxonomy): domain Bacteria; phylum Pseudomonadota; class Gammaproteobacteria; order Enterobacterales; family Alteromonadaceae; genus Pseudoalteromonas. Next base: position 379,137 of record NZ_PQCC01000022.1, read on the forward strand.
TGCTCGTCGCTAATGCCTTCATGTGCCAGCAGTTTGGCCAGGGAGCCGGCGCTGCGCTTATAGTTAGTGATCATTGTCCCGCTCCGCTAACCAATGCTGTAAAGGTGCGATGCTTTCCCTGGCGGTCATATCCACGCTTAATGGTGTAACCGAGGCATAACCTTGGCGAATAGCCGCAAAATCAGTGCCTTCACCGGCATCTAATTCCGGCCCTAAAGAGCCATACCAAAACACCTTCCGACCCCACGGATCACGCTGAGCGGTCATGGTTTCTGCCTTGTGTCTGGCGCCTAAACGGGTCACCTTCACACCCTTTAGCTCGCTATAGGGCACATCGGGAACATTGATATTGATAATCTGGTCTTTAGGCAGGGGATGGCTTTTCAGTTTGTTAATAATGTCGACCGTCACCTTGGCGGCGGTTTCAAAATGCGTACAGTCATGGCCAACCAAAGACACGGCAATGGCGGGCAGGCCCATATGGCGCCCTTCGGTAGCGGCAGCCACCGTGCCCGAATACAGGGTATCGTCTCCTAAATTGGCGCCATGGTTAATACCGGCCACTACCAGATCAGGCTGTTCGGTAAATAGCGCGTTCAGGGCCACATGGACACAATCCGTGGGGGTACCGTTAACACTGATAAAGCCGTTATCCAAATGCTGCGCCCGCAATGGATTCATTAGCGTGAGCGAATTGCTGGCGCCGCTGCAATTGCGATCCGGGGCGACCACATCGACGTCGGCTATCTCTTTTAAGGCCCGATAGAGGGCAGCTATGCCCTTGGCATGTACGCCATCATCATTGCTCAGCAATATCTTCATCATGACTCCTTGCAATACTGTTTTCGCACTGGTGGTAATCCACCAATTCTCGTAACAACGCCGTGGCGAAACACCCTTTTTTAAGCGAAAAGCTCAATTCAATCGAATCGCTCGTGGGCATTTTTACCTGTAAGTTTTCCGGATATAAGCGCAGCATACGACGCTCGGTTTTTAAGCCGACCTCGGCCAAGCCCTGACACCAGCTTTGATAGGGTAACAACCACTGCAGCTCTTCCTCAACCAGTCCCTTCTCCCCCCTGCCGACCAAGGGCGCCGACAACTCGATGTCACCCTCCACCAGGCGAGTAATATTTTCCGGGGTAATGGCATCGGTAAAAAATGCGTTGCTGCCACTGAGCATAAAGACTTCATGTTGCAGGGTTTTGGCAAGGCCATGCTCGGCCACGCGCAGGCTGACAATCTGGTTAAAAATATAAGAGCGGGCGGCAGAAATCACCATAGACCTTAGTTTACGATCGCGAATTTGCTCACCGGCAAACATGCGTTCCGCCATCACCAAGTTATGGCCATCGTGACCAAAACGCTGCTCGCCAAAATAATTAGGCACTCCTTGGCGCACGGCATTGATGCGGCTGAGCACCGCCAACGGCTCACTCACCTCGCGCAGCACTATGGTAAAACGGTTGCCCTTATGACAACCGGTACGCAGCTTGCGACCATGGCGCACTTGCTGGGCGACAAAAATTTGCTCGTCGTTGAGGGCGCTAAAGTCCAGATCCTGTTTAATGGGCACAGGTACACTAAACCATTGCGAGCACACTCCTTGACGGTCTTTTTGCCCGGCATAACTGACATCCCGTGGCGCTACCTTGGCAAATTTGGCGATTTTCTTGGCCACATTGACGGTATTGATACCGCGCTTGATCACATGCAAACACATATGCTCACCACTGCCATCAAGCTCAAAGCCCAGCTCTTCATCAACCATAAAGTCTTCCGGCAGGCGCTTAAATACCGCAGTGGCGGTAGGCTTACCGTACAGATACTGCAGCGGCGCTATCGGATCATTTTTTCCCGGCGCTAAAGGCGCTTTTTGCGCAGAGGCTGAAGACTCTTTCATGGTTGCTGAACCAACAGAGCTACCGCGTGGGCGGCAATGCCCTCTTTACGCCCGGTGTAACCGAGTTTTTCCGTGGTCGTGGCCTTCACATTAACCTGGTCCAAGCTGATTGCAAGATCCGCCGCCAAACAGCCACGCATGGCATCAATATGCGGACGCATCTTAGGTGCTTGTGCCACTATGGTGAGGTCAACATTGGCCACCACAAAGGCGCGCTCATGTACCTCGGCCATAACGCGGCGCAATAAAATTCGGCTGTCGATACCAGCGAACTCATCGCTGGTATCGGGAAAATGTTTGCCAATATCGCCCAACGCCATGGCTCCAAGCAGGGCATCGCACAGAGCATGAATAGCAACATCGCCATCTGAGTGTGCGATAAACCCTTGTTCATAATCGACTTTTACCCCACCTATGGTGAGCGGCCCATGACCACCAAAGCGATGCACGTCAAAACCATGGCCTATTCGAATCATAAAATCTCCGTCATTTGTTGTGCTAACAGGAAATTAGCGAGCTGCAAATCTTCTGGGGTAGTGAGCTTAAAGTTGTCGCTGCGACCGGCGATTAAACGCACCGGATGCCCGGCCCACTCCATCGCCGACGCTTCATCGGTAATAGTTGCGCCACAGGCTAACGCGTCTCGCAATGCCTGGCGTAATTCGGCATAAGGGAAAAATTGTGGCGTCAGCGCCTGATAAAGGTGCTCGCGCTCGATAGTTTGCTGCACATGGCTATCGCCGCGTTTTATAGTGTCCCTTACCTTGGCGGCCAAGATGCCACCCTCGCCATGACTTTGGCATTGTTCAATCAAGCGCTCGATGTCGGCGGGGCTAACCAGGGGTCTGGCGGCGTCATGCACCAATACCCACTGCGGTGGAGTTGCTGCAAGAGCATCAAGGGCGGCAAGCACGGAATCGGCGCGCTCTTTACCGCCGATAACGGTATTCACAAAATTGGGGTCTATGGGCAGGTCGGCGAAATAATCATCGTCGGCGCCTATGGCCACGGTAATGCTGCTCACAGCCGTCACCTGGGCGAGCTTATTGAGACTGTGCTCTAGCACGGTTTTGCCCTGTAATTCCAAATACTGCTTGGGGCGTTGAGATTGCATCCGCGCACCAACTCCGGCGGCGGGCACTATGGCAATAATGCCGTGATTTTCACTCATATAACTACTTTGCGTTATTGTTTTGATTCTGATTGTTTACTCGGTAGCACGCGATAAAACACTTCTCCTGGCTTGATCATACCAAGCTCGTGGCGGGCGCGCTCTTCCACCCCTTCTAAATCCAGCTTTAAGTCTTGTATATCGGCCTCGAGTAACTTGTTACGCTTATTTAATTGCTGGTTGGTTTGCTCATGATTGGCCACCGCCTTGGTTAAACGGCTAAAGTCTTCGATGCCGTTGTGACCAAACCACAGCAGGTATTGCAGATACAGCAACAATGCCATCAAACCCAATTGGAATAATCGCATTAGCTTTCCTTCATCGGCAGTGGTTGCTTAAAGTTTTTCCAGTTAATTCGTGTTGTTAATAGCATTTCTCTCAGGCTCAAAGTCCGTGGTGAGGTCACCTTATGTTGCTGCCAACGATGACCGCAACAAGCCGGTGTAAAGTGTTTTTTATTGGGTACCAGTAACTGTACATCCTGGGCCGAGCTTAATCGCGTGTCGCGATAGTGGCCATCGAGATCAAACCAGCCTGCTTGATTGCAATGCAAACGGTTACTACTGACCTGATCTAGGGTATCGAGCATCACAAATTGCAACCGCCCCTGCGTAACCAGTAATGGTACTAAAATACCGACTTCGGCATAAGCGCTAAAAAACGCTAAATTAGCGGATTTATCGCTTTGTGGCGGTTTACTCGCCTGTTTGGCTATCCAACTGCCATTTTGCCCATCCAAGGTTAACGGGCAATGACCATGAACTATATGAAAGGCGGCGCGTTCCACGTAATACGGCAGGCTATCAAGCAAACGTGCTAAACGCTTGCCATCGCCTTGATGTGTTAATTGCTGACTTATGCGGTGCAACTCGCGGGCATAAAAAGCATTGCACAATTCGGCATACAGCACTCGCTGTTGATCGAGTGCAAATAAATCTGCTTGCTGCGATGGTTGTTGCCGCACATTGCCTCCCACTGGTTGTGCTTAAGTTTATACCATAGTTGCGCAAAATTTGAGAAGCGCCATGGGGAGGCTGTATAAATTACCCGGGCTGTTGACCCAGGCGGGCAAAACCCGACTCTAAAAACTGCACCACTTGCGAGCGCTTTTTGCCAATTAAAAAGCTGCCATCGGCCAAAAACATAAAGTTTTGCCAGTGCTGCTTAAACACATCGAAGCGGGTTTCTATAATCTCATCACGACTGATACAGAAATACACCGTGGTGTTATCCTGCCAATCCAGGTGGAAAAGAATCGCCTCTGGGATGGGGTCACCGGCTTCAAACGCTCGCTCCCAAAATACGTCGTCATGGGGCCAGTGCTGCGCCTGTTTGACCCAATCGGCGTCGGTGAAAAAATCCGGGTGATCTTTTTCACGACTGATATAGGTGGTCCACAACACCGCCGCGCGGGTGGCGGTCATGGGCTTGATCTGGGCCAATTGTGGCGCCGGAATTAAAAGTTCTTGGTGTCGAAACACCCACGCCTTGGCGTAGTCATCCAAAGGAAGATAGTTCATTCGTGCTTATGCCTACTGCACTCGTTTAATGGGGCCATTATACGCATCTCATGCGGCGCTGTCACAAGCCGACTTGGTAGTAAATGCCAACTATGGCAGACTAGGCCTATTCGATGTCTGACCAGTGTTAGGAATTTCCACGTGCATTTTGATTCAACCGACCATTATATTGCCAGTAGCGCCCTGAAACAGGCGGTCAATGCCGCCATCGCCTTAGAAAAACCGCTGTTGATCAAGGGAGAGCCGGGCACGGGGAAAACCCTGTTGGCCGAAGAGCTGGCGAAAAGTATCGGCAGCGAGCTGATCCAATGGCATATCAAGTCCACCACCAAGGCCCAACAGGGTCTGTATGAGTACGATGCGGTGTCGCGCCTACGCGACTCGCAACTGGGCGACGAACGGGTTCATGATATCGGCAATTACATAGTTAAAGGCAAGCTGTGGCAGGCCTTTAGCGCAAACAAGCACGAGCCGCGTCCGGTGCTGCTGATAGACGAAATAGACAAGGCCGATATCGAATTTCCCAACGACCTGTTGTTGGAACTCGATAAAATGGAGTTCTTCGTTTATGAGACCGGTGAGCGAGTCCGTGCCGAGCAGCGTCCGATTGTGATCATCACCTCAAACAACGAAAAAGAGCTGCCCGACGCCTTTTTACGTCGCTGTTTCTTCCATTACATCGATTTCCCCAGCGCCGAGGAAATGCACAAAATCGTCGCCGTACACTACCCGGATATCAAACAAAAGCTCTTGCGTGAAGCCTTAGAGGTCTTCTTTGGTTTACGTCAGGTCGACGGACTGAAGAAAAAGCCCTCCACCAGCGAGCTGTTGGACTGGCTTAAGCTCTTGATGGCCGAAGACATAGCGCCCGAGGTTTTACATGGCAGCGCCACTAAAGGCGGACTTATGCCGCTCTTTGGTGCTCTATTGAAAAACGAGCAGGACGTTTCCTTGATTGAAAAACTGGCCTTTATGAGTCGCCGCTAATGCTCATCGAGTTTTTCTTCACCTTAAGAAAATACCGCCTGCCGGTCAGCCTGCGAGAGTTGCTCGACCTGCTCGGTGCCTTGCAGGCCGGGGTGGTGTTTGCCGACAGCGAAGCCTTTTATCATCTCGCCCGTACCATAATGGTGAAGGATGAAACCCATTTTGACCGCTTCGATAAGGCCTTCGCCGATTACTTTTGTGGCATTGAGGATATCGACCTGCTTGACGCTTTGAAGGCGCAATACCAGCTTCCCGAGGACTGGCTGCGCAAGGAATTTGAAAAACACCTAAGCGCCGAAGAAAAGCGTCAGCTTGAGGCCATGGGCGGTCTCGAAAAGCTGATGGAAGAGCTGAGAAAGCGCTTCGAAGAGCAACAAAAGCGCCATGCCGGTGGCAATAAATGGATAGGCACAGGCGGCACCTCGCCCTTTGGCGCCTATGGCTTTAACCCGGAGGGAGTGCGCATCGGTCAACCCGGCTCGCGCCAACGCCGCGCCGTTAAGGTGTGGGATAAACGCCAGTACCGTAACCTCGACAGCGAGGCCGATATCAGCTCGCGGACCATGAAACTGGCACTGAAAAAACTGCGCCGCTTTGCCCGCACCGGAGCCAGCGACACCTTGGACTTGGGCGCCACCATTACGGCTACCGCCAAGCAAGGGGGCATGCTGGATGTGAAAATGGCGCCGGAGCGCCACAATGCCGTCAATGTGATCATGTTGTTCGATATCGGTGGCTCCATGGACGACCATATTCAACTGTGCGAGCAGCTATTTAGCGCCGCCCATGGCGAGTTTAAACACCTGGAATTTTTCTATTTCCATAATTGTGTTTACGAGCATGTTTGGCAGGATAATGCCCGCCGCTATGACAAGAAGATAGACACCCACAGCCTGATGCAGCGTTTTGGTCGCGATTACAAGGTTATCTTTGTCGGCGATGCCACCATGGGGCCTTATGAAATCGCCTACCCCGGTGGCAGTGTGGAGCATTGGAATGAGGAGCCCGGCGCCGCCTGGCTGCAGCGCATCACCCAGCATTTCGATAAGGTGGTATGGCTGAATCCGCAGCCGCAAACCCATTGGCGCTACTATCATTCCATCGAAATGATCGACCAGTTGCTGACCAAGGGCGAACAAAGCCGTATGTTTCCCCTGACCCTGGATGGTATCAGCGCGGCGATAAAGGCACTGAGTTAGGGTCTGTCGCTATTACAGACCCTTGGCTTATCCAACGCGCTGCCAAATCTGCAAGCCGATAAACCCCAGGCTAAAGCCGACTAGGTATATCAATCCCAACCAGGTTAACAATCTTAACCACAGCGCTTGTTTTATCTTGGTTTGACGCACCAGGCGCATATTCAACCAGGCGAATACCGGCGTGGTTAAAAACGCCAGGGTCATGGCAAAGGTCAGCATCTCTTTCAAATTGCTTTTGAAAAACAGGATCACCGCCATTCCCGCCACCGCCTGCATGATCAGCCAGGTATTTAAATGCTTTGGCAGCGACCAGTTCGGCATTAACTTGGTGCCTGTGTACAAGGTCCTCGCATAGCCATCGAGTACAGTTAAGGTGGTTCCCAACATACATAAAAAGGCAACGGTCGCGATAAGCCATCGCGACCATTCCCCCATGGTATTGGTATACATATCTATCAACTGCTGGGCAAAGGCCACCCCCGCCAGGGCTATTTGCGTATTGCCGCCATACTGAATGAGCACTCCCAAGGAGCAAAACACCAGCGCCAACATGGCGGTGACAATAAAGCCAAAGTTAAAATCGAACAGCCCTGCCTTTAGAGGCACCTCGGTTTGCTGTCGCTTCGCCTGCAACCACAGCGAGCTGGCCACGGAAATTTCAATCGGCGCCGGCATCCAGCCCATCAAGACCACGATAAAACTTAAGGCCGTCAGCGACAGCAGATCCGGCGGGGTAAAATCAGCGGCCGCATTCATAGGCACACCACCGCTTTTCAGCAGGGCTATCACTAGCGCAGCAATAGTACTGATGGCGAGCACCGCCATAATCCACTTCGCTGCGCTGTCGAGAGCCTGATAATGCCCGAGCACCAAGAGCGTAAGGCAAAACACGAGAATAATGATGCACAGCACCGTCATGCTAAGGGCGCCGCCGACCACATAATGTAACAGCGCCGCCGTCAGCAGCAGCACCCCAGCGGTATTAACGATGGCGGCAATAATATTGAGGGCAAAAAAGCAGTAAAAATACCAGGGTCCCTGGCTTTTATAGCCGGACACCAGGTTGTTACCTGTGACCAATGTGTATTCAACACCGAAACGGAAAAACGGATACTTCAACAGGTTTACGGCCAGGATAAGCCCTATCATTTGCCAGCCGAATAAGGCACCGGCCTGGGTTGAAGCCACCAAATGCGAGCCGCCTATTGCCGCCGTCGCCATTAAAATACCGGGCCCTAAAGCCTTTAGATACTGCCAATACTGCACCAGATTACTCTTTATAATTATTATGTCGCGCCCAAGATTAGGGGAGATAGCGGGGGTTTTCAACCGCCTTATTGCGCGTCATCAACAATGCGTAATTAGCAATAAAGCCACAATCCGCCTGTTTTTATTGCTACTTTTTGTTTACCTTTTTATAATCTCGAAGAGTAAAGCAAGGAGCCCTACCCGTGGCTCCTTTTTTGTTTTTACGGGAGTACAATGTCTTTATCTCGTTGTTTTCTAGCCGCTGCGATCCTGCTGTGTAGCTCAGTTACCGGTTATGCAGCACCGACCCAGCTAAGTGGCTTTGCGACCCTGGGCGTCAGTTATACCGACTCCGATGAGCTGGCATTTCGCAATGATGTCTCGGACGATAACGGCAAAAGCAAAGAAGTGGATTTTGGTTCGCTGTCACGCCTTGGCGTGCAATTACATAAGAGCTTTAATGAACAATGGGCCCTAACCGGGCAATGGGCGCTCAAACGCCAAATAGACTACGACCTGGATCAGCTGACCCAACTCGCCTTTATTAACTACTCTCCTTCCGCCAACTGGAATATCAAGCTCGGACGCAGTGCGCTGGACTTATTTATGATGAGTCCATATCGCAATACCGGTTATGCCTACACCGAAACCCATGCCCCGGTGGAATTTTATGGCCTGATCCCGCATCAGAGTCTCGATGGTATTGAACTGGCCACCGCCCATGCCACCGACGAGGGAACCTTTTCCAGCCGCTGGTACTACGGGCAATCAAGTGATTATTTATCAAATCATCAGTACCAATGGCAGTTAGACCTGGAAGACATCACCGGCATCACCCTGGCTTTAGAGCAGCATAATTGGCTGTTGCGCTTTAATCACAGCCAGGCTCGCATCGGAGGTAAAGAGATAGATCATTATCCGCTGATCCGCAAAACGGCTCGGGGGATAGCCTCAAACGATTGGCCCCAGTTGGCTGGTTTACTGGGTAATATGAACCCGGTGGGCAGCCGCCTGCGTTACACCACCTTGGGCGCCCGTTATGACAACGGCGACTATTACCTGCAGTCCGAATTTGCTTATATCGATGCCAACAGTGATATCCTGACCTATGTCACCAACGGTTACCTTAATATCGGCAAACACTGGCAAGAGTACAGTTTGCAGCTGGGCTACTCCTTTACCAATGGCAAGGAAAATCACATTCCCAAAGCACGGGTTCCCTCCCTATTAAGCGAAGCCCTCTACCGCGAAATAGAACGAAGCTATAACTATTACATTAACGATCAATCGACCCTGTCGCTTAGCGGGCGCTATGATTTTAGAGCCAATATGGCGGCCAAGCTCCAAGTCGAATACGTAGACCTTAAGCGAGCCGATAATCAATTTATGCTGCGCCAACAAGATATGACTGCTCAGGATTCTTTTATGGTGTTGAGCGCCAGCGTCGATTGGGTATTCTAATATGAAGGTATTTGCCGCCCTTCTACTCACCCTACTTGGCACCAGCTTATCGGCACGGAGCGCAGAAACGATTGCCGTGATTGTTAATATCCATAATCCCACGGAAACGCTGACAACCAAGCAGTTGATAGACCTGTATATGGGTAAGCTCATAGCCTTTCCTAATGGCGAGCGCGCCTCGCCCTTGGATATGCCCCATGACTCAGTGCTGCGCCGTGAGTTTTATCAGTTGCTTACTAATAAACCCATTGGCAGTATTAACGCTTACTGGTCGCGGGTTAAATTCAGTGGCCATGCCCAGTCGCCGCAAAGCATGGCTAGCAGCAACGCGGTCTTGCAGCGGGTGAGAGAAATTGACAACGCCATTGGCTATGTCAAGCTAAAGGATGTAACCAACGATGTGAAGGTGGTATATACACTTGCTCAATAAGCACAGCTTGATTTTACGCCTGGCAATGGTGTTGGTCCTCACCTCGGTGATTGTCGGTGTTATCGCCGTCAAACATTATTATCAAAGCATTTATCAGCAAGAGGTTGATAAAGCCCAGCGCGCCATCGAGCAGCTCCATAAAACCGTCGCCAGCACGGCGTCCATCGCCGCCTATCTGAAGGATAAAGATCTGGCCTTGGAAGTGATCAACGGCTTACGCAAAAACGACATCATTCTCGCGGGCGTGATCAGCAGTGAAGAAGAAGTCTTGGCCAGCGATGGCGAGCATAACCCCCATACCGCTTTACCCTATCCCCTGTATCACCCATTTTTAGACAACGACATTGTCGGCTATATTGCCCTGACACCGGCGCAAGTGGGGATTCAGGAGCATGCCAGAGACATAGCCCAAAGCAGCGTCACCCTGTTACTTATACAAACCAGCACCCTGCTACTGACCTTTATTATTCTCGCTTATTTTATTATTGCCAAACCCATGGCCAAACTCAGCGCCGAGCTTAAACAAATCACCGCGGGCTCCAACAACCGCCTCACCGTGCCCTTTGCCCAGCATGACAGTGAAATCGGTGAGATGACAAAAAGCATTAACAACATGCTGGCAGTGGCCGAGTCACACTTTAGCCAGGAGCGCGCCCTGCGCAGTGAGGTGCAGGAGCTAGGCAATCGCCTGCAATTGCTGTTTGAACACGCCTCCTCAGCGATGATCCTAGCCACTCACCACGGACAGATCATGCTTTACAATGCCTCCACGGAGAAGCTGCTGGCCCGCCTTAACCTGGGTATCAGCGACAACCTTTTTGATTTGGTGGCACGAGCGTTCAAAGAAGGTGACACTGTGGTCCAGAGCCTTCGCGATAGTCTGGACAAGAACGATGTGGCCCGTGGGGAGTATCAATTGCTCAACGACAGCACCGGTCAGTCTATTTGGGTGCACATTCTCGTTACTCGTAGTTATGGACAGCAACAGCAATCTTATTTACAGATCTTTATCCATGATATCAGTAGCCATAAACAGCAGCTTGCCCATTTAAATCATGCTGCCAGCACCGACAAACTGACAGGCTTGCTTAATCGCATTGGCGCCGAGCGCGAGCTGAATAAACGCTTTGCCGAGCAGCAAGATGTCACCCTGATGCTCATTGACCTGGACGGCTTCAAGCCCATCAATGATATCTATGGTCATGATGCTGGCGACGAGATCTTACGTTACGTCGGGCAACAACTCAGACAAAACCTGCGAAAGGACGATCTCTGTATTCGTTGGGGCGGCGATGAGTTTGTAGTGGTGGTCGATGCACTTGAACAAGAGCAGGCCATGCAACTGGCCACTAAACTGCATCACGCCCTTTGCCAGCCCACTACAATAAACAGCTCTGAGCAGGTAGCCATAGGTGCCAGCATAGGGGTGGCAATATCACCAAGGCATGGCGGCGATTTCAAATCCCTGATTGTTGCCGCCGATAAGGCCATGTATGGGGTCAAACGTGAAGATAAAAACGCGGTGGCCTTCGCCGCAGATTAAACGTATCGACTACAGCTGCTTAAGGTACTCGCTCTGATAACGACTGGCGTCGGCCTCAACATTATAACGCTTGGCCAGGGTATCGAGTTGCGCCTGAGAGATCGCCAATTCATCCATGGTGATGTTGTTATCATCAAGTTGCCACAACTGCCTTGAACCGCTGTAATTAAATTGCAGCGCGTGCATGGCCTGCACATCGCCCTGCTCCGCCGCCGCTTTGATCTTGGCCAGCTTTCGGGTGATCTGATTGAGCGCCTGCTTTAGGCGCCATACATACACCACTTCCGTCATAAAGGGGTGATGCTCGAAACGCTTTAGGGTAAAACCGATGGCGACGCAGCTGACTATGACCCCCAGTAGATTCCAATGAAAGTGACTGCCGCTGTCACTGGGTAGCGCAATGATCAGCAATCTGGCTATGCCCAAACTACCCACCACCAGGGCCGCGATACAGGCAATAATCACTATATTGAGATGCTTACGGTAGCGCGTTTTGTCTATCTGTTCCAAGGTCATGCGAGGCGCTCTTTTAAGAATAAAAAACGGGGGCATTATACCCCCGCCTGTTAGCAATAAATAGCGCTATTTAGGACTCCAGCCTAGAGCACCGCCAGGCTTACTAAAAAGTAAGCGACCAGAGTGAGCGCACCGCCCACCAGGGCGTAAGGCATCTGGGTTTTCACATGGGTAAGGAGATCACACCCCGAGGCGATGGCCGACACCGCACTGGTATCGGAGATCGGCGAGCAGTGATCGCCAAATACCCCGCCACCTAAAATGGCACCCAGCACCAGCGAAGGGGGCAGGCCCAGGGCCTGAATCAAAGGCACGCCAATGGGAATGAGAATAGCAAAGGTGCCCCATGAGGTGCCCGTGGTAAAGGAGATCACCGCACCGGTTAAAAACAGCATGGGCACCACCAAGGTGATGGGTAAGTAATCACCTACCAGGGAGGCCACAAACACACCGGTACCCAGCTCTTTGAGGCTCGCTCCCAGAGTCATGGATAACAACACAATGGCCACCAGCGGCAACAACTCCCCCATGCCCTTAAAACCCATCTCTACCAGTTTATGGTGGCTAAATAGCTTACTGGCACTCAGCAGGAAATAGGCCACAACACAAGACAAGATGGTGGCATAAAGCACCGACTTAGAGCCGCTGCCGGCGGCAATATCGCCATTGCCAGTCCAGAACATAAAGCCCACCATGGACACCACCAAGGTCAATAAAGGCACCAGCATAAAGCGGGCCTTGGTGCCCTTGTCGGCCTCGGTGGGCACATTCACTTCCAAACGTTCCAGCTTTTGCTCCGCCGCCTTCATAGGACCATGCACCTTATCAAAGGCGATGGTGTAGGCAACAATCAACAGGGCAATAATGGCATAAAAGTTATAGGCGACGCTGCCCCACAAAATACTGACCGCCGATTGCTCCAGTTCATAGTTGCTCAATAGCCCGAGCACGTAGGCGCCCCAACCGTTGAGGAGAATAAGGATACACACCGGGGCACTGGTACTGTCGATAATATAGGCCAGGCGGGCACGACTCATTTTAAACTTGTCGAACAGACCGCGCGAAAGAATACCCGCAGTAAGTACACTGAGGTTGGATTCGATAAATACGGCAATGCCGGAGAACATGGTTAAAAAGCCCACTTGGCGTTTTGATTTGGCCACGCCCTTGCCGATTAACATGTTCACGGTTGCGGCCACGCCACCGGACTCGCGAATATAAGCGAGCAGCGCACCTATAAGCACACTAAAGAGAATGACGCGGCTGTTACCCGGCGACGATGCCGTCGCTACCACACGCTCTATTGTATTGATAAAGGTATAGAATAAGGTATTACCCTCGCCACTTATCGCCAGTAAAAACTCGGATGTTGCCACGGCCAACAACAGAGCCATGATCACTTCTTTACGCCAAAAGACGATTGCAATTGCTACCAGCGGCGGCAAAATGGAATACCAAGACATGGAGTTATCCTTGTTATTATAAAGCTTGAATAGTCTTGCAAATGAGCATAGATTATTCAATTAGTTTTCATTCAACTGTAATTTTTTAGTTATGCAGCCACTTCCCTACTTTCCTTATGTGGATCAGCACATGCAGGTTGAAGATGTTACCATCGGCGAGCTTGCCAAACACATCCCCACCCCTTTTTACTGTTATTCGGCGCAGGCTATTGCCAGTAATTATCAGCGTTACAGCGACGCGTTTGCAGGGCTGGATAGCTTAATTTGTTATGCCGTAAAAGCCAACTCCAATCAGGCAATTTTAGCCACCTTGGCACAATTGGGTGCCGGTGCCGATACCGTATCAGAGGGCGAAATCCGCCGCGCGCTGGCCGCCGGCATCAAGGCGGAAAAAATCGTCTTCGCCGGCGTGGGTAAAAGCGAGCAGGAAATCCGCTATGCCCTGGCCCAAGGCATTTTGCAGTTTAATGTCGAGTCGGAGCCGGAATTAGAACGCATCAGCGCGCTGGCGGTGGAAATGAATACCACGGCCGCATATCCATTCGCGTTAACCCGGATGTTGAAGCCAAAACCCATGCAAAGATCACTACGGGTCTGGCGGAGAATAAGTTCGGCATTAATATCGATTTGGCACCCCAGCTTTATCACAAGGCTGCGACACTGCCGGGTATCGAAGTCACCGGCGTGGATGTGCATATAGGCTCACAGCTGATTAACCTGGAGCCATTTGCCGCCGCCTTTGCCAAGGTCGCGGAATTGGTAAGCACCTTAGAACAACAAGGGATAAGCATAAAGATCATCGATATCGGTGGCGGCCTGGGCATTAATTATGGCGAGCACAGTGATGAACCGGATATCAGCACCTACGCCGAACATGCCAAAAAACACCTCGGCCATCTTGGCTGCAAGATCATCGTCGAGCCAGGACGCTCCATGGTCGGCAATGCCGGCGTCCTGGTATCGCGGGTGGAATACGTTAAAACCGGGCAAGAGCGCACCTTCTTGATCCTCGATGCCGCCATGAATGACTTGATCCGTCCGAGCATGTATGACGCCTACCATCACATTGCTACCGTGGAGCAAAAACCCACGCAAGCGGTTTATGACATAGTCGGTCCGGTGTGCGAAACCGGCGACACCTTCGCCAAAAACCGTCGCCTCGGTCACTGTGAGCAAGGCGATCTGGTTGCCATTATGGGCGCAGGTGCTTATGGCGCGGTGATGGCTTCACACTATAACTCTCGCCTTAATGCCCCCGAGGTCCTGGTGAGCGGCAGCGAATACAGTATTATTCGCAAGCGCATCGACTTTGATGCCCTACTAGCCATGGACACCCTGCCGCCCTGGCTTTAATCGGTTGGCCAAGAGCAATAAAGCGCCCTTCCGGGCGCTTTTTTATTCCCGGCTCACCGCCGTCCCCCGCAACGCACAAGCACCACGGCCACCTCATCAGCGTCTTTTCTTATGCAACTCAGGGGCATAACCAAGCCTATCCGGTTATGTGGGCCATAAAAAAACGGCATCAAAAGATGCCGTTTGGGTTGATACCCTGGCAGGGGTATCCTGTGTTAGTCGTTACTTATCATGAGCCAAAATGGCTTCATAAACCCGGGTTATCACCGAACCGTATTGCCCCGTTTCAAACTCTTTGCCTTTAAATTTATAGTTGCTGTCCGAGCCTGTTACTTCGCTGTGACGCGCATTGGTAAAAAGCACAATAGCTAAATCATATTCCGGGTCTATTACAGTCACCGTGCCCGTCCAGCCGGTATGCCCGTATGCCCTAGGGCTTGCGTAGGGACCAAAGTGCCATTTGCGAGCACCATTGCCGGCGCGACGCCAGCCCAGGCCATAGCTTTCATCCGTTGCCGTGGGCTTAATAAACTGATCGACCACCTCGGGCCTTATTAACTGCACTTCACCATAACTCCCCCGGTTTAGCAACAATTGCGTGAGTTTTGCCACACTTTGCACATCGGCAAACAAGCCCGCATGTCCGGCCACCCCGGCCAGAGAGTAAAACGCCTTTTCATCATGTACTTCCCCTTGCAGCACATAATCCCGCACACCCTCGAAATTCACCCGGCCACCGCGGGTATTGCCTTCAATCTCGGTGGCTGCTATCTGCGAAGGCTTAAAACCCTTTTGCAGCGGATTAAACACCAGGGTATTGAGCCCCAGCGGCGCATACAAACGGCTTTCCACATAGGCATCGAGAGGCATGTTAGTAATGCGCTCTATCAAGATAGCCAAGAGCATATAATTGATATCGCTGTAAAGGTGGCGCTGAGCTCGCATCATCTCAAAGGGCACGCCACGGATTAACAGCTGTTTAGTATGCTCGCTATTCAGGGAATAAAATGGCCTGCCGAGATGATTATCGGCGCGATGAAAGTCGACCACGGCAGGGTAACCGGCACTGTGGGTGAGCAGGTCTTTTACCAGCCGCACCTCGCGTCCCTGCCCGATATATTCCGCCAGGTAATGGCTAATGGGCTTGTTAACATCGAGGCGTCCCTGCGACACCAGATGCATCAGTGCCAGATTGGTGGCAAACATCTTGGTGTTGGAGGCAATATCAAACAGGGTATCAACGGCCATGGGCTGTGCGGCTGAAGATTCTTTGCCGTGGTGCGCACGGGCATAACCATAGGCGCTGAGCTTAACCAGCTCGCCCTTGTAAACCACGCCCAGCACGGCACCCGGAAAACCTAGCTCCACTTCTTGAGCAATTAAGGCATCCACCGCGGCAAAGTTGATAGCCCCGGGATTGGATTTAAGCTTGGGTGCGGGAATGCGAATACTCAGCTTGGCATTCTCGGGAAAGACCGACTTTATATGCAAGGTATTGACCCCGTCTCGGGTGCGCCGTGCCAGCGAATACCGGTAACTGTGGCCAGCCTTTAAGGGGCGGGCGATATTAATGGTTTCGCCATTAATGAGAATTTCGGCGCGCTCGGCATTAATATTATCTATGATGATCTCGCCACGACGGCGATACCCCTTGAACTGGTATTTGTTGTTTACATCGATCCGAGAGCTGAGCTCCTGCTGCGGGTATTCGATATAAAGCTGCTCATGGCCAAGGGGTGCATACCTCTTTGGTTCGCGTGCCAACCGCTGGTAGAGCGCAAAGTTTTTATCGGCCTGATTGGGCTTATAACGTTTAAGCAGGGCGAATAAAACGGCCGCCGTTTTCCCGTCCGCCTGGGCATTCATTTGCCAAGGTAAAAAGTGCGCCTGAAATGCCGCAAGCACATCCTGGGTTTGTTTATCCAGCCGAGCCGTTGGCGCAATGTCATAACCATAATCCGCCAGCGCGCGCTGCATCACCGCCACCGAAGGCGGCGCGGCGCTAAAGTGGTGCCAATAATATTCCACATCCTGCTGTTGATACCAGGCGCCAATGCCCGCCTTATAGAGCTGGTACCAGGGAAAACGCGGACCCGGATCGAGCTTACGCCCCGGCGCGATATCCGCATGCCCCACCACCTGGGTCGGGCCTATATCGGGATTACGCGCAAGAATATCCTGGCTTAAGGCGATTAATAACTCGATTTGCTTGGGATCGTAGTCGGGGAACACGCAGAACGGCTCAACACTGTATGTTGCTAAGTGCGTCGCTTGTTGTCCAGCTATGGGCTCGCCCTTTTCGTTAAGCTCCGGAGCGCTGCAGCTGGGCACGTTTACCACCTCAATACCGATGGAATGGTCGTTTAAGTCGGTGCGCCCCTGCCAGTAGCTATCTCCTGCATGCCAGGCCCTGTCTTGCTCTTTAACTAACTGCAGTACTTCCAGTTCACGCTCACCATAGCTGAAATCCTGGCTTTCGGGCACCAGGTAATGGGCGCTTAAACCGCCTTTTTCCACCAGCACCCGCTCGGACTTTTCATAGTCTATGGCGGTGTAATGCATCACCAAGAATTTGATACGCTTGGAATAATTGTGTGACTGTTTAAAGTTGTAGCCAGAACTGCAGCTGCTCAGTAAATATATCAGCGGCACCGACAGCAAGCTCTTGTAGGCTAAATGCAAAAATTCTTTATTCATACCAACCTGTAGTGAAAAAACTATGTTTAAGCACAGTGTCTTGAGCTGATATACGCAACAACAGCCCCCAAACTTAAAGCAATATTTTATTTCCTTAAATTTACAACAAGCAGAACATATATTCTAAAAATTAATTTCCCCTATGCTAAAAGGCTAATGAAAATAGCTTAGATTATAAGTTCAAACGCTTAGCTAAAGACCTTTTCATCCTGCCGCCAATGCCGTAATGATAAAAATTTTTTATTCCTTTTATTTGGAATATTGAGTTAAACTTTGCCATTACGTCGTTGTTAACATGTGTACCAAGCGATAAAAGGTATCCATAAGACAGAGAAACCTAACAATATTAAGTAACTTCTTATGTCGACATTTGTAAAAATTAGAGCACTGCGTAAGTCCTTTTCCAGTAGCGAAGCAAAACTGGCCGATTTTACGCTGAACAGTGCGAATGCCATTCGCGATCTCTCCTCCATCGAGTTGGCCAAGGTGGTGGGGGTCAGCCAATCGAGCGTGGTTAAGTTTGCCCAAAAACTGGGTTATAAGGGCTTCCCCGCCTTTAAGCTGGCGGTTATTGACGCCCTCAACTCGGAATCTCCCGCTCCTAAGCTGCACGGTAAGATCACCCTTAATGATAGCCTAGAACAAATTGCCGAGAAGCTGTTAAGCAGCAAGATGGCGGTTCTTACCGAGACTAAAAACCTCAACGAAGCCGAAGCCGTCGAGCAGGCCGTGGTTTTACTTAAAAATGCCCGTCGCGTCGCCATTTGCGGTTTGGGTGGCTCGGCCCTGGTAGCCAAAGACTTAGCCTATAAGCTGCAAAAGTTAGGCATAGCCGCCATCGCCGAAGCGGATGGTCATGCCCAGCTGGCCTATGTGTCCACCCTGGGCAAGGACGATCTGGTGATTGCCATCAGTGAATCGGGAAAAACCAGAGAGGTAGCGGAAGCGGCGCGTCAGGCACAGCAGAATCATTGCCCTGTGATTGCGGTGACCAAATTTGGCTCCAGTCCGGTGGCGGATTGTGCTTCGGTTAACCTCTACTCGGTGGCCGAGGAAGAATCTATTCGCCTAAGCTCAATTCTGGCGCGCACGGCGCAAGACTTTGTGATCGATATTCTCTTTATTGCCCTTACTCAGGCGACGCGCCCGCGACGTAAGTTGCTGGAACACTCCAATGATGTAGTGAAGGCGTTCCGCGAAAATTAATCGCAAACGTGTTTAAATTAAAAAGGGCCCGGTTGGGCCCTTTTTATTATCTCTGCATTGCGTACTAAGGATACAGCAAGTATTTTTGCCGCGCCGCTTTAAAGGCATCCAGGCCAGCTTGCCAGCTCTTTCTAATCTCGGCCTCGCTTTGACCAGACTCAATTGCCAAGCGCAAAGCATCGGTTCCGGCGAGCTTATCCATAAACCCGGCACTGGTAAAAAACGCCTCGTCCTGCTCGACAAAACGCTCATAAGCGCTGATCAGCCAGCCTAAATCCAGCCCCCTGACCTGGCTTTGACGCAGGTCCAAGCCCTTGGCAATTAGGCCTTCCAGTTTAGGGGAGCTGGCCGCGCCAACAATGGAGCGTGGAGAGAAGGTAAACTCGCCCAGAGCCACCTTGTCATGACCTAACACCTGAAACGGAAAGTCCGTGCCACGACCAATACTGACCGGTGTTGCCTCAAAGAAGCACAATGACGGATACAGACCTATGGCTTGATCGTTGGGCAGGTTAGGGCTGGGTTTAATGGGCAGAGAATAGCGCATATCCCGAGAGTAATTCGCCACGGGGACCACCGTCAGCTCGGGATTCATTCCTTCATCGAGCCAGTTTTCGCCGACTATCATCTGTGCCAATTCGCCTACCGTCATGCCATGCAGCACGGGGATAGGGTGCATGCCAACAAAGGAGCGAAATTGCGGCTCCAGTATCGGCCCGTCGACATAGGCGATATTGGGGTTGGGTCTATCAAGCACGATAAATTCTGCCTTGGCCGCGGCGCTGGCCTGCATCATATAGTGCATGGAGCTAATGTAAGTATAAAAGCGCACACCCACATCTTGAATATCGAAGAGCACCACATCGACCTGGCTCATCGCCTCTTCGCTGGGCTGTTTGTTTTTACCATAGATGGAGACGATGGGCAGGCCGGTTTTTGCATCAACTCCCGAGCTGATATGAGCGCCGGCATCCTGATTGCCGCGAAAACCGTGCTCCGGAGCGAAAATAGTGGTGACCTTAACCTGTTTTGCCAGCAAGGCATCCACCAGGTGAGTGCCGCCCACGGTAGAGGTTTGGTTGACTACCAGGCCAACGCGCTTACCTTTGAGCAAGGGCAGGTATTGTTCAAAGCGGCTGGCGCCGACTTGAAGCTCGCTCTGTTGAGCCTGCACGCCGAACGCGGTCAAACAAAGCAAAAAGAAGACAGTTAATAAACCCAGACGCTTAAGCATCGCCGTCGGCCTCTTGCACCGCCGAGCGTAAAAAGCCCTTGTTGTTATCCAGTAAGGCCTTGCCCTCACTCGCGGTTTTACCGGTCAGTAACATTAAAATCGCCAGTTTGGCACTTTGCTCACTCTGCGCCAGCGCCTCGACGGCCTCCTGCTCAGAGCACTCGGTGGCCTGCATCACGATACGCACAGCACGGGCCTTGAGTTTATCGTTACTGGCATTCACATCCACCATCAGGTTGCGATAGACCTTGCCTGAGCGGATCATGCTGGCGGTGCTGAGCATATTCAGCACCAGTTTCTGTGCCGTGCCGGATTTTAAACGGGTCGAGCCGGTCAGCGCTTCGGGGCCAACCACGGCTGCCAATGGAATATCTGCGGCATTAAGCACCGCGGAGTTTGGCGAGCAACTAATGCCGACGGTAACACAGCCTTGCTGGCGAGCGTATTTGAGCGCCGATACCACATAGGGTGTGCGGCCACTGGCGGCAATCCCCACTACCACATCATCGGCACTAAGGTTATGTGACTTTAGGTCTTCAATGGCCATAGCGGCATTGTCTTCGGCCCCTTCCACCGCCTTTTGAATGGCACGCTCACCGCCGGCGATAATGCCGACGACTTGACCGGGTGCAACACTAAAGGTGGGCGGACATTCGGCGGCATCCAGCACCCCTAAACGGCCACTGGTTCCGGCGCCGATATAGATTAAACGCCCGCCCTTACTGAAGGCCGCCACTATGGCATCGACCGCCTTGGCGATATCGGCAATAATCTCCCTGAGTGCAGGGGCAACCTTTTGATCTTCGTCATTAAGTTTACGCAGAATGGCCTCGGTAGGTAATAAGTCAATATCCAAGGTTTGAGGATTTTGCCCCTCAGAGACTATGGTATTTAACTCCCTCAATAACTTTGAGTTATGGTCACTTTGTAAACTCATGTACTTATTCCAATTATTAATTTTTTAATGCCAGCAAATAGGCGCCATCCAGAGCCGTGCCTCGGGCGCGCTGCATTAGGGTCTGACACCAGGGTGCCAATAATGGGGCCGTATTGTCGGCTAATCCACCCAACAATACCACCGGCAAATCATAATCTCCGCGGGTATCGCGGATCAGTTGCTCCACCGCTTCGGCATGGTGTTGCAGTATTGCCTCGGCAAGAGCACATTGCCCTTGATGGGGCCACACCTGCTCACTCAGGCCAGCAAAGTCCTGCACCCTGGCGGCGCTTAGCCAGCCACTGAGCGCCGCGCGGTTGCGTCCGACTCTTTGGGCTACCCCCTCAAGCAAGGGACTGAGTTCCTGCTGCCTATCGATTACCTGCATCAGGGCCTGCACCAGCATGGCACCTAAGCGTGCACCACCGCCTTCATCTCCCAGGGTAAAACCCCAGCCTCCGACCAGGTGTGTGCTGCCACCGGCCAGCAAGCGAGTGCCCACGCTGCCGGTACCAAGGGCAACACAAGCAACCGGAGCGCCTAAATTGGCGCCATAGGCGGAGGTTATAGCGTCGCTGAATACCTCGACCCGAGCCAAACCAAGTGCCTGTAAACGGCTGACTAGTTGCTGTTGATTATACGGATTCCCGGCACCGGCAACACCGGCGACGCAATTGATCCGATGCGCTAATATGCCCGCACCGTTAAGTATGGTTTCCACCTGCGCGCACAGGGCATCACAGCCCTGTTGCAGATCATGACCCAGTGACGAGCCCTGCCCCCTTTGCTCCTGCACCACACGACCACTTGCGTCGTACAGGCGCAGTGCCGTTTTTGTGCCACCACCGTCGATGGCCAACACCCAGTTAGCCATGACGCACCTCGTGATTGATGGGGTTATTGGTTGATTGATTAGTCGCCGCGCTCAATGCCTGACCTGCCGCTTCAGGCTTGCGACCCAGGGCACAGACCAGGGTGGCTAACGCGGTGCCGACACACAGCTGCCAGGTAAAACCTAGGTTAAACTGCCACGGGCTCGGCAACAGCATTGCTTGCACATAGGGTTGCATTAACAGGGTGGCCACAAAGCCGACAATAAGGGCTGCGAGCACCGACGCTTCGCTGCCGCGGCCCAGGAATAAACTGGTGAAGTACACCCCCAGCAGGCCAGAGTAGGAGAACACCATGACGCTCAGGGCAAACTTCAACAGCGGCATCTGCGAATATTGCTGCCAGAAGTAACATAGAATGGCCATGGAGCCCAGTGCCAACGACACACCCAACATGGCAAAGCGCCCCACCAGCACATAATGATGGTCTTCTTTTCGTGCGTCACCCTGCTGGCGCTGACGCTTTTCATGCCAGGGCCGGTAGATATCCTGCACCACCACGGAGGCCATGGAGCTAAGCCCTGAGTTCAAGGTGGAAATAGCGGCGGCAATAATGCCTATGGTCACCAGGCCCTTTACTCCTGCGGGAGTTTCGTTGAGAACATAGTGCATAAAGACGGTGATTTTTTCGCCCTGGAATTGCCCGACATTGGCCCCGGCAACGGCCCCTCCGGCAACCCATTCGGTGGCTCCCAGCATGATGTCGGGGCGCTGATAAAACACAAATAAAAGCAGGCCAATGACAATAAACAAGAACATCACGGGGATCACCATGGCGATGGAAAGCATAATGGCACGACTGCCGGAGCGCGCGTCTTTACAGGTCAGCACCCGCTGCGTCATGTCCTGATCCAGACCGAAGGCGGCAATGTTTAACAGCACAAAGCCGGTCAGTACCGACGCCATGTTAAACACCCCGGCGGCGGAAAAATCCAGGTCAAATTTAAACAGGGCCAACTTGGAGCCCTGCTCCGGCCCTGGATTTTGCAGCGCCTCGATAATGGTTGAAAAATCGGCGGGAATAGCCAGCCATAAACTGACAATCACACACACAGCGGCACTGGTGTACACCAAGCACTGGATCACATCGGAATAGATGACGGTACGAATGCCACCAAAAATACTGTAGGCAAGGCCAATAACCACCAACACCAGGGTGGCCATAATCACGCTGCTGGGGGCGATATTGCCATAGAGGATCATGGCCACGGCAATGGCGGCCATATACAGGCGCGCGCCGCTGGCAAACACCCGCCCGAACAAATACATCAGGCCGGCACGGCGTTTGGCCTTGGGGCCCACCTGCTGCTCCAGCAACTCGTAAACGGTATAGACACGATATTGATAAAAGCGCGGAATAAGCACCTGCGCCACCACCAGGGCCGCAATAAAGGCGCCTATGTTGGTGGCTAAATAGGACAAATCTCCCTGATAGCCTTGATCCGGGCCACCGATAAAGGTGGCCGCCGATTGCGAGGTGGCCAGCACAGACACAGCCACCATCCAGGTCGGCATGGCATTGCCACCGAGAAAATACTCCGCCGAGGTGTTAGCCTTTTTGCGGTTAAACCACCAGGCTGTGAGTGCGATGAGCAGGGCATAGGCGCCGAATACCAGCCAGTCAAGCGCTTCATAATGTGCGTTTATCATTAGCCCGCCTTGTTCTTATCTAAGGGCGGCAGATGCCAGGGCGCTTGCTTTAGCGCATATTCCATGCGCGGCAAAATCACCATCAGGGGTTGTTTGTCTTTATCCAGCCAACGCAACAGGGCATCCATATCCGCCTCTGCCATGGCGGTGCACCCCGCCGTGGGCTTATCCGCGGCGCGCCACAAGTGCAGAAAAATACAGCTGCCGGCACCGCTTATATTCTCCGGGTTATGGGCAACCAGTATGCCCTTTTTATATAAGTCGTCCTGGCTGTGAATATCGCGGCGCATGGCCTCGGATGAGCCTTCTACCGCCGTTTCACCCACCACCTTGGTGTTGACCAACTGATTGTAATAGGGTGAGCCGTTAACATCGATGCAGTAATCCCCCGCATCCATAGGGTGATAATCCAGGCCGGTGACGAGCGTCTGCAAATAACCAAAGGCATTCCCTAAGCGAAATACCCCGGCGGGCGCCTTGCCATCTCCCTCAACCTTCTGCAGGCCTTGCTGGTGCTCGTGTAAACCAATCCCCCAAGCTAATCCAGTGCGGCCAATCACCACGGCGCTGGGTTCACTCATTGCTTGCCATTGATTGTCTTCATCGCGCTCGAATAAGGTCATTTCACCTTGAATATCTGTCCAGGAGTCGGTTACCACCACAACCAGTTGCCGGTTTTCTTTTTCTATCGGCCTAGCTTGCACGCTAGCGCACAGTAGGCTTGCCCCTAGCAGCAACATAAAGTTTTTAAACGGCTTCATTGTGCACCGCCCGGGGCGATACGTTTAATAGCATAGGTTTTATCTAAGTAGGAGGTATCGGCGTTTAAATACAGCGGCAACAAGGGCGTCACGGACACGCCGTTAAGCTCACCATCGTAAAAAGCGCCATCCTCCTTTAAGTAACCAAGCCCTTTTACATCATGGATCACATAGGGCTGGCCTTGATAATCACCGATATACATCATCACATGGCCAGGAATATAAATAAGGTCGCCCACCTGCATCTGTGCCAGCACCTGCTGCTTTTGCTCCAGCGTGGCATCGGCCTCGAAGCGCCAGTTATAACCATAGTCTCCCTTGCCCTGCCATGAAGAATTACGCGGCATCATCACGCCAAAGGTTTTATAAATCTCGCCGACAAAGCCGGTGCAATCCCGGGCATTGTAATCGTGCCCCCAGCCATAACGCTCGCCTAAAAACTTAAACCCCTGAGCGATAAGGTTATGCCGGGTAAGCGGCAAATAGCCAACGCTAACATCGCTGGAGCGCGGTAACAGCGCCTTCTCAAAGGCCAGGGAGCCGTCCCCATTGCGCACCGGCAGCTTGACGATATAGCTGGCAAAACTGTTCTGGCCGTGAGTCAGGTGCTCAATGTTCTCTTGTGGCATCAGCGTCAAACGCACGCCCATATCCAATTGCACCTCTGAAACCCGTGGTTTATTGGGCACGAAGCTAGTGTCCACCTTATCGCCGCTGACAATGATGAAGTCCTTGGCCTGCATATAATCGACAATGGTATCTTTATCCCCCAAGGCGATGGCCGACTTTTTCACCCAGGCGGTGTAGTTGTAGGCGGCCACCAGATACCAGAGCCCATCCGCGCTTTCATGCAGCACCGCCACCGCCTCACCGGGGAAGGCGCCACTTTCCTGGAAACGATCCAAATCCGCATCCATTTCCGCGTTTAACACCCGGTCATCGGTGGGAAAGGTGCGTAGCGACGTGCGCTCAACCACCATGCCAAAGCGCACTTTATTCTTGTCCTGCACATGGGCTTTATTGGTGTTGGTGTGATAGCGCGCAAAGTCCTCGTCTGTGAGTTGGCGGCCATCTGTATAGAAACGCGGACTGGAAGGAGTCGAACTGGCTTTTTGCAGATGTTGGATCAGCTGGTCACGGGTGAGCTCATCCGCATAGATCAGAGGGTCTGTGACATAGGGATTATTGGCAATCAGTTTGCGGTTAAAGGCCTGGATTTGCCGCTCACTCATCAGCGGCGCATTATCCGCCTGCTGTTTTAACCAAAAAGCCGGAGAGAGCATGGCCGGCTGAACCAAAGGCACATCGCTGACAAAGGGCGCCGTTTGCTGAGCGTATGCCAGACCGTGACTGCACAGCAGCAAGGCCGCCGAAATGGCTGCACTGAGAATAGATTGGGCTTTGTTGTTCATTATTGTCTCTCCCCTTCGCCTTCGACGCTAAGTCTTTGGCGTTAAGTCGCAGGTCTTTGTCACCAGGTTTTAATACATGAGATTACTGTATAGTCGCAGGGGAAACAAATATTTCAAGGTGAATATTTGTTGGGAATATTTTATTAAAATCAACAACAGGCGAATGCCTTGAGGCATTTTTAGGTCAGTGCCTTACGGCAACACTGGTTATAAAAGAGAGATCTTGTCGGGCCGCCGACTACGACTTAGAGGAAATAGGAAGAATAGTGCTAATAATTCATCCATGAAGCAGGGTTCCTGTCGGCGTCCCCGTTCCTCACAGAGCTCGTCACCTTCAAGCGGCGAGAGTGAAACTATTCACTCTCTTGTTTCCGCTTTCAGCCATGCCTCCACCTCCTCGCGCTGCGAAGCGGTGCTTCGGTCACTCGTCGCCCCTAAGAACCCCAAGGCGCCCCAACATTGCATTATTTCCTCAACGCGCTTTGAGAAATGAACGTAACCAACATGCACAGGGCGGCCCCTCTCCTCGCAGAGCTCGTCGCCTTCAAGCGGCGGGAGTGAAATTGTTCACTCCCTAGTTTCCGCTTTTAGCCATGCCATGGGCATGTTTTCGCCCGCCATCCCAGCGGGCGATTACTCTTCTCGCACCCCGTTTCGGATGCAATGTAAGGGGATAAGGCTGATACACCAGCGCTCTGCAGAAAAGTTATCGCAATCTGTTATGTCATTTAGTACAAAAAGCGGACTTTAACGCCCGCATAAGGGGCTGATTATTGTTGGCTAAAATGTGAAACGAAGTGGAACCGAGCCAACAATTAGCAGTCCCATTACTTGATGCTCTTGTTAGGCATTACTTTAAACCGAACAAATTTATTTCTATTGATGAAGCTGAGTCAACATCTGAAAAATCTCGACACACAATTACTTTTGTAAAGTTTTTTTCTGCTTCGACACTATGGTTATCAACATCAGAACTACATTGTTGTTGGAATATACCTTTTTCGTTACGAATGACAGCATCAACTCTATACCTTTCAAATTCGGGGCTACCAGTAACTTTATACTCACCAGCGATAATAAAGTTAGAACCTTCAACTCGACTAACTTTACTTATGACTTTGAAACTTTCGATTTTTGTAGGAGTATAATCCTGCATTTTCTCATATTCATTGGGATTTAAATATTGAGCAATTAGGATGATGATAGTTATTGATAAGCCAAATCCCAATCCCCATAAGAATCCATTTTTCAAATTTTCCACACGCTCTCCTTGTATGCCTAACAGTATATTAGTGCGAATTCCCGGTTAAGGAAGTTATCCACGACCTCACCTTTTCCCACTAATAAAATTTTTATTTAATAATAGCAAAAAGTTATCAGGTGTTATTCCCACAAGCAATCAAGAAAGAAGCCAAAGAAACATGCCTTCACTTATTCGAGCCTCGCTTGGCTCGCTATACACGTTTAGTACCAGCAGCCTATCGTACACATCCAAACTCACAGGTATCACACTTCCCGTTTAGATTCGCGCTTTCGATCTCAGTTTTTGTTGCTGAGTGTGCTTGTGACAACGAGATAGGGACATCGAGTTAGGTTTACCGAGGCAGGCTGAAAGCGGAAACAAGAGAGTGAATAGTTTCACTCTCGCCGCTTGAAGGTGACGAGCTCTGTGAGGAACGGGGACGCCGACAGGAACCCAGCTTCATGGACGAATTATATGCACGATGGTTATGAACTCCCCCTTCGGTCACTCGTCGCCCAACGCGACAAGATCTCAAATTGAAAACCAATGCTCTTGTGCACCAAGAAGCATGCTTTCAACAATCTTTAAAAAAGGTAATTTTGAGATAAAAGAAGAGTTATTGAAGTGCAGAAACAAAAAAACCAACTTTCGTTGGTTTCTTCTCACTTCTTAAAAAGAAGTGGCGGACGCAGGAGGATTCGAACCTCCGACCGCCTGGTTCGTAGCCAGGTACTCTATCCAGCTGAGCTATGCGTCCGTTATGTTCTTGAACCTTAGGTTCGAATTTGTCACTTGAATTATGGCGGACGCAGGAGGATTCGAACCTCCGACCGCCTGGTTCGTAGCCAGGTACTCTATCCAGCTGAGCTATGCGTCCGTTTCATAAAAAAGTGACTTTAGATAATAGACCATCTTGAAGAAAGATGGCGGACGCAGGAGGATTCGAACCTCCGACCGCCTGGTTCGTAGCCAGGTACTCTATCCAGCTGAGCTATGCGTCCATATCTAAATACAAAAACAATACCATTTAAAAATAAATGGCGGAGAAGGAGGGATTCGAACCCTCGATAGGGCTACAAACCCTATACACCCTTAGCAGGGGCGCGCCTTCAGCCACTCGGCCACCTCTCCGTCTTTGTGGGGCGTATAATAAAGGCTTGAGCAAATATGTCAAACACTTTTCTATGAAAATCAGCCTATCTGCTCAGAGATTGCGCAGCTGGCTATTTATGGCATAAAAAATGGCCTCAATGGGCCATTATCTCGCTACTTTTATTCTTTTGCCCGCCCCTAACAGGCTTAGGAGATTATGCGCCGCTGCCGCCTACCAGCAAAGGAAGAGCATGTGTTTTTCCCTTGCCATCCAGGGCGCTATCCAGCTCACTCAAGATTTGGTCACGGTAACCCTGGCGCTCAAATTCGATAATACAGGCGCGATAATAGGCGGCCCGCTTGTCATCCTTGGGTATTTCCGGCAAAAACTCTTCGTAATCCATTACATTCATCCCCATTATTGTTTTTCTGCACTTTCTTGCCAATCCCCCAGGCAAATCCTAAGCACTGCGGTAATGGCTGAAAATTGTAGTGCATTACATCTTGGTGCGCAGCTAGGATAAAAGCACTAATTTTTACAAATAAAAATAAAATATCTTATAAATCAAAAAGATAAGTATTTATACATGAGTGTCAGAGCGGAATTTTAGGCCTTAACGAGGTGCTTTTTGCGATATCTCGCACAAGCTAATACCAATTCTGTTAACTAAGTGCTCAGATATAGCACTGAATAAATGTGAATTGGTATAAATACAAAAAACGCGGCCAAGGCCGCGTTTTTAAGGGTTAGACGTTCTTACTTAGTCTTGCTGTGGACGCATATGCGGGAACAAGATCACGTCTTTAATCGTCGGTGAGTCGGTGAACAACATCACCAGACGGTCAATACCGATACCCTCACCCGCCGTCGGTGGTAAACCGAATTCCAAGGCACGGATATAATCGTCATCGAAGTGCATGGCTTCGTCGTCACCGGCATCTTTTTCTTCTACCTGACGGGCAAAACGCGCCGCCTGGTCTTCGGCGTCGTTCAACTCCGAGAAACCGTTTGCCAGCTCACGACCGCCGACGAAGAACTCGAAACGATCGGTTACGAATGGGTTTTCGTCGTTACGACGTGCAAGTGGTGATACTTCCCACGGGTACTCGGTGATAAAGGTCGGTTGAATCAGTTTGTGCTCAGCCGTCTCTTCGAAGATTTCACACATGTACTTGCCCGCACCCCATACGCAGTTTTCAGGGATCTTCACGTGTACTTGCTTAGCGTACGCAATCAGCTGTTCCATGTGATTCTCAGGGTCGGCAAATACCGCCGCATCGAACTCTGGGTTGTACTTCATGATGGCATCGGCCATGCTCAAGCGGGTGAACGGCTGACCGAAATCGTATTCTACGCTATCAACTACTTCGCCATCGGCATTCTTCGTGGTGTTTACAATCGTTGTTGTGCCCAACACATCTTGTGCCACCGTACGTAGCATGTCTTCTGTGATGTTCATCAGGTCATTGTAATCCGCGTACGCTTGGTAGAATTCAATCATGGTGAATTCTGGGTTGTGGCGCGTTGACAGACCTTCGTTACGGAAGTTGCGGTTGATCTCGAATACACGGTCAAAACCGCCCACCACTAAACGCTTCAAGTAAAGCTCAGGAGCGATACGCAGATACATATCGATGTCCAGGGCATTATGGTGGGTTACGAATGGACGTGCCGATGCACCGCCAGGAATAACCTGCAGCATAGGCGTTTCCACTTCCATAAAGTCGCGCTCAGCAAGGAAACGACGAATACCTTCGATCACCTTAGAGCGAATACGAAAGGTCTCGCGGGTATCCATGTTGGTGATCAGATCCACATAACGCTGACGGTACTTGGTTTCTTGGTCCGACAGGCCGTGGAACTTTTCTGGCAACGGACGCAGTGACTTGGTCAGCAGCTCATACTCGTGCATGTCGACGTAAAGGTCACCCTTACCCGATTTATGCAGCGGACCAGATACGCCAATGATGTCGCCGATATCAAGCTGACCATACTTTTCTTTCAGGTCTTTTTGTACGTCTTTTGAAGCATATGCCTGGATGCGGCCTTTCATATCTTGTAGTACAAGGAAAGGACCACGCTTGGCAAGAATACGACCGGCAACGGCAACCTGATGGTCTAGCTCTACCAGCTCTTCTTTCGATTTATCACCAAATTCTGCTTGAAGATCAGCTGTGTAGTGTTTTCGGCGGAACGTATTCGGGTGGCCGTTTGCACTACAATTTTCGCGAATAGCGTCGAGCTTGGCGCGACGCTCTGCAATTAATTTGTTTTCGTCTTGGTTTTGATCTGTCATTTTCTAGCTCTATTAATTTGGCGTTAAATTACAGCCCTGATTTCAGGCTTGCTTCAATAAACTTGTCGAGATCACCGTCTAATACGGCTTGGGTATTGCGGTTCTCAACTCCGGTGCGCAGGTCTTTAATACGCGAATCATCAAGGACATAGGAGCGAATTTGTGAACCCCAGCCAATGTCTGATTTGGCATCTTCCTGCGCTTGCTTCTCGGCATTTTGCTTTTGCAACTCAAGCTCAAACAACTTGGCTTTAAGCTGTTTCATCGCCTGGTCTTTGTTTTTGTGCTGCGAGCGGTCATTCTGACACTGCACCACGGTATTGGTCGGCAAGTGCGTAATACGCACCGCAGATTCGGTACGGTTAACGTGCTGACCACCGGCACCCGATGCACGGTATACATCGATACGCAAATCGGCCGGGTTAATATCGATCTCAATGTTGTCATCGATCTCTGGGTAAACGAATGCCGAGGCAAACGAGGTATGGCGGCGACCACCGGAGTCGAACGGACTCTTACGCACCAAACGGTGTACGCCGGTCTCTGTGCGCAGCCAACCATAGGCATATTCACCACTGATCTTCACCGTGGCGCCCTTGATACCGGCCACATCGCCGTCGGTCGCTTCTACTATCTCGGCCTTAAAGCCTTTCGCTTCGGCCCAGCGTAAGTACATACGCAGTAACATGTTACACCAGTCTTGTGCCTCGGTGCCGCCGGAACCGGCCTGCAGGTCCAGATAGGCATCATTGGCATCCTGGGCGCCGCTAAACATACGGCGGAACTCCAACTGCTCCAGGTGAGCGTTAAGATCTGCAAGCTCGGCTTGCGCTTCGGCAAAGGTTTCTTCGTCTTCGGCTTCAACCGCTAACTCCACCAGACCTTCAACGTCCTCGGTACCGCCATCGAGCTTCTCGATGGTTTCCACTATGGCTTCCAGGCTCGACTTTTCTTTACCTAGGGCCTGAGCGCGCTCCGGCTCATTCCACACCGCAGGATCTTCAAGTTCGGCATTGACCTCTTCTAAACGCTCTTTCTTGTGAGCATAGTCAAAGATACCCCCGAAGAAGCTCAGTACGTTCGCGAATTTCCTTGATTTGGTTAATCACAGGATTCACTTCAAACATGCATGTTACTCCGCAAAAAATAGACTCACGCCCGCATAAAATTGGCGCGTCAATAAAAGCGCTCGATTTTAACAAATAATTGTCGAATTTATTAGCGCTTTTATACGAATTAGTACAATTTTATTGGCCCTGGTTAGGGCCGTGTGATCAGCCGCGTTTTTGCATTTCCCGCACGATTAATTGCAGCGAGAACTGGCCACGAAACTCATTGATATCGAGCTGATAGGCCAGGTGCACATGACGTACCTGAGCATCGGGCCAGGCACGCACATCAATATTAAAGGCGATGGCGTCAATAACCCTGCCACTTTGATGGCGCAGCACCAGCTTCAGGTGCTTGTCGCCCACCACCCTTTGTTGCAACAGCTCAAAGGTGTGCTCAAACACAGGCTCGGGAAAGTGCTGGCCAAAGGGACCTGCCTGGCGCAGTAGTTCGGCAAAGTCGAGGGTGAAACAATCCGCCGGCAGCTCGCCATCGGTGAGCAATACGCACTCCTTGGCTTCTTCGGTGAGCTGCTTGGCCACTTCCTCGACAAACGCCCGTTGAAATTCACCAAAGCGGGCCTCTTCTATGCTCAATCCGGCGGCCATGGCATGACCACCAAACTTGATGATCAGCCCCGGATGCTGGGCATCGAGGTGCGCCAGCACATCGCGCATATGCACTCCTTCGATGGAACGACATGAGCCCTTGAGATGACCATTGTCCCCGGCGGCAAAGATAGCGGTGGGTCTGTGGTGCTGCTCTTTTAAACGCCCGGCAAGAATCCCTATCACGCCTTGGTGCCAGTCTTGCTGGTACAAACACAGGGCGTCAGGAACCTCGTTAGAGCCCAAAGAGAGCCTGCTCAGTGCCGCCTGCGCTTCTTGCTGCATGCCCTGCTCTATTTCTTTACGCTCGGCGTTAAGGGCATCGAGCTCACCGGCAATACGCCGAGCCTGATTGAGCTCCGGCGCCAATAAGCAGGCGATGCCTAAACTCATATCGTCCAAACGCCCGGCAGCATTCAGACGGGGCGCTAAGGCAAAACCAAAATCGCTGGCACTAAGGCGAGCGCGGTTACGTCTGGCCACCTCAATCAGGGCATCGATACCCGGACGGGTGCGGCCACTGCGAATGCGCGCCAGACCCTGATGCACCAGGGTGCGATTGTTGGCATCCAGCGCCACGACATCGGCCACCGTGCCCAGCGCCACCAAATCCAGCAAGTTCCCCAGGTTAGGCTCTGCCTGACCCTGCTTTGCAAACCAATTCGCCTCACGCAGCGCATGGCGAAAGGCAATCAACAGATAAAATGCAACGCCGACACCGGCGATGGACTTGGATGGAAACTGACAATCATGACGATTAGGGTTCACTATGGCGTCGGCGTTGGGCAGACGCTCACCCTGGAGGTGGTGGTCGGTGACCAGCACCTTAATGCCCGCTTCTTTAACTCGCGCAATACCGTTAATGCAGGAAATGCCGCTGTCGACGGTGATCACTAGATCCGGTGCCAGGGCAATTATATGCTCGGCCAGCTCGACACTGAGTCCATAACCAAAATTAAAACGGTCGGGCACCAGGTAATCAAGCCGGGTAAAGCCAAACATCTGCAGACCCTGCATCAGGGTTGCGGTACTGGTGGCACCGTCGGCGTCGAAGTCACCAACAATAAGTACCTTTTCTTGTTTTTTCAGGCTCTCTAACAGCAGTGCGGCGGCTTTGTCGATATCGCGAAAGAGACGAAAATCATGCAAGGTGCTGACACTGTTATCGATTTGAGCCGGGTCGCTGACCCCCCGGGCCGCATAGAGTTGACGAATAACTGGGTGTAATTGAGCGCTTAGGTGGGAATCATCCACGCGCTGACGAGCGGTAATGGTAGTTTGCGCCTGCAAGGCTCGACTCCATGTTTCTAAAGGCAAAAAAACAGGCCTGCGGCTAAGGGCACAAAGCACCTTAGCTTACAGGCCTAGCTGTAATCCGATTAAGATTTAGATTTTATCTGGTCAATGGCGACGCTAATAGCCGCTGCCGGTTGATAACCAGGGATCATGCTGCCGTCAGACAAAATAATCGCCGGTGTACCGCTGATACCAAAGCTTTGTCCTAGCTGATAATGCTCCGCCACCGGGGCATTA
The DNA here is from genome assembly GCF_002964785.1 of Pseudoalteromonas sp. T1lg48. GTDB lineage: Bacteria > Pseudomonadota > Gammaproteobacteria > Enterobacterales > Alteromonadaceae > Pseudoalteromonas. The sequence continues at coordinate 412,601 of NZ_PQCC01000022.1, forward strand.
CACTGCGCCACCTCTTCTGGCTTGGAGCCGGCTTTAGCATCGGTCAGTGCTTGTTGCTGATCCTTGGCACACCATACGTTCATTAGATCCGTATAACCCTGAGAGCCCATGCCGCCACGAGGGAAGGCCAAATACTGAACTGTGATACCCGCATCTAGGTAATCGTCTAGCTCCCGGTGTAGCTTACGACAGTAACCACAGGTGATATCGGTAAACACGGTGATCTTGCCTTTTTCTTTGTCGGCCTTATAGACGATCATCGAGTCCTTGTATTGCTCCACTCCTTCAAGACGCACGTCGCTTAACGCGGCCTCTGTCAGGTTTTCTTTATTTTTTAAGTCAATCAGAGTGCCTTGAACCAGGTAGCGACCGTCTTCACTGGCATAGAATACGCCGCGATTGGTGATCACCTCAACCACACCGGCCAGAGGCGTAGTATTTACTTTCTTGGCATTCAGACCCAATTGGGCAAACTGGGCTTTCACTGCACTGTTACCTTCAGCCACCGGTTGCGCCGCCGAAACATTGACGCTAGTAGCCGCACTAACACCGGCCAAGGCCAGTGCGATAAATAAATTTTTCATAATATATGTCTCTAAAAACTTCTAGTCATACTACCTAGACCGTGAATCAGCGATAAAATTCACGCCCTAAGCTTTACGACCTAGTCCTAAGCTTGATAGCTAAGCTCGGGGGTGATGAGTTTGATGCACTAATTTTAGTCTTTCGTTGGCCACATGCGTATATATCTGTGTGGTCGACAAATCGCTGTGACCCAGCATCATCTGCACTACACGCAAGTCGGCACCATGATTAAGCAAGTGAGTTGCAAAGGCATGACGCAGGGTATGCGGCGACAGATCTGATTTAATGTTCGCCAACATAGCATAGTGTTTGATGCGATGCCAAAAGGTTTGCCGCGTCATGCCGATCCCTCGTTTCGATACAAACACAAAATCCGTGGCGTGTTTTATCAATGCCGGGCGCGCAAATTTCATATAGCGCGCCAGCCAGTCAAGGGCCTCTTCGCCCATGGGCACCAAGCGCTCTTTACCACCCTTGCCCTTAACAAAGACCACCGCCTGGTTCTGATTGACATGCTCCAGGCGCAGGCCGATAAGTTCACTGACGCGCAGTCCGGTGGCATAAAGCAGCTCTAACATGGCTCTGTCGCGCAGCCCCATGGCATCCTCGCAATCGGGCGCCGCCAATAGGGCTTCAACATTGGCCTCGCTCAGGGTTTTCGGCAGTGCCTGCATGGCCTTGGGCCGGCTAATGGTCTCCAGAGGTGAGCGGGTCAGGCGTTTGTCTGTGATTTGATGCTGGTAAAAACGCTTTAAGGCACTGATACTGCGCGCCGTGCTGCGCGGGCTTAACCCCAGGTCAACCCGATAGGCCAGGTATTGCTCCACCTCCTGGGTATCCACATCCAGCAGCGCCCGGGGGGCAATAAAGTCACTGAACTTTTTCAAGTCGGTGCGATAGGCGGACAAGGTATTGTCGCTGGCCCCGCTTTCAAGAAACAGCGCATCCAAAAACTGCTCAATATGCTCTAGGTTATCCGGGTGTGGCGGCTGCTTACTCACGTCAATGGCCATAAAGATTTATATTAATTGCATCATATCAGATAGATACTCGGGGCACGATACGTTAGACTTCGCCCTATCAATGGCAAGCGATGTGATAACGATGAAGATTGGTTTATTTTACGGCTCGACCACCTGCTACACGGAAATAGCGGCAGAAAAAATCCGCGATATTATCGGTGCCGACGTTGTTGATCTCTTCAATATTAAAGATGAAGCGCTGAAAACGGCCGAAAACTATGATTTTGTCATGTTTGGCATTTCCACCTGGGACTTCGGTGAAATTCAAGAAGACTGGGAATCGCACTGGGACGACATTAAAGACGTCAACCTGACGGGTAAGGTCATTGCCCTGTTCGGCATGGGTGACCAACAAGGCTATGGCCAGTGGTTCCAAGATGCCCTTGGCATGCTTCATGATGAAATCGCGCCGCAAGGGGTGCAATTTATCGGTTACTGGCCTAACAGCGATGAGTATGAGTTCGAAGCGTCTAAAGCGCTTACCGAAGATGGGTCACACTTCGTAGGCCTGGCCCTTGACGAAGACAGCCAGTATGAAAAAAGCGATGATCGCATTACCAACTGGGTGGAGCAGATCATGACCGAATACGCCGAGCTATAAGTACATTAGAAACGTAAATAAAATTCACGGCAAAGGCGTCGATAGCCCTCACTGTAGTCGTCGCCTGCGTGGATCACTAGCAGCTCTCGCTTAGACTCACCCGCGTGCCAGCTAAATTGCATCAGCCAACGACTGACCGCTTTACGTTCGGTGCTTTTTACCTCGCATAATCGCCGTAAATGCCCACCCGCCTGCTCAACCAATTGCACCAAGTGTTGCCCCTGCTCGCAAGGAAGGATCACCGCCAATTCACTGTTGGCATGGCCCACCCTTTGCCATAAATCGATCAGCGCCGAAAACGGCAAACTGTCGGTATGACGCGCAAGGTTGCGTTTGTTGTCTTGCGCCTTTAAGGCATTATCGAAATACGGCGGGTTACTGATCAGTAGATCAAACTTACGCTCACTGTCAAAATGCTGCGCATCTGCCAATGTGACTTCAATATCCGTCCAGGGGCTTGCCGCCACATTGCTCTTCGCTTGAGCAACGGCATCCGGCTCTATATCTATGGCTTGCACCCTGGCGGAAGGTGCGCGTTGTTTACACATCAGCGCCAGCAATGCGGTGCCTGTGCCCACATCCAATACATGTTGAGCCGAACCCAGCTTGGACCAGGCCCCGAGCATAATGCCATCGGTGGAAACCTTCATGGCGGTGCTGCATTGAGCGATAGAAAATTGTTTAAACTGAAAACCTGCCACTTTAGACCTTTGTGTTTGCGCATGTGCCACGTATAATTGCCCTAATTGTCCTTCATTTTGACTCCTTTATGCAATTTGCCGATTTTGATCTTGATACCGCGCTACTCAACGCCATTGACAGCCTAGGTTTTACTAAGCCCACCAGCATTCAGGAACTGGCTATTCCAGATGCCCTGGAAGGACGCGATGTCCTTGCCTGCGCCCCAACCGGCACCGGCAAAACAGCGGCATTTTTGATCCCAGCCATTCAATACCTGTTGGATCACCCGCGCCGTAACCCGGGATTCGCCCGCGTCTTGATCATGACGCCGACCCGTGAGCTGGCCTACCAGGTGCATGAACAATGCGAGAAGCTGGCGGCGCAAACCCACCTAAAAATCGGGGTGGTGACCGGCGGTATCAACTACGGCACGCATAAAGAAATTTTTGAAAAGAATAACGATATCCTGATCGCGACCCCCGGGCGCTTGATGGAATACCTGGACACAGAAAACTTCCATGCCGAAGACGTCGAATTGCTTATTTTGGACGAAGCAGACCGCATGCTGGACATGGGTTTCCGTAAAGAAATGCTGCGCATTTGTGAGGAAGCGAAAAACCGCCGTCAATGTATGCTCTTCTCTGCCACTCTCGAGGGCGACAGCGTAGCCAAGTTCTCCGAGCGCATCTTAAACGAGCCCGCCCAGCTTGAGGCTTCGCCTTCACGTCGTGAACGCGGCAAGATTTTGCAATGGGTGCATCTGGCCGATGATTACGACCATAAGCTTAAGCTTCTGGTGCACTTGCTGCAGCAAGAAGATGTTGAAAAGGCCATTGTCTTCGTTAAAACCCGTGAGCGTTTAGAGACACTGGTTGGCGAGCTTTTCACTCATGACATTAAAACCACCTGGTTGCGCGGTGAAATGCCGCAGGATAAACGTATGGCGGCGATGGCCAGCTTCCACAGTGGCCGCACTAAGATCTTGATTGCCACCGATGTCGCCGCTCGTGGTATCGACGTTAACGACATCAGCCATGTGTTCAACTTCGATATGCCGCGCAGCGCCGATGTGTATGTACACCGCATTGGCCGTACCGCCCGCGCCGGTAAAAAAGGCACCGCCATTTCCCTGGTTGAAGCCCATGAAGTAGCCATGGTAGGTAAAATTGAGCGCTACACCGATCAGGTATTAAAGCGCCGTAAGATTAAAGGCCTGGAGCCACAGCACAAAGAAGCCAAGCTGCCGCCGAAGAAGAAAAAAGATCCGGAAAAAATGAAAGCCAAACGCAAAAAAGCCAAGGCCAAGGCAAAAAAGAAATAACCCATAAAAAAAAGCCGCTCGATTGAGCGGCTTTTTGCTGTCTCGGTTCTACTTACTTAAACACGTCTTCCAAAGCCACAACCTTGATATTGCTGCTCGGGATGGCCAGCTTGTAGCTTTCGATTTGCTTATCTTCGGCCACCAGCTCGGCAGGTTTTTCGGTGTTGTACTTAAGCGGTGATACCTGCTCGTTCGCTAAACGCGCCTTCATGTCTTCGCCATCGCCACTGACAAACACATAATGAATATTATCGGTTTGCAGGTTTTCACGAATAACGCGGTTCACATCTGCCACCGTAAGCGTTTCAAGCTGCGAACGCACGGTGTCGGCAAAGTTATCGATACCGTAGAATTGGCTATCCAAGGCATAACCGAGCTGACGATTTTGGCTCGCCACCAGCTGCGGCACAAAGTTAACCAGGAAGTTACGGGTAGCGATGAAGTCTTCCTCACTCATGCCCTGATTGATTAGCTTATCCAGCTCGAACAGTGCCGTGCGCGTTGCAAAGTGGGCATCGTTGTTCGAGCGCAGCGGACGCAACCAGACCTGGAAGATTTGCTCGGAACGACCCAGGTTGGCATCCGGCTTGGTTTGGAACATGCCTCGTGGGAAGTATTCGATATAGGCATAATCACCGTAGTTCATGCCGCGTACTTGGCGAATACGCTCAAATAATTTGGCATTGGAGTTACGGTGCTCACCAAGGAAGGAACGTACCAACCACAGCGCCGTCCAGTCTTTGCTCGAACGCGTGGTTTCGATTGGGAAGCCGAATGACACCGCCGTGGATTTGGCGTTCTTTTCGATGATGGTAGCGTGATGGCCCTCAAGTGCTGGCGCATCCGGAATATCCAAACGCGCTTGCTCGCCCGCTGGCAATGATTGCAGGTCGGTCATCATTTGCGCCTTCACCTTTTCAGGCACAGCACCGATCAGACCCAGGTGCAAATTACGCTGGGTAAAGTTTGCACCATAGAAGGCTTTGACATCATCCAGGGTCAAGGCTTCTAAGTCAGACAAGTCACCGTAGTTGTAGGCCCCATAAGGGTGACCGTGATACAGCTCGGCGTAGAGTACCTCTTTACCCAGCTCTTCATCGTTAGAGGCTTTTAGACCCGACTTGATGCCGTCGATCAACTCTTTCTTTAAGCGGGCAAAATCGTCTTCGCGGAAGCCTGGATCAAGTAGTTGGTCGCTGACAAGCTCATACCATTGCTCGGCGTTGTCCTTATGAATGCGACCACGTAGCGAGATCATTTCCTTATCGATTTGATAAGAAAAACTGCCGGCAATCGGGTAAAGGGCTTTTTGAATTTCCTTGTAGCTCATCGACTGGCTGCCGCCTTTGGCCAGCATCGCAGCTGTGAGTGCTGCCACACCTTTTTTACCTTCAGGATCCGCCGCTGCACCGGTGTAGAACAACCAGTTTACGTCAACCAGAGGGGAGCTGTTGGTTTTATCCAGTACGCTAAAGAATTGCTCGCTTGGCTTGTTATTGATCTCGGTTACCAAGGCATCGAGCTGCACTTCGGTATCAAAGCCGGCGACCTTGTCCTTGGCCGACATGGTAACCGTGGTGCGGCTGCTATCGGTAAAGTACTTATTGGCGATGGCGCGAATGTCTTCGGCACTGACGCTGTCGGCACTTTGGTAAAGGGCATTGATCACCTCTGGGTCACGCTCAAAGTGCATATAGTTGGCCAGCGTCGAGGCGATGGCCTGTGATGAATCCAGGCTATTGATAAAACTGTATTTAGCGTTTGATTTCAACGCCGCCAGTTTGCCTTCATCCACCAACTCGGTGCGCGCTTTGGCATAGGTTTGGTTAATGGCATCACGCACTACGGCAAGGTTTTCTTCGTCATCAACCTTAACGAACACATGCAACAGGCCCGGATCTTTTGTTTCCGGGTTGTAGGTAAACATTTGCGAAGCTATTTGCTTTTCAACCACCAACTGCTGGTATAGCTCCGAGTTTTCAGAGAAATAAAGTTGTGACAACAGGTCCAACGCGGCGCGGTCCTTGGTATTTGGGTTCCACTCGGTGCCCTTATACGAAACCAGCAGCCAGTGCCCCGGTAAGCCTTCGTACTGCTCATGCACATAACGTGGCGCAGCTTGTTTCGGCTCTACCGGAATATCCGCCTGATAGTCACCACGCTGCCAGTTACCCCAGTGCTTTTTCACCATTTCAATGGTTTCTTTGGGGTCTACGTCGCCGACGATCACCAAGGAAACGTACTCGGGCTTATAGAAGCGCTTAAAGAAGGTTTGCCCGTACTCGCTTTGGTCCGGCATGGCTTCGATGTCTTCGAAGAAGCCCATGGTGGTGTGCTCATAGGTGTGCTTGTCGAACGCTTCTTTGCGCACCGCGGCCAGTAGCTTACGAATAGGGCTGGCATTGTTTTTTAGGTATTCGCCCTTCACCGTCAGCGCCTCGGTGCGGAACTGCTCTTCGGTGTAGCTGAGGTTTTGAAATACATCGGCTTTCACCTCCAGCACCTTGTCTAAATGCTGCTTGGAAAAATTAAGGTGATAGTTGGTGTAGTCATTGGTGGTGTAGGCACGGTTATCTACGCCTGAGTTTTTCATGATATCGGCATACACATCTTCCGGGAATTTTTCCGAGCCTTTGAACATCATGTGCTCGAAAAAGTGGGCAAAGCCGGTTTTACCTTCCTCTACTTCGTTGCGCGAGCCTACCGAAACCGGGATCTGTAGCGAGACCACATCTGGGTAATCGGTTTTAACCACCATGACCCGCAGACCATTGTCTAGCTCTTCTAATACATAGTCCTGGGCAAATACTTTATTGTTTTGCTGTGCCGTTTCAACTGCAGCACTTGTTTGCGTTGTCTGTGTGCTTTGACATCCGCCTAGCGTCAGCGCCAGCGCGATACCCGAAGCAATGACCGATAGTTTCATCTTCCTACCTTGTGTTATCTGATTGTTATCTGATTTTTGATCCAATCCATTATGCAATAAATTCACTCACTGCGCGTAATCGACACCCGATTTTGCTGTAAACAAATGTGTCAAAGGGGCGTTACAAGGGGTTTTACGACCCTGCTTGCAGAGGTTCAACTTGAATTGAACTCAACACCCTTGAGTAAGTTTCACTAGAAAGGGCTGTATAGACGTCTAAATGGCTGTTATAGTTATTCCCATCAGCCGCATATGGGAATGAGGATCATGGCGCTAACACTGCAAGAGAAAATAGAAGACCCCCGTCAAGGGGTGTACCTTATCGGCACCACGCCACCAAAGACGGGCACCGACGATACTAAACTGCAAGCCATTGCCGAAAAGCTACTGGGCCGCTTACACGAAATCGAGTATGACGGCGTGGTGGTTTACGATATTCAGGACGAAAGCAGTCGCACCAATGTGCCCCGCCCCTTCCCCTTTAAGGAAACCATCGATCCGCGCCACTACAGTGGCTTGCTGCGTCGTTTGTCGCAGCTGGACGTGATCACCTATAAAAGTGTGGCGCAGCGCAGCGCTGGCGAATTTAACCAGTGGTTAGATACGACCAGCGAGCAATATAACCTCAATAACCTGGTATTGGTCGGTAGCCCATCGTCAACGGGTGACGTAAAACTAAGCCTAAATGATGCGTATACACACCTGGGTGAGCACGACCACGATTTCTTTTTGGGTGGCGTCACCATAGCCGAGCGCCATGCCAGCAAGGGTAATGAGCACGAGCGTTTGCTGACGAAAACGGACCAAGGTTGTAAGTTTTTCATCTCGCAAGCGGTCTACAACGCCCAGGCGACCATAGACTTGATCACCAGCTATGCCCGCAGCTGTCGCCAGCAAGGTCTGACGCCGCAGCGTATTATCCTCACCTTTACACCCTGCGGTGGTGAAACCACCCTGGACTTTATGCAGTGGCTGGGCATTTCCGTACCCGAGGCAACCAAGTGGCGCATGCTCGATGCTGACAACACCTTAAGTGAGTCGGTGCGTATTTGCCGTGAGAACCTGGATTTAATTCTGCGTAGCTGTGCTCATTTAGAGGTGCCGTTGGGGTTAAACATCGAGTCTTTAACCAATCGTAAAGAAGAGATCGATGCGTCGATTAACCTTTATCGCCTGCTTAAAGCGACCATGGAGTTAAGTCTGGCCGAGCGCCTTATCGCTTAAACGTCTATCGATTTACCCATCATTCTTTTGCTTAACTTTTGCGCCACCACATATGGTGGCGCTGGGTCAAAGATACTCATCCTGATTTGTCTTTGCGCATTGAGGATATCAAGACTTTTGAAAGTAAGTTAAATGAACTCAAAAGTGAGCTTGATTCTCCCCTAAGCGTTAATGAATTTCTCACACACATTAGTGTTTTGAACGGTCAATTCAATGATGGTCATATGAATATAATGATCCCTAGCCAGCGTCGCCTAGTGGAGCAACTCGCTAATGACAATCAGGGTTTATTTCCATTTGAGGTCAAGATAAGGGAAGGTGAAATTTCTATCGCCAGTAAACTCGGTGGAGAAAAAAGTCCATATGAGAACGCGCGCATTGTCGCCATCAACAACCAACCCATAGAGTCGATTTACACTAGATTGATGTCACGAATGTATGGTGACACTGTTCGCCATAGGGAAGCGCTGCTAAGCACCAAGTTTGCTTTGTACTACTGGTTGTTTATTGGCAAAAAGGAGGAGTTTATTATTGAGTTTAGTGATAAGTCCCTCCCTCGCACTTTGATTGTTGACGCTTCAAAAAGCAAGCCTATGAGCATGAGCAAGCCTACCTTTGATGATACATTTAAGTTTGAGATTCTAAGTGCAGGTGAAGCCAAAATGACCATCAATGAGTTCTGGTGGCATGACAAACAGGCATTCTACGACTTTACTCGCGACGCATTCAAAACCATACAAGAGCACAACATACAGCATCTGATCATTGACGTGAGTCTTAATCGCGGTGGTGATGATGATATGTGGAAGAAGGGCCTACTCACCTATATCGCCGATAAGCCCTACAGGCACACCAGCTTCTACCAAAAAAAAGTGATTGCAGCACATCAGGATGAGGGAGAAAAAATCGGTGACGTAGTCAGCAGACAATATGAAAAATACGAGCGCAGTGATGTCTCTAACCCTTTGCATTTTAGTGGTAAAGTAAGCGTTATTATTGGAGTACAAACCTACTCTTCCGCTATTTTGTTTGCCAATACGGTTCAAGACCATGAGTTTGGTCGCCTTGTAGGAGCACCCACGGGCGGGTACAGCTGGCAAACGGGTGGAATTCAGTTTTTCACTTTACCCAACTCAAACCTACGTGCAGTAAGTCCCCGGTTTTACTTAGTGCGCCCAAGTGGGTGAGGGCTAAATCAGGTTGTTAAACCAAATACAAATGAACAAGCACAGTGAATACCCTGCTTGTTCATTTTTATGATTATTTCTTACGCCATTTACCATCGACCTTGACCATGTGTCCGGGAACGGTCTTTTCAATGGCCTTGGCGCCGGCCAGGGCTTCAACCTGACTGAGGCTGATGCCGTTTTTCTTGGCCAAGGACAGGTATTTAGCCTTGCGTTTGGCATTGATCTCGGTGATCAGTTGTTGCGCCTCGGCGGAGTCTTGCACCAACTCCAGGTAACCAGTACTTGTTTCGCCGACAATGCCCTGATCCTTCGCCTGATCTAGGGTCAGAGCCCAGGCACTAAAGGCCAACATGGTCGCACTGAGTAACATAGTCCATTTCACTAGTTTCATATTCGCCTCCTAAAATAGCTCGCTGTCGTCGCCGAAAAGTTCATCGAGTTCTTTGTCTACTTTAACGCGGATCTCATGATCCACTTTAACGTTAAGGTTGATGGTGATCGGCTCTTTACTTTCTACCTCGACCCTGTGGGTACATCCCATTAGGGTTAACGCGCCGACTAAGGCCACCAGCATTCGCGTACTCATTGCTTTACTCCTTCGCTTGATACTCTTGCTCTACTCTTTTGGTGATTTCGTCACTTAAGCGCAGCGCTCTGAATAAGGTATAGATATTTTCCTGGTGATTATAGTTAAAATTAACTGCTTGTTGATGCTCGGGATTTTCTCCCTTCAGTTGCATCGCCATAGTTAACCAACCATCATGGGTTAAATCAACATCGGCATGAATACTGTTAATGTCTAAATTCTCCAACATGGCCAACATGGGCCCTAACTGTTGCTGCTGCTCTTTGACCACATTAAAGGCGGCGTTGTTATCTATGGTTAACTTGCCCGCGGCCTGAGAGTATATACGGCCATTTTCGATGCTGACCCCCTGCTCATTAAAGCGCACCGGCAGCTCGGCGGCCAATAGCCCTTTGACACTGATCCCCTGTTGCGGCTCGAGAGCCAGGACATTTTCGGCGCGGATCCCTTCAAGCTTCAATAATGTCGGCACTCGCTCCTTCTCCAGGCCAGTTACATAAAGCTGGTCCAGGGCAAAGGTGCCATCAAATATCTTGCCCTGTACTTTGCTAATATAAAGATCTTCATCCATTCCAAGCGTACCATGCACCTCTTTTAGTACCGGACCGGCGCGCACTTCACTTAGGTTAAACTTAGTTCTATCGAGCTGAAGTACACCTGAATTCAAACTGCCTTTGGGGGTCATGGTCAGAGACTGGGCCAGGTAATTCTGATACAAGACATCGGCGCTGTTGACATCTAATTGCCAGTCAAAGCGCTCTAGCAGCGCATCACCTTCAAGATGCAATGACGCGGTGCCGCCGCCGAACACCAGTTCGGGTTCAAGCTGCTGCACCAGGGGCATAAAGGTATGCAGCTCGGTATCATTGATAACCACACTCAGCGCATGAGCGTTGTCGCTCCAGTTATGCTTGAGCAGTGCCTCCGCACCTTGCCAAGAAGCAATATGAGTGCCCTCAATAACTCGGCTTAAGCTCAGGCTGCTGTCGAGCTTAAGGCCACTTAAGCGCACGCCCTCCAGCTCTATATCCCCGAGCTGGCTTTGCACCTCTGCCTGCGCCTGTCGCTCACCGGCAGCAAACGGGTTGGCGCTAATATGATACTGCTGCGCCAGAGTGCGCACCTTTAGTTGTGGGCTATTGAGCGCCGCGACTTTTGTGGTCAGCTCGGCTTCCACCTTTCCATCGCGAGCCAGGGTGCCATCTAAGCTCAAAGCCAGATTCTTTAACCGATAGTCTTGATAGCTCAAGGCTGGGGTTTTCACATCGCCACGCAGCCAGCCGGCCCCCTGATAATCGTAACCGAACTGGCCTTTGACCTGCAGCGGCTGATACTCAAGTTCATGCTGCGGTGGCAACGCTACTTGACCCAGGAAGTGCCCTTGCAACTGCTTCTCGGTCAGGGTGCCCTGGCTTTGAACCGTGCCGATACCGTCTAAATGCGCCGTTAACTGATACTCGCTGCTTAGCGTCAGGGTTTGCCAGTTGCCTTGGGTGTTGTCCGCTTCAACCAGGACTGACTGCTGCCCCGCACGATTGGCCATGCTTAGCTCTGGCAGCACAAATTCACCGCTCATATTCACCTTTAGCGGCTGACCACTGCTAAGTTGCCAGCGAGTTTGGGCCAGCTCTCCCAAATAGGCGCTGTATTTATCCAAAGACATACAATGACTAAGCGCCCCCAGCTCGGTGTGCAGCTGCTGTGCTGCAATACGGTATTGCTGCATATCCTCGGATTGAAGATGCACCTGCCCCTGGCTTGCAAGTTGCCATAGACATTGCGGCTCGGTACGCAGCTCGCCATCGAGGTGCAAGGCCAGTATTGCATCAAGACTATTGCCCTTAAACCACCCTTTAAGGGCCAGCTGGGCTACATCTGCATGCCAGTCCAGGGCATGATTTTGCTGCGTTTTAATATACTCGCCCAACACCTTGGTAAAATCGCGTGCAAAGGCCACATCCACTTCGATGGCGTCGCTTTTTAGCAGCCATTGCCCCTGAATGTCACCGGTGATTTGAAAATGATTGATTTGGTTTTCTTCAATAGCGAAGGTCATGGGGCGACTGAAGTCGGCAAAACTGACCTTGGCATCGGCTATGCTCAGTAAAGGCCTTTTTAATGGCAGCAACAAGGCCAAAGGCGCGGGCTGCCATTGGCTGGCTTGTTTATCTTTATTATCACTGGCGGTGATGGGGCCTGCCTGTACATGAGCTCTCGCTACATGGAGGGACGAAGGCGTTAGGGTGACGCCTTCTAAGGTTAAAGAGTGACCCTGATACTCTAGGCATAATCGCTCGGCATCGATGGCCAACAGCTGAGACCCCCATTGCCAACGTGCGCAGGTCAAACTTGCGCCCTGGTGCTGCAAATATTGCTTGGCCAGCATATGGGTGAGCTCGCTGCGAAATCCATACGCGACCGTCAGCGCTATAACCAGCACTAAGATCACCCCAAGCAATATTAAAAAAACCTTACGCAGCATAGCCTTCCTTTAGCTTAACCCTTGACTTAATACTAACACGGGCAAACTGAATACGCCGCAAACAAAAAAGGCTGCAAATGCAGCCTTTTGTTATCTTTGGTAATTAACCAAGGAGTTAGCCAATGTGCTTACGCGCATTGCGGAACATACGCATCCACGGGCTATCTTCTTTCCACTCATCTGGGTGCCAAGAGTTGGCCACGGCGCGGAATACACGCTCTGGGTGTGGCATCATCACGGTTGCACGACCATCGGTAGAAGTAATACCCGAAATTGCCTCTGGTGAACCATTCGGGTTCGCTGGGTATTGCATAGTTGGGTTACCGTAGTTGTCCACGTATTTAACCGCAACCGTACCCGAGTTAACCGCCGTTTGGATTGCCGCATCGTTAGCAAACTCGGCACGACCTTCACCGTGTGAAACGGCAATAGGCATACGTGAACCGGCCATGCCATTGAAGAAGACAGACGGGCTGTCCTGCACTTCAACCAGGGCAACACGCGCTTCGAAACGCTCACTTTGGTTGGTTACAAAACGTGGCCAGTGCTCGGTGCCTGGGATCAGTTCGCGTAGTGTCGACATCATCTGACAACCATTACAAACACCTAGGCTGAAGGTATCTTGACGCTCAAAGAAGGTTTGGAACTGTCGCGAGCCATGTCATTGAATAGAATCGACTTAGCCCAACCTTCACCGGCACCCAGTACGTCACCGTATGAGAAGCCACCACAGGCAACAAGACCTTTGAACTCTTCAAGAGTCAAACGACCTTCAAGGATGTCGCTCATGTGTACATCGATTGCTGCAAAGCCGGCACGGTTAAACGCCGCCGCCATTTCAACGTGAGAGTTAACGCCTTGCTCACGCAGGATAGCCATTTTCGGCTTAGCACCGGTGGCAATATAAGGCGCAGCAACATCTTCATTGATGTCGAAGCTTAGCTTCACATTCAGACCTGGGTCGTTCGCATCCGCTTTTGCGTCATGCTCTTGCTGTGCACAGGCTGGGTTGTCACGTAGTGACTGCATCTGATACGTGGTTTCGGCCCAGGCTAAACGAAGCTCTGTACGGCTGTTATCAACAAGTGCAGCACCGCCACGCTTGATAACTAACTGATCGGCATCGTTCAAGGTACCAATCTCGTGGCTTAGGGCCGCAAGACCGTTATCCGCAAGTACCGCTTTAACCGCGTCCAAGTCGCTATTACGAACCTGGATTACCGCACCTAGCTCTTCGTTGAAGAGTACTTCTAGGTCTGAACCCGCTAACGCGTCTAGCTCAAGGGTCACACCCGTGTGGCCAGCAAACGCCATCTCCGCCACGGTTACGAATAGACCACCGTCTGAACGGTCATGGTAAGCAAGTAGTTTTTCTTCGCTTACAAGCGCCTGCATGGCTTCGAAGAAGCCTTTAAGTAGCTCTGGGCTATCAACGTCAGGCGTCTTGTCACCCAATTGCTTGTATACCTGTGCCAGGCTAGATGCACCCATACGGTTTTGGCCGGCGCCCAGGTCGATAAGTAGCAAGGTTGACTCGCCTTTGTCGGTACGAAGCTGAGGCGTTACCGTTTTACGAATGTCTTCAACACGACCAAACGCAGTGATAACCAGTGATAGTGGCGCAGTTACCGCCTTGTCTTCACCATTATCTTGCCATGTAGTCTTCATCGACATTGAGTCTTTACCAACAGGGATAGTCAGACCTAATGCAGGACACAGCTCTTCGCCCACCGCTTTAACGGCTTCGTAAAGACCCGCATCTTCACCCGGGTGACCCGCTGCTGCCATCCAGTTTGCAGATAGCTTAATGTTGTGCAATGAACCAATATCTGCACAGGCGATGTTCGTCAGTGACTCGGCTACCGCTAAACGAGCAGATGCACCAAAGTTAAGCAATGCTGCAGGGGTACGTTCACCCATTGACATGGCTTCACCATGGTAGGTGTCGAATGCTGCTGCTGTTACCGCACAGTTTGCTACCGGCACCTGCCATGGACCCACCATCTGGTCGCGCGCAACCAAACCGGTTACCGAGCGGTCACCGATGGTGATAAGGAAGGTTTTCTCTGCAATCGCAGGTAGACGAAGTAAACGTTGAACCGCGTCTTTTACTGTAATCTGAGCAGTCTCTAGCGCTTCACCTTGTGCTTGTTTTGACGTTACGTCACGGTGCATCTTAGGTGCTTTACCAAGTAGTACTTCGAGAGGAAGGTCTACCGGGTTGTTGCCAAAGTGTGAGTCGGCTACGCGTAGATGACGTTCTTCTGTCGCCGTACCAATTACTGCGTATTGCGCACGCTCACGCTTACAGATTTGCTCGAAACGCTCGAAGTTCTCTTCCGCTACCGCTAGCACGTAACGCTCTTGTGATTCGTTACACCAGATTTCGTGTGGTGCCATGCCCGGCTCATCGTTTGGTACGTTACGCAGTTCGAAAATACCGCCACGACCACCGTCGTCTACCAGCTCAGGGAAGGCATTTGATAGACCACCCGCGCCCACATCGTGGATAAAGGCGATTGGGTTGTCATCACCTAGCTGCCAACACTTGTCGATCACTTCCTGACAACGACGTTCCATTTCTGGGTTTTCACGTTGTACCGAAGCAAAGTCCAGGTCTTCGTTAGACTGACCAGAAGCCATAGATGAAGCTGCACCGCCCCCTAGGCCGATGTTCATCGCCGGACCACCCAGTACAATTAGCTTAGCGCCAACAGGGATTTCACCTTTTTGCACGTGCTCGGTACGAATATTACCTAAACCACCGGCGATCATGATTGGTTTGTGGTAACCACGTACCTCTTCGCCATTATGGCTGTTTACTAATTCTTCGTAGGTACGGAAGTAACCCAATAGGTTTGGACGACCAAATTCGTTGTTGAATGCGGCACCACCTAGTGGGCCTTCGATCATAATATCTAGCGCTTCAACGATGCGACCTGGTTTACCGTACTTGGTTTCCCACGGCTGTTCAAAGCCAGGGATACGCAGGTTAGATACGCTGAAACCAACCAGACCTGCTTTTGGTTTAGAGCCACGACCCGTTGCACCTTCGTCACGGATTTCACCACCAGAACCGGTAGATGCACCCGAGAACGGAGAAATAGCCGTTGGGTGGTTGTGGGTTTCAACCTTCATCAGGATTTCGATGTTTTCTTGATGGTAGGTGTACTCACCAACAAAATCAGGGAAGAAACGACCCGCTACCGAACCTTTCATAACGGCGGCATTATCTTTATAGGCAGATAATACGTTTACGCTGTTTTGCTCGTAGGTATTTTTAATCATTTTGAACAGCGACTTAGGCTGCTCTACGCCGTCGATGGTCCAATCGGCATTAAAGATTTTATGACGGCAGTGTTCAGAGTTAGCCTGGGCGAACATGAATAGTTCGATGTCGTTCGGGTTACGGCCCAGCTTTTGGAAGTTTTCAACCAGGTAGTCGATTTCGTCGTCCGCTAAGGCAAAGCCCTGCTCAACGTTTGCTTTAGCTAGCGCTTCGCGGCCACCACCAAGAATATCAACTGATGACATAGGACGCGGCTGCTCGTTGGTGAACAACTTGCTGGCGTCCGTTAATTCGGCATGTGTCGCTTCGGTCATGCGGTCATGCAAGAGGGCTGCAACTTCTTGTTGCTGCTCTGCCGTTAACTCGCCTTCAACATAGTAAGCAATGCCACGTTCGATGCGATGCACCTGAGTTAAACCGCAGTTGTGAGCGATATCGGTAGCCTTAGATGCCCAAGGAGAAATAGTGCCTGGACGCGGCGTTACCAAGATCAGCGTACCTTGCGGCTCGTGCTCTGGAATATGCGGCCCGTAGGTCAGTAGCTTTTCAAGCTTGGTATGCTCGTCCGCATTTAGCTCTGCTGTTAAGTCAGCAAAGTGCATAAACTCAGCATACACGTCGGTTACGGGAAGGTTAGCTTGCTTACACTGAGTAAGCACTTTTTGAACGCGAAAATCGGAAAGTGCTGGCGCACCGCGAAGGATCAACATAGGTATTATCATCCGGGGTTAAGGATTGAACGACAGTTGCCGCGCATTATACTTAATTTCCCTTAAAATGCGAGTTAAAGGCAGCACGACAAGGACGATTGTCCGCATTTATTAACTCCAGCCATACCACATTAAAGTAGTGGTGACGCAAGGCCTTGGTTTTGTTATAAGAGTAGCTGACAAGGCGATAGGGGCTGGCTGTGAGATTATTTTTGTTATCAATTGCTTTAGTGGCACTTTTTGGCTGTAGTGAGCCACAACAACCAACGCAACTGGAACAGATATATCACACCAAAACATTAAGGGTGGGTACCCTGGCCGGCGCCAGTAACTATTATCAAGGCACCCAAGGCGAACAAGGTTTTGAATACGAGCTGGCCCAGGAGTTTGCCGACTATATGGGGGTTGAACTCGATATAGTGCCCTTTTTTAGCCTTAACGATATGTTTGCGCGCCTCGATAACGGCTCCTTAGATTTAATCGCCTCAGGGATCGGCTACTCGCCGAGCCGGGCCGAGCTTTACCGCTTTGGCCCCAGCTATCGCACCATCAGTCAAAAGCTGGTGTATAAACAAGGGCGCCCTCGCCCCCGAGGTTTCGAAGATCTCGAGGGCACATTGACCGTCCTGGAGCGCAGCAGCCACTCGCAAAGCCTGCTCAGAGCAAAAAAGCAGTTTCCGCAACTGACCTGGAATGAAACCGATGAGCTGGATGAATCTGAGTTACTGCAGGCCATTATCGACGGTGACATCGATTACACCATCGCCGACTCTCACACCCTGGCGCTGTTTCGTCGTTATCACCCCAATCTCAGCATAGGTTTTTCGGTAACTCGTAATGACCCCATCGCCTGGTTGATGCGTAAAGACGATGATGACTCTCTTTATGCCCTGATGATCGAGTTCTTTGGTGAGGTAAAAGAAAATAACCGCCTCTATGCCCTGGAGGAAAAGTACTTTGGCCATGTGCGCCAGTTCAACTATGTAAATACCTTGGCCTTTATCGAGGCCGTGGCCGATACCCTGCCCAAGTACGCGCACTGGTTTAAACAATACGCCCATGAGCTCGACTGGCGTTTGCTGGCAGCGCTTAGTTACCAGGAGTCTATGTGGGATCCCCGAGCCAAATCGCCCACCGGAGTACGCGGCATCATGATGCTCACCCTGCCCACCGCCAAGCAGGTAGGGGTCAAGAACCGCCTTAAGCCGGAGCAAAATATCGATGGTGGAGCCAAATACCTGCGCTATTTACTGGAGCGCGTACCCGACCGTATTCCCCAGCCTGACCGCACCTGGTTTGCACTGGCTTCTTATAATGTCGGCTGGGGTCATGTGAACGATGCCCGAGCCTTAACAGAGCGCGGTGGCGACGATCCGGACAAATGGGCCGATGTTAAAAAATACCTACCGCTGCTGGTGAAGAAACGTTATTATCGAACAACAAAGTATGGTTATGCGCGTGGAGATGTTGCCGTAACCTACGTAGATAATATTAGGCGCTACTACGACACCTTGGTGTGGTTAGATGAAAACCAAGCCCTGGATGTCGCCGATGCTAGCGCCACGGAAGAATCAGCAGGAATGCCATAAAACTGTCACCTAATCGTGATGTGATGGTAGCTCTCCCCTCTCACTTTCAGGAGAAGTACTATGTTGAAACGTCGTAGAACGCATAGCTTTAAACAACGCGTGCTATTTTCTAGCGCCAAACGTCGCCGAGTGTTAAGAAAGAACACTCACAGTAAAATCCTCTGGCGCTGCCGCCTGTTTGCCGCCCAGCAAATGGAAGAGCTAGAGCAACAGCGTATGGCGGAGTCTTAATTCTCCTCCGTGCGCTGCTGTCGCGCTTTTTTCAATTCTTTATGTTCTTGCCGACGACGTTTAAAAAACGCCGATAGTTGCTGCGAACATTCCTCCGCTAATATCCCAGACGTTACCTCAAGCTGATGGTTTAAACGCGGCTCCTGCACTAGATTCATGATCGAACCTGCCGAGCCTGTTTTAAGATCCGTAGCACCAAAAACTAAACGCTCGATACGGCTATGCACTAACAACCCGGCACACATAGAGCAGGGCTCTAGGGTCACATACAGGGTGCAGTCGATAAGACGATAATTGTTAAGTACTTCACCGGCGGCACGAATCGCCATCATTTCTGCATGGGCGGATGGGTCATTCAGGGTGATCGATTGATTCCAGCCCTCGGCAATCAGCTGGTTATCTTTAACCACCACCGCACCTACTGGAATTTCTCCTATTTGTTCAGCACGTTGCGCACAATCCAAGGCTTTTTGCATCCAGTACTGATCATCAAGTTCACTCATATTCGCTCAAATAGCTACAATAAAGGGGCAATTATATCGCTATTTCGGGCAATTTTATAAGCCATGGCATAGCCTGCGAGGGCAAATTTAAGCTATAATTCGCCGCTTTTTTTGTTCTATGAATACCGCAAACGGGTAAGTCATGAAGTTTCCTGGTCGTCGAAGACACAAACATTATTTTCCGGTGGAAGAGAAAGATCCACTTACCAATCAAATTAATGCCGAGTCGCGACTCAAGCGTAGCTACATCGTCGGCATTGATCAGATCGTGGTCGATATTGAAGCCAAGGTCGATTTAGCTTTTCTTGATGAGTTTGGTCTACATCGAGGCATGTCTCAGGTGATCGACAGTGAAACCACTAATGCCTTGTATGATCGTCTTAAACTAAACGAGATGATCGATTACGAGTTTGCCGGTGGCACCATTGGCAATACCATGCACAATTATTCCGTGCTGGCCGATGATCGCTCGGTATTACTTGGGGTAATGAGTGAAAACATTAAAATAGGCAGCTATGCCTATCGCTTTCTATGTAACACATCAAGCCGTGTCGATCTGGATTATCTGCAGCCCGTGGATGGCCCTATCGGCCGCTGCTTTACCCTTATTGATGAAAGTGGTGAGCGTACCTTTGCCATCAGTGCGGGCTTAATGAACCATCTTCGACCCGAGTCCATAGATAAAGAGCTTATCCAAGACTCTTCGGCCCTAGTGATCAGCGCCTACCTTATGCGTACTCAAGGAGCTGAAACCATGACCGACGCTACCATGCAGGCGGTAAAATACGCCAATGATGCAGGCGTCCCCGTGGTACTGACTCTGGGTACCCGCTTTTTGATCGAACAAGACCCTAAATGGTGGGCGGAGTTTGTTGAAAAACACGTTGATATCCTCGCCATGAATGAGGAGGAAGGCGAAGCCATTACCGGCTTTGAAGATCCGCTGTTGGCCGCCGATAAGGCGCTAGACTGGGTTGATCTGGTGATCTGCACCGCCGGAGAAAAAGGCATGTTTATGGCCGGTTATGTCGACGAACCCTGTAAGCGAGAGACCGAGTATCCGTTATTACCAGGTGCCATTGCCGACTTTAACCGCTATGAGTTTTCCCGTGCCATGCGCAAGCAGGACTGTGAAGCTCCGATTAAAGCTTACAGCCATACTGCTCCGTTTATGGGCGGACCGGATAGCATTAAAAACACCAATGGCGCCGGAGACTGCGCCTTGGCTGCCGTGCTACACGATATTAGCGCCAACGAATACCATAAGTTGAATGTCCCTAACTCGTCCAAGCATGAGCAAGCAGCTATTACCTATTCCTCACTGGCACAGATCAGCAAGTATGCGAACCGTGCAAGCTACGAAGTATTGGTACAGCACTCACCACGCTTAACCCGTGGCCTGCCAGAACGCGAAGACTGCTTAGAACAGGCTTACTGGGAACAGTAAGGCCAAGCCCTCAGATTGTTTAAAAGCCGCTATTAGCGGCTTTTTTATTGCCTGTAATAACCAACATTACAAGGCGCTATAGGTGAACAACGTACTTAACCACAACAATAAGAAACCACTGTATTGCTGCAACAGCTACCTTTTTGATAATAAGCGACCACGATGATGTCTCATGGCAGCACCAAGGGTGAACTCATTAAGAAAGGGTTCTTTTATAGTGCTTTTAGTAAGCGAGCGCTGTAATGCGCGATATAACCTAATGTATTGTTAGAGCAACTTAGGCTTATCTGCTTCTAAAGTCGGCACAGGACTGACGCAATTGAGGGTGCGTGGTGTGTTTTAAACCCAAAACGCAAAAAACCCGCTGCATAGGTGCAACGGGTTTCTTTAATTAGGCGAAGTAAGACCGAAGCACAGCTTCGCAGCTTACTGAGGTGAGGTCATGGCTGAAAGTGGAATTAAGTGAGTGAACAGTTTCACTCATGCCACTTGAAGGTGACGAGCTCTGCGAGGAGGGGGACGACCGAGGTAACCAAGCTACAGGGACGTATAGTTGAAACCACTCTTAAGCGTACCACCTGTTATATAACAATAAGACTCGGCTATTGGAGTGTTATAGCTTGGTATAAACTGCTTTGAATAGATTGGTCAAAAGCCAAAAAGCAAAAAAACCGCTGCATTGCTGCAACGGGTTTCTTTAATTAGGCGAAGTAAGACCGAAGCACAGCTTCGCAGCTTACTGAGGTGAGGTCATGGACGACCG
>NZ_PQCC01000022.1:433760-434118 GCF_002964785.1 Pseudoalteromonas sp. T1lg48
CGCTGCATTGCTGCAACGGGTTTCTTTAATAAGGCCCTGGCTCGCTACGAAGTAGGATGTTCTACTTTCACATGGCAAATGCCACACTATCTTTGACCGGGGGCGCCTAGCCGGGGCCGGCCATCCGGCTGTTTCGTTTCACTTCTGAGTTTGGGTGACGAGAAACCGAAGCCCCGCTTCGCAGTTCGAGGAAGTGAGCGCATGGATGCGCGAAGGGGAGATACTTCATGGATGAATTGATTGCACCCAGGCTGATAATTTTAAAACGCCAGAAAGCAAAAAACCCGCTGCATTGCTGCAACGGGTTTCTTTAATAAGGCCCTGACGATGTTCTACTTTCACATGGCAAATGCCACAC
>NZ_PQCC01000022.1:434128-434256 GCF_002964785.1 Pseudoalteromonas sp. T1lg48
ACTGTATAGTTGAAACCACTCTTAATCGTGCCACCTCTTATATAACAATAAGGCTCAGCTATTCGAGTGTTATAGCTTGGTATAAACTGCTTTGAATAGATTGGTCAAAAGTCAGAAAGCAAAAAACC
>NZ_PQCC01000023.1 GCF_002964785.1 Pseudoalteromonas sp. T1lg48
GCGCCTCGCTATGCGTTGCTGCCTGCCGTCTCAGTGGGGTCGCATTATAGGGAGATTCGATTTCGACGCAAGCCCTTTTTTAAAGAAAATAGTAAAAAGATTTCACCGCCCTATTTAGCTACACCCTACCCACCAGTTACCCACAATTTCCTGTGGATAACTAACCCAATCAGCTATCTTCTATACTAATGCACTAAAAGTTTGTTCAGCTATATGCTAGATTGCGCCTCAATTTTTATTACTCGTTCAAAGGTACACTTGTTATGACCGAAATCGCTAACACCATTAGCGGCCTTATTTGGGGGCATGTACTTATCTATTTGCTGATCGCGGCAGGTTTATTTTTCACTCTTCGTTTAGGCTTTATTCAATTTCGTGACTTTGGGCACTCTTTTAAAGTGATGTTTGCCAGTCGCGAGGGAGCGAAAGGTGGCATTTCGTCATTTCAGGCATTTTGTACTTCTTTGGCCGCTCGCGTTGGAACCGGTAATATGGCCGGGGTTGCCGTTGCACTATATCTAGGTGGCCCGGGCGCTATTTTTTGGATGTGGCTAATTGCTCTGATTGGTATGGCAACCAGTTTTGCCGAAAGCACATTGGCTCAGGCCTACAAAATACAAGATGAGGAAGGTAACTTCCGTGGCGGCCCTGCTTATTATATGGAACTCGGCTTGGGCAAGCGCTGGATGGGTGTATTATTTTCATTGTGCCTTATCCTCGCATTCGGCCTGGTCTTTAATGCCGTACAGGCTAACTCTATTGCTGCGGCTTTTAATGTCGCCTTTGATATTCCCAAATTCGCCGTTGGTATCGTCTTAGTGATTGGCTCAGGCTTTATCATCTTTGGCGGCCTTAAAACCATTGCCCGCTTTGCCGAAATCGTCGTGCCCTTTATGGCCATTGCCTATCTTCTGCTTGCTATATATATATGCGCTATTAACGCAGAGCAGCTACCCGGCGTATTTATGCTGATAATAGATCATGCCTTTGGCATCGAACAGGCCGGTGCCGGCGCAATTGGCTATGGTGTTATGCAAGCCATGATCCAAGGCATTAAGCGCGGCTTATTTTCTAATGAAGCCGGTATGGGTAGTGCTGCCAACGCCGCTGCCACCGCCACACCTAATCCACCACACCCGGCATCACAGGGTTATGTACAAATGCTAGGTGTGTTTATCGATACCATAGTGATCTGTAGTGCAACGGCAGCACTGATTTTATTATCCGGTCAGCTTGAACCTGACTCCGGCCTCACCGGCATCGCCTTAACTCAGGAAGCATTAGTGACTCACGTTGGTGCATGGGGCTCGACCTTTATTGCTATCGCTATCTTATTCTTTGCTTTCACCTCTATCGTTGCTAACTACTCCTATGCCGAGACCAACTTATTATTTCTGGAACATAACCACCAAAAAGGTATGTTGATATTCCGCTTATTGGTGTTAGCCATGGTGATGTTTGGCTCGCTAGGAGAAATTAAGCTGGTTTGGACATTAGCAGATATTTCTATGGGCCTTATGGCTATCGTCAATGTCATCGCCCTGTTTATGCTTTCGGGTGTAGTAATTTGGCTGGCCAAGGACTATCGCCAACAGTTAAAAGCCGGTCGCGTACCCACCTTTAATCGCACCGCTCATAAGAAGCTGGATAAGGATTTACCCCCTGGAATGTGGGATTAATAAAAAAGGCCGCGCACGCGGCCTTTTTTATTATTTAATTTGTTGCCACTGATTGAGATGCAAACAAACCCGGCGGATATGGTAGATCATTTGTTGCAAACGCCGGAAGTCCTCTAAGTACTTTTCGGCCTCTGGCACCCTAAGACGACCGGCAGCAATATCATGCATTCGTTTTGTTCGGGCTCTCTCTAATTGCCTATCCACCTCTTCACCAAGGCGTCGTGCCTGTTGCCAAAGACGCAGATTGTCACCCTCGTTAATGCAGTGCATCATTTCAGATAAAGTCTGCTCGGCCTTAAGAAGAAGCTCGTTCAGGTGCCCGTCTCTCACCCCTGACTCACGCTGGGGCTCATACCAAGGGTCATCCCTCCAGTCTTTACACCTCTCATGTAAGCGCTGCATGTGATCTAGGATATGGATCAGTTCCAGCAATTGATACCAGCTCGGTTTGTCTTTTTGCTGTAAATGGATCAAATCAACATAAACATGGGTTTCATCCAGTGCACTTTGCAGCTGAGGAAACGGAGGGACCTCATCCTCGTCTCCCGACTTAATCCGAGTGCGAAGATAAAAGAGTAGATCATGAAATTGCCGACACACACTGGCATAAACCGTCTTTAATGCGAGGTCAACATCGCGCAATAACGCATTATCCAAAGGCTCTGTGTACGACCACTCCCGCTCCGGAACTAGCGTGCTCATTAAACGTTGAAACTGATTGGTAAAGGGTAAAATCAAAAACAACCCAATGGTGTTAAAAAGGGTGTGAAAAGCCACCAGGGCCAACTGCGCCTGCGCTTCAACCGGTTGCCCAAAAAGCCATTGCCATGTCTGCACAAAGGGCGTGAGCAGCAGTAGCGCCATCACTGCCGTTAAAAGATTATAAATAACGTGTGAAAGCCCAGTCCGCCGTGATGAGATCGACCCGCCCAGGGTTGCCACCAAAGCGGTCACAGTGGTACCGACATCCATTCCTATCACTAAGGCCGCGGCTTGATGAAAGCTAATACTGCCAGCATATAAGGCTGTGAGACTCGCCGCCACGCCGGCACTTGAAGATTGGGTAACCACTGTAATGGCGGCACCGACGAGCAAGAGTTGTATTCTGCCAAACCAGGTATCAGGACCAAAGGTTGCCGGTGTTAATACCTGTTCAAACCCGGACAGGCCACTTTGCATCATGCCTATGCCAACAAATATAACGGAAAATCCCGCTACCGCCATCGCCAGTGCAGCCTGCTTTTTCTTTAAAAACAGTCTGGCTATCATAGCCAGCAGCAATAAAGGCAACATCAAACTGGTGAGTTTAAGCTTAAAGCCTATCAGTACCACTAACCAGCCGGTTATCGTCGTGCCCACATTCGCACCGAAAATAATACCCAAGGCTTCTTTGAAGGTTAACAGCCCGGCGGAGACAAAGCCGATGGCGGCTACCGTTGTGGCACTTGAAGACTGAAGAATAGCCGTGCTGCAAGCACCAGTGAGCGCGCCTGATGTTGGGCTTCGTGTTAAGGACATCAACGCATTGCGAATTCGTTGACCAGCTAGTTGATAGAGGGCATCGGTCATGATGGTCATGCCAAGTAAAAAAAGCCCCAACCCGCCTAGCGCTTCGAGGAGATGGTAGGTCTCGATCATGGTCATTATTAATCGACTCGATAAGATTTACTGAGTGCTCTCTCAGTATTTCTTTGAATATTAGTTGTAAATAACGCGGTGCTCCAACTAGGGCTATACTTTGACTAAAGCATCAAGTTCAAATTGATCATGATACGACTCCTCGCCTTAGTATTGCTGTTGACGAATTTTTACGGCTTGGCACAAGAGCAAACTGAGCAGCAACCAACAAACATGGTCCCGGTCATTCGCATAGAGGGGGCCATTGGTCCCGCTGTGGCCGATTTTATTGTTCGCCAAATCGATCAGGCCAATGCCCTGTCACAACCATTGCTTATGATCACCCTCGACACGCCCGGCGGGCTAAGCAGTAGTTTGCGGCAAATTAACCAGGCGGTGTTAACCTCATCCGTTCCCGTAGCCTGCTTGGTATACCCTCAAGGCGCTCGCGCCGCCAGTGCGGGGACTTTCCTTTTGTACGCCTGTCATATTGCCGCCATGGCTCCGGCCACCACCTTAGGGGCCGCTACGCCGGTTAATATCGCAGCTCCAGGCCAAGGTCAGCCTCAAGGTGAAGCCGAGCCCACGCCCAGTGCCATGGACAAGAAGATGCTCAATGATGCGATAGCCTATATTCGTTCCCTTGCGCAACTGCGCGGACGTAATCCGGAGTGGGCCGAGCTAGCCGTGCGCGAAGCGGCCACCCTGACGGCAACCGAAGCCATGCAAAAAAATGTCATCACTCACCTCGCCGACTCCCCCAGTGATCTGTTGGCGCAGCTAAAAGACTTCACCATAAAAAGCGGCGATCAGCAGACTAAGCTGGCTTTAGATCAGGCCTACTTGAAGCCGGTCAAGCCGGATTGGCGCTTTGACTTTATTGCCACGATCACGGATCCAAACATTGCCTATATATTAATGCTTATTGGCGTCTACGGCCTTTTGCTTGAGTTTTACAGCCCAGGCATAGGCGTCGCCGGTGTCGTTGGCGCCATCAGCCTCATCGTCGCACTCTATGCCTTTCAAATGTTACCCCTAAGTTTCTCCGGCCTGGCACTAATCGGTTAGGTATTGCGTTAATGGTTGCCGAGTCGTTTGTGCCAAGTTTTGGCATATTTGGGCTAGGTGGCATTGTTGCTTTTGTTTTGGGTTCAATTTTCTTAATCGATACCCAAAGCCCCTACTTTCAGATTTCCATCCCTTTAATAGCCGGCGTAGCCTTCACCAGTGTCTTGGTGGTGATATTTTTACTCGGTTATTTATGGCGAAATCGAAATGTGGAAGTGGTTTTCGGTCAAGAAAGCATGGCTGGAAAAATAGCCATCGCCGAAAACGATTTTTGCGGCCAGGGTTTTGTGGATGTTGGCGGCGAGCGTTGGGCAGCACACAGTGATAGCCCCATAAAACAAGGTGATCAGGTCACCATAGAATCAGTTCAAGGCTTAACATTGCATGTTTCGCCAACCCCAGCCAAGGAGTAAGTCATGGAAATCCTATTAACGAATAGTCAGATATTCTCGAGCACCATTGTACTCTTGCTCATTTTAATCATCCTCAGTGCATTTCGTATCTTACGTGAGTATGAGCGCGGCGTGATATTTTTGCTCGGGCGTTTTTACAAGGTAAAAGGGCCTGGCCTCATTATCGTCATTCCCTTTATCCAACAAATAGTCCGCGTGGATTTACGTACGGTAGTAATGGATGTGCCCAGCCAGGATGTAATAAGCCGGGATAATGTCTCGGTACGCGTCAATGCGGTGATCTACTTTCGCGTTATCGATCCGCAAAAAGCCATTATTAATGTGGAAAACTTTCTCCAAGCCACCTCTGAGCTGGCACAAACAACCCTGCGCTCAGTGCTGGGCCAACATGAACTCGATGAAATGCTGGCAAATAGAGACATGCTCAACGCCGATATCCAAGAAATTTTAGATGCGCGTACCGATGGTTGGGGGATCAAGGTTGCCAATGTCGAAATTAAACACGTAGACCTTAACGAAACCATGATTCGGGCCATTGCCAAACAAGCAGAAGCCGAACGAACACGTAGAGCGAAGGTGATTCATGCGTCTGGGGAAATGGAAGCCTCGGAAAAACTGGTTGAGGCCGCAGAAAAATTATCAAAAGAGCCAAATGCCATTTTATTAAGGTATTTACAAACCCTAACGGAAATTGCCGGCGAAAAAAATTCAACCATCGCCTTTCCATTACCCATGGAACTATTAAAGGGGCTATTTCAAAATAGAGAGGATAAAGAGTAATAGTAGATGGTCTATTGTGGCGTCGGATAAAAGGCCCAATAACAAGGCAAAAATTTCATTATGTAGTTGTTCTCGGCTTCTGCGCCGCTCTGCCACAGACATCCATGTAGGCGTACATATGTAATTTTTTAACGATCTAAGTGGGTTATTTAGCTCGAAAGAAAGAGCTGAACTTTAATAAAATTGGTATGAATGGAGGCGGAACCCGGAGTCGAACCGAGGTAGACGGATTTGCAATCCGCTGCATAGCCACTCTGCCATTCCGCCCTCTTGAGATGATTGTAGCAGCAGAACTAAGGAAGTTGGAGCGAGTAACGAGGTTCGAACTCGTGACCTCAACCTTGGCAAGGTTGCGCTCTACCAGCTGAGCTATACTCGCGTTCCATAATGAGAAAGCTTATCTGCTTTTCTAGATAAAGGTTGCGCCCTTACCTTCTTGCAGCTTAGCAAACTTCGCACTTCATAATGCGAGCGCCTTGTTCTAAATAAAGGAACGGTTCTCACATTATTACTGCTGTGTTCCCTAGGATGTTTCCGTGAGAACGGGCGTAGTCTAACGGATTCATGAATCTGGTCAACAATAAATTGTAACTTTTCTACCTGAGTGATTAAGAAGTGGTCTAAGCTACGTCCGCTCTGGGGTGTAACAGCGATGAACACAGTGTTACCTTAATACAAACCCATTAACCCCTCCTATAAATTATTGCCTATTCATAGAGTTAGCATAAAACTGCAAGGCAATGCCTATTAAAGTTGTAACGGACATGACACAGCTTCACAGCCGACCTCTCCAAAATAGAAATAATTTATAATAAATACAACGAGTTACCGATTGGCACGCTCTGTGCTCCTATACAGCCGAAGTCGAAGTATCACTACGTAACAACAAACACTGTGTATAGGGGCCGAAGTATGGTGTCCATACTCAAAGGAGGTTTTATGAAAACCAATATGAATTTATGGTGTGGCACAGGCGAGTTTAGTTGTGTCACCTCAACTATTAAGAAAATACTAGCTTTGTTCTTGGTGTTAGGTTTTGCCCTTAGCACGCAAAATGCGTTTGCCGAACACCCCGGCGCACCATCCGACAATGGGGTGCAGCCTATGTATGTTGATGGCAACCCAACCTGTTCAGAATTATCAACGGGTATTGAAGGATTAATGGAGTTCCGAATCAATGATCCAGGTGAAGGGATGTTTGGCGATGGCGATATTATGGTAGACATAGATATACAGCCAGACAAAACATTCGATTGGACGGTTAGCGGCGGTGTAATTATCCAGTCCATCTTCGTTAAAGGTGGCCCAGCTGGCAACCTTTATGAATACTATAGCGATGGTGGTGCAATCACCACATCAGATGGTGGCCTGCATTCTCCGGTCAATCATAAAAATGGTAACTACTACGGTCTTAGCCATATTTCATTCTGCTACACCCCAGGTTTGCCAGAAATCACTCTTGTCAAAGACTGTACCTTTGGTGAAGTTGTTGGCGGCGATGCGCTTAGATACAACTACGAGCTAACCGTTACTAATACAGGCACCTTGCCTCTATGGGATGTTAAGGTCGTTGATACAACAGCCGAAGGCATTGATGGCGCTGGTAGCCATACAACTAACGTAGGCTATCTAGATGTCGATGGGTCACAGATTATTACCGGCTCCTTCGTCGTCAGTCAAAATGGTATTTTAAACCATGCTATGGCTACCGGTGCTACTGAGCCCGGCGGTCCAGTTGCAACAGAAGATATGGCCAGCTGGGAATGTCCAGAGCAAAATCTACTCGGCTCACTATCGCTTGAAAAAGACTGTGACGTGGTCGTAGTGCTCAATGGCTATGGCGATTATGGTCTACAGGTTAATTACAGTGGTGAAGTATGTAACACCTCTGAAATCACTATTAATGACGTCTTTGTTCAAGATAACAAAGATCCTAATCCGCACTTTATAGGCACACTAACCCCCATGGGCACTCCTGGAGCCTGCGCCGACTATGCAGGTAGTTATGTACCTGTACCCGGAGAAGGTGAACTAGGTGAAGGTACCCCTGGATTCTATGTAGGAGCCTTTACTGATATGGTGACTGCAACAGGTGTTCCAGTGTTTGGTGATCTATCACCTGTCATGCCTGCAGAAGCAGAGTGTACTCTATGCCCGCAATGCGTAGACATGGAAATGTGTCCTACACCCGCATCGGCCATAAATCTTGAATAGGCAAAGTTAAATCGAGATACCAAAAAGCCTGACTCGTAAGAGCCAGGCTTTTTTTTAATTTCAAACGTTATTACTACTTATTCTTACCTTTGCCAGGCCCACCGCTGTTACCACCGTCCGATTGTAGTCTGACAGAAACATAAGCCGTCGAGCGGGTATTACCATCGGTAATGGTGTAGCTAAAACTGTCGTTGTTTTTAAAACGTCGCCCTGGTGTATAACGCAAGGTACCGTCTGACAATAGCTCTACATTCCCTTTGCTAGGCTGTGTGATAGAGGTCACAGTAGCAGGAGCCTGCGCATCAACAATATCATTGGCCAGTACATCAATAACTACCGACACCTTTGCACTTAGGGCTACCATATCGTCAACCGCTACCACCGCTGGAGTGGTCGTTTCATCGGCCACCACGGTATAACGCACTGCCGTTGCAGCACTATATGCTGAATCAGCACCGTGTGTTGCTTTAATTGACAGCGAATAATCTTTTGCTGTGGCGTCTTGAGATGAAGTCACCGCGATAACAACTTGCCCAGACGCGCCCGGCGCTAAAGTTACCTGGTCGTTAGTTGCTTGCCAACCGAACGGCACCACAGTGCTGATATCGAAGCTGTTGCTGGCACAATCAGCGGAATCATTGTTGGTAATAGTCACCTGATACTGTACTTCTTTGCCCGCAAAAACCGTACTTCCTGTGATGGCCTGTGCATTGATGGAAGGCGCATTGATGGCACAACTCACTTTATCATCGCCTGAATCGGAGCCGTTTAGGGTAACGGTCACCTCAGCCTGCGTACCATTTGCACTCTTGAGGCTGATCGTTGCACCCGAAAGAGGATCGGTATAAGTACCGCCAACCGGCATGGCTGGATCATACCAGTCATTCGAACCAGTAATCGCATAATATTCAGAGCCCATTTTAAAGTGAAGTAGATTGCTGCTGCGCTCATCACCTTCTAGCGCCGAGCGAATTACAATACCATCGGTCACATCACCACGATAGAAGACGTAAGAGCGCGCATCTAGAAAGTCGTCATAACCCACCGACTGGCGGTATTCAATATAAAACCAGCTCTTTTTACCCGTTGTTGGATCTATACCACGAGGCACCTTGATGGTCACAGGCTCATTACCTTGCGTTTCATAGTTAGTAATTGCATAAGTACCACTTTGAGTCACTTCAATGGTTTTAGCGGCATGGGCGCCTTCCAACCAACCTAATTGCTCTTTTTGGAAGGTGTTGATATAGCCATTTGAGCCACCCATCACGTCATAGGTGTCACCATATTCACGTCGTGTACATTGGTCAGAAATTGGCTGTTCACCGCAATCTAGCGAACCAGAATGACGAAGCCCTAAGTTGTGCCCCAACTCATGAGCAATATTCATTGCAGAAAAGTTACCATTAATCCAAGCGCGTGAAGGCGTGCCTTGCATGGTTGCTGAGCCCGCGATACCACAAGCCGTCTTAGTCATCATATAAACGATACGATCATACTGATCTAATTGAATACCAGATGCGATGGCTTTTTGATCGGCGGCGTCACGCACGGCGCTTAAATCACACACCTGATTGGAAACAGGCAGTGTATACCAGCCGACGACCTGACCTGAGAACCAGGTTTGGCCGAAAGAGTTCTCGCGATAGAAATCATCTACCGTGTCAAATACCAGGCTATTGGCTTCTGCTGCGCTCATTGGCTGTTCATTTGGGTTTTCTTTGAAGTTCAGCAACATCACAAGCGTATTTTGTTGCCCCAGAGCGCCTTGAGCAGCTAACGCAGGCTGAACACTTTGAAGATACATGAACAGTACCAGTAGAAAAGATAAACTCTTAAACATCCCTGCCTTAGTTATTTTAAGTTTTGCTGTCATCGCTACACCTGAAATAATTTATGTAAATAATTAAAATCTCAAATAAAACACCAAGAGAGACTTCAAAAAACGGCAAAGGTAGTGATTTCAGACAATAAAAACCCATGACTCATAAAAATGAGCCAAAAACTGAATGCTTTTATTGAGCTGCTAAATCACAACCAGAATAAAAAAGGCGGCATAATAGCAAGGAGAAAGGTCAAAATTCAACCAAATTACGGTGTGAAATTGAATAGATTTTCGCCAAGACTAATTAAGCTAGCCACATCAATTACTTAAATTTAAGACTCAAATCTATAACGAAAACTTTTCTTATAGTTATAAAGCGCACTCGCTTGAACTGCATGGCTGAATATGAAATAAAAACAACCAAATCAAAAGCTTAAGAATAGAAAAGGAGCATAAATATCATTAAGCAGAGAATCGACACTAGGTGTTAAAACACCTTTTTATCCCGCCGAGACCCATACTGTTTTTTAGTGTGATGGATAATAATGCAACTAGATGAATGCGAAATGACTAAATTATGTTCAAAAAATAACACCCTGACATAGAAGAATTTTAAATTAAAAATAAAAGTCATCTTGTTAGGTTTTGCCAACCATTGCTCGTAGGGAACTGCCATTAGCTAATGCTTAGATGAACGCTTGATGCTCCGAACTGAAGACTGCATCATAAGTGCAATGACCCCGCCCTACGCCAAGATGCCACACGGTTGATTAGATAAAACAAAAACAGACAGAGTTGCTTGTTTAGGTTGTAAGTGAATGAATACGACGAACTCGGGCGACACTGAGAGTTCAACTCGCACTTAACTGTTATCGTATATAATCGAACCACAATGACCGATATACATCGAATTAAATGGCGCCGACGCGACAAAAACAACCAATACAAGATTAATTAAGAATAAAAATATCAATAATATCAACAACCCAGATTATTACTAAAGCCAATTAGTAAAGACTGTTTTTAAAGTGAAGAAAGGGGTTTTTATAATTTAAAGCTAAATTTTTTTTGGTTTTAACTACGTAGTAGGTATTAGTGTTTAAGTTTATTATGGTATGAATAATCTACTGGCCATATTTAGAATGACTTTTTGATTATTTATTTTTTTTATGTTTTTTATTATAAATCGAAGGGAATTGGAGCGAGTAACGAGGTTCGAACTCGTGACCTCAACCTTGGCAAGGTTGCGCTCTACCAGCTGAGCTATACTCGCGTTCCATAAAAGAAAGTTACCTGCTGTTTTATAAAAAGGTTGCCTACCTTCTAGCAGCTTAACTATTCTGCCTTCCTAGGTCATTTGACATAGAGGAGTCAAATGGTGCCCGGGGCCGGACTTGAACCGGCACGCTGTTACCAGCGAGGGATTTTAAATCCCTTGTGTCTACCAATTCCACCACCCGGGCGGATGGTCGACTCAAGAGCCATACATACGAAGCGGAGGAAATTGGAGCGAGTAACGAGGTTCGAACTCGTGACCTCAACCTTGGCAAGGTTGCGCTCTACCAGCTGAGCTATACTCGCGTTCCATAATGAGAAAGTTTCTCTGCTTAAATAAAGGATTCGCCTTTATCTTCTTGCAGCTGAAATCTTCCCGCAAATCCAATAACACAACAGTGTTAAAATGGTGCCCGGGGCCGGACTTGAACCGGCACGCTGTTACCAGCGAGGGATTTTAAATCCCTTGTGTCTACCAATTCCACCACCCGGGCATCGGGTTGCTTGCGCATGTGGAAATGTTGAGAAAATGGAGGCGGAACCCGGAGTCGAACCGAGGTGGACGGATTTGCAATCCGCTGCATGGCCACTCTGCCATTCCGCCATCAAAGTTTGGAGCGAGTAACGAGGTTCGAACTCGTGACCTCAACCTTGGCAAGGTTGCGCTCTACCAGCTGAGCTATACTCGCATCCTACGATGAGAAACTCTCACCTAACAAGAAGCTTGGCTTCTTGCTTCACTTTGATTGGGCTAGCGCCCTCTCAACACCGACGCATTCTACAGAGATTATTAAACGCGTCAATACAAAAAATGTCAGTTTTGAATCGTTTGCTTAAAATTTATCTAAAACGGTGTGTAATTATACATTTAGCCGTTATTGGCCAGTAAACTGTGACGTGCGGCCAGCAAATATTGCACCATGGAACCAAAGGTCAATAAGGTGGCAATATATAACAACACATAGCTTAAACTCACCATCCAGGGCTGGAACTGCCAAATCAAGCCGATAATGGCCAACATCTGCGCCGCAGTTTTAATTTTTCCCAACTGGGAAACCGCAACTTGACCGCGCTTACCCTGCTCGGCCATCCACTCACGTAATGCGGAAATAACGATCTCCCGGGAAATAATAATAATCGCCGGTACCGTCATCCAGGCACTTTGATAATAGCTAACCAAAACCACAAGGGCAGCACTGACCATAACCTTATCGGCCACAGGATCAAGAAACGCGCCAAAGGGTGTAGACTGATTTAAACGTCGCGCCAGATACCCATCGAGTATATCCGTGATCGAGGCTAACCAAAATACAAATGCCGCTGCAAAAAACGCCCATTGGTAAGGTAAATAAAAAATAACTAAAAAAATCGGAATAAGGCACAACCTGAAGGTTGTTAACGTATTGGGAATGTTCCACATAACTACTAGGCGTTCTTAGCGTCTTCTTTTTATTAATATTCGCACGAAGGGCTATGCCTTGTCATGCAAATGGTTAAATATCTTTTCAGCCATGGCTTGGCTGATACCTGGAGCCTGGCTCAATTGCTCCCTTGTTGCATTCTTAACACCCTGCATTCCTCCTAGGTATTTGAGCAGCGCCTGGCGCCGCTTTTGGCCAACACCACTAATTTCTTCCAGCACAGAACGGTTACGCTGCTTCTGTCGCTTATTACGATGCCCGGCGATGGCAAAGCGGTGGGATTCATCCCTTATATGCTGGATCAGGTGTAATGCCGGCGAATCGCTACTTAAATTCACGGTTTTACGCCCCGCATCGATTAATAAGGTTTCCAGACCGGGTTTACGACTGGTGCCTTTGGCCACCCCCACAAGCAGCGGCTCTTTATCAAACGGCCAATCACTAAAAAATTCAACCGCTTGATTTAGCTGCCCTTTACCGCCATCAATAAAAATTACGTCGGGGATTTTAGTTTCATCCACCAGTTTGGAATAGCGTTTTTTCAAGGCAAAGGCCATGGCCGCATAATCGTCGCCTGGGGTTATACCGGTCACGTTAAAACGTCGATATTGCGACTTGTTTGGTCCTTGTGCGTCAAAGACGACACACGAAGCCACCGTGTTCTCGCCCATGGTATGGCTGATGTCGAAACATTCCATACGGGTTATATCATCGAGGTTCAGGGCATCTTTTAACAGCGCATAACGCTTGTTAATAGAATCCTGGGTGCTTTGCTTCACCTCCAGGCTGCTGCGGGCATTTTTATTGGCCAACTGCAGGTATTGGGCGCGCTCCCCTCTTTGCACCGTCACCAGCTTAACGTTAGACGATTTAAGCTCACTCATGGCCGCGGCCAGCTCATTTTGCTCGCTTATGGCAAAGGGTAAGATCAGCTCTTTAGCGATGCGGCCACTGGCTCCTGGGGTACAGTAATACTGGGCAATAAAAGAGGTTAGGATTTCATCGTCGCTGCTGTCTTTAGGCACCTTGGGATACAGGGTTTTGCTGCCCAATACCTTGTGATCGCGCACCATAAGGATATGAATAGCTATCAGGCCATTATGAGAATAATAGCCGATGGCATCGAGCTCGGCGTGCTTTCCGGAGACCGATTGTTGCTCTTGCACCTTACGCAACAGCT
The DNA here is from genome assembly GCF_002964785.1 of Pseudoalteromonas sp. T1lg48. Taxonomy (GTDB): domain Bacteria; phylum Pseudomonadota; class Gammaproteobacteria; order Enterobacterales; family Alteromonadaceae; genus Pseudoalteromonas. Next base: position 13,473 of record NZ_PQCC01000023.1, read on the forward strand.
GGATTTGGTCGCGGTACTTGGCCGCCTTTTCAAAAGCCAAGTTCTCGCTGGCCTGCTCCATTTTCGCCACCAACTCGGCGATCACCTCTTGGGATTTACCGCCTAAAAACTTACGTACGAAGTTTACCTGGGCGTCGTAATCTTCATCACTGACTTTGCCAACACATGGGGCACTGCAGCGCTTCAGCTGATACTGTAAACAAGGCCGACTGCGGGCCTTATAGTAACTATCTTCACATTGGCGCACCGGAAACAACTTTTGCATTAACCTGAGGCTGTCCGATACCGCACTGCTGCTGGGAAAAGGACCAAAATATTCGCCCTTTATTTTTTGGGCACCGCGATGGAATGCCAAACGCGGGTGCTGGTGCTTAGTTAAGAGAATATAAGGGTAAGACTTGTCGTCACGCAGCAGAATGTTATAACGCGGCTGATATTTCTTTATCAGGTTATTTTCGAGCAGCAAGGCCTCGGTTTCGGTATTGGTAAGGGTGACCTGAATATCGCAGATATTGCGCACCAAGACTTGCGTTTTGGTGTCTAGACCGGTTTTACGAAAATAACTGGAAAGGCGCTTTTTTAGGTTTTTCGCTTTACCGACGTATATCACTTGCTCTTCTTTGTCGAGCATACGGTATACGCCGGGTTCTTCAGAGACCGTTTTAAGAAACTGGTCAGCAGCAAAGGTCATAGGATTTGATCAGTGATCGCTGTCGATATCGATCATTTTATGGCGAATCGCCAGGTGTGTCAGCTCCACATCACCATTTACCGCGAGTTTTTCAAATATACGATAGCGGTAACTGTTCACGGTTTTAGAGCTTAGATTAAGCCGCTCGGCAATACTTTGTGCCTTATCACCCTTGGTGATCATCAGCATGATTTGCAGTTCTCGATCGGACAGGGTTTGGAACGGGTTTTCATCGGTGCGGCCGCTAAACTGTGCCAAGGCTATCTGCTGGGCAATTTCCGGGGCAATATAGCGCTGTCCTGAGTTAACGGCACGAATCGCATTGATCACCTCTTCTGGGCCCGCGCCCTTGGTAAGATAACCATGGGCGCCGATTTGCATTACTTTGCTAGGGAAAGGGTCTTCACAGTGCACGGTCAAGACAATAACCTTGACATCGGGGCAATAGCGGCAAATTTTCTTGGTTGCTTCCAAGCCACCAATACCAGGCATATTCATATCCATAAGGACAATATCCGGCTCGTTCTGACGGCAAAACTGCACCGCTTCTTCACCGGTTTTGGCTTCGCCTATCACCTTAAAGCCACGAACATCATCAAGAATACGTCTAATTCCAGTACGTACCAGTTCATGATCGTCTACTAGTAATACATTAATCAACGGGGTTACCCTCTCTAGTTACGCCCAAGCGACTCCTTGTTGCCCGAGCGTACCTGTAAACACCTTACTCAAGCCTCTGTTTTAACAGAAAAACGGTCAACCCACAATGCTATGATGCCATCGCCGGTAACATTACAGGCAGTGCCAAAACTGTCTTGAGCTAAATACAGGGCAATCATAAGCGCAATCGCCGCATCATTAAAGCCCAACATGCTGGTCAAAAGACCTAAGGCTGACATTACCGCTCCACCTGGCGCACCAGGCGCGGCGATCATCACAATACCCAGCATAAACACAAAGGGTAGCATCTCGGTTAAACCGCCCACACTCATGCTCGGCGACAACGCCATCACCGCCATGGCACAGGTCACTATGGTGATAGTCGAGCCTGACAGGTGAATGGTGGCACACAAGGGCACGCTGAAGTTGGCAATATTCTCTTTTACGCCATTGTTTTTACTTGCCTGCAAGGAAACCGGAATGGTAGCGGCACTGGACATGGTACCCAGGGCGGTTAAATACGCCGGCAGCATGTTTTTAATAAGCTCTAACGGTGAGCGACCAAGCATGATACCTGTCCCCACATACAGCACGGTTAACCATAACCAGTGCATGATCAGCGCAATGGCCAATACCACGGCAAAGGTTTGCAAGGTCGAGGCTACGGTCCCGGCCACCGTCATATCGGCAAATACACCGGCAATATACAATGGTAGTGCCGGAATAATCACCCGTGCCAATAAGGCATCGATTACCTCACGACCTTGGTCAACAACGGTTTTAAGCTCGTTCAACTGACGCTGGCTGATGGCAATACCAAAGGTAAAAGCGGTGGCCAGGGCCGTCATCACGCCCAATAAAGGTGGGATTTCAATGTCTATAAAGCTTTTTAGGGCACTTTCTTCTGAGCCAGAAAAACTGATGTTGCCGCTTAGGTGCGGCGCCGCCCAAATCATCACCAGGGTCGCCAGGATACCGGCTATCACCGTTGAACCATAGGCAAAACCCACGGTTTTACCCAACAAATGGTTTGCTCCACGGGGAAGCCCGGCAATGCCCGAACAGATGTAAAACAGGATGATCAAAGGAATGGTAAATCCAATCAACTCACCGATCAGGGTTTTCACTGTGTACAACACGCGAGCGACTAGCTCAGGCGCGAAGGCGCCAATGATAATCCCTAGCAGGATGCCGACAATCAATTTAACAATAAGCTTCATAACGATGACTCTAATTTAACAATGCCGATGTTTTACCATCTTTTAACACTTATGTACGCATAAATCCGATTAATCACCCATCGGATGAACAAGGATTATACAAACCAATGCCTAGATGGTGCGCAAAACGACCCCGACGGCCATCCCACAAATACGAAATGAGCGCTCTAGCTGAACTGGCAAAACGGCTAGGCATGCACCAGACTTAATAAATCTTGCCCATTCGGTTAGGGATAAGTAATAGAATTAAAGCGCCGGATATATAAAAAATTTTTTTATATCCCGTTGTTATAACCGATTGGCTATATCTTATAGCCAATCTTTCCTTTAGTTTTGCGCTTCAAAGAGTAAAGTGAAGGCATTACCGAATAGACGGTCACATTTAGCTAGGTACTGAATATGTCAAAGATTTATGAAGATAATTCGCTTTCAATTGGAAACACCCCGTTAGTCAAACTTAATCGCGTCACTTCTGGCAATGTTTACGCCAAAATCGAAGCGCGTAACCCCAGCTTTAGTGTTAAATGCCGCATCGGTGCATCCATGATCTGGGAAGCAGAGAAGTCGGGCGAATTAACCAAAGACAAAGAACTGATTGAGCCTACCTCGGGTAATACGGGCATCGCCCTGGCTTTTGTTGCCGCCTCTCGTGGTTACAAGCTGACCCTAACCATGCCCAACACCATGAGCTTAGAGCGTCGTAAACTGTTAAAGGCCCTAGGTGCCAACCTGGTGCTTACCGACGGCGCCAAAGGTATGAAGGGTGCTATCGAGAAGGCAAAAGAAATTCGCGATAGCAATCCAGATAAATATATTTTATTACAACAGTTTGAAAACCCAGCGAACCCGAAAATCCACTTCGAAACCACAGGTCCGGAAATCTATGATGCCCTGGATGGCAAGGTGGACTTCTTTGTTGCCGGCGTCGGTACGGGTGGCACCATCACCGGAGTCAGTCGCTATTTAAAACAGGAAAAGGGTCTTAATGTTAAATCCATCGCCGTTGAGCCCAGCGACTCACCGGTGATCAGCCAGACCATGGCAGGTGAAGAGCTCAAGCCGGGCCCACATAAAATTCAAGGCATTGGTGCCGGCTTTATTCCTGGTAACCTGGATCTAGAATTGATTGACGGCGTTGAACAGGTCAGCAACGAAGAATCCATGGAAATGGCCCATGAGCTGATGAAACGCGAAGGTATTCTTGCCGGTATTTCATCCGGTGCCGCCGTCGTTGCCGCCAAGCGAATTGCCGAGCGCCCGGAAAACGCCGGTAAAAACATTGTGGTGATTTTACCTAGCTCCGCTGAGCGTTATTTATCCAGTGCTCTGTTTGCCGATGAATTTAGCGACCAGGAATTGGTACAGTAACGAAAGTTCTGGTTCTTTATTCGTAATTAAAAGGCGCTTAGGCGCCTTTTTCTTTACTTATCTACCGCCGCACTTCACACTTTCGTTTAGTTTTTAGCAATCTTACCTCTAGTGTATGAAGCGCATTATATTCTCCTCGTTACTGGTACTTTTAAGTGCCTGCGGTCAAGAAGACAAGCTAAGTGGCGACCCTAACTCCCCTGGTTATGTAGCCAGTCAATACTTTTTCGCTCTCTTTAACCACGATAGCCTGGAACGAGCCAGCGAGCACGCAGCCCCCAAACTAACCCGTATCATGTATGCCTATGGCAGCGCCGAGCAATTCACCCGCAACGTGCTCAATATGCAATTTGACCATGTTAGTATTGAGCTCGACCGCACCGAAATGAGCGTGCGTGAGCAATACGGGGATCATGCCACCATCAATCTGGTGTTCACCGGTGACTTTCAGGGTAAGAAGGTCGACGATATGCGCAGTGTAAAATTAAGCAGAGACGGAATATCCTGGGTGGTGACAGAAGTTATCCCCGACCCCTATGGCCGCTAGGCCAACAAAAACAACGAGAAAAAACTTATAAAAATAGGGCCTTTCGGCCCTTTTTCGTTATACAAATTCATCTGCGGCAAAAACATCAACGGCTATCACCTGCTGCCTCAGTTCCTCCGCCCGTCTTAAGAGCGCTAACTGTTCGGCGCTGAGCTTATTTTTCTCGGCTGCATCGTCAAGCTGTTGCGCCACGGTTAAACCACGGATTTCTTTTTCTTTGCGTAGTTTATTAAACGCCTTATAGGCCGACGCCGCCTGATGCTGGGCTTCGAGTGCCGCCTCAAGCACGCCGGTGCCATTATTTTCATCCACCATACACAAGTGGGTTAAGCGCTCGCGCACCACCCCCACCTGAGTCATATGCTTAGCCACCGTTTTGGCGACCTCGTCTTTGGGCATTTTAAAATGATTGCCCAACGGGAAAACCACTAGGCGCAGCAGGCCTCGCAGCGCCAATCCACCGGCATTAGCAATAAACTCATCGAAGGCCTTAGCACAGAGATACAGGCTACGCTCCACAGAGTATTGAACAAAAGGCAGGTCGGCGTGCTGATGTCCCTCATCTTCAAAACGCTTTAATACCGCCGAGGCCAGGTAGAGATGGCTCAATACATCGCCCAACCGGGCCGAGAGCATTTCTTTACGCTTGAGTTCACCGCCAAAGCGCAGCATGGCGATGTCGGCACAAAATGCCAGCGCCCGTGAGAAGCGACCTAAATAGCGATAATAGTGAGCCGTCGCGCCACCGACAGGCGTACTTGCGAAATAGCTGCAACTCAGTGCATGAACAAAGGCCATGGCCCCGTTGCCAGCGCTATAGAGGATATGTTGGCACAACAGGGGATCGAACTCCTTCACCCCTTTTTCACCGTCTTCGTTTGCGGCGGCGGCCATTTCATCAAGTACATAAGGGTGGCAGCGGATAGCACCCTGACCGAAGATCATCAGGTTACGCGTGAGAATATTCGCGCCCTCTACGGTGATCGACACCGGCGTACCCATATAGCAGTGCGCCAAATAGTTGGACGGACCCATCTGAATGCCCTTGCCGGCATGAATATCCAGGGCATCATTAATGACCTGACGGCCCATTTCCGTCATATGGTATTTGGCGATGGCGGTGATCACCGCTGGGCTGAGCTTCTGGTCTATAGCCGTCGCGGTCAAGACACGAGCAGCCTCCAGTTGATAGGTTAAGCCACCAATACGTGCAAGCGCTTCTTGCACCCCTTCAAACTCACCGATGGCCACACCAAATTGTTGGCGCAGCGCCGCGTAAGCACCACTGGTACGGGCGCATAAATGCCCGGTAGCCGTGCTAAGTGCAGGTAGGGAAATGCCCCGTCCTGCGGATAAGCACTCGACCAACATGCGCCAACCGTTGCCGGCTTGCACTTCACCGCCAATAATCCAATCAAGGGGAATAAATACGTCCTCACCCGTGGTGGTGCCATTAAGAAACCCCATATTCATCGGCTTATGACGCATACCAGTCTTCACGCCCGGATGCTCTGTGGGGATCAGGGCGCAGGTAATGCCGATATTTTTGGTGTGTCCCAAAAGGCCATCCGGGTCAAACATCTTAAATGCCAGCCCCAATACCGTGGCCTTGGGTGCCAAGGTGATATAGCGTTTTGACCAATTTAACCTTAAGCCAATTACTTCTTCGCCCTGGTAGTCGCCTTTACAAACAATACCCGTATCCGGGATGGCCCCGGCATCTGAACCCGCATCAGGCGCGGTCAGGGCAAAACAAGGCAACTCCTCGCCCTTGGCCAGCTTGGGTAGCCAATGGTTCTGCTGATCCAGGGTGCCGTAGTGCAGTAACAACTCCGCTGGTCCTAAACTATTGGGCACCATCACGGTCACTGCTGCACTTAAGCTTTTGGTGGCAATTTTTGCCACTATGGTGGAGTTCGCTAAGGCAGAAAATTCATGGCCGCCGTGCTCTTTTGGAATGATCAGGGCAAAAAAACCTTGGTCTTTAAGGTATTGCCATACCGGCTCACTTAAATCCTGGTTTTGGGTGATCTCATCGTCATTGAGCATACCGCACAGGGTGGCTACCTGATTGTCGATAAACTCACGCTCTTCGCTGGAGAGTTTGGTGGTGGCATATTGGTGTAGGGTATGCCAGTTGGGATTGCCGCGAAAGAGTTCGCCATCCCACCAGATATCCCCCGCTTCCATGGCATCGCGCTCGGTTTGCGATAACGGCGGCAACGCTTTTTTAAACCATTTAAACACCGGCCGGGTAATAATATTCATACGAATATCACGCACCCCAAACACCACAATAATGGCGACCAAAATAAGGATAAATAACCAACTCATCGCTTTGTTCCTTGATACTCGATCTTAGCCCTCAGTATGGGACGAACTATCAAGATTTACAATCATTTGCGACATCTGCATTGTACCAATTCGCAACGCACTGCTATTATTCTGCTGCTTTAACCGGGTTAATGAACCCGGGTCTAACAACAAGAGGAATCTTCATGACCATATTGCCATTTAAACCAAGCTTAAGCGCCTTGGTTGTCTGTGCAGCGTTAGGCCTAACTGCCTGCTCAGAAGCCAACACCGCAGAAACAAAACAACAAGGTGTTGCCCAGACTCAGGTTAGTGCCGCCGATGCCGAGCGTTTCTTAGAAAAAACCGAGCAGGACCTAGCCGCACTCTATCTGGAGTCAAGCCGCGCCGAGTGGATTTACGCCAACTTCATTACCCATGACACCGCCGAGCTTTCTGCCGAAGTAAACCGCAAGATGACCGAAACCGTGGTGCGCCTTGCCAATGAAGCGGCCAAGTTTGATGACTTAGAGCTCGACTACGATGCGCGTCGTAAGCTCGACAAGCTGAAACTCGCCTTAACCCTGCCTGCTCCGCAGGACGCCGAGAAAACGGCTAAGCTGTCGCAGTTAGTCGCCGAGTTAGGCGGTTTATATGGCAAAGGCAAATATTGTAAAGAAGACGGTACCTGTTTAAGTCTGGGCGAGATGACCGCCACCATGGCCACCAGCCGTGATTACAACGAGCTGCTGGATTTATGGCAGGGCTGGCGTCAGGTCTCTAGACCCATGCGCCCTCTTTACGAGCAGCAAGTGGCGCTTACCAACGAAGGCGCCCAGGAGCTGGGTTATGCCGATACCGGCGCCATGTGGCGTAGCAAATACGATATGCCGGCCGATGACTTCGCCAAAGAGCTGGATCGCATATGGGGCCAGGTAAAGCCGCTCTATGATTCACTGCACTGCCATGTGCGCGCCAAATTGGGCGAAAAGTACGGCGAAGACAAGGTACCGCAAGATCAACCCATCCCAGCTCACCTACTAGGTAATATGTGGGCGCAAACCTGGGGCAACATTTATGATGTGGTTGCACCAGAAAATGCCGATCCAGGTTATGATGTCACCGAGCTACTCGCCAAGCACAACTATGACGAGATCAAGATGGTCAAAGGTGCGGAGAAGTTCTTCACTTCTATGGGCTTTGCACCGCTACCACAAACCTTCTACGAGCGCTCCTTATTTACTAAGCCGCAGGACCGCGATGTACAATGTCATGCCTCGGCCTGGAACATCGACAGCAAGGACGATTTGCGTATTAAGATGTGTATTCAGCGCACCGGTGAAGAATTCTCAGTTATTCACCACGAGCTAGGCCACAACTTCTATCAACGCGCCTATAATACGCAGCCGCTGTACTACCAGGAAAGCGCCAACGATGGTTTCCACGAGGCCATTGGTGACACCATCGCGCTATCCGTAACTCCGGCTTACCTAAAAGAAATTGGCCTGCTTGATGAAGTGCCAGATGAGTCGAAAGACATCGGCCTGCTGATGAAAATGGCGCTGGATAAGGTTGCCTTTATTCCTTTCGGTCTGTTAGTAGACCAATGGCGCTGGAAGGTATTCTCAGGTGAAATTACACCTGCCGAGTACAACAAAGCCTGGTGGGAACTGCGTGAGAAATACCAAGGTGTGCAAGCGCCTATCGCCCGCTCAGAAGCCGACTTTGATCCCGGTGCGAAATACCATGTTCCTGGCAATACGCCCTACACTCGCTATTTCCTAGCGCATATTCTGCAGTTCGATTTCCATCGTAGTCTGTGCGAAATCGCCGGAAATAAAGAAGCGATTCACCGCTGTTCGGTCTATAACTCAAAAGAAGCAGGTGAAAAGCTCAATGCCATGCTAGAGATGGGTTCAAGCCGCCCATGGCAAGAAGCCCTGGCCAGCGTGACGGGTAAAGAAGAAATGGATGCCACAGCCATCCTTGATTACTTTGCCCCGCTTCAAGCTTACCTTGATGAGCAAAACAAAGGCCGTCAGTGCGGCTGGTAATAAGCTACTGTTAAATAACAAAAAAGCCGCGATTATCGCGGCTTTTTTTATTCCTAAAATCAGAGCAGATTAGAACTGCGCCGTGGCTTTTAGATAATATGTATCAGCATCTGAGTCATCCCAGTTGTTAAAATAGCCGGCTTCCACAGCGAAGTTGGTAGTGAAGAAGTGCTTAGCACCGAAGCCATAGTTGTCTTCTTCATCAAACTGAACGAATGCAGAGGTTGCTTTGCTGAAGTAGTAGCTAGAGCCAAGCTGCCAGTAGCTGTCTCCAGCTTCAAAATCAATAAATGAAGCATGAACCGTAAGGTAGTTACCGTGCTGCAGGTCTTTAAAGTATTTTGCACTTACTTCACGGTAATCGAATTCATCATCAAACTTAGCAGTGAAACCAATGTAGTCTGTCGCGTTCAGCGCGTGATTGTACTGACCAGAGAAGAAGTAAATAGCATCCAAATGCTCATAATCGACTCGGTCAACTTTGAATAATAAGTCGTCATTAACAAGATAACCAACACTAAGCGAATTAGAGTCACTATCGCCACCATTATCGTAGTCAAAATATCCATATGAAGCTCCTATCATGAAGCTATCAAAAAAATACTCACCCCCAGCGCTATAACTGCCAAATACATCATTATCGATAACTGTGCCATAAACATTGGTCGCTTTATTAATATATTCAAACTGATCTAGTGGGCCTAGTACTTCCTTAGAATCAAAGTAGTATTTTGAATTAAGCAATAGCTCGTCGAAATTTGAATCGTAATCGGCATACTCTAAGGTACTAATAGATTGATAAGACTGAGCAAACGCAAAACTGGAAAAAAGTGCAGAAGCTAATGCAATTGAAAGGTGCTTCATTGTTACATCCTTGTTGTTTAATAATTCGAACTCAAACATTAAACAAAATTAATCCAAAGTCAAACTGTAAACTAAATAAAAATAAACCAATTAGTTCTTTATTCATGCTTATTTTTATAAGGTTTATGGAAACCTAATTCTTGCATGTGACTTTATTCAAAAAAGTATTTTTATTTTCAAACGTAAAAAAGCCGCGATTATCGCGGCTTTTTTATTCCTAAAATCAGAGCAGATTAGAACTGCGCCGTCGCTTTTAGGTAGTACTGATCTAGGTCTGAGTCATCCCAGTTATTACCATAACCGGCAGTCACAGCAAAGTTGGTAGTGAAGAAGTGCTTAGCACCGAAGCCATAGTTGTCTTCTTCATCAAACTGAACGAATGCAGAGGTTGCTTTGCTGAAGTAGTAGCTAGAGCCAAGCTGCCAGTAGCTGTCTCCATCTTCAATATCGATAAATGTCCCTTCAATCGTTAGGTAGTTACCATGCTGCAGATCTTTAAAGTATTTTGCACTTACTTCACGATGATCGAATCCGTCATCAACTTTTGCAGTGAAACCGATGTAATCGGTAGCGTTTAGCTGGTGATTGTATTGACCTGAAAAGTAGAAAACGTCGCTTGCCTGTTCATAATCTTCACGCTCAACCTTGAACAACAGGTTGTCGTTTACCAGGTAACCCAGGCTTAGTGTGTAACCATCGATGTCACCGAAGTCGTCGTAGTCAGTGGTGTTGTATGATGCGCCAAATACAAAGCTATTGTAGAAGTATTCACCGCCTACATTGTAGCTAGTGGCAAAGTCACTATCAGCAAGACCGCCATATACATTGGTGGTTTTGTTGATGTATTCAAACTGATCCAGCGGGCCAAGTACTTGCTTAGGCGCGAAATAGTACTTAGAGCTTATAGAAACAAAGTCATCAGAGTCGAAGTTAACGTATTCAAGGTCGGTGATCGACTGATAAGATTGGGCGAATGCAGCGCCTGAGAAAAGTACAGATGCGATGGCAACAGTTAGTTTTTTCATAATAGATTTCCCTATATCTAAATAAAGCAGCGCCACTCTAGCGCCGCTGAACTGAATTATAACTTAACTAACCATTTGATTGTTTTAAATAAATGTTAGGTATTGTTAGATATAGGTACAAATTCTTACAAAGCGTAGCGTGACAATATTCGATAAACCTCATTAATGTTGTCATCGGCCTTAAAGTTCTTTGTCAACGGCTCCTTATCCGAGCCTATCCAGATCTTCAGCTCCGCATCCATATCAAAGTGGCCGGCGCTTTCTTTACTGAACTTGGTGATCTTCCCGTAAGGAATGCTGAGCACCTCCATTTTTGATCCCGTCATCCCTTGTTTGTCCACCAAGATTAAGCGTTTGTTGGTAAACAAGAATAAATCACGGATCACCTTGTAAGCCTTTTCCAGGTTCTCTCCCGGAGCCAGAATTTCTTCGAGCAGGGCTTCCAGCTCCTCGCCGTCCACTTCACTGGCATTTCCCATTAATCCACTTAAAAGTCCCATATTAGGCTCCTGTTGCAAAAAGTTGGTTTTCGAGTGTGTGGCCATTGACCAGCGCCCGGTATTGCCATCCTTGCTGATGACATAATCTTAGCACCTGAATATCCATGGCCTCGGTGTCAGCCAGATGTTTGTAGCCAATCACAAATTCATTACGTTGACTATTACTCACCTCAACAACTTGATCAAGGGCGTTCAGGTGCGCTAACACCTGCTCATCTTGTTCACGCAATTGCAGGGTAAGATAGCGAAGCTGCGCACCGCCTTGATTAAGTTCGTGAGTTGCCAGTTGCCCCTGGCGTAAATACAAGACGCGGTCACACAAACGTTCGAGCTCGGACAAATCATGAGAACTGAGCACAAAGGTGGTGTGGTCGCTGTGCATACTCACCAACTCGCGAATAGCCCTGGCATTGACCGGATCGAGACCGGCGGTGGCTTCATCGAGCATCACCAGTTTAGGTGAGCCGATCAGCGCCTGAGCGATACAGATGCGCTTTTTCATGCCATGCGACAGTTCATTGGGGCGGTTATTGAGGGTCTCGGACAGGTTCACCAGTTCCAATACCCGCTCGCATTCGCTGCGCGCCTTGGCACGACTAAACCCTTGCAGCCGCGCAAACAGACCTAGCTGTTCACCAACGCTAAAATCCGGACTGAGTAAAGCATCTTGTGGCAGCGCCCAAAGCTGGCCGAACAGAGCCGCACTGCCCGGCTTATGGCCAAGCACTCGGATCTCCCCCTGGCTTGGTTGCAAATAACCGCATATCAAGCTGAACAAGGTGGTCTTACCGGCACCATTAGGGCCGACCAGGGCTATAGGTTTGCCCGCCGCCAACTCGATATTCACATCTTGCAGCGCTTGCTTGGCACCAAAAAAATGACTGATGCCCTTCGCTTCTATTAGCAAACTCATAAACTGCCTCGCTGAAATTTATAAAAGCCAAGCCCCAGGAAGAGCCCCGTTTGCACTAACGGCCACAACACCGCACTCATTAAAGGCGGGCGTAAGGTGGCAATTTGGTCGAGCGGCTCACCGGGGAACAAATAATCCAGCGCCTCGGGCACACCCAGTTTCACCTGCAAGATGGATAAGATCAGTAAGCCCAGGGTGTAGAGTAAAATCACGTAAATCAGCGCCATTCGCGATGAGCGTGCCACGGTATTGAGCAAGGACATCAGGGCAATAAAGGGCATTAAATTCACCAGCAGCAGAAGTTCAAACTGCAAGGCATGCCAAAGCGCTTGTGGAAGAATACTGATATCGCGCAGCGCCACCAAAATAAGCGCCCCACACAAACTAATGGCAATTAAGAATGCGGTACTGAGGGCATGACCGAAAAAACGTCCCAGTACGATTTCCAGGCGTGTGGCCCGCAAGGCAATAAAGCGCAGAGTGCCGCGCTCACGGTCACTGACAAACTGATCGCTGCACAAATAGATGATAAAGGGCGGAAAGGTGATCATGGCGATTAGGCAATACACCGCCATCTCGGCATCGGGCCAATGCAACAGGCTTTGCAGACCTAGGTTGCCAAACACGGCTAAAATAAACTGCTCAAACTCCGGCTGAGCCAAGATATTCACCGCTTCATACACGCCATAGCGGTAAATCATCAGCCACACCAGGGCAAAGGCCAACAGTGCCAACCAGGCTTTCTTAGTTAAAAAATGCCGCGCTAGCTCAAACTGCATAAGCTTGCCGATACGCACAGGGTCCATGGCGTTATCCTTATTATTATTAGTTGCTTACCACTATAAATGAAAAAAGCGCTCAAAAGTATGAGCGCTTGTAAAAAGATGTTTCAGTAAAGTCTACGGCTTATGGACACTAAGCCTGAGCACAAACCTTGGCGTACACATCCAGGCCCTGACTCAGGTCGTCAATCAAGTCATCAACATTCTCTAAACCAATATGCAGACGAATAATTGGCCCATGCGCCCAACCGGTGACGCTGCGCAGCGGTGCCATGGTCAGCCCCGTGGTGATCAGGCTCTCATAGCCACCCCAGGAAAAGCCCATTTTAAAGTGATGCAAGGCCTCAACCAGGGCATCCAGCGCCGCCTGATTGCCCTCTTTCATTACCACGGAGAACAACCCATTGCTGCCGTGAAAATCACGCTTAAAGTGCTCATGCCCAGGACAGCTTGGTAACGCCGGATGACGCACATGGTCAACCAGCGGGTGCGTGCTTAACCAGTTTGCTACCGTTAGCGCCGCCTGCTCATGCTGCGCCAAACGTACCGCCATGGTGCGCAGGCCACGCAGTGCCATATAAGCATCATCGGCGCTGCAGCACTGACCAAGCAGGTAGGATTGCTCACGCAAGGTTGGCCAGTAGCGTTCGTTGGCAACACTGACGCCCATCATTACATCGCTGTGGCCAACAATATATTTGGTGGCGGCCTGGATACTAATATCGACGCCGTGATCCAAAGGACGAAACTGCAGGCCATTGCCGTACGTGTTATCGAGCATGGTAATTAAGCCATGCTCCTTGGCAACCTTAACCAGGGCCGGCACATCCTGCACCTCCATGGTGATGGACCCGGGAGACTCCATAAACAGCACTCGGGTGTTTTCCTGAATTAGCTCGCTTATGCCTGCACCTATCATGGGATCGTAATAGGTGGTGCTTACGCCTAGTCCGCTCAGTACCTTATTGCAAAAGTCACGGGTTGGCTCGTAGGCGGTATCCATCATCAGGATATGATCCCCGGCCTTCACAAATGACAGCAGGGTATTGGCAATGGCCGCCGCGCCGCTTGGATACAAGGCACAGCCGGCGCCGCCTTCTAGCTCGGCAATGGCTTCTTGCAGGGCAAAATGGGTATTGGTGCCGCGACGACCGTAAAATAAGGCACGATTACCGCGATTTTTAGCCGCTTCTTTAAATTCGGCCACGCTGTCGAATACCACGGTGGATGCCCGCTGCAATACAGGGTTCACAACCCCCTGAGTGTACTTTTTACTGCGCCCGGCGGCGATCAGCTGCGTTTCTTTTTTCATTCCTGGTCCTCATTCTGTGCTATCCAAGAGTCGATCAAAAACCGTGAGATAGAGTCCTGACGGGGCAATTTGAAATGCTCGCCCTCGTCCCCCCAGTTACCAAAATCGCGCAGCTCCTGACGGGAAAACCATCTCGCCTCGCTGAGCTCGTCCTGGTCAACAAAGATATCTGTGCTTTTTGCTTTGGCCATATAGCCGAGCATTAAAGAGCTGGGAAAAGGCCACGGCTGAGAGGCGATATACCTGGGGTTTTCCACCTCCACCCCCGCCTCTTCCATCACCTCACGGGCCACGGCGGCTTCGAGCGTTTCACCCGGGTCTACAAACCCGGCCAAGGTAGAATAAACGCCTTGAGGCCAACTCGCCTGACGGCCCAATAAGCAACGCTCAATACCATCGCTAAAGGGATAATGAACCAACATGATCACCGCAGGGTCGGTTCTTGGGAAGGTTAAATGACGGCACTCTTTGTTGCTGCATTTACGCGCATGACCTGCCTCGGCGACAAAGTTTTGGGTGCCACAGCGACCACAAAACTTATGGGTTTTATGCCAGTGGCACAGGCCCCGAGCTAGCACTAAAATGGCCGCATCATGGGCATCGACTACGGGTCCATACTTGCGGATATCAACGAATTCATGGCCAGCGAACTGTGTTATCTCGGCCAGCGGTGCACTGACATCCAGTGCGAAGTAATGCTGCTGCTCGTGCTCGCCCAGATAGATGGCATTATCCACATCAAACTCTTTTACGGCTTGATAATCGACAAAAGCAGCGATGGGAGAGTCTGGAACAAACAAATTATGGTCGTTATTGATAAGCACATAACGTCCACCTTGGCGCTTGTTAATAAGCCAATTTGGGTCTTTGCGCTCACCGGAGTGACGGTCGAGGGGCAACTGGGAGTATTGCAACATCTAAATCTAAACACAGGCCAAATAAACGAATGCCCCTACACTAGCATATTTGCGCGCCCCCGACAGCGACAATAAAAGCTCATTTTAATCTAGCTAATGAAGAAGTTATCTTTTGCCCAGGCGAGCAAGCAGCTTTTGGTTTTCGGCTTCAATATGTTTGTAAAAGTCCACATCCGCCAACTTACTTGCCGCCGCTTCATCTATCACCAACACGGCATTTTGATGCATTTGCAGCGCCGATGCTGGGCAAGCGGCACTGAGCGGCCCTTCGACCGTAGCGGCAATGGCCGCAGCCTTACTCTCGCCAGTTGCCAGTAATACCACCTTTTTGGCATCCAATATGGTGCCTATGCCCATGGTGATGGATAAATGGGGCTGGTATTCGCCCTCGGCAAAGAAGCGCGCATTATCGGCAATGGTTGCTTTGGTCAGGGTTTTTACCCGAGTACGCGAGGTCAAGCCGGACGAGGGTTCATTAAAACCAATATGGCCGTTGCGACCTATGCCAAGTAGTTGCAAATCAATCCCACCAGCCTCGGCTATTTGCCGCTCGTACTGCTCGCAGGCCGCAATGGGATCGTCCGCATTGCCTGGCGGCACATGGGTGTTGTTAATATCGATATCAATATGATTAAACAGCTGCTGATTCATAAAGTAGCGGTAACTTTGCGGATGTTCACCGGGCAAGCCCAGGTATTCATCGAGGTTAAAACTCTGCGCCTGGGCAAAGGTTATGTCCCCTTGCTGATTTAGCTTGATGAGGTTTTGATACAAGGCAACGGGCGTTGAACCGGTCGCTAAACCCAATACCGAGGCAGGCTGTTTTTTTAACTGCGCCGCAAACAACTCACCGCCATAGTGAGCAACCGCCGTCGCGTCTTTTAGAATCACAATTTGCATGTCTAGCTCGTTGTTAAAGTTGAAAAAAATGGGATCTATGGTCAAACGCTCCGTGCAATTGGCCCCTGACCATAGATCGGCACCTTATAGGGATTCCATCAGGTCTCACCATTATGACAGCGTTATCATTTTTGCCTTTTTCATTTCCCCTTGTAAAGCCAAAGCGACGAAACAGGCATGGATTTTTGTTTTAGCTTTGTTCGCTGTTACCTACGCCGGATAAAGGCCTAAACACTGACAAAGATCTTGCGTCGATACATCCAGTGTAGCACCAGCAACTGTGCGCCCAGCAGCGCTATTACACCGACCAAGGGCTGCCAGGGCTCTGGCACCGCGCGTATCACGCCGCCAAACAGGCTTTTCGATACATGGCTCCAGCTCACCAGGCTTGAGGCCAGGTAAATAATGATGGAATTGGCGCCGATAATCACAAAGGGATAAGCCCACCGTTGAAGACCCAGGACATCAACCAAGGCGTAGAATACCGCCAGCAAGATGGCACTCCAGCCCACGGTCACCAGCACAAAAGAGCTGGTCCAAAGCTCTTTGTTAACAGGAAAAATTCCATCCCATAGCCAGCCCAAGATCAGGCTAACAAGCCCGCAGCCCAGCAATATAGCGGTAATTCGCCACTGCCCACGCTCTTGCGCTTGAGCAACCAGACGCCCGGCAAAGACTCCCAGCATGGCGTTGGCCACCGCGGGAATATTCGACAATAGTCCCTCAGGATCAACCGGCCTATTCTGATAACTAATACC
Source organism: Pseudoalteromonas sp. T1lg48 (assembly GCF_002964785.1). Classification (GTDB taxonomy): domain Bacteria; phylum Pseudomonadota; class Gammaproteobacteria; order Enterobacterales; family Alteromonadaceae; genus Pseudoalteromonas. The sequence goes on from NZ_PQCC01000023.1 coordinate 30,276, forward strand.
CGGTAACAGGCGTTGGTCAACCCAGGCGTTCCAGCTGCCCGGCGCACTTAGATCACCGGCAACCCCACCGGGCACGGGAATAAAACAAAGCCAAAGCCAATAACCCACTAAGATGCCAACGACCACCATCACCTGAGTGCGCATAGAGGTGTGCCAGACCAGCATAACGGCAATAAACCAGGCAATGGCAATGCGTCCAAGCACGCTGGCATAGCGGATTTCATCCAGCGCCATGGGCATGCCGGTGCCCCAACCATGGTTATAGAGCACGCCAAAAGCACACAGCATGATGAGTCGTTTGAGAGCCTTTTGGTAATAAGGTCGTCGCTCTTTAAGGGGTAAATGATCGATACGTTTAGGGCTTAAGCCCATGGCCACGCCCGATAAGAATATAAAGAGCGGAAAAATCAGGTCATAAAAGGTGAAGCCATGCCAGGAAGAGTGCAGCGTGTGCGCCTCGAATGCCTTCCAGCCTTGCCAACCCGTTAACACCAAAAGTGCGGCGAAAATGCCCTGACCACCTAAGATCCAAAACATATCAAAGCCGCGCAAGGCATCCAAAGAGGCCAGGCGTTGCTTCTTTTTAACCGTGTCAGTTGTCGCCATATCTTCTCACTACTTGTCAGGGGCAATTAAATACTCGGTAAAAAGCCCCCGCGCTACCGCATGCGGGGTCTTAGGGAGGAAATGTTAAACTAATTGGCCGCCCAGGTAGGTCGCCTGTGCCTGCAGTTGCGCGTCAAGCACCACAAAATCGGCATCATAATCTTGCAGCAGACGCCCCTTGGACTGATGCAAACCCAGGTATTGTGCCGGATAGAGGGAGGCCATTCGCAGCGCTTCGCCCAGGCTGATATCCAGGGTATGGACCGTATTGCGCACCGCACTGGCCATATCGAGCACACTGCCCGCCAGCTCACCTGTGCTGGAATTCAAACGATCGCCGGTGCGGTACACCTTGCGACCATCAAAGAAATCAAACTCGGTGGCGTCGGTACCGACCGGCGGCATGGCATCGGTCACCAGCATGATTTTGCCGCGTTGCTTGGTCCGAATAGCCAACTTGGCCGAGTCCGGGTGAAGATGATGACCATCCACGATTAGCCCGCACCAGCTGTTGTCATGCCACAAAGCCGCGCCCACCACGCCCGGCTCACGGGAGGTAAAGGGAGACATGGCATTAAATAAATGAGTGAAGCCATCGGCGCCGGCATCAAGAGCCGCCATGGTGGTAGCGTAATCCGCATTGGTATGACCCAGAGAGACCTTAACATTCATGGCAACCAGGCGTTTGATGTCGGCGGTACTGACATTCTCCGGCGCCAGGGTCAGCATTTTCAGGCCCAGATCGTCGCGCTCATAAATGGCCATTTCTGCGGTGCTGATCGGACGAATAAATTGTTCACTGTGGGTGCCTTTTTTGGGCAGGCTTAAATGTGGGCCTTCAAAATGCACGCCGGCAATGCCCGGCACCTGAGCGCTGATAGCCTGAGCAACGGCATCGGCCGCCGCCCCCATCACCTTAATATCATCGGTGATCAGCGTCGGCATCATGGCCGTGGTGCCATATTGACCGTGGGCCTGTACCATTTGCTGTAGACAGGCTAGGTTGGGCTCGGCATTAAAAAACGCCCCGCCCCCGCCGTTGACCTGAACATCGATAAAACCGGGCGCAACCAAGCCCTCAAGCCGGACAGCCTGCTCTTGCGGCTGCGTTAAAAAATGTAATTTCCCCGCACGCACCTGAAAGTAGACGTTAGTCAAAAAGCGTTCACCATCAAATAAACGCTGGGCATGGTAGCTTGTGTTCATGGTATTTATACCCTTAGGCTTTGTGGTAACCAGTTACTCTTATTTGTAAGTGACTCGTTCCAGGTTATTCTTGTGCTAATGATTGCTGCGCAAAATAGACAGCCCCTAGTTCCGGAGGCTGTTTTGGCGGTGCGACGCGCGCGGCAATGTCCGCATCCAGCCACGGCTGTAAGGGCTCTGCCAAACCGCCTATCATGGATAAACGCGGCGGCTCAAACGCCAACAAGCGCTTGGCCATCATGCTGATATAACGGGCTCCATCTTTAACTATCGCACTCGCCAGAGCATCGCCCTGTTGCGCCGCATCGAGGACCATACGTGCCAATTTAGCATAACTACTCGAGGGTTGGCCTGCCATTTGTTCGGCAATCGCCATCGCCGACTGCGTATTAAAGTGTAAGGTAAACATAGCCGTAAGTTGGGTATGTGGCCCCAGGCCATCGAGGTCGAGCAAAACCGCCTTAAGGGCTTCAAGCCCCAGCCAGGCACCACTGCCCTTATCGCCCTGGGCAAACCCATGGCCTCCATAGCTTTTGCTCTTGCCCTGGACGGTGACAAAGCCGCATGAACCGGTGCCGGTAATGATCACCGCCCCATCCTGCCCTTCATGGGCGCCAATACAGGCGGTGTGTAAATCCGTGGTCAGGTACATTTTTTTAAAGGGATGCTGCCATCACTGATTTGCTCATACAGACTTGGCAAGTTGACCCCGGCCAGGCCTAAACCGGCCACCAGCTCATGAACACGGTGCAAGCTCATACCGGCATCGCGCAGCGCCTGCTGAGTCGACACCATGATCGACTCCAGGGTCCGCTCCAATCCATGTAAGGGATTGGCAGGCCCACCCAACCCCGTGCCCAAGACTCCTTGAGTGGGGCTATAGATGGTCGCCCGGCATTTGGTTCCCCCACCGTCAATACCGATAAATAGCTGCTCCTGCGTTGTCGCGTCTACCCTCATTACCAGACCTCTATTCCTTACTTAACCGGGATAAAGTATCGCTGACGCCACTTTGCCGGTAACCACCTACTGAATCATGTTGAAATTATGTTACCCAATTAATGACAGCGTTGTCATTAACTTTTTTGAAATTTCCCAACAAAATTCCCCTTAGGGGTATAACTATCTGATATCTTTGTTATTAGCTAATTATAAGCGCCTGGCAAAAAGCACCTAAAATACAGACGTCCCTGGCAAAAATAAGGCAAAGCTTGTACTTTCAAGGTTAAGTAACTATATTCAGTTACAAAATTAAATGTAACCATTTTAAGTTACTTTTAATCAAGTAACCAAACTGTATGGAAACCTATGTCCACAACGCACTACACAGTACTAAGCGGCGATATTGTCGGCTCCAGCAAGCAGGCGGGGCCAGAATATGACGGCCTGCTTTATACCCTGGAGCAAGGCTTGCGGGCCCTGTGCGAGCGCTTCGATGGGCACTTCAATATTTACCGTGGCGATGCGTTTCAATGTATTCTCGCTAAGGCCACGGTCCCTTTGCAGGCAACCTTGATGTTACGCCTCTATTTGCGCAGCCAGAATCTAGATGCCCGCATTAGCGAGGCGCGGGGGCCGATTGATAACTACCGCCAGGATGTAAAAACCGCCACCGGGGCCGCTCTGCTGCTCTCCGGCAAGGGGCTGGATACGATTAAAAACAAGCGCCTGAGCCTGAGCCTCTATGAGGAGCCCCTGAGCGCCAGCTTTGCCTTAAACATCCGCTTCGTTGACCACCTGGTTAGCCACACCAGCCAAAAGCAGGCCCAGGCCCTGTACTGGTATCACTGGCTGGAACACCAAGATCATGCCGCCATCGCTGCTCAAATGGGCAGCTCACGGGCCAATGTCACTAAATTACTCAATGCCGGGCAATATCATTTGCTCGATGAATTTCTCGCGGTCGCCGCCAAGGAGCACACGCATGAATGAACAAATTGCGCTGCTGTTAGCGCTGTTGTTGGCCCATGTAATCGCCGATTTCTATTTGCAGCCCTTAAGCTGGGTGATGCAGCGCAATGAACGCCATTTTAAATCCCCTAAGTTAGCGCTACATATGTTGGTGCACGGCGCGCTGAGCGGCGCCTTATTGTGGGTGTGGGAGTGTTATTATGGCCTGGGTGAATGGCTCCCCGTCCTGGCGGCCACGGCAATTATCATGGCGAGTCACTGGTTGATTGATGTCGCAAAATCCTACAGCAAGCATGGTTTTGTTCCCTTTATTATCGATCAAGGGGCGCATATTCTGATTCTGGTGGCGCTCAGCTGTTATCTAACGGACACCGAACTCCTCGGCCAATGGTTTAGCACTCAGCTAGTGCACAGCAACACCTATGTGCTCCTACTCGCCTATTTATTGGTGCTTAATCCCAGCTCCGTGGCCATTCGTATGCTGCTTGAGCGCTGGCACCTGCCTGCCAGCATCGCCGGTGATAAGACAACAACGCTGCCACAGGCAGGGCACAGCATCGGCCTGTTGGAGCGGCTGCTTATGCTGACCTTTATCATTATCGACGAGTTGGCCGGCGTGGGATTTGTGCTTGCTGCCAAGTCGGTCTTTCGCTTTGGCGATTTAACCAATGCCAAGGATAAGCAGCTCACCGAATACGTGATGTTAGGGACTCTACTCAGCGTGGTGATCACCCTGGGTATCGGCCTCACGGCCCGCGCCTTGCTGGTAGCCTAAAAATCTAATAGGAGCTGTAAATCTTCCCTAAACTAAGGGCATGCTATAGCCTATATGTTAGGCGTTCCCAAAAAATAAACACCTTCTCTCGTCAGAATATTTGTGCCTCATGTCTACAACGAAATGAACCTAGGCCTAACGCGATTGCTTTTTATCATTCCAGTTGTAATAAATGTCCAACTTGGAACCTTTTAAAACTAATGAGTGTACGGGAACGTCATTAACCAAGTTGGAATGAATGGCTTTACCTGCATTAACCCATTCCTCTGGCGTTGTCACTTCGATAGTGGTTTTAGCTCTTGCAAAACAATAATCCATCATCTTAATTGCCTCATTTTGCAATTCCACATGCATCATGTTATTGCTGCGCAACTCCATGAAGCCTGATATTTGCGGAAAAGCATCAAGCATCACAGTGAAAGGTTTATATGACATTTCGTACGAACTAGCGCTTACAGGTAGTTGAGTAACGTAGTCGTGACATTGATTATTCACTGGAAATGTAACGATTGCGTTAAAGCTATTTTTTGGCTCGGATTCTGCACAGCCTGAAATAATTGCTGATAAGCAAAGTGTGTAAATAATCTTCCTCATCCTAATTTTCTCCTACATTCACTTATATAGATTTCTTACCCACACCCCTTTGCATGTTTTGTAAGTACAAATAGGATTTAGGTTGAGTTCCTCTAGGGAGGTCAGCCACACCAACAAACCCTTTAAAGTCAACGCTGCGAATGGTTGCTGACCTGATGATATCTTCCCTTCGGGATATAATTTCACGTCTAAGAAATCTTGTTTCATCGCTGTCGATGACACTCATCCTAATACGTCAATTGCTTTTCCAACAAGTCGACGAGATCAGTGTGACACACCCGTATCAAATTAGAAACAGACGGTAAACCTCCTGCTCCTTAATGCGCTCTGCTGATAAGCTAAGCATTCAAGTTCAAAAAAAAAAAAGCCCGTTTTTAACGGGCTTTTTTTATGGTTGTTCTATGGGCGTTATTTTACGCCTAGTTCGCGCAAACGCTCCTGCAAATAGCTGTCGGCGGTGTAACGCTCAGACAGCACCACATCTGGGCGTGGGTGCAAAAACAGGGGTAACGAGATACGCGACTTGGTCGAGGCCTTACCGCTTGGGTTGATCACCCTGTGAATAGTCGATGGGAAATAACCACCGGATGCTTCTTGCAGCATATCGCCGATATTGATGATCAGGTTACCGAAATCGCTGGGAACATCCAACCAGCCGCCCTCTTTGGTTTGCACCTGCAAACCGGGCTCGTTTGCCGCCGGCAGAACTGTTAGCAGGTTGATATCGCCATGGGCGGCGGCACGAATAGCGCCCGGCTCTTCATCACCCGTCATCGGCGGATAGTGCAAAATGCGTAGCAGAGTTTGCTCCGAGTCTTTGATCATGTCTTTTAGGTCAATAGAAAACTTCGCCTGTACATCCGCTGGCGCATGCTCTTGCACCCAGCTTAGCAATTCGCTGGCAAACTCATTGGCCAAACGATAATACTCGCGAATTTTCGCTTCTAGTTGCTCCGGCACACGACCCTTAGGATAGACATGGTAATACTCTTTAATGTCTTTGACCTTAAAGCCCTTGGCCACTTCACTGACCTCAGGGGGGAAATAACCGTCCTGAGTTTGTTTATCAAAAAGAAACTCATGCTTTTGCTCTGAGTTAAAAAAAGCCTGCCAATCTTGATAAATTGACTCCACCAGCGATTGCGGGATCGGGTGATTGGTTAACACCCCAAAACCGGTATTGCGAAGCGATTCGACAAATTCGGCTGGCGCGTTCGGCGATTGATAGTCCACTGTCGGTAAGTGCATGGTTATTTCACCTGTTTGTTATAGCGCGAGAAGCACTGACTGTGCTTAATTTTAGCGCCAGAGCTTAGTCAAAGCCACTCTATATCATAAGGACAATTGTCCGCCCCCACCTGCGCTCTGCGACTTGCTTGACGCAGATCAACTGTCAGTCGCTCACTTGGGCGTTCAGGCCTTTCGGGCATTAAAAAACCCGATAAATCATCGGGCTTTTTTTGGATTAGGGTAAGGAGTTAGTCCTTAACCTGCCAGTTCAGCATTTCACCGGCACATATAGGTATCACCTTATCTTCACCAAGCGGGTAGCTTTGTGGCACTTGCCAAGGCTCACGTACCAGGGTCACGGTGTCGGTATTACGGGCCATGCCATAGAAATCCGGGCCAAAGTGGCTGGCAAAGGCTTCAAGCTTATCCAGGGCACCGGCCTGTTCAAAGGCCTCGGCGTAAAGCTCTAATGACGCATGGGCCGTGTATGCACCGGCACAACCACAGGCCGCTTCTTTTTTATCTTTAAGGTGTGGCGCCGAGTCGGTGCCTAAGAAGAACTTGCTGTTACCACTGGTTGCCGCCGCGATCAGGGCTTCCTGATGGGTGTTGCGTTTTAGGATAGGCAAACAGTAATAATGCGGACGAATGCCACCGGCAAGCATATGGTTGCGGTTGTAAAGCAGGTGATGCGCGGTAATGGTCGCCGCTACATTGGCCGACGCCGAGCTCACAAAGTCAACGGCATCCTTGGTGGTGATGTGCTCTAATACCACTTTTAGTTCGGGGAAATCCTTCACCACTTTCTTCAATTTAGTGTCGATAAAGACCTTTTCGCGGTCGAAAATATCGATGCTGGAGTCGGTCACCTCCCCGTGAACCAACAGCAACATACCCACTTCCTGCATGGCTTCAAGCACAGGGTAGATGTTTTCGATGTCGGTCACACCCGAGTCCGAATTGGTGGTCGCACCGGCTGGATACAGCTTAGCCGCAACGATTTTGCCCGTCGCCTTGGCCTTGCGAATTTCATCAGCCGTGGTGTTATCCGTTAGGTATAGCACCATGAGGGGTTCAAAATGCGCCTGTGGCCCCGCAGCCATAATGCGATCACGATAAGCTAGCGCCGTATCGGTACAGGTCGCCGGTGGTACCAGGTTAGGCATAATAATGGCGCGGCCCATATAGCGGCTGGCGTCTCTTACCGTGTCTTTTAGTTGCTCGCCATCACGAAGGTGAATGTGCCAATCATCAGGACGAGTAAGGGTAATACGTTGCGGGGTATGTGTCATTGCGCTTATCCACTAGAAATTTTGTGTGATCTTAGGGGGGAAGGCAGTGAAAGTAAAGGGTGACAGAGGGTTTAAAAAGAGCGGACATGATAAACGTCCGCTCTTGTGTGGCTCTTTTTACTAAGCACTTAATTCCTGGCGCAGTTCCTTGGTCGCACTGACCATGTTTTGCAAGGCCTCACGGGTTTCCGGCCAGGCTCGCGTTTTCAGTCCACAGTCCGGGTTCACCCACAGACGCTCAACCGGTACTTTCGCCGCCGCCTTGTGGATCAACTCCTTGATCCACGTGACCTCGGGTACATTCGGGGTGTGGATATCATACACGCCAGGGCCAATATCATTGGGGTAATCAAAATGCTCAAAGGCATCGAGCAATTCCATGTTAGAGCGCGATGTTTCTATGGTGATCACATCCGCATCCATGGCGGCGATAGCGCCAATAATATCGTTAAACTCGCTGTAACACATATGGGTATGAATTTGCGTGCTGTCATCTACACCACTGGCCGACACACGGAACGCATAGGCCGCCCAATCGAGGTAGCTCTGCCATTGGCTGGCTTTAAGTGGCATACCCTCGCGAAACGCCGGCTCATCTATTTGAATCACCTTAATGCCCGCATCCTGCAGATCCACCACCTCGTCGCGCAGCGCCAGAGCGATTTGCTTGGCAATGGTCGGCTTATCCAGATCATCGCGCACAAAGGACCAGAACAAAATGGTCACAGGACCCGTGAGCATGCCCTTCATATGCTTGTCGGTGAGCGACTGGGCATACTGGGTCCATTGCAAGGTCATGGGGGCAGCACGAGACACATCGCCCCAGATCAAAGGCGGCTTCACACAACGGGTACCATAGCTTTGCACCCAGCCAAACTGGCTGAAGGCAAAACCATCGAGCAATTCACCGAAATACTCGACCATGTCGTTACGCTCCGCCTCACCATGCACCAATACATCGATATCCAATGCTTCTTGCTCGCGCACCGCATATTGAATTTGCTCCTGCATCTGCTGCTCATAGGCGTGGGCACTGAGCTCCCCAGCCTTAAAATCGCGACGGGCCTTGCGAATGTCCGATGTCTGCGGGAAGGAGCCTATGGTGGTGGTTGGCAACAGCGGCAGTTTTAAGGCCGCTTTTTGCGCCTCGGCACGCACCGCAAACTCACTGCGACGTTGGCCGTGCTCGGCACTTAAGTTTGCCACTCGCTGCTGTACCAAGGTGTTGTTGACGCGGCTTGAGGAGCGACGGTTTTTAACCGGCGCACTGTAGGCATCAATATCCTGAGTGTTGTTGCGCTCCAAGGCGACTTTCAGCAAATTAAGCTCTTCGCCTTTTTGCTTGGCAAAGGCCAGCCAGCTTTTCAATTCGCCATCGAGCAGTTGCTCTTGCTCCAAATCCACCGGGGTATGTAATAAAGAGCAAGAAGGCGCCAGCCACAGCGAATCGCCACGACGATCAGCAACCTCTTTCACTCGCTCATAGATGGCACTGAGATCGGCACGCCAGATATTACGGCCGTTGATCACCCCAAGAGACAACACCCGCTGCTCGCCAAGCGCCGCGTCCAGCGCTTCGATATTTTGTGGTGTGGCCACCAGGTCGAAATGGGCGCCATCAATGGCATACTCGCTGATGTCTTCCAGGTAACTGCTCACCTCATCAAAATAAGTGGCCAGCAGCAGTTTCACGCCCTGGTTTGCCAGTGCCGCAAAACTTTGAGTCAAGGCACTGCGGTAGTTCGCATCCAGCTCCAGGGCCAAAATTGGCTCATCGATTTGCACCCACTCCACCCCTTGTGTCGCCAACTTGGCTAGCACCTGTTGATACACAGGCAATAGACGCTCTAACAAGGTCAGCTTGTCGAACTCGTCCCCGGCACATTTAGCCAGGTACAAATAGGTCACCGGGCCAACCAGCACGGGCTTGACCTTATGCCCTAAATTTTGCGCTTCTTCTACTTGCTCAAAAAGTTCGTTAAAGCTCAGGGCAAACTGCTGCTCGGCACTTAGCTCAGGCACAATATAGTGGTAGTTGGTATTAAACCATTTGGTCATCTCACTGGCGGCGCAGGCGCAGCCCGTTGGTGCACGACCACGGCCGATACGGAACAAGGTATCCAAGGCATTGCTATCACTGCTTTGGTGGCGCGCTGGAATGGCCCCCACCAGCATGGAGGTAGATAACACCTGATCATACCAGGCAAAATCGCCTACCGGCAAAAGCTTGATGCCCGCCTCGCTTTGCATTGCCCAGTTGTCTTGGCGAATTTGCGCGCCACGCCGACGTAATTCTTCCTGATTTATGGTACCAGCCCAATAGGCCTCGATAGCAAATTTTAGTTCACGACGTTTGCCGATACGGGGAAAACCTAAGTTATGTATAAGTGCCATGATGTAAATATCCGTTTAGCTGTTTAGATGGCTAAACATTACTCCTCGGATCCAGGGGATACAAACGAAGCTTATTCACATTATTAGTGAATTAAATTCATCTCAATGCGTTAACTCATCGATGACCAAATATCAAAAAAGATAAAATAGACATTTTTTACAATGAATTTTATCTTTTAATAGCCAAGCACGTATAAAAGTGATAATTTTTTAGCCATCTAGACTTTTATACATTTATAGAAAGCGGTTTGGTCGCAATAATCATGAGATTAACGATTGGCTTTTATGAGATTTACTAAAGATGATTGAAATTAAACACCTAAAAACCATAGCCACCTTGAAAGAAACCGGCTCTTTAGTGAATACCGCACGTGAATTGTTCTTAACTCAGTCTGCCTTATCTCATCAAATCAAAGACTTAGAAAACAAACTGGATTGCCAACTGTTTGAGCGTAAAACCCACCCGGTGCGCTTTACGCCTCAGGGCATGCTGCTGCTGGAGCTCGCACAAGATATCCTACCTAAGGTTGAAGCCACCAAGTGCCGTCTCAAAGAGAGTTTAAATCAGCCCATTTCGCAATTACGCCTGAGTGTGGAATGCCACGCCTGTTTTCACTGGTTGCTGCCGACCATTAAAGAATTCAATAATTTCTGGCCCGATATCCATGTGGATTATGAGCGCGGCTTTAGCTATGACGCCATTCCCGAGTTGCTTGATGGGGATTTAGATCTGGTCCTCACCTCGGACATTCGTGAGCCGGATCGTCTGGAGTTCGCCCACCTGTTCGATTTTAAACTCAAGCTGATCGTGGCACCGGACCACCCCTTGGCCAATAAGGCCTATGTGACCGCCTTGGATTTAAAAGACGAGACCATCATCTCCTACCCTATCCCGCGAGAACGTCAGGATATATTCAAACACTTCATTCAAAATGCCCGTTTTGACGGCACCTTAAAAACCGTTGATCAGGGCTTGTTGATTTTCCAATTGGTCAGTGCAGGCATGGGTGTGGCCGCCCTGCCGGATTGGTTGGTGACACCCTATGAAGCCCAGGGCTTGATCAAGTCAATTCCTTTAGGCGCCCTGGGATTGAACCGCCCCATGTATTTGGCGATGAAAAAAGAAATGAAGGATAACCCGGTTTATCGTCACTTCCTCAATACCTGTAAGCAAAATAACAGCCGCAAATAAGCCAGTGCAACAACAGTAAAAAAGGAGCCTCTGGCTCCTTTTAATACCAATTCTGTTAAGTATGTGATCAGATATAGCGCTGGATAAATGATGTGATAACAAGGCGGAATTTTTCTTATGTAGTTATTCTCGGCTTTGGCTCCTGCGCCGCTCTACCGCCTACATCCGTGTAGGCGTACATAGAAAAATTTCAACACAGTTAGCACGATATTTAGCCCGCTAGGGTGATTAGCTATTTAAGTGAATTGGTATAATCTTTATACCGGGTTGTCGATGTCGATAAAGGTTACATCCAGGCCGAATTCATCCGCTAAAAATTCCCCCAGCGCCTTAGCACCATAGCGCTCGGTGGCGTGGTGGCCGGCGGCAAAGAAATCGATGCCCTGCTCGGTAGAGCTATGTATGGTTTGCTCCGATGCCTCACCGGTCAGATAGGCGTCCAAACCTTGCGCCGCCGCCAGGTCGATGTACCCTTGACCACCGCCGGTACACAAGCCGATGGTTTCAATCACATCTGAGCGCACCACTGAGCTGAGCGGCGTGCGCCCAAGCACGGTTTCAATACGCTTGGCAAATTCATCGCCGCGGACCGGCTTTGTGAGCTTGCCCCATACCGGCACGCTGGCCGCTCCGGGCTCCATGCCGCCCTGGATCTCGATGCCCAGTAACTTAGCGAGCTGAGCGTTGTTGCCTAACTCCGGATGCACATCCAAAGGTAAGTGGTAAGCGAACAGGTTAATATCCGCCGCCAACAGCGCTTTTATGCGGCGCTTTTTCATGCCGCTGATGGTTTGTGACTCGCCCTTCCAAAAGTATCCATGGTGCACCAAAAGTGCATCTGCTTGCAGTTCCACCGCCTTATCAACCAGGGCCTGACTGGCTGTTACCCCGGTGACGATTTTTTTGATCTGCTCGGTGCCTTCCACCTGCAAGCCATTAGGACAAAAGTCTTTGATTTGCTCCGGCGCCAGCTTGGCATTCAAAATAGCGAGTAGCTCATTGCGTTTCATAATCACCTCATGCACCTAATTTAGGCCTAAATTTTCCCGTCATTGGGAGAAAAAATAAAGGAAATTAGCAATTTCGCCACAAAAAATTGAAAATCTTGGGACAAATGGGTATAAATATAAACTTGTAATAAAATTAACCTGCGTTAACGACTAGGATCTTTTGATGAGTAAACTAGACAAAACAGAAGTGTTAGCTGCTTTTGAAGCTGCTTATGAAGCGGCGAATGGCAAAAAGCCAGAAATCACCACCAAGCCTGGCTGGTACAGCATTGATGGCGGCAAAAACATGCGCCTTGCTGACGTAGCTGCTCTCACTGAAGAACTTACTTCTGGTAAAACTGAAACAGTCGCTAAAGCAGAAGAAAAGGCACCTGCCAAAGCAAGCAAAAAAACAACAACCAAAAAAGCAGCTCCTGCGGCAAAACCTACCGAAAAGAAAGCTGCCTTCACCGTAGTAAGTGAAAACAAAGACGGTTTCACTGCTGAAGAATTTTGGATTAAAGAGCTTGCAGAGAAAGACCACGACTGTCGCCTACCGCGCGGTGTTGTGTAATTCACCTTCTGCTTTAATAAAAAAAGCCGCTTTATAGCGGCTTTTTTTATGTCTACTCGTCTAGTTGCGGCTCTGGCACCCGCACCCAGCCTTCCATTAAACGGCGGGCACTGCGGCTCATGCTGACGCTATGCACTTCAACCTGCCCCGCATTCATATTCACCGAGGCCCCCACTTGCAATGTGCCCGAAGGATGGCCAAAGGTCAGTGACTGACGTGCCACACCTCCGGCGGCAAGATTCACCAAGGTACCCTCGATAGCCGCAGCGGTGGCGATGGCAACGGCGGCCGTGCCCATCATGGCATGGTGCAGCTTACCCATAGACAAGGCACGAATTTGCACGTCTATGTCCGCTTTATCAATGGCCTTGCCACTGGATGCCACATAATTGCTCGCCGGCGCTACCATAGCAATTTTAGGTGTATGCTGGCGGGTTTTCGCTTCTTCAATATCACCGATCAAGCCCATTTGCACAGCGCCATAAGCACGAATTCGTTCAAAGCGCGCAAGCGCCTGCTCATCATTATTGATATCGTCCTGCAACTCGGCCCCGGTGTAACCCAGTTCACTGGCATTCACGAAAATCGTGGGGATACCGGCATTGATAAAGGTCGCTTGTAGCTCGCCCTCGCCCGGCACGACTAGAGTATCAACCAGATTACCCGTTGGCAGGACCGCACCATCACCGACAGGCGATAAAAAGTCGACTTTGACCTCAGCGGCCGGAAAGGTCACGCCATCGAGTTCAAAGTCACCAAGCTCTTGCACCAAACCGTCACGCATGGGTACGTGGGCGATGATGGTTTTATGAATATTGGCCTGCCAGATCCGCACTTCGGTGATACCGTTTTCGCAAATGCGTGATGCATCCACCAAGCCGTTATTAATGGCAAAGGCACCCACCGCAGCGGTTAGGTTGCCACAGTTGCCGCTCCAATCAATAAAGGGCTTGTCGATGGCGACCTGGCCAAACAGGTAGTCAACGTCATGATCCGCTTTATCGCTTTTAGATAAGATCACCGTTTTACTGGTACTGGATGTCGCCCCACCCATGCCATCGGTATGTTTGCCGTAGGGATCCGGGCTGCCGATGACCCGCAAAAGCAAGGCATCGCGATAGGCGCCCGGCTGCTGCGCTTGTGCTGGCAAATCTTGCAGCGCAAAGAACACCCCTTTACTGGTGCCACCGCGCATATAGGTTGCCGGTATTTTTAGCTGTTGTGTCATTATTAACCTCAAAAAAAAGGTGAGATCCCATCACTAATGGGAGCCCACCTTTTGCAATTTATACTGAGCCTTCAAGGAAGTCCTGCGCAAAGCGCTGTAATACACCGCCTGCACTGTAGATAGACAATTCCTCTTGGGTATCAAGGCGACATTTAGTGGTAATGGTCAGCTGCTCACCATTGGCTCGGGTGATCTGCACTTGCATGTCGGCACCCGGTGCTGGCTCGCCTAACACCGTATAGGTTTCGCTGCCATCGAGGTTGAAGGTCTTGCGGTTTTCACCCGCTTTAAACTCCAGAGGTAACACACCCATACCAATCAGGTTGGTACGGTGAATACGCTCGAAACCTTCGGCGATGATCACTTCCACACCCGCTAAGCGAACGCCTTTGGCTGCCCAGTCACGGCTTGAGCCCTGACCATAGTCGGCACCGGCAACGATACATAACGGCTGCTTACGCTCCATATAGGTCTCAATCGCTTCCCACATGCGGGTAACCTGGCCTTCTGGCTCAATACGCGCCAGTGAACCTTGCTTCACCTCACCGTTTTCATCGCGTACCATTTCGTTAAACAGCTTAGGGTTTGCGAAGGTTGCACGTTGCGCCGTTAGGTGGTCACCACGGTGCGTGGCGTACGAGTTAAAGTCTTCTTCAGGCAGACCCATTTTCGCCAGGTATTCACCCGCCGCACTGCTGGCCAGAATCGCATTCGACGGCGACAGGTGGTCGGTGGTGATGTTGTCACCTAGCACCGCCAGTGGGCGCATGTCTTTCATGGTGCGCGGTGCCGCCAGTGCCCCTTCCCAATAAGGTGGACGACGAATATAGGTACTCATTTCGCGCCAGTCATACAGTGGATTGTTCTTTTCACCGTAATCCACGTCTAAATCGAACATGGGTTCGTACACCTGACGGAAGTGCTCTGGCTTCACGCTCTTGGCAATAACCGCATCGATTTCTTCGTCGCTTGGCCATAGATCCTTCAGGGTAATAGGCTGACCTTGCTTATCATAGCCTAAGGCATCCTTCTCGATATCAAAACGTATGGTACCGGCAATGGCATACGCCACCACCAATGGCGGTGAGGCCAGGAAGGCTTGTTTCGCATAGGGGTGGATACGGCCGTCAAAGTTACGGTTACCAGAGAGTACCGCAGTCGCATACAGGTCGCGATCGATCACCTCTTGCTGAATTTTCGGATCCAGGGCGCCGCTCATGCCGTTACACGAAGTACAGGCAAAACCCACCACGCCAAAGCCCAGGGCTTCCAGTTCAGGCAGCAGATTCGCTTCTTCTAAATAGAGTTTCACCGCTTTTGAACCCGGTGCCAGTGAGGTTTTCACCCAGGGCTTGCGCACCAAGCCAAACTTATTGGCATTACGGGCTAATAAACCTGCGGCAATCACGTTACGCGGGTTAGAGGTGTTGGTACAACTGGTAATAGCCGCGATAATAACCGCGCCATCCGGCATCAGGCCTTCTTCTTGCTCAACATGCTTGGCGATACCGCGGGCTTGCAAGTCCGCCGTCGCCAAACGAGCATGCGGATTTGATGGACCGGCCAGGTTACGACCCACAGATGACAGATCAAAACGCAATACGCGCTCGTATTTCGCACCCGTCATGGCATCGGCCCACAGGCCCGTTTCTTTGGCGTACTGTTCAACCAGCTTAACCTGCTCGTCTTCACGACCGGTCAGTTTCAAATAGTCGATAGTTTGCTCATCGATATAGAACATGGCCGCCGTGGCACCGTATTCCGGTGTCATATTCGAGATGGTGGCGCGGTCGCCCAGGGTCAGATGCGAGGCACCCTCACCAAAGAACTCAAGATAGCTGGAAACCACACGCTCTTTACGCAGGAATTCGGTTAACGCCAGTACGATATCGGTGGCGGTAATGCCCGGCTGCGGCTTACCCGTCAACTCAACACCGATAATATCCGGCAAGCGCATGTAAGAGGCACGACCCAGCATCACGCTTTCGGCTTCAAGACCACCCACACCCACGGCGATTACGCCCAGCGCATCAACATGCGGGGTATGACTGTCGGTACCTACCAGGGTATCCGGGAAGGCCACGCCATCACGTACCTGGATCACCGGCGACATCTTCTCCAGGTTGATCTGGTGCATGATGCCGTTACCCGGCGGGATCACATCAACGTTTTTAAACGCTGTTTTGGTCCAGTTAATAAAGTGGAATCTGTCTTCGTTACGACGGTCTTCAATGGCACGGTTCTTCTCGAACGCGTCTGGGTCAAAGCCCGGCGCTTCGACCGCCAACGAGTGGTCAACGATCAATTGGGTCGGTACCACGGGGTTTACCTTGGCCGGATCGCCGCCTTTGGCAGCAATGGCATCACGCAGACCGGCAAGATCCACCAGCGCCGTTTGACCAAGAATATCGTGACAAACTACGCGCGCTGGAAACCAAGGGAAATCATGCTCGCGCTTACGATAAATAAGTTGCTCAAGGCTTTGCGTTAAATCTTTTGGGTTACAACGGCGAACCAGATTCTCGGCAAGCACTTTTGAGGTATAAGGTAAGCCATCGTAGGCACCCGGCTCGATTGCATCAACCGCTGCTCGGGTATCGTAATAAACCAGCTCTGAGCCCGGCAGCGTCTTACGGTATTGGGTATTCATAATCATCTCTACATTGCGAATGGATGTGGTGCGCCAACGAATGTGCCGCACCGACAGGCAAGGTGGCTAAACCGTGGTTTAGCGCTCGCTTAGCTCAGGCACTGGACGCGCTTCTGGGCCGATATAACCCGCACTTGGGCGGATAATACGGTTGTTAGCGCGCTGCTCTTTCACGTGTGCGGTCCAGCCCGTTACGCGACTCATTACAAAGATAGGCGTAAACAACTTGGTTGGAATGCCCATAAAGTGATAGGCCGACGCGTGGAAGAAATCGGCATTACAGAATAGCTTCTTCTCGCGCCACATCACTTCTTCACAACGTACAGACACAGGGTAAAGCACATCATCGCCTACCTCTTGGGCCAAACGCTCTGACCATTTTTTGATGATCACATTACGTGGATCGCTTTCGCGGTAAATCGCATGACCGAAGCCCATGATTTTTTCTTTACGCTCAAGCATGCCCATCAGTTCCTGCTCGGCTTCATCGGCATTGCTGAAACGCTCAATCAGTTCCATCGCTGCTTCGTTAGCACCACCGTGCAATGGACCACGCAGTGAACCGATAGCACCGGTTACACATGAATGAATGTCAGACAGGGTTGACGCACATACACGGGCGGTGAAGGTTGAAGCGTTAAACTCGTGCTCTGCATAGAGAATCAAAGACACATTCATCACATCGGCAAACAACTGCGACGGGGCTTTGTCATGCAACAGATGCAGGAAGTGCGCGCCCACCGAATCGTCATCGGTTTCAACTTCGATGCGCACGCCATCGTGGCTGAAGCGATACCAGTAACAAATAATGCTTGGGAAGATGGCAACCATGCGGTCGATGGCGTCATTGGCCTGGTCGAAGTCGGTTTCCATTTCCAGGTTACCCAGCATAGAACAGCCGGTACGCATCACGTCCATTGGGTGGGCATCTTTTGGAATGGCTTCAAGCACGGTTTTAAGTGCCGCCGGTAGGCCGCGCAATGATTTAAGTTTGGCTTTGTATTCAACCAGCTCACCCGCGGTAGGTAGCTCGCCGCGCGAAAGTAAAAAGGCCACTTCTTCGAACTGTACTTTATCCGCCAGTTCACTGATGTCGTAACCACAATAGGTTAGGCCCGAACCTGTTTTACCTACCGTACAAAGGGCTGTTTGACCCGCTTCTTGACCGCGCAGACCGGCGCCACCTAATGCTTTATCTACCATAATAATTCTCCTGAATTTTTCCTGTTGAAACTCGGTTACTTATTCTTGCCTTCGGCAAAAAGGGCATCGAGTTTTTGTTCGTATTCGTGATAGCCAAGATAATCGTATAGCTCCATACGAGTTTGCATGGTGTCTATTACGGCTTTTTGATCGCCGTTCGCTAGAATCGATTTGTACACATTTTCTGCCGCCTTATTCATGGCACGGAATGCCGACAATGGGTAAAGCACCATGTCCACGCCCCACTCGCCTAGCTCTTTGCAGTTCCACAATTCGGTTTTACCGAACTCGGTGATGTTGGCCAGAATTGGCACGTCTAACGCGTCGGCAAAGGCGCGGTAATGCTCTTCGGTTTGTACCGCTTCGGCAAAGATACCGTCGGCACCGGCGGCCACATAGGCTTTTGCACGTTCAATAGCGGCTTCCAGGCCTTCTTGGGCAAATGAGTCGGTACGGGCCATGATGAAGAAATCTGGGTCGGTACGGGCATCCACCGCCGCTTTAATACGGTCGACCATTTCCTCGACGGGAACGATTTCTTTATTTGGACGGTGTCCACAACGCTTTTGCGCCACCTGATCTTCGATGTGCACCGCGGCGGCACCGGCTTTTTCCATATCGCGGATGGTCTTGGCAATGTTAAATGCACCGCCCCAACCCGTATCGATATCCACCATCAAGGGTAGATCACAGGCCGAGGTAATGCGCTGTACATCGGCAATCACATCGTTCAATGAGGTCATGCCTAAGTCGGGCAGGCCGTATGAGGCGTTGGCCACGCCACCACCGGACAGGTAAATGGCCTGGTGGCCTAGTTGTTTGGCCATCATGGCACAGTAAGCATTAATAGTGCCGACAATCTGCAATGGCTGATTGGCTGTTAATGCGTCTCTAAATTTTTTTCCTGCGGACATTGTAAACTCCTGCTCTTTGAACGGTTGCGGTTATTGCGCCGCGTTAAATTTGTTTTCTATGTTATTCATTGAATAGCTGATATGTCGCTTCATCAGCATCTCGGCCAGTTCGCCATCACGATTTTCAATGGCGTTAATAATAGCCAAATGCTCGTCGAATGCCTTGGAAACTCGAGGGCCCGTCATCCCCATTTGCACTCGGTACATGCGGATAAGCTGATATAAATCGTGATACAGCAAATTAAATAGGTGCTCGTTTTTCGAGCCCTTAATGATGCGGTAGTGAAAATCCAGGTCGCCGGCCTCTTGATAATAGGACTCCCCTTCTTTCACTCGTTGCTCATTAAGGTGCTTGTTTAACAAGGCTTTAATATTGGCAATTTCCTCGTCGGTCATGTTCTGTGCGGCAAGCCGACAGGCCAAACCCTCGAGGGCGGCACGCACCTGATACACCTCGATAAGACGCTCCGGCGTCAAGGCCACCACGCGACAACCCACATTGGCTTTGCGTTCAACCAGGTTGCAGGCTTCTAAGCGGTTCAGGGCATCGCGCAGGGTGGCGCGCGATACACCATAGCGTTTTGCCAATTCGGGCTCGGAAATTTTCGACCCCTGTGCCACGTCTCCCTCAACGATGGCGCGGCGCAGCTCCACAAAAACTTGGTCTACTGCGGTTGTCACCTGGTTTTGCGGTTCTATTGATTCATTAGTCACGGATTGATTGCTCACGCCTTTCTCAAATTGTCGACAATCTTGGCACCTACTATGGGAGAGGTTGGGGATATTGTCAACCGTAGCCAGCCCATATTGTCGACATAAATTCTATTTATACCTGCTAAGATTAGTGCTTTGTGTGGAATTGAAACAAAAATGTCGACACTTTAAAAACATCGGCATTCACTATGGTGATGCGATACACTATGGCCAGATTATTTGCCCGTCATTGTCCATATCTATGAACATCAATACCTATATCCCCGAAGCTTTTATTGATGATGTTAAAAGCTATTTGCCTGAACACCTTGAACTAGAAGACTTTATCAACGCCTGCCAAACCCCGCTTAAAAGAGCGGTGCGAGTTAATACGTTAAAGATGTCGACCGAGGAGTTTGAGCAAATATGTAACCAGCGCCGTTGGCATATCACCCCGGTGCCTTGGTGTGAAGAGGGTTATTGGCTAACCCGTCCAGAGCAAGAAGAAGAGTCCCTGCCTTTGGGCAGAACCGATTTGCACTTAAGTGGCTGCATCTATGTACAAGAGGCCAGCTCCATGCTGCCACCTACCGCCTTGAAAGAAGCTTTAGGCGAAGCCCATACGGTACTGGATATGGCTGCGGCCCCAGGCAGTAAAACCTCACAATTGGTGGCCATGCTCAACAATGAGGGCTTTTTAGTTGCCAATGAATATTCATCGTCACGGCTCAAGGCTCTCAGTGCGACGCTTAAACGCATCGGCGCCCATAATGTTGGGCTCACGCATTTTGATGGCGCCGTGTTTGGCGATTATATGCCGGAGATGTTCGACGCCATCTTATTGGATGCACCCTGCTCTGGTGAGGGCACGGTAAGGAAGGATGCAGATGCGTTAAAAAATTGGTCTTTGCAATCGAATATCGATATAAGCGAGGTACAAAAGTCGCTGATAAAAAGCGCTTTCCATGCCCTTAAAGTGGGTGGCACCCTGGTCTACTCTACCTGCACACTGACCCCGGTAGAAAACCAGGCCGTGTGCCAGTACCTGCTCGACGAGTTTGCCGGCTTAATTGAAGTAGAGCCGCTGAATGATTTATTTACCGATGCAGAAAAAGCGGCAACAAAGGAAGGCTATCTGCACATCTGGCCACAGATATTCGACAGCGAAGGCTTCTTTATTGCCAAGTTTAAAAAAACCGGTGCCAGAGCGGTCAGCGAGCCGAAATGCAAAAAAGGCGCTTTCCCGTTTACCCCAATGCCAGCAAAGCAGCAGCAAGAGTTTATGCAGTACCTTAAAAAGCAGTTCGGTATTAAGAGCTTACCCGGTGCCCTGCATATCCGCGATAAAGAGGTATGGTTGTTCCCAAGTGTGGAAAGTGAGCATTTATTAGAGGCGGTAAAATACTCCCGCATCGGTATTTTGATCGGCACCACACACAAAAATGGCGTGCGCCTAGAGCACGAGTTTGGCAGTTGCCTAGGGAAACTTGCCAATAAAAATGTCGTTGACTTATCCGCTGAGCAAGGCGCCGATTACTTTAATGGTAAGGATGTGCGCCTCAGCGAGCCAAGTGCGGCTCAAGGCGAGGTGATCATCCGCTTAAATGGGGCCAGCGTCGGTTTGGGTAAGTGGCAAAAGAATAAAATTAAGAACTCCCTCGCCAGAGATTTGGTCTTGGATGGACGGTTAATAACTTGGGAATAACTTGGGTATAAAAGCAGCAAAAATCAGCCTGTTTTTTTTACACTTTTTCACAAAACATTATAACTAACTGTTTTTAAATTAAATTTAATCGTTCAGATTTATTTCACTTTTTGCAGCGCGTTAACTACAATTAAGAAGACTTTCGCTTCTCCCGTATGAATGTGAACAGTTTATTTAGTTAGCGCACGGCTCATCAAGAGCCATTCCCCTATGCCCAGGACAATGCGGATTCGTCCTGGGCGTTTTTTATTCTCCATCTAAATTTTTACGTTAAATATCAATCTATTGTGAAAAGGTTTTGTGACTTTTTAGTATCATTAATCGAGTTCATACTCGGTGCAACTGCCATCACTGTGCAGCAGCCGATAACGACTTAGATCACCCTGCTCGAGCTCAATCAAACTGATCGCCGCCTGACTGACCAAATGTTTTTGTGGCCCAGTAGTGGTATCGTGCTTAGCGACCTTCATCTGCCAACGTTTGGTAAACATATTCAAGGGGCTGCGCGGCGAATATAAAATGGAATCGAGTTTGTCCAACACGTTAATCAGTTTGCGGGGAAACTCATTTTTAATGCCACTGGCGGTTAGTTGCCAGATACGATTATCACGCTCGCCAAAGCGTGCTTTGACGGAAAAGCAGAAGGAATAATGCACATCGCCTGAAAGAATAATGGTTTCTTCCGGTGTTTCCATACGCCTAAAGATATCCAGTAACTTTTTCGCCGAGCCCTCATGGGCCATCCAGTTTTCACAATCTACCATCAATGGCTTACCGCACAGGGTAAACAGCGCCTGTATCGCCTCAATGGACTTAACCCCAAACACCGGCGCAGGGGAAACCAGCAAGACCTTGTCGCAGCCTTCCAGGGTACTCTCTAGCTCTAATAGTCGCTCCCAGTCCAACAGCCCGGATGGCTCATTAAAGTCCTGCTCGTTACGCCACCTATGAGTGCGGGTATCAAGCACCACCACCTTGGGCACGGTTGGCAACTCATAATGCCAGTAGTCGTATTGTAGCAGGGGTTTATACAAGGTCTTAAGCCGCCAGTGCCCCCCTGCAAACGCGCGATTAAGCAAGGAGAAAAATGGCCAGTCCTGGTTAGCATCCGTATTGCCCCAGCCCTGAAACAGGGCGTAGGCCAACATGGCATTACAGATAATGCCGCGGCTGGCGCCATGGGTATACACCGCCTGCTCCCAATTAGCGGTGAGGTTCCAATCATCGGTGACGTCATGATCGTCGAAAATCATTAAGGTGCTGGTGTGCGCCAACAACCGCGCCACCTGCCCTTGGCTGGCGGCAAATTTACGCAAATGCTCGCGCTCGGCACTAAACACTCCCTGCTGGGGATGCTCGGCGGCGAGCTCTAGCCGGGCAAAGTCGACCAGTTGCCAACTTGCGGCGCTAAAACTCAACAAATACAGCGCAATAAATTCTTCGAAATGGATTAAATGGTTGGCACTTTTAATGCTGCTAAAGTGGGGCTCGTCTTTGCGCAGCCAATGGCCGCTGTGCCACTTTGACAGTTTTTGCCAAGGCGTTTTCGGCAGCAACTCGGCGCGCCGATAGAGCTCATCGACCACCTGCTCGCTAGAGGCTAACAAGGGCGTGGATTCAGTGTAAATGCCCAGCTTGGCAATCAACTGATGAATAGCCAGTAACATGGGGCCGGCCACATCATCGGCATACACCTGATCGCCAGAGAGCAACAACAACTGCGGACGCTGTACCTCATTTTCTTGCGCTAGGGAGCGCGCCAGCAATTCATCTGCCTGCACCAGGGCATCGTCACTGTAATGATGGGGATTGCGACAAGAACCATGGAGCACTGAGTGTAATTGCTGAGGTATTAATAACGTCGGGCTGGCGTGACCGGGGTAGCAAAGCCCCCTCAAATCGATACGCTCGAGACCATCAAACAACTCATAGGCAATGGCAACGTCAGTAGCAAAGGTGCCTTTGCTTGGCGTAAGGGTCAGGCTGTAAAGGTACAAGTACTCGCCAAGGCGACACATATCTACCCGCTGATACAGCTCGACACCATCAAGCTCTAATCTTGGGTTGATCGCCTTAGAGGTAGCCAGTTGCAGGCGAATAAGCTCGGGCTCGGTGCGACGCAGCAAAGGGCCAAGCAGCAGCAGAGGAAGTTCTGTCACAATATTGGCCCCATCAATCCTTAGCGCCTGTTAATACCGTTAAATAAACGATAGAAGTTATCCGTGGTAGCGTTCGCCAGCTCTTTATAGCTCACCCCTTTGAGGTCGGCAATAAAGTAGGCCACATCCTGTACATAGGCGGGTTGGTTGGTTTTACCGCGATGCGGCACCGGTGCCAAATAGGGTGAGTCGGTTTCAATCAGCAAGCGCTCCAGGGGCACCTGCTTAACCACCTCACGCAACTGTTCGGCATTACGGAAGGTGACGATACCTGAGATGGAAATATAAAAACCCAGATCCATGGCCTGTTTCGCCATGTCCAGGTCTTCGGTGAAGCAATGCAGCACCCCACCACAACGTTCGGCATTATGCTCGCGCATCAAATTAATGGTGTCGGCTTTTGCATCTCGGGTATGAATAATCAGCGGTTTATTCAGCTCATTGGCCACCTGAATATGGCCGACAAAACTCTCTTGCTGGACCTGCTTGGTGTCACCACTGTAGTAGTAATCCAGCCCGGTTTCACCAATGGCAACCACCTTGTCATGCACCGCCAAACGGCGCAGCAGTTCGATATCTAAAGCGTCTTTCTGATCTAACGGGTGCACCCCGCAAGAGGCGGAAACATCGTCAAAGGCAGCAATTTTTTCCAACATCTGCGGAAACTGCTGCAAGGTTACGCTGACACATAAAAAGTGTTCTACATCCTTGGCGCGAGCCTGAGCTAATACACTCGGCAAATCCTCGCCGAGTTTATCGAAGTCCAACCTGTCTAGGTGGCAGTGGGAATCTACAATCATGAGTTACTGCAATGTGAATGTAAGGCCGAAGGCCTTACATGGTGTATGTGGGGTGGCCGGAGTTTAACAAAGTCCCGAGCATCTTTTCGATTTTGTCACGCAGGTGCACTTTGTCGTCAATAAAACCGATGCCAATACCTGGCGGGTTTGAGCTTTGCGCGCCGATTGGGGTCACCCACACTACCTTGCCCGTCACCACCTCTTCTTCGAGGGAGTCGGGTAAGCTCACGCGCAACGCCAAAGACTGCCCCATTTCATAGCTCATGTTTGTGCGTACAAACAAACCACCGGTTTTTAGATAAGGCATATAACAACGATATAATTCATCCAGATCGTCTAATTCTACAAGTAGCTCTTGCACAACGGCTCCTTTGTTATCCTAATTCTTGTTTTAACACACGCAACAGCTGTGCCAGTGCTAAAGTCATATTAAGTCCTGGGGTCTGCGTTACCTGTTCACTAAAGTGTTGTAACTGCCTATAACAGCGTTCAAAAGCCGCAAAGGGCAACCCCTGCTGGGACCTGTGTAATAGAAACTGGCTTACGAACAGCCTAAAGATAGCAATATATTGTGAGTTTTGCGTCAAAATATCAACCAGCTTTTGTTCGTTAACCGCTAATTGCTGCTCATACAGCGCTTGGTATAAGCTTTGGATTTGCCCAAGCTCGTCGTTTTCTTGCCATTGGCGCAACAACAAGGGCTGATTCTTAAAGTGTACCGCAAACGGCTGAGCCATGGCATCAGTGGCATACTGATGCAACCAGGCATCCAGTTCGCTACCGTCCTGCACCGAAATCTGCTGTTTGGCACAACGGCTTAAAATGGTGGCCGACAAATTGGCGGTGCCTGGGCTGAGCAACCACAAGTAACAATGGTTATTGGGTTCTTCCAAGGTTTTGAGCAAAGCATTACTGGCGGCCACGGTCATACGCTGGGCATTAGGAATAATTACGCATTTGGCGCCGCCTTGCTGGGCACTGTGTTGGACAAAGTCACTGATAGCACGGATGGCATCGACACCTATGCTGCTGCCCTCACCACTGAGCATCAGTAAATCAGGATGGGTTCCCGCGGCGATTAGCTTGCAGCCCTTGCATTGACCACAAGGATGCATCTGCTCGGCCTGCTCACACAATAAGGCCTTACATAACTGCTCAGCCAATGCGCCTTTACCCACGCCCTCGGCGCCATAGAGCAAATGGGCGTGGTGCAATCGCCCTTGCTGCTGTTGTTGGGCATATTGTTGCTGAACAGCGCTAAGCCAGGGGTACATTATTGCCCCGCTATAAAGGGTAAAAGCACGTCGGCCAAGGCCTGATGCACTTGCTCCATGCTTTGGCTGGCGTCGATAATATGAATACTGTCATCCGCCTGCGCCAAAGCCAAATAGCGCTCTCGCGTGCGCACAAAAAAAGACAGGTCTTCTTGCTCAATGCGGTCCAACTCACCGCGACCACGGGCTCGCTCAAGGCCTAGGGCCGGGTCGATATCCAAATAAAGAGTTAAATCCGGGCGCAGCCCGTCCAGGACATAATTGCCAAGAAAACGCATCACGTCGGCATCGACCTGTCTGCCTCCTCCCTGATAGGCCTGAGATGAAAGATCGTGGCGATCGCCAAGCACCCAGGTTCCTTGGGCCAGCGCCGGGCGGATCACATTTTCCACCAATTGAGAGCGCGCCGCATACATCAGAAGTAATTCGGTTTGGGTGCTGATCTGCTCATCCTGACATTCTTTTACCACCGCCCGTAATTGCTCCGCCACCGGAGTGCCACCTGGCTCTCTCGTGGTAATAAAGTCAATTGCTGCGGTTGTTAATAGCTCGGCACAGACCTTCATGGCGGTGGACTTACCACTGCCCTCCAGGCCCTCGATCACAATAAACTTAGCTGTCATTTGCTCTTCTTAACTGATACTGGCGCACTGCACGATTATGATCCGCCAGTTGCTTGGAAAATTGATGGCTGCCATCGCCCTTGGCGACAAAATAATAGTAGTCCGACTGAGCCGGCTGCACCGCCGCCAACAAGGCTTTGCGCGAGGGCATGGCGATAGGCGTCGGTGGCAGACCATCGATACGATAGGTATTGTATGGTGTAGTCTGACGCAAATGGGCGCGGGTAATGTTGCCATCGAAATCGGGGCCGATACCGTAGATCACCGTAGGATCCGTTTGCAACCGCATCCCCTTGTTTAGACGGTTTACAAACACCGATGCAATGAGTGGGCGCTCGCCGGCAACCCCGGTTTCCTTTTCAATAATAGACGCCAAGATCAAGGCCTCATAAGGGCTCTTAAGCGGTGTGTTATCGTCACGCTGCTGCCAGATTTCGGCCAATTGCAATTCCATCTTGTTATAGGCCCGCAATAGGATCTGCTCGGCATCCTCATGGGCATGATAATGATAGGTATCGGGAAATAACTTGCCTTCGAAGCGCTCATCCAAAGGCTGTTCAATAAAGCTGTCGCCCCATTGCAACGGCGTGTCTACGTATTCGGCTTGGGCCAACCGCGCCAGCACCTGACGTAAGTTGTCGCCCTCAATAATGGTAAAGTTAAACTCATGCTCAAGACCCTGACTGATCTGCCTAAAGGCGCCCAATGCGGTACCCGGCACCAACTGATACACGCCAGCTTTTAAATCGGTAAGGCTGGGGTCAAGCTTGGCGAGCACCTGCAGCGGCCAGCACTCGTCGACCCATTGCTTACTCTGCCACTGACGGCATAACTGGTTAAACCCAGTGCCACTGGGAATTTCCACCAACTGAGTGTGGCCAATATTGAAGGGCGCCTGCATGGCTTGGCGCAACTGGTAGTATCCAGCCGCAGTAAGTACTAACGCCAGTAACACAACACTGGCTATGACCCTTATCATACCTTGATCCCTTGTTTTACTAACAGGCTATGCGCTACATCGAGATTGTAATCATGGTGGGCGATGCGGGTAATGGGCACCAGCTCCATCAGGCTATTACAACAAAACACCGCATCCATCGACAATACCTGGGCCAAATTAAGCTGACAACTGATTATTGGCAGGCGTTGTTTTAGATGCGTTAAATAAACCCCCTGCACCCCGGCCTGATCTAAGCTTGGGGTATACCACTGCCCTTGCTTATACATCAGCAAATTGGCACTGGAGGTTTCAATCACCTTGTCTGTGGTATCCAGCACCAGCAAGTCATCACTGCTCTGCTGTGCCGCTTCTTGCTTTATAAAGACCTGTTCGAGACGATTGAGGGTTTTCAAACCGGCTAACAAGGGCTGTTGGGCCAACCGTGTTTTGGCGACCGATAGGCTAAGCCCTTTTTGCGCTAATCCCTGATATGCCTCTGGATACGGCAACAGGCTGAGCACGCGTGTGGGCTGTCCATCGCTGGGTGGTGCATATCCTCGCCCGCCACTGCCTCGGGTATAAAGCACCTTAAGTACCGCCGGCCCTTCTGAGGTAGCTTGATGGAAGCCGAGCAATTGCGCCACATCCTGCTCAAGGGCATCAAAATCCAATTCCCCAAAACCCAAGCGCCGGGCACATTCACTTAAACGAGCACGATGCAGCGGCCACAATTGTACCTTGGCGTCTGCCACTTTGGCCGTGGTAAAGAAGCCATCGCCGTAGTTTAAACCGCGGTCATTAATATCGATCAGATGCCCCGGCTGGCCATTTATAATAGTTTTAGTCATAAAAAAAGCTCGGTCATAACCGAGCTTATGTTACCAGCTTAGTCCCAACTTGGTCTACGCTGGTAGGCAGTTGATTTCACTGTTAGATCTTTTTAAATAACAGCGAGCCGTTGGTACCACCGAAACCAAACGAGTTACAAAGCGCATAGTCTAGCTTTACATCACGCGCGGTGTGGGCAATGTAATCAAGATCACAGCCTTCGTCCGGGTTATCCAGGTTGATGGTTGGCGATACTTTTTGGTCTTGCAGTGACAATACGGTGATGATTGATTCTACCGAACCGGCAGCACCCAGTAAGTGACCCATCATAGACTTAGACGAGCCCACCATCACTTTGTCGGCAGCGGCACCGAAGATGCTCTTAACCGCACTGGTTTCTGCCTTATCGCCCGCTGGCGTTGAGGTACCGTGAGCATTAATGTAACCCACTTGCTCGGCATTGATACCCGCATCTTTAATGGCATTGGCCATAGCAAGTGCTGCACCGGCGCCGTCTTCAGGCGGCGAGGTCATGTGATAGGCATCACCACTCATACCAAAACCAACAAGTTCGGCGTAAATTTTCGCACCACGGGCCTTGGCATGCTCATACTCTTCAAGTACTACGACACCGGCACCGTCTGACAGTACAAAACCGTCACGGTCTTTATCCCAAGGGCGTGACGCCGCTTGCGGATCATCGTTACGCGTTGACAAGGCACGTGCCGCGCTAAAGCCACCCATGCCCATAGGCGTAGAAGCCTTCTCTGCACCACCGGCAACCATGGCATCCGCGTCACCGTAGGCGATCATGCGTGCCGCATGGCCGATGTTGTGCAGGCCGGTTGTACAGGCGGTAACGATAGAAATGTTCGGTCCACGCAGGCCCTTCATTATAGAAAGGTGGCCTGAGATCATATTGATGATGGTTGACGGCACATAAAATGGCGACAACTTGCGCGGCCCAACATTTAAAAGTTTTTCATGGTTTTCTTCGATCAGTGTCAAGCCACCGATCCCTGAGCCCACAGCAACACCAATACGTTCGGCGTTGGCGTCAGTGACTTCCAAGCCAGAATCGTCCAGCGCTTGTAAACCTGCAGCGATACCGTACTGGATAAATAAATCCATTTTCTTGGCATCTTTCTTCGCCATGTATGCTTCGGCATCAAAATCTTTGATTAAACCAGCAAATTTGGTCCCGAAATCTGTTGTATCGAAATGGGTAATAGCACCAATGCCACTTTGTCCATTCAATAAGCCCTGCCAGGTTGACGCTACATCATTACCCAGCGGCGTAAGCATACCTAAGCCAGTAACTACGACTCGACGTTTAGCCACGGTGTCCTCCAAAAAGGGAATAAAAGATGGGGGTCTCAGATAGACTAAGGGCAGCGGATGCTGCCCTTAAAAGAAATGCGTGGATTACTCAGCGTGAGCTGTAACGTAATCGATAGCAGCTTGAACTGTAGTGATCTTCTCAGCTTCTTCGTCTGGGATCTCAGTGTCAAATTCTTCTTCTAGCGCCATTACTAGCTCAACAGTATCAAGAGAGTCCGCACCTAGATCATCAACGAAAGACGCTTCAGACTTTACTTCTTCTTCTTTAACACCTAGTTGCTCAACGATGATTTTCTTTACGCGTTCTTGGATGTCGCTCATTCTTCTTTCCTTTATTTAAACGCTACTGCGTTATTTTTTCAGATTGCGGCGTAGTTTACGCAGCATATTTGTCTGATTCAAGGATTTGCCCAGAGTTTTTTGTCTGGTCAAACCTCTATGAATATAAAGTTGCACTTTTATCGCCCATTTTCACGGCGATTTCAAGTATGTTTAAAGCAAGATCACAAAAACTTCAATCTTTTTAGTCGAGTTTTTGCGACCTTTCTTGGCTCAGCTTGAGCCTTAAACCATGTACATTGCGCCGTTAACGTGCAGAGTTTCGCCGGAAACGTACGCTGCCGCGTCAGATGCCAAATAGCACACAGCCGCTGCAATTTCATTTGGCTGACCAAGGCGACCGGCAGGCACATTGGCAAGTGTTGCCGCCTTTTGCTCTTCGGTAAGCTCGTCGGTCATATCGGTTTGGATAAAGCCAGGCGCCACCACGTTTACTGTGATACCACGTGACGCCACTTCACGGGCCAACGACTTAGAAAAACCAATTACACCCGCTTTAGCGGCGGCATAGTTGGCTTGACCGGCGTTACCCATGGTGCCCACAACCGAACCTATGTTGATGATACGGCCCGATTTTTTCTTCATCATAGGACGTAAGACCGCTTTTGACAGACGGAAGATGGACGTTAGGTTAGTGTCGATAATATCCTGCCATTCGTCATCTTTCATGCGCATTAGCAGATTATCGCGGGTGATACCGGCATTATTTACCAATACATCAATGTCGCCCAAGTCTGCTTTAATCGCCGCCAGAGTCGCTTCGATTGATTCGGCATCGGTTACATTCAACTTGTAACCTTTACCGTTGTCACCAAGGTAGGCAGAGATCTTCTCAGCACCACCGTCGCTGGTCGCCGTGCCGGCAACCTTTGCGCCCTGCGCTACTAATTGCTCGGCAACCGCTTTACCAATACCACGGCTTGCACCTGTTACTAGGACTACCTTGCCCTCTAGGGAAAATAAATTTGCCATTTTTGTTCTCTTTTATTTAGCTGCGTCTACGCTGGCACTGTCATTAACAGCGCTGCAAGCAACAGATTTATCAATTCGTTTTACCAGGCCCGTTAGAACCTTACCCGGACCAAATTCAAAGGCCTGAGTCACACCCATTTTAGCAATAGCTTGTACTGTTTCAGTCCAGCGAACTGGGCTATAAAGCTGACGAACCAAGGCATCTTTGATGGCTTCAACGTCCTGCTCGGCGGCCACATCAACGTTGTTGATCACCGTGTATTGAGGCGCGTTTAATGCCAATGCATCAAGGTCACCCTTGAGCTGCTCAGCCGCTGGCTTCATTAGCTCGCAGTGAGAAGGTACGCTTACCGCAAGAGGCAATGCACGCTTAGCACCGGCTTCTTTACAGGCTTCGCTAGCGCGATCGACGGCTTCTTTATTACCCGCAATCACCACTTGACCCGGTGAGTTGTAGTTCACCGGAGCCACTACCTGGCCCTGCGCGCTGTCGGCACAGGCTTTAGCGATAACATCGTCGTCTAGACCAATGATGGCCGCCATTGAACCAACACCCGCTGGCACGGCTTGCTGCATATATTGACCACGTTTTTCAACTAGCTTAACACCATCGGCCAAGCTCATTACACCGGCACATACCAGCGCCGAGTACTCACCTAGGCTATGACCGGCCAGTACCACTTCTTGCTCTGGCGCAGTTTGTTGCCAATGACGGAAAATAGCCACAGATGAACACAGTAATGCAGGCTGCGTACGGTGTGTTTGATTTAGCTCTTCCTCGGGACCATTTAGCACAAGTGCTGCTAAGTCATAGCCAAGGGCCTCAGATGCTTCAGCAAAGGTGGCTTTAACTACTTCAGACTCGCTCAGTAGCTCAGATAACATGCCAACGCTTTGTGAGCCTTGACCAGGGAATAATATTGCGATTTTTTCAGACATATGCTGCTCTTTTCGTATTGTTTTAGCGATGTTCGCGAATTTTGGCAGGCATTAATGAGGAGGGAGTTTACGAGTTTTCAGAGCTCGTATTGGGCGTTGGCTCGTTCTCAGCGAAGGCCGCTTGAATTTTCTCGGGCAACTGCCGTTGTACTTCCTTAACAGCCTCATTAATTGCCGCTAGAAATGCACTTGCCGATGCATTTCCATGACTTTTAACCACTATACCGCGCAATCCTACCAAAGATGCGCCGTTATACTGGTCGGGGTTCACCTTTTTATAGATCTTTTTTATGACAGGCATAAGTAATAGCGCCAAACCGCGATAAAGCAAATGCTTTTTCAAGGCCTTAGTCATCTTATGCATGATCAGTTTTGCAATTCCTTCACAGGTTTTCAGTGCCACATTACCGACAAAGCCTTCGCAGACAATCACGTCGGCCTTACCACTGAAAATATCACTGCCCTCACTGTAACCGGTGTAATTAATGGTATTACAGCGCGTCATCAACTGAGCTGCCTCTTTGATACCCTCATGACCCTTAATGTCTTCGGAGCCGATATTGAGCAAGCTGACCTTAGGGTGTTCAATGTCTTGCACCTCGCGCGCCACCACAGCACCCATGATCCCAAATTGATACAGGGTATGGGCATCGCAATGAACATTGGCGCCAAGATCCAATAAGTAAACGGGTCGCTTGGTTTCGGTAGGCACCGAGGAGATCAACGCCGGGCGTTTGATGCCTGGCAGCATTTTCAGTACATAATGGGCAATGGCGAATAACGCCCCGGTATTACCCGAGCTCACACAGGCCTGGGCTTCCCCGGATTTAACCAAATCAAGGGCCACACGCATAGAGGCATCTTTTTTATTACGCAACGCGTACGCGGGTTCATCGGCATTGGTGACGATTTGCGTACAATGTTTGATTTTCAAGCGTGGGTGTTGCAGCGCGTCTAAACGGGAAAGCTGCTCTTGAATTAGCGTTTCATTACCACAGAGGATCAGGGTAAGTGCCGGATGAAGGTGGACCGCTTCGACTGCGGCTGGGATAGATGAACGGGGGCCGTAATCGCCCCCCATCATATCTAACGCAATGGTTAGACTGCGTTGCATAAAGCAATCTCTTACTTAGAAATTACTTTAACGCCTTTGTAGTAGCCGTCTGCAGTGATGTGGTGACGACGGTGAGTTTCACCAGTCACTTTATCAACTGTTAGAGCTGGACCACTGATCGCATCGTGTGAACGACGCATACCACGTCTTGCACGAGACTTCTTGCTTTTTTGTACCGCCATTAGCCTTCTCCTAAGAATCTTTCTTAAGTTGTTTCAAAATTTCAAATGGATTTGGTTTTTCATCTTCTTCGTCGATTTTACCAAAGCTTTTTTGTTGCTCTGAGTAACGACAAGATGCTTCGTCATGCATAGGCACGATAGGAATGGCCAAAATCAACTCATCTTCAACTAACTGTCGAAGGTTGACTTCTCCGTTCTCATCTAGCTCCACAACATCGTAGTAATCAGGGAGATGATCTGACTCTGCACCCATGCCAACCGGCGTATACGCAAAGTCTTGTTCCAAATCCAACCCAAACTCTTCATTACAACGCTGACAAATAAGGGTTGCTCGGGCCTTTAAAGAACCACTTAGCACAGTTAAACCTTGTTCATCCTGCTTGCAATGAATTTGTACCGCTACTTCACCACTTTTATCCAGCACAACTTGCTCGAATCGAGAAAGTTCTTCAAACATCACCACGCCATCATAACTTAGCTGACGTTGTGCTGCCCTGCCCGGATCAAGGGTGACGGGAATCTTCACCTTTTGCATAGGGGCTGCATCATATAGATAGTTATCATTAGAGTCAAAATAAAATTCGACTTTCCTTTTGTTTTTCGCCCGATTGCGCCGTATTCTAGAGCCGATATTCAGCAATTCGATGATCGGGCAATGAAAACAGCTTTTATCTTAGCCTCAAGTTCACCTTTTAGGCAGCAATTATTAAAAAAAATTATCCCTGAGTTTGACCATTTTGCACCCGAGATTGACGAGTCGGCTAAAGCCGGCGAACAACCGGAGCAACTGGTGCGCCGCCTGGCACTGGAAAAAGCGCAAACCGCCCGCAACCTTTATGATAACGGGCTTGTTATTGGCTCAGATCAAGTGGCATTGCATGGCGGCGACATCTTGGGTAAACCTCATACCGCGGCCAAGGCCGAAGCACAGCTGGCTCGTTTTAGCGGCGAGAAAGTGACTTTTTTAACCTCTTTAGCGCTGTTAGATATAGAAACCGGCAAAAATGAGGTGATAGTCGAACCCTTTGAGGTCCATTTTCGCGACCTAAGCACCGAGCAAATCGCCCTCTATGTGGCCAAAGAACAACCGCTAAATTGCGCCGGTAGTTTTAAAAGCGAGGGATTGGGGATTTGTCTTTTTGAAGCACTGAAAGGCGACGATCCTAACGCCCTGGTCGGTCTGCCACTGTTGCGCCTTAATCAGATGCTGTTAAAGTGGGGCATAGACCCATTGGCGCTTTAGAGCGCCAATGAATAGCTAAAATAACGCCAGTAACTCGGTGTAACTGTTTACCGTTGCTCTGGGGTTGAATAATGCCAATTCATCCTTGCTGTGCACACCAAAGGTTACACCTATGCTATCGACCGCGGCATTGGCTGCCAACTGCATATCGATTTGCGTATCCCCTATCATCACCGCCTGATGAGACGACAGTTGATAAAAATCAAGGATCTGCTCAAGCATCTGCGGGTGAGGTTTGGATTTAGCCTCACAGGCGGTTCGGGTTATATCAAAAAAGTGCCCCAAACCGGTTTCCCCCAGTAATCTATCTAAACCCTTACGGCTTTTGCCGGTCGCCACCGCCAGTGAGTACCCCTTTTGTTTGAGCGCGCTAAGCGTGCTTTCAACATCATTAAACAGTGGTGTCGGCGTAGTGTCGACGGCGATATAATGGTGCTTATACTGCTCCTCAAGCGCCTGATGGAACTCACTGTGCTCGGGAAACAGGGTGGCCACCGCGGTATCCAGGCTCAGGCCGATAATATTTTTGGCGCTAATGGGATCGGGCTCGGGCACACTGAGCGAACGGGCCGCGCTTTGCAGTGTCGCCACTATTTTCGGCACCGAATTCATAATGGTGCCGTCCCAATCGAAAATTAGCAGTTCTTTATTAGGTATTTTGCTCACGTAAGCGTCCTAAACAATGTTCCAACGCCGCATCTAAAGGCGCTTCCAATGCCATTGTGGTTTCGTTTTTAGGGTGGAAAAAACGCAGTTCGCGGGCATGCAAGAATAAACGGTTTAATCCCTGGGCACGCATTTGCGCATCAAAGGCCTGATCACCATATTTATCATCGCAGGCGATTGGGTGACCCTTACATTGGGTATGCACGCGGATTTGGTGCGTACGTCCGGTCACTGGCGAAGCCTGTACCAATGAACAGTTCTCAAAACGCTCTAGAACGCGAAAACGGGTGTGTGACGCTTTACCGCGCTCATGATCAACGCGCACCACGCGCTCCCCAGATTGCAATGTGTTTTTATTCAAGGGTTCGTTTACGTTACGTACCTTGGCATCCCACTGCCCGGCTACCAAGGCCCAATAATTCTTTTCCATGGTTTTTTCGCGCAGTTGCTCATGCAAGGACTTCAAGACCGAGCGCTTTTTCGAGATCAATAGACAGCCGGAGGTATCACGGTCAAGACGATGCACCAACTCCAGGGTTTTGTCATTGGGCCGCAGTGCCCGCAATGCCTCAATAAGACCAAAACTCAGGCCGCTGCCGCCATGCACCGCCATACCAGCGGGCTTGTTGATAACGATCAGGTACTTATCTTCAAATAAGATGGCATCTCTAACTTGCTTACCTTATCCAGGTTGGTGGGTATCGGCTGTTCGGTGCGTTCGGCGATTTTAATGGGTGGGATACGTATCATGTCGCCGCTTTGCAATTTATACACAGGCTTAACGCGTTTTTTGTTCACCCGCACCTCGCCCTTGCGCAAAATACGGTATACCGCACTTTTTGGCACCCCTTTGAGTTTGGTTATCAGAAAGTTATCAATGCGTTGTCCGCTGTAGTCTTCATCAACGGTTACAAAGCAAACCTGGGTGCCAATTGTCTCTTTCATTACCTAATCACTGATTTGAGTCATAATATTAGTTGCTTCTGCAGCGGTTTTAGTGGGATAATCACCCTTGTAAAACCTGTGCATAACACAAGATTTTACATCACCTTTGGTTTTGACCAAAACTTGCGTGCAACACATTCTGGGAATGGCGATCATACAGATTCGAGCTCGTATTTCCACAGCTTTATCACCCAGAAACCACGTGACTGCAGTGACAAACAATGCGCGTAATAGATTGTTTGCTTGGCTGCGACCGCAAGTGGTGATTGGCCCAATTGGGCATAACAGGAAACGAATAATAGAACATTAGGTCTTTTGCGCGCGGTTTCAGAGATAAAATGAACGCAAGCGAAGGTCCTGTAATTAAACAAAATCATAATGCTATCGACCACCATTTGGTGTATCGGTAAACGACTATTACCTTGTTGCGCCGCCTGTCAGCGAATTGCTGACGGCATTAAACAAAGATGTGGTGTAGTGGCCCTGATTACTGCCAAACCACCGCCAAGGTAAATTAAAAACGTTAAGCTTTTTCGTTAAAAGCCCAGTCGTGAGACTGCACCTAAGACACAAGAAGAGCGCCGAATGACCCAAGTTAGGTCGGGCACTATGTACAGAATTTAAGAGTAACAATATGAAACGCATGCTAATCAATGCGACGCAGCAAGAAGAAATGCGCGTAGCACTGGTTGATGGCCAGCGCCTGTACGATCTAGATATCGAAAGCCCTGGACACGAACAAAAAAAAGCAAACATCTACAAGGGTAAAATTACCCGTATCGAACCTTCTCTTGAAGCCGCCTTTGTTGACTACGGCGCCGAACGCCACGGTTTCTTACCACTAAAAGAAATTGCCCGTACTTACTTCCCTAGCGGTTATACCTTCAGCGGTCGTCCTAATATCAAGGATGTGATCCGTGAAGGTCAGGAAGTCATTGTCCAGGTTGATAAAGAAGAACGCGGCCAAAAAGGCGCGGCACTGACCACCTTTATCAGCGTTGCCGGTAGCTACCTGGTATTAATGCCAAATAACCCTCGTGCCGGTGGTATTTCACGCCGTATCGAAGGGGATGAGCGTGCCGAACTGAAAGAAGCACTTAGTCGCCTGGACCTGCCTAAGGGCATGGGCCTGATCGTCCGTACCGCCGGTGTGGGTAAATCATACGAAGAGCTTGAGTACGATCTAAAAGCCCTGCTTGTTCATTGGCAAGCGATTAAAGACGCGGCCGACAGCGGCAAGGCGCCTTTCTTAATTCATCAGGAAAGTAACGTTATTTTCCGTGCTATCCGCGACTATCTACGTCGGGATATCGGTGAAATCCTGATCGATAAACCACGCGTTTTCGAAGAAGCGAAAGCGCATATAGAGCGTTTCCGTCCGGACTTTATGAATCGCGTAAAGCTGTATCAAAACGATGTACCGCTATTTACGCACTATCAGATTGAAAGCCAAATCGAGTCTGCCTTCCAGCGCGAAGTGCGCCTGCCTTCTGGCGGTTCAATCGTGATTGACCCGACGGAAGCCCTTACCTCTATCGATATCAACTCGTCAAAAGCGACCAAGGGTAGCGATATCGAGGAAACGGCACTTAACACCAATTTAGAAGCGGCCGACGAAATCGCCCGCCAGTTACGCTTACGTGACCTAGGTGGTCTGATTGTTATCGACTTTATCGATATGACACCGCCGCGCCATCAGCGTGAAGTAGAAAACCGCCTGAAAGATGCCGCGCGCCAAGACCGTGCCCGTGTACAAATCGGTAAGATTTCTCGCTTTGGCCTATTGGAAATGTCACGTCAACGTTTGCGCCCTTCATTAGGTGAAGCGAGCCAAGGCAGCTGTCCACGTTGTAGTGGCCAGGGCACCATTCGTTCAAATGAATCAATTGCCCTGTCTATCCTTCGCTTAATCGAAGAAGAAGCAATCAAAGACAATACCGCTCAGGTTAACGCTCAGGTTCCGGTTGCCGTTGGCGCCTACCTGCTGAACGAAAAACGCCGTAGCGTCCAGCGCATCGAAAAACGTCATAATTGCGATGTGGTGATCATTCCAAATCAACATATGGAAACACCGCATTACGAAGTGGTACGTCTGCGTAAAGACGAAACTCTTGAAACGGCAAGCTACGAGCAAATCATTGAGCCAGAGCCGGAAGCAATCGAATACTCTCGTGCGCCTACTTCACCACAACGTGAAGAGCCGGTGCTTAAGGGTGTGCTAATGCCACAAGAACCAGCCCCAGTGGCTCAGCCTAAGGCAGCCGCCACTAAGGCCCAGGTTTCTGCGCAACAAGGTCTGCTTGCGCGCATCGGCAAATGGCTCAAAGATCTATTCGGCGGCGAAGAGCAAGCCGAACAAGATAAGAAGTCGGGCAAAGAAGAGCAAAAAGAGCGTCGTTCTGGTGAGCGTCGTCGCAATAACCAACGTCGTCGCGGCAATCAGTCGCGTAACCGTGGCAAAGGACAGCAAAAAGCCAGCGATAAGCCAGAAGCGCCAAAGAGCGAAGGCACTGAGCAAAATCGCAGCGAAGAGCGCGGCGGTCAACGCGGTGGCGAACGCAGCGGTGAGCGTGGTGACAATCGCAATACGGACAACCGCAATAAACGCCGTCGTTCGCAAAATCGTCGTCGCGACAACCGTAACGAGGACGCTGAAACGCTTAAAGACACCAATGTTGAAGCCAAAGAAGAGCAACAACAAGAGCAGGAGCAGCAACCTAAGCAGCGCCGTCAGCGCCGTAACCTACGCAAGAAGGTACGCGTGCCAAATAAAGCACAGGCAGAGCAAGCACTAGCGACCGAAGCTGCGGCCAATGTGGTTGAGCCTGCTATGGATGCAAAAGAGCAGCACGCCACGCCGGTTGTTGAAGCACCACAAGCATCGCCAGCGCAAGAACCGTTAGCAGATACTGCTCCAGTAGCTGAATCTCAAGTCGAAAAGGCATCGCCGAAGGCTGAGCCAAAAGCCACTGCTCAGGCAGATAAAGTACACGCCGAGAAGCAAGAAGGTGAAGAGCAAGCCGAGAGCGAAAAAGAAGGTCGCACTCGCACCCGTCGTTCACCGCGTCATCTGCGCGCCGCCGGTCAACGCCGTCGCCGTGAAAAGCAAGAAGGCGAAAGTGATAAGGCTGCCTTTGTTCCGGTCGCCGATCAGGCCATGGCGGAAGAAGCCAAACCAGATGTAACGCCTGTAGAGCGTTCAGCCGAGTCAACTGAACAACCGTCGGCGGAGCAAGCCGCTGTCGAAGTTGCACCGGTATCAAGCCAGGAGCCGAAGCAAGAAGCCCAGGAGCCAGAGGCAGATAACGCCGAAAAGGTTACAGAAACCGTTGAGCCACAAGCCTCTGACGCCGTAAGCGAGACCGAAGTGGTTGCAGAAACACCTGTTGCCGCAAGCGAAGAGCCGTTGGAACAAGCCGCTGCCGAGCAAAACGATGTAGAACAAGAAGCTAGTGCCGACACTGAAGTTGAAGCCGAACCAGTCGTTGAAACGACCGCTGAACCAAAGGATGACACAGTTTCTGAAACGGTTGTGGAAACACCTGTTGTAGAAAATGTCGAGCCAACTGGTGAACCTGCCGATGAACCTGTCGATGAACCGGCTGTTGAAGTTGAAGCCGAAGCCGCTACGCCAAAAGCCGAGACCGCTGTGAAGGCCGTCATCGCCATTGGTCATGCCAGTGCTCCTATGACGCAGCCAGAAACCAAGGCTCTGCAACCTCTAAGCGAATTGCCACAGCCTATGCCTGCCGAGCAGCGTGCCGCGGTTGTTAACAGTGGCTTGAAGCCAGGATCTGTTGCGCCGGTAAGCCATGCTCACTGTGGTGCAGCGACACCAAAAGCACCAAAAATGCCAGCGGAGCCAGTACCAGAAGTGGCTCAGGCAAGTGCCGAGTAAACTAAGGTAAGATAAAAAAGCCGCTGATATCAGCGGCTTTTTTATGTCTTCTACAACAGGGCGCCGCACTGTTAAGCGACAGCTCTAGGTCAAGGCGCAGGATTCTTCTCTACTCTTTACCCAACTGTTCAAGTTGATCTTTTAGATTCGGCGGAACGCCCTTAATAGTCAGTGTGTCATTAACCGGATCGTAAATAACCCTCTCACCCAGGTGCTTGCGCTCAAACCCGACACTCACGCCCCCGCCCATGCCTGAAAGCTTTACCATGCCCGTCACTGTTTTCTTATCGACGGGGAAGGACTCGGCCAAATCATAATTTTGCTGTTGATAGAAATCGTTGAAGCTGTTTTCGTCATCCTTGCTAATGGCCTTACCGATTTCATCGATTTGCGCATCTTCACCACTGCTTAGACGGTCGTTACAATAATCAAAGACCTCGCGACGACGCTCGTCTTTTTCAGCCTTGTCTAAACCTTGCTCGCTTAAGTAGTCTTCAACGGCGTTCAGCATGGAGCGGCTTTGTTGTTTCGGGTCTATGCCCTCTTCGCAACCCAAAAAGTCTAAGAAGAAATCGGCAACCTTGCGCCCGGCTCGCCCCTTAATAAAAGAGATATAACGGTTATCGTCCGCTTGGGTGTCCCACGCCGCCAAGTCGATGCGCGCCGCAAGTTGCATGCGGGTAATATCCAGGTGACGAGACGACGCCAGATCAAGCTCAGAGGTAATGCTGTAATGCTCTTTAATATTGATTAGGGCAATTAAAATATAATCAACCGCGACATACTGATAGTGGCAAAACACCAGGTAGCCGGTTTCATTAAAGGCATATTTATCAAGCTCTTCTTTTAATACCGTGGCGGCCTGCTCGGTAACTTGCCAAAAGCCAAGTTCATGATTTCGGTAGCTTTGCATGGCACTCGCTACGACGCTGCTTTTGTCCGCACTGAAGGCACAAAAACCTTTGCCGGGCTTGCCGTTATAGGCGTGATGTAACTGCTCAATAAACACATTAACACGCTCATTGATGGGCATTTCGTCATTGCGCAAGTGAATTTGGGTATTATCGCCATCTTTATCGACGTAATGTACAACCAGCTTCTTAACCTCAGTGGTCATCTTTGTTTTTCACTCCTACGGTGTTAAAATACAAGGACATATATAAATCAGTAATGAACCACCGATGCCAGCGTTATCCAAATATACCAATGAAGAAGTAGAACAACTTGTCGACCAGCTTGTCGCTGTGCTTGCCGAAAAAAAGGCACCGGTTGATTTAAGCCTGATGTGTCTGGGCAATACTATCACGCATATTATTAAAGAGCATGTGCCCGAGGCAAAAAGAGCCGCCGTAGCGCAAAACTTTGCCAATGCCCTGACGGATTCGTTGAAGTAACCCAATGAACCTGACAACGCAAAATCAATTTTCTTCTCGAGTCAGTCAGTTACTCGCATGGGGCCACTGGTTTACCCTGGCTAATATTGGTCTTGCGTTGTTGCTCAGCCTTGCCTATTTATTTGCCGATGCGCCACCTAATACAGCTATCGGCACCTTCTATATGGTGGTGACTTGGTTAAGTCACACTGCCTTTATTACCTTTTTAGCCTTTGTGCTGACCATTTTTCCTCTGTCCCTGGTCTTCCCCTACCCCCGGCATATTCGCGGCATGGCCTCGGTGCTGGCCACTGTGGGTATGACGTTGTTGGCGGTGGATGCGTTTGTTTACTACAACCTGGGTTATCACCTCAATTACAGTGCCCTGGGCGAGATTTTATCGCTTTTTTGGCGCAATGTGAGTAACACCCCGGCACTATCAACGCTATTGGTCAGCGCCTTGGTGATGCTCATTTTAGCCTATCAACTTATCGTCAGTAATTATGCCTGGCATCACCTGGGCGATCTGAAACGCTTGCGTATTGGTCGCACCATTACCAGTACCTTGGTGGTGTGTTTTGCCCTAAGCCACAGTATCCATATTTGGGCCGATGCCGAGCTAGAGTTTGATATCACCAAGCAAGATAATATGCTGCCGCTGTCTTACCCGACTACGGCAAAATCCTTGCTGGCCAAAAATGATTTACTCGATCTTAAACGTTACGAGCAAGAACGTTCGGTCAATGTTAACGCGCCGAATGTCAGCTTTGTGATGCCGGCGCAACTGCCTAGCTGTACCCTGCCCTCAGACGCTGCTGCGGTCGACATTCGCTTATTTAGCACCAAGGATGAATTAACCCGTTTTATTGACGCAAATCCGGCTCTGAAGCGGGTCGCCCCCATTTTACACCCGACCGACAATGACGACACGATTTTCAATGCCCTGTACGGGCTACCCAGCTATTATCGCCAAAGCATGCGTAAGGATCATATCGATCCACTGTGGCGCCGCCCGCCTGTGACATTGCAAACAAGTTTGTCGCAGTTTGACTTTATCCACGACGATACCGACGCCTTGGTAAACGTCACGCTCGATGAACACGAAGCGGTAAAAGACACGCATATCGTCTTTGCCTTTACCCTTGCTAGCGAAGGCAAAGAGCGCGTCACTACCATTAACCAGCTGTGGAGTAACGACGCGCGTCTGCATGGCTTAGACCATATCGTCCAGCCCCAGGACATTCTTGCCACCGTGCTTGCCGAGCATTGGCAATGTCCGGAGCTCGGAGCCAGCGCACTAATTGCCAATAACATGCTCAGCAATGGCGCCAAGCCCAATATCAATTACTCGCAAGGGGTCTTTATCGCCCTACGCAAAGACCGTATTACCCTGTTAAGTAGCGATGGCAGCTATAAGCATATTTCCGCCAGCGAAGGTTTTAGTGTTGATCAAGAGCTTAATGTGCCGTATTTGATTCAGGGTCTTAAGCAGCTGAAACGCTTTAACGCCCAATAAGCGGGGGTTTTTGACCCTAATCATAAAAAACCATCTTGCTTTCATACCTTTGTCTTACTTTCGTGACATTCAATTTTAGTTCATCTATATTGGACTAGGAATGAGAATAATAATTAAGCGAGGTGAAACAGTGACTAGCAGATTAGCACTCCCCGGAAGTGTGTTAATACTTAGCGCGGCGCTGCCTATCTTAGGCCATGCCAATACCGATTATTTTAAGTGCCAAACCGAAGCAGGCACGGTATTCAGCCAATTCCCTTGTAATGAAAATGCGACGGAGCAAAAAGTAACACACTCCAATCCCCGCCATCAGGGCCCCAAAGAAGATTACGGCAAACAACTTACCGAGCTAGAGAAAGAAAACAAGCGCAATAGCATCAATATGCAGATCCGCAGCACCAAGCACAAGGTGGTGATGTTAAAGCGTGAACGCAGTGCGAAAACCCTCGCCGAAGAACAACGTTTAGAACGACTCATGTCGGACGATGAGCGCAAGGCACTGAAAAAAGAGGTGCAAGTTAACATTAAGGACATAGAGCGCCGCTATAGTCAGCGCATCAAAGAAACCGAGCAAAAGCTGGCAAGGCTAGAAAAGTTCCTAGCAAGATTTCAATAAGACTTGCAAAGACTTAGGACCATGGCTTAAGGTAGCTTAGAGTTTATGCTCTAAAAGGCTTTAAATTGTGTATGCACAGGCAATAGCACAACAGATTCTTAATGGATTTTTCCATCACTACAAGTTGTTTCA
Organism: Pseudoalteromonas sp. T1lg48; assembly: GCF_002964785.1. Taxonomy (GTDB): domain Bacteria; phylum Pseudomonadota; class Gammaproteobacteria; order Enterobacterales; family Alteromonadaceae; genus Pseudoalteromonas. The sequence goes on from NZ_PQCC01000023.1 coordinate 73,332, forward strand.
ATCGATCACGGCGCAGGCACCGGAGGCCTTTGCGGCTCGTGATTGGGCGACCATGCACCATATCGCCAGCCTGCGCATTAGCTATTACGATACCCGAGTCAATGAAACCGTTGACACCCTCGCCCCAGTGGTGAGTGATCCGGCGGACGATCCGCAGCTTTGGATCGATACCAAGGACTGTTATCTGCAGTTTTTAGCCTTTCACCCCCAGGCCGAACTCGCAGAAACCTTTTATAACTCGGTGTTTTGCCGCCTGTTTGAACGTAAGTATTACAATAACGACTTTATTTTCGTCCAAGCGACCCTGGCCGATGCCCCAGCACTGCCGGTGGAAGCCGAATATCGCAGCTATTTCCCCGTGGTTGAGGGTCTAAAACCCACTATTCGCCAAATTATCACCCAATTTGAATTCGGCTGCGCCTTTGCCAACCTTGAGCGTGATATTCGCTTGCTATTAAAAGCCTTTATTAAGCAGGCCCCTGAGACCCATGTTAAAAGCCACCAAATGCGCTTTGATATACTGCAGGCGCCCTTTTATCGCGGCCAAGCCGCCTACATCGTCGGCCGAATCGTGTCATCAAGTGGCTCACAGCCGTTTATAATCGCGGTATTACATGATGAAGACCGAGGCCTGTACATAGATGCCCTGCTGACCCGCTCATCACAAATGCGGGTGATCTTCGGCTTTGCCCGCGCCTACTTTATGGTACAAACCCATGCTCCCTCGGCCTTAGTACACTTTCTCAATCAACTGATGCCAGGCAAAACCAAGGCCGAACTGTATAACGCCATCGGCTTTCATAAACAGGGCAAAACCGAATTTTATCGCGAGCTACTGGCTCATATGCAACATGCACAGGAGCGCTTTGAACTGGCCGCCGGCACCCCGGGCATGGTAATGATGGTGATAAACCTGCCGTCCTTCCCCTATGTTTTTAAAATAATCCGCGATCGCTTTGGTTCGAGCAAACCGTTTGGCAGAAAAACCGTACTCGAGCGCTATCAGTTGGTTAAGCGTCACGACCGGGTTGGCCGTATGGCCGATACCTGGGAGTATTCCGACGTGGCCCTGCCCCTAAGCTGCTTTAGCAATGAGTTGTTACAGCAGTTAGAAAGCAGCATCGCTAATTCAATGCGTATCGAAGGGGACATGTTGATCATTAAGCACCTGTATATAGAGCGCCGCATGACGCCCCTTAACCTCTATTTACAAGAGGTGGACAAGGACAAGGCGGAGCAAGCGATAACCGAATACGGTCAGGCGCTTAAAGAAATGATTGCCGCCAATATATTCCCCGGCGACATGCTGCTGAAGAACTTTGGCGTCACCAAACACAAGCGTGTGGTGTTTTACGACTATGACGAGGTGCAATACCTCACCGACATGCAATTTCGCGAATTCGACCATCAGGACGAACACAGTCTCTCGGTCGCTCCCAATGACGTGTTTCCGGCCCAGTTAACCACCTTTGTGCTGCCCAACCCGACACATAAGGAAATATTTATGCGTCATCATGGCGAGCTAACCGGCGCAGACTACTGGCAGCAAGCACAACAAAAAATTGCCCGCGGCGAATATAAACAGGTGTATCCTTACCCCAACGAACAACGTTTTATACACCTTTGGTAGCCTATTCTGCTGCCCAAGAATAAGCTAGACTGACTATAAATAAAATAAATGGCATAGCGGAATGAACATAAACAAAATTGATTTAAATCTTCTCGTTTATCTCGATACCTTGTTGCGCGAGTGTAATGTAACCAAGGCTGCCAACCAGCTCAGCATTACTCAGCCAGCCATGAGTAATGGCCTCAAGCGCCTGCGCAACCTGTTGAACGACCCCTTATTGGTGCGAACCAGTGAGGGCATGGTGCCGACCGAACGCGCACTAGAGCTGCAGCCGGTGATCCGCGGGGTGCTGATGACCCTTGAGGAAACCTTGGCACCTAACCGCGACTTTGAACCCGCCAGCAGTAAGCGCGTATTTCGTATTATGGCCAGCGACTATGCCGCCAGCACCCTGGCCCCACGCTTGTTAAGTAAATTGCATGCCGAGGCGCCGGATACCACCTTGGATATTCTTACGCCCAGTGATGTTAACTTCCACGACGTTGAAAACGGCAAGGTGGATATGGCCCTAAACCGTTTTGAGAAGCTGCCTCAATCCTTCCACCACAAACGCATTTGGAAAGACAGCTTCTGCTGCCTGGTCAAATCCGACAACCCCATTTTGGAGCGCTTTAATTTAGAAAGTTATTTACAGGCCAGACATATCTGGGTCAGTAAAACCGGTTTTGGCGTCGGCGTGGGTATGGATCCAAAAGATGTGCAGAAACTCGGCTGGGTTGACGAAGCCCTGGCACACTTTGGTAAACACAGGGATATTGCTACTTTCACGCGTAATTACCACGTAGCCATTCACCTGGCCAAAGAGCTGAACCTGGTGGCCACCTTGCCCTCTAAGGCGGCGAAAATATACCAAGACGACCCTGGGCTCACCATTTTAGAGCCGCCCTTCCCCATTCCGCCGTTCGAGCTCGACATGATTTGGTCGCCACTGCTACATAGGGATGTGAGCCATATCTGGTTGCGGCAGAAAGTGGCAGAAGTAGCGCAGGAGTTGGCGTAAATGCCGGCGCTACTTTAGGTGGCGATCTCGACCTACGAGTGCCCAAAATTGCTGTTAAAAAAGCCCAGCTATTTAGCTGGGCTTTTTGTTTTAATGCATGGCGCAGAGGAGTGAGTTCACCGCGAGTGAACGAACAGCCCAAGGCAACGCCGCAGGGCCGAAGCTTGCGACCGGGAGGGATAAGCTTGCCTACATCCTGTAGGCAACCCTTCGGGCGCCTGCGCGGCTCAAAATGCTCCCGACATTTTGTCGAACCAGGGTTCTCATCAAGGCCACCCAGCTCAGCTGGTGCTGTTAAAACAGAAAAGCCCAGCTAACTAGCTGGGCTTTTCTGTTTTAATGCATGACGCAGAGGAGTGAGTTCACCGCGAGTGAACAAACAGCCCAAGGCAACGCCGCAGGGCCGAAGCTTGCGACCGTACGCCGAAAAGCAAAAAACCAGCCGAAGCTGGTTTTTTATCATAATGCATGGCGGAGAGGGAGGGATTCGAACCCTCTATATCACCCGCCTACATCGCCCAAAGCCATTGATAACAAACACTTGCAGCTCTACAATGACTAGAATGATGACTATTTCTTGCAGAAATTTATGACTAAAAGACACTTACGACTGAGAGGTGATACTTGGTATTTTAATTATGCCGTTCCCAAACATCTCCAACCGATATTGAAAAAGAAGAATATCACCAAGTCCTTAGGTACTGACTCACTTAAAACAGCAAGAGTGCTTCGAGATAATTTATTAAGAGAGTACGAAGGCTTGTCAGAGTCTCATGGTGTAAACCCTGAGGGTGTACGCTTAAGAACTCTCATATCTGAAATACGTGAAAAATACTCCAAGGCGTCAGAAGAGGAACACTATTGGGCGCTTGATGATATTTATGATGCAGAGAGGGTATCCAAGACTGACCCGCTTTTAGCTGATGCAATTCTAATTGCAAATAAAGGAAATGATTCTAGTTCACTATCAGGGGTTAGTGTTGAATATACCTTAGGTGAAGTTTGTGCAGAATATATTAACAAAGTGAAAGACCAAAGGTCACAGCAAACAATTAGCACCACCAAACGCGCTTTAAAATACTTCGAACAATTCCGAAAAAGCAGAAATATTCTTTTAAAGTCTATTGATAGACCTAGCGTCACTCGATTCATAGATTTTCTTAGAATTGATGTTAAAGTTGGCTCGAAGTCAATCAGTAACATGTTGTCATGTCTAAACAAAATCTATAAATACGCCAGAGACTATGGGTACGTAGAAAACGAATCACCCTTTCAAGACCATAGCATCATCAAATCAGTAGGTGATGACACTAAAGGGTACAGACCCTTTACACTTGAACAATTCACAAAGTTAATGAGCATCATCAATAACTCAAGAAAGATAAGTGAAGCTAGGAAATGGTTTGTACCAATGATGCTTATGACAGGAATGCGTCCATCGGAGCTAGCTGGGTTGTATAAGGATGATATTTTTGAAGAGGAAGGCTTATGGTTTATATCAGTTCACGAAACTAAAGAACGAAGACTCAAGACAAAAAACTCTTATAGAAAAATCCCGATTCACAGCTCAGTCTTGAATATATTTCTCAAACTGAAAAATGATAAAAGCAACGAAAGTAAGTTTCTTTTTAATGAGGTTAAAGACTTGGAAAGCCCATTAAACTCGACAGGTCAGTGGTTTAGTCGCTTAAAGAGAAAACATATAACTGAAGATAGTGATGTGGCTCTTTATAGCCTGAGAGCGATGTTTGCTACTGCTTGTGAAAATGCCGGTATCGAGGAAAGAGCGACAGCTTACCTCATGGGACATTCAAGAATCGCACAAGGTCTAGCATATGGCTTATACTCTACTGGCCTAGAACCATCTTTATCTGCAAAATATATAGATAAAGTGGGAGAAAAACTAACCCCTTATGTTAAGTGCTTCCCAAGTCTTTAGCCCCAACCCCTAGAATCGCTTACGGTGCGTTACAGAGCTTCCTAGGGGCTTGTATGGGTAACAACGTGATAAACCACCAGCAAAAAAACCTTACAGAAGCTCCCAGACACCACCAACACTTCCTGTAAGCGATTCTAAGTAGCTTTAATACCAATGCCCACACCAACCCACCAATAACAAGTTAGAACCTCTTACAGGGCGTTACAGGGCTTCTGGGCTTATTTGTGTCTGCTAGTGTGGTTGATGGGTTTAAGCTCGTGGTGTTTTTCAACCAATTGTGAATGTTATTTCAAATACTACAAGCAAACAGACAAACTAATGGCGTAGAGGGTGCGGGTTTACTAGGTTATCTTGGAAAACTGAGGGAGAATGTAAAACAATGAGGAACAAGGCAAATTAATAGTGTGGTATCGAGATGTACAACGGGTGAGCCTAGTATACATGAGCAGCTAACGGGGAGATTAGAATGCCACTCCATAGCACATAACTATACTAATGTCCATAGCTGTAAGAATTATTTTCAAACTAAATTCCTTTATGGAACAACCACTTAGTAAAACCTGAGAAAATAAAGTTTGACTTTTTAGGAAAAGTGTGGTATTATAATAGTATTATAAAGTTTACTTAAAAGGTTGGTTGGAGTTACTGTAACAGTTTATTGAGGAGATTGTTACAGGTTATTAGGGATAACCTTTAGTAAATCATCTTTAGTAAAAGAAAAACTTATAACACCTTTTGTAAAGCATTTCTTAGTGTGCACTTCGAAGGGTTCATAACCATTTTTACAAATGGGAATTACATCTATTTTAAGGTAGGTTGTCAGGAAGGTTTGATTTTATAAAGCACTTACAAGAAATTTTATAAAATCCTTATTAAATATCTCTAGTAAACAAACCCTCTTACCACAAGTGAATAGAGGTATGGTGATTAGAATCTCTTACAGATTTACTCAAGAGATTAGCCAAGATACTTCAAAGTTCTTACAAATTACACTGGCTAGATATTGAGTAATACCTTAAACAATCTATCCAGTTCAATACTACCATAGATAAATCATCGGTGATTCCACCTATCGCCAACTTCAAAAGAATTTCATAAGGGACGTTCTCCCCTTGCCGTATGTGGTCGAGCACCCAATGACAGGCTCGTATAGACCACTGCTTTATCCATAGACCCTCCAGCCTTCTTAGCTCCCTCTTGTGCTAAGGGGCTGTTGCGTCTCCTTACATCCAAACAAGAGGATTATATCATGAAACTATCAGAATCAGATTTCAAAAAATTACTAACTACCGCCCAAAGCCCCAAAAGACGCTTTACCAAAGAAACTGTACAAGCTCAGTTTGAGCGTTCAAAAGTGTTGTACCAGAAGAATATTGAATCACATGGCGTACTCGGCGCTGTGAAACACTTCATCTTCTACAACAACAAATATGAAGTTCTCCAGACTCTTGAAAGATTATTTAAGGAAGGCTGGAAAGAATACGGCTCTCCGCAGAGCTTTTATCAGTTTAAGGTTGACCCGGCTACTAACGCTGTAGAGTTTTGGATGACCAAACCAAATGGACTTCAAGAAGAAGATTTAAAAACCCTACGAGATAAGGCCGAAGCAGAGTTACGAGTGGAGATTGATACCCATAACCAATCTCGTGAAGAAGCCATAAAAGCCCTAGCCTTACACGCTGAAGCTATTCAAGCTGAGAAAGATAAGGAAATTGAGCTACTCAATCAGATTCAAGAATTAGCAGAGGGTTTGTAATATGTTGGATAAAAAATCTTTAGTCGCTAGGGTTGGAAGCCAGCTCAAGGCCAACACTTCACACCATCATGGTGATTCATCTAACAAGGTTACTGAGATTCTATCAAAGAGAGCTTCTGAGATGACCTCGCAGGATAAGCACAAAGACCTTGTAAAGCGCATCTCAACCCATCACAAGCCAGTCAACCCAACCATGAGTGACGCTGACACTTTACTGCTTAAGAAGAAGCTTTACTTCAAAGATGAAACTCTCACTTTTCACTTTACTTCTAAAGGTGGAAATAAGATGGAAGCATACTTTCCAGCAGCACTACTAATGGAAGATATGGAAGCCATCAAAGCGACTAGGCTTTACCGTGAGACTGTGAATTATTGTAAGAACGAAACCAAGCTACTGGAACAACTGGAAATAAAACGAGCTGAGCTAATAAGTAAACTCCCATTCTAACAACCAAGAGACGCTAGAAATGATACTCCAAAACCATTTTAGCCATTTTAAAAAGCCCCCTTCCAAGGTTGATGGTTAGGGGTTTTTTTATGTCTGAAATAAGCTATCTGAGAAGCTCTCAGGGTTTCTGTAGGCGCTTAACCGTACTGACAGATATACCTAGCTCCTTAGCGACTCCTGCGATGCTCATAGACTTTCTCATTTGAACCACCTCACCTCTTAAAGACTCGTTACTAGGCCTACCTAATTTCTTACCTTCGGACTTGGCTCTTTTCAAACCATCTATAGTACGCTCTTTAATTCTATTCTTTTCAAACTCTGCAAATGCCGAGAATAGCTGCAGCATCAATTTACCTTCACTAGATGATAAATCCCTTACAGGCAAGTCCAGTGAAACCAGCCTGATTCCCTTACTCACAAATAACTCCACCACCTGCTGAACATCAATGTTATCTCTGCCCAACCTGTCCAAGCGCTGAACCACAACAGTATCACCCTTTTCCAATTTATGGGTAACCATAGCCTTAAACGCTTCACGCTCCATAGCGTTAACCCCACCACTAACAACCTCAGTGATAACTCTGTTAGCGGGAACGCTATACCCAGCCCTTTGGATGGCCTCTAATTGGTTTTCAACCGTAAGTTCACTTGTGGATACACGGGCGTAGATAAAGGTTCTTGATGGCATAACTGCAATTCTCTTGGTTCAATAAAGTGGGTTCATAATAGGTGACTAGCTCAAAAGTTGCAACCCTATATTTTGAACCAGAAGATAAGAACCTTCACCTAGGCTCATTTAACGCCCGTTATTGAACCAAACAAAAAGACTGAGTGATTAACCCTTTCAGGGATTTTAAAATTGCTATGAAATATTCAAGGGGGTAGTCCGGTGGAGCTAAGCACTTCTTAACATGTTCTAGGGATTTTAAAGTTAACCCTCTCTATTCCTTTGGCGCTTGACCTGAAGAAAAAAATAAACCAACGCAAAAAACGTGTTGAGAAGAAGGCTGTTCACTGAGGGTGGGGGTGAATACATTTTTGCTATACAAAAGAAATTTGATTTCGCAGCTCGCGTCGCTAACCCTCACACCCCTTATTACTGCAACTTCAATTGACCTTTCATTCGCATACTCACTATCAATAAATTACATCTAGAAAAAGCAATTCAGGTGAGGTACTTTAAGTTGTAGCCAGATTTAAAAATCAAGGATTGAAGTGAAAACAACAAAATGGTCTCTGCAAGAACTTAATTACGTCTGTGATTATCACCCGTTCCGTGTATGTGGAACTCCAAACCCCAATAAAAATCAGGACACATACAGAATCATGGACATGAAAGACCCTACCTCCCATAACTTCCAGAGAAACCTTGCTTATTTTCAAGGTGTACTTTTGGCATTCTTCAGGTCTTTCCCGGAGTTCATTAACTTCCCCGTGGTCAATATAGCAATCATTCCTTCCTCTACAGCTGGGAACTCTTCAGTAGCACTGACATCAATCATTAGCCATTTAAACCTTAACCTAGGGCCGCGACTAATTTATAATCCTGACTTCTTAGTTAGAACAAAGAGCATACCGTCTGCTCATAATGGGGGGGCTAGAAGTGCGCAAATACACCTTGACTCTATTGAGGTTAAAGCACGCATCAATGGTGATTTGCCAATGATTTTGCTAGATGATGTTTACACTACAGGCTCTTCAATGGCGGCTTGTGAACAGCTATTAAGAAATGCAGGGGTCAAAAAACTATATAAGCTTGTTTTAGGGAAAACGGTATAACAATGAACAACTTGGATTTGCCAACTTTGCATGCGCTGGCTTTGCAGTCGCAGGGGCTTAAAGCAAAAGAAATCAAGGAACTTCTTGAGTCCATACCGTACCCGAGACTCTCTGATATTGGAGGTTTAAAACAATATCTAGTTAGTTGCGGGATGATGAATTACTTTCCAAATGAAAAGGATTGGAATGCAGCTGTTCAAATAGGTGAAAAAAGCTTTTCCTTAGGCATATCTTGTTATTCAATAGTATCTAACAACTACCCTAAATATCTACGAGCTATCGATGATGCCCCTAACGTGCTCCATTTAAGGGGGAATACTGAGGCATTAAATAAACTACCAGGTGTCGCGGTAGTGGGAGCAAGAGCCATCACTTCTAATGGCGAGATTATCACTCGACGCATCTCTAAGTACCTTGCTGATAACGACTGGATTGTTGTTAGCGGCTTAGCTCTTGGTGTTGATGCTGCAGCTCATGAGGGCGCTTTAGAGTCAGGCAAACCATCATGTACAATTGCAGTGCTTGCACATGGACTTGATATTGCCAAGCCAGCTAAGAATGCAGGGCTAGCGCAAAGGATATTAGAAAATGGTGGCCTGTGGGTATCTGAGCACCCAGTCGGCACTCCAGCTCACAGGAACTTTTTTGTCCCTCGAAACAGGATACAACTTGGACTCTCAGTTGGTTCTGTCATTGTTGAAGCAGAGGAGAAAAGTGGCTCAATAACGCAAGCTAGGTTTTGCGTGAAACAAAGAAGGCCACTATATGCCGTCGTGCCTCACCATGAATCAAATCCATTAAACTTACTATGTTCAGGCACTAAACTTTTAGTGGAAGAAATGGGCGCCTTCCCCCTGAAAGGAAAAGAGGACTATTCCGAGATGTCCGATAGATTCATGCGACAAAAAGAATTAATGACATCCTTATAAACCTATTCGGATTTCAAAAATCTTAAGAGCCACCTCTTCCCCCAACTGCTCCAGCTAAGCACCAATACCTCAATTGTTACTCAGACCAATTCAATGCTGGAGCCTTAACCCTACCAATCTGCAATGACATCAACCACTGGGAATAGTTTCTTAACCGCAAAATCATAGGTATAACGCTTGGAGGTACCTAGCTCGCTTTTCTCACGCCCTACAACAGACTGAAATAATGAAGTTGATACACCACACCTCTGCACTTTAGTAATGCGTACACCCAAAGCCATGCAAAGTATAGCACTGCCCTTTGCCACCAACACTTGGAAGATTCAAATCAAACTCCAACAGAAGCAAAAGAGGTGACTGGAAAAGTAACTTTTTTTTGACTAGAAATTGACTATTTTTGGCAGGAAGCCGAAAGGTAAGTATTTGATTTACAAAAAGAAAATGGCGGAGAGGGAGGGATTCGAACCCTCGATACGCTATTAACGTATACACGAGTTCCAGTCGTGCGCCTTCGGCCACTCAGCCACCTCTCCGCACTTTAACTGGGCTGCCGTAGCAGCGCCGCTTATACTAAGCAAAGGCTTTGTTTGTTGCAAGGTGTTTTTTACAAAACCAAATCAATTGCTTAGTAATCCGCCATTAGCGTGCCATGGCAGCGGTGAAATCAAGCATACGATTAAGTGAACGTAAGGCGCCCTCGCGCAGCTCCATGTCCACAAACACTTCTTTACCGCTTGGGTCTATCAGTGCTTCCTCGATTGCTTTTAAGCCGTTCATAGCCATCCAAGGGCAATGGGCACAGCTTTTACAGGTCGCGCCCTCGCCGGCCGTCGGTGCTTCGAAGAATTCCTTCTCTGGGCACAGCTGCTGCATCTTGTAAAAAATGCCGCGGTCAGTGGCTACGATAAACTTCTGGTTATCCATTTCCTGCGCCGCTTTAATAAGCTGACTCGTTGAACCAACCGCATCGGCCAGTTCAACAATCTCTGCCGGAGACTCAGGGTGCACCAATACCGCCGCATCTGGGTGCAGGGCCTTCATGTCTTTCAATGCCTTGGTTTTAAACTCGTCATGAACGATACAAGCACCGTTCCACATGATCATATCGGCACCGGTTTGCTTTTGAATATAGCTACCCAAGTGCTTATCCGGACCCCAGATGATTTTCTCGCCCTCGCTATCGAGGTGCTCAACGATCTCCAGCGCGCATGAGGAGGTGACGATCCAATCCGCACGCGCCTTAACCGCAGTCGAGGTGTTGGCATACACCACCACTTTACGATCCGGGTGCTGATCACAAAACGCGCTAAAGGCGTCGATGGGACAACCTACATCCAGCGAACAAGTGGCTTCCAAGGTCGGCATTACCACGGTTTTATTCGGAGTCAGGATCTTAGCCGTTTCACCCATAAAGCGAACGCCGGCAACGATGATCATATCTGCTTGCTCTTGACGTGCGCCAAAACGAGCCATCTCTAAAGAGTCGGCAACACAGCCACCGGTTTCTTCCGCGAGCGCCTGAATTTCAGGGTCGGTATAGTAGTGCGCGACTAATACGGCATTCTTCTCTTTCAGCAATTGCTTAATACGCTCTTTATAGGCGAGCTTTTCGGCATCGGAAAGAGGAGCTGGCTTAGGAGGAAAAATATAGTCCTCTGGCATGATCTGTTGGCTAATACCCATACTGATAAAACTATTCTAGGTTACGAAATACTAGGGCAATTATACGAAACTATGACGATAAAAAGAAGCTGTGCGCTTGGGATCGCGAAGATTGTTAGTAACTAGTTAGTTTAAAAGGGAATAAAGAAAGTGGTGGGTCATGATGGATTCGAACCATCGACCAATGGATTAAAAGTCCACTGCTCTACCAGCTGAGCTAATGACCCGCTCTGGTGTAATGAGCCAATAAGATGTCGGCACATTAAGCGCTATTAAGAATAGCAGGGGGAGATTAAGTGGTGGGTCATGATGGATTCGAACCATCGACCAATGGATTAAAAGTCCACTGCTCTACCAGCTGAGCTAATGACCCGCCCGGGTTGTTAATTGCTTTGCACACCTAGTTTGGCGCGAGCACTTTAACATTTTTTATTCTAACGTGGTGGGTCATGATGGATTCGAACCATCGACCAATGGATTAAAAGTCCACTGCTCTACCAGCTGAGCTAATGACCCAACATTAGAATCGATTTAGCAATTGGTGGGTCATGATGGATTCGAACCATCGACCAATGGATTAAAAGTCCACTGCTCTACCAACTGAGCTAATGACCCAACGCTGTGCTAATCATTACATAAAGTGGTGGGTCATGATGGATTCGAACCATCGACCAATGGATTAAAAGTCCACTGCTCTACCAGCTGAGCTAATGACCCACTTTATGTAATTTGCCGCAGAAAATTTCCTGAGTGGTTATCCCCTGCTGCGGGCGCTTATAATACTTATTTAAAATCCAAGTGCAATACAAATACTCGGTTTTTTTTAGTTTTTCCTTTTAGTTGCCTAATTTTAGACCGCTTTAGCTACAAAGCAGTCTAAAACCTAACAACTAGCAAATTCGGCTACAACTTGCTAACACGTTCGGCGGCTAATTTTGCGGCCGTGGTGTTAGGGTATTGCGTGATAACCTCATTAAACAATTGCTTAGCTCTGGCCAATTGACCTTGCTGCTGTTCCAGGGTACCGAGCTTAAGAAGTGCATCGGGGCGCTTGCTAGAATCGCTGTATTGATTCACTACGGTCTCAAAATGAGATTTAGCACCGGCGGTGTCACCCTTAATGGTCAACAATTGTCCTAGCCAGTAATGGGCATTGGCCGCATAAACAGAGTTAGGATAGTTTTGCAAAAACGACTTGAACTCAGGAATCGCCGCATCATAGCGCTTATCCTGCATAATCAGCTTCACCGCTTTGTCGTACGCTTCGTTTTCCGACAGGTCGGTGCTGACCACTGTGGTGTTTAAGCCACTGTCAGGCTGCTGTGTTGGCGTTTGCGGCATGTCGTAGCTTGGCTGCTGCGTATAAGCGGCGCTGACACGGTTTTCAATCTCTTGATAAAGCTCACGCTGACGTTGCAACACTTTCTCGAGCTTGTAGCTATGCTCTTCGGTGATACCACGCAATTGGCTCACTTCATCCTGTAACATATCGAGCTGCTGCTGCAGGTTGGCTTGCATAATGTTGCGAGATTGCATCATTTGCTCAAGTCGACTTAAGCGCTGCTCAATGCTTGATTCGCTGGCAGTGGCCTCAGAAACAGGAGCGGGAGCAGCCCAGACATGGGTGCTCCCGCTCATGAGTAAGGCTGCCAAAATAAGTTTCGGCTTCATCATTACTCTACTGATTTTAGTATACTAATACCGCACGGCGGTTTTGAGCAAACGCTTCTTCGTTGCGTGCTTTGATCATCGGCTTTTCTTCGCCGTAGCTCACAACTGACATTTGGTTTGCGTTAACGCCAAGGCTTAGAAGGTATTTTTCAACCGACTGACCACGGCTCTCACCCAGGGCGATGTTGTACTCAGGAGTACCACGCTCATCCGCGTGACCTTCGATAAGTACTTTAACCGATGGGTTTTCGATTAGGAATTGAGCGTGCGCTTGAAGTAGCTCTGCGTACTTGCTTTGGATAGTTGCACGGTCAAAGTCGAAGTGGATGATCTGCTGTTGGCGAAGCTCTTCGTACTTTTTACGTAGTTTTTCTTCCGCAGTTTCTACGCGCTCAACAGTTTCTACTTCTACGGTATCAGTTGTTTGGGTTTCAACTTGGTTAGTTTCGTTGGCTTGACCTTCATCCAGGTTAGAAGAAGAGCTACAGGCCGCTAGTGTCATTACTGGCACTGCAACAAGCAGGCTTTTTAACAGTTTATTAAGTTGCATTGAGTACATTCCTATTATTGATTTAGTGAAACCATCACCTGATTTTCAATTTTTCTTACTATAGTGCGCCAATCGCACAAACATCAAGTTTATACGATTAAAGCTGACTACACCCTTAGCGAATTACAAAAATGGCGACCATGCCGGCGACTTAACCTGACCGTCGAGCACAGGTAAACGCGCTTTAAAACGACCATCCATCGACACCAAAGCCAATACATTTTTATTGTTATGCATGGTGCTGTATATAATCATCGAGCCATTGGGCGCAACGCTTGGTGATTCATCCAAGCGAGTTCGAGTCAACACATGGAAGTTTCCGTTTTCAAGATCTTTCTTGGCAATGTGATACTGACCCAGGGTACGGTTAACCATGATCAGATGCTTACCATCTGGAGTCACTGACCCGTTCAAGTTCATATCGCCGTCGAAAGTCATACGCTGTACTCGACCCGAGTCTAAATTTAACTTATAAATCTGGGCATTACCACCTCTTTCAGAGGTAAACATCAGCTCTTTACCGTTCGGATGCCAAGTTGGCTCCGTGTCTATGCTACGGTGGCGTGTTAAGCGACGTTCCTGCTTAGTAATTAAGTCGTATAAGTATAATTCTGTGGCGCCGGTACGGTCTTTTGACAGCACCAAGGCCAGCTTAGTGCCATCGGGAGAAAACTGCGGTGCACCATTGATTCCAGGGTGACTAGTGACCAACTGACGCTGGCCGGTGTAGATGTCCTGAATAAAGATCTGACTCTGACGGTTCTCGAACGTCACGTAAGCCAATTTGTTGCCATCGGGCGACCAAGACGGTGACATTAGCGGCTCTTTCGAACGCAATAACACCTGTTCGTTAAAGCCGTCATAATCGGCAACAACAAGCTGATATGGCTTCTCGTCTTGCTCACGCACTATGATGTAAGCGATTTTAGTTAAGAAAGCGCCGCGCTCGCCGGTCAAGGCTTCATACACCACATCGCTGATACGGTGACCATAACGACGGAAGCTTGATGCCGAGATCACGGTTTCGCGAGCATCAAGTACATGGTCTTCGCTGTTTACCAATTGACCATTGTTCAATACGCGAGTTTGCCCGCCGGTGATCTGACCGCGTAAGACATCGATGAGTTCGAAGCTGACCAAGTAACGGCCGGCCGATTGCTGTTCAACGCTGCCTACAACAATGGCTTCTACACCACGTTGCGCCCAGGCGCCATAATCAACACCGGCATCCGAGCTAGGTCGCTGTGGCATATCGATATTGGCGATCGGCTTAAATTTACCACTGCGGCGCAAATCCGCGGCAACCACTTCGCTGATACGCATCGGCATTTCACCCGTGCCCTTGTAGGTGAAGGGCACCACGGCGATAGGTCGCGCACTATCGACCCCTTCGGTAATCACAATCTCCAGCGCGGCCTGAGCCCACATGCTCATAGTCGCCAGCACAGACACTGCCACAATGCGGCATAATTTAACCATAACTTTCCCCTAAAACTCTGGTTTAACCGTTAAGTTAATATTTTTCAATTCTTCAAACACGTCGCGGTCTTTAGATACCGGCAGCGTATCGGCACGACGTACGGCACGCACTGCAGCCTCGCACACCTGTCTATCACCGCCTAGCGAATTCACACTGGTAACCAAGCCATTAAACGCAAGCTTAATATTGAGGCGACATTCTTTACCGCGGAAGCTTTCGTCCAACAGCAGGTTCTGTTGAATACGCTGGCCGATCAAGGCGCGGTATTTATCCACTTCAGATAGTACCTGCTGACGACGCGCTTTTGCACGCACCGCTTGCTCGGCGGCCAGCTGTTCTTGCAACAACTGCTCAGCCAGGGCTTTTTGACGGGCCTCTTCGGCCTTGCGCTTGGCTTCCGCCTCTTTGCGTTTACGCTCTTCTTCGGCTTTACGCGCCGCTTCTTCTTCCTTACGGCGTTTTTCTGCGGCAGCCTTGGCGGCTTTTTCAGCCTTTTCCTTTTCTAGCTGAGCTTTCTTCGCCTTATCACGTTCTTTGCGCTCAATCTCGCGGGCTCTTTTTGCTTCGGCTTCCGCTTTTTTACGCTCTTCTTCCTTGGCTTTGCGCTCCTGCTCTAGCTTTTTGATGCGATTGGCTTCTTCCTGGCGCTTGCGCTTTGCCTGCTCGGCGCGCTTTTCCAGTTCGCGAATGCGTTGCTGCTCGGCGCGCTTTTTATCTTCTTCCTGCTTTCGCAGCTCGTCGATACGCTTTTCCACCTGCTTTTGATCCACGGCCACCGCATCCACGGCTTTTTGCGGCGTGTCTTCATTGCTCGGAGTGTTTAGCGTCACCGTCATCACCTCGGGCGTTGACGGGCGTAAATAAGTGACCCCGACTAAAATGGCTATCATCAGCACATGTAAACCGGCAGAGATCAGAAGAGGCGTTTTAAACTGCTGCATATTATTCCTCGAATGACTCCGTCATCAAACCGACCTCGGGAACACCTGCGCGTTTGAGAAAATCCATCAGTCGCAGTACTTCCTGATAACTGACCTGACCCGAACCCTTGATCATCACCGGAGTTTTTGGGTTTTGATCCAGCTTCAACTTAATGACCGCGGCCACATCTATGGCTTCCATGGGGGCTTCGGGATCGGTGCCAACACTCACATAGTATTTGCCGTCGGCATCGATAGAGGCAATGATCGGCGGCTCGCCCTTGGTGTCCACCAATTCTGACTGCTCCATTTTCGGCAGCTCGACCTTGACGCCATGGGTGATCAACGGAGCGGTGGCCATAAAGATAATTAACAGCACCAACATCACGTCGATGTAAGGAACGACGTTGATTTCCGAGACCGGACGACGCTTCTTACGCTGATACATGGCTTTTAACCTCTTGATTCAGAGTCTGGCGATGTAAAATGTTGGCAAACTCTTCCATAAAGTTGCCGTAATAGGATTCGATTTTTTCCATCTTGTTAGCGAAACGGTTATAGGCGATAACCGCAGGAATAGCGGCAAACAGGCCCATGGCGGTGGCGATAAGTGCCTCGGCGATCCCCGGAGCAACCATTTGTAATGTGGCTTGTTTTACTTCACCCAAGGCGATAAAAGCGTTCATTATCCCCCACACGGTACCGAATAAGCCGATATAAGGGCTGATAGAACCGATAGTGGCTAGGAAAGACAGGCTGTTTTCAAGTTTTTCAATCTCTCGAGAAAGCGCTACACGCATGGCGCGATGTGGGCCATCAATACCTAACGCGGCGGCGGACAGGTTGTTTTTCTTAGCGCGGGCAAATTCTTTAAAACCCGAGGTAAAAATGGCCTCGATGCCTTCACTTTGCGTGCCGCGAGCGGAGATTTCGTTATACAGCTTGGAGAGGTCAACACCAGACCAAAAACGGGATTCAAACTTTTTCGCATTCGTTAACGCACTGCTGAGGATTTTACGGCGCTGAATGATAATGGCCCAAGAAATCACCGAAAGGGCGACAAGGGTAAGCATCACCAGCTGAACTAAAAAGCTGGCTTTTAAAATTAGATCAATAAAGTTTAATCCTGAATCCACGTCTTTTCTCCTGAGGCGCAGTATATTGCTATTAACTGTATCCGCGCTCGATACAGCGTACGACACACAATGAACCCTAGTGTACCCAGACATAATTGCGCTGACAATGACCTTGCCATGAATTGCCACAAAGTGCGGATAAATCGCCGCTAGCTGTGGGTAACAGGCAGGTACACCATTACTTTGTTGGGCCCATTTAAATGCGAAAAAGTTCCAAAAAACTAGATTTTATGCAAAATAATCGCATAAGCTGTCATTTTGCTTATGTACAACAAGTTAAAAAATAGTAATTCTAATAGGACAAAAAAAGCACAAAAATAATAATAGCCTTATAATTCAATAGATAGAGCTAATAACTTAGTATGCATTGTGCAAAATATCATCGTGAAGATTTTATTCGGTATTAGTTTTTTTTATCCGAAAAAAATAATTTTTCTAGTTTGAAGAAAACCTGCTACCGCTTTATTATTCTCCCTGTACTGAGCTAGCGCAACCAACTATGGCTCTATTGCACAGTTCATGAGGTGGTTTCTGATTCCCCACCTCACACCATCGGCTGTTTCATCCTACTAATGAGCAGCTGGTGTGTTCCTCGGATTTACTTCCTTCAACTTGTTGTTTAGCCCGCTCTATAGCGGGCTTTTTTTTGCCTAAATCAAGCTCAGGCACAGACCCTAATCTGTCCCGCCTTAATCCGCTGTGAATCAGCAGCCGTATGACAACCAATTAGCGCCCTGACGTAAAAACAAATAGCACTATAAAACAAGCAGCTATCTAATTAGTCCCGCAACAGGCATGAAAAAGCCGAGCGCTAGGCTCGGCTGATGAGACGTCATTTTCACACCCAGGTTTAGGTTGCCTTATGCAGACCAAAATGGGCATAAGCACGGTCGGAGACAATCCGCCCCCGCGGCGTGCGCTGAATAAAGCCCTGTTGGATCAAATAGGGCTCTATCACGTCCTCAATGGTTTCCTTTTCTTCGCCTATGGCGGCGGCCAGGTTTTCCAGGCCTACCGGACCACCCGTAAACTTCTCAATGATCGCCAGTAAATACTTGCGATCCATATAGTCAAAGCCGCTTTTATCCACATCCACCATATCCAGGGCCTGAGCGGCAATATCGGCGCACACACTGCCATCGCCCTTCACCTCGGCAAAGTCTCGTACCCGACGCAGCAGGCGGTTGGCAATACGCGGCGTGCCCCGCGAGCGCTTAGCCACCTCGTAGGCGCCCTGCTCGTCGATGCTTAGCCCTAAATGAGTGGCAGAGCGCTTAACGATGGCGGCCAGATCGTCAACATTGTAAAACTCGAGACGTTGGACGATACCGAAACGATCGCGCAACGGCGAGGTTAACGAGCCGGCCCGGGTGGTGGCGCCAATCAGGGTAAAAGGCGGTAAATCCAGCTTGATTGAGCGAGCCGCCGGGCCCTCTCCTATCATGATGTCGAGTTGGTAATCCTCCATCGCCGGATAGAGAATTTCCTCCACATGTGGACTCATGCGGTGGATTTCATCGATAAAGAGCACATCGTGGGCTTCTAAATTGGTCAGCAGCGCTGCCAGATCGCCGGCCTTCTCTAACACCGGGCCTGAAGTGGTTTTAATGCTCACTTCCAGCTCATTGGCGACAATATTGGCCAAGGTCGTTTTACCCAGGCCTGGCGGACCGAAAATAAGCAGGTGATCCAATGCTTCACTGCGAGAGCGCGCCGCCTCAATAAAGATATCCATTTGCTGCTTTACATGAGGCTGACCATGATAGTCGGCCAGCAGCTTAGGTCGTATGGCCCTATCGACCACGTCTTCGTTGCCCTGCTGCTGGGGCTCTATTAGTCTATCCGCTTCTATCATTTACTTATCTCTGTTACAGCATCGCCTTTAGCGCTTGCTTGATCATTTGCTCTGAGGTCATCGCCTCTTGGGCAATCGCTCTCACCGCTTTTGTTGCTTGACTATTCTTATAACCCAAGGCTTCCAGAGCGGCAATAGCATCGTCTGTGGCATTGGCTGCAACCAGGGTATTTCCACAGCCATTACTCGCAGGCGCTGCATCCGTGTATGGGGTGAATAGATCCGGTCCCCAGTCTTTAAGCCTGTCTTTCATTTCTAACACTAAACGTTCGGCGGTTTTCTTGCCTACCCCGGGCAATTTCACCAAGGTGCTGGCGTCGCCATGATGGACACACTGAATAAACTGCTCCGCAGACATGCCCGACAGAATACCTAAACCGAGTTTGGGGCCCACACCATTGGCTTTTAACAGCTCACGAAACAGGGCACGCTCGCTTTTGGTATTAAAGCCGAATAAAAGTTGTGCATCTTCCCGCACGACAAAATGAGTAAACAGAGTGACGTCTTCCCCACACTCGGGGAGGGCGTAAAAACAGCTCATGGGCAAGCTGATTTCGTAGCCCACACCGGCCACATCCACCAGCACTTCCGGGGGCTGCTTTTCGACTAATTGTCCGCGAATTCTTCCTATCATCTTTACCTCAAACGACCGCGCACAGTTTTGTGCGCTTGGCCGGCTAATTTAATCAGGTTTTGTTGTGAGTGGCCGTGACACATGGCAATGGCCAGGGCGTCGGCAGCGTCCGCCTGGGGCGTCGCCGGCAGTTTTAAAATATGCTTAACCATGTGTTGAACTTGCGCTTTTTCTGCAGAGCCCTTGCCCACCACGGCCTGTTTGACCTGGCGGGCCGAATACTCGTGTACGCCCAATTCCGCCATGGTGGCGGCAACGATGGCGGCTCCTCGGGCCTGCCCCAGCTTGAGTGCCGAGTCCGGGTTATGGGCCATAAATACCTGCTCGATGGCAAAGGCATCGGGATTAAACTGAGCGATCAGCTGAGTAACGCCTTGGTAGATCATTTTTAAGCGCGTTGGAAAGTCATTGTCGCCAAGCTTAATGCAACCGCTGCCCAAATAGGCAAACCGCTGTCCTTGTTGGCGCACCACGCCGTAGCCGGTGAATCGCGAGCCGGGGTCTATCCCCAAAATAATACTCACCCAGAAACCTTCTTATTGTTCTTGCACCAAACAATGGTAACTGTATGGATGACCAGTGTAAAGGAAAGGCATAAGAAAAAAGCGGCCTAAGCCGCTTTTTAAGATTGAACTAGTTTGTCTGCTCAGAGGGAGTTATTCACCCTGCTCCGCGTTTGCTTTTGCTGCAATCGCAATAGCCAGTTCTTTTAGTGCGTCCGGGTTGGCATAACTTGGTGCATCCGTCATCAAGCACGACGCCTGAGTGGTTTTCGGGAAGGCAATCACGTCACGAATGTTGTCGGTACCACACAATAGCATTACCAAGCGGTCGAGACCGAACGCCAGGCCCGCATGCGGAGGTGTGCCATACTTCAAGGCATCCAGTAGGAAGCCAAACTTTTCTTGCTGCTCCTGCTCTTCGATACCCAGAATACGGAAAGCCGCTTGCTGCATCTCATTGCTGTGGATACGCACAGAACCACCACCGACTTCGTAACCGTTTAGAACCATGTCGTAGGCATCGGATAGCGTGCCTGCCGGGTTGGCTTCCAACTCCGCTGGGCTTACGCCTTTTGGTGCCGTGAATGGGTGGTGTACCGCGTGCAGGTTACCCTCGTCATCTTCTTCAAACATAGGGAAGTCAACAACCCAAAGCGGCGCCCACTTGCTTAAGTCTGTTAGCTCAAGGTCTAAACCTATTTTCAAGCGCAGTGCGCCCATGGCTTCGTTAACCACGTTGCGGCTGTCGGCGCCAAATAGAATGATGTCGCCGGTTTGTGCATTGGTGCGCTCAAGCAAGGCGGTGATCACGTCTTCGTTTAAGAACTTAGCGATGGGCGATTGGACACCTTCAACACCGGCGTCACGGTCGTTAACCTTCATCCAAGCCAAGCCTTTGGCGCCATAGATGCCGATAAACTTGGTGTATTCATCGATTTGCTTACGTGAAAGCGATGCACCACCTGGTACAGTCAGTACCGCTACACGGCCTTTTTCGTCGTTGGCCGGGCCCGAGAATACCTTAAACTCAACGTCTTTTACCAAGTCGGCAACGTCGATAAGTTCCATTGGGTTACGTAGGTCCGGCTTATCCGAGCCGAAGCGACGCATGGCTTCTTCGTGACCCATCACAGGGAATTCGCCAAGGTCAACGTTCAGTAGCTCTTGCCACATATCACGAATCAGTTTTTCGGTGATGGCACGAACCTGATCCGACGTCATAAACGAGGTTTCGATATCGATCTGGGTGAATTCAGGCTGACGGTCGGCACGTAGGTCTTCGTCACGGAAACATTTCACGATTTGATAATAGCGATCGAAACCTGACATCATCAGTAACTGTTTAAATAGCTGCGGTGACTGTGGCAAGGCATAGAAGCTACCATGGTGTACACGGCTAGGTACCAAGTAGTCACGAGCACCCTCTGGTGTCGCTTTAGTCAATACCGGCGTTTCGATATCAAGGAAGTCGTTGCTGTCCAAGAAACGGCGCACAAAGCTTGATGCCTTGGCACGCAGTTTAATACGATCGCTCATCTCCAGGCGACGCAGGTCAAGATAACGATATTTAAGGCGGCGCTCTTCCGAGTTCTGCTGGTTAAAGTCCAGTGGTAAGGCTTCGGCACGGTTGATGATCTCAAGACCAGTGCCAAGAATTTCAACTTCACCGGTGGCCATATCTTTATTTACTTGGCTTTCTGGGCGCGCACGCACCACACCTTTGATCTGGACACAGAATTCTTGACGAAGTTTATTGGCAATGTCCATCAAGCCTTCGACTTCAGGGTCGAACACCACCTGCACCAGGCCTTCGCGGTCACGCACGTCGACGAAGATCAAACCACCTAAATCACGGCGTTTGTTGATCCAACCACAAAGAGTAACCTCTTGGTCGACATGGCTTTTGTTCAAGTGTCCGCAATATATAGAGCGCATAATATTCCTGTTTTAATTGTAAGCGCGTGAGCTAAATGCACGCAGTGGCCAAATAAATTGCGTCAATTATATAAAAACGGCGGTCAATGTCACGAAGCAAACTACGGGTTGGCTATTTATTCACCACTGCGACGACCCAAGCTGTGATAGCATTTGCGTATCAGAGCAAATAAAGACAAGAGCAAAAGCACAGATGTTGTATTTGGGTTGCCCACAATGGGCCAATAACGCCTGGAAAGGCAGTCTCTTTACCTCCGACTGTCAAAATGCGCAAATGCTGGCGCAATACGCCCAGGTGTTTAACTCGGTAGAAGGAAACACCACCTTTTATGCCGACCCCAAGGCCGACACGGTGCAGCGCTGGCATGATGCCACCGGCAAAGATTTTCGCTTTACCTTTAAGTTTCCCAAGCGGTTTAGCCACGACCTGGCACTGCAATGCGATAAACAAGGCGTGCGCGACTGGCTGATGTTAATGTCACCCCTGCTGGAGAAAACCGGCTCCTTGATGTTACAACTCCCGGCCAGCTTTGCGCCTCAGCACCTGAGTCGCTTACAGCACTTTATGGCGCAAATCCCCGCCGATATTGGCCGCAGCATAGAGGTCAGGCATCCGGAATTTTTCACTAAGGGGGAAGGCGAGAAACAGCTTAATCGTTATTGTTTCGAGCAGGGGATTGACCGCGTGTGCATGGATACCCGGGCGCTGTTTGCCGCCAAACCATACAATGATGCCATTATTGATGCGCAACAAAAAAAGCCCCATTTACCCGTGCATGCCATTGCCCTAGGCCAACGCCCCATAGTGAGGTTTGTTATCGCCGCCATGGGGGATGAATATCAAAGCTACTATCAACCCTGGTTAAGGAAAATAAAGCAGTGGCTGGATGAAGGCCGCCAGCCCTATGTGTTTTTACACACCGCAGACAATCATGGTGCGCCTTTATTGGCACGGCAGTTTGCCAGCGACCTAAAAGCGTATTGCGGGTACCATCACAGGGCTACAGAGCCCTTTGCCGGCGAGTACAACCAACAAAGCAGCTTCTTTTAGTCCCCCGAGGCTCACCGCTATAAACCGAGGTTTTCCATAAAGTCGTCGTCGATATCCTGATCGACTTCTTGCTGTTGTTTCACCTTGGTCTGTTGCTCGGCACGGGTATTGGCGATGATCTCATCCGGGTCTACCGCTTCGCTGATATCGAAATCATGCATTTTAATAAACTCGGTCTTATCCATGGCCAATTCCAGATAAAAGATATTCTGACTTTGGGTGGTAAAGGTGACCCGTCGCGCCTGTGGCCTGTCTAAGGCGGTATCGACGGAGATCTGCACCTGCTTGTTAATGGCCATCATTTTCGGTTGATTTTGGCTGATAGAGGTATGCAATTGTTCGCGCACTTTTTTGGTGAAGTCGCCGACGATCTGATTCATCAACTCGCCAAGCACATTGGCCACATCATCCGACAAATGGCTCTTAGCCAGCTCGTTCTCCGGCATGCCCATATTACGGAGGTAATCGCCGTAAATTTCCATCGCCGCCTGCGCACTGAAGTTGGTGACAACTAACCCGGTAAAGCCGCCGTCAAAAAGTACAAAACAGCCTATGTCCGGGCGCATACAGGTACGCGATATTTTCTGTACCATGGCGGAATAACTGATGTTATTGCCACTGGCCGACGACAACACCTCGGTGACCGAATGGCATAAGGTGGCGAGGATATCATCGGTGCTAATTACTTTACTTTTACTCATGCACACTCTCACTTGCTGCTGTTGATGGCGCGCTAACGCGTCTAAGGCACTGAATATACGACAAATAGACGTGATTTACTCGTGCTTTTTTATCACCGGGAGCAGGCTCCTCCTCGACCGCTTAAGGCTGGACTTAGTCGCCTGCTCATATTCACCGACTAAAGCTCCCCACAAGCAGCACAAAAATGATAAAATAACGCCATCGTTTCTAGCTAGAGCTTAGCAAAGTGTCAGCCAAAGACAGTATTTACGCCTCAGAACAACAAGTAAAAGACTTCACCTTTGACGCCAAAGTGGTGGAAGTATTCCCCGACATGATCGAGCGCTCGGTGCCCGGATACGCCACCATAGTCAGCACCCTGGGCAAGCTTGCCGGTAAGTACGCGCAAGATAACAGCAACCTCTACGACCTGGGCTGCTCACTAGGTGCCGTCACCCTGAGCATGCGCCGTAATCTCAACCAAGCGGGATGTGAAATCATTGCCATCGACAATTCCGAGGCCATGGTTGAGCGCTGCCGTTTGCACCTTGAGGGCTTTCGCTCCACCGTGCCGGTAAGCGTGGAACTGGGCGATATTCTCGATGCAAAACTTGAGAACGCCTCCGTGGTAGCGATGAACTTTACCATGCAGTTTATCGACCCCGACAAGCGCCAGACGCTACTAAGCCGTATCTACAATGCCCTGAAACCAGGTGGCGTCCTGCTGCTAAGCGAAAAGCTGCGCGGCGAAAACCAAATTGTCGACGACCTGTTGATAGATCTGCACCATGACTTTAAGCGAGCCAACGGCTATTCCGAGCTGGAGATCAGTCAAAAGCGCACCGCCATTGAAAATGTCATGCGCACCGACACCCTAAGCACGCACCTGACGCGCCTTAACGAGGTTGGCTTTAACCAAACTCAGGTGTGGTATCAGTGCTTTAACTTTTGCTCCATGGTCGCAATTAAATAAACGGAACAACTATGAATCAGTGGTTTAACGAATTCTATCGCCATATTGCCTGCACCGAGCTCAGCCATTGGCTTAATACCCTGCCGGCGCAACTGCAACATTGGCAAGACGAAGCCCGTCACGGCGACATGCCGAAATGGCAAAAAGTACTGAATAACCTGCCAGAGCTAAAAGCGTCTGAAATTAATATCCAAACCAAGGTGCAAGTAGGCACCAATGACGATATCAGCGACGGCCAGCGCAAACAGCTCATCCATTTATTGCAGCGTTTTATGCCGTGGCGCAAAGGCCCCTTTTCACTGTTTGGGATTGACATCGACACCGAATGGCGCAGTGACTGGAAATGGGATCGTGTACTGCCCCATATCAGCCCGTTGCATGGCCGCAAGGTGCTGGATATCGGCTGTGGCTCCGCTATCACCTGTGGCGTATGCGCGGCGAAGGAGCTGAGCTGGTAGTGGGCATCGACCCAAGCGATCTCTTCCTGTGCCAATTCCAGACCATTAAGCATTACAACCAAGACCCGGCGGTGCACCTGCTGCCTTTAGGCGTAGAGCAACTGCCCGAGTTGAAAGCCTTTGATACGGTCTTTTCCATGGGCGTATTGTATCACCGTCGTTCGCCTATCGACTTCTTGGCTCAGTTACGAGCCCAGTTGCGTAAAGGCGGTGAGTTGGTGCTGGAAACCCTGGTGATTGAGGGCGATATCAATACCGTGCTGGTGCCCGAAGACAGATACGCAAAAATGCGTAATGTCTGGTATATCCCCAGCACCGAGGCCCTGATGCTGTGGATGCGTCGCGTTGGCTTTAAGGATATTCGCGTCGTCGACACCGACCAAACCTCGCTCGACGAGCAGCGTCGCACCGAGTGGATGGAAAATGAATCCCTGGCGGATTTCCTGGACCCTAATGATCCAAACAAGACCATTGAGGGCTATCCGGCACCATTAAGAGCGGTTATTGTGGCCACCGCATAAACAAGGACAAAGGTCCTCCTTTTCCTAGCTAAGCCGCGGCATTTGCTGTAAAATGCCCGGCGTTTAGAGGGCCTGTTTATCTTTGTGGTTTACTTTATGTTCAATCTAAACGCATTCTGATCACGACGCTCGTTATACTGCATAGTCATTCTATGTACATAGCAAGCAACACAGAGCAGGAGGCGTTTAGATGAACCCACAGGGCAGCGTTTGTAGCGCATTTCTACTGTGTCGTTACATGTTCATGTAGAATAACTACACCACACATGTGCCGCCTTGTACAAATGCGCTACAAACTGCTGCAGAAACAAACAACAAAGGTCAACAGACCCTGATCACCCCTAAATTAAATTTTGAGGAAACCCTGTGAGCGAACAAAAACAGTCTCTTAGCTACAAAGATGCCGGCGTTGATATCGATGCGGGTAACGCCCTAGTAGAACGCATTAAAGGCGTTGTGAAAAAGACCAAACGTCCTGAAGTGATGGGCGGCATCGGCGGCTTTGGTGCGCTATGTCAGCTACCGACTGGCTATAAAGAGCCTGTTTTAGTTGCCGGTACCGATGGTGTGGGCACTAAATTGCGCCTTGCTATCGACCTTAAAAAACACGACACCGTAGGCATCGACCTGGTTGCCATGTGTGTTAACGACCTTATCGTTCAAGGTGCCGAGCCACTATTTTTCCTTGATTACTATGCCACCGGCAAACTAGACGTAGACACGGCTGCCGACGTAGTAACCGGTATCGGCGCAGGTTGTG
Source organism: Pseudoalteromonas sp. T1lg48 (assembly GCF_002964785.1). Classification (GTDB taxonomy): domain Bacteria; phylum Pseudomonadota; class Gammaproteobacteria; order Enterobacterales; family Alteromonadaceae; genus Pseudoalteromonas. The sequence goes on from NZ_PQCC01000023.1 coordinate 99,603, forward strand.
AGCTTTCTGGTTGTGCCCTTATCGGTGGTGAAACCGCTGAAATGCCTGGCATGTACGAAGGCGACGACTACGACATGGCTGGTTTCTGTGTGGGTGTGGTAGAAAAAGAAGGCATTATCGACGGCACTAAGGTTGCTGCCGGTGATCAGCTTATCGCCCTTGCCTCTAGCGGCCCTCACTCAAACGGTTACTCATTGATCCGTAAGGTTCTTGAAGTATCTGGCGCCGACACTAACAGCGAATTTGAAGGCAAGACCCTAGGCGAGCACCTGCTTGAACCGACACGCATCTATGTTAAGCCGGTACTTGAGCTACTTAAGCAAGTAGACGTACACGCGCTTTCACACATCACAGGCGGCGGCTTCTGGGAAAACATCCCACGCGTATTGCCTGAGTCGGCTAAAGCCGTGATCAAGGGCGACAGCTGGCAGTGGCCAGCGGTATTCAACTGGCTACAAGAAAACGGCAACATTGAAACGCACGAAATGTACCGAACCTTTAACTGTGGTGTAGGCATGGTACTTGTGGTTCCTGCCGACAAGCTAGAGCAAAGCCTGAGCATTCTTAAAGATGCGGGCGAAAACGCTTGGCACATTGGTGAAATCCAAGATGCAGCAGCTGGCGAAGAGCAAGTTGAAATCCTTGGCGGTGCGCAATAATGACACCAGGCCAGGACCTCGCCCGACTCGTTGTACTTATTTCGGGCAGTGGCTCTAACCTACAGGCCATCATTGATGCGGTTGCAGCGGGTACAGTTCCCGCTGAAATCTGCGCGGTGATCAGCAATAAGGCCGACGCGTTCGGCCTAGAGCGAGCTAAAAAGGCTGGTATCGAAGCAAAAGTGTTAGACCACAAAGCGTTTGCCTCACGCGAAGAATATGACGTGGCCCTGGGTGAACTGATTGATAGTTTTTCACCCGACTGTGTTGTATTAGCTGGATTTATGCGTATTCTAACAGCTGGCTTAGTGCAAAAATTTAAAGGGAAAATGTTGAACATTCACCCTTCCCTGTTGCCTAAGTACCAAGGGCTGAATACCCACCAGCGTGCATTAGATGCAAACGATAAAGTGCATGGCGTTAGCGTTCACTTCGTGACCGAAGAGCTCGACGGCGGACCTGTGATAGTTCAGGCACAGGTCGCTATCGAAAGCGATGACACGGCACAAAGCCTGGCGCAGAAGGTTCATGCACAAGAACATATTATCTATCCGTTGGTGGTTAAGTGGTTCAGCGAACAACGACTGAAAATGGAAGATAACTATGCAGTGCTCGATAACAACACCCTTCCAAGCCAAGGCGCCGACCTCAGCGCGTACTTGGACAGCTAAATTATTGATTGCCGCAGTCCTTGGCTGCGGTATCAATCTTGCTCATGCCGAGCCGCAAGACGCTAACCCCGCGTCACAAACCACCCTCAACGAATACAGCGCCGAGTACATAGTGACCCGTCAGGGTGAACGCCATGGTGCCGCGCAGCGAAGCCTCACCCGAGTCGACGATAACCTGTATCAATTGAGCTATCACAGCGAAATAGAGTGGATGATTTTCTCAGACGAGCGTCAGGAAAGCAGCCGCTTTAAGTTTGTCGACGGCACCGTATTACCGATTGACTATGTGCTTGAGCGCACCGGCACCGGCCCGGATAAAACCTATAAAATCAGCTTTGATCACCAGCAGCAGCAGGTATTTAGCAACCAGTCCAAATACCCGCTCGAATGCACCTGGAACCAAAACTTCCAAGATGTACTCTCCTACCAGATCTCACTGCGCCAGGCTCTGAGCAAAGGCGAAACCAAGTTCAGCTATCCCATAGTGGATAAAAAAGGCAATGACCGAGAGTATCAATTCGAGGTGGTTGGCAACGAAACCATTACCTTGCCCATAGGCAATGTGGAAACCATTAAGGTGAAACGGGTGTACGACAACGATAAGCGCCAAGCCATTGCCTGGTTTGCACCGAGCATGGACCATATGATGGTGCGCATGTACAAGGGCAAAGACGGCGTAGAGCAATTCCAGGTGGAATTGGCCAAGTACACGCCGGGTACCGCTACCCACTGATCTGAGAACACAAAACCAGGCGCTATTCCTGGCGCCTGACCTCTCTTACCTCAGCACTGCTGATGCTTGCCCGCTCCCTGTATTGCCACCAGCTGCCCGTTACTGTCAAAAGACAAGGCCAACAAGGTGCCGGATTGCAATTTCACTCCAGGGTGCTCTACCCGTTTCAATAATTCCGAGCTCAAGGCGATCAACACCTGTTGCCGGCAATCGGCCAACAACCAATCCCCTTCGCTTTGCACTAAACGCACTAAGCGTATCGGCTCAGGCTCTTGGCCAAGCGCATAGGCCTGATGCTGCACCCGCAGCTGATTTGCCAGCTGCAGCTCTGCTTGATCTATGCTGCGCAGTTGCGCCGGCACTGTGTTGCTGACGCGCATGCGCTGCTCACCACCGGCCAGGTCAAAAATTTCCATGCGCGTATAACTCTCAACGCTATACAGGGGGGCATGCTCTTGCTTTGCCGCCTGCCAGGTTACCGACACCAGGGTTAATAAGGCCACACAGGCCATCAGCCACTGACCCTGATGCCACCAGCTACGGCGATTACGGGGGCTCGAATCGAGGGCCGACAACAAGGCTTTTTTCTCCTGTGCCTGCAGGGCGCTTTGTTGTTTTTGCTGTTGCTGCCATTGGGCCAGTTTGTCTGATCCGCGGTTTGCCATTACTGTGCTCCTTTGACCATGGTGGCGGCGATTTTTGCGCGTGCATAGCGCAATCGGGTTTTTACACTCTCTTGGGCGCTGGCGGTGATCTGGGCAATTTCCTGCAAACTAAAACCCTCGAGTTGCAAGGTTAAGGCCTCGCGTTGTAAGTGCGGCAAGTCTGCTATCGCCGCTGTTAATTGCTGCTCGGTGGCGGCCATGATCAATCCCTCTATATGCTGGGCGTCGAGGTGCAAATTAGGCTCTTGCAGACATTCTTCTACCGGTAGATGACGCTTTTGCCTGCGGGCATAATCAATCACCTGATTGCGGGCCAGACTAAATAACCAGGCCTTAAAACTGCCCTGCTGTTGCGGACTAAAGCGTTGTGGCTGGGCCAACCAGCGCAACCACACCTCATGCAATAAATCGAGCGCCAATTGCCGCCGCGTGTGACTATCCTCACTTAAGGACACTAACTGGGCCTGCAAAAAATACAGTACATCGTCGCTTAGCCTGAGCACCAAGACATCCCTTGCCTTGGCGCTGTCGGCGGCCAGTTGCGCCAATTGCTCGTCACTATAGTGGCTATAGTTTGGCGACAAGGGCGCAAATATCCGTGTGGCAACCGCTTTTAGCATCTTCACTCCTTAAATCGGCGACACCCTAGGCTCAAATCCAGGGTGGCGACCTAGGCGACTAATTTTGCAAGTTAAAGTCTAATCTTACCTGTTGATTGGGCTGGCTCCTAGCCACACCCTCCACAACCTTAGGGCTAAACTTCCATTTACTCAGCGCCTTAAGGGCCTCACGATCAAAAATCCGCTTGGGCTCGGCGCTAATTACCTTAGCATTGATAACCTGACCGGTTGGGGAAATATCATAGCTAAGTATGACATAACCTTCGATCCCCTCACGGGCGGCGGTCGCTGGATATTGCGGCGGTACCCGCACCAAGGGCATGGCGGTATCGCGAGACATGGATGAAAATTCCCCCAAGTCCGACATCTCGGTGCCCACATCCGGCAATGTCGGCGCTAACGTCAGCACCTCATCACCAGGTTCCGCAGCCAGGCTTGGTCTTGCCTGCGGTCTTGGCTCAACCTTAGGTGGCACCGGCTTGGTTTTTGTGATCACCTCGGTGTGCTTAGGCGGCTCCATGATTTCCACAATGACATCGTCAAACACCTCAACGGGCGCACGTTGCTCTGCGGTCAATAGCGACACCATAAAGCTAAAGGTCGCCAAGGTGATCGCCGCAGCGGCTAACGCAAAGGCAACCGCCTTAAAACCTGGTGCAATCAGATTATGGCTGGGCTCAAAACCCGGTTCGTATGTGCCACTCTGGTGAGCGCCATGAGTAATATTCAATGTATTTTCCATGCTCTTTCCCCTTAAAAACTGACACCCTGACAAGTAAGGTGCTTAGTAAGAAAACGCATGGGGGTATGAAAAGGGGTGAAAATATTTTTAAGAATGTTTTAGGAGAGATGCTGGTAACTCACCCTAGACTTCATTCTTGTATAGCTAGTTGCAAGCAGAAGAAGATGCTAGCCAAAGAAGAGCAAAAACTGCTTAAAGTGATAAACAGTTCATATGCTTTAAGCCGTGGTCAAAAGTGTCATCGCTCGTATGACTTTTTCCCTTTCAGAGAATTGCTCGTAATCTATTTAAGCCGATATATCGTTGGATTCTGACCAGATGCGCAGCTCGTCTAATATGTGCAATGCTGAACGGCCGAACTCGGTCAACTCGTAGGTCACCGCTATCGGACGCGTACTGATAACCTTGCGTAATACCATGCCCTGGACTTCGAGCTCCTTGAGCCGCTGATCGATTATTTTCTTACTGGCACCGCCCAGCATCCGGGTTAAATCATTGAATCGTACAGGTTCATCCTTCAGATGATAAATAATCGAGCCCGTCCACTTGCCCCCGATCAGCCGCATCCCTTTTTCAATGGAGCAAGGTTCCATACAGGCATTTAAAACTTTTTTTCGTCCTTTACTATCTGTTTTTACGACACTTTCCAAAATAATTCCTCTGCTTACAAGGTGGTTACCAAAAGTATACTAATTGAATCTAGTTCACAGGTAACTATTATAAACCACGCACATTGATATGAACACCTTAGTCCAAATCAACTCCTGGAGTGATACCTATGAAAAATGTCTTAATCATTAACGCGCACCAATACTACCCCTTTTCTGAAGGCAAGCTAAACGCGGCCCTGGTGGATAAGGCCATTACTCAGCTTGAGGGTAAAGGCTATCAAACACATGTCGTCACCATGGAACAAGAATTCGACGTAGAGAAAGAGCTGGAACATCACCAATGGGCAGATTTCATCTTGCTGCAAACGCCAATCAACTGGATGGGTGTCCCTTGGTCTTTCAAAAAGTATATGGATGAAATTTACACCGCGGGCATGGGCGGCGCCTTATGTAACGGTGATGGTCGTCACGAAAGTAACCCCAAGGCCAACTACGGCAGAGGGGGGACCTTAAGCGATACCAAGTACATGATGTCGTTAACCTTCAACGCCCCGGCAGAGTCCTTTGATAACACTAGCGAGTTTTTCGACGGCAAAAGCATCGATGATCTGCTTTTCCCTATGCACATGAACTTCAAGTTCTTCGGTATGACGCCGATGCCGACCTTTGCCTGCTTCGATGTAATGAAGAATGCCGATGTCGAAAGTGATTTCACGCGCTTTGAAAACCATCTGAACAGCCACTTTTAAGGAGTCATTATGTCTGGCGAATCTATCTATACCAATAAACTACATCCTGGCAGCGGGTTTCCAACCATGTCCGCTACGCTTTTAGACGGCAAACAGGTAACTCTTGGCAAACCGGCAAACGAAGCCGACTGGCAACTGGTGGTTGTTTACCGCGGCCGCCACTGCCCTCTTTGTACTCGCTACCTGAATAACCTGGAGCAGTTTAAAGATGAGCTACTCAATACGGGTGTCGATATCATCGCCGTATCCGGCGACAGCAAAGCGCAATTACAGGATCACCTGGTCCAGCTGGATGTCTCTTTCCCCCTTGCCTATGGCCTGACCCTAGAGCAGATGGAAGAACTCGGTGTATATATTTCAGATCCCCGTTCACCGCAGGAGACGGATCATTCGTTTGCCGAGCCAGCGCTGTTTGTCATCAATGCAGAGGGAAAAATTCAGGTGGTGGATATTTCTAATAACCCCTTTGTCAGGCCCGAGCTATCGGCTCTGGTAAGCGGGCTCAAATGGATCCGCGATCCGCAAAATAACTACCCAATCCGAGGCATGCACAGATAACAGGAAAAATTATGAACACAGGAAAACTACTTATGCTGGGCTTGGTGAGCGCTTTGATGTGTTCATCGTACGCCCTTGGCAAAGAGGCAGAACACGCACACATCGCCTCGCCGGATAAGTACGAGGTCTTGCTGGACAACGACCAAGTACTGGTTTTACGCATGACCTTACGCCCGGGTGAGCACGACCTTTGGCACAAGCACAACGCCGAGACGGTGTATTTCGAGCGCGGCGGTAAAGCCCGTATAAAAACTGCGGACGGCAAGCAGCTTGCGCTTGAGATTCCCGATGGCCACACCATGTGGCACGACCAATGGGAGCACCAAGTATTTAATCTCGGTGAGACTACCATCATGGCTATTATCGTTGAGCGAAAATGATATGCCCCTGACCAAAAACTACTTAAAGACGATATCAACTGATTGAGGAGAGAAGATGTTTACCTATTACGAACCGGATACGGCTCCCGAAGAGTCTAAGCCCCTGATGCAAGAATCCCTGGCCAGCTTCGGTATGCTACCTAATTTGCATAAGGTGCTGGCGGAAGCGCCGATCACTTACAGGGCCTATAACGAGACTTTTTCATCGTTTATGCAAGCAAGCAGCCTGTCACCGCTGGAGCAGCAGGTGGTCTTTATGACCGCCAACTTCGAGAATAACTGCCACTATTGCGTACCGGGCCATACCTGGATGATGAAATCGGCCCAAATGCCTGATGATGTGGTAGAAGCGCTCAGAGAGGGAACGCCCCTGCCCGATGCAAGGTTACAGGCCCTTCGCGATTTTACCAAAGCGCTCTTGGATAGCAACGGCCATATCGGCGATGAAAGGTTGGCCCAGTTCCTTAGCGCCGGATATACCAAGCGTCAGGCACTGGAAGTACTAACCGGGCTGGCGGCCAAGCTTATTTCCAACTTTACCAACGCCCTGGCCCACACAGAGGTTGATGAGCCGATGAAACCCTTTAGCTGGACACACCCGTCCTTGCGGTAGGAGGTCTTCTTCATGTTATCGACCCTTTCTTAATCCAATAATCACCATGCCACATAAATAGTTTGGCGATAGGGGCGCAAATTAATCACACTCTGGACACTTCATATCCTTTTTCGCGCCCCATCATTTATTGGTTTTTACAAAGGTGTTTGTAATTAATCTTAGTTCTAATCCGAGTAAGGTTGCACGCAGAAGCCGACGGTAATTCCCTTTCTTCTTTTAACTGATACTGATGGCCATAGCATTGGGCGTTGTGAATTCAAGACGCTTATTCAACCTGGGTCCTGACTTAGCATCGGTCTGCAGCCAATTTTTTATCTATTTCGATGACGTCTGGTCGAATAAAGGAGCCAAGCATACGTCCAAACAAACTTTTGTACATTGCCTTAACTTCTTCTTTAGTAATACTGCCACCAAATATCATCATCTCCAGTCGTTCACCAGGCTCTTTGACAATATACCCCGAGGAAACAAATCCATTTCTTTCATAAAAGGCCTTTCGTTTCAGCCTCTGCTGGTAGTTTTCTTCTTGTTCGTTAAGTTCTTCAATATTCAGTACAATTCGTTTTTGGGAATACATTGCTTTCAATGACTCCATAACCTTACTGCCATAACCACCTGAGCGGCGCGCTTGCGATATGGCAAAGAAATGAACAAATACAATGTCTCTATATTCGGTAAGATAAATAAGGCCAATCCAGGATTCATGCTGGTATAGAACGAAAAAACCTGCCTTACCTTTTCTCATTATGTATCGAAGAATACATGAAGGAACGCGTCGAACTCCTGGGAAAGCCTCCTTATATAACTCGATAACCTTCGAATAGTTGAGGTCATATTTTGACAGCGGTCGGAAATCTATACTCATAAGCAGTACTCACAGCGCCGTACTAAACGGCAAGTTTAGGCTTGCTAAATAAAAGCGACTAAGGAGGTCGAGCAAGCCCTAAACGAGTCCTTGTTGCGTTAGCGGCTTGTTAGACATGCTGAAGCCGTCACTCTAAATTTTCAATTAATGACTGGCACCCGCTATTTGCCGGTGACCCCCCTTGTCATTTTGTTCTTTGATCATTGATAGCAGATTGAGCAAGCACTGACCAGCATTGAGCTGTTACTAAAGTTGTCAGTGACTCACTAGACAAAAACGCCCCGTTTCTAGCATGAGCCTTCTTAGGGGGAGGTTTACATACAGTCCACTCGGACGCTCACTACCTCCATAAGAGGTGGTTTAAGACTGACAACTAAAAAGCCCGCTCAGTGCGGGCTTAGCTTTATAGAACGAAACTTAGTAATTTAAATGTTCTTGGCAATCAAGTCTGATTTCAACAAGCCACCTTTGGTAAAGAGTTTTGCTGAAAATTTAGGGTTTCTTCTCGACTTGTAAGCATCTAAAATTCGTTTCAGGCCCTCAGCCTCTAAAAGGGATATATTTACTTCCGTATCCATTTCTGCGCTTTCTACAAAGTCATCTGAGAATGTTGGAGCAACGATTAATACCTGTGCGACGCGCTTTCCTGCTGACTCACAACGATTTGCATACGCCTTTACTTGTCTAGAAGTTGTTGAGTACTTGGCGAAGTCTCCATTTTTACACGTTTTAGCCTCACCTACGATGACATCGTCTTCACTCAACGAAATCAGAACGTCCGCTTTATCTTTTGAGGTGTTTACGGCTCTTCTTAAATCTTCATCAACTGCAAGCCCCAATTGCTCAAAGATGGCTTTGGTCACCTCTTCAAACTTAACTCCTATTTCTGATTCTGCGATGTCAATATTACTATTCTTTAAGGATGCTAAATCCCTGCGAGCTAGCGCACCGTAGTTATCTATGAGTTTGTCTGTAGCATCTGCAAAACTATTTAAAATATTCAGGCGCAAATTGCCGCGCTTCTTGATTCCCATGCTGTCGACAACGCTTTTTACTTCTTCATTCGTGAGCATATATAGAATGTCATAAGGTGTGATGCTGAGCGCTCTTAGCTTTTCAACGTCTAACTCTTCTTGTTCTTCTAGCTCAAACTCGTGCTTGAGTACTTTTGAAAGCATCGGAAAATGGTTTTGAAGTGCTGAAAAAAGCTCCTTAAACCCTGTTGCGCTGAGCACATTAAACTCACTCTCTGCGCAGTTATTAAGTGAGTTTAATATAATTCCGGTTCTTTCTTCGAGAGTGCTTCCAAGCTTATCCAAGTCTAACTCTAAATCCTGAATAAGCCCTTTTAGCCTATCTTTGCGCTCGTTGATTGTCACTTCATCGTTGAATAAATCACGCTGTAAAATTTGAGTCACTGGGACACCCAGTTTCATGATGTTCGAGACTTTTTCTTTTCGCTCCACACCGCGAATTTTCTTCCTGTGGTTCTTGAGGATGTTCGACAACTCAGCATCGCTGAACGTTCGAAGAATTCTTAAAAGATGTTTATCAGCAAGCTCTTTGCCTTGTATGCGGTGCAATAAGCTAACAATTTCATCAGGAACATATACGGTTTGCCTTTTCCTGCTGATAAATACCAAGCCTATTTCTCTAAGCTCATTTAAGGCGTCTTGCACGCCATTCTTAGGGATTTTGTCTACCAGGTGCTCAATTCCAGCTTGATCGTCAGCAGTTACGTCTAGCTGCTTCGCTAAAACATTTAAAATACCGCGCTCATCATCGGTAATTTTCGCCTCTCGATTTATTCTTTGGTCATTCGAGTGCGCTTCACTAAAGCACGCGAAGTAAATACCTAACCGCTTACTATTACCAAATGACTCATCATCACTAACTTCCTCAATCTCTGCTTGTAACTCTTTCGCGCGGCGGTTAATAACATCCCACTCTTTTGAATATAGTGACTCTACCCATGTTGCTCTGGCAATACTGTTTCCATCTCGACTTAGTATATTAGTCAAGAGAGTTGCTTGAGCTCCTAACATAGCAAGCTGCTCTCTCACAGCTTTCTCGAAGTAAGGAAGGATAATTTTGAATAATTGGGTTATATCGGTACTAGAAGCATTTTTAATTTGTCCATCCAGCTTGTTTAACTGAGCTTCAATCTTTTTATCATGCCTAACAGCATCACCGCAGATTCGGTCAATCGCGTTAATGAACTTTGATTTTTCAACTTGGTTTACTAAAGATAAAACGCTAGAGAGTCTCATAGAACATCCTTGTTATTTATACACTTTTACTTGGCAAAGCTGATACTAAACATAGACCTCGATCTAAGGTTGTTACAAGTAATTGATACTCAAAACATCAACTAGTGCTCTTTGATGACTTATCCCTAATATCCACTCTATTATCTTATTCGATTGAAATAACCTTTCGGCTAACAATGTGGCTTTTATAAAAGTGTACGTTTAGTGCTCTTGCTCCTAAAACAAGGAGGGCTTTTTGCTCAAAAAGCCAACCCACTTTTTTAATTTTTAGCTCACCCACATCCTATTTAAGTTTTTTAATATTCAGCCAGGTAACATTATCCTTCATTGGCTAGGCAGGTATTCGCTAACATACAAGGAATATAGAAACGCAAGCAATCTACAATCAGGTTTAGAGTGGTCTTAACTAAAAAGCGCGAAGAAATTGACTAAGCAAATCGCAGAGGTTTAACACTTAAGGTTAGTTTTTACTGAAAAGTATGGGGAATTGGGTGGTAGCCTTACCAGCCACATCTCGGCACACACATCACACGCTGTGGCTGCTCCCTTCCGGGCCTGACCAGGTTCACATGCTAGTGTTGCGAGAGGACCAATAAGGCCACCATAGTGGGCCTCTTTGGGCGCAGGAGGGATTATCCCGACTTTAAGGGTGAGATTCAAGGGAAATCCGTGAATTGTCCGATAAAACCCAGTTAACTGCCTAGTAAACAAACAGTTGGTTGTGTCTTGGGCGCGAGTTTAGGATATTGGGCCAGCCTGATGGCCAGCCCACCTCTGTGCTATCAAGAATCGAAGGCAGTGCCACCGACTCTCTTATTACCGGCATTTAATCAAGTTGGGCGCGTAACTCGCGTAACACCCCTTTCACCTTGGCCACGTTTTCCGGGCCCATGCGCAGCAATTGCTTTTGCGCCGGCGGCAGGTTTTCCCATTCTGAATAGGCGTACTTATAGGTAACCGAATCGCGCAACAGCGGAATTTGTGTGGTCATCTCCGGCGTTGCCAGTACCAGGTCGATGGCCTGCACCAGGCGCTGCTCAAAGCTGGTACCCGGCTCACCCACTTCACCATAAGCTTCGACAAAGAGTGGCTCAAAGCGTTTATAAAGCGCCAAAAGTTGCTCGCTGTCCAGGGCCGTAAGAATGGCCACATAAGGGTCATAGCGTTTAAAACTTTGCGGGTCCATGGTCAGTACATCGCCTTCAACAACGCTGAATGGTTCTTGCAATTTAGTCACCGGCGAGTGATTGGTGGCAACGCGACCGGCGGCGAGATTATTAACAAATACCACGGTGCGACGGATTAGATCATCATTAACCAATAGCTCGGCACTGCTGGCGGCCAAAGATTGCTCTACCCGCTCGCTGACCTCTGCATCGCTGTCATCCAGGCTGGGTAAGGGCTCTTCCATCACCGGCTCAGGCTCGGGCTGAACGGGCTCGGGCTGAACAGGCTCAGGGGTTGGCTGCGGCTCTAACTCGGGTTCGGGCTCTTGCGGCTCAATAACCACCTCTTTAGGTTGGGCAACAGGAGCCGGCTCGGTCGGTTGCTCCTGCTGATTACTTAGGGCGATAACCACTACAATCACCAGTACTACAACAACAATGGCGGCAAATAACAGGGTATTTCTGTTCGGTGTTTTCGTGTCTTGTTCGGGGGGCTGCTCTTTCATAGGTGCTCCGTTAACATAACCACGGTTTCAGCAAGGGCGATGGCCATCAGTGGCAGTGCCAACATTGGCAACACGCTTGCCTATACGTTTCTTTTTACTGAAGAATCTTTTACATTAAAGCTAGGTCTCCATTTAAGTGCAAATAATATGCGAAAGCAAACTAATTGCGGTCAAAAAGGCACAGCACTTTTTTTAAGCGGCGGTGGCGCTCGTGCGGCCTACCAAGTGGGGGTGCTTAAGGCCCTCACTCATAGTCTACCGCGTACCGCCCCGCTGCCGTTTCGTATTATCACCGGCACCTCTGCCGGGGCGATCAACTCTGTGGCACTGGGCTGCTGGGCATCCTGTGCCCATTTGGCCAGCCGCAAGCTGGATGCGGTATGGGGCCAATTTCATACCTCGCACGTGTATCGCAGTGACTTCGTCCATGTTTTTGGCCATCTTCTTCGCAACATACTAACCAGTTTTCGCTCCGGCCATGCCAACCATGCTCCGGGCAGCCTGTTTAATAACGCACCACTGCGGCGCCTGTTGGCCGAGGTACTGCCCATGGAGCGCATCGACCGTAATATTCACCGCGGTATCATAGATGCCCTGGCGGTCACCGCCTCGAATTACAGTAACGGCGATTCCATTACCTTTTTTCAAAGCCAAAGCGCCGAACCCTGGCAACGGGTGAGGCGCCAGGGACTAAAAACCCGTATCCATATGGAACACCTGATGGCCTCCAGTGCCATCCCCGTGGTGTTCCCCAGTGTAAGAATTCGACAGCAATATTATGGTGATGGTTCCATCCACCAAATGTCGCCGCTTTCGAGTGCCATTCACCTTGGAGCCGATCGCATTTTTGTTATCGGTGTCGAGGCGCCAAAAGATGAAAACCGTAAGTATGCCCCACACTATCCGGGTATTTCGCATATTGCCGGTCACCTGCTCGACAGTGTGTTCGCCGATACCCTGCAGGCCGATCTTGAACGCGTTGAACGCATTAACCGCACCCTGAGCCTGCTAAAAGACCGTGAAGATCACAAAGAGCTCAAACATATCGACACCTTTGTTATTAACCCCTCGCACAACTTTAATACCATAAGCAGCGAGTATTACGACGATATGCCCCTTGCCATTCGTATGCTGTTGCGGGGCATTGGTGTGAAACGCTACAGCGAGTCGAGCTTACCCAGCTACCTGCTGTTTGAGAAACGTTATACCCAACATTTGATCGACCTCGGCTATCAGGACGGACTTAATAAGCTGCCCGAATTACGCCACTTTTTGCGTTTAGATTAATGCCCCAGGTTAAGTATCGCTGCCATTGAGCAGGAAGCGCTCAGCAAGCTCCACCCGCCGCGGCTTGCCCTTCAGTACCAGCACATCCTGCCCCTGCAGCACGGTTTCGGCGCAGGGGTCGTCAATTTCCTGACCATGGCGGCGCATGGCCGCCAGGCTAACACGGCGCTGACCCAGGTTTAGCTCGGCAATGGTCTTTCCCACCGCATAGGCGTTATCCGCCAAGGCCATCACATGCAGGTATTCCAGACGGTCGCTCTGGATCTCACGGTGCGGGGCCTCATCGCTGATGTAAAAGCTGTGCAATAGCGAATACCGATTCTCCCGCTCCTGACTAACGCGACGTAAAATCCGCTTCATCGGCACACCACTCATAAATAGAACATGAGACGAGAGCATTAAGCTCGCCTCAAGGGACTCGGGCACCACTTCCGAGACGCCACATTCTTTGAGCTCTTCAAGGTGAGCATCGTCCGGCATGCGCGCTAAAATTTTAACCTCAGGAGCAACTTCTTTAATCACTTCGGTCACTAATTTGACCTTAGCTAGATCGGTGAAGGTGATCACCACCAGGCGCGCATTGGCGGTGCCTGCTCGCTGTAAAATCCCCTTTTGTGTTACATCACCAAACATCAAAGGGGCATTGGCCAAACGCCCTTGCTGAACCAGGTAGGGGTCTAAATCTATGGCCACAAATGGCAACGCCTCGGTGCTTAGAAAACGACTGATATTTTGACCGACACGCCCATAACCGCAAATGATCACATGTTCGCTCTGGCGCTCATCGACACAATTGATCTGATCGGGCTCTGCCGTGGCGGTAAACATGCGATGCACCCATCGCGGTGCGCAGTCAATCAAATAAGGCGTGATCGCCATGGATAACACGCCCACGGCGATAAGCAAAGAGGCCAATTCGGTATCAAGCAGACCATAGGTTTTCGCCAAAGCCACCAGCACAAAGCCAAACTCTCCCATTTGGCAGAGCATGATAGCGGCGCTGAAGGCATCGGTTTTACGCTCCCCTAACAGCTGGGCAATAAACGCCAAAATCAGCCATTTCATCAGCATCATGGCCACCAGCACCGCAAGCACGATATGGACATGAGAAAACACATAAACCAGACTGAGTTGCATCCCCACGGTGACAAAGAATAAACCCATCAAAATATCGCGAAACGGGCGAATATCGCTTTCCAGTTGGTGGCGGTACTGGCTCTCGCCGAGCATCATGCCCGCCAAAAACGCCCCCAGGGCCATAGACAAACCAAACCAGTAGGTCAAACCACCGGCAAACAGGGTCACCAGCAAGGTAGTCAGAACAAAGAGCTCTTCATTGCGCATCCGCGCAACTTCGTTAAAGATCAGCGGTAACAACCACTTGCCTATGGCCCATAACAAGGCGCACACCAAAGCGCCCTTGCCGAGCGCAAAGGCCAGGCTATAGATTAACGAATGCTCGGTATCACCGGCCAGCAAGGGAATGGCGATCAGCAAGGGCACCACGGCCAGGTCCTGGAATAACAAGACTCCCACCGCCAGTTGCCCGCGGCGCTTTTGTAACTGGCCACTGTCTTTGAGGCATTTAACCACCACGGCAGTGGATGACAGCGCCACCAAGGTTGCTATCGCAAACGCGCTCAAGGAATCGAAAGAAAATAGCCACAAACAACAGAAGAAGACGACCGAAGTCACCAATACCTGCAGTAAGCCAACACCAAATACGATATTGCGCATTGCCAGCAGACGGGGGAAAGAGAACTCTAGACCTAAACTGAAGAGCAGAAAAACGATACCAAGCTCGGCAATGCCATGCATCTGCGAGCCATTGGCGAGCCAGTCGAAGCCGTGGGGCCCAGCCATGACTCCGGTAACCAGGTAGGCCAGTATCACCGGCAAACCCAGACGCTTAAACAACCAGACCAGCGCCACCGCACTGACTAACAAGCCAAAGACTTCTATAAACAGCTGCTGCATGGTGCTCCTGTAGCGTCAACACCCTGACCGACTAATCACCCTTAATTAACTATAGCAAGGGCTTGTTTTATGGCTAGTTTGAATTGATGGCACGGTTTTAGCATAAAAACATATACGAATTTAGTCTTGGAGCGTAACGCTTGGATAACGTCCATATTTTGACATACGGTCACACCGCCATGACCCAAGATGCGAACACGGCGGCACATTTTTACCGCCCTGCGTCGGTGGTCAACGTCACCGCTTTGACACACGAGCTCCAGCGCAGCCTTGAGCTGTCGACCCTGCTTGATATTTTTGCCGAGCATGTGCGCCCCCATGCCTATTTTACCGGCCTGCAACTGCATTCCTGTCTGGGTGTCAATGAAATGACGAACAGCCAAGACAATGCGGTGGCTAATCGTTTCGATATTGAGGTCGAGGGTGAGCACTTAGGCCGCTTGGTGTATTTAAGTGACGCTACTTTTAGTGCGGCCCTGCAAGAGCAGCTAAAAAAATGGCAACAAGTCCTCGCTTACCCGCTGCGTAACGCCCTGACCTATAATCGCGTGCTACGTCTGGCCACACGCGATCCTTTGACCGGGCTCAATAACCGCAGTGACTTTAATATCAGTGTCGAGAAAAAACTGGAAGCCTGCCGACGCCAGCACCGTCCTTTTAGCTTGATGCTGTTAGATTTAGATTACTTTAAACAGGTCAATGATAATTATGGACACCAGGTGGGCGACCAAACCCTACAGGAATTTGCCACCCTGTTGCGCCAGAGCGTGCGTGCCACGGATTCTATTTTTCGCTTCGGCGGCGATGAATTTGCCATCCTGATCGACGATGACCATTACACCACCAATACGGTGATCGCCGAGCGTATTCAAGCGGCGGTGGGTAACAGCGAGTTAATGAACCGCTATGGCGTCAGTTGCAGTATCGGTTTTGCCCTTGCGCAGGCCAAGGACGTGAATATTAGCCTGTTCGAGCGCGCCGACAAGGCCCTGTATCAGGCCAAATTCAGCGGTCGTAACACCTATCAGGGTGCCTCTGAATTGTCCGCCGTGCCTTTTACCAGCTTAAATGCCCACAACGATAACCAAAAACCACAAAAGAACGCCAAAATAAGCTGATACAGGGACGTAAAGCTTGGCAGCTCGGCAAACATCACGGCCAACAAGGGCACCAGTAAGCCGACAATGAAATAAGTGCCGCCTTTACCCAGCCAATAGGCCAGTAACAGCGCCCCGCAACAGAGCCCGGCGATCAACGCTATTGCCAGCACCGGCCATAACGGCCCGTATACACCGACAACCACGGCCAACAACACTAAGATCACCAACACAGCCCAGGGCGCCTTTTGCACTAAAGACAGGCCTACATGAGGCTTCTTTACGGAAGAGTGGTTGTCAGTTGCCATTGTAATCCTTGTTGTGCCAGAAAATCGTAATTATAAAAGTAACCTACCACCGCCACTAGGGTGTCATCGTAAAAAATGAGCGGGATGCGTTGTCGCTCCCAGGGCGGCACCTTGAGCTCTTTTAGCCAGTGACTCAGTTTATTGCCATAGGGTTTGTGCTGCGGGCGAATGCGAGCGTTAAGCACCCCAAAACGCACCCACACCTGCTCATCGGCATTTGGTGCCCTCACCCCGGTTCCGGGCTTACACATCAAGGTGCGCCCATCGTTTAGAGCATGTATACCCGGGTTAGCAAGGCGCTCGGCTACAGGCTCTACTTGGTGTTGAACCAAATACAGCTGCTCGTTGAAGCGGCGCACGCTCACCTCATCGCCACAATGAGTGCGCAAGGTTAAACTAGGCTGACTATCTGCCCGAGCGCTTAACAGCTGCGCACACAGGCTTTGCAGCTGTAATTGTGAGGGCATGGCTACATCATGGCTCTGCAGCCAGTAACGCAGGGCATTATTGGCTCGGGCCTCGCCTAATGCCATTAACGGCGCCAGGGTCAGTTGCTCGGAGTTAACGCTCAGCTGTGTTAGGTCTTGGGCGGCGATATCGTCCAGCAAGCGCTGCTGCTGTTGCAGTAGCTCCGTGGTTTGCGCCACCTTGGCACTAAAGCCAGGGAAGCGTTTGTTCAGTTGGGGCAAAATTTGATTGCGTAAAAAGTTACGATCAAAACGGCTGTCGTCATTGGACTCGTCGTGAATATGCTTAAGATCATGACGCTCGACGAAGTGCTGTAACTGCTTGCGGCTGATCCCGAGCAAAGGACGAAGCAAAGGGCGCTGTTGCCAGTAGCTCAATGCCTGCATGCCGCCGAGCCCTTTGAGCCCGGCGCCGCGCTTCAAGCGCAAAAAGAAGGTTTCTACCTGGTCGTCGCTATGCTGACCCAAAAGCAGCGCATAGCCTGCAGGCAAGGCCTTATCCATCGCCTGATAACGGGCCTGACGGGCCTTGGCTTCGATACCCAGCCTGGTTTGCTCCGACAACACAACCTGCTCGCTGTAAAAGGCAATGCCACGCCTACGACATTGCTCGACACAAAAGGCCTGCCAATGGTCGGCATTGGCGCTTAAGCCATGATGGATATGAATGGCACACAAGGGCATGCCCTTCTCCTGGGCATAGCGCTGCGCCAGATCGAGCAACACCATGGAATCCAGGCCGCCACTGAGGGCAACCGCCAAGCCTTGACACTCGGGCAACTCGTTAAGGAGGTGTGCTAATTGTGCGGCAAAGCGTGTGTACATAGGACTGGTCATTAGACGGTATTAGGCTGGCATTAAAAAAGGCCGACTGAGCGGCCTTTTTTTGCTTAACAGTAACCGAAGCTCATTAAGCGTTTGTAGCGCAAGTCCAGCATTTCCTCAACGCTGTTTTGACGCAGCTCGGCCAGGTCACGCTTCAACTGTGCCTTGAGGCTCTTGGCCATGGCATCGTAGTTGCGGTGCGCGCCGCCTAGCGGCTCTTCGATAATGTTGTTGATCAGATCCAACTCTTTCACGCGCTGTGCGGTTACACCCATGGCTTCAGCAGCCAATGGTGCTTTCTCAGCACTCTTCCAAAGGATTGACGCACAACCTTCAGGAGAAATAACCGAGTAGGTGCTGTATTGCAGCATGTTAACGCGGTCACCGACACCAATGGCAAGGGCACCACCTGAACCACCTTCACCGATCACGGTACAGATAGTTGGCACTTTCAGCGCCGCCATAACCTTAAGGTTACGGGCAATGGCTTCACTTTGGCCACGCTCTTCCGCACCCACACCTGGGTAGGCACCCGGAGTGTCGATAAAGGTGAAAATAGGCATTTTAAAACGCTCGGCCATTTCCATCAGACGCAAGGCCTTACGGTAACCTTCCGGCTTTGGCATACCAAAGTTACGTTTGATCTTTTCCGCGGTATCACGGCCTTTTTGCTGACCGATAACCATCACTGGCTCACCGTCTAAACGTGCTACACCACCAAGAATGGCCGGATCGTTTGCAAACGCACGATCGCCCGCGAGTTCGTCGAACTCGGTAAAAATACGCTCGATGTAATCACGTGTGTATGGACGCAGTGGATGACGAGCTAGTTGCGAAACCTGCCATGCACCTAGTTCAGAAAAGATTTTATTAGTTAGTTCAACACTTTTCTCTTTTAGGCGACCGACTTCTTCTTCTAGCCCTAAATCCAGTTCGCCCGCTCGACTGACGTGACGTAGCTCTTCAATCTTCGCTTCCAATTCGGCAATTGGCAGTTCGAAATCCAAATAATTGAGACTCATGTGCTCATTAACCCATTTAATTAAATTCTAATTCTATATTTTGTGCCGCCATCAGCGATAACTTATGAATTAAGTCATCGGCAGGCGTCACACACCATTGTGTTCCTAGTTCCAACTCAGCCAAGGCATCTGGCCGCCGGTACAGTATTTTTACCGGACAGGTGCCAAATTTGTACGGTTCCAGCACTTTTTCCAACTTTTCGAAGAAGTTGTCGTCAATTTGCGCCATGTCCACCGTCATTTTCATCGCTTTAATGCGCTTTTCACGGGCCTCAGCGAGGGTACAGACGTCTCGGGCGGTCATTGTAATGCCGCCAGAGAAGTTATCAAAGCTGACCTGTCCAGTTATCACCAAGATATTGTTGATTTGCAGCAATTCTTGGAACATTTCAAACTGTTCTGGGAATAAGCGTACATCAATTCGGGCACTCTTGTCATCTAAGGTGATTAATCCCCAGCGTTTATTCTTCTTATTTATCAAAGTTCGGGCACTGATCACCAAACCTGCCGCGGTGGTTTGCACATCTCGCTCAGTCGGCGTCAGATCGACGAGTTTACCGCTAGTATAGTGCTTAAGTTCACCACGATACTGATTTATAGGGTGCCCGGTCAAGAATAAGCCCAAAGTTTCCCGTTCACCGTCAAGCCATTGATTGTCGGTAAAGTATGGCACTCGTTTAAAGGCTTGCTCAACCTCTTCCGGCTCGGTTGCCAGCAAGCCAAATAAGTCACCTTGGCCAAGCTGCTCGGCCTTATTATGCTGTTCGGCGGATTTAATCGCCTCGGGCAACGAGGCCATTAGGATGGCGCGACCGCCCTGCACCGGATCCGGACCCAGGTTATCCATGGCGCCGGCCATAATGAGTTTTTCAATAACCCGCTTGTTCAGGCGTTTCAAATCAACTCGGGCACAGAAGTCGAACAGATCCTTAAACGGCCCATCCTGCTCTCTGGCGCTCAAAATCGCTTCTACCGGGCCTTCACCCACGCCTTTAATAGCACCAATGCCGTAGACTATCTCGCCCTGCTCGTTCACGGTGAACTTATACAGGCCAGCGTTCACATCCGGTGGCAACAAGGTGAGCTTCATGTTTTCACATTCGTCCACCAGGGTGACGATTTTATCCGTGTTATCCATATCCGCCGACATTACCGCGGCCATAAATTCGGCCGGATAATGGGTTTTCATCCACAGCGTCTGATACGACACCAAGGCATACGCGGCGGAGTGTGATTTGTTAAAGCCATAACCGGCGAACTTCTCTACCAGGTCGAAGATTTTCATCGCCAGTTCGCCGTCAACGCCGTTTTGTATCGCCCCTTCTTCGAAGGTCGAGCGCTGCTTGGCCATTTCTTCCGGCTTTTTCTTACCCATGGCGCGACGTAATAAGTCGGCGCCACCGAGCGAGTAACCCGCCAGAACCTGGGCGATTTGCATAACCTGCTCCTGATACAGGATTACGCCATAGGTCGGCTCCAAAATGGGTTTCAAGCTGTCGTGCTGATACTGAGCATCCGGGTAAGAGATTTCCTCGTTACCATGCTTACGGTCGATAAAGTTATCTACCATGCCCGATTGCAGTGGCCCCGGACGGAACAAGGCCACCAGGGCTATCATATCTTCGAAGCAGTCCGGTTTAAGGCGGCGAATAAGGTCTTTCATACCGCGGGATTCGAGCTGGAACACCGCCGTGGTTTCGGCGCGCAGCAGCAGCTCGATACTGGGTCTGTCATCCAGCGGAATGGCATTGATATCCACCGGCGCTTTGCCCTCGCGGGCGAGGCGCTCATTGGTCATATCCAGGGCCCACTGCAAAATAGTCAGTGTACGCAGACCTAGGAAGTCGAATTTAACCAGACCGGCGGTTTCTACGTCGTTCTTATCGAACTGGGTAACCGGGAACTTTCCCTCTTCATCGCAATACAGGGCGGCAAAGTCGGTGATGGTGGTCGGTGAGATTACAACACCACCGGCGTGTTTACCGGCGTTACGGGTACAGCCCTCGAGAATGCGACACATGTCAATGAGGTCGCGCACTTCCTCGTCGCCGTCATAGGCCTCGGGGAGGCGAGGCTCCACTTCAAAGGCTTTGGCCAAGGTCATACCCGGGTCGCCGGGCACCAACTTAGAAATACGATCAACGAAGCCATAAGGGTGACCCAGCACCCGGCCCACGTCGCGAATAACCGCTTTTGCAGCCATGGTACCGAAGGTGATGATCTGGGATACCGCATCGCGACCATACAATTTGGCCACGTGGTCGATTACCTCATCGCGGCGGTCCATACAGAAATCGACGTCGAAGTCGGGCATAGAGACCCGCTCCGGGTTTAGGAATCGCTCGAACAGCAGGTCGAATTGCAACGGGTCGAGATCGGTGATCTTCAACGCGTAGGCCACCAAGGAGCCGGCACCGGAGCCTCGCCCCGGACCTACGGGAATATTGTTATCCTTCGACCACTGAATGAACTCCATTACGATCAAGAAGTAACCTGGGAACCCCATCTGGTTGATTACGTCGAGCTCGATTTGCAAACGCTCGTCATACTCGCCACGGCGCTCTGCACGCACCTGCTCGTCTGGGAATAAGAATTGTAAACGCTCTTCGAGGCCGTCGCGGGATACCTTAACCAGGAAGTCCTCGATTTTCAGCGAACCCGTGGGGTAATCCGGCAAGAAATAGGTGCCCAGTTGCACGGTGACGTTACAGCGTTTGGCGATTTCCACCGTGTTTTGCAGTGCCTCGGGAATATCGCTAAACAGCTCGGCCATCTGCTCGGGGGTGTTTAAATATTGCTCTTGTGAGAAACGCTTGGGCCTGCGCTTATCTTCCAGGGTATAGCCATCATGGATGGCCACACGAATTTCATGGGGCTCGAAGTCGTCCGGTTTTAAAAACACTACTTCATTGGTGGCCACCACCGGCAGTTGATGTGCATAGGCATGCTCAACGGCCAGATGTAAATAGTTTTCTTCGTCGGCGCGCGAGGTGCGGATCAGCTCTAGATAATAATCGCCGGGAAAATGGGTTCGATAAAATTGACTGATCTCTTCGATCACCCCGGCATTGCCCTTAAGCAGAGCCTTGCCGAGATCACCGTCTTTACCGCCGCTGAGAATAATCAGACCTTCGCCATGCTCTGCCAGCCAGTCTCTGTCGACCATGGCGCGATGCATCACATGACCGCGTAAATAGGCTTTTGAAATAAGCAGGGTAAGGTTTTTATAACCCTGGTTGTTTTTCGCCAGCAGCACCAACCGGCAAGGCTCATCGGGAAATTCCGGGGTATTAAGCCAAATATCGGCACCGACGATAGGCTTAATACCGGCGCCATGGGCGGCGCCATAAAAGCGCACCAGGCCACAGAGGTTCATTTGGTCGGTAATGGCCAGGGCGCTGAGGTGCAACTCCTGCGCCTTGGCGACTATGGGTTTGGTCTTGGCCAAACCATCAACCATGGAAAAGTCACTGTGAACCCGTAAATGAACGAACTGAGGGGCTGCCATAGATTACTGCCCTCTCTCGGCGAGTACCCGTTGGACGGGCTTAAAACTCTTGCGGTGGTGCTCGGTAGCACCATGCTCCGCCAAGGCTTCAAAGTGCGCCTTGGTCGGATAGCCCTTGTGCCCCGCAAAGCCATACTGGGGATACTGGGCATCGAGATCGATCATTTCCTGATCCCGTGCTACCTTGGCCAAAATGGAGGCGGCACTGATCTCCGCCACCAGCGCATCGCCTTTCACCACGGCCTGCGCCGCCATATCGAGCGCGGGCAAGCGATTGCCATCAATAAACACAAAGTCCGGGGTAATATCCAAACCGGCAACCGCGCGACTCATGGCCAGCATGGTGGCATGAAGAATATTAAGCTCATCAATTTCCGCCACGGTTGCGCGGGCAATGCAATAACTCAGAGCTTTTTCTTTGATTTCTTCGCTCAGCGCCAGGCGCTTTTTATCGCTCAGCTTTTTCGAGTCGGTCAGGCCGGCAATGGGCTTATTGGGGTCAAGAATCACCGCGGCGGTGACAACATCTCCCACTAATGGCCCGCGCCCGACCTCGTCGACACCGGCAATATATTGAACGTCTGGGCGATTAATTTGCATCGATAAGCTCCAATACGGCTTTGGCCGCCTGACGGCTGGCATCACAACGAATATTCTTATGTATTTCGGTAAAACGGCTGATTAACACACTGTTGTCACCGTACAGACGCGGTTCCAGCGCCGCACACAGGGCGTCGACATTGCATTCATGTTGCAAATACTCGGGCACTAATTCTTCATCGGCCAACAGATTGGGCAGCGAGAAATACTTGATGGTAAAGGTAAAGACGTTTTGCACCATCCAATAGGTCATGGGTTTGAGCTTGTATCCCACCACCATGGGCTTTTTATACAACATGCCTTCGAGCGAGGCGGTTCCAGAGGCCAATAAAATGGCGTCGCTGGCCTGCATCGCTAAGCTCGACTGACCGTCTAGTAAAATGGCCTTAAGATTGGGCGCATGCTCCTGTTGCAGGGTTAAAAACTGCTCCTTACGCGCCGCATTAACCAGGGGCACCACCACCTTTAAATCCGGATTCTGCTGTTGCAAACGCTCAGCGGTTTGCGCATAGGTAGGGGTTAGCAAGCCAACCTCGGAGCCACGGCTGCCAGGTAGCAAAGCAAGCACCTTATCCTCGGGGGATAAGCCCAACTGCTCCCGCGCCTGGGTATTATCCTGTTCAACGGCAATATCATCGGCCAGGGTGTGACCTACAAAGGTGCAGGGCACCTGATGCTCATCGTAAAATGCTTTTTCAAAGGGTAACAGGGAAAGCACCAAATTGGTGGCTTTGGCGATTTTATGAATACGTTTTTGTCGCCATGCCCACACCGAAGGGCTGACATAATGCACAGTCGTAATGCCCGCTTCTTTAAGCGGCAGTTCAACACGCAGATTAAAATCCGGCGCATCGATACCGACAAACACATCCGGCGGGTTAGCGATAAAATGCTGCACCAGTTGCTTGCGAATACGCAGCAGGCGTGGCAAACGAGAGAGCACCTCAACCAAGCCCATCACCGATAGCTCTTCCATATCAAACAAGCTCTGACAGCCAAGCGCCTGCATGCGCGGACCACCGATGCCAACAAACTCTGCATCCGGGTGTGATTTTAATATCGCTTTCATCAGGCCTTCGCCGAGAATGTCGCCTGACATTTCTCCGGCAACAATACCGATACGTAGAGGTTTAGCTGCTGCGCTCATCTAAAGGGGGCTTCCCGTATACCACTGTTATTATTAACAGCCTAGTCTACCCTGTTTAGGGTGCGCTTAAAACCTCAGCGGCATACAAATCTAGGGTGCTGAAAAATAGCCGATTCACTAACCAGGTTGGTAAGCAATCAAGGAGTCTAATTTTTCATCGTGACGCGCTTTTTTATCGGTCGGTGATTGCTAGTATGTGGTTGACTGTTGACCGATAAGCTTAGATACTAGGCTAACTTTCAATAATTACTGAAAGTTCAAACAGCTTGCATTAGGGGTAAACCATGATAGATGAATCCTTTGTAGACATATCCCGTCTGCAATTTGCAATAACGGCCTTCTATCACTTTTTATTCGTGCCACTGACGTTAGGGATGACATGGATTTTGGTGATAATGGAATCGGTCTACGTGATGACCGGGCGAGAAATATATCGTGATATGACCAAGTTTTGGGGCAAGTTATTCGGTATCAACTTCGCGCTTGGGGTCGCCACCGGGCTGACCATGGAGTTCGAATTCGGGACCAACTGGTCCTACTATTCTCATTATGTTGGCGATATCTTCGGCGCGCCGCTGGCCATCGAAGGCCTGATGGCCTTTTTCCTTGAGTCCACCTTCGTCGGCATGTTCTTTTTGGGCTGGGACCGTCTGACCAGGGTACAGCATCTCGGCGTCACCTTCTTAATGGCCATAGGCACCAACCTCTCCGCGCTTTGGATCCTCATCGCCAACGGCTGGATGCAGAACCCGGTGGGCTCCGAGTTCAATTACCAAACCATGCGCATGGAAATGCAAAGCTTTGCCGAGCTGGTCTTTAACCCGGTGGCTCAGGTGAAGTTTATTCACACAGTATCTGCCGGTTATGTGGCCGCCTCTATGTTTGTCCTTGGGATCAGCGCCTATTATCTGCTTAAAGGGCGCGACGTGGCCTTTGCCAAACGCTCGTTTTCGGTGGCCTGTAGTTTCGGTTTAGCTTCGGTGCTTTGCGTGATCCTGCTCGGCGATGAATCCGGTTATGAGGTCGGCGAGGTGCAAAAAGTCAAACTCGCCGCCATCGAAGCGGAGTGGGAAACCGAGCCGGCTCCCGCCGCCTTCACCCTGTTCGGCATTCCCGACTCAGAAGCGCAGGAAACCCACGCCGCGGTTAAAATCCCCTATGTGATGGGCATTATTGCCACCCGCTCCCTCGATGAAGAGGTCACCGGCATCAAGGAGCTGCAGCAACAACACGAAACACGGATCCGCAGCGGCATGATTGCCTATCGGTATCTGGAAAAGTTGCGAGAGGGTGACACCCGCCCCGAGATCGTCGCCGAATTTGAGAAGTACAAGTCCGACCTCGGCTATGGTTTACTGCTAAAGCGCTATCGGGATGATGTCTACAACGCCAGCGAAGAAGAAATCGCTAAGGCGGTGAAGGACTCGATCCCTGCTGTCGGCCCGCTGTTCTGGACCTTCCGCGTCATGGTGGCCTGTGGGATGATCATGCTGTTTATCTTCGCCGCTTCTTTCTATTACAACGCCAAGCGGGTGATTGAGAAAAAACGCTGGCTGCTTAAGGCCGCCTTATTTGCCATTCCCCTACCCTGGATAGCCATAGAAACAGGTTGGTTTGTGGCCGAGTTCGGTCGCCAACCCTGGGCGATTTCAGAAGTGCTGCCCACCTTTATGGCCACCTCCAGCCTGACCTTTAATGATGTGCTGATCTCCCTGACCGGCTTTATTATCTTCTACACCATACTCGCCATTATCGAGGTGTGGTTGATGCTGCACTTTATTAAACAGGGTCCCAGCTCGCTGCACACCGGCAAGTATCACTTTGAGCGCCAGGCCGCGCTTAAGGAGGCTCAGGTATGATTTTCGATTACGAAACCCTAAAACTGATCTGGTGGCTGTTAATTGGTGCGTTGCTGATCGGCTTTGCCATCACCGATGGCATGGACATGGGCGCCGCCGTCTTACTGCCCTTTGTCGCCAAAAAAGATGTCGAGCGCCGTGTGGTAATTAACACCGTCGGCGCACACTGGGACGGCAACCAAGTCTGGCTGATTACCGCCGGTGGCGCCCTGTTTGCGGCCTGGCCCATGGTCTATGCGGCGGCTTTTTCCGGCTTTTACTTCGCCATGATGCTGGTGCTGTTTGCGCTGTTTTTCCGCCCCTTGGCCTTTGATTATCGCTCCAAGCTGGATAACCCGACTTGGCGTAATCGCTGGGACTGGGCACTCTTTACCGGCAGCTTTATTCCCGCGCTGATTTTTGGCGTCGCCTTTGGCAACCTGCTCCAAGGGGTGCCCTTGCATATCGATAATCTTATGCGGGTCAGCTATTTGGGTTCTTTCTTCGCTCTGCTTAACCCCTTTGCGCTGCTCTGTGGCTTGATCAGCGTCGCCATGCTGGTCGCCCATGGCGGTTTGTGGTTACAGCTGCGCACCGTGGACCCGGTGGCCACCCGATCCGCCCATTTTGGTCGCTTGGCCTTAATCCTCGCCCTGGTAGGCTTTGCCATCGCCGGAGTCTGGTTAACGCAAATCGAGGGCATGCAAATTGTCACCATGGCCGATACCAATGGCCATGCCGACCCACTGGCTAAAACCGTTACTACAGGCTCCGGCTTGTGGCTCGATGGCTACCAGCAGCGCCCGTGGAGCATGGCTTTTCCGATATTGGCCTTTGTTGCCGGAGGCTTAGCCTTAGTGTGCTCCTGGCGTAACAAAGCCGGGGTGGGTTTTGTGCTAACGAGCTTGATGCTCGTGGGTATCATAATGACCTTTGGCGCCAGTTTGTTCCCCTTCATCATGCCGTCAAGCCACGATGCCAATATGAGCCTGACTATTTGGGACGCGGTATCAAGCCATATGACACTCAACATCATGTTTATCGTGGTGGCACTGCTGCTGCCCATAGTCCTGAGCTACACCACCTGGTGTTATGTGAAGATGTGGCGTCGAGTCAGTCATGAAGAAATTGAAAACAACTCTCACGGCAGCTATTAAGGAGGCATTATGTGGTATTTCGCATGGATATTAGGGGTACTCTTTGCCGTTGCTTTCGGCGTGATTAACGTGATGTGGTATGAAATGCAACAGCACACAGACAGCATCGCCGACGACGAGCAGGAGCACTTTTAAGCTCATGAATCCCCAACCAAATCGCGCGCAGCAACTCCAGCTGCGCGCCTTTTTAAAGGAATTTACCCGCCGCCATAACCGCCCCTTGCTGCTCAGTATATTGTTGGGCTTGGGCAATGGCGTGTTAATGATCATCAGCTGCTATGTGTTGGCACAGCTGTGTCATCAGGTGATGTTCGCGAGACAAGGTTTAGCCCAGCAAGCACACGCACTGTATCTGTTGGCGGGGCTAAGCCTGCTACGCGCACTGCTGATAGGCGCCAGTCGCTACGTGGCCGAGCGCAGTGCATTAAAGATTAAGCTGGCGATGCGTGAAGCGCTGTGGAAAGCACTGGTCAAACAGCAAGAAACCGGCTCACAAACACGCCTTGCATCGGAGTGGGTACTCACCCTCAATCAAGGGGTCGAAGCCCTGCACGATTACTTTGCCAAATACCTGCCGGCGGTGGCCTATGCCGGGCTTATCCCCTTTGCCATTATCGCCGTGGTGTTTCCCATCGACTGGCAGTCGGGGCTCATTTTTCTTATTACCGCACCGCTGATCCCATTTTTTATGATCCTCATTGGTTACAAGGCGCAAGCGCTGAATGAACGCAATTGGCAACGTTTACAGTATATGGGGCAGTTCTTTTTTGACCGTCTAAATGGCCTGGCTCAGTTAAAACTTTTTAACAGCGCCCAGGGTCAAGTTCATCGCGTTGAGCAAATGGCGGACCAATTTCGCCTCTCTACCCTCTCTGTATTACGTATTGCCTTTATTTCCACCCTGGCACTGGAGTTTTTGGCTACCATCAGTATTGCCTTGGTAGCGGTGATCATCGGTTTTCGCCTGTATTTTGGTAGCCTGGACTTTGCCACCGGTTTTGTGGTGCTTTTACTCGCCCCGGAATTTTATTTGCCGCTGCGCCAATTGGGGCAGCACTATCACGCCAAGCTCAAGGGATTAGCCAGTGCCGATTCCATGATGGCCATTCTCACTGAGCAAGGACCACGGCAGCAAGTTAACCAGAATAAAATGGAGATTAAATCAATCACCGAACTCCAGGTGCAAGGCTTAAGTCTGCATTTTGAGCAAAGCACTAAAGCGGTATTAAAAAATATCGCGTTTCGCACCGACGCAAACGGCATACTGGCACTGGTGGGACACAGCGGCGCCGGTAAGTCCACCTTGATGGATTGCCTGATGGGTCTTTATCCACAAGTAAATAAGGCTATACGCATCAATGGCAGAGCGTTAGCGGATATCGATATTGGCAGCTATCAAAAGCGCATTGCCTGGGTCGCGCAAACGCCGACCTTATTCAGTGGAACCATAGCGGAGAATATCGCCCTGGGAAGCGAGTCAATCGACCTTGCAGCCATTCGCGAGCTGTGCAAAGAGCTCGACCTGGATGCCTTTATCCTGGGTCTTCCGCACCAATATGACACCCAATTAGGGGAGTTAGGCCATGGCCTATCCGGGGGGCAAATTCAGCGCCTGGCTTTGGCCAGGGCTCTGTTGCGTGAACCGGACATCCTCTTTTTGGATGAGCCCACTGCGGCGCTAGATAAACAAAGCGAGCACAAGGTGCAAACTTGCCTGGAGCGCATCAGCGAGCATACCCTGGTGGTGATCATTGCCCACCGGCTCAACACCCTCACCCAGGCCGAGCACGTTTTGGTTCTTAACCATGGCGAGCTCGTTGAACAAGGCAGTTACACGGATCTCGTCAACGCACCCGACTCCTACCTGGCAAAGATGCTTAGCGCACCGGAGGTCGTCCATGGCTAATTGGTGCTTCCTTATTTCCCTAATTCGCCCCCACCTTGGTTGGGCGCTCTTAGGCATGCTCTTGGCATTTCTTGCCCTGGCCGCCAATATTACCCTGTTAGCCGTATCCGCCTGGTTTTTAGCAGCCATGGCCGCCGCTGGCTTACAAGGGGTGACCATGAACTACTTCACCCCGGCGGGCATTATTCGCTTTCTTGCCATTGTCCGCACCGCCAGTGGCTATGCGCAACGCCTGGTCAATCACAACACCACTTTTTTAATCCTAAAAACACTGCGGGTGCGCATTTTCGCAGCCCTTACCCAGATTCCGCAGCAACGCTTTATCAGTGTCGGACGTCGCTTATCACAGTTACAGGAAGACGTTGAACAACTCGATGAATTCTATATCGGCGTACTTGTGCCCCTGCTTTTAGCGCTAACGGCCTTGCCACTGATAGCCTGGGCGCTGGGCGTTTACAGCCAGGTGCTTATGCTGGTGACGATCACCGCCCTGCTAACCACTGGGTTATTCCTGCCAGCCTGGCTGAGTCGCAACCTAAAAGGCGTGGGTCAGCGTTCCCAGGACGCCCAAAGCGACTTGAGCGAGTGTCTGGTTGAAGGGACACGCGGCTTTAAGGAGCTGTATCTCGCTGGTGCCACCGAGCAATATTGGCGACGCCTAGACAAAGCACAACACGCCCTGGCCAGGGAGCAGCAACAGGGCCATCGCTGGTATGCCACCCACCAAGGGCTGTCGTTGCTTGTAAGCCAACTGACGATCGTCCTGGCGTTGTTTACGCTGATCCCCTTGGTAAATAACGGCCAGTTGGCAAATGTCGAATTAGCCATGCTGGTGCTCTTGGTGTTAGGTGCGTTTGAGTCCGTAGTAATGCTGCCCGATGCCATGCTAAAACTAGAACTTAGTCTGGCCAGCGCTGGGCGCATTCGTACCTTGTTAGCAGAGGTCAAGGATACGCCGACACCGACTCAACATGGAAAGGTGCACGCGCAGCAGATCTTTTCCCTGAAGCAGATCCACTTTGCCTATCAGGCGCAAAAACCGGTTTTTCACTCCTTGTCCCTGGACATCAAGCGCGGTGAGAAAGTGGCCATAGTAGGTAGAAGTGGTGCCGGAAAATCCACTCTGCTTGGCCTACTAACAGCGCAATTGCGGGCACAGCAAGGCCAGACCTTGGCATTTGCCACCAGGGTAGAGACGCTCGACTCTCATTGGCTAAATCGGCAACTGGGCGTGCTCAATCAACACACGCATACCTTTAGCGCCACCATTGGCGAAAACCTGCGCCTTGCCAGGGAGGATGCCAGCGACGACGAACTATGGACGGCCCTCAATCACGCACAATTAGCTGCAACCGTGAAACAAATGGATAAATGCTTGGACACCTTGGTCGGGGCCGCAGGACGCCAGCTATCCGCCGGTGAAGCCAGGCGTTTACACCTTGCCCAACTGTTTTTGCGAGACCCTCAGGTACTGCTGCTAGATGAGCCTACCCGCGGCCTGGACGGTGACAATCAAAGAGGCGTATTTGAAACAATTTTAGCCCTTGCGAAAGGTAGAACGCTCGTGGTGAGCACCCATGAGAACTCGTTACTGGCGCATATGGAAAAGGTGGTGTGGATGGAAGAAGGTCAGATCAAGGCCATAGCCAGTCACGATGAGCTTCGTCGCCAATACCCCGAGTATCGAACCCTGACGCACCGGCTCGGATAACCCGGTTGGATGCTCCTGTTTGCTATACAGAAATAAATCAGACATAAAAAAGCGCTAACCGAATTTACCAATCGCGTTAGCGCTTTTTCTACTATTTCTGCCCTGCTAGCAGCTCTATTAACGGATAATACCGCGAGTAGAGTTGGTAACCAGGTCGATCATCGGCTGAATAGCCGGGAAGTTAGCTACTTCTTCTTGCAACTGTGCCAGCGCCTCATCGGCCTTAAGCCCCTTACGGAACAAGGTCTTATAAGCACGGCGCAGGGCCATGATTTCGTCGGGCTCAAAACCGCGACGCTTCAACCCTTCGGTGTTAATCGCTACGGGGCGCGCTGGTGTGCCAATGGTAGTGACATAAGGAGGCACGTCCTGATTCACCCCGGAGTACATGCCGATAAAGGCATGGGCACCCACTTTACAAAATTGATGCACGCCAGAGTTACCGGCTAGGATCACCCAGTCGCCGATGTGCACATGGCCCGCTACACTCGCGTTGTTCGCGAAAATAACGTTGTCGCCAATCACAGCATCATGCGCAACATGGGTATAAGCCATAAATAGGTTATTGCTACCAATTTTAGTGATACCTTCGTCCTGAATGGTGCCACGGTGAATGGTGGCGCATTCGCGAATAATATTGTTATCACCGATGATCAGCTGCGTCGGTTCATCCTTGTATTTTTTATCCTGGCACGCCTCGCCTACCGATGCGAATTGAAAGATGTGGTTATTTTTGCCGATTTTCGACGGCCCTTTCACTACCACATGAGATTAATAATAGTACCTGCACCGATTTCAACGTCATTGCCTATATAGCTATAAGGACCAACTTGAACATCGTCAGCAAGCTTTGCACCGGGTTCGATAATTGCGGTCGGATGGATCACGATTAAAACTCTCTTCTTGCACACATTAGCTCGGCGCTGCACACGACCTTATCGTCGACACGTGCTTCACCGTAGAATTTCCACATATTGCGACGCTCTTTTAAGAACTTCACATGCAAATGCATGGTGTCACCAGGTAACACCGGCTGCTTAAAGCGCGCATTGTCGATGGCTGCAAACAAGTATAGCTCGTTCTCACCACGATTTTCTGTGGTTTTAAAACCCAATAGGCCCGTTGCCTGGGCCATGGCTTCAAGGATCATCACGCCAGGGAAGATTGGCTGGCCAGGAAAGTGCCCAGTAAAAATCGGCTCATTTACGGTCACATTTTTTACTGCATGCAGGCTTTCACCCGGTGTGTAATCCAGTACTTTATCCACCAACAGCATCGGATAACGGTGCGGTAGTAAACTCATTATCTCTTGAATATCTAAGCTATTTAACTGATTAGCCAACTTCTTTTCCTTAAAACAAAGTTATTCTTGTGACTTAAGCTCGGCCTCAATGGCCTTGATACGCTTGTTCATGTCACCAATATTGCGCAGGTGCGCTATGGTACGACGCCACTCTTTATTCTTACTGTGCGGTAACCCAGAGGAGTAAATACCCGGTTCACTGATACCACTGGTGACCATATTCATGCCGGTTAATACCACCTTATCGCAGATCTCCACATGACCTGTAATAGCACTGAGGCCACCAATCTGACAATAACGGCCTATTTTGGTACTACCTGCCACCACGGTACATCCGGCAATGGCGGTGCCCTCGCAAATTTCCACATTGTGGGCAATCTGACACTGATTATCGATGATCACATTATCGTGGATAATGGTATCGTCGATAGCACCACGGTCTATGGTGGTACTGGCACCAATCTCTACGCGGTTGCCGATTATAACAGAGCCGATTTGCGGGATCTTCACCCATTGGCCGCGTTCATTGGCATAACCAAAGCCATCGGCACCTATCACGGTATTGGCCTGTACTAAACAGTGCTCGCCCAGCTGCACCTGATGGTAAAGGGTAACGTTATTCCACAACTTAGTGTGGGCACCAATATGCGCTTCTTTGCCAATAAAGCAATGTGAGCCGATCTGTGCATGATCGCCAATGACGGCTCCTGCTTCGATCACCACAAGTGGGCCAATATTGGCACTGGCACTTACCTTGGCATCAGGGCTGATCACCGCACTTGGATGAATGCCCTGAGCCGACGCCGGCGTGCTGTCGAGCAGCTGCGCTAGCTTGGCATAAGCCACATAAGGGTCCTGGCAGATCAGTTTGTTGCCAGCGAAATGCTCGGCATCAGCAGCACTTAGGATCACCGCACCGGCTTGGGTATCGGCCAGCTGGCTGCGGTATTTTTTATTTGCTAAAAAACTAATATGTGCCGCAGTTGCTTTTTCAAGCGTCTGGATGCCAACGATTTCAAGGGTGCCTTCGCCTATGAGCTCGGCACCTAAATGTTCGGCGATGTCAGCTAAGCTTTTTGCCATCATTACTTCTTACTTACGCGCTCAACCACTTTCTCTGAAAGGTCAGTTACTTCTTTAGGGTTGAAGTAGATAGTACCGTCTTTAACCTTAACTTCATCGAAGTCACCGTCTTTAGCGATTTCTTCAATGGCTGTGATAATGGTTTTTTGTAGCTTGGCCAGCTCTTGATTTTGACGCTGTTTGATCTCCTGCTCTAGCGGACGACCTTTTTCAGCAAGCTGCTTTTGCATGCCATTGATCTTTTCGCCTAGCGCCTTTTTCTGGTCTTCGCTCATAGTCGGCGCTTCACGCTGAAACTTTTCCATTTCAAAGCGGATATCACCCTGAAGCTTTTCGATCTCTTGGCGACGTTCAGAAAATTCGCTTTTTAATGTGTTTTCGATCGCCGCAGTTTGTGGCACCTGAGAGTAAATAGTTTGCATATCAACGATGCCAACTTTGTGCGCCAAAGCCTGTACCGAAGTACCCATGGTTAGCGCGCCTAATACTACTAGTGCTGTGTTTTTAAATAGTTTTTTCACAGAAAACTCCTTAGAAAGTGTTACTAATGTTGAAGCTAATAGTCTTGGTATCATCATCTTCTTCTTCTTGCAACGGATAAGCAAAACTAATTAGCATTGGCCCCATGGGCGAGATCCACTGGATTGAAAGACCAGTTGAAACCCTGAAGCGACCTGGATCGGAATAATCATCCAAGCGCGCACGCTCATTGGGCTGAAGGCTTTGATAACGGTCAACGTTAAACTCTGTATCCCATACGTTGGCCGCATCGACAAAGAAACTGGTACGAACAGAACTGCTGTTCTCTTCATCTAAAAACGGTGTTGGAACTATCATTTCTAAACCCGCCACCGCTTTGGCATTACCACCTATACGACCGGCAAGTTGCAGGGTATCGAACTCCTCGGCACCACCGATATTGCCGGTAGGCGTACCATCGGGCAAGGTTGTACCTGGGATATTCTGCGGTGAACGTACCACCGCACGTGGCAAGATGGTGTTACGGTCAAAGCCGCGTAATTCCTGCTCGGTAATACGGAAAAACTCCTGTACCGGCAAGACCTGGTCATAGCCATTGGTTTCACCATAACCATTACCATATCCCAACGCAGCTCGCGCCGAGAATACCCAACGATGATCATCGCTCACCGGCCAGTAATAACGCGAATCATAGTTAATCTTAAAGTAGGTCAGATCCGAGTTTGGTGTAGTCGCCGATAGGTTTAGCGACTGACGCGAACCTGCCGTTGGGAACATACCACGGTTAACGGTCACACGAGACCAACCGGCGCTGAGCTCATACTTGGTAAACTCAAAGCCCGCATCCGGGTTTTCCGGATCGAGGAAGGTTTCACGCAGCACTCGCGTTTGCTCGTATTCGGCCAAATCGGATAGCTCTTCTTCTATCCAACGCACCCCAAAGTTCAAACGGTTTACCGCATTGACAGGAAAGCCGATATTAGTGCCGATACCATAGCTTTTCGATTTATAGTCGATCAGGCTGAACGCACTGGCATCATAGTTACGATAGAAAATACTCGAACCTTGTGACACACCGTCAGGGGTGAAGTAAGGGTCGGTATAAGACAGACTGATGCTTTCAGAACCACGCGAGGTGTTGATATTAAACGCCACCTGGTTACCGCTACCGAGGAAGTTTGACTCGCTGATACCTATGTTAAACTGCAGACCATAGTAAGAACCGTACGCCAAACCTGCGGTAAAGCTACCGGCAGACTGCTCTTTAACGGTAAAGCCTACATCGACCTCATCATCCACACCGGGCACGGGATTCACCTCAAATTCGACATTTTCCATGTAGGGCAAACGTTGAATCTGTAATTTTGAGCGCTCAAGGTTTTGGTTTGATAACCAGGCACCTTCAAGCTGAGTCATTTCACGACGAATGACTTCATCGGCAGTACTTTGGTTACCGGAGATATCAATACGACGCACATAAACACGCTTGCCCGGATCGACAGACAGCACCAATTGCACTTCTTTAGTCTCATCATCGATTTCAGGAATGGTGCGTACCACGGCATTGGCATATCCAAAACGGGCCAGATAACTCTTAATAAATTCTTCCGATGCGGTCACCACTGAGCCATTGTAAAGCTCACCAGCCTTGAGCGGGACAACGCTGCGGATCAACTCTTCTCGACCAAGTAGGTCACCAATGAAGTCAAAACCCTTGACCCTGTACTTCTCGCCTTCGGTGACGTTCGCAGTCACATACACGGACTCACGCTCGGGACTAACCGATACCTGGGTCGAGTCGATATTAAAGCGTAAATAACCACGGTCGAGGTAATAACTGCGAATTTTTTCTAAGTCGCCCTCGATGGTCTGCTTTTGATAACGATCCGAGGACATAAACTTCCACCACGGCAAATCTTGTTGCGACTCCACCAGGCCCAGAAGCTCCTCATCTGGGAATAATTCGTTACCAACGATATTAATTTGGCGAATTGAGGCGGCATCACCTTCATCAAAATTAAGTTTAAGGCGCACACGGTTACGCGGTAAGCGAATTATCTCAAGATCGAGCTTGGCGTTGTATTTACCGATACTGTGAAAGAATTCGACCAAGCCTTTTTGCACATTATCCAAGACCGTTCGATCGAGAGGCTCACCGGTACGAATATTCTGCTGGTTCAGACTCTCATTCAACTGCTCGTCTTTAATGTCTTTATTGCCCTCAAACTCAATGGCGCTGATGGTGGGTCGTTCGGTGACCTTAAAGACGATTTTATCACCATCTCGGTAAACTTCGATATCATCGAAATGGCCAGATTTATAGAGTGCTTTAATGGTTTTTGACACCGTATAGGTATCAATTTGGTCACCCACGTTAATCGGGATATGGGTCAGCGCGGCGCCTAAAGCAACTCGTTGCAGACCTTCAACTTTCAAATCTTCTACGATAAAGGATTCTTGGCCCAGGGCGGCGAAACTGGCCCCTAATAAACTCGTTACTGCCAAATGTTTTTTTATAGCCATTTTATTATCTTTGTCCTTTACTACAGTGTCTTCACCCAAACGCACTATCTTAGAGTTCGTTTTACGCACGGCTGTTTTGGTTTGGGCCATCGGCTGCGTCTCATACAGCCATCTTATCATTGCTGTTTGGCTTACACAGCAGTTTCTTTATCCACCCGGCTCAGTTTTTACCTATAAAATAGCCAAGCCGGCGGTAACCTCAGGTTACAATCGCGCAATGTCATTTAACAGCGCGAACGCAGTAAGCGCCAATAATAACGTTGCACCGATGCGAAAACCAATTTCTTGTGTCTTTTCAGAGACTGGCTTTTTGCGAATAAGTTCAATTATGTAATACATTAAGTGGCCACCGTCGAGTACCGGTAGAGGCAACAAATTAAACACCCCAAGACTCACGCTGATAAGTGCTAAAAAGCTTAAAAACGCGACGAAACCGTAGCTTACGCTAGTTCCTGCCCCAACCGCAATGCCTACGGGGCCACTGATATTCTTAATCGATACCTGGCCTGTAACCAAATTGGCAATCATTTCAAAACTCAGACTGATCATCTGCCAGGTTTTAGCAACCCCAAGACCAATGGCCGTCACTGGGTTGTAACTGCGAGTCACAATCGCATCTTCGGGCCAGGGCTCCACCACCGGCACCACGCCAAGGTAGCCCCGGCTAAAGCCATCCTCGTTGGGTTTATCGGCCGGGGTTACGATTACGTCCATACCGCTTTTGCCACGCATAACATGAAATTGCAGCGGCTGCTCCGCAGAGCCTTCTATTTTCTGGACCAGGGCAGGCCAGGATTTAATCAGCTTACCCTCGACACTGATCAGCACATCACCCTCTTGTAACCCGGCTCGTTCCGCCGGCGAGTCCGGTGCAACCATGGCCAAAGTAAGGGTGGCATCGGGACGAAACGGCACAATACCAATAGACGCCAATGGCGATTGGTCGCGCTGTTGTAAGCTCCAGCCTTCAAGATCCAACACCTTGACACTCTGCGTCCCCGATGGCGCTTGTATTTTAACATTGACGCTGTCATCACCCAGATGCTGCATCAGTGCCAGGGTCACTTCCTGCCAGTCCTGCGTGCGCTGGCTACCCACCTCGAGAAGCTGATCGCCCTCTTTTAAGCCCGCGACCTGAGCACGGCTTTGTGCACCGACATCACCAATAATAGGCTTCACGGATTGCACGCCGATGACATACATCAAACTTAAGGCAACAATAGCGAATAAAAAGTTAGCGATGGGGCCGGCACTGACAATGGCAATGCGGGCATACACGGACTTGGCATTAAAAGACAGGTGACGCTCATGCTCGGCGACCTTATCGACCCGCTCGTCGAGCATTTTTACGTAGCCGCCCAGGGGGATCATCGCCACCACATACTCGGTGCCGAGCTTATCATGCCAACGAATTAATGGTTTGCCAAAGCCGATCGAAAAACGCAGCACCTTTACGCCAGCCTTGCGGGCCACCCAAAAGTGGCCGTATTCGTGCACGGTAACTAAGATGCCCAAAGCAACAATAAAGGAGCCTAGGTGCCACAGAAATTCGAACATTATTTTACCCTACTCTTAATTTGCCGCTGTGCCACGCGCCTTGCATCGCTGTCGCACTGTAAAATTCCCTGTAAACATTCATCGTATTGGGTCGACATAGTCGCCAAGGTGTCGGCATTTACCGCATAAATGTCGGTAAAGCGAATCTGCCCGGCTAAAAATGCCGCCACCGCTTCTTCGTTTGCGGCGTTAATAATGGTGGTCGCACTCTGCCCCGCTTTGCACGCTTCCATAGCAAGACGTAGGTTCGGGTAGCGATTAAAGTCGGGGGCATGGAAGCTAAAATCCTTCATGGCGCTGAAGTCCAACGGCGCTACACCAGCATCAATGCGCTGTGGATAGGCCAAGGCATGGGCGATGGGGGTGCGCATATCCGGCTGCCCCATTTGTGCCAGCACTGAACCATCACAGTATTGCACCATGGAGTGAATCATACTCTGCGGGTGGATCACCACCTCAATATCATCGGCGCTGGCATTAAACAGCCATTTGGCTTCGATAAATTCAAGGCCCTTATTCATCATGGTCGCCGAGTCAACAGAGATTTTTTGACCCATGGACCAATTGGGATGTGCCACCGCTTCGGCGACGGTAATATCGGCAAAGGTTTCAAGAGCGCGCTCGCGAAACGGACCGCCTGAGCCGGTCAATAAAATTTTACTGACTCCATGTGTGGCCAAGGTGGCATCATGATGACCCTGGATGGCTTCGGGCATACATTGGAAAATGGCATTATGTTCGCTGTCGATGGGCAACAAAGTAGCGCCGTGTTGACGTACCTTGTCCATAAACAATTGTCCGGACATCACCAAGGATTCTTTGTTTGCCAGCATCACCACCTTAGCCGCTTCAATGGCGTAGAAGGTAGGAATAAGTCCGGCGGCACCAACGATGGCAGACATCACCATATCGACATCGATATGCTGACAGAGCATGGCCATATCCTGCTCATAGTCCACTACCTGGGTAGATAGGCCCAACGCGCTAAGACGCTCGGCCAGTTGCCTATTTGCATCAGCGCAGGACAAGGTCGCAAATTGCGGCTTGTGCTTAACACAATCACCAACCATCTGCTCAAGGTTACGTCCAGCAACCAAGGCAAAGACCGAATAGTGCTCTTGGTTGCGAGCAATCACATCCAGGGTACTTTGGCCGATAGAACCGGTAGAGCCTAAAATGGTGACTCTTTTGTTACTCATAGGGTCATAGTCCAGGCGTAGAAGACCACAAAAATAGGCGCGGCTGCGGTAAGGCTGTCGATTCGGTCAAGAATACCACCGTGGCCCGGTAAACACTTGCCACTGTCCTTCATGCCCGCCTGACGTTTAAACATGCTCTCTAACAGATCGCCGACCGCAGAAAACGCCGCAACAATGACCGCCATCAGAGCATAAGGCGCCCACATGCCCGGCTCTATCCCTTTAAAATAACAAAACGCCAAGACAAATATGGCGGCGCTTAGCAAGCCACCAACAAAGCCTTCGATGGTCTTATTCGGGCTTACCTTGGGCATGAGTTTATGCTTACCAAAGTTTTTACCACAGAAATAAGCGCCGATATCGGCACACCAGACGATGCCTAACACCGCCAAAATCAAATAGGAGCCAAACTGGCTAGACTCGCCATAGTTGGCGCTGCGCAATACACACAAGGCCAGCCACAGTGGCGCCAGGGTCAATACCCCGGAAATCGCGCGCATTAAATATCCCTGCGACCAGGCATCGCTGAATTTGGGGTACCGCACCACGAGAATCGTGGCCACTATCCACCAGGCCAGCGCCAGGGTGAACACATAGTTGATATCCGGTAGCATTTGTCCCTGCTGCCAAAGCGCGGTGATCGGCCAGTGCCATTGCATTACCGCCACCAAAACCGCGACCAAAGCCACATAAACGAGTCGCTTAGCGCGATTACAAATGCCCATTAACGCCGACCATTCGTAGGCGCCCAATAACACTATGCCGCCGGCACAGTAACTAAACCAATCCAGGGGGGCTAAAAATACTAATGCAAGGGCCAGTGGCGCCAGCACCAGTGACGTGATAATTCGTTGTTTAAGCAAGTCTTATACCTTCAACTTAGGGCTGAGCGTGTGAGAGTAATTGTTTTATTTGTTCACCGGTACATCCGAACCGACGTTCTCTCGATACATAGCAGGCAATGGCCTCTGCAAAGACCGACTCATTAAAGTCGGGCCATAACGTAGGCGTGAAATAAAGCTCAGCATATGCCGCCTGCCAAAGCAGGAAATTACTGATGCGCAGGTCACCACCGGTGCGGATCAATAAATCCAGTTCACTTTGTTCATTTAGACTAATATGCTTTGCCAGCGAGTGCTCGTCAATGTCATCCGCTGTTAATTCACCTGCCGATACCTTAAGCGCCAACTGTTTTGCGGCTTGGGCGATATCCCAACGACCACCATAGTTTGCGGCGATATTCAGCCGCAGCCCGGTATTTTGGGCTGTAAGCGCTTGTGCTGCAGCTATCTTCTCTTGTAGCTTTTCGGAAAAGCGACCTAGGTCGCCAATGATGGATAATTTAACGTTATTTTTATGCAGCTTTTTCACCTCACGACCAAGAACCATTAAAAACAGTTCCATCAGCGTGGTGACCTCATCTTCCGGGCGTCGCCAGTTCTCACTGCTAAAGGCAAATAAGGTTAACGACTCGATGCCCAGCTTCGAGCAAAACTTCACTGCTTCTCGAACCGCATCAACCCCTTTTTTATGGCCGTACACCCGCGGGTGTCCCTGAGCCTGCGCCCAACGACCATTACCGTCCATGATAATTGCCACATGTTTGGGCAATAATTGCTGCGAAATTTGTTCTGCGTCTAAAGCCATGTAACTCAAATTATCCACAAAAAAACGCCGCCTAGTATACCCTAGACGGCGTTACAAACCTAATGGCAATTTATGAGCAATACGCTCATAAAATAAGCATTTAGATTTCCATCAACTCTTCTTCTTTAGCGCTTAGTTGCGCGTCCATTTCTTTGATGTACTTGTCTGTTAGCTTTTGGATTTCGTCTTCGCCTTGGCGCGCTTCATCTTCAGAGATATCTTTATCTTTTAATAGTGCTTTGATATCGCTGTTAGCATCACGACGAATATTACGTACCGCTACACGGCCGCTTTCCACTTCACCACGTACGATCTTGATAAGGTCCTTACGACGCTCTTCGGTAAGTGGAGGAAGAGGAACACGGATAACGGTGCCCGCTGACGCTGGATTTAGACCCAGATCCGAAGTCATAATAGCCTTTTCAACCGCTTGCGCTAAAGACTTATCGAATACGCTGATCGCCAGCGTACGCGAGTCTTCGATGGTGACGTTAGCAACTTGGTTCAGCGGTGTATCGGCACCGTAATAAGAAACGGTGATGCCGTCTAGCAGTGCTGGGTGAGCACGGCCAGTACGGATTTTAGATAGTTGGCTGCCAAGTGCGGCTACACTTTTTTGCATGCGCTCTTGCGCACTTTTTTGAATGTCGTTTATCACGCTAGTATCCTACTTATTTTGTCTCACTCGAGGGTTCTGAAGAAATGAGAGTTCCCTCTTCTTCACCCATGATGACGCGCTTAAGCGCACCAGGTTTATTCATGTTAAAGACACTGATTGGCATTTTATGGTCGCGCGCCAAGGTAAAGGCGGCCAAATCCATTACTTTCAGTTCTTTTTCAATTACTTCATTATAGGCAAGATGACGATAAAGGGTTGCTTCAGGGTTCTTCACTGGATCGTCACTGAATACACCGTCTACTTTTGTAGCTTTAATAACCGTATCGGCTTCGATCTCGATACCACGTAGACATGCCGCCGAGTCGGTCGTAAAGAAAGGGTTACCCGTACCAGCTGAGAAGATCACCACACGGCCCGACTTCAACAAGCTGATAGCCTCTGCCCAGTTGTACGCATCACATACACCATTTAGTGGAATGGCCGACATCAAACGAGCATTAACAAATGCACGGTGCAAAGCATCACGCATAGCCAGGCCATTCATTACCGTTGCCAGCATGCCCATGTGGTCGCCTACTACGCGGTTCATCCCTGCTTCTGCAAGTGAACCACCACGTAAGAAGTTACCGCCACCGATAACTAAACCCACTTCTACGTCGAGTTCTACGAGCTCTTTAATTTCCTGAGCCATGCGATCGAGTACTTTAGGATCGATGCCGAAGCCCTCGTCTCCCATTAAAGCTTCACCACTTAATTTAAGTAGAACACGTCTAAAAATAGGTTTGCGACTAATATTCATATTTTCCCGGCCAATAACGAATTGTAGATAAAAAATAACCGCGCCTATGTGGGTACATAAGAGCGCGGTTATTCTAATTAATTTTGCTGGACGACGCAAAAGCAAATCATCGCTTTTGCTCACTTATGAGCACTGTTTTCCTTGCTAAATGCAAAGACACACGAGGCTGATAAGAGGATTGCCACAGCATGCTTTAATAAAAGCTTAAAGGCTTATTCGCCTTTAGCAGCGGCTACCTGAGCAGCTACTTCAGCAGCGAAGTCTTCTTCTTTCTTCTCGATACCTTCACCTACTTCTAGGCGAACGAAAGCTGACACTGACGCGCCACGCTCTTTAAGCATTTCGCCAACAGTTTGCTTAGGTTCCATGATGAAAGCTTGACCAGTAAGTGAGATTTCACCAGTGAACTTCTTCATGCGGCCAACAACCATCTTTTCTGCGATTTCAGCTGGCTTGCCTTCGTTCATAGCGATTTCTACTTGAACTGCTTTTTCTTTTTCAACAACATCAGCAGGTACGTCTTCTGGGTTTACGAACTCAGGCTTAGACGCAGCAACGTGCATGGCAACGTGCTTAAGTGTTTCTTCGTCAGCTTCGCCAACTACTACAACACCGATACGGTCGCCGTGACGGTATGAAGCTAGCTTGTCACCTTCGATGTACTCAACGCGACGTACGTTGATGTTTTCACCGATTTTAGCAACTAGGGCAACACGCGTTTCTTCGAACTGTGCTTGAAGCGCTTCGATGTCTGCTTTTGACTCAACAGCAGCGTCAAGTACTTGGTTAGCAAAACCTAGGAAGTTTGCATCTTTAGCAACGAAGTCAGTCTGACAGTTAACTTCAAGAAGCGCAGCGAAACCGTTACCTTCTTTGATAAGGATTGTACCTTCGGCAGCGATGTTACCAGCTTTTTTAGCAGCCTTTGCAGCACCACTCTTACGCATGTTCTCGATCGCTAGATCGATGTCACCGTTAGTTTCAGTTAGTGCTTTTTTACAATCC
This sequence comes from Pseudoalteromonas sp. T1lg48, assembly GCF_002964785.1. GTDB lineage: Bacteria > Pseudomonadota > Gammaproteobacteria > Enterobacterales > Alteromonadaceae > Pseudoalteromonas. The sequence goes on from NZ_PQCC01000023.1 coordinate 142,479, forward strand.
ATCATGCCAGCGCCAGTGCGCTCGCGTAATTCTTTAACTAGGGCAGCAGTTACAGCCATGGGAGTTTCCTCAAATCAATGTTTAGAGCAAGTGACCAAACGTCACTTTGAATTAAGAATATCAAGTCTTCACCACTTTAGGATGAAGACTTGATGACAAGCGAGTCGCGATTACTCAGCTGCGACGAAATCGTCTTTTTCAGCTTGAACGGCGATGTTGCTTTCACGGCCTTCAATAACAGCAGTAGCAACTGCGTCAGTGTAAAGCTGGATAGCACGGATCGCGTCGTCGTTACCAGGAACGATGTAGTCAACGCCGTCTGGGTTAGAGTTAGTATCAACGATAGATACTACTGGAATGCCCAGGTTGTTCGCTTCTTTGATAGCAATGTGCTCGTGATCGGCATCGATAACGAAAAGTGCGTCAGGAAGACCGCCCATATCTTTGATACCGCCAAGGCTCTTTTCAAGCTTAGCCATTTCACGAGTAAGCATTAGCGCTTCTTTCTTAGTTAGCTTCTCAAACGTACCGTCTTGGCTTTGAGTTTCAAGATCTTTAAGACGCTTGATTGACTGGCGAACAGTTTTCCAGTTAGTAAGCATACCACCTAACCAGCGGTGATTTACGTAGAACTGGTCACATTTAACTGCCGCTTCTTTTACTGCTTCGCTTGCAGCGCGCTTAGTACCAACGAAAAGTACTTTACCTTTGTTAGATGCAGCATTCTGTAAGAAGTTAAGTGCATCGTTGAACATAGGTACAGTTTGCTCAAGGTTGATGATATGAACCTTGTTACGCGCACCGAAGATGAACGGCTTCATCTTAGGGTTCCAGTAACGAGCTTGGTGACCGAAGTGTACACCCGCCTTAAGCATGTCGCGCATTGAAACGTTTGCCATTGTATTTTCCTCTATATAATTTAGGGTTAAGCCTCCACATATCCCATAGCACCAACACCGTGGAATTATTCCTAAGTGCACCCAAGTGTATGTGTCGATATGTGTGTGTGTTAATATTAAATGGTTATGTCTTCGTTACAGACAAGCCACTCGCAGTAAGATGATTTTTACCGGCGGTGATTTTATTTGTAAAAAGACGGCGCGCTTTATACCATATTAGCGACCAAGACTCAAATTTTTGTGCACTATTTGTGCGCAGCAAACATCTTAAAAAACCGAATTGGAGCATCAATGACTGCAGTGATCAAAACCCCGGAAGAAATCGAAAAAATGCGCGTTGCAGGCCGTTTGGCCGCCGAGGTGCTGGAAATGATCGGCCCTTATGTAAAACCTGGGGTGACCACTGATGAACTCAACACCATTTGTCACGACTACATAGTTAATGAACAGGATGCGATCCCGGCGCCGCTGAACTACCACGGCTTCCCTAAGTCCATTTGTACCTCGGTTAACCATGTTATTTGTCACGGTATTCCAAACGACAAACCGTTAAAAGAAGGTGATATCATCAATATCGATGTCACCGTGATCAAAGACGGTTACCACGGCGACACCTCAAAGATGTTCCATGTTGGTCAACCGACAATTCAAGGCAAGCGTCTGTGTGAAGTGACTCAAGAAAGCCTTTACCTGGCCATTAAAATGGTCAAACCGGGCGTGCGTTTGGGGGATATCGGCGCCGCTATCCAAAAGTTTGCCGAAGGCTTTAGTTATTCGATTGTACGCGAGTACTGTGGCCACGGCATCGGCAAGGAATTCCACGAAGAGCCACAAGTCATGCACTATGGCCGCCCGGGTACAGGCGAAACATTAAAGGCGGGCATGTGCTTAACGATTGAGCCCATGGTGAACGCCGGTAAGCGTCAATGTAAATTGCTGAAAGACGAATGGACAGTGATCACCAAAGACCGTAGCCTGTCGGCGCAGTGGGAACACACCCTGCTAGTGACCGACAACGGTGTTGAAGTCTTGACGCTGCGTAGCGACGAAGACCTGCCGCGAGTGATTGAGCATAGTTAATTAGCAAGGATAACTAAGTGGCCCTACCGAATAAACTAAAAGACCTGCTAGAGCAGGCGAGCAAATTGGATGAATACAAGGCCTGTAGCCAATACTTTTACAAATGGCTGGGCAACCAATTTGATAAACAACCGGTAGGCTCGCTTATCCGCGCCCGCGCCGAATACATAGACCGCCTGCTGATCAAGCTATTTCACAGCTGCAATCTGGCGCATGAAACCGAGCTGGCCTTGGTCGCCGTAGGCGGTTACGGACGCGGCGAGTTACACCCCTATTCCGATATCGACTTTTTACTGTTAGTCAGCAGCGAGCCGGCCCCAGAGCTGTGTGAAAAAATTGGCCAATTCGTCACCCTGTTATGGGATCTCAATCTCGAAATTGGTCACAGCGTGCGTACCCGTGAGCAGGTCATAGAGCAAAAGCGCGAGGACGTCAGCTTCGCCACCAGTTTGCTGGAAAGCCGCTTAATCTTTGGTAACCACATCGAGTTTGAAAAACTCAAAGAGCATATTTTGCAAACGCCGGTGTGGGGCTCCGACGACTTTTTTATCGCCAAACGCCAAGAGCAAGACCTGCGTCACCGCAAGTGTCATGGCACGGCCTACAACCTGGAACCCAATATCAAGGAAAACCCAGGCGGTCTGCGAGACCTGCAAACCATTATCTGGGTAGCGAAAAAACACTTCCAGGCCGAAGCCCTTGAGGAACTGATCAACCACGGTTACCTCACCCACGAAGAATATCAGGAGCTGTTGGAGTGTTTGGAGAACCTCTGGAATATTCGCTTTGCCCTGCATTTAGCTGCCGGGCGTAACGAAAACCGCCTGCTGTTCGACCATCAGCCCCATGCCGCAGCAATTTTAGGTTTTGGTAGTGATGGTAAGGCTTCGGTCGAGCGCATGATGAAGCGCTTGTTTCGCATTATGAGCCGAGTACGCGAACTCAACCAAATGCTGCTGGCCTATTTTGAGCAAAGTATTTTGCCGGACCAGCGCCAACTGCCTGTCGTCGAAATCGATCGCAACTTTGAGCGCATCGGTCATCAAATTCGGGTAAAGAACCCCTCGGTGTTTTTCCGTCGAGACCAATTGCTGGCCTTGTTCGAGCATATTGCCGATCACCCGGAGATCACCCATATCTATCCCAGCACCATACGCACCATGCGCCAGGTGCGCCGTCGTTTGCTGGGCGATTTGCAAGACTACGCCGGTTGTCGCGACGCCTTTATGCGCTTGGTGAAGCACCCTAACGGCATGGGCCGCGCCTTTACCCTGATGCATAAGCACGGCATTTTGGCGGCCTACTTGCCGCAGTGGCGCAATATTTTCGGGCAGATGCAGTTTGATCTATTCCACGCCTATACCGTGGATGAGCACACTCATAGATTAATCAACAACATCTACCAGTATGGTGATAAAACCCGGGTCAGCGACTTCCCCATCTGCAGTGAAATCGTTACCCGCATGGACAAGCCCGAGCTCTTATATTTAGCGGCCATTTTCCATGATATCGCCAAGGGCCGCGGTGGCGACCACTCAGAGCTTGGTGCCGTGGACGCCCTCGCCTTTGCGCGCTTGCATCAGTTGCCCACTTCCGATGGCAAGCTGATCGCCTGGCTGGTCGAAAACCACCTGTTGATGTCGGTCACGGCGCAGCGTAAAGACATTAATGATCCGGATGTGATTAACGAATTTGCCGGCAAGGTTAAAAATGAGCGCCAGCTCGACTACCTCTATTGTTTAACCGTGGCGGATATTCGCGCCACCAACGACAACCTGTGGAACGACTGGAAAAACACCCTGCTGCGCGAGCTCTATCTGCATACCCAGCGAGCTCTGCGTTTAGGACTGGAAAACCCAATGGATATGCGCGACCAAATTCGCGATAAAAAACATCAGGCTAAGCAAAGGTTAATCAATCTTGGTTATGATGAGGGACAGATCGACCTGCTGTGGAGTCGCTTTAAAGCGAATTATTTTACCGCCTTTAGCGAACAACAAATTTCCTGGCATTGTGAGCACTTGCTAAGCGCCGAGGACTTGTCTCAACCAAGCGTTACCGTGTCGCCAGAGCCCATGCACGGCGGTACTCAGGTCTTTGCTTATAGCCCCTATAGCGCCAGTCTCTTTGCGCGTCTGGTCAGTGTCATCGGCTCTAAAAAAGCGCAAATCCAACATGCCCAGGTGATGACCACCAAAGACGGTTATGTGATTTTTAGTTTTGTGATTTTAGAGGTCAATGGCGAACCATTAACCAAAGGCCGAGGCAACGGCATTAAACGCGCTCTGGAGCTGTTTATGCTCGATCCCAAGAAGAAGATCCGCATTAAAAAGAATCGCTCACAACGCTTTAAAGACTTTAATATTAAGCCCAAGGTGATATTACGCCCGCATGCCCATGCGGATCGCAGCTTAATTGAAATTCAGGCGGTGGATATTCCCGGCTTATTGACCAAAATAGCCCAGGTATTCCAACGTCACCAACTGCATATTCATGCCGCGCGCATCACCACGGTGGGCGAGCGCGCAGAAGACTTTTTCGTCGTGTCTAACAACGACTACAAGGCCTTGACGGATGAAGAACAGGTTAAAATTCATCAAGCGCTGAGGAAGAAACTAAACGCCGATAACGAAGCCACAACGGCTTAGTTAACGAAACAAAGAGGATAACATGGCAGATTTAAAAACCATCATTGAGCAGGCGTGGGACAACCGCGATGCCATTAGCCCAAATACCGTATCAAGTGAAGTCAAAAACGCCATTATCGCCGTGCTTGAACGCCTGGATAAGGGCGAAGCCCGTGTTGCCGAGAAAATTTCCGGTGAATGGGTCGTACATCAGTGGCTGAAAAAAGCAGTGCTGCTATCGTTTCGTATTCGCGACAACCAGGTTATCGCCGACGGTGCCAACCAGTATTACGACAAGGTACCATTGAAATTTGCCGATTACACACCAGAGCAATTCCAACAAGAAGGCATGCGTGTGGTGCCTAATGCGGTGGCTCGTAAAGGCAGCTACATAGGCAAAAACGTGGTCTTAATGCCCTCGTATACCAATATTGGCGCCTATGTCGATGACGGCACCATGGTCGACACCTGGGCGACAGTGGGTTCTTGTGCTCAGATAGGTAAAAACGTTCACCTTTCTGGCGGCGTTGGTATCGGCGGCGTGCTTGAGCCGCTGCAGGCTAATCCGACCATTATCGAAGACAACTGCTTTATCGGCGCGCGCTCAGAAATCGTTGAAGGCGTAATAGTCGAGGAAGGCGCGGTGATCTCCATGGGCGTATATATCTCACAGAGCACCCGAATTTATGACAGGGAAACTGGTCAGATCCACTATGGCCGCGTGCCTGCCGGTGCCGTCGTGGTACCTGGTTCAATTCCTAGCAAAGACGGCAGCCACAGCCTGTATGCAGCCATTATCGTGAAGAAGGTCGACCAACAGACCCGCGAAAAAGTAGGCGTTAATGCCCTACTACGTGGCGTTGAATAAACCTCTGCTGTGAGCCTTGGCTTTGTGCCAGGGCTCTTCTTTAATTTTTTATTCCACCCACCTATTAAGTTTGAAATATTTACTTCATTGCGGTAGTCATAGGATTTAAGGATCTTTGCTAAAGTAAACCGCTTCTGAGGTAGATAAATGAACAAACGCGCCTTTTTAAAAACCTGCTCCCTCCTCGGTATCGGCCTGTTGACCAGCACCCAGGCGCAGGCAATCGGAATTCCTAAACTTGGCGCTCAGAGCGTTATCAAACCCAAGGCGCTTAAAAAAGGCGGCACCCTTGCCATTGTCAGCCCCGCTGCGGCCACCGCCGAGCACAAAGATCTGGCCCTGGCGCAGCAACTAGTAAAGGCTTTGGGTTATAAGGTAAAACTGGCCGAGCATGTGCTCGCTCGCCGCGGCCACTTGGCCGGAACCGATGCGCAACGGGCCGCCGATATCAATGCCCAATTCGCTGATCCCGAGGTCGATGGGCTATTTTGCCTGCGCGGCGGATCTGGCGCGGCTCGTCTCCTGCCCCTGCTCGATTACCCCAGTATCGCCGCTAATCCCAAGCCGCTATTAGGGTATTCCGACATTACCGCCCTGCATAACGCGCTGCTTTCACAAGTAGGCCTGATCAGCTTCCATGGTCCCAATGCCACAAGCGACTGGAATCCGTTTAACGTGCAGCAGTTTCAGCGCTTGTTTGAGCAGCGACAACGCATGCATTATATGAATCTGCCCAAGGCCGAAGACGAGCTGATAAATACTCACTACCTGACCCAAACCATTACATCGGGACGCATTAGCGGGCGGTTGATAGGAGGTAATTTAACCGTTTTAACGGCCTTGGCAGGCTCTCCCTATTTACCAGACTTTGACGGCGCGATTTTATTTTTAGAAGACACCGAAGAAGCCCCCTATCGTATCGACAGGATGATGAGCACCTTAAAGTTGATGGGAGCACTGGATAAAGTAGCCGGCTTTGTGTTTGGCGATTGCAGCCAATGCACGCCAAACAGCGGCTACGGCTCACTGAGCCTGGATGAGATCTTGGCTGATTATATTAAACCCCTGGGCATTCCTGCATATCGCGGCGCCATGATAGGCCATGTAAAGCAGCAGTTTATTTTACCCGTTGGCGCACAAGTCACGCTCGATGCCGATGCTGGCTCCATTACCCTTAACGAGTCGGTCTTTGCTTAGACACAAAAAAGCCCCTAACGGGGCCTTGTGAAAATATTCGATTAGGCTGAAATGGCGGTGGCCCAACCTAGAATTGCATTAAGGCAACCGATGCCAGCGAATACCGCGATAAATGCAACGAAATATTTGAAGTTGAAAGGGTCTTTAAAATCACCTTTATGCGCCATTGTAATTACCTCTTAAACACGACAAAAAACGGCGCATATAGTAATCTAATATTGGCTAGCAATCCAGCGTTAACACTATGCTTCTTTGTGCTAAGTCGGCCAGGATTTGCTGCGCCCCGGCGTGCAGTTGCGCTTCACTGAAGCTGGGAGCCTGCTGCTGAAGCAAGGCACACAGGGTCTTCAAGGTGATACCCGGATGTTTATTCAATATATCGAGTAGCAGCGCGGTCATGGCATTGAGCGCCAAAAATTGCACCTCATCATCCCCATCGCGATAGACGCAAATATAACTGGGCACTTCATCCGGCTCGTGCGGTTGATTTGTAATAGAAATGGTTTGCACCGGATAGTGGTAACACACCACCTGAGCAGATTCACTAAAATACATGGGCTCATCGCTAACGGCTGTGATAGCGCGATAATCACCCTGTACCTTGGCCGTGGCTACCGCCAACTCGATCCACTCATAATGCGCTAGCTCAAGCAAAAACTTAGGGTCGCTGTCCAGGGGTGTATATTCTTCGGCTAAAAAGTGTAAAAACTCTTTTGAAATATCAATAAAGTATGGTGAGTGTGCCTGATGACAAGCAAAAAAAGTACGCACCAGCTGCTGCCATTTCTGCGACTCATAGAGGCTATGCAATACCGGAAATGCACTCTCCAAAAAGCCATTAACATTATTAAAAAACAGCTCACGATAAATCTTCATGCGCCGCTCTTCGATATCCCCAGGTTTGGCATGGGTCTCTGGATCGCGAATATAGTCACTAAATTGCTTTTGCACCTGTTGAAACTGCATACTTAGGCTCGCTGCTGATTAACTAAAAAGGGCTTTTGCAACTCGGCTATCATCTCGAGCTCGCGCATCAATTGCGGTAACGGCGGGATATTAAAGTCACGCTCAAGCAAGGTCGGATACACCCCATGGCATTCATAGGCTTGCTGTAAAAGCTGCCATACCGGGTCAATCACATCCGCACCATGCGTATCGACGATCAGATCCTCTGCCTCATTATAGTGACCAGCAACATGAATATAAGCTATGCGCTCACTGGGCAAACCTTGAAGAAACGCACTGGCATCATATCCATGGTTAACCGAATTGACGTAGATATTATTAACGTCGAGTAAAAGCTGGCAGTCAGCGGCCGCCAGCACCTCATTGGTAAACTCCAACTCCGTCATTTCTTGCCCCGGGGCGCCATAATAGGAGACATTTTCCATAATAAGGGGGCGCTCTAAAATATCTTGTACCTGGCGAATACGCGCCGCAACATAATCGATCGACTCAGAGGTAAAGGGAATGGGCATCAGGTCATACATATGACCACCGGCGGAGCAATAACTCAAGTGCTCGCTGTACATACGAATATTATGCTCGTCAAAGAAGCCCTTAAGGGCCTTAAGGAAATCAATATCCAAGGGATCGGGCGACCCTATAGATAAAGAGAGCCCATGACAGATAAAGGGATGACGCTCGGTCAAGGCTTTAAACTGCTTACCCAGCTTGCCGCCAAAGGGTAACCAATTTTCAGGCGCTACTTCCATAAAACCAATTTGCTCGGGAATATGGGTAAGCATATCGTCGACCATCTCACGGCGCAGCCCAAGGCCAACATTACCGATGTCTGTGGCACAGGTCTTCATCTCATACTCCTAGGGTACTTATAAACACACAAGCCGCGTGTAACGGCGGCTTGTATAAGTTTTGCCTTAACCTCAGTGCTTACGCGCTGTGGCCACCGCATTTGCCTTCTTTTTCGGCTTTGCCTTCACCGCATTTACCTTCTTTTTCGCCCTTCTTGGCTTTGCCTTCACCGCATTTTCCTTCGCCACACTTACCTTCTTTTTTGGCTTTACCCTCACCGCATTTGCCTTCGCCACACTTACCTTCTTTTTTGGCTTTGCCTTCACCGCATTTGCCTTCGCCGCACTTGCCTTCTTTTTTGGCCTTGCCTTCACCGCATTTGCCTTCGCCGCACTTACCTTCTTTTTCGGCTTTTTTACCTTCGCCGCATTTGCCTTCGCCACACTTGCCTTCTTTTTCGGCTTTCTTAGCTTCACCGCAACGACCTTCTTTTTCGGTCTTACCTTCACCGCACTTGCCTTCACCAGCGTCTAGCTGGTAACCGGCTACCATTTCTTGCATTTCAAATGGATTTGCCTGGGCATCGGTGGCTGTCATAGCTGCGCCACCGGCAACAACTGCGCCTAAAGTTAATGCAATTGAATTTTTCTTTAATGTGTTCATGCTCTTGCTCTCTCTGTGTTAGTAGCTGTCAAAATAAGTAGACCCGACCTTGTGACAGATGCTTTCACTAAGGTTAGATTATTTTTGTAATCAGATCACAGACTTAAATATGAACTGATAATGCTATTTTATCAATAGCCTAGTTCAGGTTAGAATACGCGGCCAAATTTCCCATAAGGCCGAACATGAAACTAATCCTCGCTCCCATGGAAGGCGTTGTAGATTTTAAAATGCGCCAGCTACTGACCGACATTGGTGGCTTCGATCTATGTGTGACCGAGTTTGTTCGTGTCGTTAATCAACGTTTGCCACGGCGCGTGTTTATGCGCTATTGCCCAGAATTACATAACGATGGCTATACTCGCGCAGGAACACCGGTACGCATTCAACTACTTGGACAACACCCACAATACCTAGCAGAAAATGCGGTTAAAGCGGTCGCGCTTGGTTCACATGGCATTGATTTGAACTTTGGCTGTCCGGCAAAAACAGTTAATAAAAGTAAAGGCGGCGCCGTACTGCTGAAGGAGCCTGAGCAGGTCTATCAGATAGTCAAAGCGGTACGTGATGCGGTTGATAATAAGCATATTGTGACTGCCAAGGTCAGACTTGGATTTGACGACGACTCCCTGAGCAGGGAGATTTTTGATGCCGTAGCCCAGGCAAAGGCCGATGGCATCGCCATTCATGCGCGCACCAAACGCGACGGCTACCGCCCGCCTGCGTACTGGGACAAAATTGCCCCTCTGCTAGCGAGAAATACCAATATGGAAGTGGTGGCCAACGGCGAGATTTGGGATCTCAACGACGCCCGTAATGCTCGAGCCCAAAGCCAATGCCAACACCTGATGCTTGGCCGCGGCGCCCTGGCCATGCCCGACCTGGCGGCTTGGATTAAAGCAGAGGATGCGGGGCAATCACACCGTCGCCTTAGCTGGCATGACGTACTCTATCATATCGTGCATTCGTCAATGCATGATGACGAGCAGATGTCGAAGCGCTACTTCGCCAATCGCACCAAGCAGTGGCTGGGTTATTTAAAGCGCACCTATGGCCAGGCCGATGCCTTATTCGAGGATATCCGTCGCCTGCATAATAAGGATGAAGTTCTAGCAGTGCTGAAGCGCCATAGCGAACAAGCAGAACATTAGCCGATACTTTTTCACCTTTAGTTGATCACGGTCATATCGATTGAGGCATTTACTGGCCACAATAAAAGCTACCTAAGTTAACAGTGGATTGTGTCATGACTATCGAGACGCTCGACTTTGAAGCGAAAGTAGAGGTGTTACTTTCGCAAGTGCGTGAAGAGCTTTTAAACCGCCTGCGCTATTCCACCCTCAGCCATGAGAACGAGCTTTATCAGACTTTGGCAGCTCATCCAGAATGGGATTGGGTGGCACATCTTCGCGATAAATCCGGACCAACTTATAAAGATTTGGTGGATAAACTGGAGCGCCTTGAGGCAACCCAGTGCCAATTTGATTTGGGGTTATTCGGCTTTTGCAGCGATTGCGAAGAGCCCATTGAGGCGGCTCGTCTCGCCGAAGACGTAACCGCCCAACGCTGCCGGCAGTGCGAGGCGCACCTTAAGGCTCGCTAACTAGGTCCGCATAGATAAAGCTCTGCCCCGGGTGGGTTAATACCCGCATCAAGATGCGTGTTGCCACCCCGGCGTCGATTCCCTTATTGGCCAAAGCCGTATACACAAACTGCTCACTCCACATTTGCGCATGTACGCCAAGGTCAACCTCCATCCATATTAACGCCATATAGCGCTGTGACGGGTTCAATTGCAACCCTTTAGCCCACCCCCTTAAGTCACCATAATTTTGCCGCCAATCAAGGTCTGGCATTAGCTCAGAGCGATCCATTTCTGGTAATGGCTGTACACCGAAACCCTGAACGTCCCTTTGTTTACCTTGTATATCGGTATACCACTGGATGGGAGAGCGTACCTGACCGCTATAATAATTAATTTTCGCCTGATACCACTGTGCACCATTGGGCAACTGCGCCAACCCCAGTTGATTACGGGGAATATAACGACTTAAATAAGCCTCCAAACGAGCGATAGCAGTGTTAAGTTGTGGCTCGCTGCTTTGCTTTTTAAATTGCCCCAGCTGAGCCTGTATATGCGCTACTTCAACGACATTAAGATAAATCTTACTGTCCTGTGCTTGCTCTAAGGTCTGCTCTACAAATGACAGCCATTTTGCAAGCCCCTGTTGTGCCTGAGAGTCTTGGAAAAAGGCCGAATGGTCAGTGATTTTCGCCGCTAAGGGCCAAGGTTGATAGCGCCGTACAAAGCGCTCTTCGGTAACCAAATAATCCAGAGTTTGCGCCTGATTAGGAGTAAGTTGCGAGCGCGCTATGGCATTATAAATATCGTGGCGTTGCTTAAGGTACTCCTGAGTGAAGGGCCAAGGCTGCCCGGCATCGACTCTTTCGCCACTTAGCCTAGCATTTAGCTGCCGCAAGGCCTCAATGGCCTGCGCAGAGTCTAAACTGGGCGCATCCGAACACCCTACCAATAACAATAAACCTATCGATAACATTCGCTTGATCATAATCTGCTCAACGCTATTACTTATTCTTATAAATATAAAAAAAGCCCCTAATGGGGCTTTTTATGGTCACATGCTGTGATTAAAGACTTACGCCGTTACGCTGCGCCTTATCTTTAATGAAAGTCTTCCAGCTGCGAGCAAACTTACGTGTGCTTGGATCTTCCGCTGCTTTGGAGATCGCAGCATACGCTTGCTTGTATTTCTCTTGCTGTAAGTAGGCTTCGGCCAGGTCTGAATAAATTTGACCTTCTTTATCCGAACCTAAATCAAGCGCTTTGTTTAATAAGGACACGGCCTTATCAAACTGTTGCTCTTGTAAACGCAATGAACCTGCTTTACGGAAAAGTTCTGCATCGTTATCAAACTTTGCTGCTTCTTCGTAATACTTAGCCGCCGTCTTAATGTTTTTCGCATTATGATAGTAGCTGGCAATTGCCGTTACATTTTGCTTAGTGCGCTCAACCTTACCTTCATTAACCGCTTTTTCCATATGGAAACCGGCTTTATAAGGCACGCCAACGAACGAATATAGCTGGGCAAGTACCTTATAGTCTGTTTCAGACTCAAGGTAGCCGTTGTCGTAAGCGATATCCATGATATTCAGACCTTTTGAATAGTCCTCTACCTGCATATAGAAACGACCTAGGTTAGTCCAAGACTTTTTGTCTTCGGGCCAACTTTTCACCATACGTTCGCCTACTTTTACTACGTTAGGAAAATCTTTCGTCTCGTAGTAAGCACCCATAAGCAGCGAGAATGGGGCCTTTTTAGGCTCCGACTTCGCATTTAGCTCAATGGCGCGCTCGGCTGGTTGAATAACGTCTTTAAACTGACCAAGCTCATAGTTAGCCTGCGCAATACGCGTGTACACCGTGGCGTCTTCTTCACCGGTGAAGTCCATCCAGTCGATGTAGGCTTGTTTCGCTTCTTTGTACTTCTTGGTGTTAGCCAACAAGTCACCAATCAGCTTCATTGCTTGTTCTTGATCGTTGAAGTTAAGCACATCAGGCTTAACCGCATCGCGAATATGCTTGATCGCTAACTGATAGTTATCTTTCTGTGCATACAGCTGACCTAAATAACGATCTACCGTAGCCTTATCAAACTTATCAGAAGGATCCAACTCTTTCAAAATAGCAATGGCACCGTCGATATCTTCAGCTTCATAAAGCTCGAAAGCCTTAACCACTTTTTTACCGACGCGCTCGCCCATGACCTTAGTCTTGGCATTTTTGCGCTTTTCGATCTCCGCGTAGTTTGGCGCAGCCACCGCTGAGGTGCTGACTACGCCGCCCGATACGGAGATTAGCAGAGCGAGTGCAGTAACTTTCGATAGATTTTTCATCTCTACACTCTCCTTACTGGTCTTGGTTCAGTTTAAAGTCAAGCTGTACTGTGATGCCAGGCTGTTTTACCGGCTTGCCATCAACAACTTTAGGCTTGTACTTCCATTTACGCAGTGCACGCTTGGCTTCACGGTCGAAGATACGCTTAGGCTCGGCGTCGATAACCTCAACGTCTTCTACCCCGCCCACTTCGTTGATGGTGAATGAAAGTTGTACCCAACCTTCTTTACCATCACGTGCGGCTTGCACTGGGTATTTAGGTTCAATTCGCACAAGAGGTGTAGCATCACCATCTCGACCAAATGCACCTGGGCCACTTAATCCACCGGCAGAACCACCCACGTTAACACTTGGCATATTGAAGCCTAGTGCGCCAGCATCAGGGTTGCTGTTGTCTGGCTGTGGCGGCTGCGGCTTAGGCGGCTGCTTTGGCGGTGGAGGCGGCGGCGGCGGTACACGCTTACGCTCCTGCACCTTGGATTCAGGCGGATTCGTCATAATTTCGACAACGATCTTCTCTTTCTCGTTAGCGGCGCGTCCATCTCCTCCGGAGATTAGATACGCCATGAAAAAGAATAAGCCGAAAGTAACTGCCCCACCTGCAATCAGTGAAAACAGAAAACGAATCATTACTTTTCTCCAGCGATGGATATCTTATCGATACCTGCGGCTTTAATTTGGTCCATTACCTTCACAACAACACCGTGTTTCGCTTCTTTATCCGCCTGGATAATTACGATTTCGGTTGGTTGCTCTGCTAATAGACGCTCGATATTCGCAGCTACACGCTCAACATCTACCTGACGCTTATCCATCCAAATTTCACCGTTAGAGCGAATAGCGATGAAGATATTTGCATTTTTCTTCTTAGTCGCTTGCGCTGCTTCAGGTTTATTTACATCAATACCAGCTTCTTTAACGAACGATGTAGTTACGATAAAGAAGATCAGCATGATGAATACGATGTCTAGCATCGGCGTCATATCGACGGCTGCTTCTTCTTCTTCACGAAAACGTTGTTTACGTGCCATATTCAAATCTCTCTCTAGTGATGAGGCAAGCTATCAATCAGCTTTTCTTTAGCCATTTTTGCACGTGCTTCTAGACGTGTACTAAAGAATACACCTGATAGTGCCGCAACCATTCCAGCCATTGTTGGGATTGTTGCCATTGAAATACCCGATGCCATTAGTCGAGGGTTACCAGTACCTTGAGTTGCCATGGTTTCGAAAACCGCGATCATACCCGTTACTGTACCCAATAGACCGATTAACGGACATACGGCTACCAATGTCTTAATCAACAACATGCGCTCATCTAATTTTTCAGACGCTTCAGAAATCCATGCATCGCGGATTCTGTGTGCGTACCAAGACGTAGTGTCTTGGCGGGCGTCCCACTTAGCTACGATTCCTTTTTTCATTTTCGGAAACTCAGCAAGTAGGAACCAATAGCGCTCAATCATTAAAACCCACATGAGGAAGAGTGCTATCGCGACCACGTATAAAACCTGGCCGCCTGTGCCAACAAAATCCCTGATAGATTCCCAAATCTCCATCAGGACTAGCATTAGGCTTTCTCCTTCTCCGCGTGAGCAGCGATAATACCAGCGCTTTGCTCATCAAGAATGTGGATGATTGATTTACTACGACCGGCAACAACAGCGTGTACTAGGATTAGCGGAAGTGCCGCGATTAGACCTAGGGCTGTAGTTACTAGAGCCATTGAGATTGAACCAGCCATGATCTTCGGATCACCGGTACCGAATAATGTGATCTGCTGGAAGGTGTTGATCATACCAACAACGGTACCAAGTAGACCTAGTAGCGGTGCGATAGCAGCCAAGATCTTGATGATGTTGATACCCATTTCGATGCGAGGCGTTTCACGTAGAATCGCTTCATCAAGCTTAAGCTCAAGGTTTTCAACGTCTTGGTTTTTGTTGTCTTGGTAAACTTTAAGGATACGACCAAGCGGGTTACCTTCTGAAGGTGCGCTGGTGTTCTTAAGTTGACTCTTGATCTTACCTGAAGTGATTGTTAGGTCTACTAGACGTACAATCGCGATTAGGAAACCAATCACTAGTAAAACAGCGATGATGTAACCTACTTCACCACCTTGGTGGAAACGCTCTTCAGGAGTCGCTTTCTGCGTGTTTAGACGCAAGATTGAACCACGAGTTGGGTCAACGTAGAAGCCAGTGTACGCGTCTGCTGAAGTATTGATAAGTGACTTAGCAGTGTCTAGCACGTAACCGTCTGGTTGACGACCTAGTGGTTGAATCGATTGAGTGTCACCAGAGTAAATCAGGTAACCATCGTCTGTGATAAGGTTGAAGTTACCGATACGAGTTACTTGCTTAGTAGACGTTGAACCGTCAAGCTCAGAAACTTCAGCTTCGAAAGAAGATACTTTCGCAGACTCGGTCATTTCAGTTTGTAGGGCAATCCAAAGCTCTTCTAGTTCACGAGTAGTAGGAAGCTCTTTTGCTGCCGCTAGTGAACGAAGAATTTCAGCACGTCCAGGCTTTTCAGCGCTTACTAGTGATGCTTCGATTGAACCAATTGTTTCTTGTGCCGCACGACGTACAACACCGAACATCTCACCTAGGGTACCTTTTGCATTTTCAAGTGCAGTTTCTTTTTCCGCTAGGGTGATTTCGTTTTGTGCGTATTCTTTTTGCAGACGCTCACCGCGTGCTTTTTCAGCAGCTAGTTCACGCTTTGCAGTGTTAAGAAGCGCTTGCTGGTCAGCACGAGCAGCTAGGAACTCTTGCTCACGTTGCTTGTTTAGCTTGCCTTCAGAGATACGCTCTTTCTTTACTTGCTCAAGGATTTGGTCAAGTACTTGCGTGTTTGCATGGGCGTTAAGCGCAGCACCGGCAGAAACAGATAGTACTGCTGCAACAGCAAAACCTTTGAATAGTTTCTTCATTATCGATTACTCCGCGCCGAAGATTGGTAGTTTAACAAGATCCGGAGCCGCTTGCTTACGGGCCATACGGATTGTCTCTTTGATAGGCTTCAGGAATTCATCGCCTAACGCTTCCCACTGCTTAGTAGTGTTGTTCCACACCCAAGCACTCTTCTGGTCGAAAGATTGCGCTACATAAGCAATACGACCAAGACGCGCGAAGTCTACAGAGATATCACGACCGTCGATGTTCAGACTGCCTTGGTTAGCAACCATAGTCGTGCTGTAGTCTTTCTCTACCATGTAAGCTTCAAGAACCTGACGGAACTTCTCAGAAGTTGTTACAGAAGCGCTAGTCATGATGTCGCGTAGTTTTTCAATACGCTCCATACGCTCTTCAGTATCAAACGGAACGTCCGCTTTGATGAATTGCTCAAGCGTATCGATCATGCGATACATCAAAGGCACAACGTTTTGTTTCGTTTTGTCGATACCAGCGATCTGACGCTCCAAAGACTCGATTTGAGAGTTTTGGTCATCAACAAGGCGCTGAACGTGGTCGTTATAGACCTTCATGATTTCTGTTTCATCTACAGTAGAGCGGTAATCGGCGATTAGCTCTTGAGTTTGACCGTAGATGTTGTCGATTTTAGTTTGAGACTTTTTAGCAGCCGTTTGAATTGTTGCACCAGCTTTGTGCAAGTCATTCAACGGATCTGCCATCACATTGTTGCTTGCAAGTGCAGCTGCGCCAACCAACGCAGAAGCTACAAGACTCTTTCTGATTTTAACAGACATAGTTCCCAACCAATTAAGTAATGTTACTTTTTGAATTTTTATCGGCCCACTCTAAATGAGCCAACCTAGGTATCTTTCTAGTGATACCAACTTGCCAATAATGCTAAAAGGTTCCGGTGCTGTCAACTTGATGTTTATCGCAATTTTCCTTGCGTTCGTCTTATTTTCCTATATGAAACATAAAATTAACACACAACCCATCTATATGCCCCAAAATGCCTAGCCCCCTCTGGATTTTGGAAATAAAAAGTTAATTTTTATAGCATTAAAATTGAATGAAATTTCAAATTTGAATTGGCCATAATAAGGCAAAATAACTACTTAAGTTTACCAATGCCCAGCACTGCACCAACCCTATCTCTCCACAATTTTCATCTGCCCTCCACTTCTAGGTGTGATTTAGAAACGAATAAAAATCCACCTCACAGCAATAAGATTGTAGTTCATGTATAAAAAGAGTGCCGATAGATAAGTGTTAATTATTCCTCGGTATTAATGTACAAGTTTATAGCCTCAGATATATGTGACTTGACGTCTTAGCAGTGGCGGAAAATGAAGAGAGTTAAGCTCGCATAACATAGGGGTAATCTTTATAGATAGTGGAATTACTAAGCGCAACTTGCTGACATATATAGTGTAGTGAAATAACCCCCATCAATAATATTCACTTTCAGTGAGATTTTCATCACTACACTAAGTGCTTGCGTATTCACTTTGTGGCAGCTGACTCACTGAGTTGTTTGGGCGCACATCGTTATAACGGGATCACAGCCTATCGCTCATAACCTGCGTTGGCTGAATTAAGAAATCAATTTGGATTAATAAAGGCATCTCGAAACTGTTCGTCAAATCTCGCCTCAAAGATGTTTTGTGTGGGCTTCTAGACGGGGAAAATTCAGCTTTAAGCTTTAGCTCTTTGGTTAGTCCTTATGCGTATAACCAGGAAGCAAGAAAGAGACTTGAGGCAATATCAGCCTATTACACCGTTCAGTTCGAACTTAAATATACAGGTCAGTATACCGCCAGTAGGTACGCTTTTTTACCAGACCTTTTGCTTTGAGAAAGACATAGAGCAAGCAGCCTCAGCAAGGTTAAAAGGTTACGTATTCCCGTAAACAAGCTTTGACCGCTTCATTCTTTAGAGGAATGTTTTAGCTAACTGCTGTGCTACTTATACAAAATAGCAGAAAGGCCTATTGCTCGATCATTCAAGTTTGTATTGAGACTAACGACAGCCTTTCTTTTCACTGATGCCACTTCCTTTTTGAAATGACATCTGTTTGCAAGGCGTTATCCAGCATGTCTTCGGTCCACAACTTGATTTACGCACAGAAAATTGCTCCTGAGTAAGCATTTTTCATCATGATTAGATCTCCTTAATTACTTGTATAATCGGATATCTCATATTCGTGATAGCTTTAAATCTGAGGACCAGTTCGAATTATCAATTTGGAGAGTATAGTTTCTTTAACTGCCGCCGTTAGGCTGCAGACGTTAAAAATATTTTATTGGCAACTTAGCTGACCTACTATACATGTAGCAATTAGATTCTCCGTTGTATTTTCATAAAGGTTTGCCTCTTCATAACTCTCAGCCAGGGATTTCACTCTATCAATAAGTATCTTAGAGTTTTTTGCCGCTTCTACTAACTCCGTTAACCTTAAAATTAAAAGTTCTAATTCACTCATAAATAGTGATAGCGCTTTTCTAAAGTCTAAGTTCTTTTGCGAATTTTGACTCAAAAACCCTATAAACGCAGGTAAATTAGTACCTAATAATGGCTCAGAGTTGCTGCCAAACTGAGTGGTTATTTGTACTTCTATTTCTTTAATGAATTGACGAGTAGCTACAGTATCCTTATCAAGGATGGCCTCAATCAAGTTAGACAAGGGAATTGAGAAATGACTTTTTACTAATTTTGCCGCCTCTAAAATTAATTCATTTGGTTTTACAACGATCGACTCAGGATGGTGACATACAAATGCAAACCGACCCTTGGCCGTTAACACCCTGAGTACTTCATCTAGGCTTTGGTCTATATTTGTGTATTCCAAAGCGAATTGAGCTATCACAGAATCAAATTCGTTATCACTGAAAATAAGCTTTTCAGCAGAGACTTTTGAATAGAACTCACCATTAATCGTACGGGAGATCTCATTGTTTATAGTTGCCTGATCAATTCCTACGCATTTGAAATTATTATTTTTTTGTATTAGCTCAATGAGTGCTCCGTTACCCGTGCCAATATCAAGCACCTTTGAATTTGGCACTAGTTGACTCGCAAAAGTGCTCCAAAACTCTTTCAATTCACCTTCATAATTATTTTTAAATCCGCCTCCAAATGAAGTTAGATGGCCCTGCTCCCAATAATTTGTCCAATGATCGCTCATTTTTACCCCTTTAAAACAAAAAAGGCTGAAATAAATTCAGCCTTTTTATATTTAATATCAATTAATTAGAAACTAATTGAGTAGTTCACACGATAATCACGACCAAAGTTGTTATATAGGTCTTGGTTAGTCCATGTGCCTGCAGATGACAACACTGGGTCTTCATCTGTAAGGTTGTTGATGGTGAATGTAACTGCACCATAAGTACCAGCATTGTAAGTGTAGGTTAAGTTATGAACCAACCAGCTGTCTAGCTTACCGTCGATTACATATGGACCTTCGATAACATCACCATCTGCATTACGTGGTGCTGATTGGAACTCGCTTGTGCTGTCTGTGTATGTTGAGTTCCACGCTAGTGAATGATCTTCATATGACCACGAAAGCGTTGCAACAGACTTAAGTTCAGGTTGACCTGACCAACCAGCAGTATCCTGAACAATGCCACCTACTTCTGTGTCATATGCAAGAACGAAGCTGTTTACGTTGTTGAAGCGGAAATCACCAAAAGCAGTTTCCATGTTAGCAGCGATTGTGAAGTCAATACCTTCAATTTCGAAACCTGCACCATTGTAGTAAGAAGTACCTGCTTCAACCAGTGTACCAGAGGCAGAACGCTTCAAGTAGAAGGTTTCGTTTGATGTATCTGTATCAATAGATACCGCAGAGATTAGACCAGCCGCCTCATCTGAAAGTAACGATTGCAGTGACTTAGCCTGAATTACGTTGTCGATAGATAACTGGAAGTAGTCAACTTTGAACGTTAGGTTATCGTTAACATCCCAAACAACACCTAGGTTAGTGTAATCTGACTCTTCTGCTTCTAGCTCTGAGTTTTGCGTGTAGTAAGTGTCATATTGACGTGAAGTAGTTGAACCACCAGCGAAGTCAATTGCTCTTTCAGCAGAGAAGGTACGAGCAGCATTTAGCAGGTCAAGACCTGGCGCACGGAACGACTCTGAGTATGAACCACGAACTACTACGTTTTCAGCTACTTGCCAGCGCGCAGATACTGCAGGAGCAACGTTATCACCGAAGTCAGAGTAATCATCGTAACGAGCTTTAAGGTTCAACTCTAAAGTTTCAGTTACAGGAAGTACTGATTCAAAGAAGAATGCAGTTACATCACGTTCACCCTCTGAAGAGTTACCTGCTGAACCACCGATTAGACCAGCTTCAGATTGACCATCGTAGATATCTGCATAAGTTTGCTCGAAGTATTCCATACCGAAGTAGTGAGATGCCGCACCACCTGGTAGTTCGAATAGGTCGAAACCGATACCACCGAAGTATTGGTCAAACGTTGATGAAGACTCTTGAAGTGTGGTCGCTTTCATATTCGCGATACCAGCATCAGAACCTAGATCAATGTCGTTTTGCTCGTTATAAGCTAGACCTGAGTATGATAGGTAGTATTGACCTACTGATTTGTTATCCGCTTTGTTGCGGTGGAAGTAAACTTCCCAAGTCGCGTTATTCCAGTCAAGAGCACCACGAAGACCAGTAGTTAAATCGATGTTGTAATCGTCAACGTTACCGTCACGCGTACCGATGCCTACCCAACGGAATAAACCGTATGCACCGTCTTCACCATATGGGTTGTGCGGATTGTCTGCAGACATATTTGTCCAAGGCGCTGCAGGTGGAGCATAACGACCGAATGATGAGTTTTGAACAAACATAGTTTGCGCAAACCACTCTAGGTCTTCAGCAAGTTCAAAGTTAGCGCTTGTGTATACAGTGTTACGATCGATTGACGCTGTGTTGTAAGATACGTTACCGTAGGCATACATACAGTATGATGAACCAGGACCCCAGTCCTCATTAGCGTCAACACGACGGAATGTGTCTTCGCCGTATTCTGCAATTAAGTCATCACATAGAAGTGATGCTTGTGCTTGTGAGAAATCAGGAGATAAAACGGTAGCACCGTAGAAAGACCAACCAACAGTGTCAGCTGTGTATGCTTCGATATCACCATCGCCATCTAAATCGCCGATTTGAGCTTTGGTGTAATCACGTGCTGCATCACTGATGCCTTCACGACGTTGGTAATCATAAGCGAAAGTGATGTTACCTTTATCGCTTGAAACACCACCAACAACAGAGAATTCTGCTGATGTTGTGCCTTCATCTTGATCACGCTGGCCTGCGCCGATATTGAATGTAAGGCCTTCGTAGTTTTCTTTTAGAATAACGTTAACAACACCGCCATCGCATCTGAACCATAGATTGAAGATGCACCTTCAGTCATGATGTCGATACGCTCAACCGCTGCCATAGGGATAGCATTCAAGTTAGCTGCTGCACCACCTAGTGTTGGTGAGCCTGGGAAACGACGACCATTTAACAATACTAGAGTACGACGAGAACCTGCACCACGAAGGTTAATAGTTGCTTGAGATTGTGCTGAACTACCTGAACGCTCAGAGAATGAACCGAATGAGTTCAAAGAGCTTGAACGAAGAGCATCAGCGACAGTGAAGTCACCTTCCATTTTGATGTCAGCTGCGGTGATAGACATAACCGGTGCTGCGCCTTCTAGGTCAGTACGCTTGATGCGTGAACCAGTTACTTCGATACGTTCTACTTCTTCAGCGCCTTCTTCTGCAGCCATAGCGTTAGCTGAAAGCACAGCTGTTGAAGCAGCGCCAAAAACTAGTGCTAAGCGCACTGATTTTGCAATTTTGCCGTTTAACATTGGATTCTCCCTGGGTCACATTGCGATGTGACTAATTATTTTTCGTTGTGAACAACTTATTATGAAATGTAACAATTTACACTCACTAGAGAGATACTAAACAATTTAAGAAATACTGGTCAACAGCAAATTAACAACATAACCGCAAAAAAAAACACCAAAGAAACAAAATGGTGTTTTTTATTATTATTTTTCCCTTAATAAACAACATGCTAAAAAGGCAACACAGTAATTAGAATGGCTATAAAATAATTTGTTACAAAAGCAGGAATTGCTTACCTAGTTGGCCATAATCAATGGTCATACCTATGCTCTGCAGAACATCGATAATAGGCTTCAACTGCTTTTCCTGATAGTGCCCCAAATCCAACGCGTGAGTAGTAGGTAGCACCTTGGGTCCCACCTAGGTTGACACATAATGAACCTAGTCGCCCTGACTCAAGCCCTTATCGTATTCCCGCGCCGGGGGCACATGAGGAGAGATAGCTTTTGTATAATGATCAGTGTCTTTGCCTGAGCGCTTGCTGTAGGTAAGCAGTGCCGCATCTGAGCAATTATGCAATTTTCGATATAGTCATCGACCACCTGCTGAACGTCTGCACCTGGAAATAAGGCGCTAAATAAATCTTGTTGGAAATCCTGGGCAGATTGCGTCCAATCGCTACGTATCGGCTCCATTCCCTTAAACACAAGGCGGTAATCATCTTGTGCCCACAAACCTGCATAACGCTTTTTACCGCCAACATTTCTATTTCGAGTTTTTGGCATAAAAAACGGTCTATACAAGCTTTCATACTCTAACTCAAGATAACTGGTTAAGTTTAGGTTGTTTTTTAACCTGTTACGCCATTTTTGGTTAATTTTTTCCGCTAAGTCCGATGCAACGCGATGACTTTGCATTTCATCCAATTCGCTCCGTAGTGCCACGAGGTTCGAGTCCGTGTCACCATAAATAACAGTCACGCCCAACTCTTGCAGCCAGGTTTTTGTGGTTTGCATAATTTCGTGACCGCGCAAAGTAATGGAGCTTGAAAACCTGGGATCATAAAAGCGACGTCCCTTTGACCCGAGCACCCACAGAGCGTATTCATAATGATTTTGCTCGCCTGCTGCAAATGATGGTCATCCTCGTTTTTAGCCCGTTGACATGCCTCGGCCAAACTAGCCACTAAGTCTGGTAAGTGATGTTTGGAGCGAGAACGCTGACGATTGAAGCCACCCAAAATCCACTTTACCATGGCCGAGTCGGTGACTAACTCTTGAGTCTTTACCCTACTGCCCCTAGAATATCAGCACTGTAAATATATACATAAGTCAAATCATGCTCTCCGATCCGCTCAAAAAGACCATACGTACCGCTCATCAGCGGATCGCTGCCAGCCTGGAGGATTATCGGCCAAGACCGAGTCAGAATTACCTGGTCGCCGAAATAGCCAAAACCCTGGCTGGGGAGTATGACAAAAAACAACGCATCTGCGTCATCGAGGCGGGCACGGGTACGGGTAAATCCCTGGCCTATTGCCTTGGCGCCTTACCCATTGCCCTAAAAGCCAATAAAAAACTGGTCATTTCCACGGCGACGGTTGCATTGCAGGAGCAATTGCTGTTTAAGGAGCTGCCATTTTTTGCCGAGCACAGCGGCCTGACATTTAGCTATGATCTGGTAAAAGGCCGCGGTCGCTATATTTGTGCCCACAAGCTGGAAAATGCCGTCAACGGCGATGAACAGCAAATGGCATTGATGCCCACACTCAGCTCGCCGCTCAGTGAGATGGAACAAAAATGCCTGAAGCAATTACATCAAGCCTACAGAAATAAAAAGTGGCAGGGCGACAGAGACTCCTGGGCCGATGTAATACCGGATAGAGTCTGGGGGTTGATCAGCGGTGATAAGCACTCCTGCCAACGGCAGATGAAGGCACACCAAACCTGCCCCTTCCATCTGGCGCGCAATAAAATTGCGCAAATGGATGTGCTGGTTGCCAACCACAGTCTATTACTGGCCGACCTGGAGCTTGGTGGCGGAGTGATTTTACCCGAGCCCGAAAACTGTATGTACGTTATCGATGAGGCCCACCACCTCGCCCATATCACTCGGGACTTTTCCTCCGCCGCGGCCACCATCAAGGGCACACAAGACTGGCTTGAGAAGTTACTTAAGTTCAGTGGCAAAATGGCGCAAACCATCTTCAGCGCCAGCGCGGCAGGCAGCCAATTTAAGCTTAACGATGCCGTCGACGATATCAGTCGTGGCCATAAAGCGGTGCTGACCATGCTTGATAGCGCCTCCTATGAGTACAACGAAGATCATACCTATCGCTTTGCTCATGGCCGCTTACCCGAGCAGCTCACGCAGCAGGCTCAAGACATAAGCGAGGCAGCCAAAACCGCACTACGAACCCTGAATAAAATGCACGAAGCGCTCAGCAGCGATGTCAACGACGGCGATGTTAAGGGTTTTATCGCCGAACCCATGCTTGCAGAAAGCGGCCAATATATTGCCCGTTTGGAAACCCTGTACAAGCTGTGGTCGAGCTACAGCAAGCACAGCGAAAGTGTGCCCCATGCCCGCTGGATAAAGCGCATGGAATACAAGAATCACCATGATTACCTGCTCAGCGACTGCCCTATAGAGGTCGGTTTTTACCTCAAAGACAAACTGTGGCGAGAATGCGCCGGGGCGGTGCTCTGTTCAGCCACACTCACGGCCCTGGGCTCCTTTGAACATTTTGCCCATGAAAGCGGCCTGCGTGGCGAGCCCGGCGTTAAATTTATTAAGGTGCCCTCACCGTTTGACTACCCGCAACAAGCCCTGTTGCATATCCCGAAAACCGAGTGTGAGCCCACAGACAAAGCCTTTAGTGACTACCTGGTGAAAGCGCTACCCCAAAGTTTAGAAAAGAAGCAGGCTAACCTGGTGCTGTTTGCCTCCTACTGGCAAATGCAACATGTCGCCGAGCGTCTGCGCAAACAGGGCTGGGACATACTGGTGCAAGGAGAAATATCCCGAGATGCCCTGGTTCGCCGCCATAAAAAGCGCATCGATGATGGTCAAGGCAGTATTTTGTTCGGCACGCAAAGCCTCTCTGAAGGGCTTGACTTACCAGGTGATTATCTCACCAATTTGGTGATCACTAAGATCCCTTTTGCGGTGCCTACCTCGCCCATTGAAGAAGCTCAGGCGGAGTTTGTACAGAGTAAAGGCGGCAACCCGTTTTTATCCATCACGGTACCCGATGCGGCAAAGAAATTAGTGCAAAGCTGTGGTAGACTGCTGCGTAAAGAACGCGATAGCGGTCGCATTACTATCTACGACAGACGCTTAGTCAGTAAACGTTATGGTAAGGCGATGCTTGAT
This sequence comes from Pseudoalteromonas sp. T1lg48, assembly GCF_002964785.1. Classification (GTDB taxonomy): domain Bacteria; phylum Pseudomonadota; class Gammaproteobacteria; order Enterobacterales; family Alteromonadaceae; genus Pseudoalteromonas. The sequence goes on from NZ_PQCC01000023.1 coordinate 167,644, forward strand.
ACGTTACCGCCATTTAAAAGACAAATTGACTGATCATGTTTGAATTAGCGATCGACCCCTCAACCTGGGCCATACTGTGTGCCGTGGCACTGGCTGCCGGTTTTATTGATGCCATTGCCGGCGGTGGCGGCATGCTCACTGTTCCAGCGCTGTTAACCGCAGGACTGCCGCCCCATCTGACTCTGGGGACTAATAAGTTAGCCGCCAGCTTTGGCTCACTGACCGCCAGTATCACCTATTATCGTAAGCGCCTGTTCGACCCTGCATTTTGGGCCGGTTCAATTGTCGCCACCGCCATCGGTGCAGCCATAGGCACCTTGATCGTCGATAGTCTCAGCATTGAGTTTTTAAATAAACTCATCCCCGTGGTGATCATCCTGGTGGCCATTTATTCCTTATTCGGCAAGCTCAGCCCCGAACAAAGCGATCAATTACCCGTGCTCACCCCTTTGCTGCGTGTTAAGCAATGGCTACAAGGCCTCGCGTTGGGCTTTTTCGACGGTATCGCCGGCCCGGGCACCGGCACCTTTTGGACCGCCAGCAACAGTGTTTTGTACAAGATGAATTTATTGTTGAACTGCGGACTGGCACGGTCCATGAATTTTGTCAGCAATTTTATTTCTCTTATCACCTTTGTCGCCCTGGGCCATGTGAACTTTATTCTCGGCATTACCATGGGGATGTTTTTAATGTTCGGCGCCTGGCTGGGTGCCCACTCGGCCATTCGCTTTGGCTCTAAGGTGATCCGCCCGGTATTTAACACCGTGGTGATTATACTTGCGCTAAAGCTTGTGTATGAGGCCTATCTGTAATGACTCGCGGCGATGCTCTGACTCGATTAAAAAACACGGTTCAGCGCCTACGTGCCGATGCCGAGCAATTCGATAAGGCTAAATGGTTTGCCAAAAATCGTTATATGCAGGCCCAACATACCTTGTTTGAACGCTCTGTATTCAACACCAGAAGCATGCAGTTAGTCGACTATGTAGATGAAGTTGAACAACAGCTAGAGCGGCTGAGCCACAGCCAGTTTCAAGGCGCGCGCCATCAATACGCCTTTGCCCTGACGCAGTTAAGCGAGCAGATCGAAGCCATAGTCAAGGTGCTAAAGGCGACACCGGTGTGGGAAAAGGAAAACACTCCCAGCGCTCGAGCGAGAAAGTATCAAAAGGCTGTGCAACAGATCATTCAACCCACCAATGAACTCTACCAGGAGCTGGCCAAAAACCACGAATTTGAACGCCGCCTAGAGCAGATGATCAACGAGCGTAAGATGCAATTGCAGCGGGCAGAAGGCGAACAGGCAACGCTGTTAAATAAAGAGATTTTGGCGTTGCATGCGCGCTTGGGACGCTGTCGCAAGGCTATTGGTGCCTGCGAAGAGCGCATTCAATACGCGGAAAAACAGCAACAGCGATGAATGTCTTTTATCATCCCCTTTATTCGGCACTGCCCCTCCCCGCTCACCACCGCTTCCCCATTGATAAGTATCGGTTGTTGCACCAGCGCTTACTCTCAGACTCACAGCTTAGCGAAACGTTACTGTTACGCTGCGCAGAGCCCGCTTCCAAAGAACAGCTGACCCTGGTTCACACCCCTGATTATATCAATGGCTTTATTGGTGGCACTCTGCCAGCCAGCGCTCAAAAACGCATCGGCTTTCCCCATAGCGATACTTTGGTAGCACGCACCCTACAGTCCGTTGGCAATTCCATCGGTGCGGCCTATTGCGCGCTGGAACACGGCCTAGCGATAAACCTGGCCGGCGGCTACCATCATGCCTTTGCCACCCATGGCAGCGGTTACTGTATCTTTAACGACTTGGCCATCGCCGCACGAGAACTGATACACCAAGAGCAGGTAGAGGCCGTGCTGTTACTCGATTTGGATGTTCACCAAGGCGATGGCAGTGCCAGTATTCTTGGCGAGGATACGGATATCATCACCCTCTCTTTGCATGGCGAACAAAACTTCCCGCGCCTGAAGCAGCGCTCGGATTATGATTTTCCGCTGCCGACGGGTTGCGACGATACCCTTTACCTAGACACCCTGGAAACGGCGCTGAATCTGGTATTGCGTTTACACCAACCGGATATCATCTTGTATAACGCCGGTGCCGATGTGGTGGCCGAGGACGAGCTGGGCACCCTTTCCTTATCCCTTGAAGCGGTTCGCCAACGCGATACCCTGGTGATGTCCATAGCGAAGCAGAAAAACATCCCATTATGCTGTGCACTCGGCGGCGGTTACCAACGCAATCTGGAACAGGTGGTGGACGTGCATTGGCAACTGTTGCTGAGCGCCTATCATAGCTACAAATAAGACACTGTGATACTACCAGTATTTGCTGGACAGCCATTCTGGCTGCGCTATGATAACTGGGTATCAATTAGGTTAGGGCATAAAATTCATGAAGTTACATGACGATGTTCATAATTATTATGAAAAGCTCGTAGTCGAAGAAATTGCACAACAGCAGTTGCAACACCACTATGATGAAGATACCCTGGCCGACCTCAGCTGCACCGTACTAAATCAACTGCCATCGCGCTATATCCGCTCCGATGTCGACATGTTGTTTTATCTTTCCTCGGAGGAAGCTGCCCACATGCGGCTGCAGGTGCAGGCTGCGATCCAAGTAGCCCGCGGGTTAATAGCAAAACGAGGTACACATGGAGAATTCAGGCAAGCCCCTAGATGAAGCCCCCGATGAGGTCAAACTGGCGGTCGATCTGATCATGCTGCTGGAGCAACATGATATAGATCCGCATTTAGCTTTAAGCGCATTGGAAATCGTCAAACGCGACCTTCAGCAGCGCTGTGCAGAGCAGGAGTAAACGCACTACTCGTTGGCGCCCAACTGTTGAGCGCCACGTCTGCCCTAAACCTTTTCCCCTAACTTAAATAGAGCGAATTCCCCGGGCTCCATCTTATGCCAGCGCTCGTCATTGGTAAGTGGTCGCGTCGCTATCACGGTTACTATGTCGTTGGGCGTCGTTTCTTCTTGAAAGTTCACAACCAGGTCGGTATCGATAAGCGTGGCCTTGCCAAAGGGCGCGCGGCGGGTGATCCAATGCAAATTATTAGTGCAATACGCCAACACATAGACGCCATCGGTGAGCAACATATTAAATACGCCCTTGTCTCGCAGCTGATGCGCTAATTTAGCCGCATAACGAAATACGGTCGCCATGTTAGATGGCCGTTTCGGATACTTTTCACGAATTTTATCCAGCAACCAACAGAACGCCAGCTCGCTGTCGGTATTCCCCACCGGCTGATAAAAGATTGGCCTTAAGTCATTGTAATTTGATAACTGACCATTATGCGCATAGGTGATCTCCTTGCCCCATAACTCTCGGGTAAAGGGGTGAGTGTTCTCCAAGCAGGTTCGGCCACGGTTGGCTTGACGAATATGGCTGATCACCGACTTACTTTTAATGGGGTAAGCGCGCACTAGCTTGGCGATTTCCGACTCAGCGCTCGGTAAAGGGTCTTTAAAAGATCGACATCCCTTGCCCTCATAAAAGGTAATACCCCAGCCATCGGTGTGCGGGCCGGTATTCCCGCCGCGCTCTAACAGGCCAGTGAAACTAAAACAAATATCCGTGGGGACGTTGGCTGACATGCCAAGCAATTCGCACACATAAACTCCTAACAAACCGTGAAATACTAAGCAACAAACTGATTTACCACCCTATAATTAAACACAGGGCTTGCAACCCCCCTAGAGTAACGCTAATCTAACCGGTAGTGGTCAGACCTCTAACAAGGAATAAGATTATGACACTCGTTTTTTTACTTGGGCTCATTGCGGTACTGTCCTATGCCAGCTACCACAGAGCCAGTTACAATACCTGCCTGGGCTTGGCCATTGCGACCATGCTTGTCGGCACTTTTGCCGGAGCCTTTGGCTTTATAAGCTGGTTAGTATTCTTGCTTATTGCGGTGCCCCTGTCGGTTACCACAATTCGTCAGCAATACCTAACAAAGCCACTATTTAAGACCTTTAAAAAAGTCACCCCGACCATGTCCGACACCGAAAAGTCGGCCATCGATGCTGGCACTACCTGGTGGGAAGCGGACCTGTTCTGCGGTAATCCAAACTGGAAGAAACTACATCACTATCCGGCACCAAAGCTAAGCACCGAAGAGCAGGCCTTCCTCGACGGGCCGGTAGAAGAAGTATGTGGCATGTTCAACGACTGGGAAGCCACCCACGAGTTGACAGACCTCCCCCCTGAGGTGTGGCAGTACCTTAAAGACAATAAATTCTTCGCCATGATCATCAAAAAAGAATACGGTGGCCTAGAGTTTTCGGCATATGCCCAGTCTTGTGTCCTGCAAAAGCTCACCAGTAAATCGACCTTACTATCATCTATCGTTGGTGTGCCTAACTCATTAGGCCCGGGCGAATTGCTGCAGCACTATGGTACCAAAGAACAAAAAGATCATTACCTGCCACGTTTGGCTCGCGGTGAAGAGATCCCTTGTTTTGCACTCACATCACCGGAAGCCGGCTCAGATGCCAGTGCCATTCCGGATTTCGGAGTTGTGTGTAAAGGTGAATTTAATGGCGAAGAAGTAACAGGAATTCGCCTGACCTGGAATAAGCGTTATATCACCTTGGCACCGGTTGCCACCGTATTGGGTCTGGCCTTTAAACTGCAGGATCCGGATGGTCTGCTTGGCGATAAAAAAGAGCTGGGTATTACCTGTGCCCTGATCCCCACGGATATGGAGGGCGTGAATATTGGTCGCCGTCACTTCCCACTGAATGTGCCGTTCCAAAACGGGCCAACCCAGGGCAAGGACGTTTTCGTGCCATTAGACTACATTATTGGTGGCCCGAAAATGGCCGGTCAAGGCTGGCGTATGCTGGTTGAATGTTTGTCGGTAGGCCGTGCCATCACCCTGCCCTCGAACTCCACCGGCGGCATTAAGTCACTGGCCCTGGCGACCGGCTCCTACAGCCGCATTCGCCGCCAGTTCCGCCTGCCAATTGGTAAAATGGAAGGGGTTGAAGAAGCCATGGCGAAACTGGGCGGCTACGCCTACGCCAGCGACGCGGCGGTCGCCATGTCGACCGGTGCGGTAGACATGGGTGAGAAGCCCTCGGTGGTTTCCGCCATCCTCAAATACCACCTTACCGAACAAATGCGCGAGTCAACCATGCATGCCATGGATGTGCACGGCGGCAAGGGGATCTGTCTAGGCCCGAACAACTACCTGGGCCGTGGTTACCAGGGTGCCCCCATTGCCATCACGGTAGAAGGCGCCAACATACTGACCCGTAATATGATCATCTATGGTCAAGGGGCGATCCGCTGTCACCCGTTCGTGTTAACCGAACTGAACGCCACCACCATAGAGGACCAAAAAGAAGCGCTGGATGTGTTCGATAACGCCCTGATGGGTCATATCGGCTACACCATCTCTAACCTGGTACGTACCAAGTGGCTAGCCCTAACCGGTGCTCGTTTTACCTCGGTGCCCTTTAAAGACGAAACTGCGCAATTTTATCGCGATGCAGCCCGCTTCAGTGCATCTCTGGCACTGATGTCAGACATTTGCATGGCGGTGTTCGGCGGTTCATTAAAACGCAAGGAGCGTATTTCTGCGCGTCTTGGCGATATGCTGAGCTACCTTTACCTGGTATCGGCGACGCTAAAACGCTACGACGATGAAGGTCGCCACAAAGAAGACCTGCCACTGGTACGCTGGGCCTGCCAAGAGTACTTGTATCGCTGTCAACGTGCCTTAGCGGATCTGATCAACAACATGCCTTCTGCACCACTGCGTGGTTTGCTTAAGGTGATCCTCTTCCCTTGGGGTCGTCCGGTACGCAAGCCGACCGACAAGCAAGAGCATGTGATTGCCCAGCTACTGCAAACGCCAAACGAAACCCGTACGCGTTTAGCACAGCATATTTTCTTAAGTGAAGGGCCTAACAGCCTGCTCGGCAATCAAGAAAAAGCCCTGCGCGATATTCTTGCCGTCGAGCCACTGTTCGATAAGGTCTGTCGCGCCACAGGTAAGAAACTGGCCTTTATGCAACTCGATAAGATTGCCGAGCAAGGTCTCGAAGCCGGTGTGCTCACAGAAGACGAAGCGCAGCGCCTGCGTGACGTTGAAAAACAGCGTCTCGATGTCATCAATGTCGACGACTTCGACCCTGCCGATCTACTCGCCGGTAAGGCAGCGCGTAAACAAACAAGTAAAAAAGCTTCAGCCGCTTAGGCTTAAGCTGGCTACATCCTGTTAAAAAGCCGGCCGCCGCCGGCTTTTTTTATGCTCGTTAAATTTGCTAACAATTTACTGGCGATAAATTCCACACTTTTCTTGCATTTACGCCTGCCTAAGCAAACACTGTTAACGCCATAATAATAACTTTAAGGATGAGAACCATGTCTAAAACCTTGGTCGCGACCAGTCTGGCTGCCGCGTTAACCCTGGCTCTAAGTGGATGCCAATCCGGCACCTCTAACACAGCCCAAAACCAGGTCACTGCACCTACATCAGTGGAAGCAATAGCAGCTGCTATGCCCACCTACAGTGCGCAAACCTTTTTCGACACCATTAGCCTGCGTGGCAACAGCTTTAACCACACGGGTGAGAAGCTGCTGCTGAGCAGCGACGAAACGGGCATCTATAACCTTTACGAGGTCAAGGTAAGCGACGGCAGCCGCACCCAGATCACCGATGCGCAAGATAGCACCTACAGCGTCGGCTATTTCCCTAACGATGACCGCATCTTGTTTCGCCGCGATAACGGCGGTAATGAGCTACACCATCTGTTTGTGCGTGAACTCGACGGTACCATCACAGATTTAACACCGGGCGAGCAGACCCGCGCCGGTTTCGTCGGTTTTAGTAAAGACGGCGCCAGCTTCTATGTGCTGAGCAATAAGCGCGACCCTAAGTTTATGGACTTGTATAAGTACGATGCCAAAACCTATGCTGCCGAACTGGTTTATAAGAACGAACAAGGCTTCAATGTCGCCGCCGTTAGCCCAGACGGCCGCTTTATCGCCTTAAATAAAACCAACAGTAACCGCGACAGCGACTTTTACCTGCTCGACACCCTAAAACGCAGTGCCAAGCCAACCCTGCTCAGTGCCCACAATGAACCGGCCAATTACAATGCCTGGGATTTTAGCGTCGATGGTCAGTCTCTCTACTATGCCACCGATGCCAAGGGTGAGTTCCGCCAGCTCTGGCGTTACGACCTAGCCACCGATGAACATAGCCTGGCCCTGAAAGCGGATTGGGATATCAGTTTTCTACGCTTTTCAGAGACTGGACGCTATATGGTCAGTGGCGTCAATGCCGATGCCAGCACCGAGGTCAGCATTTTCGACACCAGCACCAATAAGCAGTTAACCCTGCCGAGCTCGCTTCCCAAGGGCACGCTCAGCGGCGTTGAATTTAGTCATGACGAGCGCTTTATGTCTTTTTATCTGAGCTCGGATACCAGCCCACGAAACCTCTATCACTGGGAAATAGGCAGCGCTCAAGCACAGCGCCTGACCAGCACCCTGAGCGAGGAAATTGACGAAAACAACCTGGTAAGCAGTGAAATTGTCCGCTTTAAAAGCTTTGATGGTCTCACCATACCCGGGGTTCTCTACAAGCCTAAGCAAGCCTCTGCAAACAATAAGGTCCCTGCCCTTATCTGGGTGCATGGTGGTCCTGGCGGTCAAAGCCGCACCGGCTACAGTGCCATGCAACAACACTTGGTGAATCATGGCTATGCCATTTTTGCGGTCAACAATCGCGGTAGTTCAGGCTATGGAAAAACCTTTTTCCACCTTGATGATAAAAAACACGGTGAAGACGATCTGCAAGACATCATCTACGGCAAAAAACACCTGCAAACGCTGGATTGGGTCGATGGCGATAAAATCGGCATTATGGGCGGCAGCTACGGCGGCTACATGACAGCGGCGGCGCTGACCTTTGCTCCGGAAGAGTTTGAGGTCGGCATTAATATTTTTGGTGTGACCAACTGGGTGCGTACGCTCACTTCCATTCCACCCTGGTGGGAAAGCTTTAAGCAGTCACTTTATGACGAAATGGGCGATCCGGCCACTGACGAAGCGCGCCATCGTCGTATCTCGCCACTGTTCCACGCTAAAAACATCACCAAGCCCTTGCTGGTAGTGCAAGGCGCTAATGACCCTAGGGTACTGCAAGTAGAAAGCGATGAACTGGTAGCGGCGGTGAAAGCCAATGGTGTTCCGGTTGAGTACGTGCTGTTTGACGATGAAGGCCATGGTTTTAGCAAACGAGAAAACCGTATTGCCGCCTCTAACGCTTATGTTAGCTTCCTGGATAGGTATCTAAAGGGCGAATAAGCCATAGCTCAAACAGGTAAAGCGAAAACAGAAATAGCTGGTTTAAAAACCGGCTATTTTTTTGCCCGGATTTTTCTTAAATAAAGGCAAAAACATGGGATTTTTAGGATTATTTTCAAGGGACAAGTGTTTGCTTTGGGGATAAGCAAGTGGCGGAGTGGACGGGACTCGAACCCGCGACCCCCGGCGTGACAGGCCGGTATTCTAACCAACTGAACTACCACTCCGCAGTGGTATGCATTGTACATCATTAAATGGCGGAGTGGACGGGACTCGAACCCGCGACCCCCGGCGTGACAGGCCGGTATTCTAACCAACTGAACTACCACTCCGCAGTA
>NZ_PQCC01000004.1 GCF_002964785.1 Pseudoalteromonas sp. T1lg48
CCGCAGGGCAGCGCTTGTAGCGCATTTCTACTGTGTTGTTACATGTTTATGTAGAATAACTACACCACACATGTGCCGCCTTGTATAAATACACTACAAACTGCTGCAGAAACAAACAACAAAGGTCAACAGACCCTTGTAACATCACAACGTCTGTTTATTTTAGATCGAAACGATCTGCTGTCATCACCTTGGTCCATGCCGCAACAAAGTCGTCTACGAACTTTTGTTTAGCATCATCGGATGCATACACCTCGGCAATCGCACGCAACTCCGAGTTGGAACCGAAGATCAGGTCGACCGAGGTCGCGGTCCATTTTTTGTTACCGCTTTGACGATCGAAACCTTCGTACACACCCTCTTCCTTGCTTGATTTGCTCCATTTAGTCGACATATCAAGCAGGTTTACAAAGAAATCATTGCTCAATGTTCCCGGATTATCGGTCAATACCCCGTGATCCATCCCCTTGTAGTTAGCATCCAAGGTACGCATACCGCCCAGCAATGCCGTCATTTCCGGCACGCTTAAACCAAGCAGGTTGGCACGCTCAACCAGCATACCCGTGGGCGATTTCCACGCACTGCTGTAATAGTTACGGAAGGCATCGGCGGTCGGTTCAAGTACCGCAAAGGATTCCACATCTGTGTACTCCAGCGAGGCATCCATACGACCCGGCTTAAACGGCACGCGAATGCTAAAGCCCGCATCCTTGGCGCCCTTTTCAATCGCCGCGGCACCGCCAAGGACAATCAAATCGGCAAGCGAAACCTGGGTGTCACCGCCTTTTTTATTGAAGTCTTTTTGGATTTTCTTCAATACCTTAAGAACCTTAGCCACCTCTTTCGGGTTATTTACCGGCCAGTCTTTTTGCGGCGCTATGGCCAGACGGGCACCATTGGCGCCACCGCGCATATCGCTGGCACGGAAGCTCGAAGCCGAGGCCCAGGCCACACGCACCAACTCGGGGACGGTCAACTTAGAGTCGAGGATCTTGGCTTTTAAATCGGCAATTTGCTTATCATTCACCAGGGTGTGATTCACCTCGGGAATATAGTCTTGCCAGATTAATACTTCGCTCGGTACTTCCTCACCCAGGTAACGGGCTCGCGGGCCCAAGTCACGGTGATTTAGCTTAAACCAAGCCTTGGCGAAGGCGAGCTCAAACTTATCGGGATCGGCACGGAACGACTCGGCAATCTTGCGAAATTCAGGGTCTTTTTTCAGTGCAATATCCGTGGTGAACATGATCGGTGCATGGCGCTTGCCTTTGATATGAGCATCGGGAACCAGATTTTTCGCCGCCTCATCGGTCGGGATCCACTGAATGGCGCCGGCCGGACTCGTGGTCTGCTGCCAGGTAAAGTTAAATAGGTTATCTAAATAGTTGGTGGTCCACTGCGTGGGCGTGACCGTCCAGGCGCCTTCAAAACCACTGGTCATGGCATCTTCCGCGTTACCCTTGCCGCACTTGTTTTTCCAACCAAAGCCCTGGTCTTCGATGGCAGCAGCCGCCGGCTCTTTGCCGACACAGTCGCCTTTTTTGGCACCGTGAGCCTTACCAAAGGTGTGACCACCGGCGATCAGGGCCACAATTTCTTCATCGTTCATGGCCATGCGACCGAAGGACATGCGGATATCGTTGGCCGCCAATAAAGGATCGGGTTTGCCATGAGGGCCTTGTGGGTTGACATAAATTAAGCCCATTTCCACCGCCGCCAAAGGCCCTTTCAGCTTGCCTTTTTTATCACGGCGCTCATCGGTAAGCATCTTACCTTCCGGGCCCCAGTAAACCAGATCCGGTTCCCAGTCATCTTCTCGGCCACCGGCATAGCCGAAGGTTTTAAAGCCCATGTCTTCCAAGGCCACGTTACCGGTTAACGCCATTAGGTCGGCCCAGGAAATATTGCGGCCATATTTTTGTTTGACCGGCCACAGTAAGCGGCGCGCTTTATCCAGGTTGGCATTGTCGGGCCAGCTGTTGAGCGGATCAAAACGTTGTTGCCCACCGCCGGCACCGCCGCGACCGTCAAATACCCGGTAGGTACCGGCGGCATGCCAGGCCATACGGATAAAGAAGGGGCCATAGTGACCATAGTCCGCCGGCCACCAGTCCTGAGACTCGGTCAGAACGGCGCGAATGTCTTCTTTAACGGCTTTAAGATCCAGGCTTTCAAAGCCCTTGGCATAATCAAAGTTGTCACCATAAGGATGTGATTCCACTCCGTGTGCGCGCAGCGGACTAAGGTCTAGCTGCTCCGGCCACCAGAACTGATTTGATTTCGGCTCAACGGATGCGGCCTGCGCACCCAGCGTGAGCACAGAGGTTACAGCCAGAGCGGCAGCGCTGATGAAAGGACGTGTTCTTTTACCCATGAAACTCTCTCCCCGTTTGGAGTTAAGTGATTAACGGGAATAAATATAGTTCATGGTTTTAATCTATTGCAGCGATAAAAACAGATTGGAGTAATCGATTATTTTGATAGTGGATTCATTTTAATTAGGCTTGGCGGCCACAACAATAAGTGCCAAGCCTGGTTGGGCGTTATTCGGCGGAGGTGGGATCAATAATGGTTTTCACTTCATGAATGGCACTGATTGGAAACTCGCCCATGCTGGCATGCTGTTTGATCAGGCTTTCATCCGGGGCAATATACACACAGAAAATCTTATTGCCGGTCACATAGCTCTCCACCCACTGAATCTGCGGGCCGAGTTGCTCGAGTACATCACAGGAACGCTGTGAAATCCCTTGCAATTCATCGGCGGACAGCCCGCCCGCGCCCTCTATTTCTCTTTCAATTACGTACTTAGGCATGCTTCATCTCCGTTAAGAGTAAGAGCAATAAGTATAGTCAAGGAGTATCGGGATGAGGGGCATAATCATCAGTAGCCGAATAAGTGGCGCGGCTTGCACTATTCCCGGCCGGCGAAGGCGCCGACCGGAAGTAAAGGGAGATTAGATTCCCTGACTTTTGAGGTATTCCTCATAGGTGCCCTGGAAGTGCACTATGCCCTCGGGGCGAATATCAATTATTTGCGTCGCTAGGGATGACACAAACTCACGGTCATGGCTGACAAAGAACAAGGTACCTTCGTAGTTTTCCAAGGCCAGGTTCAGAGCCTCGATAGATTCCATATCCAGGTGATTGGTTGGCTCATCCAGTACCAACACGTTAGGATTGATCAGGCTCATTTTGCCAAACAGCATGCGACCCTTTTCACCACCGGAAAGCACTTTAACGCGTTTTTTGACATCGTCATTGGAAAACAGCATGCGTCCTAGGGCACCGCGCACCACCTGGTCATCACCCGTGGTCCACTGTTTCATCCAGTCGAACAGGTTATCGTCTTCAACAAAATCGGCGGCATGATCCTGGGCGATATAACCGATTTTTGCTTGTTCGGCCCATTTCACCGAGCCCTGATCGGCCTCGACTTCACCCAGTAAACAACGCAGTAAGGTGGTTTTACCTGCGCCGTTTTGGCCGATAATGGCAACACGCTGACCGGCCTCAACCTGTAAGTCAAAGTCGCTGAACAAGGGCGTTTCAAACGCTTTTGACAAGCCTTCGATGGTTATAGCCTGACGATGCAGCTTTTTCTCTTGCTCAAAGCGAATATAGGGGCTTACGCGACTTGAGGGCTTCACTTCTTCAAGCTGAATTTTATCGATTTGCTTGGCACGCGAGGTGGCCTGCTTGGCCTTAGAAGCGTTGGCAGAGAAGCGGCTAACAAAGCTTTGCAGCTCGGCAATCTGTGCCTTTTTCTTGGCATTTTCATTGAGCATTTTCTCACGGGCCTGAGTGGCCGCGGTCATATACTCGTCGTAGTTACCCGGAAATAGGCGCACCTCACCATAATCCAAATCGGCCATATGGGTACACACGGTATTTAAGAAGTGACGGTCGTGGGAAATGATCACCATGGTCGACTTTCGCTCAACCAGCACCTGCTCTAACCAGCGAATGGTGTTGATATCCAGGTTGTTGGTCGGTTCGTCGAGCAACAGTACATCCGGATCGGAGAACAAGGCTTGCGCCAGCAACACGCGTAGCTTCCAGCCCGGCGCCACTTCGCTCATGGGGCCAAAGTGTTGTTCAATAGGAATTTCCAAGCCAAGCAAGAGTTCACCGGCGCGGCTTTCCGCGGTATAACCATCCATTTCCGCAAAGCGCACTTCCAGGTCGGCTACTTCCATGCCTTCTTCTTCACTCATCTCGGCTTGGCTGTAAATGAAATCGCGTCGCTCTTTCACCGCCCACAGCTCGGTATTACCCATTAGTACCGTGTCCATGACCGAGTATTCTTCAAACGCAAACTGATCCTGACGCAATTTACCCAGACGCACGCCTTCGCCGAGCATCACGTTCCCCGCCGAGGGCTCAAGATCGCCACCCAGAATTTTCATAAAGGTCGATTTACCGCAGCCGTTGGCGCCGATCAGGCCATAACGGTTGCCATTGTTGAACTTAACGGAAACGTTTTCAAAAAGAGGCTTAGCGCCAAACTGCATGGCGATATTTGCTGTTGCGATCAAAGGGAGTGCTACCTTAGCTTGGTCAAAAAAAGGACGCGCAGTGTAACGGAATATGCCGCTTTTAGAAACCGACAGCGAGGCTTTTCGGCGATAAAGTTGGGGTAAAAGGGAGGTGGCATAACAAAAGGGCCGATAGGCAAGCATTAAAAATGCCCTGCTTTCATACACACAGGCGTCAACGACCGGGCGAACTGCACAATGGCGTTTTGGCTTTTACCTGTTGATGAAAATTGCAAAAATCGTTAGGCCTGGTTGCGATTACAGCTCAAATCCAGCTCCAATTGCTCTAAAGACTTGCCCTTGGTTTCGGGTAAATATCGCCATACCAGCAACAGCGAGAGCAGCGCAAAAACACCGTAGATGGCGAAGGTCATCGCCGCACCATATTTCGCCAACTCCCAGGGAAACACCAGTTGTACTAGGAAGCTCACACCGTTATTAATCACGGTCACCACGGAAATCGCCACCGCCCGCACCTCGTTGGGGAAAATTTCTGAGAACATCACCCACATTACCGGCCCCAATGAAACGGCAAAGGCGGCCACAAATAATGTGATCCCCACCAGCACCAGGGTCGCATTCATGGTAATCGATTGAGCCATAATCACACTCTGATGACTTTGCAGCTGTTGTTCACTTAAGTGTTTTGCCAATGCCTCCTTAAAAGCCACGTCATTATCAAAGGATATGCTGGCCATAGGTTCTAGGTTTGTTATCACCTCCGCGGGCACCACAGTGCTTAACTGCGTCAGCGCCTTTTGCTCAAGTTGGTAAGTCGCCTGATTAAAGCCCCAAGTACACATGGCCATACTCACTGCAATACCGCTGAGGCCGAACAACAGCAAAGGCTTGCGTCCATAGCGATCAATGCTCAACATGGCGACAATGGTAAAAATAACATTCACCACGCCTATCCACACCGCTTGTGCAAATGCGGTATTGGTTCCCACCCCGCTTTGCTCGAAGATGGTTGGCGCATAAAAAAAGATAACATTAATGCCGGTGATCTGCTGCGCTACCGCCACCAGAAGACCTATCATTAACGCAAATCGTAACTTGCGACCAAACACCTTTTTAATACGTACCTTTAATGGCGGCACTTGCTGTTGCAGTGATGCACGCATGCTGCGTAATTGCTGCTCCATTTGCTGGGCGGAAAATAACTTTGTGGCCACAAATTCGGCCTCATCTTCCAGACGCTGCATAAGCAACCAACGTGGACTGCGAGGGATAACAAACAACAGCACCAACCAGCACACTGCCGGTATCAGCTCCAAGCCCAACATCCAACGCCACAAATGCTCATTTAGCGCCAGGGTATCAACCCAAACAGCATCACTTTGCGCCCACTGCAATAAGCAGTAGTTACTAAAGTAAGAGACAGAAAAGCCCAGGACGATATTCAGCTGATTGATGGACACCAATTTGCCGCGATGTTCAGGGAGGCTAATCTCCGCAATATACATGGGCGCAACCATCAATGAGCAAAAGGCCATGCCGCCGATGAAGCGTGCAATAACCAGCATCCAATAGCCCTGAGCTAACGCCGATGCCGCTGCAGAAATAACAAATAAGGCAGCGATGAGGATCAAGGTTTTTCTGCGGCCGATGGCGTCGCTAACAATGCCTGCAAACAAGGTGGCAAATAGCCCCCCTAAGGTGGGTGAACTGACCACAAAACCTTGTTGCCAGCTCGTGAGTTGGTATTGGTCGGAGATAAAACCGATGGCGCCGGAGATCACCGACGCATCAAAACCAAATATAAATCCCCCCAGCGAAACGACTAGGGTGTAAAACAAAGCGGGAGGGATCATGTTCTTCATGCAGGTGCTACCAGGGAATCACGCATAATTAATTTGGGGACGAATAAATTTATGTGTTGATGCGGTTTCTTTTGTTTGTATACGTGCTCAAGTACCCAATGGGCCGCACCGTTACCCATTTTCTGAATCGGGTTATCTATGGTTGTCAGTTTTGGGTATAAATAGCGGGCAAAAAGCACATCGTCGAAGCCAACGACCGACAACTGCTCTGGAATGCGCACGCCACGCTCACGGGCCGCGGTCATGGCGCCCGAGGCCATTTCATCGTTGGCACATATTAAGGCCGTAAAGGGTTTGTTTACCGCGGTTAACTGTAAATAGCCCTGCGCCCCTTCCGCTTCGTGGAAGCCGCCTTCAATTAACAGCTCAGAGTCAAAGGCGATATTCGCCTCGCGTAACGCGCGCTTGTGACCTTCTAAACGCTCTTTCGCATCTTGCTTGAACAAGGGTCCGCTGATGTAGGCAATGTCACTGTGCCCTTTATCAATGGCCGCCTTGGTTGCCAGATAACCACCGAGCTCGTTGTCGGTGTAAAAGCAGCGCTCGGCCATTTGCTCAATACGGCGGTTAATCAGCACCACTTCGACATCGCGCTGACTAAGCTCGAGTAAATATTCATCGCTGACCGCTTCAGCGTGAAGGATCAAGGCATCACAGCGACGGTCCAGTAAAAACTCAATGGCATTTTTCTCTTGTTGCTCATCACTATGACCCGCGGTGATCACGACGTGTTTACCGGCCTTTCGCAATACGTCTTCCACCGTGCTCATCATGTTACCGAAGAAAGAACCATGCAATGCCGACACTAATAAGCCCACACTGTTACTGCGATTAGAGGCCAAAGACTGGGCGATGGAGTTGGGCTTATAACCCAGCTCTGCCATTGCCTTGAGTACTTTTTCTCGGGTACGGTCGCTGACCTTAACATTGCCGTTCATCACGCGGGAAACGGTCGCTAATGACACGCCTGCAGCTTTTGATACTTCGTAGATGGTTGCCATGATTGTGTTTATAAATTTCCTAATGGGCCAACGCTAATACAATACGCCGCTAGAGTCTATTGCTAAGCATGGCTTTGTACGCCAGGGCACTGTGTTTTAATGTGCGCTGTTGCGTTGCATAGTCAACATAAACTATGCCAAAACGTTTACTGTAACCGAGGGCCCACTCAAAGTTATCCATCAAGCTCCAGGCAAAATAACCGCGAATGTCCACTCCTTGTTTGATGGCATTATCGACCGCGCGTAGGTGGCTGTTAAAATAATCGATTCGTTGCTGATCCACCACCTCACCGGCGACAAGCCGATCATCAAATGCGGCGCCATTTTCAGTTATGTAAATGGGGGGGAGGTCATAGCGTTGATCAAGCTCAACTAAAAGCTTGGTGAACGCATCAGGCACTATCTCCCAGCCCATGGCCGTCAACGCATGGCCCTGAGGCACCACCTGCTCAAACCAGCCTTCGCCGTCACTTCTATACACCGCACGGGTGTAATAGTTCACTCCGATAAAGTCGTTCTTCTGGGCGATGATATCCATATCACCGGGGGCGATATGTGGCTGCGCATCGACACCAATCTGTGACATAACGTCTGGGTAAGTGCCTTCCAATAAGGGTTGAATATACCAATGGTTATGATACTCATCCCCCATACGTGCGGCATCGATATCTGCTTGCGAATCCGTGGCACTGTAAGCCGTTGAGAAGTTGAGGACGATGCCACATAAGCTATTTGGGACGTTATGCCTTAACGCTTGCATCGCTAAACCATGTGCCAGCAACAGGTGGTGTGCGGCTTGTCGCCCATAGGCTTGACCGACCTTACCGGGAGCGTGGATGCCCTCTTCATAGCCCAAATAGGCAGAGCAAAAAGGTTCGTTGAGGGTGGCATAAGAATACACCTGTTCACCCAGCGCATTAGAGACAACATCAGCATACAAGGCGAATGCGTAGGCCGTATCTCGATTTAACCACCCCCCCTGAGCTTCAAGGTACTGCGGCAAGTCCCAGTGATAAAGGGTAACGAATACTTTAATATTCTTTTGCCTAAGCGCGGTGACTAGATCTTTGTAGAACTGCAGACCTTGTACATTAGCCGAGCCATCTTCATTCATAACTCGGCCCCAGGCAATAGAAAGACGATAGGCGTCAACGCCTAAATCGGCAATCATAGCGACGTCTTGTTGCCAATACTTCACATGCTCACAGGCCAGGTCGCCATTAGAGCTGTCGGCAATGGTGTTGGGCTGTGCGCAAAATGTATCCCAAATACAGGGTATTCGAGACTCTGTTGCTCCTTCGATCTGGAAAGAAGAAGTGGCCACACCATAGGTGAACTCTCGGCGTAGCATAGGCGACTCGTCTGGCAAGCTGATTGTAGACATCAAGGTAACAGATCCATTTTATATCCCCTCAGCGGGATTTTTTTATTTGAATTCGTACGCACTTTCTGCAATTATCAAATGCAAATGTAAGCGCTTTCATGGTTAAATGTAAGCGCTTTCCGGAAAAAGATCAACAGGAGAACGCAGTGGCTTTATCAATGCAGCAGTCAGCGCAGGAGCAGTCGCCAAGCACAAATCAACCCTATCGGTTTGCGCTCGTGGCACTGACCTCACTTTTTTTCATGTGGGGGTTTATTACCTGCCTGAACGATATACTTATTCCCTACCTCAAAGGGGCATTTGAGCTTAATTACACGCAAGCTATGCTGGTGCAGTTCTGCTTCTTCATTGCTTACTTTATGGTCTCTTTGCCTGCGGGTAAACTCGTCGGCCAGATAGGCTATCAGCGCGGGATTGTTGTCGGGCTTGTGGTTGCCTGTGTGGGTTGTTTGCTGTTTTACCCCGCGGCAAGTGCCGGTATCTACGCCCTATTCCTGATTGCGCTTTTTGTATTGGCATCGGGCATTACCATCTTACAAGTAGCTGCGAACCCCTATGTAAGTGCATTAGGTCCGGCGGAAACGGCTCCTTCACGTTTAACCATGACCCAAGCGTTTAACTCTTTTGGTACAACCGTTGCTCCGTTTTTCGGCTCAATTCTTATTTTCACCGAAGGGGCAGAGGTGATAAAAGGCGATGCATCAGCAACACAAGGGCCTTACCTGATGCTCGCGGGTGCCTTGCTGATATTGGCTGGTATTTTTGCAAAACTGACCCTACCTAGAATCACCAGCCAAACAGGCGGAGATACCGACGCCAAAGGCTCTGCTTGGCAATACAGTCACTTAACTCTTGGGGCACTCGGCATCTTTATGTATGTCGGCGCTGAAGTTGCTATCGGCAGTACTATCGTAAACTTCTTCACCCTTGATAGCATTGCCTCAATGCATGAAGGTGAAGCGGCTAAATACCTTACCTATTACTGGGGCGGTGCCATGGTCGGCCGCTTTATCGGCGCTGCGGTCATGCAGAAAATTTCTGGTCGTACCGTGCTTGCATTCAATGCCATGAGTGCATTTGCGTTAGTGTTTATCGCCGTATTTTTTGACGGCATGCTCGCCATGTGGGCCATTTTGTTAGTTGGTTTATGTAACTCTGTGATGTTCCCGACCATCTTCAGTTTGGCACTCCATGGCCTAGGTAAACACACGGCGCAAGGCTCGGGCATACTTTGCCTGGCGATTGTAGGCGGTGCAATTGTACCTCTGTTACAAGGCATGCTCGCCGATAGTATAGGCCTGCAGTGGTCATTCCTTCTCCCCGCCCTGTGTTATGTTTATATCGCTTTCTATGGCATCAAGGGTGCTATTCCACACGCTATTGAATCAGGAAAATAACAATGAAACCTACTTTAAGCTCAATTGCAGTGAGTCTTGCAGTGATAGTGAGCGCGGGCTGCTCTAAAGAACAACAGTCTGGCGCTCAACAAGTGCAAGCAACGCCAAAGCAGGCACCGCAGCAACTGTGGCCAAAGATTGATAACCAAGTGGCAAAGCTGAACGATGTTGAAAGCCGCGTCACCGAGATCATGGCGACCATGACCCTTGAGCAAAAAATCGCGCAAATGATCCAACCTGAAATCCGCGATATTTCCGTGGAAGATATGCGTAAATACGGTTTTGGTTCTTACCTCAATGGTGGCGGTGCGTTTCCTAATAATGATAAGCATGCCAAGGTAGAGGACTGGGTTGCCCTTGCGGAAAAAATGTATCAAGCCTCCGTCGATGATTCGCTTGATGGCAGCACCATCCCAACCATGTGGGGTACCGATGCGGTACATGGCCATAACAATGTTATCGGTGCCACACTGTTTCCGCACAACATTGGCTTAGGTGCGGCGAATAACCCCGAGTTGATCGAAAAAATTGCCGAAGTAACCGCGACTGAAGTACTCGCCACTGGCATTGATTGGATTTTTGCGCCCACGGTTGCCGCGGTGCGCGACGACCGCTGGGGCCGCACCTACGAAGGTTATTCAGAAGACCCTGACATCATCAAGGCCTATTCACATGCGATTGTAACAGGTCTTCAAGGCGAGCCCGGTGAGGGTTTCCTTGGCCAAGGTAATGTGATCAGCACGGTCAAGCATTTCGTCGGCGATGGCGGTACCCTAGGCGGTGACGATCAAGGCGACAACATTAGTTCTGAAGAAGAACTCTACAAGATTCATGCTCAGGGTTATGTGGGGGGCCTTAATGCCGGTGCACAATCGGTGATGGCCTCATTCAACAGCTGGCATGGCGAGAAAATTCACGGCAATAAATACCTGCTTAACGATGTCCTGAAAGAGCGCATGGGTTTTGATGGTTTTGTGGTCGGTGACTGGAACGGTCATGGTCAGGTAGCCGGTTGTAGCAATGCCAGTTGCCCACAATCCATTAATGCCGGTTTAGACATCTTTATGGTCCCTGGGGATTGGAAAGCCCTTTACGACAACACCCTGGCTCAAGTGCAGAGCGGCGAAATTTCGCAAAGCCGTATCGATGACGCTGTGCGCCGAATCTTGCGTGTCAAGGTACGTGCCGGCTTGTTCGAAAAACCCAGCCCGGCACAACGCATCTATGCCGGAAAAA
Source organism: Pseudoalteromonas sp. T1lg48 (assembly GCF_002964785.1). Lineage (GTDB taxonomy): Bacteria > Pseudomonadota > Gammaproteobacteria > Enterobacterales > Alteromonadaceae > Pseudoalteromonas. The sequence goes on from NZ_PQCC01000004.1 coordinate 11,380, forward strand.
GCGAGCTTATTGGCAGCGAAGCGCACCGTGAAGTGGCCCGCCAAGCGGTTCGCGAGTCTTTGGTTTTGCTTAAAAACAATGAACAGCTCCTGCCACTCAAACCAAACACCAAGGTGTTGGTTGCCGGGGATGCGGCTGACAACATTGGCAAGCAGTCGGGGGGCTGGACCATCACCTGGCAAGGCACCAACAATGAAAATACAGACTTCCCCGGCGGTACCTCAATTTGGGATGGTATTTCAGCACAGGTTGAAGCCGCTGGCGGAAGCGCACAATTGAGTGAAGATGGCAGCTTTGAGCAAAAACCAGATGTTGCTATCGTGATATTCGGAGAAGAGCCTTACGCAGAAGGGCATGGTGATCGTGCCAACCTCGAATATCAAGCCGGCGATAAACGAGATCTAGCGCTGCTCAAACGCCTTAAAGAACAAGGTATACCTGTTGTTTCGGTATTCATCAGCGGTCGACCTATGTGGGTCAACCCGGAACTGAACGCTTCTGACGCCTTCGTTGCCGCCTGGTTGCCTGGCTCCGAAGGTTTGGCGGTGGCCGATGTCTTATTTAGTGACGCCGACGGCCAGGTGCAACATGACTTTACCGGGCGCCTGAGTTACTCCTGGCCAAAAACCCCGACTCAGCTAGTAAACCGGGGAGATCAGAACTACGCACCATTATTGCCTTATGGTTTTGGCTTAAGCTACGGCGATAAAAACGTATTAAATGACGAACTGGATGAGCAAGTGTCTAGCGCACACCAGCAACAGTCAAGCGTGCCGCTGTTTACCGGCACGGTACAAAAGCCCTGGCAGCTCTGGCTCTATTCCGGCGATGAAAGTATCAGGGTCAGTGCCAATACCCACGAAGTAGGTGCACTGTTTTATCGCACCATAGATAAAGTGGTGCAGGAAGATGCGCGTAAGCTGCGCTTTAACGGCAGTGCAAACGCCGGGATCCGCCTGGCCAGCAAAAGCTTCTTTAGAGAAGACTTACGAGCCAAGCTAGGTAGCGATGTCGTGGTTAAATTTAACCTTAATCTTGAGCAAGCACCCAATGGTGCGGTGTACCTGGGTATGAACTGTGAAAGCGAGGGTGATGCGCCGGGCTCCTGTGGCGCCCAAGTCGATATCAGTGAACAGCTAAAGGCCATGCCATTGAATACCTGGCAACCGCTGACTGTTGACTTACATTGCTTCACCACTCAAGGCTTTAAGTTACACAATACCGTGGTGCCGTTTGAACTGAGCACCCAAGGTCAGTTAACCGTGAGCATTGCTGACATCAGCTTAGAAAAGAAGTCTGAGCAATCGGGGCTGTTAAGCTGTAACTAGTTGACATACTCATAGAACCTCCCCAAAGCGGCCTCTGGCCGCTTTTTTAGTACTTGAAGCAAGCGGAGCTCACTTGTGCTTTATTACGTTTAAGTTCGCACAATGTCGGATAAGTGCCTATAAATGTATTACTTTAGGAACGAAAACATGCAATTGGCGATTTTTCGGTGTAAGGTGGAAAAGTCCTTATTCTGAATAAAAACAAACAGAGGTCATTATGAACGGAAAAATTATCGGCATTATTCTTATTGTGATCGGCGTGGCGCTGGTTGCCTGGGGCTATAACGTGTATGACGCGGTAGAAGCACAGCTAACCCGCTCTCTTAACGGCGAAACACCCATTGAAGCCTGGCTGGGCATGGTCGGCGGTGCCATCTGTGTCGCCGTGGGTGTGTTTAAGTTAAAGTAAACACAAAGCGAGTCATTGGTTCGCCAGTGGCTCGCCAGCGGATCGCGATTTAAACACATAAAAATAAAATAGTTACCCCCTGCAGAGAAAGCAAAACCTATCTCCCTTATTCTGCATCGTGTCCCGCCGCTTAAACAATTCATTAAATAGCCAGCCCAGGCCTTTTGAACTAGACTTCAGCCTTACTACACGCGGTTATTGCTACCCGGGCTACGCTCGCAGACCGCCACTTGGGAGCTCACCCATGTTAAGACGGCAATTCTTATCCTCACTTTCCAGCCTGTTAACCATTAGCCTGTTGGCACCAAAAACGGCGTTTGCCGAGCAACCGACAACAAATGCCTCGGCTCCCATCGCGCCCGGCGACTGGGTGGCCCTGCGCAAGCTGTTCCCGCTCACCCATGACTATATTCAGCTTGCCACCTTTTTACTGGCCTCGCACCCCAAACCGGTCAGCGATGCCATCGCCCACCATAGGCAGCGTTTTGATGAAAACCCCGCGGACTACTGGCACGCCCATTTTATGACCATAGACAAAGAAATTGCCGAGGCCGCAGCTGCCTACATGGGCGGCCAGGCCGCCAATATCGCTCTGACCGACAGCACTACCATGGGGCTGGGCATGGTCTACAACGGCTTAAAGCTGGCCGCCGGCGATGAAATAGTACAAACCACTCATGATCACTACTCCACCGATTTGTCCTTAGCCCATAAGGCGCAGCGCTGCGGCGCCGTGGTGAAACGAGTCAGCCTGTATGACAACCCCGCCAATGCCCATGTCGATGAGATTGTTGCCCGACTCAGCAAGGCGCTGAGCAAAAAAACCAAGGTCGTGGCGGTGACCTGGGTGCACTCCTCTACCGGGGTAAAACTGCCGATTAAAGCCATGGCGGCAGCGATTCGTAAGGTCAATCCGGAGATATTGTTTTGTGTCGATGGCGTGCATGGCTTTGGCATTGAAGATCAGGATGTGAGCCAGCTTGGCTGCGACTTTTTTATTGCCGGCACCCATAAGTGGATCTTCGGCCCGCGCGGCACCGGCGTGGTTTGGGGCACGGACCGAGCTTGGCAACAGATAGCCCCAGTGATCCCCAGTTTCAGCGCCTCCTACGAGGTGTGGTTAGGGAATATGACCCAAGATCAGGTGCCCTTTGGTGAGCATATGACACCGGGCGGGTTCCATTCATTTGAGCATCGTTGGGCGCTGCCCGAAGCCTTTAAGCTGCATTTGCAGCTCGGCAAGGCTCGGGTTCAAAGTCGTATCCATCAGCTCAATCGCCAGACCAAGGAAGGGCTGGCGGCGATGAGGCATGTCACTCTCCACACCCCGGTGAGCTCAGAGCTTTCTTCCGGCCTGGTATGCTTTGATGTGGCGGGAATGGCACCGGAAAAGGTGGTCGAGACCCTGCATCAGCGCGGCATTATTATGAGCAACACCCCGTATCGGCAGAGCCATGCCCGCTTTGCCCCTTCACTGCTGAACAATGAGCAGGAGATAGAGCGGGCGTTGGCGGAGATCCGCGCACTGGCCTAATTGAGCGCCTATTTAACAAAGAGCTTGTAAAACAGTCGGTGAATGCTGCGACCATAAGGCGGGTAAAGCAGCTTACCGCCATTGAGCTTACCCAGGATGTGTACCGCCTTGGCCTTGGAAAAGGTCTGAAAGCCCTCAAAACCATGATAGTGCCCCATGCCCGACTCGCCGATGCCACCAAAGGGCAAATCCACCTGAGCCAAATGGGTCATGGTGTTGTTGATACAGACTCCGCCGGAGTGGGTCTCATGAATAACCCGGGCGTGTTCATTCTTATCCAGGCTGAATAAATACAGCGCCAAGGGTCGCGGACGCGCGTTGATATAGTCCACGGCCTGATGCAAGGACTCATAGCTCACAATGGGCAGCAAGGGACCAAAAATCTCTTCCGTCATCACCCGGGTGTCCTGCCGGGCGTTGTCAATCAGCACCGGCGGCATTTTCCTGCTGCCATTAAAGTCCTCCTTGGCTGGGTTAATAGTGGTGCAGCTCGCCCCCGCGGCTTTGGCCTCTTCCAACAGTGCCTGCAATCTTTGGTATTGGCCGTCATTGATAATGGCGGTGTAATCCGGATTGTCTTTAACGCTGGGGTACATGCGAACAAAGGCGTTTTGATAGGCGCTAATAAAGGCCTGCTTTTTATGCTCGGGGCAGAGAATATAATCCGGTGCCACGCAGGTCTGGCCGGCGTTCAGGGATTTACCAAAACAAATGCGCTCGGCGGCCATATCCAGGTCGATAGTATCGCCGATAATCACCGGGGATTTACCGCCCAGTTCCAGCGTCACCGGGGTGAGGTTGGTCGCCGCGGCGCGCATCACCAACCTGCCCACGGCGGTTGAGCCGGTAAAAAACAAATGATTAAAGGGCAATTGCGAGAACGCCGTAGACACATCGGCAACGCCGGTAGTCACCGCCACCTGCTCCTCGCTAAATACCTCTCCCAACAATGCCGCTAAGCATTGGTTAAAGTAAGGGGTATGCTCTGACAGCTTAAGCATCACGCGATTTCCCGCGGCGATGGCGGTAATTAACGGGCTTAAACTTAAATATAGAGGGTAATTCCACGGCACCATAATGCCCACCACCCCAAGGGGTTGATACACCACCTTGTTGCTTGCCGGCTGGAAAATCAGCGCGGTTGAACGAGCCGAGGGCTTGCACCAGCGAGCAAGGTGTTTAATGGTGGAGTCGATAGCCTCCACCAGGGTCAGCACCTCGCACAGGCGGGTTTCATCTTCACTGCGATGACCGAAGTCTTTGCTAATGGCCGCAACCAGCTCATCCTGCTTGGCCAGCATCACTTTTTTGAGCGCCTGTAACTGGGCTTTTCGCTCGTCGACGGCCGGGTATTTATTGTTGTTAAAGGCCCTCAACTGCGCTTCAAACAGCGGTTGCAACTGAGCAACCTGAGTGTGCTGGTGAAGACGATTGTTTTCAATATTCATAAAGACTCGCGCATTGATTGACCAGTCGCTTGTTTTACCTAACTTTTAAGGTAAAGGCCGTAACCGGTCTTTGGGTGTCGTACCCCTTGTTATACATCAAGTGATTGAAAATAACGATCAGGCCTGTGTTTTTAGCAGTTAATTTTACTTCGGCATGGCAAACCTCTGCGCCAGAAACATTATTTGTGCTACATTTGCCGCGTTTTTCACCCTATTGAGGCGGCTATCGCCATGCTTGCGATTATTCTTGTATTTTTAAGCGCATTTTTACTTTTCCAAGTCCAGCCGATCATGGCCAAGATGCTGTTGCCCAGCTTTGGCGGCGGCACTCAGGTTTGGACGGCGTGCTTGTTGTTTTTCCAAACATTTCTGCTCGCAAGCTATGGTTATGCGCACCTTATCTCGAGCCGCTTGGCGCTGAAAAAGCAGTTTTTCGTCCATGGTGGCGTTTTACTAGCCGGAGCCATTGCCCTGCCCATAGGCACGCAGGCGCTCGGCGTCCCCAGCGACGCCCCCGCCTTGGGCGTGTTAGCCCAGTTGGCGATGGCCGTGGGTTTGCCTTATTTTGCCCTGGCTGCCACGGCGCCCTTGATGCAAAGCTGGCAGGCCAAGGTGGATTATGAGCATGCCTACAAGCTCTATAGTTATTCCAATATTGGCTCCTTTTTGGCCCTGCTCTCGTACCCTTTCGCGGTGGAGCCCTGGCTCGGGTTAGGGGATCAGTCCTGGCTGTGGAGCGGTTTATTTGTGGCCTTTGCCGCCACCTTCTATGCCTATATGGCACGCTTTTATAATCAGGCCAAGCGCCTTGGCAGCACAGAACAGAGCGCCTTTCGCGGCGGTATTCACGGTAAATGGCTGTTGTGGTTGCTGCTTAGCGCCTGCGGCGTGATGGTGCTCACAGCTAGCACCAATGCCATGACCCAAAACGTAGCGCCAGTGCCCTTCTTATGGTTGTTACCGCTGGCACTGTATCTGCTGACCTTTGTGCTGTGCTTCCACTCGCCCAAAGCCTATCATCGTATTTTCTGGCTGGCGGCGCTGGCGGTCTGTGCCTTTATCTCCTGCTTCTTATTCTTTATCGGCAGCCAGTTTGACATTGTCAGCCAGGTGATTCTCTACTCCTTGGTGCTGTTTGCCGCCTGTATGATCTGTCATGGCGAGCTGGTGCATGCCAAACCCAGCACAGAGTACCTTACGCAATTTTATCTGGTGATGGCCCTAGGTGGCGCGCTGGGCACCGCAGTCATCACCTTTATCGCACCGCAGGTATTCACCCTGTATTACGAATATCCCTTAGCCATAGGCGCCGCCTTGATATTGTTTGCCTGGGGAGTTGTCAGTGATAAAGGCATACGCAGAGCTCCCCTGCTAGGTGGCAGCGCACTGGGCACTGTGGCTCTGGCGGGACTCTTGTTCTTTTGGCTCGATGGCCAGTTTAAAAGTAACGACATAGAACGCCTGCGTAACTTCTATGGCCTACTAACCGTTACCGAAGTAAACATTGAAGGGCGCACCGAGCGTCGCCTGATCGACGGCACCACCACCCATGGCGTGGAAGTACTCAAAGGTGAAGGCCAAGGCAAGCCACAAAGCTATTACCGCCCAGAAACCCTAGTCGGCCACCTATTGCAAAACTTACCCAATGGTTCTCATGTTGGTTTTATTGGCCTGGGTGCTGGCACCTTGGCGGCCTATGGCAAGCCCGGCGATCATTACCGCTTTTACGAGCTCAACCCCAATGTGCTGGCCACGGCCCTGGCCCAGTTTAGCTACCTTGATAACTCTCAGGCCAAGCTGGATTATGTGCTCGGTGATGGCCGCATCACGTTAAGCGCACAACAGGCGCAAGGGCAGGAACAGGTGTTTAATGCCCTGGTGCTCGATGCCTTTAGCGGCGACGCCATTCCTATGCATTTGCTGACTCAAGAAGCCATGGCCTTGTACCTAACCCAGCTTAAAGAAGACGGCATTCTGGCGGTGCATATCTCCAATACCCATTTGGACTTAACTCCCCTGATGCGCGGCTTGGCGCAACAATTCGATTTAACCATCCTCTATGGCGAGGCCAAGGCCGAACACAGCCACGGCCATGATGTACGCTGGGTGCTGCTAAGCCGAGACAAGGCCCCACTCGAGCCATACCGTGCCAGCGAATCACCCTGGCCCAGCCATACAGCCCCCTTTGTGTGGCGCGACGACTACAGCAACCTGTTGCAAGCCATGAAGTTTATGGGTGAGTAAAGTGACAACTTAGTTTAAGGTGCCAGATGAGGCCACAGTTAATTATTAAAGTTGTGGCCCAAAACCTCTAAACGAATCTAGCTATTTCACACTGAGAGGTCTTATAAAGATAATAGCTGTCCTAAAGAGGCTGATCTTTTGAGGTGGGTGTGTTAATTATTGTGGAAAAGAGTCGTCTCTCACCCTATATGCAAATCACACAGAACGAAAAAGACGAAGTAGCGTGAGTAACAGTAAAGCTTTATTTGCTTAGCTCCCTGCCACCGCCAGATTCATCAAAGAGCCCGTCCTCTATAACATGCTGACGTCTCAAATTAGCAACAGCAGATATTTCAGATGGGTTTCTTGTTTATTATCTGTTTAAAAATTAGTTGCACTTTCTCTATAAATAAACCAAATGACATATGATGAACAAATACAATAGCGGTAACCCGGATGCAGTATCTTCATACTTGGTTTCAGACAAATTAAGCCTCAATACAAAAAAGCAATAGATGGGTACCAAGAAAAAAAGAAATACAGAAATGAACCCAGCAAACTTCTTTTCATTGGCAAACTCAACCTTCCTTGTTATCACTCCCTTGTTAACAAAATAAAAATCACCATATTCCATATTTTCGAATATAAGAATGCCAACACTGTACTTGTCGCTGGAGCTGGATTCAGTACGAAGCTTTACCACCCTCTCATTTTGAATGAGCCTGTTGTTTTCAATTTCTCTTTTATAAATCACCTCACCATAAACAGGGGGAGAGAATATCGACAAGTTCTCGACAGCTAAAACAATCGAAATAATAATTGCGATGTATAAACAGGCTTTACTTTCAGTTTTCAAATCTAGCACTCATATTTTACAGCCTCAGACTGAATATAATTTTCAAGCCTAGTTATCTCAAAACCAACTACAAAAAGGAGTAGTGGGTGAATCGCCACCGCTAATCTATGCACGATCCAGCCGTTCTTGGTAACGATATTCATACTCTACTGGTGATAGCAGATTATTGGAACCATGTTTTCGTTTGTCGTTATAAAACATCTCTACATAATCAAATATATCGCTGCGCGCATCATTACTGCTCGAATAGATTTTCTTCTTAACACGTTCACGCTTTAGCAGCTGGAAGAAGCTCTCCGCGACCGAGTTGTCCTGGCGGTTTCCACGGTGGCTCATACTCCCTTCTAAGTTGTTGACCTTGAAGAATGCTTATCAGTCGTGGTTCGTATACTGACTCCCTTGGTCGGAGTACATCATAACCCGACGCCTGGGGTTTCTGCGCCAAACAGAATAAACAACCTGGACACCCATCTAAACATATCCGTATGGAGCAGCTGTTACAGTATGCCGCTACAAGCCATGAAGTTTAGGGGTGAGTAGCGGTTAGGTTGGAAGAATTAAACACATGTGACATTCAAGGCCAACATAAGCACTGGCCGTGGTAGGTTAGCTGTAAGTCGATGCGATAGAGGGCAAAGCCGTTTTCACCAAGTTTAAGCGGGGAAGTCGGTGTGACGAAGGGCAGAATTATGCAGTATACCAAAAAAACTAGACGACTGGTCTAATCGGGTTTAAAATGCACGCCATGAACGCAAAAACCAATGACACACGCCAGCATATTTTAGAGGTCGGCTACGAGCTTATCGTCAGCAAGGGCTTTACATCCGTTGGCCTTTCAGAGCTGTTAAAAACCGCCAATGTGCCCAAGGGCTCTTTCTATCACTACTTCAAATCGAAGGAGCATTTTGGCGAGGCGCTGATCCAGGATTATTTTAGCCAATACCTCGGAGCCATCACCGCGCTGCTTGGCAACCCGGCGCTCAGCGGCTATCAGGCACTGATCCAGTATTTTGAGCTGTGGCTGGCTCAGGATAAGGGCAGTTGCAATGCCAATAAATGCCTGATCGTTAAATTAGGTGCGGAGGTATCGGATCTGTCCGAACCCATGCGTGTAGCCTTGAAAAACGGTGCCGATAGAATCGTTGATACCATAGCCCAATGCATTGAACGCGGCGTGGCCGATGGCTCAATTAAGGCCACCAATGCCAAGCAAAGTGCACAGCAAATCTATTTTCTATGGATTGGTGCCAGCTTGTTGAACAAGCTATATCAGGACCAAGCCGGGCTAAAACAGTGCCTGGAAAACACCAAACAGCTATTGCAGGGTAACTAGCCCGGCGATGAAATTACACCGCCATGTGTTTGGCGGTTTTTTTGCAACGAACACTAGACGACCGGTCTAATCAATATTTAAATTTAGGAGAACACCTATGTCAGCTTCAACCCAAAACCGCCGCATCGTATTGGCATCACGCCCTCATGGCGCCCCGACGGCGGCTAACTTTCGCTTAGAAACAAGTGCAAAACCCGAGCCGCAAGCAGGCGAAATTCTGCTGCGCAGCGTGTATTTATCGCTCGACCCTTATATGCGCGGGCGCATGAGCGACGCCAAATCGTACGCCGAGCCGGTGGCCGTCAATGACGTTATGGTCGGCGGTACCGTATGTCAGGTTGAGCAATCACACAACAGCGATTTTGAACCGGGTGAATGGGTGCTGGCCTACACCGGCTGGCAGGACTATGGCATCTCCGATGGCAAGGATCTGATCAAATTGGGTAAAAACCCCACTCACCCTTCTTACGCGCTAGGCGTTATGGGCATGCCGGGCTTTACCGCTTATATGGGGTTGTTGGATATAGGTCAACCTAAAACCGGTGACACCTTAGTCGTGGCCGCAGCAACCGGCCCGGTGGGCGCCACCGTAGGGCAAATCGGCAAGCTTAAGGGTTGTCGCGTTATCGGCGTTGCCGGCGGCGCCGAAAAATGCCGTTATGCCGAAGAGGTATTGGGTTTTGATAAATGTCTCGATCACTATGCCGACGATTTTGCCGAGCAACTGGCAGCAACCTGCGACCAGGGCATCGATATCTACTTCGAAAACGTTGGCGGCAAGGTATTCGATGCGGTAATGCCGCTACTGAACACCGGCGCCCGCGTGCCACTGTGCGGTTTGGTCTCTCAATACAATGCCACCGAGCTGCCACAAGGCCAGGATCGCCTGTCATTATTGATGGGGCAACTGCTGATCAAACGCATCAAGATGCAGGGCTTTATTATCTTTGATGACTACGGCCATCGCTACGATGAATTTGCGAATGATATGAGCCAATGGCTGGCGCAAGGCCACATCCAGTATAAGGAGCAGATCGTTAACGGGCTGGATAATGCACCCGAGGCTTTTATGGGCTTACTTGAAGGGAAAAACTTCGGCAAGCTGGTCATTAAAGTGAACGATCCTCTTTAATATTGCGCAATAAGGAAGAAAATATGATTAAACTACATCACCTTAACCAGTCTCGCTCTAAGCGCATTATCTGGTTGCTTGAAGAGCTGGGGTTGGCGTATGAGGTTGTGCCCTATCAGCGCGATAGCGTGACATTTTTGGCCCCACCGGAGCTAAAGAGCATCCATCCGCTGGGCAAATCCCCGGTGCTTGAAGATGATAACCAGGTGATCACCGAATCCGGTGCCATCACCGATTACCTGATTGACAAATATGGCGCCCAACAGCTGGCACCCGAGCGCGGCACTGTGGCGTACACCCAATACCAGCAGTGGCTGCATTTCGCCGAAAGCTCGGCGATTTTACCCCTGTTGCTTAAGATGTTTGTCAATAAAGACGGCGCCAAGATGAATTTTCTCGACGGCTATGCCGATATCGAAACTCATAAGGTAATGAGTTACTTTGACGCCAGCCTGGCAGGCAAAACCTACCTGGTGGAAGAGCGATTGACCGGCGCCGATATCATGATGTCCTTTATCGTTGAGATACTGCACAAGTTTGGCCTAATCGAGCAATACACCAACCTTCAACGCTATAGCGAGCAACTGGCCACACACCCCGCCTTTCATAAGGCCAATGCGGTTGAGGCCGAGCTGGATACCTCGGTAAGTTAGCGCAGATTAGTGCAACGACACCCAAGGGGTAATTGGCAACAATTACCCTTTTTTATCGCCAATACGGTCCCTTCCAAAGACATCTATTGATGACTTTTTGTAAAACACCCTTGACATAAAAACAATCCAAGCCTAACTTAAATGTAAAGCAAACATGACTTTTAGACAAAGGAGTTAGACTTATGACCTGTGATCAACTCGACTCAAGACCAGCGGTGATCAACACCACCAAGAAACTGGCAATATGGACGGGAGCCTGGGTTGGCTCGGCGGCACTGGCGACCCTGGGTCACCAATTGTTATGGACAGATAACATCACCCTGTCGCTGATTGCCATAGTGATCAACCTGCTCCTTGGGGTGCAGATGATCCGCGCCTATATCAAGCACCTGAAGGCCCTCGACGAGCTGCAGCAAAAGGTACAGATTGAGGCAGCGGCGATCACCGCTGGCACTGGCATAGTGGCGGGCAGCAGTTACAGTTACTTGTCGAGTTTTGGGGTGATCCAGCAGGAGGCGGATATTAGCGTACTCATCGTTATTATGGCCCTGGCCTACATTGCCGCCATTATTATCGGCATGTGGAGATACAGATGAAAAATCGCTTAAAGGTACTGCGTGCCGAGCGCAATTGGACTCAGGCCGACCTAGCGAATGCCCTGGGTGTCTCCCGGCAAACCGTAAACGCCATAGAAAAAGGCAAGTTTGACCCAAGCCTTCCCCTGGCCTTTAAGTGCGCACGGCTGTTTGAGCTGCAAATTGAAGAGATTTTTGAGGATGATTCCGTGTGAGTTGCGCAGCCAAAAAAAGCCGCTCAATTGAGCGGCTTTGGTTCTCTCATCGTTGAGCTGTATAGAGCCTAGAAGCTATAACGCGCACCAATGCTGTAACGTGGGCCATACTGGCGAGCAAATAAGAACTGCTCTTCATAACGACCATAGCCTCGCTCTGTTTCGTTATTGAGGTTAATGCCTTCGAAGAACACGGTGACTTGCTCGTTGATGTCATAATTCACGCTCAAGTCCCACTGGCCGTAGGTATCACCAAACTGAGGAGGTGCATCCGCTGAGCCTTGTGACTGACCCACACCAATCAAGTACGAGTCACGCCATGCGTACGTCACTTTGACCGACAAGCCATTCTTATCATAAAAAGCCTGCAGGTTAGCAGAGTCACTTAAACCATAAAGCGGCGCTTGTTGCGTCAGGCTGTCAACATCAAACTCAACGTCACCATCAACAAAGGTTGCGTTCACACCCAGGCCAAACCCCGTCTCACCAAACACATGCTGTAGGGCAAGCTCAAAACCATCAACTGACTTGCTGTCGCTATTCTGTGGTTGGGTGATATTCCACACCATTAAGGGATCCGAGCTGTTGGGCTCAATGGCACCATCGGCGTTACCGTAACCAAGCGCCAGTAATTCATTGAAAATAGCATCACTCGTTGCTTGCTCACCGCGCGCTTCCAGTGCAGCAACAGCCTCTTGATAGCGCGGGCCATTGAGGATGTCATACAGACCATCAATGGTGGTTTCGGTGATCTGTCTTTGAATAAAGTTATCCACGTCTTTTTTGAAGTAACCAACAGAGGCGTAACTACCTTCGCCGTAGTAATACTCAAGCGACAAATCGAGGTTTGTTGACTCAAATGGCAATAGGTTGGTGTTACCCTGAGCGCCGGTTCGTGAACCTGGTTTAGGACTGCCCGTCAGGCTGCGTCCACCCGCCAAGTCACCCAAGGGCGCACGGGCCATGGTTTTGCCCCAAGACGCACGGGCAACCACCTCATCTGTTAGCTCAACTTTGACATCAATATTGGGCAACCAGATGTCATAATTACCCTCTTCGGTGTAGAAGTTGTCGGTACCACCGGCTTCGTATTGCATGATCCACTCAGACGCACTGACCCAATTAACCTGCTGTTCAACGCGCTGACGAACGATGCTGGTGACATCTGTTTCCTCATAGCGTAAGCCCGCGTTGATTTGCACAAAGTAATCGGCAACATCAAATTCCCACAGGGTATTAACGTAAAAACTTTGGGTTTTCTCTTCCACTTCACTCTCACTGTCGATGCCATCGAAGAAGGGGTCAATGGAGTAGTAGTTATCACCTAAAAGATCTTCGGTTAAAAACGCCAGCTGACGCGCCAGAGCTTCTTCAAAGCTGAAGGTGTAGTAATAGTTTGGCTGTAAGGCACTGCCGCCACCCGCAAATTCATCCAGCAGATCGCCGGTTTCGTTGTAGGTGAACATGCCGTCCGGGAAGATTTCTGTGAAGGACGGGTTAAAGCCAGGGCCGCCACGCAGACCACTCCAGGCGGTGAAACCACCCATGGTTTGTTTCGTGTGGGCGGCACCAAACTTCACTTTCACCAACGGAATTTCAAAGCTGTCGTTTAACCAATCGGCGTGCAGTTGAGCTTGCTCAACCTTGGACTCACCTGGTGAATAGATAAACTGACTGAAGTTTGAGTCTATCTCGCTGGGGTTAAGCACGGTCGTGCCATTGTTCCAATTAACGTAAGCATGCGGAATTTCACCGCTGCGGTAGTCGTACACTTTACTGCGTAGTTGATCAGAGCCCAGAATGATCTGGCCATCAGCTCCTAAACCATCGTCTGCACCATTGTCGGTTTCATTTTTTGAGTCGTGGTAGTCAAATTCAACCTGCCACTGGTCGTTAACTTGCCACTCAAGGTTGAGACCAATTGAGCGCGCTTCCACTTCGGTGGTGTTACGGCTGGCGGTGAATGAACCGTCGTTACCGCTGATATCGGCATACAAGGCGGTACCGTTTTCATCCAGTTCATAACTGTTGATATTGCCACCGAACTCGTTCCAAATACCCCAACCAACCGTGTTAGTTCCAGTGATTGCTCTGCTTGCGGTGTAATCGAGCGTCGCAACCAAGCTGTCAACCGGTGAGTACTGCAGCGTGACCTGGCCGTTAGTTCGTTCACGTTCAACATTGGCAATGCTGTAGTTCATGTCTTTCGGAAAGAAATGATTACCGATGCGGTTGCCTTCGCCGTCTACCGCACGTGGATCGATGAACTCACCTTCTGCGAGTGTTGGTAAATCGACATTCGCTTGCCAGCCCTGGATATTGGCTGCCTGTTGCTGGAAATCACGCTCCTGGTGTGAAAACGACACGGCGAAACCCAGCGAATTATCCGCATAGGTGTTGCTGTACATCGCCGAGAATTCAGGGGTTACATCATCGCCTTCCTCGTTCGAGGTGTCGTGATTGGCCTTAAGGGACGCGCTGAACTGCTCGCCCGGGCGCTGCAATGGGCGCGTTGTTATGATATTAACCGTTGCTCCCAAACCACCACTTGGCACATCGGCCTGCCCAGATTTGGCCACCTCAAGGGCACTAATACCGTCCGCTGCGATATTTTCCAATGCAAATGAACGGGTATAACCCGTGCCCGGCATTTGGCGGCCGTTGAGGGTGATCAGGTTAAACTCGGGACCAAAACCACGTACGGTGATTTCACTGCCTTCACCATTTGAGCGACTTACCGATACCCCGGTGATACGCTGCAAAGACTCGGCTAGGTTGGTGTCCGGGAACTTACCCATTTCTTCCGCAGAGATGGCATCCACCACGCCAGTTGCCTGACGCTTCATATCCATGGCACGTATCATACTGCCAAGAATACCTTTTACTTCGATGACTTCGATTTTATCTTCGGCACTTTGCTGCTCTTCAAATGCCTGTGCATTTGAGATGCTGCCCACTCCCGCAGTCAGGATCATCGCTACCGACGCTGCAAGAGGTGTTTTTATAAATTGTGTGCTTCTCATGATTACCTGCTTTTGCAATTTAATGTCATGTAAAGAGGGTGCCGCTCATCGGCACCCATGGCCTGTTGTCGCACTCGGTTATGGGTTCGCAATCACTGCGTTATCGATGCGGTACACCGCACCTTCACCCATGCCCCATGAAGGGAATACCATAACAACGTCGATTGCACTGATATCAAGACCTGCGCTGAGTAAGTCGGCGAGCGCAAAGGTATAGGTTTGCCACTCACCCGCTACTGGCGCAACACCTTCTTGGCTTGCGCTCAATGGAAGCTCGACCGCTTGACCGGCATCGTTGGATTCAATTTTGAACAACCACTGCGCATCTGGGTTACTTGCGTTTGATACGATCTTCATTTCAAAACGTATCACACCAGCGGACAACAAGTGTGATGCATCAAAAGACACACCATCGGCAGCGAGGAAACCCATGACAGTTGGCGTCGCACCAATTTGGAACTCGGCGACAGCACCATGTGCCTCGTCGTCCGTCTCCACGGTTGGCGTACTGCCGGCACAACAGTCCCAAATACTCCATTGCTCGGCCACATTATCGGCAAATAAGGTCAGGTCAGTTTGCGGCTCTGGCGCAAAGATACGGGCGTTATCCACACGGTAAATGGCTCCCTCACCTTGACCCCAGGCTGGGAAGATCATCACCACATCAATGGCGCTTACATCTAAGCCGGCTTGCAGCAAGGTATTAATCGGGAAGGTGTAGGTTTGCCATTCACCCGCAACTGGGTCTGCACCTTCAACACTGGTATTAAGGTTCATTTCAACCGCTGTTTCACCGTTATTTGATTCCAGTTTAAGCAACCAGGGTGCATCAGGCGTCGTTGACAGCGATGTGACTTTCATTTCGAACTGCAACATGCCGTCGTCCACAAGCGGTGTTGCATCGAATTGTGTTCCGCTGCCGCCAAATTCGGTGCGGTTGATAAAGCCCATAACAGTAGGACTGGCACCAATAGAGAACTCGGCCGTGACCCCATGGGCCTCATCATCGACCACTTCACCCGGCGTTGAACCACCACAGCAGTCCCACAACGGCCAATCGGTGTTGGTTTCATCCGTGAATAAGGTGAGTGAAGGAAGAGTGCCACCGCCATTGGTGATCTCGACATTATCAACACGATAAACCGCACCTTCACCTTGACCCCAGGCTGGGAAGATCATTACCACATCGATAAGCGATACATTCAAACCTGCATCCGATAGCGCTTGCAGTGGGAAGGTGTAGGTTTGCCACTCACCGGCGACTGGATCAAGGCCTTCGGTGCTGGTGTTTAGATTCACTTCAACTGCGGTTGCACCACCATCGCTTTCAATTTTGAACAGCCAAGGCGCATCTGGCGTGCTTGACAACGAAGTGACTTGCATGTCAAAACGCACATAACCGTCTTCTAGCATGCCACTGGCATCAAATGGCGCCGCTTCACCGTTTTCATCTGTGATAAAGGCATCGCGGCTGATAAAACCATTCACCGTCGGGCTTGCACCCACATTAAACTCAACAACGTCACCCCGGTTGGCATCTGCAACAAGACCCGGCGTTGAACCACCGCAGCAATCCCATGCCGGCCAATCTGGGTTGAAGCTACCGTCGAAGATAGTTAAGGGTGTTACTGTGCCATCACTTGGCGGGGTTGGTGCAGGTGCTTTACCTTCAACCAGTGCGTCGTTCAAGTCATCGTAACCTGGACGAACCGTTTCGCAGCCTTTGCCTGTATCCGGGTCTTGCGCACATTCATAGACGCGAACATAGTCGACTTCGAATGTTTGACCATTTTCGAACGCAGTCGCGTCGATACCCGTTTGGTTTACATTCTCCGGCCAATCGCCCCCCACGGCGAAGTTCAAGATCATATAGAAGGTTTGATCGTAAGGACTCGAATCCCAGTGGGTTTGCAACTCACCGGTTGTCTGATCGTAATACTCTGAATACCAACCCCGGTGTTTAAGCGCCAGCGCTTCGCCTTTTGAGTTGTATAGTAATTCAGACTGGCGCTGCGTCGCGTAGAGGTAGTTATCTACATACCAGCGGATTTCACCCTCTTGCCATTCAATTGCATAGGTGTGGAAACCATCCGCTGGATTAGAATCTTGAGGGAAGGTATAGGCCTTACCGCTTTGATCATTGTTTGGCCATTCGCGACCATAATGCAATGTGCCGTAGATATTGGATTCTACACCATCATCGGTAGGTACTTTGAGGTTAACCGACTCGACTACGTCGATTTCGCCTGAACGTGGCCAGCCGCCATATACTTCATCGGTTGGCAGCATCCAAAATGCTGGCCATGAGCCCTGACCGCTTGGCAGTTTCGCGCGCATTTCAAAACGGCCATATTTGAAATCTGCTTTATAGCGCGTGTTAAGACGTGCCGAGGTATAGGGTTTTGCGGCACCTTCATCTGCGGGCAACGCAACGATATTCAGAATGCCATCGGCAACGAAAGCATTTTCGGCACTGTCGGTGTAACACTGTTTCTCGTTGTTACCGCCGCCAGCACAGTCTACTTCGAAGTTCCATTTACCCTCGTCGATCGTATCGCCGTTGAAATCATCTTCCCATACCATGACCCAATCTGAAACGGGTTCACTTGGGTCAATGGTATCAATCTTGGTATCTGTGGCTGAGCCACCGCACCCTGCCAATGCGACTACCGAGAGTGCCATGGCTAGTTGCGTTATGTGTGTTTTTACTTTGTTCATTGCGTTGAACCCTAACATCATGTGTTTGTTAGTATCTAGCTGATATATATTAGTTTTTATTGAAACCAGCTAATTTGTAAGCGCTTACAAAATCAAGCAAATAAAAAGCACTGAGAATGTAAGCGCTTTCATAGAGTATTGTAAGGTTGTTAAAACGTCAACAAAGTAAATGTTTTTTTAACATAGAAAATATCTAAAAGTGATTATAAATAGACCGGAAAGCTAGCTGAACTGCAGTGTGAGTTATGGAACAAATGGCCAATTAATCAAGTGGTTGTTTTTAATTGGCCATTATTGGCAGGGAAATATGTAAGCGCGTGTGAGCGATGCTCCCCTGGCTTTGGGATTGTTCAGTTACCCTGAGCTATCAGCTCGTAGGAGCGCAAACGTGCGTGTTGATCATGAAGAATGGCGTTAATCATGATTTCATCGGCGCCGGTACGTGCCTGTAAGCCACGTAGCCCGGCATGTACCTTGTCCTGATGGCCAACGATGGACTCGCGCAACATATGGGTTACCTGCTGGCGCTCCGCCGCGGTCCAAATCATATCCATATTCTCGGTTGGTGGCGGAATTAGCCCCTCTTGCCCTCGCAGCATGCTGACAAACTTTTGTTGCCCAGTGGTAGCCAGAAACTCGGCTTCCTCATTGCTATCGGCGGCTATCACGTTCACCGCCACCATGACATAAGGCTCGGCCAGTTGTTGACTCGGTTGAAACTGCTGGCGATACAATTCAATGGCACGCATCATAAAATCAGGGGCAAAATGCGAGGCAAATGCAAAGGGCAGCCCCTTTTTAGCTGCCAACAGGGCACTGTAGGTGCTCGAGCCCAATAACCATAAGGGCACCTGGGTACCGACTCCGGGATAGGCGCGTACCCTTTGCCCGGGCTTGGCATTCCCAAGGAAATACGCCAATTCATCGACTTGCGGCTCTAAATCTTCCGCCGCGCTCGGATCGCGACGCAGCGCATGGGTAGTGGCGCCATCGCTACCCGGAGCGCGACCTATACCAAGGTCGACGCGATCCGGAAATAAGGTCGCCAGCGTACCAAACTGCTCCGCCACCACCATGGGCGCATGGTTGGGCAGCATCACGCCGCCGGATCCTATGCGTATCTTGTCGGTATGAGCACCAATATAGGCCAACAAGGTTGAGGTGGCGGCGCTGGCGATATCGGGCATATTATGATGCTCTGCCATCCAAAAACGCTGATAGCCCAGGCGTTCAACATGTTGCGCCAGCTCTTTTGCGCGCATGAACGCATCGCGGGTCGAGCTCCCCTGAACCACGGGAGCCAGGTCAAGCACGCTTAAAGGGGGTAATTTTGCCATCATGTATTCACTGCCGTTGAAAGTTGTCAGAAGGGTAGAGTAACAGCTTTGTTCGCTCACATTTAGACAGCTACAAACACATCTTTGTGGCTAAATCGGCATCAATCTTCAACATCAATGCCACAACGCTCTCCCTAGGCTTAGGCTAAGATAGAAGTGTCATAAAATTAACAAGGTCAGGGGCTATGATCGGGACTATTTACGATGGGAACAAGCTCATGCGCGTCGCATTCATCACTACACTTTTCGCCTTGTTGGCTTTGGCGTACGTTCTCCCAAGCGCTAACGCCTCATCAGCAGTTATCGCAGCAGATACTCACATTCAGCTCGGCCCCCGCCCCTATGCGCTCGTCGATGCCATGGCGCCCAGTGCGCTCAAAGACAAACTACTCGCCTGTGGTGACAAAGAATTTAAGGCCCATGCGTTTTCCATCGGTCATCGCGGGGCGCCGCTGCAATTTCCCGAACATACCCGCGAAAGCTACCTGGCTGCGGCACGCATGGGTGCCGGTACACTCGAATGCGATGTCACCTTCACCGCCGACAAGGAGCTGGTCTGTCGCCACTCTCAATGCGACTTGCATACCACCACCAATATTTTGCAAACGGAGTTGGCGGCCAAATGCTCTGAGCCTTTTACACCAGCTTCCACGCTCAAACCGGCCAGCGCCAGATGCTGTAACAGCGATATCACCCTGGCGGAGTTTAAAACCTTAAAGGGGAAAATGGATGGCGCCAACGAACACGCCACGAACGTCGAGGACTATCTGCGCGGCACCGCCGACTGGCGCACCGACCTCTATGCCATCCAGGGCACACTCATGACTCATAGAGAGAGCATTGCCTTATTTAAAGCGCTGGGCGTGCAAATGACGCCAGAGCTTAAAGCACCCAAGGTCAAGATGCCATTTAAAGGCATGTCGCAAGGGGATTACGCCGCCAAAATGATCGAGGAATATCGCCAGGCTCAGGTACCTCCTAGCCTGGTGTGGCCGCAGTCTTTTAACCGCGATGATGTGATTTATTGGCTCAACCACCACCCGGATTTTGCAAGTCAGGCGGTATACCTGGATGGCCGTGAAAATGGCGTACATTTCGATCATCGCAAGCCGCACAGCTGGTCGCCCAACATGAAAGAGTTGGCTAACCAGAATATAGAAGTGCTCGCGCCGCCAATCTGGATGTTGCTTGATTTAGATAAAGACAACAACATAGTACCCTCGGCCTATGCCAAGGCCGCCAAGAATGCGGGATTAAAGATCATTGCCTGGTCGCTGGAGCGCTCCGGTCCGTTGGAAAACGGCGGCGGATGGTACTATCAGTCAGTCACCGAGGCGGTAAACAATGACGGCGTGCTAATGCAGGTACTGGATGTGCTGGCGCAAGAAGTGGGCGTGAGCGCCGTCTTTAGCGACTGGCCGGCCACCACCACCTATTACGCTAATTGTCTGCTTGCAGCAGATGAGAATTAAAGAATATTAAAAGTAAGTACACACCAACATAAATATCTAAATAGACCGGTTAATGCCATTTCAGCTGACGGCCAAAAAGACTTAAGCCTCTAATTATTAGGGTAAAGTTTATATTTTTATGGCGCTATTTGGGACACAGTGATAGGCTCTAAGCGGCGCTTTATTAATCAACAACTAGCTGGCGCCCTAATTTCGGTCTTTTCTAAGGAGAGTAATATGGACCCCGTTTCGCAGATCCTCAACATGCTATTCACCGTTGAGGCATTTCTACTTATCTTCGTGATTGTGCTACTTAAAAGCAGCGTGAAGTTCGTTCCACAAAACCGCGCCTGGCTTATTGAGCGCTTTGGTAAGTATCAATCCACCAAAGAAGCCGGTCTTAACTTTATCGTTCCTTTTATCGACCGCATCGCCGCCGATCGCAGCCTAAAAGAGCAAGCACAAGACGTTCCGTCGCAGTCTGCAATCACCAAAGACAATATCTCGCTTATCGTAGACGGCGTGTTGTACTTCCGAGTGCTTGATCCGTACAAAGCAACCTATGGGGTTGATGACTATGTATTCGCCGTGACCCAATTGGCGCAAACCACGATGCGTTCCGAGCTGGGTAAAATGGAGCTAGATAAAACCTTTGAAGAACGTGACTTGCTCAATACCAATATCGTCGCGGCAATCAACCAGGCCTCAGAGCCCTGGGGTATTCAGGTTCTGCGTTATGAAATTAAAGACATAGTGCCGCCAAATTCTGTGATGGAAGCGATGGAAGCACAGATGAAGGCCGAGCGTGTAAAACGTGCGCAAATCCTTGAATCCGAGGGTGATCGTCAAGCCGCTATCAATGTGGCCGAAGGTAAAAAACAATCACAGGTACTGGCCGCTGAAGCGGAAAAGGCCGAGCAAATTCTTAGAGCCGAGGGTGAAGCCCAGGCTATTATCGCCGTGGCCGAAGCCCAAGCCGACGCCCTGCTTAAGGTCGGTGCTGCTGCCGATACCGAACAGGGTCAAAAAGCCATCCAGCTTGATCTGGCCACCAAAGCCATCGCCGCCAAAGAAGCCATCGCCCGCGAATCATCAGTGGTGTTACTCCCTGAAAGCGGCACCGATGCAAGCTCTTTGGTAGCCCAGGGATGTCCATCATTAACTCCCTTAATAACAAACAAAAAGTCAGTTAACTTTTAGGAGTAAGCCATGGAGTTCATCACCAACAACCTTGCCGAAGCCTTAATGATTTTGGGCGTGCTTGCTCTTATCGTGGAGGTCGCGGTGCTGGGCATGTCGACCATTATTTTGCTGTTGCTGGGTCTGTCGTTGTTGGCCACCGGGCTCATGATGAACTTTTCATTACTGGATAGCTCGTTAACCACGGCACTGTGGAGTAACACCCTGGTCACTGCTGCCTTAGCCCTCTTGCTCTGGAAACCACTTCAGCGCATGCAGGAGCAACGCGACAGCACCGAAGTGCACTCTGACTTTGCCGAGTTAACCTTTACGCTAACGGAAGATGTAAACGATGAGGGCTTAGCCCATTACGTCTACTCTGGTATCACCTGGAAACTTAAAAGTAGGCAGCCTCTTAGTGCTGGCACCTTGGTCAAGGTGGTGAAAAAAGAAGTGGGTGTGATGTGGGTGGAAGCGTCTGAATAACTCCCCCGCTGCACACCTGACCTGCGCGAAGAAGCGCACGCAATAAAGATAAGTACGAACACATCGCGGTGAGTTCGTACTTTTTTTATGGCGATGCTAACTAATACCACACTCTAGCAAGGCCGATGTGGACGCTGAAATACTGGTTTGTTCAACGCACACTTGTGTTTCACACAAGATGTTTAACTCGTCGCTAATATGCGATACATAAACCAGTGATACCCCACTCTGTTGCAACCTGCGTAAATAATCCAATATCTTTTTCTTCAAACGCATGTCGATACCCGTCAGCGGCTCATCAAACAATAAAAAATCGGGCTCACTATAGATAGCCCGCGCGATGGCAACACGCCGTTGTTCACCGCCAGAAAGAAGGTGCGGCTTACGTGTTAATAAATTTTCCAACTCCAACACCGATATTAGCTCTGACAACAAAGCCGGGTTTGCCTGCTTATTGCCAAAAGATATGTTCTTCAGCACATTAAGATGAGGGAATAAACATGAATCCTGACAGACCACCCCAGCCCGGCGGTCCTCAGGCGGCACAAAGACACCCTGTTGTGAGTCCTGTAAACACCGTCCTGCCACTTCCACACGTCCAACCGCGCGGGGCTCAAAACCCGCCAGGATTCGTATCAATGACGTTTTTCCGCAACCTGACGCGCCGGTGATCCCCACACTGTGCACCTTCCCCGTATTGATCTCATAGCGTTGGCGTTGCTCCCCCCGAGCGAGCATACAGTTAATGACCAGCATGTTTTTGCCCGCCTCCTTTTAAGATATTAATAAAGGTGAGGGTAATAATGGCAAATACAAAGAGACCCAATGACATACGGTGAGCCGCGTCATAATCCATGGCTTCTACAGCATCAAAAATCGCGATTGAGAGCACTTGCGTTTCCCCTGGGATGTTACCACCTATCATCAAAATCACACCGAATTCACCCACGGTGTGAGCAAAGCACAATAGCGTCGCGCTCATAATGCCGTGTTTACATACGGGTAAGGTAACCCTGATAAAGGTTTGCAAGCGACCATAACCCAGAGAGCGGCCCATTTCGCTTAAGCGATGATCATACTGGGCAAAAGCACTTTGCAGTGGGCCGATAACAAAAGGCAGCGAATACAACAACGAGCCCAATAAGATCCCAGTAAAAGAAAAGGCTAAAGGTCGCGACGTAAGTGCACTAAATTGTGAGCCGATAAAGGAGTCAGGAGAAAAGGCCACCAACAGATAAAAGCCCAACACGGTGGGAGGTAAAATAAGAGGAAGAGTGATCACAGACTCGACAACCCTGGCCATTATGCTGCGACTGGCATTGAGCCACCAAGCAAGAGGCAAGCCGACTAACATTAGAATCAAGGTCGTCAAAGTCGCCAACTTTACGGTCACCCAGAGCGCGTCATAGACGAGGTTACTGAGCATAATCATCCACCTGTTCATAACCTGTTTGGCGCAGAATCTGCTTGGCAATGGGGGTCGTTAAGAACTCGATAAACTGCTCTGCGGCTGGATTCGGCTGCTCTCCCAATAACGCTAGAGACTGCACCAGGGCTTGCTGACGAGGCAGCAATTGATACGCTGTTTTTGGTATTTTCTGGGCAAGCACCAAACTGTAGGCAACCAAGCCTACATCGGTGTTTTTCAAAGCGGTAAACTGAAAAGCCTGGCTGACATTAGCGGCTATAATGGCCTTACACGCTTGGAGACGCGGCATGTCAGCGAGTATGTTCTGCGCGGCGATGCCATAGGGCGCAAATTTTGGGTTCGCATAAGCCAGACGACAGTCACCAGGTAAGACATTCAGCACCTCTGCAATAGGCCTTTGTGCACTATAAAGTGCCAATTGCCCCTGGGCATAGTGGCGGGTATCACGCGCATACCCCTGTTGCAATAATAGCGCAGGTCGCTGAGTGTCCGCAGCGAAGAAGATATCGAAAGGGGCGCCGCGTCTTATTTGCTGGTACAGAACCCCCGTTGACGCGCTCGAAATACTAAACTGACCGCCATGCTCAGCTTGGTATGCGGCAACAAGTTGCTGTAGCGGTAACTTAAAGTTACTGGCTACGGCCAAACGTACGGGGTCCGCTTCAGCCTTTACCATCAGCGGCATCATGACTAACAGAGACAATGCCCAGAGTCTCATTCGGACTCACCCCAACGCGCTAATGCCAAAGTATCTTTGTCATTTTGCGCCAACCAAAGCTCTCCCTCTTGGCGCTGCTCCTTTTTCCAAAAAGGCGCTTCACTTTTCAAATGATCCATCACATATTCACACGCCAAAAAAGCTTTTTCCCGGTGTCTTGCAGCAACACCAACAAAAACAATTTGTTCATTGAGAGCTAAACTCCCCACTCGATGCACAACATCAATGTGCGGCACTTCAAAGCGCGCTTTAGCACGAGTGCAAATCGCTTCAAGGCTTTTTTGCGTCATTCCCGGATAGTGCTCCAAGGTGAGGCCGCTAACGGCCTCACCCTGATTGATATCACGCACTAATCCGACAAAACTGACGACGGCACCACAACTGCTGTCACGGCTTTGCAACTCCGTTATCAATGCCCCAACGTCAAAGTCCTCTTGGCAAACTCGGATCATTTTATCCCCCGGTCACCGGTGGGAAAAAAGCAACTTCATCACCATCGTTTACTGGCGTGTATTCATCGGCCATGCTTTGGTTTACTGCACCTAAGGTCTGTTTACTTTGTAAAAACTCCTCCCAGCTTTGCTCTCGCTGTACCAGCGCAGCGCGAACATCGGCTAAACAGGTTAAATCCCGATGGTGCAATTCAAGGCGTTCACATTTTAAAAGGTCACGTAAACGACCAAAAAACAAAACACTAATCATAGCTTCTCCTCAACATGATAATGACCAGACTTACCACCGCTTTTTTCCAAAACGTAAAGATCACCAATACGCATGGCAGGATCAACGGCCTTACACATATCAAAAATAGTCAGCGCAGCAACACTTGCCCCGGTCAAGGCCTCCATTTCCACCCCGGTCTGACCACAGAGTTTCGCTGAAGCTATGATGCGAATGCTGGCGTGCTCGGGTTCAAATTCAAAGTCTAAAGTCACTTGCGTAAGAGCCAGTGGGTGACACAAAGGGATCAAATCGGCACATTTTTTTGTTGCTTGTATACCGGCAATGCGGGCGACCTGAATAACATCGCCCTTTTTATGGCCGTGACTGCAAACAAGATCAAAGGCTTCTCGACTCATACTGATCCGCGCCTGCGCAAAAGCTTGGCGAATGGTGGCTTGCTTAGCACTGACATCGACCATTTGCGCCTTACCCTTGTCATCTAAATGAGTAAGCATTACCTACCCCCGACTTACGCATTGCAACACAGCACTCTTTTTCAAGTGAGGCACAAAATTACAGGGGCCATGACGAGCATCCAATTGTTCTTTAATCACTTCATACCAGGCTGTTTTACATGCATTGGTGGAGCCTGGCATGGCAAACATAACAACGCCATTAGCCATGCCTGCCACAGCACGAGATTGAATCGTTGAGGTACCAATATGCTTTTCAGAAATACTGCGAAAGACCTCACCAAAGCCTGGCACTTGTTTATCAAATAGCGGCGTTAAAGCCTCAGGGGTATTATCACGAGCAGTAAATCCGGTACCGCCAGTCACCAAAATAGCCTGTACATCATCGCTGGCAATCCACTGAGAAACACAGGCTCGGATCTGATAGATGTCATCCTTCACAATGGCCTTATCGGCAAGGTGGTGGCCACTTTCCAGCAAACCATCAACTAATGCCTGCCCAGAGGTGTCTGTTGCCTCATCACGTGTATCTGAAACGGTGAGCACGGCAATATTTAGAGCTTGAAATACTTTTTCAGCCAAATGCGACATAACTTACTTCCTTCTCGCTGAGCCGCGCCCATTGCTGCGGCGTGTTGGTATTGATTAAAAATTCTTTGTTTCGCAGCGGCAGACGCGCCGCCTGTAAATAATTAAGCAGGGCTTTGATGGAACAGTTTTGGCCGGTCATCAATTGCTTATTGAGGTAATCTCGGGTGTCTTGAGTTAACGGGATAACACAAGGTAAATTGCATTGTTCATAACACACAGCTCGGCCATGTTCTTCACTGTACGCCTGTAATTTACTGATAAGTCGATCGTTGAGTAACGGCATATCGACGGGAATAATTGTCAGCCAAGCATTGCCCTGTATTTCGCGACTCACGGCATGGATACCGCCTAAAGGGCCTCGTTTGGGATAGACATCCACAATACCCTTGCCCTTATTACGACTCACCCACAACTCTTGCGCACGACTGAGAGCGAGAGTTTTTAGACTGTGGTTTAATAAGCTGCCGCCGCGCCACGTCAATTCTGCTTTATCACGGCCCATCCGCGACGATTGTCCCCCCGCCAGTACCATACCAATGTGTTTCATCTGGCTAGCCTCCGATCATGGCAAGGTGTTTGGTCGCCCCCGAATTGCCCCCATGCAGACGATGCGCATCGGGCTTATGGGTGAGCAGTGCAGCGACCTGTTGATCAAGTAACGCTTGCTTGTCGGCATGCAAATAAGGCCTTAGGTCATAACCCGCATCGCCAAATAAGCACAGGTGTAGTTTAGCTTGTGATGAAATGCGCAAACGATTGCAG
The DNA here is from genome assembly GCF_002964785.1 of Pseudoalteromonas sp. T1lg48. Lineage (GTDB taxonomy): Bacteria > Pseudomonadota > Gammaproteobacteria > Enterobacterales > Alteromonadaceae > Pseudoalteromonas. The sequence goes on from NZ_PQCC01000004.1 coordinate 37,916, forward strand.
CTTTTGCAAAAGTCTTTGCTATAAGGGGCAATAAACCCAACCTTTCCGACTTTATTAGGGTGGCTAAATTCGCGCGCGGGGCCCGCGCTTCGTTCGCGCAGGGTTTCCACCCAGCCTTTGCTGTGAAGGTGATGAGCAACATGCTCGGCACTGACATGGTTGGCACGAAAGTAATCACCATTATCAGCCGTTTGCATCAACTCAATAAAACGTAACGTTAACGGCTTCTCTGCGGCCCAGGCAACAAGTTCATCAAGTTGCGCATAGTTATACTGGCGCAACAACACGGTGTTTACTTTAACGCTGGCGATCCCCGACTCTATTGCCTGGTCGATACCACTAAGCAGGTCATCCAGAGCATCGCGGCCGATGATGGCTTTAAGCATACGTGGATCAAGGCTGTCGCAGCTAATGTTAATGGCATCCAATCCTGCTTGCTGCCAGGCAGAGAGATGACGACTGAGCTGATAGCCATTGGTTGTTAACGCTACTTTTTCGATTCCCGGGGTTTGCTTAAGAACAGCAATAATGTCACTTAAATCTCTTCGTAAAGCGGGTTCTCCACCGGTCAGGCGGATTTTTCGAATACCGTTACGAGCAAAGGATTCGGCTAAGATCGCAATATTATCAAGGGATAAACTATGCGCTTTACCCTCGCATTCAAAGCCATCGGGCAAACAGTAATTACAACGGTAATTACAAAGGTCAGTGATCGATAGGCGCAAGTAACTAAACGTGCGCCCTTGTGGGTCTTGTAGCATGTGCAACACCTTTCCAAATACGGGAGGCTTAAAAATTTCTTTTTAAACCCGGTGCGCGAATATCAACTTCGCGTCACGGCCAAAAAACCATACCTAAAGGCTAAGGCTTTTAAGGCTTCGGAGTTGTTCTAATTTATGTTCTCATGGTATTGCAGAGCGTGGACATAAACCATACAACTGGATGAGTAGGGATATACGCCCGTCCTACTCCCTTAGGGGTAGGACGGGCGGTCTGGGGATTAAAATTGAGCGTGAATCATCAACCACACTTTGGTGCGATCGCTCTGGTATCCATCTTCATCATAGGTGGCCAATTTACCTATCACTTTAAAGGTCTTATCGAGCGCTTTAACCGCCGTCACATTCAATTCACTGCCATAGCTTTGGCTTGTTTCGCTGGCGCTATAATCATGATAACTGGCACTAAGCTTGATGTTCGCGACTTTACCGGCAAGGGTCACATAGAGATCTTCCAAACCATCGGCGGGCGTCGTTAAAAACACATCGGCAAAACCATTAAATTTATGCAGGGTTGCCAGAGGCGTTTGGAAAGCGAGCCCATTGTCACTGCTTAAACGCTCCCCACCGACAGTGAACTTAATGTTATCCAGCTGATAACTTGCATCAGCGGCAATATAGTCATTACTGAAGTCATCAAGGTTGTCACTGCCATCACTTTGATAAGCATACGCAAGGTGAAGTGCGAATTGCTCGAATTGGCCGCTATAGTCAATGCCTAGGGTACGGCTGGCCATCTGTGACTTATCAAAGCCTAAGTCATAGTAAAAGCCCTGAACACTGTGCTGTTTATTAATCGCATAGTTAACATCTAAAAGGTGTAAATCGCCACCGAGGTCGGCCTTAGCGCCATCGGGACCAAAAATACGATTAACATTGTATATATAGGCATAACTGGTAGTCAGGTTATCGCTGGCTTGATAGCTCATACTCAAGGCGTCATAGGTCTGTTCATTTTGACGCCAGCCAACATTGCCAATGAATCGGCTGTTGCCACGGATAATACGTTGACGACCTAATGTGCTCTTAAAGCCTCCGTGAGCAAAGGCAAGTTGTGCACGGTTGATTTCCGTTCCTTGGGGATCAGCGACAACAGGGTATTGCGACTTCTGATTAAACGTACTGTTGTAATTATCATTTCCTAAGGCTGTCACATCATCCACTTCGAGCAGCAATTGAAACCCTTGCCAAACGCCAGATTGATAACCCAACCGTGTTCTGAGTGTCGAGGCATTGGCCTGTTTATCTTTGCCGTCTTGATCAACGAACTCATAACGGTAACGCAAATCCAGGCTGCCCTGCCCTTCTTTGAGCGCTTGCACCATACCGCCGGCCTCATCTGCCATCGCCATCGGTGTTGTCAGTAACCCAAGTATACCTAAAGTCGTCCAGTAGCTTGCTTTCATCATTAGTTCCCCTGTTTTGGTTCTGACAGAACCTTACGCTCATACAACGAAGCTAACTTGATCAATATCAATATTTTCAGGCACATACCGACTCTGCTTTACGGCTACTCACTGCGAGGTATTGCCCCGCTACCTCGTACATAATATAAAGAAGCGAATGTTAAGAGGTACCGGGTTAACCAAGATGCAAGAACTCAACGATGCACAGGCATTACGTTACTGTCGCCATATTTTGTTGCCGCAGGTCGACTATGAGGGACAAGAAAAACTGCTCGCCAGTAAGGTGTTAGTCATTGGTTTAGGAGGGCTTGGCAGCGCCTGTGTTCCCTATCTTGCGAGCGCCGGTATTGGCACTCTGACGTTAGTCGATTTCGATACCATCGAAGTCACCAATCTGCAGCGACAAGTGATTTACGCCGAAAATGAAGTAGGTCAGAGCAAGGCGCACTGTGCGGCCCGCTTTGTCGCCCAGCAAAACAGTGCCTGTCACGTCGATGTAATAGCAGAGAAGTTAACCGAAGAACAACTTACACACTGTATTGCCGAACATGATTTGGTACTAGATTGCACCGATAACCTAGCCACTCGCCAAGCCATTAATCACGCATGCTATAAAAGCAGAACCCCCCTTGTATCGGGCGCGGCTATCCGCTTCGAAGGTCAAGTGACGAGCTTTACCTATGCCCCCGGCACCCCTTGCTATCAATGTTTTAGCGACAGGTTCAGCGAACAAAACCTGAGCTGTGTTGAATCGGGTGTGATCGCCCCCTTAGTAGGGATTATCGGCTCCTACCAGGCACTCGAAGCAATCAAAATTCTCATCGGCATAGGTCGACCTTACGTCGGTCGCTTATTGATGTTTGATGGTCTAAGCGGCGACTGTCGTGAGTTTTCATACCCAGCTCAACAACAATGCCCAGTGTGCAACGGATAACCCCTTACTAACAAGGGGTTATCAAATGCCGGCTACCTTAAAAAGTTGTCCTGTACGGCTTGCTTATAGGCTTGCGCCTTGAGCTCTCCCGCTTGCGCTAAATACATGGCGACCATGCAAGCCGCGAGCACGCCGTAGAGCAACATAAAGCTGGCACTGTAGATTCCAACCAGGTCTTCGACAATGCCGAATAGGATGAGTAAGCTTGACCCCCCCAAGGCACCAATAGCAGCAACGAAACCACTGGCACTGGGAAGCTGACGGGGATAATGCTGGCGAATATCTTTAAAGATGGCGGTGCGGCCAAAACCTTGCGCTATACCCATGATAAATACCAAGGCAATAAAGAAGATAAATGGCAGCTCGATATGAAAACTCACTTCTTTATCGATACCATGAATAGTCATTGAAGTTGGTGGGTAGCTAAGGAAGAAAAGACAAACTAAGCATACCCAAAACACGCCCCAATTGACCGCCTTGGCTCCGTACAAGTCGGCAAACCAGCCGCCCAATGCTCGCATCATTGAAGAGCTCAAAATAAACAAGGCGGTGATCAACATCGCCGTATTGTCGCTGTGCCCGTAGGCATTCATCAAATACTGAGGCAGCCAGTTTATCAGCGCCAGATAACTGCCAAACACAAAGTAGTAATACAGGCCGTGCAGCCAAAGACGTCGCTCCCGCCAAGGTTTTAATGGTGCCATAGCGGGCAGCTTCATTGCCTCTGGCAACTTAGGTGCTGCAAATTTAAAGAGCACCATAACAACCAACATGATAACCAGCATCAGCCAACCTAGATACTGGCCATGACTCCAATCATAAAGCCAGGGAAAAAGTAACAAGGGAACGGCCGCCCCCGCGTTGCCAGCACCAAACACGCCCATCGCGGTACCTTGTTTTGCACTGTCATACCACGGAGACACATAACTGAGACCTATGGTAAAGGAGCAACCTGCGAGGCCAAGCCATAAACCCACGGCGAGATAACCGCCATAACTGCTCACCATATCGAGTGCAATAAGCGCCGGTAGCAGTAGCGCCATTTGCACTAACCACAGGCGCCGGGCACTGAACCGTTCAAGCAAGTAACCTACGGGCCAACGCAATACGGAGCCACTTATCAATGGCGCCGCAAGTAACAGACCAAACTCGGTTGCACTCAACGCTAACGCTTGGCGCAGTTCGTTTCCCAATGCAGCAAACACCACCCACACGGCAAAGTTACAAGCAAAGACCAATGTCGCTATGCTCAGAGCACGATTCGCTTGATACAAGCTCATAGTTTCTCCTGGTTAGTGTTTGCAGCTGATATTGCCTATTTGAGCAAGGCAGCTCGGTTTTGTCTTTACCCCCAAATAGCTGCCGCGGCAAACAAAACACCGTGAAATAAAAATAACCTTATTTTTCATAACACTAAACAAAAACGAACTACCTAATTGTAGGTATCTATATGTTTTATAAGAAGTTTATAAACTCTCCATCTTGACCTACATCAAATAACTAAAGCCCGTAACGGTCACACTTGATGTCAGTTAAATACCGTTTAGAGGTAAATTATGAGTACCGGAATAAACTTACTTAATTTTAGCGACCCTAAAATAAAAACATTACATATAACTTGGTTTGCATTCTTTTTGACCTTTGCGCTGTGGTTTTCCCATGCCCCGCTGCTGGTTTCTATTAAAGAAGCATTGGACTTAAGTTCGGCGCAAATTAAAGCCTTATTAATTCTCAATGTGGCCCTGACCATTCCCGCACGGATTGTCATCGGGATATTAGTCGATAAGTATGGACCACGAAAAACCTTCTCTAGTTTATTGCTCATTTCCTCGTTCATTAGCTTTGGCTTTGCCTTTGCGGATAACTTCGAACAACTGGCTCTGTTTCGCTTCCTGCTAGGCTTTGTCGGCGCAGGCTTTGTTATTGGCATTCGTATGGTCGGTGAATGGTTCCCAGCAAAGCAAGTGGGTGTCGCCGAAGGCATCTACGGCGGCTGGGGTAACTTTGGCTCCGCCGCTGCCGCAATGACGCTGCCCACACTCGCACTGCTTTACGGTGGTGATAACGGCTGGCGTTATGCATTAGCAAGCATAGGCACTATTGCGGGTCTGTATGGGGTGTTTTATTTCTTTGTTGCTCAGAACACTCCTAAAGGCTCCACTTATTTTAAACCAAAAAAAGCGGGCGGCTTAGAAGTCACAAGCTGGAAAGATTTCTACTTTTATATTTTGATGAACGTGCCCATGTACATTGCGCTTGCCGTACTAAGCTGGAAGCTCTCACCTGCGGGTGTGAAGTTGTTATCAAGCGAAACAATGTACATGTTGTGGGCGGTGTTAGCCGTGCTATTTTTCATTCAATTTAGAGCGATTTGGCAGGTCAACAAGGAACACCTCCAAGCCGGCGTTCCAGAACTTGAAAAGTACAGCTTCAAGCAGGTCGCTATATTAGATGTCTCTTACTTTATTACCTTTGGTTCAGAGTTGGCAGTGGTATCAATGTTGCCGCTATTCTTTATCGAGACCTTCGAGGGCCTTGATCCGGTGAAAGCGGGCCTGCTTGCCTCTGGTTTTGCATTTATGAACTTAGTATCACGCCCGACCGGAGGTTGGTTCTCAGACAAGCTAGGTCGCCGTAAGAGCTTAATGTTCCTGATCGCAGGGTTAGCGCTGGGTTACTACATTCTCAGTACCGTTGATAGTTCTTGGGCCATTCCACTAGCGGTGCTCGCAACCATGGCCTGTTCGTTCTTCGTTCAAGCCGGTGAGGGTGCGGTATTTGCTATTGTGCCCTTGATTAAACGCCGGATGACCGGACAAATTGCTGGAATGGCAGGGGCTTATGGTAATGTTGGAGGGGTCACCTACCTGACCATTTTGTCTTTTGTTGACTACAGCACCTTCTTCTTGGTCATTGCGGCATCGGCAGTGTTTGGCTTCTTTATCGCGATGATGTTAGATGAACCTAAGGGACAAATGGCAGAAACCATGCCTGATGGAACTGTTCACCTGATCAATGTTGAATAGGCTCCTATAAAGTCGACAATTTAACACAATGAAGGCATGAGAAAGGCACAATGTCACTAACACAACTACAGGTCACCATCAGCCAACATACTGAGCAAGGCGTTAAGGCTCTTAACGAAGATGCCATTGCTGCCTATGTTCCAGATGGCCATACCCTGACTCACAAGGGCGTCATTGCCTGTGTAGCTGACGGCGTCAGTAGTGCCGAGGCCGGCAAGGAAGCCAGCCATTATGCTTGTAAGCACTTTATTGAAGAATATTCCCAAACCCCCGAGACCTGGTCAGTGGCACACAGTGTGCAAAAAGTACTGACCACGATTAACCTTCAGCTTTTTAAAAAAAGCCACGCGTATCATACCGAGCTGAAAGGCTTCTTGACGACCTTCAGTGGTATCGTCATTAAGTCGCACACGCTGCACCTCTTTCATGTTGGAGACTCGCGTGTTTATCTTCTGCGCGATAAACACTTGCAGCAACTGAGCCGCGATCACATCGCCCAAACGGGCGATAAAGCAACCTTAGCACGTGCCGTGGGTATGGATAACAACCTGCATATCGACTTTACGACACACACACTGAAGCAAGGCGACATCTTGTTGTTAACCTCGGATGGGGTCCATGATTTTGTGCCAGAACCCATGCTGATACACGAACTCAGCAAAGTAACCTTTGATGACGCTGCGCAACGCCTGGTTACCTTAGCCAAAGAACATAACAGTGATGATAACCTCAGTGCGGTTGCGGTCCGTATCGATTTACTGCCGGATAAAAGCCTCAATGATTACAATCAAGAGCTCACGCAACTGCCCTTCCCACCTGAGCTAGAAGTGGGCATGAAGCTGGATGGCTATCGCATCGATAAAGAATTGTTCGCGTCAAGTCGCAGCCAGATATATTTGGTCAGTGACGAGCAAAGCCAGCGCCGCTATGTAATGAAAACCCCCTCGGTAAATTACTGTGACGACAGCAACTATATAGAGCGTTTTATTCAAGAAGAGTGGATTGGCAAGCGCATTGATAGTCCACACGTGGTTAAAGTGATCTGCCAGCCACGCCCTCGCACCTGCTTGTATTATCTCATGGAATACATCGATGGCTGCTCACTTGACCAATGGCTGGCGCAAACCAAGCCCACCCCAAAGCAAATTATGGCGGTGATCAGCCAAATCGCCGAAGGACTCAAGGCGTTTCATGGTAAAGAAACCATTCACCAGGACTTAAAACCCGGGAATATCATGGTTAGCCATGACGGCAGCGCCAAGATCGTTGATTTTGGCTCTGTTTTCATCGCCGGTATTGCTGAAATAGCCACCCCCCTGCAACATCATGGGGTACTGGGCACAGCCAGTTACTCGGATCCGCAGTATCTTTTTGGTAAAAATTCAACCATCCAGGGAGATATCTATGCGCTAGCTACCATAGTCTATGAAGCCTTCACCGGTAAACTCCCCTATGGCAGCCGCATAGAACAATGTAACTCGCGCTTTGAGTTTGATCGCCTCCATTATATTCCCGCCAACCGCTATAATCCCGTGATTCCATTTTGGTTCGACAAGGCGCTAGAGAAAGGCGTAAAAATCAACCTTGAAGAGCGCTATCAACGTCTTGATGATTTAATGGCGGATTTGCTTGAGCCTAACCCAGCCTTTTTTGACGAGCATCCGAAAATAAATGAAAGCCAAAGCAAACTGCGTTTTTGGCAGCTTGTCTCTGGCTTTTGGTTACTGGTAAGCCTTATCTTGGTCGCCCTGTTTAGCCTAGCTTGATATATCCATACCGGCGATTTTAAACCAATAGCCATTGCATTCTTTGTCGGTATTAAGCGCCATCGGATAAGTACCATCCTCATTAGTTCGGAACCTATCTAGCATCACCAAAGTCTGCTCGGACTCGGGGCTTAAGCGCACAATATCAACCAGCCCCCCCATAGTTACCTGCTCGTTTATCAGGTTATATTTAAGTCCGGACTGAGTCTGTAAGCCGTTAAGAACAAAGATTTCTTTATTATCCTGAGTATTAACCACCCGGCCGTTAGGGTATTCAATACAACACAGATTACATTGATCCTTATGGCGATTCTCAGAACGCGCGGTAAAACAACGTGAGCTGTAAGCCAACGGCAAGTGGCCATAGGCGAAAACCTCCACCTCCAGTTGCCCATTGATATCACTTAACAGGGGTGAGGTGCGTATTTCTTTCAACCATGTACGTGACATTTCCACGGGCATCACCCAACGCCGCATGCCTTTTTTAAATAACAGTCTGACGGTCTCAGCGTTATAGCAGTTGATTGCCGGACCAATCACAAAGGGAACCCGGTTTTGCTCCAGTTGATTGACCGCTGCGAGATCATTGGCCTCAACCGTAAAGCCTGATTCATCGCAGTACCGCCTTAACATAAAGAGATCTGACGGTGTCTCCAGCAAAGCCAGTGACGACAAACAGACTTCTTTTCCCGCAGCCTTGAGGTTATTGGCAATGCGTAACCAATCCCGGAGTTTCATTTCACGGCGTTTTGAACACACGGTTTCACCAAGGTAAATGATGTCAGCGCTGCTTTCAGCTGCTTGCTCGTAGAAAGCTTCTACTTTTTCCTTAGGCCAGTAGTAAAGGAGAGGACCAAGTGCATATTTCATCTGTGTGGCTCCTATTTCCATTTTTTATGATATGCACCCAAGGTTGTTTGGCTGCCTTCAGAGTATTTTTGCAAACACCGTTGTGCTTGCTCGCTGGGTGAAAAATGTTTTGCATCGCTACGGCAAGCATCAATAGCTTGACGCCAGGTTCTGGTTACATCTGCGACATAGGTTGGACTGCGTTGACGACCCTCTATTTTGATGGCACTAATCCCTAACGCCATAAGCTCGGGCAGCAATTCCATACTGTTCAAACTCGTGGGTTCTTCGAGCACATGATATTGATTACCAGCAACAGCAAAGCGACCTTTACAAAGGGTTGGATACCCCGCCTTCTCCTGTGGCGAAAAACGGTCAATAACAATGTCGTTCAAGCGGGTTTCCAGAACGGATTCACTGTCCCTGTATTCAACGAAGCGTGCCGGAGAACAGGCACCCGCGGTATTAGGGGACTCGCCGGTCAGGTAGGATGATAGATAACAGCGCCCTTCGGCCATAATACAGAGGCTACCGTAGGCAAAAACTTCCAGCTCGACGGGACAGTGCCGCGATAGCTGTCTAATTTGGTGAATGGACAACACCCGGGGCAACACCACTCGCGACACATTAAAACTATCTTTAAGTAATGCTATCGCCCCCAGGTTGGTCGCCGAAACCTGCACAGAGGCATGCAGTTCCACTTCCGGGTAACGAGTGGAGCAGTATTCCAACATGGCCAAGTCGGCCACGATGAGCACATCGGCACCGAGCTCTACGGCGCGATCAATCGCGGCTTGCCATAACCGTGTTTTATCAGGATGAGCGAACGTATTAATCGCAATGTGTAATCGTCGTTGATGACGACGAATATATTCAACCCCCATCTCTAATTGCTTGGGCGAAAAATTAAGGCCCGCAAAATGGCGTGCGTTGGTTTGATCTTTGAAACCAATATAAACCGCATCGGCGCCATTATCGACCGCCGCTTGCAATGATTTATAGCTGCCGGCAGGACACAATAATTCCATGTCTTAACTCCGTGCTTATCAACATAAAGTAACGCCCAGAATAAAGGCCTGACCCTGTCAAAGCTTGATCTAGATTAAGCTTGCGCGGTCTCTACCTATTCATCGCCAATGCCCATGTTTAGCTTACCCATTGTGTATTAGCTATAGGCGCACTCCCTTATCATGCAGCACACCTAGATGGTCCTGCATCCCCTTTAATGCCACTTTTTACGCCCCGGATCCCAACCCATAACGGCAAACCTAATTATCAACCAAGAAACTGCCCTTATGTTGATTTGGATTAACACCTTTTAGAATAAAAAAAATAAAATAAGACATTGATTTATAAGAGGTTAACCAATGAAAAACTACCTAGAAAGCAGTATTAAAAATGGCTTAGCCATACTACCTATTATGGGCAGTAAACTACTGGCAGCCATGCCAAATGTGGTGCAAAAAGCCCCTTTACAACAAGTGCTTAACTATGTTTTCCGAGAGGAGTTGGGCACCGGCGAGCTTGAGTTTCTTGCCGGGCGCATTTTGAAGTTAGAAGTCACGGATTTACACCATTGTTGGTACATAGGCTTGATTCAAGGGTCGTTAAAAATCATTGAAGGGCCACACTTCGACGTTGAATTTAAAGGCCAACTTAATGACTTTATCCGATTAAGTGCAGGCAGAGCCGACCCGGACCAATTGTTCTTTAATCGTCGTTTGGCTATCGCCGGTGATACCGAGCTTGGCTTAGAAATTAAGTCCTGCCTGGAAAACCTAGACCCGCAAAACTTACCTAAACCGCTGCATTGGCTGAGCCAGAGCCATTGCAATCTATTAGAAAAATATGGATTTGACCTATGACACAGTTAATTAGCTTTTATTTCGAAGCAGATCACAAACGTCTTGATGCGCTGTACAACCAGTTTATAGCTCAACAGGGCACAAGGCAGGCTAGCGCATATTTTCATGCCTTTAGACAAGGCTTAGAGCAGCATATTCGCTGGGAAGAAAGCGTGTTATTTCCATTTTTTGAACAAAAAACAGGGATGAATCAAGGACCAACAAGGGTAATGACCATAGAGCATCAAGAAATCGTTGCGCTTAATAGCCAGATAAGTGAGCAACTGGAGCATCAACAACCCATAGCGCCACTGTTGCACCGCCTCGAGTCGTTATTAAGTGAACATAACGACAAAGAAGAACAGGTACTGTATCCAATGCTGGACCAACGCAGTAGTGAGGAAGAAAAAGCCGCTTTGTTTCTACAGATCACCCAGCTATGAACAGGGGCTAGGCCCCTGTTACGAATGAGGAGCTAGCCAAGATGATAATGACGGCGGCTGTGCTCTTCACGCCTTCCTTTAGAAAAGGCTGAAACACGCTTTAAATAACCGATAACCCGAGTGCCATGATCAATGTCCTGACTGCCGCATTGTTTACAGCTATAACGCGTGTCTTTATCTATATATTCGCAGCTGTTGCAAATAGTGCATTTCACATTCACACAGAAGTAGTTACAGCCTGTGCGTGCAGAGATATCGAGCAGCTTGGCGTACTGCTCAATACTCAGACGCTCCGCTAGATTTAGGTGCAATGCCGAACCACCGTCAAGATATTGCACCATTTCTTGGCCATGCAAAATAAACTTATCCAAATGATTAAGCTCATCATCTTCGACCACATAGAAATACGAGTTATAGCAATCACGGGGAACGCTATAACCATCGTTACGGTCCCATTTTGCATTTTTCACTCCCAAGTTTTCTGCTGGCACAAACTCGGTATTGAATAAATAACCATACTCTTTACTGGCCGCGCGATTAGCCTCGTAAATCACCTGCAATTGCTGGCGAACAAAGGACTTATATTGCTCATTGTTACCCACTTGCAAGCCCTGGGCTTCTGCCGCTTCAACCATGCCATTTATCCCTATGGTCAAATATTGCTTATCCATACTAATGAAACCAGCGTCATAGACACTTAGCATATGGCTCTCAAGGTAGTCTTGCATCACGCTACGATAAGCCACCTGATACTTATGAATTTTTTCTACCTCAACGGACAATTCTCGCCCATCTTGTATCAGTCGGTTCATATTAAGGGTAATAACATTGATAGAGCCCGTAGAAATACCACCGGCGCCTAAGGTGTAGGAAAACGTATTATCGTTGATTTCATTGCGTAAACGACAACATGAAGCAAGAGAATCTGGGTTATCGGATTGATAAATAAAGAAGCCATTACCAGCCGCCAGCTGCTCGGCACAAAATACTTTAAACGCTTGATCTCTGACTTGCCCTTCGTGCGTTAGCATCGCCGCGGTGATCACCGGAAAGGTCAAAATGGCTTTCTCACGCTCCTGATTGAACCAACTCATGAAATAACGCTGTAACTTTTCAACTGACTGCCAAACAGGGGCGCTGCCATCAGGAAAAACAAAATGGGCAAACAGGGCATTAAAATAACCCTCATCATATAAGGAGATATTCCAAAATACACTTTGATAGCCCCGTGCCGCAGCTGGCTGGTTTAGTGCATAAACGACATGCTGTAAATGGTTGGCTATCTCCTTGGTATGCGTTTGTAGATATTCATCGCCCAGATCCTTACGGGCGAAATAGTCGAAATAAGTTAAAAACTCGACCGTCGCTATGGCACCAGCAAACTGAGCGCTGACCGCAAATACCAGGTTTATAAAGGAACCACAAAAAGAAGCGAGATGTTTAGGTGCCCGAGACTCACCACCGAGCTTGGTTAAACCATCGAGCAGAAACGGGTATAACGTAATGGATGCACAGTAGGGTTTAAGACTGGTTTCGTCATGGACATAAATTTCATGCTCTTCTATCTGCCTGACATATTCCTTAGCCAATTGTGCATCAAACAAGTTCGCGATTTTGTGTGTGATAGCGGCTCGATTTATCTGAATAACGTAATCTTTGCAGGTTTCCGCCTCTAAGGTAGCAATATTTTTACTGGTCACATTGGCATTACTATCGAGGGCCGAGCCATCGGCGGCGTTGGCTGCGCTGCAATAACGCGCGATAAAGGCCAGTTTTTCGTCAATTAACTCTGCGGGTAACTTTTTCATTATCAGGTCCTTATAAATCTATAGTTGAGAGATTGATGTGAACGCAAATCAATAAAGCGTTGGTTGGTTGTTGGGCTATCTAGTCCCCCTAGCGCCGCTTTCCAGGGACCCGTTTTAAGGTAAGTAAGTACCGACTTAAGCTGCTCACCAATATTATCAGCCCCGGTATAGAGACAGGTTTTAAGGCCCTGAGCACGCGCAATTTTTAACATGCGAAAGAGTGTTTGCGGATGCCATTCGCCACCAAAAAACAGTACGCAGGTAATCAGCCCCTGATACTTTAATAGCAGTTCGTTAAAGCGATCTTCACTCAGTGGCGTGCCATCGTCTGCATTCCACGTCGCTTTACTGTGACAACCCTTGCACCCTATTGGGCATCCACTAACGGTGAAGGCCAAAGACACTTCATCTGGCACCTCTTGAAAGACCACCTGGGGATAAAATACGTTAAACATACTATATATTGTGTTTTTTATTTTATTTAACACAATATATAGTCTCGCGCGGCGATTAAACAATACTCAATAGGGGGTAGGCTGGTGCTGAAATTATGAGAAGTGAAGAACTAAACGAACGAGGTTCCACTGTAGTTAGGAACAAAACATACTAAAAAGGGGGAAGCCTCACTTCCCCCTTTTATTCCTGTGGTTAATGAACGACCCCATCTATTGGAGTCGAGCCTCTGTCGCTTAGGGCACTGCAGCGACTATATCCGCCTTAGTGGTGCCAATGATCGCCAACAGTTCATTTCCCTCTGCCTCAGGCACCTTATGTTTGGCAAGAATCTCCTTAAAAACCTCAACCATGCGTGCCCATTCCTTGTCGGTAATATTCAAATGGGCATGGGCTGTTTTCATACTACGCCCCTGGTATTTGCAAGGCCCACCGGTAACCTCGCATACCATGGCGGTGACGTGATACTTAAGATAAGGCGCCGGCACGCGATTTCTCGCTTCATCTATGGCCGGGTTGGCATTAAGCACCTGATCAGGCATTAAGGCATCGATAAAATCACTGACTACCACAGAAATAGGCGCCAGTCCCCCAAGGCGTTGGTAAAGTGTCGCCGCTTGCTCTTCATTTGCGGCCTTGGCCGCGGTACTTGTCAGGCTGAGTGTAATGATGAACACTCCCCAGACGGCTAAGGTATGAATGATCTTGTTCATTTTGCATCTCTCTTTGAAATTTTCTGCCCATTAAAAAGCCTAGCGCAAGCAAGCATTTTGTCAGTGTTCAATTTAGATACAACTTAGGTTCACACTTCAATTTTATGTTCTTGATACAATTGGGCTTTTAGGACGACGATGAACCCACCCTATGAAGAAACCCTACGCCGGGCAGACCGGGTACAAACATCACCGGATGGGTGTAATCCCAGCAACTGCATTAAGGCTGCCGGCAAGCTAAAGGCTGTAAGAGCGCACTATTCCTTCTGTCGTTAGCGGCTTAAAAAAGCGGCAAGCGTCCTCTGAACTATGAGAAGGCTTTATACTTGGACAGCGTCTTACAGAGAAAACGCAGATATCGCTGAAAGACGCGAGCTCAGAGGGATGCAAAAAAGCGCTTTACTGAAGACACACCGCCAGTAAATAAAAAGCCAGCAAGAGCTGGCTTAACGGTGAGCAAAACCAGCATCACACGGTTTTGCTACTAGGGACTTAGGAGAGATGATTTACGGGCTAGTTAGCATGCATTTCGATGGGATTTTGCTGGCGATCAAAAATCACATAATTAGCAATATTTTGTCCACTGACCAGATCATTGGTCATTTTATTTAAATAAGGCTCGGCATCTTCACTGCTCGGGGCTTTTCCTAATACGCCGCTGAGGCTGGCGATGAGCATAAAGTCCCACTGCGCAGAAATACCATCAGCCTCTTGGCATAATGACGAAAAATCCTCGATTTCACTCGGCAGTTTATCGACACACATGGTTGGCGTGAGGGTTCCTCGGGCATTTTTTTTGCTTTTGTTACTTTGCTCCGCTTTGGCAAATAAGAATAACAGCCGCTGCGGATCGGGCTGTTCCTTGGCATAGCTAAGTAGATCACTAAACTGACTAATCATGTTGGTTCTCGAATGATTTTATTTAAGCCAGTGTAACTCCTGACTCGCTCTAAGCTATTCCTCTTAGTGGGTAGAAACGAAGATGGAAAGTGGGTAGTAACTACATACAACCACCACAGCTGCCGCAACGCCAATCCTCGGCGTCGACGGCTTGGTAGAACCAACGCATATGCTGCTCATCGATGGGGATATGATGGGTAATAAAGAGCTCACTGAGCCAGTCTATATTGGCCAAAATCCAGTCATCTTCCTGTAAACCCTCGCTAAACTCGGGATCATCGTCAAAAATGGGATCATAGACTCCCCATGTGCCCATATCCCGTTCCCCTTGTATGTCGGCGAGTGTTAATGGCAAACCTTGATAGCTGATTTGCCAATGCCCTAGACACAAAGTATGCCCTTGCGCAGTCCATCGTGCCGAAAATGGGTTAGTCATTGGCTTCTAAAGAACAGCAAAGGGATGGACGAATATCCGGTCGCTGCCCTCGCTCTGTGGGCTGCAAGTTATACAATTCTGACAGCGTAGTGGCATTGGCAATGGTCACATTTAAGTCCTTGAGCAAGCCATCACAAATACTATAGATGGCGCCGTGTATACTCACTTTTTGACCGCGCTGCCAGGCATGAAGTATGGATTTGCTTTTTGCTAGGTTGACCACTTGGGTCATAACATTGAGTTCGCACAACCGGTTAAGCCTCTGATCACGAAAGCGCAGCGCCTTTAATTCTTGATCATGCGTATAGTAGATATCCTTGATTGATCTTAACCAGCTGTCGACCAAACCATGCTCTTTGGTGTCCATCGCCGCTTGCACTCCACCACAACCATAATGGCCCGTAACAATAATGTGCTCAACTTTCAGCACCTCTACGGCATATTGCACCACCGACATACAGTTATAGTCCATGGGATGCACCAGATTAGCGATGTTGCGATGCACAAAGAGTTCACCCGGAGCTAAGCCGACAATTTCATTGGCTGGCACCCGTGAATCAGCACAACCTATCCACAGGTATTTAGGAGTTTGTTGCGCCGCTAAGCGTTCGAAAAACAGGGGGTCCTGAGCCTTTTTATCAGCAGCCCAAAGACGATTGTTATCATATAAGTCAGCCAAATGACACATACCCCCTCCCCCTGTTACTGCATCAACGGACTGTCGTTGGCGACAAAGTTAAACCCTTTGATTTGAGCTTCATCGGCCAGGTGCTGAATGTATTGAGCAATGGCTTTGTGCTGCACCTTTTCATCCAGGTAAGCCGCAATTTCATCTTTGACCATGCTATAGGGCAATGCCTTGCCTTCCACTTTACGGGCGACAAACACCACGTGATGACCATAGCGCGACTCCACCGGGTAATGGATCAAACCTTCGCTGGCTTTAAACAAGGCCTTTTCAAACTCAGGGACCGTTTGCCCCGAACTCACCTGGCCTAAGTTACCGCCTTGCTCTTTGGATGGGCAATCTGAGTGCTGCCGTGCCAGATCTGCAAATCCGTTGTCACTTTCTGCTAATTGCGCAATAAGAGTCTGCGCCAGCTCTTTAGACTGCTCCCGTTGCTGTAAGTCTTCTGGATCTGAACTAATGAGAATGTGCTTCACTTCCACAAGAGGCGAAGTGCAAAACTTGTCGCGGTTGACCTCAAAGTAGCGTTCACACTCTTGTTCTCCGGCCTTTGGAGTCACGACTTCGATATCAATCAACTGCTCTATGACGGCATCGGGACAAACTTTTTGCTCTTTATCGATCAGCTCTAAGGTCATTGCGCGCTGGCGCAACAGTTCGCTGATCACTAATGCTTCGGTCGCCTTAATCATCGCATCTCGACGTGAAGCTGCGGGGTGGTACTGTACCTCACCGTCAATGTCACTGGCGGGAATTTTAATATCGTTGACGTAGACGTCAGGGGTGTTGGTAAGACTCATCTCTACTTCCTCCGGGTGTGGAACCGGGGTAACCCCGGTTCAATGCTGTTAACCTTTTTGTCTTACAACTTGGTAGTTTCGACGCAAATAACGCCCAGGAAGACTCCAAATATGCACCAAACGACTGAATGGGAATAACACCAGTAAGGTTAAACCAAAGAAGATGTGTGCCTTATAGATAAAGCCAACACTGGCAATGGCTGCACTGGCTGCGGTCAGGTCAAAGGTCACTATATTTTGCGCCCAGGCCATCATTTTCAGCATCTCCGAGCCATCGAGGTGGGCAAAAGAAAACAAGATGCTCACCAAACCCAGGATCAACTGGATATATAAGGAGACTAAAATCAAAATATCCATATTTGAGCTGGTTGCACGAATCCGTGGATTCGTTAAACGACGCTTAAGTAGAATGGTCAACCCATAAAAACAAATAATGCCGAATACTCCCCCTAGGGTCATGGCTACTTTTTGCTTAAATGCGGCGGTCACGCCCAGAAAATCCCACACCTGATGCGGTGTTAATAAGCCCACAAAGTGACCCAGCAAGATCATAATGACGCCAATGTGGAACGCTTTAGAGCCTTTTTTCAGCTGCTTGCTTTCCAATAATTGACTCGAGCTCGTTTTCCACGTGTATTGCTCACGGTCATAGCGAACTAAACACCCGAGCAAGAAAATGGCTAAGGCAAGATAAGGATAAATACCAAAGAGTAAAGTGTTTAAGTAACTCATAATGGACTCCCAACCGACTTGGACTGCGCACCAGACGCCGCCGCATCGACAAAGTTAATAGGTAATTCACTGCTGCGGTCTTGCAGCGAAGATGGTTTGTGCTGATTGGTAGGACACCCCCCATTGACGGCATCGCCCCCAAAGCTAACAGCCTCTTCTTCCCATACTTTGTCGATGGCTTCGCGGCTGTCATCACGCTTTTCGTTATCAATTTGAGCTAATACATCATCGATAGACACATCGGCCTGGGCTAACTTCAACAAGGCTAAAAAAACAAGGTGATAATCGTTATCACGTTTTTTCAAGCGGGCTGCCAGAAGCGCCAGTATATGAGCCACGTCGGCCAACCAATGGGCCTGTTCCTGAACCGGCTGAGTCGCGACAAACTCCAAATACAAGGGGATATAATCGGGCAGCTCTCTTACAGAAATATTCAAGCCAGCGGCTTTATATTGCTCCATAAGTTCAACCATGGCTTGACCTCGGTCACGGGACTCACCATGAACATGCTCGAACAACAACAGTGACAAAGAGCGGCCACGTTCGAATAAACCATCATACTCGGCCTGCCAATCAAGCAGGTCCATGGTTAGACGCCGTTCGATAAAGGCACTCAAGGCGGTTTTGAATTCATTATCAAAGCCCTCTTGCGCTGCAACCTCAGCTAACAGCTCCTCTTGGTGCGCGTTGAGCGCACCATTTGGGTAATCGATTAATCGAGAAAGAATTTTTAATATCATGATGTTAATCCTGTACTTCGATTGGGATGATTTGGCGCTCACCCTGCTTTTGGCCACCAAATAAGTTCACACCTGAACTACCGCCACTACAGCCGTTACCAAAACTAAAACCACAACTGCTCTTCATATCATAAGCATCTTCGGCATAAGCCTTATGACTGGTGGGGATCACAAAGCGATCCTCATAGTTTGCAAGCGCCATAATGTGGTACATGTCTTCTACCTGAGCCTGGGACAAGCCAACTTGTTT
Source organism: Pseudoalteromonas sp. T1lg48 (assembly GCF_002964785.1). Taxonomy (GTDB): domain Bacteria; phylum Pseudomonadota; class Gammaproteobacteria; order Enterobacterales; family Alteromonadaceae; genus Pseudoalteromonas. Next base: position 56,483 of record NZ_PQCC01000004.1, read on the forward strand.
GAGCACCTCGAGATCAAGTTCTCCATCCACCTGCTCCGAACGCTTGTAAGCGCGCATTGCAAGCATGCGTTCAAGCGCATGTATCACCGGCTGTTCGTCACCTGCCGTTAATAGGTTAGCCAGGTATTTAACCGGTATACGCAGCGACTTGAGGTCGGGAATCACCCCGTTCATGCCCACACTGCCCTGTTGTGCAGCACTTTGAATTGGACTCAATGGCGGGATATACCAAACCATAGGCAAGGTACGGTATTCTGGGTGCAGTGGCAGTGCCACTTTCCAATCCATTGCCATTTTATAAACCGGTGAGTCGATAGCCGCATCCAACCAGGCCTGGGGAATGCCTTCCTTACGGGCCGCTTCCTGAACCTCAGGGTCGTTCGGATCAAGGAAGATATCGCACTGAGCCTGATACAAGTCTTGCTCATTCTCGACACTGGCCGCCTCTTCAATGCGCTCAGCATCGTAAAGCATCACACCGAGGTAACGGATACGACCAACACAGGTCTCTGCACATACGGTGGGTTGGCCGCTCTCAATACGTGGGTAACAGAAGATACACTTTTCCGATTTGCCGGTTTTCCAGTTGTAGTAGATCTTCTTGTACGGACAGCCACTGACGCACATACGCCAACCGCGACACTTATCCTGGTCGATTAGCACAATGCCATCTTCTTCACGCTTATAGATAGCGCCGCTTGGACACGAGGCCACACAAGCTGGATTTAAGCAGTGCTCACACAGGCGCGGCAGATACATCATGAAGGTCTTTTCGAACTGGCCATAAATGTCCGCCTGAATTTGATCGAAGTTTTTATCTTTACGACGATTCTTAAACTCGGTACCCAGGATTTCTTCCCAGTTTGGACCCCAGTTGATCTTCTCCATGCGTTGGCCCGAGATCAGGCTGCGTGGACGGGCAACCGGTTGATGCTTGCTTTCTCCTGCCTTATGAAGGTGTTGATAGTCGAAGTCGAACGGCTCGTAGTAGTCGTCAATTTCCGGCAAGTCCGGGTTGGCGAAAATGTTCGCCAGCACCCGGTGTTTTGACCCTTGCTTGGGCGTGATTTTGCCATTTTTATGACGCTGCCAACCGCCATTCCACTTTTCTTGGTTCTCCCATTCTTTGGGGTAACCAACGCCTGGTTTACTTTCAACATTGTTAAACCATGCGTATTCCACCCCTTCACGTGAGGTCCATACGTTTTTACAAGTGATTGAGCAGGTGTGACAACCGATACATTTGTCGAGGTTTAACACCATGCCTATTTGTGCTCTTACTTTCATCTCTACGCCCCTTATTCGGTGTCTAGCCAATCGACTTTGTTCATTTTTCTTACCACGACAAATTCATCACGGTTGCAACCGACTGTGCCGTAGTAGTTAAAGCCGTAAGATTGTTGCGCGTAGCCACCGATCATATGGGTTGGCTTCATCACCGCTCTGGTCACCGAGTTATGGATACCGCCACGGGTTTGCGTGGTTTCCGCTCCCGGCACGTTAACAATGCGCTCTTGGGCGTGATACATCATGCTCATGCCCTCTGGGACACGTTGCGATACCACCGCGCGAGCAGCTATTGCGCCATTGACGTTGAACACCTCGATCCAGTCGTTATCGACGATGCCCGCCTTCTCGGCGTCTATCTCAGACATCCACACAATTGGACCGCCTCGCGACAAGGTCAGCATTAACAAGTTATCCGAATAGGTGCTGTGGATACCCCACTTCTGGTGCGGCGTGATCCAGTTCAGGGCGATTTCCTTATTACCGTTCGGCTTCTTATTCATGATCGGCTTAACGGTTTTCAGGTTAATGGGCGGCTTATACACGCACATGGTTTCACCGAAATCGCGCATCCACTCGTGATCCTGGTAGAACTGCTGACGACCGGTCACGGTGCGCCATGGGATCAGCTCGTGCACATTGGTGTAACCGGCGTTGTAAGATACGTGCTCGTCTTCAAGACCCGACCAGGTTGGAGAGGAGATGATCTTACGAGGCTGGGCCTGAATGTCGCGGAAGCGGATTTTCTCTTCTTCCTTCGGCTTGGCCAGATGGGTATGGTCGATACCGGTAAACTCACCGAGCGCCTCCCAAGCCTTGACTGCAACCTGACCATTGGTTTCCGGCGCCAGTGACAGGATCACCTCGGCGGCATCGATAGCGGATTCAATCCGCGGACGACCGCTGGCATCACCAGTCGAGCGCGATAAGCGGTTCAACTGGCCGAGGAATTTCACCTCATCCTTGGTATCCCAGCTAATGCCTTTACCGCCGTTGCCTTGCTCTTCGAGCAATGGACCTAGGCTGGTAAAGCGATCATATAAATTAGGGTAATCACGTATGACAGTGACCATATTCGGCGCCGTTTTGCCTGGTATTAGGTCACACTCGCCCTTCCACCATTGTTTAACTCCAAACGGCTGGGCAATTTCAGCCGGTGTATCGTGCAGAATTGGCACAGTAACCAGATCTTCTTCTTTGCCCAGGTGACCTACCGCTAATTTAGATACATTCTTGGCGATCCCTTTGAAGATATCCCAGTCTGAACGCGCTTCCCACACCGGGTCGATGGCTTTCGACAAGGGGTGGATAAAGGGGTGCATGTCTGAGGTATTCATATCGTCTTTTTCATACCAGGTTGCGGTCGGTAACACGATGTCCGAATACAAACAGGTGGTAGACATACGGAAATCTAAGGTCACAAGTAAGTCTAGCTTGCCTTCGGCCGCCTCATCATTCCACACCACGTCTTCAGGTTTCACTTCACCGCTTTCGCCTAAGTCTTTGCTCATCAGGCCATGCTTGGTGCCCAGTAGGTGACGCAACATGTATTCGTGGCCCTTACCGGATGAACCCAGCAGGTTAGAGCGCCAGATAAACATATTACGTGGGAAGTTTTGCGGGTTATCCGGATCTTCACAGGCAAATTTCAGCTCACCCGATTTAAGCCCCTCAATCGCGTAGTCCTTAGCGCTGACCCCCTTTTCTTTGGCGGCTTTACACAGCTCAAGCGGGTTCATGCTCAGTTGTGGAGCCGAGGGCAGCCAACCCATCTTTTCAGCACGGACGTTGTAATCGATGATCGAACCCTGCCATTTTTCCTTGTTGGCGACCGGTGAAATCACTTCGTCCATGCGCAGTTTTTCGTAGCGCCATTGGTTCGAGTGGTTATAGAAGAAGGAGGTCCCGTTCATATGGCGTGGTGGCTTTTGCCAATCCAGGCCAAACGCCAGCGGCTGCCAACCAGTTTGCGGACGGAGCTTTTCCTGACCGACATAGTGGGCCCAGCCACCACCTGATTGACCGACACAACCGCATAGCATCAGCATGTTGATCAGGCCACGGTAGTTCATATCCATGTGATACCAGTGGTTCAACGCCGCCCCCACGATGATCATCGAACGACCTCGGGTCTTGTCAGCATTTTGCGCAAACTCGCGAGCGATCTGAATCACATCGGCGCGCGGTACCCCGGTAATTTGCTCCTGCCAGGCCGGCGTGTAAGGGATGTCATCGTCGTAACTATGCGCCACGTTGGCATCATCATAGCCGTTATCAACACCGTAGTTGGCCACGGTTAAATCGAATACCGTGGTCACCAATACCGAGCTGCCGTCTTTGAGTTGAATACGCTTAGCCGGCACCTTACGGGCAATAATGTCGTCATGGTCGGTGTGTTGGAAGTAACCGAACTCATGTTCACCGCCACCGAAGTAAGGAAAATTCACCGCAACAACTTCATCGTGACCATGCTTAAGGCTGGTTTGCAGTTTCACTTCTTCACCCGTGGCGCCATCAAGCTGCTTAATGTTCCACTTGCCCTTTTCGCCCCAGCGATATCCCACGGAGCCGGTTGGTGAAACCAGTTCGCCGCTGTTTTGATTCACGGCAATGGTTTTCCATTCCGGGTTATTGTCCTGACCCAAGTCATCGGCCAGATCCGAGGCTCGCAGGAAGCGGCCCTGGTTATAAAGCGTTGCGCCTTGCTGCTCGCCCCTTCCCTGGGACTCACCCGCTTCGCGGGCCGCTTTCGCTTCGCTGTCGCGTCCAAAATCGTTCCCGTCGGTTTTGTCAAGCAGGACCAGCATGGGGAAATCGGTATAGCGACGCACATAATCGTCAAAGTAGTCGCTGTGACCATCGACATGAAACTCTTTCAAAATGACATGGGCGAAGGCCATGGCTAGTGCCGAGTCAGTGCCTTGTTTTGGTGCTAGCCAGTGATCGGTTAACTTTGACAGCTCCGAGTAATCGGAGGTGATAGACACCACCTTGGTACCCTTATAACGCACTTCGGTGAGGAAGTGGGCATCGGGAGTACGGGTTTGCGGCACGTTCGAGCCCCAGGCCAGAATATAGTTTGAGTTATACCAGTCAGCAGATTCAGGAACGTCGGTCTGCTCCCCCCAAATTTGCGGTGAAGCCGGCGGTAAATCGCAGTACCAATCATAGAAGCTGAGACAGTGACCACCAAGCAGAGATAAGTAACGCGCACCCGCAGCATAAGACACCATCGACATGGCCGGAATGGGCGAGAAACCAACCACACGGTCGGGACCATATTTCTTTGTGGTATAGATATTGGCCGCAGCAATAATATCATTTACTTCTTGCCAGTCGGCACGGATAAAGCCACCGAGCCCGCGTTGTTGTTTGTATTCTTTCGCTTTTACTGGGTCTTCGACGATAGAGGCCCAGGCATCAACCGGATCTTGGTGTTGCAGTCTTGCAGCACGCCATAACTTTATCAGACGCTTACGTACTTTCGGGTGTTTAAGACGGTTAGCACTGTAGATATACCAAGAATAACTGGCACCACGCGGGCAGCCGCGCGGTTCATGATTTGGCAAATCAGGACGAGTACGGGGATAGTCTGTTTGTTGTGTCTCCCAGGTAACCAAACCATCTTTGACATAGATTTTCCAGCTACAACTTCCGGTACAGTTTACCCCATGTGTCGAGCGCACAATTTTATCGTGCTGCCAGCGACGGCGGTATCCATCTTCCCACTCTCGGTCTTCATTGGTAGTAACACCATGTTGACCGGCAAAGGCAGTTTTTTGCGTTTTAAAAAACTGCAACTTATCTAAAAAGTGACTCATTTTTCACTCCTACATTATGGTGCGCTTATATTTTGGAAGCAGTGACTAGGCCCCAAAACGGCATTTGTTATGGCGAATATTAAGCACTGTAAGGGAAGTGAATTTGATATGGATCAATTTCATTTAGGCGCCAGAGAAGCGGGGCAAAGGGCGCTACCTACAAGGTGGTATGTCACTTTTTACCCACCCCCCTATACTGGGCGCCTGCAATGAGGTCCGCGTAAAATATGTCGAAAAATACGCGTTTTTGGATATTATGGGGTAGTTACATATTTTGAGTAAGTTTATGTTTAAAAAAGCCAGCCGCTCGGTCGTTTTTAGAATCACATCCATGATGGTGAGCGTCATCTTAATGGCCTTTGTGAGTATTTTTTCCTCCATGTATACCTCAGAACTCAGTGAGTTTGACGGCAAGGCCATTAACCTGTCTGGTTCTTTGCGAATGATGAGTTATCGCATCACCACACAGGTGGCGACTGCGCAACAAACCGGAGATGCTCAAAGCCGTGAAAAAGTGGCTGTGCTTATAGAGAACTTCGAACAGCTATTGAATGACCCGGTATTAAAGAAAGATTTTGCGCGCTTTGAACAGGAGCAGCTTGAACAAGACTATTTGGCCATTAGTAGCCAGTGGCAACAGGAAATTAAACCCAGGCTATTGAATGCCGGGGATAACTTTACTCTCGCACCATTTTTACCAAAATTAGAACATTTCGTAGAAGCCATAGACACCTTAGTGAATGGCTACCAAAGTGTGTTAGAGCAGCGCCTCTCTTTACTGCGAGTCATTCAAACCATCACCCTATTCGCCACCTTGGCGCTAATTTGCCTTTCTCTGTACTCTATTCACCAACATATTGCGCAACCACTTAAAGAACTGACACTGGTGGCTCGTAGCTCATCCCGTGGCGACCTAACCCAACGCTCCAAGGTCGAGCGTGAGGATGAACTCGGTCTGTTATCGCAAACACTCAATGCGGCAAATGATCGCGTGGCCGCAATGTACCGCGATTTGGAAAAGCGTATTGAATCAAAAACACTGCAGCTCAAGCGTAACAACAATATCTTGGCGCTCCTGTATGATGTGGCACAACAAATTAACGAGTCCCATAGTGGCGAGCTCAACTATGCCGAAGTCACTAAGCAGCTCAGCACCGTGAGTGAATTAAAAAATATCGATTTATGTTTAGCGACAGCCGACGGCAATACCCCTTTTCAACACATAATTACCCAACCCAGCAGGACAACTCCGAGTTCCTGTGAAGTAAAAAAATGTAACGATTGTTTCAAAGGCGGTATTCACTATGACGATAATATTGAAGCCGTGCAGCATCGTTACCCAATAGAGCGTAATGACATTAACTTCGGTGTATTAGTGGTCAGTTTGCCCAAAAACGATAGCATTGCCGATTGGCAACGCGATCTGCTGCAAACGTTTGCCGATCAATTGGCATTGGCATTAAGCATCAGCACCCAAGCAGACCAGCAAAGACGGATAGCGTTACTGAATGAGCGCTCTATCATTGCCCGAGAACTGCACGACTCGTTAGCCCAATCACTGTCCTACTTGAAAATCCAGGTTACGCGCTTGGAGAAAGGCCTTGCACAAGTGCCAACAGACAAAAAAGTGGAAGCGCCAATAGCAGAGCTAAAAGAGGGCCTGAGCTCGGCCTATCGGCAACTGCGTGAGCTTCTCACCACGTTCAGACTACAAATTGACAACGGCGGACTGCGTTCAGCACTCGTCAGCACCATAGAGAAGCTCTCAGAGCGCAGTGAGATGACTATTCGACTACATTATGACTGCGTCAATGTGCCCTTCAGTGCCAATGAGGAAATACACATACTGCAGATCGCCAAAGAGGCACTGCAAAATGCCCTCAATCACTCCAAAGGCACCGACGTCGAATTGCAACTTGTGGAAGGTGACGACAAACAGGTGTCACTGACCATCACCGACAATGGGGTCGGCTTGGGCAATGCGCAAAGTCAGCTTAACCATTATGGTACAGCGATAATGATGGAGCGAAGCCACTCGCTGCATGGTGAGCTCACCATCAGTAATGGCATCGCTGGCGGGGTACTGGTTAAATTTGTATTCACCCCAGAGTATCTGCGTAAATCACAGCAGCCTCAACAATGGTCGAAAGACTCCACTTCTAGCTAGCTCACCACTGCCCATAAAAAAGAGTCCAAGTGCTGTTAGGCTACTTGGACTCTTGATGACGGTGGCCTGCTGTTGCCACCTTGCGGATGAAACTGTCTAAGGGTTATAAAACTCACCGTTTTTGCGCAGATAGAACCACCAGTTAATCAACAGGCAAACCGCGTAGAATACGGCAAATCCAATCAGCGCAACCTCAGGGGTCGTTGCTTTAATTTGCTCCCCCAACACTTTAGGAATATAGAAAGCGCCATAAGCTGCCACAGCGGAAGTCCAGCCCAGTACAGGACCTGCCTGCTCTTTCGGGAAAACCATCGCAATGGTGCGGAAGGTAGAACCATTACCAATACCCGTTGCAGCAAATAAGATAAGAAACAGGACAAAGAAAGGCACAAAGAACTCTTCAGGCGCTCCAGATTGGTAAGCTTGCTTCATGTAATAAGCAACACCTAACGCACTTGCCACCATGACAGCTGAACACACTTGAGTCACCAAAGCGCCGCCAAACTTATCCGAGATCCAGCCACCAACAGGACGTATAAGCGCGCCAATAAAAGGTCCCATCCACGCATACATCAACGCACTCGGTCCATTAGGGTTCACCGTATCATGCGTCATTACGCCATCAACCATGACGTGTTGATAACCAAAAATCACTTTAATGGCCAACGGGAAAGAAGCCGCAAAACCGATAAATGAACCAAAGGTCATGGTGTAAATAACGCTCATCACCCAGGTGTGTTTGTTATTAAAAATTTTGTATTGGCGATCCAGAGATTGCCTAATTTGACCCGGCAGCGCCTTGAGTAAAAATACCGTTGAAGCCACAACCAGCACCAAGACAATTTCTTTCGGAACATCAAACCCAGATCCATTTGCCGCTTCAGGCAAGAGTAACCATAAACCAAATATTGCAGTTGCAAAGCCGATTAACAGCATCACCGTCATCAGGCCAAAACTAGTCAAAGGACCATCAATGTTGGGAGACACTTCTTCGGTGGTTATGTTATTCATACCCAGCCAGCCGAGGAAGAACAGCGGTACTAAAAATAGCAGCCACACATAACCCGCATTATGAATATAGGTATCACTGCCAGCAGGTATTTTACCGATGAGCGTGCCCGAGGTATTAACCAGCGTCATTGGGTCGCCACCAAAGAAACTGTAAGTCATAAACAAGGGCACCAGGATTTGCATGGTCGTAACGCCAAAGTTACCCAACCCGGCATTAAGTCCCAACGCTAAGCCCTGCTTCTTCTTCGGGAAAAAGAAACTGATATTAGACATACTGGAAGCAAAGTTTCCGCCACCAAGACCCGATAGCAAGGCTAGCACCTGAAACACCCACAGAGGCGTATCTTTATCTTGCAGCGCAAAGCCTGTGCCTATCGCCGGGATCATTAACAAGGCGGTGGTAAAAAAGATGGTGTAACGCCCACCACATAAGCGAATAAAGAAACTACTTGGAATACGCAATGTGGCACCGGTTAACCCGGCAATCGCCATCAAGCTAAATAAGTCCGACTTCGCAAATGGAAAGCCCAAATTGAGCATTTGTACAGTAATGATGCCCCAATATAACCAAACAGCGAAGCCACATAATAGACTCGGAATAGAAATCCATAGGTTTCTACTCGCGACTTTTTTACCTTCGGACTCCCAAAAACGTTCGTTTTCCGGGTCCCACGTTTTCAGATCACTCATAATCAGATCTCTTGGTTTTTGAACAGTGTGCTCACTATCCGTTGCCAAGAGGAGGCAGACATAAATATCAAGCGGTAGGTATTACTACCCACAATGACTGATAGGACCAGACTTATCTTCAGGTCAAAACATGCCGCCCGCACGACCCCAGCGTATTTACTGGGCTCACCTCCAGTCGACCATGACACCCAACTACCTCTTTGTGGGTAGTTCAATAAATAACATCCAAAGGAGTGAAAATTTAAAGTAGAGTAACCATGATTTAAATCAAATTTTTAGTGAAGGCTTTTCGCCATCATGACTCAAGAACAACAGAAGCAGGAGCAGCAAGTGAGCAATACCCCAGCAACCATAATGCTTGTGGACGACCACCCATTATTTCGCAAAGGGCTTCAACAGCTGATCGAAATGGAAGATGATTTAGCGGTAATAAGCCAATACAGCAACGGCACAGACGCTATCTCTGGCGCATTAAAAGATGATCCTGACTTGATTATCCTCGACCTCAATATGCAGGGGATCGATGGCTTAGAAACGGTGAAACAAATGCGTCTGCAAGGGGTCACTGCCCGCATTATCATGTTGACTGTCTCTGATAATGATGAAGATGTCATTGCTGCCATTACCAATGGCGCCGACGGTTACCTGCTCAAAGACATGGAACCGGAAGATATTGTGGTTAATATCAAGCAAGCCGTTACCGGGCGCATGGCCATATCTGAACGCCTCACAGAAACACTCGCAACAGCACTGCGTCGTCCGAATAAGAAATCGGAAAACCCGCTCGATGGCCTCACCAGCCGCGAGCTGGAAATACTTAAGCTGATCGCTAAGGGCATGAGTAATAAGCTGATCGCCCGGGAGTTAGATATCTCGGACGGCACCGTCAAAGTGCACGTAAAACATGTGCTGAAAAAACTGAGTTTTCGCTCACGCGTTGAAGCCGCCGTATGGATGGTCGACCAAAATAGTTAGAGGTAGTTATGCATTGTGATTGTGATTCGCTCCCTGCGAAACTAAAGCCTTTCGAGCAAGCGCTTGCTGAGCTGCTGGCGAGCGCCCAGCCCATACAAAAAACGGAACATGTGCCACTGAAAGACTTGCCAGGCAAGGTGTTGGCCGAGCCCATCTATTCCAGTCATGATATTCCCCCTTATGATAATTCAGCCATGGATGGATACGCTGTCTGCCTTGATGAGCAGCAGCCAGGCACAAACTATGAGGTTGTGGGAACCTCACTGGCAGGCCATCCGGCAAAGGTTTCCTTACTGCCGGGGCAAGCAGTCCGCATCATGACCGGGGCACAAATCCCAGCCGGAACCTCTGCCGTTATCATGCAGGAAAAAGTAGAGCGTATCGGCGACCATATTCAATGCTGTACGCCACCGCCGATAGACGCCAATATTCGAAAACAAGGCGAAGACATTAGCAGTGGTCAGCAATTATTACCCGCAGGACATCTTGTAAGTACGCGTGATATAGCGCTTTTGAGTGCGGTAGGCATAGGTACGGCCCTAGTCTTTCAAACTCTTACCGTGGCACTTATATCCACGGGAGACGAGTTGGTTGAGCCTGGCGCTAGCTTAGGGCAAGGACAGATTTACGACTCAAACCGCCATCTGTTGCATGCCATGCTCGTAAATTTAGGCGTGCAAGTTATTGATATGGGAATTATCGCGGACAACCCGCAAACCATTAGGGAGTGCTTCCTGTGCGCCAGCGAATCGGCCGACGTTATTATCACATCAGGAGGCGTTTCCGTTGGCGATGCAGATTATGTCAAACAAATCCTCAGCGAGCTTGGCAGCATTGATTTTTGGAAAATAGCCATAAAACCAGGAAAACCGTTTGCCTTTGGCAAACTCGGCGATGCCGCCTTTATCGGTCTACCAGGCAACCCGGTGTCTGCGGCGGTTACGTTTGACCAACTGGCGATTCCTTTTCTCAAAGCCATGGCTCATCAACCACCGGGCGTTAATACAAAATTGTCGGCGGTCGCTCGAGTCGATTTTGGTAAAAAACCTGGGCGCACAGAGTTTCAGCGCGGCTTTACCACGCAGGATGCGCAGGGACAATGGTATGTTGAGTCTGCAGGAAAGCAGGGCTCAGGGATATTGTCGGCCTTGAGCCGCGCTAATTGCCATGTACTGCTCACAGAACAAAGCTCGGGTGTGAAGGCGGGCGAACAGGTTGAGATTATTCCTTATCAATACCTATAAGCCCAAGGGGCTTTGAGCCCCTCTGCCTCCAACAAACGTATAGTTTTGCACCTGCGCCATTAAGACAGTAACATTGGTAAAAAATTTTTCTGTCTTAACATGCGCTTAGTCACAGTCACCACCATCATTTTCGCCAGCCAGCTTGCTTTTAAGGCCGAGGCAACAACTCAACACAATACACTGCAGGATGTTGAGCGTATCACAACCACGGCCTCGCGCTTTGCCTTCGATGATGATATTAATGCCCTGTCCATCAGTACGGTCAATAATGCCCTGTTATCGCAGCTAGGCGCTACGCATATAGAAAAAGCACTGCAAACCATCGCAGGGGCCAATATCCAACATGGCAATGGTCAGGAATATTTACCGGCGCTACGTTCACCCGTCTATACCGGCGCCGGCGCCTGTGCCGCCATTTTAACCCTAGAGGACGGCATTGCGTTGCGCGCGCCGGGCTTTTGTAACGTCAACGAACTGTTTGAGGCCCATAGCGAAATGGCCCAGCGCATTGAGGTACTTAAGGGGCCGGGCTCGGTGCTGTATGGCAGCAACGCCGTGCATGGGGTGATTAATGTGATCACCCAGGACCCAACCCTGGGTGGTGGTTTCGGCGCCTTTGATATGGGCTCCTACGGCTATAAACGCGCAAAACTGCGCGCCGGCCAGGATTATGGCGCCCAAGGAATAGGCTTTAACGCCAGCGTCACTCGCGATTCCGGCTATCGCGATGACGAGAGCGTGGATCAGGAAAAGTTTAACCTAAGACACCGTTATGACGGCGATAGCCTGACGCTGCAAAGTGGCTTTAGCTACACCAACCTAAAGCAACAAACCGCGGGTTATATCGAGGGTTTTGAAAGCTATAAAAACCCGGAACTGACGCAGCAAAACCTCAACCCCGAGGCCTTTCGCGATAATCGCGCCATGCGCTTATGGTCAAAGCTGCGGTGGCAATACAGTGATCTCACCGACCTAGCCATCATCCCCTACGCCCGCGATCAACGCATGACCTTTCGCAAGCATTTTTTGCCCGGCAAACCGCTTGAGCACAATGCCCAGCATGGTGTCGGCGTGCAGACCCTGCTTCAACACCGGTTGAACGAACGCTGGCGACTACAGGCTGGACTCGATGCCGAATACACCCAGGGCAGCCTGTGGCAGTTTCAGGAAAACCCGACCTCGGGCTCAGCATTTTTACAGGCCACCATACCCCAGGGTAAGCACTACGATTACGACGTATATGCCACCGGCTATGCCCCCTTTGTGGCCTTGCAGTATCGCCACAAGGGTTGGCAAGCCAACCTGGGAGCCCGCTACGAATGGCAGCGCTACGACTACCATAACCGCATGCTAGATGGGCGCACCAAGGACGACGGCACGCCCTGCGCCATGGGCGGGTGTCGTTATTCTCGCCCCGGCAGCGACGTGAGTTATTTTGATGATCTCTCACCGAAACTGGCGCTCAGTTATCGCGTTAACGCCACACTGTTGACCTTTGCCAATCTTGCCAAGGGCTATCGTGCGCCCCATACTGCCGAGTTGTATCAGTTGCAACGTCAGCAAAGCCTTGCCGAACTCGATAGCGAAACCTTGGACAGCCTGGAGCTGGGTGTAAAGGGGGATTACAAGCACTGGCAATTTACCCTGTCCGGTTATCTGATGCACAAGGACAATGTGATTTATCGTAACAGCGACTTTTTTAACGTGAGTCAGGGTCAAACCAAGCACAGAGGGATTGAGCTCGAACTCGATTACCAGTTTAACAACGCCTGGAGTCTGCAATTGGCGATAGCCAACGCCCTGCACACCTATACCCATAGCCAACCCCAGGGCGAGGTGGATATTCGCGGCAATATTATCGACACAGCGCCACGTCTTATCGCCGACAGCCGTCTCAATTGGCGGCCAAGCGCTGACCTGTTAGTGTCGCTACAGTGGCACCATCTGGACGACTACTTTACCGATGCCGAAAACCTGCACAGCTATGCAGGCCATGATCTGCTTAGCCTACGGGCCAGCTGGCAGTTCGATAAAGGCTGGCAAGCCATTGCCCGTATAGAAAACCTGACCGATGAAGCCTATGCGGAGCGCGCCGACTACACCTCTTTCAGTGGCGATCGTTACTTCCCAGGCAGACCCAGAACGGTGTTGTTCACGCTTCGTTATCAATGGGATTAACCTTGGTTAATCTCGCCTAGAAACTCAATTTAACAATGAGCCTAGTACTAGGCTCATTGAACTTAAAACACCGCTTTATTCAGCCACAGATGAGTCACAATACTTGCGCCATAACCTAGGGCAATGACCGGTGTCCATTTAAGGTGCGAAGCGAATGAATAATAACCGCGGGCTTGCCCCATTAAGGCCACACCCGCCGCAGAACCTATCGACAATAAGCTACCGCCTGTTCCTGCTGTTAACGTGATAAGCAACCATTGGCCATGGGACATCTCTGGCTCCATCGAGAGTACGGCATACATCACAGGAATGTTATCTATCACAGCCGAGACCACACCTAGCACTGTGTTAGCGACCGTTGCACTCATATTGCCATAAAGTGACTCAGATATCAGACTCAAATACCCCATAAAGCCAAGACCACCGACGCACAACACAATGCCGTAGAAGAACAACAAGGTGTCCCATTCGGCTCGAGATACTTTGCTGAATACATCAAATGGCACCACGCTCCCAAGTTGCTCCAACCGTTTGTTGTCACCTTGCAGCTCGGCCTTTGCACGTTTGCGCGCCAAAGAGCCAGGCAAGGTCATGCGCAAGAAGTAGCCAAAGAACTGTAGATAACCCAACCCCATCATCATGCCCAGTACGGGTGGCAAATGTAAAACAATGTGGCACGCCACCGCCGTGGCAACGGTCAGCAGGAATAAGAAGGTGATACGGAGCGCACCACGCTTTAATTCTACGTCTGTATCAACTCGGGTCGGTGTGCGGTTCTCAATGAACATACTCATCACTAACGCGGGCACCAAATAGTTAACCACCGAGGGCACAAAGAGTCGTAGGAACTCGGTGAAGGTTACTTGCCCTGCTTGCCACACCATGAGCGTAGTGATGTCGCCGAAAGGGCTAAATGCGCCGCCAGCGTTCGCTGCAGTTACAATACTCACGCAACATAGGGCGACAAACTTTTTATCGTTTTCAGCGACTTTCATCACCACCGCACACATCAGCAACGCCGTGGTTAAGTTGTCTGCAATGGGCGATATAAAAAATGCTAAGCCACCGGTTATCCAGAATAGTTGTCTGTAAGTGAAGCCTTTTTTAAGCAACCAACCGCGTAAGGCATCAAACAGTCGCCGCTCTTCCATGGCGTTGATGTAGGTCATCGCCACTAATAAAAACAGCATCAGCTCGGCAAATTCGAGAAGGTTATGACGAAACGCTGATTCAACAATACCGGCATGCTCACTCGGATAGACGCTCGCGATTAAAATCCAGACAAGGCCCGCGGCAACAAGCACAGGCTTAGACTTGCGCATATGAATCTTTTCTTCAGCCATGACTAGGATATAGGCAATGGTGAAAATAACGAGGGCTGCATAGCCAACCCCAGATTGAGTAAGGTTCAGCGCAGCAAAATTTGATTCGCCAGCCTGAGTCGAAAACGAACACAGCACGGTAAACAGTATCAGTAAAAGTTGCGTCATAGTTATAACGGGCACTGCATTCGCCCTTCCCTCCCAGAATATAACGGTAAAGTCCCAGCGTATTCGAAGTCTCGAAATAGCGTTTGGAACCAGTGTGCTCAGTTAAGTTACCACAAGAAGTACGAACAATTATGTAAGCAAAAGGTGTATATCGACCCTTTCAGTAGCTACCCACTTTTAGCAATGGAATCACACAAAGAGCCAGCGATATTTCAGTGCTAGCGTAGGCTCAATCACTTACTTTAGGTAATAGGTAATAGGTAATAGATAAAACGATTAAAGCATGCAGATTATCTGCATTAATTCAACGTATTAAGTTGCAATCAATCATTAGCCATTCTAAAACTAGGGTTCACATAACCGCTAAGGATTGAGTATGAAGATCACCAAAATGGCTTGTGCCTTAAGCCTCGCGTTGTCGCCGGGTGTGATGGCAAACGACCTATCCCCACTGCAACTGGAAGACGTATTTAATCTCGAATATGCCAATCAAATCGACATCAGTGACGATGGTGAAACGGTGTACTTTGTGCGCAACCGCATGGATATAAAAACCGACCGCAAGTTCAGCAATATTTGGCAGGTTGATAGCGGCTCTAAGCAGCTTCAGCCCGTGACCAGCGGCGTGCATCAGGACTTTGCTCCGGTGCTTTCACCGAGCGGGGATCGCCTGGCCTTTATCTCGACCCGCGACGGCAGCCCGCAGCTCTATGTGAAATGGTTAAGCACGGGTGCGCTCAGCAAAATCAGTAATCTCACCCAAAGTCCATCGCAACCGACCTGGACGCCGGATGGTAAATCCCTGGTGTTCAGCATGTTCGTGCCCGCCAAAGCCAAAAATCCGGTCAACTTGCCGGGTAAACCCGAGGGCGCCCAATGGGCAGATCCGGCCGTGTTTATCGATGATGTGTACTACCGCGCCGACGGCGCCGGTTACAGCAAGGCGGGCTACAGCCACTTGTTCAGCATTCCTGCCGACGGCGGCAACGCCACCCAGTTAAGCTCGGGGGATTTTGACCACGGGGGTGCCCTCAGCTTTAGCGAGGATGGCGACACCTTGTATTTTGCCGCCAACCGCCACCGCGAGCACGACCTTAAACCCATTAACACGGAAATCTACAGCCTTGATTTAAAGAGCAAGGAAATCAACGCAATAACCGACCGTAATGGCCCGGATAGAAGCCCAAGTGTGTCTCCTAATGGCCGCTACCTTGCCTACGTGGGTTACGACGATAAGGGCACCAACTATGAAAACGCCCAGCTGTATATTCGCGATTTAAGCAACGCCGACACCCAAAGCCTCACCGCCGATCTGGACCGCTCGGTAGAGCAGATCCAATGGGCGGACAATGGCCGCGGCCTGTACTTTAGCTATGACGATCAGGGCCAAACCACCCTGGCTTATCAGCCGCTGCGCGGTAAGCGTAAGGTGCTCACCGAGCAAATCGGCAGCGTCTCTTTTGGCCGCCCCTACTCCGGCGGCGACTTTGACGTAAGCGCTAACGGTGATGTGGCCTTTACCCTGGCCGACACCCAGCGCCCTGCGGATGTGGCCGTTAATAAGCGCGGCAGTACCCGGCGCCTAACACAATTAAACGAGGATGCGTTGGGCGATAAAACCCTGGGTAAGGTAGAAGAGCTGTGGGTAAAGTCCAAGCACGATGGTCTGGGCATTCAGGGCTGGGTGGTCTACCCGCCGGAATTTGATGCCGAAAAGCGCTACCCGCTTATTTTGGAAATCCACGGCGGCCCGGTGGCCAACTATGGCCCGCATTTTAGCGCCGAAGCCCAACTCTTTGCCGCCAAAGGCAATGTGGTACTGTATATGAACCCACGAGGCAGCGACTCCTACGGTAAGCAATTTGCGCAAACCATACACCACAACTACCCCAGCAATGATTTCGATGACCTGATGACCGGAGTGGATGCCCTGATCGACAAAGGCTTTATCGACACAGATAAACTCTTCGTCACCGGCGGCTCCGGCGGTGGGGTGTTAACGGCCTGGACCGTCGGCCATACCGATCGCTTCGCCGCGGCCGTGGTTGCCAAACCGGTGATCAACTGGTTTAGCTTTGTACTCACTGCTGACTTCTATCCCTTCTTTACCGATTATTGGTTCCCGGGAAAACCTTGGGATCATATGCAGCATTATATGGAGCGTTCACCCATTAGCTATGTGGGTAACGTAAAAACACCGACCATGCTGCTTACCGGCGAAGCCGACTACCGCACGCCGATTTCGGAAACCGAGCAGTTTTATCAGGCCCTTAAGCTGCAAGGGGTGGACACCGCCATGGTACGTATTCCCGATGCCTCCCACGGCATCACCGCGCGCCCGTCTAACCTGATGGCCAAGGTTGCGTATATTCTTTGGTGGTTCGAAAAGCATGGCGAGAAAGACGCCGAATAACCTGACATCGGCATAAAAAAAAGCGTGGCTCACCAAAGTGACCACGCTTTTTTTAACATTATCGGCTGTATGGAGTTAGTAAAAATATGATCTGAAATGCCCTCCGACAAACACGTCAATCAATTAAGTCATTACCTGCCTGCAGGGCGTCTATTTCGAGACTGATTACTTCTTCTGCCTTGACCTTCACCCTGGCCTTGACCCTGACCTTGTCCCTTCCCTTGGCCTTGTCCCTTCCCTGCGCCACTTTGCTTACGTTGGTTGTTTGAGTTCGCAGGACGACGACGCGCTTTGTTAGCGTGGTGGGAGTGACCTCGTCTATCGGTTTGTTCTTTGCTTTTAGCCGGCGCATTTTGTGCGTTACTTTCTGAAGCCTGAGCTTGACCGTCAGCACTCACTTTAGGTTTTTTCGGCTTCTTCGGTTTCTTTGGCTTAAGCGGTTTGAGGGTACTTTCAGGCAACTCATTCGTTGGCTCAAATCCGGCAATTACTTTTCTTGGTAACAATTGCTGGATTAGGTTTTCGATGTCATTTAGATCTTTGGCATCATCGGCAATCACAAAAGAAATAGCCAAACCAGAAGCCCCAGCTCGGCCTGTTCGACCAATACGGTGCACATAGTCTTCTGCAATGTTGGGAAGATCGTAGTTAATCACACAGGGCAATTGATCTATATCTATGCCTCGCGCGGCTATATCCGTGGCAACGAGCGCCTGTATGCTGCCGTCTTTAAACCCGGCCAAGGCCTTGGTTCGGGTGCCCTGGCTCTTATTGCCGTGAATTGCCGTCGACGGGATGCCACGATTTTCTAGATTACGGGCAATACGGTTGGCACCGTGCTTGGTGCGGCTAAATATCAGTACCTGCTGCCAATCATTTTCTTTTATCAGATGGCTCAACAAGGCCGTTTTACGGGATTTATCGACCGGATACACCCACTGCTCAACGGTTTTCGCCGTTGTATTGGGCGGTACGACTGAAATCTCGAGCGGATCAGTCACTATGGTCTTGGCTAAATCGCGAATTTCATCAGAAAAGGTCGCCGAGTAAAGTAAGTTCTGACGCTTTGCCGGTAGCAATTTAATTATCTTGCGAATATCGTGAATAAAGCCCATGTCCAGCATGCGATCGGCTTCATCCAGCACCAGCATTTCGAGCTGATTAAACTTGATGGCGTTCTGCTGATACAAATCGAGTAGTCGTCCTGGGGTGGCAACCAAGATATCTGCACCGCGGCGCAACTGCATCATCTGTGGGTTAATCTTCACCCCACCGAATACCACGGAGTAACTCAGTGCTAACTGCTTACCATAGGTTGCAACGCTCTCGCCGACCTGCGCCGCGAGCTCTCTCGTGGGTGTTAGCACCAGGGCGCGAACATTATTATTTTGCGCACGCTGGCCTTTACTGAGTATTTCCAGCATGGGTAAGGTGAATCCAGCCGTTTTACCCGTGCCGGTTTGCGCTGCCGCCATCACATCTTTACCGGATAATACCGCGGGTATGCCTTTGGCCTGAATAGGCGATGGGTGCTTATAGCCCTGCTGCTCCACCGCTTGCAGTAGTTGTGGCTGCAGGCCTAGGTCGCTAAATTGAATATTATCGTCGGATTGAATAGAAGTGGTCACTGGCGCTGATTGTTTGTTGGTCATATAAACTCGGTATGGGTGGCAAAATACGGCTGACGGTTATTTCACCAGAAAAGGTTTCGGATGCGAAGATTAAAGGACTCTGGCCACAATTACAAAGATAACCCACACTTTTTCACTTATTTCACACCCAATGGGCACTATTGATGCCAAATTCAATGCACATGCCCTTCCAAGCTGATGACCAAAATTAGCCTTTTTTATGCAGTAAATGAGCGCGAACGGCCTCGCGTATCTGAGTATGTAACTCCATAACCCGGTTAATATCGACTAGATTGAGGGAGATGTTTTCCAGCATCACAAGATTCAGGTTAAATTCCGGATAGTGAAGCGACATGGACATATACCCGGGTAAATATCCGGTGTGACTGTATTCTGTAAGGTCGTCGTCACTGTTGAGCCTTAGGCCATAGCCATAGCTCATGTTCGGCCAGAAAAACTCCATCTTGGTATGCGCGCGCGTCATCAGTTCATAGCTCTTGGGGCTGAGCAATTCGCCGGAATGCAATTGATGCGCAAACGAGGCAAAAGTCGGTGCCGAGGCTATCAAGCCTCCACCCGGAAGTAATGACCCGTCGATATCTATGTTCGCAGGAATTAGCGTCTCGGCTTCATCGAAGCCAACGGCGAGTGTCGGCAGGTTGCGACGAATATGCTCAATACTCCCTGTTTTGGCGTACAGCGCATTAAGCTGATTGTCCTTGGCGAATTGCGCCACCTGCTCAGCGAATGCTTGCTTGTTTACCTTTTCAAGTAGTTGACCTAAAAGGGCATAACCATGGTTGGAATATTGAAACTGGCTCCCGGGCGCAAAGCGATTGGCTTTACCCAAAGCATCAACGCCTGATGTGTGGCTGAGCAGATGATGCAGGGTAATTCGCTCATCGTATCTGTCGGCATTATGCTTAGCGCCGTCGTTGGTTTCATCTGCAAAAAGATAACTATTGAGTGAGCGCGTTAAATCCAGCTTACCGGCATCAACCGCCCGCAATACCAAGGTGGCGGTGATTTGTTTCGAAAGGGACGCCACAACGAAACTGGAATTTTGGTCAATCCCCTCGCCTTTTTGCAGTGCTAATTGCGCCTTGCCATCTTCAAGCAAAATCACGCTGCCGCTAAATGGCTGTGATGCATCATCAATCAGCGCTTTGATGGTGGTACTTAGGGCACTTAGATCTTGTGACTTCATTTGAGATTTCACACTCGCCTGGGCGGGCTGTAAAGGGGCTTTACTGTGTGTTGTGTCGGCCAGGCTATAGCCGCTAGGGCTAAGCAAAAACAAAGCGCTACTCAGAAGTGTGATGGTGATACGAAGACCCATGCGTTGTCCTTAACCCAATTAGCGATAATGATGTAACCTCGTCAGGCTGATATCTTGTTTCAACCTTATGTTCATACCATGAATCCTGAATCTAGCCAGTTGAATTGTAAAGGCATTTTTAATCGAAAGTAACTGTGCGCAAACGAAAAGAGCTCACCGGGCGTGCAAATAGGAAGCTGTGTTGCGATAAAAATCGAAGCTGGCAAAAGTGCGTATGCTTTGTTATCAATACAGGTAATAAAAGAGTGAAGATGCCCCAAGATAAGAGCAGGTCACTTCAATATGTGATTCACAGCAACGGCAAAGAGCGAGCGCGAGCCCAGTCGCTCACAGACGCTAAATAAAAGGAAGAATCTATGAAGAACATAACGACAAAAGCTTTTGCTGTGTCGCTGCTTATGGCATCGACTTATGGGCAAACCGAGGACGCCGATAAGACCCTAAGGCTGGATAATACGCCGTTTAAAAACAGCGAAATCTATTGCGAGAACGATAAAGAATTGCACCCGTTTCAAAACGAGTTTGAACTTTTGGATTATTACTCAATGAGCTCAGACGAGGGCGAGCGCCAGGTTATCGTTACCGTAGAAAACAGCTCAAGCGGCGGCCGCTCTCTTAATCACACACATTTTGTGGCCATTCTCGGCAACTGCGAGCATATCAACCCGATGAAGTTCGAACGCAAGTTTAACGGCAAAGAAATCGTCACACTGACGCTTAACTTCGGCTTTAGTAAGTTCCCGATTTTAAAGGTGATTAATCAGCCTTAATCGAGCTGATAGTGGCGCAGACAAGCGGAGCGTAAGAAGCAACTAGCTTCCCCCTAACCCCACACCTTGTGCGCCACTTTAACGAATATCACCTGATGCTAACGGCCTAAGCTGCGGTGCGGTTATCCAGATAACCGCTGTAACGAGTAGCCAGCAGCGCGAAAATAGAAATCAGCCCACCCACCCAGGCGGTGTCTTTTAAGGTCATGCCCTCAACAATGGCGCCACCGAGCACCGAGCCGAGCGCAATACCTATATTGAATGCCGCGATGTTTAAGCCGGACGCCACGTCCACCGCATTCGGAGTATACTTTTTTGCCAGCTTGACCACATACACCTGCAAACCCGGCACGTTACCGAAGGCAAAGGCTCCCCAGACTAATACGGTGATCACCGCCCCCACTTTTGAGCCCATGGTGAAGGTCAATATAAAGAGCACCACCGACAGTGCGGTAAAAATGATGGTTAAGGCGTTAATGGGGCCTTTTTTATCGGCCAACTTGCCACCAAACACGTTGCCAATGGCAACCGACACACCATAGACAAGCATGATCAGGCTAATGGCTGAGGGCGCAAACCCCGTCTCTTGCTGCAAAATGGGGGCAAGGTAGGTAAACGCAGTAAAGGTGCCGCCATATCCTAATATGGTCATTAAATAAACCAGCAGCAAACGCGGTTGCACCAGTACCTGAAACTGCTCTTTAAGCTGCGCAGGTCGGCTTTGCTTTAGGTTACTGGGAACTAAAATGGCACTGCCGAACAAGGCAATTAATCCAAGGGCTGAGACCACCAGGAAGGTTGCACGCCAGCCAAAGTTTTGACCAATCCAGGTGCCTAGCGGGACACCGGTGACCAAGGCCACGGTCAAGCCGGTAAACATAATGGCGATCGCGCTGGCTTCCTTTTCTTTGCTCACTAAACCGGTAGCTATGGTGGAGCCAATGGAAAAAAACACCCCGTGAGCCAGACCCGTGAGAATGCGAGCCATGATCAGACTCTCATAGCTTGGCGCTTGCCACGCCAACACATTACCAAAAACAAACAACGCCATTAGGCTGAGCAGTAAGCTTTTACGATTCCAACGCCCAGTTAACGCGGTGAGCACAGGTGCACCAACCGCCACACCTATGGCATACAGGCTCACCAATAAACCGGCACTTGGCAGGCTAACGTTTAAGTCTTGGGCTATGGTTGGGACCAAGCCAACAATCACAAATTCCGTGGTACCAATGGCAAAGGCACTCAGGGTTAAAGCGAGTAATGCGATAGGCATTGTGGTTCCTCTGTTGAGTTCATATCAAAACGAGGGGCTATTGTGGGAGGAAAATAATTTGCAAAAAATAGCAGTAGTGACAAAATACTTTTGCAATAAATGAAAAGGTAAGCGTATGCCTGTTAACGCCAAAACCGAAGATTTAGAAGCCTTTATCACCGTGGTAGATACCGGCAGCTTCTCTACAGCGGCCTCCTTGCTCGATCAGCAGGTGGCCAAGGTGTCGCGCGCGGTAACGCGCCTGGAGCGCACCTTAAACGTCACTTTACTTAATCGTACCACCCGACGATTGGAGCTCACCGAAGAAGGAGAGCTGTTTTTAAGCTTTGCTCGCGATGGCCTCAATGTGCTCGAGCAAGGTGAAGAAGCTCTGCGCTTGCTACGCCGCACTCCATCGGGAAAACTACGAGTGGATGCGGCCAGTCCCTTTGTCTTTCACCAACTAACACCGCTTATCGGTGAGTTTTGCCGCGCTTATCCAGAAATTACGTTAGAGTTAACCAGCCACGACAGCATTATTGACCTGCTTGAGCACAAAACCGACATAGCCATTCGCATTGGCGAGCTAAGCGACTCCAACTTGCACGCCCGGCGCCTTGGTTATAGCAAACTGCACATTGTTGCCAGCCCAGGTTATTTGGCCCAAAACCCACTAGAAGACACTATTTTAAGCTTAAGCAATCAGCGTCTTATTGGCTTTAGCGACGCTCCGCATCTAAATAATTGGCCGCTTAAAAGTCCCCAACAGCTACGCTTTGCCATTAGCGCCTCAAGCGGCGAAACCGTGCGCCAGTTGTGCATTGCAGGCCAAGGCTTAGCCATGCTGTCGCATTTTATGATCAACGATGACATTAACGAAGGCCGCTTGGTGAGTGTGCTCAACGACCACATTTTAAGCCCTAACCGCCGAGAAGTAGTGCAGGCGGTGTACTATCGCAATAGCGCGGTGTCGTCTCGTATTTCCGCATTTTTAGACTTTATAGAGCCACGCCTTCGGCTATAATTGCAAATTCAACAAAAGTGTTTTTCATTTATTGCGGTTAATAGTGGGAATATTCTGGGTTAGGCTGTGCGCAGCATAACTTAGGAGGTCCCATGAACCCACTATTTACTCCCATCACTCTGGCTGGCAAGGTACTTAAAAACCGTATTGTGATGCCACCTATGACGCGCTCGCGTTCCACTCAACCGGGCGACTTAGCCAACGATTTAATGGCCACCTACTACGCACAGCGCGCATCGGCGGGGCTGATTATTAGTGAAGGCACCCAAATTAGTGAACTGGGTAAAGGCTACGCCTGGACGCCCGGAATTTACACCCAAGCACAGGTTATTGGTTGGAAAAAGGTAACCGACGCGGTGCATCATAAAGACGGGGTGATTTACGCTCAGCTGTGGCATGTGGGACGGGTCTCGCACGAGAGCAACACCGGCGGCAAACAGCCTGTGTCATCTTCGGCATTGCAGGCCGAGGGCGTAAAAGTATTTATCGATGACAATAACGCCCCAGGTTTTGTACAGGCATCGTTGCCTCGGGCGCTCAGCGTTGACGAAATTAAAGCTGTGGTTGAACAGTATCGCCACGCGGCCCAATGTGCCAAAGAGGCTGGCTTCGACGGCATCGAACTGCACGCAGCGAATGGCTATCTTATTAATCAGTTTCTTGATTCAAAAGCGAACAACCGTAGCGACGAATATGGCGGTAGTATAGTGAACCGTTTGCGCTTTTTACGCGAAGTGGTTGCTGCGGTGAACACCGTGTTTGATAGCACTGCCGTAGGTGTGCGCCTCGCCCCCTTGACCACACTCAACGGTGCCGTGGACGAACACCCTGAGCATACCTATGTAGAAGCCGTGCGTGCGCTTAACGAGCTTAAAGTAGGTTATGTACACATTGCCGAAGCGGATTGGGACGACGCCCCCGAGATGCCACTGAGCTTTAAACAAGCCATTCGCGATGCCTTTGATGGTGTGTTGATTTACGCCGGCAAATACAACCTTGAACGCGCAGATCAGGCGCTAAAACAAGGTTGGGCGGACATGGTGGGCTTTGGCCGCCCATTTGTGGCCAACCCCGACTTGCCGGCTCGCTTAGCACAAGGCATAGCCCTGAGCGAGCACAACCCCGATACATTATTTGGTGGCGCCGAGCAAGGCTATACCGACTACCCAAACGCCACCTAGGCAGCCATAGGAGAGCGCAAGGCACAATATTGGGGGCTATCTGAACGGACATCGCGTTAATCACCCCCTTGCAGCCGTCGCCGTTGCGACGGCGCACTTTTGCACCACACTGCCGGTCTTGTCTGGTGTCACCAGACTAAGATGGCGCCTTTCCCCCACCCTTTAAGCCCAAGCCTATTTGTGCCAGCACCCGCTTGGCGTTGTCTGCACAGTCCATGTCCTCGGGTTTGGATTCGATTTCAGAAAGGATGTGCATTAACTGCTTTTTATTTTCGGCCAAAGTTACCTGTAAGGCCTCTATGTCCGCTAGTTTTTGCCTAATTGCCCCAAGCAGGGAGTCGTGTTGCCAGTTCTCCATATCAGCGGGCAGCAACTGACGCAGCTCGTCCAGGCTAAAGCCGGCCTTTTGGCCATCAACGATCAGCTTGAGCACCACTTCCGCTTCGGGGGGATAGCTGCGATACCCATTGGCCTTGCGCTCAACCAACTGCAACAGGCCGATGTCCTCATAAAAGCGAATCTTGGATGCGGCCAAGCCAGTGCGTTTTGCAAGCTCACCTATTTTCATAACTGGCCCAAAAAGTTTGCAAGCACTTACATTCAAATCTATTCATTAGCACCTTATAACGCATTGCGCCCTCCTCACACTCGTCCTACACAGTATATCGCACACTGCTATTTGCTGTGCTTACGTCAGTAAACTCATCAAAGTTTTAGCTCGAGCTGTAGTTGGTGAACCAAGCCCTTTCACGGATGCTGGAGAGGTTTGAATGGCGGTTTTGTGCCAGAAGCGGACGGTGGTGACGCTTGCCCAACCGGCAAAAAATGCTTGGCTAAAATTATCGACGAAGGAGCGCAAGCCAGGTGTTTTGCGTCCTTTGGCCTAGACACTTGTTATGAGTTTTGTGCTTTATAGTCACCGTATTCATCTTGGACAATGCCATAGTTAACAAGCTTTATTTCGAAAGCTGATAGTTTTGCTATTAAGTCAGATAAATTTTCTGCAATGTGGCTCTCAAGTGGCTCATCCCACTCCCCATTAGAAGGAGTAAAACCATAAATATCTAAGTAATCAACTGAACCTTCATCTAAGGACTGCCATACTTTAGCAATAAAGCCAGTACAGTTTTTTTCAAATGAGACCCACTTAATACTCGCGTTTTCACCATCTATAAAACCCCCAAGGAAAGCTTCAACTTCCTTGCCTCGATTTAAAGCTGATACAGCTTCATCTATTGTCAAATACCTACGAGTCATCTCGAATCTCTACGAACACATAACGCCCGCATAAGGGGCAGCAAAACTTAGACGGCGATTGGTTAAACTTGGGCGAAGCACCAAAACTAATCGCCGCGTAGTTTTGATGTCCCAGCGCCGCGCTTTTCAGGGGCGCGACTTGATGCGTTTGTTAGGGCTTTTTAGCCAAAACAACATCGTAAAAATTGTCTTTAATAAACTTATACAGCCTTAATTCAGCACCTAGCTCAACCATGTCCTTGATAGCAACTTCCCACTCTTGGAACCCTTCCATTTTGACGAATAGCTTATGCATCGCAACAGTTTCACCGGTGCGCCCTTTTGATATGTACTGAGAGTGGTGAGACTCGTAACGCATAGATTGGACTTTATTACGCGGAATTCTGATCTCACTGAAAGCGCCATCACGAATATACAAAGTACCGGCTTTAATCCAGGCAGAAGGCTTCGTACCATTTTTAAACCAAAAAACAAATGAAGCCAACATAACTACTAGGATAACAATGAGCATAAATGCCCCTAAGCCTTCAGCTTGAGCTGCCATAAACAATACGACTGGAAGAGGTGCTAAGGATGCCATGAAGATCTGAATGTAATTGCGCTCTCTTGGTAATACTGCATCCATAATTAATATTTACCTATAGCCCTAGCAATTTAATATCGAGCGATTGGGTCGTTTTTCTGCCGCAATCTGTCTCGTTTTTGTCCTATGACCATTGATAGCAAATTTAGAAAGTACTTACCAGCATTGAAGTTACGCTACGTTGGTATAAACGTGGACACGACAAAAACGACCCATTGGGTCGTTTTCCTGACTATGGGAGAAACTCAAGAATTATGGATGTATAAACAGTAATTTCGGTGGAAGAATGAAAGACGATATGTCGCTCAAAACGGCCCGAGAGACAAAACCATATTCACCATAACTAACCTCTCCTTTCTCGGCGTCCCAGTTAATTTTTGCTCCCCCTCCATACCTTCTTGATATTTACGTTTGACATTAAAGTTAACTTTAAGGTTAGAGTGATAGCCATATTCACACAATCGCGGAGCATCTTATGCAAACCATACTCGGAGCGAGCGGGCAAATTGGCACTGAACTGGCAAAGGCCTTATACCAAGAGCATATCCATGCTCTACGCCTTGTTAGCCGCAATCCAAGCAAGATAAACCCGACGGATGAGCTGCTCAGTGCCGACTTGTTAGACGCCCAGCAAACGCATGACGCGATTGCGGGCTCCAGCATCGTTTATTTCACTGCGGGGCTGCCCATCGACTCTGCTATTTGGGTGCAACAATGGCCGATTATGATGGCCAATGTCATCAAGGCCTGTGCGACTCACAGCGCTAAGCTGGTGTATTTCGACAACACCTATATGTATGAGCAAAACAATGTGCCACAAACGGAAGACGCGCCGTTTAAACCTTATGGAGCCAAAGGCCGCGTGCGGGCGCAGATCACCACCATGCTGTTAGAAGCGATGCAAAAAGGTGAAGTTAAGGCCATGATCTGTCGAGCGCCTGAGTTCTATGGGCCGGGGAAAACGCAAAGTATTACCAATGCGACCGTCTTAGATAAGTTACGCGCCAACCAACAGGCCTTGGTATTCTTACGTGATGATACCTTGCGTACCCTAATTTACACGCCCGACGCCAGCCGTGCCATGGCGCTGTTAGGAAATACCGAGGATGCCTATGGCCAAACCTGGCACCTGCCCTGCGATGATAATCGCCTGACCTATAAACAACTCATCGCCACCGCCGCGCGGGTGCTTGGCAAACCGTGCCGCTACAAGGTGCTCAAAGGCTGGCAACATGCACTTGTCAGCCTGTTTAACAAACAGCTCAGGGAAACCAAAGAGCTGCTGCCGCGCTACACCACTGACAATATTTTTGTCTCAAACAAGTTTAAGGCACGCTTTCCCGATTTTAAGGTGACTCCCTATGAGCAGGGCATTCGTAACACCCTGCTACAAGAGTAATGGCGCCTTGTTATCACTTTAGTTTTCACCCACACACAAGTGGGGATCAGCCGAGACCTGTTCAAACCAGCTGCGCAGACTGTCGATAGCGGCGCGGGTTTTGGCCGCCACCGCATCGCGGTGAGGGGTGACCGCGTACACGCTGTAATGGGGTAAATGCCACTGCGGGCAGAGACGTTTTAGCCTGCCGGCGGCAAGCAAATGACGCACCTCTGGCTCCGGCAGCATGCCATAGCCTATGCCGTCCAAGGTCAACTGAATGACCGCCTGCATATTGTTAACCAGCAAACGCGGCTCATCCAGTGCGTAGGCGGCAGCGTTTTGCTCATGCGTTAAGGTATGGGCAAAACGTTTGCTATTGATATGGCCAATGTGAGTGTGTCCGGTTAAGGCATCGGGCTGTGTTGGCGCCACTTCTGCGAGCGGGTGGGCACTGCTTACACAGGGGATCAATTGCCAGTCGGCCAGGTGTCGGGCAATTAATGTTGAGTCGTGTAAAGGGCCTATACAGATAGCAAGATCAACCCCTGCAGCGATAATGTCGAAGGGTTCATCGGTCAGAGTTAATTGCAGCTCAACTTTTGGAAAACACTCGGTGAGCTGCTTAATGGGCTGGCTTAACAGGCCGCCGCCAAAGCCAATGGGCGCAACAATTTTCAGCCGCCCCGAAGGCGTGTGCTGTAACTGCTCCAACTGCTGTTGTGCCAATTCGGCGGTGGCCAGTAATTGCACCGCCGAGGCGTAATAGATTTCCCCCGCCTCGGTTAGCGTCAGTTTACGGGTGTTGCGGTTAAACAGCCCCAGTGCGATATCCTGTTCTAATTTGGTGATCTGCTGACTCACCGCCGAGGCGGTCATATTCAACTGCTCCGCCGCACGGCTCATATTGCCCGCCTCCACCGTTTTTACAAACACTTGCAAGGCGCGAGTTATTTTAGAATTCATAGATTAAGCATTTCTTATATCAGCTTTAAGCAAAAGCCAATTGCTCCAAAGATGGTGCCAGCATACCATTAAATGATAATGAATATCATTTCTTTTATTTGGACGTAAAAATTGCCACGTCGAACTGGAGTAAATACGTGACTAAACGCAGTAAGCTTTGGGATCTCAAAGCCTGGCATTGGATAAGCTCGGCGGTATGCCTTATCGGCATGTTGTTGTTCGCCATCACCGGCATCACCCTCAATCACGCCGGCAGCATTGAAAGCCAGGCACAAGTAACGCAACTCGAAGCCCGGGTACCCGATGCGATACTAACCCAGCTTGTAAATACCAATCAGCGCGAGCAACTGCCGCATAGTTTTGCCACCTGGTATACAGGGCAAACCAAGCAAAGGTTAGCGGCCAATGCGCAAATACAGTGGAGCGACTTTGAGCTCTACGTCGCCATGCCTAAGGCGGGCAGTGATTCCTGGTTTACCGTGGCCCTGGACACGGGCGAGTTTTACCAGGAAGCGACTCATCGCGGCGTGGTCGCCTATTTTAACGACCTGCATAAGGGCCGCAACACCGGCATCTGGTGGAGCCTGTTTCTCGATCTCTTCTCCATTGCCTGTATCGTCTTTTCGCTGACCGGCCTCTTGCTGCTTAAACGCTATGCCAAGGGCCGCAAGTCAACCTGGCCCCTGGTGTTGGCGGGGCTTGGTATTCCCGCTTTGGTACTGGCCATACCCGCGCACGCGGCACAAAGAAGTCAGCTAGAGGTGGAGATCCCCAGACTGACGGTGGCCGAGTATCACCCGCCCTATGTCGCCATCTGGCTGGCCGACGAGCAAGGTAAGGCGGTAATGAACCTGGCGCTCTGGTACGACACCAAAATGGCCGAACGCGAAGGCGAAAAATGGCTTAAAGACTTACGCCTATGGTGGCGTCGCAGCGGCCGCAGCTTAAACCTACCGGTAGATGGTGTAACCGGCGCCACTCGCCGCCCGGGTCAGGTCACGCTCGATTTAAGCCCATTTAAGGCGGATATAGCGGCACTGCCTGCGGGCAGTTACAGCCTGAATATCGAAGCTGCCCGCGAGTTGGGTGGGCGTGAGCTGCTGCGTATGCCAATCACCTTGCCCATCGGCGAATCGATCACTCTCACCGAGCAAGGAAAGCACGAGCTCGGCACTATCACCCTAACCATGGAGCCCAACCAGTGAAGCTAGCTAAATTACTCCCCGCCCTTGTTTGCGCCAGCCTAAGCGCCGGCGTCTTATTCGGCCACAACGCCCACGCCCACCGGGTGTGGTTAAAACCGAACACCACTGTGGTGTCCGGAGATGAGGCCTGGATCACCTTCGATGCGGCCATAGCCAATAGCATTTTCAACCCGGATCATCATGCCTATCCACTGCAACGCCTCTTGGCCGTGGGACCCGATGGCAAGGCGGTGGCCATGCAAAACAGCGCCGAACTGCGTTATCGCAGCGTGTTCGACCTGCACCTCACAGAGCCCGGTACCTATCGGGTATTCAACGCCAGCCGCTCTATCGTGGCGCGTTGGGTAGACGAGCACGGAAAACGCCAGAGCTGGCCTGGAAGAGGAAAAACAGGCACGGCGGAGCAATTCGCCCGGCAGGTGCCGAAAAACGCCAAGGATTTGCAAGTCAGTGAAGTCGCTCGTCGACTGGAAACCTTCGTCACCTTAGGTGCACCCAATGCCAACGCCATTGCACCCAGCGGGCAAGGCCTGGAATTGAATGCCCTCACCCACCCCAATGATTTATACGTGGGA
This sequence comes from Pseudoalteromonas sp. T1lg48, assembly GCF_002964785.1. Lineage (GTDB taxonomy): Bacteria > Pseudomonadota > Gammaproteobacteria > Enterobacterales > Alteromonadaceae > Pseudoalteromonas. The sequence goes on from NZ_PQCC01000004.1 coordinate 86,920, forward strand.
GAAGCGGCCGCCATGCAATTTCTTATTGATGGCGAAGCCGCATCGGGCACAAGCGTCACCCTGGTACGCCAGGACGAGCGCTATCGCGACCAGCAGGTGGCCACCGAGCTCAGCGCCGACAAAAACGGTAAAGTCACCCTGGAATTCGCCGAGCCGGGCATGTACTGGCTTGAAGCCGAATATCAAGACCACCAAGGCAAGGCTCCGGCGACCATTCGCCAGGGCAGTTATGTAGCCGTATTCGAGGTGCTTCCCCTTTAAGCAGCAATAACTGGCTATGTAAACGGGCTTTACAGCGTTTCTGTGAGCCCTTTTTTTATTTCCCTATCAACACGCTAGCCTTAGCACATAGATTTAAGCAGCAAACAACATTTACTTAGCTTGCTAACTAAATTAAAATACTTAGCATGCTAACTAAGTTGAGGTTATTGATCATGTCCGATACCCCTTTTCATGAAACCCTGGATTTAAGCCTGTGTGGGCAACTGGGTCGCGTTCACCGTATCTGCCGGCAGGCGATCACGGTGGCGGTGGAGCCCTTGGGTTTTACCCAGCCAAGGTGGACGGCCATGATGTATATGCAGCACCTTGGTGAGGGCTGCACCCAGCACGAACTAGCAACCAGCTTGGCTATCGAAATGCCAAGCCTGACGCGCACCTTAAAGCAGTTGGAGCAAAGCGAGATTATCGAACGCCGAGTCGATAGCCAGGATAAACGTTGTCGGCGCCTGTATTTTACCGAGCAAGGACACCAGCAAATGGCGCTCCTGCGCGCCCGTATAGCCGAGATCAAAACTCACCTCTACCGGGATCTCAGCGATGAGCAACTCAACGGCCTCGCCCTTGGATTGCTCCAACTTGAAGAAAATGCACTAAACCTGATGCAGGAGGAACGAGAGTGAGCCAGCCACGCACCCCTGACCAACAATTTGCCCGTTACATAAAGGTGGCCATTACCTTCTTTATTGTGTGCTTTGGCTATTTTATCGTCGCTGACCTTTATATGCCGATGACCCCACAGGCCCGGGTGTACCATCAGGTAACCCAGATCACACCCCAGGTAAACGGCGATATCGTCATGGTGGAAGTAAGTAATAACGAGCAGGTAAAAGCCGGCCAGTTGTTGATGCGCATCAATCCCCGACCTTACGAGTTAGCGGTACAGCAGGCCGAGTTAGCCTTGGCACAGGTACAATTGCAAAACCAACAGCTCGATGCCGACATCAGCGCCCTAAACGCAGATTTAAGCGCCGCTGAGGCCAGGCTCAATGAACAGCAACGCTTACACAAGCGCAGCGCCGCCCTGCTCGCAAGCAAGGCGATTTCCGAGCAGCAAAGCGATGAAATCACCGCCAGCCTGGCCACCGCCAAGGCGCAGGTCAGCGCCATCAAAGCGAAAATCCAGGCTGCCAAGATTAAGCGCGGCGAGCACGGCGACAATAATGTTGCCTTGCAACAGGCTAAAAACGCTCTGGCCCAGGCCCAATTGAACCTAAGCTATACCCAGGTACTGGCGCCCCATGATGGCGTCATCAGCAACCTGCAGGTGACCACAGGTACCTATGCCAAGGCCGGCATGGCCATGACAGGCCTGGTTGCCAACAGCCTGGATCTGGCCGCCGATTTTCGCGAAAAGTCGCTCTACCATGTGAGTATCGGTAAGGCCGCCCTGGTGAGCTTTGATGCCCTGCCGGGCCAGGTTTTTAGCGCCCATGTCAGCGAATTTGCCGCCGGCTCCAGCGATGGTCAGCTTAATGCCAACGGCGCCCTGGCTCAGGTAGAAACGTCAAATCGCTGGGTACGCGACGCACAGCGCCAGCGCATCCATTTGCAACTTGAGCCGCAATCGAACGCTAAATTAACCTACTTACCAAGCGGCTCCCGCGCTACGGTGCAGATTATTCCCGACGGCGGTATTCGTGCCGCCCTCGCCAAGGTGCAAATTAAATTCGTTAGCCTGATGCACTACATCTATTGATGGGCGAGGTGGAATTATGATGCTGACTGCCAACGATGTTCGACAAATGCTGCGTATCGCCAGCGGTGCGACCCTGGGTTTTACCCTAAGTAAGCTGTTCAACTGGCCCATGGGCATCTTTTTTACCGTTTACCCCATGCTGCTGCTGGGAATGGTACCTGTGATCAATGCCCATATTGCCCGCCAGTTTGTCGCCAGCGCGCTCTTTTGTGCCTTTGCGGTTCTGATAGTGCAAGGTCTGCTGGGGTTTCACCCTGTGCTTATGGCGTTGGCGGCATTTTTGGTCTTTGCCTTTTTGTTTTACCAGATGAGTCGTGGCGTGAACTTCTTATTCGGTGCGCTCAGCGTGGTGGGATTGTCGATTCAGTGGCATTTCGCCAGTTATAGCCCCGCGGGCATGGATCTGTATGAGCTTATTTTTAGCAATATCCTGGCCGTAAGTGTCAGTTTGGGCAGCGCCTATTTGATGCACTGGCTGTTCCCGGACGTGACACCACGCACCCTGCCTCAGCGTCCAGCGAAAGACAATGCCAGCGTGCGTCATGAAGTGCTTCTGTGTGCCAGCGTCACCACAATATCTTTTATAACGTTTCAGGTTTTGGACTTACAAGACTCGGTATCGGCTCAGGCCGCCTCTATCCTGATCCTCCTGCCGCTGTGTTGGAAGGCGGCGGGCATGGCGGGCTGGCAGCGTATCATTGGCACCTTGATAGGCTGTAACCTGGCATTGGGGGCGCAAATTCTGTTGTTTAACTACAGCCAGATTCTATTATTTCCGATCTTGGTGCTGTGGATCTTGACCTTTGTGTTCAGTCGCTACCATGTGCTTGGCGGTGGGCTGCCGGGAATTGGCTTTGGCGTGATCACCACCTTTGGTATTTTGTTCGGACAGTCACTGGCACCGGATCAGGATTTAATCTACAGCGCCCTGTATCGCTTTAGCTCGGTCTGCGTGGCCATCGCCGTGAGCCTATGTCTGGTCTATTTAATACATCACATGCTCAACCGCTTTAGTGCGACGCGCCATCACACCTATTTTTAGGTCCTTTTTTAGTTACAATATCGGCGTTACAATAACGCAAAAGAACTAAACAGGGACGATTATGCACAGGCTGACTTTAAAAAGAGACAACACCCCCAGGTGGGTGTACGCGATCGCAATCTTGGCTGTATGCGCTTTGATTGGGAGTTTTTTCAGCAAGAGCAATCTGTTGTTTGGCCTAGGCATGCTCACCAACCTGGTGATCATTTGGCGCCTCTTTTTTTGTTCGCCAGAGATTAACAGCGCCAACCCCTTTGCCCATATCAAGGTTGAACAGCAGGAGCTAATAATCGGTGAGGCCAGATTTCCTGTTCATGAAGTACGTAAGGTGGCAATTGATCGCAGCGATGGGAAGGGCTTATTGCAACTGCCCTACAATGGCGGCGGGCAAATACAGTGGGTTTTCGATGACCGCTACAGCGAAGAGTTAAAGGCCTATATCCGACGCACTATGCCAAACGCTGAGATAATCGACTAAGATCTTTGTGTTTTTAGATCTTAGGCAGTTTCCTTAATTCCTTGGTACGCCCACGCTGCACTTTTTGGTCGACCCGCTTGCGCTGAGAGCTACGAGTGGGCTTGGTGGCGCGACGCGCTTTCTCGACCTTGGTCGCAGCTAAGATAAGCTCTTTAAGCCTTGCCAGCGCTTCTTCACGGTTTTGCTCCTGGGTGCGATGGCTTTGCGCCTTAATCACGATAACGCCGTCCTTGGTGATACGGCTGTCGCGATAGGCCAATAACCGCTCTTTGTAGAAGTCGGGTAATTTTGAGCGCTTGATATCGAAACGCAAATGGATGGCGGTGGCCACCTTATTGACGTTTTGTCCGCCGGCTCCTTGCGAGCGGATCGCACTGAGCTCGACTTCCCAATCATCTATGGTTACGGTATTGGATATCTGTAGCATCACATATTCATCTTAGCTTAAAGGACTTAGCCTATTATCGACACCTTTAGAGTCTAACATTAGGCTCTGGCGTCACCCAAATTTGCTTTTGCTTAGATGGTGACGAGGACGGCGCAAATCAAGATTTATGACATGGAGAAAACAATGAAAAAAATGCTATTCGCATTCACCCTGGCTGCCTCCGCGGCATTTAGCTCGGCACAAGCATGGGCGCTGGAGCTTAGCGCAACAGACGTCGAGAAGTTTATTAAAGCAGCCCCTGCGGTTACCAATTGGGCGGATAGCCAGACGGATATTGATGCAAGTACCCTGCTTGGCGCTCAGCAGGAGCAACAAGGAGACAATACCACGGCCGATAATGCCATGATGGACAGCGCCATTGGCATGCTTAAAGACAACGCCATGTATCAGGAATTTGCGACTCTACTAAGCGCCTACGGCTTTACTCCTGAGCAACTGGTCAGCGTTGGCAGCGAGATCAGCAGCGCCTACCTTGCGAATATGAAAGGCAACCTCTCCGCTGAAAACCAGCAAACGGTCGACCAGGTAATGGGGGGTTTACAAAGCCTTTCCGGCAGCAAAAACAGCAACAGCAATTCACTGTTCGGTGCCTTGGGTAAAGCCAACGAGACCAGCGAAGAAGAGATAAGCGATAATAACCTGTCGGTTGTCAGTGAATACATGCCGCAACTTCAGCAACTATTTAGCGCCTTTGTGCAATAAAAGTCGCTCTTTATCGGCGCAGGACATTCTTTCCTGCGCTTCATTTTCGCTTATTCTTTATAAACACCACCGAGCTCTTCGCAGCCTCGCCCTAACGCGTCATAATAGCGCCATGACAATGGCAATAATAACAACTCTCTATGACTTACCTTCTCGCCACCACCCTGTTGTGGGCATTTTCATTTAGCTTAATCGGTGTGTATCTCGCCGGTCAGGTTGATCCCTGGTTTTCCGTGCTTACCCGTATCGCCCTAGCTACCTTGGTATTTTTGCCCTTTTTACGGATTTCACAATTAAACCCCCATATAGCGCTTAAGCTGATGGCCATTGGCGGGGTTCAGTTAGGCCTGATGTACGCATTTTACTATCACTCGTTTTTATATTTAAGTGTGCCGGAAGTGCTGTTATTTACCGTGATGACACCCTTGTATGTCACCTTGCTTAACGATGCGCTCGAAGGGCGCTTTAACCGGGGCTTTTTTATGGCGGCACTGCTGGCCATTATTGGCGCCGTTGCTATTCGCTACGATGGCATCAATCAGGGCTTTATTGTCGGCTTTGCCATAGTACAGGCGGCAAACCTGTGCTTTGCCAGTGGTCAGGTACTGTATAAGCGCCTGATGGCAAAGCATGACCATCTTACCCAGCACCAGGTGTTTGGCTGCTTCTTTATCGGCGCGCTTGTCGTTGCGCTTATTTGCTACGGCGTCTTTAGTGACTACAGCCAGCTACCCACAACGCCGACGCAATGGGGGGTGTTGATTTATCTAGGTCTGATTGCCTCGGGTCTGGGCTATTTCGCCTGGAATAAGGGCGCAACCCAGGTCAACGTGGGCACCTTGGCGGTGATGAATAACCTGCTTATTCCTGCGGGCATCCTGGTCAATGTGCTGATTTGGAATCGCGATGCCGATATTCTGCGCTTAACCTTAGGCGGCGGCATCATTATGGCGGCGTTAGTGGTTAACGAAAAATACATCAACAAGCACCAGTAAAGCTAATTTTGGCAAGGGGGTTTACACCCCCTTTTTTCACTTGGTGGAGGACTAGAGCATACTCTTTAGCACGCCATCCTTACGAATAAAGTGATGCTGCAACGCCGCCAGTACATGCACCAGGATAAGCACCGCCAAGGTGTAGCCGATAAAGCCATGGAGCTGACGATACAGGGCATACAATTCAATATCAGGGTACAGCGCACTGGGCAAAGTAAACCAGCTAAACACTGCAATTGGCCGTGCGCCATAATATTGCATAAGAAACCCGGTCAAGGGCATCAAGATCATCAAACTGTACAGGGCATAATGAGAGCCAAGAGCCATCGTTTTTTGCCACCGGGGGAGGCTGTCTGGGAGCGCAGGCACGGTGGCGCACCAGCGATTGACTAACCGAACAACCACTAACACGGCAACCAATAGGCCAGCGGCCTTGTGAAGTGTTAGTAGCTCTAGCTGCCAGACCTCTAAGCTTTTAACCATGGTCATACCGGCACTGAGAAGGGAAATGATCAATGCCGCCATTGCCCAATGGAGTATGCGCATAGAAGCGCTAAAACGGGTTATTTTTTTATTCATCTCGCCCCTCCTCCACGTCACCCGCAAGCACTTCAACGGCACGACGGCGATATGACTCGGCGTAGGCGGCTGAGCGCGCCCTTAATATTGGATCTTTTGTTGCTTCAATGCCCTGAGGCAGCACCAAGGGATCGTAATTAATCCCATCGCAACGTCCACCTTGCTGAGCTTGCCACTGTGTGATCTTTATCTGCCCGGCAATCATTTTCTCACGTGTCTGAGGCCAACGTTTTGCAGGGTTATGCTCATCGTCTTGCTCGGTGGCCAAGGTGAAAACCCAATCAAACATAACCGGGCCATCAGATAACTGCTGTTTAAACTCGTTAAATAATGCATTGTCCCCGGTAAAACTGTTTTTTAAGCTCGATGTACTGGCATGCGGCTTAACCTCCCAGCGTACGGCCTGACGCTGGTTCTGTTCATCAACTAAATAAAACGCATTGATACTATGATAGGTTTCCAAAGCAAAGCTGCTGCTGGGTTGATAGTTCGCCTTCCACTGCAGAAAGTCAGCACTCTCAGGATGCGCTTCAAAAAATGCCCCAATCGCCTCGGGCCCTTTTTTTATCGCGACAATTTGTTGGTAGAAATCATGTGGATTGGCGACCGCCATAACGGGAGGCGTATTCATGGCAACGCGCCACTGCTTAGTTTGGCTGGTCGCAAAACTCAGCGCCAGGCTGCGCACCGGGGCTTTTAAGTCAGGAGCATACGGGTTGTTGCCAGCAATAGACAAGCGCCCTATAAACGGCGTTTTGGACGACTTAAATACACTTGCTGTGCTGTAACGGGATAAATTGCCGTTAGAGACGAATTCACCGCTAATGCACATTCCTTTTGCGTGTGCTCGGCGATACCCCGGGTAGGTGCTCTCCCCTTGTTGTAAATCGACAAACTGCTGTGCACTGACCCTGGGCACATCGGCAAAAGCAGGAAGAGTAATTAGTGAAAATAACAGAATAAGATACTGTTTCATGATGATTTATCCATAACTGTAAGCGCTCCACATCATGCTTAAGGAAGGTAATAAAAGACTTCTTAGGTGACCCGAGAGAACAAGGTTTTATTTCATCGAATACAATTATTTATGCGATTAGGGCAAGAGTAGGCTCGCCACACGGGCCTGTAAATTGGGAATAACTTCATGCTCAAACCAGGGGTTGCGCTTTAACCAGATATTATTGCGCGGGCTTGGGTGGGGCAGCGCGACCGTTTCTGGCCATTGGCTACGCCAGTCTAATACCGCTTCGGTCACGGTTTTATAGCGCTTTTGCAGATGATAGGTCATGGCATACTGGCCAAGCACCAGGGTCAATTGTCGCTGTGGCAAGGCCGCTAGTATCTGCGCTCGCCAGGTGGCGGCGCACTCTGGACGTGGCGGCAAATCACCTTGTTTACCGCTGCCGGGATAGCAAAAGCCCATGGGTACAATGGCAAAAAGACGCGGATTGTAAAAGTCTTGCTCCGTCACCCCCAGCCATTGCCTTAGACGCACACCACTGGCATCGTCGAAAGGTCTCCCTGCGTTATGTGCATGGATCCCCGGCGCCTGCCCGGCTATGAGTATTTTCGCATCACCATGCAATTGTAATACGGGTTTGGGCGGCAAGGGCAGATACTCTTGGCACAAGGTGCAGGCGCGGATTTTTTCGAGTAATTCCATGGTGTTTGATACTAGTAGGCTTTATGAAAGACTAGATGATGAGGTGGTGGGCCGGCAACCAAAATATCCCTCACCGGCACTTAGAGATCAGATTTTTACTAACTTACAGCCGGTCTACCTCTTACCTTAGCATTAGTTGGTAAGATAGTGATCTAAACGGGATCAGGATTTTACCAACTAACACCGTCAACGCCTGGATGGCCTCGGGGGTTGGGAAGCTACGCTAGGCTACTTACATGCTGAGACGCTCTTTAGGGATGCCAGAAACAAAGGGGCCGTTAATTGCCCCTCTAAAAATCCGCCATGCAATAAAACTAATTTTTACCAACTTTTTTATCAAATGAGTTTTACCCCCAGAGCCAGATCATCATTTTACTAACTCCACCTCTCTCACTTGGTAAAATAATGATCTGTAAACCCCCTTTACAACTTTATGATGACTCCTTTCACCTTCCGTGCCGTTAGTTAATGAGTCACCATGATGAGTTTATCCACGGCGAAACCTCGCTCTGCCAGTTCTCTTTTAAAGTCTTCGACACGCGCCGGGTCAACTTGCGGTGTTCTGGCTAGTAACCAGGCGTAATCCGTGTTAAAGCCGCTGATGTAGGCATACTGATATGCTTCCTGGTCCAGCTTAAACACCACGTATGAAGAGTAGAAAGGGCCAAAAAACGACACTTTTAAATGCCCTACATCGCTCCCGTCCACAAATTTAGCCTTGCCTTCGGCACTGCTCCATTGCCCTGCCTCGGCATTAAAACCCTTGTTGAGAACCTTCACCGAGCCGTCTTCGTTGATGCTGTAAGTGGCTGTCACCTTGGACAGGCCTTCTTCGAAGGAGTGTGGCATGCGGGCAATTTCATACCAGGTACCGGTATAACGGGAAAGCTCAAACGGGCTGACCGGCGTTACCTGCTCGGGCATAGAGGTACAGGCGCTGAGCAACAGAGTTAGTAAAATTATGATCTTGTTGAATATGGCCATTGTTATGATATTCCTTATGTTTATTAATCTAATCAATGTAGCTGTATACGTAGTAATAAGTATAATTGGATCGATATTTTACTAAGGGAAAAGCGAAAATTATGTCGCAGGCTATAGGGTTTGGCGCCGCCGATGCGGCCATTCGTGTTTATGTAAAAAATCGCCCTCCACTGATTGAGTTTCAACAACTAAACACCCTGTTGGCTTTGGATAAAGCAGCCATAGAAAAGATTAATGCCGAGGCAGGTAATGGCTGGCGCAAGGTGTTTAATGTGTACGCCAAGTGGCTGTTTGCGCTACATGGCGAACGAAATACGCTTGGAGAGTTCAGCAGCTGGCAACAGCTACGCGATCAGCTGCTGCTGCGCCGGCACAGTAATACGGCATTGCTGTTTAGTCCTCCACAATTCGATAACCAAGCGCTGCATGTGATTGCCGGTCGCACCTATGCGCAGGAGCTAGCGGCACAGCCTTCACTTGGTATAAATCTGATCTGGCTGGATAAGGAGTTTGCCGTAGACCAGGCAAACCATGTGCTGGTTTGCCCCTATTTTGACTATCGTCAGCTTAGCAATGTAAAAATTGATAAGCTGTGCCAGCTGATCCGGGAACTGGTGCCGGCTTTCATCTAAGATTTCACGTGAGCTTCCGCCCGAGATTCAACCTCAGCTCACGCCACAGAGTATACAGAAGGCTTTGCGTTATGCTAGAGCACAGCCCCTACCCCATCATTTATTGGCAGCGCACCACATAGCCAGTAAAGCTTAGGGCCTTAAAATAACATTGAGCGGTGCCAAAACCGGTCTGATTCAATAACTCGGCAAGGCGCATCCGGTCGAGAGCATAAAACTCATGCTCAAAACTATGTCGAGTGCGCTCTACGCCGATATCGGTAAGTCCTAGCTGCTGACAGACGATAAACTGAGCATCGCGCTCAAACGGCGTTTGTGGCTTCATCAGATCTGCCAGCCAAAGCCAGGCGCCGGATTTTAAACGCTGACGCACGGCGCTTAGTAAATCCGCCTTATCACCATTATCCTCAACAAAGTGCAACACCAGCAAACACAGCGCCGCATCGAAGCTGCCTTCAAGCTCGTCCACGCTGCCGCAATGACATTGCACCCTATCGCTGATCCCCGCCTCCTCAAAACCCTGCTTGGCAATATTCAGCATATCGGCGGAAATATCCTGGGCCACAAAGCGCATCTTGGGGTTGGCCATTGCCAAGGCGATAACCTCGGTGCCGGTTCCGGCGCCAACCACAAGCACCTGCGCGTCTTCCTCGAGAGCCGCCTGGCACTGAGCCTGGGTCAATTGCTGTAATAGGTCGTAACCGGGCACCAGACGACGAATACGCTGGTCGTAGTTACTGGCTTCTTCACCTAGAAAACTGGGCATAATGGTTCCTTAATTTGGCTATTTTTAGCTTATAGCTCATTCGCAGCGTATCTGCGAGTATCCACCCGGGCGTTTAACCACCTTGATTTGCGTGGCCACCCGCTCCGTGAGCTCGGCGACATGGGAGATCACCCCTACCTTGCGCCCCTGCGCCTGCAGGTTATCGAGCGCATCCATGGCAACGCTCAGGGTCTGAGCATCCAATGTGCCAAAGCCCTCGTCAATAAACAAGGACTCAATCTTCACCTTGTTGGAAGACAAAGAGGCCAGACCCAATGCCAGCGCCAAAGACACCAAAAAGGACTCGCCACCTGAAAGCGTATTGACGCTGCGCTGCTCATCGGCCATATCCTGATCGATAATGGCGATATCCAAGGTGCCAGGGATACGGGTAAGACGATAACGTTTTGACAAAGTTTGCAAATGTTGATTTGCATAAGCGAGCAAAATGGCCAGAGTCTGGCTTTGTACCAGATTACGTAATCGCTTACCCTGGGCATCGCCAAGGGCACTATTAAGGGTAGCCCAGGTATGGAGTTCGGCTTGTAACTGACGCAATTGCTCGGCCTGCTCCGCCAGCTTAGCGACGTTCTGGCGGTGATTTTCGAGCTTGGCGGCGATCAGCGTCAACGCTTGCTGTATCTGCTCATATTCATTATCAACCGCCGTTTTAAGCGCCTCAATTTCGCTCTGCGCCTGCTCCGGACGCTGTTGCTGATGCTCACTATGGCGTTGCTGCGCCTGTGCCAATTGCGCTTCGAGGCGCACCTGTTGTTGCTGCAATGACTGTTGCTGAGCAAGCAAGGCATCGACTTCGACGCGGTCACGACTTAGTAAAACTCGGATCTGCTCGCGACCAATTTCACCCTCGGGCGCAAAGTTTTCACTGCACCAGCGAGTAAAGGTCGCTTCCAAGTCCGTTAAATCCTGCTGTAACTGAGAGCAATTTTTTACCAAGTGCTGGTACTCATTGCGCTCACGCTCGAGTCTGCTTAACTCCTGCTGTAGCCTATGCTGCGCCGCTTGCTGAGCGGTTGCGCTGTGCTCAAGGGCTTGCTCCAACTCGTGCAGCAATTGCTGGGGCTGCTGCTTTGAGCGAGCAGGGCATGACGCTGAGTTAGTAAATTCCTGATCTCTTCCTCGGCGTTTTGCTGCTGCTGTACCAGTTGCTGTTGCTGTGCGTTACAGGAAGACAACTTGGTAAAATTCTGATCCAGCGCCTGTTTATTATCACTAACCCTCTGTTCCAGCTCGGATATTTTTAGCTTAACCCGTTCATATTCTTGTCGCTGACGTTGCAGCTGCGGCCAGTATAAGGCCAAATATTCAGGTTCATCGCGCCACCAGGGAGCCTCGGCAAACACGGCTTGTAATTGACTAATACTTTGCTGGCAGCGCGCTAGCTCGGCATTAATCTCATCGTCAAGACGTTGATATTGCAATTGCTTTTGCTGGCTAAGTTGCTCAAATTGGCGCTGTTGCTGCTGTTGATGTTGCTCTTGAGCTCGTCCTTGTTGCAATACAGATCGTAATTTTACTAACTCTTGCTCAAGTGCCAAGGCCGCCTGGTATTGCTCCTCCAGGGCTTGCAACTGCGCTTTAAAATACTGCTCGTCCAATTGCTCCGGGGTGTGCTCAGGGCGCAGATTCGCCAATTGCGCGCGCAACTTTTCTTGTTGTTGCTTTGCTTCCTCAAGGCTTGAGGCCAGAGTGCCAAGATGTTGCTCGACCAGCCGGGTCGAGGTTTGCAGCTCATGACTGTCGGTTAAATACTGATCCAAAGCCTGTTTAGCCTGCTGACGCTGGGCGGCAAAATCCGCCAATAGGGCATCAAACGCACTGTTTTGGCTCTGCTTATTAACAAAGGGGTGCTCGCAGGAGCCGCACACCATACAAGGCTCGCCATCCGTTAATTGAGTACGTAAAACACTGATCTCTTCACTGGCCCGCAATTGCACCCGGTTATAGGCCTGCTCTGCGTTTGTTACGTCTTGCTGCAATAATTCCGTTTGCCTTTCGCGCGGCCCAAGCTGCTCTTGGTACTGCGTAAGTTGTTGCTTGTATTGCGCTTGCTGCTGGTGCCACTGGGCTATTTTAAGCCCCAGAGATTGCCACTGACGATAATGTTCTAACCCCTGTTGCCAGCCATTGATAGCTTGTTGCAAAAGAGCTGGGGATTGTTGCTGCAATTGCTGCTCGAGTTGCACTATACGCTGCTCATGCTGCAAGTTCGCTTCACGAGTCTGTGCCAACTGCCCGGCCAGATTTTTCAGCTCGTTATCGAGCCTGATGCGTTCGTCACTATGCTCCTGTAACAGCTTATTTTTTTGCTCTCGAGACTGATAATAAAGGGTGATCGGCTGCCATAGATGCTGATAGTGAGAGCAATTTTTTACTAACTCCACGAGCCAGGGCTGTGTGCTCAATTGTTCCTGACTCTGCTGTAACTGTGCTTGCCATTGCTCTGCGCGGCGTTGTAAATGTTCAGCTTGCGCTTGCAACTGGTGCAGCTCACGGTTTTGCACCGTGAGCTGCTGTTGACGCTCGGTTTCGCCTTGGCGCAGTTGCTGCACCTGAATATCCAAGGTGATGGCCTGCTGCAGAACCGGCTTTTGCTCATTTAAACGCGCCTGTACCTGACGGTAATCGGACTCGGCCTGCTTTAGCTGTTGCTGTGCCAGCTCGGTTTGCGCCTGTGCATCGGAGCGCTTTAATGTCTCTAAGCGCTGTTCATCTTGCTGCAAACGCTGCGTCAATCGCGCTGTGTTGCTCATATTGTCGCTAATTTGCCGACATCGAGCACTGAGTTCGGCTTGTTTAAATTCCCCCCGGCGAAGGTGCAATTGTTCGCCCACCTCAGTTAATTTTCCTTGCAGGGTAAGCAGCTCGCTCTGCATGCTTTGCTCATTGGTAAACCATTGCAACTGCTGCTGATATACACTGCTTTGTTGTTTACGGTGTTGTAGCCCCTGCGTTTGCTCCTGCTGTTGTTGCTGAAAACTAGCCAGTTCGTCGTCGCTCAGCAGATGCACCGCGTTCATATTGGCTTGGAACAGGGTCACCTCATTGAGTTTGGCCTTATAGCCCTCAAAAACCCGCTGACCTACGAGAGAGTATTTTTGTGTGCCACTTAAACGCTCCAGCAGCGCCGCACGCTCGTCTCCCTGTGCCCGCAAAAAGGCGGCAAATTCGTTTTGTGCCAACATCACGGCACGGGAAAACTGCTCGAAGTTGAGGCCGACCAGGCGTTCAATTTGCTTTTTAGTTTCCGACTTGCCATCGCTTAGCAATTGCTCACTAGGCAATTGATAAAGCGCATGAGTTGGGGTTTGTAGCCGCCCTTGCGGCTTTTTCCGCGCTCTCGTCACTTGCCATACGGCTCGATATTGCTGCCCGTCTATGGCATTAAAGTCCACCTTCACCCAGCCCACGCCGGTGCCACGACGAAGCAGGTGACGCGGGTCGTTAAGACGGACATTATCACCGTTAAAATCGACCTTCTGAGTGTTTTCATTGCTCAAGCGGGCGGTTTTGTCGTACAACGCCAGGCACAGCGCATCGAGTAGGGTGCTTTTACCGGCGCCGGTATCACCCGTGATGGCAAATAAGCCTGTGTCGCTTAGGGGCGCCTTGGTAAAGTCGATATCCGCATCCACCAAGGAGGCAAGGTTATGAATCTGCAGGCGGTTAATCTTCATGGCTTAGCTCCTGCTCAACATCGGCAACCAGCTGGGTAAACAGGCCTTTAATGTCATCATTGATATCCTGCTGGGTAAGCTCGGCGTGCTCTTCCAGGGCCACGGATAACAGGTGCTCTGCATCGAGCCGCTCAAGTTGCGTTAGGTCCTGAAATTCGATGTCATTCTGCCTTGATTGCTGCTGCGTTCGTACGCGCTCTATGCCGCAAAAAAGCAGGTTTTTCCCCGTTAGCGCGGAGTCTATTTGTTCGCGAAAGTCCGGGCTCAGCTCTCGGCTCGACAGGCGTACCCGAATATAACCCTGCTCATGCTCATCTTCGGGAAGGGCGCTAAGCTGTTCACACAGTTCAGTAAGGGGTACAACCTCGCCTTCGGGAACCAGGTGTAGCTTCCGAAACGTCGGAATGTAAAGGGGGTTGACACTGTGCAAGGCGCCATCGGCTACCTCAACCAGCAAACATTGATGGCGATAGTTGCGCTCGCTGAAGGACATGGCAAACGGGGTACCGCTATAACGAATATGTTCTTTACCATTTACACACTGTGCCTTATGCAAGTGGCCAAGGGCAACATAACTGGCTTGCTCGGGAAAGACATCGGCACCTATGGCATCTTCACCGCCGATCACCAACGCACGTTCGGAATCTTCACTGACCGCAGCGCCGCGGGCATGCAAGTGACCCATGGCGATAATATTAGTACTGGCATCAAACTCGCTGTTATCAAGCATGGCGTTATAGGCCTGTTGCACCGAGACACTGTAGCTTTGGCCGGAACTGGGGATATCGCAGGCTCGTAAATAGGGAAGCGCCAGTATGAGACAATGTTGCTCGCCCTTGGTGATATTTACCACACTAAGCTCGGGCGCTTGATGCTGATAATGACCAATCACCTGGGTATCAAACTGCGCCAGCAGGGGTTGGGCCGTGGTGATTCGTTTGGCGGAGTCGTGATTACCGGCAATCACCACTATTTTCAGTTCGGGGTTAGCTGACTTAGCTGATTCAATAAACTGGTAAAACTGTTTTTCGGCACGACTAGAGGGCGTTGCGGTATGATAGATATCACCACTGATCAGCAGAACATCGACGGCCTGCTCACACAGTTGCGTTAGTAGCCAGGAGAGAAACGCCTGATGCTCATCAATGCGTTCATGTTCGTAAAATAGCTGCCCAAGGTGCCAATCTGAGGTGTGAAGTAAGCGCATGAAATAAAGTGATTAGACTTATAATGCCCTCACTATATCATGGAAAACTTGTTACCGCGGCCATTCCTTTAGTGGGTAAATTGCCACCAGGTGATCACCAAAACGGGGATGGCAATGGCCAATATAAGCAAGGGCAGACGCATGCTACGCTGATATTTGCTCTGCAAATGGCGAATAGCCGTGCGCTCGTCACAAGCCGCTACCTTATCAATATAGAAATAGCCATTATCCAGATACTGTTTACAATGCTGCTCATCGGCAGGAATGGCAATTAACTCGTTTTTCTTTTTAAGGACGTAAAAATCCATAGCACCACCACATACACCTTGCTATGTGCGAATCAAGTGAACATCCCTTCGCTTACTTTATATATCGACTAACCCGGATTATTCAGGCCACCGATGTCCCTTTTTATTGTTCACGAATTAAAAAAGTGGGGGATTCTAAAATTAATTAAATACCAATTGCAACCCCCGCCGCCAATATTTTACTAATTACCTGTAAACCCCCTTTACAGCTCTTTCAAATAAACCTGGCACACACTCAGAATAAAAAGCACAACCAATTGTTATTTATGTATTTATTTTCGATTATTAAAATATAAAGGGGGAATTTGGAGCTAGGGATAAATCGGGGTCGCCATCAATAGCCTTTGCTGCTACATTGCCCATATAAGCGAAAGAAGGAGTAGGGCATGGCTAAATACCTCAATGAACCATTACATGGTGTTATTTTTGATATGGATGGCACCTTATTTAGTTCGCAGTTGGATTTTGCCCTGATCCGAGAGCAAATAAATTGTGCCCATGGCGACGATATACTCGAATTTATCACGCGTCTTGACCGCGATGGACAACGCCATGCCGAACAAGTGATTCTGAACCATGAACTGGCCGATGCCGAGCAAGCGGTGCTTTTGCCGCAGGTAGCGCAATCACTTGCCCGCTTACATGAAGCCCAGATACCCATGGCCATAGTCACGCGCAACTCGGAGCAGGCTACGGGCATAAAAATGAGCCGCAACCCCATTCCCATAGAGCTGGTACTGACTCGTGATGATGCACCCGCCAAACCCGATCCCAGTGCTTTATTGCACATTGCCGAGCGCTGGCAGATGAGCGCACAACACTTGCTGTATGTGGGCGACTATAAATACGATATCGAAGCGGCCCATAATGCCAACATGCGTGCCTGTTTGTACGCACCACACACCATTCCCGACTATGCAACTCAGGCGGATTATGTGATCCGCTGCTTTAGTGAATTACCGGCCTTGGTTAAGTTATGTTAAATAGCCAAATATTTTAGGTTTTACGGTATCACCCTGGCTTTAATAAAAACATGGCACTAGCCCAATGTGCTACGAGTTGTTAAAATCGAGCAAAGCATTAAATTCAAACTTGAGAGATTGAAAATGGGCAGAGCGTTTGAAGTTCGTAAAAACGCCATGGCGAAAACCGCTGCGGCAAAAACAAAAGTAAACTCAAAATACGGTAAAGAAATCTACGTCGTGGCAAAAAACGGCGGTGCTGACCCAGAGACCAACCTTTCTCTTCGTCGCTTGATCGATAAAGCGAAAAAAGATCAAGTACCGGCACACGTAATCGATAAAGCCATTGAAAAGGCCGCTGGCGGCGCTGGCGAAGATTATTCACCGGCTCGTTACGAAGGCTATGGCCCGGGTAACTGCATGGTTATCGTTGACTGTTTAACCGACAACCCGAACCGTACCATCAAAGATGTTCGTCTACCTTTCACCAAAACCGATTCAAAGATTGGCAGCCCGGGCTGTGTTGCACACATGTTCGATCACCTTGCCATCCTAGGTTTTGAAGGCGATGACGACGAAGCTGTGCTTGAAGCGCTAATGATGGCCGACGTGGACGTAACCGACGTAGAAGTAGAAGACGGTAAGGTCTCTGTATTTGCACCTCACACAGAATACTTCAAGGCGAAAACCGCACTAACCGAAGCATTCGATGGTATTAACTTCGAAATCGACGAGATCACCTTTGTGCCACAAACACACATTGAGATCACCGATGAAGACGATATCGCTAACTTCGAAAAGTTTATGACCATGCTTGAAGACTGCGATGACGTACAAAACATCTATCACAATGCCATTGTGAACAAGTAAGAGCGTCAAATACGCCAAAAAGAAAAGCCGGATTAATATCCGGCTTTTTGTGTAAAGGGGCTTTACACTTCTTACGACTCTTTGCCTTGCTCCTTGAACAGACGACGATAATGGTGCAAAAGCGGCTCGGTATAGCCACTGGGTTGATCGCAGCCTTTAAATACCAGATCCAGTGCGGCTTGATAAGCCAGGCTTGCATTGAGCGACTGCTCATCACCGACCATAGGGATATAGTTAGGATCACCGGCATTTTGCTCATCAACCACCTTAGCCATGCGCGCCATTGTGTTTCGCACTTGCTCTTCAGAACACACGCCGTGATGTAACCAGTTGGCAATATGTTGGCTGGAGATACGTAACGTCGCTCTGTCTTCCATCAGGCCGACATTATTAATATCCGGCACCTTAGAGCAGCCAATGCCTTGCTCGACCCAACGCACCACATAGCCGAGAATGCCCTGAGCATTGTTGTCGAGCTCCAGTTGGATATCCTCCGGGCTCAGCTGCTGGGCGTTGTCTATCGGCGGCGTCAACAAGGCTGCTAACGAGTCCTCACCAAGTGTGGGTAAGGATTTTTGCACCGCGAACACATCGACCGCATGATAGTGCAGAGCATGTAGGGTTGCCGCGGTAGGGGAGGGCACCCAGGCGGTATTGGCACCAGATTGCACATGACCCACTTTTTGTTCCATCATTAAGGCGAGCTTGTCAGGGATTGGCCACATGCCCTTACCGATTTGCGCCTTGCCGCTCAGACCGCATTCTAAACCGATGCTGACGTTACGCTTTTCATAAGCATCAATCCAGGGTTGCTCTTTGATCTTGGCCTTAGGTAAGACGATACCGCCTTCCATTGCCGTGTGAATTTCATCGCCGGTTCTATCCAAAAAGCCGGTGTTAATAAACACCACCCTGTGTTTGGCGTTGGCGATACAGGCTTTTAAGTTAACCGAGGTACGGCGTTCTTCATCCATAATGCCCATTTTAATGGTGTATTGCTCCAGCCCCAATAAACGCTCTACCTCGGTGAACAGTTGCTCGGTAAAGGCCACTTCTTCGGGGCCATGCATCTTGGGCTTAACAATATAAATGCTCTTAGTGCGGGAGTTCGCTAATTGACCGCGGCCATGATATTCGGGTAGCGCACACAAAGTTGTGAAGATGGCGTCCATGATACCTTCAAACACCTCGTTGCCGTCGCTATCGAGTATCGCCGGGTTGGTCATCAGGTGGCCAACATTGCGGACGAACATCAGGCTGCGCCCATGCAGGGTCAACTGCGAGCCATCCAGCTTGGTAAATTGTTGATCCGCGTTTAGCGAGCGCTCAAGCTGCTCACCGCCTTTGTTGAAAGTGCAGCTAAGCTGCCCCATCATGAGTCCAAACCAATTGCGATAGACATTGGTTTTATCTTCACCATCCACCGCCGCGACCGAGTCCTCACAATCCATAATGGTGGTGAGCGCCGCTTCCATAATGATGTCTTTAATACCGGCCTTATCATCACGACCAATGCGATGATGTGGGTCGATGGCAATAATAAAATGCAAACCATGATGGCAAAATAGCAAAGCCGAAGGCCGTTGGGGCTGACCCTGATAGCCAAGCAACTGGGCCGGGTTTTGCAACGTAACCTGCTGAGAATCTCCTAAGGTCACCACTAATTCACCGTTGTTGATAGCGTATTCGGTGCTTTCGATATGGGAGCCACTGCTGAGCGGCAGCGCCTGATCGAGAAATTGGCGGGCATAGGCCATCACCTTAAAACCACGTACCGGGTTATAGCCGCCGCCTTGCTCGGCCCCCTCCTGCTCGGCAATCACGTCGCTGCCGTAGAGGGCATCATACAGGGATCCCCAGCGGGCATTGGCGGCATTAAGGGCAAAGCGGGCATTGCTCACCGGCACCACCAATTGCGGTCCGGCCATGGTGGCAATTTCGGCGTCCACCTTGGTGGTTTCTATACTCACGGACTCGGGGCTATCAACCAAGTAACCTATCTCGCGCAAAAACGCCATGTATTCATCAAGATTATGCTCGGTATTGCCCTGATAGTAGGCATCTATCTGCTGCTGCAGCGTCTCACGTTTGGCCAGCAAGGCTCGGTTGATGGGCGTCAGTCGCTTGATAATATCGGCAACACCGGCGAATAAAGTGTCGCCGTCAATGTGGGTCTGGGGCAGTACCTCTTGAGTAATAAACTCATAGAGCGTGGCGTCAATAGACAGGCCGCTGTGCGAGATGCGCTGAGTCATGAGCAATTCCTTTAAACGAACAAGTGTTATTTCACTGTAAACGAAAATAGGTGAATGTGAACACTAAACCTATTCACTCAGAATATAGCGGTAATAATAACTATAAATTTAATAAATCCTTAAAAAACGGCCTAGGGTAAAAATACAACGCGGCAACCTCTCACATGTTGTCGTTAAACCTAACTACCTACTCGTTCAAAGGATACCGACAATGAAACAGTACAACGCACAGATCGACAGCCTAGCAACGCTATGCCAACACAATGGTCAACGCTGGAACAGCATCAGCCCTGTGTATGCGGCGCGTATGCAGCTTCAAAACCGCTTTAACACCGGTTTGGATATCGCTAAATACACCGCCAAAATTATGCGTGAAGACATGGCCGCTTATGATGCGGATTCGAGCCAATACACCCAGTCTCTGGGTTGCTGGCATGGTTTCACGGCGCAGCAAATGATGATGGCCATTAAGCGTCATCAAAAAACCACCAAACGCAGTTATGTGTATCTGAGCGGCTGGATGGTTGCGGCACTGCGCTCCGAGTTCGGTCCACTTCCCGATCAAAGTATGCACGAGAAAACCTCTGTTCCGGCGCTGATTGAAGAGATCTACACCTTCTTAAAACAGGCCGATGCCCGTGAACTGGATCACCTCTATAAAGCCCTGGATGCGGCGCAGCAAAGTGGCGCAGACACCTCTGCAATCGAGGCTCAAATCGATAACTTTGAAACCCATGTGGTGCCCATTATCGCCGATATCGATGCCGGTTTTGGTAACGAAGAAGCCACCTATTTATTGGCCAAGAAGATGATTGAAGCGGGCGCCTGTGCCATTCAAATCGAAAACCAGGTATCCGATGCCAAACAATGTGGTCACCAGGCCGGTAAGGTGACCGTGCCACACGAGGACTTCCTGGCGAAAATCAATGCCGTGCGTTATGCCTTCTTAGAACTGGGCGTGGAAGACGGTATTATCGTCGCCCGTACCGATTCATTAGGGGCCAGCCTGACGCAAAAAATTCCGGTCAGCAAAGAGCCGGGCGATCTCGCCAGTCAGTACATCAACTTCCTCGATGCACAACCTATTAGCGGCGCCGATGACCTGGAAGACAACGAAATGGCAATTAAGCTTAACGGCCAGCTGTGCAAGCCGGTTCGTTTAGACAACGGCCTCTACCAGTTCCGTGCCGGTACCGAGAAAGACCGCGTGGTACTGGACTGTGTCACCAGCTTGCAGCATGGCGCCGACCTGCTGTGGATTGAAACCGAAAAGCCGAATGTGCAGCAAATTGCCGAACTGGTAAACCGTGTTCGCGAGCAAGTGCCAAACGCTAAATTGGTGTATAACAATTCTCCGAGTTTTAACTGGACATTGAAGTTCCGTGAGCAGGTATACGCGCAATGGCAGGCTGAAGGCCGCGATCTAAGCACTTACCCTGACCCAACAAACGACGCCAAGGTGTTGATGGATGCGAGCCTGGATAGCTCGGAGCTGGCGGTTGCAGCCGATGAGCTTGTACGCAACTTTCAGCGTGACGGTGCCCGCGAAGCCGGTATCTTCCATCACTTGATCACCTTGCCGACTTACCATACGGCGGCACTAAGCACCGACATTCTTGCCGAAGGCTACTTCGGAGATCTGGGCATGCTGGCCTATGTGCGTGACGTCCAACGTCAGGAGATCCGCCGCGAGCAGGCCTCGGTTAAACACCAGGACCTGGCCGGTTCGAATATCGGTGATACCCATAAGGAGTACTTCTCCGGTGAAAATGCGCTAAAGGCAGGCGGTGAAGCCAATACCATGAATCAGTTCTAACCACTGTGTGTTGCAAGCAAAAGGGCCGAATGGCCCTTTTTTATTGGGATCAGCTTTTAACCAGGTCGGGCAACGCCAACAGCCAAGGGGGGCTACAAAGACTAAATGACCCATTTAATGGGGCATAAAGCAAAATTTTACCAAGTGTCTTGATATAATTTTTGGTAACAAACCAAGTTTTTACTAACTGCTCAGAAGATCCCGGAACATTTTTTTACTAACCCAAACGCCAGGTATTAAAAAAGGCCGTACGAGTGACGACCTTTTGGTTCAGTGCAAGTGTTTAATTTAGGCTTGGTGTCGGCGCAGGGGCACCACTGAGTTATCGTCAGAGTCCTCAGACTTTGGGCTATCGCTCCCCTGGGCTAGCGCATTAAGGCGCTCACGCACACTCTGAGCTTCTTGCGCCGCGGTCTTTTGCGCCGCTTGGTTTAAACGGGCGCGAACAGAATCAAGCTTTTGCTGCTGAGGGTCTTGCGGGGCGATATGGTCTACCGACACCCCTTCTTGAGCCATCATATCGGCCAAAGAATCAGAGGGTAGATTAAGCGCCATCATGGCGATATCCAATGTTTCTTTACAGCTGATTTTCTCTGCCAGGCTCAACTGCTCAAGCGCCTGTTTAAGCTTAGAGTAGTCAAGAAACAACTGACTGAGATGATTTTGTATTATCGACTGTGAAGTAAGGTGATCCGGCTTCGACAGTGGCGCAGAGAGTGCGCCCAGCAAGCCTTCTTCACGCATTTTTTCAATCAGTGCTGCGGAGGGCATGTTGAGGTCGGTAAAAACCTGATCCACATTACGCTTAACGCGAATAGCTTCAAGCATGCTTAGGCGCGCAAAGGCACGACTAAGATTATGATGATCCGTTAGTATTGCAAACATAAGCCCTCCTGTTGTGAGTCGCCAGTCTAGCAGACGACTGTTAAACTTTTATTACAAAACCCACACTTCTACACGGCGGTTGCGTTCCCGACCTTGTACTGTGCTGTTATTGGCAACCGGCAATGCTTCACCAAAGCCCTGGGTATCGAATACCTGGATACCACGTGCATTCAGTTCGGTGGCTACCGAGCGGGCACGTTGTGTTGAGAGTGTTTTATTCTTCACATCGTCGCCGGAATTATCCGAGAAGCCCATGAGTACAACGCGCTTTTGCGGATGCTCTTCCAGGAAGCCCAATAGACGTTGTAAGTCGCGCTTACCCTTGTTATCAAGCTGACCACTGCCGAACTCGAAACGGAACGTCAGAGACAAACGTTGGCCCTGGCTGGCATATTGCTTATACAAGGCTGGCGCAGTTAGCGGTGCCTGCACCTGCTCAACATGAATGTTCTGCGAAATTAGACCGGTATCGGCGACAATTTCCTGACCTGGGTAAGAAATGGCGTAATGGGCAAAGTTCTTAACGAACATATTGGCCGTGGTCGGTGTATACAAATACAAGCGACGTGACAGGGCGTAGTCCTCGGTACCTATGGTAAAGCGAGTAGGGTAGATAGGCGCAGTTTGCTCACCCTCAGATATCGCCACCGCTTTATTGTGCACTATGTAGTTAAGACCGATAAAGCCGATACTGTACTCATCTTGCGACACCAATTGCGATAGCTCGGAGCTCGATTCAAAGCGCTGAGCGTTATTACTTAATTGAGCACTGTGCTTTTTCAGTACCAGGTTTTTAAAGGTATCCCAAGTGCCTGATTTGGCATCACGCGCGTACAGGTTAATCGCCGCCGAAGCACCTCCGAGCTCTCGCCAGTTGGTGATTTTGCCGGAAAAAATATCCGCCAATTGTTGCGTAGTTAAATGGCTAATGGGGTTGTTTTGGTTAACGATCACCGCCAGACCATCAAGGCCGATAATGTGCTCATTACCCACCTGACTGAAGTCACCATATTGTTCTTTTAGGCTGGCCACTTCTTTGTCTTTTACCTTGCGCGATGCCATGGCCACATCGGCTTTGGCCGCCTTCACATCGGCGAAACCGGTGCTCGAACCATGCGCATGCAGTTCAATATAGTAAGGTTTATCGGCCAAGCGGTAGTGAAGCTCGCGCTCTACCGCCACATCACCCTGTTGCCACTCAAAGTCGCTAGCACCTTGCTCTGTTAAGTAGCCTTCTATTAGCGCCGGAGCCAGCTTTTCACCTATGGTGTTAGAACCATGGATACGAAATGCCAATTGCGCTTGCTGCTCTGCCGGCACCTGAGCAGCGGGTGCTGGGGTTGGCGTAGCCTCGGTTTGTGTTTGTACTGGGGCTTGCTCGGTGCTTTGCACCGGCACAGGCACCTGGGTCACCACCACCTCGGGCTTGCCCGCGAACATGGTGTAACTAGCCACACCAAGCGCTATGGCCGCTGTGATTGAAGTAAAAATTAAAGCCAGTGGCTTCTTACCGTCCACCTTTGACTCGGCCTGGGTGGCTGCAGCGGCGGGCTGTTTCAGAGCGCTGATTACTGTATTTAGTTCGCTGTCGCCGAGCAAACCCAGCTCGTTAAGTACCAGATCACGGTAATTATCATCATTGATGAATTTTTCCGTAGCGATATCAATGCCAAATTTACTTTGTGCCAAATTTTGCAACTGCTTTAGCTGTGCAATGAAGTTCTGTTGATGTGCTGATGTCATGTGTTAAGCCCATGTTCAATTTTGGGCTAAGAATAAAACAGAAAAATGACAGTTTTATGAAACGTAAAGGGGGTTTACGTTTATATCTTTTTATTGATTATCAATTATTTACCCAATACATGTACATTTCAAGGAAAGAAGATGGTGAAAATATCGGGGGCTTATTTAATGGCACCGCCCTGGCATTCGCCGCCGCCGGCTATCTCAGCGACGTAGTTTTTGTATCTTGTCACCGGAGTCTGCCTGCTCCTTGGCATCAGGCAGTTACGCCGCCCTGACCAAAACGGGTAGGGCGGGTAAAAAAATTAGTCACAATGCTTTAGCTCAAGCTCGGCTTTATCACGCAGCGCCTCCGGCAACTCTTTTTGAACCGCTACACCCAGCTCTTTAAACTCATTGGCCTGTTTGATCAAATTGCCCTTGCCACTGTAGAGCTGCGAAAAGGCTTTATCGTACGTTTCTCGGGCTTTATCAAGCTGCTTCCCGACCCCTTCCATGGACACCAAAAAGGCGTTGAGCTTGTTGTAGAAACGCTCTGCCCGTTTAGCCAGCTCCTGAGTGTGCTTAGATTGATCTTCAAAGCGCCATAACTGCTTCACTATATTCAAACTGGTCAACAAGGTCGTGGGGGTGGCGACCAGAATATTCTTTTCAATGGCACGCTGATAGAGGTCGGGTTGAAACTTAAGGGCCTCCACAAAAGCGCTTTCGATGGGCATAAACATGATCACCACCTCGGGCGAATTCAACTGCTCAAGACGGTGGTAGTCCTTAGCGGCCAACTCGTTGATGCGTTCATTCACCGCTTGCACATGCTCACCGAGGGCCTGCTGCGCTTCGAGCTCGGTTTGCGCGTTCACATAGCGAGTGTAGGCATTGAGCGAGGTTTTCGCATCGATAACTATATGACGTTGTTGCGGCAGATACACCACCACATCGGGGCGCAGACGACCAAGCGGGGAGTCAAAGCTTACCTCACGGCGATAATCCTGATTAAGGCGCAGACCCGCGCTGTCAAGAACGTTCTCCAGCATAAGCTCGCCCCAGTTACCCTGCGTCTTCTTTTGTCCCTGTAGCGCCGTAGAGAGCTTCTGAGCCTGCTCAGTGATCGATTGATTCAGCTTCTGCAGATGTTGCAGCTCGGTTTTAAGCGCCGCTCGTTGCTGCAATTCCTGGGCATGAATATGCTCCATCTTATCGCGAAAACCTTTGAGCTCGCCTTGCACCGGCTTAAGCAACTGCTCCATATTTTCCTGGTTAAGGTGCTTAAACTGTTGTGACTTATCTTCAAACACCTGATTGGCGAGCAGGGCAAATTCTTTCTTTAGGCTTTCCTTAGAGTCTTGCAACAAGGTGAGCTGCTGCTGAAAATGGGTTTCCTTTTGTTCCAGCGTCGCCTTTAAGGATTCATAACGACCATGTAACAAGGTCACTTTCTGCTGCAGTTGCTCGACCTTGTCGCGCTCGCTCGTCGCCTGCAGGCTTAACTCATCGCTGCGCGCCTTAGCACTGTGTAATAGCTGTTGAAGCTCATTATTGTGGGCCAGGGCACAGCGTAAACGGCCTTGACTGCGCAACCATACCATGGCGAGGGTAAGCGTAGATAAGGTAAACACCGCGAGCACGCTTAACAGCACCGGCGGGCTTTGGGAAAATAAGGCAAACATATTGATCTCGCGATAGTTATTATTATGGATAGAGTGATAATACCAATTGTATCAGGAAAGTAATCAATTATAGTGGCGGTTAATTACGGCCTGTCGGCGAGGGGCTGCAGCATTGCTCTACTACCGAAGTCCCTGGCGGCTTTTCGACAAGGTGCTCCTGCATTGTCTACTGCCGCCATCCCTGGCGGCAAATTTCAGGCAAAAAAAAGCCAGCGAATCAAGCTGGCCTTAGAATCATAATAATCAGGGAAATCAACATAGGGTGCTTGCATCACAAGCATAATAGTAGAGTCCCGACACAGAAGAAAGTTCATGAAAATTTAAACTTTTTCTTCTTTTTCTAGATTCAGCATTTCAAGCAACTGATTATCATCGATTTTTTTATCCGATAATAAACTGCCGTTGAGGAACTCATCCACCAGGTGTCGCTTCTTCTCGGCCAAGGCCTGCACTTGCTGCTCGACGGAATTGGCAACGATCAGTTTATAAACAAACACCGAACGGTCTTGACCCATACGATAGGCGCGGTCGGTGGCCTGGTGTTCCACCGCCGGGTTCCACCAAGGGTCGAAATGGATCACCGTATCCGCTTGGGTTAGGTTTAAGCCGCTACCACCGGCCTTGAGGCTAATTAAAAATACCCGCTTACGCCCTAGTTGGAAGTCATCAACCTGGCGCTGGCGATCTCGGGTTTGTCCGGTCAATAACGCATACTCTATATCCATGCTCTGCAGTTGCTTGCCAATCAGGCTAAGCATGGAGGTAAACTGGCTGAAAATAATCACATGGTGCTGCTGTGACAACATTAGGGGTAAATGGGTTTGCAACCATTGCAACTTGGCACTGCCGCCCTGATAAGCGGGGTCTACGAGCTCTGGGTGGCAGCAAATTTGCCTTAGTTTTAACAGCGCATCGAGAAACTGCAGCTTGCTTTTGCCAATGCCTTGAGTAGAGACCAGGTGACTCAGTTTTTGGTGCAACGCACTGTGGTAGCCCTGATAAACCTCGGCTTGCTCCTCAAGCATATCAAGCTGTTTAACCAACTCGGTTTTGCTCGGCAGCTCGCTCAGCACATCGGCCTTGGCACGGCGCAGTAAATAGGGCCGAACCGCCTCTTTAAGGGCGTTTTTGCCGACTTCCTCCAGCTCTAAAAAGTTCGCTTTAAACTGACTATCGGAGCCAAGTAGCCCGGGCATCGCAAAATCAAACACCGACTTGAGTTCGAACAAGTTATTTTCAAAGGGAGTGCCGCTTAGCGCCAGGCGAAACTGTCCCCTTAGTTGTTTAACCTTGTGACTAAGCTGGGACTGAGCATTTTTAATGGCCTGAGCCTCATCCAGTACCAAGGTGTGATATTCGACCCCATGATAAAAGGCAAAGTCCCGTTTAAACAGGGTATAAGTGGTGATGAGCACTTCATACTTGGCCAACTGCTGCAACATGATGGTGCGATTATTACCAGTTACCACCTGCACCGACAATTGGGGGCAAAAGCGCTTTATCTCATTACACCAATTGCCAATCAGACTGGTGGGGCAAATGATCAGGTGAGGTTGGCCCGCTCGAGGTTTAAGGGTGCTTAGATAAGCAATCACCTGCAGGGTTTTACCCAGACCCATATCGTCGGCAAGCACGCCGCCTAAGCCCTGTAAAGAAAGCAGTTGCAACCAGTTTACGCCGGCTTGCTGATATTCTCGTAATTGCACATTTGGCGCGAGTTTAGCCGGTTGCAAAGAGCTGAGGGTCGGCTTTTGTAAAAGCGGCTCCAGGGATTTTGCGACCTGCAGGTGCCAATGAGGTTGTTCGGTTAACTGGGCATATAGGCTACGCGGGATGGAGCAAGTATTCTTGTCTTTGCCACTGACAAAACGTTGCAGATAACTGTGTATTTGCGCGGCAGCGTCGGCATCTATCACACACAGCTGGCCGTCACAGTCTAAATAACAATAGTGGGCACTGTAGTTAGCATTATTGGCTAGTTGCTCGGCGCTTAATATTAACGCCTTGTTCCCCTGGTGAAGTTCAAAGCGCACCAGGAAGCGGTGCCCCTGTAACTTATCAATGACCAGGTGCGGGGTGAGCACAGAAGAGCAGCGCAAGCGCTGACGTGGTAGACCAATGACCTGTCCTCCGACTCCCTGAACATGCTGCTCAAGTTCAAATAGCCATTGTTGCTCTTGCAGGGGTTCGGAAGTAAGCACTTGATATTGGTGCTGTAAAGGCCCTTTACATGGTTCGAGACCTAAATTGGCCAGGCAGGCAGCGGTCGGCGCTTGTCCTTCAACGGCGATAACATAGGGTGGTGAGGTACGTATAAAGCGCAGTGTAAAGCCTAGCTTAGGCTTTTTTTTTTCACCCTTACTCAAAGAAAGAGCGAGCTCAGCGTCAAGGCGTTGCGCCAAAGCGGCGGTGTCTTCTTCGTTGACTTCGGGAAAGCGCGCCAATTGCTTGATTTGCTTGCCGGACAGATGAGTATGCAAGGCCACGACCTGATTGTTGGCCCGATCAAGGTAATAGGGCGGGGCAGTATTAAACACCAGATCGGCATTAAAATCGGCTATGTTGGCAACCAAGTGCGCTTTGCCTTCATGGCGCTGCCATTGATAGTGCAGTTGCTGCGGTTTGCCCAAGGTTAATGGCTGGCGTTGCTTTTCGAAAAATAAACGGGTGCGTGTCAGTAACTGCAAAAGGGCGCGAGCGCCCCAATGGCCATAAAGCAGAGCCTGACCAGGAAGGTTTTGTGAGCGTATCCAGCTAAATAAACGAAAATCGTCTTCATCAAGCCCTTTGGGGGTGACCTGAGTATGGCTTTGCTGCTCGCTCAAGGCTCGACCCTGGGATTGCAGCCCGGCCTCGGTATTGGGTGCCATCTTGGCATGCAGTTGCAGCTCGTCCTGATGTAGATGCAGCTCGAACAATAGCACTTGTTGCAGGCTCTGCGCTGGCTCATTGTTATGCTGAGCTAATACGGAAAACCAGTCATCAATTTGATACTGATGGGCAAACTCGCCCTGACTTTGCAGTTTAAGTTGTAGCAGGGCACTGGCAACATGCTTACAGCGCACCTTGGCCTGACAACTACAATGGGCTTCTATTCCGGTTTGAGGGTCTAAGTGAAGCTGGATATGCTGATCATAGGTAGTCCCATCATCGTCTAGCACCTGAGCCTCGATACGACTGTAGTCCTCATTGCTTTTAACCCACAGCACCTGCTCGTCCCGCAGCATTTGTTGGGCGCGACTATACACCCCTTTACTAAATAGCTGTTTAAGCGCCTGCTCGGACAATGGCATCGGCGCTTGCTCGGCCTTTATCTCGGCAAAGACTGCGAGCAAATCCTCTTTAGTAAACGATGCGGCCATGGTCCAACCCAACTACTGAAATAGGCCAGTATATCGTTTTTACTCATGGCGAAAAAGCCCCGAGATTAGGCTTCTTGAGACATAAAAAAGCCCGGGCGGAAATCCGGGCTTAAAAACAACAAGACAAGGGGACTTAGTTGAAGCTTTCGAGCACCTTAGCCAATTGCATAAAGCGCTTATCTGTCATTACCTTATTGTCTATTTTGATGGTTAGATCGCCACTTTTACTGTGCTTTTGCACGCGCACAAAGTCATTGGCCAGTTTAATGTCCTCATTGCGCTTGGGTGCTTGTGGAGCCTCGCACAAATATTTGGTTACCGCTAACGCCGCCTTATCATCGCTATCGAAGTGAGTTTGCGCAAACTCAGCATGACAATCGGTTACACGCTCGTTAAACGCTACGGCGTCTTTGTCTTGCGCCTGAATAAGTTTCTTAGCCACTTCACGACCAACATGGTTGGCAGTAGGGTAGAGCGCTAACACGTCCTTAGGAAGGCATTCAAAGGCCTTAATGGCATCGGCAATGGCAGTATGTGACACGCCTTCTAACTGAGCGATTTCACGATACGAGCCCTTTTTGCCCTGTTGCTTTAGCTCTTCACGAGTGGAGGCATAGGCTTGACCTAACTCCCATAAACTGGGGGCAATATACTGATCCGAAGAAACGGCGAGAATCTTCGCATCTTCGTCGTTAAAATCACTGGAGCTTAATACCAGATAATCCGCAGGCGCAAGAATACAGGCCTTACGACGACGGGAGCCAGCCAATACCAGGAGATCACCATTATGCTCCCAAGCCAGAGCCGGGTGCTGGTTACGGCCATCATCACGAATAGCGGGAAGAATATCGGCCACCGACTTTTCTGTTAGTAAAGCTTGCACACGACGGTTCTTACCATAGACCTTGGTACGTTGCTCGATATCCTGATGAGGGATCACCTGACAAGTGAGACGTATGGTGCGATTAGGATCGCTGGGCGCTGGCATACTTATCACATCACCGGCTTGAGCCTGCGCCAATAATTGATCTAGGCTGCTGCTTTCTACCGCAGTTGCAAAAGGGTCAATACGAGTATCGTTCTTACGTTTTTTTGCCATGATAATGCCTTATTGTGCTGCCTTTAGTTGTGATTGTGTCGATGCCCAATTAGAACGAATGAGCATTTCTAATTCATCAACCACATCTTTAATGTTTTCCTGAGCCTTAACCAGGGATTCACGGCTAGCTAAACTGTCTGACGTTTTCTGATCGAAAATGGTGTTAAAGGATGACGAACTGGCAGTGATCGCACTGCTGTGGTTTATGGGATAGCTCATCACCTGACGCCCAAACGCAGAGCGCACGTCTTTCACTATGTCACGCTGAGAATGGTTACCTTTGACATAGTTGGTAACCAGGAATTGCATAAAGTCCCAACCATCGTGACCAAGAGCCGCAACGGTGTGATAAATTTCGCCGAGGCGCTTGAGATATTTATTGTTCGCATCGAAGTCGACCGCTTCTGGATGAACCGGAATAAGCATCGCGGTAGAGGCCATTAATGCGTTATAAAACATAAAATTAAGTGATGGTGCCGTGTCGATAAGAATAATATCGAACTGGTCTTGAACCGGCTCAATGACCTTTTCTAATAATTTATGATAATGACGGGTGCGGTCATAATCACCGCTTTCACGCAGTGCGGTGGCCGTCTCGTGTTCGAAGTAAAAATCATCCATGCCAGAAGGCAAAATACGAATATTAGGAATGTGGGTTTTTAAAAACGCATCACTAACGATCCCTTCCCAGGTCTCACCATCATCCAGTTCGATACAATCTCGCATCAAATCGCCTACGGTAATGGGATCGGGTTCACCCGGTGGGAAAAAGCTGGATGAAGATCCTTGTGGATCCAAATCAATAATACCAATGCGATAACGTTTGATATTTGTGGTGGCAAGGGCTGCAGCGATGTTGACCATACTGGTGGTTTTACCACAGCCACCTTTGAGGGAGTTAATAACAATAACCTGAAGCTTGTCATCGGGTAGACGATGATCGGCATGAATACCCATGACTTCGGCCATGCTGTAGATATTAGCCAGAGTATAAGCGTAGTGGCCATTGGCACCACGGCGGATTTCGATATGATCGAAGTCCCCTTGATCATGGCGTCGTTTCAAGGTGCGATTGTTACAGCCTAATAGATCGGCTGCAGCCTTTTGGGTGTAGGTTCTTAACTCTTTTTCTTCTGATTTAAGGTGGGCTCGATAATGTTGAATACGTCCTTCGAGTGACTTTTCAGCAACATCGGCCGTAGCCTTAAGCAACTGGTAGGTTTTTAGCGCACTTTGTTTTATTGTCATACTTGCATCCCTAAGTTTAAGCCTTGAGTATAATGTCCACCTCTTTAGCTGTAAACATATATTTTAGGCGACATTGCATAAAAAACAAGAAAGACAATTTGATTGCAAACTTCCTATAAGGTAATAACTAGATTAGATTCGTTTAAATATATAGGTATATAAAGGCTAAGCTGATAAAAGTGGCACCTAACTACATGTTTTATAAAGAGATGTCTTGTTTTTTTAGATCAGTATTCTACTTGGTATAGATCTGATTCCTACCAAGTCGTAGATCACTATTTTATGAAGTGAAAATCTCGAATTAAAGTTATTCACAGCTTACCCCTGAGGTTATTCACAAAAATGGCGGGAGAGATCATTTTTTTACTAACTATTTGGTCTTAGTTATACACACAGATGAGTGATTAAGGCACTGATATGTAGATAAAGATCGGATCTTTACCTGCTATAGATCAGATCTATACCAAGCGCCGAGACAGTTATACACAACGCTACCGCATTAAGCGGTGATATTGCGTAAAAAAACAGCTGCTTTGCCGTTTTAAGGATGAAAATAGCAAAACAATGACGTTTAACTTGGTAAAAATATGATCTGGAATGCATGAGTTAATAAAAATCTGATCCAAGAAGGCATTGAACTGAACGTTAAATCGCCTAAAGTTAGTAAAAATGTGATCCCAAGGATGAAACTCGGCTACGGATCAGTTTTTTACTAACATAGATGATTAACTTTTTTCGTATTATGTGTTGATATTACCTTTAGCATCGATAGCAATGGAAAATAACAATGAACCGCAAGGTTAATATCTCGGTAGAAAACTTACCAGACTCTTTGCGAGGCCAGATCAATGGCGTTGAAAGTGCAACGGATAATGAAAATCTGGCGTTGTTCACAGACAATAAAGATGTGCGTATTTCAATCGAAAGTTCTGTGCATGGATTAAGAGCCTACTCTAATACCTTCAATCATTATGATCTTTGGGGGCGTTTTGTTCGTTCCGGCCATAAAAAGCTGCCATTAGAAGATGCGCCCAAGAAGACCATTATTACCCGACGTATCTCGGAAAAAGTAGATGGTATCCTCTATGACGGTGAAATTAAAATTACCCCTGCGGTGGTTAGTACACGTCAAGACGGTGAAGAAGTTGAATGTTTGGTGTGGCCATCGGACAGGGAAGAAAAAGTAGAGCGCGCTTTAATTCGTTTGGCGTCGAAGGGCAAGATTGTCAAAATCAACTTTAAATCGGGTATTCAGTACGCGGTTATTTTCTCGATGAATGAACTAGCCCAGGAACTTAAGGCCGTGGGTCAGTCGATGCCGTATCCGCAAATTAAAGAATCATTGGAAGCCTTACAAGGTTCCAAGCTATCATTTAAGTACACGGCCACCGATACCAAGAATTCTAATATCGACGACTCATTTTATGAGTCGAATATGAACTTCTTATCCTCGTTACACTTCAGTGGTAAGAAGGGGCAGGGCGGTAATGTTAAGTGTGTAGCCTGTCTTAATGCCTTCGTTCATAACATGATCGATAACCTTGAATATAAAGGCTATTACTTCAACCGCGCACAAGAACTTAAACGTGGTTTGTCACGTTGGATGATGTTGCGTTTGTATCACTTATGGCGTTATGCAGCACCGGGTAAGACCTATCATTTCCGTTTGCTATCTATTATGGAAAAATACGGCTCTATCTATGCCGATGACAAGATAACCGACAATAAGCTAAAAGCCTTGCGTCGCGACATGACGACAACCATGAAAGATCTCATCGATAAAGGAGCTATTTCCGATTACAGCATTTCTAATGTGAAAGATGAGGCAAGCGGCAAAATCATCGATTATGTTTACGAAATGCATCCATCCGATGAGTTCTGCGAAGAAATCCTTACCTTGAATAAGCAAAATAAACGCATTGAGATCCAAGGTGGCAAACGTATCGTCGAGAATGCCGAGATCATCGATGAAGAAAGACTAGAAGAAATAGTCGAAAAATAATAACCGGTAATGAATCAGGTAGAATAGCCCACATAAGTGGGCTTTTTTAAAACAGCAAAAGGAAGTGAACACTCACTCACTTCGTGCCATGTATAAACGCTCAACCAAGTATTCATACTCACGCTTTCGTGGGTCCTCTTTTGGTTGATAATCCTTGAGTTCGCCCAGTTTTATATCCGGGTTGTCGTCAAATACTATAAAAGGTAAAGCGCCGCTAACATGGTATCGGCGGTTATCGGCAAAACGCACATTGACTTCCGGCGTTACACGTATTGGCCGGCGAATGCGTAATTTTTCATTTTCTCCTAAACTCGCAACCTTACGTTTTTCCATCTCAACCAATTGCTGCCATTGGTGCTGATCGATCATCCGTGGATTGGAATAGGCGCTGCTTCGCTCTAACATAGTAAGTGCTAACTTACGCGTTAATGATTTAGTTGAATGTTTTTGCATCCAGGTAAAGCGTACCGAGTAGGGGGCATGAGCCTCAAAATGAATATGTCGGTAAAATGCCAGGGTCATCAGCCCGGGCACCGCACTATGAACGGCATCGAAACGGGCGTCATTATTATCCAGCGTCAGCACCTTTTGTTTAAACTCAGTTTTTAGTTCATTGATTTTTTGTAGATAGGGCTCAAAATCAGTGAAAGACTTCCGAGGCAACAAAATGATGCCTGGATGGCGTTTTGCTAATTTACCACTGAGTTCGCCGTCTTTGTGAAAATCTAAAAAGCTGTTTTTAATATGTGTTAGCGCCGCATCACCCTGAAGGCGTTGCACAGCAATGGCGGACAAAGGGTTACGTTCTTGCTCAGGTGTGGGTAAGGGCAATTGAAAATAATTCGATTGGCGATACTCGGTTTGTGCCAATAACTGAGTAAAGTCCTGCAGATATTCCTGGGTTAGGTCGAAAATACTACGAAGCTGTAATTTTATGCTGCTCATAACAATAAAGAACACATCATACTTTAATTCACTAGTCTAGCCGGTAACCCCTTTGTTTAGCAATTATATATTTTAAATACCCATGCTGCGGTCGCCATTAACCACATGAAAGTATGATGTGTTCATTATATTTGCTTTACTCTGGATGAGAGATCACTAAAGTTAATTAAGTGCATAAAATTAGGAAACCTCTTCGATGAAGATCATGTTCGTCTGCTTAGGCAATATTTGCCGCTCGCCGACTGCTCATGCCATCGCACAAAAACGTGCAGTAGAGCAGGGCTTAACCTATATCTCCTTTAGCAGCTCTGGTACGTCTGGGTACCACGTTGGCGAACACCCGGATAAAAGGGCCATCGCTCATGGCGCCCAACATGGCTACGACCTCTCACGGTTAACGGCACAAAGACTGACACAAGACGATTTCTACGAGCAAGATTTGCTATTGACCATGGATGACCAAAACTACCAGGATGTATTAGCCATGAAACCAGCCGATGCGACGGCTATCGTTAAGCGTTTACTCGATTATCATCCTGACCCTGAGTTAACTCAGGTCCCGGACCCTTACTATGGAGGCAACGCAGGTTTCGATACCGTGGTCGCCATATGCGAAACGGCCATTGATGCCATGCTTGACCAGATAGATAACAAGCAGCGCTAATGCTGAGGATACTACCTTAGCAAGCATAAGTATGATGTGTTCAATTTGATATTTACGAGCTGCGACAAAAGTAGGGTACTTTATTTCCCGTTCTTTCCCTTTTACCCTTGCGCTAGGGCGCGCCATTCGGTACTTTCGTGAGTGAGGTACAATTAGGAATGAGGAAAATTGTAAAGTGAAACCCTGGAGTCCAAATAGCTGGAGGGATTTCCCCATAGTCCAGCAACCCACATACCCGGATCAAAGCGTTCTATCAAATGTAGAAAGCGAGCTAAACAGTGCGCCCCCTTTGGTGTTCGCCGAAGAAACACGCAGTCTGTTTAAACAACTGGAAGACGTGTGTGAAGGCCGTGCATTTTTATTACAAGGCGGCGATTGTGCCGAGTCCTTCGCCGATTTTAGCGCCGCCAATATTCGCGATACCTTTAAAACGCTGCTGCAGATGGCGGTGGTATTAACCTATGGTGGCAAGTGCCCTGTGGTTAAAATCGCACGCATGGCCGGTCAGTTTGCCAAGCCGCGTTCGAGCGATTTTGAAACCATTGACGGCGTCAGCCTGCCTTCGTATCGCGGCGACATTATCAACAGCTATGAATTTACCGAGCAGGCCCGTGTACCCGATCCACAGCGATTAATGAAGGCGTATCACCACAGTGCCTCAACGCTTAACTTGTTACGTGCATTTGCGCAAGGTGGTCTTGCCGACTTGCACCAGGTGAACCGGTGGAACATGAGTTTCGTCGCTGCCAACCCGCTCAAAGATAAGTATCAAGAGGTTGCTGATCGCATTCAAGACGCTCTCGAGTTTATGGAAGTCTGTGGCATTAACTCCACCAATGCACCGTCATTAACGGAAACGTCTTTGTATACCTCCCATGAAGCTCTGTTACTGGGCTATGAGCAGGCGCTAACTCGACGCGACCACTTGTCCGGCGACTGGTACGATTGCTCTGCGCACTTTGTGTGGATCGGCGAGCGTACGCGGCAGCTTGATCACGCCCATATCGAGTTCTTCCGCGGCATTAAAAACCCAATCGGTGTTAAGGTTGGCCCGGGTATGAGCCCGGACGAGCTGATCGAATTAATTGACGCGGTGAACCCGGATAATATTCCAGGGCGATTAACGCTGATCACTCGTATGGGTGCCGATGTACTGCCGGAAAAACTGCCCGCACTTGTGCGTCGCGTGCAGCAAGAAGGGCGCAAGGTGATCTGGAGCTCAGACCCCATGCATGGCAACACCGAAAAGGCCAGCTCAGGTTATAAAACCCGCAGCTTCGATAACATCCTGCGCGAAATCAGCCAATTTTTTGCGGTGCATAAGGCCGAAGGCTCACACGCAGGCGGCGTGCATTTAGAAATGACCGGACAGCATGTGACCGAATGCACCGGCGGTGCCTACGGTCTGTCGGATGATGACTTGGCCCAGCGCTACCGCACTCAGTGCGACCCTCGCCTCAATGCCGATCAGGTATTGGAGCTCGGCTTCCTGGTAGCGGACCTGCTAAAAGACGCCCGCAAGTAAAGGTTCAGCAAAAGAAAAAGCGCCCAAGGGCGCTTTTTTTATGTCTGTATTAATACTTACGTCGCTGTAACCCCGACTCAGCCATGATCTTGGCGGAGATTTCTTCCACCGAGTGATGGGTTGAATTGAAGTGCGGGATTCGAAAACGCTTATACAGCATTTCCACTTCCCGGGTTTCGATGCGACATTGACGCATGGAGGCATAGCGGGAATTGGCCATGCGCTCATTTCGAATAGCCGCTAAGCGCTCCGGCTCTATGGTTAAGCCAAAGAGTTTATTTTTATAGGGTTGCAGGCATTTTGGCAAAGTGCCGGATTCGAGATCGTCCGGCGTAAAGGGGTAATTTGCCGCTTTTATGCCGTATTGCAGCGCCAGATATAAACTGGTCGGCGTTTTACCACTGCGACTCACCCCAACCAAAATTACATCGGCCTGCTGATAATCCTTGATATTGGCGCCATCGTCATTTGCCAGTGCATAGTTTACCGCCGCGATACGGAAATCGTAACTTTGCTCATGGATACTGTGGGTGCGATGCACCTTAGGTACCGGCTCTACACCTAACTCAAGCTGCAGTTGATTGCTGAAGGTGCTGATAAAGTCGTAGCACACGGCGTTGCTTGCAAGGATGATTTCACTGAGCTCAGGGTTCACAAAGGTAAAGAAAACGATAGGCTTTTCTTTGCTCGTGGCCGCCGCCTGCTCAATTTGAGCCTTTACTTCTAAGGCTTTTTCTTTGGTTTCTACAAAGGGGATAGTCGTGTGTTCAAATTCCATGGGAAAAAGCGACAAAGTCGCATTACCAAAGACCTCGGCGGTAATTGCGGTACCGTCAGAAATATAAAATGCGTTGCGCATAATCATCCTTTTTTTTCGTAATAACCTGATAAACCGTAAGGCTACGGTTTACGCATCAGTGCTTGCCAGTGTAGAATGTTAGCGCCTCATTTAAAAGGTCATTGTTTTAATGACCAAACTTACAATTTGTTTTTTGGAGAAAGTTCCGTGCAAGAATACGTTCTCTGGTATCAAGAGCTTGGTATGCAAGATGTGCCGAGAGTTGGAGGCAAAAACGCCTCTCTCGGTGAAATGATCTCAAACCTAGCCAACGCCGGTGTACAAGTACCGGGTGGTTTTGCGACGACATCATACGCATTTAACGAGTTTCTTGAGCAATCTGGATTGAATGCTCGCATCTACGACGTGCTAGACAAACTAGACGTTGAAGATGTCAATGAATTGGCCAAAGTAGGTGCCGAAATCCGTCAGTGGATCATCGACACGCCATTCCAGGATTCATTGGACCAGGCTATCCGCGAGGCCTATGGCCAACTACACGCTGACCCAGCACATGACGTATCCTTCGCAGTACGTTCCTCTGCCACCGCCGAAGACATGCCAGACGCATCATTCGCCGGACAACAAGAAACCTTCTTAAACGTGCGCGGCATCGATGCCGTAATGGTTGCTATCAAACACGTTTTTGCTTCTCTATTTAATGACCGCGCTATATCTTATCGCGTACACCAGGGTTACGACCACAAAGGTGTGGCACTTTCAGCCGGTATCCAGCGCATGGTTCGTTCTGACATGGCTTCTTCAGGCGTAATGTTCAGCATCGACACCGAGTCAGGTTTCGAAGACGTTGTATTCGTAACATCAAGCTTCGGTCTTGGTGAAATGGTTGTACAAGGCGCGGTTAACCCGGATGAATTCTACGTTCACAAAGGTACCCTAGCCAAAGGTAAACCAGCCGTTGTTCGCCGTAACATTGGTTCTAAAGCCATTCAAATGGTTTATTCACAAGACCAAGAACACGGCAAACAAGTTGAAATTGTTGACGTAGCCCCAGAGCAAGCCAATACCTTCTCTATTACAGACGAAGAAGTAATGGACCTTGCTAAGCAAGCAGTTATCATCGAAAAACACTACGGTCGTCCAATGGACATCGAGTGGGCAAAAGACGGTAACGACGGCAAGCTTTATATTGTACAGGCTCGCCCTGAAACCGTACGTTCAAACGAAGATGCGAACGTAATGGAACGTTTCCAGCTTAAGCAAACATCTAGCGTTGTTGCCGAAGGCCGTGCCATAGGTCACAAAATCGGTGCCGGCGTTGTTCGCGTACTTAATTCTATCGACGAGATGGACAAGGTACAACACGGCGATATCCTGGTAACCGACATGACCGACCCGGATTGGGAACCGATCATGAAGCGTGCCGCTGCCATCGTTACCAACCGTGGCGGTCGTACTTGTCACGCGGCCATCATCGCCCGTGAACTAGGTATTCCTGCGGTAGTAGGTTGTGGTAACGCCACCGACCTAATCAAAGCGGACCAGGAAGTAACCGTTTCGTGTGCCGAAGGTGACACGGGTTACATCTACCAAGGCCAACTTGAGTATGAAGTACTGACTTCACGCGTAGATGAAATGCCTGACCTGCCAATGAAGATCATGATGAACGTGGGTAACCCGGATCGTGCATTCGATTTCGCTCGTTTACCTCACGCCGGTGTGGGCCTGGCTCGCCTTGAGTTCATCATCAACCGTATGATTGGCGTTCACCCGAAAGCGTTGCTTAACTTCGATGCTCAATCTCCTGAACTTCAGGCAGAAATCAAAGACATCATCGCAGGTTATGAGTCGCCGCGTGAATTCTACATCGCCAAACTGGTTGAAGGTATCGCCACGCTTGGTTGTGCCTTTGCACCTGAGCGCGTAATCGTCCGTATGTCTGACTTCAAATCAAACGAATATGCCAACCTGGTTGGCGGTCAGCAATACGAGCCGGAAGAAGAAAACCCAATGATCGGTTTCCGTGGTGCTTCACGTTATATCAGTGAAGACTTCCGCGAGTGTTTCGCCCTTGAGTGTGAAGCCATCAAGCGTGTTCGTGACGACATGGACTTGAACAACGTTGAGATCATGATCCCGTTCGTACGTACCCTTGAAGAAGGTAAAAAGGTTATCGAGCTACTTGAAGAGCACGGCCTTAAGCGTGGCGAAAACGGTTTGAAAGTGATCATGATGTGTGAGCTTCCTTCAAACGCGCTACTTGCCGAAGAATTCCTTGAGTACTTCGACGGTTTCTCAATCGGTTCAAACGATTTAACTCAGCTAACCTTAGGTCTTGACCGTGACTCGGGTCTGATCGCTCACCTGTTCGATGAGCGTAACCCAGCGATTAAGAAGCTATTGTCTATGGCCATTAAAACAGCCAAGGCTAAAGGTAAGTACGTAGGTATTTGTGGTCAAGGTCCTTCGGATCACGAAGACTTCGCCGCATGGCTGGTACAAGAAGGTATCGATTCTGTGTCATTGAACCCGGATACGGTATTGGAAACCTGGCTATACCTGGCTGAAAAGCTTAAATCGAACTAAGTTCGATTACCGAGTAAGACAAAGAAAAAGGGCGAAATCTTCGCCCTTTTATTTTTTCGCCAATTTGCTATCGAGCAACCGGCACCCCCGCGTAAGGGTAGTTTGGCATACCCGTACATATTTACGGGCAATGGGGTAATGCACGGCGAGCAGGGTCAATCCAATTAAAAAGAATATCACCGAGGGCCCAGGCACCACGGCGAATATCAATCCGAGTATAAAACACAGCGCCGCAGCGGCATTCATCAACCACTTCTTCATACATCACCTACATAATTGCTTATTAACTGACCATAGCGCATTCACAGCTACAAAGTGATTTCAATTTGTAACAATCTGTATATTCTTCAATTTCTAAGCCCGCTCAGCATGCTATAATGGCGCTGTCCGTTCCTGAGGTTTAAGGCCATGATAGCAAAGTTAAGTGTCGAGCAAGTCAGTTCTGAACTGGTATTACATTA
Source organism: Pseudoalteromonas sp. T1lg48 (assembly GCF_002964785.1). Classification (GTDB taxonomy): domain Bacteria; phylum Pseudomonadota; class Gammaproteobacteria; order Enterobacterales; family Alteromonadaceae; genus Pseudoalteromonas. Next base: position 127,289 of record NZ_PQCC01000004.1, read on the forward strand.
CCTAAAAACAATCAAAGCTGAAGGCTTCAGCGGCGATGTCGATGCCAGCTATGGCACGCGACTGTTAGCGGCCACCGACAACAGTGTCTATCAGACCATTCCTCAGGGTGTGGTGTTTCCTAAAACCAATAAAGACGTGCAACTGGCATTGAACATTGCCTCGCGCGACCCATTTCTGTCTCTAACCTTTGGCCCACGCGGTGGCGGTACCGGCACCAATGGCCAGTCGTTGACACCGGGTATTGTTATCGATCTTTCCCGCTATATGCGCGAAATTTTGGAAATTAACGAGCAAGAAGGTTGGGTGAGGGTTCAAGCCGGGGTGATCAAAGACCAGCTAAACGACTTTTTGCGCCCCTATGGATACTTCTTTGCACCGGACCTATCCACCAGTAACCGCGCTACCGTGGGCGGGATGATCAATACCGATGCCTCAGGTCAGGGTAGTCTGGTTTATGGTAAAACCTCGGACCACACCCTGGCACTCAAGGCCTTTCTGGCCGATGGCAGCGAGCTCAATACTCAAGGGGTGAGTGTCGAAAAAGCCAAATTGATTGCCGAACAAGACACCGCCGTCGGCAAGGTTTACAAAACTGTATTGGATGTGGCCAGCAGTAAGCGCGATTTAATTTTAGAAAAATTCCCACGCCTAAACCGCTTCTTGACCGGTTATGATTTAGAGCATGTGTTTGATGAGCACATGAGCGAGTTTGATATTGGCCGTGTCCTGACCGGCTCCGAAGGCTCTTTGGCCATAGTCACCGAGGCGAAACTCAATATCACGCCCATCGCCAAATTTAAAACCCTGATCAATATTAAATATGACAGCTTCGATTCCGCCCTGCGCAATTCGCCGTTTTTAGTGGCGGCCGAGGCGACCTCGGTAGAAACCGTTGATAGCAAGGTGTTGAATCTTGCCCGCGAAGACATAGTCTGGCATTCAGTATCGGACTTAATTACCGATGTTCCTGGGCAAGACATGCAAGGCTTAAACATGGTTGAGTTTAATGCCGAGCAAGAAGGGGACATGAAGGACAAAATCGACGCCCTGTGTGCCAAGCTTGACGCCCTTATCGAGAATAAAGAAGCCGGGGTAATTGGTTATCAGCTCACCAATAATGTGGCCGATATACAAAAAATCTATGCCATGCGCAAAAAGTCCGTTGGCCTGCTCGGTAATACCAAGGGCGCGAAAAAGCCTATTGCCTTTGCCGAAGACACCGCGGTTCCGCCGGAAAACCTCGCCGACTTTATTGCCGAGTTCCGTGAATTACTCGACGGTCACCAACTTGATTATGGTATGTTCGGCCATGTCGATGCCGGCGTTTTACATGTGCGTCCGGCGCTGGATATGTGCGATCCGGAGCAGGAAAAAACCCTGCGCCAGATTTCCGATCAGGTTGTTGCACTCACCGCCAAGTACGGTGGCCTGATGTGGGGCGAACACGGTAAAGGGTATCGCAGTGAATACGGCCCGGAGTTTTTTGGCGACGAGCTATTCCAGGAGCTGCGCCGTATTAAATCGGCCTTCGATCCGCACAACAAGCTTAACCCGGGCAAAATCTGCACCCCCCTTGAAAGTAACGACCGCTTGGTGAGCGTTGATGATAAGAAGCGTGGCTGGTTCGACCGTCAAATTGATATTCAGGTACGAGATAGTTTTGCCAACAGCATGAACTGTAACGGAAACGGCTTGTGTTTTAACTATGATGTCAGCTCACCCATGTGTCCTTCATACAAGGCCACTGGCGATCGCCGTTACTCACCAAAAGGCCGCGCCGGATTAATGCGCGAGTGGCTTCGACTACAGGCGGAGCAGGGCGTTGACCTGCTCGAAGAAGAAAAAGTTATCAGCAAAAAAGATGGCCCCACCTGGTGGGAGCGTTTCCTTAATACCCAAAATAAACGCAAGGGTCAGTACGACTTTTCACACGAAGTGAAAGAGTCCATGGACGAGTGCTTAGCCTGTAAAGCCTGTACCACGGCATGCCCGATTAAGGTCGATGTGCCGACATTCCGTGCTCGCTTTTTGAACTTTTACTACAGCCAATACAACCGCCCATTAAAAGATTATCTGGTTGCCGGCATAGAAAACACGGCACCACTGTTGGCTAAGTTTTCGGCCATTACCAACCCAGTGGTCAAATCGTCACCGGTACAATGGGCGATTAAAAAGACCCTGGGTTATGTGGATACACCGACGCCGAGTCATCCAAACCTGGCCCAGCGCACCGCCACTTTAGAAAAATTCCACCTTAATAAACTTGAAGGGCTAAGCGAAGATCAACGCCGAGATTATGTGCTTATAGTGCAGGACCCCTTCACTAGTTTTTATGAGGCCGAGCTGGTTGAAAGCTTTGCCAAGGTTGTGCGGGCTCTTGGCAAAAAACCAATTATCCTGCCATTTAAACCCAATGGTAAGCCACAACATGTAAAAGGCTTTTTGGATAAATTTGCCCGCACAGCCAAAAACAGCGCCGCGTTTTTACAGCAGGTTGGCGACTTGGGTATTCCCATGGTTGGGCTCGATGCCTCCTTGGTGCTTTGTTATCGTGACGAGTACAACACCGTCTTGGGTGAGCAAAGAGGAGACTTTGAAGTTTTATTGGCCCATGAATGGCTGGGCGAGCAAACTTTTAAACAACAGGTTTTTGAGCCACAACAAAGCTATGTGTTATTGAGTCACTGCAGTGAAACCACCGCCTTACCGCACAGTGCCAAGGTGTGGCAAACTATTTTCTCGGCCTTGGGGTTACAACTGGATCCGCAAGCCACCGGCTGTTGTGGTATGGCTGGCACCTATGGCCACGAGCTGCAAAACCAAGAAAACAGTGCTGCTTTATATAACCTAAGTTGGAAGGCCAAGGTAGATAACACTGCACCTGCTCAGTTATTGGCCACGGGTTTTTCATGCCGTAGCCAGGTGAAACGCTTTGCCCAATTTAAACCTCAGCACCCCATCGAGGTGCTGGCCAAGGTGTTGCACTAGTCTCGTTTGGCCAAGCCCTTTTTGCTGAAAGAGTTAGCGATGGGGCGAGTGGTAATACCGTGAATAAAGACGCTGGTCAAAATGGTCAGCGTCGCCAACTCATTTAGCAAACCGTCAGCGGAGTCTAACACCATCAGGGTAAAAACGATGGAGGCCAAGCCCCGCGGACCAAACCAGGCCAAGGTAAACTTTTCTTTAAAATTTAATCCGTTAAATACAATTAAACTAAATAGAACGGGGATAACCCGCACCAAGATCGCGGCGACCAGCGCAAACACCAGCTTGCTCCAACTTAAGTCCATGCTCTGCAACTGCCAATAACTGTAGGCACCGAACAAACACCAAATCAAATACGAAAAGAACTCGGCAATGTGTTCGCTTTCCTCGATCAGTCTCATATCCTTACTAGGCCGATACAAATAATCAAACAGCAAACCGGCCACGAAAGCGGCTACAAATCCGCTGCCGCCCAAGGCTTCAGCCACACTGTAATTCACGATAGCCAATGACAAAATTAAAAATGGACTGGAGGCCTTTTCAAAAAAATGACGGCGGGCGCTGTATCGTATCAGGTAAGTTGCTGACCAGGTGATCAAGATGGCGACCACAAGGGCTATGCCCACTTCACGGAACATAAATTCCAGCATCTTCATTGGCGGCTGCCAATTGCCCAATTGCCAGGACAAAAACAGGAATAAAAAGACTGGCACACACAGGCCATCGTTTAATCCACTTTCAACATTGATGGCTTCACGAAGTTTAAAGGCACCGCCTTGGCTTCTAAGATCCCTTTACTCAGGGCGGCATCGGTGGGCGTTAAGATAATAGCCAATAACGCCAAGGCCAATAACCCCATTTCTGGAAATAGCAGGTGACCGGTTAGTACGGTGGCACAGAAAGTGAGTGGCAGGGCGACAAACAAAAGCAGCACGGGATATTTATAGGCGCGCTTTAAAATCGCCAGTCTGGTTTTTGCCGCGTCGGAAAATAACACCACCGCCAAGGTTAGTTCGACTAAAGGCAGCAATTTTTCCAAGGGTTGGCTGATTTGAAATTCCGCTAAGAACAGAGCCGCAACCACCATGCCGGTCAGCACAAAGTACATGGGGCCGGTGAGTTCGGCCCGTGCCAACTGGCGAAATGAAATGGAGTAGATAAAAAATGCCAACGCCAATAAGATTGCGATGTAATATTCCATGGCCTATCCTCACAGCCTGCTTAAAGCATGCTTAAAGCTTACGTTTAACGCCCGACTTGGCTCGTTCTTTTATATTAGTCTGAATATAAATTTGATCTGTGGTTGCTAATTTAGCATGGCCCAGGTCTTCCGATAAATGTTTTAGCGGCCGGGTTTGCGCATCATGGGTCGCACCGGTGTGGCGCAACCAGTGCGCGGTTGCCGCCGTAAGTTTTTCCGCCTCTTCGATAAAACCGTCTTGATGAAGTGCGGCGGTAGCCAAGTCAAAACTTTGTTGTACTAAACGACGAATTTGTCTCACCGTCATGCCGCCTTTACCGCGTAGTTTATGAACGAGTGGATAAGGTTCATCAACCCGGGGCAGGGCACTGAGTCCGCGATATAAACGGTAGCGTTTTAGATAGGCAATAAAACTTTCGCTAAGGGTCACGTCCCGTAATTTATTGCCTTTACCCATGACCCGTAGAAACCAAAAGCCGTCGGCGTCTTGCCAAAAGTGCGACATGACCGGCGACCAGTTGGGCCGCTCCGACAATTCAGAAATACGTAAATACAAACCCTTCAAACAGGCGAGAGTAAATAGGTTACGTTCGAGCTGCGGATCGTCTTCGCAATTTTCTTCGGTTACCCGTAAAACATATTCCCATTGCAGATCACTTAACGTATCTGGTTGATTTATTTGAGATTGAACGACCAAATAAGGGCAGTTTTTCTTAACCACGGGAACAAAGTTAGTGAATGAACGTTCTTCTAAAATAGCGAACTTATAAAACACATTGAGCGCCGTGAAGGTCGAATTCAAACTTTGCTGGCTCGGCTTGGTTTCTTTGGCCATAAAGGGGCGCCACTTTGGATTGGCAATACGCTGACCAAGATGTTGTTTAAATCGCCACTGCACCGAGTCCGAACACCATTCGGCGCTGGGCTCAACAACAAAATCGATATAATGCTCAATATCTTCGCGTTTTAACGCCAATACCGAGGCGCCTTTAATTAACCAGGACCAAAGGGCAAAACGCTCAATTTCGTTGCGAAAGCGGGTAAAGGTGGCGTCGGATTTACGGCCATAGACGTACAAATATTGGTAAATAAATGATAAATCTTTCGAAATTTCAGCAAGGTTTAAGCTTTGATGGTCTATAAATAAAGCTAGTTCGGGATATTCGCTGTTCAGCGTGCCATCTTCAAGATGGGCTATTTGATAACGCAGTTGCTTAAACGTATCAACTAAAGGGGTAAGCATAAGATAAATAACCATAATATTTATAGTCTTAGCTTATCACAAAGTCCGATACTGTCTAGTATTGGACATTAAAGAAGGAGTACTTTATGAAAATCAGAGCTTCATTTGTGCACATCATGCTACTTACGGTTGCCGTACTTACCTTAAATGGTTGCGCCACCTCCAGCAATGCCAGTCCGCAAGCGAAAAGAGAGATGGTACAAAGCATGCGCAGCCAGACATTGAAAACTTTGTATGTGCGCAAACCCGATGTGCAAAACCAAATTGCCACCAGCGCCGGCTATGCGGTATTCGATAATGCCAACGTCAATGTTCTATTTGCCAGTTTCGGCGGCGGCTATGGTGTGGTAAAAAATAACCGCACCGGTAAATGGACCTATATGAATATGGGCGAGGCGGGCTTAGGCCTTGGCCTGGGTGTTAAGGATTTTAATGTGGTCATGGTGTTTCATACCGAAGCAGCATTGAACCGATTTATTGATCACGGTTGGGCGTTTGGCGGTAATGCCGACGCTGCGGCCAAACACAAAGAAAAAGGTGGTGCGGTCACCGCCGAAGCGATCGCCGATGATGTTACCGTTTATTCTCTCACCGAAACAGGATTAGCCTTGCAAGCCGTGTTAAAAGGGACTAAATTCTGGGTAGATAATGAGCTAAACTAACATTTCTAAAGACTTATGGTTGGAAAGTGGTCTATTTTTGATTAAATAGGCCACTTTTTTTTGTTTTATCCCTTTCTATACAGCGCCTTAGCGCTTCTCATTCGATACTTTACCGGCACTTTATAGAATCATACGTTATTTAACATAATCTAATTTATGGGCTATTAAGTACAGACAGAGCCCTCAGGCTCATTTTGTGCTACACCTAATACCAACCCCGCTGTAAGCAACAACATTGCCGCAGAATTGCCTACAGCTTTAATCTTTTTTGCAATGGCCTCGTAAACCGTTTTTTCTTCTTCTGATTTCGATTTCTCAATACCAAGGTTAATTATTACTTCCTGCTCATTGAGATTGGCTTCACTCGCAATGAACAAAGCCTGCTCTGCCGTCAGGTGTCTAGTTCCTGCCTTGATGTTTGCCAACACGCCTTTAGATAATTTCGGTATGTCCATAGCAGCTTGTTTATCTTGAGAATACCCCTTCGACTTCTTGTAAATCTCAATCAGTTCGTAGCTGTAGTTCATGGCTCTAGCCCTTGAATTTATTGGTGATTCTATTTTAGTCCACATTTTTGATGATTCATATCTTGACGGTCATCTATTTTGATGTCTAGAATATCACAGACATCACTTTTGATGTTTAGGGAATCACAGGAGTCACTTATGACAGTTCAAGATATTTTAAAGCAGTCACAAAACAGCTTTACTAACATTTGGGTTAACGCAGGGATATTGCGCCGTCATACCATTGGCACTAATGCCTATCAGATGTTGGCGCTTTCTATCAAAAAAGAACGCGCCACTATTGAAAAGTTACGTGTGCTTTTCTTGCCTAACATTGCCGATGCTGAATTGCACAGCGCTATCATCCAGTTGGATGCAGACTTAGAAAAATTCACAAACCAACACCCTAGCTTTATCGACATGTCGGGTTATCACTCGCTTATCGGCGCACTGGAGTTCTTTGGTCAAGAATGGTTAAATCGTAGAAACGCCAGCCTTAAGCCCCCTGCTTGTGATTCCCGTCATTGCTCAAACATTGAGTATGCAGGGGGCGCTTTATGAATTATTACATTCGCCCTTTAATAATTATCGTTTTGTGCTTTTTTAGCGCTTTCATAGCTCAATACTTTCATGATTTAGATAAAGAAATTTTGTCTGTCTTTTTTACTCTTTTCGGTAGTGCCTGCGGAATAATCTTTTTTGTAGTTCTTGAGGATTCTTATAATTCTTATTTAGAGGACTCAAAAAGTGATTGATTGGCTAACCGCAGTATTCCCAATTCGTCACCGCTTTATAAATAATGGTCACATTATTAGTGTTGACCGTTTTGGTGAAGAAGAATGGCACACTCACAAGCGCAATACGTGTCGTGGTTCGTACGAGTCAGCTATTCAGATTTGCAGCAATGACATTACCGAGTGCCATAACTTCGGGCACACTCTATTCATAGATGGGAACCCAACCAAGTTCCTCCAAGGCCATAACATAGCAGGCACAGATGATGTCTGCTTGTTAGCCTTTTTAACTGTTAACGCTATTTTCCAGCAGTTCGAGCTATACGACACCCAATTTGAAGATGGGGAATATACCCCTATTCGCTTTGCTCATGGTCAGGTTATTGTGCTTAATGAGTTCACAGAGCGCAGCATTAAATCCGGCAATTTTATAATAAAGAAAATAGATATTAACTATATGTATCAGTTAGAAAACCAGACTGATGCAGAAGCGTATATCGATGCTTGCTCGGAGAAAACACGCACCCGCCACGGCCGCGCTTTAAATGACAAAGGTACAGTATATTGGGGTAAGCACTCCCGCCGTTGGGCTATAAAGCTCTACAGTAAATACAACGAATTGATGCGCGGTGGCAAAGGTCACGGTTTGCCAGTTGAACTATTAAATAGTCCGCTATTGGACTTTTGCCGCGCCAAACTTCGCTTTGAACTCCGTCTCATGAAAGCGGAACTCCGGAAACTTGCCTTAGCGTTTTTCGATGCAGAGGAGTTCAAAGCATCCTTCTTTAATGCCCCCGTCACTGATGACGATGGAAACCAATTTATTTTGACACCCGAGTCACTTTTTAACCGCTACATAGCGAGAATCGATATGAATGCACAAGTCCCTATTACTGGACGAAAGTCCCTAGAGCTACCGAACAAGGTACGTGGCACATATGAGTTATGGCGCACCGGCCACAATGTACGAGACATAATTTCGCGCCCAACGTTTTACCGCCATAGAAAGGAATTGGCCGAGTTCGGTATCGATATCAGCTTACCTCCAGCGAACGCAGAAGAACATAAGGCGCAAGTCGTCCCACTGGTCAGAGTCTTAGAAGCTCGTCCGGCCTGCACCGCTGAAATCCAACAATATTTAATTAACTAAGACGGGAGTCACAACCATGAACCAACTACGTTTCGGCACTAACTTCACTGGCATCTGTAAAGGTGTTAAGCAGAACCTTAAGACCAACAAGCAAACAGGCGAACAATACAACGAGATTTTTGTCGGTATCGCTATCCCTAAGGCAAACGGCTTTGAGGGTGAAGAAACTATTTTCGATATCCAAATCGGTAAAAAAGCACAGGACGCTGGTCTACCTGGCATTTTGGCTGAGTCGCAAGGTAAGACGATTACAGTTCCTATCTTCCAGCGCCACCGCTCTTGGAAAGAAAAGGTTTATTCCAACACCTACCTTGGCACCAGTGAAGCTAAGGATATTGTTATTCACCAGAAGGCTAGCTAGTTATGTGGGCTATTTTCCTTGCCGTAGCAGCTCTTTTTTACCTTTTTTCCTTCGGCTCTTCCTACCTAGCTAGCGCCTTAGAAAACGAGTACTTAAAAGAGTTCTTTTATATATCGTCCGGTGCATTTGGGCTTTTTAGCTTTGCTTTCGCAGCTCTTACCATATTCGCCGTTATGCTCTTTTTCGATTCCAACAAGGTATACAAGGGGAGTTGATATGGAATCTGTAATCATCACCGCCGAGCAAATCAAAATGTTAACGGATACGCTATTCATTGTCGTCATGGGCGGCACCTTCGTTGGTCTAGCTGTTTACGATTTGCTTTTAGGTTCAACTTATTTCCTGCTTGGCAAGCTGGAAAAATCAGCCACCTTTAAGCGCTTTATCGAAAAAGCTCGCGCTCGTAAACGCATTACACACCCCGAGCGCTTCGACGACACCAAAGACTAATGCTGTACCCCATAACCCCGATAATTGAGGAACTACTTATGAGTATTGAACTAATCGCCGCCCTATCTTGTGCTGCTGGTTTCGTAGCTGGTTATATCATGGCTACCAAGAACGCCAAGCAAAAAGCTGATAAGGCGCAGTAATCATGTCAACTACCGAGTTTGAAACTCTCGTTTATATCATTGTTGCAATCGCTTGTTGTATAGCGGCCTTTCTTGGCTATCAGGCGGGGTCGCAACGATGATAGATAGCTTTCTTGCTCAGGTAATTGGCTCACTCGTATTTTGCTGGTTCGTTGGGTACTGCACTGGTCGTGTACACCTAGCGGTCCGGCAATTTATAGAACGTGCAACCCGCACATAATCAACCACCAACATAGGTATATCACTATGAAAAAGCCACAAGCTGTCGCGATGACAACTTTCGCTAAAACTAAAGCAATCAAAGCAAAAACTGCGATTACTTCGGTTTTAGTTACTGGTATGGCGTTAGCCACCTCTGCCGCCCACGCTGCCCTAGACCCCGTCAAGGTAACAGCTGTTGAAACCGAAGTACTGGCCGACGTAGCAACCGCTGCCGGTTCTGGTATGACGGTACTGGGAACCGTACTTGCAACCTCTGTAGGTATGTCACTACTTAGCCGCTTCATCAACAAAGGTGCCAACGGCTAACCCTCCCAACCTCTCCTGTAGGAGGCTTCGGCCTCCTTTTTAAGGTGATTCTATGAAAACCTTTATTTTAACTATTCTTTTAGTCCTTTCTTTTGGTTCATTTGCCAACCCTGCCGAGATAATTACCCCACTTGGTAACCCTCGTGTAACTCCAGTCCCTAAGCAAGCTATTCAGTATCGTAGTTTTGCAGCCAACGACCCAAAATTTGGTATCGCTACTTTGCGTACTTCTGGCGCTTCAGTTGGTCGGACTGTTTTAAAGTCTGTTCTTGGTCGTAACCCGTACTGGTTGGCTGTCATGCTTGCCGCTGGTTACTTTCTGGATACTGATGGCATTTGGAAAAAGCAAACTTCAAACGCTAATACTCAATTAAGGTGCAGCTTACTGCCGCCCTCCGATACTGTTTTCTATCCCTGCACTCAGACCCAGGTGCATGATTATTTATTGGATTATTGGGTTAACCAAATGGCTAAAAATTACACCCTGACTGGTAACAACCAATTAAATATCACTAATTTTGATTCTAACCCTAGCGCACCAAAAACTGTTTATTATGACTACACAATCGAGGCTTATAACGTTTATAACGATGTAATTACTCTGTCTAATTCCCTAACTTTCAATATTCAGATGTTTGAAGAAATAGAAACGCAGACAGAAGTTTTTGACACCCTCGCCGCTGCTGATTTGTACCTTGCTCGCATGGGTATTACTTCTGGTCCTGATGTGCTTACTCCTGAAGCTTTTCTTCAGCCTGGTACCACCGAGGCTTATCCTGACTTTTATGAATCAGTCAGCCCTATGCCTGAACTTTCTCCTGCTCTTTCAAGCGCTCTGTCTTCTCTTGCTTCTGGTTTACATCAAACAACTGACCCTAATGCTGCTCACTATATTGACCCTGCTATGCTTCCCCAAGTGCAAGCTGCGCTCAATTCTGCATTTAATGACCAACCTTTCTATGACCCTTATGCCGATACCGTTGTAGATCCAGTTGCTGAACCTATGCCCGACCCCAATCCTGAACCTGCTCCTGAAATCAACGTTAACGTTGAATTTCCTCCTTTCGAGGGTTTGACCCAGCAACAATACGAACAATCTAACCAGAAATGGCACAACGAGCTGGCTAACGGCTTACCTGAAATCCAACAGGATTGGACTCAACACCAAGATGATTTCACATCATCAGTTCAGGCCGTTGAAACTACAGACGTACCTACCGAAATTTTTGATATTAGCTCTCTTTGGCAAATTGGTACTGGCTCCTGTATCGGCTACACCGATGTCTCCAATTTATCGAACGGTACTATCACGCTCATCTATGACAAGCATTGCCCCGCCTATGACTCTTGGGGTCGAACGCTTGTTAGCTGGTTCTTGGGCATCATCACCGCGCTATACATATTCCACTTGTGGGATAAAACCATACTAATGACTGCATCATCATAAGGGGGCTTTATGGGTGCTATTGCTGCTTGGATTGGCTCTGCCATTACTGGCTTTGTCAGTCTCATTACAACTTTGCTCGGCCAAAAGCTCGCCTTTAGCGCCGTGTATATCGCTGTATATTCCGCTATCGTCGTCGCTTTTACGCTTGCTATAAACGGCCTTTTAACTTCGCTTATGGTATCTGCCCCAGCCCAAGGCTTTATACAGGCTGGCTTTTCTTTGGTTCCCAGCTTTGCATCAACTTGTATAGGCGCTATTGCTACCTCTCACGCGCTTAGGTGGGCATACCTCTACAAGCACAAGCTACTTAACATTAAGGTCAAGTCATGAGCTGTTGGTTCATTGAAGGCCGCCGAGGTGGTGGTAAATCTAAATACGCAGTTCGCATGATTCGTGGTCGTTTACGTAATGGTCGCGCTGTTGCCACTAACCTAAATCTTAATCTTGATAAATTGGTGCCAGGTGGTAAAACGCCAGTTATACGTTTACCAGATAGGCCACGTTCTGAGGATTTTTTAGCGCTTGGCAAGGCCTATCCTGAGCTTGACCCTGATAAGCCTGAAACCTATGACGAATCCAAGTTCGGTCTAGTTGTCGTTGATGAAATGCTTGTCTCGTTTAACTCTCGTGGTTGGAAAGATAAAGACCGTCAGGCTTGTGTCGATTGGTTCGTTCAATCTCGAAAATTTGGTTGGCACTTGGTTTTTATAGGGCAAGACGTTGAAGCCGTAGACAAGCAACTTCGCCAAGCTCTTATTACTGAAATTTATTCCTGTAGGGCTTCTACTGCTATCTTTGGTCGCGGTATGGCTAACACCATAATACAGCTGCTAGCCAAGCTATTTACCCTTGGCAAGGGTATCCCTAAATTTCATGTTTGCCGTTTTTATGATGGTCAACAACTCAAACGTAAATCCGATGGGGTTGAATATTTCAGGCTTAATGAGCTTCACTCCTGCTACCAGACAGGCCAGCAATTTAATCTTGATTTAGTGGTTAACAAGAAAGGCGACTTGGTAGATATGCGCTCCATTTACAGCGTATTGCCTGATTCTTACCTCTATCCTTGGTATCATGCTACAGGAGATAAGCCCGTGTCCGAAACTACAGAACAACTCCCTCAACGCGAACAGCCTAAAGAGAAAATTATCCAGCCTTGGCACTATGTTGTAGGTGCTATTTCTGCTGTATTTCTCTATTTTGGCCTTGGTTCTGACGACCCAGAAGCCGCTGAGCAAGTAGCTACAGCAACAACCCAAACCAGCACGTTAAACACTGTTGCTTCTGCCCTTGTGCCGAACTCCACCCAAGCGGCCACAAGCGTTGAACCTGAAATCTATATCACTTGCAGCGTTCAAAATATCAATACAGGGGTTTTTGATTATTGCTTTGAAAAGAATGGCAAACCTTTCCATCCTAACGATGCCGGCTTTGCTATTAATCAAATCAAAGCCTGCTCTGCTCAGTTAATCGACCCATTTGATAACACTAAAATCAATGTCACATGCAATCCATATCGTGTACCATCTTTTACATACGATAGGACAGCCGCACCGCAAGACGCTGATAGCTAGCGAGCCAAACAGCTCAGCTGTTGGCCGATAGCTAGCGGCGGCTTTTAGGGAAAGCATATGAAATCACTTTATTACCGTCTAACCTCAATACTTAGTGTCTCTTACGTTTCTTACCCTAAACCAACTCTTAAATTTTCAGGTTTAATTTCAGATCTTCACCGTAATGAGCTGTCCCAGTTCTTTACCTCCACTGCATTTAGGAAGGGCCTACCCAGGCGTTGTAAAATAGAGTTTCATTTAGTTAGGGACGGTTCACGCCTAAGACTTGTATTCACCAGTTACCCCAGCGAACAGATCCAACAGCGAATTAGAAATGTATTTCGTTTTTCTGATTATGAACTTTCAAAATCAAAGTCTAATCTTGCAAAAAAATAGTACCAAAAATTAACCTGGCTTCAGCTGCTCGATTAAAATTTTGGTACCACAAATTGACCTGGCCCAGGATTACCTGGGCTTTTTTTGGTACTAAATTTCACTAAGCACCTTAACCGCTTCTTTGATTCGGTTAATCTTTTCCTTTCTCCTGGTGAGTTGATTACTAAGAACTTCATTTGCGTTCTTGTAGTTATCCAGCTGCTCCTTTAGTTGGGGCATCTTCATTGCTGCTTTAGCTACTGCCTTAGAAGCCGTCTTTTCTCCAGTCATCTGTTTAAGCTGCTCTACAATCCGCTCATCTAAATCGGTAATCTTAATTAGCATCTCATACCGCCTTAGCCATGCGGCCTGTTTTAATGTTCCTAACCATCATTGGAGTATGGTCTGGGTGTTCGCATGTAAACTGTGCCATAAGTTTAAAATCATCCTCTGCTTCAACTGGCACCCAAACTGTAATTTTCTTAAAACCCATATTGCGTTTTCTTGCTTCGTATTCACTGTTTCTGCTCATTTCTTAATCTCCATTTCTGACTGTTGTCACTGGTGACGCCCTAAGGGCTTTTAAAAATCAACGATATGTGGGCCTCGCTTTAGCGAGGGTTGCCCGCATATTGGTGATGCCAACACCAAGTCAGGAACGGATAGACAGTCAAAAAAAATCGCGGGGGAAGCCCGTAGGGGGTTCCGCTATTTTTATTGATTTTCTAGGAGTGGATGACAAAGCCCTGTGCACGGACTTAGACTTACCCGACAGGGCAAAAAGGTTTAGTAATACTGCACTTTTGTCTCATTTTGAGACACCGCACTCACCTTGAAAACCTTTACTTTCACATTTAAATCATACACTTATGTCTAATTTGACACGTTTTTAATTTTGATACCCGGTCACATTTGAGCGTTAGTGAACACTAACAAATTATAACGCATTGTTTTTAATGACTATTTTACTTTCTTTTGACTTTCACCCCGATAACAACATTAAATGTTTTTAAGGAGTGAAAAAACATGTTTGATCATCAATTTGTGCAAAATTTTAGGAAGGTGTATGGCTACCAAGCTCGTAAAGCATCAAAAGAGCTTGGCGTTCACGAGGTAACCATTCATAAATATCTCAAAAAGGGCAATGCCCCAAAGCCCATCAAAATTCTACTCAATATCAAGGCTCGTGGTTACCTCCCCGACACTGGTGGTTGGAAAGATTGCTATATTGACCCACAAACCCATGAGCTTGTTACCCCTTGGTACACCATCAGTGCAGGCCAGCTTTGTTTTTACCCCCGCTATAAATGGTCTGCTACTGAGCACAAGCGCATGTATGACAACTTGAAAAGAGAAACCGACACCCAACGCGAGTTTATGCAATCTCTAAATGAACAATTAGTAAAACTTGTTGGTGATATTGCAAGACGAACAGGTACAGATGATTAGATCTTCCAGGCCTATCTCAGGCCTATTTTTTTTCGTAGCATTTTTTTTCTAAACTATTGAATACGTATTTTTGAATGCTTTTATTAGGAATGGATTTTATAACCGCGTTTACATCAACTTTTTCAAAACAATTTTGTTTTATCCTATTTTCTCTTTCATAAACCTGATAAATATTAGTTCCGGCTATTGTTATTGCTGTCACTAAAGCGGCTCCTGATAAGCATAAAGCCTTGCTGCTGTTTGCTTTCATTATTTTCTGTATATCTAAAGTTTCTTCGTGTTGATTCAACTTAAATATTGCTTCAACCCCATCTTTTGTTAACTCGTATCCAACAAATCTTTCTATTTTTATAGCATCTACATCCTCTAGAATCTCCCCTTTATTCTTATAGACTCCCTTTACGAACCCTAACTTATCTAGATAAACAACGCATTGTACTGCTAGCACTAACTTTTCACGCTTTGTAAGAGTTTTTGTTACACCAATTTCCTGTAAAAGTTCTGAATATAGATCTCCAAACACCTCGTCATTATGTTCTATTGCATGATCAGATAGCATATCTGTGTGAGCAACCACAGGAAAAATTAAGAACTGCTCAGAGCAAAACTTCAATGACTTCTTCCATGAGAGATTATGTTGCGTTTTTATAATTTTATTCTTCATAATAAAGTTATCTTGAAATATTTTATGATTTCGGTATGTACTAATAATTAACCTTTTTTTGAGACAAAAGTACATACAAAAACGGGGCTTTCACATCGAAAACCCCGTTACAAACCTAATCTAATTTATAGGATATTTTGATTAAACTGAAGCTTCTGCTGGTTGTGCTCATGGTCACTCAGGTTGAGACTTTTGGGCTTAATGAGATTCTCCTTTTTAGAATTAGCCTTACCTCTATCTAAACCCAAATGAAGGGAAATTCATCCTTCCTAATTATCTTTTATCTCACAGAATTAAGGATGCATTTCTCCCAACCAAACATTCATTACAGCACATCGCTTTTCCCCAGGAGGTTCGTTACCCTTCTTTTAACAACCTGCATGTCTTCATAAAACCAACGAATAACTGTTTTATTATCTGCAATGCCATAAATAAGGTTTGCCCTACTAGTTCTGACCTTCCCCCCTTAAATTAACGCCATAACTTTGATTTCCGATGGATGTCTCATACTGATACGGTAATTGATGGTTTGCATGATAGTCATCTCAATGCCAAAAGCGGACTTTGGGCATGTCCGCATAAGGATAAAAAGGTTTTTGCTATGGGTTGTTAGCCTTAATCAATTTGTTTAAATTAATTAGACGAGTTTTGTAGGCGTTGTTTTCAATGTTTTCAATAATACTTTTTTTAATGACTAAGTTTCTCATTTCTAGTGCTTTCTCTAGCTCTCCATTAGCCTCATATCCATCAGCCAAACTATCATAAGCGTCAGCTTTATAGGGGTAATTCTTAGCATTCTCCTTAAAAATAGAGATTGCCGTAGCAAAATCTTTTTCCTCAAGGGCGTTATAAGCAACTCTGTTAATAGACCCGTAACTTGGCTTTATTTCATAGCCGTAGATTTCTGATTGTTTTTTGTAGAACTCTTTGATTGCCGGAATGCCTTTGGCAATAGTCTCATGACCCGGACGCAAAGAAGCATATAGCTTTTGGAAAGCTAATGAATGTCCAGCAAGCGCTGTTGTGTTGTGTGTTTCAGAGGTATCTAAATCTGAATTAAATTTGAACCCTTTTCGGTTATGAGAATTAAGTAGTTTTGTATATCGCTCATATGAACTTAACATATGACCACCTTCACTCCCCATATTTACATACAAATACGTATTTAACTTACTTGAATTATTTAAAAAGCTTTCTGCCTCTTTGAATATGACCTGTTTATGCCACCATAGACTAGGGCTAAATGCAAAATGCGCTTGAAATAGCTCTGGCCTCGATTGCAATGCATAGATAGAAAGCAAGCCTCCTAAAGAATGACCTGATACTATTTTGAAATTGTTTGCACGGTACTTTTTATTAACGTATGGAATAAGCTCCTTCTCAATAAAATCGAGAAAGTCATCTGCACCACCTGAGATACCCCATTCGTTGTAGCTTTGATCATAGGTAGGAGTAAAGTCCCTTGTACGATGTGTATTCTTTATGGCGATGATAATCATCTCTTGCGCCAAGCTAGATTGATTCAGTAAATCTAAAGTACCTATGGTATGAGCAAAGTTTCTTTGTCCGTCTAATAAATATAGAACAGGATAATTAAGTGTTTTATTTTCTTTATAGTTATTAGGTAAGTGTACCAACAAGTCTCTTTGCTCTGACAAAACGGTTGAATACAAGCTATCAGTTATTGAAGTGCCTCGTACATTGGCGTTTACTTCCTCAGAACTAAGGAAAAATGCTAAAAGCAAAATTACTATTTTTTTAAACATAAAAACTTCCATTACTCTATTAAAATTAGAGAGTTAATGTGACGTTAAACTTTAGAAAAGTAATGAAGTTGTGGGGAAAAAAAGTGATGAAAAGGTGAATTCCAAAAATTATTAGGTATATTAGAGGCTTAGGGCTAATTCATTTTCCAATAAAACTTTCGGTGTGATATCGTTTGAATGAGGATTAATTAATTTGGGCTTTGTTACTGTAGGTTATGATTAAATTTGGCGATTATATACTCGATTCAGAACATTCATGTTTGCTGAATGCGAGCGATAACTCTGAAATACTTATAGAGCCTAAATTATTTGAGTTACTTCTGCTATTCATTGAGCGTCCAAATGCTGTTATCTCAAGGCAAGATATACTTGAAGAATTGTGGGCGGGTTCTGTTGTTACCGACAATGCAATCAATAAATTAATAGGTAACCTTCGAAAGTTACTGGGTGATGATGCCAAAAAGCCTAATTACATTCAAACTGTCCCCAAGAAAGGATACCGCCTAGTTTGTAGCGTTGAAGCACTAGGGAGCAAAGCTTCAAATCCAACTGATTCAAACTTAATTAACGACCCCCCCTCTGAAATAGCCCCAGTTAGTTTTTGGGGTGAAAAATTAAAAGCTTATATAATGATTTATTTCATTGTTATTTTGGTCATTGTTTTAAGCGCTTTAATGATATTCAAATCTAGTAATAACAACTCTTCAAATATTAGTTACTCGGTAGCATTGACACGTGACGAGGGTGCTGAGCTTTCTCCTATAATGCACCCAAACAATAAACACTTATATTATTTGAAAGAAAATGATGACCATGAAAGTCGTGAACTTTGGATAAAAAACATTAACACCTCCGTTACTAAAAAAGCAAAAGTAAAAGGCAGTATCAGTAAAATTATTTCGCTTGTTGAAGACCTAAATGCGAATCAAACTATCATGTTTTATCTTGACATGGCGACAAATAAGTGCGGGCTTTATCAAGAATTCTTGTCAGCGCCAGAAGAGCTAAATCAGATAAGTACAGCACAAAAAAAGTTATTTGATTGCAGTGATAAGAGAGTCAAAGATATAGATTATCATGATGGACAAAATGCATTTTATTATGCTGCTCAACCTAAAAATCATTGGCCGAATCAAATTTATGCTTTTGATGTTGAAACTGGTGAACATAAGATTGTTACTCAATCGCAACCGAAGGGTTGGGGGCATCATAATCTCGATATATCCCCAAATGGAAAAAAACTTTTAATAATGAGCACAGATAGTGATTACAAGACTCAATTACTCTCTCTTAATCTGTCAGATAACAAAATTACAAAGGGTATGAAGTTTGAAAAGCCTGTGTATGAAGCAATATGGCATCATGACTCAGAGCAAGTGTATTACTTTGCCCCTCCACCTGCCCAGCGAATCATTAGAAGTGACATAAATGGCGAAACCTCTACTGAAGTTATCAATATATCTGAAGAGATATTGCCAAAGCTGTCAAGGATAGCGGATGGTAAAAACATACTATTTAGTACAGAGAACAAAAACTACAACAATCGCTGGCTAATGCCTTTGAACAACAATGAGACTATTGATAATTCATCAGTGTTTGATGTTTATCCTGCGCTATTTCACAAAAGCGATAAGTATTTATTCGTTTCAAAACGAAGTGGCCGCATGCAATTGTATTTAGTAAACAACCAATATAATCAGGCCAAAGTAGTCACCAATTTACCCAACTCTCATTGGCTTAAATACGTTTCAATTTCAGAGGAAGATAAAAATGTTTTATTAAATGTTGATAACAAAGTTTATCTAGTTCCCATAAGTGAACTAGACCCGAATAAACCTTTGACTGCATTTAAAGAAGAACTTTTGATCTATGAAAGTAAAAATCCAATCATTTCTTTGGATTGGCTTACAAGCCAGAGTGCGGCTATTACACACGTTATTAATGGAACCCCTGAATTGGTAGTAGTCCAGCTTTCTAACAATAAAAAGGTTAAATTTGATGGAACGTGGGCTTATGGGTTGAAAGATAGCGAACAGCCTGAACTTGTTTATTTTATTGAACAACACAGTAACGTCTTGTACCAAGCAAGCTATTCATCTCTTGGTGACAAAACTTCTACGGAAAAATTAAGTTTTATTAATACACAAATATCCTTACCAACTGATTTTTATCATGTAAAGGTCGATTCAAATAACTTGTATTACGTTAATGCTGAAAACGATACTGAATACCTTTATGTCGTGCCAATTAATAGAAAATCTGAGAGCTGGAAATTACCATTGAGTAACTTTTCAAGTTATGACGTAAGTAAAGGACGTATTATAGTTAGCGATTCTGATATCTTAGAAGGTGATGTCCACCGAACTATGTATTGAGTGACCGCTTTTCACTCCAACCAGACTACTGCGAAGTCCCAAGTACGATCCTTCTACCCTCACCTTAAAAATCGGAAACAAGTCAAAGTATATAATCAATAAGTTACTTTGGTACGCAACAAATTGATAGAGCAGGAAAAAGAGTAAAATACGTTGCCGGCATTTCAAGCAACTTTAAAATAATGCTAATTGCTTGATTGCCTTAGCACATAACGTCCATCTATCTTAAGCTCAATTAAATGTATTCCTTTAAATGTGCGAAGGACGCGGGCTTCTGCATTTTCTGAAAAACGAACTTTCCTAAGGAAATCACAATCTGCACGCGACTTTGGAAGGACCAAGGTATAGTCACCATTTGCGTTGCGGATTTTCACGTAGAACGCCCTATCGTGCTTTGTTGTGTCTTTTTCACCTTTTTTATGGAGGGTGCCAGTAATTACTTCATATTCTTCAATATCTTGACTTCTAGCATATTCACTCGAAAGGTAAGCGTGAGAAAGAACCGTCGCGACTAATATGGCAAAAAAATATAATAAAATGTCTTCATTTATAAAAACCGCCTAAAGCATTTAATATGCTTATTTGTGAAGCTAAGCCAAGCAAACCTTCAGAGCAGAAAAGGCCATATAGACGCGCTATTAAATAAAAATCTGACTAAATCATAAAGTAATCGAAAAACACTTACCTCACAAGCACCCGGCCTACTCTACAGGTTAAACAGACTTCCTCTGATGGTCTATTCTTTTATTCGTACACGCGCAGTACGTACAGATACTTCCCCCATCATAAGGATCAATTCAATGAAGATAATTTCTTACACCATGGTATCAGCAGTACTTTTAGCGTCGTCGTTTGCTGTCGCTGCGGAGGCAAAAAACCCGCAACAGGCGTGCTGGGGACAGGCAACCAAGGTCTTTGCACAAACCGGGGCTATGGGTGAGCATAGCAGTGAGCAACCCACACCCAGAATGGGTTTGCGTAATTTGGCGCGGCTACTCTATGAAGCCGGAATTATCGATGATGACACCATGGAAGCCTTGGGCCAATTCGTCGCCGATGAACTCGGTCTTTCCATCGACGCTTGTATGGACTAGCTAGGTTGTATTGATCTGCTGTTAATGCGGTAGATTAAGCCTTTTAACTGCTCACATACGACCGAATCATCAGTAAATAGCCACCAGCGTCCTAAGTCCTGGTGGCTAAGTTGCCGGGTCGGCCTTTCCGACTCCAGCCCTTTCCCGCACGGGTAACAGCAATAAACGCAGGTATCGTTTGAGTTAATTGTAGAAACATAGATAATATAACAAAAATAATAACAACAACTTAACAATGAGTTCCTTCCAAGAAACATTTAATCGGGATATTGAAAATCAAGAACAGCAATGGCTGAGCGATCGCAGAGCCGCCTGCGACCTAAGTGGTGATAGCAGCAAAGACACCAAAGCGCTGGCCTTTTCCGGCGGCGGTATCCGCTCGGCCACCTTTAATCTCGGGGTGTTGCAGGCATTAGCCAAAAATGATCAACTCACGCAGTTTGACTATCTGTCATCGGTGTCTGGCGGCAGTTACATTGCCACCTCCTTTACCTGGTTTAAATCCAGATTTCCCGGTCGCTTCCCCTTTGGCACCAGTCGTCGGGATAAGCATGCGAGTGACACGCTCGCTTGGCTAAGGGCACACAGCAGTTTTTTAACGCCGGGGTTTGGCGTTGATAAAAGCTCGCTGTTAACGGCAATCTTAACGGGCACCCTGATTAATATGTTGATCATGGTGCCTTTATTGCTGTTGTTGTTATTTTTACTGAGCTATGAGTTTTCTGCGGATCTTTCCGCTATTGCCATCCATGCTCCCTTTAACGGTTTTTCATTGTTACGGGGCGTGGGGTTTCTCACCTTAATTGCCAGCTTCGGTGTTATGTTGCTGACCGCCATCAGTACCGGCTTTGATTCTGCGCGAGCAAACCACCGTACAGAAACGCTCAGGTATTACCTCAGTAACCTGTTTCCCCTTGGCCTTGCGTTACTGGCCGTTGGCTATATTCCCGTCTTACACAAGTCTTTTGAACACTTTGCCGAGTGGGTGGTGCACACCAGCTTCAGTATCTCCTTAATAGGTATCACTATTACCCGTTATGCGGCGAGAAGGAATGGCAACGCCGATATTAAATATTCGCTCACCAGTCTATTGATAGACTTAGGTCTGCTGCTGACCTGTTTCGGTTTTGTGATGATCAGCTATCACTTTGCCGTGCAATGGGAGCTGCTACCCACCATTTTTTATCCCTTGCTGTTTTTGTCGGTGTTCCTGGTATTGGGCTGTAACATCAACTCAGTGTCTATGCATGGCTATTACAGAGACAGGCTAAGAGATGCCTTTATGCCTTGTCATTTATCCAAACTGGAAACTAATGACGAGCAGTGCGAACAAACGACCAGCTATGATAAGCAACTATTACTTGGCGAGCTCAAAGCCACGGACGCGCCCTTTCCCATCATTAATTGCAATATTGAATTGCTGGGCTCAAGCAGGGCCAAATATAAGAATCGCGGCGGCGACTGTTTCACCCTGACCCCCTTATATTCGGGCTCCGACAGCACGGGATACAGAGCGACCAAGGATTACATGGCCGGCAAGTTGGACCTTGCCAGTGCCTGTGCGATCTCGGGCGCGGCGATTGCCACCAATACCCCGATGACCCGTTCTAAGCAGCTGAATTTTATTATGTCACTGTTGAATCTAAGGCTCGGCTGTTGGCTGAAAAACCCGAATAAGCCAGCCAAACCGGCTAGCTTTTTCAATAAGCCTTGGTGGTACCTATATATGTTTAGGGACATGTTCGGTCAGGGATTGAACGAGCAACAATCCTATATTCACCTCTCCGATGGCGGCCACTTTGAAAACCTGGCCTGCTATGAATTGATACGCCGTAAGTGCAAGCTCATTGTCTGTTGTGATGCCGGTGCCGATCCCAAATACCAATACAAGGACCTGGCCAAGCTCATTGAGCTGGCGCGCGTTGATTTTGGCGCCAAACTCGCCATCGATGTCAGCGAGATTAACCAGCAGGAGGCGACCTCAGATATAGCTTGGACCGAGGGGAAAATATCCTATGACGACGGCAGCTATGGACGCTTTATCTATATTAAGGCCTGCATGATCGAACACTTAAACGAAGACCTGAAAAGTTATAAAAGAATGAACCCGGATTTCCCGCATCAGAGCACCAATAATCAATTTTTCGATGAAATGCAGTTTGAAGCCTACCGGGAACTGGGCTTCCAACTTGCCCACCAAATGCTAAAGTCCATCGACTTAGCGACCACGGCCACCAGCGGAGAGCAATAATGACGAGCTTTTTATGTTCAAACTTTGAAATCGTATGTGATCAACTCGGCTATCCCGAAGGTCCCGTCTATATGCAAGATGGCAGTGTGCTGCTGGTAGAGATCAAAAATCAGCAACTAACCCGAGTTTCAGCAAAGGGTAACAAAGCCGTGGTCGCCAAAATACCCGGAGGCCCTAACGGTGCGGCCATAGGACCGGATGGCCAGGTCTATATCTGTAACAGTGGCGGCTTTCAATGGCTACCAGTGCCCCTGCCAAAGCAAACGCTCTTTATCGGCACCGGCCAATCGGCTGAGTATAAAGGCGGCAGCATAGATAAGGTAAATTTATCCACCTCCGCGGTTGAAACCCTGTATACCCATTGCGACACCGGCCGCCGATTGGATATGGCCAACATGCAGTGGCAGAACCAAGCCCTGTCGCCCGCCTTTGCGCTGCGCGGACCGGACGATCTGGTTTTTGATAGCCAAGGCGGCATGTGGTTTACCGACTGGGGCAAAGACGATGGCCGTACCCGGGATATTACGGGGATTTATTATGCTGCACCGGACGGCACCAGCATCAAGCAAATGGTCTTCCCGCTCAATGCGCCAAACGGTATCGCCCTGTCGCCCGATGGCAAGCGCCTGTACAGCATAGAAACCTATACACGACGACTGTTGTACTGGGAGCTGTCGGCCCCCGGTGAAATTGCCCCAAACCCCCAGTCACTGGACGGCACCTACCTGCTAACAGGCTTTGAAGGCCAGGCCATATATGACTCCATGGCAGTCGATGAGCTGGGTAACCTCTATTTGGCCACCATGCTACCGCAGGGCAACAACCCCTTTAGCAATGGCGGAATTACCGTGGTGTCTCCCGAAGGAGAGATATTGGAGTATATCGAGATCAATCTGGGCGAGGATTTGTATGCCCCCTTGCCTTCTAATATCTGCTTTGGTGGCGAAGACAATAAAACCGCCTATATCACCTTAGGTGCCAGCGGCATGCTGGTAAAAGCAAAAATGAAAAATGCCGGCTTAACATTGGCGTTTAACGGCTAGTTCGGGAATAACTCGGTGGAGGGGCTCTCCCCTCTTCCTCTTAACCTTGGTTAATACAATGACATTAATTAAAATAACAAAACGGATCCTGGTCTGTGTAACGGCTTTATTAGTACTGGCAGGCCTTAGCCTATTTGCCTTGGTGCACTATCCCGCCTCGCAGATCCCAGACTATGAGCCGACAGAAAAAACACGCTACCTGGATCAGGGCTGGGGGCTCGAAGCGCATTCGCCCGAGCGTCAAACCTACTACTACACACCACAGGGCACCAGCTTAAAGGGCATGGAATACGACTGGCTGGCGCACCTGGAAATGCCCTGGGGCGAGACGCGATTTGCCGATCCAAGACATTTAAAGGCCTACGGCTTTATCGTCGATGACAACCCAAGCCCTCAAAATCCCTATCAATACCCCTTGGGCTTTACCAAGCACTTCGACCAGGCATCGGGCAGTGAACTGTTGGATTTGAGCTGCGCTGCCTGTCATAACGGTCAGCTCAACTATAAAAAGGACGGCAAACACTACGCGCTGCGCATCGACGGTGGTCAGGCCATGCATGCCTTTACCACCATGAAACTGGGTCATTTTGTGCCAACCTTGGTAGCTTCTATGACCAGTACCTACTTGAACCCGCTTAAATTTGATCGCTTTGCTACCCAGGTACTGGGCGAGCAATATAACGACCACAATAAAGCCATCCTCAAGAAAAAATTCGGCAAGGTGTTAATGCGCTTTTTAAATCAGGGCTTTAACGATGCCAGCAAAGGCCTGTATCCGGTGACCGAGGGCTTTGGCCGCACCGATGCCCTGGCGCGCATCGGAAATACCGTTTTTGGCGATAATCTGTCGGCAGAGAATTATCATAAGGCCACCGGCCCGGTTAACTACCCGCCGCTTTGGAATATCTGGAAATTTAACTGGGTGCAATATGGCGCCTCGGTAAAACAGCCCATGGCGCGTAACATGGGTGAAGCGCTGGGTGTCGGCGCGCACATTGCACTGACCGACAGCTATGGCAATCCGCTGCCCCCGGAGCAGCGCTTCGATTCCTCCGTGTTGCCCGAACAAATCTTTACCATAGAATCGACCCTGCAAAAGCTCACGCCACCGCAGTGGCCGGAAGATATTTTTGGCCCGGTCGATAGAGTAAAAGCGGCCGAGGGACAACAGCTGTTTCAGCGCCATTGCGCCGGCTGTCATGGTCCACACCCTGCCAGCGACTTGGTTAAACAAATCGAAACGCCGTTAAAAGGCAAAGACCAACCGCTTTGGATAATGAGCGAACTGGCCGTCAATGATGTGGGCACGGATCCCAACGCCGCCTATAACTTTCTAAACTACCGCTTTAACCTGAGCAAAACAGGCCTAACTAACAGCGACATAGCGCAGAAAGTCCGGGCAATGAATATCAGGCAGTTACAACGACTGGCCAAAGTGCTTCTTAAATCGCCGCGCCTTGAGCAGTTTTTGCAACAACCTCAGCCACAAGCCGAGGCGTTAACCTTAACTACCAACTGGATAAGCGACCATCCGCAGCAATACCAGGATATAGAGCAACGCTTTAACAACTGGCAAAACAAATACGCCAAATTAGCGGATCTGGATAAGCTCATTCGCGAGCAAGGCGATAATGATGTTCAGCAAGACATCAAAACCGCCCTTATCCAGCAACAACTGCGCTCCTTGGACGATGCGTTAGCCAAGCTCAGTGTGGACACGCTCAGTCTGGGTGAAGCACTCAACATTACCGGCATCTATTTAAGAGAGAAGTACTATCAAGACAAAAACTTCTCGCCGGAAAAGCAAGCCTGTATGGACGGCTTTGGCGCCTTGGATTTGCCGCAACAAAAAATGATCTACAAGGCCAGACCCTTAGAAGGCATTTGGGCCACACCGCCGTTTTTACATAATGGTTCGGTACCCAATATCTACCAGCTGCTCTCGCCTGTGTCAGAGCGCGACAGCCAGTTTTGGGTTGGGCAAAGGGAGTACGATCCCGTGCATCTGGGTTATGTGACCGAAAAAGAAGCGGGCCATGCCTTCTTGTTTGATACCCAAAAAGACGGCAATAAAAATATCGGACATGAATTCAGGGATGGCTATATTCCCTACCAGCCGAGTAATCCGCCCCAATATGGTGTCATCGGCCCGGCCTTAACGCCGGCACAGCGCCTGGCCATTATCGAGTATTTAAAAATACATAAAGACTCCCCTGATGCCGAGCACCCAAGCACGTCAGCAGCAAACCCATCAACTCAGTGCGATGGCCTATAAGGGAACAAGATGAAAAAACTCATTGTCTTTTGTACCATCGGCTTGCTCGCTTTGGTCGCGGTGTTATTTGTCATTAACCAGGACAAAAAACAAAGCAGCCTGGGGATTGTCATTCCAGCCGATGAACAAACCCACATCGCCGATATTATTTCATCGGCGGTGCAAATGGTGGATCGCAGCCAGGCGGCCACGGCTCCCTCTCCTTATCGCCGGGATGTCCATGCCAAGGCCCATGGCTGTGTTAAGGCTACTTTTAGCGTGCCGGCGCTCAGTGACGCGCGCTTAAGGCACGGAATATTTGCCGAGCCCAGTCAGTATCAGGCCTGGGTTCGCTTTTCCAGCGGCGATACCCGGCCGCAAGCGGATGGCGTCAAAGATGCCAGGGGCATGGCTATCAAGGTCATGGGCGTTGACGGCAAAAAGCTGCTGCCGCTGGAGCAGGATGCGCAAACCCAGGACTTTGTGATGATCAACAGCGACGTCTTTTTTATAAAAGATGTCGCCGAATACGCTAAGTTTATGCAATACCAGGCACAAGGCAGCAAATTTGGTTATTTTTTCAATGACTTTAACTGGAACATATTCAAGTGGCACCTGAGGTCACTCTACCTTGGCGCCAAAACCCTAAAACCAGCACCGGACAGCCTGCTTACCGAGCAATACCACAGCCTGTCTGCATATCGTCTGGGTGCAGAGCAGTTTATGAAATACAGCGCCAAGGCCTGTTCGAGCAACACGGCTGTCGCGGTAAGCCATGATAATGCCAACTTTTTACGCCAGGAGCTTAGCGCTAATCTAAGCCAAACCGGCGCCTGTTTTGACTTTATGGTCCAGCTACAAAACCCGGATAAGTACATGCCGGTGGAAGACACCACGGTCAAATGGCAACCCGAGGACTCCCCTTTTATTAAAGTCGCGCGCATTGAGATACCCGAGCAGCAATTTGATACCCAGGAACAAAACCAGTTTTGTGAAAACCTGTCCTTTACCCCTTGGCATGCGGTAAAAGAACTGGAACCGGTCGGTGGGATCAACCGGTTACGCAAAGCGGTGTATAACGGCGTATCCCGTTACCGCCATGATAAGAACGGCCAGCCCATGCTTGAACCAAGCGGCTGGTGCTTGAAACTTGATGGCAGTGAGTGCAGTGTCGAATAGGGCTAGCTAAACGCTAGCCCTTCTTCTTTAGCCTGCCCATGGTTTATCACCCTATTGCGCCCTGTTTCTTTGGCGCGATACAGAGCGTTATCAGCGCACGTGAGCAACCCCATCAGACAGGGTGTCTCCGCTGTTTTTTCCGCGGCGCCTATACTCACGGTAAAGGTCAGCGGCGCTTCCTCAGGGAGCTCGATTTGAATCTTACTAACGGCGTGGCGCAGGTTTTCCGCCACCGCCAGGGCACTGGTAATATCGGTTTCCGGCAGCACCACAACAAATTCCTCACCACCATAGCGCGCCAGAGAGTCGCTGGCTCTCAGGTTCGCTTTTAGCGTTGCGGCCACTTGCTTTAACGCTTCATCGCCAACCAGGTGACCATACACATCATTAATCTTTTTAAAGTAATCGATATCCAACAGCAGCAACGACAAGGGGTGCTCATAGCGCTTGGCATTTTCGAACAGCTCTTCGCCTATCATCATAAACATGCGGCGGTTATTGATCCCCGTCAGCGCATCGGTTGCGGCGATGGCCTTTAACTCTTTTTGGTAGAGATCTATGTTATGGCTGAGTAAAGCCATGATGAAATAGGTTTCAATCATGGTCACGTAGATCACCGAATAAAACAGCAGGCGTTCGGATTGGGCATCGAGGGAGATAATAGGCGCCGTGTCCGCCGCCTCGGAACATACATAAAAAAGAATGCCGCCGGCTAAACTAAAGACAAATTTTTCAACTCGGTCGTTTTCGTTAAAGAGCAGAAAAACCCCAGGGGTAATTATTAAATAATAAAAATGAAAACCAGCACCAACCCCAAAAGTGTGAACACTAAAGAGGTAAACGTGCGCCATCAGCACGGTAAAAAACCACACCTTGGCCCCTCGGTAGTAGCGCTTATGGGAAAACAACAAACCAAAGCCATAACAGACAACAAAGGCCAAGTTAATAGCGGCCACGGCGGTCTGGTTTAAAGACAGAAGAAAGTACAGTGCGTACAACAAGGCAACCACACAGGTCACAACGGTCACCAGGTTGGTGGTTTGTACCTTAGTTGCTTCAACGTGTTCAAGGCGGTCCGTGCCTATGTTTATAAAACCCAGGTGAACAAGTTTTTTTATCATAGGGAGTTATTTTTACCGGCGGCGCTGTGGCCACACTTTATTGTTGTTTGCTTATTCTGCCATAGCCTTTGATGATTTGTTACTTAATAAATTAAAAAGTTTAACGCCTTTTTTACTCAGCTTGATGGCCTGTTTCACCTGCAAGGTGGCAATGCGTCGCTATCCGCACAGGGCTAATTAGAATACCCCGGGAAGCAAGCGATATTTAACCCGTCGGGCATAATCCCTGTACCCCGGTAACTCCTTGTGCAAAGTTGTATCTTCTAATTGGGTTCGTATCAGGGTTATCACAGTGGCGAATGCCGTGGGCAGTAAGGTCCACAGCGAATCAAGCGCCAGGACAATGCCAAACAAGGCCAATACACTGCCGGCATAACCGGGATGACGAATAAAGAGATAGGGGCCGGTATCACAGACCACATGGCCGCGCTCGGTTTGGATGCGCACTACACTGATAAAAAACCGGTTTTCTACCAGGGCCCAGGTAGCAATGCCATAGCCGAGGGCAACCAAAATAAACCCCAGCCAATTTAGCCACAGGGGAAATTCGCTGGACCACTGATACCTGTGGTCAAGCCCGGCCACTATGATCATGGGAAAGCCGATGCTTATCGCCATTAAAGGAGCAAGTACCTTATCCCAGGGTTTGGCTTTTTTAATGCTGTCGATATTTTGTCTTTCGGCGATTAATCCGGGATTCCTTTGCTCTGTTAGCACATGGCCGCCGACGCCAAAGGCGAACACCTCCGCCGAATAGACCCAGGCCTGCCACCAATGAAGGTCAAAACTGCACACAAATAGAATCAGGGGGAAAGTAAGATACAACAGGAGCAGGTCAACCCACTGACGTGTCGACATGCTTTTATGAGCGGCTTTATCGCCCGGCTTGGCTGACATATCAGTCCCCAAATCATTATTGAGCGTGAACGTACAGATCAGTGAATTAAACTGCCTAACCTTACTAATCCGTGCACATGGCGTATTCGGCCACACCATCTCGAATTCGTTGATAACAGCCGCAGGGGTCGTTATCGACACTGCATTGCCCTACCACCACGCTGCCTTCTGCCACAAAGTCACCGACGACAAGGCAATGGCCCTGACAATCTGAGCCCGTGGTACACTGCTTGCCCGCATCCGGGTAGGTGTAGATACAGGCAGGGATGGCATTCATACACACACTTTTGATCACCCCGCCCTTTTCAAGGCACGCGAGGACATCAATTCGCGAGAGCGCGTCCAGCCTCATTTGTTCCAAGGTGCCGTCACCTGCTTCGGTGGCCGCAAACAAGGTAGATGAAAATAATAAGCCAGTAATGAGTGTCCAGTATTTCATAATTCCAACATCTGATTTTCAGCCCGGCGTCCGGGTATAGGGTATGGATTTAAGCCTCGGGTTTAAGCCTCGGGTTCAAGCCTAGGGTTCAAGCCTAGGGTCAAACCCAGGCGCTTGTACTTAGCGAAACTCTGATAATTATAGATTCAATTGCCAATTCTCTCTCGAATTAGCCGTTCTAAGTCGTTACTATTTAGCAAACACATTATTCGAGTAAAAACGTTAGATGATCGAACAAGAAATAGCCCAAGTAGAACGTTACTACCAAATGGCCATAGACTTCCTCGTTGCCTACAGTGCACAGTTGGTACTGGCTTTGGTATTACTGGTGTTTGGTCTGTGGCTGGCACAACGCATTAGCCGCTGGATCTTTGCCCTGATGCAGAGCCACAAAATCGACATTACCTTGTCCACCTTTACCAGTAACCTGGTGCGGGTGCTACTTATCGTCACCTTTGTGGTCATTGCCCTGGGCAAGGTGGGAATAAGTGTGACTCCCTTTGTTGCCGCCATTGGTGCCGCATCACTAGGTGCTGGCCTGGCATTGCAAGGCATGCTGTCAAACTATGGCGCCGGCCTTGCGATCATTGCAACCCGTCCCTTTGTGGTCGGTGACACCATTACGGTAAAGGGCGTCACAGGTCAGGTAAGCGCCATTGAGCTCGGTATGACCCATTTACGCGACGAAGATGAGGTGGAGATCACCATTCCCAACAAGCACATTGTTGGCGAAATCATTCATAATTCATTCGATTACTCTCTTGAAGAAGGGACCATTGGCATTGCCTACGATGCCGATTATGAGCAGGCAGAAGCACTCATCATCGAGGTGTTGGCGTCGCAGAGCGATGTTGCGCAAACGCCAAAGCCACAGGTAGGGATCAACGAATTTGCCGACAGCAGCGTTGTGCTCTTATATCGCTATTGGGCACCAACCAAGGCCAAGGTGGCCACCCGACTTGAAATCAATAAGGCGATATTCCGCGCCTTGAAACAGGCACACATAGAAATCCCCTTTCCTCAGCGAGTGGTTACACTCAAGCAGGAAGCCCACTCCTAAGCCCTTCAACCCATGGCACGCTGCGGCGTGCCTACCATTTTAGCCCCAGTCGCATACAGAGCGCCCCGATAGGCTATACTCATAACAATTAAAAAAATGTTTAAAAACAGGGCGTAAATATGTTCTTGGGTATCCTGTCGTCAAACAACAATAAAGCATACCTAGCTCCGGCCATCTTGCTTATTATCGCTATCGCGCTCTTGCTCATTAAGCTGCTCGTCAATACTGAGCCATCGGCCGAGCCTTCAGCCGAGCCTCCAGCCGAGCCTTCTGCCGAGCTAGGCCCTATGAGTTCAAGTGCTGTCACGGAGACCCAACTCCCTGCATCACAGACACAGATGCTCGGTAATTCCGACATTCTAAGCCCTGATTTTATCGCCACCAGGGGCAGTCACTGTGAAAAGTATTATCTTATTTATAAGCAAGAGCCAAGCCAGCACAACGAAGTGCTTGCCAGGCAAGTCTGTCGTAATTTCAATTAACGGCCTGTTTTTGCAGGTATTGAGCGGATATGCGACTGGTGTTCCCGAGTAAAAAACATCGATATACAACTCAATACAAACTCATGTATGATTACGAAGTTATGAATTAAATGTTACTGTCCAGGCCAAGATGATGAACGGAAAAGATAATAACTGGATCCTAGTGGTGGATGACGACACCGAGTTAGCGCAACTGGTGGCGGGTTTTCTTGAAACCAACGGCTATAAAACCAAAATTGAAAACAACGGCTTAAAAGCTGTGCAAACCATAATTACCGAGCAGCCGGCATTGGTCGTGCTCGATGTCATGCTACCGGATATGGACGGCTTGTCGGTTTGCCGTCAGGCGCGCTACGGTTACCCGGGTTTGGAAGGCACCTACGACGGTCCTATTCTTATGCTTACCGCCCTCGACAACGACATTGATGAAGTGGCAGGCCTGGAAACCGGTGCCGACGATTATTTAGCAAAACCGGTGCGCTCGCGGGTACTGCTGGCACGAGTACGAGCCCTGCTGCGCCGCAATCCCCATGAAGCACCCGCATCGCTTCCAAGGACAGAACAACAGCCGGAAGAAAAAACAGAAGACGAAGCCTTGATCAAATTCGATGATCTGGTGATAGATAAAAAATATCAAAGCGCGGAAAAAGACGGCAAGGTCGTGGATTTGACCACCGCGGAGTTTGAATTGCTAGCCTTATTAGCCAGCAACCCCGGAGTGATCTGCGACCGGGAGTTTATTTCCGAGCATTTTGCCAAACTAGGTTATGAAAGCTCTAATAGAACCATAGACTTGCGCGTGTCACGGATCCGCAAAAAGCTTGGCGACGACAACAATCCTTCGACTAGAATTAGAACTATCCACGGTAAGGGTTATCTCTTCGTAGGAGATAGATAATACGATGCGCTTTAAACTGTTATTACTACTCTGTTTGCTTCTAGGTACCGGGCTTTGGCTTAGTACCTCGGTGCAGGGTAGTGATAACGAAGAACAAAGCAGCGTTGCCCAACTCGAAGCGCAACTGCCTCAGGCCAAGGGCAGAGAAAAAGGCGAGATTTTAACCGAGCTGGTGGAAGCCTACCGGGATAACAATCCTCCGCTTAGCTTGGAATATGCACAGCAGGCCTTGTCGAGTTTTGCCAAGTACCCGGATGAAAAGCGCCATATAACGGTCCTCAATAATATGGCCTGGGCTCATATTACCCTGGGGCAGTACGAACAGGCACAGGCTCGCACCAATCAAAGCCAGGCCCTGTCAAAAGAAGTCGATTATAAACGCGGTCTTTATGTGTCTGTTACCATGCAGGGGATCATCTATTGGCGCACCGCCGATTACCAATCGGCATTGAAAAACTTTGAACAAGCCCTCGAAATAGCCAAGGAACAGCAAGATACCCGGGGTATCGCCAATACCACTAATTATATCGCCATCATTCACCAAACCCTGGGCGAGCCAAAAAAAGCACTCGAGTATTTTCAAAGTGCCTTTGAGATGCAGCAACAAATAGGCGAAGAGAAAAGCATCGCCGTGTCTCTCAATAACCTCGCCAATATTCACGGTACCAGTGGTAACTATAGTTTAGCCCTTGATTACCAATTAAAATCACTGACCATTCGCGAGCGTATTAACGATGTTCCCGGTCTCGCTCAAGTGCTCGGCAACATTGGCCTCACCTACTTCTATCTCGAAGACTATGATATGGCGCTGTCTTACCTACAGCGGGCACTGGGTTATTACGAAACCTTGCAGGACAAGCTTGGCATTGCCGAAATGCTCACTAACTTGGGGGCCGTGCACCAACGTAAACATCAATTCGATGCCGCACTGCATCAATATCAATCCGCCCTGGCACTTGCCCAGGAATTGGATGATGTCGCCATGATGTCACGGATCAAAATTGATATCGCCAGCGCCTATATAGAGTTAGGCGATGCGGATTTGGCTCAGGAGTACGCCGAGCCGGCACTGCAAAAAATTATCAATCTAAAAATTATCCCCCTGCAGGCGAATGCGTTATTGGTCAGTGCGAAAATAGCCAAGCTTAAAGGTGAGACCACCCAAGCGATCCATTTAACCAATCGCTCTATAGAGGTGGCTACGGATGTTGAAGATAAGCGCATGGTGCGCGATGCCTATCAGTATCTTTATCAAATTTATAAGGACAGGGGCGATCTGGCTCAAGCCCTTTATTACCTGGAATTGTTTAAACAGGTCAATGATGAGATGTTTAACTCCGAGAGCGATCAACGGGTTGCCTTCTTGCTAAGCCACTTCGAAGCGGAAAAACGAGAACAGCAAATTAAACTGTTACAGGCGGATCAAAGCCTAAAGCGCAAAGAGATTGAACAGCAGAGATACACCCGTAATGTCTGGATTGCTTCCTTGTGTGCCAGCTTCGCCTTTATTCTGTTGTTTGTTAACCGCATGCATCAAAACAAGATAAACCGCTCGTTGAATGAAAACATCAAATCGCAACGGGAATTAATTCAAGCGGTTGCCCATGAATTCAGGGCGCCATTGGCACGGGTGCAATTGGCCTTCGATATGTTGGAAGACTCTCTGGTTGCCGATAACACTAAGCTGCTGAGCACTAAGATTAATGATGGCCTGACCGAACTGGAAAAGCTGATCAAAGAAGCCTTGGACTTTATCCAGCTGGAAAATAAGTCCCGGGCACTGCACACCAGCGAGCTTAAAATTGGCAACATGCTGTCGCGCTTACTTGAATCTCATGTCGATCTGTATCCCGATATTCATTTCGAATTGACCGAGAAAGGGCCACAGCCTTGTGTGGTTCAGGCCGATAGTCACCAACTAAACCGCGCCGTTTCCAATATCGTTCGCAATGCCGCCCGCTTTGCCGAGACACAGGTGCAGGTTACCTTAAATAACCTGTCGCAACATTATGAGATCTGTATTGAAGACGACGGCCCGGGTATTCCCGTTGCCGAACGACAGCGGGTTATTGAGCCCTTTGTTCGCCTCGACCTCAGTCGCTGTCGCGATTCCGGCGGTGTCGGCCTGGGTCTGGCACTGGCGAAAAAAATAAGTGAAGCTCATGGTGGCAAACTCATAGTTGGGTCTTCTACCCTAGGTGGTGCCAAACTCACCATTCGCTGTCCGAAAAAGCCGCCACCAACCAGTAACAGCTAGGCGCATTTTGGCGCCGGCTTTAGCTCTTTAACACAGTGCCCTCTGCTGAGCAGCATATACATGGCGCCTTCATGGCGACAAAAAAGTCAGTCGCCCTGGCCCAATTAACCACTTTCTTAACTCAACGCTTTCTTTGGTATACAAGTTAACCGTTTTTTACTTGTTAATTTTATCGCTGCAACTTATCGAATAATTTTCTTTATTTTCGGTAACTTATCATCCATTTTCAGGAGATTTTAGTCAGTTTTTTGTCATTACTGTGTACAAAAAGTTAAATTTATTTGATCTTTAGTGTCTATATGTATATAAATGTATATGTTGAGTCATTGAAATTGATTCCCAAAACCTTTCGAGGCAAGGGATCACGTTATGTTTTTTTAGCAAGTTCAAATATTTATGCCTGAGCACCAGAAGCCGCAAAGATAAATAGCATTGAACACCAACTTGTAGGCAGCACGCGTTTTCGCGGTGTACGGACAACACCAAGGTAACGCCAACCCCTACACAAATTGGAGCAAAGTTATGAAAGTAACAAAAATAGCGAGCGCCTTAGCGGCATTAACACTTAGCGCAGCAGCATGCGCACAAGCAGACGATTCTCGTTTCGTAATCCAGGTTGATAACAACAGTAAAGGTGTTGTCAAAGCATTAGCCGTTCAGTCTGGCGCCGAAATCAAGGTTGATGGCGAAGGTTTCTTTGCCGCCAGCTTCCCGGGCATGGACCTTTCTCAGGTTAAGGGTGTTCTTAATAACCCACATGTAAAACTAATCGAAAAAGACCAAATCCGTAAGCCATTCGCGTTATACAACGACGATGCTGGTAATCCTATGACCAGCCAGCTTACGCCTTACGCCGTATACCAGTCACAAGCTAACCAGGTACCCTTTATTGCCGGCGCAGGCATGAAAGTATGTGTTATCGACTCAGGTCTTGATAGATCAAACCCTGACTTTAACTGGGCCGGTATCACGGGTGATTATGACCCAGGTACAGGCGATTGGAATGTAAACGGTGGCCCACACGGCACCCACGTAGCCGGTACCATTGGCGCCAGCGATAACGAATTCGGCGTAGTCGGCATGGCCCCAGGCGTTGAAATGCACATTATCAAGGTATTCACCGAGCGCGGTTGGGCTTACTCATCAGATCTTGCCCACGCTACTAACCTATGTAGCCAAGCCGGTGCCAATATCATCAACATGAGCTTAGGTGGCGGCGGTAGCAACAACGTTGAAGCCAACGCCTTTGCCGAATTCAGTGCCAATGGTGGTCTGATCGTTGCCGCTGCGGGTAACGATGGTAACTCAGCTGCTTCATATCCTGCAGCCTACCCTGCAGTTATGATGGTTGGCGCCAACGATGCCGATAACAACATTGCACCCTTTTCTCAGTTTCCAAGCTGTTCAAGCGGACGCGGCAAACGTGCCACCTTCGATGAAACCATCTGTGTTGAAGCAACGGCCGGCGGTGTTCAAACGCTTTCTACCTACCCAGCGGGCATGGCGGATATTGCGTCGCTAAGCGCAGACGGTACTTTCTATGCTTCTGCAGGCATGGAAAACGACGGTGAAGCGACGGCTGCGGGCTATTTCATGGGCACTGCTGAAGCCGTAGATGCCGGTGCACAAGGCCGCATCTGTGTTATCGACCGCGGTAACATCAGCTTCCACGATAAAGTAGCAAACTGTGAAGCCTCTGGCGGCGTTGGTGCGGTTATCGTTAACAACGTAGACGGTGTACTGTATGGCACCCTGGGTGATATGAACAGCACATCTATTCCTGCAATTGGTGCAGACCTTGCTGACCGTGATGCATTTTTGAATGCAGCCTCAATCTCAGTAAGCGTCACTCCTTCTGCTTACGGTTACATGAGCGGTACCTCTATGGCTTCACCTGCGGTAGCCGGCGTTGCCGCACTGGTTTGGTCAAACCACACCGGTGTAGTGGTGAGCAAATCCGTGACGCATTGAAGATGACCGCCGAAGACCAAGGCGCAGCTGGCCACGATGTCTACTTTGGTTACGGTATCGTTAAGGCCAAGGCCGCTCACGATTACCTAACACAAAATGGTTGTGGTAACACGCCGACTCCGGGTGAGCTATCACTTAGTGCCACGCATGTATTTGCCAAAGGCAAAAATCAGGTAGAGCTTGTTGCCTTGGGTGCGTCTTCGGGTAGTGCCGATATCTACCGTGATGGTGCCAAAATTGCTACTGTTGCTAATGGCACACAGTACAACGATGCCTTCTCTCGTAAGGTAAGCGGCACATTCACCTATAAAGCCTGTGACCAAAACACCACAGACTGTACTGCTGAGCAAGTAATCTCTTTCTAAGCAGAAACCCTTTTCTAGTTGGACCTTAACCAAAGCAGTGTGCTCATCCCCATTGAGCCGCTGCTTTTTTCTTTTTAGCCCCCACTATTTTCCCATTTAACGCCCCCATACATACAAGGCCCGCCCAGGCCAAGGGCCACACAAGTTCAGTGCGATACTCCAGGCGCGGCAATAAAGTGCAAGCCAGCGCGGGCATACTACGACTCATGTCTATAATGTCATACCGCCCTTAATTACAGCCCCATCAGCTGCCACAGTGAGCGACTGGGCTTTGAGCACATCGATCCCCTGTCTCATTGTCCCTAAGGCAAGACAGAGCGCCTGTCGCCCAGACTCAGTTTTTTGTATACAGCGTATACATCTTCTTTGGTTGGCTCTAAGTGCATTAGGCTGAAATACAAGTTTATATACAATTGAGCAATTTCCAGGCACCTCTCAGACCTAGCAAAGCTCTCTGTCACCCGTGCATAAATAACGCGCAACACTGCATAAATACTGGTTTTATAGGACATTTGTCCTGCTAACAATTCTATTGCAATTTGCACATCAATAGACAAAAACACGAAATTCTTCCGATGAATAAAAAATAATTTGTCATTTTCCTGTAATAAAAACCCCTTTCAAATCATAACACTGCATACTTTCTATACATTTTTTATAAATAAATGTGAATTTTTTACGTCATTTTTATTGATCATATACAAACGAAGGTATATAACTATATACATTCGCATACAAGAAGTGCGAGCGTGCGACTTACAGGGAGAATGAAGTGGGTACGTACAAATGAACCAACCATAAGTTAAATTTACAAACAACAGGAGATCAGATGATGAAAACGCCCAAGAAGTCATCTTCCAAACTAATCAAAACACTAGTAGGTACTACACTACTAGCTGGTATCAGTCCTGTTGCTTTAGCAGTAGCGCAAGCGCCACACAAAGCAGCACCAGAATACGATCAACAAACTGTTATCGTTAAGTTTAAAGAAAGAGTAGCTAAGAAAGAGCGTAAAGAGCTTTCTCGTAACCTTGGCGTATCTTTCAAAGATAAAAACAACGACGGTGTTGATGACCGCCTACGCAACATTGCTAACGGTCGTCTTGCGGTACTAGATCTTGGTAAGGGCCGTTCAGTAGATGCTGTATTGGCTAGCCTTAAAAACCACCCACTTGTAGAGTACGCTGAGCCTAACTTCATCGTTAAGCACCAAGCTGTTCCAAACGACCCTAGCTATGCAAACCTTTACGGCATGCAAAAAATCTCTGCCGAAGCGGCATGGGATTACACCATCGGTGATGCATCAGTAATCGTGGGTGTTATCGACACAGGTTTCGATTTCCAACACCCTGATCTTGTAAATAACATCTGGCGCAACCCTAACGAGATCCCTGGAAACGGTATCGATGACGACGGTAACGGTTATATCGATGACATCCACGGTATCTCAGCCATCCTAGACAATGGTAACCCTCAAGACACTGGCCTTCACGGTACTCACGTAGCCGGTACTATCGGTGCTCAAGGTGACAACAACCTGGGTGTTGTTGGTGTGAACTGGCGTACCAGCATGGTAGGTTGTAGCTTCCTGGGTTCAGGTGGTGGTACCCTTGCCGACGGTGTTCAGTGTATCGACTATATGATCGGTCTTAAAAATGCCGGTAACAACGTTCGCGTTCTTAACAACAGCTGGGGTGGCGGTGGTTTCACGCAAACGCTTAAAGACGCAATCGCAGCAGCCAACAACGCCGATATGCTATTCGTAGCGGCGGCAGGTAACGATGCTTCTGATATCGATGCCGGTGGTTTCTACCCTGCAGGTTATGATGTACCAAACGTAATGGCCGTTGCCTCTACCGACAGTCAAGACAACCTATCTGGTTTCTCTAACTTCGGTGACGAGCTGGTACACATTGCCGCTCCGGGTTCATTCATTGTATCTACTGTACCTGGCGGTGCATATGACTCGCTTAGCGGCACTTCAATGGCCACACCTCACGTAGCCGGTGCTGCAGCGCTTGTATTATCTGGTAACCCAAATCTAACTACTGCGCAGCTTAAAAACATCCTAATGAGCACGGGTGATGACGTAGCCGCATTACAAGGCAAAACCATCAACGGCAAGCGCATGAACGTGTTCAATGCCTTGGCTGATTCAGGCGGTACAGGTCCTTCATTCTTTATGAATGCCACGCCTTCGTCTGCAACGGTTAACCAAAACGAAAGCCAAGACTTCGTTATCGACCTGACCGCTGCCGGTGGTTTCACAGGCGATGCGACTCTAAGCCTGTCTACTGTTCCAGCTTTAGATGCACAAGTGCTATTTAGTCAAAACCCAGTTGCTGCTGACACAGCCACAACTATGACTATCAACACTACAACTGCAACTGCTCCTGGTACTTACCAAATGACGGTGACTGCGGTAGACGGTGATATCACTAAGACATTACCTCTAACGCTACGTGTATGGCCTGAAGGCAGCACGTCTACCAGCTTCAGCAACAACGAAGCGGTATTGATTGAGGACGATGCACCTGAGTCTCCAGCTGAGAGCGTAATTAACGTACCTCATGAGATGATCATCACTGAGGTTGCAGGTCACGTTGACATCACTCACGACAACATCGCTGACCTAGTGATCAAGCTAGTAGCACCTAACGGTAAAGAGTCTGTACTTCGAGAATTCGAAGGCCAAGGCACCAACCGTCTTGAGATGGACTTTGTTAGCTATGATAATGAGCTGGATAACGCCCTAGGTAACTGGACGCTACGAGTAGAAGACCACAGCAACAACGCCTCAGGTATTCTTAACGACTGGACATTGAAGCTAAGCGGCGCGCCTCTAAGTGCTACTGACTTCGCTCCTAACGTGTCTATCGCAACTCCTGAAAACAACAGTGCCTTCCTTGTTGGCGAAACAGTAAGTTTCTCTGCAAATGCAAGCGACACTGAAGACGGCGACCTAACTTCAACTGTAGTATGGACGTCAAATGTTGATGGTGTTATCGGCAACGGTGCAAGCTTCACTAAGTCAGACCTATCTGTAGGCGACCACGTAGTAACGGCTTCTGTTACCGACTCTGCGGGTCAAACAACTAACCAGAGCATCGAGTTCTCTGTAGCAGCTGCCAACACTACGGTAAGCGGTTCTAACAACACAGCCATTGCACTTCCTGAGTGGGGCGGCCGTGTATACACTGAAATCGACCTACCTACCGGTGTTGCTATCGATGCGCTAGAAGTGTCTGTAAACATCTCTTACGATTCAGTTCAATACTTGAACGTTTGGTTACAGTCTCCTGCTGGTACTCTAGTGAAGCTAGTAACTTGGCGTGACTTCTGGAATAAAGACCTTATCCATACCTTTACTCCAGTAGAATTCGCAGGTGAGTCAAGCAAGGGTAAATGGCGTCTATACGCAGAAGATACGTCAAGCTACACCATGAACGGCGTACTTAACAGCTGGAGCATCTCAGCATCTAACGGTGACGCGGTACTACCACCACCGGCTGAAAACCAAGCGCCTGAAATGACTATCAATGCACCTATGGGTGGCACTAGCTTCAACCTAGGCGACAGCATCACCTTCGACGGTACTGCAATTGACGCAGAAGATGGCGACCTAAGCGCAGGTATCAAGTGGTACGATAACTTCAACGGCCTAATCGGTACTGGTGCACTATTCAGCATCGACACGCTTGGCGCTGGTGACCACATCGTGACTGCAGTGGCTACTGACTCGCAAGACGCGTTCGACCAGGCACAAGTAAGCTTCACTGTGGTAGACGCTCCGGCTAACGTAGCACCTGTAGCTGACTTCAGCTTCGCCGCTACTGACCTGAACGTACAGTTCACTGACATGTCAGGTGACACTGACGGTGCGGTAAGCACTTGGTCTTGGGACTTCGGTGACGGCGCTAGCTCAACTCTAGCTAACCCTTCACACAGCTATGCAGCTGCGGGTACTTACACTGTAACCCTAACTGTAAGCGATGATGACGGTGCCCAGCACTCAATCACTAAAGACGTAACTGTGACTGAGCCTGTAGTAGAGCCTACTATCACACTACAAGGTACTGCTGAAGCCTCTAACGGCCGTATCGTAGCCAGCCTGTCTTGGACTGCACAAACTGCAACAGAGTTTGATGTATACCGCGACGGTGCCCTAGTAGACACTGGTGTGACTAAAACGAGCTATACAGACCGCTTTAACTCAACCGCTACTAGCTTCACTTACCAAATTTGTGAAACTGGCACTGCCAACTGTTCTTTAGAAGAGACCATTGCGGCTTCTCCTAAGTCAAAAGGCAACGGTAAACGTAAGTAAGTTGTAAACCCTGGGAAGGCTCACTAGAGCCTTCCTTTTTCTTCTTAATTTACGTTTAACACAAGAGCGTAAATCAAAAAGAGAAAATAGGGATTGTTATTAATGTTCGAAAAC
The DNA here is from genome assembly GCF_002964785.1 of Pseudoalteromonas sp. T1lg48. Classification (GTDB taxonomy): domain Bacteria; phylum Pseudomonadota; class Gammaproteobacteria; order Enterobacterales; family Alteromonadaceae; genus Pseudoalteromonas. Next base: position 168,634 of record NZ_PQCC01000004.1, read on the forward strand.
CTGGGAGCTTTATTGTGGCTAATCTTTCAACCCTAATCCGCTATCCACTGATAGCAACGGCAACCCTAGCCTGCATGCTAGCAAGCGACGCTCACGTCAATGCGGCACACAATATGGATATGAATGACAGCTATGCGCTACACACCACAGGCTCGTCAATCGGCTCACAATGGCAACTCAGCAACCCACTTTTTCCGAACAACCCGTTGCGCCTGGCATCTCGTACCCAACTGCCTTATGCGGCCAAAAGCATAGATACCTTGGTTGGCGAGAGCATTTCAGGTGGTACACCGACACCAGCCAACAAAGAACCTAAATTAGACCCACAATTCAATTTGCATTGCGCCAGCTCGGTACTCACCATCAACGCCGGCGAGACCGCCACCTTCAACTGTAACAGCCGTATCGTCGATGGTTTTAGCGGCATATTGCGACTCTCACTCGCGTCTTCGTTACCCGGGGCCAAACTATCGCATCGCGAAATCAATGCCGGCATGCCTTTTACCCTGGAAGTGCCAACCAAAAACAAAACTCAGTGGGGTGATTATGTCTTTACCCTCACCGCCAACAAGGATAGCCAGCTTAAACAGCAGGCCGTAACCTTAAAGATTCTGCCCCCGGGCGTACAAACCTACAGCTTTAACAATGCGAGCGAGATGACCATAGTCGATAATGGTGCCACCGCTCAAGAGAGCGAGATTTTTGTGCCGCATCATCTAAGCACCTTCTCTTTAGAGGTGGAGCTGGCCGTTCGCCATAGCTGGCGCAGCGATCTTTCCATCCAATTGGTGTCGCCCAGTGGCAATGTACACACCCTGCATAACCGCGATGGTGGCTCGGGTAATGACATTAATCAGCACTACCAAATTGAGACCTTTAACGGCGAAAACGCCTACGGGCCCTGGAAGCTTCGTATAATCGATAAGGCGCCGGGCAATATTGGCGAACTGCGCCAGTGGTCAATGCACCTAGGTGGGTTTAGCAACCGCCAACATGCCCAGCGCTCACTGCGCTAGGTAATCGTTAATATCACTCTCATCGATTTGCTCGGGCCGTAAGGCTGCTCGGCATAGACCAGGTAAAGATGTTCGCTCAGGAATAAGTTAAACAGATCTCAGTGGATATGTTCGTCGGCCACCCTACTCTTGATGATCTTCAATGCCCGGGCAAGGGCAAGGTTTTAAGCATGCCAATGGTGGTGATATGTTCCTTGATTATATATCAGTTCTCAGCACTCAAGGTCTGTGCGCCCAAGGCAAACGGCAGATGCACCGATAACATCCTGATTAACATGCCTTATATTGACATCGGGAGCAAGTCAGAGCCAGTCATAACGGCCGGTTATGGTGAATCTCTACGAAGAAGGATAGCTTTCCCCTCACTGGGCTGACTTTATCGACATACTTTGTATACAGCTTTGTAGTGTGGCCGCCGACACTCGGGCTACCCGTACATAACCTATATACAATTAAGCTTCTTAGTGGCATTCCTAAAGCGAAGAAAGACACCCAGGTATCAGTGCATAAATAACACACAAACATGCATAAGTATCGGTTTTATCGATAATTTAACCTGACATCAAGTCCATTGCAAATTGCACATCAATAAATAAGAAACAAGAAAACCTTCCAAAAATTGAAATTATTTTGCCATCACCCCGTAATAAAAACCCCTTTTAAATCATACGAAAGTATGTCATTTCACACCATTTATAAATAAATGTGAATTTTTTGTGTATTATTTATTGATAAGATACAAATAAAGGCATATAACTATACACATATGGATACAATAAGTGCGATCGTGCGACGACTTACAGGGAGAATGAAAATGAAGTGGGTGCGTACAAATAAAACAACCATAAGTTAAATTTACACACAACAGGAGATCAGATGATGAAAACGCCCAAGAAGTCATCTTCCAAATTAATAAACGCCCTAGTAGGTACAACACTACTAGCAGGTATCAGCCCTGTAGCCCTAGCGGTTGCTAAAGCACCGTTCAAAGCAACACCTGACTACGATCAACAATCAGTTATCGTTAAGTTCAAACAAAAAGTAGATAAGAAAGATCGTAAAGAGCTTACTCGTAATCTAGGCGTATCTTTCAAAGATAAAAACAACGACGGTGTTGATGACCGTTTACGCAACATTGCCAACGGTCGTCTAGCGGTGCTAGAGCTTGGTCAAGGCCGTAAAGTTGATGCGGTACTTGCAAGCCTTCAAAACCACCCACTTGTAGAATACGCAGAGCCTAACTACATCGTACACACTACTGCAGTTCCAAATGATACTTCATATGCAAGCCTTTACGGCATGCAGAAGATTCAAGCTGAAACTGCCTGGGACTATGTAATCGGTGATTCTTCTGTTGTTGTTGGTGTTATCGATACAGGTTTCGATTTCAACCACCCAGACTTGGCTGACAACATCTGGACCAACCCGAATGAAATCGCGGGCAACGGTATCGATGATGACGGTAACGGTTATATCGATGACATCCATGGTATCTCAGCCATCCTAGACAATGGTAACCCGTCTGACACAGGTGCTCACGGTACTCACGTAGCCGGTACTATCGGCGCCAAAGGTAACAACAACCTGGGTGTTGTCGGTGTTAACTGGCAAACCAGCATGGTTGGTTGTAGCTTCCTTGGCTCAGGCGGCGGTACTCTAGCCGACGGCGTACAGTGTATCGACTATATGATCGGTCTTAAAAATGCCGGTAACAACGTTCGCGTTCTAAACAACAGCTGGGGTGGCGGTGGTTTCACGCAAACGCTTAAAGATGCAATCACATCAGCGAACAACGCCGATATGCTATTCGTAGCGGCAGCGGGTAACGACTCAGCCGACATCGACAACGGCGGTTTCTACCCTGCGGGTTACGATGTACCAAACGTAGTAGCGGTAGCCTCTACCGACAGCGCCGACAACCTGTCTGGTTTCTCAAACTACGGTGACCAGCTGGTTCACCTGGCTGCACCTGGTTCATTTATCCTGTCAACTACGCCTAACAGCAGCTATGACACGTTCAGCGGTACGTCAATGGCCACACCTCACGTAGTCGGCGCTGCAGCCCTGCTCCTTGCGGGCAACCCGAACCTGACTACATCACAGCTAAAAAGTGTACTAATGAACACTGGTGATACGCTGGCGGCTTTGGCAGGTAAAACCATCTCTGGTAAGCGTTTGAACGTTGCCAATGCACTGGTCGATTCAGGCGGCGCGGGTCCTTCTTTCTTCATGGAAGCAACGCCAACTAAATCAACCATCAACCAAGGCGACAGCCAGGCTTACTCAATCGACCTAGTTGCAGCCGGTGGTTTCAACGGCACAGCGACTATGAGCCTGACCAGCATTCCTGCGCTTAACGCTGACGTGGTATTCGCACAAAACCCGGTTGCGGGCGACACCACTAACACCATGACTATCAATACGACAGCGCAAACTGCGCCTGGTACGTACAACTTGACTGTCAACGCCACTGATGGCAGCGTTTCTAAGAACATCAACCTGGAGCTTAAAGTATGGCCTCAAGGTACAGTTTCTACTATGCTGACCAACAACGAAATCGTGCCTATCAGCGATGACGATCCTTCAAACCCAGCGACCAGCAGCATCAATGTTCCTTACGACATGACGCTAACTCAGGTTGAAGTGTTTGTTGACATCACACACACTTGGGCATCAGACATGGTAGTGTCTGTCATTTCACCAGCCGGCGAAGAAGTAGTTCTGCACGATCGTGCGGGTGGCAACGGCACAGGTCTTGTTGGTAACTTTATTCCTACCGAATACGAGTTGGACAATGCATTTGGTGAGTGGAAACTGAAAGTCGTTGACGAAGTTGCAGGCGACACGGGTGCTATCAACAGCTGGTCACTAAAACTGACTGGCGCACCTTCAGCTGGCACAGACTTTGCGCCAAACGTACAGATCGCGACTCCTGCTAACCAGGGCGCATTCTTGAACGGTGAAACTATCAGCTTCAGCGCAAGCTCTAACGACACCGAAGACGGCGACCTGACTGCCGGCATCGTTTGGACGTCAAGCATCGACGGTGTAATCGGTAACGGCACTTCATTCACTAAGTCTGACCTGTCGGTAGGCGACCACGTAATCACTGCGTCTTCTACAGACTCAGCGGGCCAAACCAGCACAGAAACAGTTGAACTGTCTGTTGCTAACGCCAACACCACGGTAAGCGGTGCAAACAACACAGCAATCGCTATGCCTGAGTGGGGCGGCAAGGTCTTCACTGAAATCGACCTGCCTACCGGTGTTGCTATCGATGCAATCGAAGTAAGCGTTGATATCTCGTTCAACTCGGTTCAATACCTGAACGCATGGCTGCAATCTCCGTCTGGCACCATGGTTAAACTGGTAACTTGGCGTCAATTCTGGAACGCAGACCTGGTACACACCTTTACACCGGTTGAGTTCGCAGGCGAGTCGAGCATGGGTACATGGCGTCTGTTCGTAGAAGATACGTCAAGCTACACCATGAACGGCGTACTGAACAACTGGAGCATCTCGGTATCAAACGGCAACGCGGTACTTCCGCCTCCGGCTGAAAACCAAGCCCCAGTGATGACTATCAATGCACCTACGGGCGGCACTAGCTTCAACCTAGGCGACAGCATCACCTTCGACGGTACTGCAACTGACGCTGAAGACGGTGACCTAAGCGCAGGTATCAGCTGGTACGATAACTTCAACGGCCTAATCGGTACTGGTGCTCTATTCAGCATCAACACACTAGGCGCTGGTGACCACATCGTGACTGCTATTGCGACTGACTCACAAGACGCGTTCGACCAGGCACAAGTAAGCTTCACTATCGTAGACGCGCCAGCAAACGTAGCACCTGTAGCTGACTTCACGTTCGCCGCTACTGACCTGGATGTACAGTTCACTGACCTATCTGGTGACACTGACGGTGCGGTAACAACTCACTCTTGGGACTTCGGTGACGGCGCTGGCTCAACTCTAGCTAACCCTTCACACAGCTACACAGCTGCGGGTACTTACACTGTAACCCTGACTGTAAGCGATGACGACGGTGCCCAGCACTCAATCACTAAAGACGTAACTGTGACTGAGCCGGTTCCAGAGCCAACTATCTTTGTACAAGGTACTGCTGAAACTGACGGTAACCGAGTAACAACGGATCTATCTTGGACTGCACAAGCTGCAACTGAGTTTGATGTATACCGTGACGGAGCGCTAGTTGCCTCAGCTGTGAGAAAAACAGACTACACAGACCGCTTTAACTCTACTGCGACTAGCTTCACTTACCAAGTATGTGAAACTGGCACTGCCAACTGTTCTTTAGAAGAAACCATCGCGGCTTCTCCTAAGTCAAAAGGCAGCGGTAAACGTAAGTAAGCTGTAACCCCTGGGAAGGCTCTCACTAGAGCCTTCCTTTTTCATTTCACATCCTGCAAACATTTTTTAACGCGTTCCCCGCAGTAAACAAATACTTGTCAGGCTCACACTTTGAGGCAAAAACAATGAAAACAAAATTATCCCTACTCAGTTTGGCCATGCTGCCGGTACTGGCTCAAGCATCCATTGAGTTCAACGCCAAGGAACGCAAGTACGACGACAACTCAGTATTGGTTGTCTATAAAGAAGGCGCTACTGCAGCACAACGTGCTTCTGCTCGCGCTCTTATCGGTGGTAAAAACGACCACCTTAATGAAAAAGGACAAGACCGCCGTTTCCGCCATATTCTTAATGGCCGAGTGGCATCTGTTAAACTAGACAAGATCAAAGCCGACGCCGCAATCAAGGCGCTTAGCAAACACCCTTCCGTCGACTATGTCGAATACAACCAGGTATTCCAGCCTGCGGCCCTACCCTCAGACTCTATGTTTGGTGATCTATGGGGCATGCACAACACCGGTCAGCAAGGCGGTGTTGCTGGCGCCGATATCAGCGCCAATGAAGCCTGGGATATCACCACCGGCAGCGACGAAGTCGTGATCGGTATTATCGACACCGGTATGTGGCATCCCCACAATGACCTGGCGGCAAACGTATGGACTAACCCAGGCGAGATCCCGGGCGATAACATAGACAACGACGGCAACGGCTACCGCGATGATATGCATGGTATTAATGCCTATCACGACCTCGGTGCCCTAACGGACTGGCATGGTCACGGTACACACGTAGCCGGTACCATAGGTGCAGAGCACAACACCCAAGGTGTTGCTGGTGTGAACGCCAATGTAAAAATGATCGGCTGTGCCTTTATTAATGAAAATGGCGGCCTGACCGAAGATGCGCTGCAGTGTTTCGATTACATGATCGACCTTAAGCAACGTGGCGTCAATATCGTTGCCACTAACAACAGCTGGGGCGGTGGTGGCTTCCAGCAGATCATGAAAGATGGTATCCAGGCGCTAAGTAATGAAAATATTCTTTTCGTTGCCGCGGCCGGTAATTCCAGCCGAGACAACGATGTCCAACCTAGCTATCCAGCAAGCTATGACGTTCCAAACGTTATCGCCGTGGCCAGTACCACGCGCAACGACACCATGTCGACCTTCTCACAATGGGGTCAGCAAAGCGTTGACCTGGGCGCACCGGGTTCAGATATAGTCTCGACCGTGCTGAATAACCAGTACGAGAGCTTTTCTGGTACCTCAATGGCGACTCCTCATGTCACCGGTGCTGCTGCCCTGATTGCAGCTCGTAACCCGAACCTGAGCATGGCGGAAATTAAAGACCTCCTGATAAACTCGGGCGACACCATCCCAGCCCTGGTTGGTAAAACCGTATCCGGTAAGCGTCTTAACATCCACCGCGCGCTGATGGAAACATTGCCCGGCTTCGACCTGTCGGTTGACCCAGTCACTCAAAGCATGACCGTGGGCGGCACGGCAACTTACACCTTCTCAAGCGTAGCGACTCGCGGCTGGCAGGGTGAAATCAGCCTTAGCCTGGAATCATCACTTCCCGGCGCCAGCCTGTCTGCAAGCACCATTATGCCGGGCGACACCTTCACTTTGACGGTACCGACCACCACAGAAACCCAGTGGGGTGATTATGTATTCACAGTAACCGGCACCGCCGACAACGGCGAACTGGTTCAGCAGCAAGCGGCGAATCTGGAACTCCAGCCTAGCGGCTTGAACAACTACACCTATGCAAACACCACTGCGATTGCAGTACCAGATAATGATCCCGTGGGCGTACAAAGCGTTATCAACGTGTCAGATGACCTTACCACCTTTGACATGAATGTAACTGTTGCTATCAACCACACCTGGATCAGTGACCTGCTGGTGACATTAACCTCACCGTCGGGCACAGAGCATATACTGCACAACCGCGCAGGCGGCTCAGGGGTCAACATAAACCAAACGTACACCCTAAGTACCTTTAACGGCGAGCTTGCTCAGGGTGACTGGGTGCTGAGCGTTTCCGATAACGCAGGCTATGACACGGGCACATTGCAGAGCTGGTCAATGGACATCACCGGCCTGGACAACGGCGGCGGTTCGACACCTCAGCCAGGTCCTGCTCCTGTAGCCGGTTTCAGCTTTGCGGTCAGCGACCTTGACGTAAGTTTTACCGATACCTCAAGCGACGGCGACAACAACATTGTTAGCTGGAACTGGGACTTTGGTGACGGCAATACCTCGAGCGTACAAAACCCTAGCCATAGCTATAGCATTGCTGGCGTATACAGCGCGACGCTCACCGTGACCGATGCCGAAGGTCAAAGCCACAGTGTCAGTCAGGTAATAACCATTACTGAGCCTAACGAGCTACCAATGGCAGACTTCAGCTTCGCAACGTCTAACCTGGCTGTGCAGTTCTCGGACCTAAGTAGCGACAGCGACGGTGCCATTAGCACATGGTCATGGAATTTTGGTGATGCTAGTACGTCCACTCTACCAAACCCAGCACATAGCTACGCAGCAGCGGGTACCTATGCTGTAACCCTAACGGTAAGCGATGATGACGGTGCCGAGCACTCGATCACTAAAGATGTGACAGTGACCGAAGCAGTTACAGAACCGACTATCGTGCTCCAAGGTAGTGCCTCTACCGATGGTAACCGTGTAGTCGCCAGTCTGACTTGGACTTCACCGACTAAGGTGACGGTTGATGTCTATCGCGATGGCGCCCTGGTAAGCAGTGGTGTGAGAAAAGAGAGCTACTCCGAACGCTTTAACTCTACCGCAACAAGCTTCACTTATCAGGTATGTGAAACTGGTACATCCAATTGTTCTTACGAGGAAACCATAGTGGCTTCTCCAAAGACAAAAGGTAAACGCAAGTAAGTAGTAACCCGTGAGGGCCCTGCAAAGGGCCCTCAGTTCCTTGCCAATTCGCACCAAACGCGCTCAATTAGTTGGGCAAAATGCGGCAAGTGAATAAGGGCTTTTTAATATTATTGACAGAAACTTGGGAGCTTTATTGTGGCTAATCTTTCAACTCTTATCCGCTATCCGCTGATGGCAAGCGCGGCGCTCGTCTGCATGCTAGTGAGTGATGCCCGTGTAAATGCAGCACACAATATGGATATGAATGACAGCTATGCACTGCACACCACAGGCGCGTCAATCGGCTCACAATGGCAACTTAGCAACCCACTTTTTTCAAACAACCCGTTACGTGCGTCCTCTCGCACCCAACTCCCTTATGCTGCGAAAAGTATCGATGCCCTGGTTGGTGAAAGCATCTCGGGTGGGTCACCGACCTCAAGCAAAAAAGAAGTTAAGTTAAACCCCCAATTCAATTTGCATTGCGCCAGTGCAGTGCTCACCATCAACGCCGGCGATACCGCCAAGTTCAACTGTAATAGCCGCATCATTGATGGCTTTAACGGCACGCTTAGACTTTCTTTAGCCTCTTCGTTACCTGGGGCTAAACTATCACACCGCGAGATTAATGCGGGTATGCCTTTTACCCTTGAAGTGCAGACCAAAAACAAAACCCAATGGGGTGACTATGTCTTTACCCTCACCGCCCACAAGGATAGCCAACTAAAACAACAGTCGGTGACGCTGAAGATTCTGCCTCCGGGTGTACAAACCTATAGTTTCAACAATGACGATGAGATGATCATCGCCGACAATGGTGCCACGGCCCAGGAAAGTGAGATTTTTGTTCCCCATCATTTAAGCACCTTCTCTTTGGAGGTGGACCTTGCTATTCGCCATAGCTGGCGCAGCGACCTATCCATCCAGCTGGTGTCTCCCAGTGGCAATGTGCATACCTTGCATAACCGCGACGGCGGCTCGGGCAGCGACATTAATCAGCGTTACCAAATCGAGACCTTTAAAGGCGAAAATGCCTATGGCGCCTGGAAACTTCGTATTATCGACAAGGCACCGGGTAATATTGGCGAACTACGCAACTGGAAATTGCATTTAGGTGGTTTTCACAGCCAACACCATGCTCAGCGTTCATTACGCTAGTCAACAAAGGTAATCGTTAATATCTATGTCGTCGATTTGCTCGGCCAAAAGAAATTGCTTGGCGTAGGCGAGATACACGCCCTCGGTTAAAAATAAATTAAACAAGTCCCGATCGATGTGCTCATCATCGACCATAAACTTCATGATCCGCAATGCCTGTGACAGCGTCTTAGCCTCTTTGTAGGGCCTGTCGTTGGCGGTAAGCGCCTCGAAAATATCGGCAATAGCCATGATTTTTGCCGGCAATGACATTTGTTCAGCGCTTAATCCTCTTGGGTACCCCTTGCCATCGAGTTTCTCATGATGACCACCGGCATACTCCGGCACCCGAGCCAGATCCTGGGGTAACGGCAAAGTCTCGAGCATGCGTATGGTGGTGGTGATATGCTCATTAATAATGTACCTGTCCTCATCGGTCAAGGTACCGCGAGTAATACTTAAATTGGTGAGTTCACCCAGGTTTTGCTTGTTCTCAGGCACCTTCATATTAAAGCCAAAGCCCTTATCTCGGGCGGCAATATCACGTTGTCGTTTATAAATATGTTCCGGTTTATCACACAGCACCGCCTCATAGCCCGGTGTAAAAGGGTCAAAGTCTTCCATATGGCGCTGCTCCGCCGGCGACAACCCCACTCTATCGCTAAGATTACGATACCAGGTACGCTTGCTAATGCGGTGCAAGCGGTCAATGTCTTCATCTGACATGGCTTCACCGCCAATGTTGCAATGAGCGATAAACTCGAAGTCGTCGATAAGCTCTTGGCGCTGCTGCTGCCACCTGGCGGCCAGTTTATCTTTGTCCTCTGGGCATGTCTGCACCGCCTCAAGGTATTCAATTTCGGCATCACGCAACAGCACCTCAAAGCGCATTCGTAATTCATGAATGCGGTTATAGATGCACTCCAGCTTGGAGCCTTTATCTACGATATGCTCAGGGGTGGTTATCTTACCGCAATCATGTAGCCAGGCCGCCACCTCAAATTCACGCCATTGCTCCTCGGAGCGAAAACGAAAATCGGCAAAGACCTCGGTTTGACTATCATGGGCATGTCGGGCCAGCATCAAGGCAAGCTCCGGCACCCGGGCACAGTGACCGCCGGTGTAAGGTGATTTTTCATCTATGGCTTGCGCTATTAGCTGAATAAAGGAATCGAGCAGCTCTTTTTGTCCCGCTTCAAATTCACAAATGGACTCAGACATGTTGACCAGGGATTTTGAAAGCTGATGGATTTCCTCAATATGTGAGGACACGTAATGCACCTCGTTATAGTTGCGGTGGCTGATCTTTTGGTTTTCTTCAATCAAACGCTGGATGGGGCTGGCCATAGAGCGCGCCAATTGGGTGATTAGCAAAAGTACCAGGGCCAGTACCGCCAAAGTCACCACAATGGCATCACGTACATATTTATTAAGCTGGGCAAAGGCCTCCTGCTCACTGACCAAAAACGCCAAATACTCGCGACTGTCCTCGTTGATAAGGCCAGCGATGGCGGTTACATAAATAAGATAGTCTTCACCGTCGATGGCGATGCTGTGTAACCTGTTATGACTGTTGCCATCTTTGGCTAAGGCTAAAATCTTGGGTGACGGCACCTGAGTGAGCGCTTTAGAGCCCCGCACGCCCTGCCCTTCGAAACGCAGCCACTTACGCTCTAAAGTATTCAGCAGTTGCGGTTCGAGTGCATTTTGGGCGCGATCGATTAGAGGAATAAGCGGTGCTATCTCCTTGCGCACAAAATGATGTAGGCCAAACTCGGTTCGTCCCTTGAAGTCTTCTACCTCGGCGCTGCGGTGCAAGGTATCGATAAAAAAGTACTTTTCTATGTATTGCAGCACCACCTTGAGGTCGAACACCACATCAACCTCTCCCCGCTCCAAGGCACGCATGGCCGCGAGGGTATCATCGTATTCGATAAACTCCGCCTGCGGCAGTTGCTGGCGCAAAAAACGAGTAATAGCATAACCTTTTTGCGCGGCAATGCGCTTGCTTGCCAAGGCCGAGAGTTTCGGCGTCGCTGCCAAGCTAGGATCATCGGTGGCAAACACCACTTCGGGTGCATAATAAGGCCCGGCAAAGGCACCAAACTGCTGGCGCTGTTCGGTCTTCATCAGCCCCAGCAACATATCAATTTGTCCCTGCTGTAGCTGTGTAATTAGCTCAGGAAAGCTATAGCCGTTGATCAGTTGCAGCTCAAGACCGAGCATGGCGGCGATCAGCTGCATATGTTCCAGACCATATCCGCGCGGTTGCCCTGACAGGTTATATTCAAACGGCGGGTAGTCGTCCATCACCCCCACTCTGAGCGTGCCTATGCTATCCATTACAGCCAGCTCGTCGACCGACAGAGGGATTTTTTCACTCGGGGCAATAACCGGCTCTTCGCTGCCAAGACGTTGCGCTCGCAGTACCCCGTTGCCATCGAACATATAGGCCTGCGCGCCCTGTTGGTAACCGTCAACGGCCATATATTGAGCCAACGAGGATAAAATAATGGTGGTGCCAAATACATCCCCTTGCTCACTTTTAATCGAGTAACTGCTGCCGGGCTGACCGACAAAGCTAAACATGTAGGGTGGCATTTTATGCACAGATTCGCTGCCCGCCTCCTTAAACCAAGGCCGAGCCGTGGCATTATATTGGGTGCTCTGAACCTCACTGTGACGGATACTCAGGTCGCTGTTAAGATAGCTAATGGTTTGCTCGCGCCCTGCGGTGGCGTCTGTCACCCGTAACAACACCCAGCGATCACTTGGGGCCGCTCCCCACACCTGACGCAGACCCAGTGCAGACTCTAAATTGGACAGCTCAAGATAATCACCATTAGCAAAGCCGATAAACAAGGAAAACACCTTGGGATTGCCCTCTAATAGAGAACTCAATGCCAGCAATTGCTGTTTTGACGGTACCTCGGCGCTAAGCTGGCGATCGCCGAAACTGTGCTTAAGTGTTCGGGCGAGACTAATGGCGCTACGCTCTTGTAGCAACGCCTGCTCACTGCTGCTTGCGGCAATGGCATGAAACTTATCCTGGGCGCTGCTTTTAGCGAGGTTATTACTGAATACAAACTGCAGGCTAATGGCCACCAAGGCGGTAAAGGCGCAGGCCACGACAAAAGAGGTGATCAGGGTGACACGTATGGTAAAGCGTGTTCTTTTTGGTATAACGTCCATGAGGTTAAGCATTCCGCGCAGTTTATAATGTGCTAGGTAAAGCTTAATACATATTTCAATTTTTACTGTAAAATCAGAGCCTACTGAGCCTTACTTGGGTATTTTACGGTTTTTTATCGGGATCCTCAGCGCCGCTGTATTTGTCGATAATATCCTCAAGTGAGCCGCTCGTTTGCAACTGACTAAGCAGCCGATTGGTGTACATCATATTAATCTTGCCGCTATCGGTGCGCGGAAAGCGAAACTGATAAGGGGTGCTGTGTACCTTGAAACTGGACTTGACTAAATTCTTTGCTATGTGCGGATTCTTGGCAGCCAAATAATCAAATACCCGCTCGGCCATCACCACAGCCTCAACACCACCATGCTCAGCGTCTTGCAGCGCTTTTATCATATTTAAGTCGCTGTAAAAGTTTTTCCGGGTCAGCTGCGCTTGGGCAAACAGGGGATCGAGACTCGGATACACATATTCATAGCGCCCCGCAACCACCAGCGGCCGCTCTTTGGCTTGCGAGAAGGCGACAAGCTCTTCAAGGCTCGAAAATGGATGGTCAGCGTCCTCACGCAGTATTAAAACATCATGGATGTAGGCGATGGGCTGACTCCAATAGTAGTTGTCTTCGTCTTTACACCAGTTTTGCGAATCAAATAGAAAATCCAGTTGCCCCTCGGCAAGGAGTTTTATGGATTGGCGGGCATAGGGAGCGGCAACATAGGCATGATCACTGGTGCGGTTCAGTGCCCTGAGCATATCTGGAATAATGCCCTGCATGGGTTCAGCGGCGATGCTAAAGGGAGGAAAATGATCCGGGTAGGCACCCTTGAGTTCATGGGCATAGCAGGTAGCAGTACCCAGTAAGACTAACCACAAAAATAGCGCTCTCAACACCCTAGTCACCCTTTCCTGATTGCCACCGACAATGGGAGTTAATGTGCCGGTCATGCACAAAGTATATCCCCAATTATCAGACCCTTACCTAGATTTATGCTAGGCGAGAATGGGGCGATTGTCCACCGCCATCGGGCATTATAAGGCACAAAAAAAGCGGCGCTTAGGCCGCTTTTCAGGATTCATTGGTTTATCCGCAGATGATCCGCAACATGCGGCGCAGCGGCTCGGCGGCGCCCCACAAGAGTTGGTCGCCCACGGTAAAGGCGCTGATGTACTTCGGCCCCATGCTCAATTTACGAATACGGCCAACAGGGATACGCAGGGTTCCCGCCACATTCACCGGCGTGAGCTCCTTGCTCGAAGCCTCTCTGTCATTGGCGATCACCTCAACCCAGTCGTTATGGGCACCAAGGATCTCTTCAATCTCGCTGACGCTGATATCTTCGCGTAACTTGATGGTTAAGGCTTGGGCATGACAACGCATCATGCCGACGCGCACACACAGACCATCAACGGGAATAGGCTGTTTACTGGAGCCCAGAATTTTATTGGCTTCAACCTCGGCTTTCCATTCTTCCTTACTCTGACCCGACGGCATGGGTACATCAATCCAGGGGATCAAGCTGCCAGCCAGCGGCACACCGAACTGGTCGCAGGCCAAGGAGCCATCTTGCATTTTAGTCGCCACCTTTTTATCTATATCGAGAATAGCGGCACTTGGGTCTTGCACCTGGTCGGCCACCACATCATGGAGTTGCCCCATTTGCACGAGCAGCTCTTTCATGTTGCGGGCACCGGCACCGGAAGCCGCCTGGTAGGTCATGGGGCTGACCCATTCGATCAAATCGCGTTCAAACAATCCGCCCAGGGCTAATAACATTAAGGAAACGGTACAGTTACCGCCGACAAAGGTTTTTACGCCCTGCTCCAGGCCTTGCTCGATCACGTCCTTATTTACCGGATCGAGCACAATAATGCTTTCATCGCTCATGCGCAGTGCCGAGGCGGCATCGATCCAATAGCCCTGCCAACCCTTATCACGCAGGCTTTGGTAAACTTCATGGGTGTAATCGCCACCCTGACAGGTCAATATGATGTCCATTTGTGCCAGCGCCTCAAGATCATAGGCACTTTGCAACGGCTTAGGGGTACCAGCAATGTCCGGGCCCAACTGGCCGGTTTGCGAGGTGGTAAAAAAGGTCACGTCAATATGCGCAAAGTCCTGCTCTTGTTGCATGCGCTCAAGCAGTACGGAGCCAACCATACCGCGCCAGCCGACTAGGCCTACTTTTTTCATTACTTTTTCCTTTTGAAAAATAAGTTCAACATATTGCGTGAGTCCCCTAAGTGTATACCTAGGTATGGGCTGACAATAACACTGCTTGGCGCTTTACTCTAGTGGCAGGACTACAACTTAAATTTATTTCATATATTGGGCGGGTTTTTACGCCTGTGACAAGGCTTCGGGCATAAAAAAACCCAGCAACTGCTGGGTTTTTAATTTTGGTGCTAAGGGTTAGAATTCGTAAGCGAAGTCTAAGCTAAACTCCATCGGCTTTTCACTTTCGCGGATCAGCACATCGTTTTGTTCCACTTCAAAGTCTTGTCCAAGCATGTTCTTGGCTTTGAACGTCACCGTGGTGTTAAACGTTGGGTAGTAGCTGTATACCAAATCGAGGGAGTGCATTGGCTGCTCGTAAGCATCATCAAAGTTGTTCACGCCCGCGGCGAGAATACGGTCACCGAATACGTTGTAAATCAGTGATGCTTGATGCATGCCGTTGTGCGAGTCATAGTTTAACTGCAAGTTAGCAACATACTCAGAGTGACCTGTCATGCGGCGCTTAAGATTAGTCAAGTCGCCACGTTGTGATTCCAAGATTTCTACTTCTGAATCACTCACCGTCAGGTTACCCGAGGTGAAGAAGGCACCACCGAGCAAATCACTGTGCAATTCGGTTAACCACTCCGCCTCAATACCATAGACATAGGCGTTATCGGCGTTATCAAATTGCAGTGTGAAGCGGCCATCGCTTTCGGTCAACAAGGCTTCAATCGGCTTATCTATATCCTTATAGAAGGCACCCACAGAGTAGTTATCGCCGTTGTCCATGTAGAATTCAACACGGGCATCGAAGTTGTCCAGGTGGCTCGACTTCAAGAACGGATTACCCAATGTACGATAATCGGTTAATGGGTCCTGGAACTGTACCGGACTCAGTTCACGCAAGTCTGGACGAACTACAGTACGACCATAACCAAAGCGCAGTTGGTAACCCTCTTGACTGTAAGTCATAGACAGTGACGAGAAGTACTCGTCTTCCATCACGGTTGCCTGCTCAATGGCTTCAGCACTTAGCTTGTCTTCAAGTAGGGCTGGGTCAAACGCCGAGCGTGAGAACGCCAACGCCACTTGACGGAAGTCTTCATAGCGTACACCGCCACTTAAACGCCAGTCTTCGGCGAACGTTAGATCGAATGAGCCATAGTAAGCATCAATCATCTGCGCCGCGAGGTAATCGTCTGCAGTTGGCTCTTGGAACAACAACTCGACTTCGGTGTTGTCAACTACGCTGTCATCCTTGAAAAAGCTACCAATAGACAGTGCTTCTTCTTCCGATTGCGCCAACTCTAACGACTGCGTTTGACCAAAACGGTAGTTAAAGAAGTCGGTACGATAATCACGGGTTTTCTCAATGAAGTAACCGCCACCAGCCAACTCAAGGTTGCCGCCTTCAAAGTAGAATGCCCTATTAACATTCACACCCCAGTTCTCAACCTTGTCTTCTAAATCGACAAAGCGATACAGATAAGGGTTACCACCCAGACTGCCGTTATAGAAGGTACGCTTGTACTGGCCATTTTCATACTCATCACGAACCGTCACTTCCAGCTCACCTGGGATTTCCGTGGTTGCTTCTGAGTCGGTGTATTGCCAATCAATGCCAATACCCGATAAAAAGCCCCAATCCAGGTTATGCATTCCGCGCAGTTGAAGAATATCGAGTTCACGCTCTTCAAACGAGGTGAGATGGCTACGCTGCAGCTGACCATCGGCAATACTCAAAGACTTAGACGGCTCCTGGTACAGTGATACCGAGGCTTCGTCTTCGCTATCGCGTAGCTTCATGTAGGTCGCGGTAAGATCGTGACCGTCAAGCTTATAACCAAGGTTCACCGAGGTATTCAACTTAACATTATGCTTGGTTGATACTTTTTTATCCGAGGCCGAGTAACAAGTGAAATCGTCTTGTGAACATGTAAATTCTGACGCATCGACAGAAGACAGTACCGCACTGAATTGCTCTGAGTTAGACCATTCGTTTTCGTAAGCAACCGAGGTTAAAAACCCGAATGAACCGCCCAAGCCGAACAGGTCATCGAAGCGGTCGCCATAGACGGCCTTCACATCGAAGTCCGGATCCAGGCTTTCTTCTTCCAGGCCAAAATCACGAGGCAGGGCTTTAGTTAATTGCTTATTGATTGCAATGGCAGCGTCCTGGCCAATATCGGAACCCAGACGTTGTGACTCGATTTCGCGAATATTACGAATTGAGATATCCGACAAACCGTTCACATAGGTATTAAGCGCATCTTTAACCGAGATCGGCATGGCACGTGTACCGTCATCGGTACCTAACCAATCATCATCACCGCCGCTGTAGGTGTAGCCCTCATCGTTGGTGTCCTTATAGGCTGCACCAATTTCGAATTTAAACACCATATCGCTGGGAATACTCTTGGTGCGGATATTTACGTCACCACCACCAAAGGCGGCGGGCATATTCGGTGAATAGGCCTTTTGCACTGCCAGTGATTCGATAATGCTCGATGGGAAGATATCCAAAGGGATAACGTTACGGGTCAAGTCTGGACTTGGTACCGTCGCGCCATTTAAGCGTACACTTGAATAACGCTCACCCAGACCACGTACGTAAATAAACTTATCATTTACCAGAGACAGGCCGGTTACACGGCGTAGCGCCGATGCCGCATCGCTGTCGCCGGTACGGGAGATTTGCTCTGAGCCCATGATATCGGCAACGAATGCCTGATTTTTACGCTCCTCAATTACCGCACTGGCGCTCCCTTTCAAGCGTGTCCCAGTGGCCACAACTTCCTCGATGGCATCTTCATTAATCACATCTTCTGCATCAGCTGCGTAAGAGGAAAAAGAAGAGAAAAGCGAGAGCATGGATAAAGTAATTAAGTTCGCTTTAAACTGCTTATAATGTTTCATAATTTCATCCTCTAAACCGAAAATTCCTTGAACAAAGGCGCCGAAGCGCCTTTTTTTACATCAGAACTGGTCTAGATTAGTTATCAGCACGAGCAAGTGATGCAGCTACGAACTGAGCCCACTCGCTAGTTTCGCCTTCTTGAAGCGCACCAACATAACCAGCGTTAGTGAAGAAAGGATTTACCGCACTCATGTCTTTTGCAGTCACGGCTACTACGTTGCCATCGGCATCAGTCATTGACGTTTTAGTAGATACGCCGTCGGCACCAACTACGTTCGCAAAATCAGCAAAGCCGATAAGCTGGTTGTTTTCGCCAGACGTGAACCATGTCTGAGCATCAAAGCCCGCCAGGTCACCTGTTAGCGCAGTGTTCACAGTTTCAAAGTTCTTGCCACAGGCAAATACCGAGCTCATGAAAGCAATATCGCCATTGTTTGCATTGGCGTGTACGCCCGCTGCACCTGATAGGTCTTTTTCGTTGTACAGGTCAAAACAGCCAGCGCCATCTACAGAAGAAGAGTTAACGAACAGCATGTTAGCCAGTTGCGCTTTACCCCATTCTTTCATTTCCATACCGGCGCCAGTACGACGACCTTCGGCACCCTGGTCACCCGTAGTAACCACGGTAGCGTTAGAAATGATTGGGTTAGAAACGGTTGTTACCAGGTTTTGACCGTCTGTTGATAGCGGGTCAACTTTAGCGCCATCTGTTTCAAAACCGTGGTTACCGTATTGGTTAGAACGTACTAGGATAAACTGACCGTTACCTTTCCAGCCTTCATCCCAGTCGATACCGTCATCGCCAGTTTCTGTAACAACGATGTGCTTAAGATCAACGCTACCACCGAATAGTTCGATACCATCGTCAAAACCATTGTGTACGTGTACGTAGTCGATTGTTGTACCAGAACCTACCGCGTTAAGTGTTAGGCCGTTTAGCTCGTCACCTTCAACACCGAAACCTGCGTATTTGATAACGATGTGCTTAAGGACACCGCTGTTATCCGCTGGATCGTTACCGCCATAGTATGAAACGATACCTTCAGCTGAGTGGTTACACATGTCTTGCGCCGCAGCGTCCGCAGAACAACGGATAGAATGGCCACGACCATTGATCTGTACACCACCCCAGTCACCGATTTGAGCCGTAGTGGTGTCATCACCGTCTACTTCTTTAATACTGGTGAAGATGATTGGCTTGTCTATTTCACCAATTGCTTCGATGTTTGCGCCACGAGCGATACGAATAAAGCTTTCAGGCTTGGTGAAGGCAATGGTTGCACCCGCTTCAATCGTTAGCGTTGGGCCGTCACCATCGATAACAGCACCCGTTGATGTATCAACATCATCACCGATAAATAGTGCGCCTTCAAAAATGTGAGCACCGTTATTGTCTAGAGCAGGAATAACAAATGAGCTTGTGATTTCTTTAGCGTTGCTAGCGAACGCCTGGCTGTACAGACAGTTTGCACCTTCTGCTTCACCGGTGAATTCAGCACCGTCCAGGGTATAGCTGGCACAGTTTAGCGTTTCACCAGTACCGCCATTACCAGAATTGTCTACCGAATTGTCCACACTGTTATCTATGTTAGTAGGGGTAATATTCACATCGCCACCACAGGCAGCAAGTGTTACAGCAGAAGCCACAAGGCTGACTTTGAAAAAGTCTGAAAGTTTCATCATAAACTCCGTAGTTCAAAAATTTTATATTGTTAGCGCAGTTATTTAGCTGACGGTTAAGATACGGAAGGTTTATGACACTCGGGTGACATAAATTTAAAGAAAAGGTGACAAAGTAAATATTTCATAAGTTATTGTAAAAAAGAAAAAAGCCACCCTAAGGCGGCTTTGGTGTTGCGATTATATTTCAAGAACAATTTATTTTTATTCTAAAATTAAGAAATAATAATAAAATATAAAAATCAATTTATAGATTATAAAAGTGCTTGTTTTAATGTCTCTGCGTGTAACTTCTCGTTTTTCACGTATTTGATCCATTGTTGGGCTAAACGCTCCGAGCGCTTGTGCTTTTCAGCCTGCTCGAATGCCAAAATAGAGGCATCGAAGTTTTGCAGGTTAAATTGCGCCATACCCAGGGCCACATAGGCGTTCGACTCAAAGTCCAGTCCACCCTTATCCAGCGCCTCACGGGCGGCATCGGCTGCCTCGGAGAACTGCTCAAGGTTGATATACACCTCGGCCAGGCGCTGATCATAAATGCCAGATTGCTCAGCCGCTGCGGCTTTTTCAAAGAAGCCGATGGCCTTACGCTCTTCCTTAGCCTGCACATAGGCTTCGGCGATAAAGGCATTGTTTTTGACATTGTCTTCGATGATGCCCTTGGCCTGGGCTTGTTTCATTACCTTGGCAGCCTTATAAGGCAAGCCGTTAAACATATAGATTTGCGCCAGGTTGCGAAGGTCCCCTCTGGTTTTGAGATAACCCTGCTGGTATGCGGCTTCTATGGTGTCCAACTGATCCTTTTCACG
This sequence comes from Pseudoalteromonas sp. T1lg48, assembly GCF_002964785.1. GTDB lineage: Bacteria > Pseudomonadota > Gammaproteobacteria > Enterobacterales > Alteromonadaceae > Pseudoalteromonas. The sequence continues at coordinate 188,869 of NZ_PQCC01000004.1, forward strand.
CCCTACTTCGCCGTACATACCGCTGAGCTGTACCCAGTATTCCGGTTTATTGTATAAGGCAATCATCTTCTCCAGCACGCTGACCACCATTTTCGGCTGCTGCAGCGAGTAATACAGGGCACGTTGCAAGACCAGCCAGTTTTCTTTCGGGGTTTTGCCGTCTTTTTCCGCCAGGGTAATGGCCGTGTTGATGGCACCTAGGGCGTCATCATACTTGTTCATTTGATAGAAGGCCTGAGACTTAAGCACATAATAGCTGTCCGGCTTGGGCTTGGTATTGACCTTATCCCATCTATTTAGATAGGCAACCGAGCCCTGGTAGTCTTCATTGGCCATCGACAACTGCGCCAACGAGAACAAGGTGCTCAACTGCAACGACTCGGGAATGGCGTCTTCGGCAACCACCTGCTCAAACGCCTTAATGGCTTCGGGCAAACGGTTTTCGTTGTAATAGATAAAGCCGTAGAAGTTATACATCATGGCTTTTTCATAGGCGTTCATGCTTGATGAGCGCTCTTTCACCGAATCCAATGCCGCCAGACCGCCGGCCACATCGCCGTCATCGGCCATTTTTTGCGCCCGCGCCAGTTGGCTGTACACCTTATCGCGCAGCGCCGGTACGCGCTTGGTCTTTTGCTCGCCTTGCTCGGCATGGGCAGAGGCCAGGGCCACACCCGGGATCATGCTGGCCATGCTCGGCAGCACTAAGGTTGCCGATGTTAAGCCGGCAAAAAGAAACAGTGAGTTCAACTTGTTCATAGTAAACCTCTAAAATCGCAACCTGTGCCCCGCAGGGCACAGTTTATTAACCATTAATCTCGAAGCTGATGCGGTTTTGTACGCCGCCTACTTCCACCGCTTCGCCATTGACGATGCGCGGCTTATATTTAAACTTCAGCGCGGCATCCATGGCGGCACGGTCAAAGATTGACTCGGGCTCGGCCTTGAGCACCTTGGGATCGCGCACCGTGCCTTGCTTGGTCACGGTAAATTCAACGATCACATAGCCTTCGATACCACGGGATAAGGCGCGACGCGGATACACGGGCGACACCTTAACGATCGGCAGGTATTCGCCGTCGCTGCTTTCCAGTGCCAAACCATTACCCAGGTCAACATCGGCGCTGATATCGGCGCTAAAGTCGAAGTTGGCATTGCTGGCATTGGCATCGCTGCTTTGTGTTTGCGGTGACTCCAACGGCGGCGGTGGCTCTTTGGGTGTCGGTGGCTTTTGCGGCTTACGCTCTTTCTTCTCCACCGTTTCTTCTTGCTTTAAGCGCACGAAGTCAAGCACGTTGCCTTTGGCCGGTTCGGTCATCGCACCTTCACCGCCGTTGATCAGCGCCTGCATGCCCAAAAACAGCATAAAGGTCACGACCGCGGCGATAATTAAAGCGATTAAATAACGCATCTATCGCTCCTTAGGCTTCTTGCGCGGCGATGGATACATCAAACACACCGGCGGCGCGGGCGGCGTCCATTACCTTGATCAAGGTGTCCGTGGTGGCCTTCTTATCGGCCTGGATCACCACACTACCCTGTGGGTTTTCCGCTTTTAGGCGCTCGATATTGGCCTGTACCGCACGTACGTCTACCTGACGCTTGTTGATCCAAATCTCGCCTTCATCGGAAATGGCCACCAATATGCTGGCACGTTCCTTTTTCACCGCGGTGGCGGCTTCAGGGCGGTTTACATCGATACCCGCTTCTTTAACGAACGAGGCGGTAACGATAAAGAAGATAAGCATGATGAAGACCACGTCGAGCATGGGCGTCATGTTGATTTCTTCGGCTTCTTCTTCTTGAAAAAATTTACCTAATGGGGCTCTCATTTTACTCTCCTTGCCTGCGCCAAAGCGCAGGCAGATAATCATCGCAACTTAGTGGTCCAGGACCATCTTGTCTTCTAACAATTCGACTTCTCGTTTGGCGCGGCGCTGTAAAAAGGTCGAGGCAAATACCCCGGATAGCGCGCCAACCATGCCAGCCATGGTGGGGATGGTCGCTTTGGACACCCCCGAGGCCATAGAGCGAGCACTGCCGGTGCCAGTAACCGCCATGACATCGAATACCTCGATCATGCCGGTAACCGTACCTAACAAACCAAGCAGTGGACACAAAGCCACCATCACGTTGATCAAAGCCAGGTTGGTGTTTAGTTTCATCCCAGCTCTTGAGATCATCGCTTGGCGAATTTGCTCGGCATTCCAGCTATTGCGCTCCGGACGGTTGTACCAATCGGACCGCACCGATTTTTTGTACTTCACATAACCACCGAAGAAGTACATAAAGCGCTCAAGTATTAGCAACCACATGGCGAAGATGAGGATGCCGATGACCAGGAGAACCTGGCCACCTGTGTCGAGAAAATCACGAATTGCATTGATCCAATCAATCAATAGCACCATGATTTACGCTCCTTTTTCGCTGCGCTCAGCAATCAGGCCGGCACTTTGCTCTTGTAGAATCAACAGCAGGTTCTTAGAGCGCGTATTCAGTAGCGTGTATAGGAATACCGTTGGGATGGCCACAACCAGACCCAATACCGTAGTTACCAGAGCTTGCGAGATACCGCCGGCCATGAGTTTAGGGTCACCGGTACCAAACAAGGTGATGGCCTGGAAGGTGTTGATCATACCGGTTACCGTACCCAGTAGACCCAGCAGTGGGGCTACCACAGAGATGATCTTGATCAGCGTCAGGTTACGGGTGATCTTCGGCATTTCACGCAGGATGGCTTCCGATAGCTTCAGCTCTAATGTGTCGTGGGCTACATCGGGATACTGATCTTTAACCTTCATCACACGGCCAAGCGGGTTGTCATCACGAGCTACGCTGTCTTTAAGCTGACGACGGATTTTGCCGCCGATAAGCATAAGTGAGATAAAGCGCTCAAGGGCGATGATCAGTGCCAAGGCACCTACCGCAAGGATCACATAACCTACCGTGCCACCTTGGTGTACACGCTCTTCGGTATCAGGGGCTTGTACCAATAGGCCTAGGATAGAACCACCTGTTGGGTCCAGGGCGAACTGCACAAAACCGTCTTTTGACTGTTGTAGCTCGGCGGCACTTGAGGTGTAACGGGCAACCGGCTGACGCGTCAGCTCAGACAAGGTATTGGTTACATTGTTGTATTCAAGGTATTTGCCATCGGCAACCAGGTTAAAGGCACCGACACGCAATACTTCTTTGTTCTCTTTGGCGCCACCGGCGACGATCACTTCAGTGTTAAAGCGTGATACCTTGCCCTGCTCTGTCATTTCGCGCTGTAGTTCGAACCACACCTGCTCGATGTCTTCGATAGAAGCAAGTTTAGAGGTTGAGCCCATTTGCTGCGCCAGCTCGTCCATAAACACATCACGACCTTGCAGCTCGGCAGACACCACTGAAGTGGCAAACTTGTTTGAGCTGTCGCCGGCTACCTGTTGCAGCACACCGAATAGCTCTTTTAACGTACCCATGCGGTTTTGCAGGGTGTCGCTTAGCTGTGCCAGCTTTACTTCATTGTCTTCAAACGCGGTTTCTAAACGCTCAGACTCTTGCAGCTTGGCGTTACGTGTTTGCTCGGCGCTGCGCAACATTTGTAGTTGTTCACTTTGACGGGCTAGGAAGGCCTTTTCACGCTCCTGGTTTTCTTGAGACTGAGCAATCTTGCCCTGCTGTAGGGTCTTTAATAGCGCGTCCAGGTCCATGGCGTCATTGGCCATCGCCGCGTGCGACATTGCCAGAGTGGCCACTAATGCGGCGCTTTGGGTAAATTTTTTCACTAATTTCATCGTCAATACCTTCTTATTCCGCAGCTTGAACAGGCAGGGTTAACATGTCTGGGGCTAACTGCTTACGGGCAATGCGTAAGCCTTTGCTGATTTGGCTAATGCTTGAGTCCGGCAGGCTAACAAAGGCTTTTTGCTCTTTGTCCCAGGCACCGGCTTGCTTGCCATCGCGGGTAAGGTAAATAAGCTCAAGACGTCCGATGCGTAGGAAGTCCACCTCGCGCTCGGTGCCATTGACATCCAGTAAACTGGTGTAGGCTTCGATCGTGCGGCCATAGTCCACTTCCACCTGGTAGGCTTCCAGGACACGACGGAATTTTTCGCTCGATGTGACATCGGCGCGGTCCATCATTTCACTCAGCTTGGCAATGCGCTCGTTACGCTCTTGTGTAAGGAAAGGCACGTCCAGGGCAACAAACTGCTCAAGGCCTTCGATCATACGCAGCATCAGCGGCGTGATTTGACGCTCAATCACCGATACCTGATCCATAGAGGCATTGATATTGGCCATTTCTTCGACCTGGTTGGCCACTTGCTTGGTTAGCTGAGCGTTGTACACGCTAAGGCCATCGATCTCTTTATTGAGTGCCTTAAACTTTTGCAAACGGGTTTGCATGTTGTCGGCAATCGTGTCTATTTTTGTTTGAGATTGCGTGGCTAATTGGTTGATCTCACCACTTTTTTGTTTAACTGTCTGAAGTTCATTGGCCATTAACTGTGAGCTGCTAGCAGCCACCAGTGAAGCCAATATCAGGGGTTTAACGCCTTTCATCGCATACACCTTATTTTGAGCTTAATGCTGTACCGGATTTCCGGCACGAATGTAAGATGAGCGAAAGTCTAGAGAACGAAAGTGACAGCCGTGTTGCGCAAATAATACACTTTAGTTACAAATGTCATACAAATGTCTTATATGGATTTACTCAGACAAAAGGACAGGTTATTTCCGTATGGGGACGACTTTGGCAGAGTTACTGCCGCAGTCAGGCACTGAGCGGCAGAAGTGGATTAAGGTGCTTTAATAAGACGGCGGCTGTGCTTAGCCACCGAGTCCAAAGTACAAGGCGGGAGCCGAAAGGCCAACAAAGATAAGGCCCAGCACATAGCCATTGCCCTTGGCCAGGCGGCCATTGGCTTCGTCACCACGCTGGTATAACACCTCGGCCGTACGCCCTACGGGGACCACTTTGCTGTTAAAGGACGTTTTTGAGATAACCACAAAACGCTGGCCATTGACCGAATACTCAAAATGCGGCCGATATTGCATGCGTTGGTGTCCATCCGAGTTCTTGCTGAGATACTCATCATAGGCAATTATTTTGCCCTGTGTTTTAAGAGCACTTTTATTAAAACGGTAATAGTCGAAAAGGATATACGCACCAACAGCTGCAAAGACAACCCCACCAAATAACGGCACTAAATTAATATTCATCGTCTCTCTTCATTTATAATCACAATCAAATTTATATCATTATTTTACAAGGATATGAATTATAAAGAATAACTGGTTAAGTTCTAATTTAATATCATCACCGTAATTTGCACCCTGCTGCCCTTGCCACTATATTCTCTGAGGCTTAACTCAGCCCTAGTGCTGAATCATCTTAAGACGTATACACATAATCGACGTATTTCTTTATGAGCAGCATTTTAGCTGTTGCGCCTTTGTTCGTTGTTAAAGAAACAATTTCTAAAGGACATGCAATGAATAAATTAACTATGGTGAGTGCCGCGCTCTGTCTCGCAATGGGAACTTCAGTCTACGCCGCTCCTGGAGGCGGTGAGCAAGGTAGCACCAATGGACAACCCTTTCAAACCATCAACGAGCGCATCGATATTCTTGAAATGGAGTTAGGCGATGCCATCGCCCTTATTAACAACCGCCTCGACCTCATAGAGCAGGAGCAGTTGGAACAGAACGCACGAATCGATTTTCTAATGACCGCACTGACCGCATTGGAAATGCGCGTAACCACCAATGAAAATCATATTGCCACCTTAACGGCGATTCAAGATTTGCAGGGTCAGTTGATCGATGCCCTGAGAACAGATCTGACGGCATTAGAAATACGCGTAGCGCAAAATGAAAACGATATCGCCGCCTTGGTCCTTGCGGATGCGGCCATGCAGGCGCTGATCACGGCCATCCAAGGAGAGATAGTCACCATCAATGCCCGTATCGATGCTAATGATACGGATATCTCCGCGCTACAGCAGCGCGCCAGTGAATTAGAGCAACAATTGCTTATAGTTAGTGCCGAGCTGCAAACAAAACAGGCTCGGGTCACAGGCATTTGCGAGCCAGGCTCCTCAATACGTGAGATCTTCGAAAACGGCGATGTAACCTGTGAACCCACCAATGCAGCTGGCGTTACGGCCTTGAACACCTACCGCAGTAGCGGTGTCATCGAGACCAGTAACAATCTCCGCAGTGTAACCGACGATAGATATTGCCTTAGCGGTGACCGTGTTGTCGGCGGCGGACATTTATTGGCAGGAGGACAAGGCAGCGTGCTAGCTAGCTACCCAATCAGCGACGGCGGATGGCGTATCACCGGGGACTTTAATTCCGCTGGCAAGCGCACACTGACGACCTATGCCCTGTGTGTTGGTGCTAGCCAATAATACGATTTACCTAGAGCGCAACTTTAAAGTGCTGCTATGACATGCTCATGCCGATACCAAAGTGTCGGCATTTTAATTCGGACTTACCGCGTATCGTCAACCCCAAAAATCGGAACGTTCCAAGTCAATGTTGCCCCATCGGCTTATGAATACGTATTCACAAGCGGGCACAAAAAAGCCGACAAGCGTTAAAACTTGTCGGCCCTAGATAACACCGCGGCGTGCATTCAAGTACGCCGGGCGTAACGAAAGTAATTAGTTATCTAGTTTTTTACGCCACTGACCGAGTAGCTTCGGCAGGCTCATGGCGTACCAGGCGATAAATACGTAACATACCAGGGGTACGTAGAAGCTGGTTTGCAGACCAATGCTATCGGCCATATAACCTTGCAGTAAGGGCACCAGTGCCCCACCGACTATGGCCAGACACAACCAACCCGAGCCACGGCTGGTTAACGAGCTCAGTGAGTCGATAGCCAGGGTAAAGATGGTCGGGAACATGATGGAATTAAACAAACCAATCGCCAGCACAGACCACATGGCCAACTTACCGCTGCTGTTAATACTGATCACCAATAATAATATGGTGGCACAGGCGTTAAATAGCAGCGCCTTGTTCGCCGCCACTTTTTGCAATACCGCCGAGCCGATAAAGCGCCCGACCATGGCACCGCCCCAGTAATAGGCAATCAGGTGCGCTGCTTCATGCTCTTGCAGTCCGGCAATGTGCGCCTCACCGAAATAGTTCACCAAAAAGCTGCCTATGGCAACCTCGCCACCGACATAACAAAAGATAGCCAATACCCCAAACACCAGGTGTGGCGCTTCGGTCAAAGAGTGGTTTTTTGCTTTGCAATCATACTCTTCACTGTGGGATTCAATGACCGGCAATTTCAAAATGGCGAACACCACGGCGATGGTGAGCAGTGCCGCTGCCAACATTAGATAGGGCACCTTCACACTGTCGGCGGTGGCGGCTTCGGCTGCCAGTGCGGCACTGCCACCAAAGAGTAAAAACTTACCAACGATAGGGCCGACCGTGGTACCAAGCGAGTTCAATGCTTGTGCCAGGTTTAAACGACTGGGTGCGGTTTTCGCGGGGCCAAGTGCGGCAACATAAGGGTTTGCCGACACCTGCAAGATGGTCACACCGGACGCCAGAACAAATAAGGCGGTTAAGAACAACCAGTATTCATGTACCGCTACCGCAGGGTAAAACAATAAACAGCCGGTTGAAGCGATCAACAAACCGCTGACCACGCCATTTTTATAGCCGAACCGTTTACCAGGTAACCGGCCGGCAAGGACATAATAAAATAAGCGCCAAAGAAGCAAAACTGGATCAGCATGGCTTCCGTATAGCTGAGATCGAATACCGCTTTAAGGCGCGGGATAAGAAGGTCATTTAGAACTGTAATAAAACCCCATAGAAAAAACAGGGTGGTCATGGCTGCAAGCGGCAAAGTGTAGTTACTGTTTTTTTCTGTCGCTGCAACGTAGGCCTGATTGTTGTTTATCTCACTCACGAATCATTCTCCGTCTACTTGTTGATTTTGATTCTACACAGCAATTTAACAAGGTCACAAAAAAATAACTGGAACGTTCCAGCTATATAGTTCAATACTTGCACCTTGGTTAACCCCGAGTATCGCCAATGCGGAAGGTACGATCGAATAAAAAACAAGCAGCCATAGCCAAACACCCTATACTAAAGGCGTTTGTTTGCACCGGTGCAACAAACAATACAGGAGACATGATATGAACAGGTATGCCTTGTTACTCAGTGCAGTGCTGACCTTTGCCGCTAGCAATGTACATGCTGAACTCGAAGTCTATAAAGATTACGATCTGGGCACATCGATTCTTGAGGTCACCACAGTCAAAGTTGATCCCAATATGGGTGATGTTTACTTAGAAGGACTGCGTGACACCTGGGTCAAAGCAGTAAAAATGCAGAAAGAGCTTGGATACATTAAAGATTGGAAAATCTATGCCAGTGATTTACCCATCAGTGGCGATTTCAATTTAGTGTTAGTGGTGTGGTTTGAAAATGCCGCCGACCTTGAACCAAACAAGGAAAAGTACCAGGCCTTTATGAAAAAGTGGGGCGAGGAAAACCAAGAGAACTCCCGCAAAATTTCCAAAGAATACCCCAAGATCAGAACGCTGACCGGTCAATACCGCATGCGTGAAGTCATTATGAAGTAACCCTTAAGCTAAGGCCTGCCTTGGGCAGGCCCCTTTAAACGCTACCGGGATACCTTAATCGCAATCATAGGTTGGCCATTCGGCAATATGGTCTTCAAACTCTTCAAGAGGAACATCCGAGTCTTTTACCGTTTTATTGCGTACGCTGATCCCCGCCGCATGCATTTTTGACTTTTTGCCTTTATTTAACAGCGGATGCCAACTAGCCAGTCCCCGCCCCTCTTGTAACCGTCGGTAACTACAGCTTTTAGGCATAAAAAAGATATCGGCAATATTGTCCTTGGTCAGCTTAACGCACGAGGGCACTAGGGTTTGACGCTTCTCATACTGCGTACAGCTGCAGCTTTTATTATCCAAATATTGGCATACGATATTGGTAAATATCAGCTCTTCGCCGGGACGCAGCTGATCCGTGGGACTAAAGTCATCTTCATCCTCACTGTCGATAAAGGTGTTCAGACAACACTTGCCACAACCATCACAAATGGCTTCCCATTCCTGATCGCTCATTTGCGCCAAGGTTTTAGTCTGCCAAAATTTATCATCTACCATAAAAAACGCCCCAATTAATCGGGGCGTAGTATAACAAAACCTAGAGCCTTAGTTAATGGCCGGATAGGCGATGCGATCCGATAAATAACCGACACTGGTTGCAAAGTAGTATGAACGGTTCCAGTTCATCAGCGCCTTGTAATTATCATAGGCCAGGTACATGCGACCCTTGATGTCATCGGGCATCACTAAGGCGGCGGTGATTTCGCGCTGCGGTAAATCCGTGCCATCCATGCGTCTAAGGCCCAGTTCCTGCCACTGACTTAGGGAGCGCTCCGAATCAGACCAGTGCTCCAGCCATTGCTTGTGGGTGCGGGTGCCACGCTGCAAGATCGCCTGAGTGTCGAAATCTGCAGGGAGTTTTACCTGGCGGCCCCAGGTTAGCTCGTCATTCCAGCCCACACTCTTTAAGTAATTAGCGATAGAGGCAAACGCATCTTCTTCTGTTGTCCAGATATCCTTGCGACCGTCGCCGTTATAGTCCACCGCATAGGCGTTAAAGGAGGTTGGCATAAACTGCGTCTGCCCCATGGCACCGGCCCATGAACCTTTAAAGTGCTCCAGATCGATATGCCCTTCTTTAAGGATATCGAGTGCGGCCCAGAGCTGGCGCTTATACAAGGCCTCGCGGCGGCCGTCATAGGCTAAAGTCACCAAACTGGAAATAACAGGATGACCGCCCTGAATACGCCCGAAGTTACTTTCTAAGCCCCACAAGGCAACGATAAAGCGTGCCTGAACGCCGTACTCTGTGGCTATTTTTTCCAAGGTCCCCTGGTGCTTTTTATACAGCTCACGGGCCTTGTCAATCTTCCACTGGGGTACACGCTTAGGTAAATAGGTCTCGAGGGTTTCTTTTACCTCGGGCTGGTTTTTATCGGCGCTGATCACCTTAGGCTTAAACTTGATGGTGGCAAACGCGGTATCAAGCAGCTCCTGACTATAGCCCTTTTCCAAGGCTTCATCTTTTAGCTTGGTAACATAAGCGTCAAAGGCGACTTGTTGCTCTTCAACACTTTTTATCTGCGAGTTTGCCAGAGTGGGATAGGATAGCGTCGCCGCCACTGCCAGGCTTAGGCTAGACAGGGTTGCGGGTTTAAAGGCGCTGGCTAAATACTTGCTGATTTTTTTAATCACGCTCTACTCCATTTTGCTTTCTAAATTCGTCCAACATGTTTTCGGTTGGCGGGGGTAACTGTAAATAAAACCCCTGCTCACTTAATTGTTCCTTAACCTTAGCAAGATCCGCCAAGGCTAGCTGTGTTTTTGTTGCCAGATTAATCAACATAACAAATTGCGGTGTGCCAAACATGTCCATAAGCGGTTGTGGAACATCGGAAAAATCATCTCTTTTTGGCAAGTAAAGGTAGGTATCTGCTTTTTTCTTACTCTTATATACTGCGCACAGCATGGTTAGGGCCTTTAAGTTGTTGCGAAACACACCTTGACACTATACCATGAGAGCTAAATCATGTGGTAAGTTTAGTGGCCAAAGCTCAACACCAAGGCCTAACCAAAGTCAGCCCCATTGCAAGTTTGTACCGACTTTTCTTGGTGATAATTAATAACAGGCCACACAAGTACGAGCGCTTATGTCGGAACAATTATTCGAATTAAAAGGGAACCTCTTCACGCTGTCGGTGTTACGCCTGCTAACATCTGATTTGAGCGCATTGAGCGAACAGCTTGATGCCAAAATTTCCCAAGCACCTAAATTCTTCGCCGGTGCCCCTATTGTTGTCAATCTTGAAGCGCTCGATGGCGCCGAACTCGACTTTTCTCAACTGCACGCACTGCTAAAACGTTTAGCCTTTAATCCCGTGGGCGTCTGCAGTGGTTCGGATGAACAACATCAGCAGGCTAAAACGGCCGGTTTTTCTGTGCTCAACTACGCCAAAGATAATCAGCAGGCCAAAGCACCAGTCAAGACGCCTTCTAAACCCGCAGTTGCACCCGCAGTTGCACCCGCAGTTGCACCCGCAGTTACAGCCGAGCCAGAACCAACCATGGTTGTGGAAGGCACGGTGCGCTCTGGGCAACAGGTGTATGCCAAAGGTCGGGATCTGATAGTGCTTGGCGCGGTCAGTCACGGCGCCGAGGTGATCGCCGATGGCCATATTCATATTTACGGCACCTTGCGTGGTCGTGCCATTGCCGGCGCGCAGGGTGATAAAAACGCCACAATCTTCTGTCAAAAACTCGAGGCCGAATTGGTTTCAGTGAACGGCAGTTATTGGATCAGTGACTCACTGCAAGGTGAACTATGGGGGCAAGCCGCCTGCATTCGCCAACGCCAAGACTCACTTCATATATCAGCTTTGGTTAAAGGATAAAACTCATGGCAAAAATTATTGTCGTTACTTCTGGTAAAGGCGGCGTAGGCAAAACAACCTCTAGCGCTGCAATTGGTACTGGCCTTGCTCTTAAGGGCTTTAAAACGGCGATTATCGATTTCGATATTGGCCTGCGTAACCTGGATTTGATCATGGGCTGTGAGCGCCGTGTGGTTTATGACTTCGTCAACGTTATCAATGGCGAAGCCAATCTTAACCAGGCACTGATCAAGGATAAGCGCGTCGATAAGCTCTATATCCTACCGGCATCGCAAACGCGTGACAAAGACGCGCTAACCAAAGAAGGCGTTGAAAAGGTCCTTAACGAGTTAAAGAACGATTTTGACTTTATCGTTTGTGACTCACCGGCCGGTATTGAAGCCGGTGCCATGATGGCCCTGTACTTCGCCGATGAAGCCATTGTTACCACTAACCCGGAAGTGTCATCGGTTCGCGACTCGGATCGCATCCTCGGCATTTTGCAGAGCAAATCACGCCGCGCCGAAGAAGGCCTGGAGCCGGTAAAAGAGCACCTGCTCCTGACCCGTTATAACCCAGAGCGTGTACAGCGCGGAGAAATGCTGTCGGTAGAAGACGTTAACGATATTCTTGCCATCGACCTACTAGGCGTTATTCCAGAGTCGCAAGCGGTACTCAACGCATCGAACCAGGGCCAGCCCGTGGTATTGGACAACGAGTCGGATGCCGGCCAAGCTTATCTAGATGCCATTAACCGCCTGCTTGGTGAACAAATTGAGTTCCGCTTTTTGGATGTAGAGAAACGCGGCCTATTCAAACGGATTTTTGGAGGATAATGTGTCTTTACTCGATTATTTTCGTTCAGAAAAGAAAACCAGCGCCTCAATGGCCAAGGAGCGACTGCAGATCATAGTCGCTCACGAAAGGTCACAGCGCGGTACACCCGATTACTTGCCGCAACTTAAGCAAGATATTCTTGATGTGATCCGCAAGTACGTCGCCATCGATGCCGATGCCGTGCAGGTGCAGCTGGAACAAAATGAAGACGATTTAGCGGTATTAGAGCTAAACGTAACGCTACCCGACGAAGAAAGATAATCGTTTTTTTGGGTGCAAAAAAAGGAAGCCAAGGTGCTTCCTTTTTTATTGTGCCAAGTTTCACATGCTTGCCATAAGTCGACTTATTCCGAGCGTTCAGTGGCTAATTTCGACTTATAGGCTGCAAGATGCTGTTGCAGATTGTTCTGATGCCACGGCACCATGTTCTTGGATTTCTCAACCGCCGTTGTTTGCAGCGCAATGGCCTTGTCGATTTGCCCAAGCCCTTCGTAGGCTGCGGCCAGATCCGCATAGGCATAAGCGGAATCTGGGTACAGGGCAATCACCTTTTCGTAGATGGCCAGCGCTTCATCAGGATTGCTATCAAGCTTAGATTTAGCCAGGGCTTTAAGGGAGCCTTGCGCCGAGACCTCAAAGCCGTATTTACGTGTAGACAAGTCTTGATAATGCGCAATAATGGCGTCAACGCCCTGTTGTGAAATGGCCGAGTCTGGTGCCAGCGGGGTATGATAATCTGCAAATAGCAATTCTATTGCCTCAACGACCGCCAAGACGGGGCGACTCATATAATGGCGCTTATCATTAAGATGTGTATGCCATTCGAGCTCTGCGGGTGCATATTCCGCAAGCGCATCGGCAAAGGCCATTGTGTCTTCTCGGTTACCCTGTTCATACCTATGCTCACCCATGGCCAAATACACAAAGCGCATTTTATCGTTAAGTTTAGGCAACTGAGTTTTGGCGTTTGAACTTATCGCCAAAAAGTCATCGGCCAATGAAGGCGAGGCAATAATATAGGCGTCGAATAACTGTGGACGATTAAGTAAGGCATAGAGACCAAACGCCCCATTACCCATAAAGCCGCTAAAAATTCTAAAGTCGTGGGTGCGGTACTTTTTGTCTATTTGCGCCAACACCTGAGTCTCAAGAAATGTCAGCAACTCGGCATCACTTGGATTCTCCGCCGTCTTATTAAACAAAGCAGCATATTCGCTGTGATAGGAAGCAGGCGTTACTACCAGGGTTTCCAGCCAGGGCCATTCGCCATTGTGACTGAGCCAATCCTGTAAACCACTGAGGTGAGGTTGGCTACGCGGGTGTGGATCAAACAACACCAGATAACGCTTATCGGGCTCATTAGCATAGCTGGCCGGTAAGGTAACGTTAAAGTCCATCGGCTCTTTAAAGCCTGCATACGCGACACTGACTTTCTCGATAGGGGTCAAGGTAGCAACATCCAAAGCCCAACTTTTCACCACTACACATAGTGACATGCTCAACACCAACAACCTAATCATCTGATATCCCTGTTATTTATAATTTTTGATGTTTTAACATACAGATTCGGGATTACCTAGTCGAGTATTAAATCGACAACGCATTAGCAAACAAGAAAATGGTCTTTGCTATCGCGCTGGACAAGTTCGCCGATTGCGACAACACTAAATTAAGGGACGAATCTGGCTAAGGCGGTGTTAGCCAGTATGGAACGCACGGACAAAAGGACAATTAGTTAGAACCTAATAAATTTTACGGATGCCGCTTTGATGAAACGAACTATTCCTTGTGTTGCAGTACTCGCTTTATTTACCTTACCCGTGAACGCCGCCGATGAAAGCTTGTCGGTGAGTGTTGGTGTTGCCGGTTGGGCCATATTTGATGAATTCGATGAATTTGCCCTTCATGCCGACTATGAACTTAAGCCGGTGCAGGACTTGTGGGGACTGCAACCACGAATGCTGGTGATAATTGCCGAGCATGACCAAAAATATTACGGCCTAGGTGCGGCTAAAGCCTTTACCATCAATGATGATTGGAGCTGGGGCATAGCCAGTCATGTGGGTTATGCCCATAACCTGGACTCATTGGGCTACGACCTTGAATTCTATAGTTATCTATTCACTAAATACAAACTCACCAAGGAGCACCGAGTTCGCGCGGAAATAGGCCATATTTCCAATGCCGGGTTTGGCGAAACCAATCCGGGCTCGGAGAGTATAGTAATGAGTTACTCATATCATTTTTAATTGCCAATGACGGCAAAAGCGCTAGTACAAGCTAGCGCTAATCTTGTCGAGTAAGACTTGACCGTCACTGCCACACAACCAGGCCACGGCCGCCAGGTTGACCAATACGCAGAGCCAAAAGACGAACAAAAAAGAGCCCTTCTTAGATTTATGTCTAAATTTATTTTGTGCCATAAAGGCACCGGGCCAACCACCGAGTAAAGCCAACACCTGCAGCGTGCTTTCCGGTGTGCGCCACTGGTTGTTCTGGGCCTTCGCTTTATCACGCCCGTAAGCAATAAAGGTGATAAGGCTTAACAATAAATAAAGCGGCACAAACCACAGTGGCAACTTGCCAACTAAAATCGCAGCGACAATAAAAAGGCAACCTGCTGCTACGGTGAGATTACCTAGCGTCCTTGTCTGTCCCGGTCTTTTTTTTGCCCGGCGTTTATGATCGGCCGCAAAACTGATATCCACCGCTTGTGCACGCCCTTGCTTGTCTCGGGCACCTTGATAAACGATTAAATCACCGTTTTGAGGGCGGCGCGTCCTTTTCTTAAAGGCCTTGATATGCACAAATAAGCGCTCGCCCCCACCATTGGGTTGCACAAAGCCAAACCCTTTTTCATCATTCCATTGCTCGATTTTTCCTTGGTACTTCATTTACTCTGCACCCTACTCCTGCGCGCCCGGCACCCACTTGTTCAATACCTCGACAAGGTAGCCACTGCGCCATGGCTGTAAAATATCCGGCGCCATAAGTATTTGACGCTCTTCATC
The DNA here is from genome assembly GCF_002964785.1 of Pseudoalteromonas sp. T1lg48. Classification (GTDB taxonomy): domain Bacteria; phylum Pseudomonadota; class Gammaproteobacteria; order Enterobacterales; family Alteromonadaceae; genus Pseudoalteromonas. Next base: position 204,190 of record NZ_PQCC01000004.1, read on the forward strand.
GGTTAACTTCCAGTTCCAACTGATCAACTGATTTATTTGCTTTTTACTCGCAAACACATCAGCCGGGATACCGCTGTCTTTGCTCACCGCGGTGATCTTTTGCTTGATGTCCTTGGCGGCCTGCTTGTAACCGCGATAATCCATCAAACGCATGACCCGAGCCGGTAACTGTTCCTCGCTTAACTCCCTGGCGCGCTCAATACAGGCGAGCATTTCGCGACCCGAGCGATTAACCTCCATGGCATCAACACCGGGAATGTTGCGCATGCTGTTCAAAGAGCTTGGGCGACGTTTGGCGATTTCCACCATGTTTGCTTCTTTGACGATAAAATTCAGTGCCAGATTTTTACGTTGTGCCTTTTCTCGTCGCCACATGGCCAACTCACGCAGTGCCGCCAAGTCCCTCGGGTTAAGTTGCCAGGCCCCTTTCACATCTCGGTATAAAAGCTCATCCGGGGTAGTAAATGCACGCTTTTGAGAAATTAATTGTGACTCGGCAATAACGATATCGAACCAACCCTTGGCATTGATTTCTTCCACAATTTGCTCGAAACAAGGCAGTAAATGGGCAACATCAGCAGCGGCATAGGTAAGCTGGCTATCACGCAGTGGTCTTTGCAGCCAGTTGGTACGTGACTCGCTTTTGTCGATCTCAATACCCAAGCGCATATTCACCATGGCGGCGAAACCGACGCAGTTACCCGAGCCTAACAGCTGCAGGGCGAACTGGGTATCGAACAGTGGCGCCGGGACAAAGCCGGCAAAGTTTTGAAATACTTCGATGTCTTCCGAGGGCGAGTGTAATACCTTTAACACCTCGGGCTTTTGCAATAATGCCCAAAGGGCGCCTAAATCTAACTCTGCCAGCGGATCGATCAGTGCCAGGTGCTGGCCGTCAAAAACCTGTAATAAGGCAATTTCTGGATAAAGTGTTCGGCGGCGCATAAACTCGGTGTCGATGGCGAGCACCTTTGCATTGCTGATCGCGTCGACAAATGTATCCAACGCCCCTTGCTCAGTGATTAACTGATATTCCACTTGTACTCCTTAAAAACAAACCGGCTATTGCCGGTCTGTTCATCGCTATTTTTGTTCGTCTTTTAATGCACGTCGCAGTATTTTCCCGACGTTGGTTTTTGGCAATTCATCACGAAATTCCACCAACTTAGGAACCTTATAATTCGTCAGGTTATCACGACAATGCTTTATTATATCCTTTTCCGTTAAAGACGGGTCCTTTTTAACAACAAATACTTTTACTTGCTCGCCGCTGATCTCGTGGGGCACGCCAATGGCGGCAACTTCTAACACCCCTTCATGGTCGGCAATCACTTCTTCAATTTCATTAGGGAAGACATTAAAACCGGAAACCAGGATCATGTCTTTCTTACGGTCAACAATATAGAAGAAGCCTTCGTCATCGTAGGTGGCGATATCACCGGTGGCAAACCAGCCATCTTTTAAGCATTCGGCAGTGGCATCGGGGCGGTTATAATAGCCTTTCATTACCTGCGGGCCTTTCACCCACAGCTCACCCGGCTCGCCCTTAGGCGCTTCTTCCCCATTATCCAGCATCAGCTTGATGTCGGTGCTCGGTGCTGGCAGGCCGATTGAGCCATTGTAACCGTCAAGATCGTAAGGGCTGACGGTTACCAGCGGAGAACACTCGGTTAAACCGTAGCCTTCTACCAGGCGCGTACCAGTGACCTTTTGCCAGCGCTCCGCCACCGGGCGTTGCACCGCCATGCCGCCACCGAGTGACATTTTCAAATTAGAAAAGTCGATATCGGCGAAGCCGTCGGTATTCAATAAACCGTTAAACAGGGTGTTCACCCCAGTGACCACGGTGAACTTGTTGCTTTTAAGCTCTTTGACAAAGCCCTTCATATCACGGGGGTTGGTGATCAGCAGGTTCATACCGCCGTACTTCATGAAGGTCAGACAGTTCGCGGTCAATGCAAAGATATGATAAAGCGGCAAGGCCGTCACCACGATTTCTTTGCCACGCTCAAGAATATTATCCAAACAGCCGGACACCTGCTCCAGGTTGCCCACCATGTTGCCGTGAGTCAGCATGGCCCCTTTCGACACCCCGGTAGTACCGCCTGTATATTGTAAAAAGGCCAGATCATCTAAGGTTACCTGGGGACGTTGATAGGTGGCCACATTGCCCTTTTTCATCACCTCGGTGAAGGGAATGGTGTTTTTTAGCTGATAGGCCGGCACCATTTTCTTGATATATTTCACCACAAAGTTGACCAGATGCTTCTTCAGGCCGCCAACCATATCGCCCACTTCGGTGACGATCACATGCTTAACCTGAGTATGGGCAATGGCTTTTTCCAGAGTATGGGCAAAATTAGCGAGAATAAAGATGGCATCCGCCTCGGAGTCATTCAATTGATGCTCGAGCTCACGCGCCGTGTATAAGGGGTTTACGTTAACCACCACACAGCCGGCACGTAATACGCCTAAAATACTTACCGGCGTTTGCAGAAGATTAGGCATCATCACCGCGACTTTAGAGCCGGGCTTAAGACCAAGGTCATTGTTAATGTAAGACGCGACCTTTTTGGTGGCTTCGTCAAGCTGCTGATAACTCAGCGTCACACCCATATTTTTAAATGCAGGCAGGTGTGCAAAATCACTAAAACTTTTTTCAAACAGTGTCAGTAAAGAGTCGTAATGAGCGGGATCGATGGTTTCTGGGCAACCCTTCGGATAACGCTTAAGCCAGATTTTCTCCACACTAGGCTCCTATTAATTTGTTCTTATAATGGTTTATCTTAGAAGTCATGAGTCACGGCGTAATCAGGGCACGACGCCAAACTAATGTGCGTATGGCTCGCTGCTGGGCGGCCGGTTTATCGCACTACTAACCTTAATCTAAGTTGATATTTTTAACAATTGAGCAAAAGCTCTAATTTCAGCGATATTCCCATATTTACGGCAAAGTTACAATTATCTTGCGCCACTTTGATGCAAATGTGCACCAATAAGTTGCGCACATTCTAAGGCGCTTTGCATATGACAATGGTGGCCGCCTGCTACTACTTTAGCACTTAACTGACTGTAATGATGAGCAAATTTATGTTCATTTTGGTGCACCATGGAATAACCTTCGGTGCCTTTGATAAGCAGGGTCGGCACATCTATGGTATCGAGTAAGGCATGAGCCTGAGCCTCACTGTAGCGAAAAGCGGAATAATGCTTGATACGCGGGTCGGTACGCAGTCGCACTCCTCCCTCGGGTCCGGGCTCAATATTGCGGGCCATCAGTTCCTTACCCACCGGCTCATCAAAGTCGCTGATCGCCAATCGCCGAGCAACCAGGTCATCGCTACTAGGGTACTCGCGGATCTTTTCGCCCCGGGCCCGTTGCGCCAATGCGCGCATCAACAAGGCTTTGGCTTCTTCCGGCTCGGCACAAACCAAACCTATGCCTTCGATCAGAGTGAGACTGGCAATGTGCTCGGGAAAGCAGGCTACATATAAGGACGCCACCATGGCCCCTAATGAATGGCCGACAAGATGCACACGCTGTGCCTGACACTGAGTGATCACCTGATGCAAATCATCTACATAATCGATAAAGTAATAGTGCGCCTGAGGATGGCGCCATTGGGATAAGCCATGCCCCGGCCAGTCAAAGGCATATAATGGCAACTGGGGTGATAATTCCCGCATCAGGGGGGCAAAACTAGCGCTATTATCCTGCCAGCCATGACAGGCGATCACCACATCGTCTTGATGCAAACTTATGGCCTGCTCACTATTGCTTAGGCCACACAAAGTTAAGGCACGGTTATTTATCGAAAATGTATGCAAAGCAACTCCATTTCACCGCAAGGCGGTTTATTTTCATAATCTAAGGTATAGAATGGCGGCAACTGACAACAGGACTTTGACATGAAACGTACATTCACTTTGGCTACTCTCTCCTTCGCCAGCTTTTTTGCCAGTGCGAATGCGCCAACACCCAAAAATATAATATACATGATTGGCGATGGCATGGGACCTGCCTATACCTCTGCATATCGCTATTACCAAGACGATCCAAACACCGCCGTAGTTGAAAGCACCGTCTTTGATTCTATGCTCACCGGCATGGCTCATACCTACCCGGATGATGACACCATAGTTACCGACTCCGCCGCTGGTGCCACCGCCTTAGCGACAGCGACCAAAAGCTATAACGGCGCCATTGCCGTCGATGGCGAAAAACAAAAATTAAAAACCATGCTTGAGATCGCTAAAGAAAAGGGCATGACCACAGCCCTGGTGGCCTCCTCGCAAATCAACCATGCGACTCCGGCAAGCTTTGCTGCCCATAACGAAGCGCGCGGCAACTACGACGACATAGCCAACGACTATATCGATAATAAAATCAATGGCAAACTACCCGTTGATCTTATGCTCGGTGGCGGCACCCAATACTTTATCCGCGAAGATAGAAACTTAGTCAACGAGTTTATCGCCGCCGGTTATCAGTACAGTGACAGCTTGGCCCAACTTGAACAAATTGAACAGGTTCCGGCCATTGGCTTATACGCTGCCAAGGGCCTGCCCTTCGCCCTGGATAGCGATCCCGAACGCCTGACCAAGATGACCCGCAAGGCACTTTCTTTGTTAGAGCAGAATGAAAAACCATTTTTCGTGATGATCGAAGGCAGCCAGATCGACTGGTGTGGCCACGCCAATGATATCGCCTGCGCTATGGCTGAGATGCATGACTTTGCCGAGGCCATCAAGATCGCTAAGGACTTTATCGCCAAGCATCCCGACACGTTACTCGTGGTCACCGCGGATCACTCCACGGGTGGTTTAACCATAGGCGCCCAAGGCCAGTATAAATGGCAGGCGGATGTGGTTAAGGGTGTGCAGGCAACCGCCGAAGTGATTGCCGAGCGTCTTATGGCCAGTGACAACATGCAAGAGCAATGGCAAAGCAATAGCGGCCTGGCCTATACCAAGGAGCGTGAAGTGTTACTTACACAGGCAAAACAAGTGGATGAAGAGGCCCTGGTTTTAGCGGTTAAAAAGCTCATCAATGAAGCCAGCTTCACCGGCTGGACAACCTCCGGCCACACCGCCATAGACGTGCAGGTGTTTGCCCATGGTATGGGTCATGAGCAGTTTATCGGCTCACAAAATAACGTCGATATCGCCACAAAGTTAATATCTTTTATTAACAAACAATAACAAAGTTGATATCTCAGCAATATTGGGTTACTGTTGAACCTGCTTGTTAACATAGTTTAACAACCCTACTGAAAACTGAAGACTCAAAAGCCGCTCATTGAGCGGCTTTTTTACTGTTGGCAACAGGTAAATCCCGATTTATCTGTACTATGGTATCTAGGCCCTGATCGGCAAACTTACGGATTGCCTGCTCAAGAGTCAAAGGATGATCAAAGTAATAGCCCTGTAACTGGGAAATCGGTAAGGGCGTAATAAAGTCGGCATGAAAGTCCGACTCAATGCCTTCTGCCACCACCTCAAAACCCAACTGATGGCACATTTGCGTCAGGCTTTGATACAAGATGGTTGCCGGATCATGTTCATCACTGGGTAACAGGCTGCGATCGAATTTGATGGTGTCGACGTTAAGCTTACTAAGAAGGCTCAAGCAGGAATAGCCGGTACCGAAATCATCCACCGCACAGCGGATCCCTTCACTTCGTAACTTAGCAACTATCTCCTGGGTGCGGCTAAAATCGTCGGCATATGAGGACTCCAGAATCTCTACTTCAACCTGATCCGGAAACTTACTGAAAGCGCGGATCACACGCTTATAGCGGCGGTTAATGAGATTACGCGGAGAAATGTTAAAACTGATTTTCGGCACCAGTTGATGACGATGAAATTGCTGCAGGTCGAGCTCCAACTGATCAATAACAAAGCTATCGACCACATCCATCATTTGAAACCGCTCCAATACATCAATAAACCAGGGGCTGACAATGGTACCATCACTGCGCTTATGACGTAGCAGCGCCTCAAAACCGAGAATACGCTTGGTTTTTTTACAAACCTTGGGTTGATAGTACAGGCATAAGGCGCCCTCTTTTAGGGTTTCAATCACCTCGTTCAGGCGCTTTTGCTCCGCTATTTTTTGACTGTCTCGCTTGGCAAATTGCGCTTCTGCCTGTCGTTCTAACTGGCGTCCGGCACTCACCCGTTTGACCAGCATATCCAGTTGGCGACCACTGATATTATGTTCTCTGTTGGCCTTTACAAAGGGCAGATACATCAGGGTACTTAGGCCGATAAGCAGCGCCTGCCAGAGTACACCGATAAGACTATCGGTGGCCACATAACCACTAATAAACACCGGAGTAAACCAGGGAATATCCGCCCCTGCGACCACACTTATCCAGCCCTGACTTATAACAAGGTTACTAAGCAAGGCATTAATTAAAGGGGTGATAATAAAGGGCACCAGCAAATAAGGATTAAACACTATGGGTAGGGCGTAAACCATGATCTCGCTGAGATTAAACAGCGCCAGCGGCGAACTAAGCCGGGCAATACTGGCTTCATGGGTGCCCTTCCCTTGCAGTAGACAGGCGATCACTAAGCCCCAGATACATCCGGAGCCACCAAGCAGCACAAAGCTATTGATATAACTTTCGCTGTCCATACCAAAGCCCAATAGAAAGTTGCTCATCTGTGGTGTCGCTATAATTTGATAGGCATTATCGCCATGAATGCCGAACAACCATAATAGATGCGAGCCCAGGAGCTGTATGGTGAGCTTCTCGCCGCTGCTCAAAAGCGCATGCTGCTCATTAAATACCGCCAATGCTTGACCCAGTAACCAATCAACGAGGGGAAATAGCGTAAAGGTGGCTGACACCACCAACATATACGGCAATATCAAATTCAGGTGTTTGACCAAAAATAAGCTGATGTTGCCAACGGGCATAATCCGTAACCAGCGGGCACGTAAAATGGCGCGCATCATATAGCAACAGAAAATGGGGATTAAAATGGTGTAGAGCACGCCGGCGCGGCTGTTAACACCTATGCTGCCATCGTCAAGCACATAAATATAACCTGAGGCGACACTAAAGCAGGTAAGAACCAAAATAGGTACTGCTATGGTATTAAGTTTAAGATTTTTGGCCAGGTAATAGCTAAAGGACAGCAAGGTGGTCAGCGGAAACAAGGTCCAGACCAGCACATTGAACGAGCTCAAAAATGCATAGGACGCGACCAACTTTTCATAATTCAACCAGTGTGTAACCAAGGTTACCAAGGCAGCCATTACAAAAAACGGGATCAGGGCTATATACCCCTCTCGCAACGATAAAATTACCGTATTGGCGGCTAGTTTGGCAGCTCCGCGGGTAAACACTGCAAAAACGCGATGATGCACGATATTAATAACTTATTATTATTTTTATTAATTCATAAAGTATCGCTTAATGGCAAAATTGTCCACATTTTAACAACGTATTCTGTCATTGGGGTACATTCATAAAAGGCGGGCTGCGGGTGGTTCATCCTGGTCAACAGAAGATAAATAGTTTGCCCAGTGCCTACCTTTCTTATTGGCAGCTTTAAAGGTGGGCGGAGAGTCTCGGGTCTAGGTATTAAGCGTACAGGCTTATATGTAACATGGCCTGAACTTCTTCGCGGCGTTGCAAGAAGGCATATTCTCGATAGGTGGCAATGGCTGCACTGGTGCGACTGTCTCTTGGCTGGTCATAGATGGTTTGCCGATACAGCGCCTCGGCGAGCTCGCGTCCGTGCTCCGAGTGATTAACCTTGCCGCCGCGAGGCTCGGCGCTGGTTTCACGCACCACCTTGTCGCTGCGCGCCTGGGCATGAACCTGAGGCGCACCGGCTGGAGCTTGGCTAATTAGACGAATAGACATAGGTTAGCTAATGACAAAAGACACTGTTTTAGTGTGATACAAAGCACCGCTAAGCGCAATGTTTATTCCCGACCCGGTAGTTTTTTCCAGGTTACCGTATCGCGCACATACACTGGCTGCGCCGAGGCCGCATCGGCCACATTGCCCCGGGCAAATTCGCGTGCCAACAGCGGCAGCATGTAGCGACTGTCCGGCAAGGTAATCTCCTTATCCACCTGAACCTGGCTCAGCCCGTCGGCCATCTCAGGGTAGGTTTGCCACCCCGTGCCCACGGCCACCGCGGCGCCAAACGGGCTGGTAACGGCGCTAGGTTCAAGCACCTGCTGCTCGCCAACTAACTGAGCTAAACCTTCCTTTGCCTCATAGGCACCCAGATACACCTCACCCATACGCGCATCGATGGCGGCCAAGACAGTGCTGGCACCGCGCTCGCTAATAGCCTGCTGTGCCATCATGGCCAAAGAGGAAACGCCAATCACCGGAGTGTTAGTGGCAAAAGCCAGGCCCTGAGCAACGGAAACGCTAATACGAACCCCGGTAAAACTGCCGGGTCCCTGACAATAACCAATCACATCCACATCTTGAATATCGCAATTTGCCTGCGTTAATAACGCATCGATTTCATCGAGAATGCGCTGACTGTGCTGCTGCGGGCAGACATCAAAAAAGTGATAGAGTTTATCCTGATGCATTAAGGCAAGCGATAAGGCTTCGGTTGAGGCGTCAAGGGCTAGGATGGTTTGGCTCATAGTTACTCTATTGTCTGTAAAAAGGCGGTCACTTGGTTCATGTCGCGACAACGACGCATATTGGGCAGGCTTTGCAAAAACACCTGACCATAGTCTCGGGTCACGACGCGGTTGTCACATAATACTAAAACACCGCGATCTTGGCTATCACGGATCAAGCGGCCAACCCCTTGTTTTAAGGCGATCACCGCCCGCGGCAATTGGATCTGTGCAAAGGGATCGCCGCCGCCATGTTCGCACTCTTGCATTCGCGCTTGTAACAGTGGATCATCCGGCGCGACAAAGGGCAGCTTGTCTATCACCACACAGCTCAACGCACTGCCGCGCACGTCCACCCCCTCCCAAAAAGAGGCGGTCCCCATTAATACCGCATTGCCATGACGGGTAAAACGCTCCAGCAACAAACGCTTCGACATCTGCCCCTGAACAAACACCGGATACTCCATTTGCTGGCATAGCACCTCGGCCACCATGTACATCACTCGATACGAGGTAAAAAGCAAGAAGCAACGGCCCTGGGCCGCTTTAATAACCTGCTGACAAATCCCCACCAAGGCCCGTGGCATTTCCGGGGAATTCGCAGGCGGTAGATAGCGCGGTAAACAAAATAGCGCCTGTTGCTGATAGTCGAAAGGGCTGGCCAGCATCAACTGACGCGCCGGGGACAATCCCAAGGCATCGCTAAAGTGCGACAGGCTGTTGTTAACCGACAGCGTTGCTGAAGTAAACACAAAACCGGCCTCACGTTCGGCCAGCATTGCTTTAAACTTGGCGGCAATATTCAAAGGCGTAATATGAATACTGACATGGCGGCGGCTGGCCTCATACCAATAGCTATAGCCGCTCGGGGCAACATCGAACACCCGCTCGAATTGTGCTATTAGGCTCATCAGCCTCTCTAACAGCGGCTCCACCAGCTCGCTGCGTTCCAAGCCGAGCTTAAGTACCTGGTTTAAAAACTGCAGATCTTTACTAACTCTATGTACGGCGTCGCATAGGGGCTTGCTGCTCAGCGCCTGACGCCAGTCACCGCGACCGCCTTCATGTGGCAGTTGCAGGCGCAAATCCATGGTCGCCGCTTCAAGCTTATCAAGGGTTTTACCCAGTTGCAGCATATCGCGCAGTTCGGTGCGATAAAGCATGCGGGCGTCGGTGATAAAAGCAAACACCTTTTTACTTGAGACGCTCTCGCCAAAATAATCGCTGGCGATATCCGCCAACTGATGCGCCTCGTCAAAAATATAGCCATCGGCGCCGGGCAACAACTCGGCAAAGCCACTTTCTTTCACCGCCATATCGGCGAAAAACAGGTGGTGGTTAATTACCACAATATCGGCCTCGGCGGCACGTAAACGGGCTTTGCGAATAAAACAGGCATCAAAATCCGGGCATTCTTTACCCAGGCAATTATCCGCCGTGGACGTCACGTAGGGCAGCACCTTGGCATCGTCTTCTATTCCCGGGCAGTCGGCAATATCGCCACTGCGGGTTTCGCCGGCGAATTTAGCCACCATGGCCAGTTGATGCATGATATCCGTGTCATCACTGGGTACGTGGGCCACGTGCTGGTTAAGACGATAGTGACACACATAGTTGCTGCGTCCCTTGAGCAGGGCTTTTTTCTTGGCACTGCCGAGAGCCTTATACACAGTGGGTAAATCGCGGTGATACAACTGCTCTTGCAGCGCCTTCGAGCCCGTGGAAATAATGTACTTACCCTTATTAGTGAGCGCTGGCAACAAATAAGCAAAGGTTTTTCCGGTGCCGGTTTCGGCTTCCACCACGACCTGCTCGGCATTTTTGAGGGCCAAGTCGCACACCTTGGCCATATCAATTTGCGCTTGGCGGGGGCGATAGCCTTTAAAGGCCAATGCCAACGGGCCGGTGGGTGAAAAAAGCTGCTCTATGCTCATAGTAGGATTAGGATCACGGCGCCAAAGAAGACAGGAAATAGGCGCCGATCATAGCCGAAAATTAAAGCGACTCCAACTTGCACATCAAGCCTTGGCTTTGTACCTATTTTTGTGTAGTCTATCGCGCGTTCTCTTTAAGAACTAAAAGCATGAACTAAAAGGATTTATCTATGAACAAAGTTACCTTAACCTGCACCCTTGCGGCCGTGATGACTTTAGCCGGTTGTGGCAGTACGCCCCCGCGTGTAGCGCAAGAAAAAGTCGTCACCATCAACGGCACCGACATGACCTTTGGCGGCATCTACAACGTCGATAAAAATCATTTCGAACTGAGCATTAATGGTGAGCCGGTAATGAAAGGTCGCTTCGCTCCCTATACTCCGACGCTAAACCTAAGTACGGATTATCAAGGTGAAGATATCAGCAGCTATTGCTACTTTGGCTCTGTATTACAAGAGCGTGGCGGCAAGTTTGGTATGATAGCCGGCATGATCCAAGCCTCACAGCAAAAATCTGGCGACAAATGTGAAATTAAAGTGGCCGGTGAAATCAAGGAGCACCTGTACTTCTAGGCGCCAGCTAAGCCCATACATCAAGGCGAGGAGGACTGTCCTTGCCTTGCTCCGCTCCCGTAACGCCATCATCTACAAAGGTTTCTTGGCCCCTCTTAGTACCGAGTCGTTTGCGCTCATTGCGCACCTTGGCAATCTGATCATCCTTGACCCCGGCAACGTGAAAGGCGCCCTTGTGTTGCACCTCTAGACGGGTAATGCGACCCATAAAGGGGATCATAATATCCACATTCACACTCCTCATTATCCGCTGCGACACCTTAATTCATAACTATATTATCGGCGGTTATAGGCTAGACTTTAACGCAATAAAAAAAATGGTTGCAATGAATGCAAACTCTGTGTTTATCTATAAACGAACTTAATCATCTTATTTCAGTTTAGCAACAACACGAGCGCAAACATGACTTATACACTGACAACTATTCATCATCATCATCACATCCACGAATAGCCTGTCAGGTATTTCGCTGGGGGGTTATTCCTAAAAGGAACCTCCGGCGCGACTAAAAAACCAGATTCATTTTCGCCCCGAGGATCCCTCGGGGTTTTTAGTTTTTTAACTTAGGAAATGAATTATGAGCAACACCAACCGTTTACGTATCGCAATCCAAAAATCAGGGCGCTTGTCCAAAGACTGCCAAAACCTGCTTAAGCAACTAGGCGTTAAATTAAACCTACGCGAACAACGTCTTATCGCCCACGCCACCAATATGCCTATCGATGTACTGCGCGTGCGCGATGACGATATTCCCGGACTGGTTCTGGATGGTGTCTGTGACTTGGGCATCGTCGGCGAAAACGTCCTTGAAGAAGTCCAGGCTGAACGCGCCCGTAGTGGCAACGAAGGCACGGTGAAAAAACTGGCTAAGCTCGATTTTGGTTACTGCCGTCTGGCCCTGGCCTGGCCCCAGGAGCTGGGTCAACAAGATAAATCCTGGTTCGCCGGTAAACGCATTGCCACCACTTACCCTGAGATCCTCAGTAAGTACCTGGAGCGTGAAAACATTGATGCCAGCGTGGTGATGTTGACCGGCTCGGTCGAAGTCGCCCCGCGCGCCGGTCTCGCCGATGCCATTTGCGATCTGGTTTCTACTGGCGCCACCCTGGAGGCCAATGGTCTGATGCAGGGCGACACCATTTTAGAGTCCAACGCTTGCCTAATCCAAAATGAAGCACTCCAGGATAGCGAAAAACTGGCGCTCATCGATAAGCTGATGCCCCGCCTGCGCGGTGTAAAACAAGCAAAAGAAAGCAAGTACATCATGATGCACGCCCCCAAGGCCAAGCTTGATGAGGTCTGTGCCCTGTTACCCGGCACCGGTCAACCTACCCTGCTGGCCTTAGCCGGCAGCGAAGAGTATGTGGCCTTACACATGGTCAGCAGCGAAACTCTGTTTTGGGAAACCATGGAGTCGCTAAAAGCACTCGGCGCCAATTCCATTCTGGTGATGCCCATTGAGAAAATGATGGAGTAACGGACCGTGATTGATTGGAATACTCTTAGCCCCACAGAGCAGCAAATGCTGTTGCAACGTCCGGCGGTGAGCGCCGCCGACAATGTTCGCCCAGTGTGTGAGGAGATACTCGGTCGCATGCAAAGCGAAGGCGATGAGGCACTTCGCGACTACGCCAACCGTTTGGACGGCCGAGCAATCAAGGCGCCACTGCTTTGCAGCGATAACGACTTTGCCGACGCCGAACAGCTGCTCGATACCGAGCTAAAGGACGCGATAAAACAGGCGTACAATAATATTCGCCGTTTTCACCTTGCTCAGGTGCCTAAAAACATCAGCTTAAGCACGCAGCCCGGGGTAGCCTGTGAGCTGCGCTACCAGGCCATCGACGCCATAGGCATTTATGTTCCCGGCGGCAGCGCCCCTCTGCCTTCTTCGGTATTGATGCAAGGCGTGCTGGCGCAAATTAGCGGTGCGCAGACTGTAGTGTTGGCCACCCCGGTCAAGGGGGATGCCGCCGTTGCTCCTGCTATCCTATACGCTGCACGCCTTTGTGGTATTAAACAGGTGCTGCAAGTCGGTGGTGCCCCGGCCATTGCCGCCATGGCCTATGGCACGGACACCGTGCCCAAGGTCAATAAAATTTTTGGTCCGGGCAATGCCTATGTGACCATGGCCAAGCAATTATGCGCCCAGCAGGTCCCCGGTTTAGCCATTGATATGCCCGCCGGGCCTTCGGAGGTTTTGGTGATTGCCGATGGCAGAGCGAACGGTGAATTTATTGCCGCGGATCTGCTTTCTCAGGCCGAGCACGGCCCGGACTCGCAAGTCATTCTGCTAAGCGACAGCGATGAGGTGATAGCGGCAACGCAAAAGGCACTCATAGAGCAATTAAAAACCCTGCCACGCGCCGAGATTGCCAAGGCAGCCCTTGAAAACTCGGCGCTGATCAAGGTGCAAAGCATCACCCAGGCCGTTGAGGTCTCAAATCTGTACGGACCAGAGCACTTGATTCTGCAACTTGGTGAAAGTGCCGAATACTTGCCTAAGATAAAGAATGTAGGCTCTATTTTTGTGGGCGATTACACCCCGGAGTCAGCCGGTGATTATGCCTCGGGCACCAATCACGTGTTGCCCACATACGGGTATTCAAAGGTGTATTCAAGCCTCAGCCTGCTCGATTTTTATCGCACCTATACGGTGCAGACCGTTACCAAAAGTGGTTTGGCCGATTTGGCAAAAGCAATTATTCCCATGGCTGCAGCAGAAGGGCTCGATGCTCACGCCAATGCCGTTCGCATCCGTTTAGGAGAAACACAGTGAGCACCGACGTAAAAACACAACAACAGCTGGGTTCACCACAAGACGGGTTAGCGCAAAACTTGTTACCGAAAAATATTGCCAACCTCAGCGCCTACAGTTCGGCAAAGAGTGAAAAACTCAGCGGCTCAACCTGGCTGAACGCCAACGAAAGCCCTTATAACCGCGAATATCAACTCAGTGGTCAGGCTCTCAACCGCTATCCGGACCCACAGCCGCAGCAGGTGATCCAGGCCTACAGCAATTATGTTGGGGTAAAGCCTGAGCAGGTGGTGATGACCCGAGGCGCCGATGAAGGCATAGAGCTGCTGGTACGCACCTTCTGCCAGAGCGCAAAGGACAGCATAGCCATTTTTGCACCCACATATGGCATGTATAAGGTCACCGCCGACACCCATAATGTCGCGCTCAATACCCTGAGCCAGGAGTTATTGCTCCAAGGCGAGGTGGATCAGATTTGCACCCAGGTTGGCGATGCCAAGCTGGTGTTTATCTGCAACCCCAATAACCCCACCGGCGCCCTGGTAGGCCAAGATAAAATCGCCGCCATTGCAGCGCGCCTAACAGGCAGCGCCCTGGTGGTGGTTGATGAAGCCTACATCGAGTTTTGCCCTGAGCAAAGCGCGGTGTCATTACTGGCTGACTACGCCAATATAGTGGTGCTACGCACCCTGTCCAAAGCCTTTGCCCTGGCGGGTCTGCGCACCGGTTTTACCCTGGCAAACGAGAGCATCTTAGCACCGCTTCGCAAGGTGTTGGCGCCCTACCCGGTATCCACCGTGGTGGCCGACATCGCCGCACAAGCGCTGAGCACCGCAAACATAGCCTCAATGCGCCGCCAGGTGGATACTTTAAACGCCCTTAAATCACGCCTGCAACAATGGTTGGAGCAAAGCGATGCAGTCACTCGGGTACTCGCAGGGGAAGGCAACTTTGTCACCTTGCAGCTAAAAGACAAAAACGCCATTGCCATTGCCTATCAGCAGGGCCTGGTCATGCGCCCCTTTACCCTTTATGGCGAGGACGATTGGCTGCGTATTTCCATCGGCAATGAGCAGGAGCTCAAGGAAGTTAAAGCCTGGCTTGACTCCCTAACCGGCTCCAATAACAAGGCACTTTTTAGGAACTAATATGAGCAACCCCTATTTATTTATTGACCGCGACGGCACCCTGATTGAAGAGCCTATCAGCGATAAGCAAGTCGACAGCCTAGAGAAATTAGCCTTGTTACCCGGTGTTATCCCAGCGATGCTCGCCCTGCAAGCGGCCGGCTATCGCCTGGTGATGGTGTCTAACCAAGATGGCCTGGGCACGGACAGTTTCCCGCAGGCGGACTTCGACGCGCCGCACAACAAAATGATGGAGCTATTTACCTCCCAAGGCATTCACTTTGAAGACGTGCTGATCTGCCCGCACTTCGATGGCGACAACTGCCAATGCCGTAAACCAAAAACCGGTTTGCTGGTCGACTTAATGCGCTCAGGCAAGGTGGATATCGCCAATTCTTATGTCATTGGTGACCGACAGACCGATATTCAATTGGCCGAAAACCTCTGTATGCAGGGCATCTTGTATCAGGATAACTGGGCGCAAATAGTCACTCGCTTGACTACCGCCGACCGCCAAGGCGCCGTCAGCCGCGACACCAAGGAAACGCAAATTGCCGTAGCGCTAAACCTGGATGCCAATAAAAGTGGCGAAATCAGCACTGGGCTGGGCTTTTTCGACCATATGCTGGATCAGATCCGCACCCACGCCAATATTTACCTGGATATTAAGGCCAGTGGCGATCTACACATAGACGAGCACCACCTGGTCGAAGATGTCGGCATCGCCTTGGGTCAGGCGCTACGCCAGGCTCTTGGCACCAAGTCGCAAATTGCCCGCTACGGCTTTGCCCTGCCGATGGACGAATGCAAGGCCGAAGCGCAAATCGACTTATCCGGACGCGCTTCGTTTGTGTTAAATGCCGATTTTAGCCGTGAAAAAGTCGGCGATATGGATGTACAAATGGTCGAACACTTTTTCAAAAGCCTTAGCGATAACGCCGCCCTGTCGCTGATTTTAAGTGTCACGCCCGGGAATTGTCACCACCAGGTTGAGGGCCTGTTTAAGGCCTTCGCCAGGGCGCTGCGCATGGCCATCAGCAAAGACAGCTCGCAACAAATGGCCAGCTCCAAGGGGGTTTTATGATAGCCATAATCAACACCGGCTGCGCCAATATCAATTCGGTGCGCTTTGCCTTTGAGCGTTTGCATACTCAGGTTGATGTGATCACCGACGCCGAGCAACTAAGGGGCTATGAACGAGCTGTATTACCGGGAGTGGGCCATGCCAAGGTTGCCATGGCGCGCCTGATTAACGGCGGCTGGCAAGAAGCCATTAAGGAATACCAAAAGCCATTGCTGGGCATTTGTTTGGGCATGCAGTTGCAGTGCGAGCACACGGCCGAGGGCGACACCCCCTGTTTAGGCATCATTCCCGGCGCCGTCGACCAGCTTGAGGTGGGGAATTTAAGTGCCCCGCACATGGGCTGGAATACCCTAAAGATCACCAAAACGCACCCACTGACCAAGGGTGTTAAGGATGACGATCAGGTGTACTTTGTACACAGCTTCGCCCATGGCTGTAACCAGGCAACCCTGGCCACCAGCGAATACGGCCAAACGTTTTCGGCCATGGTCGCTCAGGACAACTACGCCGGGATGCAATTTCACCCGGAGCGCAGCGCCAAAGTGGGCGCGCGCTTACTGCAAAACTTTATTGACTGGCGGCTTTGAGGACGCATTATGATTATTCCAGCATTAGATGTATTACAACAACAAATCGTGCGTTTATTTCAGGGCAAATACGACACCGCCCAGTTCTATCCCTTTGACTTGGCCGAACGGCTCATGGAATACCAGCAACAAGGCGCACAAAAGCTGCACCTGGTTGATTTAGAAGGGGCGCGAGATCCAAGCAAAAAGCAATGGCGACAAATTCAGGCAGCCACCAAGGCGCTCAACGTCGGCTATCAGGTCGGTGGCGGTATTCGTACCAGCAAGGATGTCGAGCAGTGGCTCACAGCCGGCGCCGCACAGGTGGTGATTGGCTCAAAAGCGGTCAACAACCAAGAGCAAGTGGCTAGCTGGATAAACCAATACGGTGCTCCGAAATTTGTCATTGCCCTGGATGTGAATAACACCGAAAAGGGCTGGATGCCCGCCACCCATGGCTGGTTGGAAAGTGGTGATGTCTCCTTGTTTGAGCTTATCGACTTTTACACCGAAATTGGGGTGCAAGACTTTTTATGCACCGACATCAGCAAGGACGGCACCATGAGCGGCCCTTCCTTTGCTTTGTACGAGCAACTGCAGGCGCATAACCCCAGTCTGCGCATTCAGGCCTCCGGTGGCGTCAGCTCATTAGCGGATATTCGTCGCTTAAAAGAAATTGGCACCCAAGGAGTGATCTTGGGTAAATCCCTGCTTGATGGCGCCTTTACGGTTGAGGAGGCATTAGCATGTTATCAAAGCGCATAATCCCCTGTTTAGATGTGAAAGACGGCCAGGTCGTTAAAGGCGTCCAGTTTAAAGGCCATGAAATCGTCGGCGATATTCTTGAGTTGGCCAAGGCCTACAGCGATGCCGGCGCCGATGAGCTGGTGTTTTATGAAATCAGCGCCAGCGTGGAAAAACGCCTGCTTGATGTGAATTGGGTCGAACACATAGCTCGTCATATCGATATTCCGTTTTGCGTTGCCGGTGGCATCAAGTCCGTCGCCGATGCGGCGCGGGTGCTTGAAAGTGGCGCCGATAAAATCAGTATCAATAGCCCGGCCATTGCCCGTCCCGAGCTTATTCGCGAGTTACACGACGAATTTGGTAAACAATGCGTGGTGGTGGGTATCGACAGCTTTTTTGATGCCCAAACAGGCGAGTATCTGGTCTATCAGCTTACCGGCGATCCCAACAGCTCGTCGCGCACCCGCTACAATACCCTGGAATGGGTTGAGCAGGTGCAGGCCCTCGGCGCCGGTGAAATCGTACTAAACTGTATGAACCAAGACGGCGTACGCAAGGGCTATGACATTGAACAATTGGCTAAAGTACGGGAAATCTGCCACGTGCCCTTAATCGCCTCCGGTGGCGCCGGAAAAATCAGCGACTTCAGTGAGGTATTTAAAAAGGCCCAGGTAGATGGCGCCCTCGCCGCCAGCGTATTTCATAAGAACCTGATAAATATTAACGAATTAAAACAACACCTAGCCGATAACATGATAGCGACTCGATTATGCGAATAGATATTAGCAATGTAAGCGATGTGAATTTTGCCAAGTGCCCGTTGATCCCAGCCCTGGTACAGGACTTTATTACCGGGCAAATTCTCATGCAGGGATTTATGGATCAGGCGGCACTCACCCACACCCTGGAGCAAAAGAAAGTCACCTTTTACTCCCGTTCAAAACAGCGCCTGTGGACCAAGGGCGAAAGCTCCGGTCACTTTTTACAGGTTGAAGCCGTCTACACCGACTGCGATCAGGACTCGATTCTGATCATGGCCTACCCACAAGGCCCCACCTGCCACCTGGGCACCCAAAGTTGCTTTGGTGACGCCAAACCAAGTTTGGGCTTTTTAGCCGAGCTGGAGCAGATCATCATCGACCGAAAGGATGCGGATCCACACAGCAGCTACACAGCATCGCTGTTTGCCAAGGAGCTCAGCCGTAGTTGCCAGAAGGTTGGCGAAGAAGGGGTGGAGGTCGCATTGGCAGCGATGAAAAACGACAATAACGAGCTGACCGATGAGGCCGCCGATCTGCTGTATCATTTGATTGTGCTGCTGCAACGCCAGGGCTTATCCTTAGGGGATGTGGTAGCGCGGTTGCAGTCTCGGCATTAGCCGGGTCAGCGCCCCAAAAAGGCCGCACTTGTAAGTAAATAGCTGTTTAGGTGGGCAATTATTCACTCTCTGGGTGTTTTACATTGCCACACCGCCCAGAGATTTTGTATGCTTAGGGTCTGTTGACCTTTGTTGTTTGTTTCTGCAGCGGCTTGCTGGGTATTTATACAAGGCAGAGCATGCGCAATGTAGTTATTCTACATAAGGATGCGATAACACCGTAGAAATGCGCATCAAGCGCTGCCCTATGGGTTCATCTAAACGCCTTCAGCTCTTTGTTGCTCACTATTTGCATAGAATAACTATGCCGCATAGCTCGCGTCGCGATCAGAATGCGTTTAGATTGAACATAAAGTAAACCACAAAGATAAACAGACCCTCTCCTACTACAAATAAGGACCTGTTTGCCATGAAAGCAATTTACCCAGCATTAGCGGCCGTTATTCTCCTCGCCGGCTGCGCCAGCCCAGCGCAAAAACAGCAACAAACCTATGTCGATAACCTTTCATCCTGCGACAAAATCCAAGCCTTGATGTCGGCCTATGACAATCAGTTTGATGGTTTGAAAATGGCACGCACCCAGTCCAAATTTATCGACAGCTGGCAGGCCCGTTATCACTTGGTCGGCGACAGCTGCCAGATCAGCGCCCTGCACGAGCGCACCTATGCCTATAGCTGTCAGCAAACCTATGCGGATAAAGACGGTGCCCTGGCAATCCACCAAAAGGCATCGGATTTTACTCGCCAATGCTTGGGCGAAGGCTGGTATGAGCAACAAAAAGAGTCTGAAAACTCGCTGCGCACCACCTTTGTAAAGGACGATGAGACTCCCTCTGTGTCCATCCATACCGGCAAATCGCTGTCGCGCAAAACCCCTTGGATGACGTCGTACGATATCGGCAAGGTAAAGAAATAACCATTACAATCAAAGCATAAAAAGCCGAAGTCAGTCTTCGGCTTTTTTGTTGAAGTTCACCAGCAACTAAGGTGCTCCAGGTTTTATTCCGCGATTTTACGAGCCTTGACCCCATACACCAAAGGCACTTGCTGGCCGTTATGTAATTTCTGATAACCAAGACCGGGCACCGGCTCTAACCCCTCAAAACAATTGTAGGGACTGTAGGGATATTCGTTAAAGGCTTCGATGCATAGGCCCGCATCTACTAATGCGCTCAGCACCTCGCTGAGCGAATGCGACCAGCATACGGTCGTTGAGGTAGTGCCATCACAATTTTCCGTGTAGGTGCCTTCTTCCTCCACATCGGGCTCCTCACTGGGAAAATAGGCGTAGCCGCTAAGCACATCGTTAACGGGGTGAAACTCTATCAGGTGAAACTCCCCGCCTACTTTCAAGGCACCGGCTATGATCTGGGCCCACCGAGTTAAATCCGGTAACCAGCAGATAGTGCCGTAGGAGGTAAACACCAGATCGTACTGCTGCGTATTTTCCTGACCAAAGCGATAGATATCCGCTTCGATAAACTGAGCGTCCAGCCCTAAGGCATGTTTCAAGGCGTTTGCCTGGGCAATGGCTTGCGAGGATAAATCGACCCCGGTCACCTTTGCCCCTAGGCGTGCCCAGGACAAGGTATCCTGACCAAAGTGACATTGCAGGTGAAGCAGGGACTTACCGGTCACATCGCCTACCTGTTCACGTTCAATGGGATTAAGGGAACAGCGGCCATTTTTAAAGGCGTCAACGCCGTAAAATTCAGACGCTACATGCACCTGAGTTCTTTTATCCCAGGTGGCCTTATTGATTTGCAAATAATCCATGGTGTTTCCTGTTGTTATAATTTCACCCGCTTGCTTGCCTCAGATTAGCTCGCTATCGACTTAACCGTTTTTTACTGACCGGACCAATTCTCGCAAAAGCCTATAAACTGCTTAAGCAACGGGCTTTGATATTTTTCTTTATGGTATAACAGCCAATAATCCCGTGTAAATGTGATTGGCAAGTCCAATATGCTCACCCGCTCTAATTGTTCGGCCTGGCTCAAGGCGCGGCGTGACAAACAAGTAATGCCGAGCCCGGCGGCGGTGCTGTTAATAATGGCCGAGGTACTATTGAGCTCAAAGGCCAGTTGCCACTGGCTTAACCGGGCGCCAAGGTGATTTAGAAAGTATTCCCGGGTACCTGAGCCCGGCTCGCGTAACAGCCAGTGCTGCTGCTCCAGATCCGCTAGCGTGGGCGCCGACAACTGCGCCAGCGGATGCTGCGGATGGCAGGCCACCACCATCTCATCTCCAAGCCAGGGAATGCTGTGGAGCTCATCATGTTGAACCCTGCCCTCAACCATGCCGATATCGAGCTCAAATTCACACAATTTCTGGCATATCTTTGCGGTATTAGAGATGTACAAGGCCTGCTCTCGATGGCCGGATGTGTCGCGAAAATCTCGCAATAAAAACGGCGCAACCTGATTGCCTAGGGTGTCGCTGGCGCCAATATTTAACTTGCCGGTGATGGCGCCCTGCTGATTAAACAAGTGCTCAATGTCCCGAGTCCTTGCCAGTAGTTCATCGGCGAGCGGTAACAAGCGACGCCCCTGCTCATTGATCAGTAACCTGTTATTGTGGCGATCAAAAAGCTGCTGCCCCAGTTGTTTTTCCAGCTCGCTCAACGCCATGCTGATGGCCGGCTTAGATAAGCATAATTTATTGGCGGCGGTTGTGATGCTGAGCTCCTGAGCCACGGCCACAAATACCCGTAGTTGTCGCAAGGCAATATTCATTACGCCTCCGTTCAATTTTACTTAAATATACAATCAATATTTTAAAATATATTAAACGTTTTTTTGGCTCTACACTACACCGAAAACCGAGCCGCGAATCGGCGCGAACTAAACCACAAGGGTGTAGCCATGACCATGAGTAAACAAGAATCACGATTAACCAAGGTGCCGACTCCCTTAGCAGGATTAGCCCTCGGGATTGCCTCACTAGGCTGGTGCTGGGAAAACATCGCTGGTATGAACGGCGTGGCGCAAGCAACGGGGGCCTTAATAGCAACTGCGTTATTGCTGTTAGTACTGGCCAAATTTATTACTCACCCGCGCACCTTAGTGGAGGATTTACGCCATCCGATTACGGGCAGTGTGGTGCCCACCTTTGCCATGGCCACCATGGTTGTATCAAGCGCTTTGAGTGTCATAACGCCACTGCTCGCCAAAGGCCTATGGCTACTGGCCATACTCTTGCACAGCGGGTTTTTCGCGCTATTTGTTTATCACCGCCTTGCCGACTTCAAACTACAACACATGGCACCAAGCTGGTTTATACCGCCCATAGGTATTATTGTGGCTGACGTCACCTTTCCCGGGGAAGCGCTGCGTCCGCTGGCCGAATCACTACTCATTTTTGGCATCGCCATGTATGCGTTAATGTTGCCTCTGATGCTCTATCGCTTACTTTTTGTTGACCAGCTACCGGACAACGCCAGGCCTACCTTGGCCGTACTGGCGGCGCCCGCGAGTTTGTCACTGGCCGGTTATCTGACCTTGGTTCAAAACCCTTCGCCACTGGTGATAGGCATTCTGCTCACCCTGGCCGTGTTAATGACATCTGTGGTGTATCTGGCTTTTTTTCGACTTTTACGCCTGCCCTTTAGCCCCGGCTATGCCGCCTTTACCTTTCCCTTGGTGATAGGTGCCACCGCCCTGTTTAAACTTGCGGATTGGATGACGATTAATGGTTGGCAAGTAAGGGAAATAAACTGGGTGACATCGGTTGCACAGCTAGAGTTGATAGTCGCCACCTTGATTGTTACCTATGTCTGCGGCCGCTATTTACACCATTATCGTCCACAGGCAAGCGCCGTGAAATCAGGCGCAAATACCCATTTAATGCCCGTCATCAGGAAACTCCTTGGCATTTATAAGATGGGGTTGTAAACAGCACTAAAAAAAGCGCCCCCTGAAAAGGGAGCGCTTTGCCTGAGGTCAGTGGTTAACACCACTAAGGAATGAGTACGGTATCAATAATATGCACCATGCCGTCCGCCACGCGGTTATCTATATTCAATAAGGCCGCTTCAGAGCCATTGGCAATGATCAAGCCACTGTCAAACATGATGGTGTTGCCGTCAAGCATGGTTAACTGTTTCGCTCGCACCACAGAGCGAGAATTACGCACCCCATCGGTTACATGATAAGCCAGCACTCCACCAACCCCCTCAACGCCTAATAGCCCGACCACCGCGTTATACGCATCGGCGTCGTTGTCCGTGTTGGTCAGGTTATAAAACGCTTGGTCGTTCGGAGCAAATACCGTGAAGTCACTGCCATCAAATAAACTGATGGCGCTGGTATCTATAAGCGCCGCGACCAAAATATCGAAGTCATTGCCATTATCGTCAAAGTCAAATGGCTCGCCCGAAGCACCCAGGGCAAATTCAACGATGCTCGCTTGAGATTTGTTGGCCCATTTGGGGCTCTCAGCCTTAGCCGGCGCCGACAAGGCAGCGCAAAGCGCAGTAGCAACGAGTGCTGTATTAAAGGTACGGCTTAAAATAGTCATGGTCTGTGTCCTTAAACTTAGGTGGTAAAGGGAGATTCACATTTACTACAGGGGTCAATACGTGGCTACTTTTTATCCAGATCACAAATTTTCTATTTATATCCTTAGCAGGCTCATAATATCTCCCCACGCAGCTAAGCAAACCTAATCTGCTCGGTAATCCGGCCGGTAATCCACCTGTCATCCCAATTACATCCCTGTGTCTTATTCCCATCTCATACTGGCATCAAATCAATCAGCGGAGAGCGTAATGATCCCCATCTATGTGATTAACCTCAAAGGCAGCGACAACAGGTTACAACGAGCGGCGCAACAACTAACAGGCCAAGGATTAGCTTTTGAACGCATTGACGCGGTGAACGGACGGCAATTATCTGCAGCACAAAAAAACGCAATACTTGATACTAAAGCCAATCGGACTAAGTTTTACCGCCCTTTGAGTGATGGCGAAATCGGCTGTTATCTGAGTCACAAGAAGTGTTGGCAAACTCTGCTTGATAGCCAAAATGAGTATGCCTTGGTGCTTGAGGATGATTTCTCGCTGGTGGGGAACCTCAAGTCCAGTCTGGCGTCGGTATTAAATCAGCCATTACCCGTAGACATTATCAAGCTTTGCAACTATCAGGGCCGCGAACGTGCCAATAAGTTCAGCCGTGAGCTGGATGCGAATCATCATTTGGTGATCCATGATAAGCCGTTAAGCGGCTGTTGTGCCTATGTGATCAGTCGCTCCGGCGCAAAATGTATGCTGGCCCATGCCAGTAAGATTTATCGTCCGGTGGATACGGATATTCAGCATACCTGGGAGACCGGAGTGCATGTTGGCGCCCTGCATCCCTACCCTATTGCCCAAGACAACTATTTCGATAGTGATATAGCCAGTAAAGGGCGCCAAAAGCCCAAGGCCTATCCACTGCAAAAACAGTGGCTGGCCCTCTGCAACTGGAGGTCAGCCTTTACGGCTCGGCGCCACCTGATCGCCGCCCTTAAAGAACATAACCACAGTACGTACCCTATCCCTGCAACCAACACCTGATTGTGGTTGCAAGGACAAGGCGACTAAGGTTAGTCGCTTAGCTCTACTCCCATCCAGGCTTTGAACAGGGCTTGTTGCTCAGGTGTTGGTGCTGGAACGGGCTGAACTTTGGCATCCTTGTCATATGTCTGTCCTAGGGTGAGCGTCACTTGTTGGAGACGATCGCGGCGAAAGAAACTCACCGAAACCTTATCGCCGGCGCTATAGGCACTTAGGGTTGTGGCCAAGTCGGTGCTGATTCGGCGACCATCAATGGCGACTATCAAATCGCCGGCGGTCAGCCCTGCTTGCCAACTTGCGCCGCCACGACGAACATGGTCAAGTTTAAGCAAGCCTTTCTCCATGCTTGTGCTTACATCCAGCGAGGCAATCTGCTTGGCATCTTCGGGATACACGCGCTCTAGACCGACCTGATTTAACAGGGCATCAAAGTCCAAATTCATGGGCGCTTCCACATTTTCAGCCCACCAGGCAGCGTAATCCTGACCGCTCAGTTCGTTAAGGATGGCGATCACGTCCTGCTCATTAAAGCCTTTGGGTAGTTTATGCTTGTTATAGAGCTGGCGGTGCACATCGCGATAGCTCACCTGGCCGTTAGAATCACTAAGCAGCTTCAGATCCAAGGCCATGGAAAGCAAAGAGCCCTCCGAATAGATGTTGGTGCTGAAGTTACGGCCATGATCGCCACCTTGATTGATCCACTTGTCAAAGCTGGTATGGGCGGCGCTTTGTACCTCACGGCCCGGCGTCAATAGGTGACGGTTAATACGCTTAGCCAGGTCTTTAAAGAACCTTTGTTGGTCATTAACCCCGAGCGCAAAAGCAGGTGATCTTCCAAGTAACTGGTGGAGCCTTCCGCCAACCACAGTAAGCGCGTGTAATTTGGCGCTATATAGTCGTAAGGCACCATGCCCTCGGGACGATAAGCTTTAACATTCCAGGTATGGATAAACTCATGAGCGGCGGTGGCAATAAAGCCCAGATAGTCTTCGCGCTTGGCAAACTTATCTCGATGGCGCTGAATAATAGTTGAATTTAGATGCTCGGTGGCGCCCCGTGCTCCCGAAGTGGCATGCACCATAAACACGTAGCGCTCGTAAGGATACTCGTCCCAGACCACATGGCCGGTTTGCACCAGGGTTTTAAGGTCGGCCACCATCTTTTCGCTGTCGTAGTTGCCTTCCCCCCAAATAACCAGCTCATAGTCGCGGTTATCAACCGTAAAACTGTGTAATTCGTTAATACCCGTCTCAATCGGTGAGTCCACTAACACATCATAATTAGGGGCCACAAACTGGTGTGGATTCTTGCCCTTGTTCATCCCGGAAACCGAACGCCAGCCTTTTGGCACCTCAAGCTGCACGCTTACCGGTTCATTACGAGCCGCCTCGCTATACATAAAAAAGCCGGAGGCATCAATAAAGGCATGGGTGTCATCGATATGACGGGCACGCAGACCCAGTTCATTAGCATAAACCTGGTAGCTCAAGGTTACATTGGTGGGCTCATGCAAAAAAATACGCCAGGTGCTTTTATCGATTTTTTGCCATTTGAGGGCCTCCCCTTGAGCATCGGTGGCCTTAAAATAACGTACCCCGTTGGCCAGGTTGAGAATGTCATAACGGCCGGTTCGCCAGGCCGGGAACTTGGCATCGATATAACTTTGCCCAGTCTTATCGAAGCTAACGCTGACATCACCGAGGTGATGAGCCCCCTGGTCGATGGAAAGTTGATAATATGTGGTGGCCTTTGCCACTGTGGTGACGAGCAGCAAGGCTGCGGCAACTAGGATTTTTTTCACTGCACACCTGAAGTCTTATTACTTTGCGGGCAGCCTAGCAAAGCACCGGGCATCATCTCAAACCTTTGCGGTCAACGACCAGATCCCATCGTACTGTGAGTCCGAACTTTATGGATACAATGCCACTGTTAATCACAAAAACGATTAAAAACAAAACCAATCGCCCACAAATTTTCGACAAAATACTGATACTTAATCAGTATTTACGATAATTATGTTGTACACTGGACAATATAAGAACGAAAAAGGATAGCAGTGCGTGTCGGAACAGCTTGAGGCTTTGAGAAAGAAGTTGCATTCAGCCATTTCGCAACGACAGACCATTGAAATGACGCGACAGGAACAGGTAAGTACCTTGGCGCAATTTATTGCGAAATTATCGTTAGTCTGCAAAGGCATTGATCTTGAACTGGATAATCGTTTAGCCAGTTTTCGCAAGCATCTGCAGCAAGGCGCCCATTTTCAGGAACTCGGCCCCATCATTGCCGAATTGACGACCCTGCTCGCGCGCCACGAGGCCAAAATCGAAGCTCAACTGCGCCAGTTACACACCTGTGTTAATCAGGCCGGTGTTAATCTGCAAAAGCGCCAGGGCCTGCCTAACGAATCACGCCGCACCTTAAGAGACCTGCTCAACACGCACCTGCATGAAGTGCAGACGCCACTGGATTTTATCCCCGTATTCGCGCGCCTGGTCAGTATTTATGATCAAGTGCTTAGTGCCAGCAACGCCACCGATGGCAAAGATAACGCCGAAGAAGTCGCCCACTTTGCCAACGAGCTGACACAATTGAGTACCGAGGTCAGCGTGCAAGGCGAGTTTATCGAGCAAATGCGAGCCCTCAAACACAACATTAATGCGGCGACCGAGTTCGAGCAGCTGCTCGCAGCCAGCATTGAACTCACCCGCATTATCGTCACCAGTCTCAGCCGCGAGCGCAGATCGGCGCAGCACTTCCTGGCAGCCCTCAATGAAAGCCTGAGTGAGCTGCAACAACTGCTTGCCAATACGGTAGATAAGTCACGTCAGCTCGACAGTAAAATCTCCGCGGTGTACCAGCAGATCGATGAGAATATCAACCAATTAAGCCAGCATACCGAGCTGGCCACCAATATCGCCGAGCTTAAAAGCACGGTGGAATCGCGTCTCGCCAGTCTCACCGCGCAGTTGATAAACAAAGAGCAGCTCGAAGCCGAACATCGCGATGCCTTGCACCAAGGCTTACAGTCCATGCAATCCCGGGTGCAGAACCTGGAGCAACAGGTGCAGCAATACGAGGCCTCTTTGGAGCGTCAGCGGCTGATGAATCTGCAGGACGGGCTAACCAAGCTCCCTAATCGCCTTGCCTTTGATGAGCGTTTAGATTTAGAGCTAAAGCAATGCCAACGCAATGGCGCGCCACTTTGCTTGGTCGTTATCGATGTCGACCTCTTTAAGTCAATTAACGATACCTACGGCCATAGCGCCGGCGATAAAACCCTACAGGTGCTCGCCTCGGCAATGAAAAAAGCCATTCGTAGCAGTGATTTTATTGCCCGTTACGGCGGTGAAGAATTTGTTTTGGTGATGCCGAACGTCGACCTGGAAAATGTGGTGCTGCCGTTAGAAAAATTGCGCGCCAGTGTGAAAAGCATTCCCTTTAAATTTAAAGATAAGCAGGTGCAAATCACCGTCTCTATCGGTGCCACTCAGGTTAAAGCCAATGACACCGCCCTTAGTGCCTTTGACCGCGCCGATCAGGCGTTGTACGAGGCAAAACATGCCGGCCGCGATCGCTTAGTGGTCAAGCAATAGCCAAGTTTCAGTAAAGGAGTAGGCTATGAAAATACAGCTCAACCCTACCGGGGTACTCAACTTACTTTCGCAATTGGAAGTGGATTTACTAGAACAATCAACCACCGACCGCTATCGGTTATTTCGCAACTGTGCGCTGGCGGTGCTCAACGTTGGCAGCCATACCGACTCCAGCGCCGAGATTTATGACAGCTATAAAGACTTTGATATCAGCTTAGTGGTCCGCGAGCGTGGCATTAAAATAGAGTTAACCAATCCACCGCAAACGGCGTTCGTCGACGGTGATATTATTCGTGGTATCCATGAGCACATTTTTTCTGTCATTCGCGATATTTTATTTATTTGTCAAAGACATCACACCATGTACGAAGCGGACGCCAGAGCCATTACGCACATGGTCTTTGATATGCTGCGCAACGCCGGCGCCCTTGAAGTAAACACCGACCCCAATATGGTGGTGTGCTGGGGTGGTCATTCCATCAACGAAGTGGAATACCATTATGCCAAGGAAGTGGGTTATCAGCTTGGGCTGCGCGGCCTTAATATTTGTACCGGCTGTGGTCCAGGAGCCATGAAGGGGCCGATGAAGGGAGCCACCATAGGCCATGCCAAACAGCGTATCGCCAATCCCCGCTATTTAGGGTTGACCGAGCCGAGTATTATCGCCGCCGAGCCGCCGAACCCCATAGTCAATGAACTGGTGATCTTGCCAGACATTGAAAAACGCCTGGAAGCCTTTGTGCGCGTGGCCCATGCCATCATCATTTTCCCCGGTGGCGCTGGTACTGCCGAAGAGCTGTTGTATTTACTCGGCATCCTGTTGCATCCGGACAACGACAAACAACAGCTGCCGGTGATCCTCACGGGGCCAGCAGAAAGCCGCGCCTATTTCGATGAAATCGTGACCTTTGTTGGCGATACTTTGGGCCCAGAAGCGCTGGACAAATTCGAAGTGATCATCGGCGATCCCGCACTGGTAGCCCGTACGCTGAAGCAAAGCATGCAGGACGTACGTGATTATCGCCGTCAGCATGGTGATGCCTATTATTTCAACTGGACGCTGCGAATCGACCCCGAGTTTCAGGCGCCCTTTGTGCCAACGCATGATAATATGTCGTCACTAAACCTGTTCCTCGAGCAGCCTAAGCAGCAGTTGGCGGCAAACCTGCGTCGCGCGTTCTCCGGCATCGTCGCCGGCAACGTCAAGGACGAGGGCATTCGCGCCATCAGCCAACATGGGGTGTTCGAGCTGTGCGGCGATCCCGAGCTGATGGTTAAAATGGATGCCCTGCTCAGTGCTTTTGTCGCTCAACGCCGTATGAAGCTGCCTGGCAGCGCCTATATCCCCTGTTACACCATTCAGACGTAGGGTCTAATGCAATTATTACTTATCGATGCGCTGAATCTCATTCGGCGCATATACGCGGTCTGCGAAAGCCAATACGGCACTCAAAGCGAGCAAGCCGTAGAGCAAGCCATTAGCCGCCTTGAGCGCGCGTTAGTGAAACTCAAAGCCCAACATCAACCCCAATATGCGCTGGCCGCCTTCGATGGCGACAGCAGTTGGCGCTACGAGTATTTCAGTGGTTACAAGGCCTCACGCAAACCCATGCCAGAGGCACTGAGTAAACAACTGCCCCGTTTTATGCACGCCATCAATGCCCAGCAGATAGCCGTGGTTCGCGCCGTCAACGAAGAGGCGGATGATGTACTGGCCACCTTAGCCGCCAAGGCCAATAAGCAGGGTATCAAGGTAGTAATAGTGTCCACCGACAAAGGGTACCTGCCACTGATAGAACAAGGCATCACCGTATTTGACTATTTTACCAAGGCCGAACGCAGCGCCGCCGAGGTGCAACAAAAATACGGCATCGATGCCGCCCGACTGTGGCAGTATTTTGCTCTGGTGGGTGATAAAACCAATGATATTCCCGGGGTCAGTGGCATAGGCGCCAAGTCGGCACAGGCACTGCTAAGCCAGTACCCCAGCGTCGCCGATGCCCTCAGTGCCGAGCCCGAAGGAAAAGTTCAGCAGCTATTAACGCGACATTTGCCAGACTATGTGCGCGCCTTGGCCCTGGTGTCACTGCGCACCGACATCGATTTAGGAATATCCTTAAAGCAATTACGCCTAAGCGCGGATGCGCCACAAATTACGCTTCACACATCGCAAATTTAGCATTGCGAAAATGAACTAGGTATACTGGGCGCAGGTGTTCGGCTCCAAGGGTAACAAACTGATGTGGACCAAGGTTTTAAAATACATAATTCTCGGTATTGGCGTGTATGCGGTAATAGCCACCTTAGTGATGAGCCTGTATAAGGACGACCCCGGCGCCATGGTGTGGCAAGACCGTGAGGCCTATAACAAGCGTTTTATTGCTAAGCTTGATTCCACCACGCCGATGCATATTGAAGAAGTGCTGGCCACCTTGGGCACACCGGATCTCACCTTTGTGAAGCGCCGTGGTGAGGATATCTACCAGATCGTTTTTTATCGCACCCAGCACGTCAAAGCCGATGGCATCACCACCAAGGACGAGTGCACCGGGTTGTTGTTTAAGAATAAAAAGCTACTAGTATGGGGGCAACAGGCCGAACTCGCCTATGACAAAGTCGACTTACAATCCTAAGCAGGTGCAGGAGCTGGGCAAGCTGATCACCTATATTGCCCGCTTACATCGTGCCAGCCGTGATAAAAGTCAATGGCCTAGTCTCTATCCCGCCATACTCGCCCTAAGCGAGCGTTTAAGTCGCCTCAATGGCCAGCAGGGCTCATTATTTCATTGGCTGCTGTCGGCAGAATTACACCAATACAATTACGCCACCCGCTTACATATCAAGCGAATCGCGGCGCTGGCTTGCCTGGTTCAAGCACAACAATATCACCGCAAAGACTGCGAATTGTTAATGATGGCGGCACTGAGCTGCGATCTCGCCGTCCTCGGCTTGCTCAATAAACGTGACGCAAACCAAGCACTGAGTGAGCGAGAGCAAAAACAGTGGCAACAAGGCGGATTATTGAGCCTGAAAATGCTCAATATTAATACCGAGCAGCAACCGGCCTTAGTCCAGATAGTGGCGAAAAACAGACGCTATCAACAGGTGCTGAGCAGCAATAAAAATGTGCAGTTATATTGTGGTTTTACTCGTACCCTGGCCCTGGCACAGCATCTTGCCAGCCTTAATACCAGCGCAAGCACGCGCCCTGGCCTGCATTTCTTTAATGCCTGCGCCTCAGTATTTAAGCAAAGTAATAACGAGGCGGTGCAGCAAGACTGTCGCCTCCTGGTAGCTTACCTCTCTCCCCAAATTCTCGGCAGTTCTTGGCAGCGTGGCGAGCAGACCTTAGTCTATTTAGGTCAACGCCAACAGGACGAGTATATTTTCACCGAGCTGGGAGCCGATGATCACCGCTATCGGCTCATCCCTAAGCCGCAGTGGCAGTATGAGGACACTCAGCAGCACTACTCTACGCTGGATGCGTTTCTGCAGCGGCTAAGCGCGCCGTTACAACGCCACACACCAAGCGCCGTGCGAGCCGGTCTACCCACCGAGCTACTGCAACAGGTGCAAAGTGCAAAAGGCTATGCCGACATGGAGCACCTGCTCAGCAACGAGCCGCAATTGCAAGCCCATGTGCTCGAAGCTGCCGGCGCCTATAACCGCACCACGCAAGCGGCGGCGAATGTACGCCATGCCTTATCCATGGTGGGTCTGTATAATATTGGCGACTTTATTACCCGGGTGATCTTAAGCCAACAAGTTGCACAACTGCGTCATCCGCTATCGGGCTTTTTACTCGGGCGCATCAATACCGCCTGTGCTGTCATAAAGCACCTGAGTGCGCGGATGAAAAACCTCCATCCAGAGCGCTTAATGGCACTGTATCTGTGTTATTTTTGCTATTTTGTCGAACAAACGCCGCAGCTTTTGTCCCGCAGTCTCGCCCTCGACCCACTCAAGCTGCCCTTTACAGAGCAAAACCCACGGCCCATGGCCGCCCTCCTTGGGGTCAGCCAGTATGATCACGCGGACCTTGCGGCTTACCTCAAGCGACATTTGGGCGATGGCGAATGGCTCAATGCCCTGCTGCAAAGTGAACAACAGCCCTATAATGAGCTCAGCACCAATGCCTTGGTTTGTTATAGCTTTAAGCTGGTGCTGTTTCACCTCTATGGATATGACCACCCGCACGCTCCCTGGCAACAGCAACTGGTAAAAAAAGCCATGTTAGAGAGTCAGGGACCCAGCACGCAACTCGATAAACTGGTGAGCGAGACCTTGAATATAGGCCCCTACAACGGCATCTAATAAATAGGCTAAATTCACCTTATTTATATTGGAAATAATATATATTTAAATGCCATATACTGGAAAAATCGGGGCTTAACTGCTATAAATCGCCCTGAATTCTCACGTAAATTTCCGCCACCCTCATCAGCTTTCTTATTACCCACAACAGTGTTGTGCGGCTATGCTTTTGGTGTCGGACTTCTCTATCAGTTTTAAGGAAATTGTTAAATGGCTAAGCAAACCATTACTGTCATCAAAGGCGATGGCATAGGTCCAAGTATTATTGACTCAGCTCTGGAAATTTTAAACGCCGCCGGTTGTGACTTTGAATACGAATTTGTTGACGCCGGCCTGGCCGCACTGGAAAAAACCGGTGAGCTATTACCGCCAGAGACCTTGGAAGCCATTGAACGCAACAAAATCACCCTAAAAGGGCCGTTGACTACGCCGGTAGGCGAAGGCTTTACCTCAATCAACGTCACCCTGCGTAAGCAATTCAACCTCTATGCCAATGTGCGTCCGGTTAAATCTTTCGCCGGCACCAAGGCCCGCTACGACGACATCGACATTATCACGGTGCGTGAAAACACCCAGGGCATGTACTCAGGTCTTGGCCAAGTGGTATCGGACGATGGCAACGAAGCAGAAGCCATGTCAAAAATCACGCGTGAAGGTGCCGAGAAGATCGTGACCTTTGCCTATGAGCTTGCCCGTCGTGAAGGCCGTAAAAAGGTGACCGCGGTACACAAGGCGAACATCCTTAAATCAACATCGGGCCTGTTTTTAAAGGTCGCTCGCGAAGTAGCCGAGCGTTACCCAGACATCGAGTCGGCAGAGATGATCGTTGATGCCGCCTGTATGAAACTGGTGATGAACCCGGAAGAATTCGACGTCATCGTTACTACAAACCTGTTCGGCGACATCCTCTCTGATCTGTGTGCAGGTCTAGTCGGCGGTCTGGGCATGGCTCCGGGCGCCAATATCGGTGAAAATGCCGCTATCTTTGAAGCGGTGCACGGCAGTGCCCCAGATATCGCAGGTAAAAACCTAGCAAACCCAACGTCTGTGATCCTTGCATCTATTCAAATGCTTGAGTACCTAGGCATGGCTGAGACCGCCGAGCGTATCCGTGCGGCCGTGGCCGACGTGATCAAAACCGGTGACCGCACCACGCGCGATCTAGGTGGCGAGCACGGCACCACAGACTTCACCGCTGCGGTGATCGAACGCCTATAACCCGGCATTCGACGTAAAATACCTAAGCCGGCGCAAGCTGGCTTTTTTTCGTTTTTAAAACGGATCAAAAAGAAAAAAATAACCCTAAAAGACAGATTAATATTCACTATAAGAATATTTTATCCAAAAACCCTTCCCTTAGGGTTGACATAAGTTGCCCAAAAAACTAACAATGATTAGGTGAGTTTAAAAGTTTCTACTTAGGTAAAAATATGTCAATTATGTTGGTTCTCATGGTTCTACTCGTGGTGGTCTTTAACCAGACTGCGGGGTAGGCGTGAGCCAACGATTAGGCTAAACAACCCCCGCCCTTATGCGGGGGTTTTTTTTTGAGGAATGAGGATGAGTAAGCAACAATACAACGGCGGTGAGCTGGTTGTCGGGGCACTGAAAGAGCTGGGCGTAAACTATATTTTTGGTTATCCCGGCGGTTCGGTGCTGGATCTCTACGATGCGCTGTTCGAACAAAATGATATAGAGCATATTTTAGTGCGTCATGAGCAGGCAGCCACCCATATGGCCGATGGCTATGCCCGCGCCACGGGTAAGGTAGGTGTAGTGTTGGCCACCTCCGGACCCGGTGCCACCAACTGTGTTACCGGTATCGCCACCGCCTATATGGACTCCATCCCCATGGTGGTGATCTCCGGCCAGGTCCCCACTCATCTTATTGGCGATGATGCCTTTCAGGAAACCGATATTGTTGGTTGCTCTCGCCCCATAGTGAAACACAGCTTTAACTGCCGCAGCGCCGAGGAAATCCCCACTCTGCTTGCTAAGGCCTTTTATATCGCCAGCAGCGGCCGCCCTGGCCCGGTCGTGGTCGAACTGCCTAAGGATGTACTCAACCCGGCGACCAAGTTTGACTTTAAAATGCCCCAGGATGTGGCTATTCGCACCTACAATCCCAGTAAGAAGGGCCACCCAAAACAAATCAAGAAAGCGGTGAATGCCCTGATGGCGGCGCAGAAGCTGGTGATCTACGCCGGCGGCGGGGTGATCCTCTCCAATACCAGCGAACAGCTCACCGAGCTGGTGGAAACCCTCAACGCACCTTGCACCAACACCCTGATGGGGCTTGGTGCGCTAAGCGGCGAACACCCGAACTTTATTGGCATGCTGGGTATGCATGGTACCTTAGAAGCCAATAAGGCCATGGCCCATGCCGATGTTATATTGGCCTTGGGCGCCCGTTTTGATGATCGTGTTACCAATAATGTGCAAAAGTTTTGCCCCAACGCCACCATAGTGCATGTGGATGTCGACCCCACCTCGATTTCCAAAACCATCAGCGCCCATATTCCCGTGGTCGGCAGCCTGGACATGGTGTTGCCGCAACTATTAAGCGCCATTGCCAAGTCGGGGCAAAGCATTGACCGCCATGCACAGGAAGACTGGTGGCGACAAATCAATCGCTGGCGCGAGCAAAAGTGTTTGAGCTACAGCCCGGGTGAAGAAAAAATCAAACCGCAAACCGTGATCGAGAAGCTGTATCAGGCCACCAATGGCGACGCCTATATCAGCTCGGACGTGGGCCAGCACCAGATGTTTGCCGCCCAGTACTACCCCTTTAAAAAGCCACGCCAATGGATTAACTCCGGTGGCCTTGGCACCATGGGCTTTGGCTTACCTGCGGCCATGGGCGTGAAGCTGGCGTTTCGCGACCAGGAATCAATCTGCATTACCGGCGATGGTTCGATTCAGATGAACATCCAGGAGCTGTCCACCTGTTTGCAATATAACCTGGCGGTTAAAATCGTTTCCTTGAATAACCGCTCTTTAGGCATGGTCAGACAGTGGCAGGACATGCTCTACAGCGGTCGTCATTCCTCTTCTTACATGGAATCCTTACCGGATTTCGTCAAGCTTGCCGAAAGCTATGGCCATGTGGGTATTCGCGTCGATCACCCCGATGAACTCGATGCCGCCATCGCAAAAATGATGAGTATTACTGATCGCCTGGTGTTTCTCGATGTCCGCGTCGATGAGCTTGAACATGTTTACCCAATGCAAATTAAACTCGGTGCCGTTGATGATATGTGGTTGAAAAAAGGAGTAAAAGCATAATGCGTCGTATACTTTCCATCTTACTTGAAAACGAACCCGGCTCCTTGTCACGTATCGTCGGCCTGTTTTCCCAACGCGCCTATAATATTGACAGCCTGGCGGTAGGTACAACGGACGATGCCTCGCTTTCGCGCATCACCATCACCACTCAGGGGGGCGATCGCGTCCTCGAGCAAATCCTCAAGCAGGTGAATAAGCTGGTCGATGTGCTCAAAGTGATAGACTTAACCGAGCAAAGCCATATCGAGCGCGAGCTGCTCTTGGTTAAGGTGATAGCCCAGGACGAGAAAACTCGCGCCGCGGTGACCCGGGTAGTGGATGTTTTTGGTGGCGCCATCTTGGATATGGGCCGTACCAGTTATTCATTGCAACTGGCGGCGAGCACGGAAAAGCTGGAGTCCTTCCTCGATACCCTGCGTCATGAAACCGATATTATCGAAATGGTGCGCTCTGGCGCCATAGGCTTAGGCCGCGGCGATAAAGCGCTAAAAGGGTAAGCAATCAGTCGAAGCGGTACTCTTTGTGCCGCTTACTATGGCGATTGTCGAAGAGAAATAAAGATCTATGCCCATGCAGTGCTAGGGGGAGCGAACATCAACTATGCAGTCACTAGCAAAAGCGACCGAAGTAAACATCAAAATTAGAATTCCGCTGATAGATTTCATTGTATGCCTAACGCCTGTGCAATTTATTCCATCACGCACTTGTTATACCGTATGCTAATCATTCTTCATTACTATTAATTTCTGAGACTGCTTTTTTCGTCTCTTTCTTAATAGCTTTTGCTGCATCCCTTGAGGCATGACCAATTTCTGTTGTCACTTCTTTGACAGCACCTCCAACATCTCTTCCCACTTCTTTTACAGTTGAGCAAGATACGACCAATCCTAGCGTGATAAAAATGGATAATGTTTTAAGGCTATATTTTTCCATCTAATTTCTCATCTATTAATATGTATAAGCCCCACTAAGGAGCGAGTAATAGTTGGCTAACATGTTAAACAGCCAACATTTTTTGTCCGCGTATACGACCTTGTTAGGCTGGACCTTCTTCACACTTTTAGCATCTGATCCACGACTGAATCGTTGCACCGAAATTTGGCCAATCGTGTCGTCTCATTCTATAAGTATTCACACCGTCAAATAAAAACCACCATTTAACCAGCGTCCCGTCCGAGCCTAGCTCTTCCTCACCATCGTAAATCAGAAGAAATTTATCACCTCTAACTTCAAGTATTTCTGCTTCGCTTTTATATCCTTTAGTGGGAATAAAAATTTGTTTTTTCTTGTCACTTGAGAGCCTATATACGAATCCGTCTTTTTCACATGATGCACCTTTCAATACCCATTTTCCTTCCATAGCCTTCAGCGGGTCTAAACGGTAATCAGGCACGGCAGCATAGCTAGAGAACGAATTCAATAAAGCTAAAAATGATATTACGTATATCGTTTTCATGATTGAGCGCCTAACGCCTCTGTTAAAAAGCAAAATTTGGTTAGCTATAATGTGAAGCGGAGCGAAACCAAGGCAAACGTTAGCAGTCCTGCCTTAAACAGCTTGTTATAAGCCATTATTACGCCGCTGTTTTAACTGCTTTTTTGACTTTTTTTAGCGCTACTTTCTGTTTTAATGGGGAAAGGTAATCAATAAACAACTTGCCTGTCAAATGGTCGATTTCATGTTGTAAGACAATTGCAAGAAAATCATCGGTCTCCACAGTCACTTCTTTTCCATTACGATCTAAGCCTTCAACTTTAACCGTTGTAAAACGCTCTACATCAGCGTAGTACCCAGGAACAGATAAACAGCCCTCTTGCCCCATCTCTTTATTCGAGCCACTAACGACCTTTGGATTAATAAGTATCAGGGGAGAATTTCTTTCCTCTGAAATATCGATAATTATAATCGCTTCGCATCTTCCAACTTGTGTAGCCGCTAAACCTATTCCATCGTCAGTGGCGTACATAGTATCAAGCATGTCATCAATTAACGTTTGGACCTCTTCAATATTAACAACTTTCTTTGCTTGAACTTTTAACTTCTCATTTGGAGCTTTCAGTATTTCTAAAACGGCCATTTTACCTCGATGTCTGATTTTGGCTTATAACGCCCCAATAAGGGCTGATAAATGCTTGGCTAAACTTAGCGAGGAACGAGCCAGCCAAGCTTAAAGCGTTCATTCATTAATACGTTTGTTAGGTTTATAGCTTCTTGTAATACACGTCTATCTTGTGCTCAATAGCCTTGAAGTCACTCTTGATTTTGAGAAAACAAACTTCTCTTGTTTCTTTTTCTTCGTAATCTTTTCCTGCGACCTTGGTTGTTGCAATTGTACTAGAAGTGGCACAAAAACCGGTATTGTCAGTTAAACGCACGCTTGTATTTTCGAACGTAGATCGTGGTGTAGAGTTAGGCTTATTCATTTTTCTCATGAACCCAATCATTTGTTGTCCTGTTACCTTGCGGCTATCACTGCCCATACCTGGGACATGCATAGTTTGGACTATTTGATATTCGTCAGTAAGCCACTGGGAATATTTACTAGCATCATTACTCATGTAATCTGATTCAAATGCAAGATAGATAGACTTTAACTCGTCATTTGCAAAGGCATTTAAGCTTATAAATGCCAGAAGCGAAAAAATATATTTCAATGGTTACTCCTTTAAAGCTAACGCCGCAATAAGCGGAAATTGATAGTTGGCTATAATTTGAAGCGAAGCGGAAAAAGC
Organism: Pseudoalteromonas sp. T1lg48; assembly: GCF_002964785.1. Lineage (GTDB taxonomy): Bacteria > Pseudomonadota > Gammaproteobacteria > Enterobacterales > Alteromonadaceae > Pseudoalteromonas. The sequence continues at coordinate 242,450 of NZ_PQCC01000004.1, forward strand.
CAACTGTTAATTTTCCGTTTAATTACCTTGTTATATTCCGTACTAACCACTACACCTTTGATTATTTTTAGCCTGATTACATATTACATTGAGAATATTTTCACCGGCTTCTTTATATCCATTACTAGATAAATAGTCAGATATTTCAAACAGTGAATCTATGCCTTCTGAAGATTGATTAATTGTGAAAGCTATGTGCTTATTAAGTTCTTCAGTCGCATTTTCAGAAATAGCATAATGAGCTACTAACTTTTGCAAGGTTTCGATTGGAACAGAAACCTTAAACCCAAACTTTTTAGATAAATCTGTATAGTGTTTTTTTAAACCGTTTAACCCTGAAGTTTTTACTTCGTAGGTTGGTTCCCAGCCCGCAAATGTTGATTGTAAAGCATATTGCATAGAAGAATGTTTAGTGGTTCTATGAGATTGCTCTGGGAATTTTTGGAATTCAAAAGAGCTTTTAGATAAGTTACTTAACTTCTGAGTTAATTCAGTAAAAGGGTTTTGCATATGCTCACCTTCATTTGCGATGGTGATCGTAAGAGGAGCTTTCTTTTTTAAATCCTCAATTTTTGATTTGGATACCATATCTAAGATGTAATTATCGTCAAGAGAAGGACTGAAAGCGAAGTATTTAGAAAAACCAGGATTATTACTTAACCAATAATCTAAGACGAAACGGCCTGAATTAGAATGCCCAGATAGAATTGTATAAGGCGCAACTCGGTAATTATCATTAACAAAAGATACGACTTCTGTCGCAAGAAACTCAGCAAAGGGCGTTGTTTTTCCATTTTCAGGACTAAGTTCTTTTCCTCTACTTTCGATACCTACAACTATAAAGTTTGGAATTTGATCTTCTAATAGATCAATAGTCGATAGGGTTGAAAGCATATCCCATTGACCGTGTAGTACGTATAATACTGGATACGAATTATCTTCATCGTGATATTTCTTTGGAAGTTTTATTAATAAGTTTCTTTCTTCCCCAAGTGTATCGGACTTTAACTTAATTTCCTCAGCTAAAATTAAATCTGAGGCGAATGAAAACTGTGAACAAAGTAAAACAAAACTAAAAATAAATACTCTCATTTATAACTCTCCATGTTGATGAAACCCTAGGAATATAACGCCCGCCTATGGGGCAAATTGAGTGGGCTAAACTTGAGCGAAGCGAAAAGCCCGCGAAAATTTGTCCCAGCGAGTTTACGAGCAACATCAGGCTCTTGTTAGGCATATTTTTTACACTTAAATTGAAGATAAATAAAGTGAAACGTAATTACAACCGAAGGTATAACTACATATGACGCTAGCCAAAAGTCGTAAATAAAATACAATACAGCGCAGGCAAAAGAACCACAAAATAGAGCTAAATTGAGCCTTTTATCAAAACTAATTTCCCGCCCATTAATAGTTTTATAGCTCAACTCTATCAAGACCCAATACGCAAATAATCCAGCTAAATTGCCGATAAAGGCTAAAAACAGCTCAGGTGAAAACTCTGTACTTTCTCTAAACAAATGAGCCGGCACTCCGAATATGAGCTGAAGAGCAGACATGTAAATTATGAAGCAGCCTAATGGAATGAGAATTATCAAAGCTTCGAGGGATAACAGAACTTTTTTCATATGCCTAACGCCTCCATAAGCGGTGAGTAATTGTTGGCTAAAATGTGTAGCGAAGCGGAACCGAGCCAACTGTTACGAATCCGACTTTATGGCCTTGTTAGCATTACGGAACTTGAACAAAAATAAAGTGCTCGTCCAATTTTTCGGGTTTGTGTATAGAATACAAACACGTGCCTTCAGGGCTCTCTAGTTTTACAACAATCTCATTTGCCCCAATGTGTTTTAACGTAGATGTTAATTTAGTTTTGTTATTAGGGAAATTTAAGTGCTCGACATTTAATGGTGTAGGTTTAAAATGCTGAATCAAGCTTGCCTCTAATGTTTCAACAACTTGTTCGAAAGTGATTTCATCGCAATCTAACTCACCGGGTTTATATAGAATAATCGATGCGCTTTTGAACTGATCTCTAGCATTAAGCTTAGCCAAGATGGTTTGAAGCTTTTCATGCCCCTCACCAAGCCTATCTTGAGCAGTTCTTCCATTTTTAGCCGCCATCCCAATGTATTCAATGCATAGTGGGATAGAGTATTCTAGGTTCTTAGCGTAATTAGTTACAAAAACAAGATCACATGGAAACTTTTGATTTGCAGCACCATTAGCAAAAGAAAACTCAAAACTATCGTAATCCCTTCCATATTTACAAGCGGCAACATCAGATAAAGGTAACAACGGAGAGTCGAACTTAGTAAGTTGTGACCTTTCTTCACCTAACTCATTTTCAAATATTAATTCTGCCTCAAATGAGATCTCATCTAATAGTCTAACGCTATCCTTATTAACCTTGAATTTAGTATGAGTTACCAAAGCATAAGCGTGAAACCCACTAAAGTCCCCGTGAAAAAATAATCTGTGATCATGACTCTCTTGATGCACATAAAGTTCATCTTCTTTAGTAGGAGCCAAGTCTAATAAACCAATATTTTTAGCCTGCACAATACTTGCAGGACCTGACAATAAAACTAGCGGCAAATTTGTTCTCCACGCTTGTAATGCTAACGCCGCAAATAAACGGCTAAAAATAGTGGGCTATAATTTGTGAGGTACGAACAAAGCCCACTGTTTTTTGTCCGCACTTTTAATTTGCTTTGTTATATTGCGATTTACACAATACATTTTTATTAGCGCCACTACCATACAGCTTTAACCTTTCTGTACCACCTGTTTTTTCAAAAAACTCTTGTAATGTAATTTCCTTTTGCTCGTAGCTCATTAGCTGCCAGAAACCGTAAAAACCTTTGAACCAAAAGTAATAGAACACAGTTCCGACTGCTAATAGCAAATATACCGATTTACCTACTTTTCGTTTGTACCTTATGCCGCAATAAAAAAACCAAATGCTGCTAAATATCGCCAGAATGAAAAACGCAGAGAAAGGAGTTATTAAAGTATCAGAGTTACTCCAAATAGAGCTTAAACAAGTGATATTTCTGCCTGACACTATTGAAAAGATCAAAGTAATCTTAAAAAAGAAATACAACAACACGGTAATGAACACCGCATATAAGATACCACTTTCCTTGCTTTCTTTTGTATTCAACGCTTGACCTTACAAAGCAATATAACGCCCGCCACAAACGTGAGCAACGTGTTGCGAGTCGTTTTTGATGGCGATTGTTATATTTCCATTCTAACTAAAGGTGCTCGTTCACCCATGTAAATACTGACAGGAACAAGTAAACGCTTATCATCCTGCTCTCGAAGTTGATAATAATCTTCGGTGCATTCATAAGAAAATGAGTTATTTTCCCGAAGCACTAATTTTTGCATGACACCATTGCCGTTTTTGGCGCTGAGTTGACCATTATCGAATGTAACAGTCATAACCGTATCGTCTGCACCTTTGTATGTACCAATCAGAGCCTTAGCTTGCTCCGTGATGTCTTTCTCAGCAATTGGCGCTGGTGAAAGGTTAAGTTGCCTTGCAATCATATTTAACAAAGCCGGGCCTGGGTGAACAGCGTCATTGTTACCGAATACTGTGCCAAGTAAATCATGCGATGGAAAATAGACTGACCATGCCATAAAACCTGGCACCTGCCCTTGATGACTGTACGACGGTTGATCACTTATAGGGTATACATCAGTACCAAATCCATAATTTACTGATTCACCGTTGTTTAATTTTGCTCTAGTTACCATCAGCTGATAATTTTCAGCCGAAATTACCTTCCCTGAACTTAAACCACGATGCCACTGGCTCATGTCATCAAGAGTAGATGCAATTGCCCCCGCTGCATAAATCCAACTGCGGTCAACGTTTTCGGGAGCCACATACAGATCAGGCGCGTTTCTGTTTGAGGTATAGCCTTTAACAATTCGCTTTGAACTTACCCCTTTAGTAACAACAAACGAATTCTTCATGCCTAAAGGGGAAAAAATATTCCGTTGTAAATACTCGCTATATGTCAGCCCAGAAGCAACCTCTATCACCTTTCCCAACAAAATATATCCGGTGTTTGAATACGCATAATCAACACCAGGCTTAGCCAGGACTGGCATTTTACTCACAACATTGATCACTTCATCAATGGGGGCGTACTTGTTCCATCGCTGCCTGACCTCTGTATCCGAGTTGTAATTTGGCAGCCCGGAAGTATGGCTTAGAACACTTTCAATCGTCAGGCTTGCGTACTCGACTGGAATATCTGTAATAAAATCACCTAGGGTACTTTTTAAGGATAACTTTTTATTTTCAGCGAGTTGAAGTATCGCAGCGGCAGTAAACTGCTTTGAAATGGAGCCGATCTGAAAAGTGTCATCAACTCTTAATAGTTCGCGAGTGTTTAGGTCTGCAACACCAAGAGCGCCTTTGAAAACATGCTTTCCAGATTGTTCGATGCTAACTGCAAGTCCCGGTTTATCCGATGATGCATGGCAAGATAATATGGTAGGAAAATCATGTTCTTGTGCATCAACACAGGAAACAAAAAATAGAGAGCTAAACAGTAACTTTCTCAACATGAAAATAAACACTCCTTTGCAATGGAAATATAACGCTTTACTAATGGGCTGCCGCAGCGCAGCGTAGGCAGTCCCGTGGAGGCCACGCTGTTTGTGGCCGGAACGAAATTTAGTAACTTGTTATATAGCCTTGCGTAACCAAAGTAGATGCAAAACTATATGAATAAACAAAAATAAAGCAGGGCATAAAAACAAATAAATCCCAAACCAGCCACTAACGAGTGTAAAAATTTCACCGTCAAATTTAACACCTGACCAATAGGTAAATACCAGGGATATTAAGCCTAAAATAAGAAATACCAACCGCGTTCTAAGATTAAGCTTTAAACCCCAACTTACTGAAGTTAAAGCAATATAGCCTGCAATCCCAAATAGCGAAGTCAGAATCCATTTAAGGCTAAATGTTATCGGTAAATCAAAAATACTGCCTAGTGCACCAATTAAAGCAAAGCATGCGAGTAAAACCAATAAAGTTGATGGCACCCAGGCAAAAACAGTAGTTAACCCAATCAGTAGATTTCTCATAAGCCTCTTAGGCTATATAACGCCTCAATATGGGGCGCATAAATGCATGGCTATACTCAGCGACGAAGGAGCGCAAGCCATGCGTTTTGCGTCCATGCCATTATTGACTTGTTATATGAATTTAACCCAATAACGCTATGAAAGTGCTGCGATAAATAAGACCACAAAAAACAAAATTACACAAATAGCTAGAATATTTCCGATGATTGCCAACGGCTTAGGTAACTTCGTAAATGAACCGCCTGACAGGAAATACCTTTTGGGATTGGTATTAACTAATTCAACCAACTCATCTTTTTGTTGCTTGTCAAGTTGAGAGAAATCTTTGTTAACTTTTCGCGAATGACGAACCGCTTTTATCAAGATAAAACCAACGAAAATTACGATGACGATTTCAATCATACTCAAGATTCATATAACGCTGCGTTAAGGTGTGACAAGCGCTTGCCATACTGTGAGCGAAGCGAAACCGGCAAGCGTTTGGAATCACTCTTGAACGCTTTGTTATACGGAGATTTCCCGCCGTCCAATTTTGTGAGCGAAACCACCAACTCTAACCTTAATAATACCTTGCTCGTTTGAATCTACAGACGCGGTAATTTTTGAAATACATTTCATTGCCCGACCTTGTTCGAAAACAAAACTATTCGAATGTGTATTAAGAAGGTGTTTAGTTAGGTAACACGCTAATGCACCACTCGCACTCCCCGTCGCTGATTCCTCGGAAATACCAAACAGTGGAGCGAAGTTACGACAGCTTGCTGTAACCATGTTTGTTTTTTCACATAACTCAAAAGCATGAATACCAATTACTTCATGCCTTTTACAGAAATTAATGGTTAGATTTTCATTCACTTGAATTTTATCGAGATACCCATATGGGACTGGGACAATAATATCGGGTAAACCTGTTGAAACAACCTCAATCGGCAACCGTGTAGACTCAAGGACTTTCGAGTCTAGCCCGACTAACTCCGATATAAGTTCATAACTGAACTGTGCACCGTATTCTGGTAACTTCTGATCCATGACGACAAGACCGCTTGTCTCTATGGTTACGACGAGTAAACCTGCTTTAGTCCTTTGAACGTATTTACCTTCACTTATGATTCCGTCTTGATACATTGCTGAAAATGCAGCTAATGTAGCGTGTCCACAGAAATCAACTTCACCTGTTACGGTAAAAAAGGACACCTCAAAATCAGCTTCATTATCGCGAGATACAAATGCAGTTTCCGAATAACCAACAACTTGTGCTATTTGTAATTTTTCTTCGTTCGACAAATAATCGGCGTCAAGCACAACACCCGCAGGGTTTCCACCCGTCCCATTCGCAGTAAAGGAATTAACTAAAATAGCTTCAACGTTCTTCAATATCAATTTCTCCGTATAACGCCCGCTTAACAGGCGCAAAAGGCTTGGCTAAAATTAGCGACGAAGGAGTGCAAGCCAAGCTTTTTGCGTCCTTTTTTGAAGCGTTTGTTATGTGTTTTTTACAGCACCAATAACCTTTTCCATGATTATTTGTTGCACCTTTGGATGAAACTCTTCATACATAGTATTAGAGCGAACATTGTTTTTTTCTTGTGGTTTTGGAATAGTGAATTTTTGAGTGTTAACCCAGTTTATTTTACGCCCAGCACTAACAAGATTTTTAGTATCACTTATATCGGTTAACAGTTTATGGTCTGCAATAAAGCCTATACCTTTAACATGAATATCTTTACTGCTTGGGGGGCAAGATTTTAGATAAACAATGTCACCGACTTTTAGGGACGCAACGTATTGAAAAAGTTCTGGTGCATCGGTTTCGTCCCAACCAGGACCTGCAATTGAATTATCAATAAACTCTTGGCTCACATCTTCATCGTAATATGCACCAATTCCAAAAATTGCCATTTAATACTCCTTGGCTTAATTAAACACATAACGCCCAAAGCAGCGGCGCGCGGTAGCGCGTCCAGCCCGTAGGGCGATGCTGCCTTTGCTTGTTAAGTGGATTTTACTCAAACCAGCCTTCCCACTTTTCGTTGGCCTTTTGATGCGATGTAATACCTGCATCTAGGGCCGAATGAAACGCTTCAGCTTGCTCTAAGCGGAAGCCTGCATCTTCAAAATTGAGCATTTTAATATTGCCAATGAGTTTAAATGGCTTTGGCTGAAACATCTGATATAGCTGGATAGGCTCACTTAAGCCTTGCCCCCATGCTTTGATTAAATATACATCCTGCTTTGAACCATCTCCAAGGGTTACTAGACCCTCTTGTGCATATGCCCAAACATCAACTAGGTGCTGATACTTTTCGATTGTCTCATGAGCAAGGTCTACAGCTTGCTGCTGGGTATCGGCTTCAAAGTTCTGTAACTCTCTGCTTTCTCCAGATTGGAAAATTACATATGGGACCATTAATTCTCCATCTTGGCCACTTCCGATATAGGCGCTGTGAGCAAGAATAAGCCCTACTATGTTTCCAATTAGTTCAATGTTCATCGATTCTTCCGTGGCCACTTAACAATTTAATATCGAGCGATTGGGTCGTTTTTCTACCGCAACCTGTCTCGTTTTAGTCCTCTTACCATTGATAGCAGATTCAGGAAGTGTTTGCCAGAACTTAAGTTTCTCAAAGTCTTAGCGGCGTGGGAAAGACAAAAACGACCCATTGGGTCGTTTTCTTGACTATAGGAGAAACACAGCAATACTGTATTTATAAACAGTATTCAGTAGGGTGACCCAATGAGAACTCGCTCACCATTTCTAAACCACATCGCCGAGTTTATGCTGACAAAGCAATATTCGCTCAGAAGCGTTGATACATACCTTAAGTGGATTTCTTCTTATATTCATTTTCATGGTAAGCGTCACCCAGCCTCAATGGGAGATAACGAGGTTGTCGAATACCTCGACTACCTCGTACTCAAATGTAATGTGTCGCCTAAAACACAAGCGACAGCACTAAATTCGTTATCTTTTTTATATAAGCATATAATTAAACAGGATTTGTGTCCTAATCTAACGTTTGTCAGAAGCAAGCGCCAAGCTAAATTACCAATTGTCATGACCCCCGAGGAGGTTAAACTTCTCATGTCGTTTTTAAATAAACGATATTATTTAATTTCGGGTTTAATGTATGGCAGCGGCTTACGTGTCATGGAAGCTGTTCAACTAAGAGTTCAGGATATTGACTTTGACTACAAGTGCATTCGGGTCTGGAATGGAAAAGGGAATAAACATAGGGTAGTTACACTCGCCACAGAACTAATGCCTTTGCTAAGAAATCAAATTGCTCAAGCTGATGAATACTTAAAATTAGATTCCCAGAATAAGCAATATGCTGGTGTTTGGATGCCAAACGCATTAGCAAGAAAGTATCCTAGCGCCAATAAATCACTTGCTTGGCAGTATTTGTTTCCTTCATTTAAATTAAGTGCAGACCCTGAAACGGGCGAGATTCGCCGACACCATTTTCATCAAACAGGAGTACGTAAAGCAGTTAAAGAGGCAGCCAAAAAAGCAAAAATAACAAAACCTATAACGCCCCACACTTTTAGACATTCATTTGCGACCCATTTACTACAAAGTGGTGCCGATATCAGAACCGTGCAAGCTCAACTTGGTCATTCCGATGTCAAGACAACGCAAATATACACTCATGTGTTGCAGCAAGGGGCAAATGGAGTTATCAGCCCGCTGAGTAAAATATTTTAATCGTTATCAAGGTTAGCAATTCGCTCTCAGCAGCCTTCGAGTATGAGCTTTTGTACTAGCTCACAGCAAGAGTTGTTGCACCAAAAAACAGGCATAAAAAAAGGGCGTTAGCGCCCTTTTTCAACAGTATTCTTTACTATTAAGAATTAACTGAATCTTTAAGACCTTTACCTGGCTTGAAGCTAGGAATGTTCGCAGCCGCGATTTGGATTTCCGCGCCTGTTTGCGGGTTGCGGCCTGTACGAGCAGCACGCTCTTTTACAGAGAAAGTACCGAAACCAACTAGCGCAACAGAGTTACCGTCTTTCAAAGAGTCAGTTACTGCACCAGTGAATGCATCTAGCGCACGGCTCGCCGCTGCTTTTGAGATTTCAGCATCGTTGGCGATTTTTTCGACTAATTGAGCTTTGTTCATTGTTTGATTCCTATTCGTTATTTTTTTTGCCTTAGCAAGACCTATATTTAAGTATTTTTATTAACTTGGCAACTGCAAACCACACATTTTTGAGAAAAAACTTCATAAAAATGGGCTATTTGTTAACGTTTTTCGATAACTAGCGTGATTTCGCCAACTTCGACTCCAAACTTATCAATTGCGGTACGGTTGATCAACCTTGTTTCGGTGACAAGAAACATCCAGTCATCAAGGGCTACAGTGATGGTGTCATCGCCATAGGGAATACGCAAACTGTACTGCCAGTGCAAGGCGTTGCCGACCACTTTACCCTCAGCCTGCCCCACCACATCATCGGCGCGACCAAACACCTTACCATCTTCACCCAGTTCCAGATACCAGACCCGGGTGCTCTGCTCTCCGTCTTGCTCTCCACCCAAGTAATAGAACTGCTCATCAAGAATGCCCTTATTCCCATCCCATGAGCCCTGCATATCGACTTTGAAACGCCGGGTGACCATACCGCTATAGTCTTGGACTATGCCATAGGCCACCAGCTCACCGTTAAAAAAGCGCTTAAAGTCGAATTGCGGCTCTGTGCCTTGATAATCCTCTATGCTAACGCTGCAGGACACTAGCAGCATCAACAGTGGCAGTATGACTAAGTGCCTCATGGACGACCTCCCAATAATTGCGCCCTAAGCCCGGGCTCTGTTGTCTGTGGCGACAGCCAGATTGAGGTAAAAGCGTCGCTAAACGCTGGGTCGTCAACCTGGTGCAGTAATTCGCCGTTGAAGTAAAAAGTACCCTTACCGCTGGCATCGGTGACAAAACTTAGCGTATCTCCGGCACTGACATCCGGCCACAAACCCTTTAATAGGCCTTTATAGGCAGTCACGTACTCAGGTCTATCTAGCTTACGCCATTGGTCCAGAGTGGCTTTGGTAATGTCGTCGCCTTCAATATCACGCAAATAGGTTAAGGACAAACGCATGGGGTGATGGCCAAAGCGATACTCACCAGTATCCGTGGCCAGTTCAGCGCGGTAGATATCCCAAAACAGGTAACGCATCACGCCTTCGCCAACGTCCTGCCACTTATCTGTGGTCGCCGTGGCCGGAAGCGCGAGCACAAAGGCCGCTGACAGTATTGCACTTTTCCAAGCATTCATAACGGTGCTCCTCATCAACTCGTATGTGTCAGTACGTGTTGCAAGCGTCGATTGATCACTACCATGAGGGTAAAAGTAACGGCCCATAGGCCACCGTAAAGAAGGTAAAATTGCCACCAGGGCACCCCCAAGGCAAAAATCTCAAAGTGGGCGGCGGTGATATAACTGGATGGTGCACAGAGCCAGCACAGTAGAAAGCATTGCCACCAGTTAAAACGCTTTATAAAAGCCAAGGAATGATTAATGGTGAGGATCAACGCCAACCATAAGAGCAAAAGCCAGGCAGGTACCAGGGCATCGGCAAATTGTAAAAGCCCGAGCCATTGGGCCAATGCCTCACAGGCAAAGGCCAACACCAGGGTGCTACATAAGTAGAGGTCGCGGCGACGCTCTGAGGACAGCCACAGCATCATAAGCACACACAGCGCCATAAAAGGCAGTGCCCGCTGCTGGGCATAAAAAGCTGCCCACCAGCAGCTTTGAAACAGCAGAAAGTTAGTAATGCAAAGCCAGCGCCGCGTCATTGGTCTTAAACCCTTGCTTGCGCGCAACTAGGTGCACGGTACTGATGGCCCGTTGACGAAATGCGCCTTCACAATAGCCCAGGTAGTACTGCCATAGACGGTAAAATTGTGTATTAAATTTAGCGCCCTGCAACTGTGGCCAGGCTTTATCAAACCGCTCTCTCCAATCGGCCAGCGTGCGAGCGTAATGCAAACCAATATCGTGGAGCTCGTGCATCACCAGATCTGTGCCTTGTCGCAAGTGACGGCTCATTTCATCAATGCTGACCAAGCAGCCACCAGGAAAAATATACTGCTGGATAAAGTCGGTCTGCTTGACGTAAGTATGATAACGCTGGTCGTTGATGGTGATCGCTTGAAGCAGCATGGCACCATCGGACTTAAGCAGGCTGTTGCATTTGGCAAAGAAACCACTGAGGTACTGATGACCTACGGCCTCAATCATCTCAATGGATACCAGCTTGTCGTACTGGCCCTCGAGTAAACGGTAGTCCTGTTTGAGCAGGGTGATCTTGTCTTCGAGGCCCAGGGCTTTTATCTTGTTTGCCACATAATCATGTTGCTCTTCGGATATGGTGGTGGTGGTTACATGCACGTCATAATGGGTGGCGGCATAGATGGCAAAAGCGCCCCACCCGGTGCCAATCTCTATGACTGTGTCGCCATCTTTGAGCTGTGCGCGCTCGCAAATGAGCTTGAGTTTATGTTGCTGTGCCTGCTCGAGGCTGGCTTCTTTATGCGGATACACGGCGCAGGAATAGAGCATTTCATTACTTAAAAATGACTCGTACAACTCGTTGCCTAAATCGTAATGAGCGACAATATTGCGTTTTGAGCCGGCGCTGGAGTTACGGTTGCGCGCATGCTTAAGGCGATACGCAAGCCCGCTCAGCAGCGCAAAGCGACGTTCAAAAGCATCCAGCTGTGCCTGGTTTAAAACAAATATTTCAATCAGGCGCGTGAGATTATCGCACTCCCAGTGGCCGTCAATGTAAGATTCTGCGGCGCCAATGCTGCCAGAAAATGCGAACGCCTGATACATCTTGGCGTCAACAACCTTGACCACTGCTTTAGGCCGCGCTGACTTATCACCAAAAGCATGCACCGGCTCGCCTCGCTCATGAATTTCGATACACCCATGCTCGAGCGTATTAAACGCGGCAAAAACCAGACGCTTGGCCAACTTGGTTTTCCAACTTACATTTGAATTTATTTTTACCTCGGTAACTCTATCCATCATTCTTTCCCAGGGTGAGCGTAAAAAGGCACTCGTTTCAAAAATAATTTAACTGCTTGCCAGTAGATCCCTTTGACTATGCTCAGGCTCATCGCTGGAAAGCGCTTAAGCAACTCACTCACCGCCTGTTTATCCAATTTACGTCGTTGCAGGCGAAGAGTGGCATCGAACAGCAGGTTCTCCTGGCGCTTGTTCTCGATATGGATCAGCAGGGATTTGGGCAGCACTTTAACCGCCCAGTGATAATGCATGTCCAGATTCATAAAAGGAGATACGTGGAAACATTTCTTAAAGTTCACTTTAGTGTGCAGATCGACTAAGTAATAATGGCGCTCATTCCAGGGCGTATTACTGACCTCTGCCATCATATGGGTAAAACTGACAGCCCCACGGCGTTGAAAAAAGTAGAAATTTGCCGGCGAAAAGTACAGACCGAAACAGCGCAACTGAGCAAGCAGGTATACGGACTCAACCTCGATGCTACTGTCTAGGGTATGCAGTTGCTTGATTGCCCGTGTACTCACATCCCCTTCCTGCAAGGGCACGTAATCGCTTTGCTTAAAACGCAGTAGTTTACCTCTCCCTGTGCCCAGTAAGGGATGAACATTGTCCAGTTGTTCCGGGTGAGCAAGGTCGACCCACATCATATAGAGCGGATAATGAAAGTGATGAGGTTTGGGATCAAAGCGCCGATGGCGTATATCGCCGAGCATGATCGCGCTTTGCCATAGGGCCGCCTGCGCCACCTCATGGGGATCAATGTCAAACGCCAGTGCGCTAGTCAAAATCCACTCCCAGTGCTTTGGCTACGTCGACGGCACTGCGCACTCCGTCTTCATGAAAACCGTTATACCAGTAGGCACCGCAAAAATACGTGTGCTGTTTACCGTTAATCTCAGGGCGGCGCTGCTGAGCCTGCAAACTCTGTTGGTTAAACACCGGATGATGATAGGTAAAATGGCGCAAAATATGTTCCTCGGCGATAACCTCATCTCCATTGAGGGTGACACAAATAGGTTGCTCAGAGCTAAGCCCTTGAAGAATATTCATATTATAGGTCACTACCGCGGCCCTATCGACATTATTGTCGAGGCGATAGTTCCAACTGGCCCAGGCTGCAGGACGTTTGGGCAATAAGGAGCTGTCGGTATGCAGAACCACAGAGTTGGCGGTATAGGGGATAGCACCGAGCACCTGCTGCTCTGCCTCGCTGGCATCAGCAAGCAGGGCGAGGGCCTGATCCGAATGGCAGGCAAACACCACGGCATCAAAGTGCTCGCTACGGCCATCATTAAGGTGAATGACTACTCCCTGTTCATTGCGCTCTACCCTGTCTATATGGGCACCCAATTCTATTCTGTCTTTAAAAGAGGCAATCAAAGGATCAATGTACTGGCGGGAGCCGCCGGGGATCACATACCACTGAGGTCGGTTGGCTATATCCAACAAACCATGGTGGTAGAAAAAGCGAACAAAAAAGTCGATAGCAAAGTCATTCATCTGCTTCAGTGAAGTGGACCAAATTGCCGCCCCCATGGGCAAAATATAGTGCTGGCGGAAGAAGTCATTAAAGCCGTGGCGATCCAAAAACTGTCCTAGGGTAACGTCATCTTGAAAATCACCGGTGTTATACATGTCCTTACAAATGCGATTAAAGCGCACTATTTGCCATAACAAATGCCAGAACTTCGGGCGCAACAGATTGCGTCGCTGGGCAAACAAGGTACTCAGGGTATGACCATTGTATTCAAAGCCACTCTCGCAATGATGCACGCTAAAACTCATTTGTGTCGCCTGCCGGCCAATGCCTATCTCTTCCAGCAGTTTCTCGAATTTTGGATAGGTGCGGTCGTTAAAGACAATAAACCCGGTATCCACGGCCAGGGTTTGGCCGTCAATGGTTACATCCACCGTAGCCGTATGTCCGCCAATATAGTTATTTTTTTCGAACACCTTTACCTGGTGTTTTTTTGCCAACAAGTGAGCGCTGGTTAAACCGGCAATACCACTGCCGATGATGGCGATATTTTTCACCGTACCATTCCTTTTGCTATTCGTAACCAAAGCGACTGGGGTAACACCCGCAGCGCTTTCAATATTAGGGTAAATCGTTTTGGGAAATGAATTTCAGCCTGACGCTTGTGCAGGCCGCGAGCAATACGCTTGGCGGCGTCCTCAGAACTAATGGCCATGGGCATGGCAAAATCGTTTTTAGCGGTCAATGGGGTGTGCACAAACCCCGGATGCACAACACTGACATCAATATCTGGCAAATCGACGGCCAGGGTGCGGGCCAAATACGTGGCACCGGCCTTGGCTGCACCGTAAGCCTCGGAACGGGTCATGGGTAAATAGGTCACACTGGAAGAAACGATGGCCAATTGTCCACCGGACTTTATCTTGGGCAGTAACGCCTCCAAGCAGTAACCCAGGCTCAGCAAGTTGCCGCGGATCACCCGCTCAAACAAAGCACTGTCGAAATGACGGGCATCATCTATGTATTCACACACCCCGGCATTGAGAACCACTAAATCCAGGTCTTGGATGTCGGCGGTGGCATCGGTTATTTGCGCCAAATCCGTGACGTCAAAACGCAGTGGCGTTATCGAATCATGTTCGCCCAGACTTTGCAGCGCCTCCTGGTCACGTCCACAGGCAAACACCTGATGCTCTTGCGCATATAGGCGCGCCAGACTTTCACCAATTCCCGAAGTTGCGCCGGTGATCAATATCTTCATACGCCGCTCGCTCGCTTTTCAATAAACTTAATCAAACCGCCCAAGACCGGAAGGTTGCGATAGAGCAGCTGGCCGACATCAAAATAGTCGCGGTGCATAATCACCTGCCCATCGACAAACCGCAGCAGGCTATGACCATTTACCAATACCTCTCGGCCCCCATTGATGCGGGGATGGCAAAACGCCATGGTCCAATACAAGAAGGCCCGATCCTCGCATTCAAAACTCTCGATGATGGTAAAACTGCAGTCCTTGATGTTGGCATACAGGTTTGCGAAGTATAGATGTAGTTGATCTCGGCCATGGACCTCGTGGAGCGGATCGATAAAATGTATATCTTGATGATATATCTCATCGAGTAGCGCCAAGTTATCTTTATCCAGACGCTGATACATGGCGATAAAATCGGCAATGCGTTTACTCATGCTCAACCTTAAACCTTGCGAGTGCACGCGCACGCGCACTTTGGTGATCGACAATTGCCGGCCAATAATCTATTCCTCCCACCTTTGCCATATACTGGTGCGGGAAATGGATATCCTTAGTCGGCACCTTTTCTAGCTCTGGTAGATAGTTACGAATAAACTCACCGTCTGGATCAAAGCGTTTGCTTTGGGTGATGGGATTAAAAATACGAAAGTAAGGCTGTGCATCACAGCCGGTACTGGCCGCCCACTGCCAGCCACCGTTATTGGAAGCCAGGTCGCCATCGATCAGATGCCGCATAAAAAACGCTTCACCGCGACGCCAATCAATTAACAGGTGTTTGGTTAAAAAGCTGGCCACCACCATGCGTAACCGATTGTGCATCCAGCCGGTACGCAGCAACTGTCGCATCGCTGCATCGACCAAGGGGTAACCGGTACGACCTTCACACCAGGCCTTAAAGCCAGCCTCATCATCCTGCCATTGCAGCCGGTCATACTTGGTGTTGAAATTTTGGTGTTTACACAGCTGTGGGAAGGCGACCAACAAATGACGATAAAACTCACGCCAAATCAACTCATTAACCCAGCTAAACAAATTACTTTTAGCGCTTTGCAGAATATCCGGATGCCGTGTTTGCAGTTGCACCAACAACTGCTTCATACCAACGATACCAAGCGCCAAATAGGGGCTGAGCCCGGAAGTGCCTTTAATGGCAGGGAAATCCCGGTCTTCGTCGTATCTTGGCAACTTTTCACCGATAAAACGTTCAACCACCCGGGCTAAGGCTGGATCATCCACCGGCCACTTATCTGAACTGCCATCACCGACTAAACAGTCTGGGCGCAGCCACTGGCCTGAGGTTTTAGTGCGAGGCCAAGCGGGTAAGCTAAACTGAGTGCATTCGTACTGCCTAAGCCATTGGCGTTTAAAGGGCGTAAACACCTTAAACATCTCATTATTTTGCGTCGTGACCGTGCCCGGTGGGGCAATCACGTCGCCATCAAAAAAGTGAAAGGACACATTCAATTGCTCGCCGGCATCAACGCAAGCCCTGTCTCTAGCACGCTCATTCACTTCATATTCGCGGTTGGCATACACACCAGTACAGGATAGCTTTTGGCACAGGTCCATAAGTGCAGATGGCACCTGAGCAAACGCGGGGACGGCCAATACATGCAGTTGCACGCCATACTCGCTCAGTTGCTGACCCAGGTAATCGACACGGCGTAACAATAAGTCACGCTGTATTGGTGCCATATCGTGCGCTTGCCATTGTTGCTCGGTGACAAAAAAAACCGCATGCTCGGCACCTTGCTCGAGAGCGGCTATCAAAGCTTCATTGCTGTAAAGGCGCAGATCGCGCCGAAACCAAAAAAGAGGCGTCATTAGATCCCGTATCTTAGTTTTAAATCATTAGGGTGAGGATTAAAGTACACCTGCTGCGCCAAATAGGGGTTGGGATGAACATTGAGCTGGTGCTTCAATAAAGTCAGAGGCACATACAAGGGCACCAAACCCTGGCGATAGTCTTCGATGGCGGCGCGCAGTTCCTCTTTCTCTCCCTTACTGAGATGACGCTTAAAATAGCCCTGCAAGTGCATCAAGGTGTTGGTGTGTGCCTTGCGACTGGCTGGCTTTTTCAACGCCGCCATCAGGCCACTGATGTATTGCTCGGCGATGTCATCAAGGTTGTCACCCTGATGATGTCCCAATAGGCGACCAAGGTCACGATAAGCCTGATAATTGTGACTCATCAGCAGATATTTATGCATGCCGTGGAAACGCGTTAACCTGTGCACACTTAAGGGCTCGCGGCACAACTGACGCCAGCTATGATAGACATAGACGCGCATCACGAAGTTTTCACGCAGGTGCATATCGTTCAGGCGACCATTTTCCTCACAAGGCAGTAAGGGGTTTGCAGCCATGATCTGGGCAGCAAAAAAGCCAACCCCTTCTGCGGTGTTGCCGGTGCCCTCTTCGTTAAAAACTTTAATTCGCTCCATCCCGCAACTTGGGCTTTTGGCACAAAAGATAAAACCGTCAAGCTCAGAGCCATACTTGGCCCCGATGCGCTGGCCGTACTCGGTCAGTTTGTCGCCAACATCACCGGTGCCGTCAGGACGACACACTGTGATTACGTCCCCTTTGCGTACTTGCCTGATAGTAGGTCGTGGTATTGGTAGGCCAATGGCGACCTCGGGACAAAAAGGCACGTACTGAACATGCCTCGCCAGTTCATCCATACAAAAGTTGGAACGTTTATGACCGCTGTCGAAGCGCACCTTCTCGCCGCTTAAGCAGGCACTGATGCCAATTTTAATATCTTGGTTCATTAGTAGATCAGCTCACCAATAGGATTCAATAACTTACTTAGGCCCTTGTTAAAGTGCAGCGCACTATTTACCACCGCTAGACACAAGCAACCATGCTCGGTGTAGGGGGTATGCTGATGACGGTGATCGAGCCAGATAAAATCGCCGGCCTCATAGGTCCCTTGTTCATCACTGAAGCTGCCATCTAGCAAAAGAGTTAACTCAAAACCCGTGTGCGTATGCTCTGGGATAGTACCGCCGGGGGCGATGTACAATAAACTGGTACGCATGCTGCCCTCGTCCAGCTCTAAGCGAGAACGTGCCAGTTTACCCGCCTGCATAAAACGACCCATACCTATGTGACTCAGGGCACGCGGCAAGGTGATGGTGTTATCACCAAAGCGTAGCTCCTTCGAGCTGGCAATGCTGAAATCGTCGCGCAGGCTGTCAGCGGTGATGTCCGCCAGCATATTTGCGTACTCCTCGCTTAACTCTTCATTTAGCATAGCCTCTTGCTGCAACGTCTGCTCCTCACCTTCCTCGTCGGCAAAGGCACTTTGGGCACATTGACGCTCAAGCGTTTCTATGTGAGTGGCGCAGTGAGCACATAATTCCAGATGTGCCGCAATGGCAACGCTGATGGAGGCTGGTAATGCCCCTTGCACATATTGCAGGAGTAAATCTGAGTTGGGATGAAACTTAATCATACTCTGCTCCGAGATAATTTCTAAGCTTAGCTAAAGCCAATCGTAACCGTGATTTCACGGTGCCCACCGGGACGCCCAATTGTTGCGCCAACTGCTCTTGAGAGAGCTCTTGAAAATAAACGCCCTTAACCACTTCGCGCTGTGCCAGAGGCAGCTTGTCTAAATGTTTTAATAACAGCTGGGTTTCGAGATGGTCATCAAACTGATCTGGCTCCGGGCTCGGCAAGGTCGGCCAGATATCTTCACTCAGACAGTCTTCCTTATTACTGCGGATTTTGCGCAAGGCATCGAACGAAGCGTTACGCATGACCGTATAAACCCAGGTCGTTGCGGCTCCCTTGCCAGGATGATACAAGTGCGCCTTACGCCACACAGACGTCATGGTGTCTTGCACCAACTCCAAGGCCGCCGCCTCGTTGTTAAACTGTTTTAAGCCAAAGCGCTTAATTTTCGGCGCGAAATACCGAAACAAACTGGCGAACGCAGTTTTGTCGCGCTCATTGGCTACCTTGACCAAGGCATCACTCAGATGCTCGGTTGACGACATCATTTTTTGTCCTTCACCTTGGCCTTCCTCCACCTTAGAGGAAAGCAGTGAGTATTGCCGTCTGTTCGGGGCATTGGACGCTAATTGCAAGGTCATCTGCTATCTCAATAAAAACAATTGATAGCGACCAATACGTCTGCTGACGAGCAATGGATCACTTATTTTTTAGATACTTATCAGTATGGGGGAGAAGCGGATATTGAGCAAAGAATATAGACGAAATACCTGAGCTTTATTGTTAATAATCAATAAGTAGGGATTTTAAAAAAAGGAAGATAATTAGGCTGGATGCCTGCCCTGTATTAAGGTGTGCGCCGAGATCGGCATGGTGGCGGGTTAGCGCATGGATACGGGAACAAATGTCTATAAAAAGACTCGGTGGTAGGTACTACTTAGCCCACCAACCGAGTTGACGACAGAAGCTTAAGCCCAGGTAGGTGCCAAATAAGCTGGCGACGGGCAATAACATCAAGCCTAGCAGTGCCAAATTAAGCGTCATGGTTATCACCTTGTTTTTGCGCCTTAGGTTGCGCTTGCGATTTATCTTCGCCCTGGCTTTGCTGCTCTTGCACATTGCTCTCGAACAAGGCTTGAGTTGCTTCGCGTAACGACGCTTTTTGCGTGCTGATTAATGTTGCAAATGCCTCGTTTGCCGCGTCTTTAACCGCACGTTCAATATCATCGGTTAGGCTGTTGGCATGTGCGCCCATACTAAGGGTTAAGCTTGCTGCTACAATTGCGCTTTAGTAAAAGTATTCATAATGGTTGTCCTGTGGTGTTCCTGTTAACGTGTCATTAAGTTAGTCGCAATATCTATTTCAAAGGTTGTGCCATGATAAAAATATTTTTTATCTTGTTGTTTTAAAAAGATTTAATTTTTTAACCTTAGTTGCGATTAGAAATTGAACAAAAATTTTTGACCAAAAAATAGTGGTTTTAACAGGCTGTTTTGTATTTTTGACCACTTGTGTATTATGATGAAATTTCGGTGTACAAGTGTACGCCCAATCGTTATAGTCAGGCTTGTACCTATTGAGTCAAAGCAAAGTGAGCCCTATGCAAATAAGCACCTACTCAGCCGCAGAAGAAAAAATTAACTGGCTTAGTCATGGACTTGGCGCCCTGTTGGCGCTGGCCGCTTTAGTGGCCATGCTGGTGATCAGTAAAAACACGACGGCGGTCATATCCTCGACCATTTACGGTGCCAGTTTATTGTTAATGTTTGTCAGCTCCACCTGCTATCACGCCATTAGCCACAATAACCTTAAAGCGATTCTGAAGAAGCTCGATCACAGCGCCATTTATCTTCTGATTGCCGGTACCTACACGCCTTTTTTACTGGTGGCATTAGGCGGCTATTGGGCCTGGGTGGGAATGTTCTGCATTTGGGGCTTGGCCCTATTTGGGGTGATATTTAAACTCTGTGCCAAGGTTCCTCGCCCTCGGGTGTCACTGGCCACCTATTTGATCATGGGCTGGATAGCACTGGCCTTTGTCTACCCCTTGTATTTGGCCCTGCCGGGGCCGGCGCTCTGGCTTTTGGTACTCGGTGGCGTCATCTTTAGCGTGGGCACCGTGTTTTACAGTGCCAAACACCGCCAATACAGTCATGCCGTTTGGCATCTGTTTGTACTGGCCGCCTGCCTCTGCCACTTTCTCGCTATCTACTTGTATGTGATTTAAGGTCTGTAAACAGACTCAGTTATAGCTTCCAGGCAAACTTAGCCATACTAACCTTACCATCGGTGACCAGCACGCCTTCGGCCAACAGTGCTTGCTGTTGGCGTATAAAGCCATCGCTGCCCGAGGGGAAAGAGATCTTGCCCTGGCTATTGAGGACCCGATACCAAGGTATCCGCGAATCGGATGGCAACGTCTTCAGCGTATGGCCAACAAAACGGGCGTATCCGGGTAAACCGGCTCTTTTTGCCACTTCGCCATAACTGCATACTCTGCCCTTTGGAATGGCGGCCACCACCTGATAAATCATCGTTTTTTTATCCATTGGCAAGCGCCTCCAAACGTTGCCAGAGACTGCGTGCTACCGGACCATGGTGTGCCGAGTGGCGGCGAAAAGCGCGAATTTGCGCCGTAAAGGAGTGCTCCCTATCGGTTAGCGCCAACACCTGCAACTGCCCGGATTCGATTTCCTGTTGGCATAAATCCAAACACATAAGGGCCCAACCGGCGCCGTTGAGTAATAGTGAGCGTAGCGCAAAAATATCATCTATCTTGAGCTTAGCCACCTGATTTAAAAACGGCATGCGTCCGTGTTCAAAAGGCATATCGCTTTCATACATGGCCACACAGGGATATTGCTGCAGCCGCTTATAACTTAGCCGCGGCTCGCTGATCAATTGTGGCGAGGCCACCAGCCCAACCTTAATTTCACCCACCGCAATACTCTCTAAGTCGCCGGTGGCATGAAAAATATCGAACCAGGGGCCAATGCCTAAATCCGACTGACCACTGTTAACCTGCTCCAGGGCACTAAAACGTTTACCGCTATCGATGGCAAACTCGGTGTGAGGAAATTCGTGATAGCAGGCTTTAAGAATGGCGCTGAGCTCTTCGCCGACACACACCTGCTCGTAGCTCAGGCGAAACAGCGGCTCATTGCCATTGGCCAGCTCGCTGCTAAATTCATTGAGCTCTTCTAAGTCGCGCAGTAGGTACTGAGCGCGCCGACAATAGGCCTGCCCCTGCTCGGTCAGGGAAAAGCGATAGCCACCTCTGTCTACGACCGCAAAGCCGACCGCTTCCTCAATTTTTTTTACCGTCATGGTTAATGCCGGTTGAGTTTTGTGTAAACGCTCGGCCGCCTCGCTTAAAGAGCGACTGCGCGAGAGCACGTCTAAAACCTGGAGCCACGCCAACTTCATAAGCAAATCTAATGTTGTTTAAAGATATTTATAATTTTAATTTCATCTTATCCTACAGTAATCTATGTCGCAATAATGGCCACAACCTCAACCGTCAACCACCAACAGGGAGTCTAGTATTTATGCGGCATATCCTTTCTTTAACCATGCTGATCCTTTACGCAGCGCTGTTCGGCTGCAGTGACCCGGTCGAGCAGGATGAGCAACCCGCGCCTATCCGTCCGGTTAAACTCATCACCGTCGGTAACAGCGACGAGAGCATGATGCGCAGTTTTCCCGCCGAAGTGGTGGCACACCAGGGCTCCTACCTGGCCTTTCGCGTTAACGGCGAGCTGCTTGAGTTCCCTGTACTCGCAGGCCAGCAAGTAGAAAAAGGGGAGCTACTGGCGAAACTCGATCCGCAAGACTTCCAACTGCAATACGATGAGCGCAAGGCCCGTTATGATTTAGCGACCTCGCAATTAGAGCGTGTGCAAGCCTTATTTGACAAAAATATCGCCAGCCGCGCCGAGCTGGATCAGGCCGTGGCCAACGCCCGGGTGGCTGAGTCGGCCTTTAACATCGCCAAAACCAATCTTGAAAATTCCGAGTTACGCGCCCCTTTTGCCGGCACCGTCGCCAAGGTGTTTGTAAAGAACTTTGAAAACATTCAGGCCAAGCAGAACATTTTGCGTCTGGAAACGCGCGATATGATGGATGTGGAAATTCAGGTGCCCGAAAAGCTGGTGGCCCGAGTGAACAAAGATACCCTGTATCAGCCAACGGTGGTTTTCGACGGCTTCCCAGATAAAGCCTATAAGCTAACTATCAAGGAATACGATACCCAGGCGGATCCCGCCACTCTGACCTACAAGGTGGTCTTTTCCCTGCCGGTGCCAAAAGACTTTAACCTGCTGGCGGGCATGACCGGGCACGTCTATATCGATGTCAGTAAGATCACCAAGGATGCAAAAGCCTGGCATAAGCTGCCCGCCGAAGCCGTATTCTCGGACCCAGAGCAAGGCACCGAGGGCAACAGCTATGTATGGGTATACAACAGCGAAACCGCGCGGGTGCACAAGCGCGCCGTGGTGGTCGGGCAATTACAACGAGATGGCATAGAGATCCGCTCTGGCATTGAGTCCGGTGAGCAGGTGGTTGCCGCCGGTGTGCATTACCTGCAAGAGGGCATGCAGGTGCGTCCCTGGCAAAAAGAGCGGGGGCTATAAATGAATCTGGTAGCACTGGCCATTGAGCGCAAAGTCATTAGTTGGATGTTTGCGCTGTTTCTTCTGCTTGGCGGTATCTTTTCATATTTATCCCTCGGCCAACTCGAAGATCCGGAATTCACCTTGAAAAAAGCCATGGTGATCACCGCCTACCCCGGGGCCTCGCCTCGCCAGGTGGAAGAAGAGGTGACCTACCCCATAGAGAATGCGATTCAAGAGCTTCCCTATGTCGATTACGTAACTTCCATCTCCTCCAATGGCAAAAGCCAGATCACCGTAGAGATGAAAAGCACCTATCGCAAGGAAGATCTCAAACAAATTTGGGATGAACTAAGACGCAAGATTAATGACTTATCCTCGTCCATGCCACCTGGCGTGTATCCTAGCAAGGTTATCGATGACTTTGGCGACGTCTATGGTGTGACCTTGGCCTTGACCGGCGATGGTTACTCTTACGACGAACTAAAGGATTATGTCGACTTTTTAAAACGCGAATTGGTTTTGGTTGAGGGCGTGGGCAAGGTAACGGTGGCCGGCGAGCAGCAAAGCCAGGTGATTGTCGAGATCTCCACCCATAAACTGGCGCAATTGGGACTGAGCCCCAACCATATCTTTTCCCTGCTGCAGGCCCAAAATACGGTTTCTAATGCCGGTCGAATTATGGTCGATGGCGAGTCTATTCGCCTACATCCTACCGGTGAATTTGACGATGTCGCCGAGCTTGAGCACCTGCTGATCTCCAGCCCAGGTGCCAGTGAGCTTATTTATCTTGGCGATGTTGCCCGGGTGTACCGTGAATATGCAGAGGTCCCCAGCCACATAGTGCGTTATAACGAAAAGCAGGCCTTGTTGCTTGGTTTATCCTTTGCCAGCGGCGTCAACGTGGTCGATGTCGGAGCACGTATCGATCGCCACCTTCAGTCCCTGGAATACCAGCGTCCGCACGGCATGGAAATCAATGCCATCTACAATCAACCTGCGGAAGTAGAAAGCTCGGTCTCAAGCTTTATCCTCAGCCTGTTTGAAGCGGTGGCCATAGTTATCGTCGTGCTGCTGATATTTATGGGTGTTAAAAGCGGCCTGCTGATTGGCGGTATTTTGCTGCTCACCGTGCTCGGCACCTTTATTTTCATGGCGCTGTTCGACATCAACCTGCAGCGCATTTCCCTCGGGGCCCTGATCATTGCCCTGGGGATGCTGGTGGATAACGCCATCGTCATCACCGAGGGCATTCTCATTAACCTGAAGCGCGGGCAAAGCAAATTGCAGGCGGCGGTCAATATCGTTGCTCAAACCAAATGGCCCCTGCTTGGTGCCACCATTATCGCCATTACCGCTTTTGCGCCCATCGGCCTGAGCTCGGATGCCAGCGGTGAGTTTGCCGGTAGTTTGTTTTGGGTATTGTTTATCTCCTTGCTACTCAGTTGGGTGACCGCCATGACCCTGACGCCATTTTTTGCCGATATGATGTTTAGGCAAAAACAAAGCGACGATAAGAGTGCTGATGACCCTTATCGGGGTGTGCTCTTTAGTGCCTATAAGTGTGTGCTCAGCCGTGCCATGCACTTTGGAAAAACCACCATTGTGCTGATGTTACTGCTGCTGGTGGCGGCGCTGGTGGGCTTTAAGTCGGTGAAACAATCCTTCTTTCCGGCCTCGAATACCCCCATGTTCTATATCGATTATTGGCACTACCAGGGCGCCGATATTCGCACCACCAGCGAAGGGGTGGCTAAGCTTGAGCATTTCCTTCTTAGCGATGAGCTAGTCAGCGAAGTCACCAGCACCATAGGCCAGGGTGCGCCACGCTTTATGCTCACCTATGCACCGGAAAAACAATATCCGGCGTTTGCCCAGTTAATAGTCCGAGTACGCGACCGCGACGCGGTACTGACCATGATAGACAGAGTGCGAGAGTACGAGCGGGCCCATATAACCGATGCCAAGCTTAAGATTAAACGCATGGAAATAGGCCCCTCCACCGATGCCAAAATCGAGGCGCGCTTTTCCGGGCCCGATCCCGTGGTGCTGCGCCAGCTTGGCGAGCAGGCCAAGAGCATCCTTGCCGCCGACGGCGGTGCTTTCCATATTCGTGATGACTGGCGTCAGCGCTCTAAGTTGATCCGCCCTATTCTGAACGAACAAAAGGCGCGACGCTTGGGCATTAGTAAAAGCGATCTCGACCAATTGCTGTTGACCAGCGTCAGCGGTAAAACCGTCGGCCTGTACCGCGATGGCACTCAGCTGCTGCCGATCATTGCCCGTAGCCCCGCCGAAGAACGCCTTAATGTGGAAAGCCTGCGCGACTTACAAATATACAGTCCGGTGCTGCGGGTTTTTGTACCCGTGACTCAGGTGGTGGACGACTTTGTGGTGCACTGGGAAGACCCCTTGATCATGCGCCGCGACCGCAAACGTACTCTGACGGTGAAGGCCGACCACGATCTACTTGGCGAGGAAACGCCGGCCAAACTGTTTGCTCGCATTCGCGCCGACATAGAAGCCATTCCCCTACCGCGAGGCTATGAACTGCAATGGGGTGGCGAATTTGAGTCTGCCAGCAAGGCGCGCAGCGCCATTTTTGGTTCATTGCCGCTGGGTTACTTGGCGATGTTTGTGATCACCGTTTTATTATTTAATTCGGTACGCAAACCCCTGGTCATATGGGCCACAGTGCCGCTGGCCATCGTTGGGGTCAGCGCCGGTCTGCTGAGCATGAACGCCTCTTTTGGCTTTATGTCCTTGCTGGGGCTCTTGAGCCTGTCGGGGATGCTGATTAAAAATGGCATCGTGCTGCTGGATCAGATCAATTTAGAGCTGGCATCAGGCAAAGACCCTTACCAGGCGGTATTTGACTCGGGTGTTTCCAGAGTACGTCCCGTGGCCATGGCGGCGATCACCACCATCTTGGGTATGATCCCCTTATTATTTGATGTGTTCTTCAAGTCCATGGCGGTAACCATCATGTTTGGCCTCGGCTTTGCCACCATACTCACACTGGTAGTGATCCCCGTGTTGTATTGCAAGTTCTTTGGCATTCATAGCCACCGTCGCTAAACACAAAATAGCCAGCCCTAGGGCTGGCTTTTTTATGTTACGAATGCCGCTTTAGTTAACGTTAAAATGGTAGTCCGTGGTCACATAAACCGGCGTCATCTCGGCATTCTCGCGACTAGGGACATATTTTAGATGCTTGAGCGAGCGCAATGCGTGGGTATCCCATAGCCCTTCTGGCTGAGACTCTAGGATCGCGACATCGAAAATCTCCCCATTAGAGTCAATAAGATAGCGTAGTTTTATGTAGCCATTTTCAGTTGGCGGCTTTTTGAAAGTGCGGGTGGTAAAGGTAAATTCCGAGCGCTCCTGGCGCCAATATTTAGCTAATTGTTCGGAGCTAATTTCTATTGGCTCGGCACTTAGATGCTGCTCTTGAGTAGCCATACAACCGCCAAGTAATGTGGCTCCCAGTAAGATGGGTAGTAAAAGTTTCATTATTATTTCCTTATCTTTATTATAACTTCCAATAAAAATTCTTTTATGAAACAGGTGTTCTTGTAGAGTAAGAGTTATATAATATTAGTGCCGATCCAGTTATTTTTTCAAGGGATATTTGTTTAATTGGAGTTAAGAAATTTAAATTACAATTAAATGAATTGATTTTATTTATATGAAAAAAATTAAGTTGTTAGCGATTACACATCACAATCGGAAAAATATAAATCCGATTCGCCCTGAAGCATCGCAAATAATAGGTCTTCATCAAAGTGGTGCTGTTGATGTAACGGTTATGTGTAATCCCGGTTCTACATTAATCCCTTACTTTGAAGAGCATGGGATAGAGGTCATAACCGATCCTTTAGATAAGAAATTATCCCTGGCAACGATTAAACGCATTCGGGAACACATCAAGGCTAACAACATTGATATCTTGCATTTGTTTAACAACATTGCCTGTAGTAATGGCGCAACAGCAGCCATTGGCACTAAAGCCAAAGTTATTGCTTACAGGGGGCAAACGGGGAATGTGTCGCGTTGGGATCCAACAGTATATCTAACCATGCTTCATCCTAGGCTGGATAAAATTATCTGTGTAGCAAATGCGGTGACTGAAGATTTAAAGAAACATGTTTGGGGAAATAAAAATAAAGCCATCACCGTCTATAAGGGGCATGACCAATCCTGGTATCAAAACTCTCCGGCCGATCTCAGTGACGTACCAATGCATGCCGACAGTTTTAAGATATCACTGGTGGCAAACTTGAGGCCAAGAAAAGGATTGCATGTGTTAATGGACGCAGTCCAGTTGCTACCAGAAGATTGCAATATAGATGTGTTGTTAGTGGGCGCAGATCCTCAAGCGGCAGCAATTCAAGATATGATAAAACGCAGTGGTAAACCGCAAAGAGTGCATGCCTTGGGATATCGAGAAGACGCGCCTGAGGTGGCTGCGGCTTGTGATGCCGTGGTGTTGCCAACAACTAAACGAGAGGGTTTATGTCGCGCCGTGTTAGAAGCGAACTCCTATGGTGTGCCAGCGATTGTCTCTGATACCGGCGGCAATGCAGAACTGGTAGCGGATGGGACTACGGGTATAGTTGTCCCTCCATCCGATCCCCAAGCCTTGGCCGATGCGATTATGACCCTCTACCAAGATCGTGACCTGTGTGACAAATTTGGCCTAGCGGCTAAAAAACGTGTTATCGAAAAATTTAATGTGCAGCAGGGTGTTGATAAAACACTGACGATTTATCAGGGCTTACTAGAAAATTAAGCTGTAAGGCACACCTATTTAACGACGTGGATTTGCTCGGCAACGGCCTCGGCCAATAGTCTATATCCCGTATCATTAAGGTGAACTTGGTCCGACTTATACTGG
Source organism: Pseudoalteromonas sp. T1lg48 (assembly GCF_002964785.1). Lineage (GTDB taxonomy): Bacteria > Pseudomonadota > Gammaproteobacteria > Enterobacterales > Alteromonadaceae > Pseudoalteromonas. The sequence goes on from NZ_PQCC01000004.1 coordinate 270,299, forward strand.
TTGTTGCCTAGCAAGTCACTTAAGGTATTGGCAACAAGGGGCACCTGGTATTGCTCGGCCAACTCTTGATACAAGGGCGCATCGTTAAGAAAGAGTGACTTTTGCGGCACCGCCACCAGGATCACCTCAATGCCCTGCCGATGTGCCAGTTCAATCATGGCCGCCAGGTTATTTTTAACCGCGTGCGGCTGTTTATTGCGTAAAAAGTCATTCCCACCTTCAAGCAAGACCAGGACTCCAGGCTGATGTTTTGCCAGAGTATCATTAAGGCGCGCCAGGCCCTGATGGGTTTGTTCACCGGAAACGCCACTGGCAATCACCTCCAAACCGGTAAGGTGCGCCAGCTGTTCGGGGTAGCTGCTGTGCTTGGCGCCCACCGACACAGTGAGGCTGTCGCCAAAGGCCAGCACTTTCGCGTCGCGATTAAGCTCAATCCGCGCCGGCTCGGAGCAAGCGCTCAGGAATAATATTAATAAGGGGGCAAGCCAGCGTGTCACGTCGATTACCTTATTTCTTTAAACTGAGTGTGCCGCTCACACGACGCTTTTTCGGTGCAGAGCCCGCCCCTGCTTTATTGGATTTTGTGCCACTCGTGTGCTTACCTTTCGGTTTATCGGTTTGCTTGCCATAAGGCTTGCCAGGAGGCTTACCACCGGGTTTCCCGGATGACTTAGCAGCAGGCTTAGCATACGGCTTGCCCTGAGACTTTTGCTTAGCGCCGGGCTCGGTATTGTGGGGCGACTTTGTACGTGGACCTTGATTATCTTCCTGCTGGCGCCCCGAATGTTTAGCGCGTGACTCGTGTGCTGGCGTTCGTGCGCTCTGCTGACTTCCATCGTGCTTTGGCTGTTGGCGCGCGCTGGGAGCATCCTGAGAATGCTCTTCGGTTTTGCCAGAATCGGCTACCAGGGCATTTATGGTGGCCATTTCACTTTCGCTTAGGTGGCGCCATTGTCCGGGCTTAAGACCGCTGAGAGTCACATTCATAATGCGGGTACGCTTGAGCTTAGTCACCTCATACCCCAAATACTCACACATGCGGCGGATCTGTCGGTTTAGACCTTGAGTCAAAATAATACGAAAACTGTGGGTGCCTGTTTGCTCCACCTTACACTTTTTGGTAACCGTGCCAAGAATCGGGATCCCCTGCGCCATACGTTCAACAAAACGCTTATTCAGCGGCTTGTCGACCACCACCTCGTATTCTTTTTCATGATTATTGCCCGAGCGCAAAATTTTATTGACGATATCGCCCTCGTTGGTCAGAAAGATCAGCCCTTCTGACGGTCTGTCCAAACGACCGATGGGAAAAATGCGTTCAGGATAATTGATGGCACTGACAATATTGCTTTTGATCTTGCGCTCTGTGGTACAGGTCACGCCCACAGGCTTATGATAAGCAATATAGACCCGCTTGGGTTTCGCCTTTAATGCCTTACCATCGATCAAAATGGCATCGGCATCGCTGACCTTATCGCCCATTTGCGGCAACCGACCATTGACGGTCACGCGCCCTGCGGCGATCAGGGCATCGGCCTCACGGCGCGAGCAAAAACCGGTTTCACTAATGTATTTATTCAGGCGGGTAGCTTGGCTCATGTTCACTTCAATCTAGCTTGTGTTGGCCCTATTGTAATCGACTCGACAGGAAAAATCCGTTTAAAAGTCTCTCTAAACCGGCTTTGTATCGCCGCGTGGTTATTTAACTCTCAAAGCCGACTCGTAAATCCTGAAAAATGTCAGCTGGCAACAACTCTTGCCTTGATTTTACTCTCCTTTATAACACCGGCGCCACAGCCATTCTGCCGGCCCCAGTTTAAAGGCACGTAAATAGACAGGGCAAACCACCAAGAGCACCAGACTGACCAGTGCGGATAACAGCACATAATCCAGCAGCTGGAACCCGTTAGCCATTTCGTTGCCGACAAAATGAAGCAGGGCCACCATAAACAGCGACTGACTTAAATAACAGCTTAAGGACATTTTACCGACAGCGGCCAGGGCCCGGGTCAGCACATTGTCGGCAAACGACCAGCGATACAACAGATGCACCGCGATCAGCGCCGTACAAAAACCGCTGACAGAATTGACAACCATGGCCAGGACTTCGTTAAAGCCGCCGCTATCTTGCCATTGCCAGGTGCTTAAATAAGCACAAGCCAGTACGACTACGAGCAGCGCCAGCGAATGAGCCAATGGCCAGGGTCTCACCAGCCAGCCACTGCGCCAGGCGGCCACAGTTAGCAAAACCATTCCCAGTTGCTGCCAGAGTATTGCCAGCATCAAGGCTAACAACATCAGCGCCCCATTGCTGGCATTGGCTCCCCGAGTGTGCCAAAAGTTCCCGTCGAACTGCGCTAAATAGGCCTGATAGTTAGGGTCGCTAAACTGGGTTTGCGGCTCATTGGCCAGTACAGCCAGGAGCAATAACATGGCACTGCCAAAGGCTAGAAATGCCACCCCCTGCATAGTCAATTTACGTCCAGGGTTAGCCAGCATGGGTAAGGCCAACAAACCGGCCAGTGCATAGCCGACAAGAATATCACCGGCCCAAATGAGCAGACTGTGGACCAGGCCAAACCCCAGCAATATCATTAAACGACGCTGTAATTTTGGGATCGGCGACTGAAGTTTATAGCAGCGTTGCCACTGGATCACTAACCCTAAGGAGAACAACACCAAAAACAGACCGCGAAAGCGTCCTTCAAGGGCTAGATCGGATAACCGCGTCAGCAGCGCATCGCTACTCGAAAGCGGTAGGGGTGGCACATAGCCATTGGCAAAATCAATAAAATAAGGAGCATTAAGAAAAAAGATCCCTAAAATAGCAATGCCTCTGAGGATGTCGAGATCGGGCCGTCGGCTTTCGCCTACCAGGGCATGATACGGCCCAGACGATTGAAATAAACTCGATGTAAACACACGAAACTCCGACGCCATTCTCTATAAATAAAAATTAAACTCAGGCTAACATAGGGTTATGCCTATTCAGTAGCTAAATTTAGCGACCGTGCGAAGGCACTCCTTGTGATGCATAAAACCACCCATGTTCTCCCTCATTATGAGTGAGCTAGTCACAAAGCTGTGATGCAAGGGGCAAATAAATGACGCACAAATGGCTTATTTTCGACAAAATGCCCGTAAATAAGGGTCAAGTTACTTGTTGTTCGGCGTTATCCACAGTAATGTGGTAGTTTTGGTACACGGGTGTCAGCGCGTCACACTAGGTTCCCCACTAGGAGGTTACCCTAAAGGTCGCTGACATCGGCATGATCGGGCATCCATAATGCTTTATCGCCTCCCGGCATGCATTGCTATACCAGCGCACCATAACAACGACACAACCTTAACAACATTTGGAGTAAACGATGCGTTTATCCGTTATTGCTGCCGCCCTTAGCGCCACAACTTTATTGGCCGCCTGTAGTGAGCAACCAAGCAACAACCAAACTCAAGCCGCGGCTAAGGCACCGGCGACACAACAAGTAGCCCAGGAAAATCTGTTTCTAAGCAAAAGCCCTCTGCCCTACATGGCGCCAGAATTTGATAAAATCGGCACCGAGTTATACGAGCCTGCTTTCGATGCTGGTATTAAAGAGCAACGCATTGAAATCGATGCTATTGCCAACAACCCAGATGCACCAACATTTGAGAACACGCTAGTCGCGATGGAGCTGTCGGGTACTATTTTAAAGCGCACCCGTGCCGCATTCTCTAACCTATCGGGTTTGATCTCTGATGACGAATATCAGCGTATCAACACCAAGATGGCGCCTATCTTTGCCGAGCACCGCGACAACATCTTCCTTAATAAGGCACTATTCGAGCGCGTTGCCGCCGTATACGATGCGAAAGATGCACTTTCTAAAGAAGATCAGCGCCTGGTTGATTACTACTACAAGCAATTTGTGCGCGCCGGTGCCAAGCTTAACGAAGAACAAAAGCAGCGCATGCGTGAAATCAACGGTGAGCTTTCTAAACTAAGCACACAGTTCTCACAAAACGTCATGAAGTCATTCAAAGAAGATACCATTTTGGTGAGCGACAAGGCTGAACTTGCGGGTCTGAGCGACGATGATATTGCCAGCCTTAAGGCGGCTGCGGAAAAAGCGGGTAAAGAAGGCTACATGATCACCTTAGTGAACACCACGCGTCAGCCTATCCTTACCAGCCTTGAAAACCGTGAACTACGTGAAAAAGTATGGCGTACTTCATCTGAGCGCGCGCAAAAAACCAATGGTCCTATCGCCATTAAAGAAGCGCAACTGCGCGCCGAAAAAGCTCAACTATTAGGCTTTGAATCCTGGGCTCACTACCAGCTTGACGACCGCATGGCGAAAACACCTGAAGCCGTGTTCACCATGCTTGATGACCTGGCACCAAAAGCCGTGGCTAAAGCCAAGCAAGAAGCCGAGCTTATTCAAGCAGCGATTAAAAAAGACGGTAAAGATTTCGAACTCCAACCGTGGGACTGGGCTTACTATGGTGCCAAGGTACGTGCAGAGCTTTACAACATCGACGCCAGCCTAGTTAAGCCTTATTTTGAAATGAATACGGTGATCAACGATGGTCTGTTCTTCGCGATGAACAAGCTATACGGCATCACCATGAAAGAGCGCAACGATCTGCCGACCTATCATGAAGACGTGTTCGTGTGGGAAGTATTTAACGAAGATGGCAGCTCTATCGGCCTATTCTACCTCGACCCATACGCCCGTGAAGGTAAGCGTGGCGGTGCCTGGATGAGTGCTTACGTAGGTCAAAACCACCTGCAAGGCACCAAGCCGGTTATTTACAATGCGCAGAATATTCCTAAACCGGCAGAAGGCCAGCCTACGCTGATGACCTTCTCGGAAGTGACCACCATGTTCCATGAATTCGGCCATGCCATTCACGGCCTGTTCTCCGACGTGAAATACCCGTCACTGGCCGGTACAGCTACCGCGCGTGACTTCGTTGAGTTCCCATCACAGGCGAACGAAGACTGGAATATCGAGCCGAGCGTGTTGGCCAACTACGCCAAACACTATCAAACCGGTGAGCCAATTCCTCAGGAGCTGTTAGATAAGCTATTGGATTCACACACCTTTAACCAAGGTTTCGATACCACAGAATATCTTGCAGCAGCGCTACTAGATATGGAATGGCACTCGATCGCCCCAGGTACGCAAATTGATGATGTGGCCGCCTTTGAGAAAAATGCCCTGGCTCGTCACGGTATTGACTACTACCCGGCACCAGCACGTTATAAAAGCTGTTACTTCAGCCATATCTTTGCCGGTGGCTACAGCGCGGGTTACTACGCCTACCTATGGACAGAAGTATTTGCGGCCGACTCGTTCGCCCATATGCAAAACGAAGGTGGTCTAAGCCGTAAAAACGGTGACCACTACCGTAAAGAAGTGCTATCTCGTGGTAATAGCCGCGACCTGATGCAAAGCTACATCGAGTTCCGTGGTCAACAACCAACTACAGAGGCACTTCTTAAGCGCCGTGGTCTGGTAGACGGCAACGCCGAGTAAGCGTTCGCTAGCCTTTCGGCTTGACTAACCAGCCAAGCCAGATTTACAAAACGCGGTCATCTGGCCGCGTTTTTTACATTTCTGCACAAGCATATCCATTCCCCTGTTGTTATACTATAGGGCGTTGATTCTTCTGGTGTTGTTATGCTTAAAAAGTCGTTCGTTTTTATCAGCGCAGTTTCCGTTGTGGTGCTGGGGGCCATCGCCTCTTACCTCATTTACCACCTTTATCAGCACAAATTTGTCACCCTGGATCCACAGTTAAGAGAAGTCTCCGGCATCGAATTCGATAAACATGGGCGCTTATGGGCCATTAATGACGGTGGCAACGGCCCCTATTTATATCAGGTCGATGACCAGGGCCAGGTAAAGCAGCGCATCGAAGTCACTAATGCTAAAAATATCGACTGGGAAGACATGACCCAAAACGAGTTTGGCCATTTCTTTTTAGGGGATTTTGGTAACAACAAACACGATCGCCGCTGGCTGACCATTTATAAAATAGAAAACCCCATAGATATAAAATCCGGCAAGGCCTTTGCCGAGATCATTAAATTTACCTACAAGGAATTGTGGGAAGAGCCAATGACGCCGGAGCGCCAAAACTTCGATTTAGAAGCCTTTGTCGAATACAAACATAAGCTGTATTTATTTACTAAAAACCGTACTCGCCCTTTTGATGGCAAAACCAATCTCTACCGCATCGGCAACCATGCCGATAACTACGAGGCTGAGTTTATCGGCTCCTTTAAAACCTGTACCACAGCGGAAAAGCTTTGCTGGGTCACCTCGGCGGCCATGAGCCCGGACCGCACCACCCTGGCCCTGCTCGACTCTACCGATCTCTGGCTGTTTAAGAATTGGCAGGGAGATAATTTTTTCTCCGGCGAGGTACAGAAAGTAAACCTGGGTATAGTTACGCAAAAAGAAGCGGTGACCTTTTATGACAACAACACCGTAGTCATCGCCGACGAAGAATTCCAAGGCATAGGCCGCAATATTTACGTCTTTAAGCTGGATGAGCAACAACTTGAGCCCATGGACAAGTAATAATTAACCACCTTGACTGTTACCGGCTTAGTGATCATGCTAATTAGAATCAAGATTGAAAGGATACGACTTTGTTAAATAGCCCTTTTTTAGAGAAACTCACACAAGCGCTACAGACCGTGGTGTTCAGTTACGGCGGCTCGGAATTCACCGTTGCCAAGCTGATCCAAATTCCGCTGATCATACTGGTGGTGTGGGTTTTGGTACGCTATGTCGGCAAACTGATCCACAATAAAATCATCAGTAAACGAATAGGTCCGGATGCGGCGCTGCTGTTTAAGCGCATCTACCTGGTGCTCTGCGTTGTCATTATCGTATTCACCACCTTGGAAGTGCTTAACATCCCCCTTACCGCCTTTGCCTTCGTCTCGGGTGCGGTGGCCATAGGGGTAGGCTTTGGCGCCCAGAATATTATTAATAACTTTATCAGCGGCTGGATACTGATCTGGGAGCGCCCCATACGCATTGGCGACTTTTTAGAGGTCGGTGATGCTAAGGGGGTGGTGGAAACCATCAATACCCGCTCGACCCGTATTCGTCGCAGCGACGGCGTGCATATGCTGGTGCCCAACAGTCAACTGCTTGAAAATACAGTCACAAACTGGACGCTGATCGATACCATGGCCAGAACCAATGTGCGAGTCGGTGTCGCCTATGGCAGCGACGTTAACTTGGTCGCCAAATTGATCAATGAGGTGTTAAGCGAAAACCAGGCGGTACTCAAAACCCCGGTGCCCACGGTTATTTTTGCAGACTTTGGCGACAACTCCCTGGTATTCGACGCGGTATTTTGGGTTAACGCCGAGGCCGAGGCCAGCGTGCGCAAGGTGAAGAGCGATATCCGCTTTGCCATTTGTGCCAAATTTGCCGCCCATGAGGTGGTGATCGCCTTCCCGCAACGGGATCTGCATATGGATGGCGAGCTTGTTATCAGTCATAAAAAGCTCTAGAAGGGAAGTGTACCGAAGGCAAATGGGCCTATAGCCTAGGGCGAACCGGTAATCGGATTTCAACGCCGGATAAAGCCAGGGATATCCGGGTGAAAGTAATCCGAACCCATTTGCGCATTCGCCATGGTAAAGCTAAATTGCATGGCTTAGGTGGTCATGTCTTCGGTAACTTCGATGCTATGGGTCGCTCCCCCGCATTGTCATCCGCAATGGTTAGATTCAAGGAGCCCTGTTCGGCCTGTACACCGACACCAAGCCAAGGTGTTTGCTCACGTTCACCTGAATCAACATCATAGTTAAAAGCCATTTTAACCGCCGCACCGGCATCGACACGACCAAAACCATAGAGGTTGTTGAAGTGATAACCCGCGGCATTTCCCACCGATCGTGTGATAGTTACGCGTTCAAGATGCATTTAACGCTTAAACTTGGTCTCCAAAATCACCGACGAGGTGGTGCGCTCTACGCCATCGAGATTACCTATATCATCGAGAAGGTGGCTAAGCTTTTCCAGACTTTGTGCCTGTACCACGGCGATTAGATCGTATTCCCCACTGATGGCATACAGCTCGGTAATGGCATCAATATGCTTAAGTTCGATATTGGTTTTGGTGGTGAGTTTTTGCTTCACCTTAATAGACACATGGGCCGATACCATGGCGGATAAATACGCATCGCCATATTCGACGCTGTATCCTTTGATCACCCCACTTTCTTCTAGTTTCTGCATCCGGCTTTGCACCGTTGAGCGCGACAAATCTAACGCGCGGGCAAGATCCGAAATACTGGCTCGGGCATTGGTTCTAAGCATAGCCAAGAGCTTTTCGTCTTGTGAATTTATCATTATGGTTGCCGTTTTCGTCATTTTGATAGAGATTATACGCAAATTTATCAATATGACACTGCAAATTTAATGCTTAAGCGGTCAATATAAGGGTATACCAATCGACTCTAATTAGCGGCCACCAAGGTCGAGCCGCTCTCTCATTTTGAAGGTGTGTCATGCAAGTAAACCGCGAACTATTTAATGAAGTAATGGTACCTAACTACAACCCGTCTGAGGTTATCCCGGTTAAGGGCGAAGGCTCTCGCGTCTGGGATCAGCAAGGTAACGAGTTTATCGACTTTGCCGGTGGTATCGCCGTTAACTGTTTAGGCCATTGTCACCCGGCGCTCGTTGGCGCTTTGAAAGAGCAAGGCGAGAAAATCTGGCACCTGGCTAATGTGATGACCAACGAGCCGGCGCTGCGTCTGGCGAAAAAGCTAACCGATGCCACCTTTGCCGATAAGGTGTACTACGCCAACTCGGGTGCCGAAGCCAACGAAGCAGCGCTTAAGCTGGCACGTCGTTGGGCGCTGGATAAATTTGGTGCACAAAAATCTAAGATCATTGCCTTTAACAAGGGCTTCCACGGTCGTACCTTCTTCACCGTGACCGTGGGTGGTCAAGCCGCTTATTCCGATGGGTTCGGTCCTAAGCCGGGCGATATCGTACACTGCGATTACAATGACCTGGAAACGTTCAAATCGCTTATCGACGACAACACCTGCGCGGTGATGATGGAGCCACTCCAAGGTGAAGGCGGTATTATCGCCCCTGACGCCGATTTCGTAAAAGGCGTGCGCGAGTTATGTGATAAGCACAATGCCCTGCTTATCTTTGATGAAGTGCAAACCGGTGTTGGCCGCCTGGGTCACCTGTACGCATACCAAGGTCTGGGTGTAACGCCAGATATCCTGAGCACGGCCAAAGCGCTGGGCGGTGGCTTCCCTATCGGTGCCATGCTGACCACCACCGAGATCGCCGAGCACCTCAAGCCGGGTACTCACGGCTCTACCTACGGCGGTAACCCTCTGGCCTGTGCCGTTGCCGAAGCTGCCTTCGACACAGTGAACACCCCAGAGGTCCTTGAGGGCGTGAAGGTACGTGAACAATTATTCCGTGACGGCCTGGCTGCCATCAACGACAAATACAAGGTATTTAGCGAAGTACGCGGTCAGGGCCTATTGCTAGGTGCCGTACTTAATGAAGATTACAAGGGGCGTGCCCGTGATTTCCTTAACGCCTCAATGGACAACGGCCTAATGAGTCTAGTTGCAGGCATGGATGTAGTGCGTTTTACTCCTTCTCTTGTTATCCCAGAAGCGGATATTAAAGAAGGCCTGGCGCGCTTTGAAAAGGCAGTTGCTCAGGTTGTTGCTGCTAAGTAACAGCCGCTAGCGACACATTATCTTATGCTAGTTTTACGACCTATACGCGGCGATGATTTCGCCGCTTTAAAACAAATAGCCACCGAGTCAGGGCACGGCTTCACTTCCTTGCCCGTCGATGATGACCTGTTGCAGGCCAAAATCGCTCGCGCCGAGGCCAGCTTCAATAAGCAGGTCAATGGCCCGGGCGATGAAGGCTATCTGTTTGTGTTAGAAGACACAGACAACGGCGAAATTGTCGGCACCACAGGCATTGAAGCTGCGGTGGGCATGTCGGTGCCCTTGTATCATTATCGCGTCTCGACCTCGGTGCATCACAGCGCCAGCCTGGGCGTTTACAACAGCGTTGACATTCTGTCCATGTGTAACGATTACACCGGCTGCTCGGAAATATGTACGCTGTTCCTACGTGAAAATTACCGCCGTGGATTAACCGGGCGCTTCTTATCCCGTATTCGCTTTTTGTTTATGGCCGAGCACAGTGATCGCTTTAGCGACACCATTATCGCTGAGATGCGTGGGGTGAGCGACGAGCAAGGGCACTCTCCTTTTTGGCAATGGCTACAGCAACACTTTTTCTCCATCGAATTTCCACAGGCGGATCACCTGGTGGGCTTAGGGGATAAAACCTTTATCAGTGAGCTGATGCCTAAATACCCTATATACGTCAGCCTATTGAGCCCTGAGGCACAAGCGGTGATCGGGAAAGTGCATGAAAACACCGCTCCTGCGCTTCGTTTATTGCAACGGGAAGGCTTTGAACACCGCGGTTACGTTGACCTGTTTGATGCCGGCCCTACGGTGGAAGCCAAACTGGGTAATATCAACACGGTACGCCAATCCAAGGTATGCCCGGTACTCATTAAAGAGGATTTGCGTCCTCAGGGCACCACCTGGGCCATATGTAATGACAAGGTTGGCGATTTCAGGGCTATATTTAGCGATGCCGTACAATACTGTGATATTAAGCATCAACTTTATTTAAATGCGCAAACCGCACAGACGCTTGGGGTATCCCAGGGTGATTCAGTGCGTTTTTTCGCGCTATCTAGTCGTTAAGGAATGGCTATGCAAGTGCAATTAATCAATAACGAATGGGTTGCGGGCCAAGGCCCTGCGTTTTCATCAATCAACCCAAGTAAAAACACGGAAATCTGGCATGGCCAAGGCGCCAGTGCCGAACAGGTAGACACGGCGGTAAAAAGTGCGCGTAAGGCTCAATTCGCCTGGGCTCAAACCGACCTAGAAGAGCGTATCGCGCTTTTAGAACGTTTCGTTGAGCAGCTAAAAGAAAATGCCGAAGCGCTGGCGGTCACGATTGCCGAAGAAACAGGTAAACCTGTGTGGGAAACGCGCACCGAAGTGGGCGCCATGACCGGCAAGATTGCTATTTCTGTAAAAGCTTACCATGAGCGTACCGGCACGGTTGAAAACCCCATGCCAGGTGCCCAAGCCTTTATTCGCCATAAGCCTCATGGTGTGGTGGCGGTATTCGGCCCCTATAACTTCCCGGGCCATCTCCCCAACGGGCATATTGTACCCGCTATCCTAGCCGGTAATACCGTGGTGTTTAAGCCGTCTGAACTGACGCCTAAGGTAGCACAGCATACCCTGGAACTTTGGCTAAAGGCCGGCCTTCCAGACGGAGTTATTAACCTGGTACAAGGTGAAATCGAAACTGGTAAGGCATTGGCATCGCACCAGGATATCGACGGTCTGTTCTTCACCGGCAGCTCGCAAACGGGTCATCTACTGCATCAACAATTTGGTGGCCACCCGGGTAAGATCCTGGCCCTAGAGATGGGCGGTAATAACCCGCTTATCGTGAAAGGGGTGAGCAATATTGATGCCACGGTGCACGACATTGTGCAGTCCGCATTTATTACCTCGGGTCAGCGTTGCACCTGTGCTCGCCGTCTGTTTATCGAGCAAGGCGCACAAGGCGATGCCATTATCGAGCGCCTGATTGCAGTGACCAAGAACATCCAAATTGGCGACAGCTTTGCCGAAGAGCAACCCTTTATGGGTGCCATGATCAGCAAAAAAGCGGCTGCGGGTATGCGCGCCGCTTATGAGCAACTGATCGCCCAAGGTGCAACATCACTCCTGGAGATGAAACACCTTGATGAAAACACCGGCTTTGTCAGCCCGGGTATCGTCGACGTATCAAACATCACCATGGCCGACGAAGAGCACTTTGGCCCACTGTTAAAGGTATATCGCTATAGCGATTTTGACAGTGCGATAGCCGAGGCCAACAACACCTCATTCGGGCTGTCTGCGGGTTTGCTTGGCGACTCACAAGACGATTATGATTATTTCTTAAAGCGCATTCGCGCCGGTATTGTTAACTGGAACCGTCCAATCACTGGGGCCTCAAGTGCCGCTCCGTTTGGTGGTATCGGTGCCAGTGGTAACCACCGTGCGAGTGCCTACTATGCAGCAGATTACTGTGCTTACCCTGTGGCTTCTGTGGAAGCGCCGAAAAGCACGTTACCAGAAAAATTAGCGCCGGGCTTAATGCTTTAATAGAGAATAATTCACGCGCACATGCGTTAAGGAAAAAACATGCACAACGATGTAAATACATTATTTGAAAAGCTGTGGGACAACTACCTTGAGGTAACTCCTTCTGCGGTAAAAGTTCATGAGCTATTGGGCTCTACGCAGCAAGACGATGTGATCAACGACCACATTGCCCTGCGAACCTTCAACCTGCCGAAAGTGGGCCTGGAGAAACTAGCCGCCCATTTTAAAGCCGTGGGTTATAAAGAATGCGGTGAATATCACTTCGAAGCGAAAAAGCTGTACGCTAAGCACTTCGAACATGAAGATCCAACTCAGCCTAAGGTGTTTATCTCTGAGCTATTAGTTGAACAATGCTCTGAAGAGCTACAAAAAGTAGTGCATGAGATGGTTGAGCAAATCGATGAAGCCGCCGTGACCGCAGATAACTTCTTGTACTCGGGTACACACTGGCAAGTGAGCCATGAAACTTACAAGGCACTGCTTGCCGAGAGTGAGTATGCGGCCTGGATGGCGGCCTGGGGTTACCGTGCTAATCACTTTACGGTAAGCATTAACCACCTAGCTCAGTTCGACACCATCGAGCAGGTAAACCAAAAGCTGAAAGATGCTGGCTTTGCGCTAAACACCTCAGGTGGCGAGATCAAAGGTTCACCCGAGGTGCTACTTGAGCAATCATCGACGCTTGCCGATGACGCGAAGGTGCAGTTTAGCGACGGTGAGTTTGCGGTACCAAGCTGCTTCTACGAGTTTGCCCTACGCTACTTGCAGCCAGACGGTAAAATCTACACAGGCTTTGTTGCCGCCTCTGCGGACAAAATTTTTGAGAGCACCAACGCTCGTTAATTGCTGATATTGTAAGTTAGCATGCTAAGTAAAAGCCCCGTCAGGGGCTTTTTTAATGATCTACGTCAATATTTGTTACACCTTATTACAGCTCTTTGGTCGGTTTTTTTATTATCGATTGCGCCTTGACTCCTCTGCAACTCAACATAAATGCCGCCTAAGGATAAAGTACCAATTCAAATACCTTTTTTAGGGGCACCATAAAGCGCTAACTCCCGTCAATACTTGCTTGCTATTAGCTTGCGAATAGCCCCAGCTCTTCTAGACTTTAAGCTAATCACCTCGCAATAGCATAGTCTCATAGCTAAGGGTTTAGTGTGAGTAAGCGCAATACAACAACGACCCACATGGAGCGTGATGTATTGGTATTAAATTTTACCGATGAAACATGCTTAAATGACTCACGGAAGAAATTACCCAACTGGCATTTTATAGATGCCAAAAGCCTAGATTGTGCCTTTAAGATTCTCGAGGAGCACGAGTGTTACGTCGCCATTGCCTTAGTTGGACAGCGTCAACAGCAGGCGGTGCTCAAAGCCGTTAAGCAGCTGTCAGCACGCCAGGACTCACTGCTATGGCTGGCCCTGTTTCGCGATGGCGATAGCCTGTTGGACAATATCAGCTATTGCTTCACCGATTATTTTCTTGATTATCATCATCTCCCCGTCGACTGGGCGAGACTGGATCATACCCTGGGGCATATCTATGGCATGGCGCAGCTTAAACTGCGCTCCAAACAAGGAGTTGCCACTAGCAAAGCCAATAGCATTTGCTTTGGTGAGTCCAAGGAAATGCAGCAACTAAAAGAGACCCTGGACAAGGTCGCCGGTACCGATGAAACCATACTGATAGGCGGAGAAACCGGTACCGGTAAGGGATTATGCGCGCAATATATTCATTCGCTATCGCCCAGGCGTAACGGCCCCTTTATCACGGTCAACTGTGGTGCACTGCCACCGACACTGATTCATTCGGAGCTATTTGGTCATGAAAAAGGCGCCTTCACTGGGGCGAATAAACAATATATAGGCCGGATTGAGCGCGCCCATAAAGGCACCTTGTTTCTCGATGAAATAGGCGATCTATCCTTGGAATTGCAGATTAATTTACTGCATTTTCTTGAAGAAAATTATATTGAGCGCTTAGGCGGCAATAAATCCACCGAAGTGGATTGCCGCATTATTTTCGCAACCCATGTAAATTTAGAAAATGCCGTCGAAGAAGGGCTTTTTAGGGAAGACTTATACTATCGCATCAATATTATTCAGCTGGAAATTCCCAGCCTGAGAAATCACAAAAGCGATATCCCCTTACTCGCCAATGATTGCTTAGCAAAACTGACACCTCCTAACCACCAATTCAGTTTTAGCGACCGGGCCTTACAGGCAATGGAACAGTACTCATGGCCGGGTAACGTACGCGAGTTAAAAAATCGTATACAGCGCGCCATTATCATGAGCGAAAATGACGTTATCACCGAGACGGACATGGGCATAGCCTTACCGAAATCTTCAAAACAAAACTCTGAGGTGATCGATTTAGTAAAACATCGAACTGAAATTGATACCGAATTAATACTCGCGGCTATTAGAAGGAATAACTACAACATATCGGCGGCGGCTAGAGAGCTAAATATTTCGCGAACGACTTTTTATCGCTTAATTAAGAAGTGCAAGATAAAGCTGTAACTAAACCTAAGTTGCAATCTAGAGGACCACCCCATGTTAACATTTATACCCAAGTATATAGTCTTATTAATCGCCTTATTCTTACTCAATGCCTGTGAAGCAGAGGCACAAAACAGCGATTCAGAGTAAAGTTGAGCAGGAGCTGAGCGCACTAAAACAAGAAGTGAGTGAGCTAAAAAAACAGCTGGCGATTATAGGTAGCCAGGTCAAGGACATTCACAATATTGCTCTTGACTCGCAGCGACCTCAACACAAAACCCTAACAACGCAAGAGAACTTTGATGGCGACGGTGCATTAGCAAACCTCGGCGAAGCTACAGCAGGCTTAGCCATTGTCGAGTTTTCTGATTACCAATGCCCCTACTGTAAACGTTATATAGACACCACATTTACCAAACTTAAAACCAACTTTATCGACAAGGGTAAGGTAAAATATATCGCCCGGGATTTCCCGCTGGCGTTCCACAAACAGGCCAAGGGAGCTGCGGTAGCAGCTAACTGCAGTTTACAACAGGGTGCCTATTGGCCGATGCGCGAACGGCTGTTTAACAACATGCGTCAACTGGGCGATGAGTTGTACCAAAGCAGCGCCGAGCAACTGTCGCTTGACATGGATCAGTTTGCCAAGTGTCTTGAAGATGAAAAAGTACTTGCCAAGGTGGAGCAGGACATTACCTATGGCTCGTCATTAGGCATCCGCGGTACCCCCAGCTTCTTAATCGGTAAGGTGGAGGACGGTCGTCTGCTCAACCCAACCTTGCTGGTCGGTGCACAAAGCTATGAAACCTTTGCCGCCGTATTAAACGAATTGGCCGCCGCTCCGGTTCAAGAGGCTGGAGAATAACATACCTTTTCTGATAGCGCGGCAGGGCGAGCCCAAGTCAGCGACGCGCTATCACTCCTTTTTACGATGACAGCGGAGTAACCCCTCATTCTTATCGTCGTCTTGCCTTTATCTCTCGATAGTTCTGACTTCACCCCATATACACCCTTGCATTGAACACAATTTCACCAAGCAGAACCGACTCACTTGACCTAAAAGTGTTCGTAACTGTTCACCACCAATAACTGACTGCCACGTAATACAAATAACCCATTGATATTTTTATAATTAATTAAAGAATTAAAGACTTAATCCCCTATTGTTTTGCGCATAGTGTTACACCAGTGAAACACTCATACCGAATAAACACATCCAAAAACAAATAAATTCCAATAAAAACATATAGATAAAAGGTTGGCGTAATGCTTGCTCTTAATCGTTCTAGATAAGGTTCTGCGCTATGGACACCACTTAGATATGAGCCGCCATAGACAGTAGCTAGACACGGCAAAAACGCCGAAATCTGTAGTAAAGGAAAGTACTCACTTTTATCGAAATGATGTCTTATTCCGCAGTTAAAAGTGATGGACTTACGTGAGGTTTAATCAAAATTAACGATTGACTGAGGTCATGATTATGAAACGATTTAACTGTAAGCAGCTTGTCCGGGCCTTGGGTGTCGCTCTGATAAGCGCCGCCAGCCTATATGGCATTAGCACCACACCCGCACACGCATCCTTCTTCCCGCAGCAAAATAATGAGGCCTGTATGGCCGAGCAAGCGGGGTTTGCCCTTAATTGTACCGCCAATGACGTCAGGGTCAGTAAGGTCGACAATGTAAGAAACCTTGATGGCTCCGAAGGGGTTGAATGTAACCTCGGAGAGCTATTCACCTTTAAAGCCGATGTTACCATTACCACCACAGCCAATAGGCGCTATGACTATTCGGTCTATTTGCCCGAAGGTCCTTGGAGCGCTCAGGACTTTAATACGAGTAACACCTGCTCTATTTTGATTGGTCAAAATGATCTTCCAGGGGTTGACCTTGAAGAGGGTCTAGACGCCTGTGCCGATATCAGTAAAGCCGCAGGCTTTAGCCCAACGCACCTATATGCCGGTGAAACCATCACCATGTTCTGTCGCGACGATGATAATTCGGGTAAGGCCGAGTTTAACTATTGCGCCGCCTGGCACAATAAAGAAGACGCCGATTGTTCAATAGCCGACCCAGCAGCACCGGGCACGCCGTCCAAGTGTCGCTGTGATTCGTTTGACATAGATGTATTTATCAAACCCAATCCGCCAACCATTGTGAAAGACCTGGTGAGCACCGACACACGCCCAGAACCGGGTGGCACCTATACCTTTGATCTCAGCTTTACCAACCCCAATGCGGAAACCGCTTTGTATATCACAGGCCTTGAAGATAAGGTAGACACAGGCGCCGATGGCAGTTTTGAAACCACCTTGGATCTCTGGGGCGCCACCGGCGCTGCGGGGGGAGCAGATGGCATCTACCTGACCGCCAGCAACTGTTCACAACCAGGTCCGGATGCAGATGGAAAGCCCGGCTATATCGCCCCCAGTGGCAGCTATAGCTGTCAGTTCACAGTGCATATAGTAGATACGGATCTGCCCGACGATCAAAGTCCAGAGCTTTACAACGACCTTATTAAGGTGACCTTGGAAGACAAAAACGGTACAGCTGTGACCAACGGCAATAGCTGTGCGGCGGTCGGCGGCATCGATGGCGACCACTGTAGTAATGTTGAACAGGTCAACGTTACCAACTTGCCACCTACTATCAGCGTGCTGAAAACTGCCAACCCAACACAAGTTCCCGAGTCGGGTGCTGACGTGACCTACACCATCGAAGTCACCAACACTTCGGATGCATGGGATTCACCCGTACTTCTAACCTACTTGATGGATGACAAATTCGGTAATTTAGATGGCCAAGGTAGCTGTGCTATCGGCGGCTACATTGCCCAGGGTGCAACCTATACCTGTAGCTTCACTGAATTTATCAGCGGCACAGGCGCCGGCTCGCACACCAATACGGCCACCGCCAAAGCCACGGATAACGAACTGGACGAAGCTATGGCTTCCGAATCGGAAACCGTGCAAATCAACGATATCCCGTCGTCAATCGCGCTGGAAAAAACCGCCGATCCTATCGAAGTGCTTGAAACTGGTGACGATCCTAGTCAGGTTCGTACCGTAGACTTTACCTTCGAATTTAGTGTCGATGCCAGCGGTGTTGATAATGTCTTCTTCGAAACCCTTAACGACAACATGTTCGGCGATCTCACCGGTGACTGTTGGGTAGACATGCTCGATGGCAGCCCCATTACAGCTGTGCCACTTGCTGGCTTTGAGTTAGCCCCAGGACATAACGCAAGCTGTACCATTCCACTGGATCTAACCGGTAACGCCGGCGACATCCATGTTAACGTGGCCACCATCAACGGTAC
This sequence comes from Pseudoalteromonas sp. T1lg48, assembly GCF_002964785.1. Lineage (GTDB taxonomy): Bacteria > Pseudomonadota > Gammaproteobacteria > Enterobacterales > Alteromonadaceae > Pseudoalteromonas. Next base: position 288,389 of record NZ_PQCC01000004.1, read on the forward strand.
CGACGAAGATGGTCAGCCAGTCGAAGCGATGGATGACGCCACTGTGACCTTTATTCCTGGCGATCCTGCAACCGACATGAAGTTTGCTGCCAGCATGCTAGTGGTAATCGAGCTGCAAAATGCCGGTATCGAAAACGTCAACTTGACCCTACTTACCGTGGGCGGTGCCAATGTCTTCGGCAACCAGGCAACACCAGGGTTTAGGTTACTTAACAGCGGCGGTACGTTCGACAGCGTATTGTACCCCGCCTGTGCTCTGAACCAAGAACTCACCTATAATGGCTCACCAGGCGACACCTACGCCTGCGCCTTTACAATCGAGTTCATTCCGGGTCTGGAAAATACCCTGCCCATCAACTTCCTCAACAGCGTAGTTGCTACGGTTGAAGACGATGAAGGGGACTCTTCTACTAATGACGTGTTGATTCAGGTCATTACCCAAGAATAGTCAGCGGGTAAACAACAATCTGGAGAATATAAACAAAAAAGCCGGGGCAACTGCCCCGGTTTTTTTTGCAATAGTAGTGAGAAGGTTTAACGTTTCCCCTTCCCTTTATTACCACCACCTGTGCTGCCACCGTCGCTGGCTAGAGTAACATTTACCGTCGCAGATGACTGTAATTGACCATCACTAATGGTATAGCTAAAGCTATCACCGTCTTTAAAATTCTTCGCCGGCGTATATTTAATACGGCCATCACTTAGCACCTGCACACTGCCCTTTGCACCTTGAGTCACGCTCTTAACCATCAGCGTATCGCCGTCGATATCCTTGTCGTTGCCAAGCACATTGATGTAAATGGCCGTTTTAGCGGTCAGCGTTGCAGAATCACTATAGGCAACCGGTGCATTGTTTTGTTGCTGTGCCACACGGTAAACCAAGGTACTGGTGCTGCTGTAAGCCGTATTTGCTACGTCCTTAGCCGTCAAGATCAGATTATAACTACCGGCGCTGGCGCTGGTCGGTGACATCACGCTCACGCTGACCGTTGTGCTGGCGCCACTGGCCAGGGTCACCGAACTGTTACTGGCACTCCAACCGCTTGGCGTAGCAATGCTCAGGTTATAGGTCGCATCGGCACAGTCCTGATTCTGGTTGGTGATTTCTACGTTATAGCGTTGCACGGTGCCCGCATCAACTTCAGCGCCTAGTGCGTCAGCCACATTCAGTTTAGGTGCCGCTAATTGACAACTGGCCACCGGTGCCGCCACCTGATAAGTCGCGCTTGCTGAGCTCTGATAGCCGCCGTTATCACGCTTTAGCGCAACCAGGCTAAAGTTATATACACCGGCATTGGCATCCGCAGCGGAAGTAACGCTGACGCTCACCGTTTGTGATTGACCCGGCAACAAATTCACACTCGGGCTTGTCGCTTTCCAACCTGCAGGTAAGCTTGCCTTTACATCAAAGGTCGACGCAGCACAGTTCGCATCATCCTTGTTGGTTAGTGTGCCCTTATAGGTAACCACAGTGCCCGCAGCCACCTCGGCAGAGCTATTGTTAAGCAAGGTCCATTGCGGATTTGCCGATACACAGGCGGCCACAGGCGCTTCAACCACATAAGAAGCAGTGGTACTGGCTTGATAACGGCTATCGCTGGTATTTACGCCGTTGATAGTGACATCATAGAAACCGTCGGTGGCGGTGCTGCTTGAGGTTACGCTTACATTGACCGTAGTACTTTGACCCGGCGCCAAGCTCACCGATTGCTGCGTTGCATTCCAACCCGACGGTACTTGCGCAGAAACGCTGTAATTGCTGTTGCCACACTCGGCGCTGTCGTTATTGGTTAAGGTCGCGCTATAAGAAACGGTTTCACCCGGCGCAGCCCAAACACTGCCGTTAGACGCCAGCGCGATGCTTGGCTGCGCAGCAATACAGCTTTGCTGTGCTGAATAGCTGATATTAACACCCACACCCGAGCTATTGGCCCACTCAGTGGTGATGGTGACACCAGCCTCGGCATCATTATAGCTTTTACCACTGATCAGAGCGGCATCGTCCAAGTCATAGATAGAACTAAGTGGCGTCATATCCAGCAGTTGGCTGCTGCGAATGTCTTCGGCTGAGCTGTTAAGGTGCACTAACACCCCTTGAGTTACTGGCTTACCTGCTAAAAAGCTGTCGAAGCCCGTGCCTTGACGATATTCCAGGTAGTAGTAAAGCGGCTCACCCGTGGTGGCATCGGTACCACGGCGTACCTTCAAGCCCTTGGCGTGACCTTGTGAGGCTTGCTCATAAGGCTCCAACTGATAACTTCCATCCACATCGGCGGTAATGATTTCGCCGCGCCCTGCCGTTAACCAGCCCAGTCGCTCTTTGTTGAACACATTGAAGTGCCCTTCGGATTTACCCATAATATCCAGGGTGTCGCCATAGGTAATGGCAACACAGTCGTCGCTGAGATAACCACTACCACAATTTAGTCGTTTAGCGTGTTTAAGACCCAGGTTATGGCCCAACTCGTGACCTATGGTCATCAAGTTCAGCTCACCGTTTAACCAAGCACGCGAAGGATTACCGCCAACGGTTCCTTGACCACGCCACGTACAGCTATCGTTTTTAGGTAGCATATAGACCAGACGCTGATACTGGCTTAGGTCGATACCATTGTCTTCGGCCACCTGTTGGGCATACTTATCCATGCCAAAATAATCACAGGTCGTGTCGATAGGCATGGTGTAATAACCGCGCACATCACCCGTGAGCCAGGTTTGGCCATAGGAGGCTTCTTTGTAATAGTCGTTAACGCGGCCAAACACCATGTCTTCGACTTCCTGCGCCGTCCAAGGGCGGGCACTTGCGTTGTCCTGGAAGTTCAGCATCAGTACCAGTACTTTTTGCTCACCCGTGGTGCCGGTCAGTGCGGCCTGAGTAGAAACGCTGGTGCTTTCAATGTCGCCACCGGCGGCAAGCACCTCTAGGTTATTCTGTTCTTCGCCCAGTACTAGTGACGTTTGCGTGTTTTCCTGCTCACCATTGTTAAATTGCCAGCCCTTAACGCGCACCTTGGCACCCGATTGCAATAAATGGGTATCGATATTGTCCGGTACAAATAGCTGTACCTTTTTGTTTGCGGTAGTTAGGTAGTAGCTTAGGCGGGTTTGGCCCGGTTGCTCTGAATCTTCATACACCAGCTCCAGCTCACCGACTAGCTCGGCTTGCTGTGCTAACTTAGCTTCGATATGAGCGGGCATGCCGTTACGCTTGGCTTTGGGCATTATGGTGCGCAATGCAGCATTGGCATCAAGTTTCAACAAAGCGTATTGACTTGCCTGGCGCTCTGCAACGAGTTCTTGAAGCTGTTGTTCAAAAGCAGCCTCGGCACCCTTGGTGCCTTTCTTTGCACGGCGAAGCTCACCCATGCTAGCGGCAAGCTCCAGGGTTTGTTGCTCTAATTGCACCGTACTGGCCTGTGCGTTTGCAGCATAAAGGTTATTTGAGGTAAAGCCCAAAGTAGTTGCCAAAAGTCCTAGGCCACAGGCTTTTAAAACAGAAGAAGAAAGTTTATTAGGCGCTACGACGCCTTTAGTTATAGTCACTACTAGAACCTCTCAAAGTTTATACATCACTTCGAAAGCTCTCAGCACAGCGACCGAGCTCTATCAACGCGCCTCTTTCGGTAACCCAGCTGCCCACCGCCTAAATCAGTTAGGGCCTGTGATTTTGCGTACATTAATTTCGTAATGTTTGCCGTTTCGAGAGTGCTTTCGAATCTTACTTCATGGACCATTGGGATCCAAACGAAGGCGCATTCTAACAAGGTGATTTAAAGATTCTCAATGGTGAAATTGATCTTTTTTTAGACGATTTTTGAAACTTTTTATAAATCAATGGACAAGAAACGAACAAATTTGTAACTGAACAAGCCGTTCAGGATAAAAATGCGTTAAAAAGACGTTTTTTAGATAAAAATCTCGATTAACATCAACTGAACAGGGGATTTAGCTGGTATTTGCACACAATGCAGAAACGGCTCACACCAATACGCATGCTATTAAAGGTACAGCAGAGCCGCAGTAAAAGTAAAATCAATACATATTAACAAGTTGTATTTAATGGTTTTTTAAAACTAATTGTATGTTTATTGTGCAGAAAATAACATTCCTCTCATAAAACCGTCAAATTCAGCTAACTGCCTAATGAGGCAAGGCTTTTCGATCGGCTTAATAGTTCCTTTAGGGTTCCTATTGGCGCTTTAAACAACCTATATTTCGGTAATAAATTACCCAGCAAAGAGACGGCGTCTTATTCTGGGTTAAAACCCTCCCGCACGACTCCTGCTTGCGCGTTTTTATCCACCTCGACTATCATGCCATCGGTGGCCAAAAAAAGCCGACCTGAATACTCGGCCTTGGCCTCAGCGATCAGTGGCTTCATGCCCTCTCCAGGAGCATAGCGCGCACTAAAGTGAGTAAGCAGTAAGGCTGGCAGTTTGTGTTCTTGTGCATAGGCGCTGATACGCTGTACATCGCTGTGGCCGGTATGCGCACCAACCTTTCGTAAGTCCGCAGCCAAAAAGGTGGCTTCATGAACCAGCAGATGCACGCCGGCAATCACAGGGTCTAAAAAAGACGGCGCCTCGTTATCACCACAGATAATGATCACCCTGGGCTGCCAGGCTAAATAGGTGTAGTCATCGGCAGACAAAAGTGTGCCTTGGTAGCTAACGTCCTCACCTCGCTGCAGCAGGTTATAATGGGGTCCACTGGCTATGTGTTGCGCTTGAAGTCGGTCAATAGCCAACTTGCGCGGGATCTGAATTTCCGTAAATTTAAAGCCGTAACTTGGCACCCTGTGCTGCAATGGGCAGCTTTGTACCTCAACCCAACTAAAGGCCTGTTCATTCAGGCGTTCAAGAGCACATAACTCCAGATTAAAGGGCAAACTCCACTCACTCATTGCCATGGCGGCATGAACAAATTCAAGCACTTCTACAGGCGCCACTATCCTCATGGGGTGGGTGCGCCCCGATAGCCCCGCCGAGGCAATCAGCCCGGGTAAACCGTAGCAGTGATCGCCATGCTTATGGGTAATAAACACCGCCTCAAGATGATAAAGCGACAGCTTACTTCTTAATATCTGGTGCTGAGTCGCCTCGCCACAATCGACGAGATACCAGGGCTTTTGATCGTCACGAAATACGGCATAACCGGAAACATTTCGGCTTCTTGTTGGTGTTCCCGAGCTGCTGCCCAATACCTGTACCTGCACACGCTGACTCCTATTTTTCAACTAAACTCTTTACTTTTACGTCACTTGCCCAAAGATTATAACTAACCCTAGGCCACAAAGAAGCTGGATATCCGTTATGAAAAATGAAATAGACAGTAAAATCCTGCTACGCGCTTACGAGCATATTCAACAATATGGTGAACAAACCGAGCAAGGCAAGTTTTACCAGGGACTATACGCTTATTCCGATGTCGATGGTTACACCTTGTATCTGCAAGGCAGCGGTGTGCTCTTGCGTTTTGGCTTTCATAACACCTATCACCTCGACTATCAAAGCGACAAGAACAAATCGGATTTTATGAAAAAGCTGTTGAGTATTGGCAAAGAGCCCTAACTTCGCCATGCTCATTTTCCCCGCATTTCACCGCTTATAGGCGCGGATTTGCCGAAACACCATGATCCCAATGGCCATTAATGGTATCTTTGCTCCCATTTGTGACTCCAAGGGATAAATAAGGTATGACCAAGGCAGTATCCTCCGCCGTACCGGAACAACAAGAACAACAAAAGGGCTGGTTTAATCGCTTTCTCGCGACCGTCGAGTTTCTCGGCAACCTGCTCCCTCACCCCATTACATTATTTGCACTTTTCTGTGTTGCCATCGTGGTGATCAGCGGCATCGCCGACTGGGCAGGGCTTAGTGCCATCGACCCGCGCCCCGAGGGTGCCAAAGGCCGCGATCCCGATGGCGTTATCGAGGTTGTGAGCCTGATGAGTGCCGAGGGCCTAAGACGCATTTTCGAAGGCCTGGTTACTAACTTTACCGGCTTTGCGCCTTTAGGTACCGTGCTGGTTGCGCTGTTAGGCGTTAGCGTAGCAGAGCACTCGGGTATGCTTTCTGCGGCCATGCGTGGCATGGTCATGGGCGCCTCAAAACGCCTGGTGACCTTTATGGTGGTGTTTGCGGCCATTCTCTCTAATACCGCCTCCGAGCTTGGCTACGTGGTCCTTATTCCGCTGGCGGCGATGATTTTCCATAGTCTAGGCCGCCATCCACTGGCCGGTCTGGCAGCCGCCTTCGCTGGTGTATCTGGCGGTTACAGCGCCAACCTGTTACTGGGTACCATAGACCCCTTGTTGGCCGGTATTACTACCCCGGCGGCGCAAATGATCGACCCGGAATATCAGGTCGGCGCCGAAGCTAACTACTACTTTATGTTTGTCTCGGTATTCCTTATCGCCATCCTGGGTACCTGGGTGACCGAGAGATTGTTGAGCCGCGCCTGGGCAAATACGACCCAAGTGAAGCCAGTATCGATTTAGGCGAAAACAAAATTGAGCACCTCAGCCAACGCGAAAAAAGCGGTCTAAATGGGCCGGTCTTACCTTCCTGGCCCTGGGTGTACTCTTGGCCTTTACCGTTATTCCGGATGACGGCATTTTGCGTCACCAAGCCACCGGCGAAATTAAGGGCTCACCCTTCTTAAAGGGCATAGTGGTGATTATCTTTATTACCTTCGCAATCCCTGGTTTTGTGTATGGCCGCGTTGTTGGCACCATGAAAAATGACCGCGATGTCATTGATGCCATGAGTAAGAGCATGGGCTCCATGGGCATGTATATTGTGCTGGTGTTCTTCGCCGCCCAGTTTGTTGCCTTCTTTAAATGGACCAACCTGGGTACCATCCTGGCCGTAAACGGCGCAGCCCTGTTACAGGCGCTGAATCTGACCGGCCCCGAGGTGTTCGTGTTCTTTATCCTGATGTGTGCGCTGGTTAACCTTAGCCTGGGCTCTTCGTCGGCACAATGGGCGGTTACCGCACCTATTTTCGTGCCCATGCTGATGCTGATTGGTTACGCGCCGGAGACCATTCAGGCGGCCTATCGTATTGGTGACTCGGTAACCAACCTGATCACCCCCATGATGAGTTATTTTGGCCTGATACTCGCAGTGGCCTGTAAATACAAGAAGGACATGGGCATAGGCACGCTGGTCGCGACCATGCTGCCGTACAGCATGATCTTCTTCGTTGGTTGGGTGTGTTTGTTCTACCTTTGGGTATTCGTACTCGGTATGCCGGTGGGCCCGGGCTCACCAATCTATTACCAACCTTAATGATAAGAGCCGGCCATGTTGCCGGCTTTTTGTTAGCTGCTATAGTGTTTATTATTCAATTAGTTATTAATTACTCTTGTGCGTATTTTCTTCCTTATCACCCTGGTTTGCCTGCCTTGTTACAGCATCGCTGGTGCAGCTAAGCTACTGGAGCAAAACTTTGCCACCGCCATGGTGCTTACCAATGGCGAGTCCGTGAGCCTAGGTTATGGCCATTTCAGCAGTCCGGCGGCGCTGTTTGATGATGAGCCGCAGGGTGGCAATGAGCTACGCCAGGACCTCAATGTGTTTAACGTCCCGTTTGGTATCAAGACCACCAGCCCGGAAATATTCAGTAAATATAACAGTGAGTTGCATCTGCAAGGTAGCTACATAGATCAAAAAAACAGCCTAAATCTTTTTAACCAAGAGAGCGCCGATAGCTTCGAAGAAAGCATTTATGGGTTTGGCGCCAACTGGATATTTGAGCGGCCAATCAGCTCTAAATGGTGGTTCGGTTTTGGCGCTCGCCTGCAGGGTTTTCGTTATTACAACGACTACGACTATAACTCTCAGCTCAGCAGGCAGGTATTGGCGCCCTCCCTTGATGGCAGCGTGGTTAACATCAGCGCCAACGCCCTTGTCGCCAGCCCGCATGTAGAGATGATGTACCGCCTACCTCGCCATTGGGGCTACTATGAATATAAAACCAGTTATAGTTATTACTACGGCACCACTCTGGTGGAGCCTTCGGCCTTGGGTAAAATCAGGCCAGAGGGCTGGCGTTACCAAAATGGCATTAAGGCGCGCTTCGACACCGCGCATATAGGCGAGTTTACTCAAGCCATCTATATTAAGGCCCATCGCGTCGATCTAGGTGGTGACAGCGCCAGCTCGTTTGCTACGAATCATTTTTATGAATATGGCGTGGGTGTCTTACTCGATACCAGTACCTGGTCTTCGTGGCTGGAAAACATTGGTATTGGCCTAAACTATCATCATGGCAGCGCCCTCGAAGGGGGCAGTATAGTGCTCTATTTTAACGAGTAGCTCGCTGACAACAACATAGAATAATGAGGTATTCATGCGCACACCCCGGAAAATAGCAGATCAATACCGCGCTATGGTCAGCAGCATTGGCTTCTACCCAGCGATTATTATTACCCTCTTTATGTTGTTCGCCATGGTACTGGCCAATATAGAATACCAAAGCTGGGTAATGCGCATAAAGCAGGCCTGGCCGGTGCTCTTTGTCACCGATGTCGATACCGCCAAAACCCTGCTCAGCATACTCGCCGGCGGCTTGATCTCGCTCACCGTGTTTAGCTTTTCCATGGTCATGGTGGTGTTAAACAATGCCGCCGCCACCCTGTCGCCGCGGGTGTTACCAGGGCTAATCAGTAATAAGGCGCACCAATATGTGCTCGGTATGTATCTGGGCAGCATCGTTTTTACCCTGCTTACCCTGATGAATATCCACACCAAGGGGGAGACCTTGCAAACTCCGGCTCTGGGCACCTTTTTCGCTTTGGCCATTGGCATTTACAATCTGGTGCTCTTTGTATTCTTTATCCATTCCATCTCTCGCTCCATCCAGGTCGACAGCGTGTTGAATACCTTGTTTGCGCAAACCAATAAGCAGTTGCAAAACCTGATCGCCTATCAAGACCCGAGAATTGCTGCGGCGGTGCCAGATTACAGCGATTGGTATCGCCTCAAAAGTCCACGGGCTGGCTATTTTAAGGGCGTGCATACTCATCAACTATGCAAGCTGTTGGCCCAACACGAACTGCGTATGGTAGCGGAAGTGGAGCCCGGCTTTTTCTGTGTAGAGGGCTTTCCCTACCTGGCGCTGGACAGAGACATTAGCGCAGATGAAGAGCTCTGCGAACAAATTCATAAATGCAGCGTGTTTTATATTGAGGAGTATATTGGCGATCATTACAGCTATGGTCTGCGGCAAATCGCCGAAATTGCGATTAAGGCTCTGAGCCCGGGCATTAACGACCCAGGCACTGCGGTCAAGGCCATAGATATGCTCAGTATCCTTACTATCGCTCGCTTACATGTCGCGGATCACAACTACACCCTGCTCAATACCGAACAGCAACAATCACCGCTGTTATGGTTTTATGAGCCCAGTCTGGCGTCATTGTTGGAAGAAAACTTCGACCCTATCCGCCACTATGGCTGCAATGACACCACGGTACTGGTTAACCTGATTGAGGCGTTGAAGAATATTCTTTTTGTCTGTGATTACAACAAGGAATATACCCAGGCGTTATACCGCTATGTGCAAGCCACCGTTTATGACGCCGAGCACTGTATTGACAACCCCTACGAGCGGGCCCGCATTAATCGCATGCTAACGCGCATGAATGAGGTCGCCAACAAGCGCGGCGACGATATTCATTTTAGTCTAGACGATAAAGAGGCCGGGCCTACAATTGCCATGCATAACTGATCTTGGTAAAGAAGGTACGCTCATTGCGGGTAAGGCTGTCGAGATCATCATTTTGATAACCGCTATCGGAATAGCCAAGGTAAAACACCGACTGCGGGTTGATGGTATAGGAGTACACCAGTTGCGAACCAAAATTACGGTTACGTTGATGAACCTGACGGTATAAATAGGCTTGCTGATTACGATCAACGTCTTCGTGTTGCCAGATCAGTTTCAGCATGCTGCGAATATTAAACTTGTAATAAAGACGCACATCCCACTGATCGGCAGTGAACACCCGCTCGTTGTCCACCTCTAAGGTGCTGTAGTTATAACTTAACTGCAGTTGTAAATGCTGATTGGCGTCCCAGGTAAGGGTGTTTTCAATGTCGCTGCCCTCGCCTAGACGCGCGTTACTGTAGTCGATACGCGAGCCATAGTCGCCATAGAACTGATAGGTTAAGTCCTGCAAGGGGCGCACGGAAAGCACCACATATCCGTTGTTTTGTAAAAAGTACTCGCCGTAATACAACTCGTCACTGTGCCACATGCCCAGCTCAAAACTCGACATCCAGGGCCCTTCGCCATAGACATAACCCTGGTATTGCTGCTCCAGTAATTCACCATCGAGATCGTAGGCCTTCTGCCACTCAAGGTCATAACCCCACTTACTCAGCCAATCCTGTTCCTGGCCATACCAAATTTGGCCGCCACCGAGTTCCACCTCGCGATAGTCGGCCTTAGGCTGATAGCCCATATCGGCGCGGAAATCTTCGCTGATTTGCTCGTACTGGGCTCGCAACTCATAGTCTCGCTTGAGTCGTTGTACTGCCAGACTGACGGCGGTGCCGGATTGTTGTTCATCCACTTGCCAGCCACTGGCGAACTGGGCACTGTTTTCGGTGTCCGCATAAGCAATGGCGTAATTGATGGAGTCACTGGCATTGAGTCCGTAGGTGCCGTCGAGCGCCCCTACGGTGTTGTGATAGTCCCCCCCCTGACGGTGGGTCAACATCACCCCAAGGCCACTGCGCTGACCCAAATCATAGCGATAACGGGCGACGGTATTGGTAACATCGTCCTCTAACTGTGCCAACGAAGAGCCCTGATTACCTGGCAACAGCACCGAGGCATTATTGTCATCGGTGACCAGCCCGGCATAGGTATGGGCGCCGTTTTTACCACTTAACTTAATGCCGTAGTCCGGCTCGGCTATGGTACGGCTATACAAAAGCTCTAACTGATTGGTGCGAAAAAACGAGGAGCCATCAAGGAAAAACGGCCGTTTTTCCGCATAGTACAAGGAATAATTGGTGTTAACGTCCAGTTGTACGGCATCGGCTTCCACTTGTGAGAAGTCAGGGTTAATGGTGGCGTTAAGCAAGGTCTCATCATTGACGCGCCAACGTAGATCGGCACCGACTTCGACCTCGGTATCACCTTGTTGCCAAGGACCCGGAACAGGATCCTTGCTATCGCTGCGTTTAGCACTGACATAAGGGGCAACGGATAGATCTCGCTGTTCATGGCGCTCGGACAGACCGGTCAGCTTATCAAACTGGCAAAAGCTACACTTGATATCCAGATCAAAGCCCACGTTGGAGATACGGTACATAACATCGCGAGGATAGTTGCGGGCGATGGAAATGCCCCAGGTGATCTCTTCGTCCGTTTCTGGAAGGTTTAATACGGTCAGCGGGATCTTCATCTCCACACTGTAACCGCCTTCATAGATGTGTGCGCCGCTATACCAGGTGGCATCCCAGCTAGGATCTGTTATCCAGGTATCGAAATCGGTAGAGAGTATGTCTCCCTGAGCGCCATAGGCATTTACAAAAAACTCAAAGGCATTGCGCTCATCATTCAGGCTGTCGATGACAATGCCGACATTGTCATCCTGCCATAATTCATCCCTGTCGCGCAGGGCGCCACGAATGGCCCTTGGGTTGGGGTCTTTGGCATCGATGCCGAGATACAGATAACGACCATCTTCAAACAGGTAAGCGGTGGTTTGCACCGGAGAAGGCGCCCGCTCGAGTGGTTCGTTTTGGGTATTAACGTCAATTTGCGTGGCGCGCTGCCACACCTCTTCGTTTAACTGGCCATCAAGCTGGATTTCGTCCTGAGCCTGAACCAAGGCATAGTGTTGTGCTGGGGGATAAGCATGCGCCGCTGCACTGCAGAGAGTTGCGGCCGCACATGCAAAAAATGAAAAACGAGCATAACGCGCCATAAACGTCCTTATTGGTACTACTTTCATTTGCCTTAGCAAAAATTTACCTCATGTTAACAAAGGCAAACGAAAAAGCTACCTTTTTCAGGGGCAATAGTGCAACAAGGATACGTATTACAAGCGCTTAGCGTTTAACTAGGGTGCCTTTTAGGGCAACACCGGCGATCAGAAAGCCGGCACCACATTCAAATTCGGTTTCACTGACAAATTCGCGCTTTTTGTAGTACGACTGAATATTCACCACCGCATTCATGCCCTCGCGCTTGGCACGCTCCTGCAAGGCCTTAAGGGCACTCAGCATCACCCATTGACAGGCTTCCTTGTCAGACTTGTTAAAGGCATTGGTTTTTTGGTTGGTGGTCACCTCACCATAGGTTTCCTGCACCTTGCCGTATGCCTGATTGCCAAAATACAACGGCACATCCAGAAGCGCATTTTTGGCCTTAGTGGTTTCCAGTAGCTCGGCAATATTGTAGTGACCGATATCGTCACGAGCCAGGGCCGTATTCGCCGTCAGCGCCAATCCCAGCGCTAAAAACAGTGATGTTTTCATCCTTAATTTCCCTCTACATTATAAAACTTCCATGCCAGGCCGATGCCAAAGGCAAGATTATGGTGTCGCTCAACCAGGGGGCTGTCGCGCCAGACCGCGTCCTTGATGCGGTAATATTTTACAAAGCCACCGACCCACCAGCGCTTGCTATCGTAGTTAACCCCAAGGGACAGCTCACTGCCACTGTAACCGGATTTAGGGTCGTATTCACCGCGTCCAGCCGTTGCCTGCTGCGCGCCTACGCCGTAAAAATAATCGACATACTGACTGGTGGCAAAGTTAACGGCACCACGGGCGGTAACACTCACCGTCTGCTCTGCCTTTTGCCAAACTAACTGCTGCCATTGCATATAAGGGCCCATACGAAAGCCGATATCATCAATGGAAGAGAAGTCGGTGGCCAGTGCCTTACGCACAAACAGACCACTTTTGAGGGAGTTACTACTACGCGGCTGCCCGGCGAAATAATAATCTAAGGCTGGACCCAATTCAAATACCCAGTCCAGGTCGTCCATGCCTGAGCGAGCCTGGTTGTCCTTGCTGTCCACCGCCAAGCTGGCCGTGGCCGACACATCCAGGTGCCAATTGTCATTTTGCCAAAGGTAGCCCACCGCACTGTTGCGGTCGACACACATGCGCTCGCTGCGATAGCGCACATAGGGCAAAGGCAAGGTGTAGTTGTTATGCTCACTGGAGCCAAGATAATGGGGTAAGGAGGTAGTAAAAATGCCCGCCCCCAACTCAAGCTCGCTGGCGGCCTTCACCGCCGGACACAGTAAGAGTAACACGCATAACACCATTGCCTTGTTCATTGCTTAGGCCCGTTTAAAGATCAAAGAGGTGTTAATACCGCCGAAAGCAAAGTTATTGCTCATCACATAATCACAATGTATTTCTTTGCCTTCTGTCAGGTAATGCAGTGGCGCACACTGTTCATCTACCGTGTCGAGATTAATGGTGGGCGCAAACCAGCCATCACGCATCATTTCTATGCAGGCCCAGGCCTCTATCGCCCCACAGGCGCCGAGGGTATGGCCAAGGTAGCTTTTTAATGAGCTGATCGGCTTGGCACCCAAGGCATTAAAGGTGGCGTGAGACTCGGCAATATCGCCGCGATCCGTGGAAGTACCATGGGCGTTTACATAGCCAATGTCATCGGCACTGAGTTCGGCGTCTTGCAGTGCCATTTCAATGGCAACCTGCATGGTGTCGCTGGTGGGCTGAGTAACATGCTGACCGTCAGAGTTACAACCGAAACCCACGATTTCCGCCAAGATGGTGGCCCCGCGCGCTTTAGCGTGCTCGTATTCCTCGAGGATTAAGGTTCCGGCTCCCTCACCTATGACCAAACCGTCGCGTTTGCTGTCGAAAGGGCGCGGCGTTGCTTTGGGATTGTCATTATTGCAACTGGTGGCATACAGGGTGTCGAATACCGCCGCCTCGGTGACACACAGTTCTTCGGCACCGCCGGCCACCATCACCTTCTGACGACCGTATTTGATCGCTTCATAAGCATAACCTATACCCTGAGAGCCGGAGGTGCAGGCGGAGCTGGTGGTGATCACCCGACCCTTAAGACCAAAAAACACGCCGATATTCACCGGCGCCGTGTGTGCCATCATCTGAATATAGCTGGTAGCGGTTACACCATTCATTTGCCCCGACTTCATCATATCGGCAAAGGCAATGAGCGGCGGCGTCGAGCCGGTGGATGAACCATAGGCTATGCCGGTATCGCCATTGGTAAGCGCCGGGTGTTCCAGTAACTGAGCCTGCTGCAAGGCGCGCTCGGTGGCTACGGTTGCCATTAGGGCCACGCGGCCCATGGAGCGCACCATTTTCCGCTTATAATGGCTGGGGCGCTCAAAATGGGTGACCGGCGCCGCCAGCTTGGTATTGAGGTCGCTGATATCACCCCATTGCTCCATCGTCTGCACGGCATTTTCGCCACGCTCCAGCGCACCACGAAAGCTTTGCCAATCATCGCCCAATGCCGTAATACACGACATGCCCGTAATCACCACGCGTTTCATTATACTAATCCACCATTAACGGAAATAACCTGACGGGTAATGTAACCCGCCTGATCAGAAGCTAAAAAGGCCACCGTCGCGGCAACTTCATCAACACTGCCCATGCGTCGCATCGGCACGTGCTCAAGCAACATCTTGGTATCGAGCTCGGCGGTCATCTCGGTTTCGATTAACCCGGGAGCCACGCAGTTCACCGTGATTTTACGCTTCGCCAATTCCAGCGATAACGCCTTGGTGGCACCTATAATACCTGCCTTGGCGGCACTGTAATTGACCTGACCACGATTTCCGGCGATGCCAGACACAGAGGCCAGAGTAATGATACGCCCTCCCTTGCGCGCACTAACCATGGGCATAACCAGAGGGCGTACCACGTTATAGAAACCATCAAGACCCGTGCTTATGACGGTGTCCCATTCCTCGTCCGTCATCGCCGGGAATGCGGTATCTCTCGTCACGCCGGCATTACACACTACGCCGTAATAGGCGCCGTTGGCGGCGATATCCTCTTCAATCGCTTGCTTGGCCTCGGCTCTGTCGGTCACATCGAAAACCAGAATATTGACCGTTCTGCCCAAGGCCTTAATTTGCTCGGCCACCTGCTCGGCCAGAGCCACCTGCGAGCGGCAATGCAAAGTAATATCAAACCCTTGCTCTGCTAGTTGCAACGCAACGGCCTTGCCGATCCCACGGCTTGAGCCTGTGACTAAAATACGTCTATTCATTGATTTTCCTTTATAAATTTCATTGGGTCGGCGGGTTGAAACACATTAATTTTGGCTTCGACCAAGCAGTCGCCCTGGTGCTCAATGCGGCAAGCGAACACGCTTAATCCGGACTCGTCTTGAATCACCTTTTCGACCAAAATATCCAACAGCATACCATGGTCAAAGCGCGGTTTATGACAGCGAATTTTGCGACTACCGAGGAGAAAGCCGATTTTAATATCTCGACTCTGATCTAGGTCATGAGCCCCGGCGTAGGCGGCGATGGCCTGCGCCATGTACTCACTGCCAATATAACTTGGCACCGCGCCCTGTTCGGCGTCATAGAAGGGGCTATTTTCGCGAATGCGTACCTGACAGTGGGCACTGTTATCGTCAAACGATACCAGGGAGTCGATCAGCACCATGGGTGGACGGTGAGCGATAAGCTCGGTCATGGCAATATCAGGCATCGACTTCTCCGATAATTAAACTGGCATTATTGCCACCAAAGGCAAAGGAATTACTCATACAGATTTTTGGGGTTTTCGTTATGGGTTGTTGTAATACTTGGATGGGTGCCAAGTTGGCGTCAAGCTCATAGCCCTGGTGCCAGGGTAAAGGCAGTCCCGCCTGCGTTGCCGACGGCAATACTTCTGCACCTAAACGCTGCTGTTCAATAAGCAACCAGCAAAGGCCCGCCTCGATGGCGCCGGCGGCGCCCAGGGTGTGTCCGGTTAAATGCTTAGTCGAGCTTACCGGCACGGGGTCGGCAAACAGCTCGGCGATGGCCTTGGCTTCCATTTCATCATTTTTCGGCGTCGCCGTGCCATGGGCGTTAAGATAGTCTATCTGATTTGGACTCAGCTTAGCGTTCGCTAAAGCCTGGCGCATAGCTTCAATGGCGCCATGACCATTGGGCTCGGGCGCCGACATATGGTGTGCATCCGAGCTGGCACCGCTCCCCAACAGAGCACAGTGACTCTCACCCAAGTCGCGCTCGCGACTCATCACAAAGAGCGCTGCCCCCTCGCCTATATTGATGCCATCGCGCTCGGCTCCAAAGGGCTGGCACAATCCATGACTGGTCGAGGCCAAGGCACTAAAGCCATTGATGGTCAACTGACATAGACTGTCTGCCCCCCCGCAAATCACCGCATCGGCTAAACCGGCAGCCAACAGTCCTTTGGCACTGCTCAGGGCCTTCGCGCTGGAGCTACACGCGGTGGAGATACTGTAGGCAATCCCTTCTAAGCCCAGTTTTTCCTTGATATAAACGGCGGGAGCATCGAGGGCTTGCTGGTTATAATGATAACCCTCGGGCCAGCAGCCGGTATGCGCTTTATGTTCGCGGGCCCGCTCGCCGTCGTAAATATCCGCGGTGCTGGTGCCTACCACCACGGCAATACGCGCCGGGTTATATCGAGCTCGCATGCGCTGCAACGTCGGCGTCAGTTGTGCCAGGGCCAGATCAAGCAGTCGGTTGTTTCGTTGTTTTTCACTCAAAGGAATTGCACGCACCAAGCCCACATAAGGGTCTTGCTGGATAGCAGGCTCACCATGCTGGTCGCTCTCTTGCACACCATAATGTAGACCACTGCCCTGAGTTAACGGCGTTTGTTCAAGGCCACAAAAGGCCTGTAAGTGCTCCGCCTTATCTACGCCCAAGGCACTGACTATGCCTAAATCATTTAACCATGCGCTCATGGCCTCACCTCTTCAAAGCGGATCTCATAGTGATGAATTTTATTGTTCAATATGACGGCGTCATCGGAATAACGTATATCCAGCAAGGTCATGCCATTTTGGCGTAGCTCGCGGATAAGCTCCCCATCTTGGCGATACTGGTGCAATTGCGCCCCTTGTAACTGATTGTTTAACTGCGCTATAGGCCAATGCACCAGTTGAATATCGGCCAGAATATAACTTGGGTCTAAGTCCTCGGCGGCGATAAAACGCTGGGCCACCACACCTTGTTCGACGCGGTAACTTAAGGTAAACACAGGTAAACCGGCGGCACTCATTAACGCTAGGCGCAGCTCGCCGTCGTTATCAATGGCCAATTGACTCAGCAGTGCCTGCTGGGTTCGCGCCTTGGTCACATACATACGTTTTTGCCATTGGCTATTATGCAACTCAGCGGGCGGAGCGCTCAGTGCCAAGCCCACCTCGGGAGTTAACATTACCGCACCGAATCCTGCATCCTGCCCGATCTTTGGATGGCTGGCACAACCACTAAGCAGTAACAGCAGCATGAATAACCAAGGCATTAACAAGGCTCCATCTGGCACAATTGCGCTAACACATTTAATCGACGCTCGCTTTGCAGCACATAGGGGTTGTTCGCATCCCAGGCATATCCTGCGAGGATGGCACTGATCATGCGACGCACCTCATCGCTTTGCTCGGGATAAAAAATCACGTCCTGAAAACGGGTGTCATACCAGGCATTAACGAAGGTTTTAAAGCATTCCACCCCCTGCTTTAAGGGTGTTGCAAACTGGCCCTCAAAGTCCGCTTGCTCACCACGCAGGTGTGCATCAACCACGGGGGCCACGAGGGAGGCGGATTTCAGGGCTATGGTCACCCCGGATGAAAATACCGGGTCTAAAAACTCTCCGGCATTGCCCAGCAAGGCATAGTGTTTACCGTATAGGCTGGACACATCGGCGGAATAGCCGCCCAGAGTTTGCACCGGGTTAACGGCTTCGGCATCGGCCAACAACTCGGCTAGATTCGGCTCGGCCTTGACCTTATCCCAGAGGTTTTCGGAATTACTGAGGGACGAGTCAAAATGATGAGGCTCACCCACCACCCCCAAACTTGCGGTGCCATCGGCAAAAGGGATCAACCAATACCAGATATCTCTGTGCTCGGGGTGCACGCTAATAAGGATTTTATTACGGTCAAAGCGCGGGGCCTTGATGCCGTCTTTAACATGACAAAAGTAGGCACTGCGCGGCGGTAAACTTGAGGGCTTATCCAAATCCAATAAACGTGGCAATACCCGACCAAAACCACTTGCATCGAGGACAAAACGGCTCTGCAAACAATACTGCTCCTCGCCCTTGCTCACCGTTAGCACCATGCCTTCACTATTTTCTTCTATGGCCTGCACCCTATGGCCATAACAGATATCTACCCCTTTGGCGGCGGCCGCATCGGCCAGCAACTTATCGAAGTCGGCACGTTTGACCTGATAAGTGGTGCCGCGCCCAGGGCTGAATTTATCGGTAAAGTCGATTTCGGTGTCGGTACCACGATAATGGAAGGCGGCGCCATTTTTATATTGAAATGCCAGCTTCTCGGCGTACTCGTCCACTAGCTTATCCATGCCAGCTTCAGCAAGAAACTGCATACACTGAGGTAACAGGCTCTCACCTATGGAAAACCGCGGGAAATGCTGTCCTTCCAAAACCCTGACCTGCCAACCCAATTGCTGCAACAAGGCGCTGGCCAAGGCGCCCGAGGGGCCTGCACCGATCACCACTACATCCACTGTATAATCATTGTTTGTCATTATTATTCTCGATACTTAAAGGTGCCAAAAAGTAAACCACCAGCAACCCCAGTAAGACGGCACCACCAAATTGGCTTATTGCAGGCGTTTTGGAAAAAATCAGCATGGCAAAAACCGCCAGCGACGACAGCGCCGACAAACTGATGGCTACCAGGGTATGAGCGCTATGGCCACCTTGGCGATAGAATATAAAGTAATCCACCGCCAGTGCCAGCACCAAAATCAGCCCTAAGGTATGAAACACCGATATGGCACTGAACTGAGCTATGAGACTGACAATCAGCGCCGTGGATAAGGCCAACCAGGCCGCCATTTTAAGGCCATGACGCCAGCCGAAGCTAAATACGAAAATCAGCACAATGGCCACTGCCGCCAAGAATAAGGCAAGGTGAATTCCACGATGAAAATGCGCCAGCATGGCACTGAGCTGCCCCGGCACATCGACAATCGCCACATAATCGTGTTCGGCGCCTATGGCTTGCAGTTGCGCCGCGCTGACGCCGCTGACGTTGAGCAGGGAATAGACCTCGCCATCAAGGTGCACCAGCTCGGCAAAAGCAGCCCTCAGAGGGCTCATCGCGAAAGCATCATAATCCAGCAAATCAATCGTCGTCGGTGCTATGACCTTACCGCTAAAGGCTTGCAGCGGTGCAAATACCCCGGCTGCCACAGCTCGGTTATAGGCCTGAGCATTTTCTTGCTGACGCGCCAAACTAGGCAAAGCACTGCTGAGGCCTTGAGTGTGGGCGCCTAGCTGCCGCAGCCAAGCGCTTACCTGCTCTTCACGCCGAAGCAGTTGCTGCACGTCCTGGCCCTTTAGCAGCAAACGCTGCACTGGCTCAGAGCCTTGTAAGTATATCTGGTGCTGAGCTTGGGCAGCCATCAGCTCGGCGCTGCTGGCATTAAAGCTGGCAATGGAATCATTAGTCTCAGGCATACGCCACCCACTTAGCAGCACACAAAGCACCGCCAGGCCCAGGTAGACCTTGCCACTGTGGCGACGAGCTTGACCTTGCCATTGCAGAGCACGCTCGGCGCTCGATACCACCGGGGCCCGAAAACTTAGGGTCATGGCCACCGGAGCCAGGCAGAAACGGGTAAACACCCAGGCACCTATCAAGCCCGCAACGACAAAGATGGCCACATCTTGCAACAACACCAAGGGGGCGCTGAGAAAACACAAATAGCCAATGGCGGTTGAACACAGTGCCAACAGCAAGCCACGTTTAAGAGCGCGAGAATATCGCCCCTTGTGCGCCGCTTTATCAACCAGGGCATGAAACGCGTAGTCTATGGCGACCCCAATCAAGGTGGTGGCAAAAACCAGAGTCAGGAGATGTATTTCAGGACGCAGCAATAACAACGCCAAGAGACCACTGAGTATGGCAGTACTGACCGTCAGCATACTTACCCACAAGGGCCAGACGCCACGTAAAGACAGAAAAACAAACATGGATAACAAGACTATGCTGGCAAGGCCAAAGCGGTTCATCTCCCATTTGGCCTGAGTGGCATTTTCAGCGTTGTGGAACAGTAAACCGGAATGGCTGATTTGCACCTGAGGGTGATCCTGTCGCAACTGATTCAGTAGCGCATCAATGGCCGAGACGGTACGCTCGGTGGCAGCGATGCTACTGACGCTTTCGTTCGTTTGCGCCAGCAGGATCCACACCGGCTCACCTTGCTCATCGCGACCTTGTAACTTTCCATCCACCAGGGCGAGGGCTTGCTCGTTACTAAGCGTACTCACAAAGCTATAGGTCGCCAAGGACATGTCTTGGCTTAGACTCTGACTTAACCAGGGCGAGGCAGTTTGCGCCAACTGGCGCTGAAAATACTGATTAAACTTGGCCGGTTCGCCAATGGCCTGGGCATATTCCTGGCTCATCAGGGCGCCGCGATACGGCGCGTAGAAGTCGATGATTTGCGTTAGCTGCGGCTGTTGCCCTTGTACCTTAAGGCCTGCATGCGCCAAACCCTGGGCTAGATCCCGATAGGCCTGCTCACTGTTGGCGCCTTGCAGCGAAAACACCAGGCGCTTTTGCTGCTCACCGAGCAACTGTTGTTGGGCAAGATAAAAGTTCTGGGCCTTATCTAGCGCTTCCTTATCGCCGCTTTGCGCATCGGCAATGGGTGTAAGCAAGGCCAGCATATCGCTTTTTATGGCGATGGGTTTAAGTTGCCACAGCACGGCGAGACTGCCCACCAATAACAGGGGCATTACCGTCAGAATTAAGGCGCGTGTCAGCCAGTGTTTCATAACTACTCTGGGCTTACACCGGGCTCAAAGCTAAGGGTGATTTCTGTGGCCGTGCCGCTGTGTTCATACAAGCCGATAAAGCGCACCCGTGTATCACCATCAGCACAGCTAATAAAGCGGCTAAACAAGCTTTGCAGCTCTTGTGTGATAGGAGTAAGTTGCTGACATGAATAGTCCTTCTCTAACAGGGATGCCGGTAACTCGGCCTCGCTGCTGGTAAAGAATTGCGTCAGCTGCTGTTGATCTTGTGCCAACAGGGCTTGCAACAAGCGGCTATAGGGCCCGGCCTGGCCTTGCCGGCGAAATTGACCATCCGCTTGGCGCTCAAACACGCCATCACCATCGATTTTCAACAGCGAATCGATTGGCGTCAGGGTATGCCATAACAGCTGCTCGCTACTTAGAGTAAATTCACCCTGACTGATAAAGGGCTGATTAAAACCGGCAAAGATTTTAGCCTGGCTAAAGCGACCTTGTTCCGGCTGCTTTGCCTTTTCCGCACTTGCACTTGCAGTCGCACCTGCAGACGCGGCTACACAAGCGCTTACCAGGGCTGCAAGGCTCAAGCAAAGGCCGACTATCAATTTCTTCATCACAATACCTTGGCCAGTTTTTGCATTAAAATCGGCGGCGACACATATTGCATTTCACCACTTTCTTGCGCAACAGCGACCTGCACCGTATAGGCTTTAGTCAAGCGCTTATTGGTTGCAGCGTCGAAGATCACATAGTCGATTTTTAAGCGTTGTTCGTATTCTTTAAGGTAAGCCTCGACACGTATACGCTGGGTGAACAGCGCCGAGTCTATGTATTTAATGCGCATATCGACGATGGGCCATGCATAGCCCGACTCACGCATTTGCAAATAGTCATAATCGAATTGACGCAACAGCTCGCAGCGCGCCACTTCGAGGTAGCGGGCATAGTTTCCATGCCAAACGATATTCATAGGATCGCAATCGTGAAATGGGATCTCTATTTCAACTGAGCTAACCAGCAAGGCATTTTTATTATTCATACAGGTCCCAACGTTGCTGCACTATGTAATCCACCGTGGTGCGCAGGGTCTGCTCCAGTGGTCTGTCCTCTGTTAGGTTATCAAAATAGCGACAAACATCGCTATACATGGCGCGAATATTTGTGCTTAACCCTTGTTCATCGACCTCACCGCGGGCAATACGAATGCGCAGCCCTTGTACCGCCGCCAACAGGGTGCAGGCCAGCACCTGCTCGGTCAGTTGCAGCACTCTCATGCAATCGCGGGCGGCGATGGTGCCCATGCTCACCTTGTCCTGGTTATGGCATTCGGTGGAGCGGGAAAATACACTGGCGGGCATGGTCAGTTTCAAGGCTTCGGCGGTAAAGGACGAAGCCCCGATCTGCACCGCTTTAAAGCCATGGTTGATGTACTTGCGGTCGTCATGGGCATCGCTGAGGTTGCTGGGCAGACCATTGTTGTACTTGGTGTCCACCAAGGAGGCAATTTGTCTGTCGGCCAGGTCGGCCAGGTTCGCCACCGCGGTTTTCATGCTGTCCATGGCCATGGCGATATGACCGCCGTAAAAATGACCGCCATGCAATACATGCTCGCCCTCGCCATCAATAATGGGGTTATCATTGGCTGAGTTCAGCTCGTTCTCGATAAACTGACGCAACCAGGGCAAGGAGTCCGCCAACACACCAATGACATGGGGCGCACAGCGGATCGAATAACGGTCCTGCAAACGCTCGGCGTTGCGGGGGTGACTATGATGATTCAGGTCATCGCGGATCCAAGCCGCTACCTGCTGCTGTCCGCTGTGCGGTTTCACCGAGAATAAGATTTCATCGAAGTGATGGCTGTTGCCCTTGAGCGCCAATGAACTTAAGGCGGTAATGCGGGTCGCCAGCTTATGCAGATAATTGGCGCGGTCAAAGGCCAAACAGGCGATGGCGGTCATCACCGCGGTGCCATTCATGATTGCCAGGCCTTCTTTTGGGCGCAATGTGATGGGTTTCAGGCCCACCTTGGCAAAGGCGTCTTTGGCGGCCATCACCTCCCCCTGAAAATACACATCGCGCTCACCCACCAAGGCACCGGCCACGTAAGAAAGCGGTGTCAGGTCGCCACTGGCGCCCACCGAACCCTCTTGCGGGATCAAGGGCAGAATTTTGTGATTCAGCATATCGCGCAGCAGGTGCAACAATTCCCAGCTTACGCCGGAATACCCCTGAGTGAGCGAGGTCAATCGGGTTGCCAAAATGGCACGCGACTCGGCATGAGAGAAATGTGCGCCCATACCACAGCCGTGAAAACGGGTGAGATGCAAAGGCAGCTCTTGCACTAACTCAAGGGGAATGCCCACGGTCACAGAGTCGCCGTAGCCGGTGGTAACGCCGTAAATCACCCCTTCTTTTTCAAGCAGTTCATCTAAAAAGGCCACCGCCGAGTCAATTTTGCGTGCCAATGCCTCGTCATTACTAATGTGCGCTACAGTATCGGTGCGGGCAAAGGCAACGATATCTTCAATGCGCAGCGGCGCGGCGCCAAACTCGATGGATTGAATACTAGACACGAACTACTTCTCCTCGTGGCGGACGCTGTCTTCGTCGCGTTGCCAAAAATCGTAAAAATTAAACCATTGATAAGGGTATTGCAGCGCCACTCGCTGCAACTCCTGGGCGTAATCATCTATTACCTGAACCAGGGCCTGCTGCCGGGTTTTACGCGGCAAGGATAATGCTTCGCTGTAATGACTAAAATGGACGTCAAATCCATCATCACTTCGGGTACAAAAAAGCCAGTATATTGGGCACTCCAGCAGTGCCGCAAGAATAAAAGGCCCCTGCGCGAAAGGCGCCGGCTCCCCAAGGAAGGACGCATAGTGCACCCGGCCTACCGCACTGGTGCTGGTGCGATCGCCTACAATCACCACAAACTCACCCTGCTCGACCTTGCTTTTAAGTAAAATCGCCAGATCCGGGCCCATATCACTGACCTGGATAAGGTTGACGCTGACATTGGGGTTAATACGCCCCAAGGTGCGATTAAACTCCACCGCGTGCTCGGTAAACACCAGCACATTGATCACACAGTTTTGATGACGCATGCCCAAGGCCCGGCATACTTCCAGGTTACCCAAATGTGAGCCGATAAAAATGGCGCCTTGGCGACGGGCCACCAGATCATCAAAAAGATGTTGATTTTGATAACGCAATTGCGCCGGCGTAATGCGCCCAAGCCAGGCATCAATCTTATCAAAGGCGCTGTCGGCAAAGGTACAAAAATGTTTTAAGCCAGTGCCAAAGCTGGGTTTGGGTTGACTGGGATCAAAACGGTGTAAGCGTCGCCAGTAATCGATGGAGGCTTGGCGCGCTTTGGTGCCGCTGACATAAAAATAAAACACCACCACAAACATAAACAGCCAGAGTACTCGCCGACCAAAGAGCTTATATACGCCAAGTAAAAACTGCATGCCTAGATAGCTGCCGCGCTCTTGGGTTTTTGACCAATGTTGCCCACTCATGCTGCGCCGCTTACCTTTGGCCACTGAACTTACGCCACAGCAATTTAGGCAGGCGCACTAACATGCCGAAAAACAAACGGGTGTGCAGCCAGCTTATTTTGACGTTATCGGCCAGGGGCTGAAAATGCGACACCCCGTCTTCGGGGTAAATCACCTTGGTATCGACGAAGAGAGAGGGCGTGCCACGCCAATACATGCGCACCATGATCTCGATATCGAAATCCATGCGCTTACCCAGCTCACAGCGCTCAAAGAGCGCCATACAGGGCGTTAAAGGGTAAACCCGAAAGCCGCACATGGAATCTTTAATAGACAAACTCAGGGTTTCTATCCACACCCAAACATGGGTGATATAGCGACTCAAATATCTATGCTTAGGCACCGACTCGTCATACAGGGGACGACCACTGATAATGGCCTCCGGGTTTTTCCGCGCGCATTCCACCAGACGGTCGATATCGGCGATGCAGTGTTGGCCATCGGCATCAACCTGCAAGGCATGGCTGTAACCGTTTTCATATGCCCAGCGCAGACCGGTTTGCACCGCCCCGCCCTTGCCTTGGTTAACCTGATGACGCAGCAGCGTCAGCTGCGGGTAACGGGGTGCCAGCTCATCGAAATAGCTTTGCGCTTCGCCGTGACTGCCATCATCGACCATGACTATGTTGTAACCGGCGCCACACAATTGGGCCAACACCTGGTCAATGGCATGGGTATGGTTGTAGTTGGGGATGACGATACAGAGGTTCATGGTTAACTCGCAAACACCAGGCGGCCACTGGCATGCTGGCCTTTTTCAGAGTGATAGCTAAAGAGCACCTTGTCGTTATTTTTCTTTACCAACTGCAGGGTCACTTCCAGCTCGGGAGTCATCACCACCTGAAATTTCAGCACTTCGATATCGGCTATGTCGCCTTCCATACCGAAGTGTTGACGGGCATACTGCACTGCCCAATCAAGCTGCACGACGCCAGCCAGAATAGGTGCACCGGGGAAATGGCCACGAAAATAATCCAGCTCCGGCTGTAAATACAAGGTCAGCGAAACCTGATCGTCCGTTTGCTCAATGGCACGGATCTGCGGTTCGGTTATCACTAGATCAGACAAAATATTGCTCCAATTGCGAATAAATCAGCTTGCCCTGGCTGTTGTACGGCAGCTGCTCAAAATAACGCCATTTACGAGGCACACACACGGCTTCAAACTCCTGCCCCAGCCAGGCCTTTAACTGCACCGTGACTTCCCTGCTGGGAGTCTGCAACTCACTTGCCTTGCTGAGCGCCACCAAGGCCCCCAAACGTCCCGATGGCAGTTGCAGCAGCGCACAGGCGCGCACCATGGGGTGCTGGCGCAAGCGCGCTTCCATACCAACCAGATCGACTCGCTTTTCCGCTACCTTCACGGTTCTGTCGGCGCGCCCAAGTAATAAAAACTGCCCGTCACTCAATACCTGGCCCTTGTCATCCAAAAGCCGGGTTGCTTCATCAATCAAGGGAGACTGTAGTACTAATCGGCCCAGCTCTTCGCTTAGGCTTACCCCAGTAAAAGGCTGCCAGGGCGTTGCTGCCGTTGAAAGCACACTGCGATAGCCTATGCCGCCGGTTTCGGTGCTGCCGTAAACTTGCACGATCCCCTGGTGGAGCTGTTCGGCCAAGGTAATGGCATCGGAGTCCGCCAAGGGTCCGCCGGAGGAAAAAATTCGCTCTATCTGGGTGCGCTTTGCCACCAAGACATTGTCATCCACAAGCCGGGATAACTGTGCTGGCGAGGCCACCACCAGCCAACGCTGATGAGCACCAAGTCGTTTAACTAAGTGCTCCGGGTATTGGTAACTGCTGGCTTCAAAAAAATGCCCATAACGCAGCGGCCACAGCAGTTTAAATAAGAGCCCATAAATATGCTGGTGCGAGACCATGGCAATAAATGACAGCGACTGCTGCTCAGTACCGTTAAAAGTCTGCTCTAGAGTCTCTAGTTCGCAGTTAATGGCATCCCAGCGTTTATAAATTGCCTTGGCGGGACCGCTGGAACCTGAGGTAAAGAACACTAATCTGCCTGCGCCCTGTGCACTGCTGGGCCAATGTAAATCGCTGGCCAATGTGGAATCTGGATCAAAGGCGTCCACACAGGTAAAGCCTGGCGGGCAATCCGCCTCCAACTCACCGGCATAGAAGCGGGTGATCTTTTGCAGGTCACGTAGTGTTTGTGGTTGAGCGTTTGGTGGTAAAACAATATCCACCGGCAATTGCGCTAAGGCCAGCAGGCGTGCAGCAAATTCTATGCTATCGCTGTGATGCAGCAACACCGAGGAGCCGGCTTCAAGGGACGCATAACGGCGATATAAGTCCTCGACTAAAGCAAGAAATTGCTCGCGACCAAACGCACAGCCACTGCGACTGGCCATGTGTTCGCCAAGGAGATGTTTTAATTTATACAAGCTTGCCCTGCCTTTTTAACCACAGGCGATATGTCCACTCGCTGGCGGCCAAGATACCGATAAGCACATAGGCGATAAAGCCGTTATACCAGGTCCACAAAGCCACATCACCAAGCCAGACCGTGTAAGACGCGGCGAGCCCGTTGAGCACAAAAAAGGCGCTCCAGATCATGGTGACCTTGCGGGTATAACGGACGCCTTGCGCACTGAGTTGCGGCTCTTGCAAACGGGCAAAACGCTCCACCATGCTCTGCTTTTGCAGCAAACTCAGGGTAAAGGTGATGGCCATGATCAGGTTTACCATCACCGGGTAGAGTTGCAACCACAGGGATGAGCCACGCATCAGCGCCATCAACACCAGCAGTAAGCCGACGGCAGAGATAGGTAATAACCAGTTGCCGATTGCCTTGTGACGCAGCGCCAGCAGCGCTCGCCCTCCTAACAACAGGGCCAATAGCCAGGCCACCTGTTGCTCATACCCCTGGCTTAACCCCAGGTATACCAATACCGGATAGGCCAAGAGGCACAGGGAGATCAGCGCATTCACTATGCCTTTAAGCATCATTAATTAACGAGTTGTTCGACTTCTTTTACTACGTCGGATACGGTACGCACCTGTTTAAAGGCCTCAGGCTCGATTTTCTTACCGGTGATTTCTCTTAGTTTCACAACCAAATCAACGGCGTCGATACTGTCTAAATCCAGCTCTTCGTATAGGTTGGCATCCATACTGATGTCGTCGGCGTCAATTTCAAAGTCGTTCTCTAAAATGCCACGTAATACGTCATAAATTTCAGCAGCAGTTTTCATCTTCTATTCCACTATTAAGCGTTGTTGCGCGATTGTTCAATAAACTCAGCCAATGCATTGATAGATGCAAAGTGGGCTTTCGTTTGTTCTGAGTTGGCATCGATTTTCACATCGAATGCCTTTTTAATGGCCAGACCCAATTCCAGCGCATCGATACTATCTAGGCCAAGGCCGTCAATGAACAAGGGCTCACTGTCGTCTATGTCTGCGACTTCGATGTCTTCCAGATCCAAGCTGGTAATAATCAGTTGTTTTAGTTCTAGTTTTAAATCACTCATAAATTCGCTACTTGATTATGAAAATAAGTTTCTAAGTGTTTGGTCAAGCCCCGCGATTGCATGCTCATGGGTTCATGGTCATGGCCCTGCCAGGGCTGCGGTTGCTCGGCGGCAATATGCATTGAAAAATGCGCTTTCTTCGGCGCCACCTTATACCAGGGCGTGCCCTTGGTTAGGGTGGACGGCTTCATGGTGATCAGCACCGAGGTGATCACCGAGGCCGCTGGCAAACCACAGCGCAAGGCGATATTGGCAGCCCCGCGTTTAAACTTTTGCAGTGAGCCCCGATCCGAGCGGGTTCCCTCGGGGAAAATAATCAAATTATTGCCCGCGGCCAAAGAGCGACAACAATCCACCAGCAAGCCTTCGGGATCATCATTGCTGATATAACCGGTACTTTGGATCACGCCGCGCATAAAAGGGTTTTTAAACAGATGCGCCTTAACCACACAATCTGCTCTGGGCACAGCGGCAATCAGCACCACCACATCAATTAAGCTTGGATGATTGGCAAGGATCAGTTGCCCACGCAGATTTTTAAAGGCGTCGCGGTTATGTACATGAAAACCTATCACTCCTAAGGTATCCATCACGGCAACAAAAAAGCGAAAGGTGTAGTGCACCAGTTTTCGAGCCTTACGCTGACGCACCTCGGTTTGACGGTATATCAGCCGCTGCAAAGGCAAGATAGTCAGGCTTAAGATCATACCACCGAGACCAAAGAGGGCAAAACAAAAACCAGTGCCAAGTACCCGCCAACAGTAGTTCAGCTTGCTAATCATAGTGCAATCGCCATCCACAAAGCTCGGTGCTGTGTTGCTGAAGCAAAGCCTGGGCCAAATGCAGTGCCGGCAGCTGAGTCAATTTCGCTGCATCATTACTTTGCTCAAGGCGAAAGCTAGTGCCTCCCTTGATGGCCTCGGGGACCTTGCTCATTACCAGTGCTACGCAGTGGTCCAATTGTGGCTCATCGGCAAACTCCTGATACAGCTCGGGCAAAGCGCGGTCGGCATGGATCACCATCACCCGCTCTACCTCCGGGTCTTGCAACTGCATATAGGCCTCGCACAGGGCGCTGTTAATGCTGTCACTACCGCCGGCCAGGGCGACAATGGGTGCCTTGTTATTGGTCAGAATTGATAGCAGTCCGGCTACGGCATTGTGAACGGATAAGCCAAACTGAGTGGGTGATAAGGGTTCTCGCGCTTGTAATTGGGCCAACAAGTCCGACGTTTTATGCAAATCGCCATGGCGGGAGGAGAAAATGATCGGCATCGGCTGCGCCTCGGGATTTACCTGGTGGGCACAACTGAGGATCATCTTGGCAAAATGACTTAAACGGCGGCGCTGAATCGGCTTGACCCAACTGACATCAAGCGCAATAAACTCTGACGCTAACGCATCTAAGATTTCGTTAAGCTCAATATTTTCTGTTGAGGCTGGCTGTGCCACATACACGGCCAACTTTTCGACAGCACACTTCATCACCAAAAGTCCGTTTATCTATAAGGCGCAAATAGTAATGGATTGTAAAAAAAATAGCAAAAAAGCCGGTACAATTAACCGGCTGTTAAGTCACTAAATGTTAACGAGCCTACAATTAGTACAATTTAAACGCATTTTCAGCGATGATAGCCGCTGTTTGCTCGCCAACTAGGTGTTTTTTGTCCAACTTGGACATGAGTTCAACACCCTGCTCTTGTTGTTTTTGTGTTAATGGCACATAAGGCAAACGCAGTACCGGTTTCACCGCACCGGTCATCGCCAGGGCGGTGTTAATGGCAATAGGATTAGGTTCGCAGAACAGCCAATTCATCAGCGGCGTTAGCTCGGCATTGAGTTCCGGCTGGGGTGATTTAAGCAGCTCACAAAACAGCTCGGGGATCAGGTTAGTGGCCACCGAGATCACACCATGGGCGCCGTGCTGATGCACCGCGTCATGGGCTTCATCGTCATTACCGGACCAACAGGCGATGCCTTGGCGCTCATAAGCGGCAATACGCTCGTTACCCTGACACTCCTTCATACCGATAAAGTTGTCGTGCTGGGCCAATGAGCCGATAAATTCAGGAGTTAAGTCCTGGCCTGTACGTCCTGGGACGTTATAGATAAAGGCCGGTCCAATATCCAGTACGCCTTTAAAATGCGCCTCTAGCCCCAGCTCGGAGGTGCGGCCATAGTAGGGATTGATCTGCAACGATGCGTGCATGCCGGTAGCAAAGCCGTACTTGGTGGCTTTGATGGCTTCTCGAGTATTATTACTGCCGGTGTTGCCGATGATCAAGATGCGCTCGGCAAAGGCGGCGACGCTATGGGCAATCAGCATTAAATGCTCTTCCCAATTCATCAGTTGCCCTTCACCCGTGGTACCACCGACGACTATACCATCAACACCTGCGGCAATCTGGCGCTCCACCAAAGTATCAAAGGTCTTTAGGCAAATTTCGCCATCGTCGTTGTACGGGGTTTTTATCGCCGTGATCACCCGTGCTTGTCTTAATTGCTCCATAGTTCCCATACTATTGGCTTCTCTTACTAGCTATTTTTACTAATTTAATCATATTCAAACGCCTATGCCGAGGGGGTCGACCCAATTGCCTGATAAATTTTCTCCATTTTAAGGCTTGCAACTTAATCAGCTTTGAATCAAGATAACTGTATAAATATACAGTTATTAATTTATCTATGCATCTTTTGGATTATTTGGAACAGTTTTTCTACCGGGAAGATCAGCTTTGCCAACACCTGGGCATCGACCGTGAACAATTGGAGCACTGGCAACACCTGTGCATTTTTCCACAAGCCAGCTATAGCCTAGAAAACAGTATTCAGTGTCACTCGGTGCAGGGGATCTATGACTGTCAGGTATTTTGGCAGTACTATCCTATCGCCATGCAAGATTGGGGGCGACAAATAAGTAAGGCAAATATTGACTCGGCCAGTGTTGCCTTTAATCTTTTTGCCCAGCGCGCGATGCAGGCCCTGAATTATTTGCAAAGCGAAGGACTTTACCTGGTTGACGACTACCTGGATGATATCGGTGAACGACTGACCCATCTGTGGCAGCAATTTTTAAGCGGCCAGTTCGGAACCCAAACCCGCCAGGGGCAGATTGAGGAAATTATCCAGATGGATGCGCTGCGCTACAGTATAGACACGCTGACCGAAGGGATGACGATCACCACTCTAAGTGCCGAACAAAGACAGCAACTGCACCCCTTGATGAAGCAGTTTTCTAAGGCGGTTATCGAACCGCCCGGCCATGAATACCAACATTCGCTGCGTGCCAAATACCTGGATGCCTTGGTGCTAAAGTATGATTTATCGTTAAAGCGCTAAACTAAAACGGAAATTAGCTGTCCTTCCTTTACTGATGCGCGAGCGCCACATACACTAGGCCTACATTAACTATGTGTTGAGGTGATGACAATTTTCCGCCTTTTATTCGTTTTTTTCAGCTTCGTCTTGCTGCTTATCAGTGAGAGAACTTACGCCGAGTCCGAAACGCAGCCACTCAAGGTGCGCTTTGTGAATCCCGGTCACCAGTTTGATAACTCGACCGGGCTGTTTTGGCGTAACGTGACGTTGGCGATGGAAGCGGTGGCGGAAGATCTGGATATACAATTGTCGGTCACCTATGCCAATCGCAATCATATTTTAATGAAGTCGCAACTTAATGACGCGCTCAGAAGCGACGCCGACTATGTAATAGTGGTCGATGAAAAAAAAGCCATCACCAAGCTTATTAAAGCGGATGCCAAATTAGACAAGCCGATTTTATTTATCTATAACGCCCCGGAAGAGCACATACTCACTACCAAGCCAGATTGGCTGCTCGGTTACATCATTCCCAATCATTTCGAGGCGGGTTATAAGTTGGCGCGCGGCTTGTTTGATCGCGCCACCGCACGCTTTGGCGAAGATACGCAACTGAACATGCTGGCCTTGTATGGCGATCGCAGTACCGACTCGGCGCTCAGTCGCCAACGGGGTTTGGAACTCTTCTTACGCCAGCACCCTGAGGTAAACCTGGTGTATCACGAGGTAGCCAATTGGTCCGAAAAAGAAGGCTATCGTAAAAGCATTCGCGTACTCAGTCATATCAAAAACATTAATATAATCTGGGCAGCCAACGACCCCATTGCCGGTGGCGCCCTCAGAGCTGCAAAAAACGTCAACGCCCCCGTGCTCCCTGTGGTTGGCGGTATAAATTGGGATAAGATGGGCACCGATGAACACTTAGATGTGTCCGTTGGCGGCCATGTGTTATTAGGTGCTGCGGCCCTGATCATGCTGCACGACAGTCATAGACAAGGCAGTAATTTTATCTCCGATAGTAACCTTGCTATTTTCGAACCCGATGTTGAGCAATATCACATCCTGATTAAGGCCATACAAGAGCGCACCCTGGACGATATCAACTTTAAACGCTTTAGCAAAGAGCATGAAGACACCTGGCCCTTTACCTTGCAAAACCTTGCCCTGTGTTTACAAAAAGGTTGTTAGCCAAAAAACAACTTGCTTCCAAGGGCAACCCGTAGTTAGCTGAATAATAAAAAGAATTACCTATGGGCAGGGACAGCAAATGATAATGACATCCATCACGGCACTGATCGTTTTAGGTCTGAGCGTCTATTTATACCATCGCCGCAAAAAGCAAGCACAGCGTGTCTATATAGAGCAATACCAGTTTGCACCCGCGATTGCGGCCAAGGTGAAAAACACCTACCCTCACCTAACTGAGCAGGATCTAGACTTAGTGCTTCAGGGTTTACGAGATTACTTTTATATCTGTAATCAGGCCCGCAATAAAATGGTAGCCATGCCCTCGCAAGTGGTCGACGTGGCCTGGCATGAATTTATCCTCTTTACCCGCAACTACCAGCAGTTTTGTAAAAAGGCACTCGGGCGCTTTTTGCACCATACCCCAAGCGAGGCCATGAGAACCAAGGTGGTGGCCCAGGATGGTATCAGGCGCGCTTGGCGTCTGGCCTGCGCCAAAAGCAACCTGCCCGCAGCGGCACCCACGCAGTTGCCCCTACTGTTCGCTATTGATAGCCAGCTTAAAATTAAAGATGGCTTTGTCTACGCCTTAGATTGCAAGAATAAAAAGTCGCCCCTGTATGGTGATGGCTATTGTGCCGCCCATATAGGTTGTTCATCGGGATGTGCAGGTGACAGTGGTTCGACGTCGAGCTCGAGCGATAGTCTCGGGGGTGACTCAAGCTGCGGTGGAGGCTGTGGCGGCGGCGACTAACACCGCAACCAATGGGAAACTAGATATTATTGACCAAACAATAATTGCCACAAACCCGGAGGCTCATGCAGTTCGTGGTACTCTTTACGCAGTGAGTCAATGCTTTTGAGGGCCACACTGGCTTCGGCCAACTCATTGTTTTTCGCCAGGGTGCGCGCCAGTGAAATTTGCTCCAGTACCTTGTCTAAGCCCTGCAGCGACTGTTCCGGCTCTTTGTTAAAGCGAGCCTGCTTAGCCTGCTCTACCAAGGTCTGAAGCTCATCCAAGGCCATAAGCATTTGTCCTTGGTCTTCGGCTTTAACCGCCTGCTTGTAACTGTGACCCATTTTTTTCATCACAGCTTCAAGATCTATGCTCTGCTGAGCAGATGCCTGCACGGACACCATACCGATAAAAGCGCTAAGAAATAGGGTGAATACTAAACGCATGGGAGAAACCTCTTAATTCAAACTGCCGACATTGTACCTGAGCACACTGCCGACACAAGAGCACTGTCAATCCCCTTTACACTAGTCATCAATAGGGCTTGGCCATACATGAGGTTGTGCATAACTGAGGCGCCCAAGACGGCTGCCAACATGGTACCCGTCTAACCCAGTTACGGCCACGGTATCTATGCTGTTAAGATCGATATGACCATCACCACACAGGGCTTCATCACTCACCTCCCCCTGCTCAATAGCACCTATCAGTAACAAGGTACCGTTTTGTTCGATGACCTGCTCGGCAACCAATTTCACCGAGTATTTCAACAGACTTTGGCTGACAAAAGGAGCGGGACATTCACCGATAAATTGTGGCTCCAAACCCACCGCATCAAACTCACTTTCATCAACCCCGTACTTGGCCGATGTTTGATGGGCCGCCTGCCAAAAGTGACTATTCACCTGGTTAAGGGTATACCAACCCGTAGACCTTATATTACTCAGGGTATGTCGCTCCACCACATCCGGGCGCATGATCATGGCGACCAAGGGGGGATGCGCTCCTAGGTGCACCACCGAGCTGACAATGGCTAGGTTATGATTACCCTGGCCATCTGTGGTGCCCACCAGATTTGCACTTTTGTACCCCGACAGGCTATTTACGAAGTGCGCTCTATAGCGTGAGGGCATGGCGTCGAGATCGTCTTTACTAAATTGCATACATTAGATTCTCTATAAACTTTAAAACTCAATAGCTTGCCGATTCCAATCATAAAAGCCACAGGACGGGAGAAAGGCGTAATCTGTACTCAGTTCCCGCAAACGCCGGGCGACAAAGTGAGGGGTAAACAACTTGCCCGCAGGCACATTTTTTTGAAACGGCTTAGACAGGTCACTGTCCGTGGTGCCGGGATGAAACAACAAAAATTTGCTGTGCTTGTGTGTACGCCTCATTTCAATAGCGGTGGTTTTGGTAAGCATATTTAAGGCCGCCTTTGAAGCGCGGTAGCTGTACCAGCCACCCAAGCGGTTATCTGTGATGCTGCCTACGCGCGCACTCAAAATGGTGACCACGCTTTGCGCGTTAGGCGTCAAGAGTTTGGTTAGGTTCGACAGCCACCACATAGGCACCACTGTGTTGCATTGCATCACCTCGAAAAAAGCCGACTGCGAAAATGCACTTAGGGATTTTTCCGGCTGCACCTCCTCGCTATGCAACACGCCGTTGCAAATGTAAATGTACTCAAAGGCCAATCCCTGTTGCTGGGCATCAAGACACCAGTTAGCAATCGCCTGCTCACTGTAAGCCAAACAGCTATGGCGCTCGCGCTCGAGCCTGGATCTGCTCACGCTGTGTACCTGGGTGCCCTGTGACTCCAACTCATCGATTAGGGCTCGGGCAATCGCACTCGAAGCGCCAATGATCAAGGCCCTAGTCATGGCGTTCACCCACATGGCATTGCTCTTTACATGATCGAGCCGATAGCCAACCCGCTATTCTGTGGCGATTATTAGCAAAAATGCGATAACAGCAGTCTGCGACAATACGGATCAGCGGCCAGCGCAACACCCTTAACCATGGGTACTTGCCAACTGCCCGCCACACGGCGACATTGGCATCCAAACCAAGTAACACCCGTCCATTTTCATCAATGGCGTGCAAGGTCGCGTTGGCGGCGTGATAGTCGATCATGGGGTAGCGAGACAAGTCTTCGTCACTATTGATATCGACCAAGGCTAGGGCTCCACACTGATCATACCCTTTAAGTTTTCTTATCTCGGCGGTGCACAAAGGACAATTGCCGTCATAAAACAAAGTAAGCATACATTCCCTCCGTCTGGCATTACGAGCAGAGGTCGCCTTAAGATCACCCAATAAAAAAGCCCTTACGCAAAGGTAAGGGCTTGGTGGTAATGCAAATGTGACAAGGAATAATTAGCTGGCGCTGCGCAGGCTCACGTCCTGGCCGTCGGCACGGGTGCCGTCCGGGCGCAGCAGGTTCATATCGAAATCGAATTCATCGACGCGAATAGCCAGCTCACGCTTGCGGTTATAATCAACCAAAGACGCATATTCGTTGGCATCGATCACACTGGCCGCCAGGGCATTATCCAGCGTCTCGGCAAAGCGCACGCCAGAGCGAATCTGCTTCGACTTAATGGCCTTGCGTACCTTGGCCAGGCTCTCAAGGTTTGCCAGCTTGGCTTTATAGGCCTGCTCGTTGATATCGTGACCATCGCCCGGCGTTGGTTTCACCAGGTGTGTCAGCTGGGCTTTAATGGCCGTATCCAGTTGCGCCTGATGGGCCAGTTCGCGAACCAGATCGTCGCCAATGGTTGGCATTTTGTAGCCGTACTGCCAGGTTAAGAAGCGCATAAACTTACGGGTGCCCGATGCCGGGAAGTTATCCAAGAAGGCATGCAGTGCCTGCTCTGCCTGTTGCAATGCCCAGCGCGTCGCATAGTGGAAGTATGGCGCCGCTTGCGCGCGATCTGCGCTGCTGACCTTTTGCTCATAATATTTAATCGAGGCCATGGCCGCATACATATAGCTCATTACATCGCCCAGGCGCGCCGACAGCATTTCCGCCTGCTTTAACTTTCCACCCAGAACCAACAAGGAGAAATCCGCATACACGGCTAGCCGTGACGACAACTTGTGAACCGCCTTTTCATACTGGCGTACTTCAGGCAAAGACGATGCGCTCGGCGCGGTAAACGGCAGTAAACCATGTTTGAAAGCACGCAGCGCATTGGCGGTGCTGTAACCCACAGTTTTACGCAAAATACGATTAAAGGTGGCATCGGCATCTTTTTCTTGCGAGTGGATGGACTCCACCATGCTCTGCAAGTAGGGGTGACAGCGCATCACGCCTTGCCCAAAGATCATCAGGTTACGCGTCAGGATATTCGCCCCTTCTACCGTAATGGCGATGGGCTGGGCAACAAAGCCGCTGGCCAGGGTGTTTTGCGGGCCGCGCTGAATGGCTTTACCGGCTTGAATATCCATGGCGGAGTTCAGCACGTCACGGCCGATTTCGGTCATATGGTACTTGGCGATGGCGGTTACTACAGAAGGTTTTAGACCCATGCCCAGACCTTCTGTGGTGAGTACGCGCATGGCTTCTTGTAAGTAGGTTTTACCGGCGATATCGGCCAGCTTTTCCTGAATACCTTCGAACTGACCGATGGCCAGACCAAACTGTTCACGCACCGCGGCGTATTCAGCAGAGCCTTTAAATGCCACCTGAGATACCGACACGCCTAACGCAGGCAATGAAATACCACGGCCGGCACCTAAACAGCTCACCAACATCTGCCAACCGCGGCCGATGTTCTTTTGTCCACCGATGATAAAGTCCATAGGAATGAAGACTTTTTCACCGCGCGTCGTCCCATTGTAAAAACGCACGCCCATGGGGTCGTGGCGATTACCCAGCTCCACACCCGGGTGGGTATTAGGAATAAGCGCACAGGTAATGCCCAGGTCTTCTTTATCACCCAGCAGGTGATCCGGGTCCTGCACCTTAAAGGCCAGACCCAATACGGTGGCAATAGGCGCCAGGGTGATATAACGCTTGTCCCAGGTAACCTCCAGGCCAAGTACCTTCTCGCCCTGGTATTCGCCTTCTTTGACCACGCCGATATCCGGAATACCGCCGGCGTCCGAACCCGCTTCCGGGCTGGTCAAGGCGAAACAAGGAATATCGCGGCCATTAGCTAAACGTGGTAGGTAATGATTCTGTTGCTCTTCGGTACCATAGTGCAGCAAAAGCTCACCCGGGCCCAAGGAGTTTGGCACCATCACGGTCACGGCAACCGCCGATGACTTGGTTGAAATGGTGGCCACTATGGTCGAGTTAGCATAGGGGCTAAACTCAAGACCGCCGAACTTCTTCGGAATAATCAGCGAGAAGAAGCGCTCTTTTTTCAGAAACTCTAGAATATGCGCTGGCAGATGCGTGCCCGATTGAATTTCGGACTCATCGATCATTTCCAACAGCTCGGCCACAGGGCCATCAAGGAAAGCTTGCTCTTCTTGGCTCAAGGTTGCCGCGGGCACATCGCGCAGCGCCGCGAAATCAGGCTTGCCACGGTAGATAGAACCTTCTAACCACACATCACCGGCGTCCAGCGCCTCCTGCTCTGTAATCGAAATACTAGGAAGGATTTTTTTTAATTTTGTACGTAAGCTCATAACCAACTCATCTGACCAGTTAACATACCCCTTATTACGGCATAAATATCTGAATAGATCAATTGGTCCAACCAGTTTTTTTAACACAAAATTTATAACTTATTTGCGTAATGGCGCTAAGACGGTTGAATTCCCTGCTATTGAGCGTACAGGTGTACGCAAAAATAAATTTTTACTCGCAAACAAACAATCGAGCAACGGCGAGTTTGCTCTTCATAAAAGTGGTACAAGTGCGTATAGAAAAGAGTGCTTGGGAGAATTACGAGAGTAGCGCCTAAAAAGGTACAGGAGGTGAGAAATTGCTGGCAGGGCTAAAATTCACCGCAGCGAGCCTGAAGAAGAGTAATTAAATCTTGCGGCGCCAGGGCCAGTTCAACGCCGCGCTTGCCGGCACTGACATAGATGGTATCCTGCGCCAAAGCGCTTTGATGCACATACACGGGGAGTCTTTTTTTCTGTGCAAACGGACTCACGCCACCGAGCACATAGCCGGTTACCCGCTCCACATCGGCCCCCGCGGCCATGGCCGCTTTTTTACTGCCCGCCAGTTTGGCCAGGGATTTGGTATTCACCTGTTGATGCACAGGGGTAATGGCGACCACGAACCCCTGCTCTGCGGTTTCCAGCACCAAGGTTTTAAATACCCGGGCAGCGTCCAGTGCCAATTTATCTATGACTTCCTGACCATAATTCTCGACACCGCTATCATGCTCAAAACTGATAAGTTCAAATGCCACCTTGTGCTTGGTTAGAAAGGTTACTGCTGGCGTCATGACCATTCCCTTGTTGTGAGTATTTGACATTAGTCAGCATACTGTTAGCCCTAGGCGTTTGTCCATGCTCCAGCCGGGTTATTAAGCGATGCACTTCGCCTTAAGCTCATCGGCACGAAAGTAACCTAATGCGACACTTTAATGTATTGATTTAAGCAAGTTGTACGGATATGATAATAACTATCATTTACAATTAGCCTTGGATCCCCTCGCTATGAATTCATTGTTTAAATCAGTCCAAACCTTGGGCGTGAGCCTGTTATTCGCCTCTGCATTTAGCTTTCAGCCGGCCTTTGCCAACGGTCCTATCGGCGAACACGTGAATCACTTACAAGAAAACCTAAAAGATTACTCCGAAGAAGTACAATGGATGATTGGCAAGGTTGATACCATGGTCAGTGATTACGAGGCCAAGGGCAACAAGGCGGTAAACAGCGATGATCTGGTCGAATACTGGGAATCGGTTAAATTTCACAGCGCCATTGAAACTAACTATGTGCCGTTTATGCCTCTATCTGGCAAGGGCTTTACGGCATCAAGATGGCCATAGACAATAAAGCGCCAGCGGCCGAAGCACGCAAACAGCAAGAAGCGCTCAATGCGGCCTTATGGCAAGGCTTGGGGGCAGTTAAACTGGCGGCGCAATTCCAGCAAAAAGGCCTGCTCCAGAGCGTTAAGGCCACGGCCACAGAAACCATGACGCAAAGCGCCACCATGGACGAGATCAAGCACAAGCTCGACCGCGTCGTTGCTAAGTATGCTGAACGCCTTGGCGATGAAGCCACGCAGATCGTTCATGACACCTACTTGCACCTGTTTGAAGGCGTTGAAGGCACCTTAATTGAGCAAGATGCCAACCTGGTTGAAGAGCTAGAAAAAGACTTCAATGTAACTCTGCCAAAGGCGATCGCCGATAACAAGAGCGTCGATGACGTGCGTGCTGTGGTCGTTGCCATGCAGGGCAAACTAGATCGCGCTAAAAAGCTCATTGAAAAGGCCGAAAAAGCCCGCAAGGACGTGTTTTAAGTGAAACGTAGAACCTTTATTCAAGGATTGGCTGCCTTTGGAGTGGCCAGTACCTTGCCGCTGTCTCTATCACAGGCATTTGCAGCAACCGCTGCCAACCCGGTGTCGGTGGACTCCCTGCCCGCCCTCGAAGGTAAGTTGACCTTGTATCTTGGTCGTGGCGAAGGCGGTCTGTATGAAAATGTCCTGCAAGCGATTCAAGATAAGAACCCGAATTTAGAACTGGGTATTCGCCGCAGCCCTACGGCTGCCCTGGCCAACACCATAGTCGCAGAAGCGAAAATGGGCGTGCGCCGCGCCGATTTATTTTGGGCGGTGGACTCCGGCGCCATTGGCTTGGTGACCGACGCTGGTCTGGCGCAGCCACTGCCTGCTGACTTATCGGCACAACTGCAACCTCAGTTTCGCTATGAGGGCTGGGCGCCGGTCACAGGTAGGGTACGCACTTTGCCTTACAACACCGAGCGTTTGACCAAGGAACAGATCCCGCAAAGCATCATGGCCATTGCCGACAGCGACCTGAGTATAGGCTGGGCTCCGGCCTATGCCTCGTTCCAGTCTTTTGTCACCGCCATGCGTTTGCTCGAAGGCGATGATAAAACGGCCAACTGGCTGAAAAAAGTCAAAAAGAAAGCCAAGTCCTATGCCGGTGAACTGGGGGTGGTGATGGCCGTGGAGCGCGGTGAAGTAGACATCGGCTTTGCCAATCATTACTACAGCTTGCGCCTTAAAGCGGGCAAGCCCGATGCCAAATTAGATCTGGCCTTTACCCAAAATGATGCAGGCTGTTTGGTTAATGCCTCAGGCATTCTCGCGCTGAATAAAGACCCGCTGGCGACCAACTTTATGCGTTATCTATTAAGCGCCGAAGTACAGGGTTACCTAGCCCGAGAGGCCTATGAAATCCCGCTTATCGAGGGCATTCAACAGCCGGAGGGATTGCCGTCATTAGCCAGTATTTCGCCGCCTAAGATAGACTTAACGCAA
The DNA here is from genome assembly GCF_002964785.1 of Pseudoalteromonas sp. T1lg48. Lineage (GTDB taxonomy): Bacteria > Pseudomonadota > Gammaproteobacteria > Enterobacterales > Alteromonadaceae > Pseudoalteromonas. The sequence continues at coordinate 329,103 of NZ_PQCC01000004.1, forward strand.
CTGGCGGACCTGCGCCCGACCTTGGATTTAATGCGTAATGCCGGTGTGCTCTGATGCGTCTACCCGCTTCCTATCCCATGGCGCTGCTTGCAGCGCTTGTGGCCTTAACACCCTTGTATGTGCTGCTCACCTTAGCCAGTGATGCCAGCACGCTATTCGATAGCCATAACCTCACCATACTCGGCAACACCCTGTCGCTGATGGCGCTAACGGTAACGGGCTCGATTATTATTGGCGTGCCCCTGGCCTTTATTAGTGCCTATGTGCATTTACCGCTGAAGAGGCTGTGGTTAGTGGTGTTTGCCGCACCCCTGGCCATCCCCAGTTATATAGGTGCCTTTACCTTGTATGCGGCCTTTGGGCCGGGAGGTGAAATAAATACCCTGTTTGGCATTGAAACGCCGCCCATGTATGGCCTCAGCGGCGCCGCGATTGTGATGACCCTGTATACCTTCCCCTTTGTCATGCTGACCACACGCTCATCACTGCTGAGCCTGGACGCAAGCATGGTCAATGCGGCGAGAACTTTGGGCATGACCATGACCATGAGCGTGTTTAAGGTCATATTGCCCCGGGTGGTCAACGGCATAGCCGCCGGCGCCTTGTTGGTGGCCCTGTATACCTTGTCTGATTTCGGTACCCCGGCGATGATGCGCCTCGATACCTTCACCCGGGTGATCTATGTTGAGTACAATGCCTTTGGTTTAAGCCGCGCCGCCATGCTATCGCTCCAGTTAATGTGTATTGTCGGCTTTTTGCTGTTTTTAGAGTCGCAAATTAAAACCGCCACCGAGCGCCATGGCCGCCCACTGATGCTCTTTCCTAAGCCGTGGCAACTCGGTGCCATGTTCGTTACCTTCGTGCCAGTGCTATTACTAGCGATTGGCCTGCCCCTGGGGGTTTTCTCGCTGTGGCTGGTCCGCGAAGGCCTGGCCGAGTTCGATTTCACCATCGCCTGGCATTCGGCCTATGCCTCGGGCATCGCTGCCCTGATGGCGGTGATTGTCGCTATTCCCGTGGCTCATGCGGCACTCAGTGGTAAAGCAGGCCGAGTTATGGAGCGTATCACCTATTTCGGCTTTGGCATTCCCGGCATCGTCATGGGCACCGCGCTGGTGTACGCTGGCCTGCAACTACCCATGCTCTATCAAACTCTGGCCCTGCTGGTTATCGCCTATGTGCTGCGGTTTTTACCCTTAGCCGTCGGCTCGGTACGCACCAGCACCGAGCATATGGATGCCAGCTTAGTAAAATCGGCACGCGTTCTTGGGGCCAGCCCAAGAGAAGCCTTTACCCGCATTACCTTGCCACTGACCGCCCGCGGCATAGTCGCCGGCGCAGCCCTGGTGTTTTTAGAATCAATGCGTGAGTTAGAAGCGACCTTGTTGCTTGGACCGACTGGATTCGAGACGCTCTCCACCTACCTGTGGCGCGTTTACGAAGCGGGCTACTTTGGCCGCGCCGCCATCCCCGGGCTCTTGCTTGTGGTGATCTCCGCCTGTGGTTTAGCTATTATGCTTTCCGGCGAAAAGCGCAGTAATTAAGGATCAAAAATACATGTTATCTGTTAGTAAGTTGGCTATCGATTATGGCAGTAATCGGGTCGTAAGCGACTTAGATCTCTCCCTGGATAAAAGTGAGATCCTGATGCTGGTTGGTCCTACCGGCTGCGGAAAAAGCACCATTTTACAGGCCTTGGCCGGGCTTATTCCGATCAGCGCCGGAGAAATCAATCTTGGCACCTGGCGGGCAACGCCAAAATTGCACGTACCACCTGAGAAACGTCGCGTCGGCATGGTGTTTCAGGACTTTGCCCTGTTCCCCCACCTAACCGTGCAGCAAAATATCTGCTTTCGCTTAAAGGACACCTCCTTGGCCGAGCACTGGATTGAGCTGCTTGGCCTAGGCGCCTTTCGTGATAAAAAGCCCGCCACCTTGTCTGGCGGACAAAAGCAACGGGTGGCTCTGGCCCGGACCCTGGCCCACCAGCCCGACTTTGTGCTGCTCGATGAACCGCTATCAAACCTGGATGCGGCGCTTAAGGACACCTTACGTTGGGATATTCGCAACGCCCTAAAAGCAGCAGGTGTCCCGGCGATTTGGGTGACCCACGATCAGGAAGAGGCCCTGTCGGTAGGCGATCGAGTCGGGGTGCTTAAGGAAGGCCGCATTCAGCAAATCGATACCCCAGAGCTCTGTTTTAGCTTGCCCAGCAATCGCTTTGTGGCGCGCTTTTTAGGCGAAGCCAGCTTTATTGCCGGTGACTATCAACATGGCCAAGCCAGCACCGCCATCGGAATAGCGCCGGCGCAAGGCATAGATTGTGAGGCGGGCGCCGTGGATGTGCTGCTGCGCCCCGATGACGTACTCTTGGCACAAAATAGCGTGAACAGTAACGGTACCGTGACCTGGGTACGCTTTGAAGGCGGCAGCCGCCTGTGTGCGGTTGAGCTGACCTGCAATACCCTAGTCACCAGCCGAGTCAGCCACGAGGTGATGGTACGTCCCGGCGATAAGGTGCATATCTCGCTCAGTACCTCTCACCCGCTGGCGGTGTATCGGCAACATCAATAATTAAAGCCTCACTAGGAGCCCGCGGTGCTGGGCTCCCGTTTCCCACTCTAACCTCACCAATTCTTTCCCGTCTAAATTGAGGTAACTCCTTGCCCTTACTAAATAAAACCTAGTTTTTAGAGTTCAAAAGGTGCTAAGGTAAGCATTACCTTTTCTCGCTCTCCAGCCTTAGCCACCCAAGGAAGACGGCATGATAGTCCCCAAGTATTGGTCAGAATCGCAAGCAAAAACCCGCGCCAACGACCGACAATACACCATCAAACGCTTTGGTTGGTCGGATATAAGTGAAGAAGATGCGAAACGCCACGCGGACGAGCGCCTTGATGACGCACTCAAGACCCTGAGTGAGCAAGGTGACGTAAGACGGGTTGATCATAAAATTTCCTATAACGGTGCCGAAGGGATCCCTATCCGCGAAGAGGTGGTGGCTAACCATCAAGACGTGGTTATTTCCAGAAACTCCTATGGCGCCCTGTGCCTAAACACCCCGGATGTGATGTTCGCAGACATAGATCTCGATAGTTCACCCTCGACGAGACTCGTTACCTGGGCATTTCTTGGCCTGGCACTGATTGGCGCCGCGGCCGCCTTGGTCGCCGGCTCCTGGTGGGTGTTATTTGCCGCCTTGCTGGTGTCGCTGCTATTCGCCTCCACCTTGGCTGGCTTTATCAACAACCGGCTTATTAACCGCAGGGGGGGCTTGGAACAAGAGGCCATCACGCGCTTTAAACAGGTCTCTGCCGATAACCCCGCTCTGCATCTGCGTATTTACCAGACCTCGATGGGCTTTCGGATACTTTTTATGGAGCAAACCTATGAGCCCACCAGTGAGAGCAGCGCAGCACTGTTAAAAAGTCTTGGCTCGGACAGGGTCTATATGCAAATGTGTCGCAATCAGCGCTGTTTTAGGGCCAGGGTCAGCCCCAAACCCTGGCGCGTGGGCATCGAAAGGCTTCGTCCACGCCCGGGAGTCTGGCCTATTAAGGCGGAGCGCCTCAAAGAGCGGCAGGATTGGATACGCGCCTATGAACGCAAGGCCAATGACTATGCCTCGTGCAAATTTATGATGAAACTCGGCTCCGATATTACCGACCCAAAGGCAATCCATGTGATGAGACTGCACGACGACTTGTGTAAGGCTAATCGCGAATATAGCCTTGCCTAACGGCCCAAAGAAGATGAAAAAATCCAATAAAATAATCATCTTGGCGCTATTTTCTTACCTCATAGCGGCACTGATCGATAGCTACTTTTTCTATGCCCAAGGCAAGGAAAGCATTACCTTTTTACCTCATACCCTGTTTATTTCCTTTTGCTGTTTTGCCTGGTGTAGGTACCACGGCGCAGAGAACTCAATAACCCATCTTGGTTATTTTCCCTTGTTTTGCGCCCTAATCGGTTTTATCGGCATTCCCGCCTACGGCTACAGCAAATTCGGCTTTAAACGAGGCAGCAAGATATTAGCCGGTTTTCTAGCTTACCTTGTCATTATTGTTATGCTAACGGGCGCTATCGATTTAAGCGTAGGCGCACTCTATTCCTAAAGTGCACTCTTAGTTCTATCTCAAATAATTTTCAGTCTTTATATTTGCCCGTAAAATGCCCCGCTCTTGACTGACAATAGATGTTACCTAGGAAGGGATCTTATGTTTTCATGGATTTTTAAGAAAAAAACCAAAATGGCAAAAGCGCTAAACCACACTATTTTAGGCATGCTAAAATACGATAACGAGAGTAATAAATGGGTGGGCAACTATAATAACAAAGCCATCACCCTCGAGCATGAACAGGGCGCCTTAGAGCCAAACCCGCAGCTAATTTCTTACGCTGTACAAATAGTCAGGGACTCGGCCTGGGTAGAAACTAATTTAGAAAAACAAAAATCCACATTTGCCCAGCAGCAGGGCTCGCTCTCACCGATGCAAATAAAGGATCTTGCCTCCCTCTATATTCAAAGCATGCACTTTTATCTGATAAAGGACAAAGGCTATACCTATTTTATGTTGGGCCCGGATGATTGCGAAGACGTCTGGCAATTAGAGTTGCTCGACGATAAAACCTTTGAACTTGCGGTTAACTAGCTGTACCAAATACAACCTAAGCATTAAGCCTAGGTTGTTCAATCCGAGCCTTTTATCCGTTTAAGACGTCGCAATGCCGGCTCATCACCTAACTCTGCCGCTTTTTTAAAGTGATACAACGACTTGCTATTTTCTTTGTTGTGATAATAAGTACCGGATATTTCCCGGTGAGCTCGGGCGTTTAGCAACTCTAACCTCAATAAATAATAAGTGCTTAGTTAAAACATCAGCCCTGCTTATTGTGACGCTCTTGAGCACCCTATCTACCAACTCTTAAGCCTTTAAATTAAAAAGCTTGTCCCCGTTTAGACCAAGAAACTCCGCAATTAAAATGATTAAAATTCACACATATTCAGTTGCTTAGTAATGAAGTTGTAGGTCTAAAGAGCGCCGTATGAATTACGCACTATACTGATCTCTCTAACAGGTTTGGTTTCAAAGTATCGGTACCACTAGAAAAATTGCAGCGTTTAGTAGCCTACTACGTCAACGCGGAAGGAAACGCGGCAATCAAGGGAATTTGCGACCAGGCAAACGCTCATCAAGGGTGTGCAAACTGATGCACACCGGGTTGAACAGAGGAAACTATGAAGGTGCCTCTTTGTTTGGGATTATTTTTGACTTACCTTGTATATCAAGCAGGGCAAACCCCGTTTTATGTTGGCGCTTGGCAATTCGATGAAGCGAAAACCCTAGCGAGCCTGCTCACGCAACAAGAGATCCCAGCTCAGGAAAGACTTATGCTGAAGGACAATATCAAGCCCGGTATTGTTCATGTCCTACGCCAGGACGCTTTTACCACCTATCCTGCGGATCGCATGCCGGAGCAACTTACATTTAAGCCCTATAAGTTGGAAGTTCTTGGCGAAACTACGATTAGAACCACCTATTTCAATCGCGCCCAAAGAGCGGATATCACCCAGATTCTGACTTTTGAGGACAACTGCTACTATGTGCGCTCAAGAAAGTGGCAATTTAAAAAGTATTTTTGCCGGGTGGAGTAAAGATAAGAATGCGTCAAACAAGCGGTGCCAAGTGAGACCAAAGCTCCCGCTCGGTATGCAAATGCTACTCATATAACTCATTTAGCTTAACTATAGCGACGCCGTCTAAAAACACGGTTTAAAACCGATAGCCTTCACTTGTTGCATCATAGGTATGCTGCTAACTTATTGCTGTACTGAAAGAAAGTAATCTATATCACGTCAACAAGTTGGGCAGGCTTAAGTTTGAATAACGAACAACGTAACGAAATAATAAAAGCAAGCTGGGAGATGCATAGCCTTGTAGAAAGGGGCTACTTATCCCATACGGCAGCCCAAGGGGAGCATGAATGGCTTGAAAAACAGCGTATATTGCTTGCTGACATGGCAATTCACCTGTTGCAAACGTCACTCAACCCCGGCGAAATAGAACTAGAAAAGCTTAAAAATAACCTTCATGCAATATTAACGATTTCCGATCAATTTTTACCATATGCCGGATTGAAAGGGGTTACCGAGAATATCTATAAATAACACCAACTATGTAGAGGTAGAGCATGCTCGCGGCGTTGTTATCATCGAGTCTCCCAAACTGAAGTTACTGAGCTCATCTAGGCCATCCTTTATACACCCAGCACCTAAACTTAAGCAGCTGTGCCTGGGTAAGCTCATTGTTTTTACACTAGAGTTAAAGTATCGGACTTTAGTGAGCGGAGGCGAAGATGCTTTTAAAAAGACTCAGGGTGTTCACCCTTGTTTTGATCTGCCTGCTGCTGACCTGGTTGGTCAAGGCCGAGTATAGTTACTGGCAGCAGCAGCGCCAATGTGTGCTGCGCTGTGAGCAATTAACTCAGGTGAAAACGGCTATCGATAATATCCACTACAGCGACAGCGCCGAGCTATGTCGCTGTAACGTCGAGGATGGGCAGGCCATTTTGCTCAATTAAGGCGGTATAAACAGGCATAAAAAAAGCGCCTTAAGGCGCTTTTTAACTATTCTTCGCTTACTTGGTTAGGTCATCAAAGAACTTTTTCACCCCGTCGAAGAAACCTTTCTCCTTAGGACGATACTTTGAGCTATCTTTGCTCATGCTCTTTTCCAACTGCTCCAGCAATTCACGTTGTTCGCTGTTCAAGTTAACCGGAGTTTCAAGAACGACTTTACAGATAAGATCACCCACAGAGCCCGAACGCACCGATTTCACGCCCTTGCCACGCATGCGGAACATTTTGCCCGTTTGCGACTCGGCCGGTACTTTAAGTTTGGCACGGCCATCCAAGGTGGGGACTTCGATCTCGCCGCCAAGCGCGGCGGTGGTGAAACCAATCGGCACTTCACAATATAGGTTATTGCCATCGCGCACAAAAATCGGGTGCTCACGGACACTCACCTGTACGTACAGATCGCCCGCTGGTGCACCATGGGCCCCCGCTTCGCCTTCGCCCGCCAGACGAATACGGTCGCCGGTATCAACACCCGCAGGGATCTTCACCGACAGGGTCTTGGTTTTTTCTACTCGGCCCTGGCCATGACAGCTGTTACAGGGATCGGAAATAACCTGACCTGTCCCCTGACAGGTTGGACAGGTTTGTTGCACCGCAAAGAAACCCTGACGCATCTGCACCTGACCGGCACCATGACAGGTGTGACAGGTTTTCGGCGTTGAGCCAGCCTTAGCGCCAGAGCCATCACAAGGCTCACAGCTCACCCAGGTCGGAACCTTAATTTCAACTTCTTTACCACGCACCGCCTCTTCTAGGCTCAGGTCCATGTTGTAACGTAAATCGGCGCCGCGCTGTTGACGCGACTGGCGACGACCACCGCCGAAGATGTCACCGAAAACGTCACCGAAAATATCACCGAAGTCACCGCCGCCACCAAAGCCGCCGTGACCACCGCCACCGCCTTGTTCAAATGCAGCATGACCAAACTGATCATAGGTTTGTCGTTTCTGCGCGTCGCCAAGAATTTCGTAGGCTTCTTTCACCTCTTTGAACTTGCTTTCAAGTTCCTTGTCGCCGGCAGTACGATCCGGGTGATATTTCATCGCCAGGCGTTTATAAGCCTTTTTAATGTCGCGGTCACTGGCGTCTTTGGCTACACCCAGAACCTCGTAATAATCGCGTTTTGACATATCTACCACTATTGTTGATTGTTGCAGCTAGGCTGCAATTCGAAACTGGGTAACACCGCGCATGGGTGTGCCAATTTCCTAAATTCTACATACACTAAGGGCGCGTCAAGCGAATTCGCCAGCGCGCCCCCTTGTGAGCTGTGAATTACTTGTCGTCTTTCACTTCTTCAAACTCAGCGTCAACAACGTCGTCGTCTTGCTTAGCTTGTTGCTGGCTGCCTGCATCGGCGCCACCTTGCTGTTGGGCTTTCGCTTGTGCGATTTCCATTAGCTTCTGTGACTTTTCAATCAGGGCTTGAGTTTTCGCATCGATTTCTTCTTTGCTTTCACCCTTAATTGCTGTTTCTAGCTCAGCAACGGCCGCTTCGATTGCTTCTTTATCTTCTGCAGGTAATGCGTCACCGGCTTCTTCGATTTGCTTACGCGTACCGTGAACCATGGCATCGGCCTGGTTACGAGCAGTTACAAGCTCTTCGAACTTTTTATCCGCTTCGGCATTCGCTTCGGCGTCACGTACCATTTTTTCTACTTCTTCGTCGCTTAGACCTGAAGAAGCCTGGATAGTGATCTTCTGCTCTTTACCTGTGTCCTTGTCTTTCGCAGACACGTGTAGGATACCATCGGCGTCAACATCGAATGTAACTTCGATTTGTGGTTCACCACGGCGCGCCGCACGAATACCTTCAAGGTTGAACTGACCCAGTGACTTGTTGTCGGCCGAACGCTTACGCTCACCCTGTAACACGTGGATAGTTACTGCATTTTGGTTATCTTCAGCAGTCGAGAATGTTTGCGACTTCTTCGTTGGAATCGTCGTGTTTTTCTCGATTAGCGTGGTCATAACCTGACCCATGGTCTCGATACCTAGAGACAGTGGGATAACGTCTAGTAGTAGTACGTCTTTAACGTCACCGGCTAGTACGCCACCTTGTACCGCAGCACCTACAGCAACCGCTTCGTCAGGGTTCACGTCTTTACGTGGCTCTTTACCGAAGAACTCAGCAACTGTCTTCTGTACCAGAGGCATACGTGTTTGACCACCTACCAGGATGATGTCGTTTACGTCGCCTACAGATAGGTCTGCATCGGCCAATGCTTTCTTAAGTGGCTCGATAGACTTAGTAACCAGGTCTTCTACCAGTGACTCAAGTTTCGCACGAGTCAGTTTCACGTTCATGTGCTTAGGACCTGATGCGTCTGCTGTAACGTACGGCAGGTTCACTTCAGTTTGCTGTGCACTTGAAAGCTCAATTTTAGCTTTTTCGGCTGCTTCTTTAACACGCTGCATGGCTAGCGGGTCGGTACGCAGGTCGATGCCTTGCTCTTTTTTGAACTCGTCAACCAGGTAGTTAATAACACGGTTATCGAAGTCTTCACCACCTAGGTGTGTATCACCATTGGTCGCTAGTACTTCAAAGGTGTGCTCGCCTTCTACTTCGTCAATCTCGATGATTGAGATATCGAAGGTACCACCACCTAGGTCATATACTGCAACTACGTTGTCACCTTGTTTACGGTCCATGCCGTAAGCAAGTGCCGCGGCCGTTGGCTCGTTGATAATACGTTTAACATCAAGACCAGCAATACGACCCGCATCTTTAGTTGCTTGACGCTGTGAGTCGTTGAAGTAGGCAGGAACCGTGATTACCGCACCCGTTACTTCTTCACCAAGGTAATCCTCGGCGGTCTTTTTCATCTTTTTCAGTACTTCGGCTGAAATTTGAGGTGCAGCGCGTTTTTCGCCCTTCACTTCTACCCATGCGTCGCCATTGTCTGCTTTAACAATTTTGAACGGCATGATACCGATATCACGTTGTACTTCCTCGTCTTCAAAACGACGACCGATAAGACGTTTGATCGCAAATACTGTGTTTGTAGGGTTTGTTACCGCCTGACGTTTCGCCGGCTGACCTACTAGCGTTTCACCGTCTTCGGTAAACGCAATGATAGAAGGGGTAGTGCGATCGCCCTCGGCGTTTTCAATTACGCGCGGCTTGTCGCCATCTAGTACTGCAACACAAGAGTTAGTAGTACCTAAGTCGATTCCAATAATCTTACCCATGAATCTTCTCCAACTTCAAAAATCTGTTTAACTGTTTGATGCTTACTAAATAGGGGTCAGTTTTGCTAATTCAAGCGTGAACCATAAAAAAAATTCGTTTTTTTGAAATTTTTTTCACTTTGGCCACTCTACAAACAAGGTTTACGCGTTAAACTGGTCGGACAAGAACGAAAAGGAATCACATTATGACTTTTGATCAGCTTATGGCCTTGGTCAGTGAAAAAGACACGCAAACCCTGCAATTCCCCGAGTCATGGACGCAAGGTCGCACCGCCTTTGGCGGGCTTTCCTGTGCCTTTGCCTTACAGTCCATGCTGCTACATTGCCATGACGAGCGTACCCTGCGCTCATTCAGCGCCCAATTTGTCGGCCCTCTCGCTCCTGATGAGCCCTTTACCTTGTCTTTTAACTTGCTCCGCGAGGGCAAGAATTCAAGTCAATATGCGGCCACCATTACACAAGATAATCACGTATGTTTAACCGTGCAGGGCCTTTTTGCTAAAGACAGGCATTCCGTGGTCGAGGTGCCTTATGCGCGGATGCAGGGAAAACCAACGCCGAACGCCGAGAATTGCCTGCCCTTTGTGCAGGGTGTGATGCCAAACTTCTTCCAATATGTGGATCTAAACCTAGTTAGCGGTGGAATGCCCTACAGCGGTAGCACCAGTACGAATTTGAGCGGCTGGATGCGCTTTAAGGCACAGACACACAATTACAATTGGACCCACCTGATCGCCCTGATCGACAGCTGGCCGCCCTCACAATTGCAGGTCTTCCCGGTCCCAGCACCGGCCAGCAGCATGAGCTGGCATGTAGAGTGCCTGCATTTACCCGAGCTTGGCACCGAGCAATGGGTGGGGGTGGATATTACCACCACCGCGGCCCATAACGGCTATGCCTACGAAGACGCCACCTTATACACAGAGTCTGGTGATGTGATTGCTCAGAGTAAGCAAACCGTCGCCTTGTTTGCGTAGACAAGATACACCCATAAGCGAGTCGGTGCTTTGCATCGACCTGCTATTTTCGGATCCACAATGGGCACAACCACCCTCTCGCCTTATTTTTATCCACTCACACATCAGGTCCAACGCCGAGCATTTTTATCATTGCCAGTCACCACTTAGCGGCATTTACGTAACAATAAGTTACTAGGATTAAGAAGCTAAAACGGCTATTCTTAACGGATACGTGGTAATTTATCATTTTCGGGAAATCATGCGTCTAGCCTGCTCACATTGTGATTTCATTGTTGATGTTCCTGACTTGGAACCAGGGCAAGTCGCCAAATGCCCGCATTGCCGCAGCCAAATTAATCTGCGCACCGAAAATAACGACTCCCAGGTTGTCGCCTTAAGCCTGAGCGCCATCATGCTGTTACTCAGCTCGGTGTTTTATCCCTTTATTTCATTTTCCAGTAACGGTCTGACACAAACCATCACCTTACCCGACGCGGGGCGCATGCTATTTAACTACGACAGTACCCTGCTTGGGGTATTTATCGATATCAGCATTATTATCCTGCCACTACTTATGTTGTTGTTACTGGTACCACTGCATATGGGCTTGCTGCGCAGCCTGCCTAAACAGTGGGGGCGACGCATTTTAAAGCTGACCATGGCGCTGGAATTATGGGTAATGTCGGAAATTTTTCTTGTGGGCGTGTTGATCAGCATGGTCAAAATTATGAGCCTCGCCGATGTGTCCTTCGGGCAAAGCTTTTGGGCCTATGTGGGTTTTGTTATCTGTTATATCGCCACCTTGAGCCGAGTTAACAATGAGCGTCTGTGGCAGCAAATAAGCCCCTATCAGGAACTCCCCGTGAGCAGCGGTATTCGCGCCATCGATGCGCAATTACGGGCCTGCCATGTCTGTCACCAGTTAACCCCTGAAAAACAGTGTCCCCGATGTCACAGCGTCACGCACTTTCGCAACATGAAAGGACTGCAAAAGGCTGCGGCTTGGCTGCTGACCTCGGTACTGCTGTATATTCCGGCCAATGCCTTACCCATTATGTACACCACGACTTTAGGCTCCAAGGAGCCGTCCACCCTGATCGGCGGCGTCATTTTATTATGGGAGCTGGGCTCTTATCCCATAGCAACCATTATCTTTTTAGCCAGCGTCGTGGTGCCCTTAGCTAAAGCCCTCGTGTTAGCGACCCTGTGTGTACTCGTCTATCGCCAGGTGGGTAGCCGCTCGAGCACCTATACCCGCCTTTACCAGGTTACCGAGTTTATTGGCAAATGGTCGATGATCGATGTATTTGTGGTCGCCCTTTTGGTGGCCTTGGTCCAGCTAGGAAACCTCATGTCTGTGGAGCCGGGATTCGGCGCCATGTGTTTTGGAGCTATGGTGATCTGTCAAATGCTCGCCGCTCATTCATTCGACCCAAGATTAATTTGGGATCCCCCTGAACAGGTAAAGGGAGTGGTTAATGACTAAACCTGCATACATACAAGCTGCGGCAAGAATTTCACCCATTTGGTTGATCCCCCTGCTGGCGCTGTTTGTCGGTGCATGGATGTTGCTTGAATATCAATTAGATAAAGGGCAAACCATCTATATAAAAATGGCTCATGCCGATGGCATTATCGCCGGTAAAACGGAAATCAAGGTACGCAGTGTAAAAATAGGTACGGTCGATGCAATTCGCCTGGCCAACTCCCGCGACCATGTCATAGTGCGTGCCCAAATCGATAAGCACTACGACTCCTTGCTGAGCGAAGATGCCAAAATGTGGGTGGTGAAACCCCGTATCGATGAAACCGGCGTCACTGGGTTTAGCACCCTGCTCTCGGGTGTGTATATCGAATTTGCCCCCGGTGAAAGCGACAAACTGGTCAATCGCTTTGACCTGTTAGAGGAGCCGGCCCTGATTGGCAACGATGTAAAAGGTGCCCGCTATAAGCTCTCCAGCCGTAACGCCGAGGTACTTGATGTGGGTACCGGCGTCTACTTTAAAGGTTACCTCATCGGCCAAATTGAAACTGCCCAATTTGACTGGGATCAGCAACTGATGCGCTATGGCGTGTTTATCAATGCTCCTTACGAAAACCTGGTTACCCTTAATACGATTTTTTGGGTGCAATCTGGCCTTGAGGTAAACCTGGACGCGGACGGTATCAGTATAAAAACCGGTTCACTGTCAAAGTTACTCAAAGGCGGCATCTCTTTAGGTATCCCCGAGGACAACTCGCCAGGGCCCGTGGTTAAGGAGGGCCATACCTTCAGCCTCAGTGAGAGTTACAGCGCCGCATTAGAGCAACGTTTTTACGATTTTGACCACTACCTGATCCAATTTGAGCAGTCGATCCGCGGCCTGCGCGAAGGTGCGCCGGTGGAATACCGGGGCATGCGTATCGGCACCGTAGAGCAGGTGCCTGCCGAGGTGCTTATCGATGGAGCACCAGCCCACTTCGGTGATACCAGCAGCGCCGTGCCGGTGCTGGTACGCATTGAGTATGGCCGTCTCTATCGTGATACTCAACAAGCAAGGGAATATTGGCAATCCCGCGTCGACGGCTGGCTGGCCGAGGGCCTACGAGCCTCGCTCAAGCCAGGCAACCTGTTAACCGGGGCCGTTTATGTGGATTTAGATATGTACCCGGACGCCGAGCCGGCGGTGCTTACTCAACGCGGTGAATACACCGTTTTCCCAAGCACATCGAGCGGCATTTCCGCCTTGGCAAACCAGCTAAACGATGTACTCAACAAGGTGAAAAACCTTAAGGTCGAGCAAAGCCTGTCCCAGTTTGAGCAAACCATGGCGAATTATGAAGCCCTGGCCGCGGATATGCGCACCTTTATTAATGAACCTGCGACTCGCGCCCTGCCCGGCGATATCAGCAAGGACATGGCCGACATCAGTCAGAGTATGCGCCAGTTTGAGCAAAGCATGGAGCAATTCGAAATCACCATGGCCAGCTTCCAAACTGGTTCGGGTATGTATCAAGAATTGCAAAGCACATTACAGCAGGTGCAACGTCTGATGGACGAGTTACAACCCCTGTCCCGAGGTCTGAACGAACAGCCAAATATGTTGATTTTCGATAAGGAGCTGCCCGTCGACCCCACCCCAAGGAGCAAAGATTAATGTCGCGATTACTTTCATTATTGGCTGCCTGCGCCCTGCTTGGTGCGTGTTCAAGTAGCAGCACAAGTTTGCACCATTATCAGTTGCAAGGCGCCAACCAAAATAAGGACGCGAACCAACAAGCCCTATTTAGCCGTGACCACCTGCAAAGTGAACACCTGTTGCGTCTAAGCCCCATTGCGGTACGCGGTACCCTGAATAATCGCGCCATGGTACTTAAACGCTCCGAGCATCAGGTCTACAGCGCCAACTATCATTTTTGGGCTGATGCCCCAGCGCATTTGCTGGTAACCATGGCGCAATCGCAGTTGATGCAACAGCTGGATAAGGTGATGGTGGTCAAAGGGGCGGATGTATATGCGGAGCAGTTGCAGGCCTCATTTTTCCAACTCGATGTCAATATTGAGCAATTTAATGGTGGCCTGAATAACGACGCCGAAATAGCGGGCACCTGGCGACTGTCTAAGGTGGATGCCAAGGGAAAACTGCATGTATTGAAGATTGCCCGCTTTTACCATAGCCAAGCCCTTGCCAAGGATGGATACGAAGCTCTCGCCAAGGCCTTAAGTCAGGCCTGGCAACAGGCATTGACCGAGATGAGCACCGACATTAATGCTCTTATCTCAAACGCCTAAGGGGTAAGATTAATTAGCTGCCATCCGATTAAGAATGAACTCTTATCGGCCTTGCGCTGGACTGATTCAAGTGAAAATAAAAAGGCTCCCAAGGGAGCCTTTTTTTATCAGCTTATTGCCAGCTTACGGTGCGGTGGAAGTCGGCCACCGACTCTATTTTTGTTTGCTTAGGCAAGTCGGCAAACGGCTTATCGGCAAACTTGGAACCACGTAACTGCACGTTTAAGCGCGCAGCTTCTGGATTCATCATGGTCTGCTGATAGAAGTCCTGCATGTCTTTAAGCGTGAGTGCCTCGACGGCGGCCAACAACTTGGCACGGCTGTCGAAATCAAAGCGCTCACGATACCAATCCGGCATCAAACGACCTAGCTCATCGGTCAGATTCTTCGGCTTTTCTTTTAGCGCCACTAAAGAGGCATTCTTTAACTGGGCAAAGGTGGCTTCGTCGAGCTCAGATAGCACCTTGGCATATTGCACCTTGAATTCATCGAAGCGTGCCTGCATTGCTTTAGCGTCCTTCACCGGTGTTTGTATATATAAACCGATACCGGCATAGTCTTCCAGCGGTCGAGCGGTGGCACCAACGGCATAAGCTAATTGCTCTTCGGTACGCAACTTATCAAATGCCACGGTACGGAAATGGCCCTGCAATACAGCGGCGGCGGCTTTTTGCGCGTAGCCCGATTGCGGGTGATAAACCATATCGATAATGGCCACATCGGCAACCTCTATGTCTTTTTGCACCACATAGGTCTCACCGGCCTTAGGCTGCCAGGTTTTAGAACGCGTGTAGGCGGTGTCTTTTTGTTGCTCAGGCAAGGCCTTGGCAATGCTTTGAGCGATCGCCGCAACGCTGTTTTTATCATAGTTACCAAAGGCAAATACACGAACATTATTGCGGCTTAACACCTCATCCATCAGGGCGTTGAGATCCTCAACACTAACGCTGTTGGCGGTGGCGATAAGTTGCTCTGTATCATGGCTGCCGGAGCGCACTAGGTCGGAGTACAGGCCGAAGGCTTGATAGAAAGGGAATTGCTTCTTAGCATTTTGCAGGCTGCGGGTATAACGGTCCACGGCCTGGGCAAAGGCTTGTTGCTCAACATTGATCTTTAAGTTGCCCAATGCCTCGCTCAGTAATACCGGCTGCTTATCGGTAAAACCGCCGACACTCAAGCTAAAGCCATTACCCGGATCCATATTAACGGCCATACCGGCTATCGCGGCCTCTGTCGACAAGGCTGCTTGCGACAGGCTGTATAAGTCGGCCCATAGGCTTAGCAACACACCGGCCTTGATGTCCTGCTGGGCTAGCGGACTATTCACATACACTTCAACAACGCCCTTGGGCTGCTCGGCAAAGTACTGACTCGGTTGTAACCACACCTTGATACCATTTTTATCATAGCTCAGGGTTGGTTTTTGCTCAGCCTGTGCGCTGACAGTTTTAATATCAAAGTTTTCTGGCAATAAGCGGTTTACGCTCGGCAGAGCCAGCGCAAACTGACTTGGTTGCTGCCAACTGGCCTGCTCTTCGGCACTGATGTCCTCAATGCGATATTCACCGTCGTAGAAGTGTAACTTGCTGTCGGTTTGCTCTTCCTTAGACACATACCATACGCGCAGCGTATCGGCATTGAGTTGCTCCAGCACGTCATTAATGGCGCGCTCGTTAAACTCGGCGTAATAATAAGGGGCGTTTATGGCATTATTAAGCGGGTAGTCCTGCATGCTCTGAGTCAGCGCCGACACGTAACTGAATTCGTCACTCTTTTCGAGGAACTGGAACTGGTTATTGAGTGAGGTGCGAATTTCGCTAAAGTACTTGGCATCAACACCATTAGCCTTAATTAGCTCGATATAGCGCATGATGGTGGCAAGAATTTCCTCACGATTTTCCATGCCCGCATCGGTCAGCTCAAGGTTAATGCTCAGCTCGCCGTAGTTACCGTATTTATTGTAGGCATCGGAGGCGCTAAGCTGCGATACCCAGCCCTTGTCACGGAGGATCTGCGCTGGGCTGCCTGGCATTTCATTGCTTAACAGATACGAAACGAAACGGTTTGGTTTGTAGGCAAAATCGTCGCGGTTATTCTCAATAATGAATTCAAGTCTAAGCTGTTTGACGTCCTCGTTTGGCTTGTAATGAACGCGCTTGCCACCGACGTTATCGTAGTTAAGCTCATGGGTTACGCTTGGCTTTTCGATGCCCTTATTTTTAATGTCGGCAAAATACTGCTTGGCCAATTGGCGCATTTCACTCAGGGGACGATTCGAGATCATCGCCACTTTCATAATATTCGACGAATAATAGGTGTTATAGAAATCGACGGTTTCCTGATGCAGTGAGCTGCCTTCTTTGTCGCCCAGGGTTTCCAGGTTACCGATAAGGAAACGGTTGGCCGGGTGCTCACCCATCATTTGGCGGGCAAGCTTAAACTGACCAAAGAAGTCCATTTCGCGGCGCATTGACCACTCGGCATTAACCGCATTTTTCTCTTTATCGGTATATTGCGGGTACAGCTTAGGTGATTTAAAGAAGTCGCTAAAACGGTCCAGAGCTTCGCCGTAGGCGTCATTATTAACCTTAAACATATAGTTGGTGATGTCCAACCAGGTATAGGCATTATGAGCACCGCCATTTTTGGTCATAAAGTCGCTGTAACCCTGGGTGTCAGGGTAACGTTCGGTACCTAGAAACAGCATATGTTCTAAATAATGCGCCATGCCCTGCTGCGTCATGGGGTCGTGCAACAAGCCCACACCAACGCTTAATGCCGCCGCCGACTTTTCGGCGCTTGGGTCGGACACCAGGATCACCTCGATTTCGTTATCAAGTTTGAGGGTCTCATACATGCGCTTATCGTTTGGACTAACAACCAGGGTTTCTGGAACTACTTGCTGAGCGCCCGTAGTCGGCGTCGAAGTGGCACTGCAACCAGCCAATACGGCTAGCGCCAAGGCACTGAGGACAATTGTTTTCTTCATTATGCTGAATCTTATTAGTGAATATTACCGCTCATGATCAAAAATCAAGGTTAAAAATGCAATAAAAAAACACCTAAGTTTGTAACAGATTATGAAAAGGTTGTTTGCTTCTCGGCCATGAAATTGTAATAACTATGCTACACCACTTGGTGTTTTTGCTTATTTCAGACTAAAAGGAGTGTTTTTTTGACCAGCCAGCTTATTTTTGCCCTGTTTGCCCAGGTGCTACTAACTCTGATTGTTATGGTGATCATGGGACGCCGCCGCTTTGCCGCAGCACGCAAAAAACAAATACAGATGCGCCAGTTTGCCACCATGGATCTCGGCAACGCCCCCGAGCAAGTGCAAGTCGCCGGGCGTAACTTTATCAATCAATTTGAAATCCCGGTGTTGTTTTATGTTGCCGTGCTCTGTGCCCTTGCCACCAACCTATCGGGCTACACGTTTGTCGCTTTGGCCTGGTTGTTTGTGGTCACGCGAGTGATCCACAGCGTCATCCACCTGGGTACAAACCACCTGCGCAGCCGCTATTTTACGTTTTTAGCAGGCTGCCTAGTGGTCTTGGCCATGTGGCTGACGCTTGTTTGGCAACTTATTTAGTGGTTTCTAGCGCTTAGTGCGGCGACGTAGCGCCACCAACAAGGCCAGTGGCGCAAACCACCAAGCCGCACCAGAGTCGGAGTCCGGCTCCACTTCGTCGATCAAGGTATTTTCAACCGGGTTCAGATCAATAGCTGAATTTGGATCGTTATCGATAACAATAATGTCGTTGATCATCACTAAGTTGGCACGCACCGCATCGTCGCCCTGGCTACATTGTTCGGCACTGTAGTCCACCATGGGGATCTCGCCACAGGTTTGCAGCGCATTGATGGCCTTGACCACGGTCATGCCCTCACCTATGACCTGACCAAACACGGTGAAACCGCCGTTTTGCAGATCCAGATTGGCGCTGTTGTCGCTTGTATTGAAAAACCACTGGCTGGTCGCGCTATTTACATTGCCGCTACGCTTCGCCATGGCGATGGTACCGGCCACATTGGAATACACCGGCTCATTGATGATGGGTGCTTGGGTTTCAATGACCTCAGCCTGCTCGTCAAAGCTGTAGGCGCCGCCTTGGATAATAAAGTCTTCGACCGAGCGGTGAATGTAGCTCGACTGGTAGTCGCCGCGCTCTACATAACCAAGAAAGTTGGCTACCGTCGTCGGCGTTTGTTGATCAAAAAGGTTTACCTGGAAACTGCCTTGTGAGGTTTGAAACTCAACAATAGTGGCGTGGGCCTGTGTTGCCAAGGTCGCGGCGGCGATTGCCAAGCTGCCCGCCAAGGTGGGTGCAGTAATGGAAGATTTCATAAAAGTTCCTTGTTTATATTTTTTGCCTACCTTAGCGGTAGCAATCTCCTTTCTCCACGACTAACTGAGCACAACAACAAATTGATACCTAAATGTAAAGGCGAGTTACATTTGTCTCCATCGCTTATAACAAAAGGCTATAAAATTTAAATTTATAAAACAAATTGAACTTATCAAAGCCGCTGCAATTGCCTAATATGGTGCGCACGATTTCAGCAACTTGGAGGGCAGTGACCATGAACAACAATAACAATGTCATTTGCGACTTTGGTGTGCATAAAGGCGAATCTTATAAGCAGGTGCCCGCTTGTTTCCTTAATTGGATGATAGGCGTGAATCACCAACAGGCCGACATCGCCAAGGCCGAACTAGCGCGTCGGGAGCAGGCGGTACAACAAAGCGCAAATGCCGTAAATCACTAAACCCAAAAGCGATTGCCTTACACCATCAGGGTAAAAAGCTAGAGTAAATAACCTAATTAGCCATTTGCGCTAATGAAATCTTCATAAAACTGCATTAAGATCGGCGCACAATTTCGTTCAAGGAGAGCGTATCGTGCGCCTTTTGTTTTTATTTTCCGCCTTTTTGCTTGGCGCTTGCACACAATCAGGCAACATGGATGTCGCGCCAAAAGCCCCTATCAACACACAATACCTCACTGTGTTGCATACCAATGACCATCATGGCCGCTTTTGGCCTAATGCCCAGGGCGAATACGGCATGGCCGCCCGTGCCACGCTGTTAACAGAGTTACGCGCCAAAGCAAACGCGCGTAATGATGCGGTGATCCTGCTCTCCGGGGGCGATATCAATACCGGCATACCCGAGTCCGATCTGCAACAGGCCGAGCCGGACTTTAAGGCCATGAGTATGTTGGGCTATGATGCCATGGCCATAGGTAACCATGAGTTCGACAACCCCCTCTCGGTTTTAGAGAAACAACAAAAATGGGCTGATTTTCCGCTCTTAAGTGCCAACATATTAGACAAAGCCGATGGCGTTCATGCCTATCAGCCCTATGTAGTGCTGAATAAGCGGGGGCTCAAAATTGCTGTATTAGGTCTCACCACCACCGACACTGCGAAGATCGCCAACCCGGATTTTATCGGTGCATTCGACTTTATCGACCCTGCCGCAGCGACTAAGGCCATTTTGACCGATATGCAGCGTCAGCAAGCGGATGTGATTATCGCCGTCACCCATATGGGTCATTACACCAATGCCGAGCATGGCATTAATGCTTCTGGCGATGTCACCTTAGCACGACAACTTCCCCCAGGCGCCATTGACATGATCATTGGCGGCCACTCACAAGAGCCTGTGTGTATGCAAGAGGCCAATGTTGCCGTAGAAGATTATCGCCCTGGCATGCCCTGTCGACCGGATCAGCAAAATGGCATCTGGATTATGCAAGCCCACGAGTGGGGTAAGTATGTGGGGGAGGCCCGCTTTGCCATCGACGATGAGCAAATCACGTTACTTAGCTACCAACTTCATCCGGTAAATCTAAAAGATAAGCAAAACCAGTGGGTTGGCAACTATATTGAGCCCGATAAAAACATGGTTAACTTTCTTACTCCCTATCAGGCCAAAGGCCAGAAAAAACTCAGCGTAACCCTGGGGCACTCAGACGTACGCCTTGAAGGTGATCGCAACAAGGTGCGCTTTATGCCCACCAACCTGGCACAATTAGTCACCGAGGCACAAAAACGGCACGTAAACGCCGACTTTGCGGTGATCAGTGGCGGTGGGATTCGTGATTCCATTGCCGCAGGGGAGATTAACTACAAGGACATTCTGCGCGTACATCCGTTTAAGAATCGCATTGGTTACATCGACTTTAACGGCAAAGAAGCATTGGCCTATATTCGCAAGGTGGCGGCCTACCCGGCTGACTCAGGCGCTTATGCTCATTTTAATAACGTCACTGCCATTTGCGACGCCGGTACATTAACGTCGGTGCGTATTAACGGTGAGAAAATTAAGGCAGAAAAGACCTACCGTATGAGCATTAACAGTTATAATGCCGCCGGCGGTGATGGTTATCCAAGATTGAATAACGACCCCCGCTTTGTCGACAGTGGCGATGCGGATGCCAGTATTCTAAGCGCCTATGTGCAACAGCACAGCCCGCTTGAAGCCATTAAGGTGCCCGCAGCTCTTACTTGCCGATAACGTCAAAGGCCGAGACATCATCAATACTAAGCCCATAGTGATGAACCCGTGAACGCGAACCTTCGCCGTGGGCTTTGGGCGGAAAGTAAGCGTCTTTTTGCTCCACGTCCTCGGCGAATACCTCATCTAACGCAGCGCGGATTTCGCTTAAGGTCTTTTCCAGGCTATTGCTGAAGTTTGGCCGCTTACGGATGGTATGGCCCAATTCAATTAGGCGTGAAAAATACTTGTGGGCCAAGTCCAATAGCTCAGCCGGCACGTCTTTATTTTGATTTAGGGTCACCGTCGGGTGCTCAACGGCAAATTCCAGCAGCGCCAGATAGAAACACAGGGGCTTATTTGCCAACGTCACACGTTCGCCATGCTCGCCATAACGAATGCTTTTGTCGGCCAGGTCGAGCAGCAGACTCTTTTTCTCAACTAGGGGCTCGGGCGCTTCCGCCAATATCTGCAACTTCTCTTCCATTGCCTTAAACCAGGGCCAAATGAACAGGGCCGCAAATATGCTAAGCAGCAGCGGTAAGGCGCTCACTCCGCCATACAGTGGCATGGGCGTCAATGAATAGCCAATGGTCAATTCGCCGGCGCCGGGACGCTGCAACAACAGGCGCTGTTGCGCCACCTTACTCGTTATCGTGGTGGTGCCTATTTGTTGCAACTGCAAGGGGTAACCCTGAGCAGTCAAATGAGTATTGAGTTCCTCGATGTAGGCCTTCGTTCGTTCAATATCGGCCGGTACCTCCAATAAAGGGTAGGCCAGACCAATGTGCGTACTGTCTAAGGCGATACGCGTTTTTAACTGAGCTAAAGCTTGTGCCTGACTTTGCTGCCAACTGCCAAGCGCACCTAAATAATAGGCAAGCATGCTGATAATTAAGGTGCCGAGGGCGAACAAGGTGATCGCCTTTTGCGCATTAAAGCTACGATTAGCAAAGCGCCTGCGCAAAAGCGACACCACTAAGCGTCGAGTACTCATAGCCCTGCTCCTATGTATTGGCCGCCGCCTTGTTGGCATTGCCAATAGGGTTTAGCACCGTTGAAGTAGCTGGAGGTGCGTGCTTGTGCCAGGGTCATCAGTGTGGTTTGAATAGCGCAGGCAAGGTCCGGGTTATCCGCCGCTCGTTTAAGATACCAATGGCTACCGCTGATATTACTGCCAATGGCGGTGATGTAGTTCTCGGAAAAACGCTGATGATCCGATTGCTGCCAGTAGGAAGAAATAATATCCAACTCGCCCTGAGCGAGCTTATCACGCAGTGCACTGTGGGAATTAACAAAGGTAATATCCAGACTATCGAGATTTAGGTCCAGGTCCTTAAAGATCTGTTTAGGAATAATGTGCCCCGAGCGACTGGTGGGATAGTCGATAAGACCGATACGCTTATCAAGAAAATACGCCTTGTCTAGCCTCGGCTTTTCATGACTGGCAATAAAATAAGCGGTATAACTGGGGTAACCGATCAACGGCGTATAGCCATAGGTGTTACGAGCATCGAAGGCATGGATCATATTATCCTTGGCCAGAATCAGGTGCGCTAACCCTTTGCCAAGAAAATTAACCTCATATTGAGACGAACCGCTCCAGTAGGCAAAAACTTCGCCGTATTGTTTTGATACCACCTCATTGGCACATAATTGCTGTGCCAGTTCACTCGCCAACGCTTGACTGGGAGCAAACAGAGTTAAGGTGGTTTTATTACCGGCGCTCAGAGTATTACAGCTAAAAGAGGTGGTGAGTACAGATTCTAGCTGAGGCAAACGCACGGCCAATCGATACTGACCGACAAGATAACTAACTAATCCAACTATGGTAATAGTTGTTAATATCAGCGCGCTGTCACGCCAACGTTTTATCGATTGCAACGGACTTTGTAGCTTATTGAAATTAGGTTGCTAACATTTCACCAGTTATTATTACTTATTGCAATAGGTAAATTTATTAGTAGCTCATAACCCATTGTTTTATAATGTTTATTAACAAGTAATTATGAATCCCGTTAAGTCCTTTTTTTTCACTCTAAAAACTCGGAAAATTTAACTCACAGGGCAACTATGCAACTTGATAACAACAATGGATTTACAGCTGATTCGTAGCTCATTTAAAGCCGCTGTCATGGCGATGCTAATGCTGGGCACAACCTTTGGATTTACCTATGGCAACCAAGCGTGGGCCTGGGGTGCAAATGGTCATCGCATTATTGGTGCCATCGCCGAACAACACTTAACCCCTGAGGCCAAAGCTCAGGTGATGGCTATTTTACAAGGACAAAGCCTGGCAAGGGCCAGTACTTGGGCCGACGAAATGCGCTCCGCCCCCGGCCCGTTTTGGCAACGTCAATCATCCCGTTGGCACTATATCAATATCGACTCAGAGCACGAATTTTTAAACACCGAGCATCACGCCCATACCGATAAAACAGATATAAAAGATGCTTACAGCGCCATTCTGTCGGCCATGTCAGCACTTAGCAAAGCAGATACCAGCGCCACCGATAAGCAATTTTATTTGCGTTTTTTGATTCACCTAATTGGCGACATTCATCAGCCCCTGCATGTGGGCCGCAGCGCCGATCGCGGCGGCAACCGCATCAATGTCGAATTTTTCTCGCAAGTGACCAACCTACATCGCCTTTGGGATACACAATTAATCGCGCACCAGCAATTGTCATATTCCGAATACAAAGATTTTATATGCTGTACCCAAAATCAAGTCGCCCAAAATAAAAACGTTGACGTCAAGGGCTGGCTCCTGGAGTCGCATCATCTGGCCAGCAAAATCTATCGCCACAGCGATGAACGCTTGGGCTACGAATATGTCTACCAATACCAAACAATGATGGAACAACAACTACGTCGCGGCGGCTTACGCCTGGCGGCGCTGTTAAATCAGTTATACCAAGGAACCGCGGCCTAGCCGCACAAAAAATAAGTATCGGCCCACAGGTTATGAGGCCGAGAACAATGAAATGTTTAACTAGATAAACTATTAACACGGGAAACAACAACATGAAAATGCAACTTAGGAAAACGGCCATTTCTGCTGCTATAGCGGCAACCATGGGTGTATCCACTGGTGCTTTTGCGAACGAGACGTCATCATCAATTAAAGGCCAGATCACAGGCCCTGCCGGTAACCCCGCTGCCGGCACCGTGGTGACCATCATCCACCTACCAACCGGTTCATCAAAAACCGCCGTTGTGAACGACGCCGGCTACTTCAGCGCTAAGGGTCTGCGCGTAGGTGGTCCTTACAACGTCATTATCGACTCTGATAAGTTTGAAGATCAGTTGATCGAAAACGTGCAGCTGTCTCTGGGTAAAGAATACCCGGTAACTGTGCAGCTACAAGCAAAAACCGATATGGAACAGATCGTAGTAACCGGTCGTCCTATTAGTTCATTTTCTGGCGGTACCGGCCCTGCAGCCACCTTCACTCAGGAAGATCTGGAAACGGCACCGGCCATCAACCGTGACCTGACTGACATTGTTCGCGCCGACCCGCGTATCTATGTAGATGATAGCCGTGACGCTATCCACTGTGGTGGTGCCAACCCGCGCTTTAACAGCTTAACGCTTGACGGCGTGCGCATGAACGACAACTTCGGTCTTAATTCGAATGGCTACCCTACTGTTCGTCAGCCGTTCTCATTCGACGCTATCGAGCAGGTTGCCGTTGAGATGGCCCCTTTCGATGTACAATACGGTAGCTTTACATCTTGTAATATCAATGCCGTATCCAAGTCTGGTAGCAACGAAATTCACGGCGGCGTATTCTTCGACTACACCAATGATTCAATGAAGGGTGACAGCATAGAAGAGATCGATGATGACATTGATAACGGCGATTACAACGAGAAGCGCTATGGCTTTAATGTTGGCCTGCCCCTGATCAAAGACAGCCTGTTCCTCTTCACTTCGTATGAAAAACTCGAGGGTGTACAACAGTTTAGCTATGGCCCTGTTGATAGCGGCTCTATCTCACAAGCGGATATCGACCGTATTCGTGACATCACCAAGAACGTATATAACTATGACCTAGGCAGTATGCCAGGCAGTATGCCGATTGAAGACGAAAAAATACTTATTAAACTAGACTGGAATATCAATGACGATCACCGTGCCAGCCTAGTTTACAACTACAATGATGGTTTTGCGCTGTCGCAATCCGATGCCGACAATGACGAACTGGCTTTTTCTAGCCACTTCTATGAGCGCGGCGCTGAATTCACTTCTATCGTGGGTTCACTCTACTCGGACTGGAACGATAGCTTCTCAACCGAAGTGCGCATAGGTAAATCAGACTTGGACGCGCGTCAAAAGTCTCTAGACAGCGCCAGTGGATTCGGTGAATTCCAAATTAAGGCAGCAAATGGCGATACCGTTTACATTGGTCCCGATGATTCACGTCACTCTAACGACTTGGACTGGGATAACTTCACGGTTAAGCTAGCCGGTACCTACTACCTAGATCAACACACAATCACTGCAGGTTACGAATATGAAGACTTAAATGTATTCAACTTATTCGTACAGCACACAGAAGGCGAATTCCGCTTTGGTTCAATCGATGAATACGAGCAAGGCTTTGCAGATCGTGTTTATTATTACAACGCCGCGGGCACCAATAACCCTGACGATTTAGCAGCAGAGTTTTCATATCAAGTACATTCATTCTATGTGCAAGATGAATACAGCTTCAGCAATATTGATGCTACCTTGTTGTTCGGTTTACGCTACGACAAATATAACAGTGACGACTATCCAAATTACAATGCCAACTTCGAGAAGCGTTATGGCTTCTCTAACCAGCAAAACCTAGACGGTGTTGACCTGCTCCAGCCACGCGTTGGCTTTAACTGGTTTGTGGATGAGGCCCTTGAAGTACGCGCAGGATTTGGCCTTTACTCGGGTGGTAACCCGAACGTTTGGGCGTCTAGTGCCTATCAAAACGATGGGGTGACCCAAATCCAGCTTACCGAGTACGATGTGGATCTATTCAACACACCAATGACCAACTTTGATGGCGGCACACCGGGCTTTGATATTCCACAATCACAGTTCGATGAAATTGCAGACACGCAACCGGGACTTGGTGACTCAGCTACACATTCAATCGACCCTGATTTCGAGCTTCCATCAGAATGGAAATACTCAATCGGCGCCACCTACACGTTCGAAAACGAGTATGTCGTAAATCTAGACATCTTACATACGCAGAAAAATGACTCGGCAACTATTAGAGACCATGCATTACAGCAAGCAAGACATCCTGAAACTGGTGAGCTTATGTATTCCTTTGACGGTCGTCCTTTTTATGAGTCAAAGCCTGACCCTCTAAACCCACAAGGGCCAGGCCGTAACCAAGAATATATGCTAACAAATGTCGATGGTGATGCTGGTGAATCGACCATTATTTCTGCGGCTCTTAGTAAAAGTTACGACAATGGTATCGACTTCACCATCGCCTACGCCTACACGGACTCAAAAGACGTTAACCCTATGAATAGCTCGGTAGCTGCGTCTAACTACAGCTACTTTACTACAACCAACCCGGGCAACCCTGGTGCACATACGTCTGATTATGAAGTACCGCACCGCTTTACCTTCAAGCTTGGCTATACACACGACTTCTTCGATGGTTACTCAACGCGCTTTAGCCTACTGGGTCAAGCGAGTGAAGGCCTACCTTATAGCTATGTATATGATACGGCGGATAGCCAGTTTGGCGATTTCAACAACTATGGCTACGGCTCGCGTCAGTTGCTTTATGTACCGCTTGAGAACGATCCTAACGTTGTTTATGCAATGGACAAAAACGAGCTGGCTGCATTCAATCAGTTCATTGAAGACGAAAACCTAAAACGCGGTTCTATCACGGGTCGTAACAGTGAAAATGCCGAGTGGTTTGTTAAGTTCGACCTAAAAGTAAGCCAAGAGCTTCCTGGCTTTATGGAAGGTCATAAGGGCGAAGCCTTCTTCGTTATCGATAACCTGACTAACCTGCTTAACGACGACTGGGGCACCTATAAGAAGGGCTCATTCGGTGGTAACCGCATGGTTGATATGGAAATCGACGAAAACGGTCGTTACGTGTATACGGGTTTCAACGAAGGCAAACAAAACACGGGTGTGGAACGCGATGCGTCACTTTGGGAAATGCGTATCGGTGTTCGTTACACCTTCTAATAGCCTTTAACGCGAATTTGCGCCTGGCGCAAAGTTAAGCCAAGGCCCATCCCTACTGATGGGCCTTTTTTATATCTGCAGCACGCAGCTCCAAGCGGCACAAAAGATCCACCAACAGTGCCTTCTCTTGCTCTGTAAATCCCGCCAGCAGTTCCTGCTGCCAGTCCAAAGCTTTTGGGATCAGGGCATCAAATTGCAACCTGCCCTGCTCGCTCAAACGCACCTGTTTAGCGCGTTTATCCTTGTCACACGCACTG
Organism: Pseudoalteromonas sp. T1lg48; assembly: GCF_002964785.1. Taxonomy (GTDB): domain Bacteria; phylum Pseudomonadota; class Gammaproteobacteria; order Enterobacterales; family Alteromonadaceae; genus Pseudoalteromonas. The sequence goes on from NZ_PQCC01000004.1 coordinate 356,632, forward strand.
ACCGAGAGCCAATCCAGCTGTTCTAATTCATTGATAGCCCGCGAGGCCGTCGATTTATCCAACATGGCCTTAACGCACAACTGCTTCGATGTCAGCCCATCCTCCACCTGAGCCAAGTGGCAAACAATACGCCATTGCGGGTTGGTCAATTGCCCCCCATAGACCTGGGCAAAGGCCTCGCTCACCTTGGCGCCACTTAAAGTCATCAAATAAGGAATAAAGGTTTCCAGCTTAAAAGCCATAGTCTAGTTACCATTGGTTAGCGTAAATAATTTCTTACAGCCGAATTATAAATGGGATTTGAAATTAGTCTCACATGAGAGTATCTTCAAACACAATACAACAGGAGTGACACCATGAGCAATAACAGCCTTAAATATATGACTGGCTTTGGCAATGAATTTGAAACCGAAGCCCTCGAAAACGCCTTACCAATAGGCCAATTCAGCCCACAGAAAGTAAATTATGGTCTGTATGCGGAGCAGTTCTCTAGCACCGCCTTCACCGCGCCTCGTGGCGAGAACCGCCGTACCTGGCTTTACCGCATTCGCCCTTCTGTAATTCAAGGCGATTACGAGCTAATGGACAACGGCCTGCTACGCTCAGCTCCCATCACCGAAGTGCCTACGCCGCCGACCATGTTGCGCTGGAACCCGGTTGCTATTCCAGAGCAGGCAACCGATTTTATCGATGGTCTGGTGACCATGGCCGCCAACGGCAGTGTTAATGGCCAAGCCGGTATCGGTATTCATATTTATGTGGCTAACCAGTCAATGGAAGGTCGTTATTTCTACAATGCCGACGGTGAAATGCTGTTTGTGCCGCAACAAGGACGCCTGCGCCTGAAAACAGAATGCGGTATTTTAGAGATCGACGCCGGTGAAATTGCGGTGATCCCGCGCGGCATGAAGTTCTCAGTAGAACTGCCGGACGGCCCGGTACGCGGTTATATCTGTGAAAACTACGGCAACCCATATATTTTGCCTGAGCGTGGGCCGGTGGGTGCCAATGGTTACGCCAACGACCGTGACTTCCAATACCCAGTGGCGGCATTTGAAGACATCGAAGGCGACTTTGAGATCGTGGCCAAATTCAGCGGTCAGTTATATCGCGCCGATATCACACACTCACCACTAGACGTAGTTGCCTGGACAGGTAACAGTGCCCCGTACAAATATGACCTGGCGCGATTCAATGTGATGAATACGGTAAGCTATGATCACCCGGATCCGTCTATTTTCACCGTATTGACCTCACCTTCGGGCACGCCGGGCGTGGCCAACGTTGATTTTGTGATCTTCCCTGAGCGCTGGATGGTTGCCGAGCACACCTTCCGCCCACCTTATTATCACCGCAACATCATGAGCGAGTTTATGGGCCTGATCAAAGGTGTGTACGACGCCAAAGAAGCGGGCTTTGTGCCCGGCGGTTCAAGCCTGCACAACTGTATGTCTCCTCATGGCCCAGAAGCAGAAGTGTTTGAAAAGGCTAGCAATGCTGAACTTGAGCCGGTACGCTATGAAGACACACTTGCCTTTATGTTTGAGTCGCGTTACATCATTGCGCCGACCAAGTATGCACTAGAGGGTCAAGAGCGTCAAAGCGATTACCTTGATTGCTGGAAAGGCATTAAAAAGCACTTTAACGGAGCTAAGTAATGAAATTATATAGCTATTTTCGCTCTTCGGCGGCTTATCGGGTGCGCATCGCCCTCAATCTGAAAAACGTCGATCACGAATTAGTACCAGTTAACCTGCTCAAGTCGGAACAGCAAGGTGAGGACTACCTGGGCAAAAACCCCCAGGGCCTGTTACCGGCGCTAGAGACTGAGCAAGGTGTGCTGGCACAGTCTCTGGCTATCCTTGAGTGGCTTGATGAAACCACAGATCAGGCACCATTGCTCAGCGGCGATGCCTGGCAGCGCGCACAAATTCGCAACCTGGCCTATGCCATTGCCGTTGATATTCACCCGCTTAACAACCTGCGCGTCTTGAAATACCTAAGCAATGAGCTGGGTGTGAGCGACGAGCAAAAAACCAAGTGGTATCAAGACTGGATCATCACCGGCTTCGACAAGGTCGAACAGATGCTTGGCGACACGAAGTTTTGCTGTGGTGACCAGCCGAGTTTGGCCGATGTGTGCCTAGTACCGCAGGTATTTAACGCTTTGCGCTTTAAGGTACCCATGGATAAGTACCCTAAAATCATGGCAATTTATCAGCATTGTAATACCCTTAAAGCATTCGTAGACGCAGCTCCAGAGCAGCAAATCGACGCACAATAAGGGCCACAATGCGGCTTTTGATGACAAAAGTGATACTCGTACTGTGCATGTTCGCCTCGGCAAATGCCGAGGCGTTTGCCGAGGCGTGGCAGACACAAGCCAATGAGGTGCATGGGAAAAGCGGGGCACGTGCCCATGTTTTGGTAGATGCCCCGACGGCGCCCGCTTGTTGGTATCAAGGGCAGCGCTACAGTGAAGGAGCGCTGCTTATTATGGAAGACATATTGAAGATCTGTGCCCGCAAGCAACCGCAGCACGAAAACGGACCGCTAATGTGGCGCAGCGTCGATGCCAAAGGCGAGCCCATCTACCCCCAGTTAAAGCACAAAATCCGCGTTAACTAATACCTCCTGGACTTAGGCCTGCCTAAGGTTTACTCGGCACCATCACCTTTAATGACGCTGGGTGCACCCGGATCTCCAGTTTCTCTGCCTGGCGAGTTTCGCCATCTATGACGTAATCAATGCCCTCGGTACAGGTGACCGTTACCCGTCTAGCATGGGTATGGTGAGCATTTTTATCAAGCTGAGTATGAGCCACACTGTTAAATGCCAGCTCGGCAATACTCAACACATTTACATTGGAGTTTTTCGTTGGCTCGAGCCAGTTTACATCAAGCAAACCATCGTCATGCTCTGGCTGACCCTGCCCTTGCGCCAGCAAGGTGAAAATAGGTGCGGCATTAGCAATGATCATGCTGTTAGTGTGTATCTGCTGTGGCTCCATATCGTCGAGCGTAAGGGTGTAGTCCTTGGCCTTATGCTCACTCAGTGCCTGCCAAAAACCCTGCAAATATGCAAACTGACCACTGCTATTTTTCGCTTCACGGTGTGCCGATTCGATCATCTTGTGCTCAAAACCTATGCCCACCAGAAGTAGCACCAGCTCGTCATTGCAGGTTGCAGTGTCCATGTCCTTAACATCGCCGCTGATCAACACATCAAGTGCCTTTTGTACGCCAAAGGCCTTGCTTTCAATGCCCATCAGTACATGGGCCAGGGCATTGGCGGTGCCTAAAGGAATGATCCCAAGCACCACATCGGTGTTAGCGGTGATCGACGCTACCTCGGCAACGGTGCCATCGCCGCCACAGGCGATGATCATATCCGGATGTTCCTCCATGGCCTCACGCGCTAAATCCGTGCCATTTTGCGTTGGTGTGGTGGTTTTAATGCACATATCGAAGTAACTGTTGAGGCTGGTCATAATGTCGTGCTTTTTATCGGCCCACAGCTTGCGCCCGGAAACCGGGTTGGCAATTAAGCACACTTTATTACGCACCACCAGTTCGCCGCGCTTATGCAATTTCTTCAGGGCCTTACGCTGGAAACGATTTAGATTCGCGGTTTCCCGAGTTTCCTGAATGCGACCCAGCACCTCATCGACGTCCGCATCCGGCTCCTTGGCCAGTAAGTAAGCTGCCATAACCAGCACGAACGACCACGCCCTAGGGCGCAATGCACCACCACATTACGCTTGCGCTTACGGTGATGATGGATCCAGTTAATGGCCTGACGTAGCTGCGCCTTATTGGGTGCGGCGTGATCCAGCACGGGAATATTTAAATAACTAATATTTTCGCCCATTACCGTCCAATCCAGGCCATCAAATTCGCAGGTGGCATCCAAAATAGCGGTGACGTTTTCATGTTTTAGGGCATCGACATCCGGTGGGAATAGCCGGCAGGCTAAGAAAAGGCCGGGCTCTACTTCTTGAATGGGCGGCACCTTATCATTGCGCCGCTGCCAGGCGTTATAGAGCTGCGCGCCAAGTAAAAAGGGAATAAAAGCCCAGCGGATATACCAGGGAATAGTGCCATTTTGACGCTTGCGAAAAATTCGTCCGGCGTTGGCAATGTAGGCCAGGGACACCAAGAATAAAGACAACGCGCTCCAATAAAAGAAAACTGCGATATAAGGAACCCGGATCACCCACGCCGACGCGCATAGGACCACGGCCAGCACCAAGTATGCAATAGCGGCAAACATCAACCACTCCTGGTAAGTGTTTATATTTAAAAGTATCACGCTAACAACTAGACGCAAGCCCAGCAAGGGGAATTAGCGGATAAAACGCACAATTCCCTGGTTCCAGCAACCTCAACTGCTCAATAAACAAACAAATGACAGAATAGTTATTCTAAGTCACAAAAGTAAACAGCCTCTATTTGCGCGGTGCAAATTCGATGATCAACCCTTCGATAGCACAGGCGTTATCGCGGATCCCTGTATTAAGCATGTGCGTATGTTCATCTCGGCGCAGGGTAAAGTCCCTATAGTTCCCACGGGTGTACTGGGCTGCCAATGCCTTGGCGCTACTCGATAGGCACATGGCCTGAGTCAGACTGCGTAGCTTACTATCATAGAGAATATCGCCAAAACGCATCTGGGGCAGGGCCTGGGCACTGGGCCCTCGGACCTCAATGGCCTGAGTGCTGGCGGCCAAACGCCATTGTTGCTCGTCCAGCGTCATGCGCACGCCGTTTGGATAATAGCTATAGCGAAAACTGTGCTTATCCGTGGGCTGAATCTTAACGACCCCCGCTTTGCCTAGCACGGTTGCGACACTGCCTTGCTCGGACTTGATCACCACCAAGGCCGTATCTGCATCAATGCCATAACCGGCCGGCTGGCCAGTGCCGTACAACAGGCTGGACAGGCGCACGCTACGGTTAAGCTCGCTAAAGTAGGTATCAAGCACACCGAAATGAAAGCTGCCCAAACCGCCCCTGGGCTCGTGACTAATGGCCGCAAAGCCGGAGGGCAATTGCCCTGGCTGAGTCACAACCGCAACCTCATCTTCAAGCGCCGCAAACGCGTCTCCGCCGGTGATCATCGTCACATTAGCCTTGCCGTCGCGCCCGCCACTTTGCAACGCAGTACCGGCACCATTGGCCAAGATTACGGGCCGGCTACGAAGGGCCTCGGTCCAGGGGTACGCCTTACCCTGCTCATCAAACAACGCCTTCCTAGCCAGAGTTTGATCACCGTCATTAAAAAACACCGCGCTTGCCGCATTAATCTGCGCTAGCAATGCCTCGGTACCTTGCGCGCACAGCGCCTGCTCTTGTGCTATTTGCTTCGGGTATACCCGCGCTCTATCAAACGTCAGTGCCTGGCGACGAAACTCTTCGAGCATCTCGCATCGCCCCTGGCTAAGCGCCTTGGCCAACGCAGGCGTTAAGGGCAGCCATTGACCGTCGATACCATCTGTGGTCAACAATTGGTCATAATAATCCGCTCTGGCGTAGGGGTCACGGCTGGCACTGGAAAGCATCAGTACTCGCGGTGCCTGAGCTTGTTGCCCTGCTGCTACGCTAATTGCGCTGTGCATAAAGGCAATCAGATCGCCTGTGGCTTCATCCTTAGTGAGGTCGACGTCGATACGCTCAGTTAGCGAAGGTTCTGCGGACTCCAGGGTATCGAGCACATAATAATAAAGTGGCCGAGCCAAAAGCTGAGCTTGTGGGTCATGCTGATACCACAGCGCCAGTAATTGCTCCTGAGTCAGAGCCTGGTCACTCACCATCGATGTCAACGTCTTCACCACGGCCGCCTTGTGCGCCTGATATTGCGCCGGCCATTGCCTGTCCAGGCGGATCAGAGCTTGATGGTCAAGACGGTAAAGGACCTGTGTTTTACCGCCGACAATGGGCTGCAGGCAATGCTCCGGTGTCATTGATGAGCACACCTGTAATCCACCGCCAACCAACACTTGGGTTTGCGTTGATATCGACTTAGGACTTTGAGCCCAAGCTTGGCCAGAAAAAAGAGAGGCTATCAAAGCACTGGCGCCTAGTAATAAGACCAAAGAGGTATGGTGACAAAAACGAAAGACGGTAAAGCTCATAGAAACAACTCGCAAAAATTGGGCAACCACCTGTGATTAGCTCCTATACTGCCACAAAGCGCCCACAAAAAAGAGCGCTAACGCGCTCTTTTTTGTGTTCATTTCTAAGCGAAATCAAGTTTACTTATTCATTTGCTCAAGCAAGAATGCGGAAATTTTCGCACCTTCACGAAGCGTTGTTTCCGAGCTCGACTTGCCTTCTAGCGAGCTGTCGGTGAACGGCGCGATTTCCATCATATCGGCACCGGTAATGGGAAATTCAGCCGCCAGTGCGCCAAGAATATCCAGTGCTTGTTGCGGATTAAGACCGTCTTTTTCCGGTGTGCCGGTGGCCGAAGCAAATTCCGAGTCCAGAGCATCGATATCAAAGCTCACATACAGCTCATCCACCCCATCGGCACGCAATTGCGCTAATACCTCGGCAACCACGGCATCGGTGCCGCGCTCATTGATTTCATGAGCCCAATGCTGCTTCACCCCGAACGTGCCCTCCCAGTGCGCCTTAGGCTTACCACTTGAACGAATACCAAATTGGATCAAGTGTGAAGGGCTTGGCAGGTACTCAAGAATATGGGTGCACCATGAGCCGAAGCACAGGTCGATACCTAAACGTTCCACCAAGAGATCGGTGTGGGCATCAAAGTGAATAATTGCCACCTTCTTGCCCTGCTCACGCTTGGCCTTTAGATAAGCCTTGGTCAGGGGATAACTGATCGAGTGGTCACCACCAATGCCGAAGATCCCCTTCTCTGGGAAATTAGCATAAAAGTCGGTACATACGTCCTCGGTAATAGACAAAGGGCTGACATGGTACTCACTGTCGGTATCGGCGTAGAGCGCCTTTTGACAGTTGCTAATGGTGCCTTCATTTAAATACTTATCGTGCAACAGGTGTGGAATAACGCGCACGTCGCCCAGGTCAAAGGCTTGCGCCTGAGGTTGCTGTTCAATCAGGGTGTTGCGAAGAAATAACGGGCCCCAGTTGGCACCACGCAAAATACCGCCGCCGCAGTCTGAGCTAATGCCCAGCATCACCGCCTTGTGTTCGGTTGTTTGCAGACCATCGAGAGACGCTTGCCACAGGGCATCGACATTGTCGGTTTGTCCGTAAAGCTTCTGTTGCAACGCCGCTTTTCTTTCCCGCGCCGTGTTTACCGTAAATACACCATTCCCCGGTGGACACAAGCACTGTGCTACCTTAGTTCGAAAGTCTTGCCACTTAGCGGTCATGCTATCTCCTCAATATTTATGCATTTTTTAGATTTACTACCGATGCTGGTGAAAATAACCCCAGATTGCTTCGGGACTCACCCTAAGCGCAACTGGAAAAATACAAGTCAACACATAACAAATTGATTTATATTAATTTTTTAAAATCACATCGGCAGTAAGTCGGCACCAATACAGGATCAATATACAAGCCGAGCACAGAAGTCAAACCCGCCTCTGCGGGCCCAACTGGGGAGGGTGACTGGCTATGCATAAATGCTGCATAAGCCAGCCAATGTGCCTATTCGTAACGACGGGGGCGCTTGGTTTTAATGGTGGCAATGTAGCCATGCCAACTGGCATAGCTGAGCAGCGGCATAATCACGATAAAACCGGCGGCACCAGTAAGAAAGCCAAGCAAAATCAAGCATAGTATGCAGATACACCAAACCACCATGGCGCCGATATTGTTACGCACCGCATGCATTGAGGTAACTACGGCGGTCATCAGATCAACCCGGCGTTCCATCATGATCTGCGGGGTAAAGGCGGAAATGGCGAACACGGTCACCAGCAGCACTCCTCCGATAATACTGCCCAGAGTTAAAAAGGCGCTCAGCTCTTCAAAGCTGGGATTAACGGTATTGGGATACAGAGCATGAACCAAGGCTGCCAACCGCATCCAGACTATCATGATCACCATGAGCAACACCGCAAAGCCCCACTCACCGGCTGGATTACGAAACATGGATTTAAGGCTGTGCAATAAGGTGGGCGTATGCCCCTTTTCCAACTCCCAGGCAACATCATAGAGACCGGCGGCAAACGCCGGTCCCACCAGGGCAAAGGCCACCGTTGCCGGTAGGATAACCAAGTGAGTTTGACTGGAGTACACAAAGAATAAAATGGTGGCAGGGATAAGGGTAAACACCAAGCCATAGAGCAGGCTTAAAATTGGCGCTCGCGCCATGTCTTTAAAGGCCAAGGCTAGCCAATGCAGTGGCGCCAGGGCACTAATTCGATTACATTCAAAACAACGAGCAAACTCGCCATGACTGGTGACATTTGACGATACGGCCATATGCTAACTCCTCTGATGGTATTATTTAACATCTAGTTTAGATTTACGGCACTGGCAAGCCAGGACGTCGTCAATTTAGGACATATGTCCTTATAAAAAACAGCCGGGCACGCCAGCATATGTCCACTCGCTCGCTTAACACGCATAGGGATCAGAGAGTTAATATGAAAACAATGTTTCACCTCGGCATTTCAAAAGCCCAACTAAACGGCGCCACCTTGGCTATTATCCCCGGCGCCCCGGAGCGCGCCGCGGTGATAGCGCAGCAACTGGATAACCATCGATGCCTGGCCCAACACCGTGAGTTCCATGTCTATCTAGGTGAGTTAAACGGTCAAAGTGTGGTGGTGTGTTCCACCGGGATTGGCGGCCCTTCGACTTCCATTGCCGTTGAAGAGCTGGCACAGCTCGGTGTCGACACCTTCTTGCGCGTCGGCACCACGGGTGCCATCCAGCCCCATATCAAGGTGGGCGAACTGCTTATCACCCATGCCTCGGTTCGCCTCGATGGTGCCTCGCACCATTTTGCCCCAGCCAGCTATCCGGCCGTGGCCGACTTTAAAGCCACCGCGGCGCTGGTTGCTGCCTGTGAGCAGAACAAGGAAGCACACCATATAGGTATTACCGCCTCCAGTGACACCTTTTACCCGGGCCAAGAGCGCTACGACACCCACAGCGGCTATGTCCCCCAGCATCTGCAAGGCAGCATGGCACAGTGGCAGGCGCTCAAGGTGATGAATTATGAAATGGAATCGGCCACCCTGTTAACCATGTGCAGTGCGTTAGGATTACGCGCCGGATGTATTGCCGGGGTACTTGTGAACCGCTGTGATCAGGAGATCCCGGCGGTGGATATTTCCGCCATTGAACAGCGCGCCATTACTCAGGTATTGGCCGCGGCTGCGTTATTATTGGCGCAGTGATACTGAAATCTGGCCTGCGGCGCTAAGCGTCGCACCATGACCTCGGTACTGTCCCGGTGAGATTTTAGGCTGTCAATTTCGTGCAGGGTCACCGCATTGATGGCGTTAAAATCGATCCCTTGCCCCTTAAGCGCCACCTGACTTAAGGCCGCCAACAAGGGGTGAAAACTGGGATTAAAGGCGGCATTTTCAATATAACGGCCAAAAAAATGCTGCTCGCCCATGCTCAGCATCAGCGCCGCCCGTCCCCCACTATAGGGCGCATAGCTATGCTGCACATGTTGAGCTAGTTGCTCAATATTACCGTCTTCGTCTACGCCTGTGGCAACGCCCGTGGCAAAGTCTATGGCAAAGCCCAAGTGACTCTTTCCCTTGGCGTCCAAAATACGCTCACTCACGGCTAAATCACTGAGGCCAAACGCCAAAGGCAATAATTCGCCAAGTGTCGCATCGACCTCGCCTATGCTGATTTCCACCCCGGTGTCGGCACAAAACTCATTGATAAACTGACGACAATATCCGCAAGGCGTGGCACTTACATACAGGCGCCGTATCTCGGTGGCCCCATTGAGCCAGGCGTTATGTAGCGCGGTTTGCTCCGCATGTACGGCGCTCTCAAGCCCGCAATGAGTCAACTCGACGTTGACACCGGCGGCATAGAAGTCCTCGCCTTGTTGGTTGCGAGCATGTACCAGCGCCGCCACCTGAAACCGCGAAATCGGCGCCACCGCCCACGCCTGTAATTGCGTCAGCAACCATTGCGCGGTGTCTTTGCGGTTATTCCCTAACAAATGAGCGAGATTTTGAAATTGCTGCGCACTAATCATTCCGCGCTGCTGCTTGATGCTTTCAAATATTAGGGTTGGGGACACAGGCTGTCCTTGAGATGAGGAATTTAGGCCGATAGTACCCTAGCGGCGCTAACGCGGCAACCGGCCCGCAATAGCGCCACTCACCCTGCCTTAGCCGGTATTACGCATCCCCGCGGCGATGCCGGCCATAGTGATCATCAAGGCATTGTCCAAAGCCTGCGAGCCGCCGGCACGCACCCGTTTCAATAACTCGACCTGAAGCACATTCAGGGGATCCGTATAGGGGTTACGCAGGGCGATGGACTCGCGGATCCAGGGTTGATGACCCAACAGAGTATGCTCAGGACTCAGCTCCTTGATAAGAGCCGTAGCCTTGGTCAGCTCGGTGCGCAGTTGCTCACCCAGGGGTTGCAGCTGCGGCGCCACCAGGCGCTGATCATAATAGGCACTGAGCCAGCTATCAGCTTTGCAAAATACCATCTCCAGCATTTCTAAGCGGGTACGAAAGAAGGGCCATTGCTGACTCATATGGGCAAGATGTTGCTCCCCAAACTGCTCTATGGCCGCCGCTAGGCCCTGATAGGCACCCAACCAAGCGGGCAGCATTAAGCGGTTTTGCGACCAAGCGAATATCCAGGGGATCGCCCTTAAGCTTTCCACGCCGCCGTCCGGATTCCTTTTCGAGGGCCGTGAGCCAAGGGGGAGTTTACCTAACTCCTGCTCTGGAGTGGCACTGCGGAAATAAGGTACAAAATCCTGATTGCCGCGCACTATATCGCGATAATGCTGACAGGATACATCGCTAATTACCGCCATGGCCTCACGCCACTGCGGCTCAGGTTGTGGCGGCGGCATTAGGTTGCCTTCGAGCACGGCACCCACATACAGGTGCAGGCTTTGCTTGGCGACACTGGCCAGGCCAAACTTAAAGCGGATCATCTCTCCCTGCTCGGTCACCCGCAGACCATTTTTCAAGCTCCCCGGCGGTTGTGAACGCAGTGCCTGTGCCGCCGGCGCGCCACCGCGCCCCACTGTACCACCACGGCCATGAAAGAGTACCAGCTCAAGGCCGTAGTCGTCACTCAAAGCCACCAGGGATTCCATGGCGCTATACTGCGCCCAGCCGGCGGCCATCATGCCCGCGTCTTTAGCCGAGTCGGAATAACCTATCATCACGTATTGCTGATCGCCCATCACGGCGCGATAGACGTCGTTATCATAGAGGGTACGCATCACCTCGGGGGCACGATTAAGGTCATCCAAGGTTTCAAACAAAGGTGCCACCGGCATATTAAATGTACAGCCCGCTTCTTTTAACAGCAGCTTCACCGCCAGCACGTCCGAGGCCTGACGGGCCATGGAAATAATATAAATGCCAAAGTTATCGGCGTGGTTATCGGCGATCACCTTAAAGGTGTCGAGCACCTCCCGGGTTTGCTCCGAAGGCTGCCAGTGTCGTGGCAATAAAGGCCGCGGATTGGCCAGCTCCTTGGCTAAAAAGGCCAGCTTAGTCGGTTCATCCCAGGCGCAATAATCACCCAGCTCCAGATACTGGCTGATCTCCGCCAACACCTGGGCATGCTTGTCACTGTCCTGGCGAATATCAAGCTGGCTCAATTGCAAACCGAAACAGCGACATCGTACCAGGGTGTCTTGCAGCAGACCATCGGCGATCACCGCCATATTATTGCTGCTTAAGGAGCGATGACATAGCTGCAGTACATTAATGATTTGCTTTATATCGGTAATACGGTTTTCACCCCGTGACGGCTGGCCGGTAATTTTTGCTTCCAGGTATTTATGGGTCAGTTGCAAGTCCGTGCGCAGCGCTTTAAGAACCTGACGGTAAGGCTCATGTGTAGGACCACTGAGCGCCATCAGCTCTTCACTGGCCTGGTGCATGGAGAGCTCACTGATCAGCTGATTGATATCGCGAATATACAAGTCCAGCGCCATCCAACGACCATGTTCGAGCACGCTTTGGGTTATCTCTGCGGTAACAAAAGGATTACCGTCCCTGTCGCCTCCCATCCAGGAGGTAAAACGCACCGGACGTGCGCTCGGCGCCAGCCCCATCTTTAACTCCTGTTGCAACAAGGTATCGAGCTCACGCACATACTCGGGCACCGCCTGCCACAGGCTGTTTTCTATGACAGCAAAGCCCCACTTGGCTTCGTCCAGCGGCGTTGGCCGGCTGTGCCTGATCTCATCCGTATGCCAGGCCTGAGCGATAAGCTGGCGCATACGCGCAAGTAACTGAGTGCGTTCCGTCGGCAAGAGGTTGTCGAGCTCAAGCTTGTCAAGGCAATCGCTTAATTGCACATGCTTGTTTATTAACGTGCGTCGAGTCACCTCGGTCGGATGCGCGGTCAATACCAGGTTAATATCGAGTTTGGCCAGCGTTTGCGCTATTTGCTCGCTGCTAATATTGCTCTGTGTAAGACGTTTAAGAGTTTGCTTTAGGGGGTCGAGCTGACAAAAGCCGGTATCGGCATGACGTGAAACCGTATGGTACTGCTCGGCCACATTGGCCAGGTTTAAAAACTGGTTAAATGCGCGTACCACCAATAAGAGTTCATCGTCGCTGAGGCGGTGCAACTCGTCAAGCAGTTGCTCCCGAGCTTGCTCATCACCGGCTCGTGAACTCTTAGCCAGTTGACGAATGGCTTCAACTTTTTCAAGTGCTGGCGCACCTAAGGCCTGTTCTATGGTGTGTCCCAATATTTGTCCTAATAAACTGACATTGCTACGCAGTGCACTGTATTGGTCGCTCATGCCTCTCTCCTGTGTGCAGAATTTAGTCTGTTGTAGCATGGAACAGGGTCAGAATTAAAGGCTTGTGTCTAAGGCAGGTTTTGCGTCATCGCTTTAGAACTCGCCTAGGTATTAGATATAACTAAAAAACTTCAGAATCCGTGTGTTTATTTCTCGATAGACTTTGGATAATAATCAATAAACAAGCTAGAATCAGATAGATAGCAGCCATCCCCGGAGACACACTATGTTGCGATATACCCTATACACTGTCAGTCTGTGCACCGCACTCGTGCTCACCCCTCCTGCCCAAGCTGGTTTAGAAGAAGGAATTGCTGCCGCCAATGTAGGTGATTTCGAAACCGCCATCAGCGAATTTCAATATCTTGCCGACAAGGGTTTTGCACCAGGAATTTATGAGCTGGCCCAGCTTTATGAAAATGGCCATGGCGTCGCCAAGAATCAACACAAAGCCGCTCAGCTCTACCAACAAGCCGTAGATAAAGACTACGCCGACGCAATGTTTTCATTAGCCGTTATGTATCAGGAAGGGCGTGGCGTTAAAGTGGATCTGCAACGCGCGGTGCAACTATTTACCGGTGCCGCCGATAAGGGCGTGGCCGCCGCCCAATACAACTTAGGCGTTATGTATACCAATGGTGAAGGTGTGCTTAAAGACTACCCCACGGCGGTAGACTGGTATCAAAAAGCCGCGGCACAAAATTACACCCTGGCCCAGTTTAACCTTGCCTTGATGTATTACGAAGGCCTTGGCGTACCAAAAAGCATTGAAAAGTCATATATATGGAATACCATCGCCGAATACAACGGTAATCCAGATGCCAGCACCAGCCGCAAGCTCGACGAACGCAAATTACAACCGGATGCTATCAAACGAGCGAAAAAGATAGCCGACGATATGTATGAAAAAATACTTGCCGGACGTTACGCCGGTGAAGGCCGACGCCTCTAGGCTGTCACTGGGCTTCGTTGTTGCGACAACGGGCCCGGCCAGATGCTCGCCCCTAGTCCATTGACCCTTCATCTGCTGTTGAGCTCACAAGGATTAATGTAAGGGCAAGGTGTGAAATACTAGCTAACAAAGATGGGCGCTGACTAAGGGAATAGACAAGATTTATGGTCACCATGGTTTACTTACTTTGGCGCGTGTCCGCTGTTGGTCGGAGCCACTTAAAAGATCGCCGTCCTTGTGGACATACGCATGCACTTTACTAGCTTTGCACAAAGCCATCGCGGCGTTATCCGCAGCAAAAATGAAGACGCCTTCTTGGCTCTTCCCGAACAGCAGGTCTGGGCCGTTGCCGATGGCATGGGCGCCCACAGTCGGGGCGATTACGCCAGCGCGCAGGTGATCGAGGTCGTTAAACAGCACCTGGCCAACCACACTCACCATTCTCCTCTCTACCGTACCCTGCGCGGCGCCTTTGAAGACGCCAATACCCAACTTTTTAGCCACTCCCAACAGCGTATGCAGGGAAAAACAATGGGCTCAACGGCCGTCGCTTTGGTGCTGGACGGCGCTGAGTACTATTTTATTTGGGTTGGCGATAGTCGGGGTTATCTGTTTAGAAACGGCCGACTGGAACAACAAACCCGGGATCATAGCCGCGTCAACGTGCTGCTTGATGCCGGTGTGATCACCTCAGCGCAAGCCGCCAGCCACCCTTTACAGCACGAGGTGGTGAGGGCCATAGGCGTTAAGGCCGACGTTCAGGTGGAAGTGGTGCGAGGCTACTGGCAGGCCGGCGATATCTTTTTATTGTGTAGCGACGGCTTAACGGAAAAGGTATCCGACTTTGAAATAGAGGTGTCACTTTCAAGCAATAATATTAACGCTGCCGGTCAGGCATTAATGCACTCGGCACTGACCCGCGGTGCAGGCGATAATGTCACCTGCATTCTGGTTAAGTAAAATCCACCGCCCTACGCAGGGCGCTGTGTGAAAATTTATGGTGCAGCCCTTGCGCTAGATCAAAGTTCGTCGCAACTGTGCCGCATATAGCCTCACCAAGCTGATTTAGATCAATAAGTTGCGCTCAATATCCCTGTTAAAATTTAACCAATTCAAATTCTAACGTAAACAAGGATAGATCATGGCGCACTCTGACTTACATCCTCCCATGGAGGCGGCTATGCAGCCCAACGTCACTCATATTAACAAATCTTCCGGCGAGCCTTCGGTTCACGAGCAGGTGCACCTGTATAAGCAATTGTTGCAAGAAAAAGAAAGACAAATAAAGCAATTGAAGGAAGCGCAAGCACCACTGTTGGCCCAAATAAATCAGGCGGATGAGCTGAATAAAAAAGCCCTGGCACACATGGACAAAATGGCTGAGCAGATGCAACAGGTACAGATCCAAGCCAAACGCGATGTCCAGGTGGAATTGGCAGAACTAGAGCAACAGTTAGAAGAAGCGAATACCAGTAAGCATGTAATGAAACATCATTGTCGCGATCTTCAGGAGCGCAACAAGGAACTGCATGAACTGCTTAAATCATCAACACAACAGGTAGAAGAGCTGCAGCGACGTTTGCAAGGGCAAACGCACGACATCAACAGCATGCGTGAAGAAAAAGTTAAACTCAGCATGCAGGTGATCAGCCAAGGCGAACAATTGAAACGCTGTGAAAAACAGCTCAATGATGCTTTGCATGGTTATTACAGCGGCGTTATGAATAAAAACAAAAAAGTAAGCAAAAATCTCCCTCGCTAATTTTCACTCTGATGCGCCAAAACTCAGCGGGCTGATAAGCCCGCTTTTTTTGTATTTGTGGCTGACGGCGCGGTGCATCCAGAAGCCCCACCTTGAGGCGTTAGGAAGCAGGTGCCGACTTTAGCTCGCGACGAGCCATAACATGCTTGTAAATACCGATAAGCGAGGCCGCTATCCAGAATATTTCGATAACAAAACTGGCTAGGTTGAAGTTGTAACACAGGCTAACTAGAAGCAAGATGGCACCGCTTAAGTTCATCAGGTTATAACCCAGGCCCGAGGCCGGTAACTTCTCTAACTGCAGTAAGAAAAAGGCGCCCACCACCAAAAAGGTGCCGCTCATGCCAATAACATCAAATAATAGGTCCATTACCCAGCTCCACAAAATAGACCCCTTCAGCCTACCAAGCCGGCCCCTGGCACCTAAGGACAAATGCCCGCCCCGCATGCACAAGTCCGGGCTTATTTCATATACACCTTTTGGCCGATCATTTTTAACGCCGGAGTTCCCCGGATCAGGGTTTGTCGCGCAAATACCTGCTGACAATTGGGGCAGGTGGCTACTTCGCGAGTATAATCCTCGCTGATACGCTCAAGAAAACACTTCACCAGCGCGCCCTTTCCGCCCTTTCGATACTTATATAGTTGCGTACGGCATTTGCTACAAAAAATATCCACCGTACGAACTGGCCCTTTTTTATTCGGCTTGGCCATACTCCCCCCACTGTTTGGTTCTACTTTAGCATTTTAAGGGCGAAGTGGGCTATTGGCTCGCAAAAGACTAAGAGGATGAGCCTCGTTTTACCATAAGGCGAAGTGATCTTCCGTTAAGCCAAGGACCTTCTCAAAGCGATGCACTCGGCCCTTGGTATCTTCAATCTGGCCATCGAAATAGCCAATATACTGGCGAAAGTTACTTTTCAACAGCCACAGGTCAAGTCGCTCCTGGCGCTTGTTTAGCGGGCGAAAAGTCAAGGAAACCCTCCCGTCAAATGAACTTATTCGCCAGTCTTGATTGGTCGCCTCACGGGTAAAATCAAAATGCACAGGACCGAGCAAGTGGCGCTGTCCATTTATCCAGAATACATTCTCGTTGTAACCGGTTTCATTGACCCCAGCAGCGAGATTTAGGCCAAATAATGAGCCGCCAATACGACCGTTGATACTGGCCCAGCGCCAACTGGTTTCCCGGCGCATAAAACCGGCGGAAAAATCATAGCCCGCAAGTGCCTTATCAAGGGCTTGAGATTCTTGGTTAATCACAAGCGAGCCACCTACTCTCATGGCATTGTGTTTCTGAGTATAGGTCCAACCGCTGTAACCTGTGGGGTTGCACATGGCCATGGGCAGACCGGCGGTTGGTGGTATCAGAGTTAGATCGGCGGTGATTTCCTTGGTGGCGATACGCAATTGCCAGACCCCGGCATTGATTTCCATGCTGATCTGCCCCTGTGCGCCGCCCAACCGGGAGCATCCGTCCCACGGCGAAGGCGCCATGAGGCAACCCAATGCCAGGGGCTTAAGCCAGCTGGTTTCCACCAGCTTATTGGCAGCAATATCATAGAGGTAACAGAAGCCGGAAGCGGCATAGCGAATATCAGCAATGGCCATACCAATTAAAAAATTGGGCGTGACCACGGAGACAAACTGAAACTGCTTAAAACCAAAATGCCGCGCTAATCGCCCTGCGGGCCTATCCATCGCATTGGTGTAGTGAAAATGTTCAAGGCCTAAGCATTTAACCGGGCCATCGAAGTGGCCAAAATGCACCTCTCCCGACTCGCAAACCAGGATCTCTGGACTCGCCTGGGTGGATTGGGCGCCGCGGTGAATATCCATTTTCGTCCTTTTTATTATTTTTTTAATGCTTGGGCAGCTGTCTGGGCTACGTTGAGTGGGTGTTGAGCATTAACTCTAACCCGTTACGCAATAAGTTAAAACCCTCAGGGTGCTTAGCCGCAACTAAGAACCTTTAGGCTAATGCCAGAGCCCCAAGATCAAACCGATAAGGGTAAATTGCACGGTATGATAGCCACCGTTGACCAAAAACAACTTGAGTGGCCTTTGTTCGAACAAATAGCTGATACCGAAGGAGGTCGCCACCCAGCATAAACCGGCCGCAAATCCGGCGCCGACGGCAAAGCCCAGACCAGGTTTTGGGCCTAAAAACAAGGCAAACACAAAGGCCGCCACTAAGGAGAGGATAAACGCTAAGGTAAAGACCTTGCCCATGGAAGCTTGTGCCAAGTCCACATCGGTTAGGCCACAGCCATCAAGCCAGGCTGATTTAAACATCAATGGCGAATACCACAAGCCGCCCAGAATAAAGGTTGCTACGGCGGCTAAGAGCACCGCTAAAAAGTTAAACTCTGCAAAATTCATAATCAAGCCCACCGGCCACTATTAGCTTAAGCGTAGCCTGCGATTTGCATAGCGGCAAAATTGGGGCTTTGATGGCGACCACCGCATACTATCGCGCCCCCATAACGAAACAGAGGTTTAATAACTTACCTGGTGAAAATTGTATGTTAGTTTAAGAACCAACAGTAACCATCATGGCCATTGGGTAAGAATAAAAACTCAAGGTAATGATAGTATTAAGAATAAATCACCCCGTCGTTTTTGAACACTAAGGCTGCTCCAAAGCAAAGGCTTCACAGGGCGTACTTTGGTGATACACCACCTGCCAATTTTGTTGGTCATCTTGGCGCCACAATGACATGCGCACGGAAAAGTGCCACTGGCCACCTTTAATGCGCCGCAAGGCACTGCGATAATAAAGCTGCACTACGGTGTCGCTCAGCATGCGCCCGACAAATTCCTGATTATGAAAAAGCGGCTTGCGGCTCTTAGACTGCTCTTTTGGCAAACGCTCAAGCACATTGACCTTAGTAAAGCGCCGCCCGTCGGAGGACACCTCAATAAAGTCATCGTCAATGAGGGCATTAAGGCGTGCCGCATCGGCGCGCACATCTTCACGCATCAAGGAGCGTTCAAGCTCGATCAGGTGCTCAAATAACTGCGCTTTTATCTTGTTCATGGTGGTGAATGACTTTTCCTTGCTGCATAACAAACCAAACTGCCGATAACTGGCCGATATCGTTCAGCGGCGATTTATCTAACGCGATTAGATCAGCGTAGTAGCCGGGCGCCAATTTGCCAACTTCGTACTCCATATTCAATACCTTAGGCGCTCGCAGAAGGCTGACACATCTATTTCGTCACCGGTTTTTATTTCAGTGTCAGTGACTCACATCGCAAATTAACAAAACTACTTTCACCACAGACGCGACTAGAACTCGACCAAACAGGTTCAGTTTGATATAAAGCAGCTACATAGCAAAGACATCGGGCCAGCTGAGAAAAGCTGTCGCCAATGCAGCAACTACTAGGATTTTATATGCATTATGCAGAGATCACCGGCTGGGGAAAGTGTGTCCCACCGGCTCGAATCAGCAATCAGGATATTGCCACCGTCGTCGATACCTCCGATGAATGGATCAGCTCGCGCACCGGTATTAAAGCGCGCCATGTGAGCCACGTAAGCACCGCCGAAATGGCCACCGTAGCGGCGCAACGTGCCCTAGACTGTGCCGGTCTGGATGCCACAGAGCTGGACCTGGTGTTAGTCGCCACCTGTACCCCGAGTACGGTTGTGGCGAACACCGCGTCTGAGGTACAGCAACGTCTTGGTGCTACCGGTGCCGCGGCCTGCGACAGTAACGCCGCATGTTCGGGCTTTTTGTATGCTCTGCAAATGGCCACCGCACAAATTCAGGCCGGGATGATCAGACGCGCCGTGGTTGTCGCCGCCGAGCGAATGAGCTGGTATATCAACTGGGCCCGCCGTGATAGCGCCGTGCTCTTTGGTGATGGCGCCGGTGCCGTGGTGCTTGAAGCAAGCGAGCAACCGCTTGGTTTATTGGCCAGTAAATCCGGCTGCGACAGCTCGGATCGCAGCATCCTGCACATCGACAACTTTGGCTCGAACATCAATAAGTACGAAGCCATTGGCGGTTCAGAACTGCACTTTGTCGGTCCGGAAATTTTCAAGCGTGCGGTCAAAGGCATGAGTGGCGCCTGCGATGACGTGCTGAATCAGGCGCAACTGAGCCTGGATGACATTGATGTACTGGTACCGCATCAGGCTAACCTGCGCATTATCCAGGCCATTCAACAGCGCCTTAAAGTCGATGATGAAAAGGTGATGGTTAATATCGATGAATATGGCAACACCTCGGCGGCCACCATTGCCATCGCCCTGTGTGAAGCGGTAGAGCGCGGCATGATAAAGCCGGGTGCCAACATTATGTCGGCGGCCTTTGGCGCCGGGTTAACCTGGGCGGCCAGTTACATAAAGTGGGGTCAAAGAGTCACGCCGGTACGCGAGAGTGATGCCGCGTTAGCGCCTTGTACGCAAACCGGATTGGAGCTTATCGCCGACGCCGTTGCCGCCTGCCAGCAACAAAGCTAACTCCCCGCCTCACTTCAAGGTCGCCATTGCGGCCTTGACTGTTTTTTGCACATTTATTTGCGCTACATCATCGGCGTTCTCACCACCCTTTGCTATGTTAACTAAACACCTAAACACGCAATGAGGGTCAAACAATGGAACGTCATGGTTTACACATAGGTATAGAGCGCACCAAATCGCGCTTTTACTTTTCCCTGGTAGTGATCGGCAAATTAGATCATCACGACTATGAAGTGATCACCCCGATGTTTGATGACGCCCTACAGGGATTGGATGAGCGCATCGTCGATGTGTTTATCGACGCCAGCGAATTGGAAGGATTTACCGCCCACGCCCTGTGGGATGACTTTAAACTTGGCATTGCCCACAGACATCAATTTCGCCGTATCGCCTTTTATGGTCGCCACCAATGGCAAGATTATGCGGCGCGCATCGCCAATTGGTTTACCAGCGGCGAGGTAAAGTATTTTTCCGATGGTGATGAGGCAAGGGCTTGGCTCAATGAGCCTGAGGACGAGTCCGAAAGTGAGTAAAAGACGAGCCGCATTAGCGGCTCGTAAGTAAGGTGCTTGCGGGTGATTAAACCCTAGCGCCCGTATTTTTCTGCGAGCATGGCGTACACGGCGCGAATGCCAAAGGCTTCACCGCCAACCGGACGGCCGGGCAGCGCACGCACGTTCCAGGCCATCACATCAAAGTGCACCCAAGGGGTTTTGGCGTCGATAAACTCCTGCAGATATAATGCCGCAGTTATGGCACCACCGAATGGGCCCGGTGCACAGTTGGTTAAGTCTGCCACATCGCTTTTCATCAGATTTTTGTACTGAGCGAACAAGGGCATGCGCCACACCGGGTCTTGGCTTTGCTCACCGGCTTGAGTCAAGGCCTCGGCTACAGCGTCATCGTTACTAAAGAAGCCTGGCAGTTCGGTCCCCAAGGCAATACGCATGGCACCGGTCAGGGTAGCAAAGTCGATGATCATATCCGGATCATCCTGTTGTGCCTCATCCAAAGCGTCACATAACACTAAACGACCTTCGGCATCGGTATTATCGATTTCCACGGTCAGGCCCTTGCGGGTTTTTACCACATCGCCCGGGCGAAACGCATTGCGTGAGACGGCGTTTTCCACCGCAGGAACTAACACGCGCAGCTGAATATTAAGGTTCATGGCCATGATCAGGTTCGCCAGACCAATAACATGGGCGGCGCCGCCCATGTCTTTTTTCATTAAGCGCATACCGGCGGCAGGTTTTAAGTCCAAACCACCCGAGTCGAAACACACGCCCTTACCGACTAAGGTAATCTTAGGCGCATCCTTCTTGCCCCAACGTAAATCGAGTAATCGCGGCTTATTTTCACTGGCACGGCCAACGAGGTGAATGGTGGGATAGTTTTGCTCTAGCAGCTCATCGCCTATCCACTGACTGAATTCACCGCCAAAACGTTGTGCCAGATCGCTCATTACTTCACTAAGATGCTGCGGCATCATGTCTGCGGCTGGCGTGTTGACCAAATCGCGCACCAGTTGCGTTGACTCGACTAACGCCACTAAATCATCGTATAAGGCTGAGTTGCCGATCAACAAGCGCGCCTGCGGCTGCTGAATTTGTTTATAACCGCTAAATTGATAACCACCAAGTACAAAACCCAGGGCAATATCACGCTCGTTCGCTGTATTTTGTAGTTGATAATCACCCTTGGGTAATTTGCCAATAATATCGCCGGCAGCCCACATATCGGCGACATCGGCGGCCACCAGAATAGCACTTTGCGGCTCACCATTTTCAGGGTTTGGCAGGACACAAAGACCGGGTTGCTGTTGCAGTGAGCGGGCCACCCAGGTACGGGTAAAGTCATCTTGCTCTGCACACCAAGCATCGCAGCCTTGTTGGTCAAAAACGAAAAGCGGGATTAAGGCGGTATCGAGACGAGGTTTATTGATGAGTAAATTCATTGCGGACTCACTTTTTATTACTGATAATAAGCAGGATATCAAGTTAAAAAAGTAAATGATATAGCCGAGCCATGGGACCTAGCGAGCAAGCACGTCGGCTGTTTTTTGCCTTGGGGCTGAGCGCCGAGGATAAGCAGCATATCAATCATTGGTTAAGCCGCCATGTTTCCTTAAGCAAGGCGCCAACTCAACGTCGTAATTGGCATTTAACCTTGATGTTTCTCGGTCAGGTTGAACACACCCAAGCGCAGCAATTGATCGATGGCGCCCGCAAATTGGTAGTGCCGCATTTTTCTACCACCCTGGACGAATATGACTATTGGCCGCACAACGGCATTTTCCACCTGCGCCCAAGCGCTCCCGCCCCGGGCTTGCTAAACTTGGCCGGTGAGCTCAAAACCCTTGCCCGGCAACAGCAAATTGTCGACCAGCACGCGCGTTATCGCCCCCATGTCACTTTGGCACGCAATCTTAAAAAGCCACCGACGGTCGATAGCCCGATAACACCACTGCAACTAGAGATTGACCATTTCACCCTGTATCACTCGACCCGTGACGACCAGGGACTGGTGTATTTACCACTTGCCGAGTTTGCCTGCCGCTAACCCAGCCTTGGCCGCGGTTAATCGTCTTTAGGCTTGTTGTCCGCTTTGGTCTTTGGCGGTTTGGGGTGGCTAAAGGAGCTCGGCAGGATATCGACGCCAACCATGTGCGCAATTTTGACCACCAGAGGAATGGTGATAGGTGCAAACGGCAGCACGGCAAACACCCCTAGGCCGAGGCCTTTAAGAATATCGACAAATTGTTTATTGGCTACCTGTAAGTCTTGTTTAGACGCCTGTCCCTTGGTGTAGCGCTTATAAATATCGAGCATTTCCCTTGTTTCTTGCCGCTCTTGGGCAAGCGCCCATTTTAGCGTGACCATGGCGCGGCGCAATTTCAGCTTTTGTCGGCGCCGCGAAATCATAAGCACCCGCAGTGGGGCACGATGAAACGAACGATAGATTCGCATACTGTCTTTAATTAGGGATCTGATTGTGCATTGTCACATACTTCTGCGCGTTTCTCTAGCTCCTGTAACCGAGGACCGACATCTGCACCTACCTTGGATAAAAACATCTCACACCCAAGTCTTTTGTAACCCCTGGTTGAATTTAATGTTAACAATCTGTATACATAACTTGTACACAATAACTATATGCAACAGAAATCTGTATATGACTGGGGGATGACACATGAAGTTAAAGTACAAAAAGTTACAAGCGGCGGTGCGCTGCGCCTTGTTGTCTACATCCGCTTTAGCGGCTCTGCACAGCACTGCGGCACTGGCCGAAGACGATACCAAAGCAGAAGACACCAAGAATATTGAAAAAATCGCAGTAGTGGGTTCGCGCTCGGCACCCCGCTCCATCGGTAGTTCACCGGTTCCCGTGGATATCATCGGCGGCGAGGAGCTGGGTAAAACCGGTAACTCGGATATGCTGGAGGTCCTAAAAGGCAGCGTGCCGTCTTTCAACGTGCATGGTAACCCGATCAGCGACGCCGCAACCTTGGTGCGCCCGGCTAACCTTCGAGGCCTGCCTTCGGACAGCACCTTGGTGCTGTTAAATGGTAAACGTCGCCACCGCGCCTCGGTCATTGCCTTTTTAGGTGGTGGTATCAATGATGGCGCCCAAGGCCCGGATATCTCGGTCATTCCCAGCATCGCCCTAAAGCAGGTAGAAGTGCTACGTGATGGTGCCGCGGCGCAATACGGCTCAGATGCCATCGCCGGGGTGATGAACTTTGTGCTCAAAGACGCCAGCGAAGGCGGCACCTTGGAGCTGCGTCATGGTCAATATTACGAAGGCGATGGTGATAGCACACAGCTTGCCGGTAATATCGGCCTGCCATTTACCGATGATGGTTTTGCTAACTTTAGCTTCCAGTATAAAAATGCCGACGCCACCAGCCGCAGCGTCCAACATTACGATGCAGAAAAACTCGCGGCCGCAGGCGTGCCCGATGTCGCCGATCCGGCACAGATTTGGGGCTCGCCGGAGATCGATGACGACATCACTGTGTTTGGTAATATCGGCCTGCAACTGAGCAAGGACGATGAATTCTATCTGTTCGGTAACTATTCCGAGCGTGACGTTCGCGGCGGTTTCTACTACCGTAACCCGCACACCCGCCCCAACGTTTACTCCCCGGATGAAGGTCAGACGCTACTCGTTGGTGATTTAACCAGTGATATGAGCGGCAACTGCCCTACCGACATACAAATTGATGAAAATGTGCTCGATAACCCGGAATACATTAACCGCGTTGCCAATAACCCGGATTGTTTCGCCTTTAACGAGTTGCTGCCCGGCGGTTTCACCCCTAACTTTGGCGGTAATGTCGTTGATACCTCGCTAACCGCAGGGGTGAAAGGTGAATTTACCGATGGCTGGTTACAAGGCTGGTTCTACGATGCCAGCGCCTCGGTGGGCTACAATGCCTCACGCTACTTCCTCTATGACTCCATTAACGCCTCGCTGGGCCCGGATACGCCGCGCGATTTCTCTCCTGGTAAATACGAGCAATTAGAGAAAACCTTTAACTTTGATCTCAGCAAAGCCTTTGACTGGGGCCTGTATGACGATGCCAACCTGGCCGGCGGCCTGGAATGGCGCGAGGAAACCTTTACGGTGATCTCCGGCGACGAGCAGTCCTTTGAGGTTGGCCCGCTCTTCGATCAAGGCTTTAGTATCGGCTCGAACGGCTTCCCTGGCTTTAAACCATCACAAGCCGGCGAGTTTACCCGCCGAAACTACGCCGCTTACGTGGATGTAGAAACCCTATTCACCGAGGATCTACTCATGGGCTGGGCGGTGCGTTTTGAAGACTACGACACCTTTGGCTCAACCACCAACTACAAGGTCACCGCCCACTACACCATCAACGATGTGTTGGCATTGCGCGGCTCACTGAGCACTGGCTTTAGGGCGCCCACGGTGGGCCAGGCCAATGTTAGTAACGTACAGACCAACCTGAGCAGCGGTGTGTTGGTCGACTCGGCCCTGCTGCCGCCGACCAACCCCATCGCCGTATTGCTTGGTGGTGAAGAGCTGCAACCGGAAGAGTCCGACAGCTACACCCTGGGTGCGGTGTATCAGGACGGTGATTTCTTCCTGACGGTGGATTACTACAACATAGATGTTGAAGACCGCATCAGTCAGTCGGATAAAATCGAGTTGGACGATGACGACAGACAAAGGCTAAGGGAAGCAGGCGTACCCAATGTTGAACAGTTGGCGCAGGTCAGCTTCTTTACCAATGACTTCGATACCACCACCAAGGGTGTTGATATCGTCGCCAACTACAGCACCGACCTACTGAATGGCTCCTCTACCTTTAGCCTTGCCTACAACTGGAATGAAACCGAAGTCACGCGCTTTAGTGAAATCACCGGTGGCTTCAAGGTGAGCCGTCTTGAAGACGATCTGCCGAACCATCGCGCGACTGCCACCTGGGCACAGCAATGGGAATCCATCTCAGGTTTTGTGCGCGCCAACTATTATGGTGAATACCAGGGTGTGCACGTAGACTTTGAAGACACGGTAAAAATGGCCGATGCCACAGTGACCTTCGACATGGAGTTGACCTACCATGTTAACGATAACATCGACCTGTCTCTGGGTGCACAAAACATCTTTGATGAAGAAGGCGAGCCACTCGACTTTGAAGATAAGACCGGTATTCCAAATAACCAATGGGGCGGTAAGTTTTATGAGACTTCACCCTATGGGTTTAATGGCGGCTACTACTATCTGAAGGCGTCTTATAGCTTCTAAGGCTCGAGCCTTAACCTAACTATCCACTGCGGGCGTCAGCCCGCTTTTTTATGCTTGCGCTCGTAACCGCCGAGCGTTATGTTGAATTTACTCGTACCAGCAAACAAACAATATGAATGTACTCGCGCATGCCAACAGACTGCTTGGCGAAAACAAATTAAAACAAGCTGAGTTTCATTTTAAGTCGCTGTTAGAAGCCAACCCCAATCAGGGTGAAGCCTGGTTCGGCTTGGGCCGCATCGCCATGCGTTTGGAGAAATATCCACAGGCGGTGTACCTGCTACAAAAAGCCTGTCAGCGTTTGCCCAAGGTATTGGAGCCACTCTTTGCCCTTGCCGATGCCTTTGATGCCCTTAAAAAACAACAAGATGCCTACGCCATCCTGGATTATTGCTGCAAGATCGCGCCGCATAATGGCGAAGCCTTTTATCGCTTGGCCCAGCATCAGTTGGTGTATGGGTTTATGGAACAGGCAAAACAGACGCTTATGCGTGGTTTGGCCTGCCCGGATCACGACGTCACGCTTTACCTTTATTATGAACTGGCACACCTTGACCCCGAGGCGTTAGGCAACGAGCGAATCGCCCACCTGCACACCTTACTCAGGGGCACACAAAATAAGCATGCCAAGGTGGTCGCCCACTATACCTTAGGTAAAAGCTACCATAAGGCGGGCGATAAGAATCAAGCCTTCGCCCATTATCGCCTCGCCAACAAGTTACAGGGCAAGCTCTGCCCAGCCTTTAGCAAAAAGGGATTTGATTCCTACCTTGATGAGATTAAGACCTTGTTTAGCGCCGATTTTATTGCCACCCAGCGCGATGCGATTAAGGCCAGTTTCACACCCGTGTTTATCGTCGGCATGCCCAGAAGTGGTTCGACCCTGTTAGAACAAATGCTGTGCCAACATCCTAAGGTGGCAAGCCTAGGTGAAAACCAGGTTTTTAGCGGCAAACTTATGGCCTACCTTAGCACAGTTACAGAGCGTCCATTCCCCGCCTGCATGGCCGAGTTGAATACTGAGATGCGCGCAAAACTCAGGCAGATGTACGCAGACGAAGTCGCCAAGCAGCAGTTGGGCCAGCAGTTTATTCTTAACAAGCTGCCGGCCAACTTTCAGGCTATCGGCGCCATCAAGGCACTGTTCCCTAATGCCTTATTTATCGACATGCGCCGCAGTTTTTATCCCATGGCCTGGTCGGTGTTTGGCCACTACTTTGGCGCCAATGAAGCTTTTTTCTGCGATATGAATAAGCTGCAAGACTATTACGAAGGCTATGAGCGACTGATGCAGCATTGGCGCCAGAGCATTGGTGACAGCCTTTATACCCAGCATTATGAGCAGTTAATCGAGCACCCGGAGAAGACGCTGCGCCAACTATGCGCCTGGCTGGATATTGTCTACACCGAGCAATGCCTTGATTACCACAACAGCAGCGAGGCGGTCACCACCTTAAGTCGGGTTCAGGTGCGCCAACCTCTGTACCAGGGCGCTAATCTCGCCTATAAAGACTATGAACAAGCTTTTTTAAGCTGCTTTAACCATGTCGTGCAAACCAGGTCACGACATCCTGAAACTGATCCCGCACTGCCTGAGGGTGAGTAAGCATATCGATGTGGCCATAATCATGGTGATGACCATGGCTGCGGCCATATATTTTTAACTCCTGAAGCCCGACTCCGGACTCCTGCATAAACTTCTTAATATCGATAGGCTGGGCAAGAGACTTATCCTTGACCCCGGCAATATGAAAAATCGGTGGCAAAGCCTTGTGCCGCAGCGCCGCGCCGTAATCAAAGCCATCATCACTGTCGATCCAGGGCGAAATCTTGGCCCACTGCATGCTCTGATAATGCGACTTAATGGTTTCATTATCGCTGCCCCACTTAAGCTGGCGCGCCGGCAGATAGCCATGTTTCTGCGCATATTTAGGGGCGAGCCAATACCAGATTAAATTGCCCTTAATAAATTTACCGAGATGACGGTTATAGAGCGAGCGTTTGGAACCAAAGTAGGCGCAAGCACTCACCCGCTCGACGTATTCGGGAAAACGAGCAAAGGCGCTGTTAAAGAGCACACCGCCCCATGAATGGGCTACCCAAAAGCGGGGAAACTCACCACTGTGAGCGGTAATTTTATCGATAAAGGCAGGGATCTCGGCGCAGATGGCCTCGGTCTGACCATAGGCAGCCCCCCGGGCAATGGACGGTTTACTCTCTCCTCGTCCCGCCAAGTCAGCCACATAACAACGATAACCCTGCCGCGCTAAAAATGGCGCGAGGCCTTTATTACTGTGGGTGTAGAAAATCTTGCCGTTCTCTACCGCGCCATGCATAAAAAACACGGATGGGCCACAGGCATCGGCTTTTGCTATGTAACGCAGGTGGAGTTGCTGCGAGGCATTGAGGTCAATAAAAAGCGACTGCTGCTGAATGTCGGTCATAATTCGGCCCATTTTATTATTTTCACCTCATCGTACCAGTATCGATATACGTCAACAAGTTATTAAAATTCCAATGAATTTCTCGTTCAGTTTGGGTTTAGGCTACTGTGATATGATTTACACGAAATTAACAACTCAAGAGTAAAAATTATGAACTCATTACGTCCACTAAGTGTTGCCTTAATGCTAGCCGTTTCTCTAGGTGTTAGCGTTGAAGCCAGTGCTCAAGATAAAAAAGAAAAAGAAGTAAAAGAGCAAAAAGCACAAGTTAAAGAAATGAATGAGCACGCTGAACTTAAGCACAAAAACGCTCAAGAGCACGCCCAAGAGAAGCGTGAAATGGCTAAAGAAAAAGCCGAAGCCAAAAAAGAAATGGCTGAAGAAAAGCACGAAATGGCTGAAGACAAAGCCCACGAGCACAAAAAAGATAAAAAGCACAAAATGAAAGACAAGGAAAAGAAAGCTAAGGACAAGGCTAAAGATAAAAAAGAAGACATGCTTAAAGAGTGTGACGAAAAAGATCGCGCCAAAGGCGAGTGTAACTAATCTCCCTTTTAGCCTTCAGTATTTGCACACGGTACTGAAGGCTAACTTACGCCTCCATCAGCCTGTTGGCATAATGGCCCAAGTTCAAAAACATGCAGCCATTAATGTCAAACCAACTAGACTAATCCCCTAGCCCCAATTTTGCCTTCTTTAGGGTCAACTTGATCACGGTGATAAACTGCCACACCATAAGCGCACCACCGATGCCGAGTAAGGCATAGCTATTTTCTATTTCATTTAGAAACGAAATAAACGCATCGCCATTAACGGCAAATACTCCATAAAGACCCAAGCCGAATAAAATTGAGCCAGGCGCGCCTATTAGTTGAGCCTGAAGCATTTTTTTATTGATTTCGCTACGTTGCGCTTCCCTATTATCGTTCATGTTAATTCCTTATCAGTTCTCTATGTATTAATTCTTACTCTTGCCCGTCAACGCCAACAGTCACGTCTTCAAGCCATCTTACATTGGTTTTTCGAATGCCTAGCCCTTGTTTAAAACGACTAGAAAAGGCTAAATCCGGGGTACCGACCCAACCGCGCTCAACATAGAGGTTGTAACCATCAGCATATCGCTCATAGCGCACCGCCCCTAACCAAATACCGTCCCAATCACCAAGAAACTCAAGCTCGTTTAAAGTGGTTGGATACCGGCCATGACGCACCTTATGTAATTCAATCAAGGCTACCGCCGAAACAAAGTTCTGTTGTCCAAATTGCTCATCAGCACCGGGCACTCTGAGGTCGCAGCCCGTTAAATAAAAAATAACCAGCACGCCAAGCAAACACTTATGCATGATGCTTTTCCTCATCCGCTGAAACTGCCGGAGCTTGCTTTTGGTAGACGCAAACCTGACGATAAAACTCATCCGCGTCGGATAATTTTTCCTCTGGAAACACAAAGGCGTAGGCATTGTCTAAGTAAATAAGGATCATGCCTTGCACCCTCTCGATTCTTTTGACAATAGACCAGGCATGGCGCCCCTGATAACCCTGACCGTGAGAAGCGATACCTTGCTGGTCAAAAGTGAAATGATGCTCTCCACAAAACTAGCCAGTAGCCGATGGCTCCAAGGCTCGGCGCAGCTTGCGCATATTGAGTATCGCCAGCAGCCAAATAAAAACAAACACCAGCAAGGCAATAAGCGCACTGGGCCAATGAAATTCGCTGACTTGGTTAAAGGCCCACAAAAGCGCAACCCCCATTACCATCCAGGTCAACATGCTCCCCCAAAAACCATCAAACCAGGTGCGATACTGCTTGGGCAGCTCACGTTCAACATAACGTTGAAACCGCCACCAGTCTTGTTGTTCCAATGTGATAGTGATGTCCATATGCTTTGGCTCCAAGATGCCACTCAGACTTTGCTAACTAATTAATAACCAATATATTTACACTTATTAACCAAGGTGTAAATAAAACCGGCGCTAAAATGCACGCTACATTCTAGCGGGCCAATCCCTTATACTATGCGCATAATCAGCCAACAGAGACCCTCCCTTGCATCCACAAAATCGCCATCGAAACGGCTACGACTTCGACGCCCTGTGCAACAGCTTGCCCAGCCTAAAAGCGTATGTGATTATGCGTCCCGACGGACAAGCCAGTATCGACTTTAGCGATGCCAAGGCACTTAAAACCCTAAATCAGGCCTTGCTTAAACACCATTACGATGTTGCTATTTGGGATCTGCCCGAGGGCTTTTTGTGCCCGCCTGTGCCCGGGCGCGCCGACTACTTGCACCATCTTTATGATTTGATAAGCCAAGATACCCAGCACAATCTAGAGCAGCCAAAGGTGCGGGTGATGGATGTCGGCACCGGCGCCTCACTGATCTACCCCATCCTAGGTAACAAGCTGTTTAATTGGCAGTTTTTAGCCAGCGATATAGATGTGCAGTCGGTTAAGCTGGCAAAACAGCTGGCTCAGCTCAATGCGTTGCCAGTCAAGGTGATACAGCAAAAGCAGCCGACTCAGTATTTCGCTGGCATCATCAAGGCGCAAGACACACTGGTGGCAACCCTGTGCAACCCGCCGTTTCATGACAGCGAGCAAAGTGCCCAGGCCGGATCGCAACGCAAATGGCGCAATTTAAAAGGACAGCAAAGTAATGCCCTGAACTTTGGCGGCCGCGCCAATGAGCTATGGTGCCAAGGCGGTGAGCTGGCCTTTATCCGCAATATGGCCTTGGAGAGCAAGCACTTTGCCGAGCAGGTGATTTGGTTTACCAGCCTGGTGTCGAAGAAGGAAAATGAACGCCCCTTGAAGAGCACGCTACGTAAACTGGGTGCCGCGCAAATCGAGGTGGTGGCCATGGCCCAGGGGCAAAAAAGCAGCCGCTTTATTGCCTGGACCTTTATGGAGGCGCCCGAGCGCCGGGCGCAGCTAGAAAGACTGTTGGGTTAAGCCTCGGCTAAGCCTTGGCTAAGCTTTAGACTGAATCTTGATTGAGCGCTTCTTTATAGTGCTTGCGGCACACGGATACATAGCGCTCATTACCGCCGATCTGCACCTGGTCGCCACTGGCGACCACATCACCATTGTGGTCATAACGCAGTACATGATTGGCCTTGCGCCCGCAATGGCATACGGTTTTTAGCTCCACCAGCTTATCGGCCCAGGCCAACAAATACTGGGAGCCAACAAACAGCTCACCCAAAAAGTCACTGCGTAAACCATAACACAGCACCGGAATTTTTAGCCGATCGACCACCTCGGTCAATTGCCACACCTGCTCCTTGGATAAAAACTGGCTCTCATCCACCAGCACGCAATGCAGGGGCTCTTCCTGATGTTGCGAGGAAATCAAATCGTAGACATTACTGGTGCCATCGAAAACAAAGGCATCGGCCTGCAAGCCGATACGAGAGGCGACCTTGCCTACCCCGGCGCGATCGTCGATGGCAGCGGTCATGATCATGGGGCGCATGCCGCGCTCACGATAGTTAAACGCCGATTGTAATAAGGTGGTGGACTTACCGGCATTCATTGCCGAATAGTAAAAATACAGTTGAGCCATGGTTATTCTTCTAAAAATTTCGCGCGCCAAGCTTACACTAAGCCCCCGTTCAAGGCCAAGGCAAACTCTTTAGGGGTTATTCCTTGCTACAGTGAGTTTGCTCTAAAGCCAGCAGCCAGCGCTTGCGCTCCAGCCCACCGGCATACCCGGTCAAGGTACCATTGGCGCCTATTACCCGATGACAAGGCACAATAATGCTAATGGGATTACGGCCATTGGCCGCACCGACGGCACGCACCGCCTTGGGGTTGCCCACCAAGCGCGCAATATCGCCATAACTGCCGGTTTGACCATAGGCGATACTGCCTAAGGCCTGCCAAATCTGGTGCTGAAACTCGGTACCCTTAATATCCAGGGGAAGCTCAAACTGTGCTCGCGCGCCTCGAAAGTATTCCTGCAATTGGCTTGCAGCCTGCGCCGTGATGCTATTGGCAGTTGCACCCGCACTGGTATCGGTCTTGTGCTCAAGATCAAAGCCCACATAGCATAGGCCTGTGTCAGTGGCCTGGATCACCAACTCGCCCAGGGGCGTGTCGATACATTCTTGATATAAGCTCATAATTGTTGCCATAGTTGAAAGGTAAGATAAGAGCGAAACGGCGCCGCACGTTCGATATCTATGCCGGCGAAGCCCGCAAGCGCCTTTTGCACGCCGAGATCGCCGCCGAGATAAATATCCGGGTCGCTGCAACCGCGCATTTTTGCATAATTGACCGTCCACGGACCTATGCCCTTGATCGCCAGCCAGGCGTCCAGATCATCACTGCCGTGCTCAGCAATATACGTGCTTAAATCCCGCAGCGCCTGTTTACGTCGCCCGGGCATCTTAAAGAACGCCAATTCGCTTGCCGCCATTTGTGCCGCCTTGGGGAAATAACGTCCCTGCTCACCCAGCTCCTTAACCAAGGTAGAAGTGAGCGTGCGCGCCGCACTGACACTCACCTGCTGACCCAGCACCGCACGTATGCCAGCCTCGAACGGATCCCAAATGCCCGGCAGGCGTAGCCCCGAAGCAAGCTGGAACTGCTCACCCACCGCAGTTTCTAACTGAGAGTTGATCACCTGCGTATCGGCATCCAGATCCAAGACCCGGCGAATATTGGCAACCACCCCTTGCAGGCAATGCCAGTTATCCATGCTGATCTCCACCCTAAAGCCCTGCTTTTTAGCCTGATAATGAGCGGTAAACTCACCCTTCCCACCCTGATAAGTGAAGGTGCGACCATAACTGGTGGCAGTTATCCACTCCATGGGGGGCACCAAACGCTTGTGTAAAAATGCCTGCATGGCCTGCCAGTCATAAGGTGGACGAAAACTCAAAAACAGGCTGATATGACCGGCGTCAGGTTGTGTTTTGTTACGAATGGCACTGGGGGTCAGCTGCATCAACTTCTTAAACGCATCGTTAAAACGGCGCACGCTATTAAAACCGGCGGCAAACGCTATCTCTGTGATAGGCAATTGAGTTTGCTGCAAGAGTTGTTTCGCAAACTGACATTGGCTAAACAGCGCATATTGACCCGGGGCTATACCGTAATGCTTTTTAAATAACTGACTAAGATAGCTGGATGACACCCCCAAACGGGTGCTCAATGCCTCGGCACCTCCAGCGGACCAATGACCCTGGTCAATTAAGCGCTTGGCCCTGAGCGCCGTGGTTTGAGCACCCAGCCAGGGGTAACTGCCAGGACTGGCATCGGGGCGACAACGCAAGCACGGGCGGAAACCGGCCTGCGCCGCTAAATGGGCATGCTCAAAATACTCGACATTGTGCTCTTTGGCCGGTGGCGCCGGACAGATAGGTCGACAATAAATGCCCGTGCTGCGCACCGCTACATAAAATAAGCCATCAAAGCGCTTGTCACGGCTTAAGCGGGCTTTTTGGCAGATATCGGCGGTGAACATAAACGAGGATCCAGCAAGGGTGATTAATGTGCTTAGCTTACCCTATTGGTGGCGCGGCACTAGCCGGATTTTGCACTCAATGGTAAAAATGTAAAAAGCGCGCTTTGATACCAATTCACTTAAATAGCTAATCATTCTAGCGGGCTAAATTTCATGCTAACTGCGTTGGAACTTTTCTATGTAGAATAACTACATAATAAAAATTCCGCCTTGCCATCACATCATTTATCCAGCGCTATATCTGATCACATACTTAACAGAATTGGTATAGCGCGCTCATAAAAGGGCAGATTATTGCTCGGCAAATTGCAGCAGTTTATCGCCACTTAGGCGATAGATTTGCCACTGTGCCTGAGCCTCGGCACCTATGCTCTGGTAGAAATCGATGGCAGGCTGGTTCCAGTCAAGTACCACCCATTCAAAACGGCCACAGTTTTTGCTGATGGCGCGCTGCGCTAAATATTTCATCAGTGCCTTACCGGCACCGCGACCACGCTTATCTTCACTAACAAACAAGTCTTCAAGATATAAACCATTGCGGCCAAGCCAGGTGGAGTAATTATAAAAATACACCGCAAAGCCAATGGCTTCAGCGTCGGGGGCGTCACTTTCAAAGCAAATAACGCTGTGGGCGGTCGCCCCTTCATCAAACAGGGTGCGCTCTATATCGTGCTCAGTGGCGGCAACGGCGTCGGGCTCGCGCTCATACACAGCTAACGCCTTGATAAACTGATAGATCAAGGGCACATCATTGATCACCGCATCGCGGATAAATACTTGGCTCATGGTGGTTCCTGGGCTATGAATTAAGCCACCATCATACTAGCGCCAAACCGCCTTGCAAGTTGTAGACATGCTTGTAACCCAAAGATTGTAAATTCTTTATCGCCTGAGCCGAGCGGTTTCCGGTACGACAGACCAGGATATAACGGGTATCCGGCGCCAGCTGATGGGCAAACAAAGCATTGGCCATACGGCTTAGTGGCACGTTTAGCAGTTGATCGTCATGGACACTGAATAACGAACGTATGTCTTTGGCGCCATGCTCATAGGGTTCACGCACATCCAACATCACGGTTTCGAATTCCTCACTGGCAAGCATCTGTTGTACCTCGGCACTATTGAGCTGCTGCGGGCTGGCGTGCTTAGGCTGATGACTAAAGCCACACAGGGCACCGCTTTCATTGCTCAGCTCCTGGTCCAGAGCACGTTTTTGTTCGGCAAACTGCGCCTTGCTGATCTGCTCTTGCAATAACTGCTGCAGCAAAGGCGTTGCCTGGATCTGAGCCTGCCAGCTCAGAGCAAAGCACTGCTCATAGTCATGGGCAGGACACAACACGGTATCCGCATTCAATTTGGTCGCCAGCGCGTGAATTGAGTCGACCATCTGCTCTGCGTCGGCATCGGCAAACTGCGTGCTGCCTAAGCCGCTAAAGATAAAGAGATCACCGCAGAAACAGGCGCTTACTTTATCCTCTTGATACAACAAGTAGCTATGGCTATCGGCACTGTGGCCCGGGGTGGCGACACGCGTCAAGCGCTGCTTGCCCAGGGTTATTGCGTCGCCTTGCGGCCAACCCAATGGATCTTGCACTTGGGCCAAGCCCAGGCGCTCTGATAACAGGGTACGGGCCGAGTCTTTATCCTGATGTTTGTGGGTTTCCAACACGGCCTTCACATGCAGTTGTTGCTGAGTAACCAAACGTGCGATCCGCGGCACCAACTCCACAATCGGATCGATAATCACCGCCTCATTGTTAATACCCACATACAGCCAACAGCAACTGCCCTGATGACGCAGTTGCGTCAAACCCAGGGCGCAGACTTCATGCTCTGGCTGGGCGGCATCGGAAACAATTAAACAGTTATTGGCGAGCACGGGTTTAAGGGCTCGAATACGCTCACACGCCAGTGCAATTTCTTGCTCTGTGGCGGCGGGGCCGAAGGACATACGAATAGCGTTCTCACTTTGCCAATCACTGGCATTCATGGCGTCTAGCACAAAGCTGCGCGACGCACCCGAACTACAGGCGGAGCCGCCACTCACGCGAATACCAGCGGCGTCAAACAGGTCCATTACCTCTTTAGAGGTCAGGCTGTTAACACAAAAATTCAAGGTAGTGGGCACAGAGCCTTCAAGCGGCGCATTAAAGCTGATATCGCCGAACGTTTGCTCCAGGGCTTGGATCAGTTGTTGGCGATACTGGTGCAAGGTGGCAACCGGCTTAAACACCTCTTGCGATTTATCGAGCAACAAATCGAACAGCTCATAAAGGCCGGCGATTCCAGGCAGATTCTCGGTCCCCGAGCGCATGCCACTTTCCTGGCCGCCACCGGCGATAAAGGGAGTGTATGGACTATTTTCACGAATGTAGAGGAAGCCGATGCCCTTAGGTGCATAAAGTTTATGACCGGAAAACGGCGCATAATCTATGCTGGTCTCACTTAGGGCCAAATCCTGCTTACCCAGGGCTTGCACACAGTCCACCATCCAGCTGACATGATCGTTATTGGCACGGATCACCTGCTCGAGCTTAGCCAAGTCCTGATACACACCGGTTTCGTTGTTTACCGCCATGGTACAGATCATCAGTGCCTTGCCCACGTGTTGGGCGATAAAGTCCAGGTCCAGCAAACCGGCTTCATCCACGGGAATGGCTAGTACCTGGCTCCCAAACCCAGCACCTCGTTCCAATGTTTGAGGGTGTTGGGCACCGCCTTATGCTCGGTGGCACCATACAATAACACGCTGTGCTCGGTGGCCTTATGACGATTGGCTAAAAGCGTTGAGACCACGGCAGTTTGGATACCCTCGGTGGCACCGGAGGTAAAGAGAATATCACCTTGCTCGGCACCTATGACCTTACGCGCCTTGGCACGTGTTTGCTCCAGCAGATACTTGGCCTGCACCCCAGTAATATGCGAGCTAGACGGATTACCAAAACACACCTGCATGGTGTGAGAGACAACATCAGCAATGCGCGGCAACACGGGAGTGGTCGCATTGGCATCGAGATAAACGATATCCTGGCTAGTCTGGGTGAAAAAACGCTGGGTCATGGGCACCATATTCCAATTAGCTATAACTTATAACCATTGTACACAAGTGCCCATGCGCTATTAATACCGATTTGTTTGCATCACGCTGGCTTTTATCAGTTTTTCATCTAAAGACCGAGCAAGCGGGGCACTACTCCTGGGCCGGTGTGGCTTTATTGTTGGCGTCTTCCAAAGTCGACGACCAGGCATTAGCTAAGGCGCGCACCAAAGATGCCAGGGGTATAGCAAAGAATACGCCCCAAAAGCCCCATAAGCCACCAAAGAACAGCACTGCCATGATAATAAACACCGGGTTTAAATCGACCGCCTCGGAAAACAGCAGCGGCACCAAGACATTACCATCGAGCGCCTGAATAATGCCGTAGGCCACCAGCACCGACCAAAACTCACTGCCCAAACCGAATTGGAATAAGGCCACGGCGGCCACTGGAATGGTCACCAAGGCTGCGCCAATAAAGGGGATCAATACGGACAACCCGACCAACACCCCCAACAGGGCGGCATAGCGCAAATCGAAGATGGTGAAGACCACGAAGGACACCCCACCGACGATCAGGATTTCAAACACCTTGCCGCGTATATAATTCATAATCTGTTGATTCATTTCCAACCACACCTGCTGGATTAAGCGACGCTGCGCCGGCAACAGGGCGCTCACACTGTGCACTAATTGGGCTTTATCCTTGAGCATAAAGAACACCAGCAGCGGTACCAGCACCAGATAAATCAACCAAGCCACCACGTCTTTGAGCGAAGTCAGCGACACCGACACCAGCACCTGACCAAATTCCACCGCCTTACTCTCAACACTGGCCACTAAGGTGCGAACCTGCTCTGGGGTGATCAAGGTTGGATAGTCGACAGGCAAATGCATTAGGTAATGTTTTCCCTGTTCCAGCATGGTGGGCGCTTCTTGCAATAAGTTACTGGTTTGCTGCCATAGAATTGGGCCAAAGCCGAACAGGGTGCCAATCACCAAGGAGCAGAACAAACTGACCACCACTATGGTGGCTATGGTGCGTGACAGACCCACGCGCTGCAAACGAGTCACGGGCCAATCCAGTAAATAGGCGATCACCACGGCGACCAACACCGGCATCAACAAAGCACCGAAGAAATAGAGCACAGCAAACGTGCTGAGCAAGAGTAAAAGCAGGGTCACCGAGTGAGGATCAGAAAATTTTCTTTGGTACCACGCACGCACAAATTCAAACACGAGTTTCTCTCTCCACGGTTATTATTAATTGTTCTGCCGTTGTTGTGACAACGAATGCTAACTTTTGCTTGGTTAAATAACGCTTAATATCACGGACGCCTTGTTTGTCATTGCCCTTCAACACGAAGGCAATCTTTTGCTGCTCGCATTGCGCCGCCCGTAACGCCAGTTTAAAGCGAACAAACAGCTCGGGGCAGCTATAACACCTTAAGTCCGATTGTTTCATATCCCCTAACCGTATGTCTCATTATAGATATCTTGTTAAAACACCCTGCGCCTGAAGTCTAAACGAATCATTCACTCACCCACTGATGGTCTCTATGCCCTTGGCGCGTAAGCCATAATACCGTAAAAAGACTTAAAAGCCTTCTCGCATTCGTTTATCCTAAGCCTAGTATGGTCGAAATACACCAAGGCGAACAGACACAGCCTTGTGCGTACGTTCACCTTCCATGTACTTTAGCCAGTGCATACTAACTTGGCTTTATTGCCCTTGAAAGTGAACGTTCGTCGTATGGCTGGGGTCTCAAACTCTAAGAACAGATAGCGAGGCCTAGTGATAAAGCCACCATAAAGCATCAGATTGCCCACGTGCCTGCTGCAAAATAAAGATTAAGACCGCAAGGAATCATATGTTATTTAGATGTCTGCTGTTATGCGCCTTGGTATTGGCCACTAGCCTAACTGGAGCCCGGGCGCAAAACACCTTTGAGTTGCCCGACTTAGGCACCTCTGCATTAAAGGCTCTGCCCATTGAAAAGGAACGCGTCATAGGTGACGTGATGATGATGCAAATTCGTGGTAACTCGCCGGTGATTAACGACCCGGTGCTCGACGAATACCTGCGCGGTCTGGGCAATCAATTGGTCTCCCATGCCGACGATATCCGTTTTCCCTTCTCTTTCTTTTGGGTCAATAACCCGGACATCAATGCCTTCGCCTTCTATGGTGGCCATGTTGGCGTGCATACCGGCCTTATCGCCCAGGCCGATAACGAGAGTCAACTCGCCTCGGTATTAGGGCACGAAATAGCCCACGTGACCCAACGCCACCTGGCCCGCCGACTGCAGCAACAACAGGACAACTCGGGCATGACCATCGCCGGTTTGATAGCCGGTGTGTTGGCCACCATGGTATCTCCCGATGCCGGTCTGGCAATTATCTCCGGCACGCAAACGCAAGGCGCTCTAAATCAGCTCACTCATAGCCGCGGCGCCGAGCAAGAGGCGGATCGCATTGGCATGCGCACCCTCTACGATGCCGGGTTTGACCCTAAAGCCTCCGGGGAATTTCTAACCAAGCTGTCGGCGCAAATTCGCTATAAGCAAAAGCCGCCAATCTTCTTACTTACACACCCGCTGCCACAAAGCCGGGTGAGCGATGTACGCCTGCGCGCACAGCAATATCAAGATCGACCTTACGCAGACAACCTGCTCTTTCATCTAGCCAAAAGCCGGGTGATCGCCCGATTCAATGGCTCCAGCACCCATGCCGAAGCTCAGTTTCGTAAGCAGCTTAAAGAGCACAGTTTTGGTGACACCTCGGCGCTACGCTATGGTTTGGCCTTAACCTTGATCGATCAAAAAAAGTTTGATGAAGCAAAATCCCTGCTTGATGAACTATTACAAAAAGCCCCCGACAACCTCTTCTATCTCGACTCGCTAACCGATTACTACGTCGGCAAAGGCGAGCCGGAAAAGGCCGTAGAGCACCTGCGCCCTTTCCATCAGTTACGCCCTAATAATCAGGTTATTACCCTAAACTTTGCCCATGCAGCCATTGAGGCCAAACAATATAAGCTCGCCGAAGAGCTGCTACGCAGCTTTGCCTTGGAAAAACCCGACCATATCCTCGCCAAGCAATTGCTGACCGACACCTACAAGCATCAGGAAAACAGAGCCGCATATCATGAAGCCAACGCCGACTTACTGGCCCAGTACGGCGCTTATATGAAGGCCGCCGACGAGGTGCAGAAGGCACTCAACCATATAGAACCCAACGAAATCCTTAAACAAAAACGCTTAAAAGCCCTGTTAAGCCAATATCGCGCCATGCAAAAAGAGCTTTCAAGCTTATAATCATACACAGCCAGCCTGGGAAGCTCCCCGGGTTGGCTAAAAAGCGCACCACCGGCGGCAACCCCCTACCCTTATACGCCACTATCTTTTACACTAACGCTATTATTTGTATTGAAGGAATTCTTATGTCTGTCGTTATCTACCATAATCCGCGTTGCTCAAAGTCGCGCCAAACCCTGGCTCTTATCGAAGACAAAGGCACGCCGGTCACCATCGTAAAATACCTAGAAGACACACCGAGCGTTGCGACCCTAAGCGAGTTGCTTACCAAGCTTGGTTTTAGCTCGGCCCGCGAACTGATGCGCACCAAGGAAGACATCTATAAAGAGCTTGATTTACAAAACGAACAGGACGAGCAGGCACTGCTTAATGCCATGCACGCCAACCCAAAACTGATCGAGCGCCCTATCGTGGTAAACGGTGACAAAGCGGTGCTTGGCAGACCGCCGGAAAATGCCCTGGAGATCATTTAATGGCACCGATTTTGGTGCTCTATCACTCCCGCAGTGGCAGTGTTCAGGCGCTGGCCGAGGAAATCGCCGACAGCATAGAAGCACAGGGCAGTGATGTCTGGCTGCGCTGTATCGGCGATGACGGTGACCACCCTCAGGTAAATAAGCAGGAGCTCATCGACTGTGCAGCCCTGGCATTCGGTACGCCGACGCGCTTTGGCATGATGGCCTCGCAGGCCAAGTCATTTTGGGAGCAAAGCAGCGATCTTTGGCTTAAGGGTCAATTGATCGACAAGCCCGCCTGCGTCTTTACCTCGTCCAGCAGCATGCACGGCGGCAACGAAACAACCCTGCTGCACCTGAGCATCCCATTACTGCACCACGGCATGTTGTTGGTCGGCGTTCCCTATGATGTGCCCGCCCTGAACGCCACTACCACAGGCGGTGCTCCCTATGGTGCTAGCCATGTTGCCGGTCTGGATAATAATTCCCAGCTCAGTAACGATGAAAAACAAATTTGCCAAGCCCTTGGTCGGCGTTTGGCTAATTTAGCGAGAAAACTCAATGACTAATATCGCAAAAAAGCCGCTGACTAAGCGCTATCAGCGTCTCGCACTGGTCGGTTATATCGGCCTGTTGCTGTTAATGCCCCTGTGGCTATTCGTATTTTCACCACGCAGCGATTACAGCTTCGCCTTCACCTTTGGCCTGTACATAGTGCCCTTGCTGTTGCCCCTTAAAGGCATCATTCAAGATAAGCCTTACACCTATGCCTGGGCCAACTTTATCGTCATGATTTACTTTATTCATGGCTTTACCCTGTTGTGGGTGAGCCCGGACGAGCGAGTGTGGGTGGTACTGGAGCTGCTCTTTGCCAGCTGTATGTTTATCGGCTGCACCTACTACGCCCGCCATCGCGGTCAGGAGTTGGGTTTAAAGGTGGGTAAATTGAAAGACGATTTAGCCAATGAAAAGGCGGCACAGGAATATCATCGCCAAAACCAGGATAAGAAATAATACCCATTCTGTTCAGTAGGTGATCAGATAGAGCGCTGGATAAATGATGCGATAACAAGACGGAATTTTCCTGATGTAGTTATTATCGGCTTTGGCGCCTGCGCCGCGCTACCGACTATATCCATGTAGGCGTACATAGAAAAATTCCAACGCCGTAAGCATGATATTTAACCCCCTAGAATGATTAGCTATTTAAGTGAATTGGTATACTATCCAAGCAATAAAAAACGCCGATTTATCAACTCGGCGTTTTTTATTTATTGAGATGGAACTTCAGGCGCTCAGTTAACTGCCTAACTGGCTTAAAAATGCCAGCCCGACCACGCTTAACAGCGCCAATTGTGCCAATAAAGACAACACAGACCCCACGCGCAAAATGCCAAGCCCAAATGGGTGACGCAAGTGCGGATACAAGGCGCACCGTTTAAGGCTAATGGCAAAGAATATCGCCACCACCGAGAGCATGGTAAAGACCATGGTCAGCTCGCTCTTATACTCGATACCGTCATCGAAAAAGAAAAACAGTTGCAGCGGCAGCAGCAACATGACCAGCGCATGCAAGCTATGCACCTTGGCGATACGCATATACTGACCCTGAGGCGATAATTCCTTGATACCAAACTCGCGTTCCATCAGCCGCACCAGAGCCTTACGGTTTTGTTCCACGGCGTAGCGATAACAGCTCAGCCCAGCGTTGTTTTTGGCATGAAAATTAGCGCCGGCACGCAGCAACACGGTTAAACAATTGCCGTTATCGGCACCCACGGCATAGTGCAAGGCATTGTTGCCCTGATGATCCTTGGCATCGAGTGACGCCTGATTTAACAGCGCTTCAATGACACTCACAAAGCCTTTTTCGGCGGCCAACATCAGCGCCGTTTGCCCTTGCTCGTTATGTTCGCTGCCCCGGGCGCCCTGCTCTATAAAACGCATAGCCAGGCTCTGTTTAGCATGCTCACTTTGCAAATGGGCCAACAGTGCTTGCTCTAAAAGGTGCTGCAGGTTTTCCTCATTGGAAATGCATTGCAACAGGGTGAAAAAGTCATGCCCCTGGATCAACTCGGTTTTTGCCGCTTCCAACAAATCTGGCAGATCGGCAGCACAGTCTGGTAGGAAAGGCTCCAGCTTAGGGCGAAAGTCCACTTCCTGCCATAACAGCAGGATATCGGCGCTACTGAGTTTTACATCGCGCTCCAACAACTGCGCCAGTAAAGAAAAATAGCGATGTTCAAACAGCAACTTGGCCAGTGATAGCGGCGATTCCACCTGAATTTGCGCATTGATATTCGCGTACTGGGCAAGACGCTCCAACAGCATCTCACTGATTTGCTCGGCGGTGTAATCGTTGTTAAGGAAGTAGTCTTTGGCCGCGTGAATGTAGCGCAGTGCCTGCTCATCAAAATCGCTGATATGCTGGAAGGTACACTCTTCAAAAGGGTCGCGCGGCTGCAGCCAGATTAAATAATACAGAGGTGGCAGCGTGGTGGTGCTGACCTCTTCCTCGATTTTTGTACTACAAGCTGGCCATGCTTCCAAAGCATCGAGTATAAAGGCGCCGTTCTGCTCAATGAGTCCTTTGAGTAATAACGGATATTGTTCCGGCCAAATTAGTACCTTTTCCATTGCCTATGAAGACTCCACTAAATCGTTCTAGATGTTGCATCGCAACTAGGTTGTCAGTTATAAAGGGCACTCCCTTACCCTGCACTTAATATAGCGGACACTGCAATGCAAACCTGGCATGTAATCCTGATCATCGTCTTGGTATTGGCGGTGATCTGGAGCAATATCGCACTGTTAAAATATTCGGCGAAAATGGACCTTAAAAAGTTCAATCAGGACCCGATCGAAAAGGCCAAACGCAGCCTTGCCGAAAAGGCCCAAAAGCAAGACTCAGAGACAGACGACAAAGAGTCCTAGGGTCTTGGAACCCAGCG
Source organism: Pseudoalteromonas sp. T1lg48 (assembly GCF_002964785.1). Lineage (GTDB taxonomy): Bacteria > Pseudomonadota > Gammaproteobacteria > Enterobacterales > Alteromonadaceae > Pseudoalteromonas. Next base: position 400,203 of record NZ_PQCC01000004.1, read on the forward strand.
CATAGCGCTCACTTCTTAGAGCCTAGGTAAAAACCTAGGCTACCAGCCAGTTTGCCATCAAGGTGATCACTGGCAAGCTGATCAAGGTGCGCAGAATAAAAATAGCAAACAGCTCAAGAATATTCACCGGGATCTTGCTGCCTAATAGCAGTGCGCCCACTTCCGACATATAGATTAATTGAGTCACACTCATGGCCGCGATAATAAAGCGGGTCACTTCACTGTCGATATTCGACGCCGCCAAAATAGACGGGATGAACATATCGGCAAAGCCCACCACTATGGTCTCTGAGGCCTTCACTGCTTCGGGGACACCCAGCAATTCAAGGTAAGGAATAAAAGGCTTACCCAGCCATTGGAATACCGGCGTATGTTCGGAAACGATAAGCGCAAAGGTACCTACGGCCATAACCACCGGCAACACGGCAAACACCATGTCTAGCGCATTGTGCAGACCTTCTTCGACCGTACCTTTTACCCCTTTGGCATGGCGCGCCTTATCCAGGGCCATGTCCAAAGATTGTCGCCACAGGCTTTTATTTTGCGGCACCGCCTCGTTGTCGTCACATTGGCTGTCACCATCAACATATATGTTTTTCTTCAGGCTAAGAGGAGGAATACGCGGCAAAATCAGCGCACACACCACGCCGGCCAGACACACGGTCAGATAAAAGGGCGCGAATAGATGTTCGAGGCCAACCTGACCTATGACCACAAAACAGAAGGTGATGGATACCGCCGAGAAGGTAGTACCAATAATGGCCGCCTCTTTTTGCGTATAGTGCTTTTCTTCATATTGTCTGGCGGTCATCAAAATACCGACGCTACCATCGCCAAGCCAAGAAGCGGCACAGTTTACGGCGCTGCGACCGGGCACGCCAAACAAGGGCTTCATAATCTTGGTAAACAGGGTGCCGACCAGCTCCAGCAGACCGAAATTTAACAACAGCGGCAGTAAGAAACCGGCTAAAATAAACACGGTTAGCAACAGCGGCAACAATTCCACCAATACAAAGGCACCGGTGGCTTCAGAGTAAATCGCCTCGGGGCCAAGTTGGAAATAGGTCATAACCACAAACACCATGCCCACAACGCGCACCACTAGCCAGGTCGGCGTCACCAGGAATAGATGGCGCATCATGGGTTTTTCAAACAGCGAGCGCGGTTGTATCAGGGTCATCAACAAAGACAACACGCCGGTCATACTAATGATCACCAACAACAGAGTACTGGCAACGGGCGCCAGGGTTTGACGTAACATATCGGCCAAAATAGCGACACTGATTTTGATCTGCCCATCCCAGGGGATCGGCACCATAAAGAGAAAGACGCCGATCAGCGAAGGAATTAAGAATGTCAGTAAAGTGTTGGCCATGGTACGTGGCTGGCTTGTTGTCATAATCGCTACTTATTTTCGTTGTTATCTTTGGGCTGCCCTGCCGTTTTGGCTACAAACAAAAAAGGAAAGGTGCTCCAAGCCCTTTCCTTTTTTACAGCAAAGTCAAAGGGTTACATTTGAATCCCGCGGGCGCGTAGGGCCGTCACTAGGGCTTGCTGTAAATCATTCATGGTGCCGGGTTCTAGCACTTCCCCGTCTTTATCCATCCAGGTAATACTGGTACCACCGGCTTTAGCGTTATCCAAAAGAATCTGATACTGGCCGTCTTCTAACGGCAGCTGCATCGCCTCTTCGCCCCAAATCGAATCCCACACACTGCTTTCAGGCTGAGCGTAATCAGCAATAATACGGCCCTTGTCGGCATCCACTTCAATAATAGTAAATTGAAGGCGCTCTAAGAAGCCACTGAAGCGCTCCAAGACCACATTCATGTCCTGCTCGGTCATTAACGCTGCATTGCCTTGATTATCAAAGCCTAAAGCCAGAGAAATAATGCCTTGGCGCTGGCGCAGTTCAACCTGAAGCTGACGATAACGATAATCGAATTCGGCAATTACACTATTGAGAGCACGGGTTTCCAAACGTTGTTGCAATAACGGCGTTAAAGGCACTTGCTGCGAGCGATAATCAAGCATCTCGGCACGCAAAGACGCGGTACGCTGGTGATCTTTTTCTTCAACGGTAAATTTATAGCGCTGCTCGGCAACGATTTCATCGTCCCATAACCAGCCCTCTTCAACGGTTACGACAGAAAACCAATCGCTTTCAATGCTGTTTTGCGTCTTATTTGCTACCGGAGTGTTGTAGCTTTCCAACACGCCTTCTACGGCCGCCAGAATAAATTGGTCGAGATCGTCGATGCCATCGTTCTTATCGAAGTAGACCTTGGCTACCTTATCGCCTTCTTCAATCCAGCTTCCCTGGGCGATCGGCATAATTTGCATCGGCGGCTTAACGGCCTTGGCTTCTTCACTGTTGTCATAGCTGGCCACGTCCATTTTATAGGTGGGGTCCTGGCGCGGTGCATCGAGTCCCTCTGGAGTCACTAATGGCTGATTGGCTTTATAGTTACGCTTGTGGTGTGCCTCGTTGGTGAAAATGCCACAGCCACTCAAAGTGACTAAAGCAATCAAGATCAATACTTTAGGGATCCAATACTGCACGTTGTTGTTCTCCTTTGCTCACCGTTATTATTGTACGGTCTTTGAGTCGGTGAGTGGTAATTGGTTCAGTGCCAGATTCAACTTAACGACCACTTTGTTGTTTTGCCTATCATACAACGGCGTTAAACCCGAGTGTCGACACCCAAACCACTGTTGTGCTCAAGCACAGCAATGGCTTACAAAAATTTTCACTATGGTACTTTTACACGAGGTTAAAAACAAGAATGTCGGTACCGAAAAGGCAATAAAGCGAGGCACGGCTAAAAGTTGCGCTTTAAAACCCGGTTTATGCTACACTGCGCCGCCAAAAGATTGTTTTATCACAGCAAGGGCACATCCATGGGCGAATTGGCCAAACAACAGTTAGTGATCACCGCAATTGGCGAAGACCAAGCCGGGGTGGTCAGCGCCTTAACGCAATTGGTCAGCGATTGTCACTGCAATATCACCGACAGCCGCATTGCCATTTTGGGCAATGAATTAACCTTTATCATGTTGTTATGCGGCGACATGGCCGCCATTAGCCGGGTCGAGCACCTGCTGCCCAATAAGGGCATGGAGCTGGGGCTACTCACGATGATGAAGCGCACTTCAAGCCACACCGAAGAGCTCTTTAGTGGCGGTTATACCCTGGAATACGTGGGGATAGACACACCCGGTACTCTGAGCCAGATCACCGGCTATTTTGCCGAGTACAATATCAGCATTTGCTCTCTTAAATCAGACACCTACGAACAAGACGGCGATATTCAAATGCGCTGTGAACTCGAGTTTAATGTGCCGCAAGAACTTGATATTGACGCCTTTAAGGTGGCCTTTGAGGCGTTATCTCAGCGCCTGAACATAGATTATACTTTTAAACGGATCAGATAAGGACGCAGCATTATGAACACTTTGCAAGCGGGCGATAAAGCGCCACTTTTCACCCTTGAGGATCAAAACGGCGAAACGGTTAGCCTCGAAGCGCTATTAAAAGACCATCAGGTTTTAGTGTATTTCTATCCCAAGGCTCTAACCCCTGGTTGTACCGTACAGGCGGAACAGCTCAGCGCCCATAAGGCCGAGCTGGCTAAATACAACACCATTGCAGTGGGCATTAGCCCGGATCCGGTGAAAAAGCTTAAAAACTTCGAAACCAAAAAAGAGCTAAACTTTCAATTACTAAGCGACGAAGATCATAAGGTAGCGGACGACTTTGGCGTGTGGGGTTTAAAGAAGTTTATGGGTAAAGAGTACGACGGCATTCACCGCATCAGCTTTTTAGTCGGCCAAGACGGCAGCATTAAACATGTTTTCAATAAGTTTAAGACCAAGGATCACCACCAGGTAGTGATCGATTATTTGGCAGATAATGCTTAATTAATGCTTTAAGAATACAAAACGCGGCCTAAGCCGCGTTTTTTTATGTTTAATGCGCCAGTTAGGCCTAGTTAATCCCCAGATACTTGTGTACCTGTACAGATAAACGCCAGTTTTTCTTAATACAGGTGTCTATGGCCAGCTTCGTTGCCTTGGCTTTTTGACTGATAGGTTGCAGATACACAAGTCGCGGATGCACACCCGTTGCCTTAAACAGGGCTTCTAACTCGTCCACATGTTTTTGCATCGCCACCGGATGCTTAATTTCATTGGCGCGCTTCATGGCGCTGGCCAAAACCTCATAGCCGCCGCGCATATTGATTTTTGGCGATACCGTCACCCAGGTTTGCGCCGGCGCTTTAATCTCAAAGGTGCCGCTGGTTTCTATTTGGGTGCTGTAACCATGTTGATGCAACAGCTCGCACAGGGGGTTAAGGTCGAACAAACAAGGTTCGCCGCCGGTGATCACCACATGCTTAGCGCGATAACCTCGGGTTTGAAACAACGTCAGAATATCTTCGGCATCGGCCTTGGCCCAATGCTCAGAGTCGGACTTTTTCTCCACCGTTTGTGTCAAGGACACCACATAGCTGTCTTTGGCATCCCAGGTTTGTTTGGTATCACACCAGGAACAGCCCACAGGACACCCCTGCAAACGCACAAAAATTGAGGGGGTGCCGGTAAAACTGGCTTCCCCTTGGATGGTTTCAAAAATCTCGTTTATTTGGTACAAAAATCTAACCTGCTGCTAAAACTTAACAATCGCTGTTCACAAATACCTAGGCCCAGAGCAAATGCCAACGGCGAATAATTGTGATCCAAGCTCAAACCCTGTAGTATACCGCGCCCTAACGTAAACCTCTATGATTAAAAGGCTCGCAGGCAAATGGCAGAAAAAGTCGTTGTAATTTATTCCGGTGGCATGGACTCTTTTACCGTGCTAAACAAGGCACTTCGTCAAGGTCACGAGGTCTACGCCCTGTCGTTTAACTACGGTCAGCGCCATGTCAAAGAGCTGGAAGTAGCAAAGCAGGTATGCGAGCAACTCGGCGTTAATCATAAGATAGTCGATATTTCCGCAATCAATCAGTTGATTGGCGGTTCATCGCTGACCGATGATATCGACGTACCGGAAGGGCATTACGAAGAAGAAAGCATGAAAAGCACCATAGTGCCTAACCGTAATATGATCTTGTTGTCACTGGCGGTGGGCTACGCGGTGTCGCTTAAGGCCAGCAAGGTATTTTACGGCGCGCATTCTGGCGATCACGCCATCTATCCGGATTGTCGCCCTGAGTTTGTGAAGAAAATGGACGATGTTTGTCGCATCGCCAACTACGATGAAGTTGAAATCGTTTGCCCTTATCTTGATAACAGCAAGATTGACATCCTAACCGATGGCCTGAAGATGGGCCTGGATTACAGCCAGACCTGGACCTGTTATAACGGCCGCGAGCAAGCCTGTGGTAAATGCGGTGCCTGTCAGGAACGTTTAGAAGCGTTCGCCCTTAATAACGCCGTCGATCCCCTGCCCTACGAAGCTTAATTTCCTCCCTGTTCCCCCTAAGCCACTGATAATTTTGCACCATCAGTGGCCTTGTGGCATTTTGCAGTTATACTGAGATTATTCTCGCCAGCAAGAGTATGCCATGCTTATATACATGATATTACTGCTTATTATCGCGGCCCTCGCGTTTGGCCTCGGCCTACGCGCGCAACGTCGACAGGGTCGGCAACTGTCCCAGTTACAACAACAGTGTCAAACGGCAAATCAGCAAACCCAAGCCATGACAGAGCAAATAGCCCATCTTAAAGAGCGTATACAAGTGCTTGAGGCCATAGTCACAGATAAAGGATTTAGCGTCGAACAAGAGATAGATAATCTCTAAGTCAGCGCGCGCAGTGCGATAATAATATGAAAAGACGTTCCATACTCCTGCTCATCTTGCTCGGTACCCTTTATGTGGGGGCCAGTGTCTTTGTGGTCGAATATTTCGCCCACCTTTACCGACAACAAGAGCTTGTGGAGGAACAACTTTACCTGCGTAAGCAATCTGCACTGCTGCGGGCCAAGCTTGAAACCACCCTGAATCAAGAGATCTTTGCCGCCGAAAGCCTGGTGGTCATCGCCAATATCAATCGCGAATTTATCGCCCAGCATTGGCAACACATCGCCGCCCAATTGGTGGCCCGATCGCAATTGATCCGCAATATTTCTTTGGCACCGGATAACATAGTGCAATATGTCTACCCCTTGGAAGGCAACCAAAGGGCCATGGGCTTTGACTATCGTACCGATGAAGAACAATTTGCCACCGTTGAGCAGGCACGACTAACGCAATCCGTGGTGCTAGCCGGACCACTCACCTTAGTGCAAGGCGGTGAGGCTCTCTTGGTGCAGTTTCCACTGTTTGCCAACCCCGCCGACGAGACCAGTTACTGGGGCACCCTCAGCCTAGTATTGGACATTACAACGCTTTACCAGTTGCTCGAGCTCGACGCTCAGGAGCAGGTGCAATACGCTCTGAAAAACACCGCCAAGGGATCGCAGGTATTTTATGGCAATGCCAACACCTTTGCGCAGGCGGACGTGATTTTACCCTTGCACCTCCCCAATGGACGCTGGGCACTGGCGGCTAAATTTAATGCCGCTCCCCAGCCTCATGCCACGCTAATTCGCGCACTGGGTGCGCTATTGTGCCTGGTGTTATTTGTAAGTGTCGCCATCTTGGTGCGCGCCTACTACCTGGTGAAGGCCACTTCACTGCAAGACGACCTCACCATGTTGGCAAACCGCCGAGCCATTATGCAACATCTGAACGATCTCACTCGCGGTGCCGAAGTGCACAAGCACTTTGCCATTATTAATATCGATGTGAATGACTTTAAGGCGGTGAATGACAGCTATGGCCATGATTGTGGTGACGCCTTGCTCGTGCATATCGCGAGGGAGTTACAGCGCACCTTGCGCGATTCGGACATTATCGCCCGCCTCGGCGGCGATGAATTTTTAGTACTTTTACATCGAATCAGCAGTGATGAGCAAGTCGCCGCCATTGTCGACAAACTAAGGCTGCATATCGAGCGTTCACCGCTAAACTACAAGGGCCATATCGTGTATCCGTCGATCAGTTGTGGCTTTAGTTGCTATACCGAGTGCACCCTGGATATCGCTGCCCTGTTGGCTCAGGCCGATAAACGCATGTACGAAGACAAACAGAGCAACAAATTGGGCGGTAAAAGAACCGTCACCGCTTAGGTTAACTCTAGAGAGCTGTTCTCGGACTTAGCTCTTGATCAGTTGCTGCTGTAGCAGGTGGACTTGGTCCCGTACTTGCGCCGCCTTTTCAAACTCCAGCGCTCGGGCAAATTCATGCATCTGCGCCTCCAAGCGAGTGATCTCCTTGGCGATTTGCGTGGCGTCCAAAGCAACGTCTGTGCTGGCACCCTTGCGACCTTTATTCCCCTTACGGACAAGACCTGATTGCTGCTTCGGCGTCTCACCGGTATCCATCACATCGGTGATCCGCTTGTTCAAAGCCTGCGGCGTGATGCCGTGCGCTTCGTTATGAGCGATTTGTTTATCGCGACGACGGTTGGTTTCGTCTATGGCCTTGCGCATGGATTTGGTGATCACATCACCATACAAGATTGCCTTACCGTTAATATGACGCGCGGCTCGGCCTATGGTTTGGATCAGTGAGCGCGCGGAACGTAAAAAACCTTCCTTATCGGCGTCAAGGATGGCAACCAGAGAGACCTCGGGCATATCCAGACCTTCACGTAATAGATTGATCCCCACCAACACATCGAATACGCCGGCGCGCAGGTCGCGAATAATTTCCATCCGCTCCACCGTATCTATATCGCTGTGCAAATAGCGCACCTTGACGTCGTGGTCGCTTAAATAGTCGGTTAAATCCTCGGCCATGCGTTTCGTTAATGTGGTCACCAAAACCCGCTCGTTTATTTCCACGCGTTGATAAATTTCAGAAAGCAGGTCATCAACCTGAGTACTGACCGGACGCACTTCAAGCTGAGGGTCGAGCAAGCCGGTGGGTCGAATAACCTGCTCGGCCACCTCGCCCGCCGATTTATCCAGTTCATAATCGCCCGGCGTCGCCGATACATATATGGTTTGCGGCATAATCGCCTCAAACTCTTCGAATTTTAGTGGGCGGTTATCCATGGCCGAGGGTAAACGAAACCCGTACTCAACCAGATTTTCCTTACGCGAGCGGTCGCCACGATACATGGCGCCAATTTGCGACACGGTAACATGAGACTCATCGATGATCATCAGCGCATCATCGGGCAGATAATCCAAGAGAGTCGGTGGCGGCTCGCCAGGCGCGCGTCCTGAGAGGTAACGGCTGTAGTTTTCAATGCCGGAGCAATAGCCCAATTCCTGCATCATTTCGATATCGTACTGCGTACGCTGCGCCACCCGCTGTTCCTCGACCAAGCGGTTGGCATCGAGCAATTGCTGGCGACGCTGCTTAAGCTCAACCTTAATATTGTCGATGGCGCCTAAAATCTTCTCGCGCGGCGTTACATAGTGAGTTTTCGGATAAATGGTGGCACGCACCAGGTTTTTTTGCACCTGACCGGTAAGCGGGTCAAACAGGCTTAGGCGCTCGATTTCATCGTCAAACATTTCCACCCGCACGCCAACATCATCCGATTCGGCGGGGAATATATCGATCACCTCACCACGTACCCGATAGGTGCCGCGACTGAAGTCTATATCATTTCGGGTGTACTGCAACTCCGCCAAACGACGCAGCATTTGCCTTTGGTCAACGGTGTCGCCGACCTTAAGCAACAGCATCATTTTCATATAGGAGTCGGGATCGCCCAGACCATAGATGGCCGATACCGAGGCGACGATAACAACATCGCGCCGTTCCAACAGAGCCTTGGTGGCCGACAGTCGCATCTGCTCTATGTGCTCGTTGATCGATGCGTCTTTTTCGATAAAGGTGTCACTGGCCACGACATAGGCTTCGGGCTGGTAGTAGTCATAGTAGGAAACAAAATACTCCACCGCGTTATTGGGGAAGAATTCTTTCATCTCGCCATACAGCTGCGCCGCCAGGGTTTTGTTGTGGGCCATAATAATGGTGGGACGGTTCAAGGTAGCGATAATATTGGCCATGGTAAAGGTTTTACCCGTTCCCGTAGCACCTAATAAAGTCTGATGCGCCAAGCCCGATTCCAACCCGTCCACCAATTTAGCAATCGCCGTGGGTTGGTCGCCACCGGGCGAATAACTTGAGCACAGTTCAAAAACATCTTTCACTATGACACCCCTTTCTTAAACGGTTTGGCGTTCGAGCTCGCGGCTGAACCACATATAAGCGACGATGGCTGTTAATAAATTACCCACAGTGGCGCCGATAAACAAGCCTGTTAATTGACCAATTAGACTACCTAGGTAGGCAATCGGCACATAAAACACAAACAGGCGCACGACACTAAGCACGAGAGCATGCATGGGCTTATGCAGGGCATTAAACGACGAATTGGTGAGGATGATCACTCCCTGCAGGCCATAGGACAAGGGCAAAATATAGATAAACAACTGGATTAACTCACGTACCTGAGCCTCAGTCGCGAACGCACTGGCTATCCAGGGAGCCACCATCAAGAGCACAAGATAAATGGCAAATTGCCAAATCATCACGAACTTCAGGGTTTGCTTATAGGCCTGCTCCACCCTTTGCGTATTGCCCGCACCGAAGTTTTGGCTAATGAAAGGAGGCAAGGTCATAGACAAAGCCAACACCACCAAAGAAGCAATGGACTCAATGCGACTGCCGACCCCAAAGGCGGCCACCGCAGGAGCACCAAAGTGAGCGACAATTGCGGTCATCACCGCCATGGCCAAAGGCGTAAGCATATTCGCACCGGCGGCAGGCAAACCAATTTTAAGGATTTTTCGCGTCGCTTCTACAAAGGACTGAGTACGGCAACGAATACCAACTAACTGACGATGGACAATAAGAATGTATAAAATCGCGGCGACACCGATCAGCCAGGAGATGGCACTGGCGATGGCTGCACCGCGCACTCCCATGGCCTCAATTGGACCAAAGCCGAATATTAATATGGGATCGAGTACCGCATTGACCAACCCCGAAGCCCCCATAATCAGGCTTGGGGTCTTGGTATCGCCATTAGCACGCAGCACGGCGTTACCTATCATAGGGGTCACCAGTAACACGCTCGCCAAAAACCATACATGCATGTACTCATTGATTAAAGGCAAGAGTTGTGGCTCGGCCCCGAGCAAGAGAAATATGGGCCCACTGCAAAAATAACCAACCAAGGCCAGGGCCAAGACCATAACCGCCGACACCATCAAGGCCACCGCGCCATCAAAACGGGCTTGTGCCTGCTGCCCAGATCCCAGGGCGGTAGCGATAACGGCAGAGGTGCCAATGCCTAAGCCTATGGCCAAACTGATCAAGGTAAAGGTAACGGGAAAAGTAAAACTAATGGCCGCCAGGGGTTCGGTACCCAGCATACTGATAAAGAAGGTATCTACAAGATTGAACAGCATTAAAAAGATCATGCCGAATATCATCGGAATGGTCATTTTGCGTAAGGTCGGCACGATAGGCGCACTGAGGATCATTGCAGGTTCGGCTTTAGCCATAACAACGCTTATTGCTGCTGATACAAGCGCTCTATTCTAAAGCATCAGGGCGCCCCCTTCCACGCTTAATTAGTGCATAAAAAATGTTCTTTTTTCGTTGTTCATCGAATTAAACAAATGAAACCCGTCAAAAAACAATTAATTTACACCTTTTAAACATCAGTACAAATTAACGCTGTATTTTTGCACAACGACGATCTTACCCTTACGCTTCTAATTATAAGAATGTCGGTTTTTGTAACTTTTAAGCATATAAACTTAACTAATTGATAAATATGAATAATATTTTTTATATTTTACCTATTGCTTTCTTCCCAAGTGCTCCTTGTTGCCTACCACTGCTGCCTTCCCCCCATTCATAAACAGACTTATCCACAGATTTCGTGGATAAGTTAACCGAGGCCTTTAAATATAAGGGTTTGATCACTATAGGCAAAAAAGACTTAAGAGGGTGATGTACCTGAGCTCATATTTACCCCATTTATAGCCTAGGTAGAATTTATATAAGCCATTGATTGCTAGTTGAGAGGCCTGATTGACTAGCAAGAGGCCGACCGGCTTGATGGCGTTCCCTCTAATTGAGGCCATTTTTGTCTGCTTAGCAGACAATTTGAGTGAAAAAACGGCGAACGAGTCGTTTTTTTTATTTTTGCCGATTTTATTAGTTGACACTGGCAGGTGCGGTCATTAATATTTCGCCCCGTTGAGAGACAGGCGCTTCCCCCTTAGCTCAGTTGGTTAGAGCGACGGACTGTTAATCCGCAGGTCCCCCGTTCGAGTCGGGGAGGGGGAGCCAATATCTTTCAGCACTAGGTTGTTCCCCCTTAGCTCAGTTGGTTAGAGCGACGGACTGTTAATCCGCAGGTCCCCCGTTCGAGTCGGGGAGGGGGAGCCACTTCCTAGTATTATTTTGTTCCCCCTTAGCTCAGTTGGTTAGAGCGACGGACTGTTAATCCGCAGGTCCCCCGTTCGAGTCGGGGAGGGGGAGCCAAAATAACTTCAAATCCTCCCCTCTTTTTACCCAATTTTAAAACAACCCTTTTCTAGACAAGATTTTCTCCTTGAACTAGTCTCTACTCATAATTGTTTTTAATATTCAACACACTACTAAATGTAAATAAACGCCCTGTATTATTACAAAATGTATCCGTGCATTGCCATTAGCACGCCACTGCATGATAATATGTCCGCGAAAACGCAAAGCGAACTTATAACGCTAACTTATTGTGGTGTATGGTAATTAAACATGGATGTAAGTGCGCAAAACGATCACGGTGCCGGGCGCTGGAGGTTGAGTTGTTGTTGCACAGGTGTGAGCACACCTAACCACATGCTTCAACTTAATAACAATAAGGGTAAAGGATAAGCTACCGTGAAACGATTCACACTATTGCAGTTTACATTATGGCTGCTGGCCCTCTGTGCCGGTGTTGTCGCCAATATAATGGTCTTTCATTCATATGGCGTGCATAAGCAGGATGCAATGCAGGCGCAACTGCAACGCTTCTTAGATCTCCAGCCGGCCATGACCACCGAGCAGGTTGCTGCACAGGCTCCAGCCTTAGCCGAGCAATTGGTTGCCATCATGCCGGTACACAAACTCTGGTTACGCGATGGTAATGGCGAGGTACTCAGTGCCAAAGCGCAACGCACCGAAGAGAACTTTATTGCGCAACTCGCCCAAGCACAGTTTGATACCATACGTAGCCAATTCGCCGTCAGCCAGGATGCCGAGTTGCGAGTTGAGTTTATTGCCGATTTAAATGATATGGCTGACGCCTTTGAACAAGGTCTGATCTACTTCGTACTGGTGATCACCTTTATCTGCTTTATTCCCATCGCCAGCTTAAAAACTGCATTTCGTGGATATCGCCGCCGCATTGCCGATATCGTTGCCAACATTATCGATCAGTTCGTTACTAGCAATGATATGCCCGAGCCGATTAACCGTGCCTTTGCCGATAACAAATTAAAACTCAAACTCGCCACTCAGATCTCCCCTGCCCTAAATCGCTTACAGGCTCACTTGGGCTTGCAAATGGAAAACATTGCCAGCTCGGCACAGGAGATTAAAAAAGAGGCCTATAAGGATGTGGTCACCGAACTGGGTAACCGCAACATGTTTGTTGAATATTACGAACGTCATATTGAGCACGCCAATGGCGAATGTTTTGGCTGTATTGCCTTGGTGCGTGGCACCGAGTTGCAACATATCAACCAGAGCAAGGGCTACCAACAAGGGGATGAGTACATTCGTAGTATTGCCGATATCTTAACGGCCGGCATTAGAAACTATGGTTCCGCCAGTGTATTTCGTCTTAACAGCTCAGACTTTGCCGTGGTGCTCCCTAATACACCGCCTAAGGAAGTCGAACGCTTCGCCACGCAAATTCAAACCAAATTCAATCAATATCAAAAGCTGCATGAACTCGCCTCGGTCGCATACACCGGCATAGTGCCTTATGATCAACATAAGCCGCTCGGTGAATTGCTTGCCAATGTTGATGTCGCCATGAACATAGCACAAAGTAAGCATGCTAATGCTTGGCATGTACAGCGCCCGGAAGACATCAGCGAAAGTGCGGTGCAAGGCACACAAAACTGGCGCAAGGTAATTAATGACATGTTGGAAAAGCAGTCGGTTAACCTGGCCATTCAACCCATAATGCCACTGGGCAAAAGCAGCGTGGCTTATTCAGAAATTCAAGCGCGTTTTCGCGATGAAGAAGATCATTTATTGCCGACATCCTCCTTTATGGCGATGGCCGACCAACTGGGTAAATCGGTTGAGCTTGATCAGATGATCATAGAGCACTCGTTAAATGCTATTAAGAATAGAAATCTCAGCGCCCAATATTTTGGTATTAATGTCTCTGCCGCCAGCGCCCATGACGATAAGTTCGTTATTTGGCTGGAGCGTCGTTTAATCAGAGAAGGTGACTTTGCTCAACGCCTGGTCTTTGAGATATCTGAGCTAGGCTTGCAACAAAATATCGCCGCCAGTAAGCGCTTTGTCGGCATGCTGCATCGCACCGGTGCCCGCCTGACGGTGGAGAGATTTGGCGTTGGCCTGACCTCGTTTAAGTTTTTCCGCGAGATCAAACCCGACTACATTAAGATGGATGCCAGCTACACCCGCGGCCTCGAAGACGATAAAAACAACCAATACTTTATGCGTCTGATGGTCGACCTGGCACACCGTATCGGCGTACGCGTCTTTGCCGAAGGGGTCGAAAGCCTGGAAGAAAAGCAGATTATCGAGCAGCTTTGTCTCGATGGTGCCCAAGGCTACTTTATAGAAAAGCCTAAAGAACTGTTATAACACAGTAACGAGTTCCCGGGTCTGCTCCCGGGGACTTCCTTTGTCGGCTCACCTCCACATATCACCCTACGCCCTGACATTATCACTGCCATCGTGGGCTCTGCAGTCCAATTGCACGTGCAGTCGCACATACACAGCTCCCGAGCACTAATAGTTTCTATTGAAACAACACTCCTGTTAACAACAAAAGCAACCTGAAATATTGTTATTGAGATTTATTTTCATTATCATTCGCGCAATCATTTAATAGTAAAGGTAATCTCCGTGCGTTTTTCACTTTCTCTTTTGACCATAGCCCTTAGCGCTCCCCTGCATGCCGAACAAACAGCTCAAAGCCTAGAACATATCATAGTCACCGGCAGCCGCGTGGTGGAGAATATTGATGAAGTGCCCGCGTCGGTCACTGTGATCACCCGAGAACAGATACAGGCCCAGCTCAAGGTCAGTCCCGAGTTACAAAACCTGCTCGAAGTACTGGTGCCGGGCATGGCGCCAAGCACCAATAGCTCAAGTAATACCGGACAGACCCTGCGCGGTCGGGCGCCGTTAATCATGATTGATGGCGTGCCGCAATCGACACCACTACGTAATGGCTCCTTAGGTATTCGCAGCCTGGACCCAAGCGTGCTGGAGCGCATAGAGGTGATCAAGGGTGCCACCTCTGTCTATGGTAATGGCGCTGCCGGGGGGGTGATCAACTACATCACCAAAAAGCCGAGTAATGGTGATGACTTTTCCGCCTCGGTCGATGTCTCCACGCGCTTTAGCGCCGTTAAAAGCGACGAAACCCTGGGCGCACGGGTAGAAGGCTCGATAAATGGGCGCCTGGATAAATTCTCTTACCTGGCCACCCTTAGCTACGAGGAAAACGGCGTACAACGTGATGCCGAAGGCGATATTCTTGGTCTGCAATACGGACTGAGCGATGTCGAAACCGAAAACTACTTCACCAAATTAGGCTATGATTTCGACGCCGAAAAATCTCTGTCCTTGACCTATAACTACTATAAGTCGCAACAAAAAACCGATCTTGGCGACGTCTTTGGCGACATCAATCAAGGCGACAAGTCCTACGCCATTCATGTGCCCGCAGAGCAACAAAAACAAGGTCGCCCGCAAGGTCCAAGCGGTAATACCAATATTATGATCAAATACAGTGATAGCGAAGTGTTCACTAACACCGCGCTGACGGTCGATTTGTACGCTCAAGACATTGAAAATGTATTCTTCTACTCTCCGAACCTGGCCAACCCAAGTGCCGGGTATGATGGTGGCCAATCTATTATCGTATCAAAAAAAGAGGGGTTACGCGCCACCTTTAACAGCCAGTTCGATTTGCAAGGCACCGAAGCCACCTTTATTTATGGGGTTGATTTACTTAACGACGTCACTTCACAACCCCTGGTCGATGGCCGCGTTTGGGTCCCGGAAATGGATATGAGTAACCTTGCTGGATTTGTGCAAAGCAAATGGGTTATTGATGAGCATTATGTGATTAAAGCCGGTGTACGCCATGAAGATATCGACCTGGAGGTGGACGATTACCGCACTCTAGAGCTGTGTCGCAGCGAAACTCAGTGTTCGGTGCCAATCGATGTCAAAGGCGACACCCTCAACTATACAGCTACCACCTATAATGTCGGCCTTAAGTACAATGCTTTCGAGACCTTCAGCCCTTTTATCAGCTATTCACAAGGCGCCGATATCTCGGATATTGGCCGCCTGCTGCGCACCGCCACGGTCAACGATATCGCGCTTATCCGCACCGAGGCATCGGTTATCGATAACTATGAGGTTGGCTTTACCTCGGTCCTTGATCGGCTGCGCCTGGAAGGCTCCTTGTATCGCAGTACCTCTGAGTTAGGTACCACCAATAGCTTCGACGAAACCACCGGCGTCTATATGCCGGTACGTGCACCTCAGGAGATATGGGGCTATGAGCTACTGGCCGACTACCGCTTTAGCCCGGCCTGGCGCACCACTTTGACCTACGCCTATGTTGAGGGTAAAAACACCCAGGACGATATTTACCTTGGCGCCAAACAGATCAGCCCACCAAAAGCCACCGCAAACCTGCAGTGGCAACCAAGTCGCGAGACAGGTTTAAGTCTGACCTTGTTGTATGTCGGCAACCGTAAGCGCTTTGAACCCAATGTCGATGGCGACTATGTGGGCGATCAGGGCCCGGTGAACGATTATCTGGTCGTCAATGTTAGCGGTCAGCATCAGTTTACCGAGCAACTCAATGCATATTTCGGTGTTGAGAACCTCTTTAATCGCGATTACTACCCTGCCCGCGCCCAAGCCTATACCTATGGTGGCTACAACATCAAAGGCTTAGGCACCAGCATTACCGCCGGATTGAAGTATCAGTTCTAAGCAGAGTTAGCCCCACCTTGTTTGTCATCAAGATGATCAACAAGGTGGGAATTTATTGCCAATTTATGGCGACAATTTTGCATAAAATCTAACGGCAAATATAAATTGGAATGCGAATAAGTTACAATTGTAACCACCTGATTTATAATGAAAATATTTG
The DNA here is from genome assembly GCF_002964785.1 of Pseudoalteromonas sp. T1lg48. Taxonomy (GTDB): domain Bacteria; phylum Pseudomonadota; class Gammaproteobacteria; order Enterobacterales; family Alteromonadaceae; genus Pseudoalteromonas. The sequence goes on from NZ_PQCC01000004.1 coordinate 416,646, forward strand.
ATTTATTGGCAAGATAGACTACACTTGTCCCATCAATGCACAACGAGGCCGTGGCAAATGCAAGGTAAACAACGAGTTATCGATAGCTTTAATAAATTGCTCGCAAATGAGCTAGCCGCAATCGATCAATATTTCATCCATTCACGCATGTATGAAGACTGGGGTTTAAATAAACTTTATGAACGTCTTGAGCATGAACGTGAAGAAGAAACCCAACATGCCGACTGGCTGATCAAACGCATCCTTTTCTTAGAAGGCGTACCCGATATGACCAAGCGCCGCGATTTGCTTGTGGGTACTAACGTTAAAGAAATGATGGCCAACGACCTGAAGCTTGAGCTTGAGGTGGTGCAATGCGTAAAAGAAACCATCAAAATTTGCGAAGAAGAACAAGATTATCAGTCTCGTGAAGTACTGGAAAAACTGTTATTCGATACCGAAGAAGACCATGTTTACTGGCTTGAACAGCAACTGGGCCTGATCGATAAAATTGGCCTGCAAAACTATCAACAGTCGCAAATGGGCGATGCCGAGGTGTCATAATGAAAGGTGATAAGGACGTAATCAGCGCGTTAAATAAAGTGCTGGCCAACGAACTGGTTGGCATCAACCAATACTTTTTGCATGCCCGCATGTTTAAAGACTTCGGCTTTAGCAAGCTCGACAAGGCCGATTACAAGGTCTCGATTCAAAAAATGAAAAACGCCGACAGGTTAATCGAGCGTATTCTATTTTTAGAAGGCCTGCCTAATTTACAAGACCTGGGCCGCCTGCGTATCGGCGAAGATGCCGAAGAAATGATCGCCGCCAATATGCATTTTGAAACAGCGTCTCTAAATGACCTGCACGCAGCCATTAAACTGGCGGAAGAGCGCCTTGACTATATCAGTCGTGAAGCCTTGGATGCTATTTTGCATGAACAGGAAGAGCAGATTGACTGGCTGGAAACCCAGCAACACCTGATCAAGGTCACCGGAATAGAGAATTACCTGCAATCGCAGATGTAACTCACTTCATTAAGCCGCTGCTACAGCGGCTTTTTTATGGTCGTTGCATCTATCTTTATAGCACCCCTTCGATAGGCAACAAGGACATCAGCCACACGCTAAAACGCTGCCAACGGCTGGTATCTGGATCATGATCATACACCTTTTCACTACCAACGCTCTGCCATTGCAGCTGTCCTTCTGCATCCAGACTTAATTGCCAGGCAAACTTCGGCATCTCATTTTCCACCCAACGACGCAACAGGCGATTGAAACGTGGCGATGTGATCACCAGGCCCTGCTCGGTATTGAGATTGAATGAACGGGGATCTAAATTCAGCGAGCCAATAAATACCTGATCATTATCAAAGGCCATGGTCTTGGCGTGCAAACTGGCGGCGGACGAGCCGGTAAAGCTTTTGATCTTAAGCTTCTTCGGGGTAACCTCGAAGTTACGTTTCAGCTCCCACAGGTTCACTCCCATGGCTAATAACTCCTTGCGATAACCGGCATAACCGGCATGCACCACGGGCACATCGGTGGCGGATAAGGAGTTCGTTAAAATTGTGATCTTCACCCCCTGTTCGGCCCAGCGCCTTAATAATGCCATGCCTGGCTCCCGGGGCACAAAATAAGGAGAGATGATAATGGCTTGTTGTTTCGGTACGCCGAGTGCGCGGATCATCTTTGGCGCCATATGGGTACTGGTATTACGGCTATCGGTCAGCAGTTTGTTGGGATCATCTACGTATAGATATCCCCTCGCCCAATCGAGATTAAGCTTGCCTCGACGCAAGGACTGCACCAGGTCCGATTCCTTTACTCGCTTCACATAGGGACTGCTGTCGCCATACTCTCGGCTGACAAAATAAGCCAGCTTGCCCTTGAGGGTATCCAAGTGGCCGTCATCGACCTCGGTAAATAGCTTGTCGATATCCTCAGCTAAGGGATGGTTCCAATACAAATCAAACGCCTGGGTAGCCTTTTCTACCACCGGGCCGATGCTCAGTACGTCCAGATCGACAAATTGAGAGCTATCCTCTCCGGAGAAATAGGCATTGCCAATATTGCGGCCACCGGTAATAAACACCTGACTGTCGACGATAAAGCTCTTATTATGCATACGCCGCGACACCCGCGAATAATCGGTAATAAAGCTCAGGAAACGCAACTTGCGATGATTAAGGGGGTTGAATAAGCGAACCTGGATATTGTCATGGCGTGCCAAGGCTGCCAGGTCGCGCTCCGACTCAGCCTGCGACATATCATCGAGCAGAATACGGACCCTGATCCCACGCTCTGCGGCCTTCAGAAGATAGGCGCTCAACACCTTGCCGGTCTCCTGACGGTGATACAAATAATATTGAATATCAATGGACGTTTGCGCCGCTTCGGCTAGGGCGATGCGGGCTGCAAACGCATCCAGGCCATCGATCAAGGGATAAAAGCCGGATAAGTCTGCACTGGGCTGGTGTTCAAAAAACCTATTTAGCAAGTCAGCATCCTCACTTGGTAATGCATAACTGGCTGGACGTTCAGGCATCGAATCGAAATCTGAAACCGAGCTACAGCCAATCAAATACCATGTGCATAGCGAGATCAGCAGGAGTCGAAGGTGAGTTTTTGCGTGCATGAGCCCTGGCCGTTCGCCATCATCATGCTATTCAATATAACAAAAACAGGGAGATATAACAGAAATTAGCTAAATTTGGTGGTGATCAGGCCACTTCGTCGGTGACATCGACGATATCAATAAGCTTTTGATTTAGGATTTTTTTGGCGCAGTTACAACATTTGCCGCACTGAGAGCCGACCTTTAGCTCGGAGCTAAGATCACGCATAGAACGAGCACCTTGATCGATCGCTTGTTCAATTTTCTTATCGGACACACCATGGCAAAGACAGATATACACGAATAAAAACCACTCTCAGTTAGAATATGCCGCCAATTTTAATCTAAACGAAAATAGTTATCAATAAAAAAGTTGATTGATTTTCATCACTGGCCGCAAGCTTACCATTTAACCATCAGCGGCCACTGAACATTTTTTGCGTGACGTTTGTCACCGAGCCTTACTTGATCAAGGCCAAGATATCGCGAAATTGAGGGTGGCGACAGCTATTCATCCAGGCGAAGATGGCAGTTTCAGAAGAACAAATTTGCGCGCCGTTATGACGCAGTTGTGCCAAGGCCAGTGCCTTATTTTCAGGGTCGCGCGAGCATACCGCGTCGGCCAGAACCGTTACTCGATAGCCCAGGGCGAGCAGCTCATTGGCGGTATGGTACACGCACACATGGCTTTCCATGCCGCATAAAAAAAAGTGTGATTCTCCCAGCTCCTCAATGGCACCAATAAAGGCCTCGCTTTGCACCGCACTAAAGGTGTCTTTGGCTACCACCTTGGCGCTGGCACTGACCAAACTCGGATCTGTGGTACCTAAGCCCTGTGGATTTTGTTCGGTAATAATGTGCTCTAACTCAAGTTTATCGGCCACCTCGGTGAGCAGCTTCACGCGCGCACATACCTCTTGGTAATCTGCCATTGCGGGGGCTAAACGCAGTTGCATATCGATAACGATAAGCAGGGGTGCGGAGCTGGTCGCTAAAGCGGCATTTGCTGGCTGATTTATCATATGGTCAATCCTTCGGCTGAAAAGTTGCTCTAATGTTAACCATATCGTCATGTTTTTTAGAAGTGAAATTATAAAGATATAGTGACCACGGACACTTCTATGCTAGATTTACAGATTATAATGTTAATTCTCTGTTGATGGCCTAGCTCAGTTCAAGGGATACACCTACTAGATCGGTTTCAGCGCCTTATTGGAGTCAAGAATTGCGTCGCTATATCAGTTTTTTGCTCAACGCATTACTTAGCTTTTTAGTCTTCTTTTTCAGCGCTAATGTCGTTTTTGCCACCCCAGTAAACTATGGCTATCAGTTGCAACGCCTGTCGACCGAGGAAGGGCTAAGCCAGGGGACGGTTAATACCATAGCCCAGGATGAGTTCGGCTATCTGTGGTTTGGCACGGATCGCGGCCTAAATCGCTACGATGGTTATCAACTTAACCTCTTTAACGGTGCCGACCCTGCCCTGGCCAGCGATGCTATTTTGGCTATCACGCCATTGAAAAATGGCAACTTTCTCGTCTCAGCTCAGCTTAACGGCCTGTTTTTAGTCGACCCGGCGAGCCTAAGCTCACAGCAATTACTCAGCAACCCCCTGTCCGAAGTCGATGCCAAATACGCGACCGTTTGGGAAATAAGCCAGGATAACAATAACCAAGACATTATCTGGCTCGGCATTAACCATCAGGTATATAAGTACAGCCTGACTAATCGCTCTTTGGAGCTGGTGTTTAGCCTGAACAACCCCACCCATATGGTACGGGCCCTGCTGCCTCACGAAGATAGCCTGTATATAGGCACCTCCACCGGTTTGTTCCGCTATCATAATGGTACCAGCTCGGCATTAACCCATTTACCCACTGCGCACGCCAGTAATGACCAGCGTAATATCAAATTCCTGCAGTGGGATAACGAATTTGGCCTCTTAGTGGGCACCGTAGAAGGCTTATATCGACGTAACCTTGAAGGCCAGAAGCCGGTTATCGAGACGCTGATAGACAATCATAATATTTGGTCATTGCAACGCTACGGCACCGTGGATTTCGTAGCCACCGAAGATGGCCTGCTGCAATTTAATCGGCAAACCCGCCACACCACCAACCTGATCCGCTTTAGCGACTCTCGTTATGCGGTCAACGACAACAACGTCATGTCGATGTTTCGCGACAAAAGCGGCATGCTCTGGCTCGGCTCTCAAGCCCAAGGGGTATTTTCCTGGTCGCCCCTGGCCATGCGCTTTAAGCAAAAAGCCCTGGCCACTGGCAAGTACCAACATGGTCACGCTGCATGGGCCATTTATGAGCAAGACAATGGCACCCTGTGGGTCGGCAGCGGTAATGGCCTCAATAAAATCCCCAAGGAGGGGCCAAGCACCACCTTGATGACCCTTGACGATAAAAAAATGGCCATGGGGCAACAAACCGTTTACCAGTTGCAGCTGGCGACTCATGTTGCCGACAGTCTTTGGGTGCTGGCTATCCAGGGCAGTGCCCTGCTGAATATGACCACAAACAACGTGAGTTATCCCCTTAAAAATGCCGCCCATCCAATTGGATTCGATGCTGAAGCCCTGCGTTGGGGGCTCTATCAGTTGGCCAACGGCATGACCTACTTTATTGCCCAGTCAGGCTTTTACCGCTTCGATCCGGCCAGCAACACAATTGAGGCCTTGCCGTCTATTGGACAACAGCTGCAACCAGAACACGCCTCGCACTTTTTGCCGCCATTGCCCACCCACAAAGACGACCCACTTATTAGTTACGGCGGCGGTTTATATCGCTACGATGTCAACAACGACAGCCTGCACCCCATTTACGAACCCAAATACGTAAACGCGCAGTCAAACAATTTAATCGACTCATGGACCCTGGATCAGAATAACAGCCTGTGGATCAGCATAGACGGTGAAGGCGTGGTCGCCCTGGATTTAGAAACGCTGGAAGAGCGTGACCGTATCGGCCCAGCACAAGGCCTACGTAGTCTGAGTGTATTTACCCCGGTGTTAGATAACTTTGGTTTCTTATGGTTTGGCTCCAATAACGGTTTGTATCGCTATAACATCAACAGTGGCCATTTACGTCACTTCAGCGTTAAAGACGGCCTCTCGGCGGCGGAATTCAACGGTTTTTCGGCAACCAAGCTGGCCAGCGGTGAGCTCGCTTTTGGCACGGTCAAAGGCCTGCTGATTGTCGATCCCGCCGACTTTATTACCGCCACCAATCATTATATTGCCCCGGCACCGCAAATTACCGACATTAACCTGCTATCTCGGCCCTTGGACTACACGCCAAGCAAATACGCCAATACCCCATTGCAGTTACAACATGACGACCTCGGCCTGACTATTTCATTTTCCAGCTTCGATTACATTCATCGCGATCAGGTGCGATACAAAATCAGCCTTAGCGGCGCCAGCGAGTTTAAATACCCCAACTACGCCAGCAACAACTTGCAATTTGCTACTTTGAATCCCGGTGCACACCAGCTCAGCATTAGCGCCTTCGACCCGGTGTCGGGCAAGTGGTCCCGTACCTTGCATCTGGGCATTGAAGTGGCGTATGCGCCCTGGCGCTCACCCGTAGCCATTACCCTCTATATAGTCATCAGTGCCCTGCTCCTGGGCACCTGGATGCTGTGGCTAAGACGCCAACAAAGACGCTTGCATAGCGCCCACGGCAAGTTGCTGGCCTCGCAACAACAAACCGACCTGGCACTGCAAAGTTCAAACAGCGGTATCTGGCACTATCAGGTAGAGCAACGGCGCTTTATGCAGCGCCGCCTGGCAGCAGAGCTGGGTTATCGCGAAATTCAAAATCAATGCTCGTTCGAGCAGTACGTCGATTTAATCCACCCTCAGGATGTCGACCGTTACCGACTTAACTGGAAGCGCTTTTTAAACCAGGGCGAACAAGCAACCTGGGACTTCACCTACCGTTTATGCCATAAACAAGGCACCTGGCACTGGTATCACGAAGTAGGACGGATCACCGAATACGATGCCAACGGCCAACCCAAGGAAGTATCGGGAATTTACACCAATATTACCGATGCCAAGGCCTCGGCCCAGCAGGCCACGGTCCTCGGTGAGGCCATAGGCCAAATCAGCGATTGGTTGTTAATTCTAGACGAGCATCTGCAGCCGTTTTCCGCCAATGACAGTTTCTTACGGGCGTTTTCCGATCCCAACAGCCCGGGACTCAGTATTCAGCCCTTCGTGCGTGCCCTGGGTAAGCAAAAGTTCCAGCGTTATATGGGACTGATCGGCAAGTTAGCGGCGGGTGATAACTGGCGAATAGAGGAGCAAATTCGCACCAAGCATGATATGCGCCATCCGGTGCAGATCAGCGTGACTGCGGTGTGCCGTGACAAGCAAGAGCAAAGCGATGAGATCAGCTACTATGTGGTGGTGATCACCGACCTGACCGAACAAAAGCGTGCCGAAGACGAGCTACGTTATCTGGCCAACTATGATCCGCTCACCGGACTACCCAACCGCACCATGATGCGCGGCAAAATAGCCCAGGCCATCGACTACGCGAAAGAAAATTCATCGCTTCTGGCCCTGCTGTTTATAGACCTGGATAAATTTAAACCGGTGAATGACTCCTTCGGCCATGCGGTGGGCGATCAGGTGCTGTGTTGTATCTGCGAGCGCATCAGCGAGCAACTCGATGATAATTCACTGCTGGCCCGCCAAAGCGGCGATGAATTCTTATTACTGATTGAGCAGGTGCAATCGCCGCAGTCACTCAGTGAACTTTCCGAGCACCTGGCCAAGACCTTGGAAAAACCGATTAAAATCGGCAACATCACCATCAATATTTCCGTCAGTATCGGTATTGCCCTGTCTCCTTTTGATGCCGACAATGCCGAAGACCTGATCCGTAACGCCGATATGGCGATGATCTACGCTAAAAACGCCGGACGTAACGGCTATAAGTTCTTCACCGAGCAGATGAACAACCGCATCACCCACAAACTGATGCTGGAAAATGCCCTGCAAGATGCCTATCGCGACGACTTGCTGACCAACCATTATCAGCCCATAGTGCATATTCACCAAAAACGCATCGTCGGCGTTGAGCTCCTGCTGCGCTGGCAAAGCGAGGGCCAGTTTATATCGCCCGCCGAGTTTATTCCGGTGGCCGAGGAAATAGGCCTGATCGATGCCATCACCGAACAGGCGCTGCATCGCGCCCTGCGTGAGCTCAAGCAATGGTTTAGTACCTATGATGACTTCTATTTGTCGGTGAACCTCTCGCCCATACATATTCTTAAGTCCAACCTGACCGAGCGTTTGGTAGACATCCTCGCCATGCATGATGTCAGCCCGGCACAATTGCGCTTGGAGATCACCGAAAGCACCCTGTTGGACGACAAGGCCAAGGCGGCGGCGCAGCTCAATAAATTGCGGGCCGCCGGCTTAAAGCTATTCTTGGATGACTTTGGCACCGGCTACTCGTCGCTGACCTATCTCAATCAGTTCCCCATCGATGTGATCAAGATAGACCAAAGCTTTGTGCGCCAAATCGGCATCAACCCCACCAACGAGGCCATTATTCGCACCATACATAACCTAGCCAGCAGCCTGGGACTGTACTGTATTGCCGAAGGGGTGGAAACACGAGAGCAAATCTTCTTCTTAAATAAGCTCGGCTGCCATCACCTGCAGGGCTTCTTCTTTGCCAAGCCGTGCGATGCCGCGACCCTGGCGGCTAAGTATTACCTGGAAAAAACCCTGGAAAAGATGAATAGCCTGTAGCCACTAGGCTCTTGAAATACGCTCTTTAGCGCTTTGAATGAAGCTGGCAGAGCCAGTTAGAAGCATGGCCCAAAGGCGGTAAAAGGGAATTGATCTTCGCACAGTCGCGCCGTTTAGCTTGCCTCGCTGGCACCACAAGGCTGATGATGAGCGCCGTTGGCACTGGCCTCAATTTGCAACACGCTGTGGCGGATATTAAATTTACTCGCCAACATCTGCTCCGCCGCGGCGCGGCAGATGGCATCATGGGCGGCCACGGTACAATGGTGTTTTAAAACGATATGCGCACCGACCGCGGGAGCATTATCCACTATGGACACGGTAACATTATGGACACTGGCAACATGATCGAGTCGGCTTAAGGCCTTCTCTACCCGGGTCGCCTTAGGCAACGCCTCGGCAGAGGCACGCAAACGCTGTAGGCACTGGAATATCAGGCGTAAGCCGGTCACCAGCACAAATACCGCAATCAACATGCTAAAGAGCACATCCACCTGCTGCCAGCCGGTCAGCACAATAATCACACTTGCCACCAAGGTGGTGACCGTGGAGAGCAAATCGAAAAAGGTATGCAAAAACACCGCATACACATTAATGCTTTCTTTGCGGCCCTTATAAAGCACCCAGGCGGCGGTGCCATGAAACACAAAACCCAGCATGGACACCAACGCCATAATTTGCGGGTTCACATCGCCACGCTCATGACCGTGTTGCAAATCGACAAAGCGATCCGTCCCCAGGGTGAGAATGGTCAAACTAATGGCCAGATATAAACTACCGTTGATCAAGCCCCCAACCAACTCCGCCTTGTTAAAGCCATCGTTAAAGTTGCGCGCCAGGTGAATGCGATGGACGAAGCCAGAATAGCGATAAACAAGGTGCTGTTATGCACAAACAGGTGTCCGGCATCGGCAAATACCGCCAGGGAATTAGCAAAATACGCCGCCACCAGCTGAATAACCATAAAGCTGCACGTGATGCTCAAAGCGATGAGCAAGCGTTTACGTGAAGCCTGATGGGTGGTGATGTCGGTCATGGGCGCAAGGTCACTAAAGAAGAGAAATGATATATAGTAGCAATTGTAATTGTTTTGCGACAATATTACACCCGTTTTCAGCACTTCGCCGCTGCGAATGCTGTAAAATCAGCCATGATGACATGAGGGGCGCGTAACAGCTCCCAAGCCCGAACAAAGCATAGCGCCGACGCTGGTCCCATTTTCTGGCTCGTAAAACCGTTAGATGGTAGGCTGTTCTGAAAATAAACTCCCTAATAAACAAAGTGTTGGTATTAGCATGGCAACTTCTTCTCTTAAGCACGCCCTGGTCGTAGAAGGCGGCGCAATGCGCGGTATCTTTGCCACCGGCGTACTCGATGCCTGGCTGGCGGCCAATTACCAACCCTTTGATATGTACTTTGGCGTGTCGGCCGGTGCCACCAACATCGCCGCTTTTTTGTGCGCCCAACACGGCCGTAACTACAAGGTGATCACCGACTATTCCTGTCGCCCCGAATTTATCAGCTATGGACGCTTTGTCCGCGGTGGCCACCTGTTTGATTTGGACTGGTTGTGGCATAAAACCATCAGTGAAATTCGCTTAGACCTGGCGACCTTTGCCAGCCAAAGTGCCCCTTTTTATGTGGTAGCCACCAATGTGCACAACGCCCAGGCCGAGTACATTCAAGGCACGGCTGAGAATCTGGAGCAGGTGCTAAAGGCCTCCTGTGCCTTGCCATTGGCGTACCGGGATTACCCCGAGTACCTGGGCCAATGCTATACTGATGGCGGCATAGGCGACTCCATTCCCGTGCGCCAGGCCTACGCCATGGGTGCCAATAAGATCACCGTGATCCTATCTCAGCCCCTGGGCTATCGTAAAAAACCGGCGAAATTTAATTGGCTGACTCAACGCCTGTTAAGAGATACGCCGGCACTGGCAAAACGCATGGCTACCCGCTGGGCCGATTATAATGCCAGCCTGGATTTCATTATGCAGCCGCCAAGCGACTGCGAGATCCATATTATTGCCCCACCGACTGAGTTTGACATCTCCCGCACCACTCGGGATTTAGCTAAACTCGATGCCGGTTATGCCATGGGCCGCAACGCCGCACAGGCGTTTATCAGTACACCCTAACGGTGCCTTCTACGCCCATTTCTCAGCCTTAATGGCCAATACGACAGGATGTCAGATATGAATAACGCAGTTACTAAACCCGCCACCGCATCGACTTATTCTCGAGGGACGTCTCCCTGGCAGGGGCCAGATCAACACACACTCAGCCTGGCTGAACCTGTGGCCGACGAATTTGACTTCCCACGGCCTTCCTCTGCCTATCGCACCCTGGACAAGGTGTTCTTTATACTTGCCCTGCTTGCGGTCCCCTTACTGCTCATTGGCACAGGAGTAAGCGTTGGCCTGGCTCTTAGTCATGGCCTGTTTTGGCAAAACATCATCGCCGATAGCCATGCCTGGCAATTTGCCGGTTATTGGTTTGCGGTTGCAATCGCGGCGGCAGCGCCTTGGTTGCTTTCTCACCTCTACCTGCGTTGGCGGTATCAAGAATACCTGGATGCTGGCAGGGATATACTCTGTCCCGAAGAGCACGTTAATATGCATAGGCTCGACTACAGCACGCTGATCAATTTGCAGCCGCTGCATATCCTATCTTTGCTAGACATGAAGCCGTCACAACGGCTGGATAAAGCAGGCTTTATCGCCAAACATAAGTATTACTGGAGTAACGATTCCCTCACTTTCTATAGTTGGAAACGATCTTGGCTTGGCAATCTGCTCTGGGGACTAAATGCCCTGAACTTTTTGATGATATTTTTAGGCTGGCCTTTTATGCTGATCCAGGTGTTGTCAGAGCCCGTCAATACTCCCGCCTATGTCGCGCTTTTTCTAACCTCCGCCGCCCTGCCCTTTATCTATAAAAAGACCAAAATGCAGGTAACACGCTTTTATCCCTACTTGGTGTTCCAGCGCAACAAAGGCATGGTCGAGCATTACCATAATAAGGTGTTGCAATGGCGCTGCCATTTTAGCGAGCTGAACGCTTACGCAAATTTTAGCCCGGGCAATCAAACCCAGCCGCCAAGCACCACCTTAGAAATTTACCCGCGCTACCCACAAAAAACGCCTAGACGACGCGTGCCCTTAAGCACCTGGTGCGCCATTAATGTCAGCGCCGCCACCGAACTATGGGGCGTTTTACAAGCCTTTATGAATATCAATTGCCCCCTGCCCTTGGTGTTGCCGCTTGTGGATAAACGCGACAAGGACGGCGCCAGTCGCGCTTACGCACAGGCGTTTGCAGAGCTCGCAACTAATGCCATGGGTCCAGACTCCTTTGAGATGACCCCCACGGACGATGCCGCCTATCCGGCCTGGGTTAAAAAACGCCTGACTCAGGAAATAGGCGCTTTTTACTGGCATGTTGGCGAGTTAGAAGCGCGAGAGGAAGAGCAAGAAATGGTCTTTCACTAAGCTCGCTCAACTAAAACAAAAAAAGCCGCTCAATTGAGCGGCTAGGACACTGCACCACTGGAGATTTCAGGGTGTAGGTGCAGTAGCTGGTTAGGCTTTACTCCTGGCCATGACGGATCAGGTAGTCAAAGGCGCCCAGGCTTGCGGTGGCGCCTGAGCCCATGGCAATAATAATTTGCTTAAAGGCGGAGTTGGTGGCATCGCCCGCCGCATACACGCCCTCTACATTGGTGGCACCGCGATTATCCACCTCGATTTCGCCGAATTTTGACAAGGTCACGCCGCTTTCTTTCAACCATTCGGTGTTAGGCACCAAACCGATTTGTACAAATACCCCGGCAATGCTGAGCTGATGCTGCTCGCCCGTGTTGCGATCCGTATAGGCCAGCGCCGTTACCTTATTGCCATCGCCCAGCACCTGTGTGGTTTGCGCGCTTTTAATGATGGTGATATTGGCCATGCTCTGCGCCTTGCGCACCAAGACCTCATCGGCACGCAGGGTATCGGCAAATTCAAGTACAGTGACCTGCTCTACGATATTGGCCAGATCAATGGCCGCCTCAATACCCGAGTTACCACCGCCAATTACCGCCACGGGCTTGCCTTTAAACAAGGGGCCGTCACAGTGCGGGCAGTAGGCCACTCCGCGGCCGCGATATTCGCGCTCACCGGGCACGTTCATTTCACGCCAACGGGCACCGGTGGCCAGGATCACGGCCTTAGCCGTTAAGGTGGCGCCGTTTTCAAGCTCAATGTGGTTGCCATTGTCACTGTAAAGTCGCGATGCACGCTGGTTATCAATCACGTCCACATCATAGTCTTTAACATGCTCCTCAAGCTGGGCCACCAGCTTAGGGCCTTCGGTGGCCTTGACCGAGATAAAGTTCTCAATCGCCAGGGTATCGGCAACCTGGCCGCCAAAGCGCTCCGCCACCACGCCGGTGCGCAACCCCTTACGAGCCGCATAAATGGCCGCGGATGCACCGGCCGGACCGCCACCAACAACCAGTACGTCGTAGGGGGCTTTTTCATTTAACAGCTCGGCCTGACGGGCACTGGCGCCTTCGTCCACCTTGGTGAGGATATCGTTTAGGCTGATGGCGCCCTGGCTGAAAACTTCACCGTTTAGGTATACCGTGGGCACCGCCATAATATTGCGGGCCTCCACTTCCTCCTGGAATAAGGCGCCATCGACCATGGTAGTGGTGATCCGTGTGTTCAGTGCCGCCATGGTATTAAGGGCCTGCACCACGCCCGGACAGGTCTGACAGCTTAAGGAGATATAAATCTCAAAATTCAGTTCCTTATCCAGTGCTTTAATTTGCTCAACCTGAGTCGCATCGGCCTTGGTGGCAACGCCACCACTGTGCAGTATGGCCAGTACCAAAGAGGTAAACTCATGGCCCATGGGCACACCGGCAAAGGCGATGGCCGTATCCTGCTCGCCCTTAACCGTCATCGATGGACGGCGGGCTTGTTCGTCGTTATTTGTACTGACGCGAATGCGCTCGCTTAGCGATGCAAGATCATTGGCCAGCGCCTGTAATTCGTTACTTTTGTTCGTGTCGTCGAGGGCAAGAACCAGCTCTATGTCACCCGTCAACGTACTAAAATGGCTTGATAATTGATTTTTAATTGCAGTGTCTAACATGGTTTGCCTCAACAATTTAGAAGAAAAAGGCGGTGTCTCCACCGCCACAGTCTGGCTTATTTAACTCGGACGACTTAGATTTTGCCGATTAAGTCCAGTGAAGGCGCAAGCGTCTCTTCACCTGGCTGCCATGAGGCCGGACATACTTCACCATCGTGAGTGGCGATGTACTGAGCGGCTTGAACCTTACGCAGTAGCTCTGACGCGCTGCGGCCAATGCCCAGGTCATGCGTTTCAACGACCTTGATTTCACCCTCAGGGTTAATCACGAAGGTACCGCGCAGTGCCAGACCTTCTTCTTCAATCATTACCCCGAAGTTACGGGTAATTTGACCTGTTGGGTCGCCAATCATAGGGAATTGGATTTTCTTAATGGTGTCTGAGGCGTCGTGCCAAGCCTTGTGGGTGAAGTGGGTGTCGGTTGATACCGAGTACACCTCTACGCCCATTTCCTGTAGCTTGGCATAGTGGTCCGCCAAATCGCCCAGCTCGGTAGGACATACAAAGGTGAAGTCCGCCGGGTAGAAGAATACGATTGACCATTTACCCAGTAGATCCTGCTCGCTCACCTCGGTGAAATCGCCATTGTGGTAGGCGGTGGCTGTGAATGGTTTGATTTTTGTGTTGATTAAAGAGTTGCTCATTTTATCCTCTCATTTATCTTAATGATTTAAGTGATTTAGTGCGGGAAGTACCTTGCCCCGCTGGCTTGATTACTAAGATAACGATGAGCGATCGATAAATAAAATTGATTGTTTAGATTACTTCAATCGTATTTTATGATTGATATTGGGTGCAAATGATCTGCCCCTTTATTTTTCAGGGTTATCCACTCACAAAATTCAGGGCAAATCATGGCCATGAGCCAGCACAAACTAGGCTAGCTCGCTGGGTAAAGCCATTATTCTATGCTAGATTGACAAGTCTCTTCTTTAGAAACAAAGCAACAAGATGCCGCTTATGATCAAGAACACCCTTATTCTCGCCTTAGCCATAAGTGTGGCGGCTTGTCAGGATGAACCTGAGGCCACTAAATCAGCCCAAATGCCTGCCAAAGCAAACACGGTGGAGGATGCCAAAACCAAGCCTGTGCCAAGTGCATTCAACCCGGCCGGTAATTATGTCAGTGGCGAATACCACAAACGCGACCAAGGTTATGACTGGATGGCGGTACAGGTGAGCCAAAGCGGCCCCGAGCAAATCAATGTATCAATACGCTCTCGTATCGATAGAAAGCGCCCGACCTGTACCTACACGGACACGGCACAGCGATTAAGCGACACCCGCTATAAGGCCGAAAACCAGGGCACCGCCATACTCTTTGACTTCAATGAGCAAGGCATTGAAATCAACACAGAACACCCTGAAGCCGAAGGCATGCTTAATTTCTTCTGCTCCGGCGGTGGCTCGATTAAGGGCGGCTACAGCAAGCTGAGTGAGCCTTTGGATAACAGCCAGCTGGACCAAAGCATCTTCAATAAAACTCTGGTGTTACAAGGTATTGGCTTTAATGTCACGTCTTTTAAGGGCGAAGGTGAAAACCGGCTAACCATAGCGCCTTTTGGTTTATCCATCAGTAACGAGGCGGTCAGCCATGGAATTAATGGCCGTGTGGTGGGCGCCGAGATTGAAGACTTAAACTCCGATGGCTCTCCCGAGCTCTTGGTTTATACCCAATCCGATGGCAGTGGCAGTTATGGTGAGGTGATCGGCTATTCGGTGAATAACAAAAAGTCCATGAGCCAGATTTATTTTCAACCCGTGACCGAGCAGCCTAAGATCAGCGCCGGCTACATGGGCCATGATGAGTTCGCCATTGTAGAAACCTCTCTGGTGCAGCGTTTCCCTGTTTATGGCGAAAACGACACCAATGCCGGGCCGACGAAAAAAATGCGTCAGGTGCAGTACAAGCTGGTCGATGGCGAGGCGATGCGTCGCTTTGTTATCGATAAGGTGGTGGAGCTGGATTTACCTCAGTAATGACTTTACTAAGACCGCCTTTGGGTGTGGGCGAGGCCTTTGCCGATAGATCTTGTCGCGTTGGGCGACGAGCGACCAAAGCAAGGCTTCGCAGCGCAAATTCAAACGGGAGGAGCCTGATAGTCTGCGTTTTTTAGTGAATGGGTATGGCTAAAAACTGATATCAACGCCGTTGAAAGGGCATACAAGCCAACGGCTTGGCTGTAACGCGCAGGCCCGAAGGGCTGGAGAGAACTTGACAACCTTGCTAGGCGTTTCTTTCCAAATCATCCGTATACTTTTTAAGCCCTTCAGCGTACCACTTTAGAACCAGTATTTGCCTCTTTGAAGGCTTTTTCATCCAGGAGAAAGGCTTTCTATGGTTAGGGAACATGAACATAAGAGGCATAACCAATAAGGAAATAACACCAAAGCCAGATACAAGTGCACCCAATCCAAAAAACAAAATTAGAACCCACAACTTTGGTGATAAAGCTGTGTATGGGCCAATCAATATTTCTGGGCCAAATAACTTAACTGCAACAGCTTCACCACCGTATATTCCAGCTACACCTGCGGATAATGTAATCCCAATTGTAACCACAAATAATAGAACTCTTTGAATCAACATTTCAGATGCCTAATAGGTTATTAGTAATTCCTTACAAGGTAGCTTACCTTGCAAGCTTGATACCTTCCACGGTACACGGTTCACTTTAACTGGACTATATTAAGGTGCATGGTGGCGCGCTAAAAACTGCACGTCAAAGTTCGTTAGGGTGCGAATTTCACCAGAGTGTGGTTTTCACCGGCTAGCTCGGTTTCAATAATTTGCGAAATGACATTCCAGTCACCGCCCGCCAGCCCAGCGCCAATTAGAGGGTAACCAAAGCGAGAGCCACTGAACTCTTTTTTAAGCCGCGAAAAAACACTTTGGATTGCTTCGTAGTCTGCTTTTACACCGCGGCCATGCCCATTAAACTGGGTGTAAGCATTGATAATAGTTATGGCCTTCCCGTTTCTTTCTACATTTGCTTGAGAATAAGTACCCAGTTTTTGTTTTGAACCTTTTTCAGTATCAAGGTCTGCTTTGAATGCTTCAGGAAATTCAGCTTTTATTGCTTTTGCAATACCTGCCCCCATGGTGCAAAAACAATTGCACCCATGAATGATGACATCAAATTCACCAGCCAGGGCGAGCTTAATTAAATCACCTTCTACGATTTTCATCATTACTCCCTGGCATCAGAGGCTTGTTTCACAGTTCCACCTTAACACCTTATTATGCTGAGCTTTGTCTATCCCATTAACTTGAGTGCGATATAGGGTGTAAGGTTTAAAAGCAATATACCGAGTTTATAATTACCCATGAAATTAAAGTATATACGTGGTAATTCGGAAGGCGCGACGCCTGCAATTTTACTGTGAAGATTAATAGTGAAATCTTTAAATACCAAAATAAAAAATGCGGACAGCAAATAAAAAGCCAGATTTATTACAGTACACCAACCGAAAAAAGCAGTAAGTTCATTTACACCGAGCATAATTTATATCTCCGTTGTTTGGGTTCACCCTAACGCGCCGCTAAGGGGCTGCACTTTAGCGCGTACCGCATCGACCTTGAAGGCGAAGTCCGACATGACCTCAGCACCTTGTTAAGTGATAAATTCATGATTTTCCT
This sequence comes from Pseudoalteromonas sp. T1lg48, assembly GCF_002964785.1. GTDB lineage: Bacteria > Pseudomonadota > Gammaproteobacteria > Enterobacterales > Alteromonadaceae > Pseudoalteromonas. The sequence goes on from NZ_PQCC01000004.1 coordinate 433,805, forward strand.
TAATGTAATTTGCCAGGTCCCAAGCCTTGGACCTTAAAAAACAAAACCTTTCATCTTTTTCTTTACTTGATTGGATCCAAACATCATTAAATGAACCCAGCCCGCCATAGCCAGCCAACAAATGCTCTATCCCTGAAAAGTCAGACTTTTTTAATCTGGTTTCAGCAAGGAGCAAAAATTTAACCCAATGCTCTTGGTCATCTTCTGATGTTAACTGTCGAAGCTCGGTTAAAACCTCAATTAATTGATTCGTTTTTTCACCCATACATATCACGCCGTGTTAGCTATCTTGTTCCAGCTCTGCTCTAAGGCTAGCTATGGTATATTGACTGAATACGCGAATACCCTCACGTTCTAGTAATGCGGCCGTTACTCCCAAACCATCTACTTTAGTGCCGCTAAATGTACCATCGTAGATTTTTGCATTACCGCAGGAGGGGCTGCCCTCAGCGAGCACCGCGTACTTTATTTGTTGTTCTTGGCATAGCTTCAACGCATTTTTGGCGCCAACAATAAACTGATGAGTGACATCAACACCATCATTGCCCACAACACTTGCAGCACCTTGCAGGACGTCAACTCCTTGACCTGCGATTATTTCAGCCGGGGCTCTGGGAATGGGTAAACCTGCCGAAACTTCGGGACAACAAACCACAAGTTCAACACCTGATTGCAGCCAATTTAAATCAGACTCTGGCACAGATAAGCAACTCGCATTGTAGCGAACCTTGTTTCCAAGCAAGCACGCACTGACTAACACCTTTTCCAAGTGTAGCTCCTTAAATTTAAAAAATAGCTAACGCGGCGGATCGCCTTGTTATAAATTATTTTGGTACTTTGTCGCCCCAACCAAAACCCCCCCATCAAAGTCTTCAATGCAAGCAAACACGTTATCATCTCCCTGATACGAAACGCGCGCTAGCGGTTTGCATGGGCAAAGAGGCAATTAAACTTTCTAACCGGGCCGATAAAAAGGGCCGCCACCAGGGTAACAACGACAAACTGGCCAATAAAAAGAAGCGCGAGCTTAGGCCAAAAACTCACTTCGTCTGTGAATAAGGGGTGCCACACATGGATCAGAGTCAAATTTCCGGGAAACAGCAACACCTGAATTCCAGGCATGGGGCCGCCCCAGTAATCCCACAGATTCCAACTAAGGGTGAAGGCGATCGCGCCAACTACAAGGGCAACAATGCCGGCAGAGATGGCGAGGGTAAGAGTTTTAACCTGGGTCATGGTGCTGGTTAATACTGCCCTTTAGGGCTTATTGGCTTTGCGCAGTGCCGCCAGATCACAGCCCACAACTGCTTCTAAGTGTTGTGTAATTTTTTCGGCGCTCCAGTCCCACCAGGCTATTGCTAAAAGCTCTTTGATTACGCTTTCATCGAAGCGGTATTTAATGACCCTGGCTGGGTTGCCGCCGACCACGCTGTAGGCTGGAACATCGGCCGTTACCACAGACTTACTTGCAATGATTGCGCCATCACCCACTTTAACGCCGGGCATAAGAGTGGCGTCATAGCCAATCCAGACATCGTTGCCAACTTCGGTATCACCTTTATAAGGCAGATCGCCCGGCTTGGGCATCACCTTATCCCAACCGTTAGCAAATATCTGAAACGGGTAAGTAGAAAAGCCGGATACCTTATGATTGGCGCCATTCATAATGAATTTTACATCCTTGGCTATGGCGCAAAACTTTCCGATTATGAGTTTGTCGCCGATAAACGGGAAATGATAAAGCACATTGCTTTCGAACCGCTCTGGCCCTTCGGGGTCGTCGTAATAGGTGTAGTCCCCGACAATAATATTTTCAGACGTAATAAAGTTCTTTAAATACCCTACTTGGGGAAACCCTTTCATGGGCTCTTTATCTTCTGGGCTTGGTCCGTTCAAAATGCCTCCATGAAGCCTGTGACGTTAAGATATATTCTTGCGTTATTTTATAGGTACTTGCTTACAAGCTGCGGTACTCAAAGAGGTTATTTTCTAAGCCATACAGCTCCTGGGTCCCTTTTAAATTAAAGCCGATACTTTCCAACAAGTGCATGGATCTTAGATTATTTGGGGCGGTAACGGCCAGCACTGTTTGCATGCCGTGCTTGACCACCGCTTGTTTTAACATAGCTTCGGCCGCTTCCCTAGCATAGCCCTTGCCACAAAATTCGGGTAAAAACGCGTAGCCCAAATCCGGATAATCCAACTCTTCCCTTTTTAATAACCCGCACATGCCTATGGCTGTTGATTCACCTTTTAACTGCACCAGGTTCAGGCCAAAACCATGGTTTTTGTAACTGGCCATGGGGCCATTTGTCAGATGGTTAATCGCATCTTCCCAGGTACGAACCTTCTTATCGCCAATATAACGTAGAAAGGACTCGTCATTGAGTAAGCGCAGAATAAACTCGGCATCACTTAAATCAAGTTGCCTGATGGTCAAGCGCTCGGTTTCACATACATGCCTCATTGGGTTACCTCGAATATTAGGCAGTAGCTAATAGCTTAGTGGCGGGAAAGGTATCACGTGAGTGCGTTTAAAAGCTTCCCTGCTCGTTTATTGCTCCATTGATAACAAATAGCTTAACCTTTTGCCAGCACTGGCTGATAACCTCGCCGTTGTCAGCCAGCCTCAGCTCCCCTTTGTCAGTTAGCCGTTTTTTGGTATTGCTTCAGCACCATCTGCATACCTTTACCGACCAAAACGATCAAAATCGCCCCCACCAGCACCGGAGTAAAAAGAAACGACCAAGTTTGCCCCGACAACATAATCAGCAGAGGGTTAGCGCCTGCGGGCGGATGGGTGGTTTTGGTTACCAGCATGGCACTGACGGCAATGCCAGTTGCTAAAGATAATGTTAAGGGTGATACCTCCAGATATTGGCTGAAGAATACACCAACAAATGCAGTAATTAAGTGACCCAGAATCACGTTTTTTGGTTGCGCTAGTGGGCTCTCCGGCACGCCAAAAACGAGTACCGCCGTCGCTCCAAACGGAGCCATAAGCAAGGCCACGTTGCTCATTGTGGCGTCAAAAAAAGAAAGTAAACCTATGGCCAGGAAAGCGCCAACACCCGCAATAACCGATAACACTAGATTGTTCATTTAAAACTCCCAAAAAAAGTAGACCACTCTGTCTACCTCGCATTAATGTAGACAATTCGGTCTACCTTTGTCAATATGCATATAAAGGAGGCATCCCATGAGCCAAAAACGTCAATTGCTGGTAGATACAGCCCTCACGCTTTTTTATAGAAATGGAATTAACTCTATTGGTATCAATGAAATACTGAATGTTTCCGGCGTTGCCAAGCGCACACTCTACGCTTATTTTCAAAGTAAAGAGGCTTTGGTGTTAGCCGCCTTGCAGCAACGACACGATACTTTTGCCGCCTGGTTAGAAACAGTGTTGACGGGAGCTAAATCAGATGAGGAAGTTGTCCTGAAATTATTTTCGGCATTGGAAAGTTGGTTTAACGATGGAGAATCCCAACTCGGAGACTTTAGGGGCTGTTTTTTTATCAATACCTCGGCGGAGTTTAGTGATGTTAACAGCGATATCCTTCGCTTTTGTCATCACCATAAAGAAGCGACTCGCGAAATCATCGCTCGCCACCTCAAGAGCGCCGATGGCCTATTGCTTGATGCCATTTGCCTTATGAAGGAAGGAGCCATTGTCAGTGCTCATCTGGGCGGGAAAAAACAACTTATTACGAAAAGGTGCATCGACATACTGCACACTTTTGCAACCAAAAGTCCCGAGTAAACGGTGGGTATCAAACACCTAAGTTGGCAAGCTACCAACTGCGCCTATTTTCGTCCGGGCTCGTGCTTCTCATAACGGGGAAGCATCAGATCCAAGTCTTCCCAGTTTGCCTTAGAAGTTACAAAATTATGGGAAATGGGACGCTCGGAAATAGCACTGTCCAGGGCTCCTAGACGAAGACGGTATCTTGTTGGGGATTGCGCGTTTGCACTATAGATGGGCGCGCCGCATGTTTTACAAAAGTATTTTCGCTTACCCTCACTACTTTCAAAAAAAGTCAGCATACCGTTATTATCCGTCAGCTCCAGCTCATCGGCATTTATAAAGCCATTGGTAGCGTAGGCACTGCCACTGGCCTTGCGGCATAACGAACAGTGGCAGTGAATGATGTCCGTCACACTGCCATGCAACAAAAACTGGATTGAACCACACAGACAACTTCCTTTGTACATCGCTTTTCCTTATTAGCCGGAAGCCCCCTCACCGTTTGATATCAATGAGGGTATAAATAGCTTATTTCTCTTTTAGTTACAGAGTGCCTCAGCGGCGATTAGACATCAAGCAAAGAAAAATGATGGCTGGCAATATCAAAGCACTCACGCAGATAAAAACGGTGGGCGGGGAAGCGCTGCACACCGGAGTCGAGGTGGATTTGCGTGCATTGATTGGCCTGAGCGTAGCCCTTAAACCAGCAGATAGCCCTGGGCCTGTTGCTTTTTCACCTGCTCGGTCAGGGTCTCAGGCGTGTATTGACCACGCACTGCCATAAGACTTCAAGTACCTCAGAGAGTACCTCGGGGTGATCCTGATCCTCTGTTAAGAACTTAACCTGCATGTCCCTGCTCGCTTCTTAATGAATATGATTAACCCTTCAGCTATCAGCACCTCGAACCGCAGGCAATTACCCTAAAAAAGCAGGTGGAAAGTTTATTGAACTTAATGCCCGCTGACACGTACAATTGGTAGGTTGCTAATTTGCGGAGTTATTTGTGGCTATTGAGCGCTATGTAAATCATATTCAACTGGGTTATTTGGGTTTGTTGCCATTTTTGGCCATGCAGGGCTGGACCTTGTTGACCGGCCAGGGCGAGTCTGTGGCGCCTTTATTTATCTATTACAGCATCGCCATTGTCAGCTTTTTAGCCGGTCAGCTGTGGCGCCCGGGCAACCAGCCCCAGGGCCGCGCCATTGCCGCCATAGTGCCTATTTTACCCATTCCGCTGCTGCCGTTAGGCAACAGCATTTTCACCCTGGCCTGGCTCAGTGCCAGCTATTGGCTGGTGTTACTCTTTGAGGTCAAGGCGCCCGCCTGGCAGGAGTACCATAAGGACTATCGCAAGATGCGCTTTGTGCTGACTTCCGTGGTGTTTGTCACCCACCTGCTGATGATCGCCAGCCTTCTCGACTGAACCCTTAGACAGTCCGGCGCCTTTGCTTTACACTGCGCCGGCCTAACAGAACACGAGCAAAATTATGATAGATGCCCTGCGCCGCGCCTTGGATGAAATAGGTGAGATTTATGTTGAGAAGAATGCCGCATTTAAGGTTAAAGTGATCCCGTTTTTCTGCGCTGTGAACATTAAAAAAGACCATAAGCGCGAAGGCAAACTGACCTTCTACAGTAACCAGCTGCTGGAAATTGCCCTGGTCTTGCTGTTTATCATGTTTGGCGCCACCATTTACAACCCGGAGCTGGGCTTCACCCATGGGCCGGTGCATTTTGCCATTGCCGCCCTGATTGCCCTGCACGTGCTTATTCGCCAAATCGCCATCGAATCTCTAAAGGCACGTTTGTATGCCGCCGGAGCTCTGCGCCGCGACGAGACGACGCTACAAGGCGAATAAGTAGTCATGTATTTGCAGCGTACCTGGCGGGTGTTAAGCGTAGGCGATGGTGACCTCACCTTCACCAAGGCCTTATTGGATTTCTACCCGGCGTCGCAGTTACACGGCAGTGTGTACGACAGCGAAACAACGCTGCGCGATAAATATCAGCACCACGGCATAGACGCATTGCGCGCTGCAAAGGTCAGCCTTGATTTTGAGTTTGACGTCACCGCCACCGAAAGCTGGCAGCGCCTGGGTGAAAAGCGCTTCGATCTGGTTATTTTCCAGTTTCCGCTGTTAAGCCAGCTCGGCTCAGAGCAGGCCTTTACCGCGGCAAAACAAAACGGCGGCTTGAATATTCTCAATCGCGCCCTGTTACACCGGTATTTACTTAACAGCGCCCGTTATGCCCTCGAACCACAAGGCGCGGGCCTGTGCTATATCACCTCCAAAGACGTTAAACCCTATAGCCATTGGGGGTTAGACCATGCCTTAACATCGCGTACGCCGATGAACTTCTTAGGCGAGCAGCCCTTCGATTTACGTCGCTTTCCCGGCTACAAGGTACGCAATGTTGACCGCGACAAGCATGTTAAAGACACCTTGGGCATTACCTACACCTACGCCCTCAACGCCGAGAGTGAGATGAGCACGCATTGCCACCGACGCCATCACCTTGATGACCCGCACTGCTGTCTACTGTGCCGCGCCGGCCCATTTCAAAGCGAGCGAGACCGCGAGGGCCACATGAACTCCAAACAACATCGCCATATGCAGGGCTATGACAGCCAATGGCAACGCTGGCTGGCGGACTTTCATAAAAACACAGATTAGCAACTAACGCTTGCTCGCATGGTGCCAACGCTTGCTCGCATGGTGCCAACGCTTGCCAGCATGGTGCTAACACTTGCTCGTATGGTGTTAACGCTTGCTTGCATAATACGAACACTTGCTTACATATTGACCCTTGCACTCGAGTGCTGCTGTTGGCACTGTAGTAGAAATAATGCGAACTATTAGAGTTGACCATGAAGGGATTTCTACAAACAGCACTGTTGGCCAGCCTGCCTTTGGGCCTGATGGCAACGCCCGTTCAGGCCGAACCATTCCAGGCTCTGAGCATAGATCTTGATTTTAATATCAGTCGCACACCGCTAAGCGCCGATCTCACGCCTCATCCGGGCAAGGAAATTGTGGTCTTTGGTCGCAATGAAGCCCAGGCCCATCAGGTGGCGGTGCTGGCCGTGGTCGATGGCAAGCTGCAACAGGTTGACCGCTTTGCCATCGGCGAAGAGTATTTTGCTTACGATATCAGTGAGCAGAAAAAGGCCGAGCAAACGCTTTACTTCTTAGCCCATGATCATGTGGGCCGCTATCAGTATCCGCAGCAACAAGGCGAGGCGCGCCTGTTTGCGTTTGCCGATGTGTCTTCCATTTATCGCATTAAGCGCAGTAACTTTATGCGCCAAATCGATTTTATCCATGACTTTAATAACGACGGCGACAGCGACATCATGCTGGCGGATTTCACCGACTTGCACGTGTGGCTTTCACAACACGAAGGTGGCCATAAAAAGGTCAGCCTGGATATTGGCAGCCACAGCGTGCTTAAAGGCGTTGAACTCAATGCCTCGCCGGCACAGGTGTTTACGCTGGATCTGAATCGGGATGGTCGCCTGGATATTGCCAATTTGCATGAAGGTAAGTTGCACCTTTACTACGCCCATAAACGGCATTTTGAGCATCAGCAACTGGCGATCCGCGGTGGCATCTACAGCATAGACTGGTGGGATCAGCTCGATGATGACGGCCAGCCCCTGGACCAAAGCGACCTTAGATACCGCAAATTAGAGCGCTTTGAGGATATTAATGGCGATGCCATCCCCGATTTAGTGGTGCGCTACACCAAGAGCTCCGGGGTGTTCGATAGAAGCAATGATTACGAAATTTATTACGGTAGCCTGGATAAGCAGCGCCAGCTTAGCTACGCCAATAAGGCCGATACCACGGTCAGCGCCGAGGGCACCTTAACAGACCTGCAACTGCAAGATATCGACGGCGATGGTCGCCTGGAAGTGATGGTCGCCAGCTTTGAGCTCGGGGTCTCGCAAGTGATCTCGGCGCTGCTGGCCAGCAGCATAGATCAGGATATTCTGCTGTATTGGCAAAATCAGCAAGGGCAGTTCCCGAAAAAGCCGTCGCTGGATTATGAAACGGAAATGAACTTCAGCATCAGTAAGGGTCGCGCCAGTCAACCCCTGGTCATGCTCGCCGATATCAATGGCGATGGCCGCAAGGATCTGCTGTTTTCACAAGATAACGACACCCTGGTCTATCGCCTTAATCAGGGCCAGCAGGCCTTTGCCCGCAGCCAAAAACAAAAGCTCGCCCTGCCGCAATCCGGCAGCAATATTAGCAGCACGGATATCAACGACGACGGCAAAAGTGATCTGCTGCTCTATTATGGCCAGCTCGACAAGCCCGAGCTGAAACGACGCTTAAGCCTGTTGTTTGCCCGCTAACTTAGGTGTTTTGGCGCCTCACTCGGAACGCGTCTAGCAAGCGCTGTTGATTCAAAAACAGCGCTTGTTCATCCTCACTACTCTTTAATAACTCACTGAACTTGGGTAAATTACCCCTAATTTGTGCCATTTTGACGGCGCTAGATACTGCTTCAAGTCGGTATTTCAATAATAACTACAACAGGATATCACTATGGGTTTAGTCCAAAGCGGATTAATAATAATGATGCTGGCTTTGCTCAGCGGCTGCTCAAGCATATCGCAGCAACAATGTGAACGGGGTGACTGGTTTGATATCGGCTTTGGTCATGGCCAGCAAGGTCGCACCCTAGCCAATGGTAAAAACATTATTTATGACTGCCTCGAATACGGTGTGCGCCCGACCTTGGAAGACTATAAGCGCGGCCACCAGGAGGGCTTAAAAGATTATTGCGAGCCGGAAAACGCCTTTACCCAAGGCCTCAATGGCAGAGACTACAACCCCATTTGTCGCAGCGAAGAATTTCGCCTCGCCTGGCAGCAAGGCCATGACAGATACGTGGTGAATCGCCATCGCAATGAAATTTCCTCGCGACTCAACCAGATTGACGACGAACTGAAACACATTCACTGGCAACTGCACTCAGAAGAACTGACCCGCGAGCAGCGCCGCGAGCTTAAACACCGTCGTCATCGCCTTGAGCATGAACAGGACGACTTGCGTCGCGAGCGCGCCCTGCTGCCCATACTGGATAATAAGCTAGAGCTGCATATCCACTAGTGCCACAGGCTCTCCCTGGGTGATTTTCTCGAGATGGCTATCAATACACTCAAACAGCAGCCGGTGTCCGGCGCTGTTGGGGTGTACGCCATCGGCGGTCAATAGCCCGAATCCACCCCGACTATTGGAAAACAAGGCCGCAACATCGATAAGCGGCACCGAGGTCTCCTCGGCCAACTGCGCCAAGGCCTGATTATAACTGGCTATATCCGTATTCAGGCGGCGCTTACCCAGGTTATTGGTCACACCATCCAAGCATTGGGCAACGGGCAGGATATTGATCAAAATCGGCTGGACGCCCATATCCAGGGCATGCTCGATACAGATGTGCAAATTGCTAATAAAACGCGCTAGGGGTACGCTGCGCTGCTGCGCCGTGATCGCCACATCATTAGCGCCATAAGCCAGGGTAACAAAAGTACGCTGCGGCGAAGCCATACGCGGCGCAAGCTCATTAGCAAAGCGCTGCACCAGACCATCGCTGGTCTCTCCGCCTATGCCCATATTGAACACGCAGGTTTCAGCCCGTGAACCGGTAACAAACCGACAAATTTCCCGTGCTTTTAATCTGTCGACCCAGCCGCCTGCTGCCGCGTCGTTTTCGCCTCGGGTAATACTATCGCCAAAACAAAGAATATGAGTCACCCTACTGCCTCCAAAAATAAAGCTCGGCGTTAATCGCCATTAAAATGCCAATGTCTGACCATCATCGGGGATCAGCACGCGCTCGCCCAGGTCGGCATCCAACGCCGCTTCGCCCAACTGTAGGCGACTTACCGGGCAATGATCCAGCGCTTCCAAGTGGTTGGCTATTACCTGCCCGTAAGCGATGGATGCCAGCTCCAACACATCCTCGGCACCCATAATAATTTCGCCACCAAAATCAAAGCGCGCTCCCCCCGCCGGAGCGATAATCACATCGGGCTGCCGGGCTTGCACAAAATCGATAATGGTCTCTGTCAGCAAGGTATCGCCGGTGATATACACGCTGGGCTCCCCTGGCATTTCAATGTAATAACCAACGCCATGGGCCATCAGCTTCCCCACTATGCCATGACCATGAACACAAGGCACTAGCTCAATAAGCCCACCGGCAAAAGCATTGCTCATTTTTGACGACAGGGGCATCACATGCAAACCGCGTTTTTGCAAAAACGCCTCATCGGCGTTAGCGGCCAGCACCGGAATTTGCCTTTGCCGTAACCAGCGCACCGCGGCACGGTCCAAATGATCAAAATGACCTTTTTGGCAATGGGTGATCAAGCAGTGAGTGACCTTGGCCAGTAACTCCTCGCTGTTATCCGGCAACTCTACCAGTGGGTTTTTGCGCCGTTTTGCCCCCAGGTATTTTAGCGCCGGCGCCTTGCCCTGTGGCGCCAGCATGGGGTCCACCAATAAGGTCACTTGTTTATATTCAATGATCACTGTGGCATTGCGTAACTGGGTAATTTTCATTGAGGTGCTCGAAAAAGTAACAATGACCTTATTGTATTTCGCCATCGCGGCACCTAATATGGCTAATTAAGTCACAATTAATACAATTATTGCCAATTATGCGTATAGGTCTTGTTGTTTACCCCGGCTGTATCCCCTCGGGCCTGATGGCCTTTGCCGAAATACTCACTGCGTGCAATCAAAGAACACAACAGCGCACCTTCGAATGTGTCTTTACCAGCGTCGACGGCGCTGCCGTTACCCTGACCTTAGCCTCTCAGGGCCCGAGCATCACTATCGAGCCCGAAACCAGCCTTGCCGAAGGCCAGTTTGATGCCCTTTTATTGCCCGGCTTTTGGGCCAGCTCGGAGCAGGATTGCACAAAAGCGCTGGCGGTAAATCGCGAGCTGATCGACACGCTCAGTCGGCTGCCGTCAACGACCCAGCTGTGGGGCTATTGCTCCGCGGTGTGTCTGCTGGCCGCCAGCAAACAATTGGAGGGCCGCCGCGCCACCGCTACCTGGTGGTTAGCCCAATACCTTAGCACCGCTTTTACAGGCGTTAACTGGCAATTTAATGACACCCTGGTTCAGGACAAGCAGTTATCCACCAGCAGTGGCGTACAGGGCTATTTGGCCATTGCCAACACGCTGATCCAAAGTCATTGCGGCGCCGCTATTCTCGCCGATATCACTAAGCTGATGGTGATTGCCAGACCTCAAAAAGCCTCCCTGCCGTGGCAACGTATCGAAATGATCAAATCGAAATCTCCGGAAGTGGCGCGAGCCTATCGCTGGGTTGAACAAACGCCGGTGCAGGATTTAACCCTGAGCAATTTTGCTTCAGCCATGAATATGTCGACCCGAACCCTGGCGCGGCGTCTCGCCAGCAGCACGGAGTTGTCGGCGGCGCAGTTTATGCGTTTGGTAAAAATTCAGCAGGCGTGCGATCTCATCACCTACCAGGGGTTGTCGGTGAAGGAAGTGGTGGATCGATTGGGCTATGGCGATGAAACCTCGTTTCGGCGCACCTTTAAGCAAGTTACCACCCTAACCCCGGCGCAATATCGCCAACTTATCGCCTAGAGACAATCCCTCGGTGCGAGAAAGTCTATCGAAAAGTCAGGCATGCTCAGCAACGCCTGTGGTTTGGCTTTCGACTAAGTGCGTGAGCAAGTGCCGTTCGTACTGCTCAAGCAGCGACCGACGCTCGGGCAGTGATTTTTTCTGCACCCCGTGCGCAATAAATGGCGGCAATGCCTGCCAACCGATAAAGCCAAAAATATCCTGATATAAGCCGGCTATTTTATCGCGGTAGTAATCAAGCTCCGCCTGATCGCTGGCTCCGCCTGTGGTGATAGAATACATTACCTTTTTAGGCGCTAAACTAGCCCCCTCACCATAGGCAAAACCTGAGCTCAGCACCCTGTCTATCCAGCCTTTGAGCACCGCCGGAAATGACCACCACCAAAGCGGAAATTGCATCACTAGGACATCACTTACGATTAGTTTTTCCTGCTCTTGATAAATATCCGCGCAAAAGGCCTGATGCTCAAGGGCCCAGCGCTGAGCCTTAGCAAGGTTGAAAGCTCCCAACTCAGGCAAATTGATAACATCATTATGGCCGGCCACAGGGTCAAATTGTTCGCCATATAAATCAGTGATCCGTAAGGTCGCCCCCTGCTCTGTCAATACCCTGACCGCCAGTTCATGCAGGGCAAAATTGAAAGACTGTTTTTCTGGATGGGCTACAACTAAATGTATATTCACGGAACTTCCTGTCGACACTAGGTAAAGGGATTATTTTTGTATTTAGGCAAAGGCTGATAAGCACTCATGCCGGATATTTTGGCGTTTCCATCAAACTAGTCACGCTAAATAAAGAAACAGAGGACAACAAAAACGCCCTAAAATCAAGTAATAAAAAAGGCCGCTAGGCGGCCCTTGGTTAGGAAAGATATGTGTCTATTAAGCCTTTGCCTTTAAAAGCCCAGCACTAAGGGGGCCAGGGTTAAGGTCACCAGGGTGATAAGGCCGATGGCGATCAGGTTAAGCACAAAACCGGCGCGTATCATGTCCTTGATCTTCAGCTCACCCGAGCCAAAGACGATGGCATTGGGTGGCGTGGCCACGGGCATCATAAAGGCACAGCTGGCGGCGATGGCGGCGGGGATCACCCACACCAAAGGCGTGCCGGTAATCGACTCGGCCACCGGGCCAAGCAACGGCAAGAAACCAGCGGCGGTCGCGGTATTACTGGTGATCTCGGTTAAGAAGGTGATAAGCGCGGTAACGATTAAAATCCCCAATGCCAGTTCCATGGCTCCGGCACCACTGAGCATATTGGCAATATAATCGGCCAGGCCCGATGATTTAATCTTGGCAGCCAGGGTTAAGCCCCCGCCGAACAACAATAAGATCCCCCAAGGCACCTTGGCGGCGCTGTCCCAGTCAAGAATACGCTCCTCACTGTCTTTTTTGGCGGGCAAAATAAACAGCAACAGCGCTGCGGCAATGGCAATACCGGTATCAGAAATAGCCAGCCCGGTGGCCTTGGCCAGCAAGGGGCGCAATACCCAGCTGACGGCGGCAAGTGCAAACACGGCTAATACGCCTTTCTCCGCCCGTGACATGCTACCCAGTGCTGCAAGCTGTTGCTTAAACATGCCTCGGGTTTCCACCTGGGCCGCAGTTTTATCCACCTTGTACATCACCTTGGTGAGCCACAGCCAGGTCAAGGCCAGCATTACCACAGACAGCGGCACACCAATCAACATCCAGGTGGCAAAACCAATTTCTATGTTATAGCTGTCGGCCAAATAAGCGGCCATCAGCGCATTAGGCGGGGTGCCGATCAGCGTGGCAATACCGCCGATACTGGCTCCATAGGCGATAGATAAGAGCAGCGCCTTGCCAAAGTTATCGCACTCGCTGCCGTTATCGCGCAATAAATGAACGACAGAAAGCGCTATGGGCAACATCATCACCGCAGTGGCGGTATTCGACATCCACATGGATAAGAACGCAGTAACCAGCATCATGGCCATGATCTGGATGCTGGGTTTGCTGCCCGCCAACAACAAAGTAGTTAGAGCAATACGCTTATGCAGGCCCCAGCGCTCCATCGCGATGGAAAGCAAGAAGCCACCTAAAAACAGATAGATAAGCGGATGCGCATAGGGCGCGGCTACGGCCTTAATGGAGGCAATATCGGCCAGGGGTACCACCACCAAAGGCAACAGGGAGGTCGCCGGAATGGGCACCACCTCGGTGACCCACCAAGAGGCCAGCCACACGGTTAAACCTGCTGTGCGCCAGGCCGCCACCGACATGCCGCTTGGCGGGTCGATTAAACAGGTCAGCAGCATCACCAGGGGCCCTAGCCATAAGAAGACCAGGCGATTGATTTTATTTGGTTTGTTTTCGGTCATTTGTCGCTCCCCTTAGAACATATACTTTAGACCCAAAGCGGTGCTGGTGTCATCGCTGGTATCGAGTTCCAATTGGCTGGCAAGGAGATAAAAGGTGGTTTGCTTGTCGACCACGTAGTCGACGCCCACCGTAAACTGCTCGGCATCGCCCTCATGGCGCAGGCCGCTGTCATCGCGGCTGTATTGCAACTTGGGCTGCCAGGCGTCGCTGAGCCAGTAGCGCGCACTCAGTACCAGGCCATCGCCCTCTTTATCGCCAGCCAGGTTTTCACTGCGCTGGACGATGGCGCCCAGTTGCAGCTGCTGCCAGCGATAGGCGGCCGTTACCCGAGAGGCCTGTAAATCACCCAAAGCATCGGAGTAGCTCAAGGCAACAAAATAAGGGGTGCGCTTAAGGCCGCGGTCGCCATAGCTTAATAGCGCCGCAACACCATTGTCTTCGCTGTTGCTGTCATCTTTAGGAACCCAGGTTACCGCTGCCGCCCAAAGCCCAAACTTCGGCGTGCTGTAGGTGATGCTGTCGCCCACCCGGGATTGCCCGGCCAATACCTGAGCGATATCGCCCTGGGTTTCGTTAAACTGATCAACCTTGCCTTCGGAGTATTTAAAGCGGGTGTCGTTGCGTCCCACCAGCACTGTGCCATATTGAGATTGCACGCCGACATAGGTGTTACGGGCGGAAAATGGATCATTGGTTGAGTCGCCATCAAACCCCTTCACCTGTACCTCGTATTTAAAAACTAATTGGGTGGTGTCGTTGAGGGCATGCTGACCCTTGACGCCGATGCGCGAAAAAGGTGCATCTATCTGGGTGCCTTCCTCGGTATAGCGCATCACCCCTTTGTCGGTGTGGGCAATCTGCACCTCGGCCTTGCCATAAATATCATAGTCGGCCGCATGGGCCGTGGTGACTCCGGCCATAAGCATGGCGGCGCTGGTAAATGTAAGTTGTTTTATCATTGCTGTATCCTACTTGTTGTTAACAAAGACACATACAAAAACCTAACCAACTTTTTAAAACGCTATTTTACAATGATTTAGCAATAAACCAGCGAAAAAGACCAAGATAAATGTGCGGATTTCCGCACACAGAATTACGTATTTATCACCAAACCCACACACAGTTTAGGTGTACATGGTGCGCTGTAGTGCATACTTGGCCATCTTGTCGTACAAGGTTTTACGCGGTATCTGCAACAAGGCCATCGCCTCTTTAATACTGCCTTGACTTTGCGCCAGGGCATCCTCGATCAGTGACTGCTCGTAATAGGCCACCTTTTGCGCCAGACTTAACACTTCCTGCTCCTGTGTGCCAACGGATTGCTGCGCCAACTGCTCTCCCAGCAGCAAGGTGCGCTCGGCATGATTACGCAGCTCGCGCACATTGCCTGGCCAGTCATACTGCATTAACCGCGCCCGCAGCGCATCACTGAGCGGCTGGGTTGGTTTATGAAAACGGGTTGCGGCGATGGATAAAAAATGCTGATAAAGCAAAGGAATATCCGCCTTACGCTGGCGCAGCGCCGGGATCGGCACCTTCACCAGATTAAGACGAAAATACAGATCGGCGCGGAACTGCCCGGCATCGACCAGGGTTTGCAGGTCGACCTTGGTGGCGGCCACCACGCGAATATCGAGCTCAATGCCCTGATTGCTGCCCACCGGCGTCACCTGACGCTCTTCCAACACCCGTAGCAGCTTCACCTGCAGGCTTGGCGACATGGCTTCGATTTCATCCAAAAAGACGGTGCCACCATTGGCATAGGTGAACTTCCCCTCGCGGGCCTGATTGGCGCCGGTGTAGGCGCCACTGGCGGCACCAAAAAGTTCGCTTTCTATCAGCTGCTCGGGAATGGCGCCACAGTTAATGGCGACAAAGTGATGATTGGCACGCTGGCTTTGCTCATGCAGGTAGCGGGCGACCAGCTCCTTGCCGGTGCCGGTTTCCCCTTCAATCAGCACGTCCGCCGGAGTGTCTATTACCGCATCAAGTAGTTGCATCATCTGCTGCATTTGTTGGGTCTCGCCCAAAATCCGTACCCCGGGTGCCGATTGTTTTTGCACCTGGCGTTTTAGTTGGCGGTTTTCCAACACCAGGGTGCGCTTATCTAGGGCGCGCGCCAGGCAATCAAGGAGCTGCTCGGTAATCGGCTTTTCAAACAGATCATAGGCGCCCAGTTGCATGGCCTTTACCGCGGTACTGACATCGGCATAACCGGTCAAAAAGATCACCGGCAGCTCGGAGTCAAATTGCTGCACCTGCTGCAAAAAGCTGATGCCATCCATATTTGGCATGCTGATATCGCTGAGTACCACGCCATCAAAGCGGCGATTAAGGCTATGCAAGGCCTTGCTAGCATCGTCGAAACATTGCACCCGATAGCCCTCAAGCTCGAGCAGTTGTTGTAGCGAATGACGAATGCTGGCTTCGTCATCAATAACATAAATGGTTTGTTCTCGGCTCATGATTGTGGCTCTTGTTGGTGCAGGCTAAGCAAAAATTCGGCGCCGCCATCACGATGATTATGGGCGCTGAGGTTACCCTGAAAGGATTCGATAATTTGTTTTGAAATTGACAGCCCCAAGCCTAAACCATGCTCCGACTTAGTGGTATAGAAGGGCTCAAAAATGGTACTGAGGGCGTGCTGGTCTATGCCCGGGCCATTATCGATAATGGACAAGTACACCTTACTCTCGTTGCTGCTTGCCTCCAGGCGCAGCCACTTGTTCTGGCAGTGCTCCATGGCATGGCAGGCATTGGACAGCAGATTCACCAGCACCTGCTCAAACTGATAAGGGTCGACCCACACCGACACCTCGAGCCCGGATTCATGCACACTGACATGATGTTTATTGAGCTCGGGGCCAACTACCAAGAGGGCATTTTGCACGCTTTGTTGCAGCGAGATGCTTTGCATCTTCACCGGACGCTTTTGACTAAAGGATTTAAGCTGGCCGGCGATGGCGTGCACGCGGCGGATCAACTGCTCTATCAACTGCAGGTTTTCCATCGCCTTCTCCGGCTCAGAGCGCATCAGCAGGCGTTTGCACGCGGCCACATAGGCGCTCATGGCACTGAGCGGCTGATTGATTTCATGATTCACACTGGCACTCAACTGGCCTATGGTGGCCAGCTTGGTGGCACGGATCAGCGCGTCCTGGGCCTGCTCTAACTCCCGGGTACGCTCCTGCACCTGCTCTTCCAGCGTGCGTTGACTAAATAACAGTTGCCGATAGCCTGCGACCTTGACCGACAGGTATTCGACAAGCGCAATCACCAGTAGCAGCAGTAACATGGCCAGACCTAAACGCGCCGCGTGCACCTCGTTAAAGGGAACGATAGGACTGAGCATCAGCAGCCGATAGGAGGTCCCCTCCAAGGTCGAGGCGCTGACCAAATAACGCCGCTGCTCAGCGATAATTTGACCATCGTTGGCCAGCCAGTGCCACCCTAGGGGATTAATCGTCTGCCCTAAAAACTGCTGCGACTGTGCGACTTGCTGCTGCTTCTCGCCGCTGAGCGCTTTAGTGGCATGCAGTTGCCAGTCGGGGTGATCGGAGAGCAGCACCACATCATTAGCATCAAGCAGGACAAAATGACTTTCTTCGCCCGTATCTAAACGGGCTTTATCGGTTTCAAATTTACTGGCGTTGACCTTAAGCACGATCACGCCTCGGCCATTCTCGGCAAAATCAACCGCCTTGGAAAAATAAAAGCCGCGACGCATGGAGCGTTGGCCAAGGGCAAAATCGGTCACCGTTTCCCCGGCCATGGCGCGGGCAAAATAAGGGCGAAAGGCAAAATTATTGCCCTTATAGCTGTGCGGCAGGTGCCAGTTACTGCTGGCCACCACAGTACCCTGGGCATTTAACAGATAGACATCGGAGGCGCCGCTGGCCCGTTGCACATCGCTTAGGTAGCGATCTACGGCGTTATCCTGTTGGTCATATTGAAGTGCCTGGTGCACCAAGGCGCTACTACTCAAAAACGAAACAATGGTACTGAAGCGGGTAAATTCACTGTGAATATAATCGTTCAAAGCCGTTGCATGGCGGGCGGTGCGCTCTTGGTTTTGCTCCAGTAACTGCTCCTGCGTTAAGGTATGGGTCAGCCCCAGGCCAAGCACAAACAACACCAAATAGGTGGCAAATTTTATTAACTGACGCGACACCCAATTTCTCCCGCAGCGCAAACCAAGAACGAATTCACGAGTGTAACAACGCTGTCGCCGCTATGGTAGTGCCGATAGCTTGATAAGCACCGGGGCATAAGTGGTTTAGACCAAAACCAATAAAAATACGACCAGTGGCACTTTGTAGTATTTACCCAAACAAGGGGCTTAGCTACACTAGCGCCACTTCACCAAACACGGGTTTCCAACATGTTTTTCGCTCACCACCGTGTGCTACTGACCGCCATCGGCTGTGTTTTACTGGCCATGGTTACCATTCAGTCCGGCGCCTCCATCGCCAAGCAACTATTTCCTTTGATAGGCCCCGAGGGCACCACGGCGCTGCGCCTGGGTTTTTCCGCCCTAGTGTTGTGTCTTGTTTTTCGTCCCTGGAAGGCGCTGCCGGAGGGCCAGCAATGGCGCAGCATTATCGTCTATGGCCTGTGTTTAGGCGGCATGAACATCACCTTCTATTACGCCATCGAGCGTATTCCCTTGGGTATCGGCGTGGCTTTGGAATTCACCGGGCCTTTAGCGGTGGCGCTCTTAAGCTCAAAACGTAAACGGGATCTGCTGTGGGTGGCCTTTGCCATCACAGGTATCATTCTGTTATTGCCCGAAATTGATGCTGAAACCGGACTTGATCCCGTGGGTGTCGCCTTGGCGCTAATCGCCGGTGCCTGTTGGGCCGGGTATATTTTATTTGGCAAGCGCACCGGCACGCAAAGCTCAGGTGGACGCACCGTGGCCTTGGGCATGACGGTGGCGGCCCTGGTGTTGGTGCCCTATGGCGCCGCGCATCAAGGCATGGCGCTGCTCAGCTGGGAAGTGATCCCACTCGGCTTGTTAGTTGCGATTATGTCCAGTGCCCTGCCCTATACCCTAGAGATGGTGGCGCTGCGCAATATGCCGGCACAAGGCTTTAGCGTCATGATGAGTATGGAGCCCGCCATCGCCGCATTGGCCGGGTTTTTTGATCCTCAGCGAATTACTCTCGCCACTGCAATGGCTTGCCATTGCCTTGGTGATCATCGCCTCCATCGGCAGTTCAATGCAGCCCGAAAGCAAGAGCGAAAGTGAATAAGCTAACTGCCTTTAACCTGCTGTTAATTGACTTTATCAACAAGGCGCTGGCAAACGAGGTCTAGCTCTGTTTTATGGGTTTTTAACAGCCTGGCGGCCTCGGACTTTAGGTTGGCGATGTTACCACGAGTAACATCGTCCATATCGTCGGAGGCCACGTCCAGGGTGGTTTGCAGGCGAATGTAATTTTCCCCCAAGATCTTATCCATTTGATAGTCGGCGGCGTCCGCCACCCCATCGAAGATACAACTAAGCAAGGGCGCCACCCAACCAGCCTTGCCCCAATCCTTGGCGTCGCGCAGTTCAATGGGTCGATTGAGCTCACCGGTGCCGATAGATACCAGCATAAAGTCTTCTTCCTCGGGAAAAATACGCTGCGCCTCGGCATAGGCCGACACCGAGGGTGAATTGATAAACACGCCGCCATCGACCAGAGCGCGCTTGGCACCATCGACGGGAATATGGGCTGGTTCAAAATAGGTGGGCGCGGCAGAGGTGGCTCGCGCCGCATGGCGCATCAGTACGGCGCGATGCTCCTGACGCCAACTCTTTAAGAACAACGGTTTGCGGTTATGAATATCATAGCTGGTCAGCAGTAAGCGGGTTAGCGACGCCCCCAGGGGCTCGTCGTCAAAGTAATGTTCAAGCAGACGCTCCAGACCCTTATGGGTATAGGTTTCATCGAGTAAACCACCGACCGAGGACACACCGCGCCACAGGGAGCGTGAAAATATTTCCTTACCGTGCTGTTCGTACATATCCGCCAGCGCCTGGGCGCTGTATTGCGGTACCCCCTGTCCGTTATCCTTACCCAGGCCCAAAGCAAGAATTCCTCCGGTCGAGGTGCCGGCGATCAGATCAAAGCACCGGGCAATGGGGCGACCAACGCGAGATTCTATTTGCGCCAGTACCAAGGCCGGCAACACTCCGCGAATACCGCCACCATCAATGCTTAATATTGCCTTCATACTCCTTCCTTGATTTATTCGTGGGCCATGATCTTGTACCGGATCACTTGATAAAGTAGCCCACCGGCTGCCATTTATCGTTTGTTTTGCTTAGGGTCAGGGTCTCTACCGCTCCCGCCTTATTGGCGAACTCGGTTTGAAATTGCACCACCAGGTATTCACCTTCGGGGGCACCGGGCAAAGAGGTAAAGTTTTGACGGCCAAGTTCGGCGCGGCTGATTACCCTTCCCAAGGGCGAGCGTACCGCCTTGATAATGTCCCGCCACTGATCCTTGGTGACCTGCTCCTGAAAAAGCGCACCAGCCTCATCCCAGCTTTGCTCATATTGACCTGCATCTATACCGCCTAACCAGGATTTAGCCACTTCCACGCTCGGCGTTTGCCCGGCCCAACTTAGACTGATCACCATCAGGCTTAAAATTAGGAATAGTTTTTTCATCATAAGTCCTTTTTCTTTAAGGTTAATTTCCCTTATTAACCTTAGCTTATTTTGCCGCCTTGTAGTGGCGCGTCGTCATTATTCTTTGTAGGTCAGGCGCTGCCCCGGCAGCCTGAGCGCGCCGCTACTGGTCGCCAGCGCACATAAGTACAGGGCCAAGACAAGATCCACCATGCCACAAAATTCTGGCCACCAGGTGGGCGTGCCGGCATTACTAAAGAGGGTATCGTGAAAGAAGTCATAGCCAGCGTGCAATAGCATGCCTATCCCCGCCAGCCACCAACGGGCCGGATTACGACTTTTAATGGCCCACCCGGCGAGCAGAAAAAAGACCACGGCGGTGGCCGCTTCATAGAGCAACGCCTGAAAGTCCATGGCCCAGAGAGCAAAAAGCCAGTAATAAAGGGGGAAGCTGGCAAGCAACAGGGGATAACCCTTTCGACTGGCCCAAAGCCCACGCCGTGCGAAGGTAATCATGATGATAAGGGCCACAGCCAAACCAATTAATAGCCAGACGCTGTTCATAAGCGAGTGCTCATTCAATGCAACTGGTTAAAAACATATCATATTTTTCATTTAGTTAAATGACAGATTCAGGCTTTTCGGTTTGTAGGGTCTGGCGACCTTTGATGCTGTCTATTCTCTCATCCACTCTTTTACCAATTTCACAGTAATATCACCGGCCACTTGTTAAAAAAATATAAACAATTGATAACTAATAGTTTAAATGATTTAATTCGGTCGCGCTTTCATTCGGCAAGGTACCTGCCACATAATCAAATAAACTTAAAATGGAAATTTTATAAAAACCAAAACAAAAAATATCATATTAGCTCTTGCGCTAGTCGCAACCTCAACAGCCACCTACGCTAGTTGTCGCTATGCAGGATACGTTTGCTTTGACAATTACTGTGTAGGTGTTTGGGTTTGTGAAGAAAAATAAAAGCTTCTTTTAGAGGTTTTTGGCGGCATGCTAATAATTGACATGCCGCCTATTATTGTATTGCATTTAGCAGTCACTTATCGAGAAATGCATGGAACAGCATCTAGAAGAAAAGCAAAATAGACCCACGACTTATTTATTCTTAATTGCAGTCGCTCTTGGCCTCATAGTACTTGTTGTAAAACTTACCTGGTTTGCTACTAGCAAGGTGCCCGGTGAATTTTCACTGATCCATCAAGTAAAACAAGGCATAAAAAGTGAGACGATCAACGGCTTAGGTGCTATTACAGTAAGAGAAACCAGCTTAATTGATGCCCAGGATCCGGGGCGAATAACGCAATTATCCGTGCGTTTAGGACAAGCCGTTGAGCAAGGGCAAGCGCTCGCTAAAATCCAAAATCACGAATTAGAGCAAGAATATAAATTAGAGAAAGCGCAATTAATCACGCTTAAATCTGATGTTGCTATGCGCAAAAGTGAGCTATTAACCGAAAAATACCGTCTGGAGTCACAACTTGCAAAAGCAATCGCCGCAAAACAAAACCAGGCATTAGAGCTCGAAGCCTATGAAATACTGGTAAAACAAGGCGTTGTTTCGCAAATCAGGTATAAGCAAGCCAAAATACAATTACAACAACAACGAATTGAAGTGAGTTTGCTAGAGCAGCAACAAGAAGAATTTTCGCGAACGTATCAAGTGCATGAAGCTGCATTAGATGCAAAGTACGAAGCCAAACAAGAGCAGATCCGCTATCTAGAAAGCCGACTCGACGCGCTCACTATCACAGCTCAATCAGACGGCATAATCAGCGATATTAGTATTGAGCTTGGCCAACAAGTATTACAGGGTGATCCTCTTTTTAAGATCATCGAACCGCAGCATTTTATTGCTCAGGTCGCCATAGCCCAGTATTCATCGGAACAATTAAGCACGGGATTGCCAGCCACCATCAAAACCCCCAATGGCGAACTAGCGGGCAAGATAGAGCATATTGATACCGTTGTCAGACAGGGAAGTGTCAATATATATATCGCCTTCGATCAGACCCCGCCCAGCTGGCTGCGCAGTAAACAGAGTATTGAAGCGAGTATCGCCCTCAGCAAACGCACCAACTACATGTTTATCGACCAGCCGAACAACTTTACAACATATAAAAGGTGGCAGGTTTATAAGTTGAACCCGGGTGCCAATACGGCCGACAAACTAGAAGCTGACTTTAAGCTTAGCAACCAACAACTTATTCTCACTTCAAATGCGTTTGAAGCAGGAGATAAGTTACTGTTGATCCCACAAGCGGTGGTCACTGACGAACGATTGACGCTATAACGCAGATGATGAAACCACATTTAATCGAATTGAAAAATGTTTGCTTTAGCTACACGAAGTCAAAGCAAAAAGCCTTAGAAAACATCAATATCACTATTCAATCTGGCGAATACGTGGCAATTGTCGGTAAATCAGGCAGTGGCAAAAGTACACTCATGTCTATTTTGGGGCTTTTGCAGCAACCCACTAGCGGTAAATATTTGTTATTGGGAAGGGATACGACAAATTTAACCAATAAGTCGTTATCGAAAGTTAAAAATAGAGAAATAGGCTTTATTTTTCAGAACTTTAATTTGTTAAATAGACTTAATGTTTTTGACAATGTGGCACTGCCGCTAAACTACAACGACGAGATTAAACGCGCTGACTACCGTCAGTATGTGATGGAAGCGCTTAACTTTGTGGGGATTGCAGAGCTACATAATCGTTTGCCCAGTGAATTGTCGGGCGGTCAGCAACAAAGGGTCGCAATCGCAAGAGCCCTTATCAACCAGCCTTCCATCATATTAGCGGATGAACCAACTGGAAATCTTGATTCATATAACAGTGAGTTGGTTTTTAACATTTTGCAGAAGCTCAACGAGCAAGGGCGTACCATCTGTGTAATAACGCACGACCAACAGCACGCGGCACTGGCGCACAGGCAGATCCCCATTAAAGATGGTCAAATCGGTTTATGACGAAATCACTGCTCATCGATTTACTCATTAATTGGAGTAAGCAAACTTACCAAAGCAAGAAGCTACTTCTCGCTATTGTGTTAGTGGCGCTCCCCCTGAGTATTTTGGTTAGTTTTTCGAGCATAAAGGCCACTTATCTAAGCCCCACTTTTGCTGGGCTCGAAGCGAATACGCCGATTCACCACATAGTGCTTAAAGAAGCCGAATCACAAAGCCCCTTAGAGCCCTATCTAGCAGAAGAAATAGCGCAAACGCTGGCGCACCCCATTCTCTATGAAAGAACGGTGCCACTGTCGCTGAACTATTTAGGGCGGCAATATCAAACCAACATTAGTTTCTTTTCCGGTGCTTACAAAAGCCTTAATTTAACGGCTTTAAAGGGCTCGCTCAGCAGCTTGGACTTTCCAAAAACAGGCGCTGAAGCCAGCGCTGCAATAGGCTATCACTTTTGGCAAGAGCAACTCTCCGGCGAAGAGGTTATTGGCAAGTATATCGCTGTTAACGGCAAGGCCGTCAAGATTGTTGCCATCTTGCCGCCTGAAATGGAGTCTTTGCGTAAAGGGGTGCCATTGGACCTGCTAATGGCTTTTAATCAACAAAGCTTTATCCTTGATACGGAAAACATCCAACTTACCCCGGACACCTATAGCTATATTATTACCGAGCCGACGCGCTCTAACGAAGAGCTAGCCCAATCTCTGAGCGCTCACCTTATAGAGCAAGGCTTGCTGCTGGAAGAGGATAAAATCAGCATTACCGCCGTATTCGGGATCCATCCCCAACAGTTTGAGATGATAGTCACCCGAGTGAACATACTTATGGCGGCATTCTCACTGCTGTTACTGTTTTGCTTTATCGCATTTTTGACCGTTTTTAATGCCCAGTGCCACTACAAGCAAGAAGAGTTAATCGTCAGGCAATTATGTGGTGCATCGTACAAACAGATCACCTGGCAAGGTTATCTGGAGTCTACCGCGACGGCCTTATTGATTGTGCTAATCGCGTTTTTGCTCACCCCTGTGAGCAACGCCCTCGCAGACATGCTGTTACCCAGTTTAAAAACGGGGTTATCTGCTACGGACAAGCTCACTTTCAGCCGGTTAGGTGTGGGTATGTTGATACTTGTCATACTGATCATGAATGTGTTTTATACAATTCAAAGCAAATGGATTAAAACACCCATTGGACGGGGTGCAAGCGCAAGTAAAAGCCAGATATTACAAAGTCACACCTTGTTAGCCCTGATGCTCAGCCTGTCGTTTGTTACGCTTTACTCGGCTACTTTGCTGTTACACAGCCAATATAATATTTACCACACCGATTTAGGCTTTGACACCACACAAAGATACTATGTGAGTTTTGAATTTCCCGAGCAGCATGACATAAGAATGTACTCGCAGTTTTCACTGGCACAGTTAGAGCAGATGTTAATGGCTAAAGAGGAAATTAACCAGGCCGGGGCAGCAATCACCTTCCACTGACTAATCGCCATTACTTTTCAAACTGGTTTTTAGCATCAGGCGAAAAAATTGGCAGCGGCCAATTCAGTAACACCCATAGCAACCTGGTTTCTCCCAACTATTTTGAAACGCTCAACATCCCTTTTATCTATGGCAACAACTTCTCTTTTAACCATACCAACGCCGTGATTATTAATCGCAGTTTATGGCAACGTTATTTTCAAAACAGCTCGTTAGCACAAGCCAAGCTTCTGAAATACGACCCTTACAGTGAAAAATACACAGAATACAGCGTGATTGGCGTAGTCGACAATGTTCATTATCAAAGTGCAGATTCAGCACCAGTGCCCAGGGTTTATGAGCTGCAAACTACGTTCAACAGCATCATTAATTTAGTCATTTCCTCCGGTGCTAATATGGCAGATTTAAAATATATTTTATCCGACGCTATTGGCCGCTATGACACAAGCATAAATGAATTTAGCTTGGACAGCCTAGAGCGCATCGTTGCTCAAGAGAATCAAACTCGCTTATCTATTACGCTGACTATGCTGGTGATCACCATCATCATCTTATTAGCGACAATCTCCTTCTGTATAACCAGTTTGGCTCAACTCTGCCGCAAAGACGCCCAAGAGCTGGCGCTACGTTTTAGCGTCGGGGCTCCAACTCATCGTCAGTTAGGCAATCAGATAAAACGTTTTATGCTTGTTGCAATACCGATATTCGCGGCGATTTTTATACTTTTCGCGAATTTTATACACCTTTTGCAAGAGCTTTTAGTTGATCTTGCTACCTATGTACCGCTGTACTTTCTTTTCAGCGGCGGGATATGCGCCCTTATATTCAGCGCGACAATTTTATACCAGTTTCACAACACCATACGCCAATCATGGCATCATTTAAGTTAATAAAGTAAAAGGGAAATTCGCATGAAAAAACTAATATTCATGGCACTTGTTTTGGTTAGCACATCTTCGTTTGCAAAAGAGTTTACAATTAATGCCGTAGAGATGTATGAAGCGGGCTTGATGCCGGGTGGACCACAAGTACTTATCTTTAATCAACAAGGTAAGCTGGTACACCACAGCACTGAGCTTAATAAGCAGATAGTCACTGAATTCAAGCAGCAATCAGACTTTGCAGACACGCAGAATATCGTAGAAAAACTAGAGAAAATATTAGGGGAGCCGCTCGTTTCTGGTGCACAAGATTACACCGTCTACTCCATTAATATGGAAGCCGCAAATCCTTGCCCTCCATGCGCAAAGCAAAACAAATTCCTAAATGCTGCGTTAAAGAAGTATGCCGATAAAAAAATAACGCACAACAAGGTTCACCTAAGTTTGTAAGCACCGCCCCATTACTACCAGCATTTTTCATTTTTTTAAATGACGTAGTGGGGTCATTCGGTTTCTAACAGGCCGATAAACTGATCGAGCTGCTGGGCCATCTGGGTTAGCGCCTGCTGCTGGCAGGCCAGGCCTTCACTGAGTGTTTCCCGCCATTTTTTAACCTTAGGTGCCAGGGCTATGCCCTGCTCCGTCAAGGCAATCTGCAATTGCCGCTCGTCCTGTTCACTGCGCACTCTGCTGAGCAAGCCAAGCTGCTGCATGCGCTTTAATAAAGGCGTTAGAGTGCCCGAGTCGAGATGCAAACGTGAACCCAGGGCCTTTAAGCTTAAAGGCAACTGTCCCTGCTCGTTAGCCTGCCACAATACCAGCAATACTAGGTATTGGGGGTAGGTGATCCCTAAGTCTTTCAGCATCGGCTGGTAACCGCGGATCACCAGCCGAGAAGCGGTATAGAGCTTAAAACACAGCTGGTTTTGCAAATAGAGATCCTGATCCATGCTCATGTTTAGCTCGCTAGCAGGGCTTCGATGTCGGCGCGGATCGCTTCGGGCTTGGTCAGTGGTGCATAACGCTTTAACACCTTGCCGTTTTGGTCGACCAGAAACTTGGTAAAGTTCCATTTGATCTTCTTGGTGCCCAACAGGCCCGGGGCCTGAGCCTTGAGGTAGTCAAACAAGGGATGAGCACCCGCGCCATTAACGTCTATCTTGCTCATAATGGGGAAAGACACACCATAGTTCAGCTCGCAAAACTCGCTGATCTCGCTATCGCTGCCCGGCTCTTGCTCACCAAACTGGTTACAGGGAAAACCTAGCACCACCAAGCCCTTTGCTTGCAGGTCTTTGTATAGATCATTTAAGCCCTGATATTGAGGCGTAAAACCACACTTACTGGCGGTATTGGCAATCAGCATCACCTTGCCTTTATAGGCGGATAACGCCACCTCATCGCCCCGGTTATTGGTCGCGGAAAATTCATAAATAGACATAAGGTAACCTCATTTAGATTGTGTGCAATATAATTGATCAAAATCTAACTATTCGCAACAAAAGTCACCCCAAATTATTGTATACAATATATTTTAAATGTATTTTGTTGCTCTATTCGTTCACTCTAACGCGATCACAATGACAAAAATTACAGCACTTATCGCGCTGACCCTGCTCAGCGCCTGCAGCACCTCGGTGCAGAAAACCCCATCGACAACAACTACCTATAACTATGTTGATATCTGGCACAGCGCGCCGACACTCACCCCGTCAGACGCAGCCTTTGCCAGTGCCCTTGAGGACACGCTGACATTTATCTCTACACAGGCCGATGCGCGCACGGTCGATTGGACAGCGCTAAACAATGCCTTGTATTTTTTGCGCGCCTACAGTTACAAGGGCGATCTAGACGCCATTAGCGAGTCGCAATTAGTGAACCTAAACTCTACGCTGCAGGCCTTAATAGTGCGAGTTGAGGATGCGCCAAAGGCGCAGCAACAGCGATTTTTAGAGCACTATGCGGTAACACTGTACCGCCTACTCGATACCCCAAAGCTCTATGACCAGGCGCCGCAATGGCTTGAAAATACGCTCAATACCCTAACTAAAGAGCAAACAGCACCTTCGCTAGAGCGTGATTATGCCCTGTGGGAAAGCTATCGCGCCCTGGGTTTTTTAGCCTTTAGCGCCCGTGACAACGAGCAACTGGCCCAGAGCATCAGCGCAGACGCTAGGCTGCGCCAGGTCTTGCTCAAGAGCATCGCACGAGGCGATTGGCAGCAGGCCCATGCCCTGTGGGTGCTGGGCTATGTGCACCAGTTGTTGCCGCGGGAGCAACAGCAGCTACTGGACACTCAGGTATGGCAGGCATTGACCAAGGCAGAACCAAACAAGACCCAGCAACAAACGCTGTTCTCAGGCGTTTACCTGGTTAATAGCTTTCGCGGCAAAAGCAGTTGTGGTGAAACCTTTAAAGGCCAGTGCCTGGAAATTGATATCGACCAGGCGCTACCAATAAATCATGAGTGCAGCGAACGCCTGTTTATTCGCGCCACCTCATTAGACGCCGAGCAACTCGCCTATAGCTGTAACAGGCTTACCGCACAGGAGGAGGACTTTCATACCCTGCTCGACACCCAATACCACGCCGTGGCCAACGATCATAACCGAGCCCTGCGGGTGATTATTTTTGACCAATATGCTGACTATAACCGCTACGGCCAACTGCTGTTCGACATAGATACCAATAACGGCGGTATGTATATCGAAGGCACACCAAGCGACCCCAATAACCAGGCCACGTTTTATACCTTTAGGGCATTTTGGCTACAAGACAGAAATAAGGTATGGAATTTAAACCATGAATACGTGCATTACCTGGATGGCCGTTTTAATAAATACGGCGGCTTTGGGCACTTCCCGGCACAACTGGTGTGGTGGAGTGAAGGCTTAGCGGAATTAGTCGCCAAAGGCGAGCACAACCCCAAAGCCTATAAAGCCATTGCCGAAACGCCAAAGCATGAGCGCCCGACACTGGAGGCCATTTTTGCCACCAGCTATGAGGATTCGAGCCAGCAAATTTACCAATGGTCCTATCTTGCCATTCGCTATCTGGCCGAGCAGGATTTAAATGCCCTGCGCCAGTTGCAACAGCACCTAAAAGGGGATTTCTATCAAGGTTACGCCAATAACCTGGCCAAGCTTGCCAAGAAACACCAGGATGGCTTCACCGCCTTTTTGGACAACTACCCGGCGACGGAGGAAAGCGCAGAAGACAAAGCAAAACAGAAGATCAACAAGCTTTATCGCTATCTGTATCGCGACTACCTGATGCCAAAGCACCTCAGCTACGATGAGCAGCATCGACATTTATTTTAAATCACTTTATATGGGGTCAGCTGGCCCCCTTTTTTTGCAAATACGCTAGTCGTTTGCCGCGCACTTGATATATGCTGACTCAAATAAAAACCGCAATATAAAGTGAAGCGAATACATGGAGTTAGTTACCCCCAGCCAGGCATTGGAGCAATCGTACCGCGACTATATCGTCGAGTTAGGCGCTGAAGAGCGCTACCCGTTTCCCCTCGATTTTGACCACCAGGATTTTCCCGCCTTGCTGGCACGGCTGGATGATTTTGCACATGGGATCAACCTGCCCGCAGGTTTTGTGTCGAGCTCAACCCTGTGGCTGGTCGATAAGGGTGAAATCATCGGGGTGACCAATATTCGCCACACCCTGAATGACGCCATTGCCCATTGTGGCGGCCATATCGGTTTAAGTATTCGCCCTTCCAAACGCGGGCTGGGTTTGGGCAAGGTGCTGATGGCCAAGTCCATCGCGTTTTTGCAGCAGCGCCAGGTCAATGAGGTGCACATCCATTGTTATAAGGATAATCAGGCCTCCGGCCGAACCATCATCTCCTGCGGCGGTCGGCTCGACTCCGAGATAGAGGTCGGCGATAAATGCGTACAGCGCTATGTGGTTAGGCGCTAACCGATTTCGGCGCCGCCTCAGTACCAAAAATAACAGCATGCTCTGCGGCCCTGGTGTTTAGTACCTAAATTTGCTTTTATAAGAACAGGCTTTTATTCAATGAGTTAGCACAGGGAAAACATGGCCATTCAACACCTTTTTTATCGCATGTATCATCTGGGTTTGCGCCTGGCGGCGATGCTTTTGCCTATTCCCGAGCCCCATGTATTTCACGGTGATAAGGCCATTGAACAATGGCTGGCATACCTAGAAGCGCAAAAGTGTAAACGTATCTTGCTGGTCAGCGATCCGGGCGTACTCGCCCTTAATTTGCATGCCCAGCTAAAAGAACAACTGCTGGCCAATCACATTGAGGTGGTAACCTTTAGCGACCTGAGTGCCAATCCCAGTATCGAACAGATAGAGCAAGGCGTGCGCTGCTACCAGGCAAACCAATGCGATACCCTGTTAGCCATAGGGGGCGGCTCGGCCATGGATTGCGCCAAGCTTATCGCCGCACGAATTGCTCGCCCCAAAAAGTCGTTACGACAAATGCGCGGGCTGTTTAAGGTGCTGCGCACCTTGCCCCCTGTGTATGGTGTCCCGACAACGGCAGGCACCGGCTCCGAGGTAACGGTAGCGGCCGTAGTCAGTGATACCGAGCGCAGAATTAAATTCGCAGTCAATGACCTCTGCCTGATGCCTAAGGGCGTGCTGTTTTTGCCCGAGCTCACCACAGGGCTGCCACCGGGGCTGACAGCCAGCACCGGCATCGATGCGCTCACCCATGCCCTAGAGGCCTACATTGGCATCAATGCCACCGCCTATACGCGAGATAAAAGTGAAAAAGCCGTGGCGCTTATTCTCGATGCGTTGCCCAGGGCCTATCACCATCCCGACGACCTCGGCGCCCGCACCGACATGCTCTGGGCCGCCATGTTCGCCGGTCAGGCCTTTACCCGCACCTCGGTCGGCTATGTGCATGCCATCGCCCATCAGCTAGGGGCTGTTTATGGCCTAGGTCATGGCCTCGCCAATGCCCTGGTACTCAGGCCCATACTGGACTTTTATGGCGATAGAATAGACGCCCAGATGAAGCGCTTAGCCAAGCACTCCTTGGGTGAGCACAGCACGGCCGCTGAGTTATGCGATAGAATTTATGCGCTGCTGGATGAGCTGGCTATTCCACACTGCATTACCGATTTAAAAGCCGAGGATATCTCCCTCATTGCCAGGCAGGCACTGGCCGAGGCTCACCCGGATTACCCAGTGCCCTGCTTTATGACGCAGCAGGAGCTGGAAACTGTGCTGCGCTCGCTCTTACCTAACAATGAGCCTGATAGTTAGCCTGATAATTAGCCTGTTATACGCGAGCTCTTAGCCCTCTGTTAGCAAGCTGTTGGCAAGCTTAATCCTCCGCCAAATAGTCCTCAAGTTGCTCGGCTAACCATTGAGTGAGGCCACCAAGCTGGCTATAGCGATTTTGGATCATGCCATAGGCCTGACGTTTCATGGCCTGATCATAATTAAGCACCTTGACGCTGCCATCGCGCAGGTAGGGGTTAATAAGTACCGAGGGGACGTTGGAAAAGCCGGTGCCATCGAGCACCGCATTGCGCAGATGCTCATAAAACGGCAGCGCAATGTAATTGCTAGAGGCCGGCGCGACGGCGTGCAACCCCTCATCGTCTATGGTCGCCAGGGCAAATTCGGTGTAACGGGCCAGATCGGAACTGACAACCTGTGAGAGCTTACACAGTGGATGGTCACTTTTGGCCACCGTCATCATGCGAATTTCACCCAGCTTGACGTGATGAGTGCTCGGTAAACGGTTGCTGTGAGGCAATAGGCAGTAGGCGATATCAACCATATTCTGCTCCACCATGTCGTTAAGCTCCGGCGGCGGCGCCATATACACGGACACACTGGTGCCTGGAAACTGCACGCTCATCTCATGAATAAGCTGGCGCCAATAAGACTCGGGCAGCGCATCGTCTCGGGCGATACGCAGCACGGACTCAACGCCCTGCAAATGCTGCCGGCAACGCCCGGTAATGTCATTGGCTATCATCACCATACGCTCGCAGTCGTTCTTGATCACCCGCCCTATGTTGGTCAGGGTCACCTGATTACCGCTGCGCTCTAAGAGTTCAACACCCAGCTCATCCTCCAATGCACTCAGTGAAGAGCTCAATGTGGTGCGGCTTTTGCCCAGCCGCCGTGCGGCTTCGGCAATCGATCCCGACTCGCTAATGGCAAGAAACATTTCCAACTGGCTGATCTTCATCATTTACACCTAAACAGATCCGTTGATATCTAAGTATTTAACGGCCATAACACAGCAGCCTAGAAATAGCAGGCGCCTCCAGCGACGATAATATCGTCGCTCAGCGATTATTGATATAGCAAAATCCCCCTTAGAATGGCACCAAGCAACAAAAACAGCCGTGTTTGCTGACGAATAATTGCCACAACCGAGGTGTCTATGCACTGCAGTATTTCTTTAGAGCGAAAATTATTAACCTTCTCTACCGCATCGGCCTTAGTGTTTGCCCTGATGGGTATCGGCCTTGGAGTCTGGATGGGCTCGCTGGTGATCCTTTTTGACGGCGCCTATTCACTCGTGAGCCTGTTACTGACAACCCTGTCTTTGACAGCGGCCTGGTATATCCGCTCACCTCGAAAACACCGGAATACATCCCATAGCAACTTGATTGAGCCAGCGGTCATCGCCTTTAAAGGCTTTGCCATTACCTTGATGTGCGGCGCCTCTTTTATCTCGGCAGTTTTGGCGATTTTTGCTGGGGGGCGCGAGGTAAATACCGGACTGGCATTGGTATTCGGGGTGATCAACCTTGTTGGCTGCGTGGGCACCTATTGGCTCTTGGCTAAGCGTGGCCGCCAGACTAAGTCGGCGCTGATTGAGGCGGAGTCGAAACAATGGCTGATGGACTCGGTGATAAGCGCCGCGGTGATGGCCGGGTTTATTATCGCTTCCCTGCTGAGCTATGCAGGACTGACAGAGTACGCGGTGTTTGCCGACCCTGTGATGGTAGTGATTGCTTCTGTCTATTTTACCCTGGTACCAATAAAGATGACCCAAGGCGCCCTGCGCCAGCTATTCACTGTGTACCAGCAAAACGATGGGGCTATTTTTGACCGACGCATGCAAAAGGCGGGGTAAATGCACCCCGCCTTGTTGGCATGACTTTTTACCTAGAAGCTAAGACAAACGCTTAGTTACAGGCTGTACCCACGCATTGAACATCGGCATCGTAATACACATACGCAAGCTTGGTATTTGCCGTTAAGTCCAAGGATGTCAATGAGTTATTGTTCAGATACAGGGTATCAAGCTCTGGGTTATTGGCCAGATCAATACTGGTCAGTTGGTTATCGTTGAGGGTCAACGAGGTAAGCGCTGAGTTATTGGTGACATCGATACTGGTCAATTTATTGTTCTCGATATTAAGATCGGTGAGCTTCTGGTTTGCAGCCAGGTCTATCTGGGTAAAAGATTGATAACCCAACCACAGGCGCTCTAAGTTTGCGTTCTGACTTAAGTCCAACACCGACATCACACCTGGGCGAGCCTCATTCATAACGATAAAAAGATCGGTTAGCTGGGGTAATACGGACACATCGACCTGTGTTAACTGCACATTGCCACTCAAAGCGACGGTTTCAAGCAGCGGATTGTTTGACAGATCAATGTTGCCCAGCTGATTGCCTCCGGCATAAAGCGTTTCAAGATTGGGATTGTGGGCAAGGATAAGGTCAGAGAGCTGCAAAGCTTCCACGTTGAGAAAGGTCAGAGAATCATTTTGCGATAGGTCAACCTCTGCAATGGCATTTGCGCCAACACTTAACCGGCTTAACTGGGTATTTTGGCTGACATCAATTGCCGACAACTTATTACCATACACACTGAGGTTTTCTAGCAGGGGGTTATTGCTGGTATCGATGTGGGCTAACTCATTATAATCGGCTTCTATACGCGATAAATATGGGTTACTGGACGTGTCCAACTCGGTGAGTTTGTTCTGAGCAACAGCTAGATAGTTTAATCTGGTATTTGCCAAGATATCCAAACTACTGATACCTGTATACGTTAGGTTCAGAGTTTCCAAATTCACAAGATGCTCAACCCCTTGTGTTGAGCTCACCGCTTGATACCCACAATAAAGATTATAGACCTCATCGGCATAGTGATTACCTTCAACATTGTCGCCGCCAGTACCTTGCGCACAAGCCAGTAGGTTGTCATCGGCAATTATTGCAGTTAACTCAAGGCGCGCAGCAAATGTCACGGTGACTTCACAATTTGAGGTCATGGCCTGCGAATAGGTTTCAAAGCTGGTCGTGGCGTTTTGTTGGTCTAGGCTTAGTTCAACACCACACCCGGTGAAGCTTTCCAGCAAATAGCCCTCATCCGGGGTCACGGTAAATACGGCCACCTGTTCGTTAGAATAGCTGGTGTCATCCGTGGTGACCGAGCCATTGCCATTGATATTAATGGTCACCGTATAAGACTGTTCAACGGGTTGAGGTTCCGGCTCACTCGAGCCACCGCCGCCACACCCCACTAACGCCAAACTCAAGATCCCTGGCGCAAAAAGCGCTGTTTTTGTTTTTTTAATCATAATGCCGCTAATTGTTAATCCTTTGTATGGTTCAATTTAAATAATTGTACCCAATAAATCAACGAAAAAGGCATAAATAAGCTAATTAGCCCAAACCCAACACCTTGGCTAAGGACTTAAATACCGGAGGTTTATTGGCGTAAAGTGACCACCGCAGCCAAAACAATGACAGCCCCTACCAGAGCCCACATCACATAAAACAATCGCCGTTGTGATAATGTGGCTATCACACCCTGCTCATCCGCCAAAATATAACGCGGCACCGCCTGCGCTGATTCCAGGGGCATCAGTTGCGAGCGCAATTCATTGCCATAACGGTAGGTCAGCAGCATCTGCTGCTGACCTACCAGCTCCAGGGGAAGGACGCGGTTGTCGCGCACCGCGGTGATATCCACCACCTTACAGCTGCGCGCTTTGGGCTTACGCCACAGAAGTGATTTGATCATAGGCATATTTAGCCGCCACCAGGTCGCTCAAGGCCGTACCGACCGATTTAAACAGGGTAATGTCGGTGTCATTTTCACGGGCATAGGCATTATCACGGGCGAGCTCGCTGAGCTCGGCCATTACATCCGTTTCGCTAAACACACCTTCATTGATTGGAAGAAGCAGCTCTCCGGCTTCGTTTAATACATTTTCTCGACTATCAACAAATACCTTGGCACTTACCACCGTATGGGTATCGCATTCCCTGGCATCGCGATGGTGGTTACCAATTAAGTCCACATGGGTGCCGGCCGTTAGCCACTGGCCGTCAAACAAGGGGGCATGACTGCCGGTGGCGCAGCAAATGGTGTCGGCGCTGGCGATCAGCTCCTCACTCACTTGTTGATAGCTAAACTGGCAGTGGGTGTATTCCCCCTCAAGCTGCGCTATCACTGCCTGTGCTTTTTGTTCATTGCGCGCCACTATGCTTACTTTTGTGTAGTTGCGAACCGCCATATGGGCCCGTGCCATAAAGGGTGCCAGTTTTCCCGCGCCAAATAAAACCAGGTGTTTCGCGTCTTTCCTCGCTAAATAATCGGCGGCCAGGGCCGATACCGCAGAGGTACGCCAAAGGGTGATTTCTGTGCCATCCACCAAAGCCAGCGGCTCGCCAAATTCCCTGGAAAACAGCATAATTTTTGAGTACAAAGACGAGCGACCTTGGCGCTCGTTCTCGGGAAAATAAGTAAACGCCTTGACGCCAATTACCTCGTCATTCCAGGCCGGTAACACGGCAAAGGCATCGTGGTTATTCGGCTTATTATCTAGCGCATAGACAGTGCGCCTGGGCGTGCCCGCATCACCGGCAAAGCCCTTTTGTAAGGCCTGTAGCAGTGGCGTGTAGGCCATCACCTGTTGCACCTGCTCGGCGGTAATGATGTGCATATCAGCCTCCTAAAATGAATTGTTGTGGCGCCTGGGTCAGGCAATCATAACCCTCAGCCGTGACCACTATGTCTTCTTCCAAACGCACGCCACCAAGGTGTGGGATATAAATGCCCGGCTCTATGGTGATCACATTACCGGCTTGCAAACGGTACTGCTCGCCGGGCTTTAAAAATGGAATTTCATGCAAAAATAAGCCAAGACCATGCCCTAACCCTTCCCCAGCATATTGGCCGAACGGGCTTGCCTGGAGCACCTCGTGGGCTTTTGCATTGAGCTCATGGGCGCTTACTCCAGGGCGCACCGCATCCAGCGCCGCACGCTGGGCGTTTTGCACCGTATCGAAAATCGCCTGTTGCTCGGCACTGGGCTGCCCCCACACATAACTGCGGGTCATGTCCGAACGATAGCCATTCACCACGGCACCAAAATCTATCAAAATAAAATCGCCCTCAAGCAGTTGCTTATTCCCCGGGTTTCCATGGGGCAAGGCGCTGCGCTCAGCAAAGAGTAAAATGGTGTCGAACGAGGTGCCGGTGGAGCCACGCAACTGCATTTGATAATCCAGCTCAATGGCCAATTCGCGCTCTGTAATACCGGTTTTAATTTGCGTGAGCGTCTGTGCCAAGGCACTGTCGGCGATAGCGGCCGCCTGACGTATACAGTCAATTTCATACTCGTCTTTGACCCGGCGTAAGGACTCGACCATATCGGTTCTTGGTGTAAGCGCGGCGGCGTTCAATTCACTTGCTATGCCTTGCCACTGCGCCACGCTAAAG
Source organism: Pseudoalteromonas sp. T1lg48 (assembly GCF_002964785.1). Taxonomy (GTDB): domain Bacteria; phylum Pseudomonadota; class Gammaproteobacteria; order Enterobacterales; family Alteromonadaceae; genus Pseudoalteromonas. The sequence continues at coordinate 470,223 of NZ_PQCC01000004.1, forward strand.
TGCGCCGCTTCAAAGCCAATGCGCAGGTTTGCGCCACCGAGTCGTGCAATACAGGCCCCCAGACTTTCATTGTCGCGATCCCGCTGCACCACCTCGATATCCTGGGTTTCACTCAGGGCGCGTTGGTAATAACGATAATCGGTGATCATCATCGCTTTTTGCGGCATCACCAAGAGGGTTGCCGCGTGGCCAGAGAAGCCGGTAAGGTAAGAGATATTCTCAAACCCTTGCACTACTAACAGTTCGTCACCCAACGAGGTAAGAAGATTTTGTAATCGCGCTAAACGCGCTAAAAAGACCTGACTCATCAAAAAATAAACCCTTGTAAGAAGACCCTAAAAATAAGGTAAACCGGCCATTACGGCCAATGCATGCGTGTACTAAGGTGCTAACAGCAATCATGGGATCCTTTGCTATCAATGGCACTATCAAGACCCAAAAAAGCCTCCCCCTTAACAAAGCCTCAGCGCCTCTTTTAGAGTTCACTACTGCAGACCAAGGCAGCGATTTTCCCCTTGGCTCTACATAACGCCTGCAATCTATTGCGGTGCCCACCACTTAATTGTATACAATATCCATAATGCCATTTCCTTAGTCGACGCACAAGCTCTCGCCATGAGTAAATGCAGGCGACAAGATAAAACCATTAAGTGACTGATAATAAAGAACTAGTAGAGTTTGTATTCTAAAAAAACCAAGTCCTATAGAGCTTATAATCTAAAAGCACCAAGAAAGTATTAAATGTCAAGCACTGGTACAAAATGGCACAAATTAACATCAGTTGTGACATTTATTAAAAACACCTTTTAACACGCCGTTAACACTGGGTTTTTAATTTCGCCTAATTTTTCTTCACGCCATCTCTTGTACTTTTCGCCATGACAGGCATTGCAATCAAAGGGCCCATCCTTTACTAATCTAGGGGCTGCTTATCGGCAAAGCACCTAATAGCTGCTCATTTTGCAACAATTGCCATTTGAGCATCAGCGGCAACAAATTTTTAAAGTGAAAACCTAAATTTTTTGGGGAAGGTCCAATGAAAACAACATATCTCGGATTACTCATACTTGGAGCAATGACCACGTTAAGCGGTTGCGCCAAGCTCGATGGCCGTGTGACGGCTGGCGGCACCTTGCACTCGCAAGGCGGTGATGGCAAGGCGGTCTTTACTGCCCATGCAGCACGCTGTGATGGCGACATTAAAGGCCGCGTCAATTACCAGGATAAAACCGCAATCGATTGGCAACAATTCGGCGGCATCGCCTTTAAAGCCAACGTTACTGGTGCCGGGTTATGCAGTGAAGATCCCGTTGCTCCGGATGGTTTAGAAGACGAAACACGTCATTGTAAACAGGATATCTGTACCGAAGGCATGTTCCAGGTTGAGTTCAATTATGACTCCACTAACCCAGCGGCGCCCGGTGAAGGTACAGGCTTTGCCTGCATGATGGATATCGGCGAGGGGATCAACTCCGGCTTTGGCGCCAACGGCATCTTAAATGTGATGTTGCTTGAGTCTGGCCCATATCAGGGTTATCACAACGCCGGAACCATGAGCGGTAACGTTCAAGTACACGATTGTCCATCTAGCGATGACGACGCCTAAGCGCAAGGAGCAAAAAATGAAAGTACTAAAAAATAAAACCCTACTTGCAGCGAGTATCGCCACCCTACTTAGCCTACCCGCAACAGCCGCCGAGCCACTGCGCATGGTATTAGAAGTCAATGCCAGCGACTTTGATAGTGTTAAGTCACAGCTTGTTGCGCAAGGCATTCAAATCAATCGCGAACTCTCAGAGTTAGATAGCCTGGCGATCACCCTGGATAAAAGTCAGCTGAGCAATGTTTCTGCATTGAAGGGCATTCAGGCATTTTACCCGGATATGCCGCGAAAACTTATGTCTGAAGGCAGCACCCAATTTATTCCTTATGGCCTGCCCATGGTGCAAGGTGATCAAGTAAGCTACCAAGGCGGCCAGAAGGTGTGCGTAATTGACAGCGGTTATGGATTAAGCCACCCAGATCTGCCTAGCGCGGCTGTAACAGGTGCCGAAGACGGAGGCGCTGGCGTATGGTATGAAGACCCATTTGGTCACGGCACCCATGTTGCCGGCACCATAGCGGCCGTGAACAACGACATCGGCACCGTGGGCTTGGTCTCGGATCACTCCCTCGAGATGCATATTGTGCGTGTCTTTGGTGGTAATGGCCGTTGGGCTTATGCCTCGGATCTGGCTCATGCCATCAATGAATGTGATCAAGCGGGCGCCAATATCATTTCTATGAGTTTAGGCGGCACCTTCTCGAGCCCTCTTGAGGAACGTGCCATCGCCAAGACCGCTCGCAACAATGTGTTGATGATTGCCGCCGCGGGTAACTCGGGCCAGCCAAGCCACAGCTATCCTGCCTCATACGACAGCGTGGTTTCAGTAGCTGCCGTCGATAGCATTAAAGATCGTGCCCCTTTCTCCCAACGTACGAGTCAGGTTGAGTTAAGCGCCCCTGGCGTGGATATCTTTTCGACCGTTCCTCAAGGACGAGGCGCTCGCTTTGATAAGTTTAACGTGGTTCAAGACGGCCTAAACCTGCTTCACTACGCCATGGAAAACTCGGCCAAAGGTAGCGTCACCGGTGAGCTTGTGGACTGTGGCCTGGGTACCGAAAGTTGTGGCGATGTCACAGGCAAAATTTGCTTAATAGAACGTGGCCAAATTCCTTTCTACCAAAAAGTGGAACAGTGTGAAGCCGATGGTGGTGTAGGCGTTATCGTGCGCAATAACATGCCTGGTAAATTGATCCCCATGATCTATCCAACTGACATGATTGCCGGAGCGGTCACCTACCAAGAAGGTATGAAGTTAATGGATAATCTTGGCAAGGAAACCACGATTTCAACGGCCAACTTCCCGGATCATGACTTTATGTCAGGTACCTCTATGGCGACACCGCATGTCTCGGGCGTTGCGGCCCTGGTGTGGAGTAACTTCCCGGAGTGTTCTGCCCAAGGCATACGCTTAGCGCTTAGAGCATCGGCGCAGGACTTAGGTGAGTCGGGCTATGACTATGCTTATGGCTGGGGTCTGGTTCAGGCCAAGGATGCGGTCGACTATATCAAGGCCAATGGCTGCCAAGCTCCGCAAGGCAACATGAAAGGCGGTCAAGGCTAAACGAGTTCGTTTTTATTCCTTTATAATCGTTACTTCAAGCGCTCCTAGTGAGCGCTTTTTTTGTTTTTAGGTAATTTAATCCGTGTTCCGCTCGTTGTATCTTTCATATGAACCTGATATCAATAATTAATAAATTGAAGATTTGAATCTAAATAATTAAATAATTTCAATTACTCAACAGGATCACAGGGACATAAACGAACATGGATACAACCGAAAAAAAAGTATTGTTTACGGCAACGGATGCACAGGGAAACGAACGCAGTGGTTATGTCGACGCCAACACAAATTCTGAGGCAATGCAGAAGCTCGAGGAAAATGGTTTCACAGATATCTTACTTCATTACGATGCCATCAATTGTGCTCACCGAGACGATCTCGACGGGTTAAACGAGCAAGAACTCGAACGTATCGCCAACATCGAATTAAAATCAATGACTGGCATGAGTTCTGGCGCGTTATTTGCCCAAGCACTCAAGCAAAACTGGCTATTTATCAGTTTTGGTCTCCTTGGTTGTGCATGGGGTGTTTATGACAGGAGTGCATTTTTCTTTGTGCTGGGCGGCATTGTCGCCTTAATTGCCCCTGTAATTAGCTTGAAAAACTTAATAACCCTATCTCAATATAACAAGCTACAAGAAGCAGATGCTTTTGGTGAATATGAGCACGCACTCAGCTTGATCAAGAAGCTAAAGCCAAAACTAAAAGCACCTGAAATGGCTTTTGACCTGGACGTTAGACACGCATCTATCATGGCGAAAAAAGGTGATATCGAAGGGGCATTTGACTTGCTTGCGCCTTGGCAACAAGAGTTTGAGGCCATGTCTCCCGGCATGTATGAAAGTAGAGCTGCTGTCATATACTATATCAGTGGTGATTTTGAATCTTTGTTAGGTATGATGCGCGATGCCTACGCTAAGTCCGATAACAATCAAACCATTTTGTTAGATCTCATCTTGATGGAAGCCCGCTACGGTGACGTCAATAATGCCCAAGAGCTTATGTCGAACATAGAGCTGCATTTGTTGCCTCCTATTTACTTACCATTTTTAGATTGGATAGAAGGGCTTATAGCCAGCCGAAATAATGATCCAAGCGCAAGTAAATCGCTGTCAAGCGCCGTTAGTCAAATGCTTGAGTATGGTGATAATCCAATAACATTAACCATGCTAGCCTTGATGACAGGTTCATATGCACGAGAGCTGCTGCGTGCGGGTGATGATGAGGGCGCTAAAAAAGTCCTCCAGAAGATTTGGCCGGTACTCAAAGAAAACGGTGATCAGCAGACGCTTAAAGAGCTGTCGCCCCTCATGGAGGGCTAGTTTGAAGCATTAAAAAAGCAGGCAATTCAGCCTGCTTTGTTCTTTAAACGCTCTGCTCTTCCATCTTAATAAGCAGCTTTTTGATGTCTTCTTTGGCCGCGGTAATATGGCGAATAAGGTAATCACAGGCCGCATCCACTTTTTTCGCCCGGCAGAGTTTCAGCAATTCGCGGTGCTCTTCTGGGGCGGTGTTAAGGCCTCCGGCAAGGAGAATATGCATACGCACGTAACGTTCGGAGTTTTTACTGAATTGCTCCACCAGTTCACGGGTTTGTGGACGCTCGGCGCGACTATACAGCTTGCCATGAAAGGCGCTGTTAAGATGACCCGTCGCAGCCTGAGTATCACCGGCGGCCATGGCCGTTTCAAGCTCTTCTAAAAGGGCTTCGGCATCTTGCAAGTCTTGTGCGGAGAGTTTTTCTAGGGAGTGACGCAGCAACTCTGCTTCCAACAACGCACGCAAATCAAAGATTTCGTCAACCTGTGATGCACTGACCTCGGTCACCGTGGCCCCTTTGTGGGCTTCAAAATTAACCAGGCCTTCGGCTTCAAGTTGCAACAAGGCTTCACGCACCGGAATACGGCTAACATTAAGCTCTTGGGCCAAGGCCGCCTGACGCAGTGGTGAGCCTGATTTAAATTCACCCGTCAGAATTTTTTCTCGGATCGCCTCGGCGACCAGCTGGGTGCGGGTTTTATGTTCGATTGCCATAGTACTTTCAATAAGTTGCATCTTTTATACAGTATACCGATGCCACCAAGCTATTTCGAGTACATTGTATACTTTTGTGGCGGTGAAAAAGCGCTACCACGCACGGGATGAGGCAGCGCTTGGGGGCGTTTTGCTTAACGTTTATTTCCTATCAGGAAATTATTTTTGTACGCACAGGGGACGCATAAAGCGGCGCATGGCCTCCAGGCCTACCGAGGTTGAACGTACATCGGTAGACGATGGGAACGGCCCTCCATGGTTCATCGACGGACAGACTTCAACACCCGTTGGCATTTGCTCCATGATCAGGCGCCCTACCTTGTAGCTCAATGCCTCCAGCAAAGCCTGATGCTCATCGTTTTGCTCATTGGCACCATGTACAGAAGCCGTAAGCTGTCCCTCTAAGGCATTGATCACCTCCATCAATTGCATCAAGTCCTGGTAGTGCACAATCAGGGCGCAAGGACCAAACACCTCTTCATGGAGCAAGGACGTTTGCAAAAATGCCTTGGCATCACAGCTAAACACATGGGCGTTGGCGTGGAAATCTCGCTGTCTTTCCCCCTGTGCCACCAGCCTAGTTGCCTTACAGTCGGTGAGACTTTCAATCGCGTGTTCAAATGAGCGCACAATCCCCGGTGTTAGCAAGGTATCGGAAGGGGCAGAGTTAATACTTTCTATCACCTTATCCATAAAGGCATCACAGCCATCGGCCGGCACCAACCACAACCCCGGGCTGGTACAAAATTGACCGTTGCCCATCAACATGGATGCGCACAATTGCCCTGCAAGTTCAGGCTTACTTTGCAATGCCTCTGGCAAGATAACTTGAGGGTTGATGGAGCCCAGTTCCCCATAAAAGGGGATTGTTTCAGCCCGGCTTTGAATAGTGGCCATCAAGGCTTTGGCAACCCCCATGGAGCCGGTAAAGCCCACTGCTTTTATTTGCGGTGCGGCTACCAGGCGATGGGAGATGTCATAGTTTACGCCTTGCAGCATAGAGAACACCCCCGCAGGCATATCACAGCGCTGGATGGCCTTATCGATTGCACGGGTCATCAGTTCACTGGTGCCTGGGTGAGCGCGGTGACTTTTCATCACCACGGGGCACCCTGCCGCCAGTGCCGCAGCGGTGTCGCCGCCAAGCGTAGAGAAGGCATAAGGGAAGTTAGAGGCACCAAATACCGCAACTGGGCCAACCGGCAAATATTTAAGTCTGGTATGCGGCTTTGGCAACGGCTGTCGTTCTGGATCGGCCAGATCTTCGCGGGTGACATGCAAAGGCGCTAAGTTATCCGCCAAGGCATCGGCAAACGCACGCAATTGATTAATGGTGCGACCACGTTCGCCCTGCAAGCGCGCTATGGGCAGGTTGGTTTCTTGATGGGTTACATCGAGTAATTGTTCGCCCAAGGCTTCAATTTCATCGGCGATGGCGTGTAAAAACGCGCTGCGCACCTGCATGCTGGTTTGTCGATAAATAACGAACGCCTGCTGTGCCGCCTCGCATGCGGTATCGACTAGATCCAGAGTGATATCGTAATAGGCCTGGTTTAGTGGCTCATTGTTTACAGGGCTAAAGCTAAAAAAGCGCTCACTGCTGCCTTGCTGCCATTGCCCGGCAATGTAACTATAACCCTTCAGTGTATGTGGCATTACTGTCTCCTTATAAAACTTGAAACCCGAAAGCATAGGGATCGTCATCATCAACCACGATGGCGTTGTGACCGGTTACCCTAGCCCAGCCTTCAATACTGGGCACTATGGCGGTTTTGCCCGCCACTTCGGTCACCGACTCGATGCAACCGATAAACTGGCTGCCAATGTAACTTTCGTGCACAAACGACTGCCCCTGCGCTAATTGGCCCTTGGCAAAGAGCTGCGCCATACGGGCACTGGTGCCTGTGCCACAGGGCGAGCGATCAATGGCTTTGTCGCCATAAAACACAGCGTTAGCGGCATCCGAATTGCCATTTTTAGGTAACCCGGTCCAGAGCACATGAGAGGCACCGCGCATGGTTGCATCATCCGGATGCACACACTCAAGCTGCGCGTTGATGGCATCACGCAGTAAAGGGCTCCAGCGTAATAACTGCGCCGCCGTGCAATACTCGATACCGGGGAAGTTCGCCTGTGGCTCGACTATGATGTAGAAGTTTCCGCCGAAGCTGATATCAACGCACAAGGAACCGAGCTCAGGCACCTCAACATGCACTTGCTCATAGGCAAGGTAGGCGGGCACGTTGAAAATTTTCACCGCCTTCACCTTTTTACCTTGCATGCGGTAGTGAGCTTCGACTCTTCCTGCCGGAGTATCCAGCTTGACCACTCCTGGTGTTCTTGGGTTTAGCAGGCCGTTTTCGATGGCAAAGGTCACGGTACCGATAGTGCCGTGACCACACATGGGCAAGCAGCCCGATGTTTCGATAAATAAAATGGCCGCGTCACCGTCTGCTGTTGTCGGCGGATAGAGAAATGAGCCCGACATCATGTCGTGGCCGCGCGGCTCAAACATTAACGCCTTGCGGATCCAGTCATAATCACGCAAAAAGTGCTGACGTTTTTGGCTCATACTTTGCCCTTCTAAAGAAGGATGGGCGCTTGTGACCAAGCGCACCGGATTCCCGCAGGTATGGCCGTCGATACAAAAGAAGGTTCCGCGGTTCATAGGCTAGTCCAGGTTGTACTTGCTAAGGTCGATGCGATTCTCAAGCGCTTCGTTGTAAAGGCGCTCAACGTACGCTTTTTCATCGGCGGTCAGGGATAAACGCGGAGCACGGGTGCGCTCACTGCCGCGACCAGCCAACTGCTCAGCATACTTGATGCACTGCACCAAGGTAGGGATGGTATCCAAACGTAACAGTGGTAAGAACCAGCGCCACAACTCACGCGCTTCTTCATAACGCCCCTGTTGCGCCAGTTTATAAATGGCCACAGACTCGCGAGGGAACACATTCGTTAAGCCAGAAATCCAACCGGTTGCGCCCAGCATCATAGACTCAAGGGCGATATCATCAACGCCGCCGAACACCACATAACGATCGCCAAAGGCACTAAATAGCTCGGTGATACGACGGGTGTCTTCGGTGGCTTCTTTTACCGACACGATATTGGCTTCCGCGGCCAGCACACGCATACCTTCAATAGACACATCAACGCCGTAGGTGACCGGGTTGTTGTAAATCATGATGGGTAATGCGGTAGCGCGGGCTATTTTTTGGTAATGGTCGATGGCCTCACGCTCACTGCTGCGATACACCATACCCGGTAGCACCATTAAACCATCGATACCCAGCTTTTCGGCATCCTGGGCAAACTCGATAGCAAATTGCGTAGTGGTTTCAGCCACACCGCTTAGCAATGGTACGCGACCTGCCACCACCTCTTTGGCCATGGCTAATACCTGGCGCTTTTCATCACTGCGTAATGAGCAATTCTCGCCCACGGTGCCGAGCACAATAATGCCGTGCACTCCCTCTTTAATCAGGGTGTCGATCATCGCTGCCGTGGTTTCAAAATTAATGCTGTCATCGCTATTGAATTGGGTCGTGACTGCTGGGTATACACCCTGCCAATTTACCTTCATGGTTATTCCTCATGTTGTCGTTGTGCTTGCCATGATAGATATATTGTATACAATATTCAACATGCAAAATTAAATTAGATTGACAAAGTGCTTGCAACACCCGTTTAAGCACACAAGAAAAATGCAACACATTGCAAAGAGTAAACAAAGAAACCTAAGAAAATAGCGGTGTAGGATCAGGAAGGGTTAGATGCAAAATCATTCTAGCGACGTAAACATAGACGATTTACCCATAGCGGTGATCGGCGCGGGAGTTGTCGGCTTAAGTTGTGCGTTGCAATTACAGCGCCAAGGGCACAAGGTCCATTTATACGACCCAGAGCGACCGGGCAGTCAATGCTCGCTTGGTAATGCCGGGCATTTTGCTACCGAGCAAGTATTTCCCCTTGCCTGCAAAAGCTTACTGCCTAAGTTACCTAAAATGCTGTTCACGCCAACCAGTGCGCTGCGCATTCGCCCTGCTTACTTTTTTAAACTACTGCCCTGGCTTTGGCGGTTTTGTATGAACATGCGACAGCGCCCATTTACGCGCCATACCCAGGCCCTTAAAGCGCTCAATGGACAGGCGCTTCGCGCTTGGCAATGTCTACTGGCCGATGATTTTGATACTCATATTCAATGCAATGGCTCATTGCTGACCTTTGAGCGCACGCCACTGAGCAGGGTTCAGGCACTTGCCGATAAATACGCAGCGCACGGCATTGCCGTTGAAGTGCTCAATAAAGCGCAAGTGCAGGCCCTGGAGCCTGAGCTAAACGCCAATATCACTTATGCACTTTATTTCACCGAGGTTGGCCATACCGCCTCCCCACAAGCCCTGAGCGATCATCTTTTTGATACATTAATTCAAGCGGGCGCGAAGTATTTGGCCTTGCACGTCGAAGCAATACAGGATAAAGGGCCTTTTTGCCAGTTAGTTACCGCAGGCCAGACACGTGCTTATCGCAAAGTGGTTGTATGCACCGGTGCATACAGTAAAGTATTGTGCCAACGGCTTGGTTACAGGCTTCCCATAGAAGCAGAACGCGGCTATCACTATCAATTGCAAACGCACCACAATGTGACGCGCCCCATTGCCTGTGCTGAACGTCAGTTTATCGTAACGCCTATGCAGCAGGGGCTGCGTTTGGCAGGAACCGTGGAGTTTGCTGGCTTACATACGCCAGCGGATTATCGCCGCGCCAAGAACCTGCTCAAGCATGGCAAAGAGCTGGTACCCTGCATTAACGAAGAATACAAACAACAGGATTGTTGGCAAGGGGCACGACCATCACTACCGGATTCATTGCCAGTGATAGGCCCGGCGCCCAAACACCCAAATGTTTATTTTGCCCTGGGCCACCAGCACTTAGGGCTAACCCAAGCAGCAATAACGAGCGAGCTGATTGCAGCAAGTATTAACGAACAACCCACTGCGATAAATCTCGATGCATTTTGCATCTCGCGGTTTCAATAAGTAAGGAGCTAGGCGCAATGAAAGGCATTGGCTATCAAACACAAGAACAAGCACTGGCGCAACTGAGCGACATGACCACGGATATCACGCCCATTGAAGAGGCGGAATACCGTGCGCGTATTGCCAAGGCGCAAGCCTATATGCAGGCGCATCAAATCGATGCCGTCTACCTTAATGCTGGCACCAATATGACCTATTTCACCGGCTTAAAATGGTATGCCAGTGAGCGCTTAGTCGGTGCACTTCTGCCCGCACAAGGTGACATCGCCTTTGTGGCACCGTTTTTTGAAATTGGCTCATTGCGCGATTACCAGGTGATTGATGCGCCAATTCATGCCTGGCAGGAAGAAGAAAACCCCTATGAACTGGTTCGCGAGGTGATGACACAACTAGGTTATGGCAACACTGCTACACTGGCCATTGATGAAAGCGCGCAATTCTTTATTGCCGATGGCATTAAAAAAGCGGCCCCTAATTACACCTTGGTTAACGGCGGTCAGGTAACAGCCCATTGTCGCATGCACAAATCAAGCAATGAGCTGGCGCTGATCCAGCGTGCCATGGACATGACCTTGGAAGTACACAAGGCAGCGGCCTCGATTCTTCATGAAGGGATCACCACCCGCGAAGTAGAAGCCTTTATCAATGCGGCGCACAAGAAAGTAGGCGCCGTGGCCGGTAACTATTTCTGCATCGTGCTATTCGGCCAGGCCACCAGCTTCCCCCATGGCGTGAAAGACCCGCAAACCCTGAAAAAAGGTGACATGGTGCTGATCGATACCGGTTGTCAGCTCAAAGGCTATTTAAGCGATATCACCCGCACCTATGTGTTTGGTGAAGCCACCGAGCGCCAGCGTATGTTCTGGGAATTTGAGAAAAACGCTCAATTAAAAGCCTTTGCAGCGGCACAAGTGGGTAACACCTGTGGTGATGTAGATTTTGCCGCGCGCAGTTATCTAGCAGAGCAAACGCTGGGACCGGATTATCAACTACCGGGCTGCCCGCACCGCACAGGCCACGGCATTGGCATGGATATTCACGAATGGCCGTATTTGGTTAAAAACAACCCGCAGCTGCTTGCGCCGGGCATGTGTTTCTCCAATGAGCCCATGCTGGTGATCCCGGGCGAATTTGGCGTGCGTTTGGAAGATCACTTCTATACCACGGAAAAAGGTCCGATATGGTTTACCGAGCCGGCGCACAGTATCGATAACCCTTTTGGGCTTTAAATATAAAACCGAACACATATGCAGCACTTTTTTGGTGCTGCATTTTCACCACTAACTCACTACCTTTTAGATATAAATCAGGGAGTTTATAGACCTACTTTGGTTTGCTTTCTGGCCGCTATCAAGGTCTGAATAATTAGCTGGAAAATAGCAGTTCGCCTGCATAAATCTCACACCCCAATAAGAAGAACACGCAGGGCCAAAAAAACTTCACCTATACTAAGAACCAAGGGTTGAGCTTTATATTAGTTACGAGCTGAATTGGCCAATGAATGAAAAGCAATATCAAAAGTTTCTTAGCTTCAAATACTTCGAATATATTATCGGACTGTGTTTAACCTTATTTATAGCCGCATTAGTGTTTGTGGTTCTAGCCTTTGTCAGTAAGAGTGAGCAACAAAAAGGCTTGGAGCAAAACTTTAACCTAGTACGACTCTCTCAAGAACTGCGCTTGAGTTCAGATCAACTCACCATGATGGCAAGAGCCTATGCCGCTACATCGAATCCCAAGTTTAAAGAGTTTTTTGAACAAATCCTGAGTATTCGCTCCGGCGAGAGCCCCAGGCCTAAACACCTCAATAGAGTTTACTGGGACATGCTTATGGTGGCCGATGGGTCACCCCCCTTCCCCAGTGGCGAACCTAAATCACTGCTCGACCTACTCAAAGAAAATGGCGCGTCCGAGCAAGAGTTAACAGCCCTGACGCGTGCCTATGACCAAAGTGAATCTTTGGTGCTCTTAGAAAACCAAGCCTTTGATTTAGTGCGCCAAGGTAAAAATCAAGAAGCGTTAGCAATCTTATATAGCGAAGCCTACCTGCAAAGTAAGGTACGCATAATGAGCCACATCAACGAATTTTTATCTATTCGAGAACAAAAGTTGGGCGAGTTTATCGCTTACTCTACGATGAAGCTCAACGTCTATTATTTCGCTGCAGTGATTTGCTTTTTATCCCTACTTTGCGTCCTCATTTTCTTCTACAACGCCCGTTCACGCATACGCAAAAACATTATTTCTTTTTTGAATTCTGAAGTAAAAAGCCAAACCAACGAGCTCGTATCAAAAAATAACGCGCTCTGTGCCGCAGTATCCGATCTTGAGCGGGTACAAGCCAGGTTGGTTAACGCCGAGAAGTCGGCAACCTTGATGCGCCTTATTCCAGGGCTAGCGCATGAGATAAACACGCCGGTTGGCATTGCCGTGACCGCATCAAGTAGTCAGCTTCTTGCCCTTGAAGAGGTCAAAGCCTGTGTTAACGAGAATAAATTAGCCAAAAAATCCTTACTTGAATCAATTGAAAGCATAGAAAATTGTGCGAATTTAGTCGGTAACAGCGCCAGTCGCATCAGCAATATAATGACCAAGCTAAAAGTGATTACTCAGTATGGATTTGACGAAAAAGCACAAATGCTCGTGCTTGCAGATGAAATACGCGACTGTGTTGAAGACGCGGATAACAAAGGGATGGATGTAGAGTTAGACATCGAAGTCGATGAACACATTCAAATTGAAGCACCTCGATTTTTACTGCACCTGCCTCTGGCTATATTGATAGAAAATTCTTTCAATCATGCCTTTGAGCATCCATCCACCCAATATAAATTACATATTCAAGCCAGTTTAACTAATCAAGAGCTAACCATAAGGGTTTGCGACAACGGCTGCGGTATTCCTGATGCTATAAAAGGCAACCTGTTCGATACCCTTGTTGTCGGTAACCGCGATGCAACGGTTACGGAACTGGGCTTGTGTCTAGCACATGAAATTATTAGTCAATATTTTTGCGGAACGCTGGAATATAAGTCTCAGAGTGAAGGAGGCGTATGCTTTGCTATCACCATGCCACTTGATGGCTTCAGGCAATCTACAGCCAAAGAGAATAACGCATAAAAACACCTCGTAAAAACCAGATCAGCACATCTGATACTCCTTGCTATTAATGCATTTCTCGTCATTTCCGACGTGCCTTTATTGCGGGCAAGATTCTTTAGACGCTCTATTGACCATTTTTCCTTAACGATACGAAGAGCCAGGCTTAAAGTAGATGAAAAATTCTGAAATTATCAATCAGCAGGTAGCTATTTCACTATTGAAATGCAAGAAAATATCTTTGTTTTATATGTAGTTAAGGGGTACAGTACAGCTAACAAAGCGGTTGAATAGTCGGATACATAACTGTTAACTCGTTGTCGCTTACGCCAGTTTTAGCCAGCTATTACTGCAGCTTCGCATGGCGTATATCCTAAATAAAAGTATGGCATTATGGATATAGTATTTACCAAAGGTGATAAAAAATACGGTCACTTAAAGTGTATTCGAAAAGATGGCTCATCTACAGAAACTAAAATGCCTGAGCAAGGCGTTGCGCCTCACGATATGATCCATTTTGTAGTAGAAAAGCATTTTGCCGTAAAAGGTGCTTTTTATGGGCAATTGAAAGCAGGCGCAAGCATCAGCTTTCAATTAGAACATAATGAGCTTTCTAAAGAAGTTGCAGATAAAATTGACGTCTGGCAAACAGAATCTATGGTTGAATCATTACAGTCACTGCTATGGACTGGAAGTGAGCCCGATTATAATGGCTTTATGTACATGACTGAGCAAGCCTGTGTTAGTCGCAATATACCCACCCCAAGCATCACTCAACTGCAATTTGAAAATGTGGTAAAAGAACTTCTTAGCCTAAACCAGCAATGGAAACAGCTTTCTAAAGGTCAGCATCTATCGGTTCATTTCTAGGGTTAATCAGGGCATTGGTTTAACGGGAGTTCAATGCTAGTAAGGGTAACCAATGTGAGCTTCATACAGGAGCAACCATGGCTATTTAAGTTTGTTGATCGCCAAAACGAAGAATACCTGGTTTTAAATTCAGCTTTCTATAAAGGATACGGTTTACCTAACCCTCTGATTAGAATGCACCTAGACCAACTTGATGTAGGTATGTCAGCCAAAATAGCATTCAAAATGATTGACGATAAAAATGTGGTCACATCAATTAGGTAACGTCACATAAAATAAGTTTGGCGGGGTCGCGAAAACCATGCGCGGCCCGAAAAAGCGCTTGATAGCAAAAGGGATATGGAAATTATGTGGATTGAAGAAAAATTAATTGAGGGTGACTTCGTTACCTTAGAACCTCTCAGGTTAGAACATGTGCCGGCGTTAATTGAAGCGGTTAAAGATGGTGAGCACTGGAAGCTAGGGTATGCAAATGTTCCCTGCCCCAATCAAATGCCTCAATACGTCCAGGATGCGATAGAAGCAAGTAGCAAAGGTAATATTGCTTACGCTGTACGCACCAAGTCTACGAATAACATTGTCGGTACCACACGATTCTATAACGTCGATAATTCTAACCGGCGTGCCATGATAGGTTACACCTGGTATTCGGACGCAGTAAGGAGAAGTCTGTTAACACCGAATGCAAACTCCTTCTTCTTAGAGAAGTATTCGAGTCATACGATGCCATAGCGGTGGAGTTTAGAACCCATGTTGACAATACCACCTCTCGCAAAGCCATAGAACGTCTGGGGGCCAAGCAAGATGGTATATTACGCAGTCATCAGATCATGAAAGATGGGTCTTTGCGCGATACGGCGGTTTATTCAATCATTGCTAAAGAATGGCCATCGGTGAAGTGTAATCTGCAAAGCAAATTAGGCTTTTAATAAGCCTGCTTGGACCAAATTTAAGTCTGCTTGTTGTGCCAGTAAGCGTCACTTGGGATCAAAACCAAGGTTACAATTTGCTAGTGACGCGAGCTCTATATATTTTTCTTAGGGATGATGGAAAATGGAAACAAATAATGAGCAGATTCAATTAAGTGTATTTTTTCGGATTTTAACCGGGGCTCTACTCGCTTTCGGGGTTTACGGGTTGTACTCAGTCATAAGCAAACAATATATTTCCATGGTTAATTGTGGGGTTAACCTCGAACGCTTAATTATAGGTGTTATTCTCATTATGTCGTTTTCTGCATGGGTGTATTTGACTGGCTACCTCACTTTGACCGGAACATTACCAATAAAAAGTGAACAACAGCAAAGCGATAGCGAGTAACATGAGAGGATTGTTGAATGAAAGGATATCGAATCAGTACCAAACATGAAGACCTGGATTTCGAGGTAATCTATCAATTCATTTCTCAAAGTTATTGGGCCATGGGTATTCCAAGAGCAACCTTGCGCAAGGCAATTGATAATTCCTTGTGCTTTGGTGTGTTTGAAAATGGCGGCATACAAGTGGGCTTCGCCCGTTTAATCACGGACAGAGCGACATTTGCTTACCTGGCCGATGTATTTGTTGTCGAAGCGCATCGCGGTAAAGGGCTGAGCAAATGGCTTGTAGAGTCGATTGTTTCTCACCCGGATCTACAGGGGTTAAGGCGTATGGTGTTGGCCACAAGAGATGCCCATGGTTTATATGCTCAATATGGTTTCAAAGGGATAGAGAACCCGGAAATACTAATGCAGATTTGGCAACCCGATATCTACAGCGAGCAAAAGGCTTAGCCTCCCCCATAAAAAACCCACGCTTAGGCGTGGGTTTTACTTTTTAAAACGCAATTTACTCGGCGTTAGCGTTAGTGTCGCTGAGCAGGTACTTATCCAGCCACTGCTCTTGCTCCCATAAAACATGCAGCAGGCTCTTGCGGGCACGGTAGCCGTGTGCTTCGTAGGGTAGCATCACCAGACGGGCGTCTTTACCCAAACCTTTCATTGCCGCATACATGCGTTCACTTTGCATCGGGAAGGTGCCGCTGTTAGGGTCTTCCTTGCCGTGGATCATCAGCATGGGTTCGTTAATCTTTTCTGCATGGAAAAACGGTGACATATTGGCGTACACCGCCTGGCCTTCCCAGAAGTTACGCTCTTCACCCTGGAAACCAAATGGCGTTAACGTGCGGTTATAGGCGCCGCTGCGGGCAATACCGGCTTTAAACAGGTCGCTGTGGGCCAGCAGGTTAGCCACCATAAAGGCACCATAGGAGTGCCCGGCAATGGCTATCTTGTCCTTATCCGCCACGCCTTTTTCAACCAAGACATCCACCGCCGCCTGGGCGCTGGCTACCAGTTGCTTGCGGAAGGTGTCGTTCGGCTCCTTGCCATCTACCCCAACTATGGGCATTTTCGGGTCGTCGAACACGGCAATGCCCTTGGCCAAATAAGGCATAGGGCCCCAATAACCTATGTAGGTAAATTCATAAGGCGATTCACGCACTTGCGAGGCCACATTTTTGTCCTTGTACTCCAGTGGGTAGGCCCACATCAGCACGGGGATTGGGCCTTGTGACGGCTCATAACCGGCTGGCAAATACAGGGTACCGGACAACTCAACACCATCGTCACGTTTATAGCGTAACTGCTCTTTTTGAATGCCCTTAAAGGCCGGATAAGGATGAGGGAACTGAGTCAGTTGCGTCAGGGAATCGTCATCCAAATCGCGTACGAACAAATTGGGTTGTTCGGTTTTAGACTCACGCACGGTAATAAAGCGCTCACCCTCTTCGTCTAGCAAGTCAACAACGCGCTCATAGTAAGGTGCCTCGCTGCGCCACAGGCGCTCGGTGCTGTTGGTTTTAACATCGTAACGGTCTAAAAACGGGATATTACCCTGCTCCGAGGCACCATCGCCGCGCAGGTAAATATAGCGGTCACCCACGACCTGCATTACCCGCGCACCCAAATCATTGTGGGTGTAAATGGGGTCGCCCGGATTTTTATAGGCATCGTTATAACTGCGCTCGGAGAAGAGCACAGGTGAAGCACTGGCATCGTTAGGCGCGATAATCCAGCTGCGCACCTGACGGTCGCTAAAGCGCCACTCGGAAAGCATCGCCAGATTCTCATTGCCCCAGGTCACCCCGGCAAAACGACGCTCTGTTTTTGCAAATAACTTAGGCTTACGTTTAAACGGCGCGCTCAGGGTGTAAATATGGTCGTGATGCGGCACATCTTTTTTCATATCGCCGCCATCTTGGGCTTCGGCCCAAATAAGCGTTGCTCCTTTATCGCTGCGCCACTCAAAGTCGCGAGGGCCGGTGCGCACACTATCAAAACCCTGGGGAATGTTGTCGGCCAACGGCTGTTTAACCAGCTCTGTTAGCTCGTAGCCACTCATTCCCCACACAGACCAGGTAGTGGCAAAACGGAAATACGGCACCTGATAAGAGAAGGGCTGATCCAAGGTCGCCACAAGAATATTGTTGCTATCGGGTGAGATACTGAAATTACTAAATAGCTTGGCCTTGCCGATGGCTTTGGCCTGGCCATCCAAACTCACACGCATCAACTGACCCTGACCATAGAAGGAAAACAGCGCTTCGTCGTAGGGACTGGTCAATAGATTCTGATAGGTACGGGCCGGCGCCTTTTCACCCGTGGTTTGTTGGATCACAGGCACAACCGTATTGGCATCGTCTTGTGGCTGGGCCTTACCCAGGTTCACCGCATGGTTAATGATTAACCCACTGGCATCGGGCATCCATTGATACGGGGTGGCGGTAACCACAGAGTTGAGCGCGTATTCACTCAGCTGTTTCAGGGCGCGAGTATTGATATCGTACACCCACAGGGTGGCCGCCGCCGGCGTTTCATAGACAAAGCTCAGATAGCGGCTGTCACTGGACCACTGTGGCGAGCGCATAATGCCCTCATCCAAACCGCTTACGTCCAGGCTAATATCACCCTCGAGGGATTTAAACGTCAGCGCCGTGTACTTGTTACGCACTCGTGAGCGAGAAAAATTATCTGGATTGAGCTTAATACCGGCCAGTTTCAGCTCTGGCTTGGCCAGCTCCTGTAAGCTCTCAACGCGGCGGCGTTCAAGTAACGCCAGCCATTGGCCGTCCGGTGATAGCATGGAACGCGGTGCCAACTTGGCATCGACGACCTGCGCCAGCTCTTTCGATGGCACTTGATAGCCAGCGTCATTTTGTGCCCCGGCCGGCGCCTCTTGCTGAGCAAGCGCCGTCGACGCACATCCCAGGCCCAATGCCCCAAGGAGCACTGAGGCGATGAGGTGTTGTTTCATAGAAAACCCTTTTGTTGTGATTATTATCCTCCAGAGCCTATTTATCTCGATAAACAGACTCTTGGGTACAGTCTACCTCGGTATAAAAACCAAGCAACTAAATAGGGTTAACTTCTTAGTTTTGTTCACAATTACCAGGGAATGCGTTCACCCAAATAGGTGTAGAAGCCGCCGCTTTGCTCAGTGCTGAGCGCATCGATTACCTGTTTCAGCCCCTTGGCCGAGGTGGCCGCATCGATCAGCGCGTTAGGACCCCCCATCTCGGTTTTCACCCAGCCCGGGTGCAAGGAGACGGTTTTGATCCCCTGGCTTAGCAGATCATTGCTCAAACTTTTCACTACCGAATTGAGTGCAGCCTTGGAGCTACGATAGATATATCCGCCGCCCTTGGTGTTCTCCGTATGACTGCCGACCTTGGATGATAACGCGGCAAAAACCGGGGCCGAGGCTTTTAAGAGGTGTGGTAAAAAGGCCTGCGCCAACTTGGCTACTGCCAGCACATTGGTATTCATCACCTGCTGCCACTGGGCAAAGTCGATGTCATCCAGGCCGTACCCCTTGGGACCATACATACCCGCATTACTGAGTAACACATCGATGGCCTGGTCGTTAATCTGCTCGGCGAGTTTGTCTATTTGCTCAAAGTCGGTGATATCGAGTCGGTGCACGCTCAGCGCGTTATCTTGCTGGGCAAGCGCTTGCAATTGCATGGCTTCCTCCGGCTTTCGGCAACAGGCAAGCACCTGCCAGCCTTGCGCCAAGTAGAGTTTGGCAAGGGCTAAACCTATGCCGCGATTGGCACCGGTAATAAGGACGGTTTTCATGGGTTAACTCCTGTATTTGTACTGACGCTAAAGCGCGGAATCTGCTACCATGTAGAGCTTAATCAGCGCCTTATAATGCCATGAACAGCACACCACCACATCCCAAAGTCACCATTATCCAAGTTGCCGAGCTCGCCGGGGTGTCTAAATCCACCGTTTCGCTGGTGCTAACGCAACCGGACAAGGTCAGCGATACAACCAGGGAAAAGGTGCGCCAGGCGATGGCCGAATTGGGGTATGTGTATAACCGGGATGCGGCAGCGCTGCGCTCAAAACGCTCGGGCCTGGTAGCCATTATGCTGCCAACCTTGGATAACCCCAAATTCACAGAGCTGGCAACGACGCTGCAACAAGGCGTGCTGGAGCGCGGCTTTGTGCCCATGCTACTTAGCAGTAATGATGAGCTCGACACCCAGCAACGGTTGATGGAACGTCTCAAGGAATCCAATGTGACCGCGGTGATTTTGTGTCCGGCCACGGGCACGGATGTTAATTGGCAAAACGCACTTAACAATAGCGGCATGGTGATCATTAATGTGCTCCGTGAAGTGCCCTTTAGCGAGGCCCCCTGTGTATTGGCCGATACTCAGCGCGGGGCGTTTTTGGCAACTCAGGCATTACTGGAGCAGGGCTGTCACGCTCTGGCCTTGGTGGGCGGCCCCTCTCTGAGCAATTATGCACATTTTAAAGAGGGGTTTGAGCAGGCGGTACATTTGCACCCAGGTACCCCGAGCAGCCAATACATCCCCTGTAATAATACCCGCCAGGCAGGTCAGCAGGCCTTGAATGACCAAGCACTGGCCCAGGTGATCGCCAAAGTGCGTACCGATGACCGGGCGGCGCCCGTGGGGCTTTTATGTGCCAGCGACCAACTCGCCTATGGCGTGCTCGATGCCCTGCCAAGTCATGGCCTGAGTGTCGGCAAGGAGCTTAAGATCGTGGGTTTTGGCGATCTGCCCGACTCCGCTGTTTTGCCTTGTCCGCTCAGCTCGGTGGCCTATCGCAGCGGCGATCTGGCCGAGCATAGCCTAAGCATTTTAACCGCGTTACTCAGTGATCAAAACGTGCCCCGCCGCACGCTTATCGATGTAACCCTTATTAAACGAGCGTCTTGTTTATGACCCAAGTATTAGTGATTGGCTATGTGTGGCCAGAGCCCAATTCGTCGGCGGCTGGCAGCCATATGATGTCGTTACTCAAACTGTTTCGAAATCAAGGTTGGCAGGTGGAATTCGCCTCACCGGCGCAGCGCACAGAACATATGGAAGACTTGGCACAATATGGGATCAGCAGCGCGGATATCGCCCTCAATTGCAGTAGTTTTGACGCCTACCTCAACGAATTAAACCCGGATATTGTGATGTTCGATCGCTTTATGATGGAAGAGCAATTCGGCTGGCGGGTCGATAAGTATGCACCGGATGCCCTGAAAATCCTCGATACCGAAGACCTTCAGTGTTTGCGCGGGGCTCGCCATGAGGCCCATAAAGCGGGCAAGGAGTTTGAGACGAGCGACCTGCACACGGATTTGGCCAAGCGCGAAATCGCCGCTATTTTGCGCTGCGATCTCAGCTTGATCATCTCCACCTACGAAATGCAGCTGCTCAATGAGGTATTTAAGGTTGACCGCGCGCTGCTGCATCACCTGCCCTTTATGGTCGACTTAAGCGCCCTGCCAAAACAAACACCGAGCTTTGCCGAGCGCCAACATTTTATGACCATTGGCAACTTCAGGCATGCACCCAACTGGGATGCGGTGCTGTATTTACAGCAGATCTGGCCTTTGATCCGCAAGCAACTGCCCAAGGCGGAGCTGCATATTTACGGCTCTTACCGCCGCCTAAGGCCACCGCCTTGCATAATCCAAAAACAGGTTTTTTAATTAAGGGCTGGGCCGATGACGCCCTGGAAGTAATGAGCTCGGCACGGGTGTGTTTGGCGCCTTTGCGCTTTGGCGCCGGCATTAAGGGCAAACTATTGGAAGCCATGATCACCGCCACGCCTTCGGTAACCACCCGCATTGGCGCCGAAGGTATGCACTTAGACTTGCCGTGGAACGGAGCTGTGCACAACGACCCGCAGCAATTTGCCGATGCCGCGGTGCGCTTACATGAGAATGAAGCCGAATTCATTACCGCCCAGGGTCACGGCCAGCAAATACTCAACCAGATCTACGACAGCCATACTTTGTCCTCTAACTTGTTGGCACGCATCAAGGAGTTACAGCAAAACCTGATGCAGCACCGCCACACAAACTTCACCGGGCAAATGCTAAAACACCACACCATGCGCAGTACCCAGTACATGGCACAATGGATTGAAGCAAAAAATTCAATAAAATCTTGATAGAAATCAGTAGACAGGTAACCTTAGATCAATAAAATGCGCACGCTCTATGCATTATGATCGACAACCGAGGACCGCTGCGTGGAAGACGCTCTCTTTAAAGAAAAACGTAAATTTATCGTTAAGCTCGGCAAGATGCTGCACAAATACGGTACCCCGGCCTATCGACTCGAGGCGCACCTGATGGAGGTCGCGACCTACCTGGAGCTGAAGTCTTCTTTCGTAATGTCACCCACCTCGGTGACCTTTGTGATCTGGACCGAGGGTCATGAAAACGAGTACACCCATGTTGCTCGTGTTGACCCGGGCGAGCACGATCTGGGCTCGTTAGCCAACACCGACGAGGTGGTGAATTTGCTGCTAAAGGGCGAATTAACCATTAACGAGGCAGACAAACGCCTTGATGAAATCGCCGTGATGCCGGCGCCCTACAACAAGTGGATCACCGCCAGTGCCTTTGCCTTCTCAGGCGGCGCCTTCGCCATGTTGATGGGTACCAGCTGGAATGATGTCTTTTATTCCGGCCTGCTCACCCTGGTGGTGTATTTGTTCGTGCTCTGGTCGAGCTATTCGCGCCGTGTGGCACACATGCTCGAGCCCTTGGTTGCCGTGGTCTCGGCCATTTTAGCCTGTGCCATTAGCGTGTATTTGGACGCCCAGATCAACATTCGTCTGGTGGTGCTCTCCAGTATCATTGTCTTTATCCCCGGTCTGGCCTTGGCGCTCGGTCTTGCCGAGCTGGCGGCGCGACATCTGGTATCCGGCACGGCGCGAGTGATGGACTCCTTTATGCTGCTGTTTAAGCTCTATTTCGGTGCCTTTATCGGCATAGGAATTGGCTTTGCTCTCTTTGGACAAGCGGACTTTGTGACGCCAGAGCCCTTACCTAAATGGACCGCCTGGCTCGCTATTTTGCTGTTGTGTATGTCTTTGGTGGTGATTTTTAGAACCAAAACCAAGCATGCGCTTTGGTCTCTGGCCGCCGGTTTTATTGCCTATGGTGCCAGCATAGGCTCCGCCGCATACCTGGATTACACCCTGGGTACCTTTGTCGGCGCCCTTGCGGTGGGAATTTTTAGTAACCTCTTTAACCGCATCGCCAACGCTCCGGCTTCCATCGTTGCCATGCAGGGCCTGATCGTTCTGGTGCCGGGTTCAAAAACCTACATCGGACTTAACTCTTTGATAGAAGGGCAAGACTTTGTCTATGCCGACCATATCGGCCAACAAACCTTTTTGATCTTTATGTCACTTGTGGCTGGGCTTATTTTTGCGAATGTGGTGCTGCCACCGAAGAAAAGTCTCTAAGCAAAAAAAAAAAGGGTGAACTTATTGATAGGAAGCCACAGGGAAAAGGCTATAAGTTCACCCCAAAAAGTGTTGTCACAACAATAACAACAACGTACTAGCAATCAGTACAAACGCGTTCAAGCAGAGAAAAAAAGGGGAACTCCTGGGATAACCCCAGGTAGAGAGCCTCATGGGTAAAAGGCTACAAGTTTCCCCAAAGCACTGCAGGAACAAAACTCTCCATTAGCCCTTGGCTAACAACTCTTGATTAACCTGGTCGATACCCACCTCGGTGATGCGGGCGATAATTTCTTTCTGCTTGGCATCGAGTAGCGAGATACCCTCGGCTACCAGGTCATAGACGCGCCAGCTGCCGGCCTTGTCTTGACGCAATTTAAAGACGATATCTATGGTCGGCTTGCCAGCTTCGACGATTTCGGTTTTCACCGCCGTATAACCATTGCTTGGTGCCGCATTAGGCTTAATAAAATGTACTTCCTGACCCTTATAACTCATCAGGGCATTGGCATAGGTATTGGTCAGGTATGACTCGATGGCATTGATAAAGGTGAGTGCCTGTTGCTTATTGATCTCGCGAACATGCTTACCAAGGAGCTTAAAGGACACGAACTTGGTGTCGATGTGCGGAATTAGCTGCGCCTTTACCAGGTTGCGTAATTGCGCCTTTTTCTGTTGGTCATCGGCATCGATATTACCGATATCAACAAAGAGCTGCTCGCCAACCTGTTTAAGCATGGTGTACGGCTCTTCAGCAGTTGCGGCCTGTGCCTTGCCGGCCGACAGCGTCAGCATGGCGGTAATAATAAATAGTAATAACAGCTTAGGTGCTCGCATTGGCCACTCTCCTCACATCGAATTGGCGGCCATAGTAGCGGATTGTATTTTGGAACATAAGCAACAAATACGCACATTATTGATTCCATTTATGCACATATAATTTTATTCTTATTATTCATGAAGTTAGTTTATTGTTGCCGTGTTTGCACCACCGCTGTGCATTTTTGTGCATTGATCTAAGCCCCCACAAAATAAATAGTACGCGCCCTTTTGTTGTGAGGTTAAGCGTATGAAATCAATAATTTTAGCCACCTTAGCGGGCGCCCTAAGCCTGGCTCCCATGGCAGCCAGTCAGGCTCAGGAAGCGCCGCGACACGGTTACACCCTGCATTACATTCAGGGTGAAGGGGATGTACAAGGGATTAAGTTGGGCTATCAGTATTATCTCAGCGACTACCTGCCGGAGCGCTTCAATAACGTCGAAATGTTTTTCGAAAGCAGTGTGAATTTTTGGCGCTATGGCGACAACAATGATTATGATCACAACTTTGTTGTGGCACTGACTCCGGTGTTTCAATACCCGATCACGCAATATCGGGGCCACCCGCTGCTGTTTGAATTTGGTATTGGCTTTTCGCTTTTAGATGACACACAGTTTGCCGGTAAGGACGTTAGCACCCACTATCAGTTTGAGGACAGAATTGGCGTAGTGTATAAGCTGGAAAATGCCGAATTCGGACTGCGCTATCTGCATTATTCCAATGCCGGTTTTGAAAGCCCAAACCCGGGACTGGATTTTATTTCCTTGTCCTATTCGCGCTCATTTTAGTGAGTCAGGCCACGCTAACTGGATGAAATATTTTGCCTTGTTAGCGTAAAGCTCCATCCAGTACTAAAGATAACGCTCTTCGATAAGGTTATGGCAAGACGCCTGATTTCACGTCGACTACCGGACGTAAACTGGAACCCTTTTGATAGAGCTGACGCAGTGCCTCACTGACCAACTCGGCATCAAAGGCCAAGGTACGATGGGCGGGGGGCTGAATATGACCGGCGCCCACATCCTGCAATAACTGCTGCCCCATAAAGCTCAACTTTTGCTGCGCACACAGGCTGTTTGCCAACCAGGCTCCGCCCAAAGACACGGCTGCGATAATGGGTGCCCGGCTAAATAGCAGCTCCTGGGGGATCTGGGCGAAACCATTAAGGCAGGCAATACGACCACCAAAGCGCAGATGCGCCAAATCGGCAACAAAGGTCTCACCACCGCAGCTGTTGAGTATGGTGTCAAAACCGTCTGGGCCGAGTTCGTGCTTGATATCCTGCACTAACTGCTCACCTTCGCTGGCAAACAACACCTCGGCGCCCAAGGCCTTAATGCGCTCATGCTCGCTTTGCGGGGCACTGACAAACACCTTGGCCCCGCGCTTTCGCGCATATTGAATGGCAAAATGGGCCACCGCCCCACAGCCGGAATTAATATAGATGCTCTCCCCCGCCTGCAGCTGGATTTTGTCCAGAGCCGCAAGCGCCGTCATCCCGGCGTTGGGCAAGGTGGCGGCCACAGCACTGGGAATGGACTCAGGCACTTCGGCCACGGCATAGTTGGCCACCTTGGTATAGCGCTTTAGCACCCCCTGCTCGGCCAAACTGGTGGTAAATATCACCCGAGTTCCGCGCTTGGGGAACACTCCTACCGGCGCCTCAACAACCGTGCCCACTGCATCCAGACCCAACACATGAGGATATTGCCAACGACAAAAGCCCTCGGCACCCAGGCGCGCATCAATATGGTTAAGGCCCACATACTCGACTTCCACCAGCACTTCATTAGCACCAATGTGCGGTACTGGCAGCTCCTGCATCTGTAACGCCAAAGACGGCGAAGGCTCATTTAAAACAAGTGCCTGCATGGTATTCGTGGGGCCGGGCATAACCTAATTCCTCTCATTGAGAATTCATATCACCGCCTTACGGCGAGTGTAATTATCACTGCTGACGTCAATTGCTGCGCTCAATACTGAGTAAATAGACGCCGAAATTCAACCTTATACCAATTCACTTAAATAGCTAATCATTCTAGCGGGCTAAATATCATACTAACGGCGTTGGAGTTTTTCTATGGAGAATACTACATACGAAAAACTCCGCCTTGTTATCACATCATTTATCCAGCGCTATATCTGGTCACATACTTAACAGAATTGGTATAACCATGTTAAATAACCACAGCGGCGCCAGATACACTGGTTTTATAAAAACATTAATGCCAGAATGGCATCAATTGATGCTGCCCCACCGAGACCCTAGCTATGGATACAACCAGCCGACTCATTATGCTACTTGAAGTAGTGGAACAGGGTTCTTTTTCTAAGGCCGCCGCCATGCGCAACATAGATCGCTCGGTAATTTCAAAACAGATCAGTAAGTTAGAAGATGAGCTGGGCGTGCGCTTACTTAATCGCACCACCCGGTCGTTTTCATTGACCGCCGCTGGGGCGGAAATGGTGAAAAAAGCACGGGATCTACGGATGCTGTTAACGGACACGGTGCAACTGGCGGAAAACTACCATCAGGAACCTCGCGGCCTGCTGCGCATTGCCACCTCGCATACCCTTGGACGACGCTACATTCAGCCGGTAATCAACGACTTTCAAAAGCGCTTCCCTCAGGTCAATGTGGATATGCGCTTGGGCGACCGCCCTGTCGATATGATTTCTGAAGGCTTTGACTTGGCTTTTCGCATCGGTGAGCCACGAGACTCATCCTTAATCGCCAGAAAAATAGCCCGCAACCGCATGCTGCTGCTGGCAAGCCCGGAGTTTATCGCCACCTATGGCAACCCCAAATCCATAGAGGAGCTCGGACAATTGCCGGCGGCCACCTACGCCACCTCACATACCCGTCTTGATACCATTAACTATATAAATGCCGAGGGCGAGGAGTGTGAGCAGGTGATCAACGCCGTGTATACCTCCAACGACGGTGAGGTTATCCTCGATAAGGTGATTTCTGGCACCGCTTTTTGTCTGGTGCCGGCGTTTTTAATCGAAAATGAAATAAGCGACGGCCTGCTAACACCGCTCTTGCCTGATGTTAATTTACCCGACTATGGCGCCATGTATGCCCTCTATCCTCATCGCGATCTACCGGTGCGTACTCGCTTACTTCTGGATGCGGTGCGTCATTATATCGGCGAGCCCGTGCCCCGTTGGGAGTTGAATATTCCCGAACTGGACTCCCTGTATAAACCCCAATAACCGCTTTAACCAGATGAAAGACGGGCGGCATTTTTTGGGGCTACATATGTAACCCGCCAAACGTAAAGTTGCACACTTTTTCACACTTGTGTAAACATCTGTTAAGTGGAGTAATACTATGTAAAACATGGGATTTTTTGTTTTTTTATGGGTCATACTGGGCACCTAGTTCACTATGGAATCAAGTATGAAACACAACAAGAATAAAGGCCTTAATCCAACCCTGGCAGCGCTAGCAGGCACCGCCCTAGTCACCCTCAGCGGTTGCGGCAGCAGCTCCGACGGCAACAGCGACTCGGGCAGTATTCAGCTATACAACGGTACCATAAATGGCCCAACCATGACCCTGAGCATCGCCGATGTTGCTCGCACCACCGCAGATTTGGGGGATGTCACATCAACACACAACTACACCGCCGACGATTACGACTACGCCATACAATACAGCAATGATCAGGGTAACCTGGTCGATATTATCGGCGACACCCTGAGTATTGTGGACGACACCAAAACCTTATTAATGATGTATGGCAACATCGAAGATAAAAAGCTGCTCAGCCTTGAACTCCCCTACCGTGAAGCCAGTGATATGTTCTCGTTGCAAATGCTCAATATCACCAGAGAAGGGCGCAATTTCGATCTGTATATGGCCGCGGAGGATGGCGTCTTCGAGCAGGCCGAACTGGTGGGCTCGGCAATGTTTGAAACTCTCAGCCCGAGCACCGAGCATAAGGTCGATACCCACACCTTCTACCTGACCGAGGCCGGCACAACCACACCTATTTGGCAATCGGATGAAACCCGGATCAGCGCGGACGACGCCCTAGTGATGGCCATTCGCCCCAGCTATGACAATAACAGCGACTACCTGACGGTGGATATCATTACCAATGGCAACACCCCGTATAGCCTTAAAAACAAGGATGCCCATGCTCGGGTGCAGTTTTACAACAGCATAGACGAGTACCCAAGCGCCCAATTCAGCGCCAGTAAGGGGGACTTCCAGCTAAACACGGCAAGCACCGCCGTCGATACCCTGTCACAGACGCTGCAACTGACACCGAACAGCTACTCTATTTCCATGCATGATGAGCAGGGTAATACCCTGGTAGATAGCTACCTGTTAACCCTGGAGCAAGAGCAAAGTGCCCTGGGCATCTTCTATAAGGATGCCGAACACGGTCCGAGGCTAATGAGTGTGGCGCAAAATCTGGTGCCTAATAGCGTCAGTCATCAGGTAACCCTGGTAAACCTGGTCGATGAATACGCCGGTTTGCCGGTACACAAGCTGGACATCTATTTTACTCTCGAAGGCCAGCCCATTTCGCAAACCGAGCACCACCTTGATAGCGTCAACAGCTACAGTGCTAACTCCTTGACCCTGCTCGATAAACAATACGGCTTTTATGCCATTTTAGAAGATAACGGTCAGGAGATAGTGCTACACCAGGAAGGAAATGTGGATGTGACCGCCGATGGTAACTACATACTGATCTTGGAGGCCGATGCCAGCACCGCCTCGGGTTATAAGCTGACCACCTTGCATACGGTGGCAGCCGAGAGCGAAGAACTGGCTCAATAGTTATCAACGTCTTTCCCTAACGCAAATTCTAAACAGCAGTTCCCAACCCATGTTGGTAGGCGCACGGCAACCAGGCCCTGCCAACACCTTATTCCAACCCGTTGTTTAACCCACTGATTCTGGCCTTAATCGCAAACACTGGCTTTCGTGTCGCGCTTTTGTAGAATATCGACTACTGACAACAAGCGAAGGACAGACATGAAATTATTAAAATCGACGCTGGCCCTGGCCATGGCCGTGAGCATAAGCGCACCGGCGTTTGCCAATGACACCATTACCGTTGAAGACATTCCAAAAATTAAAAGCGTTTTACAAACCGCAGTAAGCCCGGATGGCGAGCAGGTGGCCTTTACTCGCTCACTGCCACGTGAGCTATACAAGGACAAAAACGGTCTTAACTACAGCGAGTTGTACGTTATTGATGATGAAGGCGTTGAGCGTCCGTTTATTACCGGCAAGGTCAATATCAAGAGCATTAGCTGGTCTGCCGACGGCAAACACATCTATTTCCTGGCCAAGCTTGCAGAAGATAAATTCACGGCCCTGTATCAGATCCCCGTTGATGGCGGTCAGGCCCAAAAGGTAATGGCCCTCAAAGGTCGCGCCATTGCCAGCTACGAGCTCAGCCCCAATGGCGAGCAGGTAGCCTTGCTGGCCATGCCGGCAAAAGACAAGTCTGAAAAAGAGCTGAAAAAACTTGGCTTTATGGCCGAGGTGTACGAACTTGGTCTGGACAACAAACAACTGCACCTGGTTGACCTTAGCCAGTCAGACGAGCCATTAGACCCAGAAGCCATTAGCATTGATGGTTATGTCAGCGACATGAATTACTCAGCCGATGGTAAAAAGCTCTTGGTGAAGACCCAACCTACGGCGCTTATTGATGACAAGTATATGAAGTCACAATGGCACCTATTCGATGTCGCATCCAAGCAAGTGACCTTGTCATTTAAAACCGAAGGTAAGCTAGGCGCTGCCGAGCTTTCTCACGATGGCCGCTACGTGGCGATTCTTGGCGCCGACGACAAGCACGATCCGGCTACCGGTCGTTTATACCTTGCCGATACCGAAACCGGTGAGATCAATGAATGGCTGCCTGACTTTATGGGTCATATCAGCGATTTTGAATGGTCGAACAAGCGCAACACCTTAAACTTTGTGGCTCAGGTTAGCCCTGAAAGCTTTATCGGTCAGATCAAAGTAGGCTCAAACAAATACAAGAAGCTGGTAAAAGAAGGCAAATTTATCGCCGGCTCTTTGAGCATTTCAGACTCGGACAAGACTCTGGCCCTGAGTGCCAACACCGCCAAACACCCGAACGAGGTGTATATGGTGCGTGGCTCAAAGGCGACGCGTTTAAGCGACTCAAACCCTTGGTTAAATGACAAACGCTTCGCTAAGCAAGAAGCGCTGACCTTTAAGGCCCGCGATGGCGTTGAAATCGGTGGTGTCTTGGTTTACCCACTCGACTATGAAGAAGGTAAGAAGTATCCGTTGATCATGGCGGTACACGGCGGTCCTGAAAGCCATGACAAAAATGGCTGGGTAACAAGCTATTCAGATCCGGGGCAAATGGGCGCAGCTCGCGGTTACGCTGTGTTCTACCCGAACTACCGTGGTTCAACGGGTAAAGGCGTAGAGTACTCTAAGCTGGGTCAAAACGATTATGCCGGTAAAGAGTTCGACGACCTAGTCGACATGAAACAATACCTCGTAGACATGGGCCTGGTTGACAGCAAACGCGTGGGTATCACAGGTGGTTCGTACGGTGGTTATGCCTCGGCTTGGGGTGCAACCAAGCTGACCGAACACTTTGCCGCCAGCGTGATGTTCGTGGGTGTGACCAACCAGCTTTCAAAGTTTGGTACCACGGATATTTCCAACGAAATGCACCTGGTTCACGCCCGCTCTTACCCGTGGGATAAGTGGCAATGGTACCTTGAGCGCAGCCCAATCTACTGGGCAGGTCAATCGAAAACGCCACTGCTTATTATGCATGGTAAAGACGACCCTCGCGTGCACCCGGCACAATCCATGGAGCTATATCGCTACATGAAGGTGCAAGGCAAAGACGTACGCTTGGTGTACTACCCGGGCGAAGGCCATGGTAACCGTAAGGTTGCGGCACAATATGACTACAGCCTGCGTTTAATGCGCTGGATGGACAACTACTTGATGGAAGGCAACAAAGACATGCCGGAATTTAAGATTGACCACGCCGCCAAACTCAAAGCGGTAAAAGACGCACAAAAAGAAGACTAAGGCGTTGCCTTAAGCACACCCTTCTTTATGAAAAAGCCTGCGCTATGCAGGCTTTTTTTTATATATCAATAACCCGAGTTATTCACCTATGTATTTATCAAAAAACGCGAGCATCTTTTGCCAACGCTCGATGTTATTGTCGGGGTTGTAAAAACCGTGCCCCTCACCGTCTTTCATCATCCATTCGAAAGGATGATTTCTTTCCTTTAAGGCATCGCGCAGGGCAAACGCATGCTCTTTAGGCACCCGCGCATCATCACTTCCCTGGATGATAAAGATAGGCGCCTTAAGCTTATCCACATTATACACAGGCGACTGCGCCTGGCGCTCTTCCTTGGTTGCTGGCAAGACCCGGTTGAGATAATTAATACCGGCCTTAGCCTCGGAAATATCTCCCTCATTAAACATCATGTCCAGGTCGTACACACCGACAAACCCGACCACGCATTGGTATAAGTCCGGCTCTCGAATAGCACTTTGTACCGCGGCATAGCCGCCGTAAGAGGCCCCATAGACGCAGACCCTTTGCTTGTCGGCAATGCCCGAACTGATCAGGTGCTGCACCCCGTCGGTCATATCATTGATCATGGTGGTGCCCCAATTGCGATGACCAAGTTGTTCAAAGTCTTTGCCATAGCCGCCTGAGCCACGGAAGTTCGGCTGCAGCACCGCATAACCATGGCTGGCCAGTACCTTGGCATCGCCATCCATACTGGTGATGGAATCGCGAATACCGTGTGGGCCGCCATGGGGCAGCAAAATCAATGGCAAGTCTTTCGCTTCTCCCAGAGGTAAGGTCAGCAGGGCTTTTATGGTGTGGCCATCGCGGCTTTGGTAGTCGATTATTTGGGTTTGAGGAATAACCGCGACGTCAAGCCAAGGCTTGGCCTTGCTCAAAGGCAATAATTTGCGTCGCTCATTATCAAACAGGTAAAACTGTCTCGGGTTGTTGGCAGAGGCCGTTCTAACCACCATCAACTTGTTGTCCAAGGTCGATGAGGTAATGGTTACAATCTGGTTTTTAAAGGCTTTTCTTAAGCTATGGATAACCGAAGCAAAACCCTTATCCTTAATACCATCGAAGAATAAGACATCAATCTCGTCGTATTCATAGGCGGCACCTATGACCTCCGCCGGGCGGCCATTCTTATAACTGTACACCGGAAGCAGATCTGTCTTAGGGTGGGCGGCATACACTTCTTGCTTGTTGGTTTTTAAATTTAAGGTGGTGATGGCCTGGGTATTGGTATTATTATCGCTCAGCCCGACCAGGGTGTGCTCATCAAGCAAGGTTAAAGGCGTAAAGCTGCCCTCGTTGGCGTCAAAGCGCATGATTTCCTGCCATGGAGCATCCTCGTTTTCACGCGCCACAATGACCGACTGATTGCCGCCGTTAGGATCGGTACCCAGCGCCACCCTGGGATTCCCTTTTGCATCGACGATAACCCCGACGCCAACATTTTTATAGGCGCGTAATGGAATTTTCCCCTCGCTCCGCTTACGCCCAGAAGAAATTTTGACCCGCTCCAATTCAATATAGGGTTCATTGGAAAATGGCGATCGGCTGGTGATCATAATTTGATCGTCATTTTCCGGCAGAACATCGGCAATAAAGGCGATTTTCATATTGTCACCACCGGAGCGTGGCCCGGCAATCACTCTTTTGTTTGAACCATCGGCATTGACGGCCATAATGTCACCGGTTAGGTATGGCTGCTCATACATGCCATAATCCCGTGCCGTAGCGGCAACGATGCGATCGTCACTGGCCCAATCAAACTGGAAAATGGACTCCCCCGGTTTACCCTGAATAATAGAAACTATTTCTCTGTCTTTTACACTCAACACGGTTAAGCGCATTGAGCCGTCGTCGGCACGTGCCGTGGCCGCCAAATAAGAGCCCTTGGTCGATATTTTCATATCGATAAACTTGGCATGACGGGCGTAGTCCTCAAGAGTTTGCTGATTGACCTTTGCCATGGCTGAACCACTGCTGCCTATTACAGCCAAGGCACACGCATAAGTTAGCTGCTTGATCATGATATTCCCTTTCAAAAAAAAAGCCCTCCATAACGAAGGGCTTTTATTAGTATTTCAGCATCTAATCCAGGTTAAAACCTAAATTAGAAGTTGTAAGTCACGTTTGCGAAGAAACGACGACCTAGGTTGTCATACTGTGAATACAATGCAGAGTTACCCGTTGCACGCACGTAAGACGGAGAAACCTGAGGAGGAATCTTGTCGAACAGGTTCGAAATACCCATAGTAACGTCTAGGTTATCGAACTGCATGCTGCCTGATAGTGCATGGTAGAAGGTTGTTGGTGTTTCCGCGATAAAGGTCACGTCCTCACCACGGTACGTAGTTTCGTTGCTGTCGTCGAAGTACTCGTAATCGTTTGTCTTATCGATATAACGAGTGGTCCAAGTAACGCTCCAATCGTCGTTAGAGTAAGTTAGTCGACCGATACCTACGTGCTTAGGATCACCGATTTCACCGATGTACTGGCTTGGCTCGCTATCAGCAAATAGCTGGTAAGTGCGCTCAATCTGGATTGTGTGCTCTAAGCTAAAGCGAAGTGAACCGAAGTCGAAGTCATCCTGATAGGTGAAGTTTAAGTCCACACCACGCGTACCTTGGCTGGCAACGTTAGTGTAACCACCGAAGATAGTATCGATACCGTAGTCGCCGTTCGTACCGTCGTTACGAGTGAACTGCGAACATAATGGATCGTTCGGGAAGTTTTCTGAACGGTAACAGCTGCCCGTGATATCTGAGCCACCTAGGTTAGCAACCTGGTTATCAATTTTGACATCGTAGTAATCGGCTGAGAACGCATAGGTGTCTGCTGGGCTGGTCCATACAAAACCATAGCCTTCAGATACCGAAGTTTCTGCTTCTAGACGGCCTTCACCACCACTGGTTACGAGCGTCGCACTACTGGTGTTTGCACCAGTATAATCGGCAGGAACACCGTCGGCGGCACAGTTATCAGCAACTTGTTGAGTTACTGAGCCTTCACTTAGACGGTTACCCCAGTTATAACAAGGATCCACCGACATTTGGCCACCGAAGCTTGTTTGACCAGCTAGGTATAGCTCAAACAAAGCCGGTGAACGGAAAGATGTACCGCGTGAACCTCGGATGGTGAAACCGTCAACCACTTCCCAGGTAAGGCCTAGTTTGTAGGTTGTATCGCTGCCGTAAGTTGACACATCTGTCCAACGACCCGATGCGGTTAAATCCATACGGTTAGCCCAAGACTGACCTTCTACGATTGGAATACGTACTTCACCGAATACCGCGCGAGTATTCTGATCACCCGCAGTACGACTTGCACTTGATAGACCCCAGGAGTTGCCATTTGCACTGTGGAATCCAGGAGTGTCATCTAATTCGTCTTTTTGGAAAGACATACCGAATGCACTGCCTACCGCACCGGCAGGAAGTTCAAATAGGTCGCCAGTGACATAAGCTTCAATAGTTTGTTGCTTATAAATAGTTTCGCCCTTTTCCTTACCGAATAGGAAGTCACGTACTTCGGCAGAAGGGTTACCATATAGGAACTGAGGATCGGTCCAAGGCACATCGACACAAGTTTTACCTGAATATTGGGTCGTTTCGCCGCTACATGATGTACCATTGGCGAAGTGATCCTGCGCCATTAGCATAGAGTCACGGAAAATGACCTTATTGCCGTAAGTACCTTTGTTGTAACTGTTCTGGTAAGAAACGTCCCATTCCCAGAAACCGATATTACCTTCAAGGCCTAGTACACCGCGGGTATAATCTACTTCGGTGTCAGAGCCGTAATGATCGGTTAGCGCCACCGGCAGGATGTAGGCAGCACCGCCGAAGCCATCAGCCACACCCGCAGGTTGGAAACCATAGTCGGCAGTCCAGAATTGACGATATGCCTGAGTTGTTGTTTCACGTGAGCTGTGCAGCAACTCAGAGTAACCGCGTACATTTTCGGTAAAGCTAAAGTCACCCTGGAAGTATAGTGACCAGGTTTTGGTCTCAGGAGTCATCGTTTCCTTGTCTAGGAAAGGATGATCACGGTGCCAAAGGCCATCGCTTTCTTTACTGTAACCAACCGGATACCAACCTTCTGGGGTAGTGAAGTCAGCGGGAGCACCCGTTGCCCAGTCATTGAAGCTATCGTAACCATTGGCGGCAAAGAAGCCGTCATAGTCATAAAATGCACGAGAGCCACCAGGTACGTTTTCTGCACCCACACCCACTAGCCAAATACCGTATGGGGCGTCATTACAATGGTAATCGCCGGTACGCGGATCGATTGGATCGGCACGGTTACCATCTTGGTCATAGAAACGACGAGCTGAACAGTCATAGAAATCACGGTCACCACGAAGTAGCTCTTGCTGTACGTTGTAGTCACCCACTAGGCGTACAGAACCATCTTCAAATTCTTCACCGATTGAGAAGTTAATACGCTGCGTTTCACCGCCCGACTCAAATGGTTGGCTGATGTCTACAGATACCGACTTATCATCGCCTTTTTTGGTGATGATGTTGATTACACCTGCTACCGCGTCAGAACCGTATAGTGACGAGGCACCATCTTTTAATACTTCAACACGTTCAATGGCTGAAATTGGTAATGCGTTCATGTCGAACGCCGATACCTGACCACGGGTACCCGCAGGACCGGCGCGACGGCCGTTTAGTAGTACTAGGGTACGGTTTGCGCCTAGACCACGCATTGAAATGGTTTCAGCACCGGCACCACCTGAGGTTACATAACCTACTGTCAAGGCAGAAGTTACCTGGCTTGAACCTGCGGCAATGGTACTGGTACGTAGTAGTTCACCCAGGGTGTTGATACCCTGCTCGGTGGCACTTTCTACAGAAATGATATCGATTGGGGTATCACTGGCGAAGCTGTCGGTACGGATACGAGAGCCTGTAACCTCGATACGTTCTGGAGCTTCTTCTTCAACTGCCGTTTCAGCATCAGCGGCAAAAGAGGAAAACGCTGTAACGCTTGAACCTAGAAGCAAAGAGTATTGAATCGCTCTGCCGATTTTAGACTTGTTAAACATTTTATATTCCCTGAATTATTATTATCACCTACCCAAAAAAAGACCGGTAATTGAGCTGAATCAGCACAGTTAATATTGGGCACACTCCTTTTTTACCGACTCAAGTTACATTTGACAACATAAAAAGGATTAAAAAACCCACATTTTTTCATTAGATGATAAATATTTATTTACACAGCAGCTACAAACGCGCTCGATTTACCACCGAAAAGACTAGAAAACGCGCTTATTTTTGCGTAAAACACGCCAAATAAGAGAAGCGTTATATTCAGCACTAAAATACAATTTGATACATATTAAACCTTAAAAAAGAAGTTACTTGCGCTGTTTAAGTCACGATATTAATCTCGCTCTATAAACAGACCTTGACTTGGAGCAGAGTACAGATGGCAGCCACAGAACTCTCCGTTGGTACGGTCGCCAACCGCGCCGGCATAAGTATCTCAGCACTGCACTTTTATGAAAAAAAGGGACTGATCCGCAGTTGGCGCAACCAGGGTAACCAGCGCCGCTATAAACGTGATGTATTACGGCGCATCGCCGTGATCAAGGCGGCACAAACTATGGGCATAACGCTTGAAGAAATTAAGGAGACGCTGAGTACCTTGCCGGATCAGCGCACACCCACCAAGGCCGACTGGCAGCGCCTATCGAAGCATTGGCAAAGGCAGTTAGATAAGAAGATTGCCTATATGCAGAGGCTTAGAGACAAGGTTGATGGCTGTATCGGCTGCGGCTGCCTGTCGATGCAACATTGCCCTATATACAACCCAGACGACCAATTAGCGGAGCATAGCAGCGGTGCTGTGTTACTGGAGCACCCCGAACTGGAAAAAACTGAAAAGTAGACTCGTTTCTTTATTGCCAGCTTTTCTATATCTTATTAGCCTGCACTAGATAACAAGAATATTGATGAGCGCTTAGCTGGATAGCACTAAAAAAGACAGGGTTAATAATATGAAAAAACTCGGCCCAGGCCTGCTCGTTGCCGCCGCTTTTATCGGTCCAGGCACCATTACCACCGCGTCCGTCGCCGGCGCCAACTTTGGTTTTACCCTGCTTTGGGCGCTGGTGTTTTCGGTGTTTGCCACGATTTTATTGCAGAGCATGGCAGCCCGGTTGGCCGTGGTTAGCGGTCAAGGCTTAGCGCCGGCCCTGCGTGATAATATTAACCAGCCGCTGTTAAAGTATTTGGCTATCTTTTTGGTGATCAGCGCCATTGGCATCGGCAGTGCCGCCTATGAGGCTGGTAACCTCAGTGGCGCCAGCCTGGGTTTACAAGGGCTCTTTGGACAGCAGACGGGTAGCCTCTGGACACCGGTCATTGCCCTTGTCAGCGCCCTGCTTCTTTACAGCGGCAAATACAAATTAATTGAGCGCACCTTGATGCTCCTGGTGGGTGTGATGAGCATAGTGTTTATAGCCACCATGGTGCTTGCAGCGCCATCGTTTGGCGAGCTATTTGCCGGATTTAAGCCTAGCCTGCCTACAGACTCATTAACCACAGTGCTGGCGTTGATTGGCACCACCATAGTGCCTTATAACCTGTTTTTACACTCTGGAGTGATAGCCAGAGAAGATGCCAAACCACAGGATGTAGGCCAAGCCATTCGAACTCACAATTGGGACACGGGTCTTTCGGTGGGCCTTGGTGGCCTTATCACCCTGGCCATAGTCGCCACCGCCAGCGTTGCCTTCTTTGGCCAGCATACGGGTCCACTCAATGCCGCTAATATGGCGAATCAGCTGGAACCCCTACTCGGCAGCTATGCTCAGTATTTCTTTGCCATTGGTTTATTTGCCGCGGGCCTAACCAGTGCGATTACCGCTCCGTTAGCCGGCGCTTATGCGGTCTGTGGTATGCTCGGAGGCAAAGACGCGGTAGAAGATATGCGCTTTAAGCTGGTAGCCCTCGCCATCTTGGTTTTTGGCACCACGGTTGCCAGCTTGGGGCTCGACCCCGTAGCGGTGATCATCTTTGCCCAAGCCAGCAATGCCTTACTTTTGCCCATTGTTTGTATATACCTTTTATGGTTACTAAATAACAAAAACGTGATGGGCCAATATAAAAATAACTGGTTGGTAAACCTATTGAGCCTGCCGATTATTATTACCGTGGTCGGCTTAAGCGCTTACAAGCTTGTATCACTGCTGTAATGGTTGGCGATATTCCGGCCCTTTGAGTACCCACAAAGG
The DNA here is from genome assembly GCF_002964785.1 of Pseudoalteromonas sp. T1lg48. GTDB lineage: Bacteria > Pseudomonadota > Gammaproteobacteria > Enterobacterales > Alteromonadaceae > Pseudoalteromonas. The sequence continues at coordinate 508,352 of NZ_PQCC01000004.1, forward strand.
GCCGGAATATTCTTGCTAATTAACTGTATTTATTGCTTCTTTCTTGATCCCGCAAGGATTGTCGTTCACTCTTAAAGGCAACCAAGGTTACGCGAGATAAAAACGCCGATGAAATACTTACTAACCGCCATATTACTACTGTGTACCCATATAGCGAGTGCTAATGGCAAACTTGCCAGCGAACTGCAAGTGTTCGAACCTTACCTGGGTACCTGGGAGTCAACCTTCAGCATGGGCCCCGAACAACCTGATGTCACCGATGTGGGCAAGTGGGAACGAGCACTTAACGGCACTGCGATACGCACTATGCACAGTATTAATGACGGTGCCTATGGCGGAGAATCTCTGATTTTTTGGGATAAAGATAAAGAATCCCTGGTGTTCTACTACTTCACCACCGCAGGCTTTTACACTCAGGGTACATTAGAAGTCACTGACGACGGCTCTTTTGTTGCCTATGAAGATGTGAGCGGCAGCATTGAAGGGATCACTCGGGTGAAATCCACCAGCTCATACGTAGATGGGCAGTTTGTGGTCACAACACAATATTTAAAAAATGGTGAATGGACCCCGGAACAACAGCGTCACTATAGCCGCTCGCAAAAAGAAGTGGTGTTTAAATAAATCCATGCCAGGCGCAAAATACCATGGCGCCTAATTGACTCCAAAGCAAAAAATAGCGCCTTAGGCGCTATTTTTTGTGCTCAACCAACACCTCCGCCTGCTTTTAAGCCGTGTTCGATAAACCCGCTTTCACACCCTGGCCTGAATGTTAAGCCAAGTTTAAAACTAGGTCACTGCCACTAACTTATTTGTCAAAAGCTTCCCTATTACCCATAGCCTTTGATTTACACTTTTACCTGTGATACTTGTAACTAAAAGTAAATATTTAAATAAATTTAGTTAATTATTTTCTCCATTGTGGTAATTGAGATTCTAACCATAACAAGGACAGTGAAATGTTAAAGGCCATACTCCCACTCGCCGTTTCGGCATTATTAAGCACCTCAGTATCGGCACAAGGTGATGACTTTAGCCAGTCTTACCAAAAGTACAACGAGGCCGTCGCCGCCGGGAAACCCGCTGGAGAATACGCCAAAGAAGCCTACGAGCTAGGCGTCGAGAAATTCGGCAAAGACTCCGTCAATGCAGCTAACCTGGCAATCAACTATGCCGGTACCCTTGGCGTTCACTCCAAAGAATTACGAGAGCAGCGCAGAGGGCTTTATCAACAGGCCTTATCGATTTTAACCAAGGACAAGCAGACGTCTGAACTCACTTTAATAGACCCACTCTTTGGGCTGGCCAAAAGCGCCGATGAGTGGAAAAGTGCCGTAGAGTATCTGGAAAAAGCCATAGAGATAGCCAAAGAAAGTGACAAGCCCAAGTTTGTAGCGGATATCCAGGTTAATGCTGCGGAGGTGTTAATCCAGCGCCATAGATTCCGCCGAGCCGCCATGATCCAAGCTCGGGTCTACCTCGATGAGGCAGAAGGTAATTATGATGGCAAACTCGCACAAGACACGGTCGAGTATGTACGTTTAAACCTGAATCAGGCATTTGCAGAGGCATCGAAGCGCAACGTTAACCATGCTATAGAGCGATTGCTTAATGTGGTTAACGTCTTCGACGACAACTTTGAGTTTGATCACACCATAGAGCTACAGGCACATTCCATGCTTGTGGAGCTCTACGAGGCAAAGGGGGAGAGCGACAATGCCACCGAACATTGCCTGGCCATAGCAAAGATGCGCCCTTGGACTGCAGACGCAGAGCAAACCCCGTTATACCGCGTTCATCCAAAATACCCCGTCGCCGAAGCCAAGAAAGGCAAAAATGGCTGGGTGGAAATGCAAATCACCATAGACTCGGCCGGCTTTGTAGAGCAAGCGGAAATACTGGATTCAGAGGGGGGCGCTGGATTTGAACTCGAATCACGTAAAGCGGTTGAACAATGGCGTTATGCCCCCAAGTTTGAAAATGGGCAGCCGGTTGCGGCCACAACCAAGGTCCGATTAGACTTTAAACTGGGTTCCTAATAACGAACGAGCGAGCGAATAAATAACACGGGCATAAAGCTACGTTAAGCTAACAAAAAAGTATAAATTTCGATCTAAGTCATAAAACTGTCATTTAGACGGCGCATAATTGTCCGCAAATCGGCAATAATTGACAGGATATGACCCAGTTTCGCTCTCCGTTGGCAGTGTTTTCACTGCGTAACGACAATGCTTTAGCAGACTTTGATAGTTTAACGCAGCAGCCCGTGCTTTTAGGCGCGCCCGAACAGTTGCCGCAACTGCTTTGCCGTCTGCCGAACAATGCCCAACCCGGGGACTGTCTTCATGCTAGCGTGAGCTTTGCCGAACAACGCCATGCCCAGTTGCAGGCGCACTACCGCGTCAGTGAGCGCGATCTTAACAGTGCTATAGTGGCTCTAACACTTCGCCCAAACACCGCGTCGGCTCAACTTGAAATGCAGGGTCAGGGACTGTTGCAGCTAAGCCTGCATGGTCGTCATGAGATCATCAAAGAAAGTGCTCAGTTTAGCGTTCATCTGCACCCGCAAAGCCTCTACGAAAGCCTGACCCCTAGCCTGCAAAGTAAATCCAAAGCCCGCCGTTTGGTCGACTACTGCCAACGCATTTGGGGTTAGTCGGGAAAACTGACTTTGCCCATGCTTACCGCCGGCATGCCCGCATGACCGGCATCGCTCGTGGTGCTGCCGGCCAAGGTCTCATTGGCGAGCAGGGCAAATAACACCGCTTCCTTGGCATCCGGCTCTATGCCTAAGAGTTGCAACGAGTCCAGGCTTATGCCCGCGCGGCAATGGGCACGAATGCGCGCCATCAGCAATGGATTGTGAATGCCCCCGCCGCTGGCATAGACCTTAATTTCACCGAGCTGCTCTGCCAGGACATTAAGCTGCTTGGCAATCGCCAGCGCGGCGAATTCACACAGGGTGGCCAGTACATCATGATGATTTAATTCCTGGGTATTGCTTTGCTTTTGGCATTGCGCCAAATAGGCGAGATTAAATACTTCCGGGCCCGTGGTTTTGGGCATGGCTTTAGCAAGAAACGGCTGGGCCGTGAGCGCCTGAAGCAATGCCGGATCAACCTTGCCCCGTTTAGCCAGTTTACTGTCTTGGTCGTATTCAAGGGGAGCAAAATAACGCTGCACATAGGCGTCCAACATGGTGTTGCCTGGGCCGATGTCAGCGCATAAGGTCTGCTCTAAAGGCGCATTTTTTGCCAGTACAGTAATATTCGCTATGCCACCTATATTCAGCAGCACTCGGTTTTCCTCGTTACTGGCAAAATACCAATAATCGCCATAAGCAGCCAATGGCGCGCCTTCGCCCCCTGCGGCGATGTGTTTTTGGCGAAAATCACTTAAGGTGATAATTCCGGTTGTACGGGCTAGGTGACAACCGTCACCGAGCTGCAGTGTGGCGTTGCCAAAGTCGCTGAGCCCGTGCTGGCTCTGCGGACAATGAAAAACGGTTTGCCCATGACTGGCGATAACATCGACGCTGTCAGTATCTATATGCCAACGCGCCAAGCACTCATTCACCAATTGCCCATGCAACTGCCCAATCCAGGGATTGATCAAGGTAAGGTGCTGCAGATCGATCTCACGCTTGGCGAAGACCTGGCGCACCCGCTGCTGATAACTATCGGGATAGGGGCAGGTGGTAAATTTAAGTACCTCAACCTGAGTCTTGGTACCGGCACCACGTACGCGACACAGGGCGACATCGAGGCCATCCATGGAGGTGCCGCTCATTAATCCGATAATAATACGCTCTGGCTTAGCGGCAATACCATAAAGGCGCTCAATATGTGCATGCATAGGGGAAACCTGAAGATTCTGTTATCGCCAATCTAAGCTAACAACCAGCAGAACTCAAATTGTTTGCCGTGCCTGACTCCCCATCTCGGGGTGACAGGCGCCAGCAAAATACACCTAGTGTTTGGCGAAGCGCACCACCAACTCGCATAAATCGTCGGCCACCTTGGTCAAGCGGGTAATGGCACTTTGCGCCTGCACCGAGCTTTGCTGTGAATCATTGGCGAGCTCGGCAATACCCACTACTTGTCTATTAATGTCTTCGGACACATGGGCCTGCTCTTCCACGGCCGCGGCCATTTGCGTCGCCATATCGTTAATATTGGCCACCGCCTGGACGATACCCGCAAGCATCTGCGTGCTGCGCTCCACTTCTTCCAGGCCCATAAGTGATTCCTGTTGTCCCTGCTCGGCAATCACCACGGCTTGCTCGCTGCGGGCATTGAGTTCATTAATAATGCCTTGAATTTCACCGGTTGAGCGCTGGGTTCGCTGCGCCAGTTGTCTCACCTCATCGGCAACCACGGCAAAGCCGCGCCCTTGCTCGCCGGCGCGCGCCGCTTCGATGGCCGCGTTCAAGGCCAAAAGGTTAGTCTGCTCGGCAATTTGCTCAATCATCTGTGCCGCCGCGGCAATGTAGCCGGATTGCTCGGAGACACCGCGCACCGAATCGCTGATCTGCGCCACCGTCTGCCCTAAGGTTTCGATTGAAGCGCGGGTTTTCTGCGCCACCTCAGCCCCTTCGATAGCCAGCTCATTGGCGGCCCGGGCCTGCTCAGAGGTCAGGTTCACATTTTGCGATACCTCGGCAATGGTCGCCGTCATCTCGTTCATGGCCGTCGCCACTTGCTCGGTTTGCTGATGTTGAGCGTCGATTTGCTGACCGGCATTAGTAGACAGATTAAAGCTCACCTGGGCATCGTCGGCCACGCGGGCTGCGGCATCATCGATACGCGTTAAAATGGTGCCAAGGTGGGCGCGCTCCGCCTTTACGGCTACATGGAGACGCCCGAGGGGACCGCTGTGATCGCAATAACTTAATACCGCCAGCGGATCGTTAAAACGCCCTTCAATAAGCTGGTCCAAACGCTTCTTAAGGCGTAATCGAGAGAAGGTATTGAAGGCTGCAAAAAGAATGACGCTGCCCACCATCACCACCTCGGCGGCTAATGTCTGTTCGAAAAACCACAGCACAGCTGCCGCCACAAAGGCGACCATAAGCACATAAAACTCACTGTTGTCGGGCAGCGTGAGCCTACTTTTATTGGCATTGACCTGCTCATATAGGGCCGCAGCACGATTAACATCCTCTCGGGCGGGACAACTGCGCACCGACTCATACCCCACCACCTGGCCGTGCTCGGTAATGGGCGTCACATAGGCATCCACCCAATAGTGGTCGCCATTTTTACAGCGATTTTTAACCAGTCCCATCCAAGGCTGACCAGCCTTAAGATAACGCCACATGGTAGCAAAGGCGGCGCCTGGCATATCCGGGTGGCGGACAAGGTTATGTGGCTGACCGATAAGCTCTTCGCGGCTATAACCGCTTATATCGATAAACGCCTGGTTACAGTCAAGGATGTTGCCCTGTAAATCGGTCACCGAGATCAATTTTTGGTCTTTCGCGAAGTGACGTTCATTCTGTGTCACCGGCAGATTCGTACGCATTTGTTGGCCCCCATTCAAAACACAACAATAGTCTTAAATTTAAAGGCGGGATATTACCAAAAAGTTGGCTTTGCGCCTCATAAATACTTTGGGATCAAAGCCTTAATGATGCTTTATTCATCTCTCCAGGGTGAAAGCTTGATCTAGATCAAACTTTTAGCAAATTAGTCATTATATAAGTGAGACCTCACGCCCTTAATTCACCAGTCTAGTTTTTAACCTTGGCAATATTTTCCAAATTTGCCAATGAGTTACTATACTGAACAGATAATGAATCAGAGCTACCTGAGGCACTTACTGAAACGACACTGCGCGCAAAAGCATAATTGCATTTACATCGCTACAAAGTGGTGCTGTCGCAGGCCTTAGGTGTGATCTGCTTTAAAAGCCCTAGGTTTACAAATGTAAGAGTTAAACCAATTGTAAAATAAATAAATCACTTGTAATTGAAACTAAATAACATAAAATTAGTATCAAAGTATTAGTGATAATTATAACTTGCTGCTTTTGAAAGGATTTCCTCCACCTCAAGGCGCTAACACAATAACAGCTATAGGTATTTACGTTCTTGTATCACGCACTTCGCTCAATAATCACCGCGTCGCTACTATGTTTTATGCTTTTAATAAGTACAAAGCAGGGAGTCGCACAAACGCCACAGGCTCCCCAGTCTATTGCCTTCTATTACGGTGATATCGACTCAACGCGGGAGTTACTCAGCTATGAGCGCGTGGTCGTCAGCCCCGAGCAGCTCTCCGCGGCACAATTACAGCAGCTTAAAAGTGCCAACACCCAGGTATTTGCCTACTTGAGCCTGGGCGAAGCCGATGAACAACTGGCACCGCGTTTCTCCTCGGCGGTACTCGGTTACAACGAGCAGTGGCAAGCCAGCATTATGGATGCCAGCGCCAAGTCTTGGCGCCAGCACCTGTTTACACAGGCGCAACAACTGCGTGCGGCCGGGTTTGACGGTTTCTTTCTCGACACCCTGGATAGCTATCAACTGGTACTAGAACAAGGGCAATTTAACGCCCAACAGCAAGCCTTGATAAGCCTGATTGATGAGTTACAGGTGCATGGACCCATCCTCCTTAACCGAGGCTTTGAACTCTATCCTCATCTGGCACAACCGCCACTGGCCGTGGTCGCCGAATCCTTGTTTCATTCGTATGATTATCAGGGCAAGCACTACCAAAAACAAAGCGCCGAAGACACCCAATGGCTTATGGCGCAATTGCAGCAAGTACAAGCCAGTAATATTGAAGTCATAGTCATTGATTATCTGCCCGCCGAGGATGCACAGCGCATCAAGGCCGCACAAGACATAGCGGTGTTAGGCTTTACCCCCTATATCAGCGACCCCATGCTTTATCAGTTTGGCGTGTCCACTCGCTATCCGGTGCGCCGTCGCGTGCTAGGCCTGTATGATTCGTCCGTCAATGTCAAAAAGCAATCCGAGTGCCATCGCTTTCTGGCTACCTTGATTGAATACCAGGGCTATGTGCCCCAGTGTATCGATATTCATGGACCGGCTTTGCCCAAACTGGACTGGAATCGCTATGCCGCAGCGGTGTTCTGGTTGCCCCAAGTAAGCTATCAGCAACCCAGCGCCCGCGATGCCCTGTTACAGAGCCTGGACATGCTGCCTACGGTTTTAGTCGGCGAATTGCCTGAACAATCAGGCCTGTTGGCTCGCCTGGGTGTGCAACAGCAAGGCAACTATCGCGGCGCTATACAACTGGAAGGCGCCACACTTAAGTACCCACTGCCGCGGGCTCAAGGTGAGCAATTTCCCCGCTACCGTTGGCAAGATGAAACACAAAAAGACCAGCTTTCCCTTATCGACGAGCAGGGACAGCAAGGCATAGGCGTTGCTGCCAGCCAATGGGGTGGCCTTTGGTTAGAACCGTTAACGGTGCAGGAACTGCCGGGCGATCGCCAGCGCTGGCCCGTTGACCCATTTGAATATCTGGTGCCCTTGTTGCAATTGGCGCCTATTCCCAGTGCCGATATCACCAGTGAGTCGGGTCAACGCATCGTTACCGCTCACATAGATGGCGATGGTTTTCCTTCCCGGGCTTGGCTACCGGGCAAGCCCTTTGCTGGTGCTTCTATCTATAACAATATCTTGCGTCGTTCTCAGTTGCCTCATACGGTGTCGGTGATCGAGGCCGAGGTAGCGAAAACCGGGCTTTATCCCGAGCTGAGCCCCGAACTTGAAGCCATTGCCCGAGACATCTTTGCCCTGGATAATGTTGAAATAGCGTCACACACCTTTAGCCACCCCTTTTTCTGGGATCCGCGCATTAAAGCCAAGGAAAAGCTCTATGGCGATGCCTTAGCCGTGCCCGGTTATGTCCTCGATTACGACCGCGAAATTTTTACCAGTGTGCGCTATATCAACGAACGCCTGGCGCCAAAAGACAAGCAGGTCGAGGTTTACTTATGGTCCGGCGCCGCTAACCCTACCGCCGATATCATCGCCAAGGTCGATCAATTAGGCCTGTACAATATCAATGGCGGTAATACCTATGTGCTGAACGATAATTACTCCATTGCCCAGGTCACGCCGCACCTCAATTGGTACGAAGATGCGGTGCAAGTGTATGCGCCGGTAATGAACGAAAACCTCTATACCGAGCTGTGGACGGAAAATTTCAGCGGTTTTGGCCGTGCTATTGAAACCTTTGAACTGCTTGGCGAACCCCGCCGCCTAAAACCGGTGAGCGTTTATTATCATATGTACTCCGGCGTTTACCCGGCGTCCTTAGATGCTTTGGAAAAGATCTATGATTGGGTGGATAAGCATCCGCTCACGCCCTTGTACCTCAGCGAATACGCGCACCGCGCCCGCGCCTTGTATGAGACCGGTTTAGCCAGATCAATCAATGACGATGCCTGGTATATCACCAGCACCGGCGTCAAAAGCCTGCGCCTTCATAAAAAGCAACTCCCAAGTGGTCAAAGCCAGGGAGTGGTCGGGGTCAATGCCGGCCCCGATGGCAACTATGTGACCTTGTCTTCGAGGCGCGCTCGCCTCGAGCTGACGCAAAATTCCAAGCCTTTTTCCGGGGACATGTATCTGCAAAGTGCCAATGCGGTGCTTGAGCATTGGCAGCAAGAAGGAGGCAAGACAGATATCATCTTCATGAGTCACCAGCCCTTGCAAGCCCATTTTGCTCAGGCGCGTGGTTGTCGCATACAACAACACAGTGGTGCACCAATTACACAAAAGCACAACGGCGATCGGCTTACCCTTACCAGCAAACAAAAGGGCCGGGTGCGATTTACCCTTAGCTGTGATACACAACCTCAGGGTGGTAAGCACTGATGACCACACCTAAGTACGTACTGGGCAGCCGTAACAAACAGGATAAACGCATTGTTCTGACCAACCGCCGTACGCTGATCAGTTTGGCCCTGGCCACCTTAGCCCTGTTATGGATACTGCAACCTAACCGCGGTCTGCTGCTTGATATCCTGGACGAAGCGCAGGACCCCAACGTGGCGTTGGCGTTTTTACGGGTGTTAAAAGACGCGGATGATCCCTCCCCGCGCCTGCAAATGGCCTTTGCCAAACAGTATTACCGCTTAAAAGACTATGAGAAAGTGCTGCAGCACCTCACACCGCTCAACCAGTTTAACGATGCGGATCAATTGCTGCGCGCTCAAAGCATGTACGCCAGCAGCCTACTGTACCTAAGTCATGACTCGCGCTTTAAAGAGCAGGCAACACGTGAGCTCAGCCGTTACCTAAAATACCTTCCCGATGACCTTAGCCCCGAGCAAAGACAAACCTTTGCCGAGTATGCCCTGCAAATTGGCCAACCCGCAGTGGCCCATAAACTATTAAAAAATCATAGCCAAGACGATCTGCAGCGCTTATTCACACTTGCGTTGCAAGCCGGCCTGTATGACTCCGCCATGGCGCACGGCGTACAACTTTATCAACGCCAGCCTTCTGAGGCGCACTTTGAACAATTATTGGCACTGTATCGGCAGCATCAACGCTGGCCCCGGGGGCTTGCGCTGATCAACCAACATATGGAAGCCGGTCTCTGTGAGCTTGCCTGTTTACAACAGGGCATCGACTTTGCACGCAGCGCAGATAACAGTAACTATGCCAGCCAATTTGCGGTGCAAAAGGCCAGCATCAGCGCCGATAGTCGGGACTGGTTGCAGGCCAGCGAGCTAGCAATTGGTGTAGGCGATATCGCCACCGCCATTACCTGGCTATCCAAGGTCAATGAGGCGACGCCGTCGGCACAGCATATCAGCACCCTGCACAGCTACTATTTATGGCTGGGCGACCTTGATAATGCGCTCGCCATGAGTAAAAGCTTAATGCGCTACAACCCACAAGTGGCACAACTGCGCCAAGGGATAAATGAAGCTTTGGCACAAAGCGACCTTCAGGCGCTAAGTGATTTTTACTACCAACTGGCGCAGGCTCAACAACTGAGCCAGGAAGAACGGTTGCAATGGGTTAACTTCAACGACAAGGCCTACGGCGCCACAGCCACGGTTACGCGCCTTGAGCAGCTATATCAGCGCTTCCCCGAAGAGCCACTTTATTGGTTTCAACTGGCACGTTTTTATAACTTTATCGGCCAGCCCAAAAGGGCCACTGAGCTATGGCACCAGCTCAAGGTTCCTACGCCAAGCAACTATAACGATCTCAACTACTTCGCCCAAAGCTTTATGGCCATTGGCCAACCGCAGCAGGCCCTGGCTCTTTTGCATCAATACACAACTCCGCAGGGCTTGGCGCTCGACCAGCTCATCACCTTGCAGGAGCTGGCCAGTTACACCGCAGCAACCGAGCTACAACGTTATTATCAGCACCAACGTATCGACCGTGGCGACACCAGCTTAGATCCTTATTCCTTGGTAGCCACTCATAACGGCAAACAACGCCAGGATATAAACCTACTTTGGGATTATTATCAGCGCACCCATTCGCCAGTGCTGCTTAACTACCTGTTAAACCAGGCGTTGGAGCAAGGCGACGCGCAATTACTCAAAGACACCAGTACCGCCCTGCTTACTAACCATGGCGACGATGTCAGCCTGGATATGCAGCTATTACGAGTCCGCCTGGCCATGCATCAAGAGCGCTTTGCCAGCGCAAAGACCTTGTTACAGCAGTTGTTGAGCAGCCATCCACAGCATGACGACGTGCAACAAAGCGCCATCTGGCTGGCCATTTCCATGCGAGACAAGCTGTGGTTGCGTGAACTCTATTGGCGCCTGATAGGCACTGATCAAGACAGCAGCGAGATATACCAGGTGCTCGCCATCGCAGCACAACAACTGGGTCTATTCCAACAAGCGGATTTATGGTTCCAACGCCTCAATAATAGCGCTCCCATGAGTGCCTCCGATAAATTAAGCTGGGCGCAAATCCTTGAGCATCAAGGCAGTCTGGCCCAGGCCTCAAGCCTACGTTGGCAGGTGCTCAGCACCCTCAGTAAACAATTGCGCCAATCTGACGATGGCGAAGTGAGTTACCGCTCGCTAGTGGCCCTGTTCGTATCCCCGGCGCTGGCGGATGCCCAGCTCAGCAAACACCTGCAGACCGGAGGCAACACGGCGGATATCGGCATGCTGTTAACCAGCTCACAGCCCAGTGCACTGCAAAAGCTAGTGTTGTGGCAAGCGCAAAGCAATTTGAAGGATGCACAGTTCAACGTCTATGTGCAATTGGCCTTGGCCCTGGCGCGCGAAGACCGTGCTGCCATCTACCAGCTTACTTACAACTCAACGCAACTCGATGATTTCACTCGAGCATCGGCCTTGGCACAAATAGGTGAAAACGCCCATGCCTGGCAATTAGCGGAGCAACAGCTGGGCGCACATACCGCCAAACTAGACATCGCGCCGCTGCAACGCCTGCTTGCACAGCAGCACCCGTTGGCCAGCCACGGCTTACGTTATGAGCATGTGATAAAAGATTCATGGCAGGTCCGCTCGGAGCAATTCAGGTATTACCGCCCCATTGAAAACGGACAGTGGCTGCTCGACGGTTACTATGACCATGGTCGACCCAAGAGCGATCTGCTTGATGATTACCAGCAACGAACCGCAAAGCTAACCTGGCGTTTAAGTCCACAGCATTATTTGCTCAACCGCGGTGAGGTAGGCATGACCCTCAGCGACCGTCACCAGCAAACACTCTATGGTCAGTTTGCCACCCTGATGTGGCAACCCTCGTCACGCCTCAGCCACAGCCTCGAGCTAGGCCATAATATGGCCACCGAACAGAGTGAAAACCTGTTCCTGCTCGGCCGTGAAGACAGTGCCAAGTGGGAAGTAAACTGGCAGCCCACCCGCTATGAACAGGTGAGTGTCAGCGTGTCACGCTCGCTGTTTAAGTCCGATTTCGATGATCCCATTGCGCAGCAATGGCACAGCACGGTGCGCCTGAGCGAGCAGTTTAACTTTACCCCGAGTTGGCAGGCCTATGTGCAATATGATCACCAGGAAAACACCCTGGACCAGCGTGCCCTCACCGGTGTCTCGGACTATCTGGGTAGGCCGGTAGTGGCAGCTGATTTTATTTCGCCCCGCTATCGCCGTTTGGCATTGGGACAACAATTGCTGCATGGTAATGTCGGCGAGCCAGGCAAGCAGGTACCGGGCATGCGCTATTGGCTCGACAGCGCCATAGGTTACAACTTTGTCACCGACGAAGCGGACTACTCCGCCAATATCGGCCTGGGTATTCGCGTGTTTGGCAATGATGAATTCTTTATTAAGGGAGCGTGGCAAAGCGCCGATCCGAATGGTCGCGAAAGCCTCACCTTTAACTTAGGTTACTTTTTAGATTTTTGATCCGAGGACAGCAAGATGAAAACTTTACTTACTACCGCGTTAGCGCTTTTTTTGGCCGGCTGTGCTTCCCAATACAGTGCCCAAAGTCCGGCCCTGAATAGCGGCAATACCCTGTACATTATGCCCTTTGCCAACCAGTCAAATATGCCCATGGCACAGGCTCAGGCAGAACAACTGGTGGCCTCGGCGCTGGCCGAGCAAGGCATCAAGGTGCGCGTGTATCCCAAGGCTCAGGTCGGCGACCTGCAAGCCAGTTTAGAGCCGCAGCAACGCCAACAAGAAGCGCAGGCCTGGCTGATGCAACAACCGGCGGGCTATGTTCTTGCGGGCTCGGTACAGGAATGGCAATACAAGTATGGTCTCGATGGCGAGCCTGCGGTGGGCCTGACTCTGACGCTGGCCACCAGCACGGGTGAACAACTGTGGCGCGGCTCGGCATCTAACAGTGGCTGGGGACGAGAGTCCTTGTCTGGCGTTGCCTTAGATGCTATTGAAGACTTACTCGACCAATTAGATTGGGAATAATTTGGCCATGCCACATAGCAAACGCCGGGGTATCAATGCCCTTATCAATCGCCTCTTGCTTGGCAGCGATAACCAGCCAATAGCCTGGTTTGAGTTGGTGTTCATTACCTTCTTAGCGCTGAGTATATGGGGTTATCAATCGACCCTGAGTCATGACAGGGCCACCGACTATTTCTACTGGCCCATGTTTGGACCGGTATTGATAGCGCTGCGCTATGGCTTTGGCCGCGGCATGATGAGCTTTGTATTATTGCTGCTTGGCGCGGGCCTATTTGATCGTCTGCTTGGCACCCAAATTCAGCTTAGTTTCTCGGTGTCGGTGGGCACCGCCGTCGTCACCATGCTGGTTGGTGAGTTTCGCGATCACTGGCACGAGATCAACCAAAGATTCGATCTCAACCACAGATATATGGAACAAAAGCTGAAAAGCTTTACCCAAAACTACCACCTGTTAAAGATCTCTCACGATCAGCTCGAACAACGCGCCGCGGGCAAGCAAATGAGTTTGCGCACCGGCATTCAATTGTTGCAACAGGCGGCTTCCGGTCATACCGAAAATCGCCTGGCCAATTTGGCGCAAAAGAGTTTGCAGGTGTTCGCCGATGTGATCACCATGTATCAGGCCGGACTGTACGAGGTACGGGACGGCAAGCTCGTTCCCGGTGCCCTGGCCACGGTGGGCAGCGACCATCAGTTACACCCGGGCGATCCCATGTTGGCCGATGTACTGGTCTCCAAGGCGGTGCTTTCTCCTGCGGACTTTATCGAGTCCGACGAGCATCAGTTGCACTATCAACTGGTGGTGCCCATGGTTGATGTCAGCGGCGAAATTCAAGGCGTGCTCTTGGCCGAAAAGGTGAAGTTTGTGTCCCTGACCGAGGGTAATATCGCCTTAATGGCGCTACTTGCGGGCTATATAGCTAACTTTATGTCGCACCAGTTATTTGCACCCATCTTGCAACCAGAGCAACGCCAGCTATTTAGCCAGTATCTCGACAATCAATTGTGGTACAAACGCCATTACGGAGTCGACAGTGCCCTGGTGGTCTTTACCGACAACAGTGCCAAACAATACCTCGACCTGTATCGGGTCACCGACTATCGCCGGGGTGCCGATGTGTATTGGGCCTGCGAAAACAGCGAGGGTAAACAGGTACTTTGTGTGCTGCTCCCCATGACCACGGCCATAGAAGCGCAACAATTTATCGAGCGCATAGCAGCGATCCTCAGCGATAAACATAACTATGCCGCCGATGAACTGGACGTAGTGGGACCACTGCTGGTATTTGAACAGCATCAGCAAGTGAATCTGCTGTTGGATGATTTAGGAGCCTTTGATGAAGATTTGGTTGATTCTTCAAACGATACTCTTTGAGTCCGCCAGCCTATATCTGCTCGGTGAAAGCCAGCTCGGATTACTTGGCTGGCTAGGCTATGCCAGCAGCCACGGTGCCGCAGCGGGAACCTTCACCCTCTTGTGTTGGTTGGCGCTGCCGATGCGTTATAAAAAGCCGGTACTGGCGTCCATGGCCTTTATTTTTGTCATCGCCTTTAGCATGCCCATTATCGGCATGCTCGGCCTGGCCACCGTGTTTATTCTCGCCCTGTATTTGCCCAAGGGACAGTCTCAGGCACTGTGGAAGCGCTCCGAGGTCCTCGAGTTACCGCAGCACCCAGAGCAATTGGAACAAGGTCAATACGGCGCCGCCGCACTCAAAGATATTTTGCTGTTTAACCCTTCGGACGAGCGCCGCCAGATCGCCGTGAATGCCTGTCGTTTCTTACCAGAGCGAGTGGCGATTCCGCTCCTGAAACTGGCCCTCACCGATAAGGCCGATGATGTGCGTCTGCTTGCCTATGCTGCCATCGAAAAGATTGAATTTGCCATCAACCAAAAAATCGATGCCCTAAAACAACAACAATCCACACAACGCGCGTCGCAACACTTTCAAATTGCCGAACTCTATTGGGAGTTGTGTTATCTGGGTCTCGCCGATGGCCCACTGCGCACCCATTATCTGGAGCAGGCCAAAAAATACCTGTTGCAAGCCCAACAAATTGCCCCGGCGGCGCGCAGCGAATTACAACTCGGTAAGGTACTGTTAGAACTGCAAGATTATCAGGGCGCCTCTCAATACCTGGAGCAAGCCAGGCGCAGTGGCCTGTTGATGAAACAGGTGGCCCCCTATTTAGCCGAAGCGGCCTTTGCGCAAGGGGACTACCGTCATGCCGCACTCTTGGTAAGTCACTTACCCACGGAGCGAGGCGAAGCGCTCAACGAATTAAGGGAGTATTGGCGTCGTGAAGCCTATTGATATCTGCCTGCTGCTTGAAGGTACCTATCCCTATGTACGTGGCGGCGTCTCCAGCTGGGTGCATCAGTTGATCACCGGCTTGCCCCAGTATAATTTTTATCTGGTTTTTATCGGTGGCTGTAAGTCGGCGTATGGCGAGCAATATTATCAATTACCGGATAACGTGGTGGGCATGGAAAAGCACTTCCTGATGGACCATCACGGACTCTTTACGCCGCGCCCTCGTCGCGGTAAAAAAACCGCCTTTACCATGTGGCAATCGGTGATCGAGCGCTTTAAACGCCCCGAGGAATCGCTTTCTCCCGAGCACTTGCAAGGCCTGCTCGATAACCTGGGTAAACAACAAGGGCTGAGTTTTAGCGATTTTCTCTACAGCGAGCGCTCCTGGGAAGTGATCGTCGATTTATATTATCAGCACGCTCAGCAGCAATCCTTCGTCGATTACTTCTGGACCTTCAGGCATGTTTACAGCCCGCTTTTCACCCTGGTAAAAATCGCCGAGAACCTGCCTAAGGCACGCATGTTCCATAGTATTTCTACCGGTTATGCCGGATTTTTAGGCGCCTTGGCGAAACAACATCAACATGCTCCCTTTTGCTGACCGAACATGGTATTTACACCAAGGAACGTAAAATCGACCTCACCCAGGCGAGCTGGATCAAAGACCGCCACAGCGCGTTGGACACCAGTATTCATAAAAAGATGGAGCAGACACGGCAAACCTGGATCGATTTCTTCGAGCAGCTCGGGCGCACCGCCTATGATCGCGCCGATGAAATTGTGGCGCTGTATGAGGGTAACCGACAGCGACAAATCCACGATGGCGCTCCGGCCGAGAAAACACAAATTATAGTCAACGGCATCAATATGGCTCGCTTTGCCGAAGCCTACGACTCACGACTGGTGGCACCGCCAAAAGTCGCCGGTTTAATTGGTCGGGTGGTGCCCATTAAAGATATTAAAACCTTTATCCGTGCCATTCGGGTCGCGGTAAATACAGAGCCCGAGCTACAAGGCTGGATTGTTGGCCCCACCGAGGAAGATCCTAGCTACTTCCATGAGTGTCAGCTGTTGGTCAACAGCCTGGGGTTGGAAGACAATATTCGCTTTTTAGGCATGCAGGATGTGGCCGAGATCATGCCCCATATCGGTGTCTGCGTACTCACCTCGATCAGTGAGGCACAACCCTTGGTGCTGCTTGAAGCCATGGCCGCCGGCGTGCCTTGCGTTGCCTCCGAAGTAGGCTCCTGCCGGGAGATACTCGAAGGCATGAACGATGAAGACAAAGCATTGGGTCGCAGTGGCTATGTGACCAATATTGCCGACCCGAACCAAACCAGCGCGGCAATGTTAACCTTGCTCAATGATGCGCGAACCTGGCGCCGCCTAGGTGACAATGGTTATAAGCGGGTACAGCGGTTTTATCAGGAACACACCATGTATAACCATTACCAAGGTCTGTATGAGGAGCTATTAGCATGGCAGGAATAGGTTTTGAGCTGCGTCGTATTCTGCGCAAAAACACCCTGCTCTCCTATGTGGAAGCCTATGGCCTGGCCGCCGTGGTCGGCTCCGGCCCTTGGGTGCTGTCGATTCTGGCGCTGATGGTCATCGGCCTGCTGAGCATAGGGCGCATTTTTCCCAGCAGCCTGATCGTGCAGTTTTTGGTGCTGGTGACCTATATGATGGCGGGCTCGCTGCTCTTGAGCGGGGCATTCCAAGTGCTACTGACCCGCTTTATCTCCGACCGCTTATTTGAGCATAATGATCATAAGGTGACCCCGAATCTGCTCGGCTGTATGCTGGTCGTTTCCATGTTGGCCAGCGTCCTTGGCATTGCCATACTCGGTCTGACCGAGCTCGATTCGGCGGTTAAAATGAGCCTGCTTTGTGGCTTTGTGGTGCTCTGTAACCTGTGGCTGATCATCGGCTTTTTAAGCGGTATGAAGCAATATTACCGCATTGTTCTTACCCTCTGTGGCGGGTACACCCTCATGGTACTGGGCGCCTGGTTATTACCTCCTTTCGGTGTCCTTGGGCTGCTGATTATTTTTGCCGCCTGTCAGGGTCTGATAGCCTTTGTCCTGCTGTTCTTTATTTTGCGCACGTTTAGCGCCAACAAACTGATCGCGTTCGACTTTTTAGACCCACGACAAGCGTTTTTCTCCCTCGCCCTGGTTGGTTTTTTATATAACCTTGGGGTTTGGGTGGACAAGTTTGTATTTTGGTCGCATCCCGAGGTGTCCTTCGAGGTCATCGGCGGTTTTCGTGCCTCCTATATTTACGATCTGCCCATTTTCGTCGCCTACTTGGCAATTATTCCCGGCATGGCCGTGTTTATGCTGCATATGGAGACGGATTTCGCCAAATCCAACGAGAAATTTTATAATTCCGTGCGTGACGGCGGCACCCTGGAGTCCGTGTATCTGCTCAAAGACCAAATGGTCCTGGATTGTAAAAACAGTCTCTATCAGATCTTCAAGGTGCAGGGGTTAACCCTGGCGCTCTTGCTGCTGTGGAGTGAAGAAATTCTCACCCTGCTGCAAATCGACCTGGCCTATTTGCACCTGCTCTATGTGGATTTGGTGGGCGTATCTTTGCAGGTTATCGTCATGGCGATCCTCAACGTGATGTTCTACCTAGACAGACGTTATGAGGCTCTGTCACTGGTGGCGGTGATGGCATTGACCAACTTTGTGCTGACCGAGGTCTCTATTATGTTAGGGCCGCAAATGTACGGCTACGGCTTTGCCATGTCCATGCTGCTCACCACCTTGCTTGGGCTGGTATGGCTTAACCGCCAGTTTGATCGCCTCGAATACGAAACCTTTATGCTGCAACGCTAAGGCACACGCTCGCAAAAACGCGCCCGAGGTTATGCCCTTCGGGCGCGTCAATTTCTTCCCGGCTCTTTTTACCGTCCGCCGAATTCCGTATGATTACACATTAGCCAAGCAGTGATTGGGGTGCTATGAATATTCAGCAGGTGATTGACGAGATTAATACCGAGGTGCGGAGCCGTTTGCCCGATATGCCGGGCCGGGTAGCCAGTTATATTCCGGCACTGGCGCAGGTTAAGGGCGAGCAGTTTGCCATGGCGGTGCACACCGTAGATGGACAAAGCTATTACAGCGGCGACAGCGAACAGCGTTTTACCATTCAGTCGGTCTCCAAGGTTTTGACCCTCACCCTGGCGCTGCAGCGCTATGGCGACACCCTGTGGCAGCGGGTGGGTAAAGAGCCATCGGGCACCGCCTTTAACTCACTGACCCAGCTCGAGTTTGAGCAGGGTATTCCACGTAACCCTTTTATCAATGCTGGAGCGATCGTCACCTGCGATGCCCTGTATTCGCGCCTCAGTGCGCCCACCCATCATATGCTGGCAACGGTACGTCAGCTCAGCGGCAACCCGCGTATCAATATTAACCAGCAGGTATCACGCTCGGAGTTTCAGCATCGTCATCGCAATGCCGCCATGGCCTATCTGATGGCGTCATTCGATAACTTTGAAAATGAGGTGGAAGAAGTCTTAAAGGTGTATTTTGGCTTTTGTGCCATGGAGATGAATTGTGCCGAATTGGCGCGCACCTTTTCGTATTTGGCGAATAAGGGCGTCGATGTGGCGTCAAAAAGACGTATTCTCGCCGCCAAGCAAAACTCTCAGCTTAATTCCCTGCTCTTTACCAGTGGCCTGTATGATGCCGCCGGGGATTTTGCCTACCGCGTCGGTATGCCGGGTAAATCCGGCGTCGGCGGAGCCATTATCGCCGTGGTGCCGGGGCAGTTTACGGTCGCGGTGTGGTCACCCAAACTCAACGAATATGGCAACTCCAGCGCCGGTATTTATGCGCTGGAGCAATTTGCCGACCGCCTGTCTTTACAGCTCTTCTAAGGCTTCCTTAGCCGCTTTTTTCGCTGCCTTGGGTGTCGACTGCGGCTTATCGAAAATACCCAGACGAATGCGAATAAAGTGGAAGATCTCCCGCGCCACATCGATGGCGGTGGCCTGCTCTAGCCCCTCGAAGCCCGGGCTGGAGTTGGCTTCACAAATTTTAAAATGCTGGTCATCGAACAAGAGATCGATACCGGCCACGTCCAAGTCCAGGGCATTGGCGGTTTGCGTTGCCAACCATTCTATTTCTGGGGTAATGGCATACAGCGAGCCCGTGCCGCCGGCGCTGACATTGGCCTTAAAGTTATCGCCGCCACTGTTGCGCTCCATACAGGCAACAGCTCGGCCGCCTATGGTCAACACCCGCAAGTCACGGCCATGGCTGCTTTTGACGAACTTTTGCAGAATAATATTGGCCTGCGGGCTGGTCGCCTCGATAAGTTGCATCAGATCATCGAATTCATTGCGGGTTTTACTTAGAAACACGCCGCTGCCTTGGGAGCCAGAGAGGGTTTTCACCACCACGGGGAAGCCAAGTTGCTGCTCAACCAGGGCGATATTCACGGGAAACTTGACCAACATGGTGGTTGGCGTCGGCAGGTTTTGCTTGGCTAGGATTTGCTGCGCATAGAGCTTGTCTTTTACCGTTTCGATGGCATGGGCACCATTAACGCAGTACACCCCAAGGCGTTCTAAATGACGGATAATGGCGAGGGCAAAATAGGTGGTACCGGCCCCCATGCGTGGCATTACAAAGTCCGGTAGAGGCACCGGCTTGCCATCGATCAAGATACTTTTGTCATCTTCACGAGTCACCAGGAGATCGAATTGATCCGGGGCGTAAACTTCCAGCTCGATATTCTCTTCTTTGGCAACGGCCAGTAGTCGCTCGATTTCATATCGCTCTGGTTTTAATAAATTGGCGCCATCAGTGTAGATTATCCAGCCGCGCATAGTGCCCTCTCAATAAGCAAAAGGCGGCATTATGCGTTGCCACTTATCGTCGGTAAAACAAGATTATTTTATCGTGGCGATAAAAATTCACACTGTTAATTAGGGGCACGAGCGCTGACAACAAAGGGGTGAACGCCTGAGGTTCGCCGCTACTGGCTGACCTCAACAGGGTTGACCAAGGCGTCCGCTTGTTCGAGCAAGGCCAGAGCCTGAGCCAGGTTAACCGGCTCGGAATAATAAAAGCCCTGGCTAAAGTGACAGCCATAATCACGGAGCTGTTGGTGCTGCTCGGTGCACTCAACGCCTTCGGCGATCACTTCCATCTCCAGCTCGGAGGCAATTTTTATCAGGCTGGCGATCACCACCTGGTGCTTATGCTCACCGAGCAGTTGCTGGGTAAAAGATTTATCAATTTTGAGGTAGTCGGCGCGCAGATCGATCAGGTGACTCAGCGAAGAATAGCCGGTACAGAAGTCATCCAGAGCCACCTTAACGCCCTTGTCGCGCAGCTCATTAAGCTGATCCTGCACCTGTTTTTGTGCGCCAATGGCCACCGACTCGGTCACCTCTATGGTGAGCTGATGGGTGGCAATCTGATGCTCGTGCAACGCCGCTAAAATGGCCTCAACCGGCTGCAATAAATGATTAAACTCAGAGGCCGAGCGGTTCACCGAGACACCGATATGGCGATAGCCTCGTTTGTGTACCGTCGCTAAATCATCCAATGCCCGTTTAAGCACGAACTGCCCAAGCACGGAGATCAAGCCAAACTCTTCGGCAATGGCTATAAACTCATCGGGGTAAATGGTGCCCAGTTCCTCATCATGCCATCGGGCAAGCGCTTCAAACTTGGTGATTTTTCCACTGCGTAAGCTGATAATTGGCTGATAAGCCACGGTTAACTCATTGGCTTTGAGGGCCTTGGCTAACTTATCGCGCAGTTGAATTTTGCGTAAGTACTGACCTTCTATCTCGTCGCTGTAGACCACTATGCTTTGTGTCTGTGCCCGTTTAGCGCTGAGCATGGCGTGATTGGCGTTACGGACGAACACCGTGGCGTTCTTGGTATGGTCGTCAATATGGGCGATACCCAGGCTGCAGGTGAGCTCGATATTAAGCTCGCCAAGACGTATGGGCTGGCAGATATGCGTTAAAATACGCTGGGCACAGGCATAGGCTTGCTGCGCTGTGCTGTTGGCCAGCAGCAGGGTAAACTCGTCGCCACCATAGCGGCTAAGCACATCCGAGCTTAATACGCAGTGTTGCAATCGCAAGGCCACCGCCACCAGTACCCTGTCACCCACCTCCGGGCCATAAAGATCGTTAATATCCTTAAAGCGGTCGAGATTTAAAAACAACAGTGAACTCGGTGTGCGCTGCTCACAATGCAGGTCAATATGCTGCTCTACCCGTTCGAGGAAGCTGCGGCGGTTATGCAGCCCGGTAAGTGGCTCTTGACTGGCATAAAAACGCAGTTGCCGCTCGCTTTCCTTCCAATCGCTGATATCGCGAAAAAGACCGATGTAATGAGAGATTTCACCCTGATCATCGCGATTAACGGTGATCGATAACTCCTCCGGATACACCTCACCATTTTTACGGCGGTTATACACCTCGCCACGCCAATGACCGTGATTGTGCAACTGCTGCCACATGTTTGCATAAAACTGTTGGTCGTGACGACCCGAGGCCAACACCCCGGGTGAGCGTCCTAATAATTCGCTTTCACGATAGCCGGTATAGAGTTCAAACGCCGGATTCACGCGCAGAATGTTATTCTCACTGTCGGTGATCATAATGGCTTCTTTGCTTTGTTCGAACACGATATTGCGCAGCGACAGCTCCGCCAGCATGGTATTCTTTCTTTCAATATCTATATCATGTCGTGCCTGTGCAGCCACGATAAAGGCCAGGTCTTGAAACCATTGCAGGCTTTGCGCGCTAAAGTCCTGCGGCTGTTCAAACATGGCCACCAGGATGCCAATAGGGTTGCGGGCCACATCGCGCAACGTCACGCCTAGATAGGCGTTGATGCCCAGTTCTCTGAGCATGGTGTCTTTAGGGTATAAGGACGCAACTTGGTCGTTATAGATACAGATATCCAGGCTTTGTAAGGCATCGGCGCAGGGGGTCTCTTGGAGCCCATACTCTATGTTGGCCAATACATTACCCTGCCCGTGAAAGGCCTCGGTGCGTACCCGTGAGCCATCATCACTCAGACGACCTACAAAACAGTATTTGGCGGCAAATACCTCATCGATCATCGATAAGGCAAGCTCATAGGCTTGCTCGCTGCTGCTTGTTTGGTACAGTGCGTTGAAGGACTGGGTCATGAAGTGAAGTAATTCTTTGTCTTATTTGCTTGTAGCTTAGCACAATATCGTCTGTGAACCTGAACATATTGTTATATATCAAGGCAATATAAAACAATGACCTTAAGATGACAGTTTTTTTACTCCAGCAAAAAGTCAGGTTTTTCTTTGCTACACTAGGGCGATGAACTTAGGTGACTGAAATTATGAAAAAACCAGCTCAAAAACAAAAGAATACCTTATTTAAAACGTGCCTGTTTTCGTGCTTTACCTTAAGCCTGAGTTGGCTATTTATTAGCGATAAAACCATGCTGTTGATCATCACATTACTGGTTATCTTACTCATGGTCTGGGCCTTGTCTCAACGTTTGTTAACCCTGCTGGAACGCCAGCGAAAAAGGTAGAGCCGCTCCTACAGCCACTGCACCTCGGTGCGATTACGGCCATTATGTTTCGCCTTATACAAGGCGTTATCGGCGGCTTTAAGTGCCGCGCCAATCTCATTACCCGGCTGCCACAAGCTCACTCCCACCGACACCGTCACTTGTGCCACAGGAGCAAACCCATGCTCGGCTATATGCTGACGCAGGCGCTCGGCCAACTCCTGTGCCTTTTCAACATGAAGCCCGGGTAGTAACAGCATAAATTCTTCGCCGCCGCTACGGCACACGCTGTCATATTCGCGACATCCCTGCTTAAGTAACTGTGCCAGGGTCTTAATCACCTCGTCGCCAATGTCATGGCCAAAGTGATCATTGATATTCTTAAAGTGGTCGATATCCAGGGCCAGTACCGCGAAAGACTGTCCCTGCTCTTTCATTGAATCCAGGCAAGCTTGCATATAACGGCGGTTGCCAATGCCGGTTAAAGGATCGGTGTTACTCGCCAGGTTAAGCGCACTGATGCGCTGCAGCTGTTCATTACTAAAGGCTTCGATGGCACGCTTGAGGGTTTTTGCTTCGTTATACCAGGCGGGAATATCGCTAAAGGTTTTGTCTTTGTCACGTACTCTCCGTGCCAATAGCTGCAATGGTGCACTGATGGTGCCGGCGAGCAGCCAAATGGCTAAAAGCGTGATTAAGGTCACTGGTGCCGCCTTTTCCATTAGGTTACCTATGGTGTTTCCGACACTGGTGACCACCTGCTGCTGGGCACTGACAACCAAAACCACCCAACGCATGTCGTTTACCGGTGCATAACCTATTAACTGTGCGTCGTCTTTGTTGCTGATCATAGCACCGCTTTCACCCGCTTGCGCTTGCATAAACGCAGGCCAAAGCGGGTGAGTATCACCTAAGGTCACACCAATGTGTCGACGCTGATTATCGTACACCACGGCCCCGTTCTCACTGAGCACCAAAATACGCGCTTCAGCACCATGGAAATGAGTGCCTAACAGCCGCGATAAGATATTGTTGCCATGCAAATAAATGGTGCCGGCAATGTAGCCCAGATAACGCTTGGGCTCTGCTTCAGAAAAAATAGGATGTGAGGGGCTGACCACCAGGTTGCCCAAAGGCGAGACAAAGGGCTGCGGCATTAATGGCCGCTGCGCCCTTAATGATTGCCTTGCCTCACTCGATTGCAAGGTTAAGCCCACGGCCCCTAATTGCTCTGGGGCGGCGCTGATCACTTCACCGTTATGATCAATTAACACCACGGAATTAAAGGACTCGGTCTGTGCCAGTAAGCGCTGCACTTCTTGCTTACGGCGAGCAGCATTATCCATGTCACGACTAAGGGATTGAGCGCTAAAGGCCAGTTGCATTTGTAATGATTGAATAAACTGGCTGGTAATATCGGCCATTTTACCTGCATAGGCACGATTTGCTTCCAGGCTTTGCGTCATCGCCTGCTGAGTGTAAACCCGATAGCTGATCACAAACTGGTTAGCCAGGGTAATGAGTACCAGGAGCAGGGTAAAACCGAGGATCACTTGGCGCAGATCGAGTACAAACAACCGCGTAAAACGCATTAACTTCCCACCACTAATACTTAATTACCAATTTAGGGTAACACAAACTCATGCTAATAATTTGTTATTAGTAAATAAAATCGCACCAAGAAAAGCGCTATTTTCTCACTTAATTTAGTACCATTGTCGCATACAGAAGCGAATTAACCTATTGAATTTTAAAATGACTCTATAAGGCTCTAGCGTAATTTATGAATTAACTGTTAGACTAGGTGCAGATAACACTATGTTTACTTATATTCGAAAAATGAGATTAGCTTTTATATTATTTTTCACCCTGGTGCTGTTGCAAGCTCATGGGGCCGAGGCGCGCGAATATAACCGCGCCATGTGCATTCTATTAAAACAACAAATGGCACAGTTCGACCATTCGCGTACGCATCCCACTTACCGTAGCGCGCGACGCGACTATGACAGAAACTGTCATCAGTTTGATAATGCCCAAGCGCAGCAACAAACAAGAACTCAGGTTACATCGGCCGAGCCCGATCGCTCGACCTTAGTCAAACCTGAGCCTTTTACAGAGCAAGTTAAAAGCGAAAGCAATGCTGACACTGAACTGGCATCGACTCAGGCAAAAGACAGCCAAAGTGAGCCCGCCACTCTAGAAGCAGCGGCTACCTTGGCGAGTGCGCCACAGCCAGCCTCTGGCCAGGACCAAGCCAAGACCGAGCCTGCCGTAGAGATGAGCGCAACCGATAATCAGGCTGCACAGATAAATTCAACGCAGCCCAAGGCCGAGCCAAAAGCCCAGGTAGCGCCAACCAAGGTGACACCAAAACCGCAGCCCGTTGCACAAACCGCAACATCGGGCCTGATGGACATGATGCTCCCTGCACTTCTCGGTTTGCTTGTGCTTATAGTTGGCATCGCCACGCTGTTAGTGGTGCGCAAAAAACGCCAAAGTTCAATTAAGGTCGCTAAACCTAAGCTCTCCTCTGAAGGCAAGCCGCAAGCTATGCGGAAGCCCTCAGAGTTTAAAAAGGCGTTGAAGAAATTGCTCGGCAATAAGAAAGCCACCTTGGACCCGCAGCTTTACAGCAAGTTTACCAACGTGCCCATCGCCACGGGTGAGGAAGGCAAAAGCACAAACATAGAACATCTCTTGCTGAGCCCCTTTGGTGTCTTTATGGTCGCCCATATCGATGCAGTCGGTGATATTTATGGCGGCGAAAAGGCCCAGGATTGGACGGCCCGACACCATGGCGAAGACGAAAAGTTTGTTAACCCTCTTACCGCGTTGCGTGAACAAGCGCAGAGTTTGGCTGAGCTGCTGGCAATGCCGATGCAGGAGATCCACTGCCTTATCGTGTTTAATAACGAGGCGGTATTTAAGTCGCCCATGCCGAGTTTCGTTCTTCATGAGAAAGAGTTTGTTGACCATGTGCTGAGCATTAGCACCCATGACTACGGCGAAAAGCTAAGCTCCATTCACAAAGACAAGATTAAGCATCTGCTAAGCTATGGGGCCCACGCGGCGCTCAGCCCGGAATTGGCCAGGACACTGTTGAACGAAAAAGCGGATGCCCTGTTGGGAACACCGTCAGCCGAGCCCTCAGCCGAGCCCTCAACCGAGCAAACACCGCAAGCTGATGCCGAAGATGAACCACAAGTGCCAAATGTGGCGCCACTGCGTCGTACAGCCACTGCAAGCAAAGCCTCTAGCCAGGGCGAGCCTCAACAGAGTGCCGAAATCCACCCCTTTGTGCGCAAAAAAACCGAGGCCTCTATTGAGCAGCCAAGCACTGCTAACGAGCCAAGTGTTGTTCCCGAAGCCGAAGCAAAAACGCAACCGCAAGAGGATACGCCGGCAACACCATCGCAGCCGACCGGTAAAGATTGGTCTAGCATGTCCGATGAGGAATTTCAGGCCTATTTAAACCAGGCAAGCGGCTCGAGCACAACGCAAACGACTGAGAGCACGCCTGCTGAGCAAGAGCCGCAAAGTCACCACAGTGAACCAAGCAGCGATGCGTCACAACTCCCTGTTGAGGAAGAACCCAGTGACCGTAATCTGACTCAAGCAACGGAGTTCGAGCAAGCGCCAGAGCCACAGCTAGATAGCGGAGAACCCGTTAACGAGCAGGTTATAGAGCAGCCGGTTGCGGCCCAACCTGTTGAGGCCCAACCTGAGATAGTTGAACCTCTTTCAACGCCAATGCTTGAAGACGAGCAAGGCGAAGTGGAACAAGCCGAAGCGCCACCTCTCACCACCCAGGCTATTACAGACGAGCCGAGCGAAATCGAGCCTGAGCCAGAGCTCAATCTGGAACTCAACGACGCCGAAGCGCAATCACTGGACGACGCTCTGATGGAATTGGAGTCAGCCCTGGCACAACAAACGCCAGAATCAGCCGAACAAGGCGAAGAAGAAAGTAGCGAGGAAGAGCCAAGCAAAAAGGCCAAGGACAACCCCTTTGCCAACCTGTCCCTCGACCCCAACTTCACCCCTCAGGAAGAAAAAATAGACATAGGCGCCGGCCCGTTGGAAAACGAAAAATCTTAATGCGAAGTGGCGCCCGATGGGCGCCATTTTATTGTGTAAATAGTGCAATAGAGTCGATAAGTTACCACTCCTGCAACTGCTGCAATTCACGTAAACGCCCGCGTTGCAATACCAAAGCGGCAAACAGCTCATTGATTGAACGATTACCCCTCTCTAACCCGGGTAGCGCCAGATTCGCCTCGGCGAAAAAGCGCTGCGCTTGCATACTGTTATTTTCCTTATCGCTTAACCAAGCCTGTTGCCACCAATGAAGTATGTGCTCCTCGGCCTGACGCAAACGAATGTGGCTTGGCAAACGGTCGCGCTTTTCATTATTGGCTTTCGGTGTACTCGGTAATAAATTCCATAAATCGTTGTTTGGCCAACGTGAAAAAGGCATGCAATGATCAACATCAAAACCTTGCTGCAGCGAACGTTGTGTCCAGACACAATGAATCGCCTTGCCACTTGCGGTGATATCATTTACTCGCTGACGTACCTCGGTCGTGGTACGTTTCGGCTCAAGCCAGTTTAATGCCTGGGAAAAGATATATGGCTGCTGGTTTAAGTGAATCGCATTACCGCGATAACTTGCCATGGTTTTTGCCCATTCGCTGACTAAAACGGGTTCAATCCAACAGGCATAACGATTCAGAGCTGTCCAAACATGCTCGGGCAGGGAAAACTCGCCCCATTGGCACAGGCTCTCAAAGTCTAAAAACAGGGTGTCCTTGGCGCGAACTACTTGGCTCGTAAGCTCGAATACGCATCGTTCGGTGTTGGGAAAGGTAATGTATTTGCAGGGCATATCGCGAATATTTTGCACCGCGTGGGAGAGAGTTCGATGCAAGGCTCGCGCATCCTCACCCACAAATCGGTTGCCGACGCGAAAATCTGTTGAGTTCAGGTGCCTTAACTTATGCCAGCCATCGTCTTTCATAAACCCCATGTTTGGACTGGCGTTGGGCGTTTGATACAGCTCGTAGTGATCGATCAAATCTTTATACTGATGACACCAATACAGGGCGACCAAGCCCGCAGGCAAGATGACACGATTGTCCTCCCTGCGTATCACTGCTCCGGGGTGGCCATCGGCAATACGCAACAACACCCGCATCAATGCCAATTTATGAGTCGCAGATTTACCATCATTCAGGGCTACATGACGAATTAAACTAAAGGAGCCGCTACCATCATCCGGCAAACGCAGTACGACGGTTTGCCAATGTACATCTGCGCGGTTGAGCTCGTCAGTTTGGAGCTCGGTGCACAAAATACACTGCAAGCCAACTTGCGTTGCTAATTGCTTTAACGTATCGGCGCATACTTGATACATGCCACGCTCTTTGCGTTCCACCTCTCCTTGCCCATGGCGCAAGGAGATCACCAGTTGTCCGCCGGGTTTCAGTAAGTTTGCCAGCTTGCGGATCGCTCGCGGACGCTGCCCTTCGGGAATATGCATCCACACGGCACTGAGCAAAATAAGGTCAAAACTGATTTCTTTGCTGGTAATACATTCTAATTCCGGCAAGGAATCTTCCAGCCAATGAACCGCATAGTCTTTGGTATGCCTGGCGCCTAGCTCGGCAAGCATTTGCGCCGGTTCAACCGCATATACCTCAACATCTTGTCCTTGCTGAGCCAGATATAAGGCATCCCGACCGGCTCCAGCACCAATGTCCAGCATACGACATTGTGGTTTTTGCAGTAACGGCTGAAGCAGATGCAACCAGGCCGCATGTACTTTTTCAAAATCGGCGCTTAGGTATTGCTCGGCTAATTGCGAGGCATTTTGGTTGTAGAACTGGGAGCTCAAACAGAATCCTTTCCATTACTTATAGTTATAAGTGGAAAATAACATACCCAATAATAATGACAAACACAGATAAGCTTTTCTTGGCACAAAAAAACGCCCCTTGCGGGGCGTTCTGGTGCGTATATGAATTAATGGCGACGGCTGAGAATTTCGACTATCTCCAGGCTGTTTTCCAGAACCCGGAAAATGTCGCCGTGCATATCAACAATCACATGACCATGGCGGTCGCGGCGCAGTATTCTGCCATGACGGTATAGATCGTAATCAATATGATGACCTACGCGCCAGTAACGATCATGGTGGCGATGGCTGTAATGGTCACAGTAGTAGTGACGATTACGTTTATGCTTTTTATGATAGCCGTAGTAGTGGCGATCATGGTGACGGTCATAATGACGGTCCTTTTTATGCTTACGATCGTGCTTGTGATGGCGTTTTCTGTCCCGCTCGTGGTGGTCATACCGCTTTCTGTCACCTTCATGGCGATATTTGTGATCACGGTCGTCGTGATTCACCAGTTTTTTCTCCTGGCCTGGCGGCATAAAGTGATCGGGTTTAGCCAGGGCCGCATCTAGGGGTGCCAAACAAAATAGTGCTGCACCGATACAAAATGTAGTGAGTCGCATAAGGACCTCCTTTTTCGGTCAGTTGACCTCTTTGTAATATCTTTACTCTAGTGGCGGTTCCATGAACCCCAGGTAAACCAACGCATTCTTTACACTTATTTACAAACCGCCCGTATCCCTTAATGAAAACTGAACAAAAGTACGCAGATAAAAATCCCTCCACTATACTTTTTTCTAACACCGAGCGCCCTGCCACCAACAACTAATACTAAAGAATCAGGCTCGATAACTCTTAGCTAAACAGTTGTAGGAACCAAATTGAGCAACAACGAAAATACCATTATCTTGCTTTTCGATTGTGCCGGTCTTTGCAATGCGGTCTTCCCACGTCATTTGCAACGATATCTGGGCTTGCATATAAACGAATTTGCTTTTCGAACCAGTGTCGAAACCCTGGACTTCAGCGCTCTGCTTTTAGACGAACATTATTGGGTAAAAACCGAGTGTGAGAACGGCGAGTATCAGGGTGACTTACATGTATGCTGTGGTGAGCAGGCCTATATCATGGTGTCCTTGCAGCGGCGCCTAACCGGCTACCAGCAACTCAGTGATGCCGAGCGTTTGCAAACCATTATCGACAGCACCTGCGCCGGCACCTGGGAATGGAACTATCAAACCGGCGAGGTCACACTCAACGAACGTTGGGCGCAGATCATCGGTTATACCCTGGAAGAACTCTCCCCTATTTCCATCGATACCTGGCTTAAGTTTGCCCACCCGGATGATATTAAGCGCTCCAACAGCGCACTGGAGCGCCACTTTTGTGGCGATGACGATGTTTACCTGTGCGAAGTGCGCTTAAAACACAAGGACGGCCATTGGGTCTGGGTTCGGGATTGCGGCCGGGTGGCCACCCGCACCGCGGATAATCAACCGGAGTGGATCACCGGCACCCATATCGATATCAGTGCGCGCATCAACACCATTAACGAGCTGCAACAGGTGCGCAATGAGCTCAACTCTATTATCGATAGTTTGCCGGCGGCGGTGTTTAAAAGCCCGCTCAATCGACTGGGCCACTTTACCTATATGTCGGTTGAGGTCGAGCGAATCACCGGTTACAACGTCGCCAGCATTCAACGCAACAGTCATTGGTGGCTGGCGCAAATACATCCCGAAGACAGAGAGGCGCTGCAGGCGGAATACAACCACTGGCTTGCTCAGGGCGCCCGGGGCGTATGTAAATGTGATTATCGCTTTCGTCACAGTCAGGGCCATTACGTGTGGCTGTGTGAGCATAGTCAGCGCCTTAAAGCGCCCAGGGGTAATAATGGCGCGGAAGATGCCCTGGTAGGCTCCTTGTTCGATAAAACCGAGAACATGAGCCTGCATACGCGCATGGATGCCCTGGCGCAGATCATCCCCGGCATGATTTATCAATTTGTCCTAACGGCCTCGCGCTCCTGGCACTTTCTCTATGCCAGTGAAGGAGTTAAACGTATTTTCGAGGTCACGCCCGAGCAAGCGCTGCAAAACCCAGCGCGCATGTTAAGCAAGGTGTCCCATGGCGACAGAGAAAACATGCTCGAAGAAATCGTGCATTCGGCCGCCAAGCTGGAAGATTTCGAATGTGAATTTAAGGTCACGCTGAGCGTCGGCTACAAGTGGCTGTTTGCCCATGCCATACCGCAGCGGCAAACCGACGGTGGCATTATGTGGACCGGCATGGTGATCGATATTACCGAGCGTAAACTGCTGGAGCTGCGTTTGCGTAAGGAGTCGACCACAGATCCGCTGACCGGGCTCTATAATCGCCGTTATTTCTTCGAGCAGTTACAGCTACGCCTCGACCAAGCGGTGCGCGAGGAGCAAACCCTGGCCTTGATCATCCTCGATCTCGACTTGTTTAAACAAATTAACGACAACTTCGGCCATCATGGCGGCGATTTGGTGCTGCAAACCGTGGCCCAGTTGCTCAATACGGTGATCCGTAAATACGATATCGTTGCCCGCATTGGCGGCGAAGAGTTTGCCATTATTTTGCCCAATACCACACAGGAGCAAGGGGTGGGTGTAGCCGAAAAAATCCGAGAGAAGATCGCCCACGCCAGTATCTGCATTAATCAGGAGCTGATAGAAGTTACCGCCACCTTGGGGGTGGCCAGCACCGAATACACCAAGGCTCAGGTGAACGCCCTGTTTAAGCAGGCGGATTTATGCCTGTATCGAGGCAAACGGTTGCGGCGCAACTGTGTAATAAGCAATACACTGTAACGCCGCAGGGCGCGATTAAAGCAGGTTACCGCCGTGGCCATAGGCTTTTAGACGCAAACCGTCGGCGTCTTGTTCATCCTCACTTGGCACCCATTTGTTCATGCAACTGGGCGTTTGTGTGCAGGGGTCGGTGAGCGTTGCTAAAAACGCCAACAAATCATCCAATTGCTGGGGTTCAAAGCTGGTTGGCTGCAATAACGACTTACCCTCACTTTGCAGCCTGTCGAATTGCGCTAACGCCTGCTCGGTATTGTCTCGCCAATGCGCCATTTGTATTCCCGGCTGAGTGTCATCGGGCACATAATCATTGATGCTTTGATGAGGTTGCAAGTGATGGGCAAGCACGTCGCTGAGCTCGGTAAAGGCACCACTGTGCCCCCAAGGCCCGGTTTGCGTGACGTTCAGCAGGGTCGGCGTTCTAAACGCATACTTATCATCGTCAGCCTTGGTTTCGCGATAGCGACCAAAGTCATCGTCTCCCCACACGCCATCGCCTTTACCACGACCTAACTGCGGCACCGCCAGCACATGAAAAGACTCATCGGTGAAAAAGCCACCCTGATGGCAACTGGCACAGGCAAAGCCGCCCTGCTCGCTGGTTTTGTAAAAGAGCAGCGCGCCACGTTTAGCCTGCTCGCTAATGGCATCGTGATCGCCGTTGAGATACGCGGCCCAGGGGTTATCGATAAGCACCTGGGAATTTTCATAGGCGGCAATGGCCAGGGTGATGTTGTCAAAGGTCAGCAATGAAGCAGCGCTGCCATCGGCTTGCTCTAGGCCTTGGCGAAAGGCTTCCAGCCAGTTGTTAATGGCCAGCTCATTGGTGTCGCCCTGAAAACGCGCTTGTAATGCGGCACGTAAATCATGGTTATTGCCATCGGCAACAAAATCAAAGCCGCGCATCTCCTCTTTTGAGGTCACCGGGAATCGCGCTTGCGCCTGAGCCAGAGAAACGCCAGCCTTGTCATCACGCTCGCCGAAGGCGGAGTCTGGAGTGCGCATGCTGCCTTGTTCATCCAGCAGTTCGATGCGCCCATCATGGAACAGGGTGCGCTGATAAAATGCCAGGTTAAAGGTGCTGGGGGAATTGCGCGGCACGGTCGGCCCGCCATCATGGTGATACCCGTTAGCATCATGAAGGCGCCCGGGTCCAAGTAAGTTCGGCTCCAAGGCTTCAACGCCCACCGGCAGGGCCAGGGCATCGCCGCCACCTAAATTGGGGTGATGGCAACTGGCACAGGCGGTGTCTAAATTGCCGCTGAGCGCCTTGGTAAAAAATAGCTGCTTGCCTAATTGTGCCAACGGGCTGTCAATGGCGACGGCCTCTTGCGGTGGAGCTAATGGCGTGATCTGCTCTGTGGCGATCAGGCTTTGCAGCTCAATTTCTACCGCAGAGGCCTCAACGGCGGGTGGCTCCTGGGTTTGAGTATCGCTGGAGTCACAGGCACTCAGCATAAAGCACACGGCCAGAGGCAGCGCTATTCTTGTTGTCATTGCGTTTTTCTCATTAATTGGATTTATTATTGCTTTGCCACGCCTGGCTATGCAGCAGGCCAGATAGCAGACGCGCGGATGGCGGGCATGATATATCAAGCATCTCTTCATTAACATTACTTAACATTACATAAGGCGTTTTATTGGGATTGGAAGGGCGACTTATCCCTATATCTAGTTAAAATATAACCAGTCTATGCACTAAATTCGCGGAAATAACGGAATAAATGACTAGAAACCGTCCCGAAAAAGAGAATATAATCACATTATAATTACAAAATAATAACAAAGATAAAGGGATTATCCATGAAGAAGCTCACGCTAGCCGCTCTTATCTCTGCAACATTAGTAGGTTGTGGAGGCTCAGATAATAATAACGATTCGACTCCGTCTCCGGTAACCACAAACACTCCCCCAACCCTTAGCGGCACCCTCACTTACGAGGTAAAAGCAGCCGCCGAATACCAGGAGGTATTAAATCTGGCCGATGCCGATGGCGACACCGTCTCGGTTTCGGTAGCAGATAAACCTGCGTGGTTAAGCACAGAGGTAGCAAACTCACAGCTAACCTTAACTCTCGCTCCAGGCTTTTTTGATATTGGCGAATACGCAGTTACTTTGAAAGTAAGCGATGGCAAGGCCAGTGTCGATTATCAACTGACATTAACCGTAGGGGATAACCCGGATAAGTGGCAAGACATTGCGCTTGGAGATGGAGTACTCCAAGGTTTATGGACTAACCCTGCTAATGGCAATTCTTTAGCATTCACCGAAAGCAACAACGGCGTTATGACCGATGCCAATGGTGATATCCATCATTTTTCCTATGAAGTGAGTGACACAGGCTTTACTACAGATATCAAAAAATATGCCTGTCTATCATGCACAGAATATGACTGGTTGGAGTTCAATATTGTTGCTCAGGAACAAGGGAAGATTCGTGTGGTGCTGAGCACGGGTGAAACAGAAACCGTTATGAATTTAAATAAAACGGTTCAGCCCGAGTTACAACCGAGCTATTTCTTCATCGACGAGCCATCAAGCTATTATGGGGTCGGCCAGCTTGCGCCAAGCACCAATAAAGCCAGCCTGCCTGTATTCTTTGCAAGAATAAAAGGGAAAGACTTCAATAGCACGGCTATCAATACCCAAATAGAAGGTAATCGGCTGGTTATTCCTACTCTTTCAGAGGATTTTTCGAGGTCATTCTATGATATCGATTATAACTATGTGGAATTATTTTTTACCCATCATATAGACGGCATTAAAGTACTGGCGCAAACGGAGCAAGGCTTAGCCATTGAGTTACTGCACCACAATGATTTAAAGGCAGAGTCGCAAGGTGTCAGCTTGCTTAATCCGAGTGAGCTCGAAGACGCACTTATGCCGCAAGCGGATGTGCTCATTTATAGCAAGGTAGATAAGATATCTGCGCCGGCGCTGGCGACTGGTGCTAGTTACTCGGGACGCTTTATTACTGAGGCGACCACAATTGGTGAAGAAGAGTATTTGATTGGTGGTACGGTACTCACACTGGAGTCCGCAACCAAGGCTAAAACGCACATTTACAGTCCTAAAACCAAGCAAAGTGAGGAACGCACTGTCACACTGACTCAAGGCGCGGATATCTTGGCTGTAAATGATGGTACTACAACCACGGAATACAGCTTCTTTAGTAATGGAGAGAGAACCTGGGCTGCGCGGTATTTTGCAGAGTCAGAAAGTTATCTTGCCTACCCCTTTATGGAGGTGGATACCAACTTGGCATCGGCTAACACGCTGAGCGATGTTATCGGCATATACCAGCATCAGGATGCATTCACCAGCTTGGATAGCAAAGACACCACTAATTATATGTGGTTGCACAGCGACGGCTTTGGCAATTATAGCGAGCTCTTTAATTATCAGCCAAACCTGAATGAGCTCTACAGTGGACGAGACCTATGGAAGCTTGATGAAGAAGGCAGAATTCAGTTTATCTCAAACTATTATTGCCCTACTGCTACAAACTATGATGAATGTTATACCGAGACGCTGGCGACTCCGGAGGCAGTGTATTTTATGCGTTCGCTACGTCCGCTGCACAGCGAAGGTGGTCAGATCCTCTTTAGTTACAGCTTTGCCGTAAAAAGTGGTGCAAGTGACTACTCATATCAGAGCCTAAGACTGCTCAATAAAGTTGAGTAAATAGAAGAAAAAAGCCGAGTTAAACTCGGCTTTTTCTTTTCTAATTAAAGCGGTTCGTTAACTTTAACGACCATTTTACCGAAGTTGCGCCCATTGAGTACGTCGTTCAATCCCGCCGGCGCATTTTCAAGGCCTTCTATCATATGCTCCTTGTACTTGATCTTGCCCTCGCTCACCCACTGTTGCATATCCTTGGCGAACTCGTCATAACGGTGGCCGTAATCATCATAAATAATAAAGCCTTTTACCGTCACACGCGTTACCTGCAAAAATGACATCAGCTGGTATGAGCGATCCGGCCCAGCCGGCAGCTCGTCGCTATTGTACTGGGAGATATTGCCGCACAAAGGAATACGGGCGCAGGGATTTAATAGCGGTAATACCGCATCAAACACCTTACCGCCGACGTTTTCAAAATAGACATCGATGCCCTTGTCACACACGGCGGCTAATTGCTCGGCAAAATCATCGGCCTTATGATCGATACAGGCATCAAAGCCAAGCTCTTCAACCACGTAACGGCATTTTTCTTCGCCACCGGCAATGCCCACCACCTTGGCACCTTTAATTTTTGCAATCTGACCCACATTAGAGCCCACCGCACCGCTGGCCGCCGCGACCACCACGGTTTCGCCTGGCTGAGGGTTACCGATGTCCAATAAGCCCATATAGGCGGTAAAGCCGGGCATCCCCAAGACGCCCAAGGCCCAGGATGGCTTGCTTGGGTTTTTACCCAGGTTAATGACCATCTCACCTGTGCTGATGGCATAGTCCTGCCAACCATTAATCGACAGCACCCAGTCACCTTTGGCATAGCCATCCAGTTTAGACTCCACTACTTGCGCGACCGTACCGCCAAACATCACCCCGCCAAGAGCAACCGGCTCGGCGTATGACTTGGCATCGCTCATGCGCCCCCGCATATAAGGGTCAAGCGAGAGATAAACGGTGCGCAGCAGCATTTCACCCTGTTTTGGGCTTGGGATCTCCCCCTGGTGCAAACGAAAATTATCGGCCGTGGGCTCCCCTACCGGGCGTGAGTTCAACAGGATTTGACGGTTCATTTTATTAACTCCTAAGCATTCTTGAATGATTACTCAAGTAAGGTTGGGGCGCTCACCTGGCTTTCAAGTCGGCATCAGGTTGCAAAATGTAACCCTAGGTAATAAAGCGTCACTCACCTGATAAAGAAGAAACCTGGGCAAAGACGTTCATCATTCGGTAGACTCTTTACAAAAGTACGGCTGTCGAATCTTATGAGCTTTAACCCGCATTTACCCTTGGTGTATCACCCTAATTATTCATTTAGCTTTGATCCCAATCACAGATTTGTGATGAGCAAATTTGCGCGCCTTTATAAGCACGTGAAGGAGCTAGGCTTAGTGCAGCGCAACCTGCATCAGCCGGAAATAGGCTACCCGGAGGATCTCGCCCTGGTGCACTGCGACAACTATGTCGACGACCTGTGGCATAACCGCCTCGATGCCAAAGCCATGCGCCGCATCGGCTTACCCTGGTCTCCCAGCCTGATGGCCCGCACCTTTACCGCCCCCTTGGGCACGCTAAAAACCGCCCGCCTGGCACTCGAACATGGACTTGCCTGTCACTTGGCCGGTGGCACCCACCACGCGCATTACGATTTTGGCTCCGGCTATTGCATGGTGAATGACTTGGCCTTCACCGCCCAAACCCTGATCCAATCGGGCGAGGTGACCAATGTGCTTATCTTTGATTTGGATGTACATCAGGGCGATGGCACGGCGGCACTTTTGCAGCATCAGCCCTATGCCTTCACCTGCTCAATCCATTGTGAGAAGAATTTCCCGTTTAGAAAGTGCGCCAGTGACCTGGATATCGGCCTGGCCGATAATATGGGTGATGATGAATATTTGGGCGTAGTCGATGATACCCTCTCTCATCTACTGCAGAGCCTAAACCCCGATCTAGTGCTCTATGATGCCGGCGTCGATATTTGGCAAGACGATGGCCTTGGCAAGTTGGATATCAGTTGGCAGGGTATAGCACGTCGGGATCACCTGGTTCTCAAACGCTGCCTGGAGCACAATACCCCAGTAGCAACCGTAATAGGCGGTGGCTATGACAAGGATCATGCCCGCTTAGCGGCGCGTCACGGTATCGTTATTGAACAAGCGATGCGTTTTTAAGTGTGGGTACCTTGTCATCACCTCGCCCGTTCCACCCCATGCGTAAGTAATTCAGCGCGATACTGAAGGTTTGGGTGGCATTAACATAATGATTGTTCATTGACTTTATCCCATTGTATTGCCAGATTTAAGTTATTGAAGCTAAAGGCTTTGGAGCAAACAATGGCAAACTGGTTAGAGGCAAAAGTAAAACGGCTGGTATGGTGGAACGAAAAGCTATTTAGTTTGATTGTTACCGCAGACATAGACCCATTTACGGCAGGACAATACACCAAACTGGCGCTACAAATCGGCGATGAGCGCGTAGCAAGAGCTTATTCCTTTGTGAACCCACCGAGCTCGAAAAACCTCGAGTTTTATCTGATCAAGGTAGACGATGGTGCTCTTTCAGCGGCCTTGGCACGCTTACAACCGGGTGACAGCGTGCAAATTGCCGCCCAAAGCAATGGCTTTTTCACCCTGGACGAGGTACCGAGCGCCGAGCAGCTGTGGATGCTCAGTACCGGCACCGCCATCGGCCCGTTTTTATCTATGCTGCAAGAGCAGCAGGTATGGCAACAATTTCAACATATAGTGCTGGTACACTGTGTGCGACACAGCAAGGATCTCAGCTACAAGGAGATGATTCAGGAGCTGCAGGAACAACACCCACAATTACAATATGTGCCCGTAGTAACCCGCGAGGACGAGGCGACGCCACTCAAAAAGCGTATCCCAGCATTAATTAAAAGTGGCGAGCTTTTTGCACACGTTCAGCTTGAGGCCACCCCGGATGTGGCACAGTTCATGATTTGCGGTAATCCCGACATGGTCAAAGAAACCACGCAATGTTTAAACGATTTAGGCTACAATCGCAACCGCCGCCGGACCCCGGGGCACATAACCGTAGAGCAATACTGGTAGTAACCAAAGGACTAACTATGAAAACCTATATTGTCGCTCTTCTCGCGGCCCTGCTGTGGCAACCGGCACAGGCCAGCGAAAGTGCCGCCCCCCTAAGCGCCCAAGAAAGCGAACTGGTTGAAAATCAACTTGAAAAGCGCACCGCAAAGCAATTAAGCGCGGCTCAACAGCAGGCCGTAGCCGTCGTTGACGCCCTGCTTAGCGCCTACAACGACAAGGACATAGATACCTTTATTAGCTATTTTGCCGAAGATATTTCCTTTTATATGTTTCCCGACAAACTGATGTTCAGCGGCAAGGAGCAGTTAATTGCCCGCTATGGCGCCATGTTCAAGAATCTGCAATGTGTAAAAAGCACGCCTATAAAACGCATCGTGCACGGTAAATACGTGATAGATCAGGAGCTCTCAGAGTCATGCAGCCAGGACCCCGAGGTGGTGGATAAGCGCGGCGAAGTGGTCGCCAGCTATGAAATCAATAATGCCAAGGTCACCAAGGTGCTGTTTTTTAGAGGGAAGTAACTGGTGCTAAGAAAGGTTTTATTACTAGGTAAAGCTAAAACCAAACCTAGAACTTAACGAAAGTTTTACATTTGTGTATCATGTCAATTGATAATGACAAATATTGACATGGTACATATCGATGGAACGAGTTTTACTTTTCGCCTTGACGCTATTTTTAAGCGCTTGTGCAACTAAAGTGAGCCACCAGAAGATAGATTCCGATCGTCTCGAATCAGACGAGCAGGGTTATCTTCTAATAGGCGTCAACACTAACCGCAGTTTAAAATCTATCCGTATTAGCGGCCCTCAAAACATTCTTTTGACCCCTAAAGACATTCGCCAAGGCAGCAACTACATACTCGTTGCTTTGCCCTTAGGAACCTATCATATAGAGCGGGTAGACTTGAATAGATATAGCTACCTGAAGCTAGATGATGAACAAAATTGGCAAATATCCCTGCAAAAAAGCCAAATAAATTATGTTGGCCACTTAGACATAGCTACAACTGGCTTTTGGCGTACACGGTCCTATATCGAATTAATAAACAGAAGTGCTCAAGCCTTAGCTTACCTCGAAGAAAGCTTTCCTAATCTGTTGCAACAAAGACACATCGCCTATGGTGGGCCGGGTGAAGATGGATTCCTAGAGTACGTCCAACAGCACAATATTAGTCAGGAGCAAAAATGAAATACTTACTTATATTAATTTGTTCACTTTTCTGCTCCCTGGCTCAAGCACAATTCATATCCAGTGAAGAGCTATTTCGTTCTGCAAACAATTACGATGCTCAGCTCTCTCCGAACGGGCAATGGATGAGTCATATTAATTTACCGAAGCTAACTGGTGAACAGAGAATCTTATTAACTAAGCTCGACTCAATGCAACAAACGAATATTCTCGAAATATCCGCAAAATTGAGGATCAGGGAGTACCGCTGGCTTAACGATGAGCAGCTCTACCTCACTGTTGTTAATAAAAATAAACCATATCGATTTGTCCTGACTTTATCGGACCTAGATAGCGAGCCAAAAAGCAAAAAAAAGGAACTCCAGCAAGCAGGATATATCGCCAGCTTTTTACCCTCTGAGCCAAATTACGTTTTATATGCAAAATCAACAGAACATGGCTATCGACTGTTTAAAATTTCCATTGAGGATTTACTCAATAGCCAATTTGGCAAGGCTAGGCTAATAGAAAAGAACATTGACGAAAACACCCGTGTTTTTTTCGACACTAAAGTAAATAAGCTCATTTCCTTTGCCTATCAACAAGAAGAAAACCGCATTCAAATTAAGCAGCGAGCAATGGGGGAAAGAAAATGGCAAGAGGTATTATCAATTAAGAACGACGACTCCTATTTTTTGCCCATCGGGTTTTTAACCGCCAATAAGCTAGCCGTTCTAAGCAACCAGAAAAGCGACAAAATTCAGGTGCATAGTTTTGATATTAAAACAAAAACACTAGGCGAGGTACTGTATGCCCACGACCGCTATGACGTACAAGACGCCTGGGTCAGTGAGCAAGGCCCGCTTTTGCAAAGCATAGCCTACTATCAATCTGGTCGTTATAAACGAGAATATTTGGCCTCCAGCTACAGCCGTGTCAAGCAACAAATTGCCCCCTTGTTGGCCGAAACCTCCTTCTTTTTTACCGCCGTAAATTTACCCACCGAGCAATATATTATCTTTACTCATGGCTCAGATAGCCGCGGCAGCTATTACTTATTTAATGGCAAAGAGAAACATTTAGAACAACTATTTTCTGAATATGAAGGTGAACCTTTGCAATTAGCAAAAACAGAGTTTATTCAGTTTAAGGCTGGCGACGGCCACACCATTGAAGCTTTTCTCACACAGCCCCTACACTTTAGCAATGATACCTTACTCATATATCCTCACGGCGGCCCTATAGGGGTTCAAGATACACAAGAGTTCAATGCTACCGTACAGTACTTGGCTAATCGCGGGTTCAGTGTATTAAAAGTTAACTTTCGCGGTTCATCCGGTTATGGAAAATCCTTCCAAAAAATGGGCGTAGGACAATTTGGTCAGCTAATTGAAGAAGACATCATGGCGACGCTGGCCCATATCAAGGCCCAGCAAAGGTTCAAATACAAGTGCGCCATGGGCAATAGTTACGGCGGCTACTCGGCGACCTTATTAGCCATGATGCACCCCGATGACTTTCAGTGTGTTATTGCGGGGTTTGGCATTTATGACCTGCCGTTATTATTCAACATGAGTAATCTGCGAGCTCAGAAAGAATTTAGAGAATTTGTGGCGCGCACCGTGGGTGACTATGACGACAGCCTTACTCAGCTATCTCCCGTATACCGCCACCAAGAGCTGCAGGCTCCAATTCTTCTAATCGCCGGTGAGCAGGACGATATTTCAGGATTTGAGCAAAGTTACCGGTTCAATTATGTGCTTACACAGCAAGGTGCTGACATTGAGCATGTGTTTTTTGAAGGCGTAGGCCATGGTTTCGACCTTTGGCGTCATGAGCAAGCTTATGCCGCATTGGTTGCCGATTTTATCCAGCGCAAATTATCTCTTCCCGATTGGCAAAGTCGCCTCAACAGTCCCACGGATAAATCGGCAATTGCGCACGACTTCTGGTCGATAGCCAATACCCTAGCCGCCAATGACGTATCTGCTTCTCGGGCTGGCTTGGCGCAACATTATTTTACTCAAGCGGCAAATTTAGCTCACGCTGAAGCAACGCTGCACGCAGCTTACGGTAAACATTATGGCAAGGACACAGACAAAGATTTAGAAGGTGCTGCCACCCTTTATGAAACGGCGGCCGAATTAGGCAACCAGTATGCTCACAGGTATTTGGCGGAACTGTACTGGCAAGGCATCAACAACAAGCCGGATTTTGACAAGGCCCTAACGTCTGCTAAACAAGCGTATGCTCTCGAAAGCAACAAACATAACCTCTTGGCGTTAGCGAGATTACGTTGTAATGCCCCCGCCCCAGTAGGTGATGATGAACGTTGCCTTGAATTTTTGAAACTTGCTGAGCAGCGAGGAGCAATAAGCCCCTACGTTTCTGACTTTAATGAGTTAATTGCGGCTATTGTGATTGAGAACAATCTCGCCCAACCACAACGTCAACGGGCCCTGAACATTATTTCCAAAGCTTTTGAACTAACCGATGAGAAATACAGTTTGAAACTCATCGACGATGGCTTTTACCACAAACAATTTAGCGAGAAACACTTAGGCAAAACTGAATACCAGCACCTGGGTCAACAGTGGCCGTACAACGATCAGCACCAACAAGCCGACTACTTTGGGTTACGCTATGAATTGGACGAAGATGGTATGGATTCGCGCAAAAGCCGCTTTATCGTCTTCCTTAAATGGCAGCATTTAGACGCCGATGGTCAGCTTCTCGCTACCCGCTATGATATCCAGCGGGGTTCGCCCCGGGGGCAATGGAGCAACTTATTGCGTTTAAGTAATGAAACGGCGGGCACTTGGCACCTAAATGTATATAACGTTGGGGCACAACAGTTGTACTCGACCAGCTATCAAGTGCCTGTATTGTAAAACAAAAACGGCGGCCACTGGCCGCCATTTTTTTATCTTCATCTGTCTCGATTAGCCGTTAACGATATCGTTAAAGCTGGCATTATCGTGCAAGCTGGCAAAAGCGCTTTCATGAAGCAACTCATTGCGCAGGTTCGGCGAGTATTCTAACGCCATGCGAATATCGGCAAGGGCATCGCTGTGCTTATGAGCCATGGCGTAAGCACAGGCCCGTTGCCAGTAGGCGTAGCCATAGTCAGAGTCAACCTCCAGAGCTTGGTTACACAGAACAACCGCCTCTTGAATATCACCCAGCTCAAGCAGTGCATCGGCCTTGTAGGCGATGGCTTCAACGTCTTCCGGTTTGCGAGAGAGAATTTCGTCATAGATCTCCACCTTGGTACCGAAGTCGCTTTCAAGGTTCGCGCGCATCCACAATGAGTGGATTTCATTGGTAATGGTAATCTTTTTCTGGTTATTGAGGATTTCTTCAGAGCGTTCTCTAAGTTGACTTTCTAACCCGGCCAGTCGCGATTCATATTCTTCGGTTATCGCTTTGACCCGCGTGTTTACAATGTCTTCTACCTTGTTTTTCACATCACGCAATGAATTCCAGCCCACCAAGACAAGGATAGATACGGTTGCCGTGATCAGGATAAATAGATTATTCATTGTGTCTGTGGTGTAGCCAAGCGCGCGATCGGCCGTGTCCAGCTGGGCATGCGCTATCTTTTCAACGTACTCGGCGCGCAGCGCTTGCTGATCTTTGCGAACCGCCTGCAGTTCATCGAGAATATAGCGTTCAATCAAAGGACGATACATGGGCTCGTTCAACTCAGACACCGTTTGCTGCGCCTGCATTTGTTGCGTTTGAGAAAGACCTTTCGCTTGCTGCTCTGGTAGCGAATCCGATGGCTG
Organism: Pseudoalteromonas sp. T1lg48; assembly: GCF_002964785.1. Lineage (GTDB taxonomy): Bacteria > Pseudomonadota > Gammaproteobacteria > Enterobacterales > Alteromonadaceae > Pseudoalteromonas. The sequence continues at coordinate 551,530 of NZ_PQCC01000004.1, forward strand.
CTCAGCTTGTGCCCAAACCTGCGGCACCGTCAACGCGCTCAACATAAAACCAACTAGTAGGTAACTGACCCATCTCAGCATGCTTAGATCCTTTTCTCTTATTTTTGGCAGCCCCTATGATGCCAGCTTGGCGACGCGCAGGCAAAAAAAAGCCAGCTACAAATATAGCTGGCTAACCTGCTTAACAACAATAAAGGTTCAAATGAACATTAACAGGAGTGAATGGCCATATTATTAACCGTTCACTGAACCCATACTTAATTGATTTTACAAATACTTATATTTTTTTTGTGGCTAGATTAACTGGTATTTTTGGGCATAATGGGTAGTAACCAAATAATATTAAACTGCCCTAATAGGCAAAAATGCGTTACCAAGAATATGCATTTGACTCAGTGATGCGGCTAAATGCGGTGCTTGGCTATCAACCGAGTCCTCAACCGAGTCCTCAACCGAGTCCTCAACCGAGTCCTCAACCGAGTTTGCAACTAAGCGAATGTGGGCTTTACTTCCTTATATAAGGCCGTTTTTGGTAGGCGCAGAGCAGTAAAAATAATAATAACGCGTTTGCACACCAGGAACGTGAATAATTGGCGCTAAATTCACCTAGCTTGTATGGTAATGATATGGGTAAGGACTTGCCATATCATGCTAATTTAGGATTATAAATGTTTGATATAAACAAAATTTACAAGGGTAAGATTTTTTTGTTTGCAGTCGCAATATCGGCTTTATCAACCCTAGCTATGATACTGGTCTATAAGCTCTTTGCGCAAAATATGAATGACATCTCCAAAGTGCTTTTTCTTCTGTGCACACAGCTGTTATTAACCATGAGCTTACTGATGTTTGTGATCCGCAAGGTAAACAAGCATGCGGGCGTCATAAAGCGATTGCTGAACTCCATTAATGATGTGGTGCTGATCAAGGACTATCAAGGTAACTTCAAGTTTTGCAACGACACCATGGCCAAGCTGTACAACTGCTCACCGGAGCATATGGTCGGTAAAGATGACTTTTACTTTACCCAAAATAAGGAGCAAGCCGAGTTCTTTCGCGACAATGTACAGGCCATCATGCGTCGCTTTGAAATAGAAGAAGTGTACGAATCTTCCACCGACGCAAATACCGGCGAAATCCGCCATTTTCATTCCGTAAAAGTGCCATTTCGCGACGTTCGCAACCAACTTCATATCGCGGTCATAGCCAAGGACATCACCGAAATCACTCGCTTAAAAGAAGAAGCAGACAGAAACAAAAAACGCCTTGAGCATGTGCTCGACGTGTCCGAAGAAGGACTGTGGGAATGGAATGTGCAGACCAACCAGGTGTTGCATAATCGCCAGTGGGAACTGATCACCGGCATAGAGCATAGCGATAAATCATTCCAAGAGTTCGAAAGTTGTATTGTCCCCGAAGATCGCCCCATGGTGGCCAAGGTTCTGAAAAAATTGCTGCAAAATCACCAGTCCTACAGCATCGAATTCCGTATGAAAAAGCCCAACGGCGAAGTGATCTGGATTTGGGATCGCGGCCGTGTTGCCGAATTTGACGAAAACAACCAACCGCTGTGGTTGGTAGGTCTGGCTTTGGACATCACCGAAGAGAAAAACAACCAGGACAAGATTGTTAACCTTGCCTACTTTGACCAGCTGACCGGCCTGCTAAACCGTGCTCAGTTAGAAATAGAGCTAGAAAAAACAATAAAAGAAAACCAAAAAACAAACAGTTATAGCGCGTTATTGTTTCTCGATCTGGATCGTTTTAAGTTACTCAACGACAGCTTTGGCCACCATATCGGTGATCAGTTGCTCAAGGTGGTGGCCGAGCGCCTAAAGCTTATCAATCAGGACCAAGCTCAGGGCCAGGGGGTTATCTCCCGTTTTGGTGGTGACGAATTTGTAATTGTTTTGCCGCAACTCAATACCGATCAAGGCGAAGCCTTGCTGGCCACAGAGCAATATGCCGAGCGCGTACTTAAAGAAATATCCAAGTCGACCTCGTTAGCCAGCGACGTGCAGGATATCGATATCGACTACTCGATCACCGGCAGCATTGGCGGTGTGGTGTTTACCGCCGATGATATGTGCACCATGAAACTGCTGCAGCTGGCGGATATGGCCTTGTATCGCACCAAAGCCAGCGGTGGCCAAAAAGCGATGATCTTCGATACCAATATGCAGGATGAGCTGCGCCAGATCAGTGAACTGCAAAAAGCCATGCATGACTCCATCAACAATCGTGATTTTTGCATTTATCTGCAACCCAAGTTCGATATGAATGCCATCCTGATAGGCGCCGAGGCCCTGGTTCGCTGGCAGCACCCCAGCCTGGGCTTACTCACCCCCGATGTATTTATGCATATGGCCGAAGAAAGTAACCTGATCGTGCCCATCGGCGCCATAGTGCTGGAACGGGCCTGCCAGCAACTCGAACAGTGGCAGCGTCAAGCCCATAGCAAGCATCTGCATATCGCGGTGAACCTTAGTGCCAAAGAGATATGGCGTGCCCATTTTGTCGAAGACTTTATTAAAGTGGTTGAGCAATACCAAATTGACCACAGCAAGCTGATCGTCGAAGTTACCGAGTCAGTGCTGATCCGCGATATCAATGATGCCACCGAAAAGCTCAACAAACTCAGAGAGTTTGGCGTGTCGATTGCCCTGGATGACTTTGGTACCGGCTATTCCTCACTCAGTTATTTACGTTCATTGCCCATAGATGAAATAAAAATCGACCGCACCTTTGTGCAAGACATGGTCAGCGACGAGCATGCCCACCTGGTGGTTAAATCGATTATCGATTTGGCCAATAACTTTAATCTCACCGTGGTGGCAGAAGGCGTGGAAATGCAAGAGCATTTTAATCTACTAAAAAGCTACAAGGTCGATTCTTATCAGGGCTACTATTTCAGCAAACCGGTCTCGGCAGAAGAGCTAGAGCGTTTGTTTATAATCCCGGATGCGAATACCGGGGCCGAGCCAGGAAAAAGCTTACTCTCTTCAACCTAGAGTAAACTAAAACAACGAATTAGCAGACCATGACGCAACGGAGCCCATGCCATGACCGAATTATCAGCATCTGAGCAAAACAATACGGACGACACCTGGCTGGAGGCCGAGGTTTGTTATTTTAACCTCGAAGGGGGCTTTTTTGGTCTGCTTACCAGCGATGGCAAACGCCTGTTGCCATTAAATTTACCGGCAAAATTCTCACACCATGGCGCCAGGATCAAACTGCGTGGGTACGAGCAGCGCGATATGATGACCATACAGCAATGGGGCACGCCCTTTCATCTTACCCAAATTGACTTTATCGACCCCGATAACACCGGCGCCAGGCCAAACAATCCCCTGATGTAAAATACTTTGTTAAATTCAATTGCCTACCCGGGTGCGTTATAATGCGCCCGCGTAAATGACGCAAGGAAGCACATTAACCACTAAAGTCATGGATGAGTAGATGAAGTTACGCCGCTATTTAAAACCACTGGTGTTCGTTTTAGCGCCCTTATTGGCCATTGTTTTACCTGGCCTTGTCGCCTACACCTATACCCCGTACACGCTGACCTCAGAGGATGTCATTCTAGATCGCAGCAGCGGCACCCTGGTCAAATACCAGGGCGAATACGGCCCACGCACCCCATTGTCGGATTATGTCGGCATACGCATTCCTAGTAGCTTAGATGGGGTGAGCATCACCCACATCGCACCGTCGGCGTTTGAGCGTATCAGGCTCTCCAAGGTCATTATTGGCGAGGCGGTCACCCACATCGGCAAGCGCGCCTTTTGGGACAGCAAACTCAGCGACGTTCGCCTGCCTGCAGCCCTGACACACATTGGCGAAGATGCCTTTAGATTTAATGAGTTAGTAAGTGTAGATTTACCGGACACGCTGAGCAGGATTGACGCCGGGGCGTTCGAGTACAACCTGCTGACCCAAGTTAATCTGCCCGACTCGCTGAGTCATTTGGGGGCGGATGCCTTTCGGGTCAACAAGCTCACTTCGGTCGCTCTTCCCGCGGCGGTGACACGAATTGATGAAGGCACCTTTGAGCACAATACCCTCACGGCCATCACCCTGCCAAAAACACTGGAGCATATTCACTATTCCGCGTTTCGCTATAACCGAATTGAAAAGGTAAACGGCAAGATCACACATGGCTTTATTTATGGGGAAGAGTCTAACCGCACCTTGATTGCCTATGGCGGCGAACGTAAGGCCATTACCCTGGCCGATTCGGTCACCAGCATAGCCCCTCATGTCTTTGATTGCCAACACCTAACGGCCGTCACCTTGCCAGACTCGCTGATCCATATAGGCACTAGCGCCTTTGATAGTAACGAGCTCACCGAGGTGATCCTGCCCGACTCCGTTACCTCGATTGGCAGTTATGCGTTTTGGGGGAATCCAACGGCCGAGATAACTGCTCCGGCAGCGCTGAAAAGTATGGGCACCGACGCGTTAAAAACGCGCCTGCACCCAAGTTGGGACTATATGGATGAGCTCAGAAGAAGTCTATGCATAGTTGATGAGCCAACCTAACCAATACGCCCTTTACTCATTGGCCAGGGCGTATAACTCGTCGATATCACTGATGTAGATTTTTTTACGCTTAACCTCGAGTACGCCCTCTTGCTTTAAGCGGGTGAACTCGCGGCAGACCGCCTCGGATGACACACCAAGCAAATTAGCAATATCGGCACGACTCATGGGTAATTCAAAACACAGGGTCGGCACCTTGTTCTTGCCCAGGCGCGAAGAAAGGTTCAGCAACAAGGATGCAACGGCCGACTTGATGCTTTTGGTAGGCAGTTGACGCAGATGTTGATCGGCGGAAAACTCCTGGCTGATCAGACTCAGCATGGTCAGTAATACATCGGAGTTGGCAACCGAGTCCTGTAGCAGACGAGCAAAAGGAATTTCGCACACTCGCGAGTCCTGCAGCGCCGACACCGAATAAAAGTGTTCCTGCTGCGCCAAACCGCCAACGCCAATGACATCGCCGGGAAAATATAGCCCTGTGACTACTTCCTTGCCCGAGGTAGTCAGTCGATAACTTTTGAATGCACCGGATTGCACTAGGTAAAGGGCTTTAAATTCATCCTCTTGGCGGAACAAGTGCTGCTCGGCGTCAAGGGATTTGCTGCCCTTCACCAGCTCGCTTAGGCGCACCTGAGGTGTCTTCTGAGCGGCCTTGACCTGCTTGCCTAAGCCAAGCTTAGGTGCCAACAGATTAAAAATACTTCCTTGCATAGCCAGCTCCAAATTCACACTGTTCAATGGCATGTTGTGATCAATCATGGGTGCCTCGCTACATTCAATTCGATCTTGGTGTACTCGCAAGCCACTAATTTAGCCAACTTCAAGGGGGCTCGCTATGCGTAGATGTACCTATGGGGGATCGGAAACTACCTATATTGACGTAAAAGTGAACATGGTAGCGTGCCTTATCAGTTATTTTTTTCTAGGTCGGGGCCTGTCCATGAAGTTATTACGCACCGCACTCATCCCTTTAGTTTTATCCGCTCCAGGATTTGTCATTATGGCTGCCCACGCCGAGGGCATGGAGCATATTGAGGTGCTCAGCAGCACCTCGAACTTTTATCAATCCAGTCTGAAATTAATCGAGGTCCAGCACATCGACCCGCAGCAAGCCCAGGGCTCGCCATTGCAATTGTCGGAATTGCTGGCGCAGGAACCGACCATTTCCCTCAACGGTCAGGGCGGCATGATGCAAATGTACAGCATGCGCGGCTTTTCCCGCTGGCGAGTGCAAACCCTTGTTGAGGGCATTCCCATCTATGGCGATCGTCGCGCCGGCAGCGCCGCTGAGTTTATCGACCCGGCGTTAATTAAACAGGTGCAGGTAATTCCTGGCGCCGCTTCAACCTACTATGGCTCCGGGGCCATGGGCGGCGCCGTGGATATCAAACTGAACCGCGCCGAAGGTCAACAATTGGATGCCCAATGGCAAAGCAATAACCAGGCGCAACATCTGGCCTGGCAAGGGAGCAAGGAAGGCATTTCCTGGGGACTGTCGACCCGCACTGCCGATGAAGGACAAAGCGCCGACGGCAACAGCATCTACAACGGCTATGAAAACCACAACGTGTTTTTAAGTGCCGACCTTGAGCTGCCCTACCTCACGCGTGCCTGGGTGCTCTATAGCGAAGGCAACAACCTGGGTAAGGCCAGTGCCGAGCCACTGAGCAAGAAACGCACCCTCTACCCACGCAATGATCATCTCTTAGCCAAGGCGGAGTTTGATTTTGACCAGATTTATGCCGATGTCTATGTGCACAATGCTCATCTCGATACCTATATTGAACGCCCCAACAAGCGCATCAATACCCTGAGTAATTCATCCTTGGATTATGGCGCGGCGCTCTATGGCTATCAGTATTTTGGCGATTGGCAGGGCAAATGGCGCCTGTCCTTTGATGCCAGAGCCCGGGTGCAAGCGACAGAAAATGAGCTTGATTTAGCCTCGGGTTTAACCAGCAGCAGCACCGTATTGGATGCCAGTCAGTATCAGGGCGCCCTGGTGTACGATGCGACCCGTAGCCTGGATAACATCGACCTATTGCTTGGTGCCCGCCTCGATTACAGTAAAACCAAGGCACAACAAGGGAGCCGCAACGACACCAATGTCAGTGGCTTTGCCGGTATTAGCTGGGCACTCACGCCCGAATTAGCGGCGAAGTTTATCACCAGTACGGCCTTTCGCCAGCCGGCGCTGACGGAAAGCTACTTTTTTGGTGAAACCCCCCGCGGCCGCGTGGAAGGCAATCTCGAGCTCGAGCCGGAGCAAAGCCTGGGCTTTGAAGCCAAGCTCTCCTACCAGAAATCGGATTTTAATTGGAGCGTCAGCGCCTTTTCCCAGCATATTGACGACTACATCGAACGCATCGATATCGATGCCGATACACGTCGCTATATCAATGTGGGCTCCGGGAAAATTAAAGGACTGGCATACAAGGCGGCATTTCAGGTAACCGACAACTTCTCCCTCGGCCTCGGTGGTCAGTGGCTTAACGGCGAGGATGAACAGGGGCGCCCCCTTGCCGACATTGGCGCCGGCGAACATAAACTCACTTCGACCTACCAGGGCGACCGTTGGCAATGGGATCTGGGTGCAACATTACGCAGTGCCAAGGACGAGGTGGGGCCCTCCGAGTTACCCCTGCCCAGCCATACCTTGCTTTCGACCAAGCTGACCTATCAGCTCAATGAACGAACCAAGGTACGACTGTGGCTCGACAATGCCGGTGATCGCCTCTATCGCGTCAGCGCCGATAACAGTGCACCCTACGCGCCGGGGCGAAACGTGGGCATTGCCATCAGCTACCAGTTTTAAGCGCTATTGAAGCAGTTGGGTGCTAGTTTTCTCCCAACTGCTGCGCCGCCAATTTATCTTTATTAAACAATGCGTTGACTTCTTTATCCGTTAAAATTAATTCCGACATAAAAAAGTCGTCGATAACGCCAGCAAAGGCATGCTTGCCTTGGGTGGCATGTTGCTTGGGGATCCCCCCTAAAAACACATCATTGACGATAGAGCTAACGCTAATGTTGGCGTCTTGGGCGGCATCAAGCTCACCGTTAATAAACAGCCGCGCTTGTTTACCATTATGCACCACAGCGACGTGCGTCCACTGGCCGTTTACCAGGCGAGTGTTACTTTTAACCACTGATTTTGGCTGGTATCCGGAGCTTGAGTAGATCAGTAACTCTACGCGTTTGTCTACCACTCTCAGCTTGTTACTTTGTACATCGCCATACCAGCCACCATACAAGGGATAAATTTGCTTGTCTTCCAGGGCCAGGGGCTTGAGCCACATGGCGATACTGATGCCACCATTTTCAAAGGTCACCTCACGCCAACGCGTAGTCGACAGCGGCTTACCGATTTTACAGCAGATATCCACACCCATATGGGCGTCCTGATGCACCGAGAAGTCTAGACCCTTGCCGGTTTTCCCGGCACTGCGCACGGCGCCGTGCAAGGTCCCTGGCCAAAAGCTGGCAAAGTCATCCAGTACTTGGTCGCCCTCGCCCTCAAAGGAATAATAGCTGGAGTGACCGTGTAAATTGACCTGCAATACCTTGGATAATTCGTCTTCAACCTGTGTTTGTTCAACTCGCTGCAGCTGGGAAAACGCCAAGGCGGCTATGATGATAAAAATGGCGCACAGCAGCAGGGTCACTCGCAGCGCAAAGCTCATTTTAAACGTCATAAGCCACCTCCTCGCCAACGGCAGGTAAGGTCAAAGTAAAGTCGCATCCGCCCTGAGCATTGGCCTGATACTTCAAGGTACCATTGTGCGCCTTGGCAATCGCTAGGCTGATTGACAGCCCCACGCCCATGCCTTGCTTCTTACTGGTATAAAAGGGCTCAAAAAGATGCTCGACGGCCTCGCCGCTCACCCCCACCCCTTCGTCGTGAATGCACAACTCCACCTCATTATTCTCGCTGTTAAGGCAGGTAGAAATAACCACTTGAGCGCCCGGGTGACTGGCCTCAATGGCGTTTTTAATCAAGTTAATGCTCACCTGCTGCAACTGTACCGGATCGCCCTCGACATACAAGGGCGACGGATTGAGTTCGAGCACCAAACTCACCTGGTTACTGTTGGCCGTGGTCTCCACCATGTCGCTCACCTCGCGAAGCATGGTATTTGCATCCAGCCGCTGCATATCCATGGCCCGCAATTTCACAAAGTTGCGGATCCGTTGCAGCACCTTGCCACTGCGCAGCGCCTGCTCGGAAATTTTCTTTAGGGTCGTCGCTAACCATTGCTGCAGCTCGGCCTGCTGCTCGGGACGGGCGTTGTCGATACGGCGGGTGGCACTTTGGGCATAACTGGCAATGGCGGTTAGAGGCTGATTGATTTCATGGGTGATGGTGCTGACCATCTCGCCCATGCTGTTAAGCCTATCGAGGTGGGCGATTTGGTCGCGACTGGCCAAAAGTTTTTGCTCCGCTTCCAGGCGCTTTTTCAGCTCATCGCCAAGGCGTAATTGCATGCCATTAAGGGCTGTGACCACGGTTTGCAGCTCATCCGGAGAGCTTCGCTCCTTTTCCGTCCTGTCCAGCACCAAGGGTGGTATAGGCTTATCAAAGGTCAGGTTTTGTGCAAAGTCACTTATTTTACCGAGATGACGGGTTACCAGGTATTGAAACAGATAGAGGATAAAACCGGCCACTAAGAAGGTTTTAATGCCATTACTGATAACAATAAAATACACCCGGTCCGTGAGGCGGCTATATAACTCATCCAGACCCACCACGATTTGCAAAATCCCTAGGGGCGGCTCCTGCTCCCTGCCATGCTGATACAAGACAAAACGTTCATCGATAATTTCATTGGACATCACCTCACCGGCACGCCATTTCACCCTGTCGGTGGTAACAATACTGATACGCTCGATCCCAGGCAGCTTAACCAGTCCATCAAGTTGCAGCTGGAGCAACTGTATATTGCGGTCTTGCACATTGAGGGCAATGCTTTCAAGCTGGCTGTCTTTGATTTGATGGATCTCGGCATTGATATCGCTTACACCCTTGGTGTATTCCAAGTACAGTTGCAATGCCGACGATATTAGAGTGATCGCCGAGCTAAACAGGATGATATAGAGGATCAGCCGCCTGACCGTTCTATGCTGGGAAGAAAAGGTACGCATGGTATGGGTCCTCAACTGACTACCCCCCTTAGCCTTCGCCAAGGCGGTGTATTACTCTCTTTACCATACCTTAAATGGCGCAAACAGCCACTATAAACACAGCGACAATTAATTGTTTCCTTTATCCTTTTGGTCCTTTTTCTGCTTGCTGATGGCGTTTTCTACCGGCAGGCGGCCAATGGGCATCACCTTAACGGGCTTGGCGTTCGCGCACTCTTGCTGACGCTCCTCGGCGCTGATATCACGTAGCGATTTTGATTCGCCCTTGGCCGCATTCGTAGCTACTTTAGCCTTGGCAGGCTGTGTTTGGTTCGGCTTTTGTTGCTCAGTCATAGGCGTTTTCTGTTCATTGAGTTTGCGCTCCACGGGCAATTGATGCAAAGGGATCACCCTGGTTTCGCCCTCACACTCCGGTTTAGAAGCCGCTTGTTCAGGCTGTGCTTCCTTTTCAGGTTTGACATTGGTTGTCACCTTAGGAGGCTTGCTTTGGTTGGTGTCAACTTCGCCGTTATGGGCAAAAACGGGTGCGCTTACATTGAGGATCATGAACGCAGTCAGGCCAATTAATAGTCCGGGCTTAAAGGTTTTCATAATAACTGTCTCCTAAAGCAAATAAGGCGCCGAAACTCGGCGCCTTAGGGTTAGTTTTACGCTTTTCTGCGAACCAGAGTTAACGCTGCTAGCATGAACAGTAGGTGGAACAGTGAACCACTGCTGCCCTTCTGCTTGTCGTTATCGGTTATTTTGACCGTGGTAACCACCTCGGCGTTCAATAACGTCTCATCGTCGGCACTGAGCAGGATATTAAACGACTCCATGGTTTCGACCTCGGCGTCATCCACCAGCTTAACGGTGAAGGACTTCGCCTCCCCATCTTGGTCATCCCAGTACAGCATGCCTGACGCAGGTTGATAATCCGCCAGCGCTTTAGCTGTGCCATCAAGACTTTGATAGTTCAGTGCCACGGCGCCATCGCTGCCGCCGGTACGTTGTACCGTCACCACGACTTGATTGTCACCTTCATTAACTTCATAGGCGCTCACCGCAAAGCCAAACTCGCCCAACACGGGTTCGTTGACATTCAGGGTTACGGCAATTTCGTGGGCCGCGTATGCGGTATCGTCTTGCAGTAACAAGGTGGTCTGGTAGACACCCGGAGCCAAGGCGGCCGCGTCGGCACCCAAGGTCAGGGCCTGTTGCTCGCCGACATTTAACACTCCACCATCTTCGGAGTAGGTGAACCAGCTTGCTTGCGGCTGTGCACACACCTGTTGCTGCCCCGAGGCAAGGCTAAAGGTGCGCGACATTACCAGGTCCATGGCATGCAAGGTGCCATCACAATCGAGGTCTAGACCCGCTTGCGAAAAGCTATTCATGCCGTCTACACGCGTTGCCCCAACCAGGCTTAGTTCGTTGTGCAAGTCAACAACATACAGATCTAAGATCTGATCGGCCTTGTCACTGCCTACCCCATTCTCGCCATTGGCGCTGACATACAGATGACCAACATTCGGGTTGTAGGCCAAACCAAAGGCAGGTAGACCAAGATCGTATTCGGCGCTGACGCTGCCATCGAAGTTCACGCGATACAATTTCTGTGCATTGTAGCTACTGACCAGTAACTGATCGGCATGCGGATCATAGGCCAAGCCGCCAACCCCGTTACCGTCCAGGTCTGGACACACGCGCTTGCCCGTCAACTGCATGGCGTTAAGGTCAAGCTCATGGATACAGTTTGCATCACTGAAAATGGCCTGCCAAGCGGTGTTGGTGCGGGTGTTGAACGCAAGATCCGCAACCAGATCATCGCCTGCCGCTAGCGGATTCAGGTCGATTACATCGCCGGTTTTCTGGCCCTGTTCGTCTAAACGATAGAGCTTGTTATCACCGCCGAAGGCTTTGGCACTGTTAACCCAAACGCTGTTGGTCACCTTATCAACCACCATGCCATATGGGCGGGCAATGTTCAAAGCCTGTGCTTCCTGGTTATCGCCCAGGCTTGCCTCACTCGGGTTATCACCACTGGGTGGTGCGACTTCAGCAACCTTGTAGTTAAGCCCATAACTGCCTTCGTTGGCCAAGGTGATATCGCTGGCAACTTTGCGTCCGGCAACCACATCCAGTTCGAGCTTCTGCGCCGAGCTGGTTAGCAGACCGGCATTAAGGGCAACATTAAGCTCGCTGACCTGATCGTTAGCAATGCTTACGCTTTGCTCGGCCTGCGCATAGCCGCTAAGAGCGATGCTCATGCTCTGCTCACCGGCGGCATTAAACTGACGATAGAAGCCATCCTGAGCGGTTAATGTAACCTTACCCTGCTGGTTTTGTACCTGAGCTTGCGCTAACGGGGCCTGGGTGTTGGCATCGGTGATCATCCCTGCCAGCAAGCCACCCTCAGCAAAGCCACAGCCTAAACCGAACTCAACATTATCGATTTGCACATACCAGTCATAGGCATTATCAACACTCAGGGTGTAATAACGCCATCTTAGTCTGAAACTCTCAGCGCCATCTAGGTAAGTGCCCAAGTCAACAACGACCTTGCCGATGCTGTCTGTGATCAGATTATGAATGTTCAGCCATTGACCACCGTCAACGCTGATATCAAAATCGAACACCGACTGGGCATACGCCTTAAAGGCCTGCTCATAACTCACGGTTTCAAAGCCTTGCAACGAAGCAACAGAGATAACAGGAGTGATCAACTCGGTATCGTAAAGGTTACGACCGCCGCGGTCGCTGTCCGCCGCCGCCGACATACCGCTGCCAGCGGTTAAGTTAGGACGACTCCATTGCTCACTGGTTTTCCACACCACGCCAGTACCGGCATTATCGACAACGGTCCAATCCGTAGGTGGGAAGTTCACATCTTCAAATTCGACCACAGAGGAGGTGCTGCTATCGGCCTTATTGTAACCGGGAGCAACACACACATCCTTGTTCACCTGCAAGGCAATGTTACCTAGCTCGGTATCGCCATTGGCCTGAGTCGCCACATTTTGAGGATTATAACTGACGGACGAGGCCATCAGGTTTACCGGCCATCCGGCGTAACCATCCAGGGTAAATTCACCACTGATGGGGTCGGTGTTGATCACCGTATAAGGCACCAACTCGCCGCTTAGCTGCAAGCTTGCTGGTAATCCCCAACCGTGACCTGAACCATCAACCACCTTACCGCTAATGGTTGCCTTAGGTAGGGAAACCAAAGACGCGTCCTTAGTTAACTCACCTTCGCTGGCCACCTGCACCGAACCCAAGTCGGTCATCGGGTGACCATAGGCACGTGCCTTAAATTCATAGCTGCCCAGAGGTAAAGACAGTGTATAGACGCCTTGTGCATCGGCTATGGTGCTGTAGTCGCCAAAACGTACTTCGGCACCGGCCAGCGCAGCATTTGTTTCGCTGTCACGTACAACCCCAGTGACCACACCTTGCGGCTCGGCCTGACATTGATCGAGCTGGAATTTCGCGATGCGTGTTCCCCAAAGGGTTTCGAAGTCGGTGTCAGCACCGTACTCACTGGAAAACCAGAAGGTGCAGTCATCACTTGGGTCGATGGTCATTTGCGCACGCTCGCCCCAGCTGCCGTCGAACGAGTTCACCTGAGGTGCTAAACCTTCGGTGACGCTGCCTTCGCCATAGCCAAGTTGGCCAAGAGGATCACTGGCTAAACGGCCACTGTAACGCATCGCCGGCAACATATCGGCACTGGAAACGCTATAGCCCAAAGCGATGTTGCCCACCGCATCCATGGCCATAGTGCCTAGCCAACGGCTGGCGGCATCGGGCGCATAGGTGCCTTGCTGATGAATCGTGGCTTCACTACCTGGGTTACGCACTTCATACCAGCGCACACCAAAATGCTTATCACCGGTTGCCACCGTGTGGTTTACCACCAGGCTGTCATGATCGCCAAAGTTGCGGTAAGCCAAGCGGTACATCAGCGCTTGCTGATGAGCGTCTAGGGCGTTATAGCTGTCGCCACCCCAGGAGTCCTGAGCAACACAGGTTTTACCACAGCTTTGATCGATATCGAAAGGCTCGGTGGCCAAGGTCGCTAACAAGGCAAAGTTACTTTGCTCCGGGTTTTGCCAATCGGCCTCTAAGCCCCACAGCTGCAATGCGTCCGCGGCAACGCCATGAACCTGATCATCGAGCATTTGCATAAAGTAGTTAGGCGAGCCTGCCTGTGGTGCGCGCATGCCATCCATATCCGCCGGTAAGGCGTTGTGCATATCGGCTTGGTCGAAATACAAGGTTTGTGCCGCTAGACCATGGAGCATTTTTTCACGCTCAAAGGCCACAACCGCCATCCCTTGCTTAGACTTGTCGACAGGAGAATATTGTGGCGCGGCCATATAATAGCCATCGCCCCAGACACCGAATTGCGCCTTGTCATACCATTTCGAGTCGGTGGCAATAAAATCGTAAAGATGCCACTCGCCGGTGGGATCGCCACTTTTCGACACCGCCACACATTGGTGCATCTTGGCGCCGTCAAACGCAGTTTGGCTTAGTAACCAGCGATCCGCTAAAACGTCATACAGGACCGCGCCATCGCGGTCTTGTTGCGCTGTCCAGCCGACAATAGCCGGTGGCTTGGCATCCGGATCGGCACACACGCCACCAAGCTCCTGCCAAAGCTGTGTAGTTGGCGTACGCCCTTGAACTAATTGGCCGTTCTTATCCCATACCGCATAGGACATGTTGACCACTTGCACTACGTGGTTGCCGCCCACATCTAAACTGGTGTCCGGTACGGCGGCATCGCCCCAATCGGCGCCCTGGCCATCCAGGTTAAGACTGGGTTCTGAGATGGCTCGCTCACCCAGCGTCGTTTGTACCAGGGGATCGGTAAATCCATCTAAAGCCATTGAAACCAGGCTTTGTTGTTGTGCGTTATACAATTCGAGCTGATCCTCGAACTGGCCTGTTACTGACTTTGAAAGCGGCGCCTTACCCGCGGTGGCCAAGGTTGGGCTCACCGGTTTTAACGCCATGGCTGCATTGCTAGTACTCTGGCTTGTTACATTCTTGACTGACTCACCAACCACTGGAGCCTGCGGCATCTCGGCAAAGGCATGATTACTGCCTATTAGCCCGAGCAAGCCAATAAGCACGCAGCTTTGCAATTTTGACTTGTTGAAGTTCATCAAAAGTCTCCTGTTATTTACTTTTATGACTCACGTATTCGCACTGCCGGTAACCAAACTCGAAATTATGCGATCTAGATACGTGTAAATAGCCGTTACATTTGTGCCTTTTGTATACTCATGCCAAAGTACGAAACTATCGTCGGGCTGTAACTGACAATTATCAGTTAACAGGATGTTATTTTTGTTTACCGGCTGTTTTTAACTTAGGGGTATGAATTTGCGGGGGAAAATTCCGGGACAAATCAGCAATTGAAGAGCCCGGAGAACATGGAAAGAGGATGTTTGGCGCTCGGCCATCAATTAACGATAGGCCTTTAAGGAAAGGGTCAAGGTGGTGTTGTCCTGAAGTTGCGCCGGCAATTGCGCCGCCAACAACAAGCCGCTGGACAAGGAAGCATGGATTTTTCGCTTTAACAGTGGCGAGGCCGACACCAACAACTTTTCGCTGCGACGTTCAAATTCATTCAGTTGCACCGTCAGATCCTGTAACTGCTTACGTAGAGCCAGGTAACTAGCCTGTAGGGAAGTATTCCCTCCTGCGGCGGCGGTGCCAAAGTTCGCCAGCAGCGCATTATTGGCATCGGCTAATTGGGTTAGCTGTGCACTTAAGTGGTCGACAAAATAATAACTGCCTTTGTCGAAATCTAAGTCAAGTTGACCGCTTGGCTCCAGCACAGGGGATGTTTGCTGTGCATCACTCACCTGCAGCGCTAATTGCTGCACCTGAGCATTTAAATCTAAAAAGCGCGCAACCAGGCGCTCCTGCTCGCTATTAAAAGCGTGTAACTTATTGATCTTGCTTTTTTTCTCCTGTTTCATCGCTTGCCAACTTTGCGCCTCAACCGGTGCGGAAAGAGCGCCGGCAGCTAGGCAAAAAACACCGATAAGAAGTAATTTATTCATGGTTAACTCCTAAGGGAAATAAGGAGCTCTAAGAGCTCCTTAGTTACAGGGTACTACTTTATGCGTTAGCTTTTAGCGCACGACCGTGGCCGCGTCTAAACAAGGCTAACGTGGCCAGTAGCATTAGTACAAATGGGTGGCTGCTACCGCCGCTGCTCTTAGACTTGGCGTCTTCGATCTCAACCGTTGCCAATACCTGGCTTGAAAGCGTTGCGCCGCCGTCAACCTGGTGCAAGCGCACGGAGAAGGACTCGGGCTGTTCTTTCTCGCCGTCGTTCATCACGGCAATGGTGATTTCCTTGTCGCCGTCGTCCAGGTCTTGCCAATGTAATTGACCGCTGGCGCTTTGGTAATCGCTACCGGCAACCGCCGTAGCATCCAAAGTTTCATAGCTTACGCTTAGGGCATTATCGCTGCCGCCTTGACGAGATACGGTCAAGGTCACCGAGCCTTCGTTTTCGTTCACGCGATACTGGCTCACGGTAAAGCCCAACTCACCGGGGGTGCGCTCAAGTACGCTGAGGTTAACCAACACATTTTGCGCTAGGTAAGGCGAATCATTGGCCATCAACAATTGTGCCTGATAGAAGCCAGGCTCCATGTCTTTGGCATCAACATCGATTTGTACTTGCTGCGTCTGTTCCAGAGCAAGTTGACCCTTGCTTGGCGTCGAGCTTAACCAGTCCACTTCTTTGAATTCGCAGACCCCGGTTTCACCAGACTTAATCTGGATCATCTGCTGGCTTTCGATATCCAACACCCACAGGTTGCCGTCGCAATCCAGGCTGATACCAGAGCCACCGCCGTCGGCACGGCCAGGCACTGAATAACCACCGACCACGCGATATTCGTCGCTTACATCCAGCACATAGATATCGATATCCATAGGCGCAAAGCTGTTAGCGGCGACAAACAAGTGATTGGTTGCCGGGTTAAAGGCTAGACCGGCCACAGGCAGACCCACATCGGTCGACTCTAACAAAGTACCATCGCTGGCAAAACGGTGTACCAGACCATCAATAAACGAACCAGAGAAGAATTGGTCGCCATTGGGATCATACGCCAGGCCACGTTGTGAGCTAGGCAGATCTGGACAAATACGGTTACCGGTAGCGCTTAGGCTGTTGGTATCGAATTCATAGATACAACGGTCGCCGCCAACGATGATCTGCCAGAGCTTACCGGTACGCTTATTAAACGCCATGCCGGCATGGGCACCACGGGTGCTTAGCAAGGGGCTCACATCCATGGTTTGATCCGTTTTCGTACCGTCGGTTTTAAAGCGATAGATTTTATCGTCACCACCGAATACACCCAGGTTATTGAGCCATAGATCGCCGGTGCTTTGGTCAAAGGCAACACCATTGGTGGCAACCAGGTCGATCGGCCAGCTTTGTACCAGCTCGGCATTCATTTTCGGTGCATCCGGGAAGATAAATGGCACACGAATATCACGGGTGTTTAAGTCCCATAGATCTTTAGGGCCAAACTTACGGCCACCGATAGCAAACGCAGGACCTACCATGTCTTGGCGCGGCGCCGCATTGATTTCTTCGATATTGAAGTTCAATACGTCCGAACCCTTATTGGCGAGATTCAACGCCGTTGACAGGCTACGGCCACTGGTCACAGACAGCTCCAGAGTTTGCGTATCCACATCCAATTTACCGGCATTAAGCGTGAAGTCCTGCTCTAGCACTTCATTGACCGCCACGCTCAACGTCTCACTTTGTAGCGTATAACCGGCCTGTTTCACCGCCAATTCTACGTCACCCAGATCGGTGAACAGAAGATAGCTACCATCGGCTTTGGTTGATGTGCTGCGACCTTTGTCCGTACTGACGACCGCATTAGCCACCGGCTCGCCGGTATTGGCATCCAGCACGTGTCCCGATACCAGACCACCTTCAACACTGGCACAGCTTTGGGCTATGGTCACATCATCGACTTGGGCCCAGTTATCGAACTGTTCGCCGTCCCAGATTGTGTGATAACGCCAACGTAAACGGAAACTCTGCGCACCTACCAGGTGTTCGGCCAGGTCATAATCGACGCGGAATTCACGCATGGTATTGCCATAGCTCAGCACCGTATTCCAGGCACCGCCGTCAAGACTGATGTCCATATCCAGCATGGAGCCACCGTAGATGCCACCAACGAAGTCCATTTTGAACTGCAAGCTGGTTACACCGTTCAGATCGCTAACCGCAATCTCAGGCGTGATCAGATCCGAGTCGTAACGACCCCAACCATAACGGTCGTTGTCGATAGCCGCGGCATGACCGCTGCCACCGGTATAGTTAGGACGTGCCCAGTCGGTGCTGGTTTTCCAGATAATTTCATCGCTGCTGGCATTATTTACCACGTTCCAACCGGCCGGCGGGAAGGCCGTGCCATCGAAATCTTCAACAATACCCAAAGACTGATAGCCCGGCGCTACACAGGCTTTGCTGTCAACCATCAGGGCAATTTCACCCAGATCATTGGTTTGCAAAGTATCGACTTTCACCTCTTGAGCAACATAGCCCTCGCCCAGTGAGGCAACCTTAATGGCATAAGGCCAGCCTTGATATACTTCGATGCTGAATTCGCCGGTGCTGGAGTCGTTGCTGAAGTTCACATCTTTGGTTAGATCGCCCATCAGGGTTAAAGATGCTGGAATTGGCCAGGCATGACCTGAACCATCGACAACACGACCCACTAGTGTGGTCTTCGGTAGCTCTGACAAGGTGGCATCAACCACTTTTGTGCCATCTTTGACCACATTGATGGCGCTGAAGTCGACCTGCGCATAACCGTAAGCCACCATGGCGACATCATATTCGCCTACCGGGGCCAGAATTTCATAGTAACCAGACTCATCGGTAAAGGTAGTCATGGCACCTACGCTGATCTGCGCTTGCGCTAAAGGTTCTCCGGTACTGCCATACAAATGACCCTTTAGGGTACCTGTTGGGCCTGCGGTACAGTTAGGGAATTTGAACGAGCCGATACGGGTACGCCAGTCAATGCCGCCCGGGTTGGTGTCGCCGTAATATTCCTGGGTATACCAGAAAGTACAGTCATCAACCGGGTCGATGTTCATAGAGCTGTAGTCACCCCAACGGCCATTGGCACCGAGCTGTGAGCTGCCACCAGCAACTATTTCCTGCTCACCCTGAGCCATCATATTAAGAGGGTCTGAGGCTAAACGACCGGTGTAACGTACTGAAGGATAAGTATTTTCGCCGCTTACGGTATAACCTAGGGCCATATTGCCCATGGCATCCATGGCCACACTGCCCATCCAGCGCGAGTCGCCATCTGGCGCATAACTGCCCTGCTGATGCAGTACGGCTTCGGTGCTCGGATTACGAATTTCATACCAGCGCGGGCTCCAACGAGCGGCACCGGTTTCCGTTGGTGTATAAACCGTGTGGTTCACCACCAAAGATTCATGATCGCCAAAGTTACGATACGCCAAGCGGTTCATAAGACGGTAAGGGATTTTATCCAGGTAGTTTTCGGCTGATACACCCGGCTGCGGAATACAGCCGCCGCTGCAGCTGCTGAAATCCATACCGGTCACCGGCACCGCGGCCACCTGCTCAAAGGTTGAGTTTTCTGGGTTTTCCCAGTCTGCTTTAAAGGCCCAGACATGCATTTCGTCGCTGTCGTAACCTTGCGACTCATCGATGGGTTGCAAGAAGTAGTTCGGCGCGCCCTCTGGCGGCGGCGTCATACCATCGAGATCGGACGGTAACATACCACCGAGTACTGGATGCGGATCGTCGAAATAGATCATCCGCGCCGATTCGCCGCGCAACATTTTATCACGCTCAAAGGCAACGACACCGGCACCACCCCACTGATCTTCACGACCATCAAGGTAGAATTGGTTGACCGACATATAATAGCCATCGGGCCAAACACCGAAGTGCGGATAGTCGTTCATTTTGACTTCACTGATTTTGAAGTCGTATAAGTGCCACTCGCCGGTCGGATCCGAGGTTTTGGAGATGGCGATACATTCATGATAATCGCTTGGGTTGATGGCAAACTGACTCACCATCCAACGCTCCGCAAATTGGTCGTACAGTACAATGGGGTCGCCATCGTTATTCGACGCACAGATACCACCGAGTTCATTCCACAGGGCATTGGTCGGGGTTGGCTCAATCAGCATATTGCCTTGCTTATCCCATACCGCAAACGACACGTTCACCATTTGCACATAGTGATTCGGGCCGACATCACCTACGGTGTCGGGCGGTGCTACGCGGTTGACGTTATCGACGCCGTCAAAGCTTAACAGCGGCGCCGGCATGGTATCGCCGGCAAAGTCGGTTTGCACGTTTTTCGCCGCCATATACGGCTCAAGCATGGATAGATTGCTGTATGTGTCTAATGACGATGCATGTTTTTGCGATTCGCTGGTTACAAACGGCAGCTCGAAGTTTTGAATCACTTCGCTGGTTTTACGCGACACTTCACCGCTGATGGCATCCATTTTACCGATCTGCAGGCGTGCTTTAGCGTCTTTATTGACCGCTGCGGCCAACTGAATTAAAGGGCGAGTTGTGGTGTGTACCACAGCTTCATTGACGATCGGCTGTGCCGATTTTGCATAACTGACCGGGCCAGCAACCAACGTTGCTGCACCCAAGGAGATGCATAAGCTAATTTGTGACTTTTTGAAATTCATCAAAAGCCTCCTCAACATGTGTTTGTCGGTTTCCCTAAGGCGGGGGAAACGCATTTGCCCGACGCGGCAGATGCACACGCGAGCGCTTATTGAGTTTGGTTTTGTATACTTGGCCAGTTCAATTTACAGAAAACACACGAGCGCTAACTGACAAAAGTCAGTTAGCGTTATATTTATGTAAAAAAGATGTGTTATAGAAAGATAAATGGCGCCCTGAGAGACCAGCGTCGGCACCTCAGGGCTGGGACCTCAGGGCTGGGATAGATGAGCGCTAAGAGTCTAGCAGGGTGTTCATTCGAACCAGCTCGGCTAACGAACGCACGGCCATTTTTTTAAACACCCGGGCGCGGTGAATTTCCACCGTGCGCTGGCTCACACCCAGCTCGATGGCCATCACCTTATTAGCCTTGCCGGCGACCACCAGATCATAAATTTCGCGCTCCCGGTTAGTAAGGGTTGCCAGGCGCTTTTTAATCTCGGCCTGTCCCGCTTGCCCCGCCCTGGCCTCCTTGTCTTTTTTCAAGGCGCCATAAATGCATTCAAGCAGGTCATTGTCTCTAAATGGTTTTTCAATTAGATCAAAGGCACCCTCGCGCATCGCCCGCACCGCCAGTGAAACATCGGCATGGCCGCTGATAAAAATAATGGGAAGCTTGGCATTAATGTCACTTAAGCGCTTTTGCAACTCCATGCCGTTCATGTCGGGCATACGAATATCAAGCAGCAGGCAGCCACTCATGTCGTCGTTGTAGGCATCGAAAAACTGCTGCGCCGAGGCATAGGTATGGGTGTTTAATTCGACGGATTGCAGCAACTCGGCAATGGCATCAAGCACCACAGGATCGTCATCAACTACATACACGCTTTGGGTTTCACTACCACTCATAAGCCTTACACCGTGAATAGTTATTTAGTTTTTGTGATTATTTTATTAGTGCATATTTTGCCGTAAATATCCACCTTAGTGACATATTGGCCGCGGTTTTGCTGGGCGTCAGTGATTAAAGATTCAAGCCAAAAGCCCGGTGCAAGCGAATAGGGCTTGTGCCACCTCTCGTTAATCTGGATAGCTTTTTGCTAATTTGCACAAAAATATTGTTCCCGCCAATACGTTCATCCAAAGCTTTAAATGGGCCATGACTCAAAAAGTCAGTTGTAAAAAGCAGCGAAATGTCTGATGACTATGGAAGTGTTTCTGAAAATTTATGAGGAAATGCTCGCTCTTCAAGGCAAGCGTATTAAACAGCCGAACATAAAAAGCTTACGGCTCGGGTAAACACCTTGTCATGCTTCTCTTTTGGAGAACACCCCGGTCATCTCTGCGCCATCCACCAGCAACTTTAATGACGTTCTAATTTATTGATATTAATGTGGATATTGATTTGGTATAAACCCATTATGACCTTGAACGCAGGATAAGTGACTATCAAACGAAAAACTGCTCCGCAAACTCACGCCCATTATTCACTCCGTTGTTTTACTGGCGTCTCCCAGAGTCCACAGGTGTATTTAATTCGAATTTTTATAACAAGTATGTGAGGATCTGAGTACTCAATGAAGGTGTTACTTATCGAAGACAACGAGGTGCTCGCAAGGCAGATCGTTGAGTTTATGGAAGAGCAAGCGCTGATTGTCGACCATGCAATGAATGCGCGCCAAGGCACGCATCTGGCGCTCAGTGAAACCTATGATGTGATTATCGTCGATGTAATGCTGCCTGACGACAATGGCTTTAATGTTACCCATACTATTAAACAAGAATCGCGCATTCACCTCCCTGTGCTTATGTTGACCGCCAGAAATGCCCTTGCGGATAAAACCCAGGGATTTGCTGCGGGGGCGGACGATTACCTAACAAAGCCGTTTGATTTGCATGAATTGCTGCTCCGGTGTCAGTCGCTCTGTCGTCGCCACCAATTGTACCAGCCGAAGGTATTGAAGGTAGGGCCACTTGCGCTGGATACGGTTGCCAAAACGGCGATTAGAGACGAACAACCGCTGCAGCTTGGGCAGATCCCATTTCAAATTCTTGAATTACTGGTAGCGGCCTATCCGCAACCCGTTAGCCGGGCTTGGCTCATTCATAAAATTTGGGGCGATACCCCACCCGACACCGACGCGCTGAAGTCCCACATCTATCAGTTAAGACAGGCGCTAGACAGAAATTTTGCTCACCCCATGCTCAAAACCGTAACCAACCTGGGCTATCGGCTAGAATTGGTGCCAACGCATGACCTATAGTATTCAGCGTAAGGTTCTGATATTACTTGTTTCTTTTGCATTTCTCTTGTCGGCAATGTTCTCGGGGATTGCCTTTTTGGTGAGCTTTGCAACCGAAGATCAAATGATAGAGAACGTGTTGACGCAAGAGGCGCAATACCTGCGAACACGCTATCAAGACGGACACCCTCTCACCTCCCGATTTGCCAATATAGTGGTGTTTGCGCCCGATGTCGCATTGCCCGATGAATATCAAACATTGCTTGACGCTGCGTCCATGGGTGATCCCGAAGTTACCGGGGAAGGCGAACAACATTGGCACATCAAAACAGTCGAGTTAGCCAATAACCAGCGCGCGTATCTGTTTCTCAATGCCACCGCATGGCTGGCAATGCCGTCGTTGCAAGAAAACATGACGATTCTTTTATCTGTACTCATTGCTATCTCACTGCTGATTGCCTTGGCCTTTGCTTACCTATTAACGCGAAAAATCACCTCGCCACTTGTTCATCTTGCCGGGCTACTGTCAACGCAACCACACTTGATTGCGACGTCAGCCGTGCTCAAAAGGCAAGATGAAATAGGTCTACTTGCCAGAGAATTCGAGCATGCACTCAGTGCGCTGCAAAACTCATTGTTGCGCGAAAGCGACTTCACTCGGGATGTCGGTCATGAATTGCGAACACCGCTTGCGGTGATTAAAAACTACCTGACCCTGCAACGAGGGCGAACCCTGCAGCCTGGTGAGTTGGCGGAGCTGACGACTCAGGTGAACTATGTCACCAACTGCGTGGACTCCCTTATCGCCTTGGCGAGGGCCGAAGACGTCGAAAAGCACACCTTCTCACTGCGCCACACCATTGAAGAGACATTGATGAGTGCATTGAGCCCGGAACAACTAGATGCGTTTGAGTTCATCATCAATGTGCCCTATGACTTAAAAATAACAGCCCACAAAGCATTGTGTATTGTGTTGATCCGCAACCTACTAGGTAATGCACTCAACCACGCCAAGACCCCGCAACTCGTGATAGAGGCGACGCAGCACTATTGGCGCTTTAGTAATGATGCTAGCCACATGCCCAAGTCACCGATGTCACGTCATACCAAGGGAGAATCCAGTGCAGGGATCGGCCAAGGTCTTTACTTAGTCAATCGCATCGCGAGCGCACAACATTGGCAATGTGACTACACCTTTGTAGACAATAAATTCACCCTCACTTTTTACTGGCCGAGCAGCTCTGGTGAGTAATTTTAGTCAGGATTAAGCTAGAAAAAACCAGTTGAGATTACCGATTTCACCTCCTTTTCACCTCCTGTTGGTTACACTGCGAATTCAGTGGAACCGTGGAGGTGAAATCATGATTAAAGGAAGCTGTTGCTGTAAAGCGGTGCAATTTGAGTTGAGTGAAACGCCCGATATGTTGGGCATGTGCCATTGCAGTCGCTGCCGTAAAGTCGGCGCCAGCGCGCTCGCGTTGATTAAGGCAAATACATTGAGTATCACCGCGGGGCGTAACCATATTGCCACATATAAAGCCACCGCTGAGCACAAATACGATCGCTGTTTTTGTTCTCTGTGTGGCACGGCTTTGGGGGAGATGCTATCGTCGTCTGCGTCATTTCCGATTAATGCTCATTGCATTGACAGCGATATTGCGATGGAAAACGCATTCCATGAATTCGTTGCGGACAAACCAACTTGGTTCAAAATCGGTGATTGCGCCCAGCAATTTGCAGCACATCCAGTTGAACAATAAATAAATCCCTGGAGCGAGTGGCGCGTCAACTAGGGCTAAAAAAGAAAAAGTGCAGCTCTGAGCGAGATGCAGTGAGCATAAACACTTGGGTGACAATTGCTAAGTCACTCTTTACGGGGAAGAAATGAATACATTGTGTAAATGGATACTCACGTTGGCTATTGTCTGGCTTGCGTTGTGTACATCAGTTCAAGCAGGTGAACACCTTGTTGAAACTCAATTTCAGGAAAAACTTGAACAAAGGGTTAAACAGGAAGCGCTAACCGGTGCCGTATGGGCCACCATCACTGAGCATGAAATTGCTACGGGCGCCGTGGGCCTTGCAAACGCGCAAAGCAAAGAGGCGATGAGCCCCAACAGCAAGGTACAAACGGCCTCTGTGGTCAAAACCCTGATAGCAACTGGGGTGCTGCGACTTGTCACCGAGGAGAAATTGACTCTGGAAACGCCCGTTGCAACCCTGCTGCCTGATATTGTATTCGACAACCCATGGGCATCAACTGATCCTGTGCGCGTGCGACATCTGCTGGATCACACCTCGGGATTAGACGATGCAGACCTTTGGCAAATCATGACGGTGGAAGCTAAGCCCGACACCCCACTTATTGACGGTATGCAGACGGGGCCACTGTTGATCCGCAGTCGACCAGGCAGCCGCGTGTCCTATTCTAACCAGGGCTATACGCTCATTGGCATGCTCATCGAGCAGGTGACGGGTGAGCGTTACGAGCATTATCTTGATACGCACTTTTTACGTCCCTTAGGGATGCACATGAGTACCTTCAAGTTTGTTTCCCAACAGGGGCAACACGCCGATTCAGCCTTGGCGATGGGACACTTTGAAAACGGGGTCACGCAAGCGACTTTGCCCCTTTATCTGCGCCCTGCCGGACAATTCACCACCACGGCCAAGGATATGGCGCTGTTCGCACGCTTTTTAATGAGCAAGGGGGAGCTTGATGGCGAGGTCTTTATTGCAGAAGATCTACTCAATTCTATGGCGGTGCCGGTAGCAACTGAGGCGGCAATGGCCGGGCTT
Organism: Pseudoalteromonas sp. T1lg48; assembly: GCF_002964785.1. Classification (GTDB taxonomy): domain Bacteria; phylum Pseudomonadota; class Gammaproteobacteria; order Enterobacterales; family Alteromonadaceae; genus Pseudoalteromonas. The sequence goes on from NZ_PQCC01000004.1 coordinate 576,982, forward strand.
ACGGAGGTGGGCTATGCATTGGGGATGACCAGCCGAGATAGGCATGGCGTGTTAGGCAAATGCCACAATGGCTCTACCGTGGGTTTTCGTACCAATTTCTGCGTGTTTCCACAGCAGAATAAGGCGTTTTTTGTTGCCTTTAATGCCGACGTAGAGACCGCTGACTACAAAAGATTCGACAAGATGTTGATCGAGCAACTCGGTCTTGAGCCATTGGTACCTAAGGCAACGGCTACCCCCCTGGCGAATGTAAGCGACTGGCAGGGCACCTATGTACTGGCGCCAAGTCGCAATGAGAGCTTTGCCTACCTAGATTATGTGTTGCACTTCGCGCGCCTTGGTTGGGACGGGCAGGCTTTACAGCTCGCACCATTTCAAGGAAAAACGAAAGAACTCGTCCCCGTCGGTGACGCGTTTTTTCGAGATAAGGATAGAACCCAAGCGTCTCACGTACTGATGACCTCTGCGGATGGTAAACGAATTATCAGTGATGGTTTTAGAACCTATCAACAAATCAGCTCATGGAAGATAGTACCTATCTGGGTCAGCCTAGTGCTAGGTTTGCTCGGTATCGTTTGGCTGTTTATAAGCGGTGTTGGGTCTGTGATGCTGCGTAAGTTAACGACGTCGTCTGCCTTGTTTGTCCCCTTTCTCTCCTGCGTGGCATTATTGCTTCCCATCCCGCTGTTTTTCAGCCAATCTTTTTTGCAATTGGGGGATCTGACACCCGCCAGTGCGGTACTGAGTGTGGTAACCGCCCTGTTACCTTTAGCGATGATTTATGGGCTTTGGCGCTCAATGCGCTCGCCAGAGGTTGGGGTCAGTGCATGGTTAAATACCTTGGCAATGCTGGTGGTGCTGCAATGGTGTGTTGTTCTTGCGTTCTGGGGTCTAATGCCAATGAACTTATGGGGTTAAATGTAGCAAAGTAATAATCGAACCAAGCTGGCGCCGTGCTTAGGCGCGGCTTGATTTAGACATTATCAATTTACTGAAAATAGAAAAACACATACCGTGTTTATCGTCTGAACGCGCGCGGCTGAGCAACTGTTTGAAAAACAACCTTTCATAGTTTTAAATTAAATTACACTTATATCTAAATGTGCGTTATTCCTATTTGCCGCTAACTCTAGGTTCGCTAAATGAAATTTAGATTCACCCCGCTCTTGTGCACCTTGCTGATGACATTAATGGCATGCACTGACAGCGACTCCAATACCGCGTTCGGTATTCTTGAGCGAGACAGAATCACGCTGTTGGCCACATCCAATGAAATCATCATGGCACAGCCGATTGCAGAAGGATCGCAGGTAAAAGCGGGCGATATTCTCGTTGAGTTTAATCACACCAAACAATTGGCGACCTTAAACAAGGCCAAGGCGGTTGAGCAGCAAGCGCAAATGCAGCTGACAAAATTACTCAATGGCGAGCGCGAGGAAGACATTCTCGCTGGCGAAGCGAACTTGGCCTCGGCAAACGCCACCGCACATGAAGCCGAGTTGCAGCTTAGTCGCACACAAGAGTTGGTGTCCAAATCCCTGGCCTCACAAAGAGAGTTAGACAGTGCCATTGCAGCCTGGGAGTTAGCCAAAGCGGCGGTCGAGGTAGCCCAGCAAAACCTCAAAAAACTCCTTAACGGGGCGCGCATTGAAGACATTCAACTGGCCAGAGCGGCACTCGCGGCGGCCCGAGCGGATGTGGAATATGAACAAACCGTCTTGGCAGAGCTTACGGTCAGGGCATCCCGCGACGGTATTTTAGACTCACTCCCATACAATGTAGGTGAGCGGGTGGATGAACACAGTGTGGTCGCCATTTTACAGGCTAACAGCACCCCCTATGCCCGAGTCTATGTGCCCGAGCCTTACAAGGCGAACATAATCGCCGGTAAAGAAGTCATGGTGCGTATCGATGGGGTGGAAAAAGAGGTCGCCGGCATCATACGTTGGGTGTCTGTGGAGCCCGCCTTTACACCCTATCGCAGCATGAGCGAAGGCGATCGCTCGCGTCTGGTCTATTTGACCGAAATTGACCTACCAGCAAGCACCAAGGCCCTGCCTGCGGGCATTCCAGTGCAGATCAAGTTGGACTCATTATGACCGAACTGGTGATTCAAGCGCACAATCTCAGCAAACAGTTTGGCACCTTAAAAGCCGTGGACAACATTTCGCTGAAGGTGGAAAAAGGCAATATCTATGGCTTTTTAGGGCCCAATGGCTGCGGCAAGTCGACCACCATTCGGGTGCTTACCGGGTTACTTACGCCAACCACCGGCCAAGTTGAGGTATTGGGGCTGGCCATTCCTCGCCAAGCAGACGCATTAAGGCTAAGGATCGGCTATATGACCCAGAAGTTCTCCTTGTATGAAGATTTAACGGTGGAAGAAAACCTGTTTTTTATGGGGCAGATTTACGGTTTAGCTGGCATAGAGCTCAAAGCTCGCTGCCTAGAGCAAATCGACACCTACGGGCTGCATGCCTTACAAAAGCAAATGGTCGGCGGCATGAGTGGCGGAGAAAAACAACGTTTATCCCTGGCCTGCGCGACCATCAATAAACCAGAGCTGTTGTTTCTCGATGAGCCCACCTCCGCCGTGGACCCGGAAAATCGACGGGATTTTTGGGAGAAGCTATTCGACTTATCCGAGCAAGGCACCACCATCTTGGTCACCACCCATTATATGGACGAAGCGGAACGATGCCACCGCTTGGCGATTATGGAGTCTGGGGCAATACGCGCCGATGGCTCGCCGGATGAATTAATGCAGAAGATGGGGGTGAACATTGTTGAGGTCAAAACCTCCGGTTTGCGCTCATTAAAATCTAAACTGATCGCCAATGAACAGGTGCGCTCCGCCGCACAGCTAGGAGTGCGCCTGCGCGTCCTCGTCTATGAGCAAATACCCAACCCAATCGACTGGCTTAAATCCCAGTACCCAGAGCTACACAATGCAGAGCTCACCCAGGCTCGCCCAACATTGGAAGATGTGTTTGTGAGCGTGACCGGAGCCAGCAGAGAATGATTTCCTTTGCCCGCATTCGTGCGGTGATGTTCAAAGAAGTAAAGCAACTGGCACGGGATAGGCTCACCTTTGCCATGATAGTAATGATCCCCTTAATACAACTGACGCTGTTTGGTTACGCCATCAATACCGATGTGCGTCATATCCCCGTTGCGCTGGTTGATCAAAGCCATAATCAAACCGGCCGTTTACTGCTTGAAACCGTGCGGGCGACCCAAATAGTGAATTTCACCAAGACCTTTGACACCCCGGAAGCGGCAAAGGCTGCTATTGGAACGGGCGAAGTACGGGCCGTGCTCGTCATTCCCCATGATATAAACCAGCGCCTGGCGCAACAACGCGCCCTTGCCCACTGGCTGGTGGATGGCACCGACAGCGTGATTGGCGGCGCCATCTCCGGCTTGCAGAATATGCCGTTTACCCTGGACCCCAAATCTGCCAATGCCGGGCAGACATTACTCGATGCCAACAATACCTTCGAAGTGGCACTTTATTACAACCCCAGCCGCAGAACGGCGGTGAATATAGTGCCCGGATTACTTGCGGTGATCTTGAGTATGACCATGGTGCTGTTCACCAGCATTGCCATTGTCCGTGAACGCGAAAGAGGCAATCTGGAGCTTTTAATCACAACGCCGGTGCGCCCCTTGGAGCTGATGATAGCCAAGATTGTCCCCTATATTTTCGTTGGTTTAATTCAGGTGGTGATAGTCTTAGGCTTGGGCTACCTGATGTTTGATGTACCTATTCATGGCAAGCCTCATGAGATTTTGCTCGGTTCACTGTTGTTTATCTCCGCAAGCCTGGCGTTAGGGCTTTTGATTTCGACCCTGGCACGCAGTCAGTTGCAGGCAATGCAGATGACCCTGTTCGTGCTGCTGCCCTCCATTTTACTGTCGGGGTTTATGTTTCCCTACGAAGGCATGCCCGTCGCCGCTCAATGGATTGCTGAAGCCCTGCCCGCCACCCATTTTATGCGTATTATCAGGGGGCTAGTGCTGCGCAGCGCTGAGCTCTCCAGTTTATGGCAAGACTCGCTGTGGCTTGGCGCCTTTACCCTTTTTGGCGTTTTCTTTGCCGCCAGACGCTTCACTAAAACGCTGGATTGATAGCCACTTGTCCCAAATCCAGGTTTAAAAAGTGCTGTTAGTCGACACCATGTAGACTTAGCGCCGACTCTGTAGCGCTTTGTAACAAAACCGGCGTTTTCATTTCAAAACAATTGGCATAAGGTGTGACCAACACAGAGAAAAGGATGCAGTGATGAAAGAATTACAAAAACTCGTGGGCAGCCTGAATAAATCCGGGGCGCTCAGCGGCTTTTTAGGCGGCGTGGCCGGCGGCGGATTGACCAGCCTGGCCACGGGAAAAAAAGGCAAGAAAGTCGGTAAAAAGGCGCTTAAATACGGAGCCCTGGCCGCGGTCGGAGGGCTTGCCTGGAAGGCCTATCAGCAATACTCGCAAAAAAGCGATGCCAGGCAGAGCAATCAAGTACACAAAGAGTACCAAGGGCACTCAGACAATCACGGTGGCCGCATCTTTGATTACACCCCAGATCGTATGCCCGAGCAGGCGTTTGAGGACGTGATCGATGATAACAATGAGTCGGGACAATTATTGTTAATGCGAGCGATGATCGCCGCCGCCTATGCAGATGGTCATATCGACGAATTAGAACGACAAAAAATCTTCGCCAGCGTGGAAAATATGGCGCTCACGGTCGAGGAAAAAGCCATGCTCTTTGACGAATTACGCCAGCCCCTGACCTTGTCTGAGCTGGTGAGCGCGATACCGGATGCGCAAACCGGCATTGAGGTCTACGCCGCCAGCGTCGACGCCATCGATCTAACGCAGCCCGCATCAAGGCTATACCTCGATGCGCTGGCAAATCAGCTGTGCATACCACAGGAATTGGTGACCAGCATTCATAACCAATTGGTACATCAACAAAACCTCTAGCACTTTTCAAAAGAACATATCGAGCCTCGCTGCTATGCGGGGCTTTTGTGTCTCTACTTTTAGGCTTACTCCTAAAGTACCAATCACACCATCGAACATTGCTAAGCCCCAGAAGACTTCTAGACTTAGGAGATTAAGCAGTTCTGTGCAGCCGTTCTTGGCAGCCAACTTTGGCAACCAAATTTGGCAAACGTGGGCACAGTAAGCGGCGTAAGGTCGGGAGGTGACCTTGCGGTAGCGCCGACAGGAAACATTTAAAAAGTTCAAAGGAGAGAGAAAGTGCAAAGTTTTAATCGTCTTTTGCTGTCGCTGCTGTTTGCTCTGGTTTATACCCATGCCCTTGCCTCACCTGGCGCCGTAGTGGTTCCGGGCAGTCATGACATCCCCGCCTACGCCCCTGATCGGGTACTGGTGAAATTCAAACCAGGCACCAAGGCCAATGAGATCGGCCAGATGGCGGCCATGGCCGGTGGCTCGCAAGTAAGGGTGTTGTCGCCGCTGAATGTGCATGTAATTGAAGTGCCCGTGGGCAGCGTTGGCAAAAGTATCAAGATGTTCAGCAACAATCCCAATGTCGTTTACGCCGAGCCGGATCACTACCGGGTCTTGTTGATCCCCGATGAAGGGCAAGATCCGCCGCCCACCGGCACCGACAACCAATGGTTTAACGAGCAATGGGGCCTGAATAATACCGGGCAATTGCTGATGAACCCAGAAACAGGGCAACAAGAATTTGTCGGTCGGGTGGACGCGGATATTGATGCGCCCGAAGGCTGGGATATCAGCACCGGCTCCAATCAAGTGAAAATTGCTATTCTCGATACCGGCGTCGACTGCCGAACAGCTGCACGACCCGGCGGCAGCCTTGAATTTATTGCCCCCGGCAAATGCATTGAAGAAGTCAGTTTTGTTGCCGACTACAGCACCACCCTCGATGATGTTGCCGCCCACGGCAGCCATGTGGCTGGCATAGCCGCCGCGGCCACCAATAATGATATCGGCATTGCCGGCGTCGGTTGGAACAGCGCCGTTGGCAACCTGAAAACCTGCTTTGAATACACCATAGATCTAATGCCGCCCTTGGGCATTTATGTGATAGTCGGGGTGTGCCCGGTTTCCTCATCCGCCGCGGCGATCACCTATGCCGCCGACAACGGCTACCATGTGATCAACATGAGTTATGCCAGTGACTCGGTGGATGAAAATGGCGACCCTGCCGGTCTTGGCGGCTGGACACAGACCGAGTCCGATGCCGTCGACTATGCCTGGAGCAAAGGCACAGTGCTTATCGCTGCGGCCGGTAACGACGGCGTTAACACCCTCACCTACCCGGCGGCCTACGACCCCGTATTGGCCGTAGGCGCCACCGAGCGAAATGATGACAGGGCTTCATTTTCCAATTTCGGTAATTGGATATCCATGATGGCACCGGGGGATCATATTATCTCCACCGTACCCAACGAGCTCTGTGTCTTCTATGCGGAGATTTTGGGGACTATTTTTGACCCCGACAACGATGCCTGCCTGGATTGGTATTCCGGCACCTCCATGGCCAGCCCTCATGTCGCTGGTGCGGCGGCAATGGTTTGGGCACATTTCTATAGTGACGGACTGGCGGATCCTGCCACCTGCGAAGCCGCGCCGGGCGTGCCTTGTAACCAGGCCGTGCGTGAGCACTTGGAGCAAGGCGCTGACATCAGTGGTGCTGGGGGGCAAAATATGCAAGCCTGGTCGCAGCACGGTCGCCTTAATCTCGCCGGCGCCCTAAGCGCCAGCAGCAATCCGCAACCACCCCTTACTCCCGGTAATTTTATCGTTGCTGACGGCGTTAACGGCACCGCACAACTTAGCTGGAATGATGTGAGCGGCGAGAGTGGCTACGAATTACAGCGAGAAAAGGCCCATAAAAAACTGGCGGGGGTGTGGCAGTCCAGCACATCCATTGGCCCAATTAGCGCCGATCAGACCGCCATAGTAGATGCCAGCGGCACCGGCACCTTTCGCTATCGCCTTCGGGCTTTTAATAATAGCGGCGCATCCTCTTGGTCGAGCTGGGTGAGTGTGGAGGTCACCGAAAGTGGTGGTGGCAGCGGCGGTGATAAACCCTGCCGCGGTAAAAAGTGCAGCAACTAGTTGCTACGCAATAGGTGATAAGCACTAGGCGTTCAGCGCCGTTCAGAAGTGATAGACATAAAAAAAGCACGCTTTCGCGTGCTTTTTTATTCGATTGCGTTTAGAAGCTAAAGCTTACTTTCGCATAATAGGTCATACCATCAAAGCCATAAGGCACTGCGCGAAGCGGGTATTTAAATGCCTGATTTGAAATAAAATCAAGCGCTTCGTCTTGACCAAGCTCATCAGGGGTTTCATCAAACAGGTTGTCGATACCCACAGACAGCATGATCTCCTCGGAAAGCTGATAACCCACATTTACGTCCACAAGCACGGCCGATTCAACGGTGCTGGTGTCTTTAAATGACCCGGTAGGCGATAACTCATCCGGTAGGCCGATATGGTCATTACCGAAGTATTTAACGTCGGTCTCACCGAAATAGTTAAAGCGCACCATGCTGTTGTAGTCACCACGCTCATATTCGAACGTCAAGGTAGCACGCTCACCCGGCTGACCATCCGTTAGGAAGCTGCGCTGTAGATCATCCAGGGCAATATTGTCCGGAACGCCTTCAGGTGCGTTTACATCGTCGATTTCGGTGTCATTCAAGTTACCGGCGAAGGTCGCCGAGAAGTCACCGTCGTATAAATCGGTGCGATAAGAGGCGATGATATCCACCCCTTTGGTAGTTGAGTCAACCGAGTTTGAGAAGTAGTTAGCCTGCTCTGCACCGGTAGCGTTAAGCGCGGCAACCGCTTCTGGGCTAAAGGCCACATCTTCTGCTGACATCAAGCTGCCTAGGGTGATGCGGTCTTTGATCTCAACATGATAGAAATCAACGGTTAATGATAGCTCGCTACTCACATCGTAAACAAAACCAAAGCTTAAGTTTTCCGATGTCTCTAGCTCTAAGTTGTCTACGCCCAGAGCTGAAGGGAAATCCGATCCTGCCGTCGCGGTAAACGACTGCAATAACACGCCGCCGGCACCCAGGTTAGTGGTATAAGCGGTGTAAGCACTTTGCTGTAATGACGGCGCTCTGAAGCCCGATGAAATCGCACCACGAATGGCGAAGTCGTCGTTCACTTCATAGCGAGTCGCTAATTTACCTATAATGTCGTCGCCGGCATCTGAGAAGTCTTCATAGCGCAGCGCCGCACTGACCTGCCAGGCATCGGTGATCAAGGTCTCGGCATCGGCATACACGGCATAGCTGTGGCGACTTTCATCGTTCGATGCTTCAGGACGTAAGCCGTTGTAAGCCTGGAAGCCACATTCTGCAAATTGGTCAGGATCGTTTACCGACGGATAAGAGGTATCCATATTTGCTAGGCCACAGGCGTAAGATGCTTCTTCACCTGGGACGATTTCATAGTTTTCTTTACGATACTCGGCACCAATTGACAGATAAACAGGGTCGGTACGACCGATATCGATAATACCCGTTACATCCGCATTCACCGTTGTTTGGTCGAAGCGGAAGCCACCCGAGTAACCGCCACGAGGGCCGGAATTGGCAATGATCTCTTCGTCCGTGGCGTCTGGGTTGTTAAACACATACTCGGCGGCATAAGAAGCATTGATGGTGTTTTTCGAGTTGAAGTCATAGGTGTTTTCGCCATAAACCGCTGAAACATCATAGTTCCAATCCGGGTTTATCTCACCGCGTAAACCTAGAGCGAAAGAGATATCTTCGGCCTCGTTATCAATGCGTGGCAAGAAGCCATCACCGTATACCTGGACCACGTTCTTAGACGCCTGGTCGAAGTTACGATAGAAGCCATTACCTAAGGCTGTACGATTTGAGTAGCCACCAAAGGAGTACAGTTCATTATCGCCCATAGGCAGGGCCATATTATAAAACAGTGAGGTAAATTCGCTGTCGGCGTTACCTTGTCCCCAACGCACCTCTTCGGACAGGGTACCCGCAGGCACATCTACCGAGCCACCGATATCGCGCTGGGCACGGTTAGTGCCGTCGGCATCACGATACTCAACAGAGAAGTTGATAAAACCGCCTTCATCGCCGATATCAAAGCCGCGGTTAAGGCCGATAGAAATGGTATCACCATCACCTTCGCCTGTGCTGCCCGCTTGCACGTAACCGGTTGTTACACCCGTTGAGTTATTTAAAGAAAGGTTGATCACCCCGGCGATGGCATCGGAGCCATATTGTGCCGCGGCACCGTCACGTAATACTTCAACGCCTTTTAACGCGGTCAGTGGAATGGCGTTCATATCGGTACCCGCAGCACCGGCGCCAACCGTACCATTGAGACCAAAGATAGACTGGTTATGGCGACGCTTACCATTGATAAGCACCAAGGTTTGGTCCGGCTGTAAGCCACGCAGGGTCGCCGGGCGGAATAGGTCGGAGCCGTCCGATACCTGAGTACGAGAAAAGTTAAACGACGGCGCAGTAGCCTGCAGGCTTTGACCCAGCTCGGTAAAGCCACCCTTATTCAGGTCGTCTGAGTCGATCAAATCAACAGGAGAGGTTGATTCCGTGGCCGTGCGATTGGCCATGCGCGACCCCAGTACCGAAATTACCTCAATTTTTTCATCTGCTTTGACCTGTTGTGTTTCTTCGGCTTGCACTGAGACCGTGGATACGGCCAAGCCGACGGCTACTGCCAGCATATTTAAACGATGTGTTGTCATGTGTGTCCCGTTGATTATCCTGCCTACTCTTCTTTATCAATCGACACACCCAAAGGTGGAGACAAAGAAGAGTAAGTTAAAGCACGTATTATCGATTTATAAAAATCACTTTTATGAAGGCTAATTCAAGCCTGCGAATTAACCTTTAGGAAACATCCTATCAACAAAAATACGAAATGAAAGAAAAATCAACTACGACTAAAGTATAAAAATGCATTTGTTTAATTATTTTAATTAGTTAGGAGTAATTTGGCGTGCTGATACGACCAGTTTGGCGTTCTCTTTGGGCCCAATAACGGGACAAAACACCCCTGCGCGCCTTTAATATAGACGATGCTCAATCAGCCCTGGCCCGCCTTGACTCTCTATGACCCAGCGTTTTGGGCTACGCGTCTGGCCTGCGCTATCGGGCTAAAACGGACCCACCTGAATAAATAAAGCACGGCGATTTTTGTGATGGCACTGATGCTCGCCAACAGCAGCAGCGGCCAGCCTTGTTTAAGACCCATACTCAGAGAAAATGCGATAGTTGAAATGTCCATCATCAAAATAAACACACTCATTTTTCTATCCAGCGCCCCGGTCTCCCCCGCCTTAAGCACTAAGGTGATCTGACTGTAATAGCCATGTGCAATAAGCCCAGTGATACAGACTATCATCACCGCCATTATTTGCTGTCCTTGATCTTCATAAGCAGTTCCCATGACACCAAACAAAGCGCCTATCAAAAGTAGCGCTAAGGCCGCTGAAAAACATAGAAACGACGGCCCTGTCTTCCTGTCTCGCCATATTTCATAAAGAATGATACTAACCAGCACTGAGGCGCATAACCTAGGCCACACAATATAGTGATTGAAAGGCTCTATCGACATGCCATATACAAAGAAGGAGTAGTAAGCTAAGAAGCTAACCATAAACATTTTTAGCGACAGGATATGCGTTGGATGCTGTTTGTGTTCTTGCTTCCTTCGCCATATGGTACGTACTTGTGAATACACCCCTATTAAACTAAATAAGATGAAGCAAGTATTGAGCGTTCCGAAAAAGTTAAACCACATTAGCATCTAATTCCCAAATTAACATTGTCGACAATCTTAATTTACAAACCCATATAAACAATTTATTTATATGTATATCGAATATAATTGTCGACAATGTGGATTTGAGATAAGTTTTATGTACGATGACGTTCGTTGCTTAAAGACACCAAAATGGAGAAGTAGATGGAAGTTAGGTTTATGGGTCAAGGTGACCTTCAAGATAAGGTGCTTGATGTACTCTTGCAGTTGCGCCCGCAGTACAGTCGTGAAAGTTTGCATGTGCAGATAGAGAAACAAAAAGCGCAGGGCTATCAGCTAGTCTATGTGATATCGGAAGGCGAGGTGTTGGCGGTTGCCGGGTTCAGCATGGGCGAAAAACTCGCTTGGGGAAAGCACATCTATATTGAGGATCTGGTTACCAATGAAGCATACCGTTCCAAAGGCGTCGGCACTTTTTTTATGAACTGGTTTAAAAGCTATGCGAAACAAGTCGGCTGTACGCAGATCCACCTCGATTCAGGCGTGCAACGCTTTCCCGCCCATAAATTTTACCTCAGGGAAGGGTTTCGAATAGCCAGCCATCACTTTTCTATCGTGGAAGGTTTGGACTAAAAGCTACCAAGAGAGTTCAAGAACCCAAGGGCTGAAAGAGAGGCGCTAGAAAAACTGAGTAATAAACAAGACACCCAGTCTTATACTTTAAGCTTTGAGATGGGTGTCTTGGTAATTTGCTTTATTCTACAACGGGGTAACTTGCTTCTCCCCAAAACTCCTGGGCGTTATCCATCATGATTTCAATTGTGAACGGAATAAACTTGGATAAGAAGGTAACCGCATCACGGACCTGAGCCCGGTTTGCTGAACTATTCCAGGTGGCGCCACCATGGATAATCTGGTTTCTTAATGTATATAGGCGAGAAAATATGACCGATAATACGGCGGAGGTGTTTTTACCGCCGAGTGCTTTATTAGCATAGGAATTTGCGGCTTTAAAGCGCTCTTCCCACTCTTGTTCGGACTTTTTATGATTGTGGAAATCCCAAAAGGGCTGAAACACAAATTTGTTGTTTAACAATACCCTAATACTGCTGGCAAATTCATTCCAGACCAGATCTGCTAAGCGGCCTTGCTCGTCCAGCTGACATAAGCGTTCGATAAAATTACGGAATGTATCTTGCTCGGTATAACGGTAACAATCGTCAATAACATTTGAGTATGCGGCATTAAAGGCTATCCAATAAAAGATAAACTGGGAGTCTTTATCCCCTTCCATCTGCTCTGCTTTATGCAGCCAGCTCAGTGCCCTGTGCACCCGCAAACCTATGTTTTCAGAGTATTCACTTCGTTCGCTACGCTGTCGCGCTTTTAAGCTCTGGTAAGTCACTTCCATATCAAATACCTAAGGCAATTCAAACAAGTTACCCTCAATATTAATAAGTTAATTGCTCCCCCTAGTCAAACGCCCACTATAAAAAAGACAAAGCGCTCTCCTTATCTGCAGGCATAAAAAAGCCCCGCTAAAAAGCGGGGACTTTGAGGTTAACGTTTTTCACGTATTACCAAGGAACACGGGTGTTGCAACCTAGGGTGGCCCCTAGGTGCGCAAGTTAAATTGATTCGAGGGCGATTTTCACCATCTCGTTAAAGGTGCTTTGACGCTCTTCGGCTGGCGTTGCTTCGCCGGTGATCACATGATCGCTCACCGTAAACAGCGCCATGGCATTGGCGCCGTATTCGGCGGCCACGCCGTAAAGACCGGCTGTTTCCATGTCCACCGCCAACACGCCCAGCTTATGCAGCTCTTCGTAGAACGAGGGGTCGGCCTGATAGAAGGTATCCGTGGTAAACACATTACCTACTTTGGCATCGATACCCAATTCACGGGCGCGCGTACGCCATTTTCAAGCAAGCCATAGTTGGCCAGGGCGGCAAAATCGTAGCCACGCACACGGGCACGGTTGACATTGGAGTCGGTGCTCGCACCCTGGGCAAAAATCACGTCACGAATTTTGGTATCCGCGGCGATGCCGCCACAGGTACCGATACGAATAATGTTTTTCACGCCGTAGCTGACGATCAGCTCGCGGGCATAAATGGACATGGATGGAATGCCCATACCCGAGCCCATGATGCTCACCGGCTTGCCTTTATAAGTGCCGGTAAAACCGTACATATTGCGTACGCCAGTCACTTGTTTCGCATCGTCGAGAAAGTGCTCGGCAATGTATTGGGCACGCAGTGGATCGCCCGGCATTAATACCGTTTCGGCAAAATCGCCCTGGGCTGCGCTAATATGTGGCGTACTCATATCTTGTCCTCTTACTGTGCTGTGTCCGGCGTATCGAGCGACAGCGCCGCAACAAAGCCGTTACCATATTCAAGTGTTGTTAGGTCAAACCATTGCGCCAGGGTCTGGCCGATATCGGCAAAACTCTCACGCTCACCCAGAGCCACGGCTTGCATGCCCGGGCGATAGGCGATTACCGGCACATACTCGCGAGTATGATCCGAGCCTGGGGCGGTGGGGTCGCAGCCATGGTCGGCGGTGATGATCAGCAGATCATCTTCTTTTAACTGCGCCAGCACATGGGGCAAAAAGTCATCGAATACTTTCAATGCTTCGCCATAACCCACGGCATTACGACGATGACCGTATAGCTCATCGAAGTCCACCAGGTTGGTAAATACCAAGCTGTTGTCCGGCGCCTGTTTAAACACCTCGACGGTTTTCGCCAGCAGGTTTTCCAGGCCCGGCGCCTTATATTTTTGGGTGATCCCCTGATGGGCATAAATATCGGCAATTTTGCCAATACTGATCACCTCGCCACCGGCGGCCGCCAGCTTATCAAGCACTGTCGGGGCCGGCGGTAACACCGAATAATCGCGGCGATTACCGGTGCGCTTAAAATCATCCTTGTCATTGCCAACAAAGGGGCGCGCAATCACGCGGCCGATGTTGTAGTCATCAAGCAGTGAGCGTGCAACTTCACATACCTGATACAAGTTATCCAAGCCAAAGCTTTGTTCATGGGCGGCAATTTGGAACACGCTATCGGCCGAGGTATAACAAATTGGCTTACCCGTGCGCACATGCTCCTCACCGAGCTCGGCGATAATGGTCGTGCCCGAAGCATGACAATTACCCAAGATCCCGGGAATACCGGTGCGCGCTACCAATTCCTCGATCAACTCGGCAGGAAAGCTAGGTGTGGTTAAGGGGAAATAACCCCAATCAAACAACACCGGCACACCGGCCATTTCCCAATGCCCCGACGGCGTGTCTTTGCCACTGGATAACTCCTTGGCATAACCCCACGCAGCCATTGGCTGTTGGCGATTGGCAACGTTAAGGGTTCGACCAGACGCCGCCTCACAGGCATCGATCAAACCCAGTCGCGACAAGTTTGCCAGCGCCAGGGGTTCACCCCAGTGCTGCTGGTAGGCATCTAAAATGTGGGCCAGGGTGTTGGCGCCAAGATCGCCAAAGGCCTCGGCATCCGGTGCCGCGCCTATACCCAGACTGTCGGCCATCAAGATCACTGCTCGTGCCATACTTGCCTCGCTCTATTACGCTATGTTGCTAACTTTAACCACTTGATAAATTTACCAACAGGACAAAAGTCCTACGGTAATTATAGGTTTGATCTGAGCACGAGGGACTCTTTACTGATGTTTTTTCAAGCGGACATAAGTCCTTAATAAAAACCCGGTACAAAGGCTACATTTGTCGGAATAACGTGAGGATTTGCGTCACTTTTGGCGCGCATAAGCGCTAAGGGATGGCATCAATTGAGATTATTAGTGGCGAATTTGCTAAAGTAATCAATTGTCTAATTTCAGTCTGGATGCTTTGTTTGTGACACAAACCATTATCGCCATTGCCGGTGCGTCTGCATCGGGTAAGTCGTTGTTTAGTCAAACTATTTATAACGAACTGGTCAATGAGCTAGAGCCTGGGGCGATCGCCATTATCGAGGAAGACGCCTACTACCGGGATCAATCGCATTTACCTATGGCGCATCGCGTCAAAACCAATTATGACCACCCGGATGCCTTTGAGCACGAATTGTTGGTCGAGCACCTGCGCCAATTGCGTGAAGGGTGCGCCGTGGATGTGCCCATTTATGACTATAACGAGCACACCCGCGCAAAAGAAACACGCCGCGTTTTACCGGCAAAGATCCTCATCGTCGAGGGTATTTTGTTATTAAGCGATCCGGCACTGAGAGATGAATTTGATATTAAGGTGTTTATCGATACGCCGCTGGACATCTGTCTGATGCGCCGTATGCAACGCGATATTGAAGAGCGTGGCCGCACAATCCAGTCGATTGTCGAACAATACAAGCGCACCGTGCGACCTATGTTTTACCAGTTTATCGAGCCGTCCAAGCATAACGCCGATTTGGTCGTTACCCGAGGTGGTAAAAACCGCGTAGCAATTGACATAATAAAAAGTAAAATCAAACACCTACTACAAGAATAACGGGAACATCGGCAATGACAACATTAATGAGCCTGATCGGTATGCTGGTGCTACTGGCGATTGCCTACGGGGCGTCAACAAACCGCAAAGCGATTAACGTGCGCACCGTGGGTGTGGCATTTTTACTGCAAGTCATCATAGGTGGCTTTGTATTATTTTTTGAATTTGGCAAAAACATACTTGAAGCCATGTCCAGGGGGGTGGCCAAAATAATCGGCTATGCCACCGATGGCATCAGCTTTTTATTCGGTCCTCTGGCCAAGGAAGACACCCTGGGCTTTTTATTCGCCTTTCAGGTGTTGCCGGTTATCGTATTTTTCTCATCCCTGGTGGCGGTCTTATATTACCTCGGCATCATGGATTGGGTGATTAAATTCTTAGGCGGTGCGCTGCAAAAGCTATTGAAAACGTCGCGCCCCGAGTCGCTCTCGGCCACCGCCAATATTTTCGTGGGCCAAACCGAAGCGCCATTGATAGTAAAACCTTTTATTACCACCATGACCAAGTCGGAGTTATTCGCGGTCATGGTCGGTGGCTTAGCCACGGTAGCAGGCTCGGTCATGGCCGGTTATGTAAAGATAGGCGTTGAACTGCACTACCTGATTGCTGCCAGCTTTATGGCCGCACCCGGTGGTTTCCTGATGGCCAAAATGATCGTGCCGGAGACGGAAACCCCGAAGGAAACACTGGCCGAGCTCGATACCGAGCATGAGCAGCCGGTAAACGTAATCGATGCCGCGGCCGCTGGGGCCTCAAGCGGTATGCAACTGGCCCTGAACGTGGGCGCCATGTTGTTGGCTTTCGTCGCGCTAATCGCCCTATTGAACGGCGTATTAGGCTGGTTCGGCGGCTTCTTCGATAACCCGGAGCTGACGCTACAACAGATTTTAGGTTATGTCTTCGCCCCGGTCGCCTGGTTATTGGGTGTGCCTTGGGATGAAGCCATGCGAGCCGGTAGCTTTATCGGCCAGAAATTAGTCGTAAATGAGTTCGTCGCTTATTTGGACTTTGTAAATTATCGTGATGAGTTAAGTGAGCACACACAAGCAATCGTAACCTTTGCACTGTGTGGTTTCGCTAACCTGTCATCGATAGCTATCTTACTAGGCGGGATTGGCGGTATGGCGCCAAGCCGGCGAAAGGACATCGCACGTCTAGGGCTCAGAGCAGTGTTGGCAGGATCTATGGCCAACCTCATGAGCGCCGCAATTGCTGGGTTTTTCCTCTCTATTGCTTAGAAACAAAGAGAAGCCACAGTTGCAAAACAGGGTCTTAGACCTAGGTTGTTGCCTTAAGGGGTTAAGGGAACAGCTAACTTGAACGATACTTCACCAAAGGGCCGCAAGGCCCTTTTATCGTTTCTGCACCCTACTAATACCAATTCACTTAAATAGCTAATCATTCTAGCGGGCTAAATGTCATGCTCACGGCGTTGGAATTTTTCGATGTAGAGTAACTACATAAGAAAAATTCCGCCTTGTTATCACATCATTTATCCGGCGCTATATCTGCTCACATACTTAACAGAATTGGTATAAATCCATTAAAGTACCCAAATAAGGAATGTTTTCTTCGTTATTA
This sequence comes from Pseudoalteromonas sp. T1lg48, assembly GCF_002964785.1. Lineage (GTDB taxonomy): Bacteria > Pseudomonadota > Gammaproteobacteria > Enterobacterales > Alteromonadaceae > Pseudoalteromonas. The sequence continues at coordinate 593,844 of NZ_PQCC01000004.1, forward strand.
GGTGCATTCTTCAATGCATTTATCTATGCTTAGGGGAATTATTGGCTTAAGGAAAAAGCATGACCCCCTTGCTGCGAACGTCACTCCCCTTGTTATCTTTCCTATGCGCACTTCTATCCTTTAACAGTGCTGCGGATGACGCCGTGCAGGTGGTGACCGAACTGAGCCCGCCCAACCAGATTTTAATCAATGACAATATCGGCGGCAGCAGCACGGATATCGTTCGTCATGTGCTCAGCGAAGCGAATGTGGATGCCGACATCAACATCTACCCCTGGGCTCGGGCCTTTTACCTCGCCAAAAAGCAGGCCAATACGCTGATCTACAGTTTAGCGAAAACACCGGAGCGCGAGCCGCTGTTCCACTGGCTCGGCAAGGTCGCTTACTTTCGTTTGGGCTTTGTCAGCTTAGCTTCAAGCAAACACATTAATATCAAACAACTCGAGGACGCCCGTGCCTATCGCATTGCGGTGCAGCGAGATGACATCAGCGCCTTGTTCTTTGTTAAGCGCGGCTTTACCGTGCTGCAAACCACAGATATCAAACATTCCTATCGCCTGTTACTTTCGGGCAAGGTGGATTTGATCATCGATGACCCTAACTATGTGGGTGCCATGGCGCAGCAGTTTAATCTGCCCGCCAGTCATTTGCGTTTTATCAGCGCCATCGAAGAGCTCAGCGTCTATGGCTACTTGGCGGCCAACAAAGATCTGGATGCCACTACGGTGGCCAACATTAAAGAAGCCTTTGCCGCCATCGAAGATACAAGCTGGTACCAGCAAAAGCTGCGCAACCCCTATCATGAGCTGCAAACCTTTAATGATTAAGGACGCTTAGGGTCTCATAAACGGCCATCTACATAATTTTTAACAACCTTTTAGTCGCACCTCGGTCGCAGTTATCCGCTCCCTTGCTATGATGTAACAGTCTCCCCAAAAGGATAGGATAACCATGAAAAAAATAACGACCTTGGCTTTAGCCGTGGCAACCACGCTGGCACCCTGGGTGTCGGCCTATGAAACCGAAGACACGCGCCTGTTGCGCTTCCCCGATATTCACAACGAACATGTCACCTTTATCTACGCCGGTGATGTGTATGTGGCTAACACCGCAACCGGCGCCAGCCAACGCCTGACCGATCATGTTGGCTTTGAGACCTTTCCTAAATTCTCACCGGACGGCGAACGCATCGCCTTTGCCGCCGAGTACAACGGCAGCCGCCAAATTTACGTGATCAACCGCGATGGCTCCGGGCTAAAGCAACTGACTTACTATAACGATGTTGGCCCTATGCCGCCGCGCGGTGGTTATGATTACCGGGTGTTGGATTGGACCCCCGACGGCAAAAACGTGGTCTTTCGTGCCAACCGTACACCTTGGGGCAAGCGCATGGGCCGTCCCTATATGGTGCCGGCGGATGGTGGCTTAGAGCAGCCACTGGCAATCCCGGAAACCGGTGGCGGCATGCTCTCTCCCGATGGCGGTAAGTATGTGTACACTCCCATCGACCGCGAGTTTCGTACCTGGAAGCGCTCGCGAGGCGGTCGTGCCCAGGATGTGTGGGTGTATGACTTAGAAAACAACACCTCCAAACAACTGACCAGCAGTCGCGCCACCGAGCAGCAACCGACCTGGGTGGGCGACAACATCTATTTTGTTTCCGACAGCGACTACACCCTGAATCTGTATCAATACCGCGAGGGAGCCGAGGCGAAAAAGCTCACCAATCACGCGGATTTTGACGTGCTCTGGCCCTCGGCCGGCCCTAACGCCCTGGTCTATGAAAATGGCGGCTACCTCTATCGCTTTGACCCAATTACCGAGCAAAGCACCAAACTTACCATTCATATCGCCGGCGTGCGCCAGTACGCCATGCCATACAGCAAGAATGTCAGCGAGTTTATCGACTCCATGTCGTTGTCTCATGATGGCAAACGCGCCCTGTTCACCGCCCGTGGTGAGCTATTCAGCGTGCCGGTTAAACAAGGGCCCACACGCAACCTGTCCTATACGCCAACGGGGCGTGAAATTGATGCCAGCTGGTCGCCCAATGGTCGCTACATTGCCTATATGAGCGATGAAAGTGGCGAATATGAGATTTACGTCAAGGATCGCGCCAACAACAATGCGGTGAAGCAACTCACCGACAACGGCACCATTTGGCGTTTTACCCCGGTCTGGTCGCCGGATAGCTCAAAACTGCTGTTTGCAGATAAGAACCACACCCTGTGGTGGCTGGATGCAAAATCAGGGAAGCAACACAAGATAGATACCGGTCTGTATGACGAAGAAGGCATTCAGCAATACATCTGGTCGCCAAACAGCGAAGACATCGTTTTTGTGAAAAACAATGAAAACCGTTATGCCTCACTATGGCACTACAATACCGATGAGCAAACGGTGACGCGCTTAACCGATGAGATGACCAATGAGCATAGCCCGGCCTTCTCCCCGGATGGCCAATACCTGTACTTTACCTCTGAGCGCGACTTCAACCTTGCCTTTAGCAGCTATGAGTTTGACTACATGTTTAACCGCGCCACGCGAATTTATGCCGCCGCGGTCAACAATAAGATCACCCCCTTAATTGCCCTGCAAAGCGATGAAGCGGCCATCCTCAATGATGACGAAAAGAGCAAAGACAAGGGCAAGAAAAACCAGCTGCAAAGCAGTGGCTTTATGCAACGGGTGACCGCTCTTAACGCCCCCGCTGGTGACTACAATACCCTGGCTGGCGTCGAAGGCGGGGTACTGACGCTAAGCAATGGCGACTTGCAATTGCTTAGCACCGAACACGACGCTGAACTGAAAACCGTGGCCAAAGGTGTGAATGGCTATACGCTCTCCAGCAACCGTGAGCATGTCTTGGTACGAGCGGGTAAGGACTACAGCGTTATTGCCCCGAAAGCGGATCAGGATTTGAACGCATCCAAGCTGGATTTAACCAAGATGACGTTGAAAATCGACCCGCAAGTCGAGTGGCAGCAAATGTATGTGGAAGGCTGGCGCACCTTGCGTGATTGGTTCTACGATGAAAACCATCATGGTCAGGATTGGGATGCCATCTTGGCCAAGTATCAGCCGTTGGCCAATGCCGTGGCGCACCGCGCCGATCTTGACTATGTGCTGAGCGAAATCGCCGGTGAGATCAATGCCGGTCATATTTATGTGCAATCCGGTGATATGCCAAAAGCAGAGCGCAAAAAACACGGCCTGCTGGGCGCCAAACTGGCGAGCCACAACTCGGGTTATGTACAAATCGAGCAGATTTTCCAAGGCGAAAACTGGCATGAAGACTTCCGCTCACCACTAGGCACCACGGGCGTTAAAGCCAGCGACGGAGACTTCATTATTGCCGTTAACGGCCGCCCGGTCACCCAGGTGAGTAACTTCTATGAATTGCTGGAAAACACCCAGGGTGAGCAGGTTGAACTGCTAATAAACTCCAAACCAAGCCAAAAGGGTGCCTGGAAGGTCAGCGTCAAGCCGGTGGCCAGCGAGCAAGGCCTGCGTTATCTGCAATGGGTGAATGAGCGCGCCGACTATGTGGCCAAGCTTTCCAATGGCCGGATTGGCTATGTGCACTTGCCCAACACCCATTACGAAGGCAACCGTGCCATGTTCAAAAACTTTATGCCGCAAACCACCAAGGACGCCATGATCATCGACGACCGCTACAATGGCGGTGGCTTTATTCCCGAGCACATGATCACCTGGCTGGCACGTAAGCCGCTAAACTACTGGAAGCGCCGTGGTGTTGAGCCGACGAAAACTCCGCAGTTTGCCCACGATGGTCCCAAGGCCATGCTGATCAATGGCTATTCCAGCTCCGGCGGTGATGCCCTGCCTTACTATTTCCGTCAGGCGGGTTTAGGTAAGCTGATTGGTACTCGTACCTGGGGTGGCTTAATCGGTATTTCCGGCAACCCGAACCTGGTCGATGGCGGTCAGGTGATTGCGGCGACCTTCCGCATCCTGGATAACGAAGGAAATTGGATCATCGAGAACGAAGGCGTAACGCCGGATATCGAGGTGATTGATCGTCCTGAGCTTATTTATCAGGGTAAGGATCCCTCCATTGAGCGCGCCGTTGAAGAGCTACTCAAGGAACTTGAGGCCAATCCGAGACAACCACTGAGCGTGCCGCCGGCACCCAGTAAGTTTTAAGTAAAACCTAGGGTCTGTTTATCTTCGTTTCTTGCGCAGATAAACAGACAACCCACATTTTAAAACTCGAACTCCAGGGCCAGGCGAAAGCTATGGTCTTTACCGCCATGACCCACCTCGCTGATAAAGCCCGCTTCCCATTTTAGCTGATGCTGACCATCATAGCGGTGCAAACCGATAAAGCCCGGGCCAATACCAACAAAGTTTTCGCCGCTGTAGAGCTCTAATGCCGGCTGAAACGCGGAGCGCAAACGGTAGCGATACTGCGCCCGAAACTCCGACTCCCACTCTGAATCAATATCACTGCCCCACTCGTACACCAAGAAGGCATTGACAGTCAGGCTGGTAATGCCGAACTCTTTTTCAAATAACAGGCCGGAAGTGATTTCATAATTATCTTCCTTGTGCTGCTTTTCGATTTCAAATAAGGCACCCAGGTCTGCCCAATAGCGCCCCTGCTCCACCATTTGCCAGCGCAACTCCGCCTCATAGGCGGCCAGACCAAAGTCGCCTTCATCGTCTCGCTCCCCTACGCCATACACTTCCAGGCTCAGGGTTTCACTGATGGCACCGCCGACACCGAAGCGTTGCGCCAGCACATTGCCTTCCTCGGTTTGTCGCGATACCAGGCGCCACTCCAGCTCCCTCTCATAGGGCAGGACATAGGGATGGTAGACCTTATCGACCACCATGCCATCGGCCCAACTGCTGGCACTCAGCAGCAATAAAGCCCAGGTTAAATATCGCATTATTGTCTACTCCGTTGCCATTTTGCTGCCCCTAGCAGCGCCAACAGCGTCAATATATATACCCATAATGACAGCGAACTTGGGGTCGCTTCATAACCCACTACCACCTTGGCCAAACGGCCAAAAATACCGTGCTCGTCCAACAGGGTTCGCAGATCCACCAAGGGCGAGGGCATGGTCAATAAGCCTGCACCGGCGGCAATGTCCAGCATGCCAACCATGGACCCGGCAATATGCATGCTAAATAGGCCGAGTACCCCCCAGGGCCCGTAATGCTCGGCCAGCCAGGTAAGAAAAAAATAAAATAAAATGGCGAAACTACCGACTATGCCCACTCCAAGACACACCCCCAGGGCGCGAGCCAGCTCCATGTGCCCTTGCAGCAACCAGGGTAAGTAGTGACTCAAATATAAACAACTGGCACTGGCCAACAGCAACACAAAACTGGCCCACAGCCTCAGTGCCAGGCCGCTGAGCGCCGCCAGCACCAACAAGGCCACCAGCAGCATTTGTGAATACTCAAAGCCAAGGTAATCGAACCACTGGCTGATCTGCTCAAGCGCGAGGATATAGTTCAACGTCGGCACCACCAGCCACAGGGCTAAAATAAGCCAGCGCTTAAGTCCCAAGGGCTTAACGTGCAACACCAGTGCAAATACCAACAATACCGCCGGCGGCAACAATTGATTGATGGTGACTAATAAACTGTTGATCATGGCCTTTGCTCCGCAAATGGCACCGCTACCAGCGTTCCCCGTGCGGTGTCGGGTGCAAATTCGCCAAAAAAGAAGTACTCACCGGGGGCCAGAGGGCCGACATAGATAACGTTAATGCGCCCGGGGAACAGCACCTTCTCGCGATTTAAATCAAAGCTGTCGAACTCTTCCGGGTCGCCGTCGAGGTTGTGCACCAAGAGGCGAATTTTTTCACCGCTCGGCACCTCCAGGCGCGCCGGATAGAAAAGGTGATCCTTGAGCACCAGCTTAAACTCTTTGAGCTCGGCGAACGCCGGCATACTCAGCAGCATCAATATCCATATCAATCGCTGCATAATGTCTCCCGCTGTACCGCCATGGTAATGATCACTTCTAATCCACCCCATTCACTTTGCTTGAGTTGCACCTCGCCCTGATAGAGGCCAATCACATGCTGAACTATGGCCAAACCCAAACCCGCACCGGGAATATGAGCTGGGTGCGAGTCGCCGCCAACGCGAAAGAAACGATCAAAAATGCGCTCCCGTAACTCGCTGGCAATGCCGGGGCCGGAGTCGGCCACTCGCAGCTCAATATTATCACCCCGATCGGCCAAGTGAATGGCGATACGGCCATTTGCTGGGGTATATTTCACCGCGTTGCTAATGATGTTTTTCAACATCACATTAAGGGTAAAGGGCTCACCGATAACCTCGCTACACTCGCCGCTTAAGCTAATATCCAGATTTTTCTGCGCTATTTGCGGATAGAGCTCGGCGATTAGCTGCTGGCAAATATGGGCCAGCGACTGTTTAGCCAGTTTGTCCTGCCACTGCTGGGAGGAAGTACGGCCAAGGGCCAGCATTTGCTCCACCAAATGATTTAGGCGGTCGACACTCAGGCTCAGCGCTTTGGCATCCTCATCATTATGACGCTGTAATAAGTTGTGCAGATTGATTTTCATCGCGCTCAGCGGCGTACGCAGCTCATGGGCGGCATCGCTGGCAAAGTAGCGCTCGCGCAAATAGGCCTGCTCGGTGCGCCGTAACAGGGCATTCAGAGTGTCCACCACGGGTTTGATTTCCAGCGCCTTGGCTTCGGTGCGCAACATGGAAAAATCATTGGCGGCACGTGTTTTGAGCTCGTGAGAGAGTAAGGTGAGGGGCTGTAAGGCACGCTTCACCGCCAAACTGATAAACACCGCCAATAAAACAATGCCAAGCAACATGGGCAACATCAGGGCGATGATCAATTGCTCCGACAGGGCAAAACGCTCACTGATGGGCTCGCCCAGCACCACGCAATCTTGTTGCTGGCAATAGGTGGCGATACGCAGTCGTTGCCCTTGGCTGTTGATGGTTTGCAGGCCCTGGGGCGGCACCTTGGCGAGTAAGCTTTCGCTTCCCCCCACTAAAGTATTACCTTGCCAGCGCTGCCAAAATTCGGCCTGTTGCTTGGGCAGGGCCTCGGGAGCGACGGCAAACAGCAATTGCGTCCGGGCCTGGAGGTGCTGGTCAAACAAGCTATCGGCACGGGTCAAACTGCGTTGATAGCCCTGGGCCAGGGCTAAAAACAAGATCAGCACCAACATGGCCAGCAAGAGCATCATCAGCTTGGTGCGAATGCTCAAGGTTCGCCGCCTTCATTGGTGGCTAACACATAGCCGATGCCACGCAGGGTTTTGATCATCTTGGCCGGCAACTTTTTGCGTAAATGGTGAATGTGTACTTCGATGGCGTTGGAGCCGAGCTCCTCCCCCCATTGGTACAGCTTTTGTTCCAGCTGCTCCTTGGACTGCACCCGGCTCTGGTTTTCCATTAACGCCTTTAACAGCATGTACTCCTTGCGCGGCAGATTGATCGCGGCGCCATCGACACTGACCTGATGGGCGCCGAGATCCATTTGTACCGAGCCACATTGCAGTACGCTTGATGCCACGCCACTGACGCGCCGACCCAGCACCCGCAAACGCGCCAACAGCTCGTCCACGGCAAAGGGCTTAACCAGGTAATCGTCGGCGCCCAAGTCCAGGCCCTGAATTTTATCATCCAGGCTGTCACGGGCGGTGAGGATCAGCACCGGCAAGGGCTTAGCGCGACGTTTAATGTCACCGAGCAGGCTTAGACCATCGCCATCGGGCAAGCCGAGGTCGAGGATCACCAGATCCACATCATCGTGCTCTATCATGGGCCGCGCCTCGGCTAAACAGGTCACCGATTCCACCGCATAGCCCTCGTGAGCCAGAGTACGGCTCAAGCCTTCATTGACGATGACATCGTCTTCCACCAGTAACAACCGCAATCCCTGTCTCCCTTGTTAGCGTTTTAGCTTACGCTCCACCTTAGCCAGTAACTGAGCCACCTCTTGTTGGCGATATTTATCGGCCAGCGGTCGCTCGGCGCGTGGTGCCGCTGCCTGGGCACGCAACAAATGCGCTTTCGCTTGTTTATACTTCCTTTCATCATAGAGGAACTGAGCATAAAAGTAATTAATATCAATGCCGTCAGGGTTGATAGCCAAGGACTTTTTAAACAGCTCCTGAGCCTTTTCATCATCGCCAAAGCCGATTGGCCAGCCCGGCACCTGCGCATACAAGGTGCCTAGACTGGTGTAGGCCGAACCTTGAAGCGCTTCACCATTGATGCTCATGGCCATTTCAAAGTCTTTTTTTGCTTCTTTAGCCAGGCCTAAGGCACCCAAGCCGCCCTTTGCACCAGCGTAACTGGAATGAATAATGCCAGACCAGATATGGCCTTCGGCCTCATCCGGATGTGCCTGACGATAGGTTTGCGCACTCTTCGCCAGCTCAGCGAAGGCATCTTCCTGATCGTCGCCCTTGAGCTCATAATTGACATGGGCCCACTGGCGCATCAGTTGTTGCAGGTTCATCTGCTCATCGGCACTGGACAAGGTGCTTTGAGAAAAGGCACTTTGAGACAGGGCCGCGGCCACAAGAGCCATTGCGAAATAGGGTTTCATAGTTCACCTCATTAATTGTTTAATGGTCGCAAGTTGTTTCGCTAGGGCGTTATCCACCACCTTGGGCAGTAACGCATTGATTTTTGCAAAGAAGGACTCTTTGGCCCCGACACTGCGGCGGCGCTCGTCAGAGTCGAGTAAACGCATAAATTCTTCGGCCACATACTCCGGCGTATCCATGGCGTTACCCAATGCCTTATTGAGTGCCGTGACCTTGTCGCTGTTGATGGCCGTTTGTGTGGCACGCGGGGCAAAGTATTTAACCCGCACCTGAGTATCACTTAGCTCTCTGGCCAGCGCTTCACTAAAACCGCGCAAAGCAAACTTGGTGGCACAGTACTGGGCCTGTAACGGGTAACCTATGGCGCCAAACGAGGAGCCAATATTCACTATGGTGCCGCCACCTTGTCGCAGCAGAGGTAATAACCCTTGAGACAGCAACATGGGCGCACGGACATTGACCGCCAGCGCCGCGTCGAGATCACACTTGCTCAGGGATTCAAAGGGCACCATGGTGTTCACCCCGGCGTTGTTGACCAACAAATCACAGCGGCCAATATCGCCAAGTAGATCAACCACCCGGCTAATATCGGCGTCGTTGCTTAAATCCACCTGTAAGGCCAGATGATAAGACGCCTCGTCGCTTGGCAACTGTTGGCGAACCTGCTCCAATGCGGGCAAGTCGCGACCGAGTAAGATCATCCGGTAATTGCGGGCCGCCAATCGTTTGGCGATGGCACCGCCGATGCCGCCGCTGGCTCCGGTCAAAACCGCAATCGGCGCGCTCATAACGCCTCCACTTCTTCGCTTAGGGGCGCCAGGCCATGGTTAGTATCCAGGGTGCGGAACATGTCGCCGTAGAGACGATAAAAACGCTTCGCCGCATTCACTATCACCTGCTGATCCTGCTCGTCGGTAATACGGTCCATCAGCCCCTGGAAGAACTTCACATGCTCTATATCCAAGGCACCATGGGAGGTGAGATAGCTAAAGACTTTTTTTGGCAGCCCCAGCTGAGTGCGTATGGTGTCGGCGGCATTGTCGGCCAGCGCAATGGACGTGCCCTCAAGCACATGCACCATGCCGAAGAAACTGAGCGGCGAAATACGCGCTATGCTGTCGTAGGCATAGCTGACCATCATTTCGGTGGCAAAATTGGGCTCGCTGTAACGGGCCTGCTCTTTATCAAAACCACATGCCTTGATGTCATTAAGCACCCATTCCTGGTGTCCCAGCTCTTCTTCTATGTATTCGGCGATGGCGTCGCGTAACCATTCCTGCTCGCTGCTAATGCGGGCGCCACAGGCCATCAAGAGTGGGATGGTGTGTTTAACGTGATGAAAGGCTTGTTGTAAAAAGGCCACATAGAGATCCACGCTGACCTGACCGGCCAACGCCTTTTGGATCACCTCGGAAGACAACAGGTATTGACGCTCTTGTTCGGTTTGTTCGACCAGTTTTTGGAAAAATAACATAGCGGACTACTCCTGATATAACTGAGAAATTTGTTGTGAAAAATGCGCATTGATAGCCGGGCGCTTGGGCCTTTGATTGGCACTGAGCAAGCCCTCGGCAGTACTGAGCGGCGCACTTAAGCGCAGGGTTTTAACGATTTGCGCATACTCGGGCAGTTGCGTATTGGTGGCGTCGATAAGCGCCTCTAGCTGGGCGTCATCGACGGCCTCATGACAATAAATAAGGGCACTCAAAAAAGCCTGACCTTCACCTACCACCACGGCTTGCAATATGGGCCCATGGCTAAGTAAGAGTGACTCGGGCCACTCCGGGGAAATATTGCGCCCGGTGCTCAGAATAAGCTGGTTCTTTTTACGGCCAAGAATATGCAACTCACCTTTTTCCATGCGCACCAGGTCGCCGGTGGCGAAGCCTTGTGACTGAGTGTTCGGCTCGCCAAGGTAACCAAGGAAGGTCGGTGCCTTGATGATCATTTCATCATCGCGGATTTCATAGCGAACATGCGCCAATGGCTCGCCCACACCGGCGCCGTCACCCGTTGCTAAACTCACCACCGAGCCGGCCTCAGACAAGCCATAGCCCTGATACACGGGCAGACCCAGATCATGGGCTCGTGCAATTAACTGAGGCGCAACCTTGGCACCACCGACGGCAATAAAGGTTAAAGAACTGGGTGCCTGCCAACCCGAAGCGCAGGCTTGCACCAGGGCCTTTAATAATTCCGGCACCAAAATCAGGGTATTAGGCTCTACCTCGCTGATGGTGGCCAAGAGCTTTTGTGGGGTAGTTAACCGGGCGCCGTCGAAGCCTAAGCTTGTCAGCGACGGCACATAAATATCGCCACCGGCCAACATGGGCACATAAATTCCGGCTACGTTTTCAAGCAGCACGGGCAAGGGCAATAGACATAAATGCTTGGGCGCATCCACCGCGGTGCGACTGACCAAGGACGCGGCGACCTCAAACATATGCGCCGTGGACAGGCACACGCCCTTAGGTTGACCGGTAGACCCTGAGGTAAAGGTAATTTTTTGCGTACCTTGGGGCACTGCTTGCTCGGGAGCCGCCAGATTACTCGGCTGAAGGGCAATGCTTTCACTGCCAATAGTCCAGCTCTGAGCAGCGTTTTTTGCCTGGTCGGCGGCGCCGATAATAAGTTCGGGACGCGCCCTATCCAGGGCAAACTGGCGCTGCTCGGGCGAAAAGAAGGCTGGCAAGGGCAAGGACACTATGCCTGCCTGCATCAGGGCAAAATCAACCACCAGCCAGGGCAGGCCATTATCCAACTCCACCGCCACACAGCTTAACTGCATCTTGCTTAGGTGGGAGGCCAGGCGCTCGACTTGTTGCCAAAACTGCGCTGCATCCATGTGCTGTTGCTCATCGACCACTTGGCCGTGCCAAAGGCGGGTTAACTCGGCCATCATAAATGCGCCACCTCAACGGCCAGATTAGCGATATCATTCTGATAGGAGTTGGCAAAATAGGACAGGGTGTCGGTGCTATCCACATGCTTGCAAACCTGCTCAACATCCACCACGCAGACCTGAGGTGTATTGGTGTAGTAACTGCCCCAACTCAGTCCGCAATCTGCCAGGCGCTCCGGCTTGGCATCGCCAAGCACCTCAAAGGGGGCACCAATGCGAGTAAGCAGATTACGTATATGGGCGGTGGCACAAAATACCAGTTTGCACTTATCGGCTCGTTGCAGCGCCTTAGCCAAAACGACAAAGTGTGCCAGCGTTGCCTGACTGTGGGTGGATACCAAGTTACCCAGCTCGATACACTGAGACGGCAAGCATTGCCATTGCTGCAGGTGCTCGGCCAGTGGCTGATCCAAATATTGGTTAATAAACAAAGGCTGGCTGGCACTGCGCAACCCAAAACAGCAATAGCGCTGCTCGGAGTAACCAAGACAGGCCAACAGCGGCATAAACTCCTGCACATCAGCGCCATAATGCTTGGCAAACCCCGCTTGAATACGGGTCGCCAAACCACGATGGATGGGCTGCTCTGAATTGGCAACAAAATAACCCTGAGCGATAGATGCGGGCTCGGGTAACAGATATTGCGACTGCATTGCGTCGTAGCTGAGCGATAAAGATTCCATAACAAACCCTACTGAAGATGAGGCGATGGAATCAATTTAGAAAGCGAACCTTAAGAAAGTCTTAAGAAACTTAAAAAAGAGAAAATAATTAATTTGCTGCGTCTGTACGCGCTTGCCGTGCACAGCCATTAGCGAGCGCTGCTCCCTTTTATTCCGGTATTCACAAAAGTTTAGTTTACATATTGGTAACAAACTCATTGCTTTAGATTCAGCGGTTTGCTATTTTCATTCGGCCAATTATTGAGCAGAATGAAGGACCTACGATGTTTACAATGAAAAAAATAACAATAACAGCTGCACTATCCTGTTCTCTTTTACTCCAAGGTTGCGCGCCCAGCTCGTACAACCTCAGCAAGCCACAACCCTCGCCTAATGCCTATGAGTCGAGCGCCCAGCTTAACAAACAAACCATACAGGTGGTCGATCAACGCAGCGATAAAACCGCGCCATTCACCTCGGGTATTTTGCCCAGCGCCTTGATGTATGAAGGCACGGTGCTCAAGCAAGTCGACTTCCTCGAGTCACAGTTGGCCGAAGAGTTTGCCGCCCGTGATTTGCCCCTTACCTTAGGTGAGGGCGACAACAAGCTGGAGATTTTACGTTTTAATATGCGTAACCACAGAACCAATGGCTTCACTCCTTTTATTACCTTCACCATGCTCAAAGGCAAACTCGAAACCACAAAAGGCAGTTATCCCGTTGCCGTCTATGTGAAGCGCGGCAAGGTGCCGGTCTGGAGCTTTGATGAAATTATTGAGCCAACGTTGAATGAACCCATGAGCCTGGTGGTTAAAGAGTTAAGCGCAAAAATCAATCAGCAACTTATGGGCGGCAAATTATCCGATGAAAAAACCCAGACCTTGATCGACAGCATTAAGGCTGCCGGCGTTAAAGCCAACTACCTGGATGTGTATGAGCTTGGCTTCAGTAATAACCCAATTGCCCTGCCTTATTTACGCGAACTGGTTAAATCTGAGGATGAATACCTTCGTCTCGCCGCTATCTCATCACTTGGTAATATGAAAGACGACGCCAGTGTGCAACTCTTAATTGACCTGTATGAAGGCACCGGCTCCTGGTCGGATCGCGCCATGGCCCTGAAGGCCTTGGGTGATATCGGCAACACGGTGACCTATAGCTATTTGCAAAAACAAAACGAATTGCTGCAAAGCGATGGCTCTAAAGAAGGGTTGTGGAATCGCGAAATCATTCAGCTTTACCTCTAATCCCACTTGATCCGCTGAGAACAAGACTCAGTAAGCATCAAAAAGGCCGCATTTTTAATGCGGCCTTATTCTTTAGTTCTTTCGCAACACCCTGATCGCGGCGAGCAAGATAAGCGTAAGCCAACCAACAGAGCCCCCTCCGCCACCAGAGCTCGGCTCTGGCACCGGTGGTGGAGCAACCACATTGTTAACCGTAACCACTACACTTTGCTCGGCGCTTAACGCGCCGTCATTTACGCTCAGGGTAAAATGCAACTGCTGCTGACTACTCACCTGCGGCGCGGTAAAGCTCACGCTGGCGGTTTGCGCACCACTGAGGGTCACACTGGGCCCTTGCGTTTGCCGCCACTGATAACTAAGGGTATCGCCGTCGATATCCTCAGCCTGAGCGGTTAACGTCACCTCATCGCCCTCCTCCACGCTTTGCGCCATCAAAGGCGCCAAAGTAGGAGCGCGGTTGTCACAATCATCCGGATCCGGAGCACTGAGTTGATAAAAGGCGGCACTGTCCATCCCGACCAGGGTGAGGTTATCTATCCACCAGCCGGTATCATTAGCGTTAATATCTGTGCTGATGCGAAAACGCAATTGCACCTGCCGTCCGGCTAATTGGGTGCCAAAGCTCACCTGCTCTTCGTTGCCAAGCACACCACCACTGCTGTTACGACCCGTGTATGCATTGCGCAACTGCAAAGATTGCGTTGGGCTTTCGTTAAGCGTGCCATTGTAACCGACGCTAAATTGACCGCCGGCCTCAGTCACATCCTGCCAGTCGCCATCATCGACCTTAATTTCAAGCACCGCGCCATCCCAGAATGCCTCCAAAGCATAGTAATGCCAAAATGACAGGCTGAATTCACTCTGCGTCGACACCATAAAGGGCCTAGTTGTCAGCGCCACATCGGACTCATAGCCGTTGTTATTGAGGAACAACGCCTGCTCTCCCAGCTCGAAACCGCCTTGCTCAAAGAGCGCGATTTGTTCCGAGTTATCAAAGCGCAAGGTGTTTTCTGCACGGGGGTCTGACTTCAGCAAGAGTAGCGGCAAATTGGCGCGACTGAGCACCGCCTTTTCCATATCATCGCCTTGGCTGGCGCTAACAAGCGGCGCGTCAGTAAAGCGAAAGTTGACCGTGAAACGTTCGGTCACCGCCTGTGGCTCGACGATATCGTCGCCGACGCTTTGCTCGGGGAAGCTCACCTCAAGCTCGAGCTCACTGGCTACTTCGGCATTGAGCAAGGAGATGCTGATGGGCTCACTCCAGGCCGATTCAAAGGGGGCAATTTCAGCCACCGTGCTCTTGCCTCCATTACCTAAAATCACGCCTTGAGCGGACATAAGGGTAAATTGTACCGGTACATTGGTCAGGGTTTCGCTACCTGTATTGGTAAGCTGTACGCTCAGACTACCACGCTCTCCCACGTCTAAAAAGCCATCCAAACTGCAATACAGATCGCTGTCTGCATCGAGCTTAACCTGCTCAACGGCAAACGCTGCCAGCTCGGTTTCAAATGATTCCACCGCACCAGCCAGGGTGACGCTGTAACGCTCTGGCGACTGCGCTCCCAAGCCTAGACCGCGCCGGGCAAAGGCGGCCAAGGCCAAGCGGTAGTCGGTCATATCCTCGGCGGCTATGGTAGCCAGCAGCGCATCCCGCGCCTCAGTGTACAGGGGAGCTACCGGGGTCATCTTGTAACCGCCAATCAGATAGCGGGCCATGCGTTGTTGCGCCTGGGCAAAGCCATGTCGGTTAATGAGTGCCACATAAGTATCCCACAGCACCGATGCCCAGAGCTCGCCTGGGTCATGAGGCGAAGCCACCGAGGTTGGCGGCAGACCGACATCGGCACCGGCACCTTCGCTAATGTGCCTAAAGTTAAGGGGGTTGATAGTCAGATCCGGGGTGTAAGGGACACGACGAAGACCAAAGTAAAAGTCTGATACATAGGTACTGATGGCATAGGGCTTAGTAAAATCACTATTGCCCGCAATGGACGTATCTTCTTCCTTGGCGATAAACATCAGGGAATGGAAATCTCCCCACCCTTCGCCCATGGCCTGACCCTGGAAGTTCACTAAGCCAGCGCCATTCCCTACCAGGCGATTGCTAATATAATGTCCCCATTCGTGGGCAATTATACCATTATCAAAGGTGCCATCCTTGAGGGCATTGGTGTCGAACAGACGCACATTGACCACGCCATCATTCAAGGCAGTGTAAAGTAATTGGCCATCGGCAAAGTTCAGCCCCATATTGCCTATGGTGATGCTGTCATCGACACCGCCCATGGGCGCCGCAGTCCCGTCATCAACATTATTCGTGATCAATGCCGCCAGCGCGCCGGCATCCTGGGCGTTTTTCACCTTGGTCACAAAGGTACAACTACCACGCTCGATTATGGCGACCTTGCCCACAAGCAGGCTGGGGTCGAGGGGCACTTCACAGCCGTCATTGACGCTGGCGGAGTCCACATCGTTACCATCGTTATAGCGCACCAGCTCACCGCTGATATCAAAGGCATCCGGGCCAAATTGCGAACGCTGTGTCGAGGTTAAAAGGCCATTGGGGCCTATCACCCCATAGTCTTCACCCACCCTGGCGTCTTTGGAGTTAAAGACAAACATTTGCATGCGCGGGCTGGCACCATCCGCAGGTGTTGCCATATTGGCATTATTCAGGCCACTGTAGTCCTGGGCTTCGGCATTAATCGGGTCGCCCTCAACACCGCCACGACCATAGTTGCTCAGTTGCGCCACGCCGGCACTTTCATCAAAGCCATGGTCGTAGAAGAAGTCGTGGAGAAAGTTATTCATATAAAACAGATTCACCACCGCAGCCTTAATATTGACCTCGGCGCTGGGTGGTAAGTCTGGGTCGAGCACATAATCAAAGGTAAAAGCCGAGGTGGTTTCAGCATTGAGATCACCGGCGCTAAAGCCCTGAGGCGCATTGATATCAGCATAAGCATACACATTGTTACCCTGGGTTTGGGTGGCCGTGTCGCTTAACCAAGGATCGGCGGTGGACAGCCCGGGATAATAACTTAGGCTCACTAAACTGGCATTGAGAATTGCTGTTTCATCTTCCTGCCCCAGCCCCGTGGCCGGGATCACGTCGCCATGGGGGCCTTCCATCGGATAGCCGCTTTGTCCGTCGGCATACACCCGATAGTTATATGCCGTGGCATGACTTTGCAGATTCTTCTTGAACAGCACCTTGTTGGTGCCGCTGGCTATAACATAGGCAAAGTAATCACTCACCAAGGTATGGCGATTTTGTCGCTCAACCTCCACGTAGTGAGCCGCCAATAGTTCTCCGTTAAGGGGGTAAAACACGGCTTTGGCGCGCACTCCAGCAAAGAGCTCATCGGCGTCGCTGCTGCCCACCCTAAACCAGTTATAGCCCTGTTGTGTGCCCATTGATTCAAGCTGTAACGCGGCTCCACTTAGCTGACGCAAGGCATGGCGCACCGCGGTAGAGGCATGGCTAAAAGCCCTAAGGGCACTGAAGTTCTGTGCCTCGCTAGGCACCTCGGCAAAATAGCCGGAGCTGGCGACTAATTCGCCACGGCGGTCGAGCATCACGTTATAGTGGCGATTAAATACCTCAATACCCTGCACATACTGACGATAGCGACCAATCACCGCGCCCTGCCCCGGGTCATGCCAGTGACTAAGCTGAGCTTGATGCCCAGCTTGATGCTGAGCGGACTTATTGTTGGCAATGCCGCTTAAACGCTGCATATGTGCCTGGGCTTTTTGCTGCAGGGAACCCTGAGAGATGGAGCTAATTGCCGATGTAGCCGGTGCCCAGACAAAGGTGGCTCGGTTAAGCAAGGGATCAAAGTGCGAGGGCATACCGAGTTTGGTCTGTTGCTGTGCTATGCGCAATTGTTCTCGAGCCAATAGTTTGGGCGGCTGCGATTGCGCCTGATAATAATCGCCCTGCTGAGGCGCGCCATACGCAGCCGAAGTGCTCCATAACAGGGTTAAGAGCAACGGCCTTATGCCTGTCTTTACATAATGCTCGGTCTTAAACCATCGCTGTTTAGCCATAATGTACCTTGCCTATTTGAAACCAATGCAACTACCTTATCAGTATTGCAACTGAAGAGATGGAACAGGGCTAATGAAACTTTTGCTGATTTTGATATTACTTATGACATTAGCCGCATGTCGTAATGACGAGCGCGATCAATCCCAATCGACCACGTCGGCACAAACTTACTTCACCTTAGACAATAATGGTGAAAAAATCCGCTGGCGTGGGCAAAAATTACTGCCGGGAACCCGCATCGACAACCTCAGCAATGGTGAGCCGGGGCTCGTCGGCAGAGACTTTGTCGTCACCAGCTCGGCACTGCCCTATCAGCAGCTGACACCTCAGTACACAATTACCCAGATTGCCGGTGATAACTATCGCTTAAGTGCAACCGCAACCCTGGATATGGCCGCCGAAATGGCTCGTTTAAAAGCTTTGCCCGAGCTCACCTTGGTCGAGCTGCAAATCGATTACAGCCCCATCACCGAGCTACCCCAATACTAGGCGGATTACACCCCTTTTTTGCCAGATTAGTAACGCATTGAATGTAAAAATAATTTGCTATACTAACAGTTTGATTTGCGAGCAAGACAGAAACTATGGAAGGCGCCTGGCCCCGACGCATCATTTTTTGGTTATTGCTACTTCTGGGCTACTCTTCCCAAAGCTGGGCGCAGCAGGAGCCCGACTTAAGCCAAACGCCATTACCGGAAAAACCACGGCGCTTCTTACCGGTGCCAACCATCATCACCGAGCCCGCCGTTGGTGCCGGGCTGGGCCTGGCCGGGCTATTTTTCCATGACAGCGAAAGCAATAAGGATAAGGCCACTACGGCTACTCCCATCATGCCCAGCGGCATCAGCGTGATTGGCGGCGCCTATACCAGTAATCACTCACACCTTTTCGCCCTGGGTCATCTGGCGTTTTGGCGCCAGGATACCCTGCGCTATCGCGGCGCCGTCGGTTATGGCGATATTAACCTCGACTTTTACAGCCTGGGTCAACTGCAACTGGGTGAGCCGCTAAAGCTCAACTTGCGTGGCCCGGCGCTAATACAAACCTTGAGCGCCCGTTGGCGCGACTCACATTGGTTTTTTGGTGCCAAACAACTCTATCGTCATGTCGACATCAGCCTCGCCGAGTCGCCCTTAAGCGTCTTTGAAGGGCGTTGGATTGATGAAATCAATCACATTCTTGAGCAAATAGAGATAGAGAACAACACCTCTGGCTTGGGCCTGGTTGCCGAATACGATTCCACGGATAGCCCCTTTAACCCCGAGCTCGGTTACAACTACAATCTGGAATATATGGTCTTTGATAGTGCCCTTGGCAGTGATAGCGACTACCACAGCTATGTGTTTAGCGCCCTAAACTACTGGCATTTAGGCAATAGAGCGCGAGTTGCCTTGCGCCTGGACTATGAAGGGGTAAGCAATCAGGGCGCTGGCAATTTACCCGTCTATGTGCTGCCCTATATCGACCTACGGGGTATTGCCAAGTCACGCTACCAGGGTGAAGATATAGTCGTTGCCGAACTTGAGCTCGGTTATCACCTCAACGATCGCTGGAAGGTTATTGCCTTTAACGGCATAGGCCGTGCCGCCAATGGATGGGATAAGATGTCTTCGGCAAGCAGCAAAACCACATTTGGCACCGGATTTCGCTACCTGGTCTCACCACGTTATGGCTTTCGCATGGGCATAGATGTCGCCCATGGCCCAGAAGAAAACGCGATATATATTCAAGCCGGCAGCAATTGGTAGGCTGTGGCAATAACAACTTAAATGCCCTATTTGCAGTAAGGGACTTTGCTAGTAAGGATAGAAAAATGAAATACGCTTTGTTGACCCTGTGCACACTCCCCTTATGCAATGGTGTTTTAGCCAAAGAGCAAGACGTCGCCGATATGTCGGATCCGCTGGCGATCTACACCCAGGTTGGCGGCGGCGCCACAGACAAAGGCGTTAATTTTAAACTGGGTCAAGCCTACGACACGGGTGATGACGCTACCGCCGCCCAGTTTGTAGTGGAGGCCAAGGGCCTACTCGGCGATACCTTGGGCTGGCGCTCTGAACGCCATACCACACAGTCCCTCGACTCACTGCGTTTTCGTAACTTTGCCGTTACCCTGCAAAGCCTGCGCGCCACCCAGCTTGATGTGAACTATAACTTTCGCGCCAACCTGGTTGCCGATGAAAGCGCCGACATTTCCTACTCTCTTATCCAAGCCCTGCCACCTAAGGGAGCGTTCAACTTTTATCCCCTGGCGGGGGTTGGCGCCTCAATCGGTAAAGATGAGCGCCAAAGCGATGGCAGCATAGACGATGGTTACTCGTTAATGGGCAGCTACGGCCTGATCGGCATGTATGCAAAGGTTAATTTAAACGACAAGATCTGGCTCAACTACAACCCTTTTTGGCTGACAACCCTCACCGGTTCGAGTACCTACAAGGACAATTATTACGGCCTCAATGAGCGTAACATTTTGACCCATGAGTTTGCCGCTAGTTACCAGATCACCCCGCGCCTGAACGTGCGCTACTTTGCCAACTGGAACGAAAACGTCGATATTTTCGATGGCGATCACCGCATCGAATTCAATTACCAGCTCTAACGTCCAGATTAGCATTGCACTGGCGCGTCTTGCAGGATAAGTTATTGAATAATTGTCCATATTCTGGTCTTTAAGCGCTCGAAGGGCATAAAGCCAGTATGAAAGTGAGGGAATAGTATTGCCATGTACTTGGGTATATTAAGGAAAGTCGCACGGATATTGACGCCATTACTTCTGCTCAGTGCCCTTAGCAATACCCAGGCATCAGAGCAGCAGTGCCAAAGCTGCCATCAGGAACAGGTTGCCGACTGGCAGGCCTCCCACCATTATCGGGCCATGAACCCGGCCAGCGCCGAGTTTGTCCTCGGCGCTTTTGATGGGCAGCGTATTGCCTTTGAGCAGCAGATGCTTACTCCCAGCAAGGAAGGGGATGATTTTGTGCTGTACCGTGAATACCCGGACGGCAGCAAAGAGAGTGAAAAGATTCACTACACCTTCGGTTATCAGCCATTGCAACAATACCTGGTCGCCGATGAGCGTGGAGGCTATCAGTTTATCCCCTTGGCGTGGGACAGCAGGGCCAAGGAAGAAGGTGGCCAACGCTGGTTTATCTTGCATCCGCAACAGCGCAGCATGGATGAGTTTCATCACACACAAATGGGACAAAACTGGAACCATATGTGTGCCGACTGCCACAGCACCGACTTTAAAAAGCAATTTTCCTCCCAATCGAATCGCTTCGCCTCAACCTATAAAGCCATCAATGTCAGTTGCGCCGCCTGCCATGGCGATAGTGAGCAACACCTGCAATGGGCCGAGGGCGATAAGAACATAGCACACCAGGGATTTAGTAAAGACATTGGCACTCAGATAGCACTCTTTAGCCGCGATGCCGATGGCTCCCTGTTACCTCAAGGGGAAGTCAAACAGACCGCACAGATCGCTCAGTGTGCCACCTGTCATGCGCGGCGTTCGCAACTGGGCGATCGCAACAATCAGGCGGAGCTATTGGATACCTTTAAGCCCGCCCTTATTACATCGCAGCTTTATCATGTGGATGGGCAAATCCTTGACGAGGATTATGTTTGGGGCTCCTTTTTACAAAGCAAGATGTACGCCGCCGGCGTCACCTGCAGTAACTGCCATAACCCTCACTCGGGCAAACTAAAGCTGGACGGCAACCAAACCTGCACCCAGTGCCATGACAGCAGTCAATATCAAAGCACAGAGCATCATGGCCATCCGCTTGGCAGCACCGGCAGCCAGTGCGTCGACTGCCACATGCCCAGCACCACCTATATGCAGGTTGATCCCCGCCGCGATCACAGCCTGCGCGTACCGCGCCCAGATCTCAGTGTACAAACCCAGGCCCCAAATGCATGTAACGGCTGCCATGAGGACAAAACCCCGCAATGGGCCATGAACGCCATTAAAACCTGGCACCCAGACTCTAACTACTTGGGCAAAAGCCATTTTTCTCAGGCATTTTATGCCGCCGACCAAGGCCTACCAACGGCGTCTCAATTGCTGACCCGTATCGCTCAAAGCAGTGAGTATACAGATATTATCCGCGCCTCGGCTCTGGCGCGTATGGCCCGTTACCCGGATAAAAACACCCTGGTCGCCATCAGCCGAGCAGTTAGGGATGAAGAGCCGTTAAAGCGTTTGGGGGCCATCGAGGCCGCAAGGGGATTTCCATTGCCACAGCGCTATACCCTGCTAAAAACCTTGTTGGCTGATCCGCGTCTGGCTATTCGCACCGGTGCAGCCCGTGCGTTGGCGGCGATGTTGGTGGTACCCTTTCCAAATAACTTACAGGATGCGCCCAGAGCCGAGTTGGCAAAAGCGCTGGAGGAATACCGACAAACGGAGCGTTACAATAGCGAGCGCGCCAGTAGCCATACCAATTTAGGTAACCTGGCCTTGGAGCTGGAGCAAATTAAAGTGGCGCGCCAACACTATGAACAAGCCATTGCGGTGGAACCCATTTATATCCCCGCCTACGTCAATCTCGCGGATCTATATCGGCGCCAAGGCGATGAAGGCAAGGTACGGGCGGTACTCACACAAGCATTACAGCAGGATGCCAACAATGCCGATGTGCATTACGCTCTGGCCATGAGTTGGGTGAGAGAGAAAAACAGACCCAAGGCCAAAGAGCATCTTGCACTCGCCGCCCAATATGGCAGCGTAAATCATATCTACACTTACGGCTTGCTCCTGAACGAAATGGGTGAGACTCAGGGCGCTTTAACACAGTTAGCACGGGCCTTCGCCCTTGATAGCAATAACGCGGATCTGTGTTACACCCTGGTACAAATTCACATAAACGAGCAAAACTACCGCCAGGCTCTGCGCTATGCCACCCGGCTACAAGAGCTGGTGCCACGAGATCCTCAAATAGCGGCACTGGTAGAAAAGCTCACCCTGATGCAGTCGGTCACGCCCTAGCTGACTGCTCATAAAAATAAGGAGACAAGAGTGGCGCTAAAAATCCCACCTTTGGTTCTGATGCTGCTCGCTGCACTCATAATGTGGCTGGCCGCTATTCTGACTCCGGGTTTGACCTTCCAGCTTTGGGGGCGCTTTGGTTTTGCCTTGGCCTTGATGCTTATCGGCGCTGTCGTTGCCGCTCTAGGCGTGCTGCAATTTCGCCTGGCCCAAACCACCGTCGATCCACGCTACCCACAGCAATCGGCACGCCTGGTAAGCGGCGGTATTTATAGAATCAGTCGCAACCCCATGTACCTGGGATTCTTACTTATGTTGAGTGGGTGGGCGCTCTGGCTTGCCAACCTAGCGGCAATCCCTGTTTTGCCCTTGTTTGTTATCTACCTCAACCGTTTTCAAATACGGCCGGAAGAACATTTTTTACGGCAAAAGTTTGAGGAGGAATACAAGCGCTATTGCCTCCGAGTGCGGCGCTGGCTTTAATTAGCAGATAGCCTCACTCAGCAATCTTGCCGAGTGAGGCAAATAGACTAGCGATTAGTCGATGCCGATTTAGCCTTACTGATGGCCTCGTTAATATTAAGCGAGGCCGCCTCTTGGCGTGGCGGGAATTTTTCAAAAGTCTTGATATGTTCAGTCAACAAGGCAATAGCTGGCTGGAATACCCAACTTTTCTTCATGATCTGATGGAAACCGGTGACCCCATCATAGTGCTCCATGGGATCCTTACGCAGGTTAAATAACTTGGGCATGGTGTGCGTTACCAGGTCTTCATAATAACGACCGCCAGGTTTAGAGGCAAAGTGCATCTTCCAAGGGCCAACACGTACCGCGGTCAACTGCGACTCGTAATAGTAGAAAAAGTGGTTACGCGCCGACTTTTCAGTCTTGCCACGCCAATACGCGAGGTTATTTTCACCATCGATATAGACATTAAATTCCTTTTCCATGGCTTTACGCAGGTTTTTCTCGCCCACCGCCGCGGCTATGGTAGGAAACACATCTTCATGAGAAGAAATACCATTGAGCTTTAACCCCGCCGGGATCGACTTGGGCCAGCGCACCATAAAGGGCACGCGCACACCGCCTTCCCAGGTGGTCATTTTCTCACCGCGGAACTTAGTAGTACCGGCATCGGGCCAGGAGCTTTGCTCGGGGCCATTATCCGTGGTGTAGATCACTATGGTGTTGTCGGCAATCTTAAGCTCATCGAGCTTATCCAAGAGCTGACCCACATGACCATCATGCTCGATTAAACCACTGCCGAACACATCTTCTTCCGAGCTGATCTGCGTGGCCAGATGGCGGCTTTCTGGTTTAAGGTGGGTATACACATGCATGCGACTGGGCGCATGCCAGATAAAGAAGGGTTTATCCGCTTTAACCGCCCGCTCCATAAAATCGAGACTGCGAGCGAGCACCTCTTCGTCGAATGTTTCCATGCGCTTGCGCGTTAGCGGCCCGGTATCTGTAATGCGACCATCGGCATAGGCCTCGATGACGCCACGCGGACCGAACTTTTTCTTAAATTCTTTGCCCTTTGGATAGTCTTCCTGCTCTGGCTCTTCGGAAACATTGAGGTGATAGAGGTTACCGAAGAACTCATCAAAGCCATGACGGGTAGGTAAATGCTCATCCAGATCGCCTAAATGGTTTTTACCAAACTGCGCCGTCATATAGCCGCGCTCTTTTAAGAACTCGGCCATGGTCGGATCCGCTTCTTTAATGCCCAGCGGGTTACCCGGCTGCCCGACCGTAGTCAAGCCGGTGCGCACCGGCAGCTGACCCATTAAAAACGCCGCACGTCCGGCGGTACAACTGGGCTGGGCATAGTGATCGGTAAACAGCGCGCCTTCGTTGGCGATGCGGTCGATATTGGGGGTGTTGTAGGTCATGCCGTGTGAGTATGCGCTGAGCGACACCTGGGCAACATCGTCGACCATAATGGCGAGTACATTAGGATCATCTTTCGCATTTACCGCAAGCGATAACAATCCTGCCATCACACCTATCAATGGCAATTTCATAACTTCTCCTTGATTATTAGCAAGATAAAAATAGGTTTAAAAAATGATTGAGTAATTAATTATTAAACCCTAGTAACTATAGACGATGGTTGAAAAATAACGGTGATTTCTCAAAAGCGGGACACTTTTTATGATTAAAATCAATCAAGAAGATAAGGCGTTCATAAATCAACCTTTTCCTTGTTGTAGTAGTAGGAACTGCTATAAATAATGTGGACTCATATAATTTCAAGGAGAGAGCTATGTTACGTTTCGCAGTATTTATATCCTGCCTGTTAACCTGTATTCCCAGTTTTTCCGCCGACAAGCCCAATATTTTGGTGATATGGGGCGATGACGTCGGCATGTGGAACATCAGCGCCTATCACCGCGGTATGATGGGTGGAACCACTCCCAATATTGATCGCATTGCCAATGAAGGCATGATGTTTATGGATCATTACGCGCAAGCTTCTTGTACGGCAGGTCGTGCTGCGTTCATTCTCGGCCAATACCCTATTCGTACAGGTTTGAGTACTGTGGGCCTACCCGGCGCTAAAGAAGGTATTCAAACTTCCGATCCAAGTTTAGCGACTATGCTTAAAGCACAAGGCTACACTACGGGTCAGTTCGGTAAGAACCACTTGGGTGACCGTGACGAGCACTTACCAACCAACCACGGTTTTGATGAGTTTTACGGCATTCTTTATCACCTTAATGCCGGTGAATATACTGAACAATATGACTACCCTAAAGACAAAGCAACCCAAGAGAAAGTTGGTTTACCTCCTTTACGTGGCATCGTCCATTCAAAAGCACTGGGTAATGGCAAACAAGAAATCAAAGACCTGGGCCCATTTGGACAAGAAGTACAACGCAATATCGATGAAGACGTACTCAAGGAATCAAAGCGCTTCATTCGCGATGCGGTTAAGTCCGACACGCCATTTTTTGTTTGGCACAACACCACCCGCATGCACTATCGCACCAACCTCAACGAATATTATGAAGGCCGCAGTGGCTACGGTATTTATGCGGACGGCATGATGGAGTTAGATGATGATGTAGGTGAGTTACTCAACCTGCTTGACGAACTCAAAGTGGCTGATAACACCATCGTCATGTTCTCAACAGACAATGGTGCAGCATCAAACTCCTGGCCTGATGGCGGCAACCAACCATTCCATGGTGAAAAAGGTGTGGGTGGCTGGGAAGGCGGATTCCGTGTGCCTATGCTGGTTAAATGGCCTGGTCACATTCCGGCTGATGTTAGCACTGGCGAATTCATGACGATGGAAGACTGGATGCCAACTATCATGTCATGGGTCGGTGAGAAAAACCTTAAAGAAGAACTACTTAAAGGTAAAAAAATTAACGGCCGTAAGTACAAAGTACACCTGGACGGGTACGACCAAAGTGAATTATTGCTAAATAATGGTAAAACGAAACGTAAAGACTTCTACTACTTTACCGAAGCAACCTTCCACGGTTTACGCTATAGCGACTGGAAACTACTGTTCACAGAGCAAAATCATTGGTTCCGCGCAACACAAGAGGCGCTCACATCACCTTACTTGATTAACCTTAAGCTTGACCCGTTCGAGCGCTTCACTGAAGCACGTGGTTATGATGAGTGGGCGGAAAACCGTACTTGGATTATGGGCCCTGCGGGACTGCAAATTAGCAAGTTCGTAGAGACATTTAAAGAATTTCCACCAACTCAGAAGAGCATGAGCTTGCAAGTAGATGACGTCAGCAAGTTTATTAATAACCAGGCTATCAGCCGCTAGTCATGGATCGCAGGCAGGGTTCATCCCCTGCCTGATATAGAGCGATAAAGCACACTGGATTGCGACAGCCAAATAAATCACTTGCTTTATCTATTTTACATGGGTATATTATCGGATTGCCCGCTCATCCTCAGTTAGTGGGCAATGCACATCTTAAAATGTGCGCGTGTGATGCCTTTCCTTGATCCAGTCAGTCCCATCCCGAAATTTATAACGCCTTAAAAGTCTGACAAAGATTAACCGGGTGCTGCCTTTTTGTAACAGCAGTAAACCCCAATGCCGCGTAATTGACGCCGCTTTCCAGACGATAATAAGGCAATTTTAATGCGCCCTATGGCGCCAAGAAATGAGTTTTATTATGTCCTATTTATATAACAATCAACGTATTGAAATTACCCTGCCGATAGCGGGTATTTCTATTAACAAACGCCGTATGGCCATTAGTCACCATCAAGGTAAAAGCTTTATCGAGTTTGCAAATAACGCCGATATGCAAGGCTTTATGCAATGGCTAAAGGGCCAGGCCTAAAACCAAAAAAGGGAGCGTTTAGCTCCTTTTTTTATGCCTTAAAACCCCGGGGCAAACCTGATTGCGGTTAACTGTCACCGCGCACATTCAAAAATGGTAAAACCTCCCTGCACGCCGCCCCTTATCTGAGCGCCTTAAACGCGTTACACTCATACTCGTGTTTATAGCAAGGCGATCAGTAGCCATGAATTACCTCGCCCATCTGTATTTAGCTCAGCCCAATGCCGATTCCCATTTTGGCAACCTGCTCGGCGACTTCCGCCGCGGTCTGGTGCATCAACAATGGCCCAAAGCGGTACAATTAGGTTTAGAGAATCATTTATTGGTGGACAGATTCACCGATCAGCATAGCAGTGTGCGCTGTGCCGTTTCCTTGTTTTCGCCACAACGGCGGCGCTTTGCGCCGGTAGCGCTGGATGTGCTGTTTGATCATCTGCTGATCCGTCACTGGCAAGACTTTACCAGCACCGAATTTGACGAGTTTTGCCGGCAAAGTTACCAGCTTCTCAACACCCGTAGCGACCTGATGCCAGCGCGCATGCGACATGTGGTGGGGAAAATGTCCGAACAAGACTGGTTTGCTACCTATGCCGAGCTCGATGGCGTTGCTCTGGCACTGGATAGGATCGCTACCCGGATCCGTTTTCGCAATGACTTTGCCGGCGCAATCGAAGATATAGAGCGCCATTTCGATGCCTTTGAAGCACATTTTTTAGCTTTCTTCCCCGAGCTTATCACCCATGTGCAGACCCATAATATTGAGCTTGCTAGCATGGATGCAAACGCCTCGCCCACGCCATTGAAATTAACGGACATAAAATAGCCGCTCACGGAGCCAAATTTTCAGGGCTGCAAGGCTTAGTGTTAACAGGAAAAAAACGATAGAGATGAAGAGGGTAAAGGGCGTCAGTCGAGTTACTAAGGGCTTTATTGCTTTCTTTTAGCAATTACAATTTTTATGCTCAAAGCAAATTAGGGAGTGAAGCTTTTGAAAAGCTTTAATAAAAAACGAGAGGTAAAATAGTGGTAAAGAGGAAAGGTAAACGGGTGGAGCGAGGGCGCCCCACCTGGATATGCCAGCTAATTAGATAGCTGTAACGTCAGAAGCTTGAGGGCCTTTAGCACCTTCTTCAACGTTAAATTCAACTTGCTGACCTTCTTGAAGGGTACGGAAACCGCCTTCAGCAACGATAGCACGGAAGTGTACAAACACGTCTTTGCCGCCATCAGTTGGAGTAATAAAACCAAAGCCTTTTGCTTCGTCGAACCATTTAACTGTACCAGTTGTTTTAGACATAGTGTCTCCAAAATATTTAAATTAAATAATGTGTTGCGTTGCAACATCAGAATTGCCGAACTAAGTACTAGCTAACACGAGTGGCTTACGCTGCATAAATTCGGGTGGAACACTAACTGGGTAGAACACACGAAGAACTGAAGTACAAAAGCAAAATCGAATCTGGGTAGAACTCATCAGACGCGAGCATCCTAACACAAGGGGGCGAGATCACCTAAGCTTTAAGTCATTTTTTTGTATATTTTTTATTCGTTGAGATGAAAATCCGCCTTGCTGCCTACAAACCGCACCTCAGAACCGCATTTATTATTAATCTAGGATCAATGTGTTACAGTACTATTTGTACAAAATTTGGGTTGCAGGATCGTATTGGCTTTCTCTCGCCCGAGCTACTTTTACCTAATCCATCTAGCTAATAATTAATTTTGAGTGTCAGGATGACTAAATTTAGTGCCTTTTTATTGCTGTTTATCTCCCTTAGCCTCAATGCCAAAGTCGCTTATGTGACTTGGGTGACTATCGGGTCGAATACGAATTGCGAGGCGACTCTAAAGCCATCTTGCTGCTGGAGGCCGGTGGCTCGGCCGGCCTAGAAGACTGGAACCCCATCTATGACCAGCTCGCCAGCGAGTACCGCACCCTGCGCTATTCGCGTATTGGCAACGGCGGTTCCACCGCGGTGCGCAAAAATTACAGCTCAGAAGAATACGCCGGCGAGGCGCTGGCACTGCTTGATGCCCTGAACATTGATGGTCCGATTATTTATATCGCCCATTCCTATGGTGCCTATATTGCCCGCACCTTCGCCGCTCGGTATCCAGAAAAAGTAGCGGCGCTGATGTTGATTGAGCCGGCGTCCGAACATGATGTGGATATTATGCGCCAGATCGATTTAGCCAAGGCGGAGCAGGAAATAGCCCAGGTAAAGCGTGATGATATGAAAAACGGTATGTCGAATCAGTATCTCGACTTTTGGGCCAAACGTCCCTTACCCGATCACCCGGAGATAGCCGATATTCCGGTGACCGTGATCGCCTCGATTAAGCGCTATGAAAATCCGCCGCTGTTATTTTTTACCGATAAGGCCAGAAAAATGTGGGGCGAACTGCACAGAGATTGGGCTTTGACCTTCCCGCAAGGGAAAATCGTCCTCACGGATAAAAGCTATCATTTTCCGCAAAGGGATGAACCCGAGATGGTGCTAAAGGAAATTAAGGCGCTGGTTCAGCGCACCACAAAGTCAAAATAGGTGTTGGGATAGGGCTGGGGTTTTAAAGAAAAGTGCCACCACTCCAGGGAGTAAGGAGCAAAACCCTGGGCCATCATTAAATCCCGCAACAAGTAACGATTTTTTCGCTGTGCGTCATTAATACGTGGGTCGTCCGTATTCGACAGGGTATCGAACATATCAAAGGGCGAGCCCATATCCAGCTCTTGGCCGTTGCTACTGTCCACCAGGGTCAGATCGACCGTGGCACCACGACTGTGGCCGGACTGAGCCGCAATATAGCCCCCCAATAATTTATCTTTGCTTAAATTCGGATAGTACTCAGCCTTGGTGTTGGTATCGGTATCATCCTTAACCCAACGCACAAAATGATCCACCGCACGCTGCGGTCGATAACAATCAAACACCTTAAGAGTAAGGCCTCGTTCACGTGCCGCCTGTTGCACACGCACCAAAGCGTCGGCCGCACGGCGCTGCAAAATGCACTTAGGGGCTTGATAACCCGTTACTTGAGTGCCGACAAAATTATTGCTGCCAAAGTAGCGAATTTCTTTTTCGATGCTGGAGTCCAAATCACCAATGGCAATAAAGTCCTCGGGCAAGGTGCTACTGGCAGCCGCACTTGCATTCGCGCCGAAAAAAGCACTAAAGAATAACGAGGCGAGGTAAAAGGAAGTCCGCTTTTTCATGATATTAGGGCCTAATCGCACGTGAGCTTTAAAAATAACATACCCTAATTAAAAAGCTGGATAAAGGGCGGTAGAACCCGCTTTTATCGCAGGCATAAAAAATGCCGCTTACTTAAGTAAGCGGCATTAAGCTGTTAACTAGATTGGGTTAGTTAAGCTTTTTTACGGCGTAACCAGGCTAGCGGGCTAAGTAGTAACAACCAGGCTAGTGAACCTGAGCTTGATTTCTTAACTTCTGGCTCTGGAGTTACTGTGATTTGCTCAGCAGTGATAGTTACTACTACTTCACGTGTAGTTACCATTTCGCCATCGCTTACGCTCACAGTGAAGGTATGCTCACCTTCGCTCAGACCAGTTACATTGGTAACCGCTGAGTTTGGAGACTCAATCGTACCAGGGCCTGCCCATTCGAATGTGATTTCGTCACCATCAACGTCCATTGAAGCACTCGCATCAAGCGTCACTGTGTTGCCTTCCGTCGCTGAGATAGCAGTTTGTGCTACTTCGGCTGTTGGTGCATCGTTTACATTCTCAACGGTCAGAATGAATGTTGTGCTCACAGCATCAGATGGGTTCTCAATATCAGCAACTTTTACGGTTACTTCAATCTCACCAGAGAAGTCTTGAGCCGGAGTGATTGTCACAGTGTTACCATCCACTTCTGCGGCCATGTTGTCGCCACTGACGATAACTTCATTCGCTGAGTTAAGCTCGTCGATGTAGGTCACGTCAAAGGTAATTGACTCTTCTTCATTTGTAGTCATATCGTCTAGCTCAACAACGGTGATGTTGCTAGGCACAGACAGAGTGTGTGACTTAACCATGGTTTCCATGCCATCCACTTCGATTGTTGCAGTGAACTCCATATCACGACCTGCAGACGCAGTGGTGATATCGGCCCAGGCCGTTACTTCGAACTGTGATGACTCAGGACCAACATAGTCCATACAGATAACCATGTCGTCTTTAACCACTTCATCAACTTCGTTGAAGTTAACTTGCTTACCAAGGTACGCTTCAAGAGGACCACGCGAGTATGATTGACCCTTGTATCCTTGAATACCGATACTACCGCGGGTATCCGTTGAACCGAAATCAATGTTGTCATAGGCCAAATAGATTTCGTGTTGGTTATCACCGAAGCGAGTAAATGGTGTGAAAATCACTTCGAAATCGAATGAGTTATCACGTTTTGTCCACTCATAAGTACGCGTTGTACGGTCATAGACTGGGTTACCGTAGTCGGCGGCGTTATCCCACTCGATGATTGCCCATGTACCTGTAGTCGC
Source organism: Pseudoalteromonas sp. T1lg48 (assembly GCF_002964785.1). Taxonomy (GTDB): domain Bacteria; phylum Pseudomonadota; class Gammaproteobacteria; order Enterobacterales; family Alteromonadaceae; genus Pseudoalteromonas. The sequence continues at coordinate 625,121 of NZ_PQCC01000004.1, forward strand.
CAGAGTAATACCCTCTTGAGAACTCAAGCCAACACTCATAATGTCATTCGGGAAACCTGGGAACCAGCCACGCCATAGCGCACCAATACTCTCATACGGGAATGATTGGTATGGGAACGGCATACCAAATGGAGTGAAGTGACGTGTTGGGCCAAATGACACTTTACCGTTACCATGTATGGACATAGTGCCATAGCTTATGTTCGCTGCTTCTGCATTGTTGTAAAGGTGTACATCTTCGATACCGTTAAACAATGCGTTCACTGGTAGCGTATAACCACGGTCATAGGTGATCGCGTTGTTTTCATCAAAACCAGACAGAAGTGGCGTTAAACCAAATCTTGAAAGGTCAACGTACCCGCCCGGATTTGAACCGCCGAAGTTTGGTGTACGACAGAACTCGTCAGTCACATTGTTCGTCACAATGTAATCAGGCGTTACATCACGGGTGTCTTCCTGAGTACCAGAGATGATCAGTTTGCCATCGGCTACTTCAATATTAACGTCACCGCGTGAGCTCAATACGCTGTGCTCACTGATATTCAAGCCTTCAGGGATATCAGCTGTGAAGGTGAACTCACGATCCATACCCGTATTGTTTGGTAATACCTCGAAGGTGAACGGTACTTTATCACCAATTTTCGCTTTTTGTTGCGGCACATCCAGGTGCACTCGGTCTACGCCACGCTCTAGTTTGAACGGGATAGAGCCCAGGTTACCGTGGTTCACTTCAGACGTACCTACATCGATGGTGCTGTAGAATACATCATCTTGCTCCATGTCCATGTTCCAGGCGATGTTCATATCAACCTTGTTGATACCATCACTGGCAGGCAATGAAGCGGTGATTGAAGAATCAACCTGGTCGCTAACAACAGCCACGGCATATTCAAAGGTCTCTTCAGTGCCTTCATAGCCATTGTCACGGTGGTTATACAGCATGTACCAGTATTCGCCCGCTTCCGGGTTATTGATGTTACAGAAGTTATCGTAAATTACGTGGTTAGATACACACAGAATTTCATCCTGCGGCTGAATAATACCATCGCCATTGTAGTCTTTACCCACGTAAATACCCGGGTTACCTATGGTCAAGGTACCTTCAAACTCTGAGTCAACCACATCCAGCACTTCAACAATTAAGCGCTTCGAATTTGGAGCAACGGTCACAAAACCTGTGTGCACTGCTTCATCAATGATGTCTTCCTCTGCAGGCACCGATGTACGGTTCATGGCCCAAGGGAATGTCCAATCATCATCTTTAGCAATAGTGGCAGTTTGAACTTCGGCTTTAACAGGCTTGTATGCACGTGCTACAGGGCTGTCTACCAAAGGAACAGTAATACCTTTAGCCACATAGGTGTCGTTGTTCGCATGCGCAACGGCATTTAGACGTGCAGGCAAGTCACCACGGTCATATTTGAATGCCATTGGCCAATGCGCGTCTGGAATACCTTCTTCCTGTGCCTGGAAGATAAGGTTAGTGTGCAGCTCAACTTCTGAGTTAGAGAACCAATCCTGGGTATCCATGACCGACGCTTTAACCACGATAGTTTGTGTTTCGCCGGCTTTCAGTGAGAAGGTCTCTGGGATGATTTCAATGTCCACACCATTTTGCGCTGCTTGCTGACGCATATCAAACGCCCAGTTCACCACGTCTTCGTGGCTTACCGTCCAGGTACCGTCTTTGGTTGCTTTAACCGTACGTACCCACTGACACTCAGGAGCACACGAGAAGTTAACCAGGTTAGGCATGTTCAACTGGTGCGGCGTACCGCCATTGTATGGGTCGGCTGCAAGGAAGTTCTCAGCAGACTCATCCATGATAAGGCCTGATTTAACCGCGTTGGCAACGTTAATACGACCAGTACCGGCACGGTAGATCTGTGCTTTGTCAGACTGGCTACCTTCTTGGTTTAGACGCCAGTATTGTACTTCATTGTCAGATGTCATCATCAGCGCCGATTGTACCTCGGCCGCCGTCCACTCTGGGTTTGCTTGGCGGATCAAGGCCATGGCACCGGCTACATGAGGAGAAGCCATCGACGTACCACTCATCAAGGCATAGTCTTGACCGAAAGGTGTTGATACAAATGGATGCTCATCCGAAGCTGCGGCATAGATATCTACGCCCGGAGCAGCAAGAGTAGGCGCCAGGATTTCAACGTTCGAGTATGAAGGACCACGAGACGAGAATTTTGCCAACCAGTCGGCATCTTCTTCGTTTATGCGACGCTCGATAACCGTTGGTTTAATGGTGATCATATGACCCATTTCACTGAAGCTATCTACCCAGTCTTCCAGGCCATCGTCTGGATACACACCATTCCACTGGTCATAGGTGAAGTGCACACCAGGCAGTGAGTAGCTTTGCGGCACTGTGCCTTGGTTACGGTCGCGGTTGTACATGATAAATGCGTCAGCACCACCGGCTTGAACGTTTTCTACTTTGGCAGTACGCGCATTGGCGTTTGGATCTTGTGGATGGTGACGCTGACAGATTACGATAACGTTTGTAGAACCGTCTGCTGCACCAGGAATAGCCGTACCGTCTTTAAAGAAGTCAAAGGTGCCAGCCGGGTATTCCGATTCACAATAACCATTAAAGTCTTTTTCACCATTGATATCGGCATAGTCTTTCGCCCAAACTACCACACCGGTTACTTCTTCTTGGTTGATTGAACCACCAACAAGGCCCATATCTGCCCAGCTTGGTACTTCCGAGCCCAGTGCTGGGTCGATAAAGCCAGCGTATTCAACGGCGGTATCGATAGCCACGGTACGACCGTGTGTCGTTGCCGCTACCTGAGCCAACCAAGGCGACGAGTTATCAAGGTAACCCAGACACTCAGAGCCACCACAGACGCCTGTGCCCGAGTTACCCGCTGCCGCGGCAACGTTGATACCCGCTTCACGCGCTGATAGGAAGGCTAGTTGAACTGGGTCGGCCCATACGTTTGAGTCGGCACCACCGATTGAGAAGTTGATAACATCAACGCCGTCGGAGATAGCATCTTCGATACCAGCAACAAGTGCTTCGCCAGGACAACCGCGGTAGCCACTTTCATTTGACGAGTGACACACTTGATAAGAGATGATGTTGGCGTGTGGGGCCACACCCGAAATTTCAGGGAATAACGCCTCAGCAAGTACAACACCATCTTGGTTCTCACCTGTACCAGCTAGCATATAAGGCACGTCTTTTACTACGTTACCCGCAGCCGTTGAAGCTACGTGTGAACCGTGACCCTGATAATCTTCGCCAATAGCTGGCCAACCTGGGATCATTGCTGCGTAGGTATCTGTGATCACGTCGTATGAACGCACACCAATTAGCTTGTCATTACATTGGATATGCTCTGCATCTTCAACACAGTCACCTACGTATTGACCCGCACCCCATGGGTTGGTGTGGTCGTAACCGTCACCGCCGATATCGGCGAATGAAGGGTGGTCTGAGTTAATACCGGTATCGATAATACCGATGATTTGACCTTCCCCCTTGTGCTTTACTCCCGTAGGAGAAGCCATGCCAGACCAAACCTGATCCGCTGCAATTTGCTTAGGACCTTGATCTGAAAGTAAATCGTAATGTTTAGAACGCATAACCGAGGCAACACTGCCCAGGTTAGCAATGCGCGCCGCTTCCTGCTCAGTCATTTTCACCGAGAAGCCATTGATAGCTTTAGTGAATTGACGACGCATTTCGGTGCGGCCGGTTACCGCCGTTACTTCTTGCATCACGCTTTGTTGCTTAGAACGCAATTGACGCTCATAAGTGACGACCGCTTTAGAAGTCGGTTGACCACGTTCGAATAGTTTACCCGTGTTGTCACCGATTGAACGCGTTAGCGCTGAATTGGGATCATTTGCCGCAACGGCTACAGACGCATCGCGCAGGCGCACGATATAGATATGTTCACCTTCAATGTTTTCCTTAACAAACTTACTTCCATGCGCGTTTAGTTGTACGTTTACGCCTTGTACATCGGCACTGTTCAAGCCTTGAGTATTTAGTTCTTGTTGTAGTGCTTGAACGCCTTCAAGGGTAAGGCTAGGTGCTTTAAGTTTATTTTCTGCGCTGACCGAATGGTCATTAGCATTAACGGCGGCATACAAAGATGTAGCGCTAAACAGTGCCACACCAACCGCTGTTGCGATGGTTGATTTTTTCATGATGGACCCTAACTTAGTAAGTAATTAAGTTGTAATTTCGAACCAGCCGAAATTTTTTAACAGCCCGATTCAATCACATTAACAACAGCAATCACCAACAACTCTGTGTACACTTTTGTACAGTATCAACACAAAATAAAAACACCCCATTAACATTGAAAACAGCGAAAAACCTAACACGGGAGTAATGTAGCAATTTGTACAGGAAATCCTGTTAACAATATGAGAACACTATAAAAATCATAAACATACGGAGTTTACAATGTTTTACCCGCCGATTCGTGCTTTGCCAAAACCCTAACACTGCGCTAACGTGGCTTGCGTAATATCGACAAATAATTAAGATTCAGTTAATACAGAGAAGGAACACAACTGAAACATGAATAAACATATCGCCCTTGCGTGTACATTATTTTCCGCCTCGGTACTGTGCCAGGATGCGCCCAGTGAGTCGGCGCAATATATTGAGGTAGGTACATTAGAGGCGTCTATCACCGTGGGATATGGTGGCATCGAAAACCCGATTCGGGGAGCAGATCACGTCACTTCTGTTCTTCTTCCGCACCTGGCTTATTATGGTGAGAAGTGGTATTTCGACGACTTTGCTCTGGGTTACAGCCTGCACCAGGACCAATCCTGGTACGTCGATATTATTGGCTCATTTAACGAAGACGGCTTTTTCTTCGAGCTCGACGGCATAGATAAGCTCTTTGCCACCTCGGCGGTACGCAACTCGCCGCGCCCAGGAAGACCCAATGCCACGCCAATCAATCTGACGCCGATAGAGCGCAGCCTGGCCTACGAAGGAGGTCTGGCACTCGGTTACAGCGCCAAAAACTGGGGCCTTGAACTTAGCACCCTGCATGATATCAGTAGCGTACATAATGGCTTGGAAAACAAATTTATTGCTTATTACAGTCAGGATTTGCTCGGTGGTCAGTTCATTGCCGAGGCCGGACTCACTCATAAAAGCACCGAGCTAATAGAATATTACTACCGCGTCCATCCGGGTGAAGCATTGTCACGCATCCCCCGCTACAAATTAAGTAGCGCACTTAATTACCATGTAAAACTGGAGTACAAATATCGTCTAAGTGAGCAATTTAGTGCTATGCTAAATATCTCAAACACTTGGATTGACAGTGACTTAAGTGATACACCTATGTTTGATCGAGACCAGTATATGACTGGCTTTACCGGGATTACTTTTGAGTTTTAGCAGTACTAACATCTTATGCTAGTTAATTACTTTGTCGCCCTATCTATGCTACCCGCATCCATGCAATCTGCTGTGGAGGGTACCCTTCAGGTATCTCCTCACACCTGCATCGGCGAGCTGCAAGCCGCCAGTTGCACCATGGAAATCCATGTCAATGCGGCGTCGGCTTTGGCGGAGCAACTGTGTATCAGTATTGCTCTGCCAAAGCGACAATATGAATGTTTTAACGGCAACAGGGTGTCGGTGACCTATCGAGTCACGCTTGAAGCCACCACCACTATCACTCTCACCGATCAATCCGGAATGGTACTGGCAGAACAAAAACTCGAGGTGGGGAAACTCGCCTCAAAAAACTATCGCGTAAGAAGACGTTTTGGTTGGGGTATTTAACATTGACGCACCAGGTTCTACTTATAGAAGACGACAAGGAGTTAGCCAGCCTAATTAGTCGTTACTTAAGCAAAAATGGACTTGATGTAAGCATAGTAAATAGTATCGCCGCCTTTAAGGCCTGCTTCGACCAACTACAGCCGGATATCATTCTCTGCGATGTAATGCTACCAGATGGCAATGGCTTCGAGCTCTTTCCCCTGCTCAAAAAGCATTTTAGCTGCCCGGTGCTCTTTTTAACGGCCTTAGACTCGGATCGCTCACAAATAAAAGGGCTTAACCTGGGTGCCAACGATTATTTGATCAAGCCTATTCGCCCGGAATTATTACTCGCACGCATCAACAACAGCCTGCGTATCAGCGGCAAAGGCGAAGCCACCAAGGCCATAGGCCCATTAAAATTAGATACCACGCATCGTCAACTCCAGTATCAACAGCATCAGCTCAACCTTAATGACGATGAAATCCGACTCTTTACCCTGTTTATCCAAAACTATCCCACGCCTTTGTCACGGGAGACCTTGTTTAAGGAAATCATCGGCCGAGAATACGACGGCCTAGATCGCGCCGCCGATCTTAAAGTGAGCCGTTTGCGCCGCAAAATTCGCGATCATGGCATTGAAGGGCTAGACATTATCTCTATTCGCGGCGAAGGCTACCTGCTTCAAGTACCGACCGAGCACGATGCGTAAGCAGTTTTTTCGCCTCTACGTATTTATCATTGTTAGTGTTATCGCAGCACTGATCGCCTTTGGGCAAATCTATCAAAACTATGTATTTGAACAATCCCCCAGCATTGCCCTGCCGGTAAGCCAATGGCCAGCGCTGATCGATAATAAGGGCGATAGCCTGGTCAGTTTAAATCGACACGATCTCGCCCTGCCTCCAACCTTGGCACAGCAGCTTAACAAGCAGAAAATGCTGACGGTGGTCCAAAGTGAGGGCAATTTTGTTTATGTCCTTGGTAGCGGCGATAAGGCCGACACAGTGTATCGCATCGGACCTATTACCGTGGCGCCGCCGCCGGATGAACATAGCATCTATTTTTTGTTGGTCTATAGCGCCATTGCACTTCTGGTGATGTCATTTATCTGGCCGGTATTCAAAGACTTAGCCGAGCTAAAACGCGCCTCTCGACGCTTCGCCAGAGAAAAGAAAGCCTTCACCGCCAAGGTCAAGCCCAGCTCTACCGTCTATCCCTTGGCGCAAACCCTGAGCGAGATGTCGGAGCGCATCAGTAAGTTTATTCAACTACACGAAGATTTATCGCGGATCATCTCTCACGAAATCCGCACACCGCTGTCACGAATGCGCTTTGTCCTTTCCTTGCATAGCGATCTTGATGAAGAAATTCAACACACCATGCAACGCAATATCGACGAAATCGAAAACCGTCTTTGTCAATATTTGGATTTTGCCCGGGTCGAGTATTTAACTCAGCCCCTGCAATTACAGGCGCTTGATGCAAAAGAGTTTATCAATCAAGAAGCGAGTAAAAATCAGCTCTTTACCGATGTCAATATCGAGACCCAGGTGGCCTTGGACAAGCTCTATTGTGAACCTAATAGCTTTGCAATTCTGGTTCAGAATCTGCTCTTTAATGGCGTTAAATATGCCCAACATCAAGTGGTATTAAGGCTTCATCAACAAGAGCAAATGCAGGTGCTGGAAGTCTATGACGACGGCCCTGGCCTGCCCAACGACGCCGACTTATTGTTAGCGCCCTTCTCGTCTTCCAAAGACAGTGCGGTTGCCAGCGGTTACGGTCTCGGTCTTTATATCGTCGAGCGTATATGCTTATGGCATGGCGGCCAGTTATCCTTGGGTAACCATCCGCAGACAGGTGGAGCTCATATTCGCATCTGCTGGCCGCGACAGCTCTAACACCTGAAACCCACTCCATATCAAGCCACCTTCCCCCCTCAGCACTGATGCAAAAAACTGAATAGCCTTATACCCAGCGCCTCCGTTTAAGATGGTTTTTCAACCTGCATTTACCTTATTAAATTCAGATAGCTAATGCCCCCCCCCCGATTGCAGTCAGTGACTCGGCATCACAATAGGCGAAACACCGCCGGCTTTCAGGGAAAATTCAGCTTAAAACACGCAAAATATTAATACTTTTTACTTATTTTTAACCCTTTTGTACGAAAAAAACTAGTGGACTTCGAATTTGCGTCATACACTTTTTTTCATACTAAAAATTAATACTTTAGGCTTGAAATGCGCTCAAAATACAATGTCTTACTCTTGTCATTATTGATTAGTTGCGGTGCGCTAAACGCCGCACCAAGCACCCAACAAAAAGAACTAACCACGGCTTTTGCGGATTACACCATATTTAAGAATGCAGGTCCGGATACCGGCAAACAATGCCGTCCGCGTAAGCTCTGTGAAGAGCCTGTCGACCCGGCTCCAGAACCCGATCCGGAGCCGGAACCCGAGCCCGAACCTCAGCCACCGAGTGAAGGGTTTCTCAGTGCCGGCGCCAGTTATCAAATGCAGCTCCAAGGGGCACTCAATACCGAATACGCTGTCGATGCCTATGTCTTTGATCTGTTTGATGTCAGCGCTCAGACCATAGCCGAAATTAAAAGCAGCGGCGCCAAAGCGATTTGCTATTTCTCTGCCGGCACCCACGAAGAATGGCGCCCTGATGCCAATGATTTCGCCGCCGAAGCCATAGGCGCTCCGCTTGGCGACTGGCCCGGTGAGCACTGGCTGGACACCACCCATGAATCGGTGAAGGCGGTGATGTCTGCACGTATCGCCTTGGCTAAAAGCAAGGGTTGCGACGCCGTCGATCCGGATAATGTCGACGTACACACCCAGAAAAGCGGCTTTAGTATCAGTTATGAACAGCAGCTCAGCTATAACCGTTTTCTGGCAACTGCGGCCCATGATCAACAACTGGCGGTGGGTTTAAAGAATAATCTGAGCCAATTGGCGGACCTGCACAGCTACTATGACTTCGCTATCAACGAGTCATGCATTCGCTGGAATGAATGTGACATGCTACGTCCCTTTGTCGATGCCAACAAACCCGTATTTCACGTTGAATACCTGGGGGTGAGTGGTGTTGGTAGCCCCGAGTTTAGCGAGATGTGCGCCACTACCGACGCACTGGGCATTTACTCGGTCGTCCTGCCCCTTGAGCTGGACGACGCCTATCGCTTTAGTTGCAAAGAATAAACTAGCGACGGCGTAATTAGCTGTAATATTATTTTGTCCCCTCCCGAGGTAAATTGGTGGCCGTTGGAGGGGATGAAATGAACAAGAGAACCTATACATCACAGCGCTGCAAAGCCTCAAAGGCAGGAGTCACGAAGACTACGCCAAGCTGGTTTTTTGATCGACTGCACGCGACCCTAACACGGGCCTTGCTTTTGTATTATGCCATCCGCGGCGATAAGTGCACACTGATACATCGCCTCGCACTCGTTACAACTATGGCCTATACCCTCTTTCCTTACGATCTCTTGGCCGACACCAGCCCCATGCCAGGTTTACTCGACGATGCCTTGCTGCTCACGGCCGCGGCCATTTCCCTGCTCGGGTGCATCGACGCCAGAATTAAAATTATCGCCGGGCTTAAAGCCCACCAATTGCTGCTTAAGGCTCGCTCCCTCGTCTAGCTAGCGAGTGTCGCCGCTCGCTCATCCAACAAAGCCAGCAGGGAAGAGAAGATCACTCCACTGTGCCTTGTTAGGCCAATCTCACAGGTGCGGCTATTTGAATAACCCACCGAGCATCCCTTGGGTTTATTGGCGCTCACATGGCGCAGCGCGTGCTCATTTAACTGCGGATGAGTAAAGCCCTTATCGCCGGCAAATCCGCAACAACTGACCTCAGTGGTACTCACCTTGGAGCTCAACGCCCTGGCCAGGGTTAGCATGGCGACACCGCCATCTAAGTGCTGCGAGCTACAGGTAATGTGCAGCCACAGCGGCTCGCTGCTGGGTTCAATGGCCAGACGGGGTAGCAAGTATTCGCACGCAAAACCCATACTATCGAGCACCCGAGCGCCGCCCAGCTCCTGAGGCTGACTTTGTAGGGCACAGGGACTGGCGTCCATAACCACGGGCCAGCGTCCGCCCTCACTCAGCCGTGCTATGGTTTGTTGCAACTGCTGTTGTTTTTGCATCGCCACCTCACTTAAGCCACGACTTTGCCATGGCATGCCGCAGCATAACTCGGTGACCTCCTCGGGTATAACCAGGCTTAATCCCGCCTTGTCGCACAGCCTTTGCAGCCTTTGCTGTATACTCGGCCCGGCGGCGTTCGCAAAAATGCGGTTAGCGCAACTGGGCACATAAACCACTTTATCCCTGGCCTCGCCGCCATTGGCCTCGCCGCCATTGGCCTTGACGCGTCTCTGCTCGGTGTGTTGCGCCTCGGGCCAGGCGCTGTAGTAAAGTGGTGTACCGAAGCGCCTTTGTAATTGGGCACTAAAACCCTCAAGCCGCTGCGCACCCAGGAGTCTGGCGCTGAGATGAGCGCCGCGCACGCCCACTCGGGCTAAGGCACTGGTCATGGCAAAGTGGTTTGCCGTCCAATTGGCGATTTTAGTGATCACCGGCTTGGCGTTCATCTGCTTGACGCGCAATGATTTAATATAGGCTCCGGTGTCAATTCCTACCGGGCAGCGGGTGGCACACAAGCCTGTGGCGGCGCAGCTGTCGATGGCCAGATGTTGATAGCCCTGCTGCACCGCAAAGAGACGGCCAACGGCATCAGGATGCGTGGGTCGTTCATCAAGTAACTGCTGCTCGTGTCGTTTTAAGCTGATACGCTGGCGCGGCGTTAAGGTGTATTCCTTGGATGGGCACACCGGCTCACAAAAGCCACATTCGATGCATTTATCGATTTGTATATCGCTGGCGGGCATGGTTTTAACATGCTGGAGATGAGCGCGGGGATCCCCGTTGATGATCACGCCCGGGTTAAGAATCCCCTGCTTATCAAACAATTGCTTAATTTGCTGCATCACCGCGTAGCCTTCGTCGCCCCACTCGAGCGCGACAAAGGGAGCCATGTTGCGCCCGGTGCCATGCTCCGCCTTCAAAGAGCCTTTTAATTCAACCGCCACCAGGTGCGCCACATCGGCCATAAACTCATCATAGCGCTGGAGCTGCTCTGGGCTGTCAAAGGCCTGGGTAAAGACAAAATGCAGATTACCGGCCAGGGCATGGCCAAAAATAATGGCCTCGCTGTACCCGTGTTTATCAAACAATTGATGCAGCGCCTTAATGCCCCGGCTTAAATCCGCCAGCGCAAAGGCCACATCTTCGATGATCACCGTGGTCCCCGTTTCGCGCACCGCCCCCACCGCAGGGAAGGTGCCCTTACGCACATTCCATAGAGCCTGCGCCAGCTCGATATCATCGCTCAGGGGATAGTGATGCACGAGCTGCGATTGATATTGCGCCAAGATAGCATTCACCGCGTTATCAAGTTCGTCGAGGGCCTGCTGATTTTCACCGCTAATCTCTATTAATAAAGCGGTGGCCTCAGAGGGGAAATCGGCGACATTTTGTGGTATCACCGCATGCTGCTGCACCGAGAGTAGCGCCCGTTTATCGAGCATTTCTACGGCGGCGATGGGCAAGGCGCTCAGCTGTTCAATCAGCACACAAGCGCTATCCACATCCGCAAAGGTAAACAGTCCTGTGCGTTTAAAGGCGGGCTCAACGACCGTGTTATAGGTAATGTTGGCAATAAAGCCAAGAGTCCCTTCCGAGCCTATCATCAGGTGTTTGATGATCTCTATGCCGTCATGGTGATCCACCAGGGCATTAAGGCCATACCCCGTGGTATTTTTTAAGCGGTATTTATGCGCAATGCGAGTGCTTAACGCCTCGTTCTCGCGCACACGCTGCGCCAGTTGCTCAAGGGCGGTGAGCAAATCTTTGTGACTTTGTCGAAACGCCGCCTTGGAGTTTTTATCGGCGGTATCCAGATAGCTGCCATCGGCAAAGATAATCGCCATGTCTTTGAGGGTATGGTAGCTATTGTGTTTGACACCACAGCACATGCCCGAGGCATTATTGGCAGCAATACCACCTATTTTACAGCTGTTTATAGACGCCGGATCCGGGCCAATTTTCCGCCCATAGGGAGCCAAAATGCGATTCACCCGCGCACCGATTAACGAGGGCGACAGGCTGATCCAACTGCCGTCCTCGGCCACCTTATAGTCTTGCCAATCATCGCTCAGCAATACCAGCACACTGTCGCTAATAGCCTGCCCGGAAAGGCTTGTGCCAGCGGCCCTAAAGGTTATCGCCAACCGGTTTTCGGCAGCGCTTACCACCACCTTCTGAACCTGTTCGGCGCTTTTGACCAAGACCACGCACTGGGGAGTTAAGCGATAAAAGCTGGCGTCTGTGCCCAGGGCATAACGCAAGGCATAATCGGTGAGCACTTGCTCGCGACCAAGGACGGCGGTCATGGCATCAATGAAGGCTTCCATAGCCCTAGGAGACTCTGACATAATGAGGCAATAGCTGATACGTGATTGCCCTAGCATAGCTTGGAATAAAATATTATTAAACTCGTATTCGCAAATTAGGGGATACCCACAAAGAATAGAAGATGTTAGCTGAGAAATAGGCGAGTTTAAGGCCTTGTGTTTACGCCATTGCTCACTATAAAATCATGAATACTTTATTCCAAGGGAGCTCGCCATGATTTTCCGCCGCTTAACGAGTGCGTTGGCGCTTCGCCTGCAACCAAACAGACTAACCAAATTCGCCATTTTAGGATGTGTATTTATGAGTGCATCTAGCCTAGCCGCCCCAGCGCTGACGCTAAAACAGCAAATCGGCCAAAAACTCATGCTGGATTTTCGCTATTACTGTGAGGATAAGGATATTAACAGCGCCCGCTGTCGCACCCCCATGACCTCCTTACCCCAGCCTTTGGCCAAGCTCATTACAGAGCAGCAAATAGGCGGCGTGATCCTGTTCGCAGAAAACCTTGAAAGCAGCGAGCAAATGGTTAAGTTAACGCAACAGTTGCAACAGGCGGCGCAACAAAGCGAGCTTGGTGCTCCGCTGTTTATCAGCATAGATCAGGAAGGTGGTCGAGTAGCCCGGATCCCTCGGGATTTAGGCACGGCCATGACCGGTAATATGTCCATTGGCGCCACCTATGCGCGCCATGGCACCGACTTTGCCCGCCGCAGTGCCGAAATCATCGCCAGTGAACTGCGTGCCGTGGGCATTAACCTAAACTATGCCCCCACGGTCGATGTGAATATGAACCCGGATAACCCGGTGATCAATGTCCGTTCCTTCGGTGAAGACCCGCAACTTGTGGCCGAACTCGGCGGTGCTCAGGTCGACGCCTACCAGGAACAACAGGTAATAGCCGCATTAAAGCATTTTCCCGGTCATGGGGATACCAATGTAGACAGCCACACGGGTTTACCACGCGTAGCACATGATAAGGAGCAGGTGATGGCTCAAGATCTTGCCCCCTTTAAACGCATTATCGATGCCGGTCATGCGCCGGGGATGATCATGACCGCCCATATTCAATATCCGGCGCTGGACAACTCCACCTTTGTCAGCAAGGATGGCGATACCATGATCAAACCGGCCACCATGTCCCGAGCCATTATGACCGACTTGCTACGCAATGAACTCGGTTATAACGGTGTAACCATCACGGACGCCCTGGATATGGCCGGGATCAGTCACTTTTTTAGCGCCGAAGACGCCGTTATCAACACCTTTAAGGCCGGTGTGGATATTGCCCTGATGCCCATTGCCGTGCGTAACCAGGGAGATATCGCCAAACTTTCGGCGCTGATCGATGCCGTTGCCAAGGCGGTGCAAACGGGCGATCTGGATGCAGGTGAATTTAGCCAATCGGCAGCCCGGGTGATGGCGCTCAAGGCCAGCTATCAATTGCTGCCAGAACACCATAGGGATCTGGGCAAACAGCAGGCCCTGGCCAAACAAGTGCTTGGCAACGCCAAACACCGCGCCACTGAGGCGGAGCTTGCCAGCGCGGCAATAACAGATATCAAAAATGGCAAGCACACCGCTTCTCTGCTCAAGGGTGCCAAAAGCGTGGCCATTATTATGCCCGACACCCGCAAGTGCATGGCCCTGGAACAAGCGCTGAAGGGACAGCTCACCGACATCCAATTTCACTGCCTGAGCCTGCAAGGTCATGATCCTGCTAAGGCACAGGCGCTAATTAAAGAGGTTGATCTGGTTATTGCCGGTAATGCCAGCCCGGCACAAAGTGCCGTGGAAATTGGCGGTATGGATGACGGCGACGCCATTGCCCAGTTTGCCCTGAGTCAGGCGCAGCAGCCCGAAGCCTTAGAGCGCTTATTAAAGCAGGCGAAACAAACGCACAAGCCTACGGTATTTGTCAGTTTGCGCGCCCCCTACGACATCGCCCGTTTTGGCCACTATGCCGATGCTATACTGGCTACCTACGCCTATAACATAGACGTGGATGAGGGCGAGAAGGTACAAGGCCCTGCCTTTAGTGCCCTGGCCAAGGTGCTGCTCGGAGAGCAAACCCCACGCGGGCAATTACCTGTTACTATTAAGCAATAACTTAAGCGCTTGGGCTTTTCCGAGTGCACGAACCGATAAGGCGTATGAAAATGGATGCCAATGCCTCGCTACACACCCCCGCGGATATCCGCAAGTTGATCCGCGCCGGTGATTACACCGGCCATACCTCGGGCTTTGCACCGGGCTTTGTACAAGCAAACCTGGTAATTTTGCCGCAAAAATACGCCTATGACTTTTTGCGCTTTTGTCAGGCCAACCCCAAATCCTGTCCCTTGCTGGGACAAACCGAGACGGGTGCGGTGAGCCTCAAGGCGCTGGCTGAGGATCTGGATATACGCACCGACCTGCCAAAATATCGGGTGTTTGAGCAAGGACAGTTGGTCAGCGAGCCAACCCAGGTTAATGATATATGGCGCGATGATCTGGTGAGCTTTTTAATCGGCTGCTCCTTTTCCTTTGAGGAAGCGCTGTTAGCCGACGGCATTGAAATCCGCAACATCAGCGAACATAAAAATGTGCCCATGTATATCACCAATCAAGCCTGTACCGGCGCCGGGCCTTTTGTCGGCAACCAGGTGGTAAGCATGCGCCCAATGACACCCAAAGACGCCATTCGTGCTATCCAGATATGTAGTCGCTACCCCAGTGTACACGGCGCGCCGGTGCATTTTGGCGAGCCCGCTGCGATTGGCATTAAGGATATCAATCGCCCCGACTTCGGCGAGGCGGTGACCATCAACGACGGTGAGGTGCCTGTATTTTGGGCCTGTGGCGTTACTCCTCAGGTGGCCATCAGCAATGCCCGCCCGGACTTTTGCATTACCCATAGCCCCGGGCATATGCTGATACTCGACATCAAAAATACCTCATTGGCAACCTTGTAGGAGGCACCATGTTACTGAACTGTGATTTAGGCGAGAGTTTTGGTAGTTGGACCATGGGCGAAGATGAATTGGCCATGGCCCATATCGACTTGGCCAATATTGCCTGTGGCTTTCATGGCGGTGATCCCCTGGTGATGCAACGCACCCTGGCGCTGGCCAAGCAACACGGGGTACATATTGGAGCTCACCCCAGCTACCCAGATCGGCAAGGCTTTGGCCGTCGCTCCATGGTGCTGAGCCCCACCGAGCTTATTGCCGATCTGCACTATCAAATCGCCGCCCTGGCCGGCATGGCCAAGGTACAAGGGCTGCGGCTGGAATATGTTAAACCCCATGGCGCCCTGTATAACGATATGATGGCCAAGGAGCAGATTTTTGTCTGTGTGCTGCAAGCCGTGGCTCAATACGACCCAAGCCTCAAATTGATGATTTTGGCGGGCAACAACTCCGAAAACTACCGTGAATTGGCCGATAAACAAGGCGTGAGCCTATTGTTTGAAGCCTTTGCCGATCGTCGTTACACCGATGCCGGCACCCTGATGCCGCGCAACCAGGCCGGTAGCGTGTTAACCAAAACCGAAATGTTAGCGCAGGTGCAACAACTGGTCAGTGACAGAACGGTGCAAACCGATGGCGGCAACACCTTGGCATTAAAAGCCGACACCCTGTGTGTCCACGGCGACAACCTGGAAGCGGTGAACGCCATTATCGAGATCCGCGCCTTATGTGTCCGCTAAACCCCGAGTTGCAGCTCAGTCGCCGCATCGAAGATCTCCTGGTAGCCCGAAATCTACGCGGCATGGCGCAGATACAACCGGCCTTGCAGCCAGGTTATGTGTATCGCAGCGCCCAGGCGCTGTATCAGGCCGAAGGCAAAATTCTGATCGGCACCGGCTTTTGGGTTGCCGGCACCTTTGAAACCGATGGCCCGGTTGGCGCCATTGCCCTGTATTTAGCACTGCAAAAGCTAGGTAAAGATCCGCTGCTGGTCTGTGGCAACCCCCTTTACAGCAAGCTGGCCGAAGATTTTAATTGTTTTGAGTTGCCCATCCACAATCTGACGCAGGCACAGTCTCTGGCCCAGCAGTATTTCGCCACCGAGCAGGTAGGCTGTGTGCTGTCCATAGAACGCCCGGGGCTCAATCAAGGCGGCGGCTATTGCAATATGCGCGGCGAGGATATTAGCCAAGGCTGTGCCAGTTTCGATCCCTTTGTCGAAACCGCACCGTGCCCCAGCATTGCTATCGGCGATGGCGGTAATGAAATCGGCATGGGTAAAGTGGCGTCGGCACTAAGCCAGTTGGCCATTACCCCCAGCGTGACCAGCTGCGATGAGTTGATTATTGCCGATGTCTCTAACTGGGGCGCCTATGGCTTAATCGCCTTTTTTTCCCTGTGGCAACGAGAAGACATGCTCGCAGCCATTGACCCGCAGCATTGGTTGGCGTATTTAAGCAAGCATGGCAGCGTCGATGGCGTCACCAAACGCAACGAGGCCACCGAAGACAGCCTGGATGCCACTCACGGGCAAGCTGTGATCACAGAATTACGACGGTTAACGGGCTTTTTGCCCACTGAATGAGGAAACACAATGAGCCAAGTGTATTTAAATGGCGACTATATGGCCCCCGAGGAGGCGAAGATCTCGCCCATGGATCGCGGCTTTCTCTTTGGCGATGGCATCTATGAGGTGATCCCCGCCTATCATGGCAAAATGCTTGGTTTTAATGCTCATATCGAGCGCATGCAACAGGGCCTGGCCGCCATCGAAATCGCCCTTGATTACAGCACCGCGCAATGGCGAGAGATCTGCGAGACACTGTTAAGCACAAACCCCGGACCAAACCAGGGCATCTATCTGCACGTGAGCCGAGGCACCGACAGCAAACGTAATCACGCCTACCCCAGCGGCGTCGCTCCCACGGTATTTGCGTTTTGCTTTACCCTGGCCGGCGAGCCCAGCAACGATGCCGATACGGCTACCAGCTACGAGGTCTCCCTGGAACAAGACCGACGTTGGCAACGCTGTAATATCAAGTCCACCGCCCTGCTCGGAAATGTGATGCACTATCAAAGTGGCGCCCGTGCCGGTAACAAGGAAACCATTTTATTCAACGCCCTGGGTGAGATCACCGAGGCCAGCTCCAGTAATGTCTTTATCGTTAAGGATGGGGTGATTGCCACGCCACCGCTGGACACACAGATTCTTCCGGGGATCACCCGCTGGTTAATCTTACAAATCGTACACAGCCATAGCGAACTGCATATTGAGGAGCGGATCATTACCAAGGACGAGCTGCTGAGCGCCGATGAAGTGTGGATCACCTCGGCCACCAAAGAAGTGGGGCCGGTGCTTAAGGTCGACGGTAAACAAATAGGCAAAGGCCGACCCGGACCCATGTGGCAACGAGTGCAAGGCCTCTTTAGCCAGCACAAATTCGATTATTAAGATTAAGTAACCAAGATAAACCGCCGCTTCAACCCGGCGGTTTTTTTATGCTCCGCGGTGCCCCCAACAAGATGGCAACATGACAGACACAAATGGCCATAAAGGCACTCAGCCCCAATGCGCCCCCATAACCATTGAGCTTAGGCACCAGGTATTGAAATAAAGGCGCAAAAATAATGGCCGAGCTGATCAGGGTATAAAAACCGAAACGATGGGGGGCGCTCATACCGATAAAGGTGCCCCCGAAAAATACCAAGGCATAGAGGTCGGGATTATCGCTAAACAACCATAGCAGGCCGTAGGCACATATGGCCGATAAAGCCGAAGCACGTATGGCATCAAAACGCCGACGTTGCGCCAACATATAGGTGCTTAGGGTGCCAAGCAGCGCCAGCAGAACAAACGCCAGGGTTACCATAGGCCCTCCCGGGTGAGCATAAACAGCGCCACGCTGACAAAGGCCACACCACCGAGTTTACCACCAAAGCCGGTAAACATATTTAAGGTCAGTGCATATAAAGAGGCACCGATAAAGGCCAGCAGCCCCAGTTGCCAATAACCTGTGATCAGCTCCGCCGAACACATGCCGGCAAAGCTACCGGCATAAACGGCCCCCCGTGGATGTGAGCCAAAGGCCTGAGTAAGGGGTATAAAGCTGCCCAACAAGCCGGTGACACTGGCCGCCAACACCACGGGCACGGCAAATTGCGCATGCAATACAAAGCACAGCGTACAACCAACTAAAAAGGCCAGATATTTAACAAAGAAGAATTTAACCATAGGCCTGATATGGTAAATAACTTTAGGCTTCGATGGTATCTATTTTCCCATTCGTATTCTCACCGATGCGTGTGTCAGGCAACACATTGGCGTCCTTCCAGCGACGCGCTAATGAAGGGGTTTAGAATGAACCTAAAGTAAAACGCAAAGATAATCAGACCCAAGATACGGTAAAAACTGGCATCGTCTCCAGTGCTAGCGTTACAATCTTGGTCGTTAACGCACATCAACATCAAGGAACAACATTGAAAATCTCTATTTTGGCCTCAGCCCTGGCGTTACTAAGCACATCGGCGCTGGCAGCAACGGTTAGCAGCGACAAAGATGCCGTGGCGCAGTACGCTCTCTCCCAGTACCAAGAAGCACAAATTCATACCCTGGAAAACCTGGTGTCTTTTCCCACCGTCAATACCGGCGACATCAAAGCGCCAAACAACCCGGTCTTTATCGGTTTCAAATCCTACTTAAAATTGAAGGCGGAACAATTTGGATTCGACTATCAGGATTTCGGCTACACGGTGCTCATTGGCATGGGTGAGCAACGCGACAAGGTGACCATAGTGACTCATGGCGACGTGCAGCCAGCCGATGCCAGCAAATGGGCAAAGAGCCCGTTTGAGCTTGATAAAACCACCGAGCCAGGCAAGCTTATCGCTCGTGGCAGTGAAGACGACAAGGGCGCCATTGCCACCGCTTTATATGCCATGAAAGCCATAAAAGACAAGGACATAGAGCTTGATAACCGTATCGAGCTGATGGTTTACCTGGCTGAGGAGTCGGACTGGGGTCCGATCCGTGAGTTTATGACAACCTATGAGCAGCCCAAATATGCGGTCACCATAGACGCCAGCTACCCGGTGGTGGTGGCGGAAAAAGGCTGGAGCCTGATTGCCCCCACCTTTAGCGGCGCCAATCCAAACGACGGCTTGTATGCATCAAATCTTAAAGGCGGTGCCTTTGTCAGCCAAATTCCCGAAGACGCCAGTGTCATTGTGCATAACGCCGACGATCAGACTAAAAACCTACTACAGCGCAATATCAGCGCCCTACAAGGCGTTAAAGTGTCCATGGTCGAGCAAGAAGACGGCCTGCATATTAGGGTAAAAGGCACGTCGGCACACTCATCGGAGCCGGAAGCGGGCGTTAACGCCATTGCTCATCTAGCCGCCATATTTGACGACGTAGCCCTGGCTAAGAACAGCGATGGTCAGGCATTGATGTTTATTAACGAATTGATTGGCCTGGGCTTATACGGTAAGCAATTCGGAGATATCGCCTACGAGCACGATTTTATGGGTCCGATGACGGTGGCGCCTACGCTGCTAAGCCGCGACGAGCAAAGCAACGACATCACCTTGTCGGTGAACCTACGCCGTCCCATGGGCAAAGATGAAGCGCTTTTGGCCCAGCAAATCGATACTGCTCTAAAGACGTGGCAACAACAACACCAGGTGACCTTAAGCAATGTGGAAGTGGAAATAGGCACCCCCATGCTGCTTGATAATGCCCCCCATGCCCAGGCGCTGCTGGATATTTTTAAACACTACACCGGCGATCAGGATGCCTCCTTTGTCTCCATAGGCGGCGGAACCAATGCCAAGCTGTTCGACAATGCCGTTTCCTTCGGCCCGTCAATGCCAGGCAAGCCCTACACCGGCCACTCGGAGCATGAGTTTATTACCGAGGAGCAACTGGCACTCAACCTGAAAATGTACACCGCCATGATGCTTACTCTAGGCAAGATGTAACCACAAAAAAGCCCACAAATGTGGGCTTTTTTATACGCATTTTCGTCAATAACACGCTGTTATTCTTGGCCAACAGGCCCCTTATTAATAAGCGTCAGCGCTTCGTTGACATCAAAGATCTTTCCACGCACCTCATCAATACCCATTTTCTGCAAACGCGCGCTGTGCATTTCTAGATAATTCTTGGCGCTGGTTTCGTCCACAAACAAGTAGATGCCGCCGCCTAACTGCTCTAGCTCACTTTCGGTCCAAATTTTCCAGATCATGCCCGGCTCATTATTAATAGATTTAGCCAGTTCAACCAGCTGATCCGTCATTTGCTGTCCATACGGGCCATTATATTGAAAGTCGACTTGCAGCAATTTTGCCATTCCAATGTCTCCATAACTGAATGCTTTATTAACTAATGGCGCATTTTCACCTATAAGAAATAGAAACAAAAGCCCGAGCCACTGGACCCACTCATCCGCTGTAAGCTTTGTTGGACAATCCCCTGTACATAGAGGATATAAGGTTGTTTTATAACCAAATTAGATTAACAATGGCGTTATGATGTCATGCTCAAATAGTAAGCAAGGAAAGCCATGAAAAAAACGACTTTGACCCTGGGGATGCTGGCTTTGGGAGGCCTTCTGGCCTATTTTTTTCTGCCGTCGGCGGATAAGCAACAAGCAATGCAGATAACTGAGGTTTCCGAAGAGAAAAATACGCAACAACAAAATGCTTCCCAAGGACAAAAGAAGCCCACAAAGCGCTATGTTCCTGAGCCCTTTCCCGAGCAAACCCTGGATAGCGAGCTGTGTGAGAACTTAAAAGAGCTCTTTAATCAGCATCATTTTCAAAATCGTCAGCAGCTGGAGCTATTAGCCGCCCGCGCCTTAAAACAAGGCCATAGCCTGGACGATATTAGCCTAGCGCTGTGGGCCGCTGGCATGGATGCCAGAGCGCTTGTCTATTGGCACAATAGCACCGCAGCCTTGCAGGCAAGCCTCAAGCAGCGCACGGCCATTAAAAGTTACATTCAAAAAAATATCCCTGCCAACCCTCAAACGGAAGTTGAGACGGCCCAGGCCAGGGCCATGGCGTCTTTTATCGAGCGTCTTGACGAACTGCCGATGCAAATGCAGCAAGATAAACGCTTGCCTTCAAGCTTTCACATGGACTATCTCTACAGAAACACCTTAGCTCAACAAGGCCTGGAGGAGCTGATAATCGGTAATGTGCCGGCCTATGAGCTGGCGCAAAAAGTCAAAGACCTTATTTATGACGTGGACACCACCTTGGTGAACGACCCACAACTCACCCCGCTTAAAATTCCTTTCACTTCCTTGTTGATGCTGGGAAAAACCGAAGCGGCGGCCATGCTCAGTGAGCAATACCCTCTGGCTTTTCGCAATGATTCTCTGTTTATCAGTGACATGCAGCAGGTGGTGCTTGAACATATAGAAGCCTTTGGCAGCACATTGACCGACGCAGACGCCCTATCGCGACTGATTCAAGGCACACAGCTGGGGAGCAAACGCTACTATTATCACCGCCAGGGGCAACTGGCCATAGAGCGCGCTCCGAGCATATTAAGGCAATTGGGTATTCATATCGATATACACCCTTTAACCGAGCTACCAAGGGATAATGGCAGCACGCCATTAACGTTTGCAGCCCCCGATGCCTTGGATGCGCAGCAACAGGTGCAATTAGAGGCCTGCTCAGCGCGAAACACATGGTTTGAAGAACGAGAAAAGCCCATAAAGCAATGGCAAGAGTTCACCGACTCAGAGTTTGTTGAAGCGGTTACCCAATCGCCCGAATTTGACTACTGCCAAAGCCATAATGACAAGGAGATGGAGCTGTTTATCAATGACTCGGCGGCCCTGTTGATGAGCCTGGCGCAAAACAAACCCCTGTCCGAGCTGATGCGCCTGGAGCTGGATAATCTTAATTTGCCGCCCCTGTCCGAGCAGCAAAAAGCAGCCATGGGGATGTTTATCTCATCGATGGCGGTGCTTGATAACAAGCTTGCGCAGCAGGAGATAGTCAATAAACTCAGTAACGCCGGGTTGGCCCCCAGTATTGAAGCCTATCAGGTACTGACACAGTTTGCCGGCAGTAAAGAGCTGACCCTGTGGCTAAAGACCTTCTCTCATATCCCGGAGCAAACGGCCTTAGAGCTGGCCAACGCGGTCGCCGCCAAGGGGCATATAGCGCAATATAAACTGCTTGAGCCTTACTTGGGTGCAACTAATGGTGAGCGCTTAGACCCGCTGTATTTTGTGCTTAAAAACTATCGCTTAGATCACTATCTGCCGCCCGAGTCGGGAACCGAGAGACCTATCAATTACCGCCGATTTTTAGAGCACCTGAGGGATAACGGCGCCGAGATACGACCTCACCACCGTCGCCTAATGATGAAAAACAGGTTTGAGCAGCCCGAAATATACCAGCATTTAATCACCCTACTGCCAGAGCTGGCGGTGAATAACAGTGACGGCTATTTCGCCGTCAGCTGCCAATAGTAAAACGAGTTAATAATAGCGAGGCTGATTCAATCAGTCCCGCTAAAGCTCGGTGACTTTAATGCGAATTTGGCCGTTGTTGCCCGCCGGGATCACCTCGTTTTCCACCACTTTTCGGCGGCGATTAACGCTGTTTTCATGACCCACAAGCACATATTTTTTCTCTACTACGGGCGTGTCGACCACTAAGGGCAGGTCAATGGTCTCGGGCAACTGCTCGGAGTCGAGCAAATAGGTGGCTTTGCCGACAATATCCACGTCTTCGTCGTCGCCAATTACGTCGATGACCGATTTACCCACTGTATTGGTGATCTTACCCACATAGGCGCTGCCAAAACCGCCGGTAAAAATGCCCAGGGTCGAGCCGAGGATGCTGTTTAACAGCTTTTTAAATGACGCCTGAGCCTGGGAGTCCTTATCGACGCTGCAGGCCTCGATAGAAAGCTGGGCCTTGCCCCTCAGTGGCGTTTTAAACAAAATCGCCTTATCGAAGTCGCTGTCCCAGTCGGTCGGCAGGTCGTCGGTCGACAGCAGGGTTTTCACCGATTCGATGGCCGAAATTCCTTCCGCCGGATAGCTCAGCACAAAGCGAAACAAGTTAATGTCTTCGGCACCGTCCATGGGGCCACGTTTGTGTAGCATGAGTTCGGCAATAGACAGCTGTATAACCTTCTTTTCCATAATTTCCCTGCGTAAATAAGCTAATGAATAACCGCTAAAAGCCTATATGAGCGCCGGGCAATATGCCAGCCAATTAAGAAATTAAGCAGAAAAAGCAATTAGTTAGGATAATCACCAAGCCGCTTAACGCCGAGTTTTATCAGGTGGAGGTCGGCATCAAGCAGGCATTGCGTGGCAGCAACGGCTATTTGGCGGCCGGCTGTGAATCGTCGAATTTATTTTTATGGATATCGCGTGTCAGTAAACGGGTGGAATTACTCTTCTGATGCCGAATTCTCTTGTTGCTCTAACTTTTCGCGCTCGGCTTTTGAGATATAGGCAGGTTTATTGCTTTTGTGCAATTTGGCATTCGCGCGCTTGTCTTTGGCTTTAAGCTTGGTGAAAATTTTCTTTTTACGGTTCATTGTTTCGATGCGTGGTTTCGATATGTGATTGATGACGTCGCCTTGCATTATACCCTGCAATTGGCGTTTACACCGACATGTTTTCAGTCACAAACTCATTCGCTAACATAGCCAACAAAAAAGCGAACCACTGAGGTTCGCTTTTTTGTTTTTAATTCAACGCCTTACTCTGGGCGGTAAACTAATTCAGACTAGCCTTTGTTAAACAACTCACCACGGGCTTTGTGTAGCTTTTTATAGCTGTCGATCAAACGCAGGTGCTTGTCCAAGCCCTCTAGCTTCATATTGGTTGGGGTTAGGCCATAGAAACGCACCTCACCGCTGACCAAGCCCACAGCGTTTTCCATGGTTTCTTTGCCAAACATGCGTGAGAAGTTATGGATAAAGTCGGCCAACTCCATCTCTTCATCCAGGGTTACTTCAAGCACCGCGTTCACGGCTTGATAGAACAAGCCACGCTCAACCGTGTTGTCGTTGTATTGTAAGAAGTCACCCACCAGCTCGATGGCCTCTTCCAACTCGCCCAGTGCCAGGTAAATCAGAATCTTAAGTTCAAGAATGGTCAACTGTCCCCACACGGTGTTTTCATCAAACTCAACACCGATGAGGGTGATGATGTCGATGTAGTTATCCAGCTGACTTTCTTCCAAACGCTCTACCAAGGCGGCCAGTGCATCGTCCGATAGCGAGTGCAGATTCAAGATATCTTCACGGTATTGCAGTGCCTTGTTGGTGTTATCCCAAATCAGGTCTTCCACCGGGTATACTTCTGAAAAGTCCGGCACAAGAATACGACATGCGCTGCCGATTTCTGTAAATTCAGCAATATATGCCTCTTTACCCAGCGCCTTTAAAATGCCAAACAAGGCGTCGCTTTCTTCTTCGTTAGTGCCCGAGAAATCCCATTCGACAAAATCGTAATCCGCTTTCGCGCTGAAGAAACGCCATGAGATCACACCGGTTGAGTCAATAAAGTGCTCAACGAAGTTTTCCGGCTCAGACACGGCCATTGAGTTAAACGTTGGCTTCGGCACATCGTTCAGGCCTTCGAAGCTACGACCTTGCAGCAACTCTGTGAGGCTGCGCTCTAACGCAACTTCCAGGCTTGGATGCGCACCGAATGAGGCAAATACCCCACCGGTTCTTGGGTTCATCAGGGTCACACACATAACTGGGAATTGACCACCCAGTGACGCGTCCTTAACAACAATCGGGAAGCCCTGCTCTTCGAGCTTTTCGATACCCTCAACAATGTCCGGGTACTTGGCCAGCACCTCTTGTGGTACGTCCGGCAGCACAATTTCTTGCTCTATAATCTGGCGTTTAATCGCGCGCTCGAAGATTTCAGACAAACACTGAACTTTCGCCTCGTTGAGGTTATTCCCCGCACTCATACCGTTACTCAAGAACAAGTTCTCGATCAGGTTTTGCGGGAAGTAAACCGTTTCGCCGTCTGAGTGGCGCGTATATGGAATCGAACACACACCACGGTCAACACGGCCCGAGTTGGTATCAACCAAATGCGATGCCTGCAGTTCACCGTCCGGGTTGTAAATCTCTAAACAGTAGTCGTCTAAGATCCCCTCTGGCAGGGCATCGTCTGCACCCGCTTGGAACCACTTTTCATTGGGGTAATGGACGAAGTCGCTGTGTGCGATCTCTTCACCCAGGTACTGATCGTTGTAGAAGAAGTTGCAGCTTAGGCGCTCGATAAACTCACCCAGTGCGGAGCAAAGGGCACTTTCTTTGGTTGCGCCTTTACCGTTAGTGAAACACATGGGTGAAGCCGCATCACGGATGTGCAAAGACCATACATGCGGAACGATATTGCGCCACGACGCCACTTCAATCTTCATCCCCAAATCGGCCAGCATGGCGGTCATGTTCTGGATTGTTTGCTCAAGCGGTAAGTCTTTACCCAAAATGTAGGTGCTGTGATCAAGGTCGGCCTCCACCATCAGCATGGCTTGGGCATCTTCGTCGATATTCTCTACCGGATCGATTTGGAACTCAGGTCCTGTTTGCACCACGCGCTTAACCGTACAACGCTCGATTGAGCGCAAAATACCTTGGCGGTCTTTGTCAGAAATACTCTCTGGTAACTCAACCTGAATTTTAAAGATCTGATTGTAGCGATCTTCCGGATCTATGATGTTGTTTTGCGAAATGCGAATACCATCGGTTGGAATTTCTCGACTGTTGCAATACACCTTCACAAAGTAAGCTGCGCACAAAGCCGATGATGCCAGAAAGTAATCAAACGGGCTGGGTGCAGAGCCATCGCCTTTATAACGTATCGGCTGATCGGCAATCACGGTGAAGTCATCAAACTTGGCTTCAAGTCTGAGGTTATCGAGAAAATTAACTTTAATTTCCATGTGTTATCGGTACTCTAAAAATCGCAATGACCGAGCTTGCCAGCGCTGCTAAGCAGACTGGGTGGCAATATCGGTCAATCTAATGAATTTAATGTTCCAATTATCGTCTTTTTGCGTGCAATCGTCTTGGTTTATTTTGGAATTATATAAATCAAAACTAAAAAGAGACCTTGGATTCGGTGCTAGCGAGTAGTCACTCACTAGCAATATAAAGTGGGGTTTACTTTTCTACCGGCTCAAAGCGTAAAGACATCAAGCCTAAATCGCGCACCAGTACGTCACCGTCTTCTATCAACCAGGTTTGTTCTTCATTACCCGATTTAAACACCAGGTAGTCACCCGATTTAAGCTCACGCACAAAGATTTCGTCAAACTCGGTGCGCTGACCATCCGCTTCGATAAAGTTCTCGCCGATGTAGATTTTTTTCGCGCCTGCCAGTTCCGACAAGGCATTAAATACCTTGTTGTCAGAGGTGCTGACATAGTGCCCTTCATACCCATGGCCACCACAGCCAAACATAAATAATGAGGTTAAAACGATGAGGGTATATTTGAAGTACTGCATATCTGTCGCTCGATTTTGTAAAACATAGTCCCCGCTAAAGGGGCGGTTAATTTTACATCATCTCGGATGCGATACCAATACGTAAAAAAAGGGCCGCTTGTGCGGCCATAGGGTCTGTTTATCTTTGCGGTTTACTTTATGTTCAATCTAAACGCATTCTGATCACGACGCTCGTTATGATGCATAGTCATTCTATGTTCATAGCGAGTAACACAGAGCAGGATGCGTTTAGATGAACCCGTAGGGCAGCGCTTGTAGCGCATTTCTACTGTGTTGTTACATGTTTATGTAGAATAACTACACCACACATGTGCCGCCTTGTATAAAT
>NZ_PQCC01000024.1 GCF_002964785.1 Pseudoalteromonas sp. T1lg48
ATCCGGCTCCCGCAACCAATTCCTTGGTAGATTCCCTTATTATTCTCCCCTGAATCTATAATTATCGACCTCCGGTCGTCAGTTCGCTTTCAACGTTCACAGCACCCGAAACCGACGCTTAGTGTTTTCTCACTTAAAGTTTTCAAACTTAGCATCATTCGACCTAAGGTCGTCGCCACGGCGTGTCGCGTTCACATCCGGCTCCCGCAACCAATTCCTTGGTAGATTCCCTTATTATTCTCCCCTGAATCTATAATTATCGACCTCCGGTCGTCAGTTCGCTTG
>NZ_PQCC01000005.1 GCF_002964785.1 Pseudoalteromonas sp. T1lg48
AGTATAGCCATGCATTTATGCGCCCCATATTGAGGCGTTATATAGCCTAAGAGGCTTATGAGAAATCTACTGATTGGGTTAACTACTGTTTTTGCCTGGGTGCCATCAACTTTATTGGTTTTACTCGCATGCTTTGCTTTAATTGGTGCACTAGGCAGTATTTTTGATTTACCGATAACATTTAGCCTTAAATGGATTCTGACTTCGCTATTTGGGATTGCAGGCTATATTGCTTTAACTTCAGTAAGTTGGGGTTTAAAGCTTAATCTTAGAACGCGGTTGGTATTTCTTATTTTAGGCTTAATATCCCTGGTATTTACCTATTGGTCAGGTGTTAAATTTGACGGTGAAATTTTTACACTCGTTAGTGGCTGGTTTGGGATTTATTTGTTTTTATGCCCTGCTTTATTTTTGTTTATTCATATAGTTTTGCATCTACTTTGGTTACGCAAGGCTATATAACAAGTTACTAAATTTCGTTCCGGCCACAAACAGCGTGGCCTCCACGGGACTGCCTACGCTGCGCTGCGGCAGCCCATTAGTAAAGCGTTA
>NZ_PQCC01000006.1 GCF_002964785.1 Pseudoalteromonas sp. T1lg48
TGCAGTTAGAGTTGTTTTACCGTGGTCAACGTGGCCGATTGTACCTACGTTTACGTGCGGTTTTACGCGTTCAAACTTTTCTTTTGCCATTTTAAAAATTCCTATAAAGAAATTAAAGTCCGACCCGTAGATCGGACCGAACTCAAATTACTTAACAGCGCGAGCTGCAATAATAGATTCTGCGACGTTTTTAGCTGCTTCTGCGTACTTGAGGAATTCCATCGAGTACGAGGCGCGACCTTGGGTTGCAGAACGTAAATCAGTTGCATAACCGAACATTTCTGAAAGCGGAACCTCGGCGTTGATTTGTTTCAAGCCGCCTGGTGCCTCTTCCATACCATCGATCATACCGCGACGACGGTTTAGGTCGCCTACAACATCACCCATGTTTGCTTCTGGAGTGATCACTTCAACCTTCATGATTGGCTCTAACAATACCGGGCTTGCTTCAAGCGCACCCTTACGCATTGCCATCGCACCAGCGATCTTAAAGGCCATTTCGTTCGAGTCGACATCGTGGAATGAACCATCGTACAGCGTCGCTTTTACGCCCAGAAGCGGATAACCAGCAAGAACACCTTGCTCCATCTGCTCGTGGAGACCTTTTTCTACCGCAGGAATGTATTCCTTCGGTACCGTACCACCGACGATTTCGTTAACGAACTCGAACGTTGGTGCTTCTTCATCGCTGAAATCAAGTGGCTCAAGTTTGACCCAAACGTGACCATACTGACCACGACCACCCGATTGACGTACAAACTTACCCTCAACCTCAACGGTTGAACGAATCGCTTCACGATAGGCAACCTGTGGCTTACCAACGTTACATTCAACTTTGAACTCACGTTTCATACGGTCGACAATGATATCGAGGTGAAGTTCACCCATGCCAGAGATAATTGTCTGGCCCGATTCTTCGTCGGTCTGTACGCGGAAAGACGGGTCTTCTGCAGCTAGTTTACCTAGTGCCATACCCATTTTTTCCTGGTCTGCCTTGGTTTTTGGCTCTACCGCAACAGAGATTACCGGCTCTGGGAATTCCATACGCTCAAGCGTAATGACTGAATCCGCATCACACAGGGTATCACCTGTTGTTACGTCTTTGAGACCAATCGCGGCGGCGATATCACCGGCACGAACTTCTTTGATCTCTTCACGTGAGTTTGAGTGCATCTGAACGATACGACCGAAGCGCTCACGCTTTGATTTAACTGGGTTATAAACCGTGTCACCCTGGCCCACTGTGCCCGAGTAAACACGGAAAAAGGTTAGCGTACCAACAAAGGGGTCGGTGGCAATCTTAAACGCCAGGGCCGCAAATGGGGCACTGTCGTCTGCCGGGCGCGTGTCTTCGGTTTCACCGTCTTCTAACACACCCTGGATTGCTTTGACTTCGGTTGGTGAAGGCATGTATTCAACCACGGCATCAAGCACAGCTTGAACACCCTTGTTCTTGAATGCACTACCACAGCTCATTAGCACAATTTCGTTGGCTAAGGTGCGGGCGCGCAGGCCTTCTTTGATCTCAGCTTCGCTGAGGTCGCCTTCCTCTAAATATTTGTCCATTAGTTCTTCAGACGCTTCCGCAGCCGCTTCGATAAGTTGCGAGCGGTATTCTTCGGCTTCGTCTAGAAGTTCTGCCGGGATCTCCTCATAGCTGAAAGTCATGCCCTGGTCCGCTTCGTTCCAGTTGATAGCTTTCATCTTGATAAGATCGATTACACCTTTAAAGTCTTCTTCAGCGCCGATAGGCAACTGAATGGGAACAGGAGTAGCACCCAGGCGGGTTTTCACCTGATCTACAACCGACAAAAAGTCGGCGCCGATACGGTCCATCTTGTTTACGAAGATCATTCGCGGAACTTCGTATTTGTTGGCCTGACGCCAGACTGTTTCTGTCTGTGGCTGTACACCTGATGAGGCACAAAGCACGACCACGGCACCATCAAGCACTCGTAATGAACGTTCTACTTCAATGGTGAAGTCAACGTGTCCAGGAGTGTCGATGATATTAATGCGGTGATCGTCAAATTGCGCGTCCATCCCCTTCCAGAAACAAGTAGTCGCAGCAGACGTGATAGTGATACCACGCTCCTGCTCTTGCTCCATCCAGTCCATAGTTGCGGCACCATCATGCACCTCACCGATTTTGTGAGACAGGCCCGTGTAGAAAAGTACACGTTCCGTGGTGGTGGTTTTCCCCGCATCTACGTGAGCACAAATACCGATATTGCGGTAGCGCTCAATTGGAGTTGTACGTGCCATATTATCCTCTTAAAGGTTAAGGACAGATTACCAACGGTAATGAGCGAATGCTTTGTTCGCTTCAGCCATACGGTGAACGTCTTCACGTTTCTTAACCGCAGTGCCTTTGTTTTCAGCAGCGTCAACGATCTCTTGAGCCAAACGAAGGCCCATAGATTTTTCGCCACGCTTACGTGCAGCGTCAACTAACCCACGCATACCTAGTGCGTTGCGACGAACTGGACGTACTTCAACTGGTACTTGGTACGTTGAACCACCAACACGGCGAGATTTAACCTCAACCTGTGGGCGAACGTTCTCAAGTGCAGCTTCAAAGATTTCAAGGTGCGACTTGCCTGATTTCTCAGCAGCCACGTCTAGCGCACCATATACGATTTTTTCAGCAGTAGATTTTTTGCCGTCAAGCATTACTACGTTGACGAACTTTGCAAGTAATTCTGATCCGAACTTAGGATCTGGAAGAATTTTACGTTGACCTATAACGCGTCTTCTTGGCATTTTGAATCTCCGGTATCTTCAGGTCTGTCTTTTGGACAGATTCCCAAAACTAATATTTATAAAAACTTAAGTGCTTGGCCTTACTAACGGAGAACCATTAGCCCTTAGGGCGTTTTGCACCGTACTTAGAACGACCTTGACGACGGTCGTTAACGCCTGCACAGTCAAGTGCACCGCGAACAGTGTGGAAACGTACACCTGGTAAGTCTTTAACACGACCACCACGGATAAGGATTACACTGTGCTCTTGAAGGTTGTGACCTTCACCACCGATGTATGATGTTACTTCGAAACCGTTCGTTAGACGAACACGGGCTACTTTACGTAGAGCCGAGTTAGGTTTCTTAGGAGTAGTAGTATATACACGCGTACATACACCACGCTTTTGTGGACATGCCTTTAGCGCGGCTGAGTTACTTTTAGTAACCTTGCTGCGACGTGGCTTGCGCACTAGCTGGTTAATAGTTGCCATTAAATAGCTCCTGAAAAATTAAAGTTACTACTGAAAAAATTAAAAAATCCGCCCAATTTATCCGCAACATTGACTGTAGCGAGTAAAAGGGTGGCGGAATTTTAATGAGCAAAGTTTAGCCTGTCAACCAAAACAATGCCTAGAGCGGCATTCTACCACTCTAGGCATGACTTAATTATGAAATTAAGTTTATTCCTGGTCGCCAGACAAATCTGCGTTTAGCGCGTCAGTTAGGGCTTGAGTTGCCTCTTCTGCACTAACCGTTGGCTCAAGCAGATCCTCTGCATTTTGCTTACGACGGCTTGCACGATCTTGGTGATACGCAAAGCCGGTACCGGCTGGGATCAAGCGACCCACGATTACGTTCTCTTTCAGACCACGAAGCTCATCGCTCTTACCATTTACAGCGGCTTCGGTTAGGACACGCGTGGTCTCCTGGAACGAGGCTGCTGAAATGAATGATTCTGTAGCAAGTGATGCCTTGGTAATACCCATCAGCTGAATTTCGAATTTCGCTGGGATCTTACCTTGGGCTTCCAGGTCACGGTTAGCAATGTTTACACGTGCTACTTCAACCTGCTCACCGGCTAGGAATTCACTGTCACCACCGTCAATGATTAGACACTTACGTAGCATCTGACGGATTACCGTTTCGATGTGCTTATCGTTAATCTTTACACCTTGCAGACGGTAAACGTCTTGCACTTCGTTAACGATATAGTTAGCAACATCGGTTACGCCACGTAGACGAAGGATGTCATGTGGAGATTCTGGACCATCGGCGATAACTTCACCTTTAGATACAATCTCACCTTCGAACACGTTAAGCTGACGCCACTTAGGAATCATTTCTTCGTATGCATCACCCTCTTCAGGCGTGATCACAAGACGTTTCTTACCTTTGGTCTCTTTACCGAAGCTCACCATACCTGAGATTTCAGCAAGGATTGCTGGATCTTTCGGCTTACGGGCTTCGAATAGGTCCGCTACGCGCGGTAGACCACCGGTGATGTCACGAGTCTTCGAACCTTCTTGCGGAATACGCGCCAGTACGTCACCAGGGTTTGATGTCGCGCCATCGCTCACCTCGATTGTGGTGAATGACGGTAGGCGGATTTCCTGCAGGCCACGCTCTTCATTTTCAATGATTAGCTTAGGCTCTTTGGCATTCACTTTCGCAAGGTCTTTAACAACCACACGGGTTAGGCCAGTAAGCTCGTCGGTCTGCGTTTCGGTGTTCGAATCGTCGATGTCGCTGAACGACACTTTTGACTCGTGCTCGATAATAATTGGGTGACTGTGCGGGTCCCACATAGCAACTATGTCGTTACCTTTCACTTCGGCACCGTCTTGTACAGTTAGTACTGCACCGTAAGGTACTTTATAACGCTCTTTCTCACGACCATGCTCATCGATGATGGTGATTTCAGTTGAACGTGAAGTGATTACAATCTTGCCTTCGGTGTTCAATACGAATTTCGCATTGTGCAACTTCAGACGACCATTGTTCTTAACTTGTACGCTGTTCTCTGCTGACGCTCGAGATGCCGCACCACCGATGTGGAAGGTACGCATCGTAAGCTGTGTACCCGGCTCACCGATTGACTGTGCCGCGATAACACCGACCGCTTCACCCGCATTGATGATGTGGCCACGTGCAAGGTCACGACCGTAACAGTTAGAACATACGCCGAAGTCGTTATCACAGGTGATAACTGAACGTACGCGTACTTCGTCCACCGAGTGCTCTTCTAGAAGGTCACACAGCTTCTCATCCAGCATCACGTTACGCTCAACAAGAACCGTGTCAGTGCCAGGGATAACCACGTCTTCAGCTACTACACGACCTAGTACACGCTCGCGTAGCGGCTCTACTACGTCACCACCTTCGATAAGCGGCTTCATAGTTAGACCATCTTCGGTGCCACAGTCTACTTCGTTGATTACCAAGTCTTGCGCTACGTCTACTAGACGACGCGTTAGGTAACCCGAGTTCGCTGTCTTCAATGCGGTATCGGCAAGACCTTTACGCGCACCGTGCGTCGAGATGAAGTACTGAAGTACGTTTAGACCTTCACGGAAGTTCGCTGTGATTGGCGTCTCGATGATTGAACCATCCGGACGTGCCATCAGACCACGCATACCCGCTAGCTGACGAATCTGAGCCGCGCTACCACGCGCGCCCGAGTCGGCCATCATAAACACTGAGTTGAATGAGTCTTGCTCTTCTTCTTGACCGTCAGCGTTGATAACTGTGTCTTTCGATAGGTTAGCCATCATTTCGCGTGAAAGGTTTTCGTTCACACGTGACCAGATATCGATAACTTTGTTGTATTTCTCACCCGCGGTTACAAGACCTGACTGGAACTGCTGGTTGATTTCAGCAACTTCTTCCTCGGCCGCTTCGATGATCTCAGCTTTAACCGGTGGGATTTCCATGTCATTGATACCGATAGACACACCCGACTTCATCGCGTAGTGGAAACCGGTATACATTACTTGGTCAGCAAAGATAACAGTGTCTTTCAGACCTAGTAGACGGTAACACTCGTTTAGCATGCCAGAGATTTGTTTCTTACCAAGTGGGCGGTTAATAAGCTCGAATGGTAAGCCTTTTGGCATGATCAATGAGAAGATTGCACGGCCCACTGTTGTATCAACAATGCCGGTTACTTCGCTTGAAGTACCGTCTTCGGCAATCACAGTTTGCGTCATACGTACTTTAACGCGTGCATGTAGTTGCGCTACGCCGGTACGGTATGCTTTTTCAGCTTCTTTCGCGTCTTTAAATACCAGGCCTTCACCTTTGGCATTGATGCGATCACGGGTCATGTAGTACAGACCCAATACAACGTCCTGTGAAGGTACGATGATTGGCTCACCGTTCGCAGGCGAAAGAATGTTGTTCGTTGACATCATCAACGCACGCGCTTCTAGCTGCGCTTCCAGCGTTAATGGTACGTGAACCGCCATTTGGTCACCGTCGAAGTCGGCGTTATATGCCGCACACACCAATGGGTGTAGGTGAATCGCTTTACCTTCGATTAGGACCGGCTCAAATGCCTGGATACCCAAACGGTGAAGTGTCGGTGCACGGTTAAGTAGCACTGGGTGTTCACGAATTACTTCGTCTAGTACGTCCCAAACCTCTGGTACTTCGCGCTCAACCATCTTCTTCGCAGCTTTGATGGTGGTCGCCATACCGCGGCGCTCTAGTTTGCCGTAGATGAATGGCTTGAATAGCTCAAGGGCCATTTTCTTAGGAAGACCACACTGGTGTAGTTTCAGTGTAGGACCTACGGTGATTACAGAACGGCCTGAGTAGTCAACACGCTTACCTAGAAGGTTTTGACGGAAACGACCTTGCTTACCTTTGATCATGTCTGCAAGCGACTTAAGAGGACGCTTGTTAGAACCGGTGATCGCACGGCCACGACGACCATTATCAAGTAGCGCATCAACCGCTTCTTGAAGCATACGCTTTTCGTTGCGTACGATGATGTCAGGTGCCGCTAGGTCTAGAAGACGCTTCAAACGGTTGTTACGGTTGATTACACGACGGTATAGGTCGTTCAGATCTGAGGTCGCAAAACGACCGCCGTCTAGTGGTACTAGAGGACGTAGATCTGGTGGAAGAACCGGAAGAACCGTCATGATCATCCACTCTGGGTTGTTACCAGACTGGTGGAATGCTTCCATCAACTTCAAGCGCTTAGTGATTTTCTTACGCTTAGTTTCAGAGTTGATAGTCGGTAGCTCTTCACGCATTTCTGCGATCAACTGACCCAGGTCTAGTTCACGTAGCAGATCAAGTACGGCTTCCGCACCCATCTTGGCTTCGAACTCGTCGCCGTGCTCTTCAAGCGCATCCAGATACTCTTCTTCACCTAGCAGCTGGCCACGCTCAAGCGTAGTCATGCCCGGCTCGGTCACAACGAATGATTCAAAGTACAGTACGCGCTCGATGTCACGTAGCGTCATATCAAGCATTAAGCCGATACGAGACGGTAGTGATTTCAAGAACCAGATGTGTGCAACTGGGCTTGCTAGCTCGATGTGACCCATGCGGTCACGACGTACTTTAGTGAGCGTTACTTCAACGCCACACTTTTCACAAATAACACCACGGTGTTTTAAGCGCTTGTATTTACCACACAAACACTCATAGTCTTTCACTGGGCCGAAGATACGGGCACAGAATAAGCCGTCACGCTCAGGCTTGAAAGTACGGTAGTTAATGGTCTCAGGTTTCTTTACTTCACCGAATGACCATGAACGCACCATGTCTGGCGAAGCAAGACCAATGCGAATTGCGTCGAATTCTTCGGTCTTATTTTGTTGCTTCAGAAACTTAAGTAAGTCTTTCACCTTAGCTCTCCTGTCGGAGGTTAATCTCGAGGGCGGCAAACCGCCCATTCATTCTTTTTGCAGGTAGTGGGCGCACTATGCGCCCAACCGGCTTATTCTTCTTCAAGCTCGATGTTGATACCGAGTGAACGGATTTCTTTCAACAATACGTTGAATGATTCCGGCATACCTGGCTCCATCTTGTGGTTGCCATCAACGATGTTCTTATACATCTTGGTACGACCGTTCACGTCATCCGACTTCACCGTCAACATCTCTTGTAGCGTGTAGGCTGCGCCGTACGCTTCAAGTGCCCATACTTCCATCTCACCGAAGCGCTGACCACCGAACTGAGCTTTACCACCCAGAGGCTGCTGCGTTACTAGGCTGTAAGAACCAGTTGAACGGGCGTGCATCTTGTCATCAACAAGGTGGTTCAGTTTCAGCATGTACATGTAACCCACGGTTACTTGACGCTCAAACTGGTCACCGGTACGACCATCATACAGGGTTACCTGACCGCTTGATGGGTAGCCACCTAGCTCTAGCATCTCTTTGATTTCGCTTTCTTTGGCGCCATCGAATGCTGGAGTTGCGATTGGTAGACCGCCTTTAAGGTTCTCTGCAAGACGACGTATTTCGTCATCTGAGAAGCTGTCGATGTCTACTTTCTGACGACACTCGCCTAGCTCGTATGCTTTCTTGATGAATTCGCGCAATTCGTGAAGCTCACGCTGCTCTTTCATCATTTCTTCGATACGCTCACCGATACCACGTGCCGCTAGGCCCATGTGGGTTTCAAGGATCTGACCGATGTTCATACGCGATGGTACACCCAGTGGGTTCAACACGATATCTACGGTACGGCCCTTGTCATCGTAAGGCATGTCTTCTACTGGTACGATTGTCGAGATAACACCCTTGTTACCGTGACGACCCGCCATCTTATCACCTGGCTGGATGCGACGTTTAACCGCTAGGTAAACCTTCACAATCTTCAATACGCCCGGCGCTAAGTCATCACCTTGAGTGATCTTACGACGCTTGGTTTCAAATTTCTTATCGTACTCGGTCTTAAGCTCTTCGTACTGAGCAGCAAGTTGCTCAAGTTCCGCTTGCTTATCTTCTGCGGCCAGACTTTGCGTTAGGATCTTATCCGCAGAAAGACCGACTAGCTTGGCTGCATCTACACCTGAATCGGTAAGAAGCTTGCGTGCACGGCTCAATACACCTTCTTCAAGGATCTTGAACTCTTCGTTGAAGTCTTTCTTCGCTTCACGCAGCTGCATTTCTTCGATTTCAAGCGCACGCTTGTCTTTTTCTACACCGTCACGGGTGAAGACCTGTACGTCGATAACCGTACCCGATACCGAGTTAGGTACGCGTAGTGAGCTGTCTTTAACGTCAGACGCTTTTTCACCGAAGATCGCACGCAGTAGCTTCTCTTCAGGAGTTAGCTGGGTTTCGCCTTTCGGAGTTACTTTACCTACTAGGATGTCACCGCCTTTCACTTCCGCACCGATGTAAACAACGCCAGACTCGTCCAGCTTGCCTAGTGCAGATTCACCCACGTTCGGGATATCGGCTGTGATTTCTTCTGGCCCAAGCTTAGTATCACGAGCAATACACTGAAGCTCTTGGATGTGGATAGTCGTTAGACGATCTTCTTTTACAACGTTCTCTGAAAGTAGGATTGAATCCTCGAAGTTGTAACCATTCCAAGGCATGAATGCCACGCGTAAGTTTTGACCAAGCGCCAGGTCACCTAGGTCTGTTGAAGGACCGTCGGCAAGTACGTCACCACGTACGATTGGCTCGCCAATCATCACGGTTGGCTTCTGGTTGATACAGGTATTCTGGTTAGAACGGGTGTACTTAGTCAGGTTGTAGATGTCGATACCCGCTTCGCCAGGTACGCGCTCATCTTCGTTTACGTTGATAACGATACGGCTCGCATCAGCGTAATCAACCACACCACCACGCTTAGCAACGATGGTTACACCTGAGTCTTTCGCAAGTGTAAGTTCGATACCCGTACCTACTAGCGGCTTGTCGGCGCGCAGTGTAGGAACAGCCTGACGTTGCATGTTCGATCCCATCAATGCACGGTTCGCATCATCGTGCTCTAGGAATGGGATAAGGGCAGCAGCAACCGAGATGACCTGTTGTGGCGAAACGTCCATGTACTGGATTTCTTCGCGCGGCATCAAGGTTGATTCGCCTTTGTGACGACATGTAACCAGTTCTTCAATGAATTCATTGTTATCGTTCAAGTCAACGTTTGCCTGGGCAATAACGAATTGACCTTCTTCAATAGCAGATAGGTAATCAACATCGTCGGTTACCGCACCGTCTACCACTTTACGGTAAGGTGTTTCTAGGAAACCGAAGTCATTGGTACGTGCGTACGTAGACAATGAGTTGATTAGACCGATGTTTGGACCTTCAGGCGTTTCGATTGGACATACGCGACCGTAGTGCGTTACGTGTACGTCACGTACTTCGAAGCCTGCACGCTCACGAGTTAGACCACCCGGGCCTAACGCAGAAATACGACGCTTGTGCGTTACTTCTGAAAGCGGGTTGTTCTGGTCCATGAACTGAGAAAGCTGTGATGAACCGAAGAACTCTTTCACCGCTGCCGAGATAGGCTTAGCGTTGATCAGGTCTTGTGGCATGATGGCATCAAGATCGCCAAGGCTTAAGCGCTCACGTACTGCACGCTCAACACGTACTAGACCAACACGGAATTGGTTCTCGGCCATTTCGCCCACTGAACGGATACGACGGTTACCTAGGTGGTCGATATCATCCACATCGCCTTTACCGTTACGGATGTCGATCAACACCTTCATTACAGACACGATGTCTTCTTTAGAAAGTGTACCTGGACCTTCGTCTGAATCGTAACCAACACGGCTGTTGAACTTCATACGACCTACGGTTGATAGATCATAGCGCTCTTCACTGAAGAATAGGTTTTCAAATAATGCTTCAGCCGCTTCTTTCGTTGGTGGCTCACCAGGGCGCATCATGCGGTAGATTTCCACAAGCGCTTCTAGGCGGTTTGACGTTGAGTCAATACGTACCGTGTCAGACATGTACGCACCGCTGTCTACATCATTGATGTACAGCGTGGCGATCTTGGTGTGACCCGCTTTAACAAGCTCAGCCATTAGCTCAAGAGATAGCTCGTCATTGGCGTTGGCGATCACTTCACCAGTTGACTCGTCGAAATAGTTCTTAGCAAGTACGCGACCAATGATGTACTCGTGTGGTACTTCTAGTTGATCGATGCCTTTTTTCTCAAGCGTTTTAATGTGACGTGCTGTTACACGACGACCTTGCTCAACCACGACTTCACCGTCATCGCTCTTAATTTCAAAAGCGGCGGTTTCACCACGTAGACGCGAAGGTACAAGTTCCATTAGAACTTTGCCATCGGTCACTTCAAACGTAGTGGTTTCGAAGAAGATGTTTAGGATTTCTTCGGTTGAGAAATCAAGGGCACGCAGAATGATCGACGCAGGAAGTTTACGACGACGGTCAATACGTACATACAGGTTATCTTTAGCATCGAATTCAAAGTCGAGCCAAGAACCACGGTAAGGGATAACGCGAGCGTTATATAGCACTTTGCCCGACGAGTGGGTTTTACCACGGTCGTTATCAAAGAATACACCAGGTGAACGGTGTAGCTGAGAAACAATAACACGCTCAGTACCATTGATTACAAAGGTACCAGTGTCGGTCATGAGCGGAATCTCGCCCATGTAAACTTCTTGCTCTTTGATGTCTTTAACAGTGCCCGGTGCTTCTTTGTCCATAAGCACTAGACGAAGTTTCACGCGAAGTGGAGCAGAATATGTCACGCCGCGAATTTGACATTCTTTAACGTCGAATACTGGCTCACCAATACGATAACTTACGTATTGAAGCTCAGAATTGCCCGAGTAGCTTTTAATCGGGAAAACGGAACGGAAAGCAGCTTCCAAACCGAAATCACCGTCAGCGTCCGGCGTTAAGAATTTTTTAAACGATTCTAGCTGCATCTGCAGTAAGAAAGGCACATCCAAAACCTGTGGACGTTTACCAAAATCCTTACGGATACGTTTCTTTTCAGAATAAGAGTAAGCCATGGGGTTCCTCAGCTTGCTGATCTTTGACCCTACCTGTTCTTGTAAGAACAGGACTTCATTGACGAAATGCCAATTTCTACAACATTTAGAGTTGCGTCCAAATGTCACTGCTATTGCCAATAATGAGTCTAACTAATTGATAATAATAGTGAAATTTGGTTATAGAAAGCGCGATAGCGAATTTTCTCTCTATAGCGCAAAAGGGCCGGTGATTAAATAATCACCAGCCCTTGCCTGATTTCTCAGGCAGCGAACCTAGCGTATGCTAGATTACTTGATCTCAACTTCAGCACCAGCTTCTTCAAGATCTTTCTTAAGTGCTTCAGCTTCTTCCTTAGATACACCTTCTTTGATAGGTGCAGGAGCTGATTCAACAAGAGCTTTAGCTTCTTTAAGGCCAAGACCTGTTGCGCCACGTACCGCTTTGATAGCAGCAACTTTGTTAGCGCCAGCGCCAGCTAGGATTACGTCGAACTCAGTCTTCTCTTCAGCAGCTTCAGCAGGACCAGCAGCAACAACAGCAGCAGCTGCAGTTACGCCGAATTTTTCTTCCATTGCTTCAACTAGTTCAACAACTTCCATTACTGACATTTCAGCAATAGCGTCAAGGATTTGGTCTTTAGTTACAGACATTGTAAATTTCCTAATATTCTCGAACCCTGAGGTTCATTAAATTCAATACACCGATAAAGAACAATAGCTTATAAATAAAAATTAAGCAGCTTGTTCTTGTTTCTGGTCGCGAACTGCAGCAAGAGTTTTTGCCAGCTTGCCCGCAGAAGCTTCTTTCATAGCGCTCATTAGACGTGCAACTGCTTCGTCGTATGTAGGTAGCTTAGCAAGCATGTCTACATCAACTAGAGAACCGTCAAAAGCAGCCGTTTTAAGCTCAAACGCTTCGTGACTCTTAGCGAAATCTTTAAAGATACGCGCTGCAGCACCTGGGTGCTCAGAAGAGAAAGCGATTAGGCTAGGGCCTACTAGTGATTCAGTTAGACACTCGTACTCAGTACCTTCAACAGCACGTTTAGCTAGGGTGTTACGAACAACTTTCATCCATACACCAGCTTCACGAGCTTCTTTACGAAGGGCTGTGATAGCGTCTACAGTTACACCACGAGAATCTGCAACAACTGCAGATAGAGCACCTTTGGCAGCTTCGTTGACTTCAGCAACAATTGCTTTTTTGTCTTGAAGATTTAAAGCCATGGGTGTTACTCCTGGTTGTGAGGAACATACATCCCTCAGTTTTACTCTACTCCACTCATAAGTAAGCGGAGCTGCTTGTTACGGCGAGAGCCAGAAGATTAGGAAAAATCTAGCTGGGATTCACACCGTCTACGTAGGAGATTAAGCAGTGAACCACTGCACCTACGGTCTTGGACGGAAGCCAAATAACTTGGCTTCAACCCGAATTCGTTGTTTTGTTGAGACGTTTTCTCAACAAAATGGCGCGAAATTATAGTATAAAAATCGCGCCACGTAAACTCTTAAATTACGCTACTTGCGTGCTTAGAGAGTTTTGGTCTACAGCAACACCTGCGCCCATAGTAGTAGAGATGCTTACCTTCTTGATGTAAGTACCTTTAGCTTGAGAAGGCTTAGCCTTCTTAAGCGCTACGATTAGAGACTCAAGGTTTTCTTGTAGTTGCTCAGCTGTGAAGTCCACTTTACCGATGGTAGTGTGGATGATGCCGTTCTTGTCGTTACGGTAACGAACCTGGCCAGCTTTTGCATTTTTAACTGCTTCTGCAACGTTAGGAGTTACAGTACCAGTTTTAGGGTTAGGCATAAGACCACGTGGACCTAGGATTTGACCTAGTTGACCAACAACGCGCATTGCATCTGGAGAAGCAACAACTACGTCGAAGTTCATCTCGCCTTTCTTAACTAGTTCAGCAAGATCTTCCATACCTACGATGTCAGCACCTGCTTCTTTCGCAGCGTCTGCATTTGCACCAGCGGTGAATACAGCTACGCGAACGTCACGGCCAGTACCGTGAGGAAGAACAGTTGCGCCACGTACGTTTTGGTCAGATTTACGTGCGTCGATACCAAGGTTAACAGCAACGTCAACACTTTCAACGAACTTAGCAGTCGCTAGCTCTTTAAGAAGCGCTACAGCTTCGTTGATTTCGTAATCTTTAGTTACATCCACTTTCTCGCGGATAGTACGCATACGTTTAGTTAGTTTTGCCATTATCTTAGTCCTCTACGTTCAAGCCCATTGCACGCGCAGAACCTGCGATAGTGCGTACCGCAGCGTCCATGTCGGCCGCTGTAAGGTCTGGTTTCTTCATCTCAACGATTTCTTCTAGTTGAGCACGAGTAACAGTACCTACTTTTTCAGTGTTAGGACGGCCTGAACCAGACTTGATGCCCGCAGCTTTCTTAAGAAGGTAAGCAGCAGGTGGAGTCTTCATTTCAAACGTGAATGAACGGTCGCTGTAAACAGAGATGATTACAGGAACAGGTGCGCCTTTCTCTAGAGATTCTGTACGGGCGTTGAACGCTTTACAGAATTCCATGATGTTTACACCGTGTTGACCTAGAGCAGGACCTACTGGTGGACTAGGGTTAGCCATACCAGCAGCAACTTGTAGCTTGATTAAAGCTTCAACTTTTTTAGCCATGATTATACCTCGTTAGGTGGGTCTTAGCCTCGTGCGCGCGAGGACGCGTACTCAATCGGCTTCCCAATTAAAAATTTAATACTCTTTTTGCCCTCACCGCCGGGCGATGAATACAAAAAGGCCGCTGATTATAAGTTAATCAGCGGCCTTTTTCAATACGATTTTGTCGTTTAAGTAGACAAATTATTTATCTTGTTCTACCTGGCCGAATTCAAGTTCAACCGGCGTTGAACGACCGAAGATAAGCACAGATACTTTCAAGCGGCTTTTCTCGTAATCCACTTCTTCAACCACACCGTTGAAGTCGGCGAAAGGACCATCAACAACGCGTACCACTTCACCCGGTTCAAACAAGGTAGCCGGCTTAGGTGCTTCGGCGTTTTCTTGAAGACGGTTAAGGATGCGGTCCGCTTCTTTTTTGCTGATCGGCGCAGGACGGTCAGAAGTACCGCCGATAAAGCCCATGACACGTGGCGTGCTGTTTACCAGGTGCCAGCTTTCATCGTTCATGTCCATTTCAACCAATACATAGCCTGGGAAGAACTTACGCTCTGACTTGCGCTTTTGACCGGCACGCATTTCAACTACTTCTTCAGTAGGCACTAGCACTTCACCAAAGCTGTCTTCCAGACCCTGGATTTGAATGTGCTCTTTGATGGTTTGTGCTACACGCTTCTCAAAACCTGAGAATGCCTGAATCACATACCAACGTAATTTCTTTTCTTTTTTCTCTTCCGTCATGGGACTAGATCTCCAATCCAGTTAAAAAGCCTACTACTCGGAATAAAATTCCATCCAATCCCCAAAGGATTAGCGCCATAATAACTGTCGCAATCATTACGATGAACGTCGTGTGCGTGGTCTCTTGGCGCGTTGGCCAAACCACTTTACGTACTTCGATGCGTGCCTCTTTCGCAAACGTGATAAAGTTACGGCCCTTTTCTGTGGTCGCCGCTACCGCTAAGGCGATAGCCACTGCCGCAACGACACCGATCGCTCGAATTAGCGCAGACTCTTCACCATAAACGGTGTTACCTACTACTGCCGCTGCCAGCAACGCAATGGCGAATAGCCACTTAACCATATCCATCGAGCTTGACGGGCTTTCTACATTTGCACTCATAATTCCTGATACCTTAAATACAGACACAACAACCCCGTCACTCGACAGGGTAAATCTATCCAAATCTAACCTTAAAAACTTGCTTTTAAAACAGATTTTTAGACTTAGACTTGCTAGCTGAAAAGTGGCAGGGGCGGAGAGATTCGAACTCCCAACCGTCGGTTTTGGAGACCGCTGTTCTACCAATTGGAACTACGCCCCTGCAAAGTGGATGCCCATTATACTGACCAAACGCGCTAAAACAAGAGTAAAAGCTAGACACGCATAAAATTAATTGTGCGATTTTAATCCTCTCAATCTTTGTATAGCTGCAGTGGTTGCTCTTCGCCATGCCAGTCGCTCAGCAGCCAGATTTGCTCAAACTGATGCGGCGTAGGCACCGGCAGACTTCTCATTACGGCAAGAAAGTCTTCTCGTTGCCACAGGGTGCTGGCATTACGAATAAGCAGCCATACCCGCTTACTGTCGTATTGCTTACTGGCCTTGGCCTGAAGCAGGCGATTGAGAGCAAAGGCCAGTTGCCCCGAAGGTGGGTTCAACGCCAGTTGCGCCAACTGGCGTTGAATATCCAGGTTTAACACCCGACCCAGCACCGCCATGGCCTCGTGTTCATTGGCATACAAATGCGCTATTTCTATGTCCAGACGCTCGCCATCCATATAACAGCTGACATCGGGCTTGGCCGGCTCATTGTGCCAGATATGGCGCATCGGCGTATGGTAGGTGCGCTCATAGGCGCGTAAAAAAAGCCGCGCCGCTTGATGTTCTAACTGTAACTTTTCTGCTTCGCTGTCGGTCATAGCGCTTTATAAAGCTCATCTAGGAGCGCCGAGGCGCCAAAACGGAAGCGTTCGGGTGTCAGCCACTCCCTTCCCATTTTCTCCGTGGTCAAATCCATATACTGCTGCGCCTGAGCCAGGGTCCTGACGCCTCCGGACACCTTTAACCCCACCGTCCCATCACTGTGTTTGAGCTCGTCGAGAATAACGGCAACCGCATCAAGCGTCGCATTCACCGCCACCTTGCCGGTGCTGGTTTTAACAAAATCGGCGCCGCCGGCGATGGCTATGCGGGT
Organism: Pseudoalteromonas sp. T1lg48; assembly: GCF_002964785.1. GTDB lineage: Bacteria > Pseudomonadota > Gammaproteobacteria > Enterobacterales > Alteromonadaceae > Pseudoalteromonas. Next base: position 16,553 of record NZ_PQCC01000006.1, read on the forward strand.
CGCCTGTGCCACCTGCGTCAAACCGAGTTCACCACTTTCAATGATCACCTTAAGCTTGGCCCGCCCATCACACAGCGCCTTAGCGCGGCGTACATAATCAAGAGGAGTTTGCTCATCGCCCGCCTGCAAGCGTTTGTAAGGCAACACCAAATCGATTTCATCGGCACCCAGGGACAGTGCCAACTCGGTGTGTTTCAGGACGTCGTTCAACGGCTGATCGCCACCGGGAAAATTGGTGACCGTCGCCAAGGCTGGTACCTCGGCAAAATGGCTCTGCATAAAGACACGCACATAGGTCAACCACTGCGAATAGATGCATATAGCCGCAGGTAACGGCTTGTTCGCCGATAATTGCTGTAAAAAGCCCTTAATGTCTTGCTCTTCGTCCCGCTCATTCAGACGAGTAAAATCCAAACAGGCTAATGCCAGTTGGGCGTCATGTGATGCGCTCATGAGCATCCTCTCCTTATTCCGCTGCACCTATACTATCATCCTCAGGTAATAACGAAATCCCCTTCCCTAGCGGTTTTAAAAAACTCCGTTAACGCTTTATTTTTATTGGCTTAAGCCATTTCGAAAGTCAGCATATAACTTTTGGTTATATAAGCTTGGAACAAATTATTTTTTAACCACCGGGGCTCGCTTTATGCTTTGCTGCTCAGACGAATCTTTGGGTTCGCTACTTTTAGTTGCTTGGAACAGGTGGTGTCGCGTGCAATATTTTCCCATATTCACAAAATTAGATAATAAGCCGGTGCTGATCGTTGGCGGCGGCGAGGTGGCATTGCGTAAGGCCACGGCCATGTTAAAAGCGGGCGCTAAGCTGACCCTGGTTGCCCCCTCATTTTGCACGCAACTACAAACCCTGGCGCAGCAGCAAGGGCTAACCCTGATCAACAGTGAGTTTAACGCCGATCTGGTAAAGGGCTTTATGCTGGTGATCGCCGCCACCGACAGCGAAACCGTCAATGCCCAGGTACAAACGGCCGCCGATGAACAGCATATTTTCGTTAACGTGGTCGATGACCAGCCCAAGTGCAGTTTTATTTTTCCCTCGATTGTTGACCGCAGCCCAGTGACCATAGCCATTTCAAGTGCCGGCACCGCGCCGGTATTGGCAAGACGCCTGCGGGAAAAGCTCGAAACCTTGATCCCTCAGCATATCGGACCGTTGGCCAACCTGGTAGGTCGCTTTCGCGCCCAGGTTAAGCAGCGCTTTCATCATTTTGCCGACCGCCGTCAGTTTTGGGAGCGGGTCTTTGACTCCAATGTGGTTAGTGAGGTGCAAAAGGGCAATGAAGACCAGGCCTATACCCAACTACAGCAAATGCTTAATGATACCCCGGCCCCCAAGGGTGAGGTGTATGTGATTGGTGCCGGCCCCGGCGACCCGGAATTACTGACCCTCAAGGCCTTACAACTAATGCAACAGGCCGATGTGGTGGTGTATGACTACCTGGTGTCCGACGAGATTATGGAGCTGGTGCGCCGCGATGCCGATTTAATTTGTGTCGGTAAACGCGCCGGCGATCACAGCGTGCCGCAAGAGCGCACCAATGAAATTTTGGTGGAGCTGGCGCAGCAGGGCAAAAAGGTCTGTCGCATCAAGGGCGGCGATCCCTTTATTTATGGTCGCGGTGGCGAAGAAGTCCAGGTTCTGGCCGAGCAGGGCGTCAGCTATCAAATCGTCCCCGGCATCACCGCAGCAGCAGGCTGCAGCGCCTACGCTGGTATTCCGCTGACCCACAGGGATCACGCCCAAAGCATTCAGTTTGTGACCGGCCACTGTAAAAAAGACGGCCAAGAGCTGGACTGGCAGTCGCTCGCCAAGCCTAATCAAACCCTGGCTATCTACATGGGGGTGATGAAATCTCCGGATATCAAGGCGCAACTTATTGACCATGGCCGCAGCCCGACAACACCGGTGGCCATAGTAGAAAACGGCACACGCAAAGAGCAGCGTGTGGTCACGGGCCCCCTGGCACAGTTAGACGAGCTGGTGACACTGCACAATATTCAGTCACCCGCTTTACTCATAGTAGGTGAAGTAGCATCATTGCATCAGCAGTTGGCCTGGTTTGGCAGTACGGTACAAACCAGCAGCTTGGCACAGCCTCTGACCGATGTGGCTTAACACCCTATGGCATATTAATTTACGAGTTTAGGCAGGAACAAAGCTATGGCTTTAACACATCTTCAGCAGCTTGAGGCTGAAAGTATCAAAATCATCCGCGAGGTCGCGGCTGAATTTGACAACCCGGTAATGCTTTACTCCATAGGTAAAGATTCCTCGGTACTATTGCATCTGGCCCGCAAGGCCTTCTTCCCGGCAAAGATCCCCTTCCCTTTGCTGCATGTGGATACCGATTGGAAGTTCCGCGAGATGATCGAGTTTCGTGACCGCATGGCCAAAGAATATGGCTTTGACCTGTTGGTACATAAAAACCCCGAAGGTCTGGCGATGAATATCAGCCCCTTCGTACACGGCTCGAGCAAGCACACCGACATCATGAAAACCCAAGGTTTGAAGCAGGCACTGGACCAGTATGGTTTTGATGCCGCCTTCGGGGGTGCCCGTCGCGACGAGGAAAAATCACGTGCGAAAGAGCGTGTCTATTCATTTCGTGACAAGCACCATAGATGGGACCCAAAAAATCAGCGTCCGGAGTTGTGGAATACCTACAACGGAGAGGTGAACCAGGGTGAAAGCATTCGCGTATTCCCGCTGTCGAACTGGACCGAGCTGGATATCTGGCAATACATTTACCAGGAAAACATCGAAATCGTGCCGCTTTACCTGGCGCAGCCACGCCCCGTGGTTGAACGCAATGGCACCCTGATCATGGTCGACGATGAGCGCATGCCGCTGAACGACGGCGAACAGCCGCAAATGAAATCGGTGCGCTTTCGTACCCTGGGCTGTTACCCACTCACCGGCGCGGTGGAATCCGAGGCCGATACTTTGACCGGCATTATCGAAGAGATGCTGCTGTCGACATCATCTGAGCGTGAGGGCCGCGTCATCGATCACGATTCCGCCGGTTCCATGGAGAAGAAAAAACGTGAGGGCTATTTCTAATGTCAGCAACTGCCAATGAAGTAAAAGAATTAGGCATCGAGGCCTATTTAACGCGCCAGCAAGACAAAAGCCTGTTGCGCCTGTTGACCTGCGGCAGCGTCGACGACGGTAAATCAACGCTGATTGGTCGCCTCTTGCACGACAGTCACCAGATCTATGAAGATCAACTGGCGGCGCTGCACAAAGACAATGAAAAAGTCGGTAACGCCGGCGAAGAGCTGGATTTAGCCCTGTTGGTCGACGGCCTGCAGGCGGAGCGCGAGCAAGGCATCACCATAGACGTGGCCTATCGCTATTTCTCCACGGCGAAGCGTAAGTTTATTATTGCCGACACCCCGGGACACGAGCAGTACACCCGCAACATGGTGACCGGTGCGTCAACCAGTGATTTAGCCATTATCCTGGTGGATGCCCGTTATGGCGTGCAGGTGCAAACCAAGCGTCATAGCTTTATCTGTGATTCCCTGGGTATCGAGCAGTTTGTGGTGGCCATTAACAAGATGGATATCGTCGGTTTCGATGAGTCCGTGTATGAGAAGATAAAGGCCGATTACCTTAAGTTTGCCGAGCAGTTAAATGTAACTAACATCAAGTTTGTGCCCATGTCTGCGCTCAAGGGCGACAACGTGGTCACCCGCTCAGAGCACACCCCTTATTACACCGATAAGCCGTTACTTGAGTTATTAGAAGACTCTCCGGCGGCGGCCACCAACAATGGTTTCGAAGCCCGCCTGCCGGTGCAGTATGTGGTGCGCCCCAACCTCGACTTCCGTGGTTTTCAGGGCACCATTACCTCGGGCGAATTTAAAGTGGGTGATGCGGTAAAGGTACTGCCATCGGGCAAGACCTCAAGCATCAAAGAGCTGGTCACCTTCGACGGCAATCTGGATACCGCCGAAGCCGGTCAGGCGATCACCATGACCCTGAACGACGAGATAGATATCAGCCGCGGCGATGTGATCGTACCGAGCGCCTCCACCTCGGTGGCCACCAACCAATTGCAGGCCAAACTGGTATGGATGCACGAAGAGCCCCTGGTTATAGGCAAAACCTATAACTTGAAGCTGGGTGCCAAAAAAACTGCGGCGGTGATCTCACGCATAGATCACACCATAGACGTGAATACCTTAGCCCATGGCCAGGCCGATGGTCTGCAGCTTAATGAGATTGCCATAGTGACGGTGGAGCTGACCGAGCCGCTACTGGCGGATATGTATCGCAATAACCGCGAAACCGGCGCCTTTATCCTGATCGACCGCCTCACTAATCTGACCGTGGGTGCAGGCATGGTGGAGCAGATACTGGCAACCAAGCAGATGCAACAAACGAGTCAGTTCAGCGACTTTGAAGTTGAGCTTAATGCCCTGGTGCGCAAGCACTTCCCGCATTGGCAAGCAATCGACATCAGTAAGTTGCGCTAAGCCATGGATGCCGTTTTTTATGTGCTGATAATAGCCGCCTTGTTTGCCGCTCTGGTGTTAACCCATGTGCGCCCGGCGACCCTGTTTTTCAGCGCATTACTCGGCTGCTATGCCCTGGGGTATGTGGATACACAGACCCTGCTGGGCAACTTTACCAACACCGGGCTGGTCAGCCTGGTGTTATTGATGCTGGTGTCCATCGCCCTGGAACGCACCTCCTTGCTGCAGATCCTGGCCAAGCGCATCGTCAGCCCTTCCTTAAAGTTAAGCATTATCAAGGTCAGTACGCTGACGGCGGCGGCATCGGCATTTTTAAATAATACCGCCGTGGTCGCCTCTCTGGTCGGGCCCTTGACCCGCAATAAACATCATGCGCCATCCAAGTTGCTTATCCCGCTGTCATATGCAGCCATTTTAGGGGGCACCACCACCTTGGTCGGCACCTCGACCAACCTCATCGTTAACAGCTTTACCCAGCAATACGATGGCCTGAGCCTGGCCATGTTTAGCTTTTTACCCATAGGCCTGGCTGTCACCCTGGTGGGCGTCTTGTTATTGATCGTCTGCCATAAGCTGCTACCCGACTACCCTAGGGTTGAAGGAGAGCACAAGGAGTACCTGCTCGAAGCCAAGGTCAATCCGGACTCGCCCCTGGTGGGCAAAAGCATAGAGAAAAACGGTCTGCGTGATTTGGACGATCTTTTCTTAGTGGAAATCGTCCGCGAGCGACGCCTGATCAGCCCGGTGCGTCCCGAGAACAAGGTGCGCGCCGGCGATAAGCTGATTTTTACCGGCAATGTGCAAAGCGTGACCGCCTTACAGCGCATTCCCGGGCTCACCCTGTTTGCCGATAGCAATGGGTTATTGAGCTCAAACCTGCAAGAGGTAATAGTGACGCATACCTCCACCCTGGTAGGGCGTACGCTCAAGGACGTCGGTTTTCGAGCCAAGTTCGATGCCGCCGTGGTAGCCATTCACCGCAACGGCGGGCGCCTGTCCGGCAAGCTTGGCGAGGTCACCATACGCCCCGGCGACCGGCTGATGCTGGCGGTGGGCCGCGACTTTCAACATCGCAATAACCTGGATAAAAACTTTTACTTTGTCAGCGAGCACAGTGTTGCCAAGGCCTACAACCGTGTCAGCGAATTCGCGCTGCTTGGCGGCTTTGCCGCGGTGATTGCCCTGGCCGCCACCGCCATTGTGCCCCTGGTACAGGGCCTCTTGGTGTTTGTCGCCCTGCTGTTGGCCACCAAGGTGCTCGACGGTCAGGAATTAAAACGTCGTTTTCCCTTTGAGCTGGTGATCATTATCGCCTCGGCCCTTGGTCTGGCCAATGCCTTTAGTGGCTCCGGCGCCGAACTGGCTTTACAACACTGGCTGGGAGAGCATCAGGGGCTGACACCCTTTATGGCTCTGGTGCTGGTGTATGTGCTGACCGTGCTGCTGACCGAGTTGATCACCAATAATGCCGCCGCCGCGCTGATGTTTCCACTGGCCTATGGCCTAGCCAGTTCCCTGGAAGTGAGCTTGATGCCCTTCGCCATGACTGTGGCCTACGGTGCCAGCGCCGCCTTTATTAGCCCTTATAGCTACCAAACCAACATGATAGTGATGAATGCTGGGCAGTATCGCTTTGCCGACTTTGCCCGCCTCGGTGTGCTCATGTCATTGGCCTATGCCGCCGTGGTACTGTCACTGATCGGCTATGTATTTGAGTTTTAAAATCGAGACCTGAGAATGGATGAAAACATAGTGTGGCACCAACACGGTGTCGATAAGCAAAAAAGACAACAACAAAATGGCCATAAAAGCTGCATCCTGTGGTTTACCGGCTTTTCTGGATCGGGCAAAAGCACCATAGCCGGAGCCCTCGAAGCCAGACTGTTTGAGCTCGGCCATCACACCTACTTACTCGATGGCGATAATGTCCGCCATGGTCTGTGTGGCGATCTTGGTTTTAGCGACGCCGATCGCAAAGAAAATATTCGCCGCGTGGGTGAAACCGCTAAACTTATGGTCGATGCCGGTTTAATTGTACTCACCGCGTTTATTTCCCCCTTTCAGGAAGAGCGGGATATGGTCCGTAACCTGGTGGGAGAAAGCGAGTTTATCGAGGTGTATTTGGATACGCCGCTGGCCACCTGCGAGCAACGGGATCCCAAGGGCTTGTATAAAAAGGCACGGGCCGGCGAAATCGCCCACTTTACCGGCATTGACTCGGACTATGAGGTGCCGACTAATCCGGAGCTCAGCATTAATACCTCAACACAGGATATAGACAGCTGCGTAGCGCAACTTATCGACTATTTACGCGGTAAAAACATAATAGGATAACCCATGACTTCTCCAGAACTGCTCGAACATGTGCTGCAACTGGCACAAGACGCCGGACAAGCGGCAATGTGCATCTATAATAAGGACTTTAACGTCGAGTATAAGGACGATAAAAGCCCGGTGACCGATGCCGATCTGGCGGCTCACCAGGTGATAGTAGCCGGGCTGGAGAGACTCACGCCACACCTTCCCGTGCTCAGCGAGGAAAGCGCCACCATTAGCTGGAAAGAACGACAACAATGGCAACGCTACTGGCTGGTTGATCCCATTGACGGCACCAAGGAATTTATCAAGAAAAATGGCGAATTCACCATCAATATCGCCCTGATTGAAAACGGTGTGCCTGTGCTGGGCGTGGTCGATGCCCCGGCGTTGGGCGTCAGCTACCTGGCGGCCCAGGATATAGGCGCCTTTAAACAGGTCGGCGAAGCCCGCATTGAGCTCAAGGTCACGACCAAAGAAAACAAAGGACTCATCCGCGTGGTCGGCAGTCGCTCACACCCTTCCGAGCAACTGGCCAATTTCCTTAAGCAGTTTGACGAAGTGGATATGGTGCCCAAGGGCAGCTCGCTGAAACTCTGTTTAGTCGCCGAAGGTGCCGCCGATATATACCCGCGCTTGGGGCCAACGTCCGAATGGGATACCGGTGCCGGCCATGCGGTGGCCGCCATTGCTGGCGCCCGCGTCACCACGGTCGATGGCGACCCGTTAAAATACAATCAAAAAGAAAGCTACCTAAATCCGCATTTTATCGTCAGCGCCCTGCAACCCTAAGCAGCCAGCGAAGCATGATGCAAAGTTAAAAAAAGCAGCCTAGGCTGCTTTTTTTAACTTTAATATCATTACAAGGTCAGTTCAAGGCCACGACCTTGGGCCCAGGCCCGGACGCTGGCCTTGTCATAGGTGATTTCTTTAAACAACTTATGTTCGCAAAACTCCAGCAATGGCTCTGCGCTTCGGCCCTGATAGAGAATTCGGCTATGGTTGTCATTAAACCGAGATAGCAGTGCAAAATAATGCTCGCCGACACTCTGACCATCGGCCTCTGCCTGCTTAATGGCCTCGGTGATGGCTAGACGTACCTGTTCGGCACTGCAATGATGTGCGTATTTATGACCTAAAAATTCTTCGAATACCGCTTGCCGTGCACCCATGTTCTTCCCCGCTAAAGTTGATAACTACGATTATTAGCATTGGATAGCAATATTTACGCCATCCAGTAAATGGCGCCTTGCTACTTGTTATACTTGTTATTGTGGAAATTAGACTACCAACAAGAAAAAAAGTTTGCATTACATTGGCGCAATTTGACACATTTTAGTGCAGCACCTGATGTATAATGTCGCACCTGTACCATAGAGAACATAACCCAGATGCATGACGATTTTATTGAAGTTCAATTAGAAGAAGAGCCGATTGAGCTGTGTAAGCTATTAAAAGTGCTCGACCTTGCAGAAGGCGGTGGCCATGCCAAGCTGCTGATCGCCGATGGTTATGTGGGCGTTAACGGCGAATTGTGCACGCAAAAGCGCAAAAAGCTTTACGCCGGTGATACGGTTCATTTCGACGGCGACACCTTTTTACTCAGCGCCGCTGACAATATGGTTCAGCGCGAACTACACAAGGCCGCCCCGCAAAAAGCGCCCAAGGCAAAACAACCGGCAGCTGCTAAACAAACGCAACAAGCCGCCGCTCCCAAAAAAACCAAGAAGAAAACCTCTAACCGCGACGAAAACACGGGCCGTAAACCTATTTCATTCGGGTAAGGACGCAGGACGAGTTACAAAGTTTCCTGCACTGACAGGTTGAAAAACACGCAAATATCCCCAAGCTCTTAAATGTGGCTAAAATTCAGTCGCAAGGAACCTTGCGCATCAAATAATCGTACTGTGCGATTATTTCGTGCGCCAAGAGCAGAAAAAGGGGTATTGAATGAAGAACAGCTTTAACACGCTTGCACAGCTTACCGTCAACGCTAAGCAGTACCATATTCACTCGCTGTGTCCACTGGGCGACAAAGCCAAGCGCTTACCTTTCTCGTTAAAGATTCTATTGGAAAACCTGCTGCGCCATGAAGATGGCGAGAGCATCAACAAAGACGATATTCAGGCCTTGCTTGATTGGCAACCACAAGCCAAGCCGAGTAAGGAAGTGGCCTTTACGCCTGCCCGCGTGGTGATGCAGGACTTCACCGGAGTGCCCGCCATAGTGGATTTAGCCGCTATGCGCGATGCCATGGAGCAACTTGGCGGCGACCCCAGCAAGATCAACCCCCTGTCGCCGGCGGAGCTGGTGATCGATCACTCGGTGCAGGTTGACAGCTATGGTAACAACGGCGCCTTCGATCTCAATGCCAAGCTCGAATACCAACGCAATAAGGAACGCTACGAATTTTTACGCTGGGGGCAAACGGCCTTTGATAACCTCACCGTGGTGCCTCCGGCCACTGGTATAGTGCATCAGGTTAACCTAGAGTACCTGGCTCGGGTGGTGTTTGAAAAAGATGAACAGGGGCATACCTTTGCCTACCCGGACAGTCTGGTTGGCACCGACTCGCACACCACCATGATCAATGGTCTGGGCATTCTTGGTTGGGGGGTCGGTGGCATCGAAGCCGAGGCCGCCATGCTCGGCCAACCCATCAGCCTGCTTATCCCCCAGGTGGTAGGCTTTAAACTCAAGGGCGCACTGCCAGAGGGCACCACGGCCACGGATCTGGTTCTGACGGTCACACAAATACTAAGACAAAAAGGCGTGGTCGGTAAGTTTGTTGAGTTCTACGGTGACGGCCTGGCCGATCTGCCGCTGGCGGACCGCGCAACCATTGCCAATATGGCGCCCGAATACGGCGCCACCTGTGGCATCTTCCCTATTGACCAGGAAACCATAGAGTACCTTAAGCTCACTAATCGCAGTGACGAGCAAGTAGCCCTTATCGAAGCCTATGCCAAACATCAGGGAATGTGGCGTGAGGCAGGCGACGAACCCCTTTACAGCGACATAGTGGAGCTGGATTTAGGTACCGTAGTACCTAGCCTGGCAGGGCCAAAACGGCCGCAGGATCGCATCCCGCTTGATACAGCAGGCGATACCATCACCGAGCATCTGCGTGCCTTTCAAGACGAGCGGGCTGAAAAAAAAGCGCTGGAGATGGAAGAGGAAGCCCGCATTGTTTCAGAGGGCGGACAACCAAAACAATTGCAAACCGAGCCTGAAGTCACCGGCATAGCCAAGGTGAAGTATAACGGCGAAGAGTTTGAGCTCAGCGATGGCGCCTGTGTGATTGCCGCCATCACCAGTTGTACCAATACTTCAAATCCCAGTGTGATCCTTGCCGCCGGGCTGGTTGCCAAGAAGGCTAAGGAACTGGGATTGAATGTGAAGCCTTGGGTAAAGACATCCTTAGCGCCGGGCTCACAGGTGGTCACCGACTACTTGAAAAAAGCCGAGCTGATGGATGACCTAGAAGCACTTGGCTTTAACCTGGTGGGCTATGGCTGCACCACCTGTATTGGTAACTCGGGGCCACTGCCGGATGAAATTCAGCAAGCCATCACCGAGCACAAGTTGGTGGTCAGCTCGATTCTCTCCGGTAACCGTAATTTTGAAGGCCGTATTCACCAGGATGTGAAAATGAACTTCCTCGCCTCACCGCCTCTGGTGGTGGCCTATGCCCTTGCCGGTCGCACCGATATTGATGTCTACAACGAGCCACTCACCCAGGATGTTCAAGGTCGCGATGTGTACCTGAAAGACCTCTGGCCCTCGGTAAGCGAGGTGGCTGAGCTGGTCAAATCCACAGTCACCAAGGAGATGTTCGCGAAAAGCTATGCCGACGTTTACAAGGGCGATGAACGCTGGCGAAATATCGCCGTGCCCCAGGCCAAACGCTACGAATGGGATGAAGCGTCCACCTATATTCGCAAGGCTCCCTTCTTTGACGGCATGAGTAAGGAGCCGCCGGGCCTACCTAGCATAACGGGCGCTCGTTGTTTGGCAAAACTCGGCGACTCGGTCACCACCGACCATATCTCCCCGGCGGGGGCAATTAAGGCCGATGCACCTGCGGGCCAGTACCTGATTAAACATGGTGTCTCTCAAGGGGACTTTAACTCCTATGGCTCGCGCCGGGGTAACCATGAGGTGATGATGCGCGGCACCTTTGCCAATGTGCGCCTGCGTAACCAGCTTGCACCGGGCACCGAGGGTGGTATTACCAGGACCCAGCCGGAAGATGACCTGGCCAGCATTTACGATGCGGCCATGCAGTACCAGAAAAACAACACGCCTCTGGTGGTGTTAGCCGGGACGGAATATGGTACCGGCTCGTCGCGAGACTGGGCGGCCAAGGGCTCCTTGCTTCTCGGCATAAAAGCTGTGATCGCCAAAAGCTATGAGCGTATCCACCGCTCCAACCTGATTGGTATGGGCGTGCTCCCCTTGCAGTTTAAAGACGGGCAAGGCCATGAGGAGCTTGGGTTAACCGGCAAGGAAACCTTCGATATTAATGGCCTTTGCGATAAAGCCAAAGAGCTGGAAATTGTCGCCACCAACGAGGACGGACAGCAAACCAAGTTTAGAGTGGATGTGCGTATCGATACCCCGAAAGAATGGGAATACTACAAGCACGGCGGCATCTTGCAGTATGTGCTGAGGCAAATGCTGCGCTCCTAAGTCAGATTAAGCCGTGCCTAGCACGGCTTTTTTCAGTTTAGGCCAAATAGCTGAGCTTACCCTCGGCCTGCAACTTAGCCACATAACGCTGCTCCAACGGCCAGGGGTGACGCTTCCAGCCTTGAAAACCAAATCCGATGATATGCACCGGCCTGCCGCTGGCGGCAAAATGGGCTATGGCCTGAGTGCCGGAGCTCGGCCACCTGGGTGTGCAATCGGGCCGCCCTAAACGTAACAGCTCGGTCAAGAGCTGCTGCCTGGCTAGCGCCGTAATGCGTGTACTTGTCTGGGCCCCGGCAAACTTGACCATCAACGCGTCACCATGATCCAGATTGCCCCGGCGGCCAAGCAAACGAAAAAAGCGCTGTGCAATAGGGTTAGGCTCGGGGTCGGTGATCACCAGACTGTGCAGCTGCCGTGGGTCGATATCCAACTGTGAGTGCGCCAGTTTATGGGCCTGGCGACCACGAGCACTGAGCCAGAGATCGGTGCATTTGCGGCCAAGGTGCGTGGGCATACCGGCACAAAAGTTAAAACGCACCACCCGCGTATAGGTTTCCACCTCGGCACTGATGTCCTCGGTGATGGGGGCATTGCCAATGATCAATATTGGCTTGCCGGCTTCAGACATACGTTACTCCCCTCGCATCCATAGAGGGCGGATCCTAGAGCAAGTTTATGAAGCCTCAATGACAAAAATACTTGTCCCGCGATGTAACAATTTCACCTGACTGTGCGTATTCGTTTTTAACCCAGCATGGGTTTTAGAGGTGCGCCGCGTCCGTTGATGCGAGCGCGCAAATCTAATCAATGTGCCGCGGCACATTGCCAACTAAAGATTAAGGTACCACTATGAACACATACAAACCCCTAACGGTGATTGTCCTGGTGAGTGCAGTTGCCCTCTTCACTTCCGCTGTCGACGCTAAAGAGCGTACCACGGGTAAAGGGGCCCCAGACCTTCCGGTCATTTACGTGACCTCTCAGAACCTTTATTACGACACTCTGCTGTTAAAAGATTTGCCGTTTAATGGCACTGAAAATTTCCAGTTGCTGGAAATGGATGGCCCCACCGGAGTACAAACCGAATTCGGCCCCATGGATACCGGCTATTATGGCGGGCGTTGGTGGGTGGATGCCAACCCCAATGGCTTTATGGATGAAGGTGATGTCTACTTCTTATGTCCGCTTCTGGGCCCAGGTAGAGAAACCCCATAACCTCTTCTTCAATGCGGCGAATAAGTTGTTTATGCGCCGCATTAAGCACTTAATGTAATTTCATTTTCGGCCTAACAACTCGCATCAGTTTTTCGCTTAGCCACAGCGCCATCATTTTCAAAGTGCCGTGCACTGCTTGTTGATGCATTCTGTACAGGCTCATATACATCCACCGCGCAATTTTGCCTTCAATAAACACATCACTGCTGAGGTTACCCATCAAATTGCCAACGGCACTAAAGCGAGCCAAGTTCACCAGGGAACCATGGTCTTTATAAACAAAAGGTTGCAGAGGCTTGCCCTGATACTCGCGAATGATGTTGTTTTTTACCGTACTGGCCATCTGATGCGCTGATTGTGCTCTCGGTGGTACCAAGGAACCGTTCTCTTGCGTGAACGCACAGCAATCCCCCACTACATAGATATGTTCGTCATCGCTTACTTGCAGGTAAGAGTTAACCACAATTTGATTGTTGCGATTGAGTTCAAAGACACCAAGATCTTTCAAAAAGTCCGGTGCTTTTACACCTGCAGCCCAGACCTTAATGTCGCAATCCAAAGTTTGATCTTCAAAGTGGATAGTACGCTCATCGATTTGTAATACTCGTTTACCCAAATGTAAGGTTACGCCAATTTTTTTAAGCTCCATTGTCGCTTTAGTAGCGATACGCTCAGGCAGTGCCGGGAGGATCCGGTCACTTGCTTCGATAAGGTGAATATTCAGGCGGTCTTTATTGACCTTATCTAGTCCGTATATCTTAAGCAAACTAGTGACATGAAAGAGCTCAGCAGATAATTCAACACCTGTCGCCCCTGCACCGATGATCGCTACGTTGAGTTTTGATGTGCTCTCATCCGCCTGCTGCAAGCGAGTAAAGCTGTCCAACAAGGTGTGTTGAAAACGTTCTGCACCACTGACTGAATCCAAGAAGAAACAGTGCTCTTGTGCTCCGGGAGTATTGAAGTCATTGCTCACGCTGCCGATGGCGAGAATCAGTTTATCGTATTTAAGCGTGCGCTCAGGAAGCACCACTTGGCCACGGTCATCTAAAAGGGGGGCAAGTAAAATTGTTTTGGTAAGACGGTCAACATTATAAAACGTACCGAGTTGGAAAATGAAATGATGCTTTGCTGCGTGAGCAGAATAGACAACACCATCCAAGCTAGCATCGAGTGAGCCAGTTGCGACCTCATGGAGTAGAGGCTTCCAGATGTGTGTGCGGTTACGATCTATCAGTATAATTTCAGCTTTGCGCTTTTTGCCCAATTTATGGCCCAAGCCCGTCGCGAGTTCTAATCCTCCTGCACCACCACCAACAATAACGATGCGTGGTATTGATTCGTCGTTCATAGCTATTCCTCAAAAATTGCATACCCAAATGCACGTACCTGAGCGTCAAATGTACTTGGGTATTGTTGGCCAGTGGGTTGGCCAATCTCTTGTTTTCGAGGAACAATTTGGCCCAGCTTACGCCTTCTGTTAACAAAAGTCATTAAGGCGCCAACTACTGAATTAATATATGTAATAACTTTGCTAAGCGAGACATAGACCTGCAGCATTTGCCGCTTCTAAATGCGTGGCTAGGTAAATTACGCGGCGAACTGGTGAACCAATGCTGAGCAAAATGGCATATCCCAGCGAATAGGGTGGATGTGATTGCCTGTCATCCCGCTCAACATTTTACGCGATAAAGCCAGGCTAATCCCAATCCGATCACCATCACTAGCAAACCCGGGGTGATGTGAAACAGCAAAATATGGCCTGGTTCATACATGCAGGCTAGCTGCATATACAAGGCAGGCATCATACCGGACGCCAGGCTCAAAGAAATGGCCATACGTCGTGGGTGGAGAGGATAGAACTTACGCGTCACAAACCAGGCCAGGCTCAGGGGCACCAAGGAATACAACAGGGTTTCAAACTCACAGCTCGGTCGTTTTCCCAGACTGGCAGGCTCAAGTGTGGGAGCCACTAAGCCGATTACATATTGCAGCAGCCAGAATAACATCAGCGTTAAACCAAGGAGCTGTAATCTGCCGCTCGTTCTGCCGGGCACCGCATCCCGAAAAGCCTGCACGCTGACATAAACTATCGCCACCACCCCCGACAGGGTTTCGAATAAGAAACGCGGCGTCGACAACAGCTGAGAAAAGGCGTCCGGGCGCACTGGGCCAACGAGATGAGTTAGCACAACGACATACAGCATACTCAACACAAACCAGGCCATGGCCAGCTTGTCCAGATCCGGCATCCTGCCGACCGGCTTGAGGTGATGGCTGAGCTCCGCGATAAAGGTTATTCGATCCGGCATTAGTCTTCCGCCTCGATTATATGTTTGAGTTTGTTGATGGCCCTGTGCACTCGCACCTTAAGCGCGCTTTCTGAAATTCCCAATTGTTTCGCGGCTTCGCTGCTAGTAAGGCCTACCAGTTTGGTCAAGGTGAGCGCTTCCCTGTGGGGAGCCGGCAACTCCTTCAATAGGTTTTCTTCATCAATGCCGTCTTCCACCGAAGGGCTCTGAGATACAAGACCCTGCACTTCGAGTTGATACGGCTCCGTGTGTTGAATGCGGCTACTTTTGTGGCGCAGATAATCTATGACCTTGTGCCGAACTATAGTGAAAAACCAAGGCCTGAACGGACGCTGGGGGTCATAGGTATGGCGCGCCTTGTGAATGGCTAGCAAGGTTTCCTGGACGCAATCTTCTATGAACTCCTGATCCCCGAAACGCTTTTTAAGATAGCCGTGAATCACGTTTGCCAGCTCAGTCAGTAATTGACGGTAATCGGATTCGCAGCCGCCTTGGGCACTGGCCATCAGCTCTGACCAACGGCTGTTATCGGATTGCGACGCGTCATTGATGCTCATCCGTGAAAAAAAGGCCCTGAGTTCATAAGCCGAGAAGATGACAATTCCAAAATGAAAGTCCTCTGAGATTGACGCCATTGCGAGTAAAGCAGCAGACGGATGAGCCACCCTCGTAAAGCTGTCACACCTTGAAGCGTTAATAATAGCACCTCAACAACACGCCATATTAACTAACTACGTACGACAGCAAGCAATGGTTACAATGCACAAAAATAAACTGGGCTGAGTTCAGGGTAAGTTTGCCGTGCTTAGCTCATGCCGCCACAGGCTGGAGGCTTGACAGAAAAGTGAAGAAGGAATGGACGGGAGTGTGGGTATATCGCCAACCGCAACGGGCCCAATAATGAAAAAGCCCCGGCGAATGCCAGGGCTTTTTGGGTCCAAATAGACTTAATTAAAAATTAAGCTTTCTTAGGACGCTCAACAACTTCTACCAAAGTCCAAGACTTAGTCTTAGAGATAGGCGCACATTCACGAATAGTAACTGTGTCGCCTGCCATAGCAGAGTTGTTTTCATCATGTACGTGCAACTTAGTAGTACGTTTCATGAACTTACCGTAGATCGGGTGCTTCACGTAACGGGCTACAGCAACAGTGAAAGACTTGTCCATCTGTCGCTGATTACACGGCCTTGTAGAGTACGGATCTTATCGCTCATTATGCACCTGCCTTCTGGTTAATAACCGTTTTAACACGCGCGATATCGCGACGTACTTTACGTAGCAAATGAGATTGAGCTAGCTGACCAGTGCTTGCTTGCATGCGCAGGTTAAACTGCTCACGAAGAAGTTCAATAAGTTCAGCATTTAGCTCTTCTACGCTTTTATCTTTAAGTTCGCTAGCTTTCATTACATCACCGTCCGAGTTACAAAAGTGGTTTTGAATGGTAATTTACGAGCAGCTAGGTTGAATGCTTCACGAGCAAGCTCTTCTGAAACACCTTCCATTTCGTAAAGTACTTTACCAGGCTGAATTTCAGCAACCCAGTATTCAACAGAACCTTTACCTTTACCCATACGAACTTCAAGCGGCTTTTCAGTGATTGGCTTGTCTGGGAATACACGGATCCAGATTTTACCTTGACGCTTGATGTGACGTGTCATAGCACGACGAGCTGCTTCGATTTGACGAGCAGTCATACGGCCACGACCAGTAGCCTTAAGACCGAAAGTACCGAAGCTTACTTTGTTACCGTTTTGCGCAAGACCACGGTTGCGGCCTTTGTGCACCTTACGGAATTTTGTACGTTTTGGCTGTAACATTATTCGCTACTCCTACTTAGCACTTTTCTTGGCTTTCTTCGGGCCACGTTTAGCAGGCTTCTCTTGCTCTTGTACTAGTGGAAGACCACCAATAACTTCGCCTTTGAAGATCCATACTTTAACACCGATAATGCCGTAAGTGGTTGCAGCTTCAGAAGTTGCGTAATCGATATCAGCACGAAGAGTGTGTAGAGGTACACGACCTTCACGGTACCACTCAGAACGTGCGATTTCTGCGCCGCCTAGACGGCCGCTTACTTCAACTTTGATACCCTTTGCACCTAAGCGCATTGCGTTTTGTACCGAACGCTTCATAGCGCGACGGAACATAACACGACGCTCTAGCTGTGACGCAATACCGTCAGCTACTAGTTGTGCATCAAGTTCTGGCTTACGTACTTCCGCAATATTGATTTGCGCAGGTACACCAGCGATTTTTGTTACAGCTTGACGTAGCTTTTCAACGTCTTCGCCTTTTTTACCGATAACAACACCAGGACGAGCTGTGTGAATTGTTACACGGATAGATTTTGCTGGGCGCTCGATAACGATTTTAGCCACAGAAGCGTTCTTAAGTTCCTTAGTAAGGTAAGAACGTACTTTGTGATCGCCAAAAAGCTGCTCAGAGTAATCTTTTGTATTCGCGTACCAGGTAGAAACCCAAGGTTTAGAGATACCTAGGCGAATACCAGTAGGATGAACTTTTTGTCCCATTACTTATATCTCCTAGTTATCCGAAACCACAACAGTGATGTGGCTTGTACGCTTAAGGATGCGGTCAGCGCGTCCTTTAGCACGAGGCATGATGCGTTTCATTGTAGGACCTTCGTCTACAAATACTTTCGCTACTACAAGCTCATCAATGTCAGCACCTTCGTTGTGCTCCGCGTTCGCGATAGCAGACTCAAGTACTTTCTTAACTAATGCAGCCGCTTTCTTAGGGCTGTACGCCAGGATTTCTAGGGCGCGATCTACCGGTAGTCCACGGATTTGGTCTGCAACTAGACGTGCTTTTTGCGCCGAACCAGAGGCGAATTTGTGTTTAGCTAATGCTTCCATCATAACCTCCGATTAACGTTTCTTAGCTTTCTTATCCGCAGCGTGACCGCGGTAAGTACGTGTAGGTGCGAATTCACCCAGTTTGTGACCGATCATTTCGTCTGTGACAAACACAGGAACGTGCTGACGACCATTATGGACAGCGATGGTCAATCCGATCATGTTAGGTATGATCATTGAACGACGGCTCCAAGTTTTAATTGGCTTCTTGTCACCGCTTTCCAACGCTTTCTCTACCTTCTTCAGCAAGTGCAGGTCAATAAATGGACCTTTCTTGAGAGAACGTGGCATGGCTATTCCTCAACTATTATTTAGTACGACGACGTACGATGAACTTATCAGTACGCTTGTTCTTACGAGTCTTGTAACCTTTGGTAGGTACGCCCCATGGAGATACAGGGTGACGACCACCAGAAGTACGACCTTCACCACCACCGTGCGGGTGATCTACCGGGTTCATGGCAACACCACGAACGGTCGGACGGATACCACGCCAGCGGTTTGCACCGGCTTTACCAAGTGAACGTAGCATGTGCTCAGCATTACCTACTTCACCTAGCGTTGCGCGACAGTCAGCTAGTACTTTACGAACTTCGCCTGAACGAAGACGTAGAGTCACGTATTGACCTTCACGTGCTAGGATTTGTACGTAAGCGCCTGCAGAACGTGCAATCTGTGCACCTTTACCAGGCTTAAGCTCTACGTTGTGTACGGTCGAACCTACAGGCATGTTGCGCATAGGTAAGGTGTTACCAGCTTTGATTGGTGCATCAACACCAGACTGGATTTGATCACCTGCTTTAAGACCCTTAGGAGCGATGATGTAACGACGCTCACCGTCTGCATAACAAACCAAGGCGATGTTCGCGCTACGGTTTGGATCATACTCTAGACGCTCTACTTTAGCTGGAATGCCATCTTTAGTGCGTTTAAAGTCAATTACACGGTAATGATGCTTGTGACCACCACCGATATGACGAACCGTGATACGACCTTTGTTGTTACGACCACCGGTTTTAGAGTTCTTCTCTAGAAGCGGAGCGTATGGCTTACCCTTGTGTAGATCAGGGTTAACCACTTTAACGACGTGACGACGACCCGCAGAAGTTGGTTTACACTTTTGAAGTGCCATAATTCTAACTCCCCTTATTACTCGGCGCCGCCGACAAAGTCTAGCTCGCTACCTTCTTTAAGAGTAACGTAGGCTTTCTTCCAGTCGCTACGACGACCGAAACGCATACCAGTACGCTTTGTTTTACCCTTAACATTAAGTGTGCGAACACCAGTTACTTCTACTTCGAAAAGCTTTTCTACAGCTGCTTTAACTTCAGCTTTAGTTGCATCTTTAAGTACTTTGAAAACAATCGTGTTGTTATCTTCAGCAGATACAGTGCTCTTCTCAGAGATGTGCGGAGCAAGGATTACTTTTAAAAGACGTTCTTCACGGATCATGCTAGCGCCTCCTCAAGTTGCTTTACAGCACCCTTAGTCATAACAACCTTATCGAAAGCGATTAGGCTTACTGGGTCGATACCAGCTACATCACGTACGTCAACCTTGTATAGGTTACGAGCAGCAAGGAATAGATTCTCTTCTACTTCTTCTGTCACGATTAGTACGTCTTTAAGCTCAAGCTCTTTAAGCTTCGCTACAAGTGCTTTAGTCTTAGGAGCTTCGATACCGAAGTTCTCAACTACAACTAAACGCTCTTGACGAACAAGCTCAGATAAGATGCTCTTGATCGCACCGCGATACATCTTACGGTTAACTTTTTGGCTGTGATCTTGCGGCTTAGCTGCAAAAGTCACACCACCGCTACGCCAGATTGGGCTGCGGATTGTACCAGCACGTGCACGGCCAGTACCTTTTTGACGCCATGGCTTCTTACCGCCACCGCTTACTTCAGAACGTGTCTTCTGAGCTTTAGTACCTTGACGAGCACCTGCTGCGTAAGCAACAACTACTTGGTGTACTAATGCTTCGTTAAACTCACGTCCAAAAGTAGCTTCGGAAACTTCAAGAGCGCCTGACGCGTCTTTAATTGCTAATTCCATCACTAAATCTCCAGGACTTATGCTTTAACAGCAGGTTTAACGATAACGTCACCGCCGATAGCGCCAGGTACTGCACCTTTAACTAGAAGCAGGTTACGCTCAGCGTCAACACGAACTAGTTCTAGGTTCTGAGTAGTTACACGCTCAGCACCCATGTGACCGGCCATTTTCTTACCTTTAAACACCTTACCAGGTGATTGGTTTTGACCGATTGAACCAGGAGCACGGTGAGACAAAGAGTTACCGTGAGTTGCGTCTTGCATGCTGAAGTTCCAGCGCTTAACACCACCTTGGAAACCTTTACCTTTAGAAGTACCAGTAACGTCAACTTTGCTCACTTCGTTGAATACTTCAACAGTGATTTCGTTACCAACTTCAAAGTCGCCTTCACCGCCATTAAGACGGAATTCCCACAGACCACGACCCGCTTCAACGCCAGCTTTAGCGAAGTGACCCGCTGCTGGTTTGTTTACACGGCTAGCTTTTTTCTCGCCTGCGGTTACTTGAAGCGCGTTATAACCGTCTGTTGCGTCAGATTTGATCTGCGTAACACGGTTAGGAGTCGCTTCGATTACGGTTACTGGGATAGATACGCCATCTTCAGTGAAGATACGAGTCATGCCCACTTTACGACCGACTAGACCTAATGCCATTTTCCTAAAACCTCTCTAATCTTCCGATTAACCCAGGCTGATTTGAACATCAACGCCAGCAGCAAGGTCTAGGCGCATTAGAGCGTCTACAGTCTTGTCTGTTGGTTCTACGATGTCGATCAGACGTTTGTGGGTGCGGATCTCGTACTGATCACGCGCGTCTTTGTTAACGTGCGGAGAGATCAATACAGTGAAACGTTCTTTGCGTGTAGGAAGTGGGATTGGACCACGTACCTGAGCACCTGTGCGTTTCGCAGTTTCCACAATTTCCGCCGTTGATTGGTCAATCAAACGGTGGTCAAAAGCTTTTAGGCGAATGCGAATGCGTTGATTTGACATTCTAAAACCTCAATAAAAAGAGCATTTAAAAAGAGCATAAAAAAACACCCGAAACTTACTTACTACTAAGAAGTCGGTTGTCCTTTCATTTTCTACCATTGAGCTCCAAATCGGAGCTCCTGTTTATGCTTGAAATCCAAGCTATATCTAGCTTTCCATGTCCTTGGTGGAACACCTAAGGCAAAGAAAGTCTGCGTATTATAGAGATATTGGTGATAAATGCAACAGTTTTTTGTGCTTAAGGAAGGGTACGGTGGACAAGAAGGAGGAAGCGCTTGATGCTGCGTCACTCACCCGTCCTTCTTGTCTGCCGCAACACAGAATTCAGCCCCAGGGATACGACTAAATACCGAGCCTGGCGCGTTTGTCGCAGCCATTGTTCTTATTATCGAGACTCTTAACTGACAGCAGGCTTAAAGCCTGTTCATTTTATGTACCAAGGCCAATCCCTCGTCTGACGGCAGTGGAAGGCAAAACCTCCCCGCGCCCTTGGCTCAGTCGCCAAGCCAGCTCATAGCAATGGTCAGTCCAGTTAGAACTTGGTATCATTTACGCCCTTTATTGTGTTTTTTAATGCCAGTTGCATTAATAAAGTGCTCGGGTGTAGCAACGGATAAAAGCTCGGGATAGCGAGGCTAAAATTATGGTATATAGTTGTTCTATCTAAATAATTTTTAACGAAGCTAGCCTGGCGTTTGGCACGCTGGATTGAGCAAAATTTTAATAAATTGGTATTCGACATTACCTGATCTGTTATTGCCCCTTGGTAATGTGGTTAAGCGAGTGAGTGTAAATGAAAATGTTAAACCGCAGCGTCGACTTTCTAGCCCGTTGCTTAAATGCCATTTGTGTAAGGTCCAAGGTGCTGCCGCAGCAGCCGATTGCCGACTTCGAGCTTGATACCTCGGTACCCACCTTCTACATTGGCCGCTTAAACTCGCGCCTTGATATCGCCGCCCTGGCGAAGATCTGTCGCAAGCTGGGCCTGCCAGATCCCAGTCAGGAGCAGAGTCTCGCCGACACCGAGCTGCCGCGCTTCATCGGCATTCAAAATCCACCGCCGGTATTCGGTACTAAAAGTCGCCCCAGCTGTGCCCTGCAACAGGGTAAAGCGATTTTCGATGCCCTTGCCAAGCAACCAGAGCAAAAGATTCAGATTATTCCTGTGACCATTCTCTGGGGCCGCAACCCAGGCAAAGAAAAGCCAGGCTTAAGCACGCTAATTTCCCATTCCCTGACACCGAGTTGGTTCCGTAAGTTTTTCGTGGTGCTGTTCTCGGGCCGCGACAACCTTATTCGCTTTAGTCAGCCCCTGGATTTAACCCAACTGGTGCATGATAAGGGTGACAAAGACGAGCTCCCGCAAAAACTACTGCGTGTGGCCCGGGTGCACTTCCGTCGCCAAAAGCTCGCCGCCACCGGTCCGAAACTGCCTTCTCGCGAGGCACTGTTTAATTCCTTGCTGGCGTCGCCAACCATTAAAAAGGCCATTGCCGACGAGGCCAAGGCCAAAGGCATCAGTCAGGAAGAGGCGCGAAAAAAAGCCCTGCGTCTGCTCGATGAAATCGCCGCCAACTACTCCGATGCCATGGTGCGCGTCGCCGACCGCATTCTTACCTGGCTGTGGAATAAGCTCTATAACGGCATCGACGTGAACTATGCCGAGCAGGTGCGCGAGCTGACCGATAAGGGACACGAGATCATCTATGTGCCCTGCCACCGCAGCCATATGGACTACCTGTTACTCACCTACGTGATTTATCACCAGGGCCTGGTGCCACCGCACATTGCCGCGGGTATCAACCTCGACTTCTTCCCCGCCGGGCCGATTTTCCGTCGCAGCGGCGCCTTCTTTATTCGCCGTTCCTTCAGTGGCAACAAGCTCTATTCGGCGGTGTTTAAAGAATACCTAAGCCAGCTCTTTATTAACGGCTACTCGGTGAAGTTTTACACCGAAGGCGGGCGCAGCCGTACCGGTCGCCTGTTACCACCGAAAACCGGCATGCTAGCGATGACCATTCAGGCCATGCTGCGCGGCATCGACCGCCCCATATCCATAGTGCCCGTGTATATCGGCTATGAGCATGTGATGGAGATCAACACCTACCTCAAAGAGCTGGCCGGCGAT
Organism: Pseudoalteromonas sp. T1lg48; assembly: GCF_002964785.1. GTDB lineage: Bacteria > Pseudomonadota > Gammaproteobacteria > Enterobacterales > Alteromonadaceae > Pseudoalteromonas. Next base: position 39,643 of record NZ_PQCC01000006.1, read on the forward strand.
CATAAAAAGAACGAGTCTGTGCTGGGTATTTTCAAGGCCATTAAAAACCTCAAGAACTATGGTCGCGGTAACGTGAACTTCGGCGCGCCGATCAATATCAACCAGTTCCTTAACGAGCAGCAGCCGAACTGGCGCGAGGCGATTCATCCCACCGACGTGCAAAAACCGGCTTGGCTGGGTAAGCAGGTCAGCAATCTGGCCGACGAGATTATGATGAATATCAACAGTGCCGCCGCATTGAACTCGGTAAACCTGCTGGCCACCATTTTGCTGACCAATGATCAGTTTGCGCTCAGTAAGTCACAGCTGCTGGAGCAGATGGATTTCTACCTGCGCCTGCACCGGGACGCGCCACTCAGCGACAAGTTAACCCTGCCCCAGCAAAACAGCGCCGAGCTGCTTGGACACGCCCTGACCCTGAACAAATTTGACGTGGTGAACGACCACTTTGGCGACATCATCGCCATTAAAGAAAAAGAGCGCACCCTGTTTAACTATTATCGCAATAATGTGCTGCATCTGTTTGCGGTGCCCAGCGTCATTGCCCAGCAACTGTTTAACCACCACAGCATCACCCGCAGCGAGTGCAAGGCGCAGGTTCAACGCCTTTACCCCTTGTTTGCCAAAGAATGGTTCCTGCCTGAGCTGAACGACGACTACATCGACAAGGTTATCGCCAGCTTCGCCGAGCAGGGCCTTATTCGCCAAGACGGCGAGCAGCTGGAAGTGATCAAAGCGGGTGACAATCAGGCGACGCTGGAAATGCTGGGCAAGGTGGTACACCACACCTTGCTGCGCTACGCCATAGTCATAGGCCTATTAAGCCAAAGCGGCGATATGAGCCCTTCGGAGCTGGAAAAAGAAGGCGCCGTGATCGCCAACCGCCTAGGCACATTGCACGGTATTAAGAGCCCGGAATTCTTCGATAAGAAGGTACTGACCGGCTTTATTGCCAGCCTCAAAGAGCAGGGCTTGGTGCATCAACGCGACAACGCCCTCGCCCATACCGACGAGCTGGTTGCCCTGTACCAGGATCTGCAGCAGTTGCTGCCGGCCAGGTTGTGGCAGTCGATTAGCGATGCCATAGCGGCTATGCATGCAGGTCAGGCGTAAGCCTTTCTAGGTCGTCGGGCCGCCGACTATGGCGGTTTTTGTAGGTCGGTGCTCTGCGCCGACAGCGGTGTTAGTGGGATAGATCTTGTCGCGTTGGGCGACGAGCGACCGAAGCACCGCTTCGCAGCGCTAGGGTGAGCGCGTTTGGCAAATAGTCCAGTGAACTATTTTTTAGTAAGCGAACGCCTTAAGCCCAGCGGCGGGCCGGACGGTGGAGGCATGGATGCCGTAACTTCGTCACGAACAGGAATGCGGCTCGACACGTCTAAACCGGTTCACCAAACAACAAAAGTAGAGCAAAACATGCCAACATCAAAAAGAAAGGAGGCCTCATTTTCTCTTCATAAATTGAAAAGAACCCTTGAGATATAGGCGGGAATAAAAAGTTTAACACTACGCAAAGAAAAGAAACGTGTACACCTCGTGCCACAGACCAAATCCATGCCACGACCATTATTAACAATAACAAAGTTGCCATACTTTCAGCTCATCCTGAGTTTAATAAATCCCTCATCATAACGACATTGAACAGCATCTAGCGCTGCCGAGTCGTCTCTAGTAAACCAGCATACTACCTAATTCTAAAAAGTACACCCACCGCGACAAGATCTAGCCGCCATAGTCGGCGGCCCGAATCCCCTTGTTTTTCATTACCGCTCATTTTTGCTACAATGCGGGGCTTTTTGTGGGTTTGTCTTCGCGCCGGTGGGCGTGAGGCCTACTGGGAGCATGGCATGAAATTACTATATTGGCTGGATGAGTGGCTGACTCTTCCACCTCCAGAGCAACGCGAACGTCTACCAATGACGGGCAGCGACTTACTCGATGATGTGTATGTTAAATATCACTTTGTCGACCCTAGCAAACCGCTGCTATTCACATTTTCACCTGCCGGTACTAACTACCAAACCAGTGATTTACACGAGGGTTTTGCTCCATGGGGCTATCGCTTGGCGCTAAAGCAGCAAGTGAATATCATTGCTTTTCAGCACTTAGGTCAAAGTAACTGGTTTCGCAGTCGCAACCTCATCTTCTTCTTAGAACAACTAGCGCCTTTACTCACACCATTCTCTACGCGTCTTGGATATGGCTTAAGTCGCGGTGGGTTTGCCGTAGGGGCATTTTCTGAGCTGTTAAAGCTAGATTATGTTCTGTTACTTCACCCGGTGAGCACAAAAAATACCACCATTGCACCTTGGGACACCCGCTCCAGTACAGAACTTGCGCAGCAGTTTGATTGGCACGATGATTATCACGATCTGCAATTGGGAAATGCCAAAGGCTACATCATTTACGATCCAACCAATGAGATTGATCGTAAACATGCAAAACGCTACTCACAGCTTACTCACCTCCGCGTCTACGGTATGGGTCATGGCACTCACGCCAGTTATCTCAATAAGTTTGGCTTTTATAAGCAGGTGGCGAAGGACTTTTTGCACCACCAAGAACTGGATATCAAAACGTTTCGCCAGCAAACCAAAACGCTACGCCTAAAAGAAGATTATTATCAGTCTCTTAATCGAGCCAATAGTAACTCGCCACACCGCTTGGCACTGTTAAGTACGGCACATCAAATACTGGCCGATGAAAAAGAGCAGCATGTGCAAGAGCATAAAGCACAAATTGATGTGCAACCACTCATAGATGTCGCGGTGAAGCACCAAGACGATCACCCCAAAGATGCAATCAAACTCCTTGAAGTAGCGCAGCAACTGGTACCGGATGATCCCCTCGTTGAGCACAAATTAAGGCAGCTTGGGTAGCAACTTTTAAGCATGCGTTGCTCACCTAACACGGGCAAGCAAAAAGCAAATGTGGAGGCGCCCTCGGGTGTCGTCGCCAAAAACCATCGAAAACGTCGCGAGCGAAGTCAGTACAATGCAAAAATCGCTGAAAAGCCGCAGTTTACTGGCCGTAAATGAGGACTTTAAAGCGATTTTTAATCGCCGTAGTGTCGAGCGCAGCAGTTTTAAGCCCCTAACGCTCGCGCATCACACCTTCTTGAATGGTGGAAGCAACCAGGTTGCCCTTGCGGTCAAAGAACTGGCCGCGCACCAGGCCACGGCCACAGCTGGCGCTGGGACTGTCCACACTATAGAGCATCCATTCATCCATACGGAATGGGCGATGGAACCACATGGCGTGGTCGATAGTCGCAACCTGCATTTTCGGGTGCATAAACGACTTACCGTGCGGCTGCAAGGCGGTAGGCAAAAACTCAAAGTCCGACGCATAGGCCAACAGGTAGTTGTGAATACGCTGGTCGTCCGGCATCTCGCCGTTGGCCTTAAACCAGATATGCTTCACCGGCTCGGCAACCTGCGGCTTAAAGGGGTTTTGAAAATTCACCGGGCGCATGTCGATGGGCTTTTCGCTGATAAACTTGTTGCGAATGGGCTCGGGAATTTGATGGGCATGCTCTTGGTAGAATTCTAAAGCCGAACGCAAACCTTCCGGTGCCGGCACATCCGGCATAAGAGTCTGATGCTCCAGGCCCTGGGCGTCGCCGGAGAAAGAGGCTGTCATATAGAAAATCGGTTTGCCGTACTGAATGGCGCTGACACGACGAGTGCTTAGGCTCTTACCGTCGCGAATATTTTCCACATCATAAACAATGGGGCGCGAGGCATCGCCGGGCCGTAAAAAATAGGAATGCAGGGAATGCACCACGCGCCCTTCGGGCAAGGTTTCCTTCGCCGCCGAAAGCGCCTGACCCATAACCTGACCGCCAAAAACGGCCTTAAAACCCAGGTCCTGGCTGGCACCGCGATACAGGCCTAACTCGATTTCTTCCAGTTTTAACAGCGACAATAAATTATCTAATGCTTGGCTCATTGTGTCCTCATTTCCACATTGCAGCTAATACAATGATAATACTATACAATGAACCCGATTACCTAGCTCAGCACAGGACCCGACATGGCTTATTGGCTACTCAAAACAGAGCCCGATGCGTTTTCATTGGCAGACTTAAAAGCGGCCCCGGACGGCACTACGGTGTGGGATGGCGTACGTAACTATCAGGCCCGTAATTTTATTCGCGATGGCATGAAGGTGGGCGACAAGGTGTTTATCTATCATTCGAGCTGCAAGGTGCCCGCAATAGTCGGCGTGGCCGAGATAGTGAACGGTCCCTATGCGGATCCATCACAATTCGATGCCAGCGGCGATTATTATGATCCCAAGGCCACAACCGAGGCGCCGCGCTGGTTTAGTGTCGATGTGCAATACAGGGAAACCTTTAACAAGCCGGTGACCCTGCAGGCGATCAAGGCCGACCCGGCCATCGAAGAGCTGGCGCTGAAAAAATCCGGGCGCTTATCCGTGATGCCGGTCACCGAGGAAGAATGGCAATACCTGTGCGGCATTGCCAAATAAAGGCTCTCTAATCGCCGCCTATCATATCGCCGATGCCACCAAGGACCGAGCCCTCGCCTTGGCGTGCACCACCGGCTCGAGGGGCATGTTCAAGTACGCGATCAGCTAAACGTGAGAATGGCAGGCTTTGGATCCAAACGGTGCCATGGCCGCGCAGCGTGGTGAGGAACAGGCCTTCACCACCAAAGAACATGGAACGCAGGCCCTTAACCCGTTCGATATCGAACTCAATGCCGCCGGTGAAGCCCACCACACACCCCGTGTCTAGGCGCAGCGTTTCACCATTAAGCTGTTTCTCAACGACCGTGCCGCCGGCATGGGCGAAAGCCATCCCATCGCCTTCTAAGCGCTGCAAAATAAAGCCCTCGCCGCCAAAGAAACCGGCGCCTAATTTACGCTGAAAGGCGATGTTGACCTCGGTGCCCAGTGCCGCGCACAAGAAGGAGTCTTTTTGCAAGAACACCTGCTCACCCAACTCGGCCATATTTAAGGGCACAATACTGCCCGGGAAAGGAGCGGCAAAGGCAACGCGTTTTTTACCCATGCCCTGATTGGTAAAGTGGGTCATAAACAGGGATTCACCGGTGATCATGCGCTTACCCGCACTGAACAGCTTGCTCATAAAGCCTTGATTGACCTGGGAGCCATCACCCATTTTGGCTTCATATTGAATGCCGTCTTCAAGGTAGTTCATTGCGCCCGCTTCGGCGATCACCGCCTCACCCGGGTCCAGTTCCACTTCCACCATCTGCATCGAATGGCCGATAATTTCATAATCAACTTCATGACATCGCATTGTGCTTTCTCCTTTGCATTCGAACACCTAGCATGACGGAATTAAACAAGGGTTGCACCGAATAAAATGTAAGCAGCTTTTACAAGGGGGAGCCGAGGTCGAGGCCGTGGTAACCGCTGCCCGATCCGTTTTGAGTGTTATTAACCGCAGCACGCGCCGTCTTGTTGAATGGGTGGGCATTTAACCGTGCCAAATGAACAATACACGCAGCAGTCACCGGGTAAAGGCTTTAACAGGGTGTGGCAAGATGAGCACTCATAGTAATATTGGCACGCATCGGTTGGCATGGTTTCCTGCTTCTTTGCGCCGCACACTGGGCAGGTGATAACAGACTCAAGAATGACGTTATCCATTTAGACCTCTGTCGCATCTTGGTTAATAGCCCTTAAACCTTAGCATACCCCCTACTCGAGGTCCTCTCAGCCTGCGTTTACGTCAGGTTGTGATGAACACATAAAAAACACCCAGCATAGCAGGCTAGCTGGGTGTTGACTGGTGCAGTCTAGAATCGGGACAACCCTAAAACTGCATTTCAGGAACCTGAGCCGGGCAGATGAGTTTGCCCTGGGTTTTGGCTTTAATTTCTTCCACACTCACGCCCGGGGCGCGCTCAAGTAAGTGAAACGCACCGTCCTTGATTTCCAGCAGCGCCAGGTCGGTGATCACCTTATTGATACAGCCTACCCCCGTCAGCGGCAGCGAGCACTGGGTCAGCAGTTTTGAGTCGCCATGCTTGCTGGCATGGGTCATGGTGCAGATAATGTTTTTCGCACCCGCCACCAAGTCCATAGCGCCGCCCATGCCTTTGACCAACTTGCCGGGGATCATCCAACTGGCGATGTTGCCGTTTTGGTCTACTTCGAAGGCGCCCAACACGGTTAAGTCCACATGACCACCGCGGATCATGGCAAAGCTTTCGGCGGAGTTAAAAATCGCCGCGCCGGTGCGAGCGGTCACGGTTTCCTTACCGGCGTTGATCATATCCGCATCCACTTCCCCCTCAAGCGGGTATTCACCCATGCCCAGCAAACCGTTTTCGGATTGCAGCATCACATCTATGCCTTTGGGTACATAGTTTGCCACCAGGGTGGGAATGCCTATGCCCAGGTTCACGTAATAACCGTCGCGTAATTCCTGGGCGACGCGTTGCGCCATTTGCTCTCGTGTCAGCGCCATGGTTATGCTCCTCGCACCGTACGTTTTTCGATGCGCTTTTCAAACTGGCCTTGAATCACGCGTTGCACATAAATACCCGGGGTGTGAATTTGACTGGGCTCCAGCTCCCCGGGCTCGACAATTTCTTCCGCCTCAACCACGGTGATCTTGCCTGCCGTAGCCGCCATGGGGTTGAAGTTCATCGCCGTGTGACGATAGATGCAGTTGCCGTAACGATCCGCTTTCCATGCTTTAACAATGGCAAAGTCACCAACAATGCTTGGCTCAAGCACGTAATCGCGGCCATCAAATTGCTTAATATCTTTGCCTTCGGCAACCACTGTGCCCACACCTGTTGCGGTGTAAAACGCAGGAATACCCGCCCCACCGGCACGCATTTTCTCCGCCAGGGTGCCTTGTGGGGTGAGTTCCACTTCCAACTCACCGTTCAGCAGTTGCTGTTCAAACAAGGCGTTTTCACCCACGTAAGACGCCACCATTTTGTGGATCTGCTTATCTTCAAGCAGGATGCCTAAACCAAAACCATCGACACCGCAGTTATTGGAAACCACCGTCAGGCCGGTGATGCCCTTGTTTTTGATTTCTTTAATCAGGCCCTCGGGAATACCGCAAAGGCCAAAACCACCGGCGATCACCGTCATATTGTCTTCGAGGCCCGCCATTGCTTCGGCGTAGCTGTTCACTACCTTATTAAAACCTGCCATCTTCTCTCCTATTGCGCCGTCCAACCGCCATCAAGGGCGATGGCCTGGGCAGTAATGTTGCGCGCCGCATCCGCCATTAAAAAGTCAACGGTGTGGGCAATTTCGTCCAGGCCGATAAAGGCCTTTTTGGGCATGGGGGCCAGCATGATGGTGTCGATCACCTCTTGCTCGGTGATGCCATGTTGTTTGGCCTGGCTGGCTATTTGCGCCTCGACCAAGGGGGTTTTTACATAGGCCGGGCAAATGGTATTGACCGTGATATCCACATCCCCGGTCTCCAGCGCCAACACCTTGCCCAAACCAATCAAGCCATGTTTGGCTGAGACGTACGCCGACTTATACTTGGAGGCAACCTGGGCATGAATGGAGCCGATATTGATAATACGACCAAAGTTTTGCGCCCGCATCGCCGGAAGCACGGCCTTGGTAAGCATGGCCGGGCCATTGAGTAATACGTCTTGCAACAGCTGCCATTTATCCAATGGGTAATCATCCAAACGCTCGACATACTGAATGCCGGCGTTATTGATCAACACATCTATGGTCGGCTGCCTGGCAATAAAATCCCCGAGGGAGGCCAGTTCTGCCACATTCAGCGCCAGGCCCTGGGCACGAATGCCCTGCTGTTGAAGCTGTTCGGCCTCGGCCTTGGCGCGCTCACCATCGAGATCGGTCAGTAAGATCTCATGGCCTTGCTTGCCCAGGTGTTCCGCCACATAGCGGCCAATGCCACTGGCGGCACCGGTAATTAAAATACGCTTACTCATGATTACTCCGCTAAAAACTCGGCGAGCACCGGGGCCTTGGTTTGAATCGAGAACAGACCGTCTAGGTGCCCCCAGATCCCCTCAATTTCCTCGATTTTTACATCTTTTCCTTGCTCTTTAAGCAGCTTGGCAAACGCGCGCACCGGGCCTGGGCGTAACAAGAGGTCGTTGCTGGCGGGCATAAGCAGTACCTTGGCCTGAATCTTTTGTGCCGCCGCGTTTAGGTCTTCCTGCATGCCGGCGCTGTACAGTTGCGAGGCGCGCACTAAATAGAGAATATGGTTGGCATCCTGAGTTTGCGCTCGAACCAGGGCGCGCTCATGCAGGGTCTGGTTAATGGCCGGCAGGGTGCGTATGTCTTTTTTCGCGCCCTCGTCCTGCACCTTGAAGTTTGGGAAGCTGACCTTGTAACTTTCCGGGTGCATGGCGTCCTGGGTAATATTCAGCATGGTGGCGGTCACACCGGCCAGCGGGCGCTCACCCTCATAGTAATTGCCATTGTTCCAGTTTGCGTCCAGGCGAATGGGCAGCGCCCATTTTTCCAGCGCGGGTACCGTCCAGGCGTCCATTTTCGCCGCACCAATCACATGCACCAGTCGTTCAACCTTGTCTGGGTAACGCACCGACCATTCCAGCGCCTGGAATGAGCCCATGGAGGCGCCAATGACGGCGTGGAGTTTTTCAATCCCCAGGCTGTCGAGCAAACGCTTTTGTACTTCGACAAAATCGCCTATGGTGACCACGGGGAAGTCCAGGCCATAGGGCTTGCCGGTTTTTGGATTAATGGACGCCGGGCCCGTGGTGATCACGTTTTTATCGTGCCAGTTGGCGTTAACCAGGGTGTCCGAGCTGATCACAAAAAACTTGTTGGTGTCTATGGCCTTACCCGGGCCAATAATGGCATCCCAATATCCGGGCAAAGCGTCATCCGCGCTGTATTTACCCGCCGCATGGGAGGTGCCGGAGAAAAAATGGGTGATCAGAATCACATTGTCCTTGGCATCATTAAGGGTGCCGTAGCTCTCCCACCCCACCTGCACCTCGGGCAAGGTCACCCCCGATTCCGTGGTGTAGTTTGCAAAGGCGAAACGCTGTTTTTCCACCAGCAGGGGCTCGCCCTGAGCCCAGGCCCACTGGCTTACACAGATTAAAACAAGGCCTATTATTCGCAGCATGCTCATGTTGTTCACTCCTTAGAATAAGATAAATAGGGCGAGCGCCAGGGCCACGCCAATCAGTGGCACCACGGCCGTTAATGCCGCCATAGACCAGTAAGCGCGTTGGTGCGTTTCTTTACAGATGGCGCGGATGGTGGTCACCACATAACCGTTGTGCGGCAAGGTATCCAACGCCCCGGAACTGATCGCCACCACCCGGTGTAATTGCTCCGGATTAACGCCTGCATCCAGGTAATGAGGCGCCACTAACGGCAGGGCTATGGCCTGGCCGCCGGATGCCGAGCCGGTCAAACCGGCAATGACACTGACGGCCACCGCCGCACCGAGCAATTCGTTGCCGGGCATATTGGTCATGACTTCCACCGCCACCTGAAAGGCCTCTGTGTTTTTAGCCACCGCACCAAAACCGACGACCGCACTGGTATTGCCTATGGCCACCAGCGCCCCCGTGGTACCCAGGTTAATGGCACCGCTGAGGTTGTGGAAATGCTTGAAGTTGATCACCAGAATCGCCAACACACCACCGAGCAAGGCGACGATCAAGGCACTTTGGTGCAATATATCGTGCAGTGTAAAGGACAGCAGTAACACCACCAGCAGCGGGATCACTCCGGTGATCGGATGGGGATAGTCGCGCTCGGGAATTTCCGGGTCGTCGTCGCGGGCCTCGAAGCGCTCACCATTGGCCACCGCCTTAGTGATCATCTTCTTCAGCCACCAGTAACCGGCAATGGCCATAAACACAGCCACCACCAGGCTCACTTCCCAGGCCGCATAGGGCGAAGTGCCCAAATACTTGATGGGGATCCAGTTTTGAATCTCCGGCGAGCCCGCCGAGGTCATGGTAAAGGTCACCGAGCCAAAGGCCAGAGTCGCGGGAATAAAGCGTCGTGGCAGGTTGGCGTCTTTAAACAGGCTCAGAGCCATGGGGTACACGGAAAAGGCGACGATAAAGACGCTGACACCACCATAGGTCAACACCGCACAGGCAATCACCACAGCCAGTACCGCGTGTTTCATACCCAGCTTGTTGACTATGGCACGGGCAACGCTGTCCGCGGCGCCGCTGTCTTCCATAAACTTGCCGAACAAGGAGCCGAGCAAGAACATAAAGAACCAGGCACTGAGGAAACCGGCAAAGCCGTTCATATAGGTGCTGACAAAGTCTAACGATACACTCTCACCGGGAAAGAGCGCCATATTGCCACTCAGCGCCACCAACAGGGCACATAAGGGCGCGGCAATAAACAGGTTTACGCCGCGCAGGGTAAGAATGATAAGTAGTACCAGACCGCCGATAAGGCCAATCATACTGAGCATAGAAGTGCTCCTCGAATTATTATTGTTTTAGTTATCAGAGCTAGCATAGCAGCTGTTTCTGTTAACAACACTGGCAATCAGTGTGGCCCCACAAACCGTTAAAATACATAGTACTAAGGTTATAGAATTGCGCCACACCCCGTAAATCAAGGGCTGTAGCGGCGATAGTACTAAGGTACTAACCCCCTCGTCGCATTTTTCCCCTAAAGTCACAGTTAATTAATATTTTTAAAACAAACCCATACCGTGACGACCCATAACAATACCGGCGCACGGACAACGACAATAACAGGGGATACAGGATGAACACATACAGTCTACGCCGCTCTAGTCTAGCCTTAGCGATTGGGGCGGCACTCACAAGTGCACTGGCAAGCCCAACGGCCTTGGCAGAAGAAGAAGTAAAAAAAGCCGAGCTGGAACGCATCGAGGTTACCGCCCGTAAAACGGTCGAGAACCTGCAAGAGGTGCCGGTGGCCGTGACCTCTATTGGCGCCGCGCAATTACAGGAAAACGGTATTTCGGTAATGACCGAGGTACAGCAGTTTTCACCCAACACCACCTTGCAGGCCAGCCGCGGCACAAACTCCACCATCACCGCCTTTATTCGCGGTGTAGGTCAACAGGACCCATTATGGGGTTATGAGCCGGGTGTGGGTATCTACATCGATGATGTCTACGTAGCTCGCCCTCAGGGTGCGGTGCTGGATTTATTAGATGTCCAGCAAATTGAAGTATTACGCGGTCCACAGGGGACACTCTACGGTAAAAACACCATAGGCGGCGCGGTGAAGTATGTCACCAAGGAAATGACCGGCGATATGACCTTTGATATCCAAGGTACGGTGGGCAGCTATAACCAAAGAGATTTGAAGATCACCGGGCAATTGCCACTGATCGATGAACAGCTCTATCTTGGTTATGGCTTTGCTACCTTAAACCGCGACGGCTTTGGTGACTTTTTGGTCTCGGATCTGGATGGTCAGGATAAGGAAAACTACAACAAGGATCTTACTGCGGCGCGCCTGACTCTGGAGTATCGCCCCACGGAAGACCTGTTTTTCCGCCTTGGCTGGGATAAAACCGACGATGACTCGAATTCCAAGGGCGGCTACCGTTTATTACCCAGTGTCCTGACCGAGGCCCCGGTGCCGGATGATGTCTATGACTCTTACACCAGTATGCCAACCTGGAACAAGGTGGAGTTAGAGGGCTATAGCCTGACCGCACGCTGGGACATGAGCGACAGCACCTCGTTTAAGTATATCGGTGCCAAGCGCGACAGCTATTCGCCGACCAATATCGACTTTGATAATACCGCCTTACGTATTTTCGATGTGCCCGCCATCTACGACGACGAGCAAACCACTCACGAACTGCAGATGAACCACCAGGGCGACAACTACAAGCTGGTATCCGGCTTGTACTATTACGACGGTGAATCCTGCGGCGTATTCGATGCCATCTTAGAGGTGGGTGCGCAGCTCGATAAATTGGGCGTTGGCGTGCCACTGCCTAGCTTCACCCGCGAAATCAGCGGTTGCAGCAACTCCACCAGCAAGGCCGCCTACATTCAGGGTAGTGTGGATTTAACCGACCAGTGGTCGTTAACTTTGGGTGCCCGTTACACCAAGGATAAGAAAGAAGCCTACGTCAATAACACCGCCCTGGTTGCCACCATCTATCCAGAATCTGGCTGGGTACCCGGCTATGAACGCCCAGAATTTGAAGAAAACCTGGTCTTGGACGATGAAGAAGATTGGTCACGCTTTACCCCACGCGTCGGCGTCGAGTATCAATACAATAACGATATCATGTTCTTCGCCAGCTACGCCCAGGGCTTTAAATCGGGCACCTTTAATCCCCGTGCCAGTGGTCCCGAGCCCGCCGCTAACCCGGAAATCGTGGATTCTTACGAGCTGGGTATGAAGAGTGAATGGAACGACAACCTGCGCGCCAATATCACCCTGTTTTCGTTGGATCACGATGACCGCCAATATATTTCGGTACTGCCCGGCAATAGCTCGGCGGATCTCAACCAGCGCCTGGGTAATATAGGTAAGTCGTCGGCGGACGGGGTGGAAGTGGAACTAAACTATGTCGCCACCGACGCCCTGACGTTTGATGCGTCGATGGGTTATATCGACTCGGACTTCGAAGAGGTGTTAGACACGGACCCTATTAGCGGCGAGTCCTTCGATAAGTCGGATCGCTTTAGCATATCCAACACCCCGGATCTTACCTTTAACCTGGGCGCCACCTATCGCCTGTATACGGATAACGGCGACTGGGTGTTTAACACCAACTACTACTACCGTGGCGACTATGTGTTATTCGAAGAAGACAGCCTGTTGAGCCAGGACAGCTATGGTCTGCTCAACCTCAGCGTCAACTGGTATAGCACAGACGGTCACTGGCGTGTCGGCCTCCATGGCAAGAACTTAACGGATGAAGAATATATGATCGGTGGCTACCAGTTCGTTACCCCGGATGCTTCCGACCCCACGGATGTCAGCAAGTACACCCCGGGACTAGGTGGCGATAACACCTTGATCGGCTACTTTGGCGACCCGCGCACCGTGTCGCTCACCGTGGGTTATAACTTCTAATCCCATCTGCTATACCAAGGCGACCGGCCGTCCCCCGGTTTCAAACGGTCGCCTTTCTCTTATGCAACTTACCGCAGGCCCTTGCCGCGACTAACAAAATCCCCTATAACGAGGGACATGGAGTCAACTTAGGATGCCCAGTGTGCAAGCCATTATCGCCGATGATCACCCGTTATTTCGCAGCGCCCTAAAACAGGCCGCCGCCCAGGCCATGGCCGATGAGCCAATTTTAGAAGCCAGCGATCTATCGGAGCTGTTCAGTGCCCTTATCGCCCACCCGGAGATTGAGCTGGTGTTTTTAGATCTCACCATTCCCGGCGCCCAGGGTTTGGAAGGCTTGGCACGACTGCGCAATCAATACCCAGATATTCTGGTGATCATGGTCTCCGCCAATGAACATCCCAGCATTATTGAACAAGCCATGGCGCTCGGTGCCAGCGCCTATATTCCCAAGTCTTCATCCCTGGAGGTGATCAGCGAAGCCATCGCTCAGGTTATCGAAGGGGAAAACTGGCTGCCACCGCAAACGGAAATTTGCACCGACGTTAACAGTGAACAGGCCCAGTTTGCCCGTAACCTGGAAAAGCTGACGCCACAGCAGTATCGGGTACTGAGCATGATCGCCGATGGCATGCTCAATAAGCAGATCGCCTATGCCATGTCGATTCAGGAAACCACCATTAAGCAGCATGTCTCGGCCATTTTGAAAAAGCTCAATGTCTACAACCGCACCCAGGCGGGGATTTTATTCAAGCAAATGGCCACGGTAGCCGAAAGTGAAGAAGCCTGAATTGTAGGTCGGGATTTTATCCCGACACAAAGGGCATATTATCGTTGTAAGTTGGCCTTTACCGCTAAAGATGACGGGAGTAGAGCAATGCGGGAGCACATTGCCGATAAGGCCTACAAAAGGGCAGGAGTCTCGCTTTGTCGGCGCAAAGCACCGACCTACAATTTAACCTGCTCCTGATTCGCCTTTAAGCGCTTTAACATCCGCTTTAATGCCGGTGTTTTTAACGGCTTATACAGCAAGGGATAACCACAATCGCTGACGCGCTCACGAATGGCCTCGTCATGGTTGGCGGTGTTGATCACGATGGCCATCTCCTCCAGACCCAGAGCCTGGATCACCTGCAAACCGGTGACGCCATCATCGAGCTGGTAGTCGGCAATCAGAATATCCGCCTCACTGCTTTGCACTAATTCGGCCAACTGCACCTGATCCTTGGCCAACGCCACGCTACATCCCCAATTCTGGAGCACCTGAGACAGCGCCTGTAACACGTTATCGTCATTGTCGAGCAGCCAGATGCGCAGACCTGCCAGTTGATTATCTTGACCCTTGTGTTCGCTCGGTGTTGGCACCGCGCTGTGCGGCTGACTATAACATGGCAGTGTCAGGGTAAACTGGGTGCCCTGGCCGAGTTGTGAGCCCAGGGTCATATTGATCTCCAGGGCGGCACAGATACGCTTACTAATGGCCAGTCCCAAACCCAGGCCCTGTGCCTGCTCTTTGCCCTGCAACTGTTTGAATTCCTCAAAGATCAGCTCCTGATCTTGCTTAGCGATGCCGGCTCCGGTGTCTTCCACCATAATGGACAGCTGCTGCCCATGACACTCGCAGAGCACCCGGATTTCGCCCTGCTCAGTATAGCGAATAGCGTTACTCAACAGGTTGCTCAACACCCTCTTAAGCAGCGCCTTGTCCGTTTTCACCATCACCTCGGCGCCTTGCAGACGAAACCCCAGGCCCTTGTCTTTGGCCAGGGCTCCGTATTCATTGGCAAGGGGCTGCAACAAGCTGGCCAAGGAGAAGTCGGTGCTGTTGATTTTAAAGGAGCCGGACTCCAGCTTGGTTAGCTGTAAGATGCTCGACAATAAATCCTCGGCACTGGCCAGGGAGTTGCGAATATTCTCGGCCAGCTCAGCCAATTCCGAGCCTTGGGCCTTGTCGCTCATTAGCGAGCAAAACAGGCTGGCGGCATTAAAGGGCTGTAACAGATCATGACTGGCGGCGGCGAAAAACCGGGTCTTACTTTCCGTGGCTAATTCCGCCTCCCGCTTGGCCGCCACCAGGGCGTGGTTGGTGGCTACCAGCTCGCTGGTACGGGCGGCGATTTTTTCTTCCAGATTCAGGTTTGCCAGCTCTAACTCGCGCTGCTGTTGCACAAAGTCGCTGATGTCCGTATAGGTGGTTACGAAGCCGCCGCCGGGCAAGGGGTTTCCCTGCATCTCGAAGACCCGGCCATCGTTGTGCTCACGGCGATATTTATAGGCGCTGCCACGGCGTAGGTGGGCGATGCGCTTGCTCACCTCCGCCTCGATTTGCAGGCATTCAAACAAACCGCGCTCGGCATTAAAGCGGATCAGCTCGGCCACCGGTCGCCCCACCGCCAGCATGTCTTTTGGATAGGCAAACATCTCCTGATAGCCCTGATTCCAGGCCACCAGTTTGAGATCGCTGTCTACCACGCTAATGCCCTGCTCTATGTTTTCTATGGTGGCCTGCAACAGATCCCGGTTAAAGCGCAGTACCTGAGAGGCCTCATCGACAAACTCCGCCACCTGCTCAAAGGGCTGGCGTTTTTCATCCTTAGCCACATCGAGGATCAGCCGCGCCGAGGCGCCACCGACCAGGGCCGACATTTCCCGCTCAACCCGCTCTTCCACTGCGGCGGGAGCCTGATTTTTCCAAAGATTACGGGCGGCGGGAAAGTATTGTTCTACCAGCTCGGCGGCACGATCCGGTTCGCTAAAACGTTGTAATAGCAGCGCCAGCTCTTGATAGCTAAGGGCGATATTGGCGTCACGCTCTTCTACGCCACGCAAAATAAACTTATTGCTTTGCAGGCGCTCGGCCAGCTGCGCCGCACTGATAAAGGGCACCAAGAGATAAACCAGGGTGTTCACCCCCAACGACAGCAGCACGGCTTGGGTTAGGGGCTCCAGACCAAGAGCAAATAGGTTGTTCGGTGCCAGCCAGGCCAGTTGCCACGGTCCCTCGTTAAGCCAGGCGGCCTCGCCATACAGGGCGGAATACACACTCGGTAGCAACAGGGTGTAAAACCAAATTGCCGAGCCACTTAAAATTCCCAGCTGGGCGCCGCGACACGAGGCCTTGGACCACCACAGGCCGATGATCATCGCCGGCGCAAACTGGGCCACCAGGGTAAAAGACATCAGGCCCATATTGGCCAGGGTATTGCCTTCGGCCAGCACCCGATGGCTGGCATAGCTCAGCAGCAGGACAGCGACTATCACCAGGCGCCGCGCCTGCAGCAATTTAAACTTGGAGAGGCCGCGATGGGATGAGCTCAGCTGCGAGCGGCGCAGCAAAAACTGGTTGATAAAGTCGTTGGTGATCATGATAGACAAGACTATGGTGGAGACGATCACCATACTGGTTGCCGCAGAAAAGCCCCCTAAAAAGGCCAACAGCGACACCCAGGGCGCCTCTGCGGCTATGGGCAGGGCCAGCACAAAAGTGTCGTAGCCGACATCCTGCCCCTGAAAATACACTAAACCCGCATAGGCAATGGGCAGGATAAAGAGATTGATCAACAACAGGTAAAGGGGGAACAACCAGCGCGAGGTAGCCAGTTGCTGCTCGTTATCATGCTCAATAAAAGCGGTATGAAACTGACGTGGTAAACACAAGGTCGCCCAATAAGCCGAGCAACACATGCACCCAATACACATAACCCGGACTGGCGGTGGTTTGCATCTGCGCCGCTATCTCTTGCTGTTGCGCCGCCGCAAAAATAGCCTGGGGCGAGTCAAATAACCCAAAGCAAATAAATAAACCAACGCCGACAAAGGCGAGCAACTTGACCACGGACTCAAAGGCGATGGAGGCCATCAAGCCCGGATTGTGTTCACTGGGGCGCACCCGCCGCGCCCCGAATAAAATGGCAAACAGGGCCAGGGTCAGGGTGATATAAAAGGTGCTGTCTTGATAGAAATAGTCGTTTTTCCCGCGCTCCACCTCGGTCAACATGGCGATACTGGCACTGGTGGCATTTAGCTGCAGGGCGATATAGGGCACGATGGCGATCACCGAGATCAGCGACACCAGGCCGGACAAACGGGACGACTGACCGTAACGGGTGGCAAGAAAGTCGGCCATGGAGGTGAGTTGCTGCTGGCGACAAATGGTGGCAATACGAGTATAAATTTGCCAACCAAAAACAAACAATAGGATG
Source organism: Pseudoalteromonas sp. T1lg48 (assembly GCF_002964785.1). Lineage (GTDB taxonomy): Bacteria > Pseudomonadota > Gammaproteobacteria > Enterobacterales > Alteromonadaceae > Pseudoalteromonas. Next base: position 56,889 of record NZ_PQCC01000006.1, read on the forward strand.
GTGCCGGTATAGGTAGGAGCCAGCCACCAGCCGTTATTGGCGGCCTGCGCGGTAGTGCCGTAAAACGCCCAGGAGGTGCAGTAGACCCCCAAAGACAAGCCATAGATCCAGCCACTGGAACGATTGTTGCTGAACTTATCCGCATACCAGGCCACGGCGAATAACACCCCGAGGTAGGCCAGGGCAATCACGCTTATCACACCAATAGAGAACATAACGGGCTAATTTATTATTGTTTTCTCATAATCATAACGGTTACTGTATGTAAAAACACCACTGACTTTAGTGTTACCTCGGCCCGCGCAACCTGGGTCTGCACACACGGACGTTAATGAGCAACCAGCCATGATAAAAAAACTAATAAGCTGCTTTGCACTAACCCTGCTGCTGCTTAGCCAAGCCACCCTGGCCCAGTACCAGATCACCCCGGCGGCCAACTGGGTGCAGCCCCTGCCCCTGACTTCGCTCGATAGCGAACAGGTACCGATAGAGAATATTGCCGACGGCACCTATTACCGCCTGCTCGACGATCAGTTTCAGGTCGATGCCGAGGGGAAGACCAGCCACTATATTCGCTATGTGATGCTGGCCACCAACCAAACAGGCGTCGAGGGTATGTCACAACTTAACCTCGACTACAACCCCAGTTATCAACGCATCGAACTTCATCATTTACAGGTGATCCGCGATGGCCTGGTCATCGATAAACTCGCCAGTGCCCAGCTCAAGTTGCTGCAACGGGAATTGGACGCCGACAAACTGATTTATGACGGTAGCCAAACCCTGAATATCATTCTCGACGATATTCGCCCCGGCGATACCCTTGACTACGCCTTTACCCGAGTGGGCCGCAACCCCATCTATCAGGGCTTGTTTAGCTACACAGGGCAATTTAACTGGAGCGTTCCCGTGGCGCAGCAACAACTGCGTATCCTCTGGCAAAAAGACACGCCCCTGCAAGTACATCAGCGTCAAGGTGAATTGCCTATCACCCGCAGTCAAACAGCCGCGGGCATGGAATACAAGGTGAGTGCCACTGCGCTGCCAACCAAGCGTTATGACTCGCAAACCCCCTCTTGGTACGACCCCTATAATCTGGTGTTTTTCACCGAATTTGCCTCTTGGCAACAGGTGGTCGACTGGGCCTTGCCCATGTATCAAAAGGCCTTATCCAGTGATGCCAGCGTGGAGAATATCGCCGCGCAAATCCGCAGTGAACATGCCAGCATAGAAGCACAGGTAGGAGCCGCGCTAAAGTACACTCAGGATGAAATTCGTTATTTGGGCCTGGAAATGGGCAGTAATTCCCATCAACCCACCGCGGCGGATGAAACCCTGCGCCTGCGTTATGGCGACTGTAAAGATAAGACCGTGGTACTCATGAGTATACTCCGGGCCCTGGGTATCGAATCGCACCCGGCACTGGTCAACACCGAGCTTAACAAGGGGTTGGCGGAGATTCCGCCGGCCTCCAATCGTTTTGACCATGTACTGGTAACCTTGGAGCATCAGGGGCAGCGCTATTGGCTCGACCCCACCACCGGCTACCAAACCGGCACCTTAGATAATCTTAGCGAACCAAATTTTGGCTATGCCCTGATCGTAAAAGAAGGCGAGCAGTCTCTCACCAGTATGGTCAAACCCGAGACCCGCCTTCATCGCAGCATTGTCGAGCGCTACGAGCTGCCCCAGACAAAGAACGACTACGCCCTGTTTTCGGTGCAATCGACCTTTAGTGACTCCGACGCCATAGATAAACGCCAGGAGCTGGCCAACAAAGGCCTGCAAGGTGCCCAGGAAAATTACACCAACTATTATCAAAACTATTTTGCCGGCACCGAGCCCACTCAGTTACCGCGCGTAGAGGAAGGCCTGCAGCAGGGCGAAATCACGGTGAAAGAGTATTATCGCATCGGCGATTTTTGGCAAAGTGAGGACGATGGCCTGCATGCCTATTTCTACGCCGATGATATTCAAAATGCCATCTATGAGCCCGAGGTAAAATCCCGCACCAGCCCGCTGTTTTTACGTCATCCTTACAATGTCGATTACCGCATTGAGGTGCACCTGAATGAACATGACTGGCATTTTAATAATGCCAATGAGCAAATAGACAACCCGTTTTACCGCCTCGATAGCCAGGTTCGCTTCGAGGATAATGTGCTGATCCTGAGCTATCAGTTCCGCAGCAAGGTCGATCATGTCACGCCACAGCAGGTGGACGCCTATTTAGCGGCCCGTAAAGAGCTGTTGGCGGCCACCAATTATGGGATTCGCCAGGGGCCAAGCAACACTGACTCAAACGACGGTGGCGATCTCGCCATAAATGCACTGATCGCTTATGTACTAAGCGTGATTTTGGTGCTCACCATCTTTATTACCCTGTGGCGTATCGAAGCGAGTAAGCGCCCAAGCTTTGCCGATCAGCGCTACTTCCCTGTTAGCAGCGCCAAGTTTTATCTCTATTCGGTGATCAGCTTGGGCATTTTCCCGTTTTATTGGTGCTATAAAAACTGGCAGTTTATTCAGCGGCAAAATGATGAGGCCATGATGCCCATCGCTCGCGGCTTCTTCGCCTGGATTTGGTTTTACCCGCTTTACGCCCGCTTCTATGACGACAGCGAACAACAAGGCACACGACGCTTTTTACCGCCAAAATGGCTGGCAGTGGTGCTCGCTATTATCGTTGTCGCCTTACACCTGCTGGTCTCGTTGGAAACGCATTGGCTGCTGGGGCAATTACTTTGGCCTCTGCCTTGGCTGCCGCTGGTCAGCTACACAGCACGCCTAAATAAAGACCAAGAAGCGCTGCGCTACCATAGTCATTGGCGTCCTCGTCAATTGCTGCTGCTGGTTATTTTCCTGCCTTTATTAATGATTAACTCAGCTTATGATCTTGGCCTCACTCCTAGCCTGGAGGTGATCCCCGGCGATAAGCTATGGCAGCATGATAAGCACTTTATGGTGCGCCAGGGTCTGCTCGACAGCCATGAGCGACTGATTTATTTCTACTCCGATGCCACCTGGAATATTCGCAATGACGGCAACGGCGTGACCGAGCAGGGAGTGTTTAGCTACTACCGGGATAACGGCCAACTCCAAAAAGAGCGGGCGGCCTATGTCGATATCGCCGATGTAAAAACCAGCTTTGCCGATGATTCATCCGGCTATACAGTGGTGGACATTGAGCGCATGGACGGCAGCAGCTTTAGGCTAATCCTATCCGCGGAAGAAGGTGGCGACAGCCGTTTCGTCAACGAACTAAAGCGCCGCTGGCAGTTACATCGCCTGTAACGCTCTGGGGGCGCGGCTAACGCTTAGCGCCCGACACCTGCTCGGGATATTTGGCCATCTCGGCAGGAAACAGGGCCTGAATCCGGGTCAGGGTGGCATCTATGTCCTCTCCCACCTGCAGCGGTGCCATGATCACAAACTGCTTTTTACTGTAATCCAAAGCCATGGGCACCACGGGAACCTTCGCCGCCTTAGCGATATGTAAAAACCCACTTTTCCACCGCGGCGTGTACTTACGCGTGCCCTCAGGCGCCAAGCCAAGGATCAATGCATCGCTATTATCGAACAGGGTTTTTACCTGCGCTACCACGCCATGGGAAGAGCGCCTGTCGACCGGGATACCACCCCATTTTCGCAATAAGGGCGCCAAGGGCCAGACGAAAATACTGTGCTTGCCTAAAAAACGGATCCGCACCTGTAAATGCATTTTCACCGCGATGGCGATGACAAAATCCCAGTTTGAGGTGTGAGGCGCCACCGCGGCGACAAACTTGCCCTGCTCGGGAAACGCCCCCACCACCTGCCAACCAAACCAGTTCAGCACCTTGGTACCCAGCCAACGGCCAAAGCGACTATGGGTACGGGGAATATTCGTGGGGATCTTCAGCTCAGGCATAGGCGTTTTAACGTCGGGGACAATCTCGTTAGATTGGCTCTAAGTGGCTGTTTAGTCAATTTTATTAAGCTCTTACCGGCTCCTTAATTAAAAACACAGAGAGGATGAGCAAATTTGAATGTCCAGCCAAAATTGGAGATTCATAAAATTTAGGCGACATACATGATTCTACTTAGACATTCAAATTTGCTCCAAACTGCATTAGCGAACACTCCATTAGAGGGTTGTCGTGCAAAAATAAAGAAAGAATCAATTTCAGATGACAGTGTCAATTTTACCAAGACATTCAAATTTGCTCTATTTCGACGACATTCACTGACAAGACGCTTTAAAATCAATGTGATAATGCTCGTCACGGCGAACCCAAAAAGGCTGAGATTGGAGATCTCGTTGGGTCGCCGGCTATAACTTAACGTGAAACGATTCACTCAAGGTTAAAGCCTAGGTTACATCCATACACTATCACGCTCTCAAGAACACCTATGTATCAGCCCAATTCCCCTTACATTGCATCCTAAACGAGATACGAGAAGAGTAATCGCCAGCATGGCTGAAAGCGGAAACAAGAGAGTGAAGGTGGTCTTCGCAACTTCAAGGCACAAAAAAGGCCGCTAAAAGCGGCCTTTTTTCTCAAGAGTAACTATTACTCTACGATTGATGCTACAACACCAGCACCAACTGTACGACCACCTTCACGGATCGCGAAACGTAGACCTTCGTCCATCGCGATTGGGCAG
>NZ_PQCC01000007.1 GCF_002964785.1 Pseudoalteromonas sp. T1lg48
ATAAGTAAGTGTCTACTTCAGTCTTAATTTCTAACTTCTAACTTAACAGTCTCACACCATTTTGGTGTTGTATGGTTAAGCCTCACGGGTAATTAGTACAGGTTAGCTTAACGCCTCACAGCGCTTCCACACCCTGCCTATCAACGTTGTAGTCTTCAACGGCCCTTCAGTGGAGTTAAACTCCAAGTGAGAACTCATCTCGAGGCTCGCTTCCCGCTTAGATGCTTTCAGCGGTTATCGATTCCGAACGTAGCTACCGGGCAATGCAATTGGCATCACAACCCGAACACCAGCGGTTCGTCCACTCCGGTCCTCTCGTACTAGGAGCAGCCCCTCTCAATTCTCAAACGCCCACGGCAGATAGGGACCGAACTGTCTCACGACGTTCTAAACCCAGCTCGCGTACCACTTTAAATGGCGAACAGCCATACCCTTGGGACCGACTTCAGCCCCAGGATGTGATGAGCCGACATCGAGGTGCCAAACACCGCCGTCGATATGAACTCTTGGGCGGTATCAGCCTGTTATCCCCGGAGTACCTTTTATCCGTTGAGCGATGGCCCTTCCATTCAGAACCACCGGATCACTATGACCTACTTTCGTACCTGCTCGACGTGTCTGTCTCGCAGTTAAGCTGGCTTCTACCATTACACTAACCGTACGATGTCCGACCGTACTTAGCCAACCTTCGTGCTCCTCCGTTACTCTTTGGGAGGAGACCGCCCCAGTCAAACTACCCACCAGGCACTGTCCGCAACCCCGATTCAGGGGCCAACGTTAGAACATCAAACATACAAGGGTGGTATTTCAAGGATGGCTCCACAGAAACTGGCGTCTCTGCTTCAAAGCCTCCCACCTATCCTACACATGTAGGCTCAATGTTCAGTGCCAAGCTGTAGTAAAGGTTCACGGGGTCTTTCCGTCTAGCCGCGGGTACACAGCATCTTCACTGCGATTTCAATTTCACTGAGTCTCGGGTGGAGACAGCGTGGCCATGGTTACACCATTCGTGCAGGTCGGAACTTACCCGACAAGGAATTTCGCTACCTTAGGACCGTTATAGTTACGGCCGCCGTTTACCGGGGCTTCGATCAAGAGCTTCGTCCGAGGACTAACCCCATCAATTAACCTTCCGGCACCGGGCAGGTGTCACACCGTATACGTCATCTCGCGATTTAGCACAGTGCTGTGTTTTTAATAAACAGTCCCAGCCACCTGGTCACTGCGACTCTCGAATGCTTACGGAGCAAGTCCTTCACACTCAAGAGCGTACCTTCTCCCGAAGTTACGGTACTATTTTGCCTAGTTCCTTCACCCGAGTTCTCTCAAGCGCCTTAGTATTCTCTACCTGACCACCTGTGTCGGTTTGGGGTACGATTCGGTATAAACTGAAGCTTAGAGGCTTTTCCTGGAAGTATGGCACCAACAGCTTCCACTCCGTAGAGTGTCGTCTCGTATCTCAGCCTTAAAGAATCCCGGATTTTCCTAAGATTCAAGCCTACATACTTTCACACGGACAACCAACGCCGTGCCTGCCTAGCCTTCTCCGTCCCCCCATCGCATTTATACCAAGTACGGGAATATTAACCCGTTTCCCATCGACTACGCCTTTCGGCCTCGCCTTAGGGGTCGACTCACCCTACCCTGATTAACATGGGATAGGAACCCTTGGTCTTCCGGCGTGCGGGTTTTTCACCCGCATTATCGTTACTCATGTCAGCATTCGCACTTGTGATATGTCCAGCATGCCTCCCGGCACACCTTCAGCCACTTACACAACGCTCCCCTACCCCGCGAACTAAGTTCGCAGCCGCAGCTTCGGTGGTATGTTTAGCCCCGTTACATCTTCCGCGCAGGCCGACTCGACTAGTGAGCTATTACGCTTTCTTTAAAGGGTGGCTGCTTCTAAGCCAACCTCCTAGCTGTTTTAGCCTTCCCACATCGTTTCCCACTTAACATACACTTTGGGACCTTAGCTGGCGGTCTGGGTTGTTTCCCTCTCCACGACGGACGTTAGCACCCGCCGTGTGTCTCCCGGATAGTACTCATTGGTATTCGGAGTTTGCATGGGGTTGGTAAGTCGGGATGACCCCCTAGCCCAAACAGTGCTCTACCCCCAATGGTATTCGTCCGAGGCTCTACCTAAATAGATTTCGGGGAGAACCAGCTATCTCCCGGTTTGATTAGCCTTTCACTCCTAGCCACAGGTCATCCCCTAACTTTTCAACGTTAGTGGGTTCGGTCCTCCAGTTGATGTTACTCAACCTTCAACCTGCCCATGGCTAGATCACCGGGTTTCGGGTCTATACCTTGCAACTCAACGCGCAGTTAACGCTCGCTTTCACTACGGCTACCCTAATCGGTTAACCTCGCTACAAAATATAAGTCGCTGACCCATTATACAAAAGGTACGCAGTCACCCTCGAAGGGCTCCTACTGCTTGTACGTACACGGTTTCAGGTTCTATTTCACTCCCCTCACAGGGGTTCTTTTCGCCTTTCCCTCACGGTACTGGTTCACTATCGGTCAGTTGGGAGTATTTAGCCTTGGAGGATGGTCCCCCCATATTCAGTCAAAGTTTCACGTGCTCCGACCTACCTCGATTTCACTTATAAGACATTGTCGTGTACGGGACTATCACCCTGTATCGTGCCACTTTCCAGAGGCTTCCACTAACATCAAATAAGCTTAAGGGCTGCTCCGATTTCGCTCGCCGCTACTTTCGGAATCTCGGTTGATTTCTTTTCCTACGGGTACTTAGATGTTTCAGTTCTCCGCGTTCGCCTCTTACACCTATGTATTCAGTGCAAGATACCTGCAAGCAGGTGGGTTTCCCCATTCGGAAATCCTGGCCTCAAGCGCTTTTTACTAGCTTGACCAGGCTTATCGCAAGTTAATACGTCCTTCATCGCCTCCAACTGCCAAGGCATCCACCGTGTACGCTTAGTCACTTAACCATACAACCCAAAAGGGTGTGTATTTCAAGGACTGTTTAACTTCGCCAGAAGTTAGAATACTAAAGTAGACGCACAATCAATCTTTCAATTGACTGGCATATTTCTTTACTTATTGAGAACTCTAAATCATTCAAAATTGAACAATTCAAAGTTTTTATCAGCTTTCCAAATTTTTAAAGAGCAA